>CAVXES010000006.1:0-984231 GCA_963760925.1 uncultured archaeon | reverse complement strand
TGATTTATAATTTTGGCGGTTCATACTTTAATCTCGAATAAAGACTTGGTGTCTAGCATATAGGAGTTTGCCCTCTGGATTAGTTAAAGGGTTTTGGATTTTGATGCTTCTGCGCGCTTAAGGCAAAAGAAACTCTTTGAGCTTGATAATGCTTAAGCACTTACTTAAAATACGAACTCGGCTTCCATGTCCATGGCTACTCCAACGGAAACATCATTTACCCAATCCCCTCTTAGAGGTCACACCCGAACAGCAAACCCTCCATCAAATCAGACCTCAACCGTATTAGGGATGGCTGTTAAGTAAATCTAGCTAAGTTTTTAACTTAAAACACATTTACTTGCTCTTATACGGCTGAGTGTTTGTGGTTCGTGTCAATAAGGCTTTAGCTGTCCTCTTTATTCTTCTATTCGCGGTTCAGTTTTCCAATCTCCAACCTGCCCAAGCACAGGCAGCTCCGACATTGGCGGAGACCATAAACAGTGTCTTGAGCAATGTGAACGTGACTGACTCTGTGTGGAATACCGTTTTTGACCAGATTTTTTGTCGCCAAAACGCCTCTGTCTTCGACTTTGCCATCACCAAAGCCCAAAACAGTTCAAGGTACGCCGACGTAATTTTCATTGCTCGCTTAGCCGAATTAAACAACTATACTTCACCCATTGTAAATAGCTGTTTAATTGATGCATTAGAGAACATGCCCATGTGCGGCAGCCTCCCAATAACCTACGATACCCCTGATAGCTTCCTAGTTTATGACCGATACATGGTGAATGCTTACCGCTACGCCCAAAGCCTTAACGTATCGCGCTGGAACCTAACAATTGCTTACAGCGACTTTGTTAAGGCATACGTTAGTGGTCCAGAGAAAAGTGAAAGCGGTGAAATGCTTTATTTGAACCCAGAGGATAACACCGCCCTCTCTTTTTCTTCAAGGTATTATGATGAACACGCAGAAACTCTGGATATGTTTCTGCAGTTCTACCTAAACGGTGTCGAAGGTTCCTTGGCCTACGCTGACGATGCATGGCTTAACGTTCAGGCGCATTGGAACGGTAAAATCTATGGTTACACTAACATGAATGCTGGTGTTGAATGCGAAATGGGTAACTTTGCCCAAGTAATTTCTCAATACCGCAATAGCCGAGGCGAAATCCCCTATTTTGACCGAGTTATCTCTGACTTAGAAAACAAACTGTTAGTTGAAGAATTCAACTCAACTGCATGGGGCGTCAAAGGGGTGGTTAAACATTCAGAGGCGACATTCCAAAACAGGCTTTACGAAACCACCGGTAGCCTAACAGCTTTGCACATGCTTTACCCTAACTTCACAATTGGTAACCAAACTCACTTCCGAAATATGTTCTCAACTGGGTGGCAGGGACTGATAAATAGCAGCTTATTTTGTAACAATCAATTTAGTTTCATGGATATCGATAACGAAGGTCAACCTGGCATTTACAACGATGAAGCATCTCTTTTGGGCAGCATGACATTGTTCTTATATGGAATCGTTCCTCAGAGCGGCAGTTTAGCCATAGATGCAAGCAACGAAAAATACCAAGACTACCTCACCTGTTTCCCCGCGTCGAAGTGGCAGTTCAACTACATCGACCACTCAATCCGCATTCCCGTAAACAAAGGTAACTTTACCTTTATCTTTGGCAGCCAAAACGCTACAGTGGATTTTATTGAAGACGGCGTTTATGATGTTCAGTTTAGCATCGATTGGAACAATGTAACTTCAACAACAAAAATTGCGGACATCACCCATCCCCATCTGGAACCCGTTACCCTAAATACCCTCGAGAAAAACCCCTCTCCTCGGACGCCACTCAGTCCGCCTATACTATTCACGTACCCAGATTCCACTGCGACAATATTTCCGACTGCTCGAGCAACACCAACGGTTACTCCAACTCCAGTGCCCACACCTACCGAGCAGCAAAAACAAAGTACTCCCACAACTTCCACGCTGGACACCGACAATAAACCTATACCTCTTGCTTTGTTTTTGGCTGTTGCTTTTTCGGTGATTGCCGCGGTTTTGTCAGCGGGTGCAATAAAGTTCTCAAAAGGTAAAAAGCCGCAGAAGTAGCTCAGCTTTCTATGCATCTGTCTTTTAGTTTGGTGTCTATAGCGCTAAGGAGTTTTTCTGGGTTAATTGGTTTGCCCAATAAAGCGTCTGCGCCTTTAAAATTTTTCAAAAGAAAAGAGCTGCCGGTCAACATGATTTTGACTGTTTTAGGCGAGGTTTTCTGTATGATAGGGCAAAGCTCAGTGCCTTCCATATCGGGTAAACGAAAATCGATTAGGGCAACATCAAAGTTGCTTCCGAACAGTTTTTCTATGGCTTCACTGCCTTTTGCTGCCACTGTAACTATGTAGCCTTTTTTTTGGAAAATTCGTGTAAAGGTCCGCAGAAGCCCGTAGTCATCATCTATTATTAGAATGGAAGGCTTATTCGGAGCAAACAAGTACCTAAAAGTCCTCCACTAAACAGTTAACACGATGCTTGTTATAAGATTTGTGCATCTGCGCGGTTTTCTCGCTCTTTGCTAAATACCCTTTAGTGTTGAAAGCCTTATATACAATCTTAGAGGAGAAGCTTGCAACTGGAGAACACTGTATGCAGAGGAAGAGGCGGGAGACCCGTGCTTCTATTATCGGGAAGTACTTGGGTTGGCTGTTAATCCGTTTTGCAGCTATAATTGTTCTGTTTGTTGTGCTAGAAGCAGTTTACCGGTTTGGCGGTTTCACCATCCTTGGCAGTGACGAGAATCAATTGCTTGTGTATGGGGTTGTCCAGAAAATTCTGTTCTCAACGATTGCATGGTTCTTTTTAGCTGCATCCAAAAAAATGATTATCCCAGCCATAGTTGTTTCCGTTTCGCCTGCCCTTGGTAAACTGGTCAGGGACAAAACATCTGTGCAAAAAACTAACAAATCCCTGACGCAGTACTTAACGTACTTTGTTTACTTTATCGTTATAGTAGCGCTTGTTCTGATCTGGGCTTACTCGTCTATAACAAACTGGGTTGCCGGTATTCTCGGAAACGGCTTAGTCATAATGTTAACGTTCATTTTGGGGCTGTTTTCTTCTAGTGCTTTGGGTAACGTTCTTGGTTATGCTATCCTTGGTGGAACAAATGAGTTCAAGGTTGGTGATCGTGTGCAGATCGGCGATAGTTATGGTGACATTGTTGAAGTCGGAGTTTTCTTTACCCGTGTTAAAACCATCAAGGAAGAAATCATTAGCATCCCTAACTTGACCGTTATGAATAAAGAAATCCGTAACTTTAGTGCCCTCAAAGAAGTCTTAATCTACATATCCGTCACGTTGGGCTACGACATCGATAAAAACAAAGCACAAAAACTCCTCATCGACAGCGCATTGAAAACAAAAGGCATAATCAACACTCCGGAAAGGACACCTTTCGTGCTTCTAAGAGACTTAGGCAGCTATACAGTAACCTACGAAATCAACGCTTACACTGATCAACCTAACTTGCTTATCAACATAAAAAGCGACCTCATCAACAACGTCATAGATGAGTTCAAACGCAACGGAGTCGAAATCATGTCGCCCACCCACATTGCAGTCAGGGATTCCATATCCACAGCATCACCTCCTTTGCTTAAATTCGTGGACAGATCCAAAGAATCTCAAGTCCAAAGCGGTTAAGGCGGCTGCTTAATCCACACTTTCACTTTTTCTTGCACCTTAATTCTTCCCTCTGTTTGCATCAGAGCTATCTGTGTTTGAATGAATCTGTCGTTGTTTGTGTGGAATTCTTTGCGCAGGGCATCCTGTAGTTTTGGTATGTTGATGTGTTCGACTGCGCCGACGATGTTCCAGAAATAAACTTGTACTTTTAATCGCTTTTTCTGAGTTTCGGCTTCTGCTTTGGCCATTGTGTTTACCTTGCGCAGTAGGGGTTCTCGTTTTTTGTTTTATGGTATGCTACGCATTCGCTGCAGTTGCCATGTCTGGGGCATTCTCTTTTGGTGCATGGACAATTAGGAGCTTTATAAGACATAACCTATAGTAGCCTGCCTGGGCATATGTTTGTTTCTTTTCCGCTGGCAAAAACTATAGAAACACGCTTCTCTAATATTGAAGAGGAAGGAAAACATTTGGCCGAACTACTGAATTCTCTTAAGCGCTTAATCGCTTCTATTGTCTTGATTATAGTGTTAGCTGCAGTCACAATAACCTTCTTTGAAGTCTTCATCGCAGCGCCAACGAACCTTTCCAACCAAGTGGACCTTTTAATCAACATATCACTAGTTTTCGCTTTTGCCTCGGTGGTCTTCTATAATTTGATTCGCTTTAAAACGATTTTAGCGCCTCATTTTGGTATTCAAGCTGCTACAATTATACAGTTTTTATTGATGGGTTTAGCCCTCACAGTTACGGCTTTCATTATCTTGGGCTTTTTCCATGTTAGTTTGTCGACTTTGTTGACAAGTGCCGGCATAATCTCTATCACCGTGGGTTTAATCATTTCTACATTTGTCGGCGGCATACTTTCTGGAGCTTTGGTTTTTACTACTTACAAGTTCAAAATCGGTGAAGACGTTATGGTTAACAATATGCCTGGGCGAATTGTTGATATGACTGCGTTGGTTGTGCGCATCAGAACTGATGTCGGTCAAATAACCATACCTAACAGTGCTATAGCCTCAGGTGGGGTCATCTTGACTTCGGTTCAGAAGCCTGGGCTTGAGCAGGAAAAACGGGTTCCTTACGTTGTGGGTGACCGTGTAATGACTTCTTTTCGTTTTGAAGAGGGCATTGTTAAAGAACTTACTGCCTTCCACACCACTGTGCTGCTGGATTCAGGCAAACAGATCACTTACCTAAACACCAGTGTCTTGTCGGGTGCGATTGCAATTGCGAAAATTGTTCCTTCTGCGGAGGCATAGTTTGCGCAAGGCAGCTATAGCGTAAGTTGACGAAAATATGGCTTGGATTATGCCTAAGTTTTTTGCTAAATGTTTTTTTAAGGCTTAAGACGTGTTGGTCTACTCTTTAGGTTGCTACGGAAGTTCGTTTCGTTCACCGTCTTCTGGTTCTTTTTCTTCTTTCGTATCTTCCTCTACGAATGCTTGGTCTTCTTCTTTTTGGTTTTCCTTCTCTGCCTGCTTTTTCTCTTGTTCTTTTTCCTGTTCCTCGGCCATCTCCTCGATTTTAGCTATAACCGATTGGTGGTTCTTGCGTTTTTCTTTAGTTCTAGATATTGCAACTAAGAAAACCATAATTTCAACACGACCCAGAAGCATGAGGACAACAAACAGCCACTTTAGCTCTAACGCTAGAGCTGGACCTACCACGCCTGTGCTTAACCCAGTTGTGGCTATGGCTGATGTGCAGTCAAAAATTGCGTTTATGGGTTGGTATCCGTAGTAGCTGACGATGAGTGAAGAAATGAAGATTGCTAGGGCTGTTAGGAAAATCATTGTTGCTGCTTGCATAACTTCTGAGTAAGTGTAGTTTTTGCTGAGTAGGCGGACTTTGCTGTTTTTGGTGTCTTTGCCTATGATTGTGAAGGTGACGGTTTGGGGGATGCTTTTTATTAGAAGCATGAAGCGGTAAATTTTGATGCCGCCTGCGGTGGAGAAGCTTGCTCCGCCGATAAACATTAGTGATACTATGAAGAGTTTAGCGGAGTCGCTTAGGTTGGCAATTGAGGTGTAGCTGAATCCGCTGGTGGACATTGCGCTTAGTACTTGGAAGCCTGCGTCGTATGAGGGGTATTTGAAGAAGAAAATTAGGAACCCCGTCGCGATTGCGGCTAAAATTAGGAAGACGGTGGTTTCGGAGTTTAGGAATTCTTTGAATTTCCGGTTGTATAGGGTGGCTAAAACCAAAAAGTTGGATGCTCCGAAAAGCATGCAGAATGGGACGATAAAGTTGAGGGGTGACTGTGTTATGAGGGTTGTTAAGTCGTTGACGGGTGAGAAGCCGCCTGTGCTTATGGCTGAGAAAACTATGGATGCTAAGTTGATTATGTTTTTGAAGCCGAAGCTGTAGCCGATAACTACCATGAGTGCAGTGATTAAAGCGTAGATTCCGATGATGAAAAGAAAGGTGTTTTTGATTTTGTGGTTGTTTGTGAGGCCCATGGTTTTGGCGAATTCACGTAGTTTGGCTTCTGGGTAGAAGAATGCTAGTAGTACCACTACGATGCCCATGCCGCCGATGAATTGTGTTAGTGACCTGTAAAGTATGATGGATTGGGGTAGAACGGTTATGTCTGGGATTACTGAGAAGCCGGTGGTTGTGAATCCGGAAACTGATTCAAACACGGAGTCTGTTATGTGTTTTATGAGGGTTCCGTCTGAGATGCCGATGTAGAGGTAGGGGATTGAGCCGATTATGCTTAGGAGCACGAAAACCGACACGATTAATGCGCAGGATTGTTTGAATGACATTTCTTTTCTTTCGCAAAGCGAGTTGGTCATAAATCCCAGTACGAGGAAGCATGTTGCGGTTATGAATAGGGCGATGGTTGCGGTTGTTTCGGCTAAAATGAATGATGCCACTATTGGAACTAGAATGAAGACCCCTGAGATTTGGAGGATGAAACCCATGTTGGCAAGCAAGACAGCGACTGATGACTTCATTTAGCTATTGTTAAATTTCGATTGATAATTAATGTCTTTCCTAAATAACTCCATGTAGGTGTCCATTTCATGGTAAAACGGCTACATATGCGTCTAAAAAGTGTCTGTGGTCTTCTCTTGAGGTTGGGCGGTGTTTCTATTTGTGTTTTTATGAATTTTTTACAGAAAAAACTAAAAAATGGGGTTAAACAAACAGCGTTAGCAGCCTATACGCTAAACCGCCTACTAAGAGAGCAACTGCTATGTTAGCCGCTGTCATCACAGTTGTTGCTTTCCAACCGAACTCTTTACCCAAGATTGCCACTGTAGATATGCATGGGATGTAGAGCATTGCGACCAGTGCCATCACAACTAGTTGTACTGGTGTAAAACCGGCGAGTAAATTGGTTGTGCCAAGCATCGCTACTGCGCCGACTAGGATGAGTTCTTTGCGAACTGTACCCAAGATTAGGAGCACACCGGCAATAACGGGTAGCCCAAGCCACCACACAGTCAAGGGAGCCATTGCGTTACTTATGGGTGTTAGCACGTTTAGTGCAAACAGGACTTGGATTAGTGCGCTGCCGATTATGTAAATGGGGAAAACCACGTAGATGATGGATTTTGTGCGTATCCAGGTCTGTTTTGTTACTACTTTGAGTGAGGGGCGTTTGAAGCTGCTCATCTCCATGATTAGTCCGGTGGATTTGCCGGGGACTGCTTTCATGGCGACGCGGCCCATCAAAAATATGATTGCTACGTCAACCACGTATAGTAGTAGTGCCCATTGTATGCCTACGAATAAGCCTACCATGCCGAAGAGAATGATGGTTCGGGCTGAGCAGGGTGCAAACGTAATTGCAAATGCTGCTAAGAGCCGTTCTCGGCGGGTTTCCATGATTTTGCAGCTGCGAATTGCGGGTACGTTGCAGCCGTAGCCCAATATGATTGGGATGAGAGCTTTGCCGTGTAGCCCAATTTTGTGCATGGCGCTGTCCATCATGAATGCGACTCGGGTTAGGACGCCTGAGTCCTCAACTACGGCTAGTATCAGGTAGAAGGGGATTACAAATGGTATGATCAGGGTTAAGCCTGCGGTGATGCCGCCCCATATGCCATTAACGATAACGCCTAGAATTGGCTGTGACGCAATCAGTACAGGGTCGACGGGGCTGATGAGGTTTAATCCCCCTGCGATTAAGCCTGATAATGCGTTGCCTATAAAGAACGTCCACAACAGCAACCCTGCTATGACGCCTACGCTTGTAAAGTAACCCCACACCCGATGGGTCGTTACGTAATCTAGCTTGTCAGAGAAGCTGTCCCATATTTCGTTCTGCTGTAAGGTAGCCGCTGCTATGGAGCTTGCTAGGGCGTAGCGTTCTTGGGCGATGATTGAGAAGCATTTTTCTTCGCAGCTGCTTTGAAGTTCTGCCGAGATGACTTTTGTTGCTTCGGCGACGACTTTGGATTTGGCGGTGACGAGTTTTGTGATTTCGCGGTCGCCTTCGAGAAGTTTAATGGATAGCCATCGAGGGGGGTATTGGATTTCAAGTTTTTCTTTTTCAACGATGTGTTGGAGTTTCTCGATTTTTTCTTCTACGTCTTTGTGGTAGGTTAAGTGTTTGGTTTTGGGTTTGTGTGTGGCGACTTGTAGAACTTGACTCATGAGTTCGTAGATGCCTTCGCCTCGGGTGGCGACGGTGAACACAACGGGGACGCCTAGTTCTTTTTGGAGTTTTTCTTTGTCTATGATTATGCCTTTCTTTTTTGCTTCGTCTACTTGGTTTAGGCATACAATCAGGGGAACGCCCATCTCCATCAACTGGATTGTGAAGAAGAGGTTGCGTTCCAAAATGGAAGCGTCAAGCACGTTGATGACTACGTCGGGTTTTTCCAGTGCGATGTAGTCTCGGGAAACCAGTTCCTCCATGGAGAACGTGGAGAAGGAGTAGATGCCTGGCAGGTCGATGACTGTGATTTCGTGGCCTCCGAAGCTTAGGGTGCCTTCGGCGCGGTCCACGGTTTTGCCTGGCCAGTTGCCTATGATTTGGTCTGAGCCTGTGAGTTGGTTGAATATGACGCTTTTGCCGACGTTAGCGTTGCCTGCCAATGCAATGGTTAACTTGTCTTGTGGTTTTTCTTGGTTGAACCCCATGTTTTTTCGCCTTATGCTTTGGTTTGGGGTGTTGGGTCCACGAAAACTTTGGATGCGATGCCTCTTCCGATGGCTAGTTTGGATCCTCGAACGGAAACTTCTATGGGGCCATCGAAGGGTGCTGCTTTTAGGAGGGTGATTTTTGTGTTGGGTGTTAAGCCCATGTCTAGGAGGCGTTGGAGCACGTTGTGTCCGCCTCGGATGAAGTGGATTTTGCCTGATTGCCCATTTTTGAGTTCGCTTAGGGCGACGAGGTTTTCTCTGCGTTTGCCTACTTCTTCGAGTCCTTGGTCGTGGAGTCGCATGCATTCTTCGCAGCTTGTGAAGGGTAAGTCGCAGGCGGGTATGGTTTTGCCGTCGTCGCTGCATGTGTCGGGGTGTCTTAGGAATCGGCATAGGGATTCTTCGGCTTCGTCTGAGAGGGCGTGTTCCATTTCGCAGGCTTGGTTGTGGACTTTGTCTTTGCCGATGTGCAGCACGTCGGTGAGGAATTTTTCGAGTAGGCGGTGTTTGCGGGCGATTTTTTGTGCTTGTTTGAGGCCTTTTTCGGTGAGGATGCTGCCGTGGTAGGGGCTGTATTTGACGTAGTTTTGGTCGGCGAGTTTTTTGAGCATCTCGGTTACGGTGGCTGGGGTTACGTCTAGTTTTTGGCTGATTTGGTTGTTGGTGACTAGGTCTCCGTTTTTGGTTAGGGCGTAGATGGTTTTGAGGTAGTCTTGAGTTGTTTTTTGCTCCGTTTCTCTTCTCACCTGGTTTTAGGTTTACCTAAAAAAGTTAGTTTAGGATAATAAAGGTTTAGGTGAACCTAAAAAAGAATGTCCAACAAAACACCCCACAACAACCTATGAAGCTCCAAAACAGAAACTCGCAAAAAAACTATAAGGCAAAGTTGATTTGAACGCTTGTTATTTAAATATAACACTTCATGGTTCTATCGGCTCAGTAGGTATGGATTTATGTTGAAACTATGAGCCAAACCATTTTAAAGGTCTCCAATGTCTTTATTGACCTATCTATCTCTTCTTGTTGCTTTCTTTTTTCACCTGATGCTTTATTTCGCAAAACTGTAACTTCAGATAGTTTTTTCCTATAACACTCATTTGCTTGCTTAATATAATTGTCAAGCCATTCAATATTTGCTTTCAATTCACTTTCAACTGAGTAAAAAGTGAGTCTATTATTGCTGATGCTTGTTCGACTAGGATGAGCTTCGTTGTCTTTATAATTTGTTGGGTGCCTAAAACATTCTACCCGCATTGAGTCAGGTGCTATCACTGAGTGTTATTTGAACGGTGAATAAATAATCTTTTTTAGCGATAACTTCAGGCGGGTTAACTCTTGTTAGCTCAACCGTTTTATTCATTAAAAACATCTAACTTCATATCCGTAGATATGGATATAAAAATTCTTGTTAATGTCAAAAATAAAGTGGCTTCTTTTCAATTTGTTAATCATTATTGCCTCAAATGAGTGAGCGCCCTCGCTTGAAAGAAAAACGGAGGGGCAAAACCCAATTGTGGGTTAATGGCTGGTTCTGATGGTGTATATGTTTTTATGTGCTTTTTGTCTATGTTCTCGAAGCTTGTCTGGATCAGAGAAGATGCTATTGCATATTGGGCATTTTAGAATAAGACAATTCATCATATCAACTTGCTAACAGAGTACTATTCCTGACGTAAAGGGGTTTGTGACTCAAAAATGTGCCAACAGATCAAGTACATCTTTTTCTCAATATACTTGGGCCACAGGAGCAAATACTCTTCATTTATATCAATCTAACAATAAGACTATTTTTTTTGTATTAAGCTTCGTAAAAACATGCCCGTTTTTGCTCATTAATGACCCCTAATTAGCGAATACACAAAATACGTTTGGTTTATTTTTAAAACCTGCACTGTTAAACACACTTTTATGCGAAGAGAAAACGTTATGGTGTACTTATTTGAGGTCGCATAAACTACCTCAGACAGCCCATGCAGAGATGCTCTCAAAATTAAAAATACAACTTTTAGTTACGCCAGTTGGTGCGAACGTTACTTAAGGCTTAAATTACTCAGGAAGAATAAACATAACAATACTGAAGTGTTTTTTTATGGTTAAAATTGTAGAAGACGTTTTCTCAAAGGGATTCACAGAAGTACAAGAAGATGACACTGTCTCTTCTAGTCTATCACTTTTCAAAGAAGGGATGCCGCCTGTTTTAGCGGTCTTTGATAGCAAAGGCTGTTACAAAGGGGTTATCTCCCGAAAATCAATAACGCGATCCAGTTTTAATGCGTCTGGAACCAAAGTAAAAACTTTGACGCAGCCAGCGCCCGCCGTTACTTTGCAGGATACTCTAAGCAAGGTCGCAAAGTTAATGATAGAGAGCGAAATCAGGCAACTTCCAGTGTATAGTGAAAATAAGCTATTAGGGTTTGTAACAGATGAGGATGTTATCCATGGCGCTATAATGGAGCAGTGGGGTAACAAAACTGTTGAAGAAATAATGACCAAAAAGCCCTTCGTCATCGACGAGGACGAATCATTAGGGGCTGTTCTAAGCCTTCTGAGAAGCGAGGGGATCTCGCATGTTCCTATAGTCAAAGATGGGAAACTTGTGGGAATTGTGGGTATTTCGGATATTGTTGAGAAGATTTTTCAGCCCAGACAAGTGCAAAGATTTGGCGAAAGAGTAGGTCAGAAAGTTTCTACTCTGAGTATTCCTGCAAAGGGCTTAATGGTTCAGCCTGTGGTCACTGTTTTGCCTGAATCCAAATTGCGAGATGCTGAAGAGCAAATGCACAAATTTAACATTTCCTCGTTGGTAATTGTCAGCAAAGGAAGACCTGTTGGTATCATAACTAAACGTGACTTTCTTGAACCTCTTGCTCAAATGGAGAAACCCGCGGAAAGGCTTACTGTTCAGTTTTCGGTAAAAGATGTGGAAATTGATGAAATCCAAAGAGGGGCCGTTATGGATGATTTTGACTCATTTACCCGCAGATACGGAGAGACCTTAGAGGCTGGCACATTATTTGTTTACATGAAGACGCATGGCACGAACTTCAAGGGCGATCAGTTGATTCACTGTCGGCTGCAATTTAGAACAAATAAGGGTGCGTTTTTCAGTTCAGGTGAAGGTTATGGGGTGGAACAGACCTTTAAGATAGCCTTAGATAGGCTTGAAGGTCAAATTGTGAAAAGCACTGAGTTAGCAAATGACCAAGAATTTCTAAAGGGCTATTTGAGGCGAAGGTTTCCGCTGACATAATGCCGTCCTGGTCTCTGAGATTTGTTAGTATGCCATCTTTTAGAGATTTAAGGTGGTATCTCTAATTTTTTATTTACTCAAGCGACTGTAATTTGTAAAAGTCAAAGATAACTGATTTTTTGTCAAATGATTGAGAAGCTTAAATACGCCGTAGCACTAACATGCTATTGGAGATTTTATTTATGAGCAGTTTTGTGTCTATACCGTCAAAATGGGCTGATTTTCTGAAGGGTTTAGCTGATGACCACGATGTTGACGTTAGTTTGGTAATTGGTGGATTATGCGACTGGGTTTTTTCTAGCCCTCAATATAAGAGGCAATTCGAAGTTTGGTTGGATACTGTTTATCCGTTAAAAGGGCAAGCTGAAGATAGAGCCAGAGCAAGAGGGGAAGAAGCGAGTGTGCGTGAAGAAGCGCGGCAAGATGCAGTCGAAGAAGAGGCCCATGAAGATAGAGATTACAGTGAAGACCGCGAATAAGCCTTGATGACGCTTAAAGTGCTTAATTCGAGATGCTTCTCACGTTTTTATAATAATTTTAGCCAGGGAAAACTTTTTTGATGTCAGGAATTGTTAAGGAAAAGACTTTTCGCCAGCATGTCGAGCCTGTTTTGTTAGGGTTAAGAATTTACCGTGGGTTAATCTCAAACCTTTGTGGTGTGCGGGCTCCTTTTTTCTGTGGGCATAAATTAACTTACAATTGTAATCTGAGATGTAAAATGTGTCCCTTTTGGAAGCGTTCCAGTCAAGATTGCAGTTTAGAGCAGGAAAAAGCGATTTTAAGACAGATTTACAATTCTGGGGCTTGCGGGGTTGCCTTTGAAGGGGGTGAACCGTTGCTTAGGCGCGATTTAGTGGATATTCTGGCTTTTTCTAGATCTCTTCCTTTGCATACTAGTCTGATAACAAATGGTACTTTGCTTAAGTCCAGAATAAATGAGATAGCTCCATACATTAATGGTGTAGTTTACGTTTCGTTGGATGGCTTGGAAAAAACGCATGATGACATCCGAGGGGTAAGGGGAAGCTTTCGCAAAGCAGTTGATGGAATATGTGCGGCGAAGCAGAAGGTTCCTGTGACTATTAACACAACGATGATGGCTGAGAATGTTGATGAAATCGAAAGCTTGGTAGAGTTGGCTAAGGAGTTGGGCACAAAAATATCTGTCTCTGTTGCCCATGAATACTGTAATGCCCCCACCTCTTCAGTTGCCAAAGGCAAAATACCGAAAATCGCTCATCGTCTCGTCGAAATGAAACGAGGCGGTTACCCTATTGCCAACTCGATTGGTTACCTCAAGGTAATGGCTAAAGAGAAAAACTGGCACTGCAAACCATGGACCATGATAAACATTGACCCACATGGAAACTTGGTTTTACCTTGCTATGTCCACAACGACTATGCTAGTGGTTTATCTGTTTTTGAGAACGGAATTAAAAATGCTGTCTCGGGGGTTGACTGGAAGAAAATAGAAAACTGCCAAAAATGCAGTCTGCACTGCTATGTTGAACCTTCGCTGGTGCTTTCAAGAGATATCAGTGCGTACATGCATTGGGCATTTCATGTAAATATCTGATTTTGATTGCTAAGGTGCTCATGCTTTAACTTTTATGACTAAATAGGTGTCTGCGATTTCTTGCTGTTTTACGGTGAGATTTACCCCTTTTTCTATTTGTTCAAGGATTGTTCTGATTTTTTTAGCATCTTCATCAGTTATCTGCGCTGGAGCGTCTTTTTTGTTGTATGTTTCTAAAATTGTTGTAAGTTGGTCGATGCGTTTTCTGTTTGCCATGATGTTTTCTCGTTTTTTTCTAAAGTTTTTCATCCATTCTGACACGTTTTGTCCTGTTAAGAAGTCAATGCAGTCGTTCCCTGCGTGTAGTGTAGGGCCGTTATCGGGTTGGATGATTGAAATCTCAAATTCAGGGTAGTCTCCGCATATATCGCATTTCATAGCGGGTGTTGAGGTGTAATTGTTGATTAAGCGGTATTTTTTTTCTTTATATTTGAACGGCTGAATTTGCCTCATATGTTTAGCGGCTGTTCTGTTAAGTTCAAGTAAAATGTCATCAGTTTTCAAGTTAATCCCCTTTAAATCTGCAAATAAATTTTAACGGCTTGTTACTGTAACTTCCGTTATATCTTCTTTAAGTGCTCACTATTACTTAATGTTATTTTCTCTTTATTGATTATTGTGCCTGGTTGTGTTTAGAACTAATTTTTTTCCTGAATCTCTATGGGAGGATAGGTTTTTGTTGGTTGAACGATCCAGCAAGTTACTTCGTTTTGGTTTTCGTGGGTTTGGCAGGTTCCTCTTTGTCTTCTTCTTTATCCTTGACAATCTTTGTGTAGTAGTATTCTCCGATGCCTTTTTGGAACTTATCCATCTTTGAATCCTCTTTGTTGACGCGGGGGCGGAATGTGGTGGAGTCTCGGCGGAAGGTTATGTCCATTTCTTTTAGGAACGTGTTCATGCCGCCTCTCAGGGTGGTTGGTGGGTGGGCTGTGCCGCTTACTCCTGGTTCTCCGTTGAAAACCATTAGGCGGTCAGCGATGAAGTCCTGTGTAACTACGTCGTGTTCAACTACAAATGCTGGTATGCCATGGGCTTCGACTACGCGCCGCAGGGTTTTGGCTACGTTGAGGCGTTCTTCGACGTCGAGGTAGGCGCTGGGTTCGTCGAGCAGGAATAGGTCGGTTTTGCGGCTCAGGCATGCTGCGATGGCGATTTTTTGGAGTTCTCCTCCGCTGAGTTCCATCACGTTGCGGTCCATGAGCACTTGGAGGCGCAGGGGGGTTGCAATTTCGGTTTTGTACCAGCTTGAAGTAAAGTTTTCTTTGGCGACGTCCATGAGCAAATCTTGAACGGTGCCTTCGTATTCTGGGGCGATGTATTGGGGTTTGTAGCTTACGGTGAGTTTGCTTAGTTGGCGTTTGTCGTCGGTTTCTTCGATGCCTGCGAGCATTTTCACGAAGGTGGTTTTTCCGATGCCGTTGGGGCCTAAGATTCCGATGATTTCGCCTGTTTTGATTTCTCCGGGTTCAATGGTGAGTTTGAATCCTTCAAATGTTTTCTCCATTTGGTCCCATTTGAGTAGGGATGTGCCGATGGCTTCTCCTGCGGTGGGTGGTTTTTCGTGGAAGACGATGCTTTCTTTGCGGAACATGATGTTTTCGTCTGGGATGTATCCTTGGAGGTAAATGTTGATGCCTGTTCTGACGCCGTGTACGTGTGAAACAACTCCGTAGACGCCTGGTTCGCCGTAGAATACGCAGATTTGGTCAGATAGGTAGTCGATGATTGCTAAGTCGTGTTCGGCGACGATGATGGTTTTGTTTTGTTCTTTAAGGCTTCTGATTGCTCGTGCTACGACGAGGCGTTGTTTTACGTCGAGGTAGCTTGAGGGTTCGTCGAAGAGGTATACGTCTGCTTCTCGGCTAAGCGCTGCTGCGACGGCTACCCGCTGCAGTTCTCCGCCGCTGAGTACGTCGAGGTTTCGTTCCCAAATTTTGCGTAGTTCTAGCTCGTCTGCGATGGTGTCTATTTGTTTGCGTTCATCTACTTTGTCGAGTAGGTCGCCGACTTTTCCTGTGATGGCTTTGGGGATTTTGTCGACGTATTGGGGTTTGCTGCTGACTTTGAGTTTTTTTTCGCTGAGTTTGGCGAAGTAGTCTTGTAGGCTTGAGCCTCGGTAGTATTGGATGATTTCGTTCCATTCGGGTGGGTTGTCGAATTTGCCGAGGTTGGGTTTGATTTCGCCTGAGAAGACTTTGAGTGTGGTGCTTTTGCCTATGCCGTTTTGTCCCAGTAAGCCAAGAACTGTGCCTGCTGAGGGCATGGGGAGGCGGTAGAGTTTGAAGCTGTTTTCGCTGAAGCGGTGGCTGCAGTCTTTTTCCAGTTCGTCGGGGAGGTTGACGATGCTGATGGCTTTGAAGGGGCATTTTTTGACGCAGATGCCGCATCCGCTGCACAGGGTTTCGGAGATGATTGCGTTGTTGCCTTCGACTCTGATGGCTTCCACTCTGCTGCGTACCATGGGGCAGAAGTTTACGCAGAGTTGGTTGCATTTTTTGACTTTGCATTTATCTTTGTCTAATACGGCGAGTCGCGTCATGGGTAAACGTCCAAGTATGAATTGAAAGGGTGAGTTATAAATTTAAAACTGTGAAATCATCGATTAAGGGTGCCAATTGTGGTTTAAAGAAAAAACGGTTGGTTAGAGGCCCAGTTCGACGAGTTTGCGTGTGTTGTTGATTTCTATTGCTTTGGTTCCGGTGGCTATTTTTGAAAATGTAGGTTTCGCATCTGAACCTATTGTAACCACGACATCGTCTTTATACGAGACTGTCACCGTGATGCCTGCGTCGGATAGTTCCTCTGCTACCTCTTTGAGGGCTTCGAGGCTGCTGCGGGCGGTTTTGATTTGGTTGGTTGTTCTTTTTATGCTTTCGCGGATTCCTTTTTTTTCTTCGGTTCCTCTGGCGGCTGATAGAGTTTCTTTTACGAATTCTTTGTTTAGGGCTTTGATGTCGATTTTTTTGTTGGCTGCGGTAATTTCGAGTGCTTCAACGTTTTTTGCTGATACGGTGACTTTTCCGGATTTTAGCATCTCGCCTAAAAATGATGCGAGGGGCATGTTGTTTGCCCGGTGTTTATTGTTTTACGTCTTTGGAGTAGACTATGTCGAGTACGATTGCGCCGTTTAGTTTTGCTTTAAACATGCCCATGTCAAGTGTTAGGTCTTCAAAGCTTAGTTTGAGGTCTGATTCTTTTCCAGCCAGCTTGTCTATGACTGCTAACATTGTTTCAGCCATTCCGTGAGCGGCTGTTTCTAGGTTTTTTTCCATTTTAGATTCTACCATTAAAACACACCTATGCCCAAATATGTCGTGTTTAAGCCTAAATAGTTATTGCTCATTCGATGAGGCGTTGTTAGGGAAATGTTTGGTTTCTTGAAAATTTAAAAGAGAGATAAAATTGGGTGTTTAGTTGTGGTTTACCATTCTTCTTCTTCCCATTCTTCGTCTTCGCCTTCTTCCCATTCCTCTTCTTCTTCGTATATCATTCTCTTTTTCACCTCCGCCATAAAACAGCTTCATTCTATCCTTGTCTTGGAGTGGTTTAAGCGTTTAGATTCGTCAAATGTCGTTAAAATTGAAGGCAGTTTTGGTTATATGGGCTTATTTTGATATTGTCTTTGTACGCTTTTTTTGGGGATTCGAAAATTGTTTATTAGTATCATTTTAAACTGGTTTTAGGTAGAGGGTGTTTAAATGAATAAAATCTTGAAAATCATTTTGGCAGTTTTCGCCGTAATAATTATACTGATTGTTGCTTTTGCTGCTGTAGTTCTGCTTGATGTTGCTGCTTATACCGCTACAGGAAAAGAAACCCTGACGCCTTCTGGTGCCTCCATGGGAACCGCGGTGGTGCTCTATGATCCTGGCTTATCTGGGACTTCAACCAAAGTTGCTCAGCAAGTTGCCGCTGACCTAAAAGACCTTAATTTAACTGTGACTTTGGCTGGCATTAAAAGCTCCGTTGACCCCACCGAATATAACATCATCGTCATAGGTGGTCCAGTTTATGCTGGTGCCCCGACCGCTTCAGTTAAAGATGCTTTGGGTAGTCTCCAAGTTGGTTCCAGCTCTATTGTGGGTGTGTTTGGAAGTGGACAAGGTGCGACCTCTGCTGAAGATGTTGCTCAGATTAGAAGTGCTGTTCCTGCTCTTCAAAGCGGTGGCGAGTTGTCTGGTGCTGTGGTGGTTAAGATTGGTGAAGGCGAAGATCTTGCTGCCAGAGCGGCTGACTTTGTTGGTCAGTTGATTGGTTAAGTTTTGTTTCCTTTTCTTTTTTTTTTTGCGCAATAGATAAATTTGTTTTCTGTTTATATGCCAGCTTGGGATGATGTGAGGCGACGGCTTCGAGCCTTTGGCTGTGAGAGCACGTCTTTCGTCGCTGACCCAACATGCTTCTTAGGGTTTTGCGGTTTTTTTGGTGTTTTTTGGGGGTTTTGTTCGTGTGGTTTGCTTTTTTGGCGCTAAAAGTATTTATACGCCCCGACGTAATTGGTGGCTGTCACATTAACTCATGTATCACACAAAGCTCTAAAGCTTTTAGAGAATCCATGAAGAAAACAGTGGCAGAAGAAATATAGATCCAAAATGCAAGTTCAATCATTTAAGGACTTACCCCTATCTGGTGAAGTCCTCCGAAGTATAAACGAACTTGGGTTTGACGCACTTTTTCCGATTCAAGCTCAAGCAATAACACCCCTACTTCAGGGAAAAGACGTCATCGGGCAAGCCCAAACAGGCACAGGTAAAACTGCTGCTTTCGGCGTTCCCATGGTGCAGAATCTGAACCGTGAAGTTCGCGGAGTTCAAGGTCTTGTTTTAGCTCCTACTCGTGAATTAGCTAACCAAGACGCAGATAACATCGCTAAATTTGGCAAACATGCTAAAGTGAGAGTTCTTCCTGTTTACGGTGGAGAA
The DNA here is from genome assembly GCA_963760925.1 of uncultured archaeon. GTDB lineage: Archaea > Thermoproteota > Bathyarchaeia > Bathyarchaeales > Bathycorpusculaceae > Bathycorpusculum. The sequence continues at coordinate 965,716 of CAVXES010000006.1, read as the reverse complement.
TCAATCAACAAGCAGGTTCATGCCCTTGCTAGCGGAGTTCAAATAGTTGTCGGCACCCCCGGCAGACTAATCGACCTCATGGAGCGTCGTGTACTAGATTTGAGTTCGGTTCGTTTTGTTGTTTTAGACGAAGCAGACCGTATGCTCGACATGGGCTTTATCGACGACATAGAATTCATACTTTCAAAGATTCCGCGTGATCACCAAACCGCATTGTTTAGTGCGACGATGGATGAAAAAGTCATGCGTTTAGCCCACAAGTACATGAAGAGTAACCCTGAGAAAATCTTGGTTAGCAAAGATGAGATTGCTGTTACATCGATGAAACAGTTCTTTACTGTTGTTAATCGAGGCGGCAAATTTAATGCTCTCTGTGATTTTCTGCAGGATGACCGTGTGGAGAAAGCAATTATTTTCTGCAGGACGCGTCATGAAACCAGTCGTTTAGCTGACCAGCTCTACAAGAAGGGGTTCCGAACACATGTTCTTCATGCTGGCTTCACTCAGGCGCAGCGTGATCGCTCCATTAACGAGTTTAAGCATGGTCGACGTACTCTCTTAGTTGCAACTGATGTTGCCGCAAGAGGCCTTGATATACCTGATATATCTCACATCTTCAACTATGATGTGCCTGACGACCCGCCGGTGTATTTCCACCGTATCGGCAGAACCGCACGTAAAGGTGAAGAAGGTACTGCAATTACGTTGGTTAGTTATGGTGAAATGTCTAACTTTAACAGCATTAAATCCTTAACTAAAACTCGGATTGAAGAAATCAAAGGAGAATGTGCTGCAGCTCAGGATTCTCCTGTTCAGGGTTTCTTCTAAGCCTTTTTCTTTTTTGTTTTAGGTTTTTAGTTTTTGTTGGTGTTTATTTGTTAGCGTAGCTTGGCTTGGTTTTTTTGGTTGGGTTCATGTTTTGTTTTTTGTGTGGGTGATGGGGGAGAATGGTTTTTTCTATGGAAAAGTTTTTTCTTTTAAAAGATCAATTGACATTTTCAGTGCTATACCCGGCGCTTAACTATGTTGGTGCTTGCGCCAAAATCGGGGTCATTTAACCCTATAGTGCAGTTAAGTTAAAGAACCAGAAACAAATATACTAAGCAGTCGCAAAATCAAAACGGGATAAGTGGTGTAAGCAGCAAGTGGCTCAAGCAACCTTCGAAGAAATGAGTGCATCTGACTTTTTTTACAGAAATCGCGACATCGCAGGCTTAACCAATCCTTCTAGGTCCATATTTGTTGCTATCCGCGAGTTGGTTGAGAACTCTTTGGATGCTGCTGAAAGCTTGAAGATTCCGCCTGATGTTTATGTGCGGTTGTCTTTTGAGTCGGAAGCCACTAAGGATACTCAGATTTACAAGCTTCGAGTTGAGGACAATGGCTCGGGCATTCCGCCTAGGTTCATTCCTTCTGCGTTTGGTCAGATTCTTTATGGTAGCAAGTACAAGTTAAAGCAGGCTCGTGGTACGTTTGGTTTAGGTGGTAAGATGGCTGTGCTTTATGGTCAGATTACGACTCATCAGCCTGTTATGGTGACTTCGAGTACTGGGCAAGAAAAAATTTACACCTTTAAATTGATGATTGATATTCAGCGGAACAAACCCATCATCGTGGACCGCAAAGTGCTTATAAACAAGGATAACTGGCGTGGCACTATAATTGAGTTCTCCATCGAAGGCGACTATTTGCGTGCTATGCCCAAAATCATTGAGTACTTTAAGCAGACCGCCATGGTCAATCCTTATGCTAATTTGACTTTTGTTGATCCTAAGGGTCGTTTCTACAAGTTTACGCGTGGAACTACTCTTATGCCTGAGCCGCCTAAGGAAACTATGCCTCATCCTTATGGTGTGGATGTTGAGCTTTTGCAGCGGCTTATTACATTAACTGAATGCACGACTATGTTGGGTTTTCTTAGGCAGCATTTTCATCGTGTCGGCGAAATCACGGGTCAAAAATTCCTCGAGTTTGCTGGTATAGCTGCTAATAAGAGTCCTAAGAAGCTGACTCATGAAGAGATTGTGCGCTTGATGCAGAATCTTAAGAAGTTTAAGGACTTTTTGCCTCCGGATGCGAGTTGTCTCTCGCCTTTGGGTGAAGAGTTGCTTAAGGCGGGTGTTATGAAGGAGCTTAATCCCGAGTATCTTGTGGTTCATCAGCGCAAGCCCAGTACCTATGCGGGTCATCCGTTTATTGTAGAGATGGCTATGGCTTATGGTGGTGGGGTTCCGAAGCGGGGTACCTTTGTTATTTACCGTTTCGCCAACAAGATTCCATTGCTCTATGATGAGGCGAGTGATGTTAGTTACCGTGTTATTTCGAAGATGAATTGGCGGCGTTACAAGGTTTCGCCTGAAATGCCTATCGCAATTGTTGTTCACATTTGTAGCACTAAGGTGCCTTACAAGACTGTGGGTAAAGAGTTTATTTCGGATCGTCCTGAGGTGCGCCGTGAAGAAGCCAATGCTTTGCGTGAGGTGGCGCGTCAGATTCAGCATTTCTTGGCTCGGCAGGAACACGTGCATAACGAGAAGAAGCGGCTTAGCATATTTAGTAAGTACCTGCCTAAGATCGCCGAGTTCTCAACTACTTTGGCGGGCGAAACGAAGCGTCCGGACATAGATAAACTGCTAAAGAGTGTACAGAAGTATGGCGCAGAAGAAAACTAAGATTTCAGAAAGGAAGCAAGAGGTCCTAAACGAGCTTAAACGCTTTGGCACCCAAATTTACAATCAACTTGAAGAGGGCCAGTTTCCATCAGTTAACATGCCTAGCCGAAGCACTGAAAACATCACTTATGATGAGAATGTGCGTCAGTACATTTTAGGTGAGAAATGTGTGGGGCGAAGCACCCGCAACATCCGCCACATTAAGCCGTTTACGCAGTTGGCGTGGGTGGCAATGTTTAGTAACGAATTGACTAGTCAGCGTAAGACGAGCACTCTAAGAGATGTCTATTATTCTGCTCAGGCTTATGAGATGACTTTCTCGGATCAGCAGGAATCTAACAACATCATTACTGATCTTGAAACGCTTAGCGGCTTTGCAAGGGAAGATTTTAACATTTTTCCTGAGGAACGCAGTGCCATTTTTGGTGACCTCGACATCGGCTATACTGTGCCAGGGTATGAAGGTAAAAGTGTTAACTTGACCAGTCACCCTGATGGTGTCTTAATTGGTCCTGCGGTGACTTCTTCTGAGTTCTTGAAGACCAGCGCTGACAAAGTGATAGCTATCGAGAAAGGCGCACTATTCACCCGATTCATCGAAGAAAATGTTCACAATAAACACAAATCGCTTTTGATTTCGTGCGGTGGTCAAGCGCCAAGGCAGACCCGTAGCTTCATACGTCGTCTCCATGATGAACTTGATCTCCCAGTTTACATATTAACTGACGGCGACCCTTGGGGTATGCACATTGCCCAAGTCATCATTTCTGGTTCTGCTAATGCAGCCCACTTAAGAGAGCTCAACACGCCCGATGCGGTTTGGAGTGGGGTTTGGGCAAGCGACATTATCGAGTATAAACTGCCTACTGACCCGCTTGATGAGGTTGATATTAAGCGTCTCTATGAGTTGCAAAGGGACCCGCGGTACCAAAATGACCCTATTTGGCAGCGTGAGATCAAGACTTTCCTAAAGATTAAGCGTAAGACGGAGCTTGAAGCTTTCAGCAGGTATGGGTTAACCTACATTGTGGATGAGTATTTGCCTACAAAGTTGGAGCAGAAGCCTGAAGTGGGGAAGAACAAGAAGAAATAGTTAGTTTTTTTGGTTTCTCTTTGTTTTGTTAGTGGGTTTTGGTGTCTTGTCTTATATTCTTCAGTTTTGGCTTGATGAAACCCCGCAAAACCAACTTAGAAGAATCATTTGAAATTAAAGGCTGCCGCACCTTATAACTTGATAGTCCACTTTGCAATATATTACATATCTACAGATAACCTTAATATTCAATCAAGCAATAGGTTGCCCTGTTCTCAGGAGAGAGGTAAATTGCTTGGCTATCCACACACGCTTTTTAAGCGTAAATCAGACCATTTTGCGTTTTCCCAGCCTTCCCAAGCAGGCACCTCACAGATTACTTCAATAAAAAAACTTGCCCTAAGACGAGGCACCTGGTACAGAGCCTTAAGTAGAGTTGAAAGGGGCATCCTAGACCTCACCGTACGATACGTCGAAAACATAAAAAGCGCAAAGCTGGCCACACTAGTGACGGCCATACTGCAAAAACTGGCGCTTGCATCTGAAAGCCTGCTGGATCGTTTGGTGAGAACTGTAGGATTGCCATTGGCTCAAAAAATCAGTGCAGTCGCCCAGGGTTGGGGTAACATTTCTGCTAACAAATGGGCAGTCGACACATCGTTTGCTCAGTATCTTGCTGTTATGGAGCGGAACCGATGAGCGCGAACGGCGGCGTAGGTTTAACTCAGGTGCTTATTGCTGCACTCAATGAGCAGCAAGGCATCGGACTAACAATAACTGAACTCAAATGCTATTTGGATGCAGCCAAGTTCCTTGTAGTTGACGGCAAAAGCACAGACGACACCGCTAAAGTAGCAAAAAGCTTAGGCGCACAGGTAGTCATTCAAACCGGTGCAGGCAAAGGCGACGCACTAGCAAAAGGCATTAAGCACTAGACCCCAAAGCAAAATACATCATAATTACCGATGCTGACTACACATACCCTGCTGAAACAATACCTAAAATGATAAAAATACTGGAGCAAAATCCAGAGGTCGGTATGGTATGCGGAAATCGCTTCCACGAAAATGGAAGTAACTCCGTATTTGGTAGCGTATTTGGCTTTGGCAACAAACTAATCGCCCTAACCCACAATTTACTAAACGGCATCGACCTTGATGACCCTCTAACTGGACTACGTGTCATTCGTGGAAAACTATTGCGCAACTGGGACGTACAATCCAAAGGGCTTTGATGTAGAGGTCGAATTAAACTATTACATTGAGCGTACAGGCTACGAGATTGTTGAAGTCCCCATTGGGTATCGAACTCGATTAGGTGAGAAAAAACTCAAACCCAAAGATGGCGCAGCGATACTCAAACGCGTAATAATAGGCGCAACAACAACAAATATCCTAAAAGATTCCCACAATACTTGATTTTAGACCTAACTAAAAAGTATAAAATAGGCGCAATCCCCTCACGAACTTACTAACGGTTTCTGTTATAATATCCACATATAGCATCGAAAGATTTGCCTACGTTTGCGAATGTATAGCATCTATTAGAAAGCAAACCTTGCAGCCCTGCGAAATTTTACTCGTTTTAGACCCTGATCCTAAACTGGTTAGCTTCTACAAGGATCATGAACAAGAAGATGTGATTACATTAATATCAAGTAAAAAGGGGCTGTCTGCAGCAAGAAATGTTGGCATAAGAAATGCAAAGGGAAACTTCGTAGCTTTCATTGATGATGATGCAGTTGCAAAAGTGGATTGGATTGAGCGTCTCGCTGCAAAGTGTGAAGACCCTGAGGTTCTGGGAGCTGGAGGCATTGTTAAACCCGTTTGGGAAAGCGGTCGACCATCATGGTTTCCTCAAGAGGTTGATTGGGTTGTTGGATGTTCGTATGCTGGACTTGCAGACAAGTGCTGTAGTGTACGGAATCCTATCGGTTGTAGCATGTTATTCAGAAAAACCGTTTTTAACAAGGCAGGTTTATTTGATGATAATATCGGGCGACTTGGTAAACATCTCCTAGGCAGTGAAGAAGCAGAATTTTCGATTCGCGGCGTTGAACAGTTATCCTAACTCAAAGATATTGTATGATCCAAAGGCTGTGGTTTACCACTGGGTTCCAAGTAAAAGGTCTTGCACTAGTTATTTTTTTAGGCGATCATATTATGAGGGTATCTCAAAAAGGCTTATGAAAAGGTTGGTTTTGAACACTGATAGAGCATTAATTACTGAAACAAATTATTTGAATTATATTTTGAAAGTTTCTTTTTCAAAAAGAATTAAAAGACTCAGCTTGTCTAACCTGCTTCAAATGACTATGCTTATTTGCTCTACCCTTCTTGTATTTTTAGGATATTTCTTTTGTTCCTTTTCACTTATTAAAAGATGAGCAAACTATGGCTTTTATGTTAATTTACATCAATGCATTAATTATCTTATGACGTTGTAGAAATCTTTGACCTTTTTTTGTTATCTTGAATTTCTGTGCTTTTGAGAAATGAAGTTGTTTTATAAGATTAGTTTGCTTTAGTATGTTTGTATACATTGTTAATTCCTTTTCTGTTAATATGGCCTTGATTAACGATTGATTTTGTTGTCGCTTGGCGTTATGAAAATTTATAACTTCTACCATTAATTCAGGATCGATTTGGCAACGACCCTTCAGGCGAGTTTTACCCTTAAGTTCAAAATCATCCAATACAGAGGTAATCAATTGATTTACCGACCTAAAAATAGCTACTTTATATTTATTCAGAGCTCGCTTAAGAATCTTCTTGTATCTAACCTCTATAGGTTACATTTTTTTTGGTTAAAATACTTCAGGTTTGCCCCAAATATTTTCCTGACATTGGGGGCGTTGAAACACATGTAAAAGAAATTAGTGAGCGTCTAGTGGAAAGAGGCTTCGATGTTGAGGTTTGTACAACTAGTGCTCTTGATGGATTTCAAGCAGAAGAAATAATCAATGGTGTTAAAGTTAGACGTTTTAAGTCTTTGGCACCTGGCGACGCATATTTCTTTTCAAGACCGTTAAAACAGTATCTGACGAAAAATTCAGAGATGTATGATGTGGTTCACGCGCATAATTATCATGCTTTCCCTGCCCTCTATGCGGCACAAGCTAAAGGTAAAAAGATGTTAATTTTTACCTCGCATTATCATGGAGCTGGACACAGTTTTCTCAGAAAATTACTTTTTAAGCCCTATAAGTTAATGGGAAAAACTATTTTCGAGAAAGCGGACAAGGTAATCTGTGTTTCAAATTATGAGAAAAACATAATTATAAAAGACCATAACCTGTCTGAAGATAAAATTGTGGTTATTCCAAACGGGGTTAATTTGAAGGAATTTAAAGGCTTAAAAAAAGAGCCAAAGAAAACCCGAACCATCTTGTTTGTTGGGCGCTTAGAAAAGTACAAGGGTATTGCATATTTAATTCTCGCTATGCCCCTTCTGGATATAGACATTTCATTGGAGATTGTCGGCAAGGGTGCTTATCAAGGCTCACTTCTAAGGCTTGTTGAGAAATTGGGTGTCAATGGCCGGGTTCATTTTTATCATGATTTGCCTAGGAACGAGATTATCCAAAAATATGCCAATGCTGATTTGTTTGCTTTACTATCCAGTAATGAAGCGTTCAGCGTAAGTGTTGCTGAAGCTTTATCTAGTAAAACGCCCTGTATAGTGGCCAATACCTCCGCGCTAAAAGAGTGGGTTGATAATAAGAACTGTTTGGGAATTGACTATCCAATCAGAAGTGGCAATTTGGTGGATGTAATAAATCGAGCGTTTGAAAATCATGTTGATGTATTGAAGGTTCTCGATTGGAACGAGGTCGTTGACAAATTAATTTCGGTTTACAAATGAATTCTCTTCCTAAATAAACTCGGTTGTTTATGACCATTTGAGGAAATTAATCTATGTTTTAATTTTTCTTTTTCTTTATATGTCCGTTATTTATAAATTACGCCTTATTAAAAAATCAAACGGATACCTTCATTTCCTCCTCAGTAGTAATGTCCGAGGGCATAATTAATAATGGCCATTTATATGACATTTCTTCTTCAGGTGATCAGTATTTCCCCAAATGGGTTTGGCAAAGTCACACTAATTCCTTTACTGATTTTAACTTAGGTGGTTTACGGGATTTAAATAGCAGTTTTATCTATCTCAACCGCTATTCCATCAAATGTCGTAGCTTTTTCTGGAATCCCTTATATCATAATGCTCTTGTCTATTGTTTTAGTATACAAATGTTTTTACGGTTACTTTAAAGAGAATGGTCACAAAAAAGCTTTTTATTTCGTCGCCATTGCCAGTACGCTTAGTTTTATTTGTACCGTTGTTATAGGTCGTTTCTATACTTTAGAGTATCATGCTATTAATATTTCATTATCTATGCTATTGGTATACCTTTTCGTTAAAACTCTTTATGTGAAGAAAAGTTTAATCGGAAAAGGCTCTCTCTTAGCTGTCATTCTTTTACTTTACTTCGCGATTTCTCTAAATCATTACAACTATCCAATAAGAATTTTCGGTAGTACATTAGTGATGGTAAGTATTATGACCATGTTTTTACTATATAGAAATTGTAGAAACAATAATACGATTAAAGATTATGAGGGTATTTCTAAACGTAATTTTTTTTCGAGCTTATTAATAGTATTTCTTATAATCCTATCTGTTCAGTCTTTCTTTACTTATTTTTTAGGGACTGTGAACATTTATGATACGACTCAGCGATTTCTTGTTTATCCCGCTAGTTTTTTACAAAACTTACTTTTTTGCTGGTTCATCAGTTGGCGCTTATGCCCACCCTCTTGCACTCTCAAGGGAACTAACCATTTCGATGGCCTTTTACACTATCTTGATGGCTTTTTTCATTGTAGGTCTTTTAATATTTGCTTTTTTACGAAAAAGATCAATAAAGTTTCAGGAAAAATCGCCTTTTCTTCTCATAGCTTTCGCTGTCGGGGATCAATTGCGTCATTTCTTTCCTATTTTACAGTATACGAAAGTAAAAATTTCAGTTTCGATTTAACTTGGTTGCTTAATATCTTGGTTCTCATGTGCTTTATGGCTTGGTCTAATCCCGAAAAAAATGTTAAGAGAATAAATGGTCCGCGATTTCCCAAGATTCAGTTAAAAAAAATCTTGACGGTACTTCTTATTTTTGCGGTTTGTTTAGAATTGACAGGTTCACTGATAAATTGTTATAATAATACCGCACAAAGTCCACTGTCTACTGAACCAGCACTTGAATCGGTCCCAGCTGTAAAATTTGTTGAATTGTCAAATGCTAATTTTTCAATTTTGGCTCTCTCAGCGTCTCATCAAGTCTCTTCCTATGCATACATGTCCCTTGCCGTTTTTGATTATAACCGATTAAGTAACATAATTTTTGCAAATACTTACCTAAATACCGATCCTACAATAATGGCCAAAACGATTACAAATTATTATAATGCGTCTATTCTTACCAATTATGAACTCGAACATGGTTTATATGCGGATATCAATCAAGCGTACGTTAGTAGCGATACAGTTAACGAAGTAACAAGCATCCTAATTCAGGATCATTGTAGCATTATTTTTTCAAGTCCCAATTCTACTATTTTATTCTTAAACAAGTAAAAGGGCTATTCAAAATGTTTGCAGACTTTTTCATCAGTTGTAAGGCACTGAACCAATCCTTCGACCTGACTTCATATATTTGGATAAATAAACTTAATCGTGGTTTGTATATATCTCTAAGTAGAAAGTCTTTGGGGATATAACTGTTGAAAATGGGCCTAGTCACCCCTAACTATTATCCTAATGTTAAAGGCGGTGGTGAGTTAAGCGTCAAATTGCTAGCTGAGGGATTGGTAAATAGAGGCCACAAAGTCCTTATCATTTCCTTTGATTTCTCATCGAACTTACCCCGAGAAGGAAATATTAATGGAGTGAAAGTTGTCCGTCTTAAGCAGTTGTCTAAATCAGCACAATTTCTTAGTCTCACTCTGCCTGTAGCAATAGCAATGAAATCATGGGAGAAATATGTGGACATTTATCATATTTATAATGTCTCGCCTCTTGCAGGGGGTGGATTATATAAAACACTGGGTGGAACTAAAAAAGTGGTTGCTACGTTGATAGCTATGCAGCCTTATGCCCAATCGGCGCTTTAGTGTGTAATGGGGCGTTTTGTAGGTTCCATGAAAGGATTGCCTGTTTGCATGGACGATATCGTTACAACATTTTTCAATCAATTCTTTACTCTTTATTTTTTGAGAGGATAGAAAATCTTGCTAAGAAAGCCGACGTCTATATCTCTTTGAGCAATTCAGTTAAGAATCATTACGCGAGACATGGCTTTAGTAAAAATAAAACTTATGTTATTCCAAATTTTTTTGAGAAAACTTGCATTTTCATCAAGAATCACCTTGCAAGACTCCACCCACACGAATTTTAATATTCTCTATGTGGGCGCTTTAGAAGAAGTAAAAGGCGTTGGCATTCTTATACGAGCTTTTTCAAACATTGCTTGTAATTTCCCAGAAGCCCGTTTAATTTTGGTCGGATCTGGTGAATGTATTCAAAAGTACAAAACTTTCGTTAAAAACACTTCTTTGGAAGATAAAGTGACTTTTACAGGGCAGGTAAAAAACAGAGTAAAACTGGTTGATATTTATCAAAACGCTGATTTGTTTGTGCATCCTGGAATTTGGCCCGAACCGTTTGGAAGAACTATTTTAGAAGCACTATCCTTCAGCGTTCCCTTATCAGTTTCAAATATCGGTGCTCCGCCTGAAATTATTGGAAAAGCTGGTTTAGTTTTTGAAACTGCAAATATCGCTGACCTTACAAACAAAATAAACCTAATTATGACCAATCATTATCTTCGCGAGAAATGAAGCGGAATAGCGCTAAATGCTTAGAACTATACCAACCCGAAAGAGTTATACCATTGATAGAAGACCTTTACCTAAAGGCCATCAACCATTAAGAATATCCTTGAATGATCGGATGAGGGTTATTTCCTGCATTACTCTGATGATGACGGTTGAGCTCTTTAAATGGAGAGACTCAAAAGGCTGTTTGTCTTTCTAACAATCTTAAAATGGTGGATGGTATGGAAAAAAGCGTAACTAATAACACGACAATTTGATCTCTGCGTCTCATGTGAGCTTTGTAGCGCCGTCTGTCCTTTGAATTCGATCACAATGGAGTATAAACTAGGTCAATTCTTGCCAAATGTTTCACAAGATAAATGTGTTAATTGCGGAACTTGCATAGATGTATGTCCTGGAATAGATGTTGACCCTTTAAATTTAAGAAGTCTGAAAAATCCCCATCAAGCTACAATCGGTGCCTATTTAGAATGTTATACTGCATACGCCAAAAATTTTTCAATTAGAGTAAACTCCTCAAGTGGAGGGGTTGTAACCAATTTATTGGTTGAATTAATCAAAAATAAAGAATTTGATGTTGCATTTGTCTTAAACTTTGAAAAATTTAATGGGCAGCCAGCACGACTATCAGCAACAGATGACCCCACAAAAATAGTGAAATCTGCAAAATCAAAATACATTCCCGCATCCATTTATAATATTATAAAATTGATCCAGAAAAATAGTCTAAAACGATGCATAATTGTCGGTACTCCTTGTCAAATCTACGGGATTAAAAAGTTTCTCAAAAGATTCAATATTCCCGAGAAAAATCTAATTTTCCTCGGATTATTCTGCGACAAAACGATGAACTATAATATTTTAAAATTTTTTGAAGATATTTATCGCAAAGATAATGAAAAAATGCTCGAATTTCAATTTAGAAAAAAAAGCAAAAATGGCTGGCCTGGAGACACAGAAGTAACTTTTGATTCGGGTCGACGCCTAACATTAAACCGAAGCATACGAATCGCAGCTAAACCATTCTTTCAGCTGAACAGATGCCTTTTTTGCAGTGACAAATTAAATCGATATGCTGACATTTCTTTTGGTGATTGTTACATTGAAGGAAAAAATAGTTTTAGTGGAAAATCAGAGATTGTAATTAGAACCAATAAAGGTCAACAATTGTTTCAAAAATATTCAAATCTCTTTAACATAGAAAAAGAAGACATTGAACGGATTGCGGAATCGCAAGATATCAATGCTAAAAGGCAAAATCTCGAAATCACACGAGTTCTACTGGATCCTTCAAACAGCGATCGAAAAAAGCGCCATAAGCTTTTCAAAGCACAGCGGCAGATTAAACTAGGCGCTTTTTATGACGCAGATGAAATTAGGACCAAACTGCGACGAGTAGAGATACTAAATAGATTGAATCTCGGTAAAAAACTCCTAAAATATGGCCTTGCTTTAAGCCTTGTAATAATGCAAATATCGCTTTTAACTCATGATGAAAAAGTCAATCTGACACGTAAAAACGTGATCATAGTAGGCGGCGAATTTTCCAACAAAGGCGCTCAAGCTATGACATTTACAGTCGTCGACCAGATTAGGAAAAACTTTCCCGATAAAGAAATCTACCTTTTCTCTGTTCTTGACTTCGACAGAAGTATTGAAGAAAAAGCAATTTACACTTTTAAAATTTTGCCATGGGATATTAACACAAAAATTTCGTTTATGGGCGGAAAATCTCTTAAAATAAACTCAAAAGTATCAGGAGTTATATCAAGAAATGGACCATATTATTAAAGAAGCTGATTTTTTTCTTGACATAAGCGGATATGGTTTAACTTCCAAAGGTGGTCTTTTGAGTAATATTGGGCATCTTTTGGATATTGTCACTGCCAAAAAGTATGCTATTCCTTACTACATTTTTCCACAATCGATAGGTCCATTTAACTTTCCAATGAAATACAAATTTCTTTTACCGCTAATTGCTTTATACTTAAAATATCCAAGGAAAATCTACGTGCGTGAAAAAGAAGGCTTCCAGTTAGTCAGCAAATTCTCAAAAAACGTCGCAAAGGGAACCGATATTGTTCTGCAAAACCGCGAATACAATCTACTGAATATCTTTAGGGACGGCATGAAAATAAAAAGTTTTGAAATAGGTAACGGCTCAGTTGGAATCATCCCTAACGCTCGGGTACTTAAAGAGTCTCAGGCTAATGATATCTACGCTATTTATAACCAAATAATTGAGAGACTGATTAAGGCTAAGAAGGATGTTTATTTAATAAGGCATTCCTATGAGGACATAGAAATTTGTGAAAAAATTAAGAGTTACTTTCCTGACAAACAGAATGTAGTGTTAGTTTCCGACGACCTCAATGCGATTGAACTTGAAGACATCATCAGTAAATTTGATTTTGTTATTGCTTCACGCTACCATTCTATCGTTCAAGCCTACAAAAAGGGCGTTCCAGCTCTGGTGATTGGCTGGGCCACAAAATATCCAGAGCTTTTGAATGATTTTGGGCAACTTTACTACTTTTTTGATGCACGGAAAAAAATTGACACTTTAATTATAGAATCAAAGATTAACAAGTTAATCAATGAATATAACGAAGAAAGGACAAGAATTTGCTGTTCACTCAATATAGTTCAAAGTGAAAGAAGCATAATTTCAAAAATGGCAAACAGGTAACGTGAATTTCTAAAAGGTAGGTCCTTTAAGTTAATGGTACTCTTCAATGTACCATAATGCACATATTTTTACCGTAAACGATAAACCCTCCTTCAATGCATCCTGTAGATTAAAAATGGGTTAATATTCGATGGCTAAAGTTGGCGATATTGCTAAGGTTATCAGCGAAGGGTAGCTTTCATGTATTATGGGGCTTGGTGGTCTCTACAGTCATTTTCATCAGTGGGTACAATATTCATCGCCAGACTACTCGGTTCTGACCTGTACGGTTTATACACCGTTGTGATTTACTGTTCCCGCTGAATTATTCAGATTTTTCGAGACTGGGGTATCAACTTTGCTATGGTTAAGTTTTGCTGCACAGTATCGTGCGGAAGGCAGAATAGATGAAATCCGCAGTATATATCTCACAGGTATTTTGTTTGAAGTTATTGTGGGTTTGGTGCTTTCGATATTTTCTTTTTTCTTTGCTGATTTTATAGCAACCCGCTGTCTTCAACCGCCCAGTTATAACTCCACTCATCCAAATTGTTTCCTATTTCCATATTTGCGGGGGGGCTGGTTGCTGCCGCTACTGCTGCTTTTACTGGACATGAGCGCCTGGAACTTAATAGCGTAATGCTTGTTTTCCAGAGCGTCTCTAAGACCGCAATTATAATTGCGCTTGTTATCTTGGGGTTTGGTACTTCTGGAGCCTACAATTGGTTATACTGCGGGCACGTTCATCGCAGGCATAATCGGTGTTGCGTTAATCGGTGTCATCTACCGGCAGCTTCCTAAGCCATCCTCGTATAAGCTTGAACTCAAGGCTTACTTTAAAACCATGCTCACTTACTGTTTACCCCTATCTTTTGCGACAATGATTACAATGTTGCTTCCTCAATTCTACGCTTTTTTGCTGCCTATATATTATGCAACTGACAACGTGACGATAGGTAACTATGGTGTGGCTATGAATTTTGTCGTTCTTATAACATTCTTTACCCTGCCTGTTACAACCACGATGCTTCCTACTTTCTCTAAGTTAGACCCTGAAAAAAACAAGGATTCTCTTAGGAACGTTTTCCGTTTTTCTGTTAAATATGGCTCTCTCCTCCTTCTGCCGGTGATAGCCATAGTTATGAGCTTGTCTGGACCGGCTGTGACTACGCTCTTTGGAAATACTTATGGTACTGCGGGGCTCTTTCTTTCTCTCCTTGCTGTTCAGTACGTGTTTATGGCTTTTGGTAATCTGAGCTTGCGTGCTTTGCTTAATGGTCAGGGTCAGACTGGTTTTGTTTTGAAGATTGGTTTGGTGACTGGCTTGATCTGTTTTCCCTTGGGTTATGCTTCGATTATGGCTTTCGGCGTTTCGGGGCTGATCCTTACTGCGATAGTGGCACAGGTACCAACAATGTTTATGGGGCTATTTTTCGTCAAGCAAACTTACGGCTTCACAGTAGATTTCGTTTCTTCAGTCCGTATTCTTCTTTCTTCTGCCATAGCAGGTGTTGTGACTTTTTTTGTTATTTCTGCGTTGCCTTTTGCGGCTTGGATTCGGCTCTTGCTGGGTTTGGGGTTGTTTGCGGTGGTTGTGGTTCCGGCGTTGTTGTTAACGCGTTCTGTCAATCGGTTTGATATTGTCAACTTGAAACAGATGGTGGATGGATTAGGTGCCCTCGGCGGCATAGTCAACAAAGTGCTAAATCTGCTTGAGCGGTTAATGACACTTTTGAGGTTATAGCGGCTTTTATCGTAAAACCTCAAGCTTCATCAGCATTTTCCAATTTTAGGATAAATCCAATAATTGGATAAAACACAAAAATATATCCAACCGAAAACTTTTCGTAACCCAGTAAAGAGTTGACGTGCCTTTACATCTAAAAACTAAAGTTTCCCTGCGTCTTTGCCTGACTTTAATCTGACACACTGAAACGTATTGCGACATTGTCAGACGCAGACAATAACCAATTTAAGCTTAAATCTCAAAAAACAACCTAAAACTAAGCCCTCTCATCACACGAAAAAAACAAACGTGTTCTTCTAAAAACAAAATCCCTCAACCCTAAGATGGCTCTAATATAACCCTAAATGGATGTCCTTGAAGGTTTTTCTCAAAACGAGAAAGCAAAGATAGTATCAGTTTTGGAACAGTTATGCGGCCATCTTTGTTCATAGATGCGTAGAAGCGCTCATCCATAACTGACAAGCCCAGGCAGTGCACACTTACTTTTAGGATTTGGTCACTTTCAAGCTTGAAACGCCACCGCACCACCCGCGGAACCTGTAGCCGGTTGCCCCTCTGAAGCATCGCATTGAAAACCACCTTCTCAGTCAACGGCAACTCTTACCCTCTCCAACCGAACAGCACCTTCTACAGACGCAGCCCGCAAACAATCCAAACCCAAAAACACGAAAGCAAGCCAAAATAAAGCCCTCTACAAAACGCAAAAAACACGTCGCCTACTTCTAATAGATAGACACAAACCCCCGTGTGCCCCCAGCCCCTATTCTGCGCTCTAAACTAATAACAATTGCTAACTCATTTGAGTTACCATAAACTTTGCGTTAACACAGCATCCATGCTGAGAAGATTAACATCTAACCGTAACCCGCCGCATCCAGACGAACAACGACTTCCTCAGACGCAACCCACAAACGCCCCAAGCTCTAAATCAAAAAACAAACGCAAAACAAGCTTATCACAAAAACAAAAAAACCCAATGCTTATCTTCTACCAAAGAAAAACAGCTAACCACTCAAAAAACTTGCAATTATTGTTTGAAACCATTAACGCCTCACTTCTGACGCAAAAGCAAACGCCAATGCTGAAAACCCACCCCGCATGATTGTTTTGTTAACGCCGAAAGTTTTTAGTTTGGCTCCAAACAGCGTTAAAGTATTCTCTGCAAAGAGCCGTTATAGCTGGTGCAGTTGTCCACAGGTCTGGTCCCTTGGTTAAGCTGCTGTTTGGGTCAAAAGCAATAGCGGCTGTGTTTTGGTCAAAAATAGTTACTGCCACGCTTGGTTGGGGCTGTTGGATTTTAAAGGAGAAATTGGGGTACTCAGAGAGTGCGGGTCGTATCCATTTGGGCAGGTGGTGATTTGGGGGTTTTTGGGTGAGTATGTTTAGGGTTATGGTTTTTTTTAGGGCGTCTTTTAGTTGGTTTTCGAAGTGGATGTTTAGTTGCCTGAAGCGTCGCCAACTAACAACGATGTCTATAGAATGCTGGGTGGAGGTTAGGGTTTGGCGGTATTTTTTGCCTCGGTCAGCTTCAAAGATTGTTCCAAAACAGGGCTTCAAATCAAAAGTGGCTGCTGCTGCGTTGCCGTTTTGGTTTAGTTTCTTTGTTAGCTGCTTCATTTGCGTGGATAGGGTATTTAGTTGGGTGGTTTTTTGTTGTAGCAGCATGTTGGCGGCGTCTGTTATGGGTGCTGCATTGTAGGTGGCTGGGTTGGATAGGTTTTTTTGTATTAAGCCTATTTCTTGTAAGCCGTTGATTAGGCGGTAGATTTCTTGGCGGCTAACCCCTGAGAGTTCAGCGATTGATTGAACTTTTCCGCCGCCCAGCTTGAGGGTTGCTAAATACACGCGTGCTTGTCTGCCTGACAACCCTAAACCCGCCAGAACCTCCACTCCCTCTAAACTAACTCCAGCTAAACCACAACCACTAAAAACTGTGGAACTTTGTTGCATTTTGGTTATTTTGTGGGTTGCTTGAAGTGGTTGGATTTTTATTCACCTGTTGGTCGTTGAGTTAGTGTTATGATTCGATTAATATAAAAAGTTAGTGTATCAACTTAGTAATCGAATATAGTAACATATCTCGACACATGTTATTAATAGCCGGTGCTAAATTTGGCGCGCACAGGCAAAGGAACAATCATCGGCAGAAAAACCGCAAGCAAAGGCAAAGAATACGCAAGAGTCTGGGTATACGTCCCAACAAAAGTAAGCGAAGACACAAATTTTCCCTTCAAAATCGGTGCACCCTGCGTGGTTGAAATTGATGAGGCAACTAATCAGCTTATCGTGAAGCCAATATCTGAAAAAGAAGCAATAGGATTTGGCTGGAGAAAGAGAGCTCGACGCCAAGCAGCAATATCTCAACGCTATAGAGATCTGGTGCCATGATGTACCCTTGCATTCATTGTTGATCCCTGAGCCGCTATTATTTTGTCCGGGTTTAAGGCAGCTCAGCCCCAATTTGCTGATCCTAAACTAAAAAAGGAGGGAAATATTTTTCGTTTGTTTCCAACTTATGCACGTTTCCGCATCATCAAGATGGTCAAAAGACCAACTACGATGATCAAGACAGCTATTCCAGCGATTGCTGGAATGAAGTACATGTCAGCCGCTGATGGTTCCTGAGTTGGTTGAGCCGTTGGTGTTGTTGGTGCGGGATCAACGTTGAACGCAGTTACTGCATGTGATGGATAATACGAGTTACTTCCGTCAAACGATGTATAGATAATAAATTTGCCTTCAATGTCCGGTATCCAAGTAAAGCTGTAAAATCCGTCTGAGTCACTCATTGTTGATCCGATTGTACGATAGTTTCCGTTTGAGTCAACTACGCTTAAAGTAACACTGACACCTTGTGCGTTAGGTCTTTCTGCTTGTTGGTAAACATATTTCATCCAACTTGTCATATTTGTATCTGAGACTGCTGGAACTCCGTCTGGGAACCTAAGTTGTATTTCTTTTTGTGTAGTACCAGGTGAAATATCTGTTATTGAACCTCTTATTGTAACGCTGTTGCCCAGTGTTAGACCGGTTAAAGGTGCATCTACTGTAATTGCGCTTGGACCTTTGCCGATTGCATATACTTGCATATCATATGTGTTCATAGCCGCAATAATGCTGTCACCAATGATCGGATATCCACCCCAATGAGTTCCGCGAATAAGACCATCTGCTCTCCAAACGACATCACCTGATGTTGCGTTAAGACAAATCATTGGTGCATCAACGGGTAAAGATAGCTCATATCCAGAGTGTTCTGTGTGAATAACATAAATCATTCCATCTGCAATGAACATTGGATACAGCGGCCATTCTGCAAATGTCGAACCTAAAGCATTTTCGTTAACAGCTGTATAATTCCACAGTAAATCTCCTGTCAAACAGTCGTAGCAATAAAGTACACCTGAATATCCCGCTGTATAGAATTTGCCGTCATAAATTTGGTCAACTGCTCTTGCCGATGTTCCTGAAAGTCCCATCGTGTAGAAGTCTAAGTAATTATGTGAATCAGAGGACCATAAGAATGCTCCAGTTTCAACGCTAAATGCGTAATCTTGGCGAGTTTCTTTTTCACCGAAAACTATTATGCCATCTGCTGATTGGTCACTTGTCGCTTGCCATGCGATTGTTACGTTACCGTCTTTCCAGTCTGCCGGTGAACTCCATGTTTTGTTGAATAGTAAACTGCCTGCGTGTTGTTTGTCAATGCTTAATGCCCATAATGAAACTCCATCTGATGATGCTGTTCCGCCAACGATTCTATCGTCAAGCACTGAATAAACAGACCCCGGTAATCCTGTGGGAATTGTTACGTTCCAAACGTAACCTGCGTATCCTGTTGGTGTTAGTTCATTATCTGCCGGTGTGACACCTGAAATGCCTGTTCCGTTTACAATTTTACCCTCAGGAACCCATTGTTCAAGGTTTGTTGAACCAATTTCTTTGCCCATCCAAAGGTCTGGAATATTTGTTGAGTTCCAAAGTGTCATGTAACCCTTCGCCAAGTTTGTTGTGTAGATAAGCATTTCACCATTTTGACCAATCATTTTGTTGCCTGATGGAATTCCGTAGACTGCGTATATGAATTCACCTGTGTATGGGTCAAATGCACATAATGTTGTACCTGCACTTGATGGAAGTCCTAAGAGCGTTCTTGTGTTTGCATCACCTGTTGCCCATAAGTATGGATACGTACCAACGACGTTAATTGAGTTCCACTGCATTAATTGTCCTTGAGCTAAAGTCAAGTTGTTTAGTAAAGTTTTTGTCCAAAGAACTTCACCTGTATGTAAGTTGACTGCTGTGTATTCGTGTATCTTTGATGTGCTTGGGTAATTATCGTAGTACAAATTACCTAACATTATGACACTTTTTAGGAACTTGCCTTGATATGCATCTCCGATGGTTACTCTGTCATCTGTGATTGTACTTGTAACACCTTCTCCTCCACCAACTAGTCCTCCACCAGTGATTGGTTTGCTCCAGAGTAAGTGTGGTGATTGTGGTGCGTAGTCATTTCCGTATGCAATTCTGTTAAAAGTGTTGGCTGTGTTTGATGCCATTAACCAGTTTCCACCTATTGTTTGCCATGTTTGATACTGATTGTTTATTGGTCTTGACCAATATTCTGCTGGCAAAGGTTGGTATGTAGCACCTTGAATTGGTTCTGATTGTACGACTAGTTCCACTTTTTCACTTGAACTTGCCAACATTATTGTTCCTGCTGGAATAACGAGTCCGTTAGAGTTTATGCTTGCTGGATTGGTTTGTTGGGGGAAGAAAGACTGTAAAGTGTATGTTCCCACAACTTCTGGTGTAAAGCTGGTTGATGTTCCGCCTGTTGAGTCAGTTGAAAAAGGTCCTAGTGTTGTGTTTGTACCGTCTGGTTTTGTGATTGTTACTGTAAGTCCTGTCCAGCTATATTGGTCGGCTGCTAATTGATCAGTTATGCCTAATCGGATAAGAACTTCTTGTCCTACACCAATTGGGTTTGGTGTTGCGCCAACAAATGCATATGTCTTTAAAGTGGGTGTTGTTTCATCGTCTGCTGCGTTAATCGTTGGAATTACGATCATTATCGATAGTAATGCTATTACGGTAATAGCAAAAATTTTGTTGCTTTTTAGTATTTTCATTTTTTTTCTTTTCCTTTCATTTTAATGCAAATTTATGCACATGTCCTTTTTTGTGAAAAAATCTATATATGCCTGATGTACGCCGCGTGTATACCGCTTAACTATGAACAGCAATAGCCAGCATTGCACGCCTAACCCACCGCAAAAAGCTTAGTGAATCATAGAGCAAACCGTATAAGGGAGCAGAGTTCCCCCCTCACATCTTGTGTGCATACACTTTGAGGGTTGTTTCAAGTGACAGGGTAGGATTGATGCCCAAAAGCTCTTGGTGTTCCCATCTCCATCCAACATAGCCCACGTTGGGATGAATAAAAAAAGCGGCTTCCTCACCCACAACAAAATCAGAAAACCCAAAAAACCAGCGCAAACCACAGCCCCACCGCGAGATGAAATACCCCCACAAAAAATCCCCACAAACAAAACAAAAATTCCTCAAAAAAAATGGAGACCCATACCCATCTAACGCTTGATAAGCAACAATACAAGCATTAACTTAGCTATCTTTTAAGCGTTAACTACCGTAAACGATAAACCCCTCGTAATGTCCTAAACTACAAAACAGGTCAAATTGTCGATGGCTAAAGTTGGCGATATTGCAAAGGTTTCAGCGAAGGGCAGCTTCCACGTACTATGGGGCTTAGTGATCTCAACACTCATCGGCTCAATCGGCACAATATTCATCGCCAGATTACTAGGATCGGACTTGTATGGATTATACACAGTTGTATTGACAGTTCCCGCTCTTATCCAAGTGTTTAGAGACTGGGGAGTCACTTTTGCAATGATCCGTTTCACTGCACGATACCGCGCAGAGGGCAGATTAGATGAAATCCGAAGCGTAATCCTCACAGGCATCATATTCGAAGTAGCAGTAGGCTTGATCCTTTCAGTATTTTCATTTTTCTTTGCAGATTTTCTAGCAACCAGCGTCTTCAACCGACCAGTCATAGCGCCCCTAATCCAAATTATTTCCTTCTCCATATTCGCAGGCGGTCTAGTGTCGGCGGCAACAGCAGCTTTCACAGGATATGAACGCCTAGAACTTAACAGTGTAATGCTTGTCTTCCAAAGCATCTCAAAAACTGCACTCATAATAGCACTGGTCATCTTCGGCTTCGGTACAGCCGGAGCCACAATCGGTTTCACAGCCGGCATATTCATCGCAGCCACCATCGGCGTAGCACTAATCGGCCTAATCTACAGACAGCTCCCCAAACCATTTTCCCACAAACTCGAAATCAAAGCATACTTCACAACCATGCTAACGTACTGCATACCACTGTCTTTAGCAACAATCATAACCACAATGCTTCCCCAATTCTACGCTTTCCTACTACCAATCCACTACGCAACTGACAATGTACCGATCGGAAACTATGGTGTCGCCATAAACTTCGTCGTCCTCATAACCTTCTTCGTAATGCCCATCACCACAACAATGTTTCCAGCCTTCTCCAAAATAGAACCCGAAAAAGACAAAGACTCCCTAAAAAACGTCTTTGGCTACTCCGTCAAATACGGCGCACTCCTTGTCGTGCCAGTAACAACCCTAGTTATGTCCCTATCTGAACCCGCAGTGGAAACACTCTTTGGAAACACCTACAGCACAGCAGCACTCTTCCTCTCCCTCTTCGCAATTCAATACCTATACACCGCTTTTGGAAACCTCAGTCTGCCTGCCCTGCTAAACGGACAAGGAAAAACAGGCTTTGTCTTGAAAATGGCAATGTTAACTGGCTTAATCGGATTCCCCTTGGGCTTTGTTTCGATTATGACTTTCGGCGTTTTAGGGCTCATTCTCACAGCAATCGTAGCTCCCCTGCCCAGCCTAATTATGGGGTTAATTTTCGTCAAACGAACTTACGGCATAACCGTAGATTTAGCTGCTTCAACCCGTATTCTGCTCTCCTCAGCAATAGCTGGAGCTGTAACCTACTTTGCGGTCTCTGAATTGGCGTTCGCAGCGTGGATTCGACTAATTATAGGCGTGGCGTTATTTGTCGTGGTGGTGGTTCCAGCGTTGATAGTGACTCGTTCCGTCACTCGATTCGATATTGCCAACCTGAAAGACATGGTGGGTGGATTGGGCGCCCTCGGCGGCATAGTTAACAAAGTGTTGAGTCTGCTTGAGCGGTTAATGACAATTCTAAGATTTTAAAATTAGACAACAATTCTTTTCGTAGTTTAGTTAGTAATTTAGCCTTCTGCTTTGATAGTGTTGCCAAAAAAATCAGCAGTTAAAGTGTTAAATACTCTGACTTACTACAGAATAAGTGTAGGGACGTACTTGGATAGGAAACAAGCGACGAGCCTCTTAAAAGAATTGTCTGATTCTAAACTAGTTAACCCGTCATGGGTTTCTATCGACTGTAAAGACGGGCAATGTTGCATAAGGATGAAAGCACCCCTGAAAAATTTTGAAGTGGAACATTTTCTTTCAAGCAAAAATCTAAAGCTCGAAGAAAAAAACGGTTTTTGGCTGATTTCAAAATCACCCAAATAGACTGGTAATGCTTTGCCGTTTACGCTTGAAATGCTTCAACACTAAGAAGTCGCCTTATTTTCCATCTCTACTTTTGGCTCGTTTATTTTTCTAATTTATAGAGTACACTGTTCATGTCGTATCCCCAAAACTCTTTATCTAATCAATTTTAACAGAGCCCCACAATAGAAATGCTTGGGTAACCACTATTCATTTGAATATTAAGATGTGGACTTACGTAACTTAATACCACTTTCCATTTTACTCAAAAAACTTCCTAGTTTTTAATTCAGAAATTTAATCCATCTCTTAGCGCCAATATTCAAGCGTACCCTTAATCGACAATCTTTTTTGAGTTTTGCCATTGCAAAAATCATATTCCAATTTTTCACTGCGTTGTCTTAATTGTTCTACTCCAACGGTTTTTGTTTCAGCTCTGCCAAGAGTTCTTCAAGTCTATCATAAGAATCGTTTACGCCCTCCTCCATGCCACTTTGCACCATTCCATCCCGATCAGCAACCGACATGAAAACATTCTGAGAAGTCAACTTTGTTCTTCCACCGGGCAGCTCCTCAAACTTTGTTATTTCTAAGCTAACGTGTCCTTTTTCTGGCAAACCCTCAAATTCAAATGTACCGATAATTCGTTCAGGCTCAAGCACTTCATGATAGACACCATGGAAAGCGAATTTGTTGCCTTTTTCATCTTCATTGATAAATCGGTAACTTCCACCGTTTCTTGGTTCGAGTTTTTCAAAAATCGTTGTTAATCGTCTGGGACCTAGCCATTGGGAATAAAGCTTTGGATCGGTAAATGTTTTGAATACGAGTTCTCGGGGAGCGTCAAGTTCTCTGATGATGCGAATTTCCTGTTTTCCAGGTTCAACAATTATTTTGGTTTTATTGACCATAAATGTGCTCCAACAGAGGATTTGCGTCTATGTTTCTTTGCGCCAAGTGGAGTAGCAAATTGCTGAAATTTGCTCGTTTGAGCGTTTTTCACCCTCAGGTTTGCTGTTGTTTTCTTCGTGCATGAACTTTTCGCACCTGGAAATATATTCTCTTTCAGATTCATTCGATTTAGGTTTAGGAACTGGCATTGAAACACCAAACCAGATGAATAAGCTTTCAATTCATTAGAATATGTGATTGGTATGCGGCAATAACAATCGGTTATATCAAGGCTAACTTATTATCAATGTAGCGAGAAGCGCTTGTTGATGAAGATATAGAATGGAGACTTTGTAGTGGGAAAATCAAGAGCAATAATAGCCATAGTCGCAATCGTCATAATAGTAGTTGCAGCTTTTGCCGTCTATGCAGGAGTAACTTACCCCAGAGCAACTGCTAATATACAAGTTTCCTTTACGGTAGGCGCCGACAAAAAAACAATAGCCTTTGATCAACCATTCCCAGATGACAAAGCGCAGATTCAAGTAACCATACAGACCGGCGCTGCCTTGTGGCGAGCCCAAATTTTAAACGGCGACCAAGTCATCTGGGAACATGCAGCAGCACAGGGTGAGCAACAAAGTTACAACAGCGGCTGGATTCAATTAGCTAGTGGTAGTTACAATTTCACTCTCGGAACCATAGGCGTTGATTCATTGGATGCAACCGCTACTGTATCGTCTAAAGGCGGCTTCTGGTAAAACTTTTTTTGGAGAGAACATGACATGTCTGGAACCTCTGTTTCAAAAATAGCTTATTATCTAGTACTTATCGGCGGTATCTTGATGGTTCTTTTCGGATTGTTAGGTTTAATTGCAGATTTCGGCAGTTTCATCTTCCATTGGGGTTTTTCCTACGGCGGCATCGTAACTTTGATAATGGGCATAATTGCCATTATCGGTTCAAGAAGTGTGAAAACACTTGTTTGGGCTATTGTGCTAATTATTGTAGGGCTGATCGGCGGAGGAATAGGCGGATTGCTTGTTGCACTTGGAGGATTACTCGGTCTAATATCATACCTGACAAAAAAAGCCTGAGGATTAAGAAATATGGGGTTCGGTAGCTATATTGGCGGTTTGGCGCTCTGCGTGTTAGCAGTATTATTAGCGGTTTTTGGATTCACAATCATGCTGGGATTTGTTCCACTAATACCCGCGGGCTTTAACCTTATTTTAGGAATTGTAATTTTAATTGTGGCCTTGGTTACCTTTCTCTACGGAAGATATCTGTATCTTTCCGCAAAACCGAAAGGAACTATAAACGTTCATAACGTGTAATTGGAGTTATCTAGCTTGTACGTTTGTTATTAGAGTCTCCTTTAGTAAGAATTTTAATAGCAAGCCTTAGCAGCTCCTCTTTAGATTCAAAGGATACCTGTTCAAGTTTTCCAATATCTAAAGTCTCTTTTTCTAAATTGACAATTATATTTCTTTTCATACCTCGCAATCTAAAGAATACGAATGTTTTGTTGGCTAATCTTCGGGCTATGCCAATTTCGTTCACCACTTCCGAAGACAAATTAAACCCCGGCGTCATAATCAGAACAAAATACCTACTTTGTTCTAAAGCGAGGTCACGAAAACTAGCCCAACCGACCTGAGTATCGACTGTTAAGGGGATATCCTTGCAATCCTGGAATGTATGCAATCCAATTTCTTCTAAACCTGCCTTAAGATGATCAGCGAAATCTTTCCCTGAACTTTTTTTGTAGCAGAGAAAAACGTCATAAGGCTTTTCGTTTTCAGAAGTGGCAATTTTATTTTCTGTCGAAAAACCGTCTTCATTTCTTCGACAATAAGTGTCTTCTGGGGGGTCAGAAGATGCTTGTTTTACTCTTTCTTTTCTTATAAAAACAAAATAGAGAATAATACCCAACAAGATAATGACTGCTACTGAAATTAAAATCAAAGAAACAACGCCGTTATTTGATGTTGTTTCCCCAACCATCATACTTGGAATTGTATTTTGGGCATTGTTCAGTAAGAGGTAAACCCCACTTATTAAAAGTAAGATTATAAGCGCCATTGATATGAATAGAATTAATAACTGATTTCTTCTCACGAAATTAGCTTTAACTAAACGCAAAATTAAAGATTTCTGCGAAAAATGAAAGCGTTCTGAAGTAAGAAACGATTTTCCTGATAACAAAACATCTGGAAAAAAGCAGACCATTAAACAATCAAACGCTCTAAAAAAGAAAAAAGGAACGTTCTGTTCCCTAATGTCTTCTTCTAAGCGCTAACACTGCGACAATAGCTACCACAACAACCACAACCAAAACGGCAACTATGTAAATTGTTGTGTAATCAGGTGAAGCTGAACCACTCGAAGACGCGCCAACTGCATAGAAAACACCGTCATAAGCACCGAAATATGCCACGCCATTCACCACAGCAGGAGACGAGTATATGTTGCCTTCAGTTTGATAGCTCCATTGTAACTCACCAGTGTCTGCATTGAGCGCATACGCCCTGTTCCCCAGAGTTGAAGTAACATAAACTGTGTGACCAATAACTGCAGGAGCGGTAGTCAAGCCTTCATCCATGGTATAGGTCCATTTTTCAGCGCCTGTTGCGGGGTCAAGAGCATAGACTTTCCTATCAAAAGCGCCTCCCGTGTAGAGAATGCCATTAGCGTATGCTGGTGAAGCCTGCACACATTGATCATAACCAGTTTCAACCTTCCAAACTAAATCGCCCGTTTGAGCGTTTAGGGCATAGGTTTGGTTATCAAAACTACCTACGTAAACGTTGCCGTTTGCTACTACAGGTGCAGAAGCCACAACACTGTTAGTTGTAAACGCCCATTTTTCTGCGCCACTCATAGCATCAAGGGCATAAACTTTGTGATCGTATGAACCAAAGTAGACTACCCCGTCTGCGACTGCAGGCGAGCCGGTTACCAGACCCTCAGTAGTAAAGTTCCAAATCGGCATACCCAAAGATGCGTCAAGCGCATACAGTTTGCCATCATTTGAACCAGCATAAACCACGCCGTTTGCCACGGTAGGTGAACCCTGCGCTTGAGACCCTGTGATACACTTCCAGACCTCAGCGCCCGTAGAAGCGTTTACTGCATAAATTGCGTTATCATCAGAGCCGAAATAAACTATGCCATCTGCTACTGCTGGCGAACTATAAATTTTGCCGCCTGCAGAAAAACTCCATATCTCAGAGCCATCGTTAGCGTTTAGTGCAAGCATATAGTTGTTGTGTCCTTCATTGTAGCCTTCGTCTGCCCAACTGAAGTAGACGACTCCGTCTGCTACCGCTGGGGAATCCATAATCCAGCCGTTTGTGCTGTAAGTCCACAGCGTCTCATTAGTTGCTGGACCTACTGAGTTAATGTAGCCACTATGGGTGGGGTTTGCATGATACATTGGCCAAGAATCATCTTGCTGAGCCAAAGTAACTGGTATAAATAAAGAAAAACTTAGAATAGCTAAGAACTAAACAGAACAATAATTTGCGCATAAAAACTCCTAAATCAAAAAAGGTTTAGTTGCTCTTATTTGTTTTCCTAACCAACTGCTAAGGTGCAATCAAGATGCGGCGAGAGTATTGGCTAGAAAAACTTCTAATCATTAATGTAATCAAAAATAAAGATAATTAACAAATGTGGGTGGTTGTGGGTTGGTTTGTTTACCATCCTGCCCAGCAGGGACCATACCCATATCCATAGTTGGGGCCATAGCCGCCTTGGTAGGGTGCGGGCGCTGTTGTGTTAACTCCAGTTGGAGGTGCAACAGGTTGAGCTTCGTATCCTTGTGCAGCTCTGTATCCAAAGCAGTCGCCTATCCAACCCCAGAAGCCATTGTTGGGTGCTTGAGTGTTGGGCGCTGTGTTTGTGTAGAGTTGGTTTTGGTTTTGAACTATTTGGGCTGCTGCTACTCCAACCACGGTTAGTGCTAGTGCCGCTATGGCGGCTATGGCGATTATGATTTTTGTGGTTGTCATTTTACTTTATCACCATATTATAATATACTAATGGTCTCTTATAGGGATTTCGCTAAAAAAAACCAAAACACACCATAAAACACCCAAAACAACCAATGGAAATCCCAAAAAAATAATCACACACTACAATATGCTCATAGATGCATAGAAACACTCATCCAAAACCTCCACACCCACCCCCACCCAAACCCCAACCACTAAAAACTTGAAAAGAAACATGTGACCTTGTTAAGGTTGGTCCCATCGATATACTCCAATTTATTTCGGGCTTTTCTCTTATTGTTGTACACCCAATACATAATTTACAATTTTGGTATTTTCCCACTTAGTATTATTTGCCAGAGGCGTAGTATCCTTATATGGGTCACGTAATTGGAAAAAGTCTTAGGAAGCAGTAAAGTTCAACCAAACAACAGAATAACAATCATTCGCCAAGTTCAAAAGAAATTAAACGTTAAAGTCGGCGACGTCATGATATTCGTTGAAGACGAGAAAGGCAACATCGTCATAAAGAAAGGGCAACTAAAACCAATCTAATTTACATACCACAAGCGAAACGCACGGAACTTCATGCCCAAGAAACAACCCTCAAGGATACAATCCACAGCCCAAACTTCGCTTATTTAACAAAAAAACAACCCAAAAAAACAAAAACATTCACTGTTCTTCTTCTACTAAAGAGAAATTAGAAGACCAACCAAAAACTTCGCAATTATTTGTTTGAACCCATTGACATACCTGTCCGTAACGTTATGCGAAAAACAATCAAGAAACAGTAAATATCATTAGATTAACAACGTCGCCTTAACTTGATGTTTCAATGAATTCAAGGATTTTGCAGTTACGGAAAAAAGTAGTTTTACGCGCTGGGTTTTATCTTCTTCTCTCTTAGCTCCTCAGCAGTGTACTCTCTGATTATGCCATGGATTCCCTTGCTTATTATCCACATGAAAATGTACGATAGAACAAAGACTGTGATAATAACCGCTGGGATAGCTAGTAACTGAAGCCCTAGTTGACGTACTGCGTCCATACCACCGCCATAAAGTATCCCGTCAGATAAACCGTAGCCGCCCCCAAAATCTGCATAAGCTTTCTGTGTAAAGAAGGCAACCATAATAAAACCAAATAAACCACCGAGAAAGTGCCCGGGAAATAATCCAACAGGGTCCGTTAACCATTTGGCTCTCATGAACAATTTTTCTCCTAAAATAAATACGATTGCCCCCAAAATTCCCAAAATTATTGCACTACCCGGTCCAACGTAGCCAGCGACGGGGGTAATAACTATTAAACCTATGAGTATACCGTTTGCGGCATACATTATACTGGGCATTTTTCTGATTTCAAGGTACTTAAAGAACATAGTAAATAAAAAGGCAGTTGCAGCAGCCAAGAAAGTTATCAAAACTACTATGTATGATTGGATGTTTAATGCTAAAGTGCTTCCCGGATTGAAACCAAACCACCCGAGCCAAAGAAGAAGGATGGACAAGGCTAACCAAGGCGCGTTTGGCTTAGGCTTTATCTGGGGACTTTCTCGGAAGCCTTTCTTTTTTTCTTCTTGCCACACCCTAAAAACGATAGCTAATCCTGCTGCACCGGCAGCACCATGAACCACTAATCCTCCCGCAAAATCTCTTACACCCAACAAGTATAGCCAGCCTTGGGGGTTCCATATCCAAGCAGCTGGCAACGCCCAGATAAGGATAAAATAGGGAATCGAAAAGAGGAAAAATGAACTTAACTTTATTTTACTTAGAACGACTACGCCAACTAACGCCAGGGTTACTGTGGCAAAGCCTGTTTCAAAAAAATAATAGGTAGGCAGAGTAATGAAGTTATTGAAGTAGCTTGGGGTCATTGACCACCACGTTTGGGTGTGTATAAAAACGGCGTTCGCCTGAAAGCTTCCAAGGAAAGGGAAATTATAAAGAGGATTACCGATCAAACCGTTAGCTATTGTTGGTGCGAAAGCAACATTGAATCCTATGAAGGCCATAAAAAAGAAGCCTGAACAAGAAATCATGATGTTCTTAAGTAGAGCTCTGTTGGCCCCTCGTCCAAGTTCTCCCCGTTCTAGAATACCTACAGCGATGGTCATGATGAATACAAGAACACCGCAAATCAACACCCAGAGGTTATTGAACAAAGTTTCTGTAGCAATATTAGCTGACATTCTTGTTATCGCTCCAAATATTTTCGAGTTATATGATTATCAGTGCAGCATGGATGGTCTGGAGGATACCTGTAGCTGCGGGAGGTGTCAATAAAAGTAGGCTGGCAGGTGCTATGCTAGGAAAGATATGTGCGCCTAACTCTATTAACCAGGCAGTGAACACAAACGGACCTGTTAAAGTTGGAAGGTTGAAACGTCCTGTTATTGTTCCCATGAAAGCCGTCACTACAGTTGAGAAAGCCGTGGCGAAAAGCATGACTAAGAAGTTAATTGGTGCGCCATTAAAGGGACTTATTGGCCAAAGGAATCCAACAAATACACCCATCACAGCTAAGGCTGTTAAGGTCCCGTTAAAACCGTAAAGCCCTATTAGCACAGATGATCTATCCGCTTTGAAAGCAATCGCAGTTAATGTTGCAGAAAGAGTACCGATGAAGGCAGTGATTCCTGCAAAGTAAATCGGGTATTGGACAGGAAACCCATAAGGGTTTAATGGAATTGTGGCGACAGTTAATCCAATGAAAATTAAAACTCCTGTCTTCCAGTTTTCCTGAAAAAATACCTGAGCGATGCCTGTGAAGATTAATTTTATAAATCCTCCAATTGTGAATTCACTTAATCGCAGGGGCTCTTTTTTCTCTGCATCTTGAGGATTTTTCAAAAATGTGCTTCTTTGTTTTGGCGCGAGCGGAGGACCAGATAGCTTCACAGCGGAAAACTTTTTAGCTGCAAACAAGAAAATCCAAGTCGTTAACACAAATGCTGAAGTTTCCACTGGAAGCCCAAACATTTTAGTGAACCAAATTAACGAGGCGGTAATAAAGCCCGTCACAAGCGCGCCTATGACTGCTGCAGTTGTTGCTGACCTTCCTTTATCAAGGAATGTATCGCCTAAAGCAATTGCAGTCAAAACCGAGTTGAACCCAAATATGCCGTAAGTTAGTGCGTTGTCAGGTGAAGACAAAGAGGTGGGCACCAACTCTATCCCTAGAGCTAAACCAACCAAACTACCTGCTATTGACCCAATGACAGCAAATGCCGCTGCCCTTTTTGAGTTAATGGCAAGAGCAATTACAAAGATGATTCCAACTAAAGGTGACCCCATAAAGAAAACTTGTGCAACTCCATTAAGAACAAAATTTATGGTTATTGAAATTGGGTCCAAAAAATCACCTATTAGACAGGCGGTCTCTTAAAAATTTAAGAGTTTGTTGTAACCTCTTGTAGTAACATAGTTATAAATTGATACAAAAAACTCTACTTTATAGTGATCTTTTTAAAAAGGTGAATTCCAATGAAACTATTACCACGTGAGACAGAAAAAATGATGATTTTTACTGCTGCACGAATGGCTGAGCGAAGAATGAAAGATGGATTAAAATTGAATTATCCTGAAACTGTTGCGATCATTGCTGATTTTGTTCAAGAAGGTGCTAGAAGAGGCGTAGGCGTAGCTAAAATAGCTAAAGATGCTAGGCATGTTTTGACGATTGATGACGTTATGCCAAACGTAGCGGACATGATAAGTCTAGTACAGGTAGAAGCCACCTTTCCAGACGGAACCAAACTAGTAAGCGTACACAATCCAATCCAGCCAAAGGAGGAAAACAAAAAATGACTCCCAACACGGTAGGCCAAATAACCCTCGGACAAGGAGACATAGAAGCATTTCAAAATAGGAAAACAATTACATTAAAAGTAAAAAATACTGGTGACCGAGGAATCCAAGTAGGTTCGCACTTCCACTTCTTTGAGGCAAATAGAGCATTAGAATTTGAAAGAGAAAAGGCATATGGCATGAAACTTGCAATACCAGCGGGCACAAGCGTAAGATTTGAACCAGGTCAAGAAAAAGAAGTCCCATTAGTCGAATATGGCGGCAAAAAATACATCCACGGATTCAACAACCTCGTCGACGGTAGCGTGCGGACAATATACCGAAAAGACATGGCCCTTTTAAAAGCAAAGAAACTCAAATTCAAAGGAGCCTAAAAAAATGAAAATATCCCGAAAACAATACTTAGACCTGTACGGGCCAACAAAAGGCGATAAAATTCAACTAGCAGACACAAACTTGATTATTGAAGTAGAAAAAGATTGCACTTCATTCGGCGACGAATTGGTCTTCGGTGGTGGAAAGACCGCTAGACAAGGAATGGGCTTAGCGGCTGGTACCACACAAGCAAATGGAGCTCTTGACCATGTTATCACCAACGTTGTAGTGTTGGATGCTATACTGGGTGTTGTCAAAGCTGACATAGGCATTAGAAATGGAGTTATAGCTGGAATTGGAAAAGCTGGAAATCCAAGTACAATGGATAACGTCACTGAAAACATGATTGTGAGCAACTCAACCGAAGTAACCGCTGGAGAAGGATTGATAGCCACCGCCGGCTTTTTCGATGCACATGTCCACATGATATCGCCCCAGCAAGTATTCCATGCAATAGGAAATGGGATAACAACATACGTCGGTGGCGGCACAGGACCTGCCGATGGAACAAACGCAACTACATGTACGCCCGGTCCTTGGAACATAAGAAAAATGATTGAAGCAATTGAAGGATTACCAATCAACTGGCTTTTTTTGGCCAAAGCTAACGACAGCAAAGCAGAAACGATAGTTGAACAACTTGCTGCTGGAGCTGGTGGACTTAAAATGCATGAAGACTGGGGCGCCACTAGGGCATCTTTGGACACTGGCTTAAGTGTTGCAGACGAATATGACGTTCAAATAGCAATACACACGGATTCACTAAACGAAGGCGGCTATGTCGACGACTCCATCGACGCGATAGATGGAAGGACAGTACACACATACCACACGGAAGGCGCAGGCGGGGGACACGCCCCAGACATTATGAAAATAGCTGGAGAACCAAATGCATTACCCTCCTCAACGAACCCAACGCGACCATATACAATCAACACTTTAGATGAACATCTTGACATGGTCATGGTAACTCACCACCTTAACCCCAAAGTCCCTGAAGACGTAGCATTTGCCGAATCAAGAATCCGAGCCGAAACAATAGCTGCAGAAGACGTATTCCACGATTGGGGAATTCTCAGCATGTATTCAGCTGACAGCCAAGCAATGGGCAGAACAGGAGAAGTTTCAACCAGATGCTGGCAGACTGCACACAAAATGAAAGCCCAATTTGGCAAACTGCCCGAAGACGCTCCAGGAAACGACAACTTCCGAGTACTAAGATACTTAGCTAAGCTAAACATAAACCCCGCAATAACCAACGGTGTTTCCGATTACGTAGGCAGTCTTGAAAAAGGAAAAATGGCTGACATAGTATTATGGGACCCAAGATTCTTTGGAGCAAAACCAAACATAGTTTTCAAGGGAGGCTTCATCGCTTATGCAATGATGGGCGACCCTAATGCTTCAGTTCCACCAGTTGAACCAGTATTCTTCAGACCCATGTTCGGCGGATTCGGTTTAGCAAGATCAACAACATCGGCACTATTCACATCAAAAATAGCAGTTGAAAACGGCATCAAAGAAAAATACGGCATAAAACGCCAAGTTCTACCAGTATACAACGTAAGAAACTTGGGCAAGCAACACATGATAAGAAACAGCACTCTCGGCGAAATAAAAATCGATCCCGAAACATACAAAGTAACATTCAACGGTAAACCCGCGACTTGTGAACCTGCAAAAGAATTACCCTTAACTCAGCTCTACCATCTAGTATAGACGCTGAGTCTACCATCTTTTTTTGAGGGCTTTATTTGATTAGACATTTTACGTTAATTTCTAACGTGAAAAACGGAGAGTTAATT
Organism: uncultured archaeon; assembly: GCA_963760925.1. Taxonomy (GTDB): domain Archaea; phylum Thermoproteota; class Bathyarchaeia; order Bathyarchaeales; family Bathycorpusculaceae; genus Bathycorpusculum. The sequence continues at coordinate 932,205 of CAVXES010000006.1, read as the reverse complement.
GATCCACAAAAAGTTAAGCATGGAGAAATTACTGCTCTTAAAATTTCAAATCTTTCTGGTTTTATTGATCCACAAACTCATTTAAATTTAGATTTTCCCAAACATCTTATGAGAGAAGTGTATTTAGTAGAAAACTTGGATGTGGGCGGCAAGGTAATTCTTGAGAACGAAAGGTTTATGACCGTTCTCGTGAACCCTCTATCATACAAGCATTTTGGCTTGGTTGATGAAGCCGAAAGGGCTGAACAGTTCAAAGAAGCTCTTTTTAAAGAGACTAAGTGAATAGAGGCTGTTTTTTGGATGATCGTTTTTGATAAATTTGCAAGTCAAGTTAACGTCGAAAAGATTAAGGAAGTCACAACTAATAGGCAAGATGCGATGCGAGGTAGAGTAAGAAGTAAGTTAAGTGATTCAGAGGATTTAGTAATCAACTTACCTCGTGGTCAGCCTATAGGGCAAGGTGACATTTTTGGGCCTTCAGAAAAAGGAGACTATTATAAGATTCTAATCGAACCTGAACAGGTAATAAAAGTAACTTTAGAGGATTCTCTAAGAAAAGACGTTATAGAGAAAGCAGCAAAATTGGGTTACAATTTAGGCAATCGCCATCTTGAAGTCTTGATTGAAGATAACAATGTATTTGTTCCAGTCACAATAGGCGAAGAAAAGGTCAGGAAAATACTTGAGTCCATGAAGTTGCCAATTAAATATGAATTAGTTCAAAAAGTAATTTCTATGTCTTCAACAGGATACCACGGAGGCGAAGAGGAATAATATTATCTGAAAACGCGAAACTTTTAAATTTACTCAGAACATCCGACTCGTTTTTTCCCATGGGTTCATTTGCTATGTCGCAAGGCATGGAGCAATTAATAAATGAAGATTTGTTGCCTAAAGAAAAAGTTGGAAAAATAATAAATATTTATTTAGAAAAAATTTGGAAAACATTCGATCTTGGCATATTTTACCTTTCTTTAGATGCAATAGAAAAGAAAGATATAGAATTGTTAAAAAGAATTGATGAAATCTGTTATTCTTCCAAAGTTACTGAAGAAAATAGGTCTGCCATCGTGAAGATGGGCAGAAGCATGATGAATGCAACTGAATTCGCCGATGACTCGATTGGTAAGAACTACTGGGGTCTTATCAAATCTGATGTGGCTTACGGAACATACCCTGTTGTTCTAGCGCTGGTATCCGTTCAGTTTAACTTCAAAGATTTAGGCGCTTTGTCTCTTTTGTATGTTAACTTGATGGAAGTTACCGCTTCACTAGTAAGAATGGGCATAATCGATTACTTAGAGGCACAAGAGATTCTGATTAACGCCGTAACAGCAATTGAGATAACGCCTCTGAAGTTAACTGATTTACACCAAACTTTTCCACTGGTTGATATCGCCTCAATGAGGCATGAATTAAGCACAAGCAGAATGTTCATGAGTTAAAAAGGAGATTGACCTGAAAAAATGAGTAGCAGAACCGTTAGAATTGGAATAGGCGGCGCGATAGGCTGCGGAAAAACTGAACTAATTGAGAAACTAGTCCCAAAGCTTGTTAAACAAGGCTTCAAGGTTGGAGCAATATCAAACGACATTTACTCCAAAGAAGATGCCCGACGACTCGCAGCGAGACTTGGCAAAGACATCGACCCCAACCTAATCGTGGGAATAGAAACAGGGGCATGCCCCCATACAGCCGTAAGAGATGACCCGTCAATGAATATAGATGCTGCAGAGAAGCTTGAGAAGGACAATCCTGGCTTAGATATTATCTTGATCGAATCCGGAGGAGACAATATTACATTAACGTTTAGTCCAAAATTGGCAGACTTCTTCATTTACATGGTAGATGTGGCTGGTGGAGACAAAACGATACGGAAAGGGGGATTAGGCATTAAGAAATCTGACTTGCTGTTGATTAACAAAATAGATTTAGCGCCTTACGTCGAATCAACGATTCTGGAATCTGGGGTAAAAACAGCAAACGTTGACCTTATGATGCAGGATGCAAATAAGCTTAGAGGCGATAAACCCACGGTCTTGCTCTCGCTAAAAGATGGTGCGGGAGTCGATGAAGTTGTGGCAATCCTAAAGGAAAAGGCACTCTTCAAATGATTCAGGAAGCTGTTCAAGACGTGATTGAAGATTTAACGAGTTTACCGTCGGCTTTTTCGAAATATGCAGCTGAACAAACGAGAGTTTCAGTTGGGTCGGCAGGTAAAAACGCGGTTGCTGAATTGACTTTCACTAAATTTGGCGATAAAACGTATCTTACTGACATTTACAATGAAGTTCCAGCGAAAATTCTCAGGGAACTCTATTATGATCCCTATCTGCCAGGGTTGCCCTATATTCTTTTCATGAATCCAACGGGTGGAATTGTGCAGGGTGACCGCTATTTTTACAAGATACAATTAAAAGACGGCGCAGAAGCATTCATCACCGATACAATGGCCACAAAAATATACAAAATGGATTTGAATTATGCCAGCAAAGAGGTGGATGTATATCTTGGAAAGAACAGTCGCTTGGAATTTCTGCCAAGGGAAACTATCGTTTTTGTTGATTCTCGTTGGCATCAAAGAGTGACATTTCATGTTGATGATGGCTCAAAATTTCTATATTGTGAAATATTTTGCCCCGGTCGAATTGAACGGGGAGAATTTTGGGATTTTGAGATTTGCTCTTCTAAAGTGGTTATTCAAAAGAATGAGCAACTCATCCTTAACGAAGGAACAATATTTACAAGACAGGACAAAGATATGCTTGATGTCTTTTTTGGAGACAACAAGTATTATCTTAAAGCCTATTGGTATTCTGACAATGCAGTCAACGCAAAACGGCAAATTGATTTTAGAAATATTTTTGGTGGCGCTACAGAAATGGCCAACAGTAAAGGTCTTACCATAAAAGCCTTGTCAAACGACTTAAACAACTTAAAACAGCTTCAAGGCGAAATCTGGAAAGTTTTTAGAAAAACCGAGACTGGACAAGAAGTTCCGGATCTTCGAATGTATTGATTGCATAATAAACTCAAATATATTGTCTATTTGCTCGTTGGTAGAACTATTGGACCACTCACTTGGAAAGAAATAACATGGTTCAATTATATTAGAATTCAGCTAATAAATTTACAAAGGCTAAAGGTGATCTGGAGATTGTCCTCTTCTGAATCTGATGAAGCACAGAAAAAACGTTTCTTAGAATCGTTAAAAATAATCTCTGAATTCGAGAACCCTTGGAAAAAAGACTTTGACAATCCAAAACGTGAATCTATTCGCCTATTCTCAGAGGTTCTAGGCACATTTTTTCTTGTCTTGGTTGCTGTAGGTGGAAATGTAGTTTATTTCATAAATGCGGGTACAATTAGCCCCTTCATGGCCGTCGTGGCACCTGGTTTGATGGTGATGGTGGTTATTCTGTTCATGGGGAATGTTTCTGGAGCACATTTGAATCCCGTTGTCAGCATAGCTTTTGCTGCTCGGGGAGATTTCCCTTGGCGTAGAGTTCCCGGATATATAATCGCTCAATTGACTGGTTCTATCATTGCTTGTTTGTTTTTATTTCTGTTGTTCGGTAAAGTAAGCACTTTTGGAGCCACTCTGCCCGGAGTTGGAATAAGTGATTACCAGGCATTTTTTATAGAAATCATACTTACCGTTGGCTTGGTAAGTACAATTTTGGGCACCGCTTCAGAAGCCCAGAACGTGGGACCTCTATCAGCCATTGCAGTAGGCGGTTACATAATACTTGCAGGCCTCTGGGCAAGTCCAATAAGCGGTGCGTCTATGAATCCAGCTAGATCCTTTGGTCCTCAACTACTATTGTTTGATTTTTCTTATTCTTGGTTGTATCTTTTGGGACCGCTTATTGGAAGCTTGATTGCTGTTGGATTTGCCTACATATTACGTGGACGGGGCGGGGATAAAGGGGGAATCAAAGCTGCTCAAGGAACTCTTGACCAGTTCAGACATTGAGCGAGGTTTCCAACTGAATTAAATGCTCTTTCTTTAACAATAATTGAATAGCCGTTTATCCCTAAGTACGGGGTCTTAATGCGCAATAATAAACATTTTTTTCCTGGTCAACAACCTAATTTGAGGGGTTCACCCGCCATCCAGAAGACCAATACTGCCCGTCCAACAAAATCATCAGATCCGCCAACAGAAAACATAACCCCTCAACTCCTGAACGGACGCACCAACAAACACCCCAAGCCCCAAACCAAAAAACCAACCCAAAATAAAGCCACAAAGAAAAAAAAACTATCTTTTTTCCCTAAACAAAACCCTGCTAAAAAAAACAAAAACTAAAAAAAAGAGAATTTATCCTACGGGAAAAACGCGAACTCACTCCAATGCTGCGCCAAATACGCCACCGCCCAAATAATCAAAACCGCATACGTAACCCACAACCACTTAGTCACTGGCCCTTTCGAATCCCTGATTGTCCCCGCAAAATCCTCAGAATTCTTCTGCGTTTCTTCCACTGAGTACTCATCTGAACTCCTAACAACCAAGTATATTGCAATTGCAGCAGCAGCAATAAGGAAAAGAGCAAGGTAAACAAAAGTCGGGTCAAGCTCAACAATATAAGCTACCAAATTTTGCATGTTCATTGCTCTTCCTCGTCCTCCTCAAGCGGCAGACTTTTCAAGAAATCATTAGACTCAAACTGTCTAGTTTTCAAAGCCCACGCAACAAACCCAGCAGTTATCAGCGTAATCATCAAAGCACCCACCGAATAAATCAACATATCAACATTTATGGCCAAATCTTCAACCTCCTAAAACTAAAAAATTTGATAAACCGCCAAAGCCTCCCCCTTTCAAAGACCTTCTGCTGCAAGACCTTACGCTCCCAAAGCACAATAGCCCCAAACACAATTATGGAAGCCACAGCGTTTGGACCCAAAATTGTCAATGCACCTGACTGGTTAATTTTCAAGTTTCTTGCAAACGAGTCGCTGTATTGTGGTCCCCACTTTGAGTTGTAGTCTTGTGGCGTAGCGAAGCTTTGGATATAAAATATTGCTTGGTAAATTTCGCTGTCTGATAAACTAAATTTCCATGGCGGCATGTTGGTTGTTTCAACGCCCTCTTTCACTTTCCAGACATATCTGCCATAATTTTCAAAGTCACTCCCCGACTCAGTAAAGTTAGCAGGAACAGGAATTATGTACCCTCCAGAAACCTTCCCTGAAGCTGGACCGTCTCCTTGACCGCTAGCACCGTGACATTGAGCACAATAAAGCGTAAAGGTGCTCTGTCCATTCTGGAACTGCTCCTGTGTACCACTAATCGGAGGCGAATTCAAAGTTGATTGCGCAAAAGCGTCTCCCTCAGCATCCGAGATGTCCCCTGAAATTGTGCGGGCAGAACCAAACACAAAACTCATCTCATAAACCGCTATCATCTGTATTTCAGTATCATTCAAAGACAAACCCCACGCTGGCATAGCTGTCCCCGGCACACCCTCAGTTACCCGCCAAATGTGATAATTATCACCCGGAAAAGTGGCGATGCGCTCATGAAGATTTGCCGGTTGAGTAACAACATGACGCGCGTATGGACCTTGAGCGTTCCCTGAACAACCATGACATGCTAAACAACGCTGAGTATAGTTTGCTTTTCCCGTATTGTATATCGCAGCCCACTGGTCACCAAGTGATGCGCTGCCATTGTAAACATCATTTCCTGCATCATACTGCGCCAGAACCGTCATGTATACTGGACCAAACTGGTTTGAAGCATTCAAGTATTTTTCGGGCACAACTGGGTGATAAGCTGAGCCATTGGTGATGGATTCTTGAACCTGCAGGTTTTCTTGACCCAAATTTTGAATGTACGCTGTCAATGCATCAACTTGGGCATCACTTAAGAACTCAAAATTCGGCATAATAGAACCAGGACTCACACTACGCGGATCTCTATCATGTAAATGATGCCAAATCGTCGGACGCATCCCACCTATTTGAGCTAAATCAGGTCCAGTACGTTCCGTACCCAACGCGTTAGGACTATCATAATAGTAATCGCCTTCTTGAGAAACATTACCCAACCCCCAATCAGCAGCCCTAACCTGCTGCGAGTGACAATAGAAGCAACCCAAACTCATGAACAGACTTCTACCTTCAGCTTCCTGATCAGTATACGGATGCGAAGTATCACTTGGCGGTACATCTAAAAGAAACATGTAAGGCGCAACCACAACCATACTCACCATCAACAAGAAAACCGCTACCCCACCCGCAGCAATTGGAAAGAGGTTCCGGATAGCAGTCGATTTCCGCAAAGTCTTAGCCTGCTTCGCTGCGGCTTGCTCAAGTCTATCTAATCCCTGTTCAAGCTTTTTTTCAGCATTAGTCATGGAAGCATCTCCTTATCCAATTTAACATCAGAATTCACACTCAGCTTTTTCTTCGATAAAATCGTCGCTATGATGTTTGCTGCAAACAGCACAGCTGAAACAACCACTATTCCGCCCCCTATTGCTCTTAGAATGAAATAAGGCTGCAAAGTTGGCAGAGCCTGAGCGATTGTTTGGTGAGTGAACCAGTTAGCATTAGCAACTAACCCAGCCATCATCATACCCATCATAAAAACAACAAACCCCAGCAAAGTAATCCACCAGGTCACATCCATCCATTTTTTGCTATACAGCGGTTTACCAGAGATTTTTGGCACCAGATAAAACATGACACCCACTATGGTCAGACCAAACGATGCATAGAGCGCTAGATGCGAGTGCATAACCGTCCACTGCGAATAGTGCAGGTAAATGTTCATGTCCCGCAGGGCTTGAAAAGTTCCTTGAATGGAAACAAAAATGTAACAGACGAACCCAAAGAGGATAAACCTCAACGGCACATTGCTCATGAAATTACTCCAAGCACCCCGAATCGTCATGCCTATGTTAGTGGCAAAAGTCAACACAGAAATCATCATAAGCCCACTTGTGGCAACAGCGATTGTCTTCAGCCACTCAGGAATCGAAGACTGCAAAAGATGATGTCCACCCACCCCAGTATAGAAGAATGCCAACGCAAAAAAACTGATCAAAGATAACGTAACACTGTAAAGAGCTCTATTGGACAATTTAGGTATGAAATAATACCACAATGCCAACCCAAAAGGCGTAAACCACAACCCTAAGACATTGTGCCCGTAGAACCAGTTAACTATAGCATCAGTTAAACCAAACAAAGCGCCTGTAGGAGGATTCCAAATTACGTTGCCTATGGAATAAACAATTGGAAACCACAGAAAAATGCCAGCAAAAAACCATAAACTCACATAGAGTTTGCGTTCTTTTCGCTTGAAGATTGACCCTAAAACAGTGATGCCAATCAAAATAAGCGTAATAACCAATGCAATATCAATGGGCCACGCCATCTCAGCATATTCTCTAGCCTGAGTGATACCCGCTAAAAGTGAAAGAACACCCGCCAACACAGCGAAATTCCAGACCACCGCTGAAGCTTTGCCAATGATAGGTTTATACAACGATACATGAGTTAATCGCGGAATAATATAGTACATCGAACCTATGAGACCCGAGGACAAGAAACCAAAAAGCAAACCGTTGACGTGCGCTGGTCTAATTCTACCAAACGTATCAAAAAAGGAATCCACAAGAAACGTAGGGTAGAAAAACTTAACAGCCATAATCATGCCAAAAGTTGCAAAAACAGGAAACCACATAAACGCAGCATAGAGCCAATACTTTGCAACTGAATTAGCCGCTTTATAATCAACCGGCTCCTTGGTAGAGCCTACTTCAGTCTCCTCTGTTTGCGCCATAAAAAAACCCTAAAAAGCCTATGTAGCAAAGAGGACAAATAAACTATAAATAGCTTGCTAAAAACAATTAAATCTGATAACGTTTTTAATAGAACCGCTTGCTTTTATTTTCCTGAAGGCGTAACACGTTTGTCTTTTGTTGATTACGAAACTGTTCACGAATGGATGGCAGAAGTAAACCTATTTATTTTTTTCGCTGCCCTAGGCCTGATAGCCCTAAGCATATATCTTGAAAAAAAGAAAAAATGGGTCTGGCACGGCAACTCCATGATGATCGTTATGATAATCACCGTTCTGCTCTTAATTGCGCATATGGGTCCCTCTTTTGTTTCCTCCGTCTCAGAAGCCATAAACAACGCTGACCTCGTCGCATCCGTCGGAGTCATCCACGGCATAATCGGGGCAATCGGGCTAATTTTCGGCGTTTGGCTCGTTTGGGTATGGTCAATTAACGAATCAAGCAACACCCGATTCTGCGCCCCACGCAAAAAACTAATGCTAAAAATACTGGCGATATGGATCCTCTCACTGGGACTTGGCGGCTTGTATTATCTGCTTCACATAACTTTCGGGTAAGCTGAAAGCAAGGCGGTCCTGTTGGCCGCTGAACGGACATCCACTGCAAACTCGTAAGTCAAAGCCACCAACATAAGAAACACTCCCACCCAAACCAAGTAAACCAACGGGTTTTCCTGAACAGTAACTGAAACGTTATCAACAGCTACGTTGTCTCCACTTAGTTGCCCCGAAAGAGCATCATAGAGTTCTTCGGTAACTTCCAAATGAATATAGACATCACCTGAAACCGTTGAAATTATGACCGGCTCAACAACTAAACCATAATTCGGGTAAAAAGCCGCCGACAACTCCCCATTGTACACCAAACTAGACGAGTGAATAGTTGCATCGACGGTTACAACTGAGAATTCAGGAATCACTTTTCCCGCTTGAGTATTGTAGACATTTGAGGTGCTATTACTCAAATAGAGGTTGCTAACTTCTACGGTTATTTGCCCAACTTCTTTGATAGAGTTAACTTGAATATTCTCCAATGTGGTTGAAGTTTTTGCGCCGGCACTAAAGAAAACTCCCAGAAGCATGACAATTACTGCAATTCCAAACAAGACCTGCCAAAGCAAACTTCTCTGCCGAACCCCAATTAAAGCCCGATAAACCAAAGCCCCCAAAGCCACAACCAACAGAGGCGCAGTTAGAGGAACAAGCAGATTTACACCAAAACCAATAACCGAAAAAACAACACCAACAATCAAGGCAAAGGTTACAATTAGAAATTGACGCGCATAATGCATCCTAGCTTTAAGACTAAAACCAACCATTGCAGCGGCAAACAACACAACAAACGGGTAAGTCCAATAACTATAAGCAAAACCGGGAAAAGCCAACCCCCCTAAACAAACTATTGAAATAAGAATCAAAGCCCAGAACGCAACAAAAGATGAACGCGAACTTAGAGACCCTCTATTAACTTCTAACCTAAAGAAACGTTTACGCGTCCCTCTTGCTGCATAAAAGAAGTAACCCATCATTGCCACAGCAAAACTAAGCATTATTGGACCAATGGCTGACGTTGCATAAGAGTGAACCGACTGAGTCAAACCTCCACGTGTAAGAGCGCTTAAGAAAACAAGACTGGCAAAAACCAACATAATCATTGATTCTTGAGTTAAGCTGGTTTTGGTCTTGGAAATATGTTTTACAATGAAGTAACCAGTTAAAAGTAGCCATGGCAGCAAGGACGCGGTTTCCACTGGATCCCAAGCCCAATATCCGCCCCAACCTAAAACCGCGTAAGCCCAAACTCCACCCAACGCTATTCCAATAGTCAACAAAATCCACGACAGAAAAGTTGAAACTTTAAACAGCTTCACAGATTCCAGTTCCCTACCAGTTTTCAAAGACGCCAAAGTAAGCGCAAAAGCCAAAACCACAAAGACATAAGCAGAGAAAACGATGGGCGGATGAATCGCCATCCAAACGCTCTGCAACTGCGGATTCAATCCGATGCCTTCAACCGCAACGGTAGCAAGCCGTTCAAAGGGGTCTCTGAGTAAGCAAACAACGCCAAAGACAACGACAACAAAACCCATGACTTGCGCTGTTAAGATTTTGAATCTCTGGAATTTCCGAATGGTGGCGATTCTTAATCCCAAATAGACTGCAGACAAAATTATTGTTAACAGAAGCATTGAGCCACCTGCACCTGCCCAACTAGGCATAGATTTTTGATAGTAACGACAGGTTGGTGGAGCTAAACGAGTAGACGCTCAAAAAAGAAAAGTCATTATTAACAAAAGCCCCCAAAAGTATGATGTATGACGTTAAAATAAGCAGAAACGCAACTGTAGCTGTAATTGCGCCTACGATGTCCTTCTGTTTGAACCTAACTTTAGGTGACGAGAACACAATTATGTCTAGCGCTATCAAAAAAATTGAAGCTAGAAGCAAAAAACTTTCAAAATCCATTAATAAGACTTGAGCGCTAAGTCCCTATTAAGACTTTTTATCATAATCCATTGCTTTCAAAAAAAGGGAAAATGGGTTTAAGGCTAATTTGCCTTATTTTTTCCTAAGAGTTAGCACTCCGACTATAGCTATTGCAATGAGTATGACGATAACTCCGATTGCAAGATAGGTGATCAAGTCAGCTGTTGTTGCAAAGCCAGACCCTGCTCCAGCAGTGGATGTTGGCGTCGCTACTTCACTAGTATAGAAGTGGGTTTGAGCAGAAGACCCATAGTATCCGTTAGAACCTGAAAATGTTGCTATAAGCGTGTATGCTCCAGAAATGTCAGGTGTCCAAGTGAAGCCATATGCTCCGGTTCCGTCGCTTGTTGTAGTGCCAATAGTTCTAGAATTGCCATTAGCATCGATAACACTCAACGTAACCAAAACTCCAGTTGAGTTATGCGGGATAGGCTGCTGCATGTAAGCTGCTTCCATGAACGTTCGCATACTATCATCAGAAACTGCCGGAAGACCGTTAGGCCAATTGGCCCTTACAGCCTCTTGCTTTGCGCCTGCAGAGATATCAGTTACTGTCCCCGTAATGGTAATCGGCGTAGCCGTTGTTACTCCAATCTCAGGTGCCTTAACAGTAGTTGCGGTGGGTCCCTTTCCATAAGCGTAGATTTGGTTATCGTAAGCGTTGAGTATTGTCATTATACCATATGCCAATTCTGGGTTTGAGTTAACATCAAAAGAGTCAATGCTCCACACCAACTCGCCAGTTGTCGTATTCAATGCCAGCAACTCTGAGCCAAGGAACAAAGGCGGCGAATACTCATGCCCCTCACCAAGGAACATTATTCCACCACCGCCCCCTATGCCAGTCTGGACCCAAATAGGCCAAACACCATAAGGAGTATTATCACCAGCAGGCCCCGTTAGTTTTGTTGTGTTTGTGTACCAGTTGAGACTACCATCTGTCATACTCAAAGACCAAATGTCCCCGCCGAAACCAAAAATAAGAAAGTCGTTGCCATAGATGTTGCCTTTAATTCCACCAACAGTATCATATGGATTGATATCTGCACCGTTATCGCCTTTAAGAATCGTCTTCCAAACTTCCTTTCCTGTCGTAACACTGAAAGCCCTGACTTCACCCGTCTCTTTGACAATTGTAGTGAATAATCCGTCACCAACGTTTCCATAGTTGTCCAAGTTAACAGCAGTAAAAGGCGTGAAAGAAGCATTTTCTATGAACAGTTGTTGTCCAGTGTTTATGTCATAGCCCGTAAAAACTGTGTACCCAGTCTGGAAATAGAATGTAAGCCCTTGATTAGCTAACGAATAAAGAACGGCTGTACCACTGTTAACGCCCATGATAGTCCAAGGAGTTGGATACGTAGCATTGTTTGCAAATGCACCAACTGGAACAGTGGCAGGTAATTGCCATGCTGACTGTATTCCATACTCAAACGGAATAACAGCACCCTGCGGCGGCCTCCAGAACCAGCCAGAAGCTGACCCAGTTGCCCACCCAGCACCCATCATAATGCATTGTGTCGAGTTCCATGCTTCAAGCAAAGAGTTGCCTCCAGTATTGGTGACTTGCGTGGGTTTCGGTCCAGTGATAGGTTGAATTTCTCCGTAGATTGTTTGTGTACCAACAGTCGTGTTAGTGTAGTAATTTAACAAGTTCCCACTTGCATCCACAGTTAATCCATAGCTAAAGCCCGTGCCATTTACGACGCTAAGAATGTATTTGCCAGTCAACGCATCAAACATGTTCAAAGTTGTTGTACCCGGCTTTACTTTGCCATCAAGCCAAGTTGGCGTACCCTGCGTCCATAAGTAAGCTAATCCACCGTATTGATTTGGCGACACATAATCAATTACTTGACCACATGCAAAAGGTGAAACAACACCACCAGTTGTTAACATTGGCTTGTCTGCAGTTCCACCGCCATAGTTAGTTGCATCATTAACCCAAACAGTCTCTCCAGTGTAGAGATTCATGCATATGTTAGCCGTTGGAGTAGTCGAGCTGCCCGGAAATTGAGTATAGAACAGATAGCCATTGATTACTATGGGATTATACTTCCGCTCGTACTGTGAAGTGGAGTAATAGTTACCATACGTAGTTGTTCCGCCTGCATCCCCACCGATAACCCCGCCAAACGCTGCCGGCTTCGTCCACAAAACATGAGAGGTCAGCGGTGCCTCACTGAAAGGGTTAAAGTTTGTAGTGGTGTTATAGTTCCCGCCGCCTTTACCTGGACCATAACCAGTATAAAGACTAAGATACGGACCGCCAATAATATACCAGTTATTAACGTTCAATGCGTTTATCGGGGATTCCCAGTAGTTATTTGGAAGCGGAGGATTCGGAATTGCCGGTACGGCTTCTTGCTGAACAGTAAGCGTTGCCACATCACTCATCGCTGGTAGTATAGTGTCGTTAATGTAGTTAGGATTGCTAATACCTAATGTTCCAGTTTGACCGCCATTTAATGTTTGACCACCATAGAACATCTGAAATTGGTATTCACCAAGTTGGTCAGGAGTATAGCGTGTGCTTGTTCCGCCTGTAGCGTCAGATGTGAATGGCCCAAGAGTTTCATTTGTTCCATCAGGCTTAACAACATTCACCGTGAACGGACTGAAGCGGTCACCATATGGACCATTAGCCGTCATCGGTGGGGCATTAAGCCAAAAACCGACAGTGACAGTTTGACCCAGACCTGCAGGATTAGGTGCAACATTTACGAAAGCAAAGAGTTGAATGTCCCAAGGAGGCGTATGAGCGTTAGCGCTTGGAATTAGTGCTCCTATCGAAAATGCTAAAATAGCTACAATCAAAAATGCAAATGCTCTGTTCTTAAGATTTTTCAAAATTTTTTCCTCTATATGAGGGTACTATTGAAAAAGCCCTCACATGAAAAGGCTTGAAACAAAAGCTATAAGGAGATGTTGGTAGTGGCACACACAACTGCTATAAAGCTCAACAACGTTACTCATAGTGGTAACATAGTTTTAGTGGGGTTATTTGTTTTGAAGCATATGACCTTAACGCATGGCGAAGAGCATGTAAAAACGCTTGTTACTTTAGGTCTAAGTTATCGGCAAGCAAAAATATGCCTCGCACTTTCTGTTGAGGGAACTTCAACGGTTAAGGAAATAACGGAAGCATCCAACATCGCTAGACCAGACACCTATCGAACTCTGTTAGAACTTGAGAAGAAAGGTCTTATCGAAAAAATCATTTCAAACCCCATGAAATACAAGCTTCTACCTTTGCCAATGGTAATATCAATGTTGTTGGGGCAAAAAGAAGCAGAAAGCATCAGATTACAAGAAAATTCAGCGGCACTTCTAAAAGAATACAATGAAGTTGATGACAAAGAAAAGGTCGAAAGTAACGAATTCGTTGTAATTCCAAGCGGGAAAGCATTAACAAAAAAAATAGACCACTTAATTGAACACTCACAGGAAAACATTTGCATATTTGCAAATCAAAGACAACTAAGTTCGTTCTTTGACAGTTTTAGAATGATTAATAATACCTTCGACAAGATTCAAATAAGAATAATAACAAATAAAGGAAGAAACGACCACAGAGAACTTCAAACTCTCCGTAAGAAAACGGGTCTAGAAATAAGGTTTACAGACATTCTACCAACTTTTTCACTAGCCACATTCGATAACAAAGAGGTGCTTCTTTTTATGAATGACCTACGCGAAGACCACCACGCCTTTGCAACCTACTCAAACAATTCAAGTTTAGTGGAACTCTCCCAAAGCTACTTTGACAGCGCCTGGTTTTCAGCAATGGAGCCACCAAACATGGCATTTAAAAGAACACAACTACAGTTTGATTATCTTTTCACCAATATGCTCACTGGTTTTGCATATTGCAAAATGATTTATAAAAATGGAAAACCAACGGATTTTGTTTTTGTACAAGTTAACGAAGAATTTGAAAGAATAACAAGTTGCAAGAATAGCCAAATTATAGGTAAACGGGTAACCAAATTATTTCCCGAAATTAAAGAGCAACCTGAAATATTTGAGATATTTGGAAGGATAATTACCTCCGGCAAGGCAGAGAAATTTGAACTTTTTTTTAAGCCCCTAAATATTTGGCTGTACCTTTCGGTATATACCCCCGTAAAAGGCTATTTTGCATTAATTTTTGAAGACATAACTGAGCAAAAACATCAACCTAATACTCAAAGCAATCTGCCAAGAAAACAAGAAACTTCAAAGCATAAAAGCAAGCCACGAGAGTTTAGAACACATATACTTTCTGAGGGCTCAATGACTTAACCGGTTTTCTTGAACCTCTAAAATTAAAAGTTGCGTGCCCAATAACACCAATAATTAATTAATTGGGCTGACGCATCTTTAGCTAAAGCTCTTTTATTTTAAAGATGGCCTTTTCTTATGTTTTCCCCTCTCCACCAAAAGAACAACCCTATCATTAGAGATGCACCGGTAACAGCGGGTATGAAGAACAGCGCTGAAGTAACATTTAACAATGTTGATGTTGGTGACGAATATAAAACACTGATAACGGCTATAACTGCTATCATCCCGACCAATGATGTTACAAAGGATGCTATTGCTAATCGATAATTTCTGCTGTATTTAAAGTACCACTTCATTTTCTTTCCACTCACAACATAGATAATATATTGAGACTTAATAAACATTATTTGTTGCGTAGCTGATCCTGACTTGTACAACACATCACTTCAAAAACAACTCAAAAACCAATCAGAGCCGACACAACAAAAATCTGCAATCCCTTGACTCTAAGCGACTAAAATAATTCCCCAATTAAAACTGTTCACAGACAGAGTCCACCCTCAAGTTAACTAAAATTTAATCCAACCAACCAACCAATTGACGGTTATTGATGGTTGCCTAAAAAAACACTTGGTTGTATACTCGGTTTAGGCATAGGTAGGTAAGAGGTAGATAGTATGACAAATCGAGTATACAGAAACAGTACTATTTTTCTGTTCAACCATTAGTTTGGATAATTCTTCATAATTATGTACCCTTGCTTAAACCAGGGCTTTTCTTCCACCACGGATGCTGAGTCGCCAGATGAAAAGCGCTTCAATAAACAACACCACGCTCGCGACAACCAAAAAAGTAAGGTCTATCGGAAATACGTAACCGGAAACCTGTCCAATTGATAGTAGAGCAGACAAAATCATGAATGAGCCGCCAGCCCCAAAGAAAGCGAGATACAGTTTTCTGGTTATCTTTTTCTTTTTAAGCCAGCCCCCCAGAAAAACCAGCACGATACCAGTTAATAGGCTCACGGGTGGGATGATTTGAGTGGAAAGAATGAGATTTTTGCCAGCCATCGCAAAATCAGGGTTCACCAAAGCATAAAGAATAAACGCTGACAGTGACGCCAGTGCCAACCATTTGTCCAGCATTTGTCCGTTCGCCGCGGGTCCATAAGTCTTACGCCAAGGAACAGGTCTCGCCACTTTCAAATCTGGGTCAGAAAGCTTCGTGGCTGCTGGAGAATCTTCATTGATGAAGCAGACACGGTCAGGCGGCGTGGTATCTACTAACTCCAGTTGGCAGCCTCCGTCTTTCGAGTTTGCAATCAGCGTGTAACGACCCCGCTTCACCAATCTAGACAAAGGGAAAAGCCACTCGACTCCCCTGTCTTTTTCTGTGGTGAAAGAATCCAAGAAACTATGCAGGAAGGCTCCAAGTGCAAGCCAAACATTTACAAAAAACAACCCTGAAAGAAAAAGCAGATTATGGAATAGCGCCCGATGATATTGTTCCTCACGGAAAGTCTTTGCACTCACAAATATGTATTCACGATCCAAGTCAGGGATGAAGCTGCCTATGCCAGCTAAAAGGGCGAAGTAAGGGTTACCAGTGAAGACTGCTGTAACTACACCAGCAAAAAAGATGTGACTACCCAAATTCAAAAAAAAGACCAATTATAAAATGGTTAATGCTGAATAAAAAGATTCGTAAACTTGCAAACGATAACTATCTATCCATAGTCATTGATTCCCAAATTCTGTGATTACCCGAATACAACATAGTGCGTTTAATAGTCTCTGTAATCAACCCTTGCTTGTTTGGAGTAACTGCTTTTTGAGTGCTTTAGACCAAGTTGTTAATTTTTTCACCTCTGGAAGCATAGGCGGTATTCCACTATTACTTTTGATAATTATCCAATTCAACAAGAGGGGGGGACATTATTTAACTGAAATTCTCTTAAGTTAGAAGTGTTTCATGATAAAATCCCTAATAGCTCTATGACTAGTCATAAGTTCAACTATCTTTTTTGTAGCCTGCGTTATTTTAGTATCAAATACTCGTGTTACAGCCAAGGAAAATACAAACACAAATGTGCCGATTATTATACTTCCGATAACATTGATTGAACCAAGATACCACACGATAAGGTAAGTAACTGCAGCACTAATAATCCCCATAAGAAATGACCTTATTATAAAATAAAGTCGCTGCAACCAAGTAGAAAACAAAAGAACCTTGATCACTGCCCTTTTCTCTAAATCGCTTTCAGCCCCCGCTTTTGCTTCACCTATCTTTTTTAGCACCCCCTTTGCGTAATGTGCGTCTGATAAATGTAACATTATTTTTGCATAACGCGGATCGGATAAATCTGCGGAACTTGCGGATTCAAGCTCTAACAAAATCCTTTGCGCTATTTCATCTATTTCAGCATCTACACTATCTATTTTGACATCTTTAGTTATCATAATAGTATCCCCAATAACCGTATTCGCAGGTTTCGAGGTAGCTGGAAGCTGGGAAGAATTCAATTGTTTCTTTATGGATAAGAGAAGTACTAAAAGAATCAGTACACCAATAACCCCTGAAGAAATGGCTGTGATGTACCATGCCTCCCATGCGGGCATGAACGTCATGAGGTAATTCAGTGATCCTATGAGGCTGAAGAGAGAGGCAGAAGCGATGAATGAAATTACTAGGGCCCCCAAAATAGCAACAATTATACTTGTAATTAGAATCTTTTTGAAGCGTTTCTTAAGAACAGTCTCCGTTTCATTTAGGTACACTTTTAAGCTGTCTTTTACCTCTTTGAAGAATGATACGATAATTTCCGTGATTATGGACACTTAGTCTTACTCCGTCGGTTAAAACGCTATCTGTTATAATTTACCCCTCAATGTCTCTATTTGTGGTTCAAAGCGAACCACTTAGCAAAGGGTGCTTTGGAATGAAGTCTGTAAGCAGCTGTTTCAGAGAAAAGTTCGATTAATTTTTTAATAACCTATTGATCCATTGAGCGCTAAACAAGAGAGCCCAATGTGTGTATTATCAATTTGTTGTTGCACATGAACAGTTACAAATGTTCCTAGAAAAAACTTAAAAAATAGAAAAAAATGCTTCTTAAAACAATAGCTTGTTGTTTGTTAGTGCCAATATCAGTCACATACGCTTAATAAAATCACGGTTAAGCTATCTAATAGTGAAATTTTATGAGCAAAGAAGAAGCTAAAGGTAAAATCAAAAACGAAGAAGGGAAAATTCGCGAAGGTTTAGGTAAAAATGACTGGCGATAAAAGTGAACAAATTAACGGAAAAGTGGAACAAGTAGAAAGTAAAATCCAAGAAGAAATAGGTAAAGCGAAAAGAAAAGCCTAACAAGGTGTCAATAATCCGCTTGGAAAATGTTTTCAAAAAATCGAAAAATTATTTTCTGTCAGCCCATTAAGCAAATTGAGTGCTCATCTTTTTAAATGAAAAAATGGCTAACCCGCCTATAGTAAAAAATGTTTTCTGGCGGTATGATCCTTAGGGGCAAGTTTTTTCGGTTACCCTCGTGCGCAAAGGGTATTACTTCTTTTTTCTCACTGCTACCTTAGTTTTCATTTCAAAAACAGTGTCTTCGCCCGTTTTTCCAACACCGAAATTCCATTCTATGACTTCAACTTTCATATCTTTGAAGTTAGAAACCAAAGTCTTCTGGAAGTCGCTCCATTTTTCGCCCATTGCTTGTATATGTTCTGACATAATTGTGTACCTTCTTTATAGCAAGTTCTTGGTTGGTTTAAGGCTATGTGACAAAGTCAGGCAGAGGCTACAATGAGATATTTGAAGGTTGAAGTAGGTGGTTGTTACTGTTTATTGACAGTCACACCGATTAAAATAGGCTATCGAGTTATGGATTTATGGATAATCAGAGTTTTTGAAAATGCGAACACTCGATTTTCTTTTAGTAGTTGCTGCGATTCTTGTCTTACTGTGGCTTCTAGGCTTTTTCATCTTCAACCTTGGCACAATCATTTGGGTACTGCTTGTCATAGCCGTCATCATAATACTTTACCGCCTACTAACAGGACGCAGAATATAACCAGAAGCCAACAAACCAACAAGTAACCTCACAGGTTGCTTCCCCAACTTTTTTGGGAAAACTACACTTTTCTGGTTTGGTAACTCCATTTTAAATTCTCGAAAGCAACGGCTTGTTGCTTGTTAGTGCTTATCAACAGTCACATATGTTTAATTCAATCCTGCAGATAACAGGCTATAGTGAAATTATGAGCAAAGATGAAGTAAAAGGCAAAATTAAAAGGGAAGAAGGCAAACTCCGCGTAGCCGCAGGCAAAGTTACAGGCAACACTGGTCAAATAATTAAAGGTGAAGCCAAAAAGGTTGAAGGGAAAATCCAAGAAGAAGTCGGCAAAGCCAAAAGAAAACTTTAAGAAAACACCCCTTTTCTCACTCTATTATCCAGCCCAAACAAGACTGTTACTTATAGACTTAAGAGCAGGCTTTTTTGAGTAAAAGCGATGTTATACCTTGAATACCTTTTATATCAGTTACTTATAAGTTAAGAGTAGAGGATTTTTTTAGTGAATTTAAAAGATTCAGAGTTCCCGCTGTCTTTATTATTTGTCATAATAACGGCCTCGTTTATGGTTGCTGCCTTCCTACATTGGATAGATGTAAGTTTCTTTGTTGGTCCTCTTCGTTTCAGTCATTGGCTTGCCATAATTGGAACAAGTTACATTGCCATCAGTACCCCCGCATTCGTGGTTTTAAAGCGTTATTATCCTGAAAAGTATAAGGGTCTTCTGAGGTACCACATATTCGGTAATCTTCTATTTTTTTCGCTAGTCTCGATTCATTTTTCGGGTCAATTAGGAAGGTCGCTATTATTCTTTCCGTCTTTGGGGACGGGTTTAGCTATTTACATTGCGCTGACTTTAGAAGTGATATCAGGTTTCGCTGAGAGATTCCCGTTAATAAAGCAAATTGACCATAAAACTAACAAGTTTATTCACGCCAGTTTAGTTATGGTGTTCTTCTTGGTGATAATTTTCCATGTTCTTATTACTTTAGGCATTCTCTAAAATCTGGGCAGAACTTATCTATGAATATATAACGATATGCAAGACAGAGTCCTTGCTTGCGAGGAGGGTCACCTTTAGGAAACTTGCTATAAAATCGGTGGTTTGTAGGGTTGGTTGGTTGGACTAAAATTTAATAGTAGATCCCTACTAATATGAAAATGGGCAGATGGATGCAAGCGGTTTCTGATGATGATACACAGATACTAGGAAACTTAGGGTTAACTACCCTCCAGGCAGAAGTTTACATAACCCTCGCTAGACTAAATGAAGCAACAATTAAAACGATCTCCACTGTAACAAAAATAGACAGAGCCAACGTCTACCGAGTAATAACCCGCCTACAAGAAATATATTTGGTCCAAAAAATACTTGCCAGCCCAACTGTTTTCAGGGCCCTACCCGTTAATGAGGGCATAAAGATGCTGCTCGAACGCAAGGAAAAACAAGACAAAATTATCAAAACTCAAACAAACGCCCTTCTAAAAAAGTATGAACACAACAAAGTTGACACCCCATACTGTGAAGGATGCGAATTCGCACTTATTCCAATAGGAAAATTTACTCAACGAAAAGTCGACGAAATGGTAAATTCAAACCGAATAACCCATGACATCATAATTTACTGGCGCGACTTCGACGCTCAAACAAATGATGTCGTTGATCGATGGCGAAAACTACTGGAACGGGGAATAAAATTAAGAATCATAGTGTATTTGGAGAAAAACCAAAGCCTCCCAAGAAAAGTCCAATTGCTTAAAAGATATTCCGAATTTCAAATCAGAAAAACCCCAAATCCACCAAGAGCAACAATATCACTCATTGATAGAGATCAAACGTTGGTTAGCGTCACACCGACGCTTCTTTCAGAGGAAAAACCAGGATTATGGACTAATAATCAAGGATTAGTTGGGATACTGTGCGATTACTTCGATTCCATTTGGCATCAATCTAAAAAAATCTAACCCTTCTATGGCACCTATCAACAAGAAAAAATCAAGCCATTTCTACTACTCAAGCACTGTTGCTGTTGCCAACATACACAATTAGATAAAAGCAAAATTTTTCGAAATACATATTATAGGAGAAACAAAAGAATGCATTTTCCCAAAAACAAATTTCTATCAGCTTTTGTAACAGCGATTCTTCTGTTAAGCACCGCAATAGCATTCACAGGTACACCGACAGCAAGCGCACACACTCCCGCATGGGAGATCCCCACATATGCTTTTATTAACGTCTCACCTGACCCCGTAGGCGTTGGTCAACAATGCATCATAGTCGTTTGGTTAGACAAGATACCCGACGGCGCATTAGTAACCAATAACATCCGATTCCACAACTACCAATGCGTAATTACCGCACCAGACGAAACAACCCAAACAATAACATGGGACACGGTAACCGACACAACATCATCAGCATACAGTCCATTTACGCCCACTCAAACAGGCACATACACCTTCAACTTTACATTCCCCGGACAAAACTACAACGACTACGAACACAACGCCAACTCTGCATTCGTAAACGACACCTACCTTGCCAGCACCGCAACAACAACCCTAACAGTCCAAGAAGACCCAGTCTCATCCGGAACCTTCACACCACTCCCAAGCGAATACTGGGCAAGACCAATTGAAGGCGAAAACGCCAATTGGAACGCAATTTCCTCTAACTACCTCTACCCAATGGGCGCAGCCTACAGCTTCGGCTCAGTAAGATACCAACCAGACGGAACAGCACCAGACAGCTCCCACATCATGTGGACCAAACCAATAACCTTCGGCGGCATCGTAGGCGGAAACAACAGCTACGAAGAACCAAACTCCCCCTCGACACAGACAGGAATAACAGGCGTAGCATTCTACACCGGCCTCTCATACGAAGCCAAATTTAACACTCCCATCATAATCAGCGGACGCATCTACTATGGACTACCGCATAGCAACGGCGGCTCAGGCGGCGGATTCATCTGCGTCGACTTACGCACTGGTAATGAAATCTGGCGACAAGACTACACAGTAAACCCATCCTTCGCAGCAATAGTAAACTTTGATTCCCCAAACCAGCACGGTGCAATATCCTACTTGATCTCTCGCTCTGGCTCAACATGGATTATGTATGACCCATGGGACGGAAGCTGGGTTTTCAACATAACCGATGTTCCCTCCGGAACAATGAGTTATGGACCAAGCGGAGAACCAATAATCTACCAACTCAACACCCAAGAACTGGCTGGCTCTCTGGAACTTTACTCAATGTCGTAACTAACGGCGCACTCAACGCTTTAACCAGCAAACGGATACCGACCAGCAGGCGAGGTTTTCAACACAACATGCGCGATTCATACTCTTGGAACACCACTATATCAGAACCCTTGCCTCCAACGAACTTCTGGCATAGGCTGGGCAATCAACGATGACGTAATGCTGGGCTACGGTAACATGCGATCAGCTTTTGGTCAACCAACCTGGGGCGGAACAGCAGCTGGTACTCCACCGCGAATACGGAACAGTATGGGCAATTAGCTCTAAAGGACCATTCACGGGGATCAATGTTTGGAATAAAGATATTCAAGTGCCACAGGCAACATTACTTTGCAGCTTGGAACAGTTGACCCAATAAACCGCATGTTCTTTGTAAGCACCAAAGAGACTAAGCAATGGTATGGATATGAGCCTCGACCATGGAAATCTGGTTTGGGGTCCAGTAGGTGACACTCGTTCCTTCAACTACTATCCCGACAGTTGGAAGCGGCGGTGTCGCACAAATAGGCTATGTTGCATACGGTAAACTATATGTTGGCGGATACGGCGGCGAAATCTGTGTCATTCGACACAAAGACAGGAAATCTTGTCTTGGTCATACGGTGGCAACGGTGAAGGCAACAGCACAAACAGCGGAACAGAAACGCCCTGGGGACTCTACCCAATGTTCATTGGCGGAATATGCGACGATAAAGTCTATGTCTACAGTAGCGAACACTCACCAAACACACCACTTATACAGAGACGAAATCTCCGATGCCTCAATGCTACTACCGGTGAAGAATATGGAAGATAAAAAGCTGGGCTTCTGTTGGCGGCTTTAGTGACTATGGCTTTCCAACAGCTGACGGACAAATCGCCTATCTAAACGTATACGACATGAAAGTATACTCCATTGGCAAAGGACCAAGCGTCATGACAGTAACTGCCCCAGACATTGCATACTTCTATTAGCACCCAATGGTCATAAGAGGTACAGTCATCGACATTTCCGCTGGCACAACACAAAATGAACAAGTCAGCACGGTTCCCCAACGGTGTACCAGCGTTTCTGATGAAAGCAAATCTGCCTGGATGGAATACGTGTACATGCAAAAGGTAAACCCATGCAACGCAACAGGCGTCCCAGTTACTTTGAATGTAATGGACAGCAATGGCAACTATAGAACTATTGGCATCTACTAACATCTGATTCAAGCGGTATGTTCAGCTTCGCTTGGGCACCTGACATCGAAGGACTCTACACTGTTACGCTATCTTTGCTGGGTCAAACTCTTATTACGGATCATCGCTGAAACATCCTTCTACGCCATCGCCGCAGCCGCAACACCAACTCCGCAAGCCACACCGACACCGTCAATGACTGACCAGTATTTCCTGCCAGTAGCTGCAGGCCCTTTGTTGTTTTCATAATTGGCTTCGCTCTGGTACTGATAATGCAACGAAAACGTCCATAAACAGAAAGGCAAAACCTTTCTCTCCCTTTTCTTTTTTAGTCTAAAAACTCTGAAAAACCTTCAAAATAACTTATTCCACCCAAAAACCCGCCAACAAACACACCAACTCCGAATTGAAAGCTAAACAAAACCAGACTCTCACACACAAAAAAAGAAAAAGAATCTAAACCCTTACTTCAAGGGTTTATTTTTATCAAACCACATGTACATGCCAATCATCAAAGCCGCAGCAATAATTGTAGGAACAAAAAACATTGTCGCAAACGCATCGTTTTTGCTTAGCCACCAGAACGATGAGAAAGCCTCAGACGCAAAAGCGTTTGTTGCGACACCTGCAGCCCAGACAATTCCGCCAACCGCTAGAACAAGGCAGACTAGGGTTAAATGCAAATTCGTCAACTTCATATTTCCTTCTCCTCCCTAATTCACTTAAATAGCTGAAGGTAACCTAGCAAGCAAGCCCTATTTAAAATTACTGAAAAAAATCTACGAAGATCCATTACTTCTTATAGATTGACCAACCAAAATCACACGATTACCCTTCCGCTTCAACCTCTCCAAAGCCCACAGCAACCCCCCCGAGTCATCATCTAAACTAGACACAACCGTTAACACAGCTGGACCCCGTAGACCACGCTCAACCGCGGACAACGCCAAATACGCCGGATTCTGTCTCAGCCGCTGCATCCAACGCTTCAGACTCAAATCTCAAAACCCTGCTTAACCCACGCGCTTCCTCACTTTTCATCAAACTCAACAACGAAAGGTTCCGCTTGACTCTGCTTAACTCGGCGGGTTCCAAAACTTTCAATTTAGATTCAACAACCCCAATTTTAGCAGTCAACTCAAGAGCCTTCTTCAACACCTCACGAGGCGACAACAAACCCGATGCCAAAACAACTCCTCTGTTATCGTAAATCGCCAACGCTGAGGGCACTCCCTCAATTGCTAGAGTCAAAGCCGATATCACCAAATTATAAGCCAAAACATCCGCCTCCTCTAAGTTTTCAACCGACAAATCAGCCACCAAGACACCAACGTTCCCCTGAGCACCCGAATACTCCTTAACAATCAACTCACCTAACATGTAGGAGTGTCTCCAGTCGATGTCTTTGAGTTTGTCGCCTATTTGATAGGGTCTGCTACCCTGAAACTCTACTCCCCCTTTCGACACCGTTGAACTCGAATGTTCACTCACTGTCATGGACCCAGCACCCGACGCTGTTTGCTCAAGGTACCGGCTAGCTAACCACTTAGCATATTTCGCACGAGGAATAATATGCAGCTCAAAAGGCTCCAAAATCTGCCCAGCCAACACCAAACCCCAGACATCAACAAAAACCGCCTTAAACGTAACCTTAGATGGACCAGCCAACGGCGGAACAAACCCAACCGACAATTCAGCGTCGCCGCCAACAGGCAAAACAAAACCCGAAGGCTTCACACCAACCCACTTATCAACAGGTTCAACTTTAACCAGAACAGGGGCAGACGCCTTCGATTTTACATAAACTTTCCTATCTTCAGAGTCACCTACAACGGTTCTACTCCACGACTTAGACTCCACAAGCGACGATTTCGGCACCTTTTGAACAACGTAACCAACCAAACCCACCACAAACGCTAACAAAACCGCTGACGACAACACTAAAGTCAAATTCCAAACAACCACCGACAGAGCCAAAACCAAAAGCAAACCTATCAGCAAAGACTTCAAAACGTCACTTGCAACTCTGCCACCACACACAAAAGAAACTTTACGCCCCATAGCATACTCCTTCAAATTAGTATCCACCAAAAACAGCGCCGGAATAACAAGTAGCCCAGCATATGCTCCCACCAGAGCTTCCAACGCCAAAGGCGCAAGAACTAGCGAAGCCAAAGTTAAAGCCAAATCTAAACCTGCTTTCGGTCGTTTATAGACCGAATACAACTGGACAACTAGCAAGCCGACTGCTAAGCCAAGCTGGAAAGGGGACGCAACCAGAAGGGGCAAAAAAAGCATTACAATTAAGTATGCTCTAGCAACTATGCCGGCGGTCAACGTTGTCATCGCTTGTTTCATCTATAAGGCTATATTTTTGGAACCGCAACTGTATTTAGCGCCCGTTCAACAATCATCTTTGGCGTAACATTATCCATTTCAGCTTCAGTTTTGACGCGGATACGGTGAACCAACGCTGGCAAAGCAAGCTTCTTCACGTCATCAGGCAAGACATAATCTCTTCCCTGGAGAAACGCCCATGACCTAGAACCCTTAAACAAGGCAACGCTTGCTCTTGTGCTTGGGCCTCCGCTGACGTCGGGGTCTTGACGTATAGCTTGAACCAAAGAAACAATGTACTCCGCAACCTCAGCTGACACATGAACCTTCTTAACTGCCTGCTGAAGATCGATTATGTCTTTCAGTGCTCCAACGGAGCCTATGTTAGGTTCCTGAATATAATCCACTTTAGAAATAACCTGCGCCTCATCCTCTTTGTTCAGATAATCGCTCCAAACCCTAATCATGAACCTATCAGCCTGCACCTCAGTCAAAGGGTAAGTCCCCTCCGAACCATACGGCAACTGACTAGCAACAACCATAAACGGATCCTCCAGCGGATGAGTGGCACCTTCAATGGTAACCTGCTTTTCTTGCATGGCCTCGATTAAAGCCGCCTGAGTTCGGGGCGTAGTGCGGTTCAACTCATCAGCTAACACCACATTAGCAAACAATGGACCCGCAACAAAACGCGCCGTACCATCAGGCGAATAAACGTTGAACCCTGTCACATCAGCCGGCAACATGTCCGGAGTAAACTGGATTCTCTTAAACTGCCCCGCAATAACCTTAGCAAAAGTTTTAGAAAGCAATGTTTTAGCTGTTCCCGGATAACCCTCAATCAGGATGTGCCCTTCACTTAAAAGGGCGACAAGTAGCATTTCCTTGATTTCTTGTTTGCCAACAATGACTTTTGAGATTTCATCAAGAATCTTTTTTGGAGTAATAGAATAATCAACTTCTTTTTTCAATTCTGCCTCTTCCAGAACAGTTTAAATGATAATGCCATTAACAGAACTATTAAGGTTAACGTTCCCAAGGGAGACGCAACCAACCCATAAACCGCAGCCAAACCCGCTTTAGCATCATCCAAAGGAGTTCTGGGCAGATGTGATTGGTCAACAAAAACCTCCATGTTCCCACCCTGTACCGATAAGATGTTGTTGAGAAATTGCTGATTGTCATTCACGCTTAGCATGCTGTTGATCATTAAGCTTGGGTCCGACACCGTAACCACGTAACCCTCCCCAATTTTGGCATAAGCCGCCACAGGTAAATGTCCAGTTGGCTCGCCTGAATCATATAATCCGTCGCTGTTGACATCTCCGTAACTGAAACTAGATGAGTAAGCAATAATCGTCAAGTCTCCTGTACTTTCCAGATAAGTTGGGTGATTAAACGCTATGCTGCTAAGGTTGGCGCTCAACGAGTTATTGGTGAACTCTGTTATCGTCGGTAAATTCTTATTCTTATAATCAAACAGCGGATCCAAAAGCGCTACATCACTAAACTTAGCATCCAAACCCAAACCATCTAGAACTTGGTTACCGCATCCATAGTCATCTAAAAGCACCAAAGTGCCCCCAGACGAAACGTAAGTCCTGATTTGTGCAAGGTCAGAGAAGCTAAACTGCTCGTAAGGTACAACAATCAAAGCTGTTCCTTCTCCTATGGAAGGCAAACCGTTTAAACTCGTTAAAGGCACAAGCTTCGCTTCTCTATTCAAGTCGCTGAGGCCATTCCAGAAGGGATTGTCAACTCTGAAATCCCCAGTTGGTGGATAGAACCAAACGATTACACATGACCCCAGCAGAACTGCCAAAACCAGCAAAGGCAAAAATTTACGCGACTCCACTAAGTATCCTCCTTATTTTGTTTGCCAACTCTTCTGCGTTTTCTGCATCTTTCTGAGTCATTGGCGTGGAAGAATAAAGCGTTCTCTCGGCCATCGATGTCAACTCAGAAAACAGCGCAAATGCCTTACTGCTCTTTGAAACTGAGATTTGAAGGAATTCGCGCAAGGTCATGTTAGACGTTACAATGCAGCCAGACGCTGACTGTACAATCTCCAAACCATCTGCATAAGCTTTGAGAACTCTGCCTTTGAGGTCCTCAAATTTAACCAACGCACTAACTGGCTCGGCATTAGCAACTTCTTTCTTTTCTGCCGCAACAAAAACCGCCTTCGCTGATTCGTTCATTCCTTTCTTGTTGTTGCTATTTTTGGTTAATCTGTTGTAAAAGATGAATACAATGGCTAATATGGCTGTAACCATGACGGCTATACTTACCGAGTTCAAAGCATAAACTATCATGTTTTTCTGTGTGTACGCTTGCCATGGTTCTGCTGGCTGAACAGTTACTTTTATTTCTTGGTTCCCTGCAAAAAAAGTGCTCAACGACATATCTAACGTTAAATTGAAGGTTCCATCGCTTAACGTTTTAACAGTGGTTGAAGTGTTAGCATATTCTACTAAAACACTTGCGTTTTTAAGGCGGTTAGATTCGGATTGAACTGTTCCGTTGATTTGGAGTGTCAGTGGAAGCAAAACAAAACTTGGCGTATTTAACTCCACATATGTGGGCATTTTCTGTATCGTTAAAGTTCTCTGGATCGTAGCGCCTGCGTACACTCCCTTAGGTGCAACTGTTACACTTAAGGTGTGATTTCCCAGCTTGGCTCCTGCGCTTATGGGTACTTCTGCTGTGAACGTTCCCTTTTCATCTGTTACTTGCTCAGATACCGCTATGTTGTCTAAGCGCACCTGAATTTGTCTGCCCTCAAGAGGTGTTCCACCCTGCGAAGAAACGTTGCCTTTAACAGTTAAGGATAACCCCGGGTATGCAATGTTTGCCACTGAAACATCAAGTGCTGTTCTGTAAAATAGCACTTCTAATTTCGCGGTTGAGCTACTTGAACCCAAATACATGCCCCTATCGTTCCCTGAAGGCGAAAAAACCGTTTTTAACGACATGGAACTTACATACTTGTGTGGAATCATAATAGCTGCATGATAGGAACCATCAGCCTGTGTAGTTACCGTTGCAACTTCTTTGTCGTCTAGAAGCAAAGTGACGGCTCGACCAGCCATAGTTCCGCCATTCACAGAAAGCGTTCCAGCCGCGCTAATGGTTTCTCCGACAAAGCAGCTGCTCGCATTCAACCTTAAAGTCACTGTAGTGGGCGTGAGGTTTTCTGATTCAACGTCTTCAAATCTCTGGTTAGCCCTCTCGAGAAGGTTATAGTATTGGTCAATTAGGTCCTTTAGCCTATCCAGCATACCTTGTAGTTCCGCATAAGCCTGCCTTGTTTTGCTTTCTGCGGGTGTTGCAAGGACGCCCAAGCGTTGGCTAATGGTTAATGTAGCGTCTTCGAGATCGCCTAGAAGAATCTGTGCTTTGGCTACGACTACACCTGCGTGGTCTATCTCTTGGCGGGCATCGACAAGGCGGTACTGATCCAGAAGGCTAGATGCCCTGTTAAGAGTGTTTTCTAAGTCATTTAGCTGCGTTATTAGTTGCTGAGTTAAATCGTTGTACCTCGATATAACGTAACTTAAGTCTGCCGGTACGGTAATTTGGCTAAGCTGAGCGCTTAGTAGGCTCGCATTTTCGTATTGTCGAGCGGACATTAAAGCGAAAATATTTGCGTACTCAGACAAAAAAGACAAAGAATCCAAGGTGCTATCCGCAGTTGAGGGGTCCTCATGTGGAATAGAGAAAGGTGCAGCGTTAGCAACCATGCAAGGTCCAAAGACTCCTGCAAGCATCACTAAAACAAGAATTGCCGCTAGGCGCTTCATAGGAACCTTACACCTAAAATCTCTAAAACCTTCAGCGAAACTATCAATAGAAAAACTGCAAAGAGACCATAGCCGACGGCGTTGGTAATTTTTTGCGTTTTAGGATTAAGCGGGGAATGAAGCAACGTGATTATGAAATATTCGATTATGTAAACTGAAAGGTACAAATCCAAAGTACTTGCAGTGTACAATGAAAGTACAAAAGTGGTGAATGCGTAGGTGACTGTTAACGAGAGAATGTACCTGTCGGGAACTCTCAGAAGTCCCGCCCCACAATTTTTAATTCAACTACTTTTTTACCTTTGCTATTTTGCTCACTGCTAATTATGAGCGGTTTATCTAAAACCTGCGCAATCACCGATGCCACAATCGAAGCAATAGGACTGCCTAATCTTTCATACACCCATAGATTGGGTTCCTGAAGCCGAGGATTAATAACTTCAACCAAAACTTTTTCTGAATCCCGCTTCGCTCGAACGCCATCAGCTAGGTTAATTGTTCCCAAAAGAACTGCAGAGATCGCAGATTCCAAATCAGCCGCCGAAGCATCCACCTTTGCTTCAACCATGTCTCCAACAGCTGAGCCAGGCGTAACAATCAGTAGACCCATTGCTTCGGGGTTCGCGCCGTATTTTACTATTAGGCGTTTAGGAAGGTTTTTTTTGTCCAATTCCACGTTTGAATCCAGTGGGATAAGTGCTTTGGGCTTGTCGCCGCTGATAGATGATGGCAGGTAGATTGCTTTAGCTTTAAGTCCTATCTCTTCAATTAATGCAGATATGTTTTCAGCGCCCGACTGCAGCAAAATGGAACTTGCTTGAGGAGGAATCTTGGGCTGTCCTCTGGAAATGGCGAACGAAACCGCTCCAATTATTACTGTGGATATTCCCAGCGCCGTTATTGGAGTTGAATCAAGAACCAAAAAAGCAAGTGCCGTAATGCATACGCCTATTACTGCTAAGGATGTTGCAAGGGGTTGGTATGTATTATCAAACATCAGCGTATGTGCACCTAAATTATTAGTGGGGTTAGCGTTGAAACGTTATTGGTACCGTTTTTCAGTCTAATAACTTTTGAGTCTTAGCAATATCATAAAGGTCATTTGATGTCTATGCTGAAGTACCTGAATTTACGCACAACACATACTACAGCCATAACTTCACTAAACAACGCCAGCGAAACCATAATCGGTTCCAGTCTAATTCCCCACGGCGTATAGTTTAGTATGAGTCCTATAAGCGGCACAACAGCAAGGCTTAACCCGATTGATAAAGCAATCTTCTCCAAAGTATCCATCTCGCCGCTCCTCACATACAATGCAGAAATAAGCAGAAAACCCGGCAAGAACAAGACAAAAACCCCGCCTAAAACATACCGAACATACAGCAGAACAGAAGAATCCACAGTGAAAACAACAAGCATCGTAACAGCAACCAACACCGTTACAGCCCAGAACCATGCGTTGTCCAAATTAACAAAGTAACTCCCCAAATTAGTCGGGGGCTGCACATCTGAGAGGCTGAGGGTTCCTTTTTTGTATTCGACATAGACCGCTTTTGTCGCATCTCTAGATTTGACTCCCTTCTGCTTGACAAGGACGTCGACAAGTTCTGAGACTGAGGGTTGACCCAAAGATTTAGCGGTATCCAAAACGACTTGACCTATATCAGAACTCACCGTTTGTTTCCCTCAATTAGCCCTGCTTTTTTATAGTGTAATGCCTGACCAATTTTTATATATGTCTTATGCTAAGTCACAGTTGTTTCACTAAACGAGAGAAGGGTAATATGAGAGCGGCAACCAAACTATCGATAGCGTTTTTACTATTAATAGTTGCCATATCGGCTGTAGCTGCCGCTTCCGCACAATCTACAGCGGTTTCCGATGCACAAGCCATAACGGACAATGCATACGCAACCATCGTTAAGGCGGATAATGCAGGCGCAGACACAACCGAACTAATAACACAACTTAACCAGGCCATAAACTTGACCTCTCAGGCCCAACAACTAACAAGCACCAACCTACAGCAAGCGGAATCTTTAGCTAACCAAGCCAAAACGTTAGCACTAGACGTAACTGAACAAGCGACTGCAGCTGAGCAGATAGCCCAAGACTCTCTTCCAATAGTCCCAATTTCAGTAGCTGTTGCCTGCATAGTTGTTGGTGCGGCAATTTACTTGCTAGGCCCCAAAGCGATGTGGAGCCTATGGTTTAAAATGAGAAAGAACTACCGAGTAAAAACGGCGAGTTCACCAATCAAAAACAGAGGGTTCTTCTTAACCGCCGAACAGCTTTGCGCAATAGTTTTGGGTGTTGCGGTTATTGTGGCGTTTCTTTCCGTTTCCGGATTTTTGCTACCGAAGAATCAGGGTGAGCAGTTCTCTGAGTTGGGTATTTTGGGACCGAACATGCAATTGGGCGATTACCCCTCACAGGTTGTTGCAAGCGAAACCGTTCACCTATACGGGTATGTCGGCAACCAAATGGCTACACCAATATACTACACAGTCATGGTTAAGTTGGGCAACAACCAAACAGAAGTTAACCCCTCGCCTTTAACGCCTGTGCAGCAATACAGCCAAGTCTTAGCTAACAACCAAACTTGGATATTCCCACTTGACGTTACTTTGACGCAGGCGGGTCTTAATCAGCGTTTAATCTTTGAGCTTTGGGTTTACAACCAAACTTTAAGCCAGAACCAGTACGATCAGCGCTGGGGACAAATCTGGTTAAACGTTACCGCTCCAGTTCATTAACAACTTACTGAAAGGATGGCTTAGCAAAAGAATGCAGTCTTTGGCATTCAAGATGTTGTTTCGAAAAAAAGGAACAGCGTCAGCTATACTCGCAATTGCTCTGCTTGTGGCGTTGTTGGCGTCGGTTAATTGTCTTGTAAATAACATTAATTCCCAGACGACTGCTTTGACTCAGTTGGACAATTTAGGCCAAAACTATATCGTAACTGACCAGAACGCAGATAGTCTCTCAGACAGTCGAGTACCCTCCGAGGCAATTATCCCAATAAAAAACAATTCAGAAGTCAATTACGCCATTTCCCAAAAGCTAATCCAAGCAACCCTATCCTCAGTCAACGAAAACTTTACAGTAACTATCCGAGGAGTTGATGACGTACAAGCTTTCCTCAAAAAGAATCAAGCAAGTATAAACGGGTCCGTCGGCAAAACCGAACCCCAAACCAACATGGGCATAATTCTCTCTAAACTGACTGGCATAAACAAAAACGACAACTTGACAATTTCAATTAATGGAATTGAAACGCAGCTCAAAGTGGTCGGTGTCACCCAAGCAAGGCAGCAAAGCGACGCAGAACTGATAATGCCGCTTTCAAGCCTCCAAAACATCACCCAGCAAATCGACGCTGTTTCTTTCATTGAATTTTCCATAAAAGACTCCTCTAAAGCGGACAATGTATTAGCTAACCTCACCCAAACCCTGCCGCCTCAAACAAAAATAGTCAACACGCAGCAGGTGGTGCCTTTTGCTCAAGACATAAACAATCAAACCGTCACCTTCATCAGCGTCTGGTCGGTTTCCGTTTACATCGTAGTCATAGCAGCATCATACATTATCGTGGCACGAGTAGTAAACGAATCAGAATACGAACTTTCCATCCTGAGGAACTTGGGGGCAAAAAAGAAAACCGCCTTCACCACGATCATGCTCTACATGTTGACCATAGCGGTTTTAGGCTCCCTGATAGGGCTCTCTTTAGGCATTGTCGGCAGTCAAGGTGGCGCAACGGCAGTGCGACTTGTTTTAGGCAACGCCCAGTTAGCACCATTCCTCGAAGTGAACCAAGCACTCCAAATCGTTCTGCTTGCGTTGGTCTCTGCCCTCTTCGGAGGCATTTACCCAGCAATTAAAGGCGCTCAAAAGGTGGCAACGGAGGTTACCTTCTGAGCCTACTCAACTTCAGATACCTCAACCGCAAACGTATCTTGACGCTGATGATGATTTTGACGTTGGCGTCCACGCTCTTCTCAGTGACTGCATACAGTTTTCTGGGCTTCTATAATGGCTTTACAAACTACGCAGGCGAAGAAAAAGACGTGGTGGCGGTATATAGTAAAACTGGCAGCACACCATTCACTGGAATAGTGTCAATTGCCGCTGTGAATGAGCTCACTGCTTTGAGGGGGGTGGTGGCTGTTAGTCCTGAAACCATAACGCCCTGCATGGTGGAAGGCATTTCTGTTTTTGTTCGAGGCGTTTTGCCTGATGAACTAGCAGAATTGAATCCCCTATCTATCGTGGGCGGAGAAGGTCTAACCGTAAACGACACTGGACAAGCCATGGTGGGTGAAAGATTAGCTAACCGATTAGGCGTCAATGTGGGCGACAAAATTCTTGTCCTCAGTGTGTTATCCCCGAAGTATGTTGAAGTTCAAATCAAGGGAGTATTCTACTCGGATTCCTCATTGAATGATGAATTAATTGTTCCTCTCTATATGGGTCAATGGCTAAGGAACCTCAGTTACAACGATGCTACATTAATCCGAGCCAAGATCGACCCCGCGCAAACCAGCGCCAGTCAACTCTGCCAGGAAATAACCAACCAGACAACGTCTTCACCTGATTCTTCTCCTTCACCGACTCCGAAAAGCGAGGCCCAGCAGCAACTTGAAAACATGCTCCCCCTAACTCCCAGAACCTTGAACGCTACCAAAATCGGTGTGGAAGAATCCCAACAATTCATGCAGAGCTACCTTGGACGCTACGGAATAAGCAAAGACAGCCTCATCATCCTGTCCCTTGTCGTGCTCGTCTTCGCAAGCGGAACAGCAATCGTTGCTATAAATCTGTTCGTGAAGCAGCACTCCTCCGACATAAACGTAATTCACTGTATCGGAGTATCTAACAAAAAAATCAAAACTGATTTGGCACTTAAGATGATAACTTGGGCTGTAGTTGCCACTGCAGCTGGCACTATAATCAGCGCGGGCGTAATGTTCCTGTTCCAGCGTTTGGGGTATCTTCAGGTTCTGTCTCATTCAATCTCTTTCCAGCTTGACCCTATTGTGGTTGTAGCAAACTTTGGTTTGCTTTCCCTGCTTATCTGTGTAAACATCGGTCGGATGGAGCTGAAGCAATGAAGAAATCTCTCTATGTCCTGATAATTCTAGTAGTGGCATTAGGGGTGCGGCTTTACCCAACCGTGACCACGGGTATGCCTTTCTCAACTGACGCTTGGCCGCTTATGAGAAACACTGAGGTTCTACTGCAGAATACGCCTGTATCCTTAAACAGCGGCGTTTTTGATGGCTACAACAACTTCTGGCCCCTCAGTAGTATATTCGGCGCAGTAGTTTCCCTGATAGCAGCCGTGCCCGCAACCACCGCCATGGCCATCGCTGTGCCCATCGCCGCTGCCCTAACAATCCCCGTATTCTACATGCCTAGTTAAGAAAATCACTCAAAACAGTACCGTCTCTCTAATTGCTGCGGCTCTGCTGGCAACAGCTTTCCCATATGCGCTATTCACTGCGGGAGTAACAAAAGAAACCTTCGCAAGCCCCATCTACATCTCATTAATCCTGGTTTTTCTGCTGAAACAGAACTGGAAAACTCTGCTTCTCTTCTCAACTCTCTCAGCGGCTTTGGTGTTTACTCACCACTTGACAGCTTTTCTGGCAATAAGCATCCTTGCCGGTCTCTGCCTCGCCTCCTTCATCAGCAAAAAGGATGAGGACCAGAAAGTCAACTCTAACAAAACCAATTTCCTGTTGCTCGCCGTCTTATCTGCCATAACAGCTGCATATTTTCTGCTCTACGCTTCACCAGCATTCATAGTGGCGTTGTCATCCAGCGATTTATTGACTGTTGGTGCCTACCAAATCATAGTCCTCTCAATAATCGTCTACACGATTTTCATAGCAAAGAACTATTCACGAAAAATAACCTTAGTTAACTCGTCAATTGCCTTCATCTCGGCATTCTCGTTTATTCTCCTGTTGACCCAAATACCTTTGATTTCCGCCGCCCCCATCTTGCCCTCATCCTACTTACTCTATGCTTTGCCATTCATCATAGCGTTGCCCCTCATTATTTTTGGGCTAAACGAACTCCACCAAAAGAATTCTTCCTTAATCACGCCGCTTTTCTGGATCATGAGTGTCGCCGCATTCGGCTGCTACGCCGTTTTCGCCAACCCAACAGGCTCAATAAGCTATGTGTCACGTTCAGTCGATTTTATGTTGCCACCTTTTCTGATTCTGGCTGCTGTGGGCATCCAGAAATTGTTCCAGCAAGGCAGCCGCTTTAAAGTCGGAAATACCGTGAAGTTTGTGGCGGTTGCATTAGTTCTCGTTATGGTGACTGTTAACACTTATACTGTTTATGCGACGGTTTCGATGCAGGAGCCTTATCTGGGTTACTTCTGGCGTTATGATCCCTCAGAATACGCTGCGTCTAGTTGGTTATCGTCGAATGTGGGTAATCAGTCGGTTGCCGGGGATTCAAAAGTGTACTATCTCAGTCACGGTTACTTCAACGAAACCGTCAATGTAATGGATGGCTACAAATATCTAATAGGAGAGGGGTCAGCGCCTGAACTTTTATATGTTTATAACCAAATGAGCTCCAATGGGTATGTGCTCTACCAAGGTATCCCCTATACGTTGCCAGCGAACTGGATAGACAAACTCGTTCCCTATAACTGCATCTACGCCAACAACGGGGTAACAATCTATGCAAGAAAATAACCCAATCATTGAATTAACTGATATACACAAAAGCTACGGCTCAACCGCGGTGCTTAAAGGCTTAAACCTGACCATAAAGCAAGGCGACTTCATCTCTATTCGCGGCAAATCAGGCGTAGGAAAAACTAACCTTTTCAAAATCATAGGGCTCATAGAAACCCCCAGCCAAGGCAAAGTATACTGGTTTGGCAAAGACGCTTCTACTTTGAGTGACTCTCAAAAAGCAGAGTTGAGGCTTAGACATATGGGTTTGGTCTTCCAATTCTTCAACCTCCTGCCCTCTTTGACGGTGCTTGAAAACATCGAATTACCTATGTCTTTGATTGGTGCAAAAAAGCACCAGCGCCAAGAGCGCTCCCATGAACTGCTCAAGTTTTTTGAGCTTACTAAACTGGCGGAACGGTACCCAGCGAACCTCAGCGGCGGCGAGAGGCAACGCATCGGCATAATCCGCGCTTTAGTGAATTCTCCCTCGGTGCTCTTGGCTGATGAACCGACATCTAGTATTGATGACGAGAACTCGGCGTTGCTGCTTGAGTTATTGCAGAAAATTAGGGTTGAGCAGAAGGTTTCTATTTTGGTAACTTCGACCGATTTGTATGAGAAGCTACCTACGACGAGGGATTATATGCTTAAAGAAGGGCAAATAAAACAAATTACCTGATGCTTTCTTTCTTTCTCGCTGTCGGTAGGATAAGTTGGATTTTTTTCTTAGGGGGTTCAAAGATTTTTCGCCACTTCAGGGAGAAGCGGGTAGAAACGTAGGGATTTGGTATAAGGTATTTCCACCCGCCCAAGAACAAAAACACCACTGCAAATCTTCCGTAGATGGAGAAAGCCATCATCCATGACTGCACCTGTATTACTGTGAAACCCAAATTCAAGTTGAATAGGACGGCGTTGCTTGGGATTAGCCAATGATTAAAGTAAATCCCTAAATCATATGGTACACCCATGAAGTTTCTCACAACGCCGTAGAATAAATCGTTCATCAACGACGTTACTAAGCCCAATCCGATTGTTAACTTCAAGTTTTTAATGTTAATAACCGAAAGAATAGCAAAGGGTATAAAGTACATCAAAACCAGCCACATATGATATCCTTCTACGGTTCCTCCGTTTGTTATTATGTCGATGTAGTTGATGAAGACCAGCCCGTAGATTAAGGCAAAAACCACCAGAAAGTGCAGTTTACCTTTAAAAAAACCAGTGGAATGTAAGTTACTTGTTACCTGTTCGTTAAGAACCTGTACGTTTACGGTTTTCTGGGTTTTTCCCAAGATGGGTCTCCTCAAAAACAAGCTGCGCGACAAAATCGTGTTTTTCCCAAAATAACGTTTAAGAAAAGTAAAACGCTGTTTAGCGTTCATTTGTTTGCCTTTAAAATTAGCAAACGTA
Source organism: uncultured archaeon (assembly GCA_963760925.1). GTDB lineage: Archaea > Thermoproteota > Bathyarchaeia > Bathyarchaeales > Bathycorpusculaceae > Bathycorpusculum. The sequence goes on along the minus strand of CAVXES010000006.1, from coordinate 894,859 downwards.
CAGAAGATAGGTTAAAATTAAAAATGTTGGGCAGACAAACGGTGTGCAGTTTGGTCTATGCTTCTTCTTCGATGCTGAGGGCTTCAGGGGGGAGGACAAGGATTTCTGGCTCGTATTGTTTTATCGGATTTAATCCTCCAACTTTCACTTTTTGCTTCATTATCGAGAGGTGAGTGGCTGCATTCCAGCGGTTTAGCAGGTATGTGTGACCGCCTAAAAGTGCGAAGATCACGCCGATTCTTAGGTAGATTGATGCTGCCATCATCCATGATTGGACTTCGATGACTGTGAATCCCAAGTTGAGGTTGAATAATTTGGTTGTTTGCGGTATGAGCCATAAGCTGTAGTAGTTTCCTAGGTTGTAGGGGACGCCCATTACGTTTCTCATTAGACCGTAGAATACATCGTTCATTAGTGAGGCAGTTAATCCTAGTCCCGATGGAAAGTTTTAGGTTTTTTATGTCATAGATTGCTAGGGCTGCGAAGGGGAAGAAGTACATGATGACTAGCCAAGTGTGGTAGCCTGCGATGCTTCCTCCGTTTGTTATTATGTCGATGTAGTTGATGAAGACTAAGCCGTAAACGACTGAGAAGATGAATAGGAAAGGTGTTTTGTTCGTGTGGAGTAGCGTTTGGGCTATGCTTTTTTTTGGTATGTTTGTGTGGTGGCGAAGGGTTTTTTTTGTAGCCATGGCAACTCGACAAATGAAGCTTGTGTCGTAAGTCTTAATAAATATTGTTTAGTGGTGATTAAGACATGAAAACGCGGACCGTACCCCCTAAACAACCCCTAACTTTATATCTGCAAACAACCAACCCATAACCTGCAGGGTGGGGAAACAACAAATGCGAAAATTTGACAAAAGGATGCCACATTTTCTAGATATGGCGGAAACTCTAAGCAATAACGCTTGGAATAAGTGGGCGAAAAAACAGAAAATATAACCCAACTTCTCGCCACTAAAATTAGCATCCCCAATCTATACATAGATTATCAAAGGGAAAAGTCTCATAAATAACGCTTTAATATTTGCAAAAAGTTGTTTTAGTGGTGTTATTAGTTTAATTGTTTAAGCGTTTTTTCTGAGGTAACTTCAACTCCTATTAGCCTCCAGGACAGGTTAAGGAATTACTTGCATTTACTTTAAATTTTATTTAGTTGTTCATGGCGGCGCCTATTTGCAAGGCATGGACCTGCTGATCAAAGATTGACTCATAGTAGTCAATGGGCAGCAATGAAAATGCTTTGAGGCGGCCTTTAAACGATAAGATTCGGATCGATAAGTGAAGCTAACACCCAATAGCAAACCTTGGAGCAATTGTATCTCAACAAAAAATAAAAATTCTAATTGCTTGTGCAAAGCTCCGTACTAATTCTGCAACTAAATTCCTGAGTCGAAAAGCACAACAGATACTAACTCTAATCAAAGAAGATGAGAAAAATCACAACGTATTACATTAACTTGGACCCAAATAGTTAAAGACAAAACCCTCTGCAAAAGCTTATGTAATAGAAAAGAATCCAACCCCACAAGCGCCTTTTGAAGCCTTAAAGTTTATATTTGCGTTTACTTTTTGCAATAATCCGAATTAAACAAGATTCTACTAAGTAGGGATAACGAAATGGCGTATTTAACAACAACAGGTTCAGGACAGCCAGTCCTCATCCTAAAAGAAGGAACCACTCGAAGTAGAGGCAAAGAAGCCCAACGAAACAACATTATGGCAGCACGCGTTATCGGTGAAGTTCTAAAAACCACTCTAGGTCCAAGAGGCATGGATAAAATGCTTATCGACGGCTTAGGCGACATCACCATAACAAACGACGGCGCAGCAATCCTCAAAGAAATCGACGTAGAACATCCAGCAGCAAAAATGATGGTTGAAATCGCCCGCACCCAAGATGACATGGTCGGCGACGGAACCACCAGCGCAGTAGTTCTTGCAAGTGAATTACTCCGCAAAGCCGAAGAACTCCTTGACCAAAACATTCACCCAACCATTCTTGTCAGCGGATTCCGAAAAGCATCTGTCAAAGCAATTGAAACCATCAACAAAACCTCCGTTCCACTCGACATAAACGACAAGAAAACTCTCCTAAAAGTTGCCTTAACAAGCATGAGCAGCAAAGCAGTTGGCTCCGCACGCGAGCACCTCGCAGAAATCAGCATTGAAGCAGTCAAACAAATCGCTGAGCAACGTGGAGAAAAAACAATCGCTGACATCGACAACATCCAACTTATCAAGAAAACCGGTAAAAGCCTTCTCGAAACACAACTTATCCGCGGCATTATCATCGACAAAGAAGTCGTTAACCCTGGCATGCCGAAGATGAAGGAAAACGCCAAAATTGCATTACTTGACTCCGCTCTTGAAATCGAGAAAACCGAAATCACCGCTGAAATCAGAATCAAAGACCCATCCCAGATGAAGGCTTTTCTTGACCAAGAAACCGACATGCTACAGGAAATGGTGAACAAAGTCAAAACCTCCGGTGCAGACATTATTTTCTGCCAGAAAGGCATTGACGACATGGTTCAGCATTTCTTAGCAAAGGAAGGCATCATGGCCGCACGTCGGGTCAAAGAAAGCGACATGGAGAAACTTGCGCGCGCTACAGGTGGTAGAATCGTCAGCAACCTTGACGATCTTAAGAAAACCGACCTTGGCTTAGCAGGTCACGTTGAAGAACGCAAAATCGGCGACGACAAAATGATTTTCGTCGAAAAATGCAAAGATCCTCACAGCGTCGCAATTCTCATCCGCGCAGGTTTAGAACGCATGGTTGACGAAGCAGAACGCGCCATGACCGACTGCCTCTCGGTAGTTTCCGACGTAATTGAGAACAATAAAATTGTTCCAGGAGGCGGTGCCATCGAAATCGAAATAGCAAAAGAACTCCGCAAATACGCAACCAAAGTCGGTGGAAGAGAACAACTCGCAGTTGAAGCATTCGCAGACGCAGTCGAAGTCATTCCAAGAACACTTGCAGAAAACGCAGGTCTCGAACCCATCGACATCCTCGTTGAACTCCGTAGCGTACATGACAAAGCCGAAGGCAAAAACATGGGCATCAACATCTTCACTGGCAAACTCCAAGACAGCATCACAAACGGCGTCATCGAACCAATCGTGGTTAAAGAGCAAGCTATCAAATCCGCAGCTGAATCCGCAGCCATGATTCTACGCATCGACGATGTTATCACCGCTAAAGCACCGAAAGGTGGTCCTGGCGGCCCAGGCGGCATGCCTGGTATGGAAGAATAAACTTCCCCAAAACTTTCTTTTTTGTTATTTTTTAACTGTTTCTCTTGTTAGTTTAACCCCTTTTTACTCAATAACTGCTTAGCGGAAGCTCCACAGGATTGCAGGCAAGCAGATTTCCAAGTTTTTTGACGCTTTGAAGGGGAAAGTAAATTAATAGAGGCGAAATCAGTATGTACGCTAAAAGTTGCGCTCCGGTAGTATAGTCCGGTCAAGTATAGCGGCCTCTCGAGTCGCGGACCCGGGTTCGAATCCCGGCCGGAGCACTACAACTTAACTTTTTAAACAATAGTTCGTGGTCTATTTGAGACTGAAGACTTGCTTGAGTATCGGATCCAGGGAGTAACGTGCTTGTAAAGCCATTGAGTCATTGGTTAAAATGTCGTGGTCGCCGTCAATTCTAATAAAATGTGTTTCAACTCCCACTGACTGCAGCTTTGTGTTAAATGACTCGGCAACCTGTATGGGTACAATTCGGTCATAGATTCCGTGAACAAAGACAAAGTTTGTGGCATCTGCTGAAACATAAGTGGCTGGGGAAGCTTCTCTCCATAGCTGTGGGTTTTGACCATATGAAACCCCGCCAAATTGGCTGCTGACTATTTTGTATAGTAAATCGTTGTTTTCAGTCCTATTTTGGCCCACGAACTCTAAATCCTCTACTCCATCATAGTTGATGACTAAGCAGATTTGACTATGTATTTTCTCATTTGTGGTAGGGTTTATGAGGAAAGGTTCATTTCCCGTTAAAGTACCCATTAATGAAGCTAAATGTGCTCCAGCGCTGCTTCCCATGACCGCAATTTTTTCCCTGTCAACATTGTAAACATTGGCGTTTTCTTTGATGAAGATTAATGCGTCTATTGCATCTTGGATGTTTTCTGACCAAGCTGTGCTGTTTGGTGCTGCGAGTGTGTAGTCGATTGAGAACCCTGCTATCCCTCGTTTAGCATACAATATCGCTGTGTTGTTGAAGTCACTGCGGTTACCTTCCACCCAACCGCCGCCATGAATGTAAATGATTGCGGGGAACGGTCCGTTGCCTTCTGGTAGGTAGACATCCATTGTGTGGTAAGGGTTGGAGTCGTTTTCGTATCGGACGCCGTTTTGGATGATGCAATTTCCAGTTTCTGGAAGCAAAAAAGTTCGGTCTTGGACTGCGGGATCTCGTGGATTATTGTCTAAAAACAGTAACATAGACCCTGCTATAACAGCGATAATGACCACAGTAATTGCAACATAGCTTTTTCTCGAAGACCTCCTCATCTGCAATCGGCCTGTAGCTTCCAAATAACACGTTATTGCCCCACTAAAGTGTTTTTATAGAAAACCTTGAGTTTAACAACGAACTCAGGCAGCGGTATACGAGGACGATGTTGCCACGCCACAAAAATGAATGGTATAGCAACCAACATGGTGAGGATTCGTAGTGCCATGTAGAGATAGAATGTGATGCCACTTGTAAAGAACGCTTCTCCTTGACCAAATACGTAGGTTAAGATTATGAAGCTGATGAAGGGTTCGGCGAGGTAAATAAATGCGCTGTGGTCTGATATCTGTTTGGCTAAACCGTTAACGGGTAACTTTATTTTTCTCAGGAACATCAACGCCAAGATAACCAAGCTTGTTGCAAGCATTATGCTGCGACAGTTGAAGTAGAAATTGGCTGCTAAGGCGTTGGCCACTGTGTTGTAGTTGAATTGGCTTGATAGGTCAACTGAAAAGAAGGCAACCACTGGCACCGCTACGAACGCCATTTTGTAGTTTAATAGTTTCTCGTAGAGTCCAAATTTGCTGATATAGAATCCGAAGACGAAAACTAGTAAGTACTGATTGAACAATCCTTCAAGGCGCAATGGGGTATCATAGATGCAGAGTAACCCGGTGGCTAAGAGAAGTACTGATATTGCAAGTAGTTGTTTTCTTGTGCTTTTGATGTATCTTTCGAGCACACAAGTGATAACCATGAAAAGTAGTAGGAAAGGTATGAACCATAATGTTCCCCAGTTATAGACAGAATTTAGACTTGCAAAAACATTTAGCATAGAGATTTGGCTGAATAGCGCGAGCGGGTGGATGTTTGCTCCCAAAGTGGTGTCTAGGATTAGATAAAAGACTACTGCTGCGGCAAAAGGGATGTAGAGTGTTAGGACTTTTGTTTTGAAGAATGTTTTGAGGTTTCTGCCGCGTTTGGCGAATGATGAGTATGCTAGATATCCGCCTACGAAGAAGAATATGCTTAGTAGGAACCAGTCGACTGGGTTCATAATGGCTGGGTAGGCGAATGCGAGGTCGCTGTGGACGAAGATAAGTAGGACTAAGGCTGTGATTTTTAAGATGCTTAGCTCTGAGATGTGTGAGCATGCTGAATGTATTTTGTCTTGAGTCATCATAGACACCGTGTTATCCAGCCGACCCAACTGTATAACATTTAACCGTTTCGGTAAAAAAACAGCCGATACCCTTGGAACATCATTAAAGAGCCAAAACTGAGCCGTAGATGCGTAATACAGTTGCTTTCACACAATGAGGCAACTCTCAACGAAATGCAGGAGCATTCAGGATTTATAAGCAGTCAGAATATTTGTATGCAAGGCATCCAAGTTGATGGCGTTCAAAACAAAACAAACTGTAGCTTCCATTTCAGGCGTAAAAGTAGGCGGACAAATCGGCGAAAACCCTTCCTGCATAATACCCAGCATCTTCTATGATGGCCACAAAATCGTCACCGACCCCGCCAAAGGAGAATTTGACCATCAGCAAGCCAAAGCACTGATAAACAAAGCTGAAGAGCTCTCGGAGAAAACCGGTAACCCCTTCTTCGTTGACGTAATGGGAACCACTACCGAAGCCCTAAAAAAATATGTGGACTTCGTCTCTGACCAAACATCTGTTCCCTTTTTAGTCGACAGTATCTCAGCGAAAGCTAAACTACAAACATTAAAGCATATCCGCGAGGTTGGTTTAATCGAGAAAGTAATCTACAACTCCATAACTTTCCTGTCGACGCCTCAGGAACTGGCTGGACTGAAGGATTTGGGCGTTCAGTCGGCGGTGGTGCTTGCTTATGACCCAAAGGCGCCTTCCGGCGGCAGAATCGCAGTCTTAGAAGGGAACACCCAAAAGCCTGGGCTGCTGGCTATTGCTGAAAAGGTAGGCATAACAAACGTTTTGGTTGATACTGCTGTTCTTCAAGTTCCCAGCATCGGCGTAGCAGGCAAAGCTATTTTTACAATCAAAGAGAAATTTGGGTTACCGGCAGGCTGTGCACCAGCTAATGCAATTTCGATATGGAAAAAACTTAAAGCAGGCGAATTCGGACCTGACGCTCGAAAAGTCTGCTTAGGATCTTCAATCCTGTATACGCAGATGATGGGCGCCAACTTTGTAATTGCTGGTCCCATAGACTACGCTGAAACTGTGTTTCCAGCGTGTGCCATGGCAGATGCTATTATTGGAGCTGAAGCACAGAATCTTGGCGTCAAAATTTCGCCCGACCATCCGCTTTACCGGATTTTTTAGCTCAAAAAAGGGTTATTTGTAGGTCAGTGTTGAGCAGATTTCCTCTACAGTTCGGTTAAGCGTGAGTTCCGCCATGTTTCTGCCGTAATCCATGATGCGTTTGGCGCTGTCAAAGATTAATCGCAGGATAGCTGTAACGTTGGGGTCCATTTTTTTGCTTGAAATTACCATCATCAACTCGTTTTCCAAAGCAACGAGGGATTCTCTTTTCGAAATCAGTTTTTCAGCATCCTTATAGTCCCGTTTAAACACGGCTTTCACTGCATCTTCGTAGAGTTGCTGCGCTTGTGCATAGTAATTTGTCAGTTGAGCGTATACCTCTTCGTCGATGGGGTCGCGGAGGAACAGGGTTTCGTCGTCGATTTTCTTTTGGAAAGAGCCTATGCTATTAACTATGTTTAGGGCGTTTTCGCCAATGTTTTCTATATCATTAACCGCTATGCGGTAAAGGAGGAACTCTTTGGGTGTGCGGAAACCCAGTTCGCGGTAGAGGTTACGTTCTATACCATATTTTAATTGACGAACAATGTAGAGTCCCAACCTGTTTACGTCATTGCGAGCATGCAGAACGCTTTCGAACAGTGATGTGCTGTGGTCTATTAGGTAGGCGATTGCATCTCGGTTAGCGGCGAGGGCCACGATTGCCATGCGGCGTACAGCTTTTTCGATGCCAAATTCGCTGTGTTTAATGAGTATTTGCAGAGTGATTTCGTCGGGTGTTTCATCAATTATTTCTGCGCCTAAGAAGGTGTCTCGTACAAAGTTTTTGGTTTCATTTTTGGTTTTAGCTGCGTCTTTGGGATTTTTGAAGTGAATGCGTATAATGTCGGCTCCAATGGCATAGAGCGCTTTTATCATGCGTAGCGCGGCTTCTGCGGATTCTTTGGGGTCCACCGTTATGTAGTACTCTTTTAATTTTGCGTTGTCGTTTTTGCCTTCTTTCTCGGCTATTTTTCTGGGTACTAGTGATAGTGTGCTGTCGGGTTGGATGTTAAAGGCGATTTCGCTACCGCGTTTTAGGCCTATGTCTTCTACCCATTCTTTGGGGAGGGAGATGATGTATGAGCCTCTGCCTGTGCATTGGACTCTTCTATAGCCTAGGTCTTTTTCTGCCAAACAAGTTCACCTTTGTGTGATATATGTTTCGTTTATTATACATATTTCGTGATTTTTCGTATAAATGATTTTCGACACGGTTATATAGAAAACATGCACATTTGGTGGTCTAACTCTAGACTATGAGGGGAGAAAATGTCGGTAAACACCTGTAGAGTAGTAATCAACAAAAATGATCAAACAACTATTAGTGAAGGTGTTTTATGCACAAGCGACGTGGAACTCCATGTTCTTATGCTCACTTGTCCACGCTAAACCCGAATAAATTGGAAGGTTAGACCCAAAATGAAGAAAATAATTGCTAAACAAGAAGCATGCATTGGCTGCGGATTGTGCGAAGTATACTGCACCACTGCTCATTCAAAAACGAAAGATATAGTCAAGGCTTACAACACCGAACGCCCCAAACCCGTAAGCAGAGTCAGACGGGAAATCAGCAAACCCATCTCCTTCGCCATACAATGCCGTCACTGCGAAGATGCTCCATGCGTAACCGCCTGCTTAACAGGCGCCATGACTAAAGACCCTAAAACTGGTGAAGTGTCTCATAACAAAGACAAATGCATCGGTTGCTGGACTTGCGTTATGGTCTGTCCATACGGCGCCATTCAGATGGATAAAGAAAATAAAGTGGTCGCTAAATGTGACCTCTGCCAAGGCCTAAAAGAGCCAGCATGTGTCGCCAACTGCCCCAACAACGCCTTAGAATTCATTGAGGTGAAGCGCTAAATGTCCAAATACGTTATAGTCGGCGCTTCAGCAGCCGGAATAGGCGCAGTTGAAGCCATACGAAAAATCGATTCAACAGGAACAATAACGGTAATCTCCGACGAAGTTTGCCCGCAATACAGTCGCCCGATGATCAGCGACTTCGTCAGCGGCAAAGCAGACTTCCACAAAATGAAGTGCCGCGACAGACGACTTCTGGAAACGACACAACGCTGAAGCCATAACCGACAAAAAAGTTGTTGCCCTTAACTTAGACGATAAAACTCTGACCTTAGATGGTGGAGAAAAACTCTCATACGAGAAACTCTTGCTTGCTACAGGCGGCAAACCATTCATTCCCAAAATGGAGGGACAAGAAAAAGATGGTGTCTTCACATTCACCACCATTAAAGACGCCGAAAACTTAGTCAAAAAAATCGAAGCTATAAACGCCAAATCAGCTGTGGTTATCGGTGCAGGCTTAATCGGTATAAGCGTAACAGATGCCCTTACCAAACGCGGGTTAAAAGTTACTTTAGTTGAATTGCAGGAGAAAATCCTCAGTCTCCTCTTAGACGCTCCAGCCTCGGACATTGTTGAAGGTGTCGTCAAAGCGGCAGGTGTCAACATAGTTACTGGACAATCTGTTGTTAAAATCATTGGTAAAGCAGGCAACGAGAGCGCAGTAGGCGGCGTCGTCTTAACCAAAGGTGAAACGGTGCCTTGTGACTTGGTTATCGTTGCCATCGGTGTCATTCCAAGAACTGAACTCTTATCGGGTACAGCTGTGAAAACGAACCGTGGCATAGTCGTTGACGACATGATGCAAACCAATGTGCCAGACGTTTACGCCAGCGGTGACGTAGCAGAAGCTTATGACTACATTCTTCAGCAGAACCGTCTCCTGCCGCTTTGGCCCTTAGCAGTTGAGGAAGGCAGCGTTGCAGGCTCCAACATGGCGGGGAAAAAAACCCTGTATAAAGGCGGAACTAACATGAGCAGCCTAAAATACTTCGGGGTTCCCATCGTCTCTGTTGGTTTAGCTAACCCCAAAGAAGACCCCACCTTGGAAGTGCTGGTTAAAGCTGACGTTGCAGCAAAAGTGTATCGGAAGGTGGTTCTACGAAACAACGTAATCGTCGGTTTAACCCTTGTTAACTGCATTGAGCGGGCGGGTATCTACCTTAACTTGATGAAGAAAAAAATTGATGTGAAAAAATTCAAGCAGAACCTCCTCAGCGACGACTTTGGCTTAGTAGTCTTGCCTGTTGGTCTGCAGAAGAAAATGAGTGTGATAAGATAATGAATCAATTCGACCAGAAAACAATAATCAACCCCTACGGGGACGACAAGGACTTTTCAGCCTGCGGCATCTTCGCCATGATGAACACCAGCGGCGACCGTTTCAACAGCAAAGACCCAGTTCGAGCTATGGCAAACATGCATGACAGAGGCAACGGTCTAGGCGGCGGCTTCGCAGTTTACGGCATATACCCACAATTCAAAGATCCCTACGCACTCCATATTATGTATCTTGAGCAAGAAGCAAAAGAAAAAACCGACCACATCTTGGCTCAGAAATTTGACATTCTCCAAGATGAAGAAATGCAAACCAAACCAAGCCTACGTGCATAATCCACCGCTGGTTTGGCGATACTTCGTGAAACCTAAAAAGTCGTCCAGAAGACCAAACTGAAGAAGACTATGTCATAGATGCTGTTATGCGTATAAACACTGAAACAGGCAAGGCATTTGTGTTTTGAAGTGGCAAAAACATGGGCGTCTTTAAAGGCGTTGGCTTTCCCTGAGGATGTTGCAGAGTTCTTCTGCTTGGAAGACTATCAAGGTTACCTTTGGACATGCCACAGCCGTTTTCCAACTAACACGCCAGGCTGGTGGGGTGGAGCACACCCATTCAACATCTTGGACTGGACAGTAATCCACAACGGTGAACTATCATCCTATGGCATAAACCGCCGCTACCTCGAAATGTTCGGTTACAAATGCACTATGCAAACAGACACAGAAGTCTTAGCTTACGCTGTTGACTTGCTCATGCGACGTGAACGCTTACCAATTGACTTTGTTGCTCAAATCCTTGCAGCGCCTCTGTGGGATGAAATCGACCAAATGGCACCCAAACAAGCTCAACTTGCTACAAGCAATGCGCCAAACGTACGGTAGCCTACTGATGAACGGACCCTTTAGCATCGTTATTGCACATCATGGCGAAATGATAGGGTTAACCGACAGAATCAAACTGCGACCGATGGTTGCAGGCACCAAGGCGATCTGTCAATTTATCCTCCGAAGAATCTGCCATGCGCTTGTTTCTCCGCAACTGGATAAGTTTTGGGCTCCAAGAGGCGGAGAACCCGTTGTGGTAGACTAAAAAATCCTAAAATGCTGGAAGCTTTAACAGGTGTGAAACACAATGAAAACTTACGTAATCCCCGAATACCTTGTTGAACGAGACGAAAACGGTGCATACGCTGTAAAGTCTGCGTTAACCAATGCACCTATGACACTCACTGCTATGATGCCGAAACCGACACATATGCAGCAAAGACGAGAACTGCGTCAACTGTCAACGCTGCGTAACTTTCTGCCCAACACACGCAATCACAATACGAAAAAACCCCAATGCTAACCGTGAAAACGCTAACTGGACTGTTGAAGCAATCAGTGATGTCAAAAAACAAGCTGAAAATGGCGCAGTTACATAACGGGTATGGGCAACGACAAACCCGCTTTCACCTACTGGGACCGCATCGCTACTCAACGCCAGCCAAGTTACCAATCCATCAATTGACCCCTTGCGAGAACCTATGGAAATTCGCACTTACTTCGGCAGCAAAACCAGACAAACTTGACATTGGACATACAAAACGGCGAAACAGTACTTAAAACCCAACTTACTCCACAGCTTTGCTTAGATACGCCAATCATGTTCTCAGCAATGTCGTATGGAGCAATCAGCCTTAAACGTTCATGAATCCCTTGCTCGAGCAGCCACCGAATGCGGCACCTACTTTAACACTGGCGAAGGCGGCTTAGACCAAACCCTCTACAAATACGGCGACCACACCATTGTCCAAGTTGCTTCAGGACGATTCGGTGTTCACCCGAAATACCTCGATGTCAGGCTGCGGCTGTTGAAATCAAAATTGGTCAAGGCGCAAAACCAGGCATCGGTGGTCACTTGCCAGGCGAAAAAGTAACAGAACGAGTTGCTAAAACCCGCATGATACCTAGAAGGCACCGACGCTCTCTCACCTTATCCACAACACGACATCTATTCAATTGAAGACCTAAGACAACTCATTTACGCACTTAAAGAAGCCACCAACTACACCAAACCCATTTCCGTCAAAATCGCAGCAGTTCACAAATCAGCAGCAATCGCAAGCGGAATGGTACGAGCAGGTGCAGACATCATCGCCCTTGATGGTGTCACGAGGCGCAACAGGAGCAGCACCAAAAACTATCAGAGACAATGTAGGTATACCCATCGAATTGGCACTGGCACAAGTTGATTCACGCCTCGCAGACGAAGGCATACGTAACCAGGCTTCAGTTGTAGTTGCAGGCGGCTATCAGAAGCTCTGCAGATGTGTTTAAAGCCATTGCGCTGGGCGCTGATGCCGTTTACATTGGAACTGCGGCTTTGATTGCTATAGGCTGCACTGTTTGCCAACGTTGCTACACGGGAAATGTCCATGGGGAATCGCTACAAGTGACCCTTGGATTGGCAAACGTGTTAACCCCGACATCGCCTCCAAACGTCTCATGAATTTGCTTCACAGTTGGAGTCACGAAATAAAAGACATGATGGGCGGCATGGGCATAAACGCCATTGAATGCTTAAGCGGCAACAGATTGGCACTGCGCGGCGTTGGCTTGAATGAACAGAACAGAAAATCTTAGGCATAAAAATGGCAGGAGAATAAACAATGCAAATACCTCAACAAGAAAAAGCAAAGTAATTGACCAAAAATATCTTAATAGTATCACCAACGAAAGCAACGTGTAAAAGTTAACGCATGAACGACTCTACTACAACGATCTAAACGCTCTACGTGCAGTCATGCAATCGCGCCAGGTATCGAACGCATTGAAATCCAAAACGTCTGCGGTCAACGCTACATCGGTACCGACCTTGACACCACCATCCCACATCGATATGTACGGAACCCCCGGCAACGACTTAGGCGCCTTCATGAATGGACCAAAAGTCACCGTGTACGGCAACGCTCAGGACGGCTGCGGCAACACCATGAACGAAGGCGAAATCGTCATTCACGGACACGCAGGCGACGTCACAGGCCACAGTATGCGAGGCGGCAGAATCTTTGTAAAAGACTACGTAGGCTATCGCGTTGGCATCCACATGAAAGAGTATCAAAAGAAAATACCCAACCATCGTTGTCGGCGACACCGCAGGCGACTTTCTTAGCCGAGTACATGGCAGGCGGCATTATCTGCATCTTAGGTCTGAACCTAAAAGGCGGCGAAAAATGCAAAGCCCGCTTCGTCGGCACAGGCATGCATGGCGGCGTCATCTATGAACGTGGCGAATTCCTCTGTCCTGTCGAAGGCACCAAAGTCCAAGACGTCGGCAAACGTGACATGGCAGCCATAACCAAGCTGGTGGGGCAGTATTGCAGCTACTTCGGCGGTGACCCAATAGCCATTCTCAACGCGAAGTGGAAGAAGATTTTGCCACTGTCAAGCAGACCATATGCGAAGCTCTTTTCGCATTAACCTCTTTTTCTTACCTTTCTTTGTTGTTGCACCGTAACAGTCACATATCATTAAAAGCGGTTCAAGTCCTTTCTCTACATAGTTTAGAACACAGAGCTAAACCGTTAAAAACCGAGGTAAAACAAAATGTCTAAACCTAAACCGAAAAAGGCGCCACCCCACCTCTACACTGGACCCCCGCCCAGCAAGGCCGAGCGGGAAGACGAAACCGACGATATCTATGATCCCGCCGAACGAGAAGTATTGCTTGAAGAGGACGAGGTAACTGCTGCTGAAGCAGGCTTCATGGAAGGCTACACGCAGGAAGGACCGAGCAAAAAAGAAACCCGCAAAAACGCAGTTAGCCACACCGACGAAACCGCCACCGAACTGGCAAAAGAAGACTCAGAAGACGACTAAACCTCTCTATTCACTATTTTTTAGTCACCTCTTTCTCGCAAAAAATGTTTGACTATTTGATTAGTTACCCTTAAATCGCGCCGCACCGAATATGACTACTGTTTAAAGTGGACGTTATTGACGGCTAGAAAAAACACTAAGACCCGCAGTTTCGGCGTTAGCAAACGAGAAAACCATGATAGCAGCCCATTCTACGCAAGCAAACTCTACAGCCAAAGCAAAATCGATGAGAAAGCCCCCGAAGCCGAAAACCCAATTCCCTTTAACCTCTTGGACAAAATCGTTTTAGGTGACAGCCGCAAGACAGCTTTGCCTGACTCAAGTGTGCACCTGATGGTTACTTCTCCCCCATACAACGTGGGCAAAGACTACGACGAAAATCTTGACTTGCAAGAATACTTTAGCCTGCTCAAAGAGGTATTCGCAGAAACTTACCGGGTATTAGTTCAGGGTGGACGCGCATGTGTAAACATAGCCAACGTAGGTAGAAAACCCTACATCCCATACCACAAATACATCATAGACGCAATGATTGACGTGGGCTTCTTGATGCGGGGGGAAATTATTTGGCAGAAGGCAGCGGGCGCAAACGGCAACTGCGCTTGGGGAAGCTGGCAATCCGCTTCAAACCCGACATTACGGGACATTCATGAGTACATTTTGGTGTTCTCGAAAGGCAAGTTTTCGCGCTCTAAAAAAGACAACACGATTACGCGGGAAGAATTCCTTGAGTACACCAAATCCATCTGGAGTTTTCCGCCTGAATCAGCAAAAAAAGTAGGACACCCTGCCCCATTCCCAGTAGAGCTACCCTACCGATGTATACAACTCTACACCTTCAAAGACGAAGTCATTTTGGACCCGTTTGGCGGGTTAGCATCAACGGCGGTGGCGGCAATAAAGGCGGGGCGGCACTACATATGTTACGATGTTAATGCGGCGTATATTGAGAAGGCGCAGAGACGGGTTACCTCTTTTAAATAAATTGTTTTTTAGGTTCTGTTACCCTTTTAACGGATTCTACACGTTGTTACCCATTCGGATACTAATTTAACAAAAAGTACAGTCTATTTCCCTCAGTTTATCAAACTCTTTGACACACCCGTTAATCGAAGACACGTGTAAAATCTTTGCCCCCATTAAGCACTCGCTGTTTTCGCAACACAAATATTTTTAGGACAAGTAACAACAGCAACTCCTGCATCGACAGGTTTCCATTGTGTTCTTATTACCGCTGGCATCACTTTCTGCAAATAAACCCCGAATTACTCTGCAAGGTAATTTGATGTTTAGCAGAGTTTCGCCGTTCGCACTTGATTCTCTTTATGCTGTTCATAAGTCAGCGTTTGTTTTATGAAGTATTTTTATTTGCTTTTGCTTTTTTATGCTGATGTTATCTTTTTATGGTCACAGAGAGTCTCATTTGCTTATGGAAAATTTTCAGGTCACATTTTGATCTTAAGCGAGTAAGCAAAAATTTAAAACTGAATATTCCTATTAGGTACTTGGAGATATTTTTGGAATACATTACACTTTATAGGAGCTATTTTTTTGATGCTCTTGCAAATAGCGAAAAAAACGCTTCTGAACTCAAAGAAAGGGATGATGCGATTAATGATTATGCAAAAAAAGGTTATCAAGTTATTAACAGCGGGACCTGCGTTAATAATGCTGAGGCTAAAGATGCTAAGATAATTTTTTGGGCCTTAATGGAGAAACCTGATAATCCTAAACAAACGATTTAGAATATGTGTATTTGTTTGGTGTGGTTGACTTTTTCGTAGTGACGGCGAGATGGTCCTGGTGCCCAACTGGATTGTACTTTACATTGATTACTTTTGATGATATGTGACGAAAAAACAAACGATGCATGCCCCACATCGGCAAGAATACACATTCAACATGGAACATGTAGCGTGTGCGAACACATCCCATCAGACGAAGAGAAACGTTGCAAACACAAAAACAGCCGCCCCCAATAGCATCTTGTGGCGCCGTAAAAACTGCTAATCCACAAAAAGAAAGAAAAACGGTTTTACCCCTCCTCGAAGCAACTACGTTGTGGGGGGGGAACCGTTTTTCAAGCCGCTTGTGACTTCTTGCACAACTAGAACGCAATCGCCACCCGCAAATCGGGCTTTTTGAGGTTTCTGCTGGTTGTTGTTGTGTACAGAAACTTTTCAATCACTGCTACTAATAAAAAACATTCAAAACGGCCTAGAAAAAGCTTGAAAATACACTTCTTGTGTGGTTCTATGTGGAACAAAAAGTTACTGTGTTGTTCTATCTGGTGCGACATCTTTTTATGATGGACTGTAGTTTAGTTTGTTTCCCTATCGTTATGGGCTTGACACCCGAAAAAATGGGCTCATCAAGTAAAAATGCATTGGAAGCGCTGCCACGGCAGTCCGAAAGACTCGGATAAAGTGTAACGATACACTTATATTAAGCGAGTCTGCTTCTTATGCAATCCCAGTAACATGGGTTACACAAATAAAATGCAGCTCCCCACCAGAACACGATGGGGGGTGAAGCGGTGAATGGGCGCTACTGGCGCTTAAAATGACACCATGCACAGGTCAAACATACAACGACGCCAATACATCAATATGAGATAATATGTGATTTCACTAAACGCCAAACAGACACTACCATTGGCCCGTAACATGCCACGCTGTCTGGAGGATGGCTCGGCTTGAGAGCCGAAGAAGGGCGCGGCAAGCCGCGATACCGCCTCGGGTAAGCGCAAGCAGCCTTAGAACCGAGGATGCCCGAATGAGACTTCTCAACGACCGCAAGGCCGTTGCTCCTAACGGAGCGGGTACCCCCCGAACGGAAGCATCTTAGTAGGGGGAGGAAAAGAAACCAACAGGGATTCCCTTAGTAGCAGCGAGCGAAATGGGAACAGTCCAAACCGAATCCTTTGCAGAAATGCATTGGAGATGTAGGGTTAAGGGCCTTGCTTCCTCTTCGCTGGCGAAGTTGAAATGGCCTGAAAAGGCCTGCCATAGAGGGTGATAGCCCCGTAAACGTATTCCAGAAAGAGCAGAGCGAGAGTCCCAGACTACCATACCATGGCTTTGGTATGGAAAGCTGGAAGTCACCAACTTCCAAGACTAAATACAACTCAAGACCGATAGCGCACTAGTACGGTGACGGAAAACTGAAAAGTACCCCGGAATGGGGGTGAAAAGTGCCTGAAACCAGACAGTTACAGACGTGCATGGCCCAGAAGAGTAGAAGCCTTCCGAAGGAAACTGCTGTGAAGCAGCTGTACGAGGAAAGCTGATCAGGGTTATGCGTTCCGTCTAGAAACACGGGCCGGGGAGTTTATAGCCACGGCAAGCCTAAAAGTGTCAAACTTGTAAGCAAAGGGAAACCAACACGCACGCAACTCCGTAAGGAGCCAGGTGCAGGGTCTGAAAGGGCCTGAAGTCGTGACTATACATACTAGAAACCAGACGATCTAGCCCTGGGCAGGACGAAGCTAGGCGAAAGCCTAGTGGAGGTTCGAAAGGGTTCTAACGTGCAATTTGTTCCCCAGACCTGGGGCTAGGGGCTAAAGACCAATCTAGTCTGGTGATAGCTAGTTCCTTCCGAAGTGGGCCTGAGCCCAGTCCTAAGCGAGGCGGCTAGTGGGGTAGAGCACTGATTGGAAAACAAGGATTCGAAAGAGTCCACTTTCCTTTCAAACTACGAATCCACTCGCACCGTAGACCTTGGGAAGCGGGTTACAGGGGGTAAGCTCCTGGACCGAGAGGGGGACAACCCAGACTGAGGTTAAAGTCCCCAAGTGCTGGCTAAATGTCAAACCAAAGGGCGTCGTCAGCCTCAGACAGCGGGGAGGTAGGCTTAGAAGCAGCCATCCTTCAAAGATAGCGTAACAGCTCACCCGCCGAGGCTGACGGCCCCGAAAATTGACGGGACTAAGCCAGCCACTGATACCTCAGAACGCAGCTTAAGCTGCGCTGGTAGGAAGGCGTCCTGACTGGACAGAAGCTGGGCTGTAAGGTCCAGTGGACCGGTCAGGATTGCGAATCCCGGTGGTAGTAACAGCAAAGAAAAGTGAGAATCTTTTCCGCCGAAGGGGCCAGGGTTCCCCGGCAACGATCGTCAGCCGGGGGTAAGTCGATCCTAAGGCATAACTTAACCGATTATGCCGAAAAAGGGAATCCGGCTAAAATTCCGGAACCATACAGGTACGCGCGGTAACGCAAGCTAAGTGTTGACGTTTCGGGATAAACTGAGCAAGGTCATCGCCTTGTTTAACTTTATAAATCCAGGGAGTGCCGTAATGGCGAGAACTGGACGAAATTGGGAATAGCCACCCGTTTTAGGGAGGTTCAGTTGATTTCTGGAGCCACTGAAAAACACACTTAGAAGGATCCTGTATGATCGTACCTAGAACCGACACAGGTGTCCCTAGGCGAGAAACCTAAGGCGTGTCGGGTATACACTAATGCGAGGGAACTCGGCAAATTAGCCCCGTACCTTTGGTATAAGGGGTGCCTGTTCTTCTAGTCTTGTATTAGGAGAGCAGGTCGCAGTGACAAAGGGGTCTCGACTGTTTAATAAAAACACAGGAAGCCGCAAGAGCGAAAGCTTGTGAACGGCTTCTGAATCCTGGCCAGTACAGGTACCTGAAACCTGGGTCCAACTGGGCTAAGGGCCTGCAAACGCCGGGAGTAACTCTGACTCTCTCAAGGTAGCCAAATGCCTTGTCGGGTAAGTTCCGACGTGCATGAATGGATCAACGAGGGCCCCACTGTCCCCGCGTAGTACCCGGTGAAACCACATAACGTGGACGAACAGTCCACGATCTCCCAGCGGGAAAAGAAGTCCCTGTGGAGTTTTACTGCAGCCTGCCGCTGGAATACGGTTGTGGATGCAGAGCGTAGTCGGGAGCCGTCGATCCTGTGTTCTCTGGGACACGGGGGAGGCAACAATGGAACACCGACTTTCTGCAACCGTGTTTCTCACCGGCCCCTAGCGGGCTGGAACAACGGTAGGTGGGCAGTTCGGCTGGGGCGGCACGCCCTTGAAAAGATATCAAGGGCGCCCTAAGGTTGGCTCAGGAGGGACAGAAACCCTCCGTAGAGTGCAAGGGCAAAAGCCAGCCTGACTGAGTCCCAAACAGTAAGGGACGCAGAGGAGAAATCCGGGCTTAGCGATCATCCATGCTCCCCATTGGTGGGGGCTGGATGTGTCAGAAAAATTACCCTAGGGATAACAGGCTCGTCGCGGGCGAGAGTCCCCATCGACCCCGCGGCTTGGTACCTCGATGTCGGCTCTTCCTATCCTGGCCCTGCATAAGGGGCCAAGGGTGAGGCTGCTCGCCTATTAAAAGGGAACGTGAGCTGGGTTTAGACCGTCGTGAGACAGGTCGGACTTTATCTGCTGGGAGTGTTGGCTGCTTGAGGGGAAAGGGTCCCTAGTACGAGAGGAACGGGACGCTGTGGCCTCTAGTTAACCGGTTGTCTGATAAGGCAGTCGCCGGGCAGCCACGCCGTTGTGGATAAGAGCTGAAAGCATCTAAGCTCGAAGCCTCTCCCGAAAAGAGGCAGCCATTCCAGTTTCACTGGACGAGGGCTCCCATAAAAGATGGGTTTGATGGAGCCGGGGTGTAAGCTAGAAGACTTCGGTCGACTAGCTCAGCCTGCGGCCACCAATCGCCTGAGATGTCGAGTCAATGTAGTGTCTGAGCGATATTTAGATGAGACACATATTGTTTCGTAGCGGTGTGGGCGTAATCTGTATGTTTGACCTGTGCGTGGTTAATCGTTTGTGTTTTGGTTTTTTGTAGTGAGTTGACTTTTAGGCTTTTCTGCGTTGGTGTGCTTTCTTTAGGGATTTATTTCTTAGTTGTTGATTTGGCTATTCTCTCCATTTTAGTCGCAACAACTGTTAGAAAAGGACCGTTGAAGGGAATTTTTTGGAGTTTACGATTGGTGGGAGCTAAATCCAGTTTTGCAACAGTTTAGAATCCTTGTAGCACTTCGTTTTCTCAATATTTGATGTGAAAAAAAGTTTCACAGTGAGCCAACAAACCATTTTATGCATTAGTCGACATAAACAAGCAAGATGCCTTTGTCTACATCTGAACCAAACGAAAAAGAGACTTCCAAGGGAGCAAAAATCCTTAGTCCAACCGCCGACGCATCCGTAAACATTGTCATATACAACAAGTTTGTCATAAACGTAAATTTGAGATCCAATGAAACAAAGCCTGAAACCTAAATTTCCTAAGCCTCTGTGTACAAGGTATCTCGGCAAATACTGACTTTATGCTTTATCACGCATTAAGTCTCTTCATTTTTTAAGCTACTCTTAATGTTGATCTTTCATAGTTTCTCTAAATTATTCTCAAGCTCTAAATATTAAACAGAAATCTATTGACATTGACTTGTTGTGTTCTTTTTGTAGTCACAGACGTTCTTATTTGCTGCTATTAATGATATGTTGGAGAAATAAAATAAATGACAGTTGTAAAAATAATTGAGTTAATTGGAACCTCACCCAATAATTGGGAAGACGCCACAAAAAATGCTTTGGCACAAGCAGCAAAGACTGTTAAGAACATTAAATCTGTCTACGTTAAAAGCTGCAAAGCCACAGTTGAAAACAACCAAATTGCAGAGTACCGTGCAGTAGTTAAAATAGCCTTCATTGTTGAAGGCAGCTAAGATGCCATTAGTCCAGAACTAAAGGCTAAGCTTTTTTTCTAAACATTAATTAATAAAGACCTGTAAAGCCAGCGTATGCTCGACACCCTGTTCCTTATCCGTCTTATCTTGGCTTTCATAGTAGGTGCCATCTGGGTTTCCATGGTCACCGCTGTCGCCGATCGTAGAGGTAGCGCCTACGCAATACTAGGGGGGTTACCCTCTACCGCAGCTTTCTCGCTTCTCTTCATCGCAATCAACCAGTCCCCGCAGGTCGCCGTCGATGCAACCGTGGTTTTTCCAATTGCCTTCTCCATGACAAACGCTTTTCTGATCTTCTATGCCTATTTCACACGGAGGGGCTTCAAATGGGCCATCTCCATCTCGTTGCTAATTTGGTTCTTTGCTTCCATTGTGATTGTTGTTTCGGGTATTACCAACTATGTCATCTCCTTGGTAGGCAGCGCATTAATTTCTATCCTGATCTTCTATCTCTTTGCTAAAAAACTCAAAATCGAGCAGGTTGGCGGCAGAAACGTTTATCCAACAAGAGGAATTTTGTTGCGGGGCGTTGGCGCAGGTGCCTTGGTTGCCACATCGGTTTTTCTTAACCAAATCGGTGGCCCCATTCTCGGCGGCGTTGCAGCGGCGTTTCCCGCAGTCTACACCTCAACTATGATAATCCTCTATTGCAGCAGAGGCTTGGAGTTTTCGAAATCAACTGCCCAAGCGATGGCGTACTCCGGTATCCTAACGGTAATTCCCTATAGCATAGCGGTCCACTACCTCTATCCAGCGTTAGGCATCTGGGTTGGAACTCTATCTTCTTATCTGCTTGTTGCCCCCTTGTCAGTCCTGTCTTATTATTTGTTAAAACGTAGTTAGCATGCAGTTGTCTTTTGATGACACACAAAACAATTGTCGGAGCCTTCTTTACGCACACACCAATATCACCATAAACCGCACATTAGAGATACAGAGCAAGTGTGGCTGCAAGCAACTTCGGACCCTCTCCATGTAGTGCCAAGCCATAGTAAGTGGATTTTCCTTTTCTCCTTTCCGGAGTTGCTTGCGCCCACCCTCCATTTCCAAAAAAACATAAATTGTGTCAAGTGGTAGCTTTCTTGTTAGGTGAAATTAACTGTTTTCTTCAAGGCCCAATAATTTTTTGGGTTGCCAAATTGCAACCAGCAAATCCGTTAAGCAGCATAAGCTCAAAAAACGCATCGCTTACTTATCCAGTAAGGAAGCAGCTGAGAAAGCCTTCATTTCCTTGTATGTGCCTTTCGACGGTACGGTGGAGCAGACAGTTGCAGCCTTAAAAAACGAGCTGAAAACAAACACGAAATTGGGAGGTGATGCAGAATCCGCAGTTAAACAGCTTATCCAGTACCTAAAAGAGAAACCCGCGGTACCCGAAAACGGCTACGCTTTTTTTGCCGGTATATATGCCCAAAACGAGTTAGAGCAGCCACACTTCATAATCGAGGAGATTATTCCACCCGAGCCTGTCACATTTTTCCACTTTGAAGTCGGCAACCTTTTCATGTTGCAGCCGCTAAGGGAGATGTTGCGTGATCCCAAAGTCGTCGGCGTCATAGCCTTGGACGCTAAAGAGGCCGCTTTCGGCTTAGTGAACGGAAACCGCACCGAAATAGTTGATCGCCTCACATCGGGAGTTCCGGGTAAAACAGGTAAAGGAGGGCAAAGCCAAAGGCGGTATGAACGGGAACGTGACATGGAGGTTACAGCGTTTTTCCATCGAGTCGCGGAACATGCAGCGAAAGCGTTTCTGGAAGACCACCCTGTTACTGTGTTACTGGTTGGTGGGCCGGGACAAACTAAAAACGACTTCGTAAAGGATGGTTTACTCAATTACCAACTCGATAATGTGCTGTTGCAGACGTACGATACGCAGTCAGCTGATGACGCTGCTGTCAAAGATATAGTTTGCAAAGCCGAGGATCTTCTCAAGGGCATGTGTGGTCCTGAAGAGAAGCAGCTTGTCGAACGTTTAATGGTGGAACTTAGGAAACAATCAACGGGTTTAGCCACTTACGGTTTAGACCCAGTTGTGGAGGCGATTAAAAGAGGGCAAGCAGACGTTGCCTTAGTGACCGACGACAGTGGTTACAGCGAAATCGGGGCTGTATGCAAAAAATGTGGCGTCGTACAGCAGAAAATTGTGGGTGGCGTAGACAGGATGGAGGCGATGAGGGACCTGATTTCCAATCCGTGTCCTAATTGCGGTGGCTTTGAGTTCGAGCTGTTTGAGCGGGACATTGTTGATGTGTTGGAGGATTTGGCTGCGCAGACTGGCGCTCGCGTGGAAGTAATTTCTTCTGTTTCGGCGGAAAAAGGGGCGCTTGCGGCTTTAGGCGGCGTAGCGGCGCTTCTGAGGTTCAATAGGGCCGAGTAGTTAGGGCTGATTTCGGCAGAGAACTCGCAGATAACAAAGTAAGCCGCCAAAATGTTTTCTTTTTTGTCCACAAATCTTTTTTAGAAATACTCCTAATTCATAGCCGAACATAGGGTGATTATCGTTTGAATAAGGCTGACTCAGCATTATCTTTAGATGCCCACGTTTACCTCCATGCCATCGAGAACGCCGACATCCTAATCGGCATCCCCTCATTCAACAATGTCTTAACCGCCAGCTATGTGCTTTCTCAAGCAACTAAAGGCTTAGAAAAATACTTCCCCGAATACCGCTCAGTGATTTTTGTTTCCGACGGCAACTCCAAAGACGATACCCTCAACTCTGTGAAACGAATTAATTTACCGTCCGAAGTAAAGCTTATTCCAGCAATATACATGGGCATTTCCGGCAAAGGCCGAGCCGTTCAAGCAATTTTTGAAGCTGCACAGAAACTTGACGTTAAAAGCGTCGCCTTAGTTGACTCGGATTTGCGCAGCATAACCCCTGAATGGATAAAGTTGCTGGTTGCGCCGACGCTGAATGGTACTGGTTTTGTTGCGCCCTATTATAACCGCCGAAAATACGACGGAACAATAACCAACTTCCTCTGCTATCCCGTCACCTCTAGCCTCTTCGGCAAAGATATCCGTCAACCTATAGGCGGCGATTTCGGCTTCTCCAGACGACTAGTTGAAGATCTCCTAAACTCACCGCTGTTGGCTTTTTCTGATGTGTGCCGCTTTGGCATTGACATTTTCGAAACAACCACTGCCTTAGCCAAACGATATGACGTTAAGCAGGCGTATTTGGGTGTTAAGGAGCATGACGCTAAGGACCCCTCCAGCCAGCTAGCAGGCATGTTCCGTCAAGTAATGAACACTATGTTCACGGCTATTGAAACCTACGAGGTCGAATGGAAAACCATTCGAGGTTTCTCCGAAACCGAGATGGTGGGCGAAGTTAAAAACCCGGAAACTCCAGAACCCATCAATGTATCACTATCCGAAACGATGGCTGCCTACAAAACCAGCTACCCACTCTTCGGCAACTGCTACAAGAGTTTCCTTGATGCAGAAATTGTCTCTGTATTTGAGAAACTAAAAGACGCCCAAACATCCGCCCCTGTCACTTTGTCATCTGAAGTTTGGGCTAAAACGGTTTACTCCTTTATCGCCCAATTCCACAAGACTTCTCTTGATGAGCGGGAGAACCTGATTAACGCTTTGAGGGTGCTCTGGATTGGTCGAGTTGGCTCGTTCCTAAAAGAAACCTGGAGTGAAACGCGTGAGGAAGCAGAAGCAAGAGTGCTTGAAGAAGCCAAAGTGTTTCGGGAACAAAAAGATTTCCTGATCGATAAATACTAAATTTTTTTGTAGTGAGTTTGGGCAAGCGATAAAATTTCAGCCCACACTTTTTCCCTTTGTGTTTTTTGGTCAACCCAAAACGGTTTGTCCACCGCTTTTAGCAGAGGTAAATCGTTGGCGCTGTCACCTACGCCCACGCAAAAAACCTTTGTGTACTCGGCGGTGTAAATTTGTTTTAATTTTTGGGCGGCTTTTCCTTTATCTGTGTTTCCCATGGCATGCAAGTATCTTCCGCCTTTAGTTACAAATAATCCCATTTGCGTCAGTGCTCTCAAAAGTTCTTCAACATTTCCATTAAGCACTTTGAAGGGTTCACTGTACATCCGCTTTTTGCTTAGCTTAGCCAAATCTATTGGCAATCCACTGTCCTGTGCCAGTTCTTCTGTGGTCATGTCTCCAAACCCCCTGACCTCCACACCAGTTTGCGCTTTAGCTGTCCTCAACTTTTCTCGAATTACCTTGTAGGGGGTTCCTAACTCGATTATTTGGTTGTTTTGGGTTTGCGTTGTGACCTTGAGGTTTTGGTGGAAATATTTTTTTGGGATGATGATTGCGCTGCCATTTTCAACTATATAGGGGTCTTTGATGCACCATTTTTTTCTGTAATGCTCAATTTCCGCTTGCGTTTTACTGCTGTTAAACACGATTGCAACGTCTAAATCTATGAGTTGCTGCAGAATTGGCTCTATGGTATCGGCTTTGTAGTTGCTGTTTAGCAGGCTGCCGTCGATGTCAGCGTAAACAACCATTTTACTGTTCAATGGCGGTGTCTCTGAGTTTTTCTCTAATATTATGTATAGCCGCAACTGCTCTTAACCAGTCCGGCAACTGCGCCTTTACGGGGTTTTCAAGATATTTTTTTCCGCCGGTGATTATGACGCTGCTGAGTTGGTCAACGTTTGATTCTTCTTCATGCCTGTCAAAAGCGAGCATGTTGCATGTTGCGTCGGCGTGGAATTGTCGAATCTTGTCCTGCGCCAGTCGCCTATAGGCTACTTGGAGGCTAATGAGGAAGGGTTCTGAGATGTCGACGTTTTCTGTTTCCGTTAAAGTCCTCAGTAAAGTCACGAAGCTTTCCTCTGCTGTTTTAAGCAATCCATCGGGTTCAATTGGTTTGTGTCTGTGGTCGTAGAAGCCAAGGTCAACTTGGCAGATTCGGCCATACGATGCGTTACGGTAAACTTCAGATAGCAAACCCACTTCGAGTCCCCAGTCTGCTGGCACTCTGAGGTGGGTTGCTAAGTCACTGTAAACAGCGATTTCTCCCGCAAGCGAGTAGCTAAACGATTGTAGATACGTTAAAAACTTTGAGTAACGCAGTTTCTCCTGCAAAACTTCCAACAGGGGGCTGAGGAATAGGCGGTGTATCCGCCCGTATAATCTTCGGTTTTCCTGGCCTATCCTTGCATAGTAGCCTTTGGCGAAGAAGAAATCCAGTTTAGGCTCAATCACTGGGTAGAGCATCTTTGTCGGTAACATCTTTGTGTAAGAGACAATGTCGACGTCGTGAACAGCGAAGGCGAAAAGGTCCAGCGAAGCGATTCCCATGGCTATCCATACGTCTTTGCCTTTTCCCGATAAATCTGTAACGTCTAGACCTTTGCTTTTGAGTTCTTGCAGAACTTCGAGGACTTCGGGTTTGTTGCACCAGACTACTTCGCAGGGAATCTTAAATGAGCGGCATAACCTCAATGCTTCCTCGTATTCGCGGGGTTCGTTTGCGGAAAGTGCTATTAGCACTTTGTTTAGGTAGGTGCATTGGTTTATTTCGCTGACAATTTTAGGGAGTCCAGGACTTCGTATATCGTTTCCATAGATGGGAATTATTAGCCCAGAAGGAAATTTGTCTTTATAACTCATCAACTGTGCTGATAAAGCATCAAAATCAAGGAAAAAATCATGTATATTCGCGATCTTTCGTTGATCGGTGTTCATGAGTGGGTTTCCCCTGTGGAACTATGCAAAAAGGAGGTAAAATGCTTTTCAGTAACTTGAATCCCTGCCCGGCAACCTGTTTTTCCAGCCTAAACTGGCGGGTTTGCGAATCAACCGCAACATCTGCAAGTCAAGGAAATGTGCACTTTTGGTCTTCGAGGACTTAGCTATTCCAATATTGCATAAAAGGCAGTAAACTGCTTTGGCTGCTTCTGTTTGAGGGTGTATTTGGTGGGTTTATCATGAAAATTGGTGCGAATGCACTTTAACCTCGAAGTATTCACTTTATGAAATGCAGCCGAATCAGCAGCGCATCCAAATCAAACCTGGTATCCGCGTAAAAATTGTTCTAAAGCAGCACCAGCGAAGCGGCACTTTAACGGAGGGCATAGTTAAAGAAATTCTTACGGGTAGTCCAACTCATACCCGCGGTATAAAAGTTCGATTAACTGATGGCAAAGTGGGTAGAGTGCAAATAATCCTTTAATTTTTTTGCGTTCAGGTAAAGGTAATTACGAAACGAATTATGTTCTTAACGTTGCGGGGCACAAATTCAATATTGTCCTAAGCATTATTATCTTTGGATTAGGCAAGATGATAAGCGTTAAAGTGGCAACTGCAATTGGGCTTGGCGCGATTATCGGTGCGGGCATTTTTGTTTTAAGCGGAACCGCCATAGCATTAGCTGGTTCAGCGGCGCTGATAGCGTTTGTTATAGTCGGTGTCATTGCTTTAATTGTAGCTTTAGAGCTGGGTGAGTTAGGCTCTATTATGCCGCGCGCAGAAGGCGGCTCTTACTCGTTTGCTTACGAAGCGTTCGGCAGTGAACTCGGCTTCATTACGGGCATCATGCTATACTTCGCCTATGCCTCTTCAATCGCACCTATAGCGTTGGGCTTCGGCTCTTACCTCACCAGCCTGTTAGGCATAACGGCAGGGATTTACCCGACAGTTTTCGCTATATTGCTGATTCTGGTCTTGACCGTAGTGAACATTTTGGGCATAAGTAAAGCTGCAAAAGTAGACTTCGGTTTAGTCATTGTTAAAATCGTCATTCTGCTGGTTTTTATTGGGTTTGCTTTGTTTTTTGTTTTCGGCAACAGCGCTAACATGAATACCAATTTCACTGTTGGTTTTCAGTCGACTTCTGTTAGCTCAATTTTCGCTGCCAGCGTGGTGATTTTCTTTGCGTATTCAGGATTCCAAGCCATTTCCACCATTACCAAAGACGTTAAAGGTGGCGGTGCAGGCGCAGCTAAAGCCATCGTGTCCTCAGTTCTCATAAGCATGGTACTCTACATCCTTGTTGTGATTTCTCTTTTGTTTTTGATGCCTGCAAACCAATACACAATATCTTCTGACCCGCTGTCGTTTGCGTTGAAGTCTGCAGGTGGTCCTGCGTGGCTTTTCACTTTAATTTCCATAGGTGCCCTAATAGCCACTACATCCGCGGCCCTGGCAATGATTTTGGGTTCTTCAAGAGTGCTCTTCCAAATCGGCCAAGACAAGCTGCTACCCAAGTTTGTCCGTAAATACGACGAAAAACGTGATGTCGCAGTAAATGGCGTATTGATTTCTGCAGTAGTTGGGATTGTGATGTTGTTTTCTGGCAACATTTATGTGATGGCTTCCATTAGCAACTTTGGTATACTTTTCTGCTATCTCATCGCTAGTTTCGCGTTGATTCATTTTAGACGCAAAAAGAAGCATGCGAGTTTCCGAGCTCCACTCTTCCCTTTTCTCTCCATAGCGGGTATTGCGGGGTTGATTGCGCTTCTGATTGGTATGCCTCGTGAAGCTTTGATTGTAGGCGTGGCAATGATTTTGATTTTAATCGTTGTTTATTACACGTTAATTGAGGCTGAATCGAGAAGAGTAGAAAAAATCAAGATTTTCGACTAATAGTTGATGGGTTGGGTTAGCTATGGCTTCGATACAGTTTAGCCATAACCACTGTAATTAAGAGCATAGCTACCCCGACTATCGTGAAAGCCCAGCCTTCCACAGTAGCCGGTGACGTGTATCCCATGCTCGGGTTGGATTTAGCTATGTAGAACTCTGGAAACAACATGTAGGGCAGAACCAAAAAGCCAAACGTTGCCGCTCCAGTTATGGCTGTTATTATGCCTGTTACGCGATGTGAAAGGTTAACCATTACCGTTTCCCAGTCCGTTTGTGGCGTAACTGTTAATGAGTGTTTTCTGCTTTGAACTCAATTTTGCCGCAGCATGGACAAACATAAATAAAAACAGGCAAAACTTGCCCTTCTCGGATGCCTTCCAGTCCCTCAACGTTAATTTTTGTTCTGCCACAGTGCATTTCGACGTTGCATGTTGAACAATTTATTGTCGATGGGGTTGGTTGGGCAACTTTTTCTTCTTCAAGGGTGGTGTTTTCGGCTTCGGGTTTCTGGGGCTCTATTGGTCTGGGGTCGCTCTCCGATTTACCCAGATACTTGCAGCTGATGGCGCAGGTTGTCCTGGAAATGCAGATGTAGCAGCAGGTTGTTTTCTCGGGGTTTACACAGTTTAGTTGTCTGTTTGTTTTTGCTTTTTCGCTTTCAAAGATTGCTGAGCATAGTTTGTCCGTGGTTATGTATTCGCAGCTGTTTGCTAAATCTGACAACCCATTCCCTTCCTGTGCACAACAGTCTGGGTTTTTGCCTAAGTGTGTTTTGGTGAAAAATCCGTGAAATACTGGTGAGAGGTTGATTCATAGCCAAGAAAAACTGGCTAATTTTTAATAAGTAGGCAAAGCAGTCACTCGGTTATGTGGCCAATGGCAGTTTTTTCCCCGACTTGCACCATCTTGACTTTCACGGTGTCTCTGGGTTTAGCTTTCGGCACCATAATAACGTAGCCCTGAATTGTTGACATTCCGTCTCCACTTGGACCTATCTCTGTGATGGTTACCTCTAATTCTTGTCCTAACTCAACGGGGCACACTTTCTTAACGTGCTTGATTTTGTATTTTCCGCCCCGCACTCTTCGATGAACCATGTCGAAACCCTGTTTTTTGTCAGTTAATGATGCATAAGGGTTAAACCTTCCGTAGTTTACTCTCAATTTTAATGATCTATGGCTTCCAAATTTTTTGTAGCTGGCGTGGTGAGAGCTTGGGGGCTTCTCTTTTTTGATAGAGTTAACTTGACACTCTGTTTAAATTCTATGAATTATTGTATTTAATTGTCTTGTAGTTAATCAGAAGCTATCTTTTGACTCTCAGGTATGGCGGAATTTACGCAGCCTGCAGTTCCACGCTGAATCAGAGACGTGTTTAATCGTGTTAACTGGATTGGTTGGTGGCGATGAAAAAAATTTTGGTGTTCTTTTTTGCTTTTTTTCTCTTTTGTTTTTTCTTACTTGCCCCCATGAAACCAGTTGATGCAGCAACCGTGTTTTCGGATAATTTTTCAACCGGTAACCTTGACCAGTGGTCGCAGTCTTACGTTATTTCAGGTGCAAACCAAATCGTCAGCAATGGAGTGGCCCGTTTCATTGCCCCTCCGCCTGTTGCTGGAGCCAGTACTCATTCATATGTTGTAAAGGATGGCTTTACTTCAACAGTTAACAGTACCATAGTTGCTTCGCAGGATGTATTTGTTACCAACGTTCCAACTGGTTCTTCGCAGGGGAACGGAGCAATATTTTTCTTATACGTTTGCGATTCTTCGAATCTGGCCGGAAATTATGGCAACGTTGGTGTGGGAATAGATGGATCAACTGTTTGGTCGATGTGGATAGGTGGAAACGTTGTTTACCGCTATGTTTTTCAAACTGCAGGGTCTGCTCCAGTTAGCAACACATGGTACCACCTTGTTTTAACCATCAATAATCCTGCGGAGACTGTATCTTTAGCAGTTAACGGTGTAACGGTGATTACTGCTTCTCAGCAGCAGTTTACCGATAAAAACCATCCTATCAGCTTTATGTCGGGGTTGGGGGAGAACTGGTGGAGTGCAGGTTCAGAACCGCAGGAACTCCATGTTGACAATGTGCGACTGGAACTTTCAGACTCCGCTGCTTTGCCTGCCCCTGTTTCAACATCTTCACCCCCGCCAGCTTCGACCTCTACGCCTGCTCATACGCCTTTGCCTCTTCCAACCCAACGCCCAATTGTACCAACCCAAACCCCAATTTTAACCCCAACTCCCATCGTTACCAATGTCACTTCAGCCCCTTCGTTTTCGCCTCCGCCCCTAAATCCGGCTTTATCAGTTATACAGCCTAGTATCGGGGTGCCCTTTGAGGTATCAGTTGTCGGCGTCACTGTTTTGGTTGTGCTGGTTTTTGTTTTAGTTGCAACCTTGAGGAGTAAACGCTAATTTTGAAATGTGCCTTTTAGTTATCACTGGTTTTCTGATTCTCCTTGGTTTGGCTGCGGAAATTTGAAAACTTTTATGAGCACACAGAGTAAGTTATTCCACTGTCTGTAGGGGCTAATGGGTGTTGGAAGAGGCGATTATAACCCGTAATCTCACTAAGCAATACAAAGATGTTTGTGCAGTGAAAAATCTAAACCTCAGTGTACATTCGGGAGAAGTTTTTGGTTTTCTTGGCCCCAATGGGGCAGGTAAAACAACAACTATTCGTGCTCTTACAGGCTTAACCGAGCCTTCCTCAGGATCTGTTTGGGTTTCTGGGTTTGATGTAGAAAAAGAGCCTGATAAAGTCAAAAGAGTAATCGGTGTAGTCCAGCAGCATTTAACGTTTGATTTAGATTTGAACTTAAGAGAAAATATGGAGCTGCATGCCCGTCTGCATCACATCGCTATAGATGCACGGAGGGAACAGCGTTAGCGGATCTTCTTGAATTTGTTGGTTTAACCAAGCAGAGCGAGAAAATGGTTGAAGACTTATCAGGTGGTATGAAGAAAGCAGCGATGATTGCGCGCGCCTTAATTCATAGACCCAGCTGTGCTCTTTTTGGATGAACCCACTGTAGGATTAGATGTTCAGGTGCGACGTAGAATGTGGGATTTGATTCGCAGCTTAAGCAGAAGCGGCAACACCATTTTTCTGACTACCCATTACATAGAGGAAGCTGAAGCTCTTTGTCAAAGAGTTGGTATTGTTAATCAAGGACATTTGATTGCTTTAGGGTCGCCCTCAGAGCTTAGGCAACTGTGGGTTTGGTTACCGTTGAGACTCTTGTTGATGGTGCATTTACCAGTTACGAGCATTTCGCTGACCGCGATGCAGCCATCCGATATGTGCAGGGTCTCTCCGTTTGATGTTAAAACTGTAATTCGCGATTCAAGCCTTGAAGATGTCTTTGTTAAATTAACGGGTAAAAAAGTGGGGGACAATTAAATGATGGAGACACTTCAGAGACATAGGCACGGTTGTGTGGGTTGATTTGCGTTTTCTGCGACGAAACATAGGTAAGACGATGGCTCTAACTCTTATTGCTCCTATATTGTATTTGTTGGCTTTCGGTTACGGCTTAGGAAGAGGCACAAGTATTGAGGGTTTTAGTTACCTTGAGTTTGTTATTCCAGGAATCATAGCGTTAACTGCAATGACAACTGCCTTTAACACTTCAGGTCTCAAGTTGCATGTGGACCGCTTGTTCTACAAATGTTTTGATGAGACTTTGATGGCTCCTGTGAGTGCTTTTTCGATAATCGTCGGCAAAGCTCTAATCGGTGTTGTACGTGGACTGTTGAGTTCAGCAGCTTTGCTTGTGGTGGCTCTTCTTTTTTCGCCTCTGCCTGCGATGAATCTGCTTTTTCCGTTAAGTCTCGTTTTAACCTGTTTTGTATTCTCTTTCTTAGGCGTTACTATTGCCTTATTAGCTAAAACCCATCAGGATATGACTCTGTTTATGAGCCTGGTATTTTGCCTATGTCTTTTCTTAGCGGTACTTTCTTTTCCTTAAGTCAAGTTCCTGAAGCATTAAGCTTCGCCCTTTACGTGTCACCGTTGACACATGCATGTTTGTGTCTGCGGGCTTCCGCGCTTGGTCAAGCTTTCCCCTGGTTTTCTTTTTTTGTTCTGTTGGTGTTTGGGGTTGTGTTTTTTGGCCTTTGTTTTGTTGCTCTTAAAAAAGCCAGTAAATGAGTTGTAGTTTGTGTGGGGCGAGTTTGAATTTCCCTTGATCTTTTTTGGGAGTCATCATGGCCCTGTTCTCTTGACTTATCCCTACCTGCTGATGTAATCAAAGAGCATAACCTACATGCTGGCGATGTCTTGAGGTCACAACAACCAGCTCCGATAACGAATTTAAATGGTTTACAAACGATTTTACTCTCGGTCAAGGCCATAATTTCTCAAAACAATTGAGGTGCCTGAAAACTTTTGGTGTTGACAACGCAGTCTTGATTCAAATTAGCAGGCGTTTCTGCGGCGGTTTTCAAGGTTGGCTGCTTTTTGCGTTCAGAAGTGATGCGTTAATGGTTTCAAACAAGTTGTTGCAAAGTTTTTTGGTGGTCAGCTGTTTTTCTTTGGTAGAAGATGGACATTGGTTTTTTGTTTTTTGGATATGCTTGTTTTGCGTTTGTTTTTTGATTTAGGGTTTGGAGGGTTTGTGGGTTGCGTCTGGGGAAGTCGTTGTTTGTCTGGTTGCGTCGGGTTATGGATGAGCTTCTACGCATCTATGAGCAAATATGGGGGCATAGTTGTTCCAGAGCTGATTTTGTGTTTGCTTTCTTTTTTTGAGAAATCGCTTGTGGGTTACTCTTTTAGGGTTATCCTGCCTTTTAAAATTGCCAAAATAAGGTTATAACCAATCGACAGGACTTATAAAATAAAGAAAAAATAATTGAGTTGTTCCTTTACCATCCATTTTGGAAGCTTTGGAAGCAGCTGCAAAAATGTTGGTTTTAAGGCTTTGCGAGAGTTATTTCCATCGTGGAAACCATTCGGGCCCTGCTTTCGCCTTCGCGGGGTGGCATTTCAACCGTGCCGATTGATAGGTTTTTCACTTTGAGGTCTTTGATGAAGCGGTGTCTTGCGATTTCTGCGCAGTCAACTGCTGTGGTGATTGCTTGGCCTCTTGCTTTTAGAGTTATTTCTTTTTGGGACCCCGAGAACGCGGTTATGATTGCGAGCACATAGCTCATTGGTGGTTTGTTTCCGACGAATATCACGTCATTGGATTTTTCCGTCATATTCTTTTACCTTGTGGATTTCAATGGTAGCAGCCAGTATATAAGTAATGCCGATTCAGCGCAATGGTCAAGGTTTTTCAAACTGGATTCATAGTGGGTGAAGCGTTCTTTTGCAAAATATTTGATAGAACATAAATGTGATAAGTATTTTTTTGGTTTCTCTATAGGGTCGGGGAAATCTCTTTGCCGCATTTTGTTAATCATGTTGCAGGATTTTGGTTTGAAGTTTGATAGTCGTACGCAATGTTTAGCCTTTGTAAAATAGGCTTTTCATGTTGTTTCAATACTGTTTCAGTTTTGTTTCAGGCAACTACCATAAGCTTCCATGCATATATTATGATATGGTGATAAAATAAGATGCAAAAAACTAAAGTAATAATCGCTTTTGTCGTTGCTGCGGCATTAGTCTTGGCTGCTGTTGGGTTGGCGGCTGCTCAAATAGCCCAAAACCAAACTCAAACCTACACAGGTGCTGAGTCTAACTCTGTGGTTTCTGCTGAGGGTTTTTGGGGTTGGATAGGCGACTGTTTTGGTTACAGAGCCGGTCAGGGCCAGTACTTTGTTCCTCCCGTTGGAGTTAACGCAACAGCGATTGCGCCCTATCAAGGCGGCTATGGCCCCAACAACGGATACGGGTATGGCCCCTGCTGGGCAAGATAAACAGCCAATCCACTCTTTTTTTATCCATCGTTTTTTCATAACTATTTTATGTATGAATCCCCTCTTTTGGCACACAACCCTTTTATGAACTCTCTCGATAGAGCCTTGTTTGAAGGCGTTAAGGATGGTAAAGTGCCCTAGATGCAGAAAAGAATCTGCTGAGCTCAAAAGTGAAATCGAGAATGACTATTTCTCAGTGAAGCATTATTCTTGCGGAAACTGCCATCATGCGTTTAGAATTGCTCGTGTGAAATACCCCACTGCCCAGCAAGAACATGTGACTTAGTAGCTGATTGGAATTACGGTTTGTAGATGTGCAACGCTCCAAGCTCTGCTCTTATGGTCATTAGACCCTTTTTTAAATGGACCTTTGCCGGTTTCTGTTGCCTTTTGGAAAAATCCGCCATTTGAAATAGCTGTTACTTTTCGGTTGATGGATTGATTTTTTAAAGTGCTGCAGTTTGTTGGCTTTGCTTTAGCTTTTTTTGCGTGGAAAAGGTTTAGGTTTTCTGTTGCGATTTCAAACCAAATCATGTAGAGTGATTAAAATCTTCAACAGAAAGAGCTCCTGTCTCAAGCTTTTCTTTTTTTGGGTTTGGGGGGCAGATTCTATGGCGTTAAGTGGAAGGTGGTGTAGCCTAGCGATGTCGTGTCGTTTGTGACTTGGGGAAATGTTGCCATGATGTTTCCATCCAGCCTCACCTCAAGTGAATGCCAGGTGAATCTCGAAACCTCCACCACATAATCCGCTGTCGAACCGGGCTCGTTGTATATACTAACGGCGGCTTCCCATTCTCCTTCACTTCCTCGTCCGCTCCAAAAACACAGGTACTCCATAGATTTCATAGGTAAATCCCAATCAGCGCTTGTCGAGTTACGCATCGAAATCCACTCAAGCTCGCGCACTCCGGGAAATTCGGGGTCAGTATTGTATATGATAATGCGGTCTTTGATGCTCTGGAACTTCTGAAGTTCCTCCCCGGTGAACGAGATGTCTTTGGAGAGTTCGCTAATTGAATCAACGCCTTTTTTTATACCCCGTTCATAGCCAGCATCGTATCTGGTAGCGCCGTAATACCAAGCAAAACTGCTAGCCGCAACTATTATCGTCAACAACAAAGCGACTGCCAATCTATTTCTCAAAGCCATTCTGCCCTTCTCGCCTAAATTGAGATTCACCCGATATAACCATTTTCAGCATACATTGCCATTCCTGCCAAGACAGCGGTTATAATGATAATCGTGGGATAAGGTTCAGATTTATCAAGTTTTCAGAAAGTGCAAATGAGACTTGGTGTAGAAAGTAAACAAAAAACGGTTGGGGATTTAAACCCCTGTCGAGAGTGGCGATATTATGTGATATTGGACGGGTATTCTATGGAAAAATGATGGCGTTTTTTGTTCATAAGTTAACTGAGGTTATGGTTTTTTTTGCAGGCCATAGCGTTGCAGTCTATCATACATGCCTTTTAAGTTCAGAATATGTATCAAATGAGTTAGGGGTGTCTTTTCGTTGTAGCGGGTGTACAGTCACTAGTCTTTAATAGCCTTCTCGAGAGTAAATCAATTGCTATCTTTTAAGCAGAATAAAGGAGTAAGAAAAATGCGAAAATTAAACAAGGCTACGTATGTTACTATCACTGCTTTTCTTTTGTTGACTATGTCTACGTCCCTCTTCTTCTTACCGTCTACAAGTGCACATGATCCACCGTGGACCATTTCGACCTATGCATTCATTGTCGTTTCACCCAATCCGGTGGGTGTTGGACAGACAGCCTATGTAAATTTCTGGATTGACAAAGTGCCGCCGACAGCAATAGGCCTCTGGGGTACCAGATGGCATAACTTTGAGGTGACCGTTACAAAACCTGATGGCACTACTGCAGATTTAGGAACGTTTAATTCCGATGCAACAGGAGGCGCCTGGACAACTTATACTCCCGACGTTGTCGGTACATATACCTTTGACTTCAGCTTTCCCGGACAAGTCGCTGTAGAGGAGAATCCTTACCCGTTTGATAGAACAAAGGTTGGAGGCGTAGCTTATGTCAATGATACATACCAAGCTAGCAACGCAACGACAACGCTAACGGTACAGGAGCAGCCGATAGGGACTGCTTATCCACCAACTTCGCTTCCAACGGAGTATTGGACACGTCCGATAAATTCGATGAACAGAAATTGGTTCTCGATCGGTGGCAACTGGCTTGGGCTTGGAGCAGCAATTTTTGGCAGCACTGGAGTAAACACTAACAGTGCTGGACGCTTCGGTCAAAACTTTAATCCTTACACGACCGCTCCCAACAGTGCCCACGTTCTGTGGACTAAGCCTATAGCTTTTGGAGGTCAGATTGGAGGAGTTTTTGGCGACAGTGAGACAGGGATTTATGCGACGGGAACGGCTTACGAAACAAAATTTGGCGCGGTAATAATCAACGGCATACTCTACTATACTGATTATCCAGGGGCTGCGAATAATTTGGGACCTTTGACCGCTGTTGATATAAACACTGGAGAAACGCTTTGGACTGTAAACGCTTCTAATCCACTAAGATGCGGTATGGTGTACAATTTCATCACTGGCGATCAGTATGGAGCCCATGCGTACTTATTTACGGCGCCAGCGCCATACGGGTTAGGGTTTATTGTTGGTAATACCCCCAACGTGTGGTCTATGTATGACGCTATGACAGGGCAGTGGATATTGGACATATCTAATCCAAATGCAAACATGCTTGTAGAGGGTCCAAACGGTGAACTTTTAAGCTACACTACGTCGGGTGGTATGTTGAGTCTGTGGAACGCGAGCAAATGTATCGCAGAGGGCTCTGTGAATCAAACCTATAGAAGCTATAGTCCTGCAGAAATTTGGCGACCTCCTCAGGGAGCGACTATTGACTGGAACGGTGGAATCGAGTGGAGCGTGCCTATAGCCACTAACATGTCCGGTGTGCCCATAGTGCCAGGTCTTGGAGTTTCAGCCGTTGACAGTGATGTGGTACTTTTGACTGCTATGGATGGTTCGGTTCCCGGAGGAGCTCAGACGGGTTACCGAATTGACGCGGGTTATAGTGCAGATGATGGGCATATAGTTTGGGGTCCAATAAACAGAACGCTGGACGCATTCACAAATAAGCCTCTGGGTCCTGCGGCTGAAGGCGTTTATACTGAATATACATGTCAGTCGTTGACGTGGACGGGGTACAGCATTGAGACGGGCGATAAGCTTTGGGGTCCAACTCCGGCTTACAACAATTCTTGGGGATACTTTGATAACAATGCTAAGGGCGTAATCGGCTATGGCAACCTTTACGTATGGGGCTTCAGTGGAGAGGTGTACGCCTATAATATTCAAACAGGTGCTCTCAATTGGAGTTGGAGCGGTGGAAGCGCCGGTGTTGACACTCCCTATGGCATATGGCCTCTGGGCACTTGGTCTATGCAGCATATTCTCGCTGACGGAAAACTCTATGTTCGGGCAGGTCACGATTACACGCCACCCGTGTTCAAAGGCGCCAAGCTCTATGCCATAAACGCTAGTACCGGAGAGGAAATATGGAATTCCTTGAGCTTTAACATAATCAGCTCGCCGTGCATCGCAGACGGCGTCATGGTTTGGGACAACGGCTATGACAACCAGATATATGCTTATGGCAAAGGACCGAGCAGATTGACAGTTGATGCGCCAAGTGTAGGTGTAACAACTAGTACACCTATAACAATCAAGGGAGCAATAATCGACATTTCAACTGGCTCAAAGCAAGAAGCAGTAGCAGCGAACTTCCCTAATGGATTGCCGTGTATTTCTGATGCAAGCCAAAGCCAGTTCATGGAAGCGGTGTATCAAGAGCAACCAATGCCAACAAACCTGACTGGTGTGCCCATCACGTTAAATGTGGTTGATTCAAACGGTAACTACAGAACAATCGGCGTCACAACAAGCAATGCATATGGAACATACAGCCTGACTTGGACACCTGACATACCTGGAGATTTCACTGTCATCGCAAACTTTGAAGGTACTGAATCATACTATCCGTCGCAAGCAGCTGCGGCCTTTTATGCAGGCGAGCAACAAGGGTCCTCAACTACCGCGCCTACAGGGACAACATCAACAGTCGATCTATATTTCATGCCAGCGGTAATTGGAATAATTGCTACAATAATAATCGTTGGAGCCGCAATCGTTTTGCTTCAGAGAAGACGTCAATAGGAAAACATTGAATGGGAATTGTTTGCAAAAACTTCCCTTCTTTTTTTGTTTAAATATAGTAAGTTTTTCAGGTATCAGAATCTCTGGGAATCACGTTTGATCCTTTGAGGAAACTTTGATGATGTCTTCATTTTGCTCTGCAATAATTTATCACCATTTTATACAAGTGAATAAATTTTTACGTTTTTACACGTGATGATGCAAGATTTGAGGTCTTCGAACACGTTAAATGGTGAGGGTTCAAACGCTAAATTGAGATGTAACCAATAATGGGGGGTAAAGTAGTAGTTCTCATAGAAGTAGCTTTATTTGGCTAAATAGCTCTTGGCGGACGGATAGGATTTGTACTCTTGTCTTTATTTTTTTGTTTTTTTTGGAAGGGTTTAAAAGTATGACACGTGTCATTATTGTTTAGAGAGATGCTTCAATGAAAAAGAAATACCTTCTCAGTATCTCAATCACAACAATACTTGCCTTACTAATAATCCCTGCAATTGGGTCCGCTACAGTTGACAATACAGCCAACTTGGGACTCACCGATTTAACCGGCACCACCTATGCTTTTACATATGCTCAACTTTTAGCTATGCCCAAAACTGAAGTTAGCGCCGACCTATACTGCGACGGCGCTTTAGTAACTTACGGCAATTGGGGCGGAGTACCTCTCAATTATCTCCTCAACCAAACACAGCTTACTCCTGAAGTTTGCTCAATCCAATTTACCGCTTCAGATGGATACCAAGTCGCCATCCCCATCGATTTAGCAATCGAACCCCAAATAATCATCGCTTACGAACTAAATGGTCAGCCGCTTGCTGAGGGCCTTCGATTAGTTCTTCCAGATGCCAACGGCGCTGCTTGGATTTCTAAAATAACTTTCATAACGATGAGCACCTCTGGCGCTGCTTACCCTCAAGCTATAACTGTTGGCATTACCAAAGCAAACAATGTTCCAACAGCCGCACCCACACCCAAACCTTCACCTATCCAACAAGAAATCCCCATTCAAACACAACCATCCGCCTCCGTAACTGCTTCTCCAAGTATTCAAATGGCAACCCCAACAAATGTACCCCCGCCTAATGCAACAGAAACAAATCCCCCAGCATCAAATCAAAGTCTAAACATCCAACCTTCTGTGTATTTGATAGTGGTTGCTTGCGCAATTTCATTTACAGTGTTGACTTTGATGGTTTTTATGCGTAGAAGAAAAAAAACTTCCGAAAAGAACTAAGCGGGTTTCAGATTTGCTTGGGTAAATCTGCTTTGCGAGGGCGATCATATTAAGTTCAATGGCGGGCGGGGAGGGATTTGAACCCTCGACCCCCAACTTAGGAGGCTGGTGCTCTATCCGGCACCCCTAAGCTACAACCCTCGACCCCCAACTTAGAGTCAAGGCAAAGAGCCAGAATGGTGAATCCGTACTGAGCTACTCGCCCACGCCTAAACTGATGAAGCTACAAAGAGTAGACCTAAAAAAGTTTTTGGAGATAGAGAAAAAACGGGCAATAATAAGACCACAAATAGACAAAGAAACACAACAAAGAATCGAAAAACTTGTACTGTACTTAAAGGGAAAAGGGAGAGGTGAAAGCACACAAACAGCTTACCAGAAGAACCTGTTGTACCTTGCCCAGAGAGTCAGAGACCTAAATGATACTCAAGCTGTTGAACTTGCGATTGCTGATTATATTAAAACAAACGGGCACAAAGCTACAAGCAATTACAAGGGTAAACTTTGCGACTGCTATGCAAGGTACTGTAAATTCTATAACATCTTTTGGGAAAAGCCCTACTATACGCCAGAACCTCACAGCATACAACCACCCTCAAGCGAAAAATGTGAAGTACTGATTGCTTCGGCAAAAATGCCCTTGTCATTAAAGATTGACATCAGCATGGAAACTGGATTAAGACCCATCGAGATTGTTGGCGAAAAAGGGTTACATGCTAACGATATTCATCCAGACCAAAGAACTATAACAGCAAGAAGCACAAAGGGTTGCTATGCAAGACCGCCATTAAAAATATCTGAGGAATTAGCAGCACGGTTAAACACTTACATTCTTGAATATTGCCTTCAAGGTGAAGACCTGCTTTTTGAGCAACCTTCAAGAAAATATGGTGAATGCTTCCGCAAATACAAAAAAGCGTTAGCTAAGAAACTTAACGACCCATCAATAGCATCTATCAGACTATACGACCTAAGACATTACTATGTAACCAAACAACTACGTAGAACACAAAACGTCGAAATAGTAAGACAAATTGTAGGACATAAACGACTTGACACAACCCAAAAATATCTACACTTACTCGCTGGAATAGATAGTGGAGAATGGATAATAGAACAAACACAAGACCGCAAACGAGCCGCTGAACTCGAAGCAATAGGATTTACCTACAGCTTCACAACGCCAGACGGATGGATGCAATTCAAAAAACCAAAGTAGAAATGCTTACAATTGAAAATACCTTAAAACTTAAAAAGAAAACGAACAGTCTGATGATAGGGAAACGAGTTGTCGATTCAACTTAAGTTGCAAGATACAAGAATAAAGGCGAAGAGGACTCCTCAAAGACAGCACAGTATAAAATAAATTATTATGGAGCAGACTTCACACTCGAGGTTTTAAACAGCAAACTAAAGAATGGAGAAATAAAAGTCACTAGCTTTCAAAGGAAATATGTTTGGACAGTATCCGAGCAAGCCGACTAATAGAGTCGTTTTTGCTCGGTCTTCCAGTGCCCCAGATTTTTCTCTATAAGGAGGAAAACTCAGAATCTTCTCGTTGTTGATGGTCATCAACGATTGAAAACAATACAAGCTTACTTTTCTGGAAGATTCGAGGATAGACGTGAGTTTCGATTAACAGGCGTGAAGAACTCTATTAACGGAAATGCTTTACAGAACTTAGTAAACCTGAACAGCGATACTTAAAAAACAGTGTTCTTCGTGCAACCATCTTTGAACAAGCAGACCCCAAAGACACGACAAGCATGTTCGAAGTTTTTAATAGGTTGAATACTGGTGGAATGCCCCTATCATATCAAGAAATTAGGAATTGCATTTATGGCGGTCCATTCAATGAAATGCTCAAAACACTTAATTTC
Organism: uncultured archaeon; assembly: GCA_963760925.1. GTDB lineage: Archaea > Thermoproteota > Bathyarchaeia > Bathyarchaeales > Bathycorpusculaceae > Bathycorpusculum. The sequence continues at coordinate 853,608 of CAVXES010000006.1, read as the reverse complement.
CATCCCAAATGGCGATCAATCCTGAGATCGACTGAACCCGATAAAAGAATGAGAGATATAGAGATAATATTAAAATTCTTCACTCTAAAAAATGGTTGGCAGCATTATAGTCAGACAGCTCAGAGTTTGCGAGATTTTATGACAGACTTCATGGCTAAAAACGGGATATAAGTCCTGAAGAGGTACGAGAATATTCTACCTTATTTAAAAGTGTGGTTGACACTATTCATGACCAAATAGGTCCGAATGCACTTAAAATAAAATCAGGTGCGGTTAATACATCGGTTTTTGACTCAATTGCAGTTGCTTTGAGCGAAATTGGGTTATATAATGTAAGCGACTTACGTCAAAAATATAGAAAGCTAATTCAAAATCAGGAGTACATAGATGACGTTAGCGATCATACGACCAACACTGAGAAAGTTCAAGGTAGAATAAAATTAGCCATTGGTATTCTTAGATGATAAAATGCGCTCAAGCAAAAAGCCAAATTGAAGATATTGAATTAACGATTAAAGTGATAAAGAGCTTTAAGTCCGCCTCGGAGGCGGAAAAATCTTACCTTGCTCGCTATCTGGTTGTATACATCTCAGGTTTGTACGAAGAATGTATTGAATGCATATTAAATGAACGAATTAACTCTCTCGGTTCTAAAGAATTAAACAATTTTGCCCAACGGAAAATAAACGAGACTTTTAGGAACCCCGACATCCCGAAGTTAGTAGGTTTGTTGGGACTATTTGATAGTAAATGGAAAGATAAAATCAATAAGTTGCCATTAAGAACCAAGGAATCATTTAATTTTATGTCAAGGAATAAGAACCTTGTAGCGCACGGGGCACCTTGTACTATAACAATTAGGGATGTTGTAACGAACTTTAGGTATTCCAAGAAAGTAATACACACTGTGGATAGAGTTGTTAAGTTTGTTTAGCTTTGAGTTCCGAAGTGTGCTTAGCTCCCGCTTGCCCAAATTTTTATCGAGTTGGAATTCAGAAATCTTATAACCGCAAGCAATTAATTTGTTTGATATGCGATATTACTGTAGTCTCTGCAAAGAAGACATCAGCGAAAAAGTCTATAACTTTTCAAAGAACAAGTACGGCAAAGCACTATGCATGGTACATCAGAAATCAACAGCCGCACCACCTTCACCATATTCTCAACGAATAACCGCTCAAAAAAGATTTTTTTGTTATGTATGTAGGGAGCCGATCAGTGAGCAAGTATACGACTTTTCGACCAAACGGATTGGAACAGCATTATGTATTAAGCATCAAAAAACAGTAACACCTGAGGCGCTCAAACTTTCTAGGGCTCTGAAAAACCTCGAAGTAGAACATACTTTAGAAGCTTATGACGGTCATAAACACGTTGACATCGCAATCGAATCAGCTAAACTCTACATCGAATTAGACGGTTCTCAACATGGCTTCAGTTCTAAACAGATGCTCGCAGACGATGAAAGAGATAAACACTCTCTAAAAGCAGGCTACACTACTAAGAGGATTCCTAATAGTTGGGTTAATAAAAATACTGACAAGCTTGCTCTGAACATAACGCGGCTTGCTGATAAAAGGAAAGTTGAGATTAAAGAGGAAGCAAACAAGCTAACGGTTACTGGCATTATGAAATCGATGATTAAAACGGCACAGCGGCTATCAGAGAAGTTAGAGGATTTTGAATAGACCAGTATCGCCCTGCCGACATGCAAATTTAGCGTCGCTCCCGCTTGCGCGGGTCGCTCCGCGCCCGCCTTGCCGAACGTTGCGCAAGAGCCAAACGAAAAACGCTATTCCAGAAAGCGATCATCAGCCTCAAGCTCCGAGAAGTAGAAGTCAAGCATATCATCATAGTTATCGCAGTTGACACCGTTGCTGTAAACCCACGAGTCAGTATATAGGCAAATCATTTTACCTTTTGCAAACTCGTAGCCGATGACTATTTTGGGAGGAAACCACGGCATATAATGAATCGTAACGTCAATGTTGCCCATGAGTAAGCGAATTAGCCCAGATGAACGTCGATATTCAACTCCCCTAACTAACTCGGATTTGACTTTGCGGACGCTTTTTTCAAATAAGCAATGGTCAAAGCAGAAAGAGCAGTTATTCATAGAACCGCCTCCCTTTTGGTTTTTCTCTCCATTTCGGAACTCCCACTTCGTCTAAGTAGCTATCCTCAAACTCGGCAAGCCACTATTGACCGCCATCAGGCAAACCCTCACCAACAAACTCTAAAGGCACTAAATCGTGCCCGCAAATCGGGCAAACGTGACGTTTGATGCGGTCTTCTTTTTTGAGTTTTAATTTTCTGTAGCTGCATACACCGTTCCAGATGACTGTGTGAGTTCGGATTTTTCCTTTGATGATTGTCATGTGGTGCATTTGGTACCATAGGGTGCCAAAGATTGTTTTTCGAGCACCTTTTACCTTGACGATATGACCGTCAGTAACGTTTAGCCGCCGAGTTAAGCCTTCGAAGCCTTTGCAGCCCCAACATGCTTCTTGTTTTTTTGCATCCACGGCAAGCCCCATAACCCCCATCTAAGAAGCCTAAATAATGGAAATGTGGAGCATATCTCCAGCCCGCAGGAATTCCTTTTCGAGCAGCTTCAAGAGGATTTGCAAATCGTTCGGCGTGGAATATCATTATGCCACCGATGTAGCCCCGGCACGCATAGCTTTTAGCGATTTTTCTTTTATTTTCTCAAAAGGTAAACCATACTCGGCTACGGGAACTGAATCGATTATGTGCTCAGCTACGCCAAAACGTTTCTGCGCCTCTTTTAATCGGCTCTCAGCTTTTCCCGCTTCACGAATCGCCCAACCCTTTTTAAAACATACTGGGCACTCGGGACGGTCACAGCTATGAAAAACTCTTTTTATGAAAACTTTGCCAGAATGGTCAACGCCGTCTAAAGTGGTGTGGTTGTGACCTTCAACGTTTAAGCAGCCAGCCCAACCAAAAAACTGACCACACTCGATAACTTGTTTGTTTTCCGTTCCCTACCCGCTTATACTCGTTTTGAGCCATCATCAGGCAAATTAGGTATTTCGGTTAGAGTCAATTTGATTTCCTCGAAAAGCAGATAAGTGAGCGTTTAATAATACTCTATTGTGAGTAATTATAGTATGTAGCTTACACACTATTCTTACACACTTAGGAGAGCTAAACACGTCAGAAAAAATAACAGGAAACGAAAATTTATTCAAGGAATTAGGAAGCTTACAGGAAAAAATACTCTTCTTCTTAGCAGAAAACCCCGATTCACACAAACAAGCGATTCAACAAGGGATAAACCACCCCGCAACCAGTATGGCTCAGTTTCAAAAGCTGTAGATACAATGGAAAAAATACAATTCCTAAAATGAAAACCACACGGTCACAAAAAAACAACGAGATAAAGCTCTTTAGATGTACCGACGAGGGACTACTATACACTCTTCCGCGAGAAACCCAACAGGCGACATATCAAGAATTTTCAGGGTAAATGAAGAGCAAGTGGAGTTCTGTAAACAGTTTAAAGCACTCTACGAAGTATGGGGAAGAGATCACTTTGTCATGTTCCTAAAAGATTTGGGCGAATTCTTGCCTATGGTACATAACAAGGGAATAGATTATGCGACACCCTACCTGCTAATGAAAATAGCCCAGCAGATGCAGTCCATAGACCAGAAAACGCGTACTAAAAACGTTAAAGCAGCAATGAAGGAGTTTCCTGAAACCAAAAAGATGTTTAAGGAAATGAAGAAGAACCTTGATGGATTGGTCTAACAGGAAGTAACAAACGAGGGAGTGGCATCGCTCCCGACTCCCTCTTCTCCGCCCGTGGCGTAGAATTCACCCACCGTCTCTAAGGAAAGCATGAAGATGCGTTATCAAACCTTTTTACCCCTAAATCCCCTTTTCCCTATCTTAGGGAACAAAAGGGGACTTTAATGAATACACCCGCAATAAGAACTGCGAGTGAAAAATATAAAAAATGCCGTTAACTTGTAAAAAAACTTATATTTAAAATATTAATGTAATATTGACAAGCACCATGAAAATCATTAATGAATATTATCATATAAACCTTCAGGATTCACCAGAAGAACTTAGATTTTACATAAACACCGAGCGAACAAAATTATTTTCTGCCCAAACTCAACTAAGAAAAGATTTTACTTGCGAAAAATTCCAATTTTATGAAGAAAATGATGTATCGTATGTTCATTATAACCCTCTTAATGTTGACTTAAAAGTTATTCCTCAAAACAATATAGAAATGCCACTAATTGGAAGCGCAGGAAAAGTAACCCTTACAATCTCATATCATTTCTTAGATTTCAAATGGAATTACAATAAACAAAAAGTGTACGAACAACTTTGGCAAGAGGTAATTTGTAGATTGCCCGAGAAGATGAGTGTGAACGTATCATGGAAAGTTAATGGAAGGGAAATAACAGTTTTTAGACGTTTTAAATGCCGCGCACTTAGACTAAAAAGAAAAAAATATTCATGATAAAAATCAGAAAGCCACATTTATGTAAGCCTTCAAAACGCTTATAAACTAGAGTGCGCTTACAAAACTGTAGGGAAATAGTATGAGTAGAACACAAAAACCTAAGAATTTACTAAGCCCTAAGGCTGGTGCTCTATCCGTGAACAGCTCAAAAGTAAGCGGGAACCCCCCTTTTACAATGGACTGTCCAATCCGTACTGAGCTACTCGCCCATAGCCATGCTAAGGTTGGCTTAGCTAAACAAATACCTATCGACCAACTTTAAAAATTGAAAGGGTAGCCGTGTATTTAGAAGGAAAAGGCAAACAACCAAACACTATTGATTATTTCCGCCGGCACATCGAAGTATTAGCAAGACACGCAAACCTTGACAATCTATAAGGTAATATTCGTTTTATCTGAACTTTTTACTCCCGACGATGGTTTTTTTACAGCGAAAATAATTATTGCACGAGTCTGAAATCGCTGAGGCGCTACTGGATATAGTTCAGTTATTTTTTTCTTTAGATCTTCATGATTTGCATTTAGCAGTTGATTGTTGATATCTTGAATCATTTGGTTATTTCCAGGGATGTCTCTTAAGCGTATATAGGGTTCTTTTTTTGCTTGTTTATCTCTTGCTTTATTATCATCTTCATCAAGCAAGTCGTGCATGTGTTGTGCTGTAATCTTCAGGATTTCGTCGTTTTCAAATTTCAAATTAGAATGACCGTCTATATTTGCCAGTTGGAACACATCAAAGCCTTCATCCATAATCAGTGCATCGCTACAGTTGCCATATTCAGCCATCTTATGAGCAATACCCTCAACGGTATCTCCAATTCTAAATTGCTGACCTGTGGAACATAAACAAACGATAGTGTTGGTCGGATTTCCATCGATACTGTGTTTTAAACCAATTGCAGAGAAGGGATAATAATTGCGTTTGAAGTAGATATCCACTTCTTCATGAGTACCAGTCGTTTCTGCGAGCATTTTAAAAAGACCTGGTCTATCAGGCGTTAGACCTTCAGCAATCGAATAACCTTCTTTCTTGAGAACCGCAGTCAGTATTTCTGGTTTAATGTTTACTCCTGGGCTAACTTCAAGCTTAATTTGGAGAGCACTTGAAAGTGCTTGTCGCCTCTTGTTTATGTCGTTATAAAGATCTTTTTCTCCCGAAAATAATACTTTCAGTGTTTTTACCATGAATCTCAGTAATCTGCTGAAGTGGACAACGAACACAAGCAAAAATGTGGCGAATATCTTGAAACATGTTTATTGTGGTTTGAAGGGGTAAGACTATATTATCTCGAACAATGGGTTTGGCAACTAGAAGAAGGCGAATATCTCCTGACATATCCTTATCATTACCATCAAAACGAATAATGGGTAAATCGTTATTTCGCTGTGCGAAGGTAACATCATGGAATTTAATTAATCCATCATTATGTAAGACCAGTGCAGTATATTGATTCGCACACCAGTCTTCAACGAACTTTGGATCTCTCAAAAATTCTAATCTTGCAAAAGTCTTCTGGTTATTGTTAAGTGGGTCGTCGTTAATTATGGCTAAATGCCATAAATTCATAGTAAGATCTCCGAATCCTTGGGCACCCACTATATTCCAGTGGTCTCCCATAGTTTCGTTAAACACTTTAAGATGATGATAAAATGACAATGATCTAGCTCGCTGCTCATTTGCATCGTATCTGTCCAAATTGTATGTGCGGCTTGTATATTATCTGGATGAACCATTACAGGCGCAGTAATCCCATCTCTATGTATTCCGGGTCCTTGAGATAATTCAGGCGTTAAACTCAGGAAAAATTCTGCCTCGCCCAGTTTAACTTCGAATTCAAAATAGCCAGTGGTGAACCTTACACTACTAGTTTTCAGTTGCTTACCTCTCCCTTATTGCAATTACCCTTTACTCGAATTAATGATTCGATTGCAAATGAATAAAAGGTTTACTTAATTTTATGCTGCAATTAGCCAAAAGTATTTCACTAGACTGTAACAAATAGTGATTCAGGAATTATATATGAGTGCAGATAGTAGAAATTACTAAGCCCTAAGGCTTGTGTTCTCTGCGTGTTGAGATACTCGCCCTTGAAATGGAGACTAAACTCTTAGACCCCTTCGAATTCTGGGTCATTTAGCCTTTTGCTGCTAAGAGAGATTTCTGTTGAGATAAGCTTCTCTGAAGGGTCTATTCTTTATCTCATAAGGCTTTAATTTTTGGTGGTAAGACTTCTTGTTTGACTCTTATCCAAACCAATTTTGGAGCATTAGCAAATAATTAAATAGAGAAAAATACAATTAGTAATTTATGTCATCTAACCCGGCAATAAAGAAAATGTTGGCTGTTACCCCAGCCATCTTGATGTTGTTAGGGGTTATTTTGATTGTAAGTGGCGTCGGTAACGCAATGTATTCAATTGAGACTCATCCTTCAGACACTCAAACGGTTGTAGTATATCCTAAATTATTGGTTGGCTCCGCAATTTCGCTAATTGGCGTGTCTGTTTCAATCTTCTCATACTTAATACTTCATAATAAAATTGGAGTGGCTAGATACTTCAAAGAAAACTAAGAAAGAATAGTGCTCTATCCCTGCTGAGCTACTCGCCCCCGCCTGATAGCAACTTGTAAAAGCCAACTAAATATACAACCCCTTCTGAAAACGAAGAACATTACATACACATAGTTTAGTTTATGTGCGACTTACTTCATAGAAAGTTTAAAGCTAAGGCGCAACAAGAAAGAAAAGGAGCAAAAATGAACAACGACCCATTCACTGCGAAACACGCCGCCGAAAAACCAAACATACCTGCAGGCACGCCCGGTCCGCTTACAGCTCTTCAACGCTTTGAAAAGAGCATGGTGATAAATTTTGAGAAATGGCATGATGGCGTAGGATACGACATAGAAGCACTAAAATCAGCTTCTCCAACCGAACTTAGGGCAATTGAGCAAATGCTGCTCAATCATAGCCCGCGTGACTGGCGAGATATTGAAGCACTTGCCCAAATCAACACAGAAAAAGCCCGAGAAACTATCAAGAAAGCGATAAAAGACCCTGACCCCGCTGTTCGCGTTGCAGTTACCCGGTTTGCACCCGACTTGGTTCTAGACAGTGAACGAAGCCGATCTATAATCGATGCTTTGCAAAATTCGGAAGTGTTCAGTGGGCTCTCACAAGTACTTGACGACGTAGAACAATATCATCCGCAAGAAGTTAAAGAAGCGCTAATTGCTGGGTTGTTGACTCGCAAAGGTGATGTGGCAGTTCTTTTTGCTGCAATGCTTTTTTACGTATTCGGGAAAGCCAAGGAGCCTTTTGACATGGTGCAGCGTCCTTTCTTTCTGCGTTTTAACACTGAAGACCGGGCTGAGCGTGTGGCTGCGTTTCTTGAGTTATCCAAGAGACTCTGTATTAATCCAGAGAAATATCTGCCAAAAAACTCTGAGACATTCTCAGCGTAACCTCTTTTTGGGGGCGTTCCTCGTACCCCGTGACTCCTTGTTCGATGTTGGTTTGTTTCTTCTTACTTCTCCACAATAAGGATTATGTTTGAAATGCGGTGATGCCTGATTAGTGCTTTTTGTTTTCAATGGCTTTTTTTGCCAGAACAACTGCTTCTTCTCTAGCTCTTGCCAAACATTGCCCCAATTTTGTCTGCATCCTCTTTGGTGACTGCAGCGCCACCAATCATCACTGTAACTTTTCCCTTCAGACCTTCAACCTCTAACGCTGTAGCTAGCTTGGAGAGGTTTTCTTTAGCGGCAGAAAGACCAACTGTGACTACGATGATATCTGCATTTGCCTGTTTTGCCTTGGCTGCAAAAGCGGTGGGGTCAATGCCTTTTCCGGCGTCAATGGTTTTGAATTGTGCTGCTTTGAGTGATTTTCTGACCATTTCTTTGGCTGTATCCATAATATCGGGGTGGAGTGTTCCCAAAATGACAGTTCCGATTGGGTTGCTTGGTTCGGGTGGTTCTTTTTCTCGCATGCCTTTTAACCATGACATAAAATCAGCTCAATTTTTCTATGTGTAATATCTGTTGTAAATCTTATTAAATGAGTGCTTCTTGGTGGGTTGTTTGTGCATTTTGCTTTGAGGACCAAATCTGGTTTGGCACGCTGAATTCTGTCACAAAAAAATTTATTAGTTAGAAATATATAACTTTATGTTAGATAAAAATAATAAAATGTTAGGCATAACCAATAGGGGGCAAGAAAAATGAAGAAATTCAATAAAATATTATTCGTTTTAGGAATTTTGATTTGCTTAGTCGGAGCGGGACTAATGCTTGATGGAACAATTCTAGGCGAAACAACAGCAAACACTGCGACCATAATTGAAATAATAGGAATAGGTCTGATTGCAAATCAAAAAAGAACAATAAATAACGGAGGTGAATAGCTATGGTTGCATTCGGATGGCCAATAATTCTCATCCTAAATGCTGTGCTGATTATCCTACTAGGGCATATTTGTAATCTGGAAAACCCAAAGAGATAGAAAAGCAGGATACCCCCTAAGAGATGAAAGAACCTCAAAAATTCAAGGGAAAGCAGCATTGGGAACCTACTACATCACCTTTGCCTTCATGGTCTCAATATTGATATGGCTAATAGTTGGAGACGAGTTTCTAAACTTGCAAGAGATAGAAACCGGATGGATTGTAATCGCCATAATGCTGGTATCAGGAATCTCTTATGCTTTATTAAGCTGGTATTACGCTAAAAAAGGAGAATTGTGATGAAGTTCAAAACCAGAATCAAAGAGTTCAGAGCAAGATACGATTTAACTCAAGACGACCTTGCAAGAGCAGTCGGAGTAAGAAGAGAAACCATCCTTTATATAGAAAAAGGAAAGTATAATCCATCACTAATACTGGCTCACCAGATAGCTGAAGCTCTAAAAACAACAATAGATGAACTTTTTATTTTCGAAGAGCCAACTCAAATTAAACAAGAATAAGAGCATAAGCGGCAACTAATTCATACAACCCGATACACCAGGTACAGGACCCGCTCCCAACGCAGGCGACGGCGTATCCGAAGGGAGCAGATTTTAAAAAAAATATTTTTTTTATTTTTTCCACTGACACTTTAGATTACTTGCCCGCCGTTAGGGCTTATAACCTGCCCAACCATAAAGTCAGCATCCTCAGTTGCCAAATAAGCCACAAGCGATGCAACCTCCCGTGGCTTCCCCAGCCGCCCAATCGGTATCTCCCTTATCAGTTCCTTTTTAGCTTCCTCTGTCAACCCCGCATTAACTAACAGCGGCGTGTCAATGTATCCAGGTGCCACGGCGTTAACATTGATGCCTTGAGCTATGACCTCTCTTGCGACGGCATGTGTAAAACCAATTATTCCGCCCTTGGCTGCTGAGTAATGCGATGCACCTAAGCAGCCAGTTATGCCGCATATTGACGCGATGTTTATGATTTTTCCTTTTTTCTTTGGCAACATAATCTTTAGTGCTTCTCGAGTACAGTTCATAGTGCCATACAGGTGAACTCCCAGCATCTTGTTCCATGTCTCATCTTTCATTTCTACAGTAGGAGCAAAGTTGCCTATGCCTGCGTTATTAACAAGTATGTCAAGAGTTGAGAACTGCTCCAAGATTTTGGAAAACATTGCTTTTACGTCGGCGGCGCTGGAAACATCTGCCTTAATCGCTAATGCTTTCCTGCCGATCCTCTGTACTTCATCTACAACTTCTTGAGCTTCCTGTGTGTTGGCTGCGTAATCGATGACTACGTTTGCGCCTTCTTCTGCCAAATAAAGTGCGATGGCTTTTCCGATGCCTGAACTGCCACCCGTAACTAGTGCTACTTTTTCAGAAAGTTTCAAACAAAAATCCTCCATTATGGAGTTATGATTTTGAAGATAAAGACCTTTCGCGACGCTCAAACAGCCTGAAGCGCTTTTTTAAAAAATCAAGTAAAGTGCTGGAAGGTAGCTAATTCAAAGTGACTTTAACAAATGGTTCAAAATAAAAAAAAATTGAAATTGGAGGTTAACCTCCATTTCTGAATCAAGGTCTACCGTAGTTACCGAAGTAGCCTATTCTGCACGGGTCGCTTTTTTGTGGATGCGTAACGCCAGTTGTTGTATCGGTTACGTAGTATGGTCGCATCATTTCGTTGTCTTCGTGGTCAAGGATGTGGCAGTGCCAAACGTATCCTGGTCCGTATGTTGGGTCAAAAGAATACAAGTTGACGCCTGGTTTCGGTGCAAAATGCCCGTAGACTGCTGCATCTTGGGGTGCCCATCTGATGCGTATGACCGTTACGTAGCCTGGTGGTGTTTGGATTGTGTCTTTCCAGCCTTTTTCGTTTGCTGCTGGATATTCCTTTTGACCTGTTAGATATGGCTGAACTGATAGTGTCTGCGGAGTTACGTCATTTGCTACAGGGACTTCACCGTTGAGTGCCACCCAGTCTGCTTCGTATTGAACTGCATCAAATGGTACGCGGTATAACAGTTGGAACTGAACCAAATGTGTATGGATGGGATGGGTATCCATGGTTGGATTTACAAGCCACCAATCTTCGGTTGATCCGACTTCTGGGGTTTCAGTTATTACACCTGACCATTTTTGTCCGTTTAAGAATACGCCTAGTGGTTCATCTGCAGCGTTTACTTCTTCAAAGTAGGGTAGTGTTCTGCTTGGACTGTCTGCTTTAAGGGTCGGGAAAACTCCTCTTAAAGTGGGCTCAAGGTAATTAGGCAGGTTTCTTGCTCTAAAACCAAGTTTGTTGCCGACGGTGAACTGCATTATCTGTGCTGTGTTTTCGTCAACTGGATCGCCGCTTGGATATGGAGCGTTTGCGTCGTTGTTCATGATTATTTGTGTGCCTGGCTTTAGCTTTGTGAAGTCGATGAGTATGTCTGCTCTTTCTCCTGGTGCAACTACCAACGAGGTCAGTTCAACTGCTGATTGTAGGTATCCGCCGTCAGTGCCTATCTGTGTAAAAGGTACAGTTTGTCCTGTTCCAACAATGGTTAAGCTTATGTTGTAGAATCTAGCGTTTGAACCGTCAAGAACTCGGAAGCGGTATTCGCCTCGGTCAACGTTCAGGTTTGGCCAAACTTTTCCGTTAACCATTATGGTGTTTCCGAAGAATTCAGGGTTCCAATAAGGATGCATCATTGGGGCTGTTGCCTTCGCTTGGGAACCACATTGAACCGTCTGTGTTAAATGATCTGTCTTGGATAGCTATTGGAATTTCATATTTCCCTGTTGGTAGCTTGTCAGCGATTTTGTCACATGGATCTCTGATTAAGTAGAATCCTGCTAGACCTGACATAACGTTTAGGCGTGTAACTCCCAATGCGTGGTCATGGTACCATATTGTTGCTGGCTGCTGCTCGTTAGGGTAATAGTAGACTGCCGAATTGGCGGATGTCGGTTTTACCGTGGCATAATCTGCTCCGTGTTCTCCGCTTGCTGTGAACCATTGCTCAGGGCCACCATCTGAATCTGACCTAACAACTGCTCCGTGGACATGTGTGACAAGTGGAACCGGCGATTGCGCATCCCAACCATCAGGATTAGTTGTAACGTCGTCAACTAGAATTGGTTCACCATTGTATCCTGGTGGATAGGGTGGTGCAAGTCCCATGCCTGCTTGCATTGTTGCATCCATCATTGGAATGTTGTTTGGATTTGCCCAATGTAGGGTGGGGTCGACAGGGAACATTTCTGGAGAAGAAATCTTGTTTATCCAAGTTACCTGTGACGGGACGCCTCTTGTTGCTTCAAAAGTTGCTCCTGGCGAATTGCGGAAGTACCCTAAGTATTTGCCTGTGACTGCATCTTTGGCGATGCCACCGTATCCCCAGACTAAGGTTTGCCCGAACCCAGTTGGGTTTCCGTCAGCATCAGTTGTTGGCAGAATCTGCTCTGAAAACTCTGTCATGTCTACTTTGTATTGTTGAGTCCACTGATGTGTTTTATAATCATAAGAGTAGGTTGGGACATACACTGGTGGAATCACAAGTTGATTGACGTACTTTGGTATGGTTGAGGGGTCTAATGTTGGTTCATCTATAGTTTGAGCGGTGACTGAATTGGCGCCAAATACAGAAAACATCGAAAGGATCATCGAGGCTGCTAAGACTATCGATAAAATATTTTTTTGTTTCATTTTTCTACCTCAAAAGAAAGATTTTTAGCTATTTTTAGCCCAAAACTGCAAAATAACACCAAAATCTTCCATTCAGTATTTTGTTGCAAGAATATTAAATGGTTTGTTGGTGCTTGTGTGCAGTCACTGCGCTTACCTGGTATCTGTGCGACAGCTGTCTTGAGAATAATGTTTGCGGTTGAACGACTATTGAATTCTACATATTAAAAATTTTGATATGCCAGCAACGTTTTACGTTCTAACCTAACCCATTGAGCCCAGCTATAATTTAAAAAACCACCTAAAGTTACGAGAAAAATCCACAATTGACCTTACGCTTACCTGTCAACAGCCATAAAAATCTCTGTAACCAAATCTAGTATATGCCAAAAGCACACACCATTGAGGAAGTTTTAAACAGCTTAAACCCCGAGCAGAAAGAAACCGTCCAAAACCTGCGCAGGCTGGTTAGAGAAGCAGTTCCGGAAGCCTCTGAAATGCTCAGGCAAGGTCAGTTTGTTTACCGCCTCCAAGACCGCGACTTCGTCTGGTTAACAGTGACGCAGGGTCATGTCGATTTGGAGTTTGCGATGGGTGCAAGCCTTAGTTCTAATCTGCTAAAAAGCCGCGGCGTAGCTGAGAAAAACCCTAACGTGCGCCATGTTGAGGTAGACAATTTTGCGTTGGTGCAGTCTGAGCTTAAGCGTCTTGTCCACGAAGCGGCATCTGTGGGTTTTGAGCACTGCACAACCACTTAGGGCGAAAACGTTTTTTCTTTGCTTCCCATCTGTTTAGCGCAGGCTTTCTTGGTTAAAGTATAGTTGGGTTGCCTTTAATCATCGGGTTGCCATCACGGTAACTGCACTTAACCCCGTACTTTTTAACGCAAGCCAAACACAAGTTCGGGTCACACAACGTCGTGCTAAGATAGCGTTCGCCGCCGTCAGGCGCAATGCACACTATTAAGCCGCTGCTGAGTTGTTTCGCCATTTGCTGAGCTACGTGGAAGACTGCTCCGCTGCTTGGACCTACAAACACACCTTCCTCCAAAGCCAACAGCCGAGCGGAATCATCCGCCACCGCCGAATTCACATATCTTATTTCGTCTACCAGTTTTGGATTCCAAATTTTGGGAACATGCTGGGTTTTGAGGTCTTTGAGTCCCTGTATGGAAGCGCCAACTTCCGGTTGCACACCGGTGATTATGATGTTGGGGTTGTACTCTTTTAGGCGTTTAGATAAACCCATCAAGGTGCCAGTGGTGCCCATACCTGCAACGAGATGCGTGATTTTTCCGTCTGTGTCACGCCAAATCTCAGGTGCAGTCGTCTGGTAATGCGCCAAAACGTTAGCTGGGTTAGCAAACTGGTTAGTCATGAAATACTTCTCAGGATTCTTCGATGCAATTTCTTGAGCTAAATCCTCCGCGCCATCCATACCTTTGGCTCCATCGCTGAGCAAAACTTTGGCGCCTAACGAGATGAGGATTTGGCGCCGCTCCATACTCATGGTTTCAGGCATAACAATAACAGTGTCGTAGCCTTTTGCTCGGCAAACCAAGGCGATGCCGATTCCAGTGTTACCCGATGTGGCTTCAATTACCGTTTTGCCCGCATAAAGTTGCCCAGCTTTTTCGGCTTCTTCAATCATGGTTTTGGCGACGCGGTCTTTTATGCTGCCGCCTGGGTTGCATTTTTCGAGTTTAATGTAAATTTCAAGGTTCGGGTTAGGGTTTAACCGCTGGGTTTTGATTAGGGGCGTGTTGCCGATTAAGTCAAGTATGGTTTTGCTGTTCAATGTCTTCGCCTTGAAACGTTGATAGCTTAGCGTTCAGGCGCTTATAAAACATATCCGCCGACGTAAAAAAAAGAAAAAGGGAGTCTATTTTGCGTAGGCTTCCACTAAGTCACGAGCTGTGACGATGCCCACGATTTTTTCGTCCTGCACTATGGGTAGTCGCCTGACGTGTCTTAGCGCCATTATTGCGGCTGCTCTGTGAACGCTTATTCCAGAAGCAGCATAAATCAGAGGCTGCGAACAGTTTAGCCCCACATCAGCGAATAGGTCTTTACCCGTCGCCAAAAAGTCGGTGAGTAAATCACGTTCAGTGAAGATTCCAAAAGGTATTTCTTTGCGGGTTATGATGACGCTTCCGATGCGTTTGTTACCCATGATCTTAGCGATATTGAGCACCGAGGTTTCCTCGTCTGCCATCTCTACGTTTTTCGTCATGAAGTCATCAACTTTAACTTCGGTTTCCGGCACTTCAGGTAAACTCTTGATTAAATCAGAAGCAGTTATAATGCCCACAAGTGTTCCAGCGTCGTAAACGGCTAATCGTCCTTTGCGGTTAGTCAACAGTTTTGCTACTTCTTTGACTTTGGTTTGCACAGAAACGCCTGCTAGGGGATACGACATGACATCTTCAACTTTCTGATCGCCTAAAAGAATGCCATAAGCCAACACTTTACTAAGCAAATCACGTTCCGTAACAATCCCCACTGCAGTCTTGTAGGCCTCAACGATTAAGCTTCCAATATGCTTCTCTCCCATCACTCGTGCAGCGTCATCCAGCGCTACTTCGGGAGAAACAGTGATTACTTCGCGAGTCATCAAATCCTCTGTTAAACGGTAAAGCGGCAGATTGCGTTTGTACTGCTCATAAGCTATGTCGATTACGCCCGGCAACGTCCTTCTTACTTCTTGTTGAGGAGTCGCCATAAAAATCCCTCACACTAGAACATGGGACGAGGCACATATTAAAACTTACATGACTCTCCAAACAGCTAAAAGCTCGATTGCTCAACGAGGGCAATGTTTTTTCTTAAGGCTCAGTAAAACTTCCTTTTCAATTTTTTTTCTAAAAAAGCAGAGGTTTATTCTAAATTCTTAAAAACAAAAAAAAATAAGGGAGGATGATTTGAAGTATGATTACCAGTGTCTATAGAATCCTAATGCATTACAACGATATCGCGGATTATAATTGTGAAAAGGCATATGTGCGATGTTTAGGTCTGCGGTTGGTAGTGTTCCTCCTTGTGGGGTGAACATTACTGGGCAGTTGACTACTATGGTGGTTTGTGTGATGGTTATGAGGCCGGCTGCTTCTGCTGCGTTTACGTCGGCTTCTGAGCGTAGGACATGTGGGGTTGTGTCTGGGTTCCATGTTATTGTGCTGACTTGCCAGAGGGGTGTGTATTCAGGGTCTGTATTGCCTGGGCCAGCGGGTATGGGTGCTGAGGGTATGATGTTTGCTTGGTCGAAGTTGGTGACAACGTAGATGTCGTCTGTTACTCCGTCTGTAATGGCGTCTGTGAGTTTGGGGACTAGGTTTACTCCTTGGTCCATGGCGACTGCGGGGTCTGATGCTTCTGTTTGGATGTAGTAGCCTATTTTGCCATCGTACCATGCGGTTACTAACGGCAGCTCAACTGTTGAAACCTTATTCATATGATAACGCATCCAATACGTGTGTGCGATGTTTAGGTCTGCGGTTGGTAGTGTTCCTCCTTGTGGGGTGAACATTACTGGGCAGTTGACTACTATGGTGGTTTGTGTGATGGTTATGAGGCCGGCTGCTTCTGCTGCGTTTACGTCGGCTTCTGAGCGTAGGACATGTGGGGTTGTGTCTGGGTTCCATGTTATTGTGCTGACTTGCCAGAGGGGTGTGTATTCAGGGTCTGTATTGCCTGGGCCAGCGGGTATGGGTGCTGAGGGTATGATGTTTGCTTGGTCGAAGTTGGTGACAACGTAGATGTCGTCTGTTACTCCGTCTGTAATGGCGTCTGTGAGTTTGGGGACTAGGTTTACTCCTTGGTCCATGGCGACTGCGGGGTCTGATGCTTCTGTTTGGATGTAGTAGCCTATTTTGCCATCGTACCATGCGGTTACTAACGGCAGCTCAACTGTTGAGACCTTGTTACTGTTGTATCTGTTACTGCTGTGATTATTGGGAAAAGTTGCTAATGCTGTGGGAACAACCATAAAAACAAGGGTCAAAAGTAGCAAACTCACTATAATACTGCGCAAAAATTGCTTTTTCATTTTATTTTCTCCACTCAGCCTAACAAACGAATCAATATCAATATTTGTTGTTACCTAATCACAGCAACAGCGTCCAGCGCTAAACTGACAAAGATACTTGGACCCGACTACAAAAAATATGATGCTCCAGCGCTTATCCCGTTGCATGCTTCTTATTCAGGTTGCCAAAAAACTGCATAAGGGACGTTGTCACTACAGTTTTTTCTCGCTGATGCCTTCCAGAATTTTTACAAGCGCCTCCTTGCCCTCTGCCAAAGTAATAGGCACCTTATCAATGAGCCCCTGAGCTTTAAGCTGCCCAAACAAGTCCACTATCGTTGGCGGTTCCAGCCCTGACGCCTCAAGCATCTTTTTGTCCTGCAAGATGTCGATGGTTTTGCCTTCGCAGAGTTTCTCACCACGGCTGATTACCACTATGCGGTCTGCCAATTCAGGGATAGCTTCGGCATCATGGGTTGAGACAATGATGGTTGTGCCTGCCCTGCTAAGCTCGTTTAGCGTATCAATTAAGCCACGACGTGAAACCAAGTCAAGATTGGCTGTTGGTTCATCAAGAATCAAAAGTTCAGGTTTGAGAACAAGTGCAGTTGCCAATGATACCTTCTTCTTCTCACCAAAACTCAACCTGTGGGGCGGGCGATCCTTAAGGTGCACAATACCCATCTTCTCAAGCACGTGCGCACTCCTAGCTTTAATGTCCACTTCAGGGAGCTTGAGGTTTTTAGGACCATACTCAATGTCTTCAATAACGCTGGGAGTAAAAAGTTGGTCATCAGGGTCTTGGAACACCAAGCCAATACGGCTACGGAGCTTCTGAAAATCTTTCGATGTGGTTTTTTCCCCGAAAACTTTGACTTCGCCACTTTTCGGCGTCAATAACCCCGCAATGAGGAGAATAAGGGTGGATTTTCCTGAACCGTTTGGACCCAGAAGTGCTATGCGTTCGCCCTGCTGGATATCAACTGAAACACCCTTAAGGGCTGCAACGCCTGCGGGATAATTGAAAACAACATTCTGCACTGAAACAATGGGGTCAGCCATTATTAGGCCTCTTATAGCAATGCAAGATATGCAAACCCGACTATTAACACTGATGCAAACGCTACATCTCGTAAACGCAGGGTTGGCATGGAGAGTTTAGTGTCGTCGCTGATTTCAAATCCTCGGGCTTTCATGGCTAAGTAAACGCGTTCGGAGCGTTCGTAGGTTCGGATGAACAGTGAAGAGAGGACAGCGCCTAAGTCTTTGAGGGATTGCAAATTGAAGTTGCGTTTGTTGACGTATGTTCGGGCTTCTTTGCCAATTAGGACGCTCTGGGCTTCATGGATTGAGACAAAGAAGTAACGGTAGGTTAAACCGAATAGCTGGATGATTACGGCTGGGACTTTGAGGGTGGCAAGCAGTTTTAGAGTCTTCTCAAAACCAGTTGAGAGGACTAACATGATTAGAGATGCAACGCAGAACCATACGCGAACTGTGAAGACAGCAGATCGCTTGTCAAGCCTTCAGCGGTTATGGCGAGATTTATGCCTCCTGAAGCTTGTTGCCCATACGGCAGTGCCCGGCGTTAGGAAAATTGGGGGTATAGAGATTAATGCTGCGAAGAGGGTTATCATTGCGGTTCGGGAGAAGAATACCTTAAGCGGAATCCGCGATGCCAACGCTAAAACCAACGGAACCACGCAAATCGCCAGCAGATATGTGAGGTTAGCTATGAATAAGGACGCGATTATCATGCCGACTATGGCGACGAATTTTGCCACTGGGTTTATGGCTTGCATGACGCCTTTTTTGCCGCTTAAGTCTTCAACGTAAACTAAGGCTTCAGCGCCTTCCATTAAGTCTCTCAGAGATTGTGGGACCTTCATGGTTGTTCACCTTCTTCTTTTTGCTTAATACTTTAGCCACAGCTAACCCTGCGACAAACAACAGCAATGTGGATGCGATGGCAATAGCTAATGCTAACCCATTGGCTGTCATTCCCTGCAAGGTTATAGTCGGAAAACGGAGCCTCGTAAATCGGCTGCTCTTGGGCGCCAAGTTGCTCCGCTTTTGCGTCAAGGGTTTCCATAGCATACGAGAAAACAAAGACCCCTAACAAAACAAAGATTAACGCAACTGTTAAGCCTACTATGAGGGTTTTTTGGTTAAGTTTCTTTATGGTTGCCATTTTATTTCTTCACTCTCCTTTGTTTTTAAACATGCTGAAGTTTGCCCAAGATGGGGCTTTTCTCTAACACGTCAGGACGCAGCTTTAGGAAGGTGCCGATTATGATGACTGTGACTATGCCTTCTGCGACGCCGATTATTGAATGGTTAAGGGCCATGGCGGGTAATACTACGCCTAAGCCATATTGGAAGACAGGCTGTGACAATCCCAGTTCGGTGCCAGCGGAAACCGCTGCAAGTAAGTCTCCGACGAATGCGGAGATGAAGACTGCTGCAAGGATGCTGGTTGGGCCTTGATCTTGAATACTTTGTTCATTACCAGAAATATGGCGCAGGGGACGAATACGCCGATTATGCCCATGTTTAGGACGTTAGCGCCGAGTGTGGTGATTCCGCCGTCGCCGAAGAGGAACGCCTGCAAGACTATAATTATGGTCAGGGATATGCAGCCTGCGAATGGTCCGAAGATGAGTCCGATGGCTCCTCCGCCGAGGAGGTGTGCGGTTGTCGCCGATGACGGGGTAGTTTACGAACATGGCGGCAAAGAAGAGTGCGGTTAGGAGGCCCATCATGGGGACTTGTTGGTCGGATAGTTTGATTTTTTTGAAGGAGATTGCCCAGAATATGATGGTTATTATGAATGCTGGTACCGTAATGGCTAATGAGAGGTATCCGTCGGGTATGTGCATGTTATGATCTTCCTGTCGTAAGACGAATATGAACAATGGTGTTACGGAGATATTAAAGTATTACTTAAAACGTATTCAGTAACACCATAGCCATATGACGAAAACAAAAACTTACAAAAAAACACTATTTTCGGAATTTCGCCGCTCGATTAGCAATCAATGTCGCAACAGCCCCCGCTGCAACACCGCCATCAATGTTAACAACCGCCAGTCCCAACGAACACGACTGCAGCATAGCCATAAGCGTGCTAACTCCTTTCGCGCCCAAACCATAACTATTCGAAGTCGGCACGGCAATCACCGGAACATCAACCAACCCCGAAACAACCGAAGCCAAAGCGCCTTCTCGGCCAGCCACCACGATCACCACATCTACATCCCTTGCGATAACCTCTTTTATCGGCTCGAACAGGCGGTGGATTCCCGCCACGCCCACATCGTAGCGCAGTGTAAACTGTACAGCCCATTTCCTGCGCTATGATTTTTGCTTCTTCAGCCACCGGAATATCGCTGGTTCCAGCAGTCAAAATCGCTATTTGCCCCCGCTTGCCTTCACCGCAAAATCCTGTTTTTTAAGCACAGCAATCTCGCGCCTTTTCGTTGATTTCCACCTTTAAGCCATCAGTTGGGATAGCCTTGATCGCCTCGATGTGTTCTTTGCTGCATCGACTAACGATAACTCTGCCAGTGCGCGTAAGCATTGTTCGGCAAATTTCCGCCACATCGCTTGGGGTTTTGCCTTCCGCCAAAATAATCTCCGGAATACCCTTGCGCAATTCGCGATTGCCGTCCAGCTTCGCTAAACAACCCAACTCATCCACCGCAAGCAACTTCAACATCTTCTCTGCTTCTGCGGCGAGATTTCTCTGCGAGAAACCTTGTTCCAGAATTTCCTTTAGCGAGCATAAACAGACAATACTTAAAAAACCACTTAGCAATATATCTATTATGCTTGCTTGTTAAATCAGCATTTTTGTGTGAAATTTATGAGTGAAAATAAAAAAATTCTTGTTATAGACTGCGACGCTCAGCGGAATTGCCGGAGACATGTTCCTAGGAGCGTTGCTGGACCTTGGAGTGAACGTCGAACGAGTTATCTCAGCGATAAAATTTTTGAGGCCCCCGAATTCGGCTACCAACACATCGACATATCAATTGACGAGGTAACGCGAGGTGAGTTCCGCGCCACCCAAATCGACGTAACCTCCTCCGCAGCGGAGAAACGCCATGGCAACGAACTGATTGAAATCGTGGAGAAAGCCGCAGCGGGCATCTACATGACTCAGAAAGCCCGGGAATACGCCTCAAAAGTTATCCGCACCATTATCCAAGTTGAGTCTGATCTACACAAGACCAGCTTCGAAGATGCACACCTCCATGAAGTCGCCATGGTAGACACCGCCGCAGAAATCATCGGCTGCGCAGTCGCACTCGACGATCTCCACCTCTTTGAAGACGACACAAAAATCTACTCATCCCCCTTAGCGGTCGGCGGAGGAACATTCACGTTTTCGCACGGCACCGTTACAGCGCCTGCACCCGCCACCTTGGCAATTCTGCAATCCAAACAATTCCCGTTCCACGGCGGACCCATCGAAAAAGAGTTTGCCACACCCACCGGCACGGCTTTGCTAGTTAACTTGGCCGCTGAAGTCACTCCCTTCTACCCAAGCATGGTACCTCTCAAAGTTGGCTTTGGTGCAGGAACCAAAAACTTCGCAGAGATGCCTGCTGTGCTGCGCGTAACACTGGGCAAAGCCTCTAACGCTGAACCTGCGCAGGATGCAATAGCCGTGTTAGAAACCAACGTAGACGACGTTACAGGAGAAGTTTTAGGTTATGCAGTCGACAAGCTCTTATCTGAAGGCGCCAAAGACATAAGCATAATCCCCTGCAGTACCAAAAAGAACCGCCCAGCCCACATAATCAAAGTCATAGCTGATCAAAAAGACGCAGCCCACCTCTCAGAAGTTCTCATAGCTGAAACAGGCACCTTAGGCGTGCGAGTTTACAGTTGCCAACGCCACATAATAAACCGAGAATTGCTCAACGTCGACTTAGATGTATTGGGAAGCAAGGAGTCAGTACGGGTAAAAATATCCAAAAATCCAAAAGGCGAAGTCATCCGGATAAAACCCGAATTCGAAGACATCAAAGCATTGGCAGAACGCTCAGACAAGCCTTTGAGAGAGCTGATGGACTTGGCAGTTTCGAAGGCGCAAGAAGTAATTTCCAAACAGTGAGGCCTCAATATGGATGCTTTAGACCGCAAAGTGGAGGAACTCAAAGCTTACATAGCCGAGAGAGGCAAGGACGGCGTTGTCATAGCTTTCAGTGGAGGCGCCGACAGCGCAACCCTTGCAGCATTAAGCCATCAAATGCTAGCTGAAAAAGCTGTTGTGATGACTGTGCAGTCCTCAACATTCACTGAGGGCGAGCTGCGGGAAGCCAAAAGAGTTGCGCAAGAAATCGGCGTTAAATTTTTTGTGACAACAACGAGCGAGTTGGAAAACGAAGATTTCGTGAAGAATCCCCCTAACCGGTGCTACCACTGCAAAAAAGAGATGCTTGCAAAGTTGAAGCAATTCGCGCATGCGCACGGGTTCGCAGCAGTTTTCGAGGGTACAAACTTGACTGATTTGGAAGGTCACCGACCAGGTTACCAAGCGGTTACGGAAACACCCAGCGTATACAGTCCACTCGTTGACATAAAGTTCACCAAAGACGAGGTTAGGGAAGTTGCTAAGCGTTTAGGATTAACTGTTCATAATAAGCCTTCACACCCCTGTTTAGCCACAAGAATTCCCTACCACGAACGCATCTCCGCAGAGCGCTTAAGACGGATTGCGAACGCTGAAGAAGCTATACGCAAAATCGTGCCAGTCCAGCAGCTTCGAGTCCGCGACCATAACGGCTTAGCCAGAATTGAAGTTACAGGCGACGAGCGGAAGCTATTCTTTAATGCTGATGTAATGGAAATGGTTGCGGTGCAGTTAAAGCGGCTGGGTTTCAAGTATGTGGCGTTGGATTTGGAGGGTTACCGCAGCGGCAGCATGCTTGAGACTTTGCAGCGTTGAGACGAATAATAAAAGGTACAGGGGTTAAGCAAAAGCTTCCCCAAACTGTTTTTAAGTGTTTATACGAAGCTGCGCTGGTAGCATTCTTCATGCCGAATCGCAGTGGCTTTACGAGTTGCTACACGTTGCCCTTCCAAAATCGGTTGATGACAAATCAAACAGGTCATTTGCCCTTTCTTTTCCACCCGAATCAAGTGGCGGTGAGTAATCACGTAGTGGTTTACAGCCATTTTTCTCACGAGAACAGCTTGTTGTTAAGCGTTTAAGAGCGTTTTTGTCAAGGTTTGTTGACTAAGACTTAGTCAAGGTTTCTGGACTAACTATTTAATAGAGTTTTGCCGAGAAAAGTCTTTGCACAACAAGCATTAACGTGAGCTGAACAAAAGATTTGGATTTCTACACGTGTTTTGTTTGCAGGTTGGTTGTAGCATGACCACAATGCGCTAGCAAGAAGTGTTTCAAAAAATCAAAAAGCCTGCCGCCAAAAAGCAACAAACTGAGCAAGAGAGGGGTTGCCGAGTTGAGTCTAAACCCCACAGCTTTCATCGACTGTTTCTGCACATTTTAAAGCCGTTATCCTTGATGTAATCTCAGAGTCGGTCTTCACTTGTTTACAGAAGATCAATCCGCATGTTGCCGTGAAGCGTGTTCCTCAACCGGCAATAACACCGTTCTCTGCATCGGATATAATGCTGTGTTGGCTGTGGCGTGCTAGCAACTAACAAAGCCGAAGGTGCTCCCAAAAAACTTAAAGTGTACATTGTTGACTCTATTGGGATGCTGGTGGCGGGGTATCCGAGCCAGGTCTAAATAGGTGGCCAGATCCAAACTACACCTAAGATAGGGAGGAGGACTTAAGATCCTCTGGCGCAGGCCTTCGTGGGTTCAAGTCCCACCCCCGCCACCACTCCTAAAATACTGGGGTAATTGGGGTTCATCCCTGGCGAACCCCCACAGTATTTTATTTTTCTAAAAGAGATTACCCTTCTATGTTAAAATTTTAATTGCCCAAAATGTTCCAACGCTTTGTGGGATGATTACGTGGCTTTTTAGCTAGTGCCACAAACAGCAAAAATCTTCTGGCGCAGGCCTTCGTGGGTTCAAATCCCACCCTCCGCACCAAATCTAATTAAATTCGACCTCTCTGCTTACAGCGTTCTTGAAGTTGATTTCGCTGGCGACTTCTCTGTTGATCATTCCTCCGTGAGCAAGCCCGAATTCCCGCAAACGAGACAAAGAACGTGACGAACAAGATGATGATATTAAGCCATCTTTTCTGAGGTCATCATCTCAATTCAAACACTGTTAAACGTGGGTGCTGATTTCTCACAAAATTTGCAACCATTGCGCTTGTAGAAAACGCTAGAAGAAAAGTATGGGGCAGCTAACTTGTCGAAGATTATATAAACTAACACCTTCGAATAACAATCTGAGACGCAAAATACGCTCCAACGGGCTGAGTAGAATTGGAAGAAACATCTCCCTCAAACCATCAGAAACCGTTGACAACCGCGACAAGAGTAACGGCTTCCACGCTCGGCGCAATCGTCGGACTGGCTGGCATTGAGCATGGATTCTTTGAGCTTCTTCAGGGCAACGCTGTTCCAAACGGTCTGATTATTGACGCGATTGGTCCAGAGCAAAAGTTATGGGTAGGCGCGACTGAGCCTGCTCTAACGATCTTCCCAAGCTTTCTTGTGTCAGGCATTCTCGCAATTATAGTAGGCATTTTAGTTACTGTCTGGGCTGTTGCATTCGTTCACAAAAAATTTGGCGCCATAGTTCTGTTGCTTCTTTCAATAGTGCTTTTTCTGGTTGGAGGCGGTTCTCCACCGTTATTCCTCGGCGTAGTCGCTAGCGCTGTCGCCACCCGAATAAACAAGCCATTAAAATGGTGGGATTCACACCTGAGCGTTAACATACGCGGCTCTCTTGCCAAGTTGTGGCCGTGGTCTATACTTTTTTTTGTTTTTCTGTTCTGGTTTTCTGTTGCCATCGCCATTACCGGGTGGCCTTTAACAGTCTTTGATGCAAGCGGAACGAACTCTTATGCGGTTCTTTCGGTTCTTGGATACATTTCAGATTTAATTATGATATTGGTCGTCATCGCAGGGTTTGCATCTGACATTCATCGGAGACGTATCGATGCCATCACTGCCGATAAGTTCCATGCAGAATAGCGATGATGTACCACTCCGGCACCACCCAAAAATACTGAGGTTCATTTTTAGCGAACCCTTGCAGTATTTTTCAAACAAGGTTTTTCAGGCCCAAAGTTTAACCACAAATATTCTATGTGCTTCTTTTGCAGCGCTAAATTTGCCTGCTAAACCAAACATCATTCGGTAACGCTTTGGCAAACTTTTAGTTGCAGCTTCATCAGTGAAATAAACCGTTTTAACGTGACTTATTCCTTCTCCAAACGCTTCCACAACTTTAGGCGAATCCACTCCCCACTGCACCAGTGCACCAGTCTTTTTGAGGGACGGGTGGTTTTTGGCGTGTTTTGCAGTTGCCTCGGAGTAAGCATCAAAAATAAAGGTGACCTCTTTGAATTTGTCGCGCAATTTCAGAAGCAACGTTTGGATATCCTGCTCGGTTAGGTACATTAGTAATCCTTCGGCGATGACAAGCACGGGGCGGTTGTGTGCTTCGATTTTTTCTATCCAGTTCCATTCGGTTACCGATGAAGAAATATATCTGTATGTTTCTGTTTCGCCGAATAATTGCTTTTTAATGCTTATAACCTCTGGAAAATCAATGTCATACCAAAGCTTCGCTGGGTAACCAAGTCGTTTTGCTCTTGAATCTAAACCGCACCCAAGATATACCACTGTACTGTCAGGGTGGTCGGCAAGGAACTGCTTTGCAAAGTCATCAATCAATGCACCGCGAATAGAGAGCATTATCTGCGTTTTTTCTTTAATATCTAACTTGGAGAAGTCATAATCTATTTCCTTAATTGCCAACTCGGCGTCTTCATCTCTAAACAAGCCCTTTTGACTCATTTTGGCCCTGCCATATAAGGGAATCAGCAGGGTCTCCATTTCCCCTTTTAGCGAGATTTTCACTTTAGGTCATCCGTTTAATTGAATAAACAAACCTTCTCAAATTATGTATAATATAACGTTTAGCCATTTCAAGACATAAAAGATTCCAAAACAGTCTAAAAAGGTGTGAGGGTGACATTACTTTTCCATGAGTGCCCTCATAAAATCCAATAGCTCTTGGGGAGACTCAAATAACTCGCCTAGTAAGGTGCCCTTTTCTGTAACCTTTAAAACTCTTTTTTTACTCTTTGACGAATTCAAAAGGAAACCCTGCCTCTCCATAGCATATAGAGTGGCGTATATTGTGCCTGGGCTGAGCCAAACATTGAGTTTCTTGTTAATGTATTTGGTTACGTCGTAACCGCTGAATTCTTGGTTTTTGAAGTGGCAGACTACAAAGACGTCTAAGAAGCTGGAAATGATTCGCTTGATCATCTGTTTTTTTATTGCGTCTTTGGCAGTTTCCGGGGGGGTTTCGTGTGCCAAATTTGTTCATCTCGCCCCGTGGTTCTCGCCCTTGTTATAAACTATATATTTCATTTTTCGATATATGGGGCACTGTTTAACAAAAATACACTTAGCTCTCTATCAACTTGAAATCTAAATTTAACCAAATATTTTATTGACGTTTCGGTTTAAATTGCAAAAAACGTCCCGCGCCTTAACTATTAATTTGATTAGAAGCGGCTTTTCTTTGCAGAAAACTGTTCACAGCATCAATTAGGGCTTCACAAGCAAACCACCTTTCCTCCAAAGACCCATCCAACTCTGCAACACCGATGGTTTTCTGCAAGTTCTTAATCTCCTTAAGCACTGGTTCCCTTTTGGTGTCATAGCTGTCTTTGAGGTCTTTTTGTTCAGCACTAAAATCCAGCATCGCTAGTTCAAGCTCAGTTTGCCTGTCACTTAACTTCTGAACAATCTGGGCTTCTTTCTGCTCTCTCTTCTTTTTAGAAGTGAGGTGGAAGAAACCAGTTTTCATTTTAATAACGTCGTCCTGTTCCCTTTTAAGTGCCTCTATGACCCTGTTGAGTCTGTTGATTTCTTTTCTTTTCCGAACCTTAACCGTTAAGGCTTTAGCCGCATAATCTATGTTAATTGTTTTAAGTTGAGTCCGAAACTTGGATAGCTCTTCAGCTTCTTGGGTGACGAGTTCTTCTCCACATCGCCGGTCTTCGAGTTGACGCTTAATTATAGCTAATGCGTCTTGGGTTTCCTGCAGAAACGTTTCGTCGGCGCCTATTGTTGGATGCGCTTTAAACTCGCCAAGCACTGCATCAACGTTTGCTATCCAACGGTCAAAGTGTTCACTGAAAGGTGAGGAACCGAATTTTTGGTTGCCCAACGTGTGCAGACGTTTCAGGGTGATTTCAGCGATTTCTTTTTCAGTTAAAACCTGTTTTTCTTCCTCGAATTGCCTGATCTGGCTTCTGCTAAACTGTTTTTTGTCTCTGGTTTTTTCTCGCAGAAACTTTCCGTAGCCGCGGCCTGCTCTAGGTGATTTTCTTCGAGGCTGATATCCCATAAGACAACGTATATCCCCTGAAGTATTTAGTTTATGCCCAAATCTTCCTTTGCAACAGTTCCATTGACTTTAAAATGCGAAAATTCTTTTCAGCACAGTCCTTGGTTTTTTACTTAAAAAATCCGTGCCCAACCAAACTTTATTGGCGCCCCTGACATTTTCTCGCTATCTTTTAGTTTTTTCTTTTTCTTTTGGGTTATTATTCATTTATCGTATGGTTCCAGAAGATACAAGTTATATATAGGTTGTCGACACAGCGCTACCTAGTATCCAAGGGGAAAATAATGAAAACTAAAAACCTAATGAACAAGAAATTGTTCGCTATCTTAACTATAACTCTTCTCTCAATCTCTACATTTCTGATAACTTCACCAACAAGCGCAATGGCTATTCCAATAACGGTCACTGTCGACGACGCAACTGCTAATCACACGACAAACTACGGCGTTACATTTAGGACGTTAACTAGCGGTACAGTTTATGGCGTAGAACTGATTTTTCCAGACGACTTCGATGTTACCGCAGCTAGCCTAGTTGGATCCGTTAACATCGGGCATGGTGAACTGTTTAAGCCCAGCGGAGAACAAACTATAGTCTATGTAGTGTCCGAACCAACAGTCATACCTGAGGGACGAATAATCGCATTGGAACTAGGTAACATCAAAAACATCGCCGCAGAAGGTGAATACAACCTTACAGTAACCACCGTAAGTTACTTCGACATCATCGACGGACCCTATCAATCCGAAAACTTTACCATAAACCCAGAATTAACCGTTAATCCACCTGAAGGTCCAATTCAAACCCAAGTCACCTTAACCGGGATGTATTTCGGCGCAAACCAAGCAGTTGACATAACGCTAGATAACGCCTTAACAATAGCTTCAGTAACAACCAACAGTACAGGCGGCTTCACAACAACCTACACCATGGACACAATTGACTATGAATTCATGTTCAACGCCACCGACGCAGACGGCTACTCAGCGCAAACATACTTCTGGATGGACACTCCCGAGGTTTATGTTGAACCTTACCGTGGAGTACCAGGTAACGTCTTGAACGTAACTGGAGATTACTTCTCAGCCAACGCTGACGTAGACATAACTTGGGAAATAGGACAGCCAAATGAAACACATCTAAACAATACAACCACTGACGAAAACGGACATTTCGAAGCAACCTTCACCTTACCCAATCAAGACCCCGGATGGTATGAGGTTACAGCAGTTGACGAAAACTCTTATGAAGGAAGCGACGACGTCTTCATACTTGAACCAGTTTTACAGTTAGATACTGATAAAGCTATTGTAGGCTCAACAGTTCAAGCTATTTCTACAGGGTTCTCTGCCAACAGCAGCATCGATTTCATCTGGGACAAAGATGGACCAACCGAAACTACCTTAGCCTCAGGAACAACCACTGCATTGGGCGCGTTCAATGTAACCTTCACAGTGCCAAACGTTGCTCTTGGCGACTACAATGTAACTGCTATAGACGCTAACCTCAAACAAGACTTCGCCGAAATATCCATTGAGAACACCGTTGTACGACTAAACAGCACCTACGCAATTGTCGGTTCAACCGTTCAGGTCACCGGCGAAGGCTTTGCTGCCTCTAGCTCAGTCGCTTTAACTTGGAACGAAACGACCCTCTCTACCGTCCAAACCAGCTCTGATGGCATATTCAACACCACCTTCACAGTCCCCCACGCAATAGGCGGCATATATGTTATCAACGCAACTGACGCAGAAAACAACACCGCGATAGCTCTACTTATCCTCGAACCCTCAGTGACCACTAACGTAACCGAAGGCGCAGCAGGAACCGCCGTTACAGCAACGGGAACAGGCTGGGCAGCTTCACAACCGTTCTCACTACACCTTAGCCCAGGTGAGCTGGGGCCAAAAGTCACTAATTCAACTACGAACTCCACCGGAGACTTCACCGTTACCTTTATCGTTCCTGCCTTAGACAGTTACGTGTATTACGTGGACGTCAGCTACGACGGATTAGACTTCGAAAACTACGACTACGCGAGGTTCTGGCTTCTACCAGGCATCACTTTAACACCTAGGCAATGGATTCGCAACAAGCATAGTCGGCACAAGCTTCACCGCAAACACAACCATTACGATCAAATTTAACCAAACAGTCGTAACCACCATGCCCGTTAGCGTAGTAACAGACGCAAACGGCAACTTCACCGCAATGATAACCGCACCCACCAGCTTAGCAGGCGTCTACAACATAACCGCAACCGACGAATATGATGACACAGCATCTGCATTGTTCACGGTTCCCGACATGACTGGACCAAAAGGTGACACAGGCGCAGCAGGCGTAGGACCTCAAGGAGCAACAGGCTCTGCTGGCTCCACAGGCGCTACAGGTCAACCCGGCGAAAAAGGCGACAAAGGAGACACTGGTGAAACTGGACCAACTGGATCACCCGCACCTGAAGTCATTAATGAAACAATGTTGCCTTTGACCTCGATTGTGCTTGCTATTGTTGCGTTGGTTGCTTCGCTTTTAGCAGCCTTGCTCGCAGTGCAGTTGAAACGCAGAAGATAAAACCTTCTTTCTTTTCTTTTTATTTTCTTTCAAAGCACTTCTTTTACGGCAGTTAAAAATAGTATAAACCATGAAAAAACTGACTTTATTGGAAAACACAAATAAACAATCATTGATGTTGTTCATTCTTGATAAATATGCCAAAGCCCACCTGTCCCGTCTGCCGCCAGCAATACCGCGGCATTGCATTAACTTCAGTTAAAGACGGTAAAGAAGTTGAAGTCTGTCCCCAATGCTACAAAACTCTCGACGCCGAATACCGCAAAAACAGCTGTATAGCCTGTGTCTTCTTCCAAGTAGGTACCTGCGGATTGTACGGAACCGAGCTTGACGAGCCCTATGTGCAAAGCGCCCGATGCGAATATTTCACTACAAGTACCGACACTGCTATTGTGGCGGAGGTTAAAGAGAAGGCTGAGGCATCCAGAAAAAAAATTAAAGCGAACCCTTCGAAACCCCTGACCATAGAGGAACTTGTTGCTGAATTAGCAAATCGAGGGCAACTGTTGACGTATTTCTGTCCTCACTGCGGCGCCCCGCTTAAGGTGGGTGCGAAACAGGAGCTCCAGCAGACCTGTCCCCACTGTAAATATGATCTCTGTGCGTTGGATATGCAGAAGCTTCTCAGCCAACACATCTAATTTTTAGTGTAAATGTCTACAACAGGCAAATGGTTTTGTGTTGCTAAACTTTTAAAAGCTTCAGGCAACCAATTTAGCGCTTGGTGAGGAGCGCCTGTGAAGCAGTTCGGGGTCCCCTCTCCCTTCTAACTGGGGTTTCCTGGACCGTTGGAGTAGGAACAGGCTCACCACTATAACATTTATTAAATCGTAATATACTCGTGTTGTTTAATTAGTAACGCACGATATATAGTAACCAATCGGTTGGAGTGTACCCCATAATGAGCAAAACCCATGTTTCCAAAATAATCGGCATTTTCCTAGTTGTAGCATTAATTATAAGCAGCAATTTAGCCGCAGGCAGCGCAATATCGGCGTCTGCGAGTAACAGACAAAACCCCCTCTTAGCTTCAAGCGGCTTAACTAACACAAACCATGCTGGTGCAATCCAAACCATTGAGCCACAATATAATTGGACCGCAGAGGCCCTAAACAGCTACGCCGATAGCTCAAACACGGTCGAAATCATCATCGGCTTAAACAACAGCAACGCCGGCAAATTTAACCAAATAGCCACACTCGCCAGCCAAAACGGCGCCGAAGTTGTTGAGACATAATTTCAATGGGTGACAAAAGTGCGGTTGTTGTTAAAATATCTCTTCTGACTGCTTCTTCGCTTTGTAACTCAAACTCGTTCGTTTAGGCATTTCAAATTATATTGAGCCAAACGGCAAATACCAAGTTGACTCTACGCCAAATGACCCTACTGGGATTAGCAATGGGGAGCACAGAGGGTTGGTGCTGACTCCGCTTGGAACACAACGCAGGATAGCGGCGATTTAATAGTGGCTGTTATTGACACCGGATTGACTACACTCATCCTGACCTTCAAGCCAATTATGTATCTTAGGCGTTATGATTTCGTCAACAACGACAACGACCCCAAAGATGATTTTGGGCATGGAACCCACTGCGCAGGCATAATCGCCGCAACCATAAACAACACCGTAGGCATCGCTGGAGTAGCTCAAGTCAAAATCATGGCTGAAAAAGGCCTAAGTGCCGACGGCTCTGGTCCCAATGATGTTTTGGCAAAATGCATATAAATGCTACGGACGCAGGTGCTGATATACTAAGCAACAGTTGGGGCAGCTCAAGCGGCAGTAGCGTTATCTTAGACGCAATCGAGTATGCCATTGCTAACGGGGCGCTTGGTTTTAGCTTCAGCTGGCAACGACAACACGGACCAAGCCTATCCTGCACAATACCCGAAGTAATATCCGTAGCCGCATCCAATACAGTGACACAAAAGCATCCTTTAGTAACTACGGCGACTGGGTGGACGTTGCCGCTCCCGGCGTCATGATTTACTCAACGATGCCAACTTACCACGTTACAATGAATACCAACCGCGATTCACGCCAAGATTACTCCTATGCCAATGGCACCTCTATGGCGTGTCCAATGGCGGCAGGCGTCGCAGCCTTAATTTGGAGCAAATATCCTACCATGACCGCTGAGTTTGTACGAGAACAGCTAGAAACAACCTGTGACGACGCAGGAGAACCCGGCTTCGACATTTATTTCGGAAACGGAATCGTAAACGCCCAAAAAGGCGTCGAGCAACCTCCCGTTGACTATGACCTATCCGCAAAAACGTGGGGCGCGCCTTCCTTTGTCATGCTTGGACAAGATGAAAAATTCAACTTGACAACCATAAACAGGGGGCTCATGGATGAAACCAACGTTCAAATAAGCCTCATAGTGAACGGCACAACAGTTGACTCTGCTGTAATAACAAGTTTAGCCGCTTACAGAACTAACTCCACAGTTCTTTCTTGGACTCCATCACAGGTTGGCACCTATAATGTAACCTACTATGTTGCTCCAGCAGCGGGTGAATCTAACTTTGGAAACAACCAGCTATCAACAAACTACATTGTTGCCGCTCCACCTAACCAAACCAGCTGGACCCAAATTGCATCCCAGCAGGATTATGAACTTAAGAACAATGTGAAAACGGTCTACAGCCAATTGCAATCTGATGTAGTATTCTTTAAAGTAGCTTATTACCGCTCATGGAGTTCAGCCTCAGAAGACATTAACATTGGCATAATGGTCGATGTTGACCAAAACATAAGCACCGGTGCACCTCAAGGCTACTACTTTGCTCAATCTGACTATATTGGCTCTGACTTTATGATTTTGGTTGGCAACGAAGGAAACGAAATGTGGCAATGGGATTCAGCCACGCGACAATTTGACTCTGCCAACCCGCTACCGCTCCTTTACCTTGATGCTCCAGACGATTCAGCCACTTTTATCGTAGGCGTCTCTGCAGTTACCCTGCAAACAACAGGTTCTATGGATTGTTCACTAAGTGACCTCTCTCCTTACTATTATGACAGTCAATGGTACACAGTTTGGGATTGGGTGCCTGGATCAGGGTATTTCCCATTTGTGGCGCAGCCAAGTCAACATGACTTAGTTGTCACTTTAGAAACCCCGCGAATTTGGACTCCACAGACAGCTTTCTCTTTAACTGCCAAAGTTTTCAACTTTGGACAAACCAGCGAAGTAAACGTGAACTTAGACCTGTACCTTAACGATGAAGCCGTTAACAGCACAACATTTACCAGCATAGAAAGCGGCGAATACAAAACAGTAACCTACAATTGGGTCCCCACAACAGGCTACTGCAACATAACAGCTAACCTCATATCAGTCGATGGCGAATCTGAAACAGCAAACAACCTCCGAACCCGCGTGGTGCCAGTAAGCCAAAAAATCGTTGTCCTATCAGACAACACTGAACTCTGGCAAACACTTAATGTCTTGGATTCAATGAACATCAACTACGATGAAGGATACTACAACAAAGATAACTTTTACACAGCTAACATTAACCTGCTAAGTGCCTACCCAGTTGTGATTTACTATAACGCCGCCCGGAACATATCTGCTCAGGAGCAAGCAGTGCTAAACGCTTATTTGGAGGGCGGAGGCAACCTGATTGTAACAGGTTTAGATTCACTATATTATCCTGACGCAAAATTAGCAAACGTTTTGCGGGTAACCTCCGAGGGAGACGCCGTTGGCCAAGGCGACTTGATTGTTGTGAACGATTCGCATCCTATTGTGAATGCAGGCTACGGTACTTTCGGGGATGGGTATCAGATCACTGGTCTCAGTTCAGATAATGATGCTATAGAAGCTGATACCTCAAGAAACGCAACTACCATCGCTGAATTAGCAGACGGACACGATAAAATCGTGGCTACTGACTCTCTTCCGGGCAAAGTTGTTTTCTGGAACGGTATAGCAACATACGACTGGATGAACAACCAAGACTGCCAAGACATACTCAAAAACACATTACTTTGGTTCCTGACATAACCCCTCCATCTACAACAGATAACTACAACGGTGAATGGCACACCACAGACTTTACAATCGCTCTCTCCGCCAGCGACTACTTCGGCGTAAAACAAACCAACTACCGAATAAACGGCGGTGACCCAAAAACCGTGGCAGCAAACGGGCAACCTCTAATCACCACTGAAGGCGCCAACAACACATTGGAGTACTGGAGCACCGACCTCTTCGAACATGAAGAAGTACATCACTTTTTAACCCAGATAAAACTTGACAAGACATACCCAATGGGTACAATTCTGCTAAATGACGGCGCTGTCTACACTAACACACCAACAGTCAACGTAACGTTAACCTTGACTGACGAAAACCCAGACACTACCCTGATGCATTTCTCAAACGATAACTCATCATGGTCTAACTGGCAACCTTTTACTAACATGTTGGCTTGGGCACTCAATAACACTGACGGTGTAGGAACTGTTTATGTGCAATTCAAAGACATTGCTGATTTAGTATCTACAATTAACGCTTCAATAATTCTTGACACAACTCTACCCCTTGCAAATGCCGGCTCAAGCCAAACTGTCACAAGGGGGAATAGCGTAACTTTTGATGGCAGCGGCAGCTCGGATGTTTCTGGCATTTTAAGCTTCACATGGAACTTCGGCGATGGCGTAACAGCTACAGGCATGACTGCAACACACACTTACATAAACGCTGGTACATATTCGGCAACATTAACCGTTGTGGACGCAGCCGGTAACAGTGCGCAGGCAACCGTAACTATAACTGTAAAGTCTCCATCCTCTGTTACGCCCGCTCCGACTACAAATCCAACTACTACTCCAACAACTACGCCAACGCCAACCCCAAGTCCATCACCCAGCCAAAACGCAATATCTGTAACATCTTCCGATGGAACAACTGAACAATTTAGCATTAGCGGAAACATCACTTCCAGCCAAATCACAAATGCCCAAATTCAAACAAACGAAACCGCAAAAACCACAACCATCTCCTTCACTGTAACAGGCGAAACCGGCACCACAGGCACAGGTAACATAACTATACCCAAAAGCCAAGTACCTTACAGTTCCACACCCATAATCTATATTGATAACCAACCAGTTGACAGCCAAGGATTCACCGAAGACGCAAACAACTACTATGTTTGGTACACGGTGCACTTTAGCACTCATGATGTGACTGTTGTTTTCGCTGGAGAAACCCAGCAAGCCAACGACTACACTTTGCCGATCGCTTTGGCTGCTGTCGTAGTTGCTGTGTGTATCGGCATAGCGCTTGTTGTGCTGCGCAAAAGGCGCAAAACCAGCCCCTAAGCCTTTTTTTTGTGCGGCAAATCAACAAAAAACCGTATTTAAACGTTAATTTTATTACTGCAAGCAAAGGATTAGATAGGCATGTCCCCTATCAGTGAATCCGCCCGAAAAAATGGTTTCGTGTTTTACTACTTCGTCTTGGTATTAATTATAGGCGGTGCAGCGTACGCCCCTTGGGTTTTGTCCTCTTACAAATTGTTCCCCTCTGACTTAGCCACAGTTTTCTTGTTACTTGGCGGTTTATCGCCTGCAATAGTTGCAGTTGTTCTCACTGCTGGGTTAAGTGGCAAGTCAGGGTTGCGTTCGCTTTTCGGCGGTTTTACTCGGCGGGGGTTCCGGAAAACCTGGTTCCTTGCTGCTTTTCTGGCACCGCTTGTCCTGTGCCTAATTTCGCTGGGTCTATGGTTTCTTCTGCAGCCAAACGCTGTCGGTGTCTACGGCTTTGATTTGGTTTCGTTGGCTGTTTTTCCAGTTTTACTGTTGACTTCTTTCTTGTTGAACATGTGGAAGGAGGTTGGCTGGCGTGGTTTTGCACAAAAACGCCTTCAAACACGGTTCAGTGTGTTGCTTTCGTCTTTTATTGTTGGGTTTTTTTGGGCGATTTGGAATTGGCCTTTGTTGATTGTTAGTAATAGTGCTTTGCTTAATAGCTATCAGAATCCGTTGTTGTTTGGCGCTTTTACTTTGTTGATTTCGGTTGTTTATGCTTGGGTTTACAACTCTACAAGGGGTAGTCTTTTGGCGGTTTCACTTTTTAGTGCTTCAATTAATGCTTTTACTCCGCTGTTGTTCTTTAATTCGGCTATTGCTTATTCGGTGTTTCCTTATTATTTTGGGGTGTGTGCTGCTTTCTCGTTGGGGCTTATTTTCTGGTTTAGGTCAAGTTTTTGGGTGCCTAAACCTGATTTGAACTAATTCTCCCTCGCCTGTGTATTACACTTGTAATACGTGTGCAAATGCTTTTATGCACTCCAACCCATCAGCCCTCGATTAACATGATGAAGCAAAACCAAAGCAAAGCAAAAGAAGTCTCAATAATGGCCATGGTAGCCGCACTCTTCGCAATATTTTTCTATCTTTCCAAAATAATCGCATTACCCACCTTCACATTCCTCTACCTCCCAATCATCCTCCTTGGCGTAATACCAATTTGGTTCGGCTGGGGGGGCTTAGTCGGCAGCATGATTGGTGCCTACATTGGAGGCGTCTACGTTGAAGCTCTACCCTTGCATCTTGCTTGGGTGGAAGTAACCACTGTCATGATCATTTACCTCTTAAACTGGCTGTTAATTCCGAGATTTGCTGCAGAAGCCAAAACCCCCAAAGGACTAATCACACTCATCACAATCTACGCAACATCTCTCTTAGTCGGTACAGTAGCTATTCTTTGGCAGTTCGTCGCCGTAGGATTATTCCCCGCAGAACTCGCATGGCCACTCCTGCCTGGAACCTTCGCCCTCAACTTGCCAATCGTAGCGATTGCTTGCCCGGCATTGCTCAAAGCTGTTTCTCCACGGCTGCGTGCTTGGGGCGTGTACTCTGGGAACTTTTTTGATTGGCGGGCACGTAGAGCGCTTTCAAAATAAACACCTTTTTCCCCACTTTTTTATCCTGATTAATCTAAGTAAGCGCATTCTGCGGTTGGGCTTTTTGTTGATGGCAACGCTTTTATGTTATCGGTTGCCTAAAGGCTTCTGAGTGCTCAATGAAATTACGAATCATAAAACTTACCCTTGACCAACTTGTTGGGCTGTTACAAGGTAAAGGGTCCGCAGTTACTTTGCCCGCTGATGTGGAACTGTTGGATGCAAAAGTTGACCTGTTCACTCGGGGTGTGTCTTTGGTTGTTAGAAGCAGCAGCTTTGAAGATGTCCTCGACGGCACTGAAATTCCAGAGTTAAATTCGGCAATTGCTGAAGCTAAACCTGTTGTTGCGCCTTCGCATGTTTCGGTTGCTCCCAAAGTTGAGTCTAAACCCGCTGTGGCTTCAGAGATTAAGCCACTTGTTCCCCGTCCAACTCAGCCTCCACTGAGCCGTTATGCTGCTAAAATGGAGAATGAGTTCAGCCCTGATCAACGAAAACTGCTTAGTTTCGCTGTTAAGGAGGACTGTGTAGTTGTTAAGCCTGTGATGTTTCTGAAGGCGGAGTGGGATGATATAAATGATATTGTGCGTGGACTCGGCGGCAGATGGGTTAAAGGCGACATCATTAGCTACTGGGAAATTCCCCTGCAATAAACTTCTCTCTTCTTTTTTGTTTTTGGCTGTTTTTGCCTGCTTGGCAATCGACATAAATAGATCAGCCCTTGCTTTTCTTTCACTATCCCGCCTTAATTGAGTAGAGAATTAACCTATGCTGAATATAACGGGGTTTCCCACTCGCAAATCCGTTGCGTTGATGATTGTAGGGTTAGTTGCGTTTCTTCTTTACCTGTATTTCTTTGGTGACTTCCAAGGTTTCCTTACAGTTCTAAGTACTTTGGACATTGGCAATTATGCTCTCTTCTACTCCTTAGCTATTTTCGCGGTGGTTTTAGCGGTTTTCTTTGATTCTCTAATTTGGTATTATTTGCTTGATGCTTTAACAGTGAAAATTAGGTTTAGGCGAATTATGCTCTACAACTGGATAGGCAACTTTGTCGAAATGGTTATTCCCTGCGAAACCGTCTGTGGGGAAGCCACAAGAATTTATCTTGCCCAGAAAGAACCTCAAGCCAACGTCGGCATTTCCTCCGCCACCGTCATAAGCTCCCGTTTACTTAGCACTGTCGTTTATACAAGCGGTTTAATCATTGGCTTTATTGCGTTGGCGTTAACTCATTCTGTGCCTGCTTATCTTTTGGGTGTGGTAGCGTTAATTACAGCCGGTACAATCGCGGTTTTGAGTATGATTCTTTATGTAGTTTTCAATGAAGGTGCAGCTGAGCGAATCGTTGGCTTTCTGATGAAAATACTTAGTGTGATAATTAAGCGCCCTGCCAAGAGGGAACAGGAAAAAGAAAACATTCAAAAAGCGCTGTACTCGTTTAGTGAAGCTTTCCGAACATACCGCGATCACCCCCGGATGCTGGTTAAACCCGCCTTTTTCGCTGTGGTTGCTTGGTTCTTTAACTTGATGGTTTATTTGATGATTTTCTACTCTTTAGGCTTTAGTAACATCAACGTTTTGGATTTAGCAACCGTTTATAGTGTAGCCTCGACGGTTGAGACTTTAACTGCCGGTTTCCCTGTGGGAGCTGTCGAGATAACCCTCATTGGCATGTTTTCGCTTTACGGTGTTCCGGTGGCAACTGCGGCTGCGGCGACCACGCTTTCTCGTCTGCTTACTTTTTGGTGTCAAGTGCTCATTGGGTATCCGCTGGTGAATTTTGCGGGGCTGAAATCTTCTTTGGTGCGGGGCATAAAGAAAGATCCTTTACCTGCTCAGGTAGTTACTTGACAATTTGTTAATTGTTGAAAGGGCGGTTCCTCGGTTTTGGTTTAAACATAGTTGTTTCTTTGTATCGAAAATTCTTTAAACAAGCTAATACTATTCACCATTTGAGTGATTCAAGATGAGTGGCGAAAAACCTCTAACAAGAGACGCATTACTTTCAATGCAAGTCATAGATGCAAAAGGCAGATTAGTTGGAAAAGTTAAGGACCTTGCTTTCTCCGTCGGCAAAAACGGTATTTCTTTGACAGTTGAAGCTGAAACTGGGGAAGTTCAAACAATCGCTTGGGAAGAAGTTCAAGCAGCCTCAGACTTTATAGTTCTGAAACCTTCTCAGAGTACTTATCAGCAAAATGCGTATCAGCCTCAAATGCAGCAGTCAACTCCGGTGCAAACTGCTCAGCCTGCGCAGCAAGCTGCTTCTCCTCCGCTTTGCCAAACCTGCGGCAAACCTTTGACGTGGATTCCCCAGTATCAACGTTGGTACTGTTACAACGATAAGAAATACGCCTAACAGGCTTCATTTTTTCTTCTTTTATTTATACTATAACAATCTCATCTGCCTTTAACTGGTCAGTAAGAGTGTGTTTTTCTTCAAAATTAGGTGTTGGCAAAGAAAAAATTAGGCTATTTGGCTTTCAAGTGGTTTCTCAACAACTGTAACAGAGCCTTTCTTGCCCAGACGTAGCTGCTTTTCACCCTTAAACATCGCCACATGTGCGTTGTTAACTTCGATGAAGTCGCCTACGCTTACGCTGTTGACTTGTTGATCCCAAAGGCAAAGCAGGATGTTGCCTGTTTCGTCTTTTACAACTGCGTTTGAAACAATTGCGTTGTCTCGGAATTGTGTGTGCACTTTGGAAGGCTCTGAAACTCCAGTGACTTCGGCGGTTACATTAATTTTTTTCATGCCCACGCGTAGGTCTTCAATTTTCAGGTGAGAAGGTGCTGGGTTTTGCCTAGCTATTTCTTTGCGTACTCTTCCTGTGTCCATGGAGCTGTCGAAGGAAACGTCGGTTCTGGATAGCGTCTCGTCTGGCACTCGGAACTGGGCGACTACTTTGCCGTCTTTGGTGATTAAGAAAATGGCTTGGCTACTTACGTTGCCGCGGTATTCAACTGTTAACCCTCCAACCTCAACTTTTTCTTCGTCCTCTTTGGACTGTACAAGCGCAGAAAAGAGTTCGGTTGGGTAAACGTCGTGCTGTGCTGAGATAAACGCGAGTTGATCCTCTAGAGTTGGCTTTTTCGGTTTCATCTTTCATTCTCTCCCCCATTTTTTATTTAGCGAATTATCTCGAAAAGATTATGGTAAATAGAATTACCTTCTTCTTGATTAAATTCTGCAGACTTATTAAAGCCTTGTATCCTATTTAGGTGTAACTGTATGAAAACCAGTTTTTTCATGATAAAACTCCTCATTTGCGTAGTCGGGTGTGGATAGCTGCTCAAAGTCTAAAAAGCCTCTGAATATGCCTGCTCTCCTTTAGTTATCCCCTCTTATCTAAGGTCTGATTGGTTTGTTTTCCAAAAAACAAAAAACCTAGTCACCACATAACCTTAGTTAGCTTGCTTTTAGGAGGCAAAAAATGACTGACGACCAAACTAAGCTAAGCCAGTTAACAAAGGTTAAACTGGTTAACCTTGACAAAATTTTCTACCCCGCTGCAGAAGTAACCAAAGGCATGGTCGTCGAATACTACGTCAGGTTGGCTCCTAAAATTTTGCCCCTAATCAAAGATCGTCCATTGGTTCTAACTCGCTATCCGGATGGCATTAAAAATGGTGAATTGGGCAAGAGCAGTTTTTTTGAAAAAAACGCTCCTGAAGGCACTCCGGATTGGGTGAAACTTTACACGATTTACTCGTCGGCGTCTAAGCGCGATGTGAACTATGTGGTCTGCAACGATTTGGATACGTTGATTTGGCTGGCGAATCTGGCGGCGCTGGAAATTCATATGCCTTTTTCCTGTTTGGGTAGTTTGGATAAGCCTGATTTGCTTTTTTTTGATGTTGATCCTGAGCCGCCCGCAACTCTTAGTGATGCTGCGGATGTGGCTTTGCAGTTGAAAGATATGGTTGAGGAGTTGGGGTTGACGCCGTTTGTGAAGACTTCGGGGAAAAAAGGGTTACATGTTGTTATTCCGGTTGAACCCGAGTTTTCTTTTGAGAGGGTGCGGGCGTTTGTGCATGAAATCGGTGTTAAGCTGGCAAAGCAGAATAGTCTAATAGTTTCCGAGTTCAAGGACACTAAGAAGCCTGGTAAAGTTTTTGTGGATTACCTTCAGAACTCGCCGATGCGAACCATGGTTATTCCCTATAGTTTGCGTCCGACGCCGCAAGCTACGGTTTCTACGCCTCTTGATTGGGCTGAAGTTAAAAAGGGGTTGCGTCCAGAAGATTTTACGATCCGCAATGTTCCCAAGCGTGCGACTTCTCCTTGGAAGGATCTTTTTAAGAGCAAACACGGTCTCACCCTCTAATTGGTATATCTTTAAGTTTTATGTTTACTCCTGTTAAATCAATACAATACTTACTTGTTTGGAGTGTTACGTTATGCAGTATAGAGTTGTTCCCAAAAATGGTGACCGATTATCTGCTCTTGGATTCGGCTGCATGCGTCTTCCCATGAAGGGGCAAGCCGTTGACGAGGAACAGGCAATCAAACAAATCCGTCTTGCCATAGATAACGGAGTAAATTACGTGGATTCAGCTCCGCCGTATCATAATGGCGAAAGTGAAAGAGTTCTGGGAAGCGCCCTTCAGGATGGTTATAGAAGCAAAGTTAAGGTTGCTACCAAACTTACGCCTTTTATGCTTCGTAAACCCGAAGACATGGAGAAAATGCTTAATTCTTCGCTTCAGAAACTTCAAACTGACCGCATTGACTATTACCTGTTGCATGGGTTGGAAGATAATTTTTGGAAGAAACTTCAATCTTTTGGTGTCATCAAATTTTTGGAGAAGGCAAAGGCTGATGGAAAAATTGTTAACATGGCGTTTTCTTTCCATGGTTCAATTAAAACGTTCAAAGAAATTGTTGATGCTAACGATTGGGTTATGTGCCAAATTCAGTATAACTTGTTGGATGAGAAGTTGCAGGCGGGTACGGAGGGGCTTATGTATGCTGCTTCAAGGAATCTTGCAGTTGTGGTTATGGAGCCTCTTCGCGGTGGCAGCTTAGCCGCAAGGCTTCCCGCTGAGGCAAAAATGTTCTATGACAATGCCTCTGTTAAGCGGAGTTCTGCTGAGTGGGGGCTGCGTTGGGTGTGGAATCACCCTGAAGTAACTGTTGTATTGTCTGGTATGAACGCGGAGAGCCAAGTCTTAGAGAACATAAAAACCGCTGAAACTGCGCTGCCGAACACCATGTCCCCTGAAGAGTTGGCGGTCACAAAAAGCGTTGCGGACGCATATCGGCGGCTCCTCAAAGTGCCTTGCACTGGATGTCAATATTGCATGCCATGCATAAACGGCGTAAACATCCCTCGCAACTTCCAAGCTTATAACGAATTCTACATCAGTGGCGACGAGCAGCAGGCACGTTCAATGTATGTTCTGTTTCTGATGGGTGCCTTGACTGGGACGCGGGCGGATGCAGAGATGTGTAAGCAGTGCCGACAGTGTGTTGAGCGTTGCCCGCAGCACATTGACATCCCTGAGAAACTCGTAGAAGTTGCGGAGGAGTTGGGTGGACCAAAGGCTGAGGCGGCGTTGGCGGCGATGAAGGCTAATATGGCGCAGTTTCCGAGTGGGAAACCCTAGTTCTCTTTTTTGTTGGGCTGTTTAGGGTTTTTGGCGGCTTTTAGGAAAATAACTGTATGGTTAAATCTCGGAAAAAGGTTAAACTCTAGAAGAGTTACTAATTTTTAGTAGAGGTTAATGCTTTTACGGAAGGATTTTTTTGGGTTTAGAGCAAGAGGAACAAACAGAAGCTGCTGAG
Source organism: uncultured archaeon (assembly GCA_963760925.1). GTDB lineage: Archaea > Thermoproteota > Bathyarchaeia > Bathyarchaeales > Bathycorpusculaceae > Bathycorpusculum. The sequence goes on along the minus strand of CAVXES010000006.1, from coordinate 811,129 downwards.
CAGTCTCAATCTGGGAAGGCTAGTGCGCCAGCGCCTAGCCGCTCAATTTGGTCTGGGTCAATCACAATTGGTTTAGTTAATGTGCCTGTGAAGTTGTTCTCTATGATTTATGATAAGGGTGTTGCCTTCCATTTTCTTCATAAAACCGATGGGCAGCCCTTGAAGTATGTTAAAATGTGCACTAAGGAGGACAAGATTGTGCCCTGGAACGAAGTTGTCCGCGGATACGAGGTTGCCAAAGACGAGTTTATCGTGTTTGAGAAGGCTGAACTTGATGCTGTTCGTCCTGAATCTGACAAGCGTATCCGCATCAGCAAATTTGTAGATTACTTCTCAGTGGATCCCGTCTATTTTGACCGTACTTACGCGCTTTTGCCGGATAAAAGCAAAGATGCCTATACTTTGCTGCTTAAGGCGTTGGAGAAAACTAACAAAGCGGGTGCTGGGCGTATTACGTTGCGTACAAAAGAGTACCCTGCCTTGTTGCATACCTACAAAGGTGCCTTGGTGCTGACTACGCTGCGTTATGCTTATGATGTTGTGGATCCGCATGATTTTGAGAAGCTTGGAACGCTTCCTGATACTCAAAAAGTGGAATTGGACCTTGCCGTGAAAATTGTTTCTGACCTTTCAGGTGACTTTGACATAGCCGAGTTCCATGATACTTACCAGGAGAAGGTGCAGCAGCTTGTGGAGCAGAAAATGAAGGGTGAAAAAATCAAGGTTGAGAAACAACCCGAGGAACAAGCCAAAACCCTCATGGTGGCGTTGCGTGAGACGCTTAAGCAGTTGGAACAGCAGAAATGAGTCGTAGCCGCCTCTACAAACCTATGCTTGCTTTAGCCGCTGAGAAAGCGTTTAGTGATAAGGATTGGATTTTTGAGGTAAAGTGGGATGGGTTTCGTGCTGTAGCGTATGTGGAGGAGCCGTTTAGTTTAAGGAGTCGCAATGGCAAAGAATTGAAGCAGAATTTTCCTGAACTTGCAGAGTTGATGGAGCTTGCTTCTGATGTGGTTTTGGATGGCGAAATCGTAGTTATGCAGGATGGCAAACCTGATTTTCAGGAGTTGCTCAAACGTGGTCAAGCGGTTTCATCACTGGAGATTTCGCGTCAAATGCAGCGTGCCCCTGCAGTCTACATTGTTTTTGATATACTTGAAAAAGAAGGCAAACCTCTCACTGGATTGCCTTTGATGGAGCGCAAGGCAGTCCTCAAGGGCAGCTTGAAAGAAGGCGCCAACGTGCTGTTTTGCGATTACATTGAGGAAAAAGGTGAAGCTTACTTCGGATTGGTGTTGCAGAAGGGTTTAGAGGGTGTTGTTGCTAAGAGAAAGAGTAGCCTCTACGAGGAGGGGTTGCGGTCGGGGAGTTGGTTGAAAATTAAGAAACTTAAAACTTGCGACTGCGTCATTTTTGGTTACACCCGAGGTGGAAATGTGCGGGCAGAAACTTTTGGTGCTTTGCTTCTGGGGCTCTATGATGTGGATAAGCAGCCTGTTTATGTGGGTAAGGTGGGTACGGGGTTTAGTGAGATGATGTTGCGGGGTTTAATGGATAAATTTGAGAAGTTAGTTATTGATGTTGCGGCTTTTGAGCCTGAAGCGGGCGATGTTGTTACTTGGTTGCAGCCTAAGTTGGTTTGTGAAGTCGCTTATCAAGTAGTTACTAAGGATGGGAAATTGAGGATGGCACGTTTCAAACGGTTGAGGGAGGATAAATCTCCTGAGCAGTGTACTCTTGATCAGTTGGATGGGTCCCAACCTAAAATGGTGAAACAGCATGAGCCTGGGGTTGAGAAGCTCGGGGAATATTCTGCTAAACGCAATTTTCAAGCGACTCCTGAGCCGGCAGGTAACCCTGAAAAAATGGAACCCAACATTTTTGTGGTTCAGGAACATAATGCGCGGCGTCTTCACTATGATTTCCGGCTTGAAAACGGTGGTGTGCTGAAAAGTTGGGCGGTGCCCAAAGGCATACCTGAAGAACCTAACCTGCGTCACTTAGCGGTGGAAACCGAAGATCACCCCTATGAATACGCCAGTTTCGAAGGCACCATCCCAAAAGGGCAATACGGAGCGGGTACGGTGAAAATCTGGGATAAGGGTCATTTTACAACCAAGCTTTGGGAGAAAGACAAAATCGAAGTTACCCTCAATGGTGAGCGTTTGCATGGACGTTATGTGTTGGTCCGGCTTAAGACTTCTGAGGATCAAAAAAATTGGTTGCTTTTGAAGGGCAAAGACAGTGATGCTTAAGCTGCATTTGGGAACATTGGGCTGGAGCTACAATTTCTGGCGAGGCAACTTTTATCCTGCTAAAACTGCTTCGAAGGATTTTCTATCGTATTACTCTTCCAAATTCAACACTGTTGAGGTGGACAGTACCTTTTACCGTATCCCGTCGCAGGAGACGGTGCAGAATTGGCATTCTCAAACGCCCAAAGACTTCCTGTTCTCGCTAAAGTTTCCGCAGCTTATAACCCACATTCGCATGCTCAAAGACTGCCAACCGCAAACAGATGCCTTCCTATCCCGCGCTGTATTGCTAAAGGAAAAGTTGGGACCGCTCTTGCTCCAGTTTCCGCCCTCATTCACCTCTAAGCATATGGAGGATTTAGCTGAATACTTGCATAAGTTGCCTAAAGGGAACCGTTACGTGGTGGAGGTTCGAAACAAAACTTGGCTGACTCAGGAGTTTTATGGTTTGCTGCGGGAATGTGGTGTGGCTTTGGCGTGGACAAGCACTGATTTGATGGCTGAAGTTCGCGAAGTCACAGGAGATTTTCTTTATATGCGCTGGGAGGGTGACCGCCAAGCAGTGAATGGTACCTTGGGTAAAGTTGAAGTGGACCGAGCTGCCGATACCGCAGCGTGGGCGCAGAAACTCAAGGCATTCTTAGCGGAAAGAGAGTTTTTTGGGTACTTCGCTAAGTACTACTCAGGTTTTCCGCCCATAGATGTAGCAAACATGTTTGCCCTTTTAACGGGTTATGATTACTCTCTGTCAAAACAGAAACAGCTTTTATCCACTTCCCCCAAAACAGGTTGAACGGTGAAAACACTTGGATTTAGAGAAACTTTGGCAGTTAGCCACACCCATACTGGAGAAAAATGACTTCGGCGTCTCCCACACACAACGCGTCTTCAAGTTAGCCCAGCAGCATTTTCCCGCTCAGTTTCCCCTTCAAGATTTAACCTACGCTTCAATAATCCTTCACGATATAGGTGGCTGCAGCATCAAAGACCAATATGAAAAGGGCCCTCAAATCGCCACTGAACTTCTAAAACAACTCTGCTGCTCTAACAGTTTCATCACTCAGGTGTGTAAAATCATAGCCACTCATCATGATCACCCCGACTGTCCCTCTGACTCTTTCAGGGCATTATATGATGCTGACAAACTTGTCATGTTCACAGCGCAAGAGTACCCTTATTACGATGCTCGGGAAGGGTTTGATTGGGACAAGATTGTTTCGTTGATTTACTCTGAGAAGGGTAAGGCCTTGGCTAGGGAAATGTTGGCGCAGCGTAGAAGCGAAAAGAGTTTTTGAGGTGGTTGTTGTGTTTTTTAGGCAGATTCAGCAGCATGGGGACAATTTTAGCTACCTTCTAGCCGATAAAGAAAGTGGCGAGGCGGCAGTTGTGGATTCAAGTTATAATGCAAACGAAATTTCCCGGATTCTTAAAAAAGAAGGCTTCTCCCTCAAGTATCTGATTAACACGCATGGTCACTCTGATCATACAGCTGGTAATAGTCAACTTCAGCAGGGGTTTGGCGCTAAAATTGTTGCTCATAAACAAGCCACGGTGGATAGTGATTTGCAGGTTGATGATGGTGATGAGCTTTTAGTTGGAAAAATTAGAATTAAAGTTCTCTACACGCCGGGTCATACTAAAGATGGTATATGTCTCTTGGTTGACGGGGAGAAACTTTTTACTGGTGACACTTTGTTTGTTGGGGAATGCGGTAGGATTGATTTGCCCGGTGGTGACGCTAAAGAGCTCTATAGTAGTCTTTTTAACAAAATTTTGGTTTTGGATGATGGTGTTGAGGTTTTTCCGGGGCATGATTATGGTGCTATGCCGTCTTCTTCGGTTGGGCGTGAAAGAAAGACTAATTATGTTTTGAAGCCGAGGAGCCTAAAAGAGTTTGTTGAGTTTATGAGTCAGCCCTGACCTACGTTTTGCTTTGTTCGAATTGGTTTTTGGGGTTGTGATAACGTTGGATGATGCAGCAAAACCCTCTATCCTTGTTTGAGAGTATACGCCGAATTAATTGTTCAGATACTTATTTATGTGTCCTACTGTAAAGATGGAACTAACTTACTCATTTAATAGTAAGGAAGACTAAAACTTAAAAAGTTTAAAAAGGCATAGTGTCGGTGTATGAAGATTCGGCTTATCCCCCTTCGGAACAGTAGGTTTGCAGATTTACCTTTTTTGGGCGAACCTGAGGGTTGGATGAATCGTGTTTTGACTTCGTTACTGAGCAATGATGGTGTGAAGGCAGGAAATGTATGATTGTAGTTGATGTAATCTCAGTTGTACTTTTGTCCATCCTGCTTTTTTGGACCCTCTATAACGGCTCAATAATTTACGTCGGCGTTAGGAATAAACGTAAATTTCAAAAACCTCCCGAGCAACCCAATGGTGCTTTGCCACGGTATTCTTTTATTGTTCCAACAAAAAATGAGGAAGCTGTCATTCGCCGTTGCCTCGATGGCATATTGGCATTAGATTATCCTAAAGATAAAATTCAAGTTGTAGTGGTAGATGGAAACTCTGTTGATAGCACAGTTGCAATTTGCTCTGAATATGAAAGTAGGTACCCTGAAACTTTCAAAGTCATATCAGAACAGACAACCACCACTGGAAAACCCGCTGCCCTCAACCTTGCATTGCCCTATACGGACGGGGAAATAATTGCTGTTTTCGACGCTGACAGCTTACCTGATGTAGATGTTCTAACTAAAGCAACCGCATACTTCAATGACCAAAACGTCCAAGCTATTCAGGGTCGAACAACTTCTATAAACGAGAAAAACAGTGCCCTGACAAGAGTCATAGCTATGGAGGAAAAAGCTTGGTTCCAGATGTTGCTTAGCGGTAGGGAAAAACTTGAGCTTTTTGTTCCTCTGAATGGAACGTGCCAATTCATTAGGCGTAAAGCGTTTGATGAGGTGGGTACTTGGGATGAGAACTCTTTAACTGAGGACGTAGAGTTTGCTTTGCGTCTTCTAGAAAAGGATCATCGGATAAAGTATGCGCCTGACGTGTGTTCTGGTCAGGAGACTCCTAATGCTTTGCGTAGTTTAATTAAGCAGAGGGTTCGTTGGTATCGCGGTTATATGGAAACTTCCTTGAAATATGGTCGCTTGCTTGACCATATAAATAAACGTACCGTTGATGCTGAAATTTCACTCGGCGGTCCTTTTATGATGATTATTTCTCTTTTAAGTTACGTTAACTGGTTTTTGGTGGTTTTTCTGTTTTCTCAGAGCACTCCGATATTGAATTTTACGGGGTTGGTGATTGCTTTGACGGCTGTTTCGTTGGTTTCGATTGGAATAGCTTTAACCGCTTCGGAGAAACCCATCAAAGCACATAATATTCTTTGGATACCCTTCATTTACTTGTATTGGCTGATGCAAATGTTCATTGCTGGCTGGGCATTTTTGAAGTTGGTGTTTAGAACTAAAAGGGATTGGACTAAAACCTCAAAAAGCGGTGCTATGGTTCCAGGCACAAAAGAAACTCTCTTCTAAAAGTGAATAATCTGGTAATTTGCTTGTTTATGCAGTAAATGCCGTTGAGTTTGGGCTGCAGCGTATTATTTTGGCATAATTTTAAATTGTACAAGTTCCAATTTCTTCATTAGCTTAAGCCTTGAAGCGAGATTCAGGTTCTTCAGCCTCCTCAAAAATGGATATCGAAGTGTCAGTATGTTAAATCAACGTTACACCAAAACTGGGTTAACAAGTTTTTTAAGTAGAATACATGCCCGTCGCTGGTCTTTAGCGGTTGAATCCAAAGGAGCCTTTAGCCATTTGCGTTTGGGCAAAATCGAAAAAATGGTTACTGTACTGATTATAGTTGTTATTCTGATGGTTTCTGCTATTGGCTTTGCTTTGCAGACGGAGACTGCGGTCTCGGACGTTGAGCCTGTGCGTAATGATCCGACAGCAACGCCTTCTCCGACAGATAATGTTACTCCTTCCCCTACTCCGAAAAGTGACAGCACTTCTGTAATCTCGACGATTCAGAAATCAATCACTACAGTTGGGCAGGGTGCCCCGGCGCCGGATTCGAGAGGTTTTTTTGAAAGAACCCAAGTGATGGATAATGCGGCATGGAAACAAGTTGCGATTACTGCTTGGAGTTATTTCCAACCTGGCAGAGGTATCGACTCTACAACGGGGCTTCCCGCTGGAGGTTTGGGCTGGAACTATTTTACTGATTGGGATTTAGGTGTTTATATTCAAACAGTTATTGATGCCCAAGAAATGGATTTAGTAAAGTTTGATGGCAGTTGGGGTTCAGGTTTTCGCTTAGAAAAGGTTGTAGATTTCCTTGAAACTCGCGATTTGGTTAATGGCACAACTTCAAATATTCCCTACTGGGTGTATGCTTCAACGGGAGAAGGATGTCAGACAAAGGAAAACATTGATGTTGCGGATGCTGGAACTTTGCTTGTAGCGTTAAACAACCTCAAGGGCTATAATAGCATGTTTTCTGACAGAATAGATGATATTGTTTACAATAGGGTCAATGGAGTCAGTAACAGAACAGACTATGCATCGATTGTTCCTGGTATTAAAGCTGAGAGTCAGAGTTCAACTAATATTTACTTGTACTATATTGTTGAGGGTTTTGCAGGTTTCTTCCCTGATGAACTTGCTGGTTGCTCCGACAGAATCTTAGATAATATCTTGAATGCTCCGGTCGTACCTGTAGATAACGTTACTTTGCCTCAAGCAAAAATTACCTGCGAACCTTTGCTCTACGGGTTTTTTAATCTCAACCGTAACCCTAAATTAACAAATATATTGAATCAAGTTTATGCTGCTCACGAAGCCCACGCTGCTTCCACAGGTGAATATGTTGCGTTTAGCGAAGGTAACAACAAAGGTGACGAATTCATCTATGAATGGGTTGTTCTTCCCAATGGTGACACATGGAAAGTAACTAACTCAACTAGTGACGAATATCAAAACATAAAACCCGTGATTTATACTCGCGTCGCCATTAGTTTTCTAGCGATATATAACTCGACTTATGCTAAAGACACTTGTGTGTACCTTGAAAAAGCGATGTGGATTCCTGATAACGGATACTTTGCCGGTGCAGATTACAATGTTGTCCCTGCAAACGCTAATTTCGTAGCTAATGTTGGCTGCAACACCAACGGGCTAATTTTAGCGGCTGCAAGGTATGCCTCTCGTTAAACAACCCTTACTCTTTTTAGTTAATTACGTCACAAAAACGCTTGTTACTGTAATTACAGTCGTTTAGGTGGATTTTGTCTTTGTATATTTTGAAAAACGCTAATAATATGTACTGTTATTATATCGGTTATGAAGCCGCATATGCGTGTATGCTTTGTCTCTTCGTACCCTCCAACTCACGCGCGATTGAGTGAATATGCCCAGCGGCTACTACAGGCATTGGCTGATAGAGATTCTATAGAAAAAATTTTTGTGTTGGCTGATAAGGTTGAGGGTGCAACCCCTAAGCAGACTGTTGAAAACGGTAAAATTGAGGTCTCAAGGGTTTGGCGAGTGGATAACCCTTTGTCTATTTTAAACATATTTTGGCAAATTTTGTTGTTAAAGCCTGACATTGTTCATTTTAACTTGCACTTTCAGAGTTTTGGGAAGAGCCGTATATCTAATTTTTTCGGTTTCACATTGATAGGGCTTTGTCGTTTGTTCAATTTACACACGGTTGTATTGCTGCATAATTTGGCAGAGCGGATAGATTTTGAAAAGTTAAAGCTGAAAAGAAGTTCCATAAACGCTATTGGCATTATTTTGGCAATGCGGTTAGTGACATTAGCATCCAGCATAGTTCTTCCTGTGCGATGTTACGCTGACGATATTAAGAAGAAATACAAATCCAAAAGCGTGACTTTTATTCCTCATGGCACGGTTGTTTCAGAGCATAGTTTTTCTTCGCATGGTGGCGACAAGACTGTTTTATTTTTTGGGCATATGGGTCCCTCTAAGGGGTTGCCCACAATGTTTGCCGCTTTTGAACAGATTAAAAAAGAGCGGGGTGGAATCAAGTTGATTGTTGCAGGTGAGAGTCACCCCAATTACCCAAGTTTTCTCTCTGATCTGAAACAGGTTGCACCCAGTGGTGTAGAATTTTTGGGGTACGTCGATGAAGCGGATGTGGAAAAAGTTTTTGAAAGTGCAGATGTGGTTGCTTTGCCCTACTCGACTGCGACTGGAACTAGTGGAGTTTTTCATTTAGCATGTGGCTACGGCAAATCAATTGTTGCTTCTGCTTTGCCCGAGATAATTGAATTAGTTAATGAAGGTGCCTCTGCAGTTTTAACACGTGCGGGGGATGTTCAGAGTTTTAAAAATGCCCTTTCGGCTGTTCTTTACAATGAAGATGTTGCAGAAAAGATGAGTTGGCAGAATTTGAGGTTTGCAAAGCGTGAATGCTGGAGTTTTGTTGCGCAGGAATATGAGCGTGTTTACTTGGATTTACTGTCTAAAAGCAAAAACTCTTAATTCCTGACAAGTATTTTAGGGCATCGCGTATGACCCGAATTGAGGTATGGAACGCTGGCTTTGCATTCTAATCGCTTGTTCAAAAACGCTAATGGTTCATGGCTTATTCCCTTACTAGCTTTTCTTATTCCTCTGTTAATCCGAGCGGTTCCCGAAATACTGATGGGTCCGTACTTAACCGGTTTTGACACAATGGCCCACTACGTTCCAACTCTTCTGCATTGGCAGACTGGCAATGTTGATTTAGCGAGTTTTTTGGCGACTGCACCTCTGTTTTACTCTTTTACCCTTTTGTTCATTTCCGGCGGGGGCTCTCTTATTATTGTTCTAAAGGTGTTTTCTGTTGTGCTGCATGGCTTTTTGGGGCTTTCAATTTTTGGTTATGCCAAGAAAGGGTTAGGTTGGGGTTCCTCTAAGAGTTTGATTGTTGCATTAATTGGAACACTGTATTTTGTTGCGTTGCGGATTTCTTGGGATATGCTTCGCACCGAGATGGCTTTAATTTTCCTTTTTGTCACTTTGATGCTGTTTAACTTCAAAAGTGACATTTCTGGTTCTTGGAAACGTTACACGCTTCTTGCGTTGGCAATGTCGTTGGTTGTTCTTTCTGAACAATTGCTTGCTGCCATACTATTTGGCGTTGTTGGGCTTACTTTTCTCTATGACCTTGTCCGAAAGAGGCTTTTGGAGGCGAAGCGGCTTGCCATTTTTTCTTTGCCTGCCATTGCGCTTTTTTTTGCCTTGTTCTTTTTGAGTCCTAACGTTCCCGAGTTCCGCCTAATTTTTGGTTTCTCACAAAACGACGGTTGGTTGGCGCTGTTTGGTTTTTCCTCCTACGAAGCACTGTTTATCAGTGCAGCGGGGTTTTTGGTTTTCTGTTTCCTGCCGCTTATTCCGTTTATAGTATTAGGTTTTAAGCGAATAAAGAATCTGCAGCTACAAACATGGGTGCTACTGTGTGTTGTGTTATCATTTGTTCCCCTTGTCAGCCCCAGCAACCTGCGGTGGACTATGTTGCTTGTGTATCCCTTTTCGTTTTTTGTCGTTGAAGGCTTATCGCGGTTGAAGCATGTTTCTTTGCGTCGCGTTGCTCCAAGATTTTATGCCACCTGCGGGGTGTTGCTTGTGTTAGTAACATGCCTTTTTAGTGGTGGATTCATGTTTCTTCCACCTCAAACTCCTTTCGTCTATTTTTCTGCTCCCGTAAACCAGTATACGTATCAGGTACCGACTTCGATGCTTCAAAACACCGTACCCATTGCAGATTGCCCCGATGTGGTTGCGTCGATGCAGTGGCTTAATAATCACATGAACCGAAGTGACTGCTTGCTGTCTCATAGGGCGTTTTTTGGCTGGGCAACTTACTATCTATCTAATAGTAGCCAAATTGTATTGTATGAGTACGATAATCCTGCTGAAGTTGCGCCTGCGGTTTCTTCCCAAGTTAATGGTGCAGTTTATTTGGTTTGGTGGGTTGATGGGCAAGGGTGGTATGGTCAGAGTGATGTGTCTTCTGTCTTTCATGAGGTTTATACATCTGGGAATATTGTGGTTTATCAGTATATTGAATAATTTTTCTTTATTTGGAATGACTAACGAAATAGTGACTGAGATAAGCCAGCTTTTGAGGAATTAAACTCGCGCTGTATTTGGTTAGTTAGAAGTGCAGTTCATTTCTTGAACGTTAACTATAAAAGTTTCATGGTAGGAAAATAAGCGTGTTTGTGTGGCTAATGTATGGTGACACGCTATATTCCCTTACGCAGAGGCGTTTTCGGTATAGCGTTCAAGCTTGCCAGTATTCAGATGTCAACCGCTTGTTTGAGGCTGAGAAATGAATAGGTTGCCCCGCCAGTTTGCATCATTTTTGAGGCGTAATGTCTGGCTCTTTTTGGCTTTATTTGTTCCCCTATCTCTAAGGTTTGTGCCTGAAATTTTATCTTGGCCCTATCCCCTTGGATTAGATACTCTCCGCTATATCCCAATTATCGAGTCAGGTAGAGTGTTGTTGTCTGGTCCCTTGGTTTTCATACAAACTCAACTTTTTTACTCCGTAGGTACCTTGGCATATTGGCTGGTTGGCAACGGTGTTCTTGTCATAAAGGTTTTCGGGCCAATTCTCATGGCTTCGGTTGCTACGATGATGTACTTGTATGCTCGGCGTGGACTTGGCTGGAGTGGATTCAAATCTTTCTTTGTATCTTTTCTACTTGCAATTTATTTTGTTTCTTTGCGTAATTCTTGGGATTTGTATGCTCAAAGTCTGGCTTTGATTTTCCTTTTTGCGGCAATGATAGTTTTAAAATCATCAAATTCCCCTCTGCGTTATCCTCTAGCGCTCAGGTTTCATGCTTTTGACTGTAATGAGTCACCAGTTGATTTCGGTTATCTTATTCTTCGTTTTAGGTCTTGAAGCAATAAGCTACCTAATTAGGGGGCATCGGCGAGACTTTGCGTTTTCTTTTATCATGTTAGGTTTAGCTGGTGCCTTGTTTCTGTTTAAGATATACTCGCCCCAACTGGGCACAATTACAGTACCCTTAGTAAACGTTTCCACTACCACATCCCTTGGATTAGCACTACATATGTCTGGATTGTTGCTTTACTGTTACTTCCTGCTCATACCTTTTGCCGCCGTTGGAATTTGGCGTCTGAAAAATTGGACTCTACGGCTTTGGGTACTATGGTGTGTAGCCATTCCAGTTGTGCTTATGTTCTCTCCTGAGTTACCCCTGTATTATTGGAACCGTTGGGTCTACCTGCTAGTGTATCCGCTGCTTTTCTTTACGGTTGAAGGACTGGACAGATTATGGCGATTCGTGGAATCTCGCAAAAGTAATTTTAGACGCTTAGCTCCCAAGGCAGTGGCGGTTATTTACATTGCCTTATTACTTGTGCTTTCTGGTTTCTACTTAGCAACGCCTCCAGAGAACCAGATGCCTTTCTTCTCAACCGCCAACCCTTACCTAACTTACGTTCCATCTTCAATGCTTCAAAACATGTTGCCAATTGCCGACAACGCATACTTAGTTAATTGCGTTGACTGGATAAACAATGACGCCGCTAACAACTCAATTATAGTTTCTCACTATGCACTCTACGATTTAATTAATCTCTATAACAATCGCTTGCCCATAATTCCAGTTCAACCGCCCCCGATGTGGGTTCATACACAAAATGAGTCTGCTCTTGCTCAAGGAATGGTTGCTGCTTCACGTAACGCTTTAGCCGCAGGCAATGGCACAGTGTATACGATTTGGTGGGTAAACGGTGAAGGCTGGTATGGAATTACTTCTTTGCCCAATAATTTTAGGGAGATATACCGTACAGGTGAAATGGCTGTTTATGTTTTTGATAGCAGAATTGTAGTCTAAATTTTCTTTCATTTTAAATATTTTTGTTAAATTTGCATGTCTAAACTCTATAGCTCTTTAAGAATTATTACCGAAAACCTTTTTAGTAATTTTCATGGGTAGATGGTTTAGTCGGAGTTAAGAAATAGAGAATGGCTCAAAAGATCCCTTGCAGCGTTCTTAATAGATCTCAGTTGGCTAGACTCAAGATAAAAGCCATACGTGCTGGTGTATGGTTCAAAGCATTGCCGCGAATAGACAGAGTACTTGTTGATTTAACGATGAAAGTAGCAGAAAACATCCGCAGTCCACACTTAGCTAAGAGCATCTTTGCAGTCATAGGTAAGCTGGAAGGGTTATTGGAGAGTCGATTTGTTAGAATGGCAAGAACGTTTGGTCTTTCTCTTGCTGAAGAAATCAGTGCAATCGGTCAGAAGTTGGGTAATACCTCCGCTAAAGGCTGGGCGACTGATAAGTCATTTGCTGTTTACTTGGCGGTAATGCATGGGAACAAGTGACTACTCCATGGATAAAATATTCGGTAATTTCTATTATGCCTGAGTCAATGAACGTTTTAGTTACTGGTGGTGCTGGCTTTATAGGCAGTCATGTCGTTGACCGCTTAGTCAAAGAAGGCTATAAAGTCAAGATTATAGATAACCTGACTAGTGGTAAGATAGAAAATATTCAAAAGCATTTAGATTCGGGTTCAGTGGATTTTGTTAACGGTGATATTCGTGATGTTTCTGCTGTTAACAAATGCCTCAAGGAAGTCAATGCTGTTATTCACTTAGCCGCTTTTATCAGTGTTCCACTTTCCATTAAAAATCCTGAATTGACATTCGACATAAACCTTTTAGGAACTTTAAATTTACTCCGCGCCAGCGCCAGTAATAACATCGATAGGTTTGTGTTTATTTCCAGTTGCGCAGTCTGCGGTGATCCACAAGATCTCCCTGTTAGTGAGGAAACAATACCGAACCCAATTTCACCTTATGCAGAATCAAAACTCATTGGCGAACGTTACTGCCAAGGGTTCCATGAACGACAACTCTTACACTCTGTTGTTTTACGCTTCTTCAACGTATATGGTCCACGACAGGGCGTGAACGATTACAGCGGCGTAATAACACGATTCATCAATAAAATAAAAAACAAAGAACCATTAGTAATCCATGGCGATGGTTTACAAACAAGAGATTTTGTTAACGTAATCGACGTTGCAGAAGCTGTTTTTGCTTCCGCTACACATGAGGGTGTTGAAGGCCAAGTTTTCAATGTCGGCTCTGGCAGAGCAATTCCAATAAACGAGTTAGCCACCACCCTCTTAGAGTTGGCTGGCTCGAACTTGGAAATCAAACATGACGAACCACGCAGCGGCGACATCAAAGAAAGCTATGCAGACATCTCAAAAGCTAAAACTCTATTAGGCTATGAACCAAAGATATCTTTGAAGGCTGGTCTACACACACTTATTGAAGAAGAGCTGTCGTGCTAAAATGGTTGAAATCGAACAAACCAGAAAACTGCTAAAGAACTTAGGTGTTGAAAAATCCGGTCTTCTTGTTGTGGCCGGGATTCCAGCTTATAATGAAGAGCGAACTATAGCTAGAGTCGTCTTAGAGGCGCAAAGGTACGCAAACGTTGTGGTTGTATGTGACGATGGTTCTGATGATTTAACGGGTGAGATTGCAGAGCGTCTTGGGGCAGTAGTTGTTCGCCATGATCGGAATCTGGGATATGGCGCTGCCTTACAAAGCTTGTTCACACAGGCTAAAACTTTAAAGGCTGATGTATTGGTAACTTTTGACTCTGATGGACAGCATGACCCCGCACAGATTCCCTTACTCGTCAAACCTATCGAAGACGGATTTGCTGAAGTCGTTTTGGGTAGCCGATTCATGGATGAAAATGGTACGGTTGAGATGCCACGTTATCGAAAGTTCGGCGTTAAGGTAATTACAACCTTAAGTAACGGTTCAGGGAAAAATAGTATAAGTGATGCTCAAAGTGGCTTTAGAGCATATAGCAAACTTGCTATAGAACAACTTGGCAATTTTTCTGAGACTGGTATGAGCGCCAGCATTGAACTTCTGCGAGAGATTAATAAAACTGATTTACGCGTCTGTGAGGTACCCATTTCTTGCAAGTATAGTGATACCCTGGGCGTAGAAACATCAACCAAGCATCCTCTCTCTCATGGCGTAAGTCTTATAATGTCTCTTGTTAGACTCGTTGTCGAAGATAGACCCATAACGTATTTGGGAATACCTGGGATAATATCGCTGGTTTTAGGTACCTTTTTTGGAATATGGATGATGAACGTGTATGCAGTTGAGCACCGCATAGTAACAAATCTTGCCTTAGCATCTATTGGCTTTATTCTGATAGGTTTCTTTATGATGTCAACGGCAATAACACTTTATGCAATAACTAGATTGTCAAGTAAAGAAAAACATCAGTGACGCGTGTAAAGAATGAGTAAAAAAATATTAGTGACCGGTGGTTTGGGCTTCATAGGCTCAAATCTTGTTCGCGAATTAAACAAACGTGGATATGAAACTTGGGCTTGCGATATAATGCATTCTTGGCAACCGAATTATATTCGTTGTGATGTGAGCAAATTTAGCCAAGTCCAACGAATGTTTACAGAACATGATTTTGATTACGTTTATCATGCTGCGGCAGAGTACGGTCGATGGAATGGGGAAGATTATTACGAGAATTTGTGGGCCACAAATGCAATAGGTACAAAAAATATTTTACGCTTGCAGGAAAAGAAAAAGTTTCGTATGGTTTTCTTTGGAAGCGCCGAAGTTTATGGCGATTACGATGGTGTTATGAGCGAGGATGTCATGGATAAAATCCCAATCAAGCAAATGAATGATTATGCTATTTCTAAATGGGTCAACGAAATGCAGATACTCAATTCGGCTACTATGTTTGGAACTGAAACTGTCAGGATGCGTCTGTTTAATGTGTATGGTGTTGGCGAGAGTTATACCCCTTACCGTGGTTGGATACCAAGATTTATTTACAAAGCAATGCGTGACGAACCATATACCGTGTATTTAGGACATAAACGCACCCTTGAATATGTTGAAGATCTTTGTAGAGCATTTGCTAACATTATTAATAATTTTAAACCCGGTGAAGTCTACAATTTCGGTGGAGAAACTCAATATGATATCAAGTTTGTCTCAGATTTAATATTAAAGAATCTTGACAAAGATGACTCTAAAGTGACATATGAGGAAGGGGAGCCATTCACCACAAGGATAAAAACTCCTGATGCTTCAAAATCGCGGAAGGACTTAGGTTTTAAGTTAACTATTGAACCTGAAGAAGGTATGCGCAGAACTGTTGAATGGTTCAAGAAACTTTATGTTCACCATTCTGCTTGAGGCTTTAGACTATGAAAACTGAAGTGCTTGATATATTCGAAGATAAGAATGTTCTTGTCACAGGTGGAGCTGGTGCGATTGGCTCTAATTTAGTCAAAAAACTTGATAGTTTAGGAACAAAGAAAATTACTATAATTGACGATTTGTCTTCTGCTTATGAGTGGAATATTCCCGTTAGTCCCAAAATAGTCTTCATTAAGGGTAATATTCTGGATGATGAAAAGCTTAAGTGGGCTTTCAAAGATAGACCCCAAATTGTCTATCATCTGGCTGCTCATTTTGCTAATCAAAATTCTGTTGATAACCCGGAAACAGACTTGATGGTTAATGGTATGGGCACATTAAAGGTTCTTGAGTATGCACATATGGTATGTGCCGAACGTTTCGTCTATGCGTCATCAGGTTGTGGCATATACGGTGCAGATTCAAAAATGCCCTTTGAAGAACATGACGTTTCATTAAAGCTTTATACGCCTTACCAAGTTACCAAAATGTTGGGTGAACTTTACACTAACTACTTCTATAATCTTTATGGACTGCCTATTGTTAATGCGCGGTTTTTCAATTCATATGGTCCAGGCGAGGTTCCAGGCAAATATCGAAATGTTATCCCTAATTTTTTTTATTGGTCACTGAATAAGCAGCCTTTACCAATTACTGGAACGGGTGAGGAAACAAGGGACTTCACTTACGTTGGCGATATAGTGAATGGATTATTAGCAATGGCTTACTACGATGATGCTATTGGTGAATCTTTTAATTTGGCAACTGGTCGAGAAATTAAGATAGCTGATCTTGCAATTTGGATAAATGAGCTTGTCGGTAACAAAGCCGGTGTAGTTTTCACTGAGCGACGAGATTGGGATAAGAAAAATAGGCTTCTGGCTTCAGTTGAAAAGGCAAAAAAAATTCTTGGGTATAATCCTAGTATGAACTTTAAAGAAGGCTTAAGGAATGTTCATGATTGGTTTAGGGAACATTATGCTAATATTCAATTATCTTATAACAAATAGTTTACTCGACTTCTTTGTCTAAGGATTTCTTCTTTTTGAATATCCTAATTGTGGCACAGTATTTTCCTCCTGACCTGGGAGGTGCAGCAACAAGAGCTTATAACATGGCTAAGGGTCTGGCTTTAAATGGCTGTGATGTTACTGTCATAACCGCTTTTCCACATTACCCGCATGGCAAAATACCGGCTGTATATAAATTCAAACCTTTTAAAATCGAGCGGGTGGAAAACTTTAAAGTAATTCGAACATTTATGCCTCCTGTTAAATCTGAAGGCTTTTTTAAAAGACTTGTTCTGCGAGTTGCTTTTTCTTTTTCAGCGCTTTTTGCATTACCATTTGTGAGAAAAATTGATGCAATTTGGGCATCGAGTTGGGTTCCAGGTTACGCCTATAGTAAGATTAAACGGAAACCTCTAGCTTTAAACGTAGACGATTTGACTCTTGACGATTTAGTTGACCTTAAGCTAATTGATCCAAATTCCATGGTGCTGAAAATTAGCGAATGGGTCTATAGATTATTTTTTGTAAAAGGCGATGTAGTCACACCAATTAGTCCAATTTACACTGAGATAATGGTAAAAAAGTACTGCGTTAAGCATGAAAGAATTCATTTAATTAGAGGGGGGGTAGACTTATCGATATTTAGGTTTAGTGAACCAAAAATGGCTGGAAACAAATTTACTGTTTTATATTCTGGAGCTTTTTCGATAGCTTATGATTTTGAACAGATATTCAAAGCTGCCAAAATGATCGGAAAAGTGGACAGTAGTGTTGAATTTATAATTCAAGGTAAGGGCGAACTTCTGAGTTCTATGTACTCTAAGCTCGCTATGATGAATATCAAAAATGTTCGAATTATTGATGAATTGTTGAGCAGAGAAGATGTAAGTAAATTGCTAAGTACTGCTGATGCTTTAATACTTCCTCTCGCTGAATTCAAAAAACCTTATCGCGGAATGTCTTCAAAACTTTATGAGTATCAAGCTGTTGGTAGACCGATAATTTGTTGCAGCAAGGGCTTCCAAAACAATACGTGGAGGAGACTCACTCAGGTTTGGTTGTTTACCCCGGTGATTATAAGGCTTTAGCTATGGCGGTAATACAGTTAAAAGGAGACAGAAGGCTCGCTTGTTTATTTGGTAGGAATGGTCGTGTTTTTGTCGAGAAGGAAGCTTCTGTTGAATCTATTGGTTTAAAAATGAAGGAACTTTTTAGAAAAGTCTCGGAAATGCCGGAGCTTTAAGGAATGAAAATAATAATTTTAGTCGACACTATTCCTGCGCTTGAGCTGTTTTTGCCAATATTAAATGCATTACCTGCAACTTGCGAGGTACTTTTTATTAATTATTATAGTTGGAATGTGAACGGTAGGAAGACAATTGATCAAGCTCTGCAAAAAAATGGACTAAAAACTATTGCCTATCAACGGTTAAATAATGTAGAAAAACTACTAAAGGAAGAAGCGCCTAATGTGATAGTATTATCTCGTGATACAACAAACGCCATAGAGCAATCCTTTATTGAATTGGCTAAATGTATGAATATTCCAACATTATTGGTTCCTCATGGGATATGGGCACCTGAAGAACGTAAAATTTGGACCATTAAGCGATCGTCTGATTGGCTCAAACATCTCTATGCTCTTGGCATTCAAGGTCAGCGCGTAATAAAAAATGGCGAATTCCGTTGGAGTCAGCTTATTCAAGCAGGCATATTCTGGATGAACCGTGATCTCAAGCGAAAACCAGTATTTGATGGTCATGGTGGCTGTTCAAATATCGCAGTTTTCGGTCAAGCTACAAAAGATCTCCTTGTTTCTGAAGGAATTAATCCTGAAAGGATTACCGTTACTGGAAATCCTAAATTTGATTTATTATATCAGACTAAAAGCAAAGAGCCAACGTTAGCATTAATTAAACAGTTGGGCATTTCTAATAATCAGAATATCATTCTTCTGCTCACGGATTATCTTGTCGAATCTGGTATTTGGACTGCAAAGCAGCGGATTCAATTTGTCATGGCAATTATTACAGCAGTAAATAAACTACCTGCCTGTAAGTTGGTAAATGAAAATTCATCCCGTTCTAGAAATGAGTCTGATTATCTGGAAATTATACATAATATTCCCCAACCGCCTGTTATATGTAAAACTACTCCTTTGCCCGAATTGCTTAATGTATGTAAAATAGCAATTACTTTAATGTCAACGGCAGGACTTGAAGCAATGGCCATGGATAAGCCGTTGGTAGTAGTCAATCTCTTTAACAATATAACTCCATTTGGCGATGCAAGTGGTGCCCTTATTGTACGTAAAGAAGCTGACCTATTACCTGTGTTACAGATGTTGATTCGCGGCAGTTTTAGCCATGAATTAAAAAAATCTGCGGATAAATATGTATACGATCAAGCTTATGTTCAAGATGGTGAAGCAGCAACAAGGATTGCCGATTTAATTATTCGCCTTTCACAGTGTCGTCAAATATCTTGAGTAAGCCTCAATTACTGGTTTAATTATTGATTAGACTTAATTTTCGTTATTTAACCAAGCTATTTAATATGAACAAGCGACCTATTATAATAACTCTCGTAGTTTTATTTGTTTTAGTTTTTGTCTCAAGATATCCAATGCTCGATTCTACAGTTAACAAAGTATGGTGGAATTGGGATGATAGTTATTACATAAATGTTGCTGACAACATAAGACAAGGTAATGGCTTTAATCTAAATATTCTAGAATATAATCAGGTTTTAACAAAAAATCCAGACGGCGTTATTTATCATTATTCCGACTTCGATTATGTAGGGCGTCCATATTATTTTTCAGGTCCTATGTATCCCTTATTTTTGGCTACAATATTTTTCATATCTTCCGCCCAACCACAAAATTGGTATGTTATTGCAGCTATTGGGAATTTGGTTCTTACAGGGTTTGTCGTTATCTCTATTTACTTTCTTGCTCGAAGGCTTTTTAACAGCCATATTGCCCTAATCGCATCCATTGTTGCAGCCTTACTGCCCTCTCTATATTGGTATTCTATACGGCCTTTGCCTTATCCTCTTCTTTTTCTATTTGTCGTTCTCGCCTTTATTGTAGCAAACAAGGCAAATAGTTCTGCGGGATCTAAATGGTGGTTACTTGTCGGAGCGTTATCTGCGTTAGCACATTTAACTCATGGTTCGGGGCTTATTGTTATTTTGACTTTCTTGATTTGGCGAATTACTAAACGCCGCTTTAAAGATAGTCTATTTCTGGTGATAGGTTATCTACTTTTAATGCTGCCTTGGATGCTGAGGAATCAACTTCTTTTAGGGGATTTTGGATTAGGTTTAGCTATTCCCTCAAAAACCATTCTTAGTTGGTTTGGCATAAATTATGGAATACCTAGCTCAATATCTGCTGTTACTGCTATCAATAATTTTAACATTTTACAGGTACTTCTCAATATTCCTAGAGACTCTCTACACTTTATTCGATGTGGATAATTGTAGTGTTATTGGTCGTTCTATCCTTTGTTGGACTTCTAAAATACAAAGACAAGAGAGCGCTTATGCCTTATTTCATTTTTTTTATGCTTTCAATTTTTAGTTATATTTATTTAGCTTATGCAATTAAATCATCAACAATAGAGACCAAATACCTAATGGCTTCTTTTTTGTTGCTCATACCTCTATCAGTATATGGTTTTGTCAGATTTGCCTCTATACAAAGTTCAAAGATTAACCAAAGATTGCGCTTAGCTTTTCGCATTATATCCTTTGCGTTCTTCATTGGTATTTTGGTTGTTAGTCTTGTAAACTTTAATATCCATATAAATAATGATTTCAACAAACCTATGGCAGAAACGGTTGATCAGATGCAATTCCATGCTTGGGTAAGACAACAAAATTTGTCTAAAAATGTAGTTGTTTTAACAAATGCTCCACATGTTCTATATTTACGTACTGGTCTCTCGAGTTTATACTTAGATTCTACTAACGCCAATTCTACGTTAATAGAATCTCTTATTTATAAATTTGGAATCGACTATATAGCGATATATAATTATGATTATCACTCGTTCATAGCCATTTCGCAACTCAATCAGGTCTTATTAGATTATGGTGCCATTGAAATGTTTTCAAGCCAAAGTATTCGTTTTTACAAGATTGAGGAACGTTTCAATGAAACTATTTCGCCAAATTCATTTTTGCTTCCTGAACTAAGTAATGCTGATATTGCGATTTCATTTAATAAAATCTCAGGTTTCACTGTTTATGATTCATCTGATTATAAACATCCAGCTGCATTATATAATAACCCGGTATGGGAACCTGAAGGGCAAATGCATAAACTAGTTTTAGATGGAATTAACCAATATGCCGAAATTCCTTCTGTTACTATGAGTGGTAATAGAACAATCATCGTAGTGGCCTCTCCCAATTTTATTAATTCGGCTAATTTTACTGGCTATATTTTGCAATTCTTTGTAAACAATCACAATTATATGAGTTTGGTCAAAATGGGTAATGTTAATGCTACTGAATTCTGCTGGATTCAACAGAGTGAAAACGATTACTTCTTGGTTGGGAAAAATTTAGATTTTTCTCAAAATAGCGTCATGATTTTTGCTCTCACATTTGACGATAATACTCACACAGGCGTGATGTATTATAATGGTCTTGAAATTGGGCGGTTTACAGGTGGTGAATCTGTCGCAGGTGTAGGAACTTTGTATTTAGGCTGTTCTGCTGGACCTGCTTCTTATTGGAAAGGTTGGATAGGCGGGATATTCGTAAGTTTACCCCGTTCTTTGAATTCAAGCGAAATTAATTTGATTACAGACAATCTATCGTCTTTACTTGCTAATAAGTAAAAGGTGTTGACAAAATATGTCCCGACAACGAATTATGTTTGTAGTTTGTAATGGTTCTGAAGCAAGGTTAATTACTACTATCTGGCGGGCATTAAAAGATCAATCTGTGGCAGAGTTTGTTAATATTTCAACAGGTGTATTAAGCAAAGAGAAGTCTGATCAAAGTCCTGAAGCGGCATTGCAAAATTTTGGTGTTCCTTTTAAACGATTGATTGATTACGGAACTATGGATGTAACGCGTGTCTTGAAGATTGAGCAACCTACTGTGATAGTTGTTGGGAGCGATCAGGAGTTTCTCGAATCAGGCGTTTATTTACGCTGCTAATAATCTCAATATCCCCACTTTGTTGTTACGATTAGGCATTAGCACTAATGTAGTAAACAGTTCTGGAATGGCTCTTAAAAGCACTGCATATCGATTAAGACATAACTCCTTTCACATACTCAGAAAATACCTGTACTTAGTACGAACAATTATGAGTATAACAAAGAGTCCACTTAAAGTAATGCAATCTATGAGCAAGGACCTATGGACAGCTTTATCTGTATATGACGCAGGCGGTCGGCTTTGCTGTAACGCAATAGCGGTTGCAGGAAATTGGGAGAAAACTGTTTTGATTGAGCGTGGCGTAAATCCAAAAAAGATTTTCGTAACTGGCAACCCCGAATTAGATGCTTCGTCTAAACTCGGGAATAATTCTGATCTATGTTGCCTGCGCCAGAATTTGGGTATACACCCACTAGATAAAGTCGTTCTTTTGCTAACCTCAGCTAAAGTAGAGCATGGGCATTGGAATCCTAATATGCGAAGTATTTTCATTACAAATGTAATTGATGCCCTTAAACCGTTGATGATCAATCGTGTGCGTTTAATAATTAAGATACATCCAGTGGAAAATCTTGCGGATTATCGCAGAATAATAGGTTCTAACCCTCAACAGGTTATACTTCGAAAGGACATAGATCTGTTCGATATTATCAAAATTAGTGATGTCGTCGTAACAGGGTACTCTACTACCGTCCTTGAAGCAAATTCTTTGCATAAACCAGTAGTTTTGGTTAACACGTTTGGTGAACCAGAATATCTCCCTTATGTAGAGATGGGACTTGCGACTGGAGTCTATCGTTTGGTTGAATTGCGACCTACAGTGGAGAAAATGCTCTACAATGATTCAACTCGAAATTCAGTTATACGCAATGCTGATTTGTTTGTAAGTGAAAATAGAGAAAGCTTCGATGGTGGAGCATTACAGAGGTTGATTGACTTGATTCTGAAATTGGGTTTATCCCCTTTGTAAGTCTTTCAGAAAAGTCTATGGGTTGAAATTTTGTGTATTTCTTTGTTAGATTAATGTCCCTGTGGAAATTTGTTTGTATTAACTCTGTAAAACTTGACAATTGTTTTGATTATGGCGTATGTTGATGAACAAAAAAAAATATAAGTAACTTCGAAAGGATTACACCTAATTAATGGTGGGTTATAGGCTTGAAATATTGTATAAAATGTTTAATTCCTGATACACGTCCACATACAATAATTAATGAAGACGGTGTCTGCCAAGCTTGTAAAAATTATGAAAATCGACAAAATGTTGATTGGTGCTAAAAGGTGGGCTGAATTAAAAGCCCTTTGTAATAAATACAGAAGAACTGATGGGTACTATGATTGTATTATTCCAGTGAGCGGCGGTAAAGACAGCCATTTCTTGGTCCATATAATTAAAGAAAAAATGAAGATGAATCCACTGTTGGTTTGTGTAACAGACCCATTTACGCATACGACGCCGGAAAAGCAAATATTGCAACCTTAAAGAGACTTTAACTGTGACCTCGTCGAGTTCAGTATAAGCACTGACCTATTTAGACAGTAACGAAAATAGCATTTGATGAATTAGGTGAACCATTACGATTTGTTGAAGCAGCAATATATACTGTTCCTTACAAATTTGCAGTAACTCTAGATATTCCTTTAGTTGTTTGGGGCGAAAACGCTGCATACGAATATGGAACAACATTAGAAGACGGCTATAGTGCAAAGAAATACATTGCTGCAGGCCACAGTGCAGCTGCAGAAAAACTTGGAACTGAAATCTGCGATTTCTGGTTGAAACGCGGTATTTCCATGAGCGAAATGAATGCAATACTGCCTCCTGCTGATGAAGATATTGAGCGAGTAAAACCCGAACCGATTTTTATGAGCTACTTTACCCCTTGGGATGATGAACATAATTTGCAAATTGCCAAGTATTATGGTTTTAGAGACTTGGCGAACGAATGGAGACGGGAAGGTACTGTTGAAGATTATGCACAAATTGATTCAGTAGCATACATGGTTCATCTTTGGCTTAAATATCCGAAATTTGGTTTCGCAAGAACAACGGATATAGTGAGTAGATGGGTCAGAAAAGGCAAGATGAGTCGTGAAGATGCCATCAAGTTAGTCATGGAAAATGATCCAAAACTGGACCAGAAAGCTATGGATGACTTCATCGCCTTTTTAGGTTGTACTCCTAAGCAGTTCTGGGATGTCGTCGATAATTATTGGAATAAAAATCTATTTGAAAAAGTCGATGATGTATGGGTACCACGTAGACCACCTATGTGGTCTTTTTAAAAACTTCCTTCCTTTTTTGTTTTTTTAAAGCTTATCTTTTTATATAAAACGCATACACTATAAGGCGGGCTTGCGAATGGAAAAAGAGCAACTAAAAACTTGGAAATCAGACTTTGGAGTTGAATATACAGGCAGAAATAATATCTCTCCTAGTAGCAGACTGAATGCTTTTAAATCTATGATCGACGGACTAAGTATCAACAAAATACTTGAAATCGGATGTAATGTTGGTCATAATTTAGTGGCGCTTTCACAGATTGGCGATTTCCAACTTATAGGCGTGGAACCATCAAAGTACGCAGTGCTTCAAGGTAGATCAAAAAGTAATGCTATTT
This sequence comes from uncultured archaeon, assembly GCA_963760925.1. GTDB lineage: Archaea > Thermoproteota > Bathyarchaeia > Bathyarchaeales > Bathycorpusculaceae > Bathycorpusculum. Next base: position 786,817 of record CAVXES010000006.1, on the reverse strand, counting down.
CAATACTCGAAGGTAATGCCTTTGATATTCCTTTTAAAGACGGTTATTTCGATTTAGTATTCACGAGTGGCGTTTTGATTCATATTAGTATAGCTGATCTACCGAAGGCAATAGATGAAATGTATCGAGTTACGAATAGATACATATTAGTGATAGAATACTATGCGGAAAATGAGACAGTAATACCTTATCACGGGCATAATGACCTACTTTGGAAAAGAGATTTTAAGCTGCACTTTTTAGAGCGTTATCCTAGCTTGAAGGTGGTTAAAAGTGGTTACTGGGATAAAGCGGATGGGTTTGACAGAACACATTGGTGGTTATTCGAAAAATAAGAGGGATTTCATGTTTTGGGAAAATAAGTCGGTACTAGTTACGGGTGGAACAGGCTCGTTTGGGAAAATGTTCATAAAAGTAATGCTCAAAGATTTCCATCCAAAAAAATTAATAATCTTTAGTCGAGACGAACTTAAACAACATGAAATGCAGACAACTGGCTACTCCGATTCTGCATTGAGGTTTTTCATAGGTGATGTACGCGATGCATCAAGGTTAAGTCGTGCAATGCGAGATGTTGATATCGTCGTCCATGCAGCTGCATTAAAACAAGTTCCTGCTTGTGAATATAACCCCATAGAAGCGATATTAACTAATGTAATGGGTGCTAGGAATGTTATTGATGCTGCTATTGATGCTAATGTAGAAAAAGTTTTAGCACTAAGCACAGATAAAGCGGTTAATCCGGTCAACTTGTACGGGGCTACAAAATTGGTAGCAGAGAAACTTTTTGTTCAAGCGAACTCCTATAGCGGTGGTGGACGTACCCGTTTTGCTTGCGTTCGCTATGGAAACGTTGTGGGTAGCAGAGGAAGTGTAATACCACTGTTTAAGGAACAACGAAAGACTGGGAAAATTACTATAACCGACCCTCGTATGACTCGATTCTGGATAGATCTAGAACAAGGCGTAAAATTCGTAATTAATTGCATCGAAAATATGCATGGTGGGGAAGTTTTCGTTCCCAAGATTCCAAGTATGAATATCATGGATTTAGCTAAAGCAGTGGCGCCCAGTTGTGAGATTTCTTTGATCGGCATTCGCCCAGGTGAGAAAGTTCATGAAACACTCGTTGGCGAAGATGAATCCTGGCATACTGCTGAGTTGGAAAATATGTACGTTATAAAACCTCTCCACGCTTGGTGGGACTCAGAAAATTGGTCAGGTGGCAAAAAACTGCCTGATGGTTTTCATTACGCAAGCAACACAAATACTGCAAAGCTGTCTATTGAGGAGTTGAAAAAACTAGTATAATCTTGGAGGCGGTTTGAGAACGCCGAACCTTATACCGTATGGTCGCCAAAGCATCTGCGAAGATGATATTGAGGCGGTAGTGAATGTTCTACGCTCCGATTGGCTCACTACTGGTCCCATGGTTGAAACTTTCGAGAAAGCTGTGGCTGCGTTTGTTGGCGCAAAGTACGCTGTGGCTGTTTCGAGTGGAACAGCCGCACTTCATACTGCCCTGTATGCAGCAGGAATCACTAAGGGAAACGAAGTACTTGTTCCACCAATGACTTTTGCCGCAACTGCCAATTCTGTTGTTTTTCAGTCGGGCACTCCTGTTTTTGTAGATGTGGATTCTGATAGTCTGCTAATCGATCCTGAAAAAGTTAAAGCGAAAATTGGGGCTAAAACAAAGGCTATAATAGCAGTGGATTATGCAGGACAACCCTGTAATTATGACGCTTTACGAGAGATTGCAAAAAAAAATAATCTGTTGCTGGTTTCTGATGCTTGTCATGCCATAGGCGGGAAGTATCGCAATGTTATGGTGGGTTCTTTAGCCGATTTAACCGTCTTTAGTTTTCATCCTGTCAAACATATAACCACTGGGGAAGGCGGCATGGTTGTCACCGACAACTTTGAATATGCTGAGCGGATGCGCCGATTCCGCAATCATGGTATAGTTACCGATTATCGACAAAGAGCTAAAATGGCCACTTGGTATTACGAGATGGCTGATTTAGGTTATAATTATCGTTTGACTGATATTCAATGTGCACTAGGAGTGAGTCAACTTAGTAAACTTCCTGGTTGGATTTTGCGACGACGTGAAATTGCCCGCATTTACGATGAAGCTTTTGCCTAGCGAATCTGCTGTTAAGCCTTTGAAAGTTAATGAGGCTTCTTATCATGTTTACCATTTGTACGTTATTCAGTTAGTCCTTGAGCGTTTAAAAGCAAATCGCGAAGAGATTTTTTCAGCTCTTCGAAATGCAGGCGTAGGTGTGAATGTACATTATATTCCTGTACACATGCATCCTTATTACCGTAGATGTTTTGGTACAGCAAAAGGATTATGTCCAGTGGCTGAATCTGCGTATGAACGTATCCTTTCGTTACCGATGTTTCCAGCTATGAGTGATGAGGATGTCAGAAAGGTTATAGACTCAGTCAAAGAGGTTTTGAGGCTTTACGCATTATGAGTACTGTAGTCGCAATTATTCAGGCGCGTATGGGAAGTACAAGATTGCCTGGAAAAGTACTGTGTGATATTTGCGGTGAGAGTATGTTGAGTCGCGTGGTTAAGCGTGTAAGAAGAGCTTCGCTTGTAGATCGAATTGTTGTCGCCACCAGTGTTGAAGTTGCCGATGATGCGATTGAGGCTGAGTGTCATAAATTGGGTGTTTCTTTTTTCCGTGGGAACGAAAGTGATGTGCTTGATCGTTACTATCAAGCTGCTCTTTCTTGTTCAGCTGGAATAATTGTTCGTATAACTGCTGATTGCCCCCTCATTGATCCAACAATAATTAACAAAGTTGTTGGTGCTTTTCTGGATTCAAAAGTTGACTATGCTAGCAATACTTTGGTTAGAACATACCCTCGAGGTTTAGACACAGAAGTTATGACTTTGGAAGCTTTGAGGGTTGCTTGGTGCATGGCAACAAAATCCTACCATAGATCTCATGTTACTCCTTACATCTATGAGAACCCTGCCCTGTTTAAACTCCTATCCGTTACTGGTTCAGCCAATTATAGTTGCTACCGTTGGACTGTCGATACTCCTCAAGACCTCCAGCTAGTTTCGAAAGCTATATGAAGAATGTGGCTTAGACACGCTGGTTAACTGGGCTGCTGTCTTAGCTATATGTCAAAGGAATCCTGCTATCGCGAGATTGAATAATCAGGTTGAGCAGAAATCTTTGGAGAAAGGCTGAGAGTTGGGACCAGTTATCTTCCGTGTTGATGCAAGCCCTACAATAGGTACTGGTCATATTATGCGATGCTTGGCATTTGAGCAGTATTTACGTACTGCAGGACTAAAGTCTTTTTTCATAACAGGAATGATCACACCTTCTGCTTCGGAGCGCTTACATGTAGATGGCGTAAAATCTTTTCAAATATCTCCCAACGTGGGAAGTGAAGATGATGCTGAACAGACGATTCAACTATCTAAGAAGCTATCCGCATCATGGATTGTATTAGATGGTTATCAATTCTGCACGAAGTATTATCAACTCATTAAAGATTCAGGTCTACCTTTACTATTAATTGATGATTTAGGCTCTGCAGACTATTACAATGCGGATATAATTTTGAACCAAAACATATACGCTAAACAGAGCCTTTACTTGCAAAGAGATCCCTCTGCACGCCTTCTATTAGGTACTCGCTATGTTATTTTGCGGCAAGAATTTTCAAGCTGGCGCCAGTGGAGAAGACAAATTCCTAATGTCGCACATAACTTGCTTGTAACTTTAGGTGGGACCGATCCTGAAAATTTCACTCTAAAAGTGGTTGCGGCGATTCAAAAGATAAAATGTAATAATCTTAAGGTTGTCGTTGTTGCACCAAATAATTCCTACTATAAAGAGTTGCAGGCTGCAGTTAGCGCATCAAATGTACCTATACAGCTAAAAAAAGATGTGACTAATATTTCTGAGTTAATGGCTTGGGCTGATTTAGCTGTTGCAGCAGGTGGGACATCCACTTGGGAATTAGCCTTTATGGGCTTACCAACGATTTTGGTAGCTATTGCCGATAATCAATGCAGGGTTGTTGAGGAGGTTGGCAAAGCCAATATCGCCCTAACTCTAGGATGGCATGAAGATATTGCCGTCTCCGATATTACTTTCGCTATTTCACATCTTGTTAACAATGCAGACCTTCGAAAGAAGCTCTCACAGGCTGGTCGAGACCTCGTAGACGGTAAAGGCACTGAAAGGGTTTTTGCAGAAATGTGTGGTGTACACGATAAAGGATTAACTCTGAGGAGGGCAAATTATGATGATGCGGAGTTTCTTTGGCATTTATCTAATGACTCTGATGTCCGTCGACTATCTTTCTCGTCGGATTTCATACCTTGGGACAGCCATGTTGCTTGGTTGAAAAAAAAGCTTAATGATCCTCTGTGTATTTTTTTTGTCGCACTTGTCCAGTCCGAAGTTTGCATAGGACAAATTCGGTTTGACGTTTCTGGTGAAGAAGCTGTAATTTCTGTAAGCCTTAAGAAGGAGTATCGTCGAAAAGGATATGGTACAATGATAATTTCCCTTTCAACCGAGAAAATCTTTGCTATAAGCGATGTTGCGAGTGTTCATGCTTATGTAAAACCTGAAAATAGCGCATCAATTGCCTCGTTTATAAAAGCTGGTTTTAGGATGCTGAATCCAGTATCTTTTCAAGGAATCAATGCTGTTCATTTAGTTTTTATGAGAGGAGAAAGATGCATTACGAAATTGAGATAAATAATCGTCATATTGGCGCGGATTATCCTGTTTATATTGTAGCTGAATTATCTGCTAATCATAACGGAGATTTTGATCAAGCTATAAAACTAATTCATGCAGCAAAAGACTCAGGAGCCGATGCTGTAAAGGTTCAAACATATACTCCTGATACACTAACTATAGCTTCAGATAAAAAATACTTCCGCATAGATAGTGGAACTCTATGGGATGGTCAAACCCTTTATAACCTCTACAAAAGAGCAGAGATGCCTTGGGACTGGCAACCCAAACTTAAGCATGTAGCAAACCAGATAGGCTTAGATTTTTTCTCAACCGCTTTTGATTCTTCTTCTGTGGCTTTTCTTGAAAAAATGAATGTTCCTGCCTATAAAATTGCTTCTTTTGAGATTGTGGATATTCCCCTTATTAAAAAGATTGCAAAAACTGGTAAGCCTCTCATTCTATCAACTGGTATGTCTAGTAGAACCGAGATAAGAGAGGCTATCTTGGCTGCAAAAGATGCAGGTGGGACCCAAATTGCTCTACTTAAATGTACAAGCGCTTATCCAGCTCCGCCCGAAAGTATGAATCTACGAACTATTCCTTACCTTGCAAAGACCTTCGGGACTCCTGTGGGCGTATCTGATCATACTTTAGGGATAGATATTCCAATAGCTGCCGTCGCATTGGGCGCCTGCATTGTAGAGAAGCACTTGACTCTCTCGCGGGCTGTCTTTGGTCCGGATAGTGCTTTCTCTCTGGAACCTCAGGAGTTTAAGGGTATGGTACGTTCAATTCGTACAGTTGAAAAATCGTTGGGCCAAGCTACAATCAACGTAAACGATTGTGAGACTGGTAGCAGAGTTTTTCGTCGTTCATTATTCGTAGTCCAAAATATGACTGCTGGCGAATTGTTTACTATCGATAACGTGCGGTCTATTAGACCAGCGTATGGACTTTCACCAAAATATCTGGTGAAGGTGCTTGGTCGAAGGGCGGCAATTGATATCGAGGTGGGCACTCCTCTAACTTGGGATCTAATCAAATAGTTTTGTCTACTTTTAATCTTCTCCCTTATCGTTAAGTATTTACCCAGCAGTCAACTGGTACAGGTTCAAAAATTATTTGTTTTTACCATAAACGATAAACATCAGGTTTTTAATTTTTTTAGCTTACACTGGGAAAATTGATGAGTAAGGCTGGAGACATTGCTAAGGTTTCAGCGAAGGGCAGCTTTCATGTTCTGTGGGGCTTGGTCATTTCAACAATCATTAGTTCAGTCGGTACCATATTCATCGCTAGACTGCTCGCCTCAGACTTGTATGGGTTATACACAGTAGTTTTGACAGTTCCAACAATGATTCAAGTTTTTAGAGACTGGGGGGTGAACTACGCCATGGTAAAGTTTACTGCGCAGTTCCCGCGGAAGGTAGAATAGATGAAATTCGTAGCGTATACCTTACTGGCATATTGTTTGAAGTTATAATAGGGCTAGTGCTTTCCTTTTTCTCTTTTTTCTTTGCAGATTTTCTAGCAACAAACGTCTTTAACCGCCCGACCATAGCACCTCTTATCCAAATAATCTCCTTCTCCATATTCGCAAGTGGTTTAGTGGCGGCGGCTACTGCAGCATTCACCGGATATGAAAGACTTGAACTAAACAGCATAATGCTCATCTTCCAAAGTATCTCTAAAACCGCAATCATAATTACGCTGGTAATCTTCGGTTTCGGGACCGCTGGCGCCACAATTGGCTTCACAACCGGCACGTTCATTGCGGGAGTTATAGGCATCTTATTGATCGGATCAATTTACAGACAACTCCCCCGGTCATTTTCCCATAAGCTTGAAATTAAGGCATACTTTACCGCTATGCTGAAATATTGTTTACCCTTGTCATTTGCGACAATTATTACTACCCTTCTTCCACAATTTTACGCTTTTTTGTTACCCATTCATTATGCAACTGATAATGTACCGATAGGTAATTATGGCGTAGCCATGAATTTCGTCGTTCTCATAGCTTTTTTTGTTACACCTATTACCACAACGATGTTTCCTGCTTTTTCAAAATTGGATCCTAAAAAAGATAAAGAATCCCTCAGAAACATTTTCCGTTTTTCTGTTAAATATGGTTCACTTCTCGTGGTGCCAGCGACAACTTTAGTGATGAGTCTATCTGAACCGGCTGTCGCAACGCTCTTTGGAAATACTTACAATACAGCTGCGCTCTTTCTTGCTTTGCTTGCGATTCAATACCTGTATATCGCTTTTGGGAACGTTAGTTTGCCCGCTCTCTTGAATGGTCAGGGTCAAACACGCTTCGCTTTACAGATGGCCGTGTTGACAGGTCTAATCGGTTTTCCTTTAGGGTACGTTTCAATAATAACTTTTGGTGCCTTAGGTCTCATCTTTACCGCTATAGTCGCGGTATTGCCCAGCTTAATTATGGGACTTATTTTTATCAAAAGAACTTACGATATTACTGTAGACTTAGTATCCTCAATGCGTATTTTTCTCTCATCCGCAGTCTCGGGGGTTTTGACTTACTTTGTGGTTTCTGAGTTGACGTTTGCCAGTTGGATTCGCCTGCTACTTGGTGTAGTTGTTTTCGTGGTAGTTTTGGTTCCAGCCTTGCTGTTATCGCGTTCGGTTACGCGGTTTGATATTGATAATTTGAAATTCGTGCTTAGTGGACTTGGCGCCCTCGGAGGATTGATTACTAAACTGCTGATTTTCCTTGAGCGCCTGATGACTTTTTTAAAGTTATAAACGGCTATTATCTCTTTGCTGCCCCAACCAATGCGTTGTTATTATGTTGACCATTTTTGCTACTTCTCAGTATTCCTAAGCCCGTATTTTGCTGTTGCTTAAACCCAGTATTTGTCCGCAAGGCCTAGCTGCAAAAAAGTAGTCGACAACAACAAACAACTAAACAGAATGCTTAACAAACCAGTCAACAGTCTTCTTCAAACCATTCTCAAAAGACACGCCAGGCTCCCACCCAACTAACGATTCTAACTTTGAGGTGTCTGGGGAACGTCTTTGCGGGTCATCCACTTGTTTAGGCTGAAACACAATATCCGAAGAACAGCCCGTTACAGTTTTAATCCTCTGGGCAAGCTCCAAAATTGTTACCTCTTTTGTGTTTCCCAGATTAACAGCTTCCCCTTTCACCTTAGAAGTGGCTGTCAAGAGCATCAAGCCCGTCACAGTATCGGAGATATAACAGAATGAACGCGTCTGAAGTCCATCGCCATAAACGGTTATGGGTTGGTTAGTTAGTGCCTGCAGAATAAACCGTGATAGAGCTCTGCCGTATAATCCGTCTTCTCGCAAGCGTGGACCATATGAATTAAAGATTCTCGGAATCTTAACGTCTAGCCCGTACTCTTTATAGTACGCCATGAGCAGGGCTTCTCCGAAACGTTTGCCTTCATCGTAGCATGATCGTGGACCGATGGGGTTGACTTTTCCCCAGTACGTTTCAGGAGTAGGAATAAGCTCTGCGTCACCGTAAACTTCTGAAGTGGAGGCAAACAGGAGTGTGGCATCGTTTTTTCGGGTTAACTCTGCAATTTTCTGAGTCCCTAACGCGCTTGTTTGGATTGTTTCTATGGGGTGGGTCATGTATTCTTCGGGGGATGCGTGGGCTGCCATGTGGAAAATGATGTCAAATTTGTCTTGGCTATCAAAAACTTGCACATTGGCTTTTATCAACTTAAAACGCTGCTCAGCAATCAAGTGTTGAATGTTTTTCATTCGCCCCGTAGAGAAATCATCAACAACCGTGACTTCACAGCCAAACCCCATTAAAACATCACATATCCAACTGCCGATGAACCCCGCGCCACCACTAACAAGCACCTTCTTGCCCGCATAGAAGTCACTTTTAACGACGCCCTTAATTTTTTCTAAATCGGCGGCAACGATTTTATCCATTAAGTTGACCTTGCTGAGTGTTTATGCGATAACTCCAAAGCTTCCCAATATCTTTGGGGGCTACCGATATCTAAATGCGCATATTCCTTGCCCAATTTCACAGCGTACACTTTGAGTCCCCATTCAATCAGTTTCTGGATGGCATCTGTAAGCTGAATTTCCCGGTTTCTTCCTGGCTGCGTAGCTTCTAAGGCTTTGAATATGACTGGGTGGAAAATGTAAATGGCTAATATTGCTATGTTTGTGGCGGGATTCTCGGGTTTCTCCACTACTTTTTTTACCCGATAAATTCCCTCTTCGACTTCTTCGCCTTCAACTATGCCGTACTGTTTTGGATTTTCTATCTCCATTGTTATGAAGGCTGCATCAGCGTTGAAACGCGTATATGCATCGAGGAGTTTCTTTAGGTAATCCATTTTCTCTGAGATTATGCAGCTGTCTCCTGCATGAACTAAGCAATGCTCATTCTCAATGAATGGCTGTGCCAGTAACACAGCGTTACCAAAGCCCTTTGCTTCAGCCTGATTAACCCACATTATGGTCGAAGTGCTAAGCTTCTGGTAGAATCTTTCCAGATCGGTAGCTTGCCCATTTTTACCTAAGCCTTCAAGAGTGCGGATGCAATGTGCGTCGGGAGTAAAGTGATCTTCTATACCCCTTTTTCCTCTGCCGACGATAAAGCAGAATTCTCTAAGCCCCGCCTCATAGAGTTGCTCATAAACAAGCTGCACAACCGGCTCAACTAAGGTACCATTACTTTTGGAGCCAGTGAATATGGGCAGCATCTCTTTTGGCTGCTCCTTCGTAGCGGGGAATAGCCGTGTTCCTAAGCCTGCCGCTGGAATGATCACTTTGCGAATCATTGTCCTCTTCTCTTAATTTCTCAATCGATAACTAGCAATATATATTTAGTGAATCAATACTTCCTGAATTGCCTATAAAGCAAGGAAGAGAACGGTCTGATGGCACAAAAAATTTCAGTCATCGGCGTCGGCTACGTCGGGTTATGCACTGCAGTTGGATTAGCAAGCAAAGGCTATCAGGTTACCGCTTGTGATGTTGACGCAGAAAAAATTGCTAAAATAAACATGGGTACTCCACCGTTTCATGAGCCAGGTTTAGCTGAGATGCTCTTGGAATGCATCAAAGCAGGCACTTTGAAAGGCTTAGTTAACGAAACCGAAAAAGCCATCTTGAATTCTGATTTAACTTACGTTGCCGTAGGTACACCAAGTAAACCAGACGGCAGCATTGACCTTAAATTCATAGAGTCCGCCGCAGCAAACATAGGGGCTGCACTCAAAAAGAAGCAAGGCTACCACGTTGTTATTATCAAAAGCACTGTTGTGCCCGGAACCACCCAAAACGTGGTTTTGCCCATTCTTGAGAGAGAATCAAACAAGAAATGTGGCATAGACTTTGGTTTATGTATGAACCCCGAGTTTCTCCGTCAGGGCTCGGCATTCCAAGACACACTTAAACGCTGACCGCGTGGTCATAGGCTCATTTGACTCCGAAGCTGGTGATAAACTAGAAGCCCTCTACCGAGACTTCTACAGCACCCACATTCCACCGATAATACGCACCACACTATCTACCGCAGAACTCATAAAATACGCAAGTAACGCTATGCTTGCCACAAAAATCAGCTTCATAAACACCATCGCAAACATATGCGAAAAAATCCCGGGTGCCGACGTCAAAGTAGTCGCCCAAGCCATGGGTCTCGACAAACGCATTGGACCCCTATTCTTAGATGCTGGTTTAGGCTATGGCGGATCATGTTTCCCAAAAGATGTCAAAGCGTTGATTGCCTGCGCCAAAGCGTCTGGCTATGTGCCGGAGCTTTTGGATTCAGTGGAAGATGTCAACAAGCATCAACCTCTGAAAGCGGTCGAATTCTGCAGACAACAGCTCGGAAACTTGGAAGGCAAAAAAATCGCCATTTTAGGCTTAGCTTTCAAACCCGATACCGACGACATGCGCGAAGCACGAGTTATTCCCATCATTAACCAACTGTTGGCAGAAGGCGCCACTGTCACAGCTTACGACCCAGTTGCAATACCTATCGCCCAAACCATATTCAAAAACAAAATACAGTACGCCAACTCAACAGTTAGCTGCCTTCAAAAAGCCGATTGCGCCATACTTGTAACAGAATGGCCTGAATTCAAAAAACTCACCGCAGAAGACTTCGCCAAAAACATGAAACAACCCATACTAATTGACGGCAGAAGGATCTACGACCCTCTAGCTTTCGGAAAGAAAATTAAATTTGTTGCGTTGGGATTAGGTCAGTCTTAAGTTAGGCTCTTATTCTTCATTTTCTTCCTCTTCTGCTAACGAGCGATAATAGATTGCTTTTAGGAATGCTAAGCGCCCGCCCTCTGCTATCATGTATTTAGTTCCAATGGGTGCAATTAGATGCGCCAAATGATGGTCATTTAACTGATTGATTAGGCTGTGGCAGAGGGGGCGGAGGCGTTCTCTTTTCTTTTTTGTCAGTTCCTTGTTAGCGTTTAGCTGGGTTATCTGCTCTGGGCTGGGTTTTAGTATGGCGGCTATTAGGGGGTTGAGGGTTTGTTGGTTGAATATTTCGGTTTGCTGGTTTTCAGGTAATTTTTCTGCTAGTAGGGCGAGGTCTTTTAGGGCTTGTTTTGCATAGGTTTTAATGCGGCTGTTGTAGACGCTTTGGACTTGTTTGCTGTATCCGTTCTTGTTTTCGCTTGTAACATATTTTCTCATCGAATTGCCTAACATGCGACACCACTACTAACAAATATTGTTTAGTTCAGATAAAAAATTAACTTAAATCGTTATATAAACGTTGCTGCACACAATCAATCATGACAAAAGGCAAACAATGGACCACCCAACAGGAAACCGAACTAAAAACACTAGTAGACCACAACACACCACTCGAAGAAATAGCTTCCAAACTCCAAAAAACACCCAGCGCAATAATCCTAAAATGCCAACGACTAGGCATAAAACCCCAAACAAAAGGCTACGTAGACACCTCTATCTCCCTCCCCAAAGAACTACCCAGCGTAGAAGAAACACTAAAGATGCTAGCAGGAGCCCTAAAAACCGCTGTTAAACCTGGACTAAACAAAATTGAGGTCCAACGCTTACAAGTCCTATCAACCATCGCTAAAACCTACAAGGAACTACTCGCAGACTACATCAACTACCGAGAGATTGAAGCCAAACTAAAAGAGATGGAGACGCTAAATGCGAAGTTACCTAAAGAAAGAGCCGCGGACGTTTCGCCCTAACCAAATCCTTCCCCGATGGCATAGCCTCCAGCAAAGAAACAACCAACTAAAACAAGCAGCTATGGAGAAAACTCTACGCTTAAGCAGTGACCCCCTTGCTTTCCTTGAGCAAGTTTTAGGCTTCAAACCATATGCGTATCAAAAAGAATTCGCTGAACTCTTCCAAGACAACCAATTCACCGCAGCCCGATGGTGCCGCCAAAGCGGAAAAACCCACATCATATGCGCCCTGCTCCTCTGGTACGCAGTAACTCACCCAAACAGCGCCATCGGCATCGTTGGGCCATCATGGCGCCAAACCAAACGCATCCTCTCCCGCATAGCTGCCTTCACCCACAACCTTCCACCCGACATCGCCTTCAAACCACAGCGAACCCAAATCCACTTTACCAATGGAAGCAACATCGAAGCTTTCCCAAACAACCCCGACACCATCCGCGGACCAACCCTCCACGTAGTCTACGCTGACGAATTCAACTTTGTTGCCAACGATAGCGAACTCTACGACGCAATCCTCTACACACTCGGCACCACAGATGGCAAATTCGTCTGCAGCAGCACGCCTTGGCACAGTGATAGTGTGTTCTTCAAAATTTTTAATCACAAAGACTTTTCTGACTTCAAAACATCCCATGTGCCAGTAACCCAAGCCCTGAGCCCAAAAGGTCCACTAAAACCCAACATAATTCAACGGATCAAAACTCAGATGGGCGATGACCCCTCACGCTGGCACCGCGAGATGGAGGCGGAATGGGCTGAAGATGATGATGTCTGGCTTAACCAGAGCCTAATCGCTTCATGCATAGGCACCGAAAGTAGCTGCGGCGAAGAACTACGCCTATTTGACCCTGAGAGCAATCAGAGAGGAGACTTCTACGCAGGGCTTGATCTGGCTCAAACCCGCGACTACTGCGTGCTCTCAGTTGTGGAACACACAAACGACTGCCTCTTTCTGCGGCACCTCAAAATTTTTACCCACCCCACAGTTTACGCCTCTGTTCTGGGCTACATTAAAGCATTGCAGGACCGCTGGGACGGTTTTGAGCGCATACGAGTCGATTTCACCCGGGAAGGCCCAAGCTTCATCGCTGACATGGAAAACGCCAACATACAAAACGCTGAGGGCGTCAATTTCAGTGTACCCCGCAAAAGCGAAATGGCAAGCCTGCTAAAACAGCGCATGCTAAATAAGCAACTATTTTATCCATTGCTGACTTGGGAGCGTCCCTACCGCGGAGAAATCTGCACCGAGCTCAACGTGGAACGCTTTGAGCTACGCAAAGACGGCAACGTCGGCTTTTACCATCCAATGGGAACACACGACGACATTTTCTGGAGCTTAGCATTAGCGGTGTATGCAACAGCAGACATGGCACCTGAACCCTACCTAGCAGTCATCCCCCGAGAATAACCCCAACATACACCCACAACCACAAACAACAACCCCCACATAGTTGTGGACAAAAAAATAACCCACCCACAACCCAACAGAAACCAAAAAACAACCCAAACCCAAAACACAACAAAACCCACAACCCAAACCCCACACACCAAAAAAACCCACAACCACACAAAACAAAAACCCAAAAACAACCAAACTACCAAACTTTAAACAACTTTATAACAACCCCAATTCATATTAGCAAAGCAAATCTACAATACATATTTATTTTTTCACTGTGATATAGTTTAGGCAAACTCGGATGGCTGGATTAAAAGTGAACGTATGCATAATGGGGCTAGGAAATATCGGCTTGCCGGTAGCGCTTTACTCAAAAAAATACTATCCAAACACCGCAGGTTTCGACATAAACCAGCAAGCAGTAATACGCGCAATAAACAAAGGCATAAACGCCTCAACCGTTCCAACACGCGCAGACACTTATGTAATCTGCGTTAACACCTACTACCGAAACAACACCATCGACATGTCAGCCATCGACAGCTGCTGCAGACAAATCAGCCAACTAAACAACGAAGCACTAGTCTGCTTCGAATCCACACTCGCAGTAGGCACAGCACGCAAAATGAGCCTAAAACACGGCTTAAGCAACGTCGCAGTTTGCCCCCACAGATGGTGGGAAAACGACCAAGAAAACCACGGCGTAAAACAAATGCGAGTCCTAGGCGCAAACGACAACGAAACCCTAACAAAAGCCCAAACATTCTACAAACAACTAGAAATCCCCCTCCACAAAGTATCCAGCCTAGAAATTGCAGAAGCAAGCAAAATCGCCGAAAACGCCCACCGCTACGTAGAAATAGCATTCGTCGAAGAACTCAAACTAATCGCCACCAAAAACGGCTTAAACTTCGAAGAATGGCGCGAAGCAATCAACACCAAATGGAACGTAAACCTCCTCGAAGCACGAGACGGCATAGGCAAAGAATGCCTACCAAAAGACACAGCCTTCCTAGCAAACTTATCTCCAAAACCAGGACTCCTACATGGCGCAATGCAAACAAACGAAAACTATGTCCAACACTTTTGTCAGCAGCCAAAGGAGCCCCAAGCGCAGACGCCGCTTATGCCACTGGCAAAACAGCGTGGATCTTAGGACTGACCGCTTGCATGCAACACAAAAGAGTATTAATTGCAACCATAATAATCGCCGTAATTCTACTGCTAAGTTACCGCTTAGCACACATATACAACCCAGCACTATTCGTCTACGCCATAGGAACATCCGTGGTACTGGGCATAGTTCTCACATTATCTGTCAAATACAAAATGGTACCAGTAGACTCACAGTACCAACCCAAAGTCAGCATAGTCCTAGCAGTCTTCAACGAACCCCTAGACGTACTAAAAAGAGTCATAGAATCCACACAAAAAGCAACATACCCAAAAGGCAAAAAAGAAATCGTAGTAGTAGACGACGGAAGCGCCAACGACTCAGTAAAACAACTAAGCAAACTAGTTGACCCAAACGAAGTAAAAATCATAGTCTTCGACAAAAACCGCGGAAACAAATTCGCCCGCATGGAAGGCATCCGAGCCGCAACCGGCGAAATCATGGTTTTTCTAGACTCAGACACCATCCTAGAAGAAGACTCAATCCTCAACATAGTCGCCCCATTCAAAAATCCAAAAGTCGGCTCAGTAAGCGGACACCTACAAGTAGAAAACTGGAGCAAAAACATCCTCACAAAATTCCAAGAAGTCTGGTACTTCATCGGCTTCAGAGTCTACCGCGGCGCAGAATCAGAAATCGGCATGGTCTCCTGCTGCGCAGGCGCTTTTTCAGCACACAGACGCTCAGCAATAACCCCCGAAATAGAAAACGAATGGCTCTACGGAAAATTCCTAGGACTAGAAGTAACCGCCGGCGTAGACCGCGCAATAACAAACCTAATCATCCGAGAAGGCTACGAAGCCGTCTACCAAATGGACGCAGTAGCCCGAACAGAAGTCCCCGAAACAACCCGAAAATTCCTAAAACAACAAGTTCGCTGGACCAAAAGCTGGATACGAGAAACCCTCTACATGATGACCTTCGCCTACAAACGCAAGGAAAAAAGCATCTTTTTCTACCTAAGCACACTAGTACACTTTGTAAACTATGGATTTCTAACCTTCATGCTATTCATCTGCCCCTTCGTACTTGAAGGCGGCTGGCTAGGAACAATATTTTACCTCTTCAGCCTATCCCTACTAGGCTTACTCTACGCCTTATACGCACGCAAACACACACACGCCTGGACCTCAAGAATCACTTTCCAACTGATTTTCTCCCTAATCAGCGTACCCATATTCGTATATAGCCTCCTGACCTTAAAAGACAAAAAATGGGGCACACGATAAACCCCGATACCCTGCTTAGGAATCTTTTTTTACCAAAAGCGATAAACACCACTTCAACACCAACAATTAAAACAAAACTATCCAAGGCTGAAAAAGATGAGCAAGGCAACAGACATGGCGAAGGTATCCGCTAAAGGCGGCTTTCACCTCTTATGGGGCCTTGTAGCATCCACACTTATTTCTTCAATAGGCACAATCATCATAGCCAGACTTTTAGGCGCAGACAACATGGGCCTCTACGCAATCGCAGTTGCAGCCCCAAACTTAATCGCCAACTTTAGAGACTGGGGCGTCACCACCGCCATGGTGAGGTACTCAGCCCAATACAACAGCGAAAACGATGTTGCAAAAATCAGAAGCATATTCATATCAGGCTTCGCCTTTGACCTAATCGTCGGATTATCACTAACAGTTCTATCCATTACACTCTCAGGCGTACTAGCAGACGCTTTCCAGCGACCCGAAATAACCCAATTAATCCAAATCACCTCAATATTCATCTTAATGGGCGGATTAGTCAACACCGCCACCGCCGCATTCACCGGCTTAGAAAAAATGCACCTCAACAGCATCATGCTAATTGTGCAATCCATTGTCAAAACCGGCTTAATCATTCTGCTCGTAGTCTTCGGTTTAGGCACACTGGGAGCAACCATAGGCTTCACAGTAGCCGTTTTAATCGCCGCAGTAACCGGCGTACTGCTAACATACACCATGTATTCATCCCTTCCTAAATCAAAAGAAGGCGGCCTAGAACTGATGAAAACCATAAAAAACCTGCTTAAATATGGTTTACCAGTTTCAATCGGCTCCATCTTAACTGGTTTCTTAAACCAATTCTACAGTTGGGCCATGGCAATTTTCGTAACTGACAACAGCGCCATAGGCAACTACTCCGTTGCACTAAACTTTGTAGTGCTAATCACCTTTTTTGCTTCACCAGTCACAACCATGCTTCTGCCTGCCTTCTCCAAACTAGATTACCGAAAAGAACACACTGATCTCCAAACCATTTTCCAGTACTCAGTAAAATATTCAGCACTCATAGTTCTGCCCGTCACAACAATGGTCATGGCTCTTGCGCAACCCGCAATCAATACGCTGTTCGACAACAGCTACACACTGGCTCCATTGTTCTTGGCATTACTTTCCTTGACTTACTTCTTCACAGCCTTTGGGGGACTAAGCATTGGCAACCTAATCAACAGTCAAGGCGACACAAAATATATCCTTCTTCTTTCCATCTTAATGGTTGCAATCGGGTTCCCCTTAAGCTTCGCATTGATCTCCCAATTCGGAATAGTCGGACTGATCATAACAAGCACGGTAGTCTCTGTTCCAGGACTAATATGGAGCCTAGGCTTCATAAAACGCCGCTACGGCGTAACCATAGATTGGATTTCATCTGTAAAAATCCTATTTTCCGCAAGCTTAACCGGCATCATAACCTACTTATTTGTATCTTGGTTACCTTTCATCAGCATAATCAAGTTGATACTGGGTGTACCAGCGTTCGCAATAATTTTCATCTTGTTAACGGCTCTAACCAGAACATTAAACCAAAACGATCTGAAAAACCTCCGCCAGATGGCAAGCGGATTAGGCCCACTGCAAAAAATCATTAATTTAGTTCTCAAAATATTTGAGAAACTAATGCCTAAACCCAAATAACCCCAAAATGTTTCAACACTTACTGAGGATCCTCTAAAACAATCTGGTTTGATCTATTACCATTACTTCGACCTTTCATTTTAGATCTGCTTAGTTTACGATACTTGCCACAGTAAGTTCCACCAGTATGTGTACACGTATAGCTGGCGCTTGAGTACAACTCACATGAGTCAATAAACTTGCACTTTGATTTTCGATCAACTACATCTTCCAAAAACAGAAACCGCATAAAAAATACACTCAGTTTGCCCTAACTAAACAGCTGCTGCCAAAATTTATAGAACTATGTGGTTGTAACAATACAACAACAACCCATCATTTTAACATCAAACACGGTGCTGCATAACTCATAATACCAAGTTTCACCAGATAAAACTAGGATAAACATGAAAGCGCTAGTTCTCAGCGGCGGAAAAGGCACGCGCCTTCGACCTTTAACCTTCACCTGCGCAAAGCAGCTTATTCCAGTAGCTAACAAACCCATTTTAGGCTACGTTTTAGACCAAGTTGCAGCAACAAAAATAAAAAAAGTCGGCATAATCACCGCCCACGAAACCGGACAATTTGTTGAGGACTACGTTAAAGACGGCTCAAGCTGGAACCTCAACGCATGCTATATTCCCCAGGAACCCCTTGGCTTAGCCCACGCAGTTAAAACCGCGAAAAAGTTTCTAGGCCAGGACTCGTTTGTCATGTGCCTAGGCGACAACGTGACTGGACAAGGCTTAGAGTCCTTCGTTAAAAAATTCAAAAACGAACATCTCGACGCACTCATCATCCTAAAAGAAGTCGAAAATCCATCAGCGTTCGGCATTGCTCAACTAGACGCCAACGGCAACATTGTCCGCCTAGTTGAAAAACCCAAAACTCCAATAGGCAACTTAGCCATCATAGGAACCTACCTATTCTCAAATAAAGTACATGCCGCAATTGAGCAGATTAAGCCTTCTTGGCGCGGCGAACTTGAAATCACCGATGCCATTCAAGAAATGATTAACATGGGCTTCAAAGTTAAAGCTGAAATCCTTAACTCTTGGTGGCTAGATACAGGCAAAAAAGACGACATATTGTCTGCTAACGCTCGAATTCTCGACGAATACGTGCAACGGGACATGCAAGGTAAAATAACAAACAGTGTTGTCGATGGCCGCGTTAGAGTAGCTGCTGACGCACAAATCATCAACAGCACCATACGAGGACCCTGCGTCATCGGCAAAAACGTTGTCATAGACAGCTCATTCATCGGACCCTACACCAGCATCGGAGACGGCTCAAAAATCTGCAACTCCAACCTAGAATACTGCGTCGTTCAAGACAACGTCTCCATTAAGGATGTCGAACGACTAGAAGACAGTTTAATCGGCAAAAACGCCAAAGTAGCCCGCAACACCCGCAACAGAACGCTTAAACTACACGTCGGCGACTACTCCGAACTAGAAGTGTAGGTTCTTAAATAGGGAATATTATAAATATTTTTAGAATAGATAATTGACAGGTGGCTAGACAATCAATGTTGGATGGCATTCAAGTTAAACCTATTAAGCGTTATCCAGACGAAAGAGGCTACTTCGCAGAAGTTATGCGAACGGACTGGAGCGACCTCTTTGGCAACGACAGGATTATGCAGGTTAACCACTCTTTCACCTACCCCGATGTCATCCGCGCTTGGCACTGCCACCTCCGCGGCCAAGTGGACTACTTCTTGGTGCTGAGAGGCACAGCAAAAATCTGTGGGTTCGACGATAAAACCGCAGAATTAACCGAAGTTTTCTCCAGCGGTTCAGATCTGCAGTTACTTAGGATGCCTGGTCACTACTGGCACGGATTCAAAGCAGTGGGAAACGAACCAACCTTGCTCGTGTACTTCACCACTAACCTCTACAACCCATCAAACCCAGACGAAGAACGCAGAGACTGGGATGACCCAACACTCATTCCAAAAACCATCAACGGCAAAAAAACGGATCCACGTGTTGGTAAAAGTTGGAACTGGAATTATCTACCCCATAAGTGATATCTATGAAAGTATTAGTTACCGGCGGTTTAGGATTCATCGGAAGCAACTTCTGCAGGCACCTGCTTGCAAAATACCCAGACTACGAACTCATAAACGTCGACAAAATAGGCATCGGAGCAAACCCCGCAAACCTCCACGACATCGAAAACGACAGACGCTACACCTTCATCAAAGGCGACATATGCAACCCCCAACTCATGAACCGACTAATCCACCAAGTCGACGCCATCGTAAACATCGCAGCAGAGACACACGTAGACCGCAGCATCGCAGACCCCAACATCTTCCTACAAAACAACACCCTAGGCACCTTCACAATTCTAGAAGCCATCCGCCGACACAACCATAAAGCCCGCCTCCTCCAAGTCTCCACCGACGAAGTTTACGGCGAAACCATAGAAGGCTCCTTCACCGAAAACACGCCGCCTAAACCCTCTAACCCCTACTCCGCATCCAAAGCCGCAGCCGACATGTTCGTTCTATCCTACCACAAAACGTTTGGCTTAAACGTTTCAATCACCCGCTGCACCAACAACTTCGGCCCATACCAAATGCCCGAAAAACTGATCCCCAAAACCGTAATTCGAGCACTACGCGATTTACCCATACCAATCTACGGCAAAGGCACCAACATCCGCGACTGGATATACGTCGGCGACCATTGCGAAGCAGTAAGCACCGTCCTCGAGAAAGGCAAACCCGGCGAAATCTACAATATTTCCGCAAACAACGAAAAAACCAACATTGAAATCGTCGAAAAAATAATCACACAACTAAACAAGCCTGAAACCCTCATCACCTATGTAGAAGACCGCCCAGGGCACGATGTCCGCTACAGCTTAGACTCCTCAAAACTACGTAGCGAATTAGGATGGAAACCTAAAGCTGCCTTCGAAAACGCTTTGAAAACTACAGTAGACTGGTATCTATCCAACGAGCACTGGTGGACTCCATTTGCTACTGACGTGATATTGCATCCTACACCTTGGAAGCTAGGCGGTTTCCATTGAAACTTCTCATAACCGGCGCCAGCGGACTCTACGGTTCAAAGCTGGCACAAATAGCATTATGCAGAGGCATCGAAGTTTACTCATCTGACATACAGAGCACCATGGTTTACGGCAGCTTCATAGAAATGGACATTACACGCAAAACAGAGGTTGACTCCGTTTTCAAATCCGTTAAACCCGACGTGGTGGTTCATGCAGCCACTTTAACAGACGTTGACAAATGCGAGATGGATAAAGCGTTAGCGTGGAAAATCAACGTTGACGGCACAAAAAACGTCGCCGACGCCGCTCAGTCAACCAATGCATTTCTCTTTTACGTCTCTACGGATTACGTTTTTAGCGGCGACAAAGGCTGCTACCACGAATACGACGCCCGCGACCCCCAAAACTACTACGGCTTAACAAAGGTTGAAGCAGAAGAAATCGTCAAATGCCTCCCAGAATACTTCATTGCCCGCCCAAGCGTAATTTATGGTTCAACCCCCGCCGCTGGAAAAGTCAACTTTGCCCTCTGGCTACTCGAATCATTAAGCAAAGGAAACCGCGTCAAAATCGTGACTGACCAGTGGAATACGCCTACACTAAATACTAATTTGGCAGAGATGACCCTGGAAGCCCTGGAGCGCCACTTAACAGGCATCTACCACTTAAGCGGTGCCACAAGGGTAAGCCGCTTAGAACTCGCCAACCAAATAGCCGACACATTCAACCTAGACAAAAACCTAATTGACCCTGTTTTGTCTTCACAATTTAATCTGCCCGCTAAACGCCCCACTGACTCGTCACTCGACACAGCAAAGGCTCACCGCACCCTGAAATCAAAACCCATGACGCTAGATGCTGCACTAAAGCAGCTTAAACTTGAACTCACCCAGAAACCCAGCTAAAACAGCGCAAGTATTATGTAACTCAACAGTGACATTCTGCATTGTTTAAACTATGATCAAACAAGTCGGTATCAAACAGATTGCTCAACAGCGCATCTCGATACTGTTTGAACAAGCTGAAAAAATTGGTCGCTCCAACCCAAAGTTGGCGATGCAGTACGTGAAGTCAGCCAGACGGATTGCTATGGCTGCCCGTATCCGTTTGCCAGTTGAGTTTCGCCGCCGGACCTGCAAGGACTGCAACAGCTTGTTTGTGCATGGCATTAACTGCCGTGTTAGGGTAAAACAGAAAAGGGAGCCTCACGTGATAGTAACATGTTTAAACTGTGGAAACCAAACCCGTTATATGTTAAAGAAAAAGGTGCAAACAAGAATTGAGCAAGATAACGACACGAATGAAGCGTCATGTTAGGCACGTCTTGAAAGACGAGAACCCAACGATTTGGGTTGGTAAAGACGGCTTGTCGGCGCAGTCAATTGCTGAAATGGAAAAGCAGTTGCAGAAAAACAAAATGGTAAAGGTCAGAATTTTACCAGCGGCGCTTAAAGAGTTAACAACTGCCGAAGAAATCGCAAAGAAAGCAGCACAAGCGACTGAGTCGGCCCTGGTCGAGCTCCGCGGTCACGTTTTCATACTGTTTAGGAAACGAAAGACTCCCGAGCCAGAGCAGCCTTCAGAAACCAAATCTTAACCCATTTTTATATTTGGGAATATTTTAGGATTTTTCGTAAATTTAATAAAATAACCTGCTGAATGGGCGGATTTTGGACCCTGCTTCGACGAAACATGAGGAAACTGTTTAGTCTTCGAAAATGAATAAGTCATCAAAGGTCAAAAGACGAAAAAAATGTACCCAAAACAATGATGACCTTGCGCCAGCCTCCTAAACGGCAGATTCCTAACCTTCACTCCACATTGCCTTCTTCATACACGGCAGATGCCTAGAAAACCAATTAATACAGCCACAAACATTGAAGTAACGCAAGTGAACACAGCAACTGCAGCGCCTCCCCGAATTAATCACAGCAGTTGTTGAGCCTATACCTGAGGGAGGGATAGCCCTGCAGAGCAATAACGTTTGCTTCCTGCTCAGAGAATATTTATATTAGGCTTCATTGTTTTACTGCAAGGAAAAACCAAAGGATAGAGTATCTTTGACGACTCCTCATGACGTTCCAGCTTCAAAATTCATCGACCGATTAGCAAAGTACCTTAGGGAAAACGTTGATGAAGTTCAGCCTCCTGCATGGGCAACCTTCGCTAAAACAGGTACCCACGTCGAGAAGCAACCCCAGAATCCAAACTGGTGGTACACAAGAAGCGCATCAATACTGCGCAAAGTCTACGTTCACGGACCAATCGGCCTAGAAAAACTCCGCTCAGAATACGGCGGACGAAAAAACAACGGCGTAAAAAAGAACCATGCCACTAAAGCAGGCGGCAGCGGTATCCGTAGATCAATGCAACAGCTTGAAGCTGCAGGTCTAATCCAAATCACAAAGCCAAAAGGCAGAATCATGGCTCCAAAAGGCCGCAAAATGATGCAGGAAGTCGCCGGAGACTTAGCTAAAGAGCTAATTAAAACTGTTCCTGAGCTCAAGAAGTATCAAGGCGAATAGGTAAAATGTCAGATGACGAGCTTGAACAAATTCGTAATCGCAAACTTCGTTCAATGCAGAATCGCGTAAGCGACGAGCAGAGACAAAACCAAGCAGAACAGCAATATGAACAGCAGAAACAGGCGCTATTAGCAAAAATATTAGCACCCGAAGCCCGGCAAAGGCTAAATAACTTGAAGATGGTTAAGCGCGAGTTTGCTGAGCAAATCGAGATGCAGATCATCGAGATGGCGCAGACAGGCAAATTGCCTATCCCGCTTTCAGATGCGCAGCTCAAATCGATCCTAATTCAGCTCCAATCAAGGAAGCGAGAGACAAAAATCACAAGGATATGAAAGAAAGATGGCGAGAGTAAAACCAACCGCGAAAAAACTTAGATTAGCTAAAGCTGGCAGAGAATCACAGTCCGTTCCAACATGGGTTATAGCCCGAACCGACGGTAAAGTAAGATCTAACCCTAAGTCGCGACGCAACTGGCGAACCCGCAAGATAAAGGCATAGGAGAACTGAATTACAATGCCCGAAGAAACTAAACAAGAACAAGTTGTAACACAAGAAGAAGTTGAAGAATTAGCAGAGGCACCTGAAGAACAAGTGGAAACCACCGAAGTCAAAGAGGCCGAAATCCCCGAAAAAGAGGAAGCGCCTGAAGCAGTCGCAGAAGAAAAGAAGCCTCAACGGAAAAAGAAAGAAGACGAAATCGTTGAAGAAAGATTCTACACAATTCCTCTCCAGAAAGCCTTGATTCGCCCTCCTAAGAAACGGGCTCCACGCGCAATGCAACTCATCAAGCTCTTCGTTACCAAACATATGAAACTTGCAATGAAGGTTTCAGAGGAAGAGGAAGAAGAGGAGTTGCCCCAATTAGTTGTTAGCCAAGAAGTTAACGAGAAAGTTTGGGGACGCGGAATCGAGAAGCCTCCACGCAAAATCAAAACGCGTGTAACCAAAGACAAAGACGGAAACGTCATTGTTTACTTGGCTGAAAACCAGTAAACACTAAATCCCTTTTCAATTTTAAATATTTTTACTACTATTTTTACCACAATCTAAAATAGGTAGAATGTATGACATTTTTCGCAAATCACGCTTTAGGAGTTAACTGTTCTTGACTGTTTACTTATCCAGCATTGTTGGAAGCCCAAGCATTGGAATGTACGCTCTGGCAAACGAAAACGTAGTGATAATCCCAGTTATGGTTCCCCAGGAGAAAGCCCAGGAATATGCTGACTGGCTCAAAGTTTCTCTCGTTTATACCTCCATCAGCGGCTCGGTGCTTATTGGCGCTTTTGCCTGTGCGAACAGCAATGGTATGCTGCTTCCCAATTCTGTTCGCCAAGAAGAACTTGACCGCATAAAAGCCGCATTTAAAGGCAACATCACAATTATGGAAACTAGAAAAACCGCTTATGGCAACCTGGTATTAGCCAACGATAAAGGTGCAGTGGTTGATCCACGCTTCAAACCTAACGAAATCAAGTTGATTTCAGATACGTTGGGAGTTGAGGCGGTTCCAACTGAAATCGCTTCTTTGCCCTACGTGGGTTCTTTGGCGACTGCTACTAACAAAGGCGTATTAGTTCATCCGATGCTTAAGGAGGAAGAAAAGAAAGTACTCGAAGGTGTCTTCAAAGTTCCAGTGGAAGTGGGCACCATAAACTGTGGTATTCCTTATGTGGGAACCGGATTGCTTGCTAATTCACATGCTGCTGTGGCTGGTTCTATGACAACTGGACCCGAGATGTTTATAATTGGGAATGCACTGGATGTTGTGCAGGAAGAGAAAAACGAATGAAAGCTTTCAAAGTAACCGGTGAAATCAACAAGCCAGAACTTAAGACTCCTTTCAAAAAAGAAATCTTGGCTGACAAATGCGAGCATGCAGTAGAGAAAGTCTACGCCGAAATCGGCAGCAGACACCGCGTACGTCGCTACCACATTAAAATTGTCAGCGCACAAGAAATTACGGCTGAAGAAGTTGAGAACCCGATTTTAAAGAAACTATTAACTAATGGAGAATAAGTGTTTTGACTCAGAGGGCTAAAGCTGAAGAAGAACTCCGAAAACTTAGTGTTGAAATGCGCTATTTAGAGCAGACTGCAGAAGTGCTACAGCAACGCATAAGCATGGTTAACGCAGGCCTCACAGACTTAACATATGCCAACGCAACACTGGACGGAATTGAGAAAGAAAAAGAAAACGTGGAAATGCTAGTTCCAATCGGCGGAAGCTCATACGTCAAAGTTAAGCTTGCAAACCCCGACAAAATCATTGTAGGCATGGGTTCAGGTGTTTCTATCGAGAAAACATTGGCGGAAGCTAAAGCAGAACTCAAAGAACGCTTAGATGAACTTGAAAAAACCCTCAACAGCGCTCAGCAGCAATTCAGCCAAGTCGCCGAACGCATCAACATGGGGCGCGGCAGACTGGAATCATTGCTTGCCGAGGCACGCCAAGGCAGCCATAGCCATTAGAGCGAAACAACAATGTTTGAGAAGCTCAAGTCGGGTTTCAAGGGTTTAGTAACCAAAGTCACCACGACTGAGCTTAAAGCTGAAAGTTTAACTCCTGTTTTATCCGATTTTAAAATGAGTTTAGCTGAAAACGATGTGGCATTTCCAGTTGCAGACAAAATCTGCGACGACCTTGTCACGCGGCTAAGTGGTGTCCAAGTTAAAAGATTGGATGACCGCAAAAAAATCGTGGATGAGAACCTACGCCAAGTCCTCCTAGAAGTTATGTTAACAAATGTTCGCATTGATCTTTTGGCGAAGGCCGATGAAAAACGCAAAAAGAAGGAACCCTTGACTCTGATGTTTGTGGGTATCAACGGCACTGGAAAAACGACCACCATTGCCAAAGTCACAAAGTTCCTCCAAGACAAAGGCTACTCCACCGTTCTTGCGGGCGCTGACACTTACCGCGGAGGCTCCATTGAGCAGCTTGAAGAACATGGTAGACGCCTTGGTGTACGCGTTATCAAAAGCACCTATGGCGGTGACCCAGCAGCAGTTGCCTACGACGCTGTTAGCCACGCTAAAGCGCACGGAATCAATGTTGTTCTTATTGATACTGCTGGTAGAATGCAAACTAATCAGAACCTCATGAACGAACTGATCAAAGTCAAACGTGTGGTGAAGCCAGACCTTGTGATTTTCACGGTGGACTCATTGATTGGTAACGACGCGGTGATGCAGGCGGAAGAATTTAACAAAGCCGTCGGTATAGACGCAACAATCCTCACTAAGGTGGATGCTGACGTGAAAGGCGGTTCAGCGTTAAGCGTAACATTTGTGACACAGAAGCCAATTCTGTTTATCGGTGTGGGTCAAACATACAAGGACCTTGAACTGTTTAATCCAGAAAAATTCGTCAACATGATTCTCCGATAAACCGATTTCTTAAGAGCGCTATCAACTGAGTTGTTGGATACGGCTGGAACGCGTTTTTCTTTAAGGTTCCTCTACTTCAACGAGTTCGAAATGGATTTTATCTGGATAAATAAGGTTCGCCTTGATGAAGTCCTCCATTTCTTGGTCAACGTCGACTGCTTCGAAGAATCCGATGAAGTTTTTTTCTACGTCGTCGAGGTTTTTTGCAGTGTAAACGTTTATCGTGAACAGATATTCGCAGTCCAAGGTAATATCTTCCATGTCAACTGCGGCGGCTGCCTCAACAGTGAACACCATGTTTGTATGAAAATCCAATGCAACAATTATGCGTGTAGCTTCATTTTTTGATTTTACTAAAACTAGGCGCTTCTCAATTATTCTAAAATTCCATTCGTTTTCAACTAAAGAAGCTGACATAAAATCTCACCAACAAACTAGATAATGCACCATTAAAAAATGTAGTGTAAACCGCCAGTATAGAATGAACTGTAACTTGAATCGATGGCTGGTTTACTGTTTGTTTTTCTTTTTTGCAGCGTCACGCAGATTCTCAACCGGCGAATCATCCGTGTAGCCTTGTGTTTGCTGTGCCTTCTGTTTGTGTTTCTGTTCGGCTTGCTTGGCTTTGCCTTCTTTGCTGCTGAGTTCGACGCTGTTACCCAGTTTGTAAATGGTTCTACCTAGGCGTCTTTCGCCGACGGTTCGTGTGCATTTTCCCATACTTGTATTATTTTGAGTAAGAGTTAAAAAGCTTCCAGCTAGTTTCTTGTGAATTCTATTTTGAAGTTAGAGGTCATTTGTTGAAATTATGTATTAATTTGGGTATAAATCTGTGTTTTTTTTGGGTGCAATTTTGAAAAATTGTTTAATAAACGTTTGTACACCTTGAAAATTGTTTAGGAGGTGTATGGTGAATAAAAAAACTCTGGCGGTAAGTCTCATACTGCTCTGTATCGTAGGTGCAGTCATGACGGCATTCGCAGTTACAACGTCCGCTTCCGCAGACTCAAACGGCAGCGACACATCGGTAACAACGCAGACAATCCCCGACGACAATAATCGGCAGTTCGGCGCAGGCAATATGATGGATCAAGGATTTGGCATGGGGCACAGCAAATTTGGACTAGAAGCAATGATTGGTATAGGCGGCAACTACAAAGTCAGCTCAGAATACACCGACGCAGTTAGCATCATAATTGCAGCCGACTCAGACGTAGCGAACCTGCTTTCACAAGGATACAACGTTACCTCCATCCGTCCAGTAATCACGAATGTGATCCAAGGTGACGGAACAGTTGCAGCCACAGCATCCACCGCAATAGTAACATTACAGAACGGTGACTCGGGCTACTCAATAGTGCACGTTGACGTTACAAGTGCCAAAGTAACATATATCGAAACTACGACAAGAACCATCATCGACAAAAGCATCAGCTAAAACAATCAGTTCTCTCCGAAAGAAAAGCTAGCTGAAGAGGCTCCAAAGGTGCAAAGGAGGTTTTTTCTGTTTTCTCCTTTTCCTCCTCTGCCCTAATAGAGCTCCCAGCTAACCTTGTCAAATTTTAAGCACCCTTCGAACGGGAATCAGCAGTTGAGACTTCATTTTAGGGGGTTTTGCGCCTCAGTTTATAGAATAACCACGTTGCCGCCAACGATCCTAAAATGATTGCTACCCCAATCAAAGTGGCTATCACGATAATTGGGTGTGCAGCTTGATTTGCCGCAATCCCTACTAAAGCCCAAACAAAAACTAAACTATACGCCACATCTCGTCTGGTAGCAATAACTATCAAGTCAATGAGGAGTGCCACCGCCAAAACCAAAACCGCCCACGTCTCTGCCGCAATGCCAAATCCGTTCCACCCCACCGAAACCAGTGTTATTGTGATGTTGGCGATTGTGGCAATGGTTACCCAGCCCAAGTAAACGCTGAAAGGCACATGTACAAACAACTTTTCCTTTATGGGCACATTGGTTTTTCCAATGTTTAACCGCAGATAAATCGCTATTAAAGTGGCGAGAAAAGCAACGATGACAAGGTCAGAGAGTGGTAGCAACAGGTTCTGCCACATGAACAGCCACACTATATTGAAGATGCAGGTTAAGATGAATAGTGCGCTGATTTGGGTTTGGAAGGTGCTGTTTTTTTGGCTTGGCAACGCCTGGTAAACAAGGTACAATCCGAGGAGCACGTAGATTATGCCCCAGATGGCGAAGACGTAGCCTGCAGGCGTGATGAGTGTGGGGTACATGTCGGAAACATCGGCTGTGGTTCTTCCCCCAATTAAGGTGGTTCCAGCTAAACCGTTGACTATCAAAGTTGTGATGAATGCTGCTATGTTTGCCCAGCGTAAAAATCCTGACTTGGATGACATAACAACGCCATTTACCTTATGTTTCTTTATGTATTTAAAAATTAATCGTTGAAAAAGTCGCAGCGTTTCAAGGTTGGTTATCTTTAAAATCATTATGAATTGGTTTTGGGCAGAACCTTCTTAAATTTAGTTACTCTAATATAAACTGTGAAGTTAGGTACTTAATTTTTAACGATTGAGCCCTGATGAGTTTTCTAATTCTTGAAACAATAGTTTCAGGCGTTCTTGTCGCCTCCGCTTTTCCCATAGGCGCCTATATAGCCCTCACAGTAGATTACTCCACTAGAGAAAAGGCGCTTTTCGCCGCTTTTGGTGCAGGCATATTCCTCGCAACCACTATGCTTTTGGTTCAGGAAACCCTCAATTTAGGTAACTTTGTTGATTTGATTTTGGGGTTTAGTGCTGGTGCCTTGACGTTTGGTGTAGCGCAGCATTTTTTTAAACATGACCAAAATAACAAGCATAACGCGAAGCAAGGACTTCCCCCAGTAGCCAAAGGTCGCCTATCCGTAATTGGAACTATACTTGATAGTGTTCCCGAAACCATATTCATAGGTGTCATAATCGCTCTTCAAGAACCCAGCTTGTATCCTGCTGTAATCGTGATTTTCTTGGGCAACTTGGCAACCACGCTGGAGGGCGCAAAAATAATGCTGAAACAAGGTATCTCAAAGAAGCTGATTATGCGAGATTGGCTGTTTGATTTTGTGATTGTTGCGGTTGCGGCTCCTCTGGGGTATTTTCTTGCTAAAAATGTTATTCAGGATTTCATAGCTGGGTTGTTGGGTTTTGCTGCCGGTACGTTGATTGTTTTTGTTGCTGGTGAGCTTATTTCGCGGGCTTATCGGGAATCTACGGGGCATGCTGAGGATTTTGCTATTTCGGTTGGGTTTATTGTGGGGGTTTTGCTGCTTTTTGTTCTTGCCTGAGATGGTATTTGATATTTAGTGAGTGATTTTTGTTTTTACAGAGGTTTGGTTGTTTTTGTGTTTCTTCTTTTGGTTGGGTGTTTTTCTTCTAAATGCCCACACCACACTCAGGGCTTTGGATATGGTTGGTTTTTTGGTTAGTGATGTTTGTGAGGACGCAGCTTTTTTTCCTCATTTGATACATAGTGCTATTGGGTAGGGTGGGATGAGGAGCATGTTTGAGTTTTTTGAGGGTTGTATGTTGTTGTGTTACTTTAGCGTTTTGTTGATGGTTGGCTTGGGCTTTCTAATTTTAATTTTGGTAATTGTTTGTTTTTCAATGCACATTAGGACATCAATAGCATCAATAACTAATGTGCAATAAACAAGGCGTAATAGCTAAAGGAGTAGCTTCTGGAATTGTAAGAGGTGAGCTTGTGTTAGGTGCAAAATTTAGGGGAAAAATGGTGAAGGATAATTTACTCCGAATAGCGCTCCAACAATAAAGCTTAGCACTATGAAAATAACCCATGCTAAAATTGCAATCAATATTGCCCTAATCCAACCTGTTTGGAAACTTGCTTTGTAAACCCAAATCCAAGCCAGAAGCGCCAGAAGCCATCCGATTACAAATGCACTAGCTCCAATTACTGCACTCAAGAAAAAGTCCACTACAAAAGTAACAATAAAATAAACTATTGGCCCAACTAAAGTAGCCAGCAAAGCTTCTCCAAAAGTTGCTTTTCCACCTGTTATGGCTTTTCCTGCTAACCAAACAGGAACGGATACGACAATCCACAGAATTATCAAACTTATTATGGTAAAAAGCACATTTGGGACAGTGAACTCAAAAACCAAGCAAAATCCTCAATTACTCTATCAAGTGCCAATATTTAAGCGTACCTTAATCGGCAAATTAAGTTTTTTGTGATTAAATCAAATAGACTTCTTCTATGACTTGCCCATTGTTCTACACTACGGCTTTTTGCTTCATTGATGCCAAGAGTTCTTCAAGTCAATTATGTGAATCGTTGATGCCTCTTCCATGTCGTTTTGTAACATTCCATCTCGGTCAGCAACCCTTGCAGCTTGTTAGGTTCATTAATGATTTAAGATGATGATGTTTAATTGTTGAAGCCACAAACAAGGGCTAAACCCTTCAACATAATTCAAAATGTCGATTTATTTCACAACCTTTAATCTTGTAATACATAATGTTATTGCCTTTAATTGAAAATCAGGAACGCGACATCAACAAGATTGTGGATTAATGCGAGAAGCAGAGTTCGCATACTACGTGCGGTCTTTGCAAAAAAGCAATTTTGTTTTGCAAAACCTGTCAAGTATTCTTTTCAAGAATCCTTAATTTCAGTCGCGCCCCTGAATGCGAAAGGTAGAACGTATGCCCTCAACTATCGTAATGTTGAATACTGTCATGGGCACCGATGAAGTGCTTCTTAAAAGTTTAAGGCATTTTGTCTGTACACTGGACGCCCTACAGGGTTCAGAGAATATTTGCATGATTGATTGTGAGTGCACATCAGTTTACAAAAGAGATGTTGGTAATGATTTCAGTAATACCTTTAGGTTTAATCTCGAATCCTTGGAAAGTTAATTCAAATTGGCGAAATGACGCTTTGGATGATAAATTATGTTAACTGTTGCCAATTTAATGGCCCCCATTGTCACTTTAGCGTTAGCTATCGGGGTCGGGGTTGTTTTTAATTTTGCGCCCGTAAAATCGCAGAAGCTCAAACCAGTTTCTCTGGCGGTTTTCGCTGGCATAGTGGGCATTATTGGATTGGTTTTTGTGTTTCTGTTGAGTGACGTCTTAAACAATTATATCTACAGTTATGGTTTCTTCCAGAATTTTGCTGCCCTGTTTCAGGATGTAGGAATAGATATTATAAAGTATAATTCGTCGCTTGTAGCTGCAATAGTGTTGTTGGGTGTTCTCGAATTTGGGTTAGCCTCGGGTTTTGGTGGCGTTTTCGCCGTGACCAATAGGAAGGCAACTAAGTTCTCAGAGTCTTCTACAGATCTCAGTTTAGGGGTTAAAAAGGTGCTTCCGAAGACTCAAGCAGTTACAACAATGGCTATTCAATCACCAAATTACGAGGAAGTAGATGCAGTTGAGGCTGACCCAAGTTTAAGTAGGGATGAACGAAGTATGTTAGAATTGTTTGTCTTTGGAAAAGTCAGCCAAATAGTGCCTACTTTCGATTTTACCAAAGCTGAAGGGTACTTCTTTAGTGGCATCTCGCAGCTTGATTGGGATACAAAACATGAAAGAAAAGTTTTGGATGCTTTAGTACGCAAGAATTATTTGATCGCTGAATTGGTGGACAAAATTGTTGTCTGCAAAAGCTGTAATTCAGCTAAAATTCGAATAGTCAAAGCTTGCCCGGACTGTGGTTCTTTGCGATTGCGCAGAGAAGGTCTAATCGAACACTTCTCGTGTGGTGCCGTGGAACGTCAGAGTGCTTTTGAAGGTTCAAACGGTGACTTAGTTTGCCCTAAATGCAAGGCTAAACTGCAGCTTATCGGTTCAGACTACCGTTCTCTGCCGCCTGCCTATAAATGTTTGAGCTGCAACGTGTTGAATAACGAGCCGAAATTAACTGCTAAGTGTGGTGAGTGTGACTTCGTTACTGATTTTGATGACGAAAGCGAAGTTTTACTTTATAAGTATATTGCTAATGCGCAAATGCCAATGATGGAGCTGCAGAATATTAAGCCAATAGCGCGATGTAGCGAATTTTTTAAGTCACTTGGCTATAGCATTGTGGCACCTGCTTACGTCAGTGGAAAATCCGGTACACAGCACCTCTTTGATATGCTTATTTTGGGCAGAGTAGGCTGGGTTGAATTGCAAAAGCAGGGAAATTCAACTTCATCTCGAAGTGACAATGGCAATACTGCGGTAGAAGTGCTTGTTTCGAGCAAGCCAGTGAACCTTGGGGAGCTAACGCGCATTTATGGAAAAATAAACGACATAGAATGCGACTTTATACTCTTTGCAATTCCTGGTTTAACAGCTAATGCACGCAACTATGCCCAGGCATACGGTATGAAGGTTAGCGAGGGCAGGGACATTGACGAAGCTTTGGCTAGCTCTAAAATCCCTACTATTAGAGATGAAAAAACATGAACTGGCTGCCGCATTTTGTTACTAATAAACTAAAAGCTTGTTCTGGTCGGTAGATTAGAGTGCAGCGGCTAACTATTTTCTACGGTGTATTAGTTGTCTTCACTTTGTCGTTTGCTTCGTTACTGATAGGTACTATAGATATTATCTTGGCTATGGGCTGCGCTTTTGGTGCTGACGCATACGTTATCATGCTTTCTAAGCAAAAAAAGACTATGTATGTGGGCAGCCGATTTACTCCACTTCTTCTCGTTGCTTTTTTACCAATTGCTACCTCTTTGGCTCTTTTTTTTCTGGGCTACTTAGGTTCCGATCTAATGCAAGCTATCTATCGAATTACTACAACAACTGGTTTCGGCATAGCCTTTTTCATTACCTCTTACCCGATTATTCCTGCTATTAAATTCAAAGAAGTAGAAGACCACTTCCCAGATGATAAAGCTACACCACTTGTTAGTATTCTTGTGCCTGCCTATAATGAACAAGGGGTTATTTCACGTACACTTAGTAGTTTAACTAACCTAAAGTATGAAAATAGAGAAATCATAGTCATCGATGATGGTTCAAGCGATTTAACTCGTTTCGTTGCTAAAGGTTATGAGAAAAAGGGGGTAAAAGTAGTCACCAAACCTAATGGTGGAAAAGCTTCAGCGCTCAATTATGGATTACTTTTTGCCAGAGGGGACATAGTTATCACGATCGATGCTGACAGCATGGTGACAAGAGATGCCGTCAACAAAATTGTGCAAGCAATGGAAAGTGATCCACGCAACGTTGCGGTTGCAGGTAACATCAAAGTTCTAAACAGTAAATCAATAATAACTAAAATTCAAGAACTTGAATACATAATGGCGATAAACACCATTAGACGGGCATTTGCTTTATTCGGTGCTGTAATGGTTATTCCGGGCGCTTTTGGAGCCTTTAAGAAAAAAGCGGTAGTTGAAGTCGGCGGCTATGACACTGATACGATGACGGAAGACTTTGATATAACTATCAAACTCCTTAAAACTCGAGGCGCAGTTAGTTCCAGTTCCACTGCACATTCATATACGGAGGTGCCGTCTTCTTGGAAATCGCTCTACAAACAACGCGTTAGATGGGGAACAGGAACTTTCCAAACAATCCTCAAACATAGAGACATATTAGGAAACAGTCGATATGGTGCTCTCCATAGTTTCGTTTTTCCAATTATGCTTTTCTCGCTGTTTAATCCTCTCGCAAGCTTCATTGCTTTAGGAGCGGGTATTTTATTAGCTCTAACTGGGGGTTTGCTGCTTTTTGCTCGGATGATTTTTATATTTCTGTTGATTCAACTCTTTGTTTCGCTTGTTGCTTTATCCATAGATAACGAAAGTAAAGGGTTAGCCGCATACTCACCCTTCTTTGTGTTTATTTATAAGCAGTTTATCGATTTTGTAACTTTAGTTTCTATTATCAAAGCGCTCACTGGAAAAGGCAAAAACTGGCATAAGCTTGATCGAGCAGGCGGTTTAGACGCTATAAAAATTAATAAATAAAAAGGCTCATAGTAGATTTGAACTGTCTATTGTTATTCTGGTAACTCTATAGTGAATTGTGTCCCCTTGCCCTCTCGGCTTTCAAATCTAACCTTCCCGTTTAACCCTTCCACCATTCGTTTAACTACTGCTAATCCTAACCCCTGCCCCTTTGACTTTGTCGTCATTAATGGCTTAAACACATTAGCCTTAATTTCTTCGGGTATACCTTTGCCTGTGTCAGAAACAACGATTATCACGCTATCCTCTTTCCTTTGGGCTGTTACTTCGAGTTCTCCGCCGTCCGGCATCGCTTGTATTGCGTTGTTTACCAAGTTTGTTAATGACCTTTTAACAAAGGTAGAGTCTGTTTTGAATACTATTTCGCCAGTTACATGGATTTTGAGGGTAATGCTACTCGGGATTGCTATTGTGTCAAACACACTGACTATTAGGTCTTCTAAGTTTTTGTTCTCGTACTCTGGCGTTAGGGGTTTTGCATAGTCTTGTAAGTCTGAAACTATCTTATTGATGTAGTCTACTTGCTCTTGGATGGCATTCAGGCTCTCTAGAGCCCCTTTTTTTACTCCATCTTCGGGAATTTCTTCAATGGCTTGCCTTGCCATATATAATTCCCCGATGATTGCTTGTAAGGGGTTGCGGATATCATGCCCAACCATGCCAGCTGTTGCCCCTATGGTCGCCATTCGCTCTGCATCTTGTAGTTGCTTGGTTCGTTCCTCGACTAACTGTTCTAAATTTTTGCTATATACTGCGAGTTTTTCCTGTAACTCTTTTTGTTCAGTTATGTCCTCTGCCATACCAACTATGAAGCGTCTACCATCATCAAGTGTTCCAGCTAGAGAAGCGCTGTAGCTCCAGTATCTCCGGTTTCCGTCTTTTGTACATATTTTTATGTGCCCACTTGTCGAGTGTTTGATTTCTTTCAAAAGTTGGTTTATGTGTTCTCTAAGCACTGGGGCATCTTTATTGTTGATTGCTTTATTTAGCCAAGCGTCATAGGTGGGCAAGTCCTGACTTGTGTAGCCTGTTAGATCTGTCCATTTTTTGTTTATCTGTAGCACTTGTCCGTCTTCTGCAAGCAATATTACTGGAATAGGAGCACCCTCGATGGCGTTTGTAAGCATGCCTATGATGTCTTTAAGCGCCATTTCCGCTTTTCTACGTTCAGTGACATCTCTCAAACCACCGATTATACGAGTTACCCTTCCCTGCTCATCCTTTATCATTTTTGCCATGTCATGCACTATAATGTAGTCGCCCTGTTTCCGTTTGATCCGGTACTCGATAAGTGTGTCCGTGGCTGTTTCAACCGCTCTGCGAGCTTTTTGTTGTGCTGAAGTTCTGTCCTCAGGATGTATCTGGCTAAACCACCAACTCATTGCTGTGGGTATTTCGCCTGTTTTATATCCAAGAACCTCTTCACCCCTATAGACGGCCAAAGATTCTTTTTCTAAGTTTACCTCGTAAACAAAGACCTTAGCGGTTTCTGCCACTATCCTGAAACGTTGTTCACTTTGAAATAGAGCCAACTCCGCTTTCTTGCGCTCAGTTATGTCTCTTATTATCATGCTTGTCTTTGTAGTGCCGTCTGCATCTTTAAACAGGTTAGATGTGACTTCGCCCAGAAAAGTTGACCCGTCTTTCTTTTTGAAGGTTAATTGTGCTGATATTCGTCCTTCTCGTGCTCTCTTTTCATTAGCTTGGTCGGCTATTTTGTCCATTACAACTATGCCGTTTCTGCCTGCTTTCCTAATTTCTTCCTCGTTCATTTCAAACATGCGTTGTGCGGCTTGGTTGGCGTTTAGAATAGTCCCATTCGGAATGGTTAGCATAATTGCATCTATGCTGTTTTCAAATAGTGACCTGAATTTATTTTCGCTTCGCTTTAGTTCTTGCACGGCTTTATTGCGGTTTGTTATATCCTCAACAAGGGCTACTGCTGCTATGATGTTACCTTTTTCATCTCGTACTGGCTTAGCTAAGACGTTTACTGTTAGTCGAGATCCGTCAGCCCTTTGTGCAATAAAAGTATCTTGCTGGATATCTCCTTTTAACAATGCTTGTCTGGCTGGGAGCTTCTCAAGTGGGTAATGTTTACCATCCAGACTGTAAAGTGTTACGTATCGGAATAGGTCATTGTATGTCTCTAGCTTGATTGTTGGGTTAACGTTGTAAAGTTGTCTGAGTGGTTCATTGACAAAACGTAATGAATTGTCATCTTTGTTTATGACTAAAATTCCTTGAGGTATTGCATTTATTATAGCTTCAATGGCTACGTCACTTAGACCGTTTGCACTCAAACTTTAGCCTCATTAAAACTTCTGTCGCTGACTATCATCATTAGGTCAGTATCAGGTATTAAGACTTGCTACTTTCTTTTTCAGGCAATGTGCTGACCATGAGTCGTTGATTTCAAAGACAATATAAATCTATATTGATAATTGACAAAGCTTAGACAAAGCAAATACCAAAGCGAGTGGGATAATGGAAACACGGTATAGAGCGATAACACGAAATGATGTTAGTCGTTACAGAAAAATTTGCCAAACATTGATTACAAAAACACAACTTGCAAACGACTACCGAACTTTAATGGTTCTATTTATTGACAATAAATCCTTGATTGATGTTTTTCAGCAAGAAATCTCCCAAGCAATCGGCGGTCAATTCCAAGGTAATTTGCCCTCTCAGGTTCGCGTATACGCCTCAGAACAAAGTAGAAGCGCTATAGCAATTAACACGGATTATCTGAGGAATAAAACAACGGATAATTGCGATTTTATTATTTTGGAAGAATTTTGCCATTTGCTAGATTACGCTGCATCCGATTTTACTCAAAGCGAACAATTTCTTGATTTCCGAAATGAGTACAGCAGATACGTTGGTCCTCAATTCGCTTGTGAAGTGTCTGAGAACCTTGGCAGGCATTATGATCATTATTATGTAAACAAGCTTGCGCTATATTTTGATGCGGAAAAATGGGTTCAATTCAGGGCTGACTCTTACTGTCAAAGTTCAAGAGCCCAAATAAATCGCCTCTTTTCTGAAGTTAGGGCAACAAGACCGCCTAAACATTGTCTCGCATTGATTACAACAGAAATCCTAAAGATGCTCTGTTTCGCTCGAGCCGTGGAAAGTTTTTTAGTGTACGCAGAACTGCCAGAGATACAGATACAAAAATTAACTACAATTAAAAACAGCGCAATCGACACTATAAGATTTGCAGAGCAGAATGCAAAAACATTTGATAATGACTATCCAAATACTATTGATTACTTCAGACGAACTGATTTTGTCTCTAAGGATAACTATTTTGTAAGAATCCGACAGTTTTTTAATCATATTCATTTATTTGGTTAGGGTGCATCGTAGATAAGTTTCTTTGGTGCAGTCTATTTTTGCTTTGGGGTGTCAAAACAAGTTTCATGTAACTTTTTGTGCCTATGCGTCTTTGCATTGAAATAAATCTTAGTTAGCCAGCCGGAACAGTTTTTTATGCTTAAACGCCAGGAGCACGGCCTTAGACAAAAAAATTTCTATAGCCTCTTGGTGTAGCCAAGTTCTATCTCATTCTCTCTTAGTTTAGTCTTTTTAGCAATAGCTGAGTGGGTCGATTGGCAATTGGGGTAGTTGTAATTATCGTATTTGCTATTGTATGCATTTTTCTTTCTCCTTAATTCTAAATGCACAGAAGCCTCAGCAAACCCCTAAAAAATGTTGGAGGTACAAAAACTTGGCCTTCTTCAGTGTCATCCTGTATTTTTGGTGACTGTTGCTTTAGCGGTAGCTCTTCCCTGTTGCCAATGATTATCTTTGCAGGTTTTTTCGTATTTGTTCTTTTTCGCTGCAATAACAAACTCATCAAAGAAGCAACCAATCTCATCGAGTCGGGCTATGAATAGTCTTTGAAATGCAAAAGTAAAACTATTCAGGATGCATAACAAAGGAGCTGGAGATGAGAATCCAACCTCTCAGCCGAGGTTTCACTTGCAAGCACCTCTTTTCTTTGTTGAATGACTAAAAGGCAAAACACAAGGGAACAAAAAAGCAGCTGCCAAATACTCTATTACCACCGCATCATCCTACATAGCAAATTGCCCGTATTGTTAAGTTAATCAGGTAGAAAGAACATAAACGTCGTTAATGGACGGAATTACAATGAAATCACGATTTCCTAAAGGAGAGACATGAATATTGGACTTCTTTGACCTTATGAGCATCTCACACCGCTATATGGAGATACTCAACCCTTCTACATCTGAAAAAATCATCCAACTCGGCAAAATGCTCAAATTGAAAAAAGATAGTCGCGTCATCGACTTCGGTTGTGGTTGCGCTGAACCTCTCACTCTCTGGGCGGAAGAATTCGGAATCACCGGAATTGGTATAGAGATATCCAAAGATTTCTGCAACCGGGCTAGAGATAAGCTGGCCAAGAGAGGATTGTCAGACCAAATCAAAATCGTATGCTCCCCCGGGGTTGACTACGTATTCGAAAAGGGGGCTTTCGATGCTGCAACATGTATTGGGGCAACTTTTATTTTTGGCGGTTTCCAGCAGACAATCCAAGCGATGAAGCAGGCAGTACATCAGAATGGACGCATCGGCATCGGTGAAACCCACTGGCTTAGCAATCAGGTACATGCGCAATACGCCCAAAAACAGACAACTACCCATACCGAACGAGAACTGGCTCAATTAGCTCGAAACGAAGGCTTTGAACTCGAATACATTATCCGATCCAGCCGTGATGACTGGGACAGGTACATCTCAGATAGTTGGTGTAGTCTGATACGTTGGCTTGAAGAAAACCCAAACCACCCTGACCATGAACAGGTATTCAAATACTTCCGTACTGACCAAGACGAATATTTACAGTTCCAAAGTCAATATATGGGATGGGCTATGTACTGCCTCGCCCCCTTGAAAGCTCATCTGCCAGGCAGTTAATTGTAAAATAAGAAGTTTGATCATCATGAGCCGCCTGTTTAATGGACAGGCTTTCCTCGTTCATTAACGTATCAAGAGAGCACAACTGTTCAAAAAACGCAAATAATCACTGGGGAAGCTTGGAGTTGAGAATTGGAGCTGGGGATGGGAATTGAACCCATATAGAGCAGCTCTGCAGGCTACCGCCTCAGCGATTCGGCCACCCCAGCAATGTGAATGCTAGGTGGAGTCTGACATAAAAATATTGTTGGTTTACTCTTCGGGTTTTATGTGGCATGCTAGCGTTCGATTGCCCTACACCACTATGGACTCAAAAATCGGGTTTATCCCTTCTCATTAAATGAATGTTAACGGAATAGCTAAAAATAATGTTTTTTTGAATTGAGCTAAGTTTTTTATAGAACTTATGTTGAAATTAAATCAATCAATTTAGAGGTGAATTATTTGAGAATACCTAAAATAACTGTTGTTGCCTTTACAGTTTTCTTAACCATCACAATACTAGTGGTACTGTTGCCAAACTATGAAATAAACTCAATACAAAACAGCATTGGCACTGGCAATGTTGCAGATTACAAGCTAACCGAAGCAATTGATTTATGGAACATTTACAAAATCACTTTCTTCCAGCCTGCATCCTATATTTTCTTCGTTATCACGGTAATACTTGCTATCGTATTGCTGGCTCAAATGTTCGCATGGAACTTAAAACTTGCAGTTACCCCTAAAGAATAGAAACATAATTTTTTCCTTTTTTATTTTTTATCTTTTTTGAGTATTTCATTTTGTACTTCTTAGGAGAATGGCGGCACCATGTGCGCGACCTTTTTTCTCAACGATTTAATTCAGCGAATTATTTTTTGAAGGCTAAACCTGAAAAGAACGCTACGATTTTGTCGTCTTTGCGCACCGTCACATTGTAGAGTCCCGTAGTTTTGCCGTCGCTAACCCTGTTTGCCTCTGCAACCAACACGTCGCCCTCCACAGTTGGTCGCAGAAAGTTTATACTCACCTGCAATGCCACCGCTAAGTTGTCGTCGAAGTTGCAAGCATGCGCAAAAGCGTAATCAGCTAAAGAGAAAGCTGCACCACCATGCGTGAACCCTAAAGCGTTGGTATGGATTTTCTCAACTTTCATTGTAACTTTGCAGTATCCATCGTGGACTTCAAGAACTTTCATTCCTAATGCTTCGGCGAAGTGGTCTATTCCCTTCATCAAAGTTTGTCTTCCTGACTTTTCAACACGGTTTCTTTACCCAACTGAAACGCGTTGAGGTTTAAGTTTATGTATTTTTCCTTGATTTTGCCCGCTATTGCCTGCTGAAATGACTCTGCCTTAAGTGGAATCTCTGGAAGCGCTGACAATGCGCCTAAAAGAATTGTGTTGACTACGAGCATGTTGCCCAATTTCTGGGCTATGCCCATGCCGTCTACCTCAAAAACCGCTGCTTTAGCTCTCAAAATTGTCATCAGCTCCTGCTGGGTTTTGGGCTTTACACCCTTGA
Source organism: uncultured archaeon (assembly GCA_963760925.1). Taxonomy (GTDB): domain Archaea; phylum Thermoproteota; class Bathyarchaeia; order Bathyarchaeales; family Bathycorpusculaceae; genus Bathycorpusculum. The sequence goes on along the minus strand of CAVXES010000006.1, from coordinate 746,056 downwards.
GCATGTAGCTGGGCTGGATAAGTTTTGTATTAACTATGACTTTGCCGTCTTTCTTGAGCATCGGCAGTGACCGTGCGGTTTCCAAAACTTCGAAGCCTACGATTACGTCGGCTTTGGCTGTTTCGATGAGGGGCGATTCGACTTTGTCTCCTACGCGGGCAAACGCAACTATACTGCCTCCGCGCTGAGCCATACCGTGAATCTCCGCCTTCGCTACATCGTACCCCTCCAACATCGCTGCTTCACAGAAGATGTCGCTTAAGACGACGACGCCTTGACCGCCGACTCCACTGAAAACAACGTCAAGTTTCACTTTGTTTTCCTCCCGATTGCGTCGAAGGGGCAGACGGTTTCGCAGACTCCGCATCCGTTGCAGAGTGTTGGGTCGATTTCTGCTTTGCCGCTTTTTATTGTGATAGCTGGGCAGCCAAACGCTTTGGTGCAAACTTCGCAGCCGCGGCAAGAATCTTTAACTTCACGCACATCTCCCCCACCGATAAGCAGTGGGCAGGGGCGTTTGGATATGATGACGGCGGGGCCTTGGTAATCCATTACTTCTCGGACGGCTCTGGTGGCGGCTTTCAAGTCGTAGGGGTCTACTGTGAGGACTTTTTCAACTCCTACGGCTCTACAGATATCCTCGATGTTGATTATTTTAGCTGGGTCGCCCATGGCTGTTTTTCCTGAACCCGGCGTAGGCTGATGCCCTGTCATCGCCACTATGCTGTTATCCATTATGACAACGCAGACGTTGGCTTTGTTGTAAACAATGTTGAGGAGTCCGGGCATGCCGCCGTGGAAAAACGTTGAATCACCAATAACTGAGAACACTTTGTCTTTGACGCCTGCGTGGAACATGCCAGCGCCCTGCGAGATGCCCGCTCCCATACACAGGCAGGTTTGGACGGCTTGGAGCGGTGGCAGGACGCCGAGTGTGTAGCAGCCGATGTCTCCTGTGACGATTTTGTCATCTGACTTTGTGGCTAAGCTTAGGGCGGATTCGGGGCAGGTCGGGATGCATTTGGGGTCGCCATCGCATGTGTCACAAATCAAGGGTTTGTGGGTGGTTGGGTGAAGCGTGAGGGCTCCGTGTTGACAGGCTTCAATGCACCAGCCGCAGCCCTTGCACTTCTTTTCGTCCAAGGTTACCGTTCCAGTTTGTCTGGACTGGAACAAAGCGTCCTCGGGGCACGCGGCGACGCATGGGGCATTAATGCATGACTTGCACATAACGGATGTATTATTAATCAAGTTAAGGCGAATCGTGTGAATACGCGACTTCAAAGGGTTAAAAACGCCCTCTTTTTCGAATGAGCAGGCATACTCGCATATGTTGCAACCCACACATTTTTCGCTGTCACATTTCACTGACTGGTTAACCATGTTTAGAGCATAGTAGAAGGCTCGGTGGGTGCAACCTGGGCACAAAGCAGGCGGCCGCGGTGGCAAATCCAGTTTTAGGGACGTTTCTGGTTTGTCTGTAAATTGAAGTTTTCCAAAAGCTTCGCGTACTTTGTCGGGGGTGAACTCCCCTATTTCTTCCAGTCCCAAATCTGTTTTTCCCATCACGTCGAGTTTTAGACGCTGCATGTTTTCCTCAATGTAGGGGCGCAGCTCTTCGATTACGATGAGTTTCTTGACCTTTGAAGCGAAAGTCTTTACCAAATCGGTTGGGAAGGGATGGACGAAGCCGAGTTTCAACCAAGAAAACTTTTTCGTATCTAAAACTGAGCGGACATAGTAGTATCCGACTCCGCTGCCCACAATACCAACTTCACAATTGTTGTCCTCGATAAAGTTGAACTTGGAGGTTTCCGCTAAACCCTTCGCCTCAACTAATCTGCCTTCGAGGACGCGGTGTTGGCGGATGGCGTTAGCGGGAACCATAACCCATTTAGCGCCCTGCTTGTCGAACTCTGCTCTGCGGCTATTTTTCTCTAAGCTGCCTAGTTTGACGCGGGCTTTGCCATGCGCGACGCGGGTGGTTAACCGCAGAATTATGGGAAGATGGGTTTTTTCGCTGATTTCGTAGGCTTCCCTTGCCATGTCAAGCGCCTCTTGCGGGCTGCCAGCGTCTAAAAGCGGCAGTTTGGCGTGGATGGCGAAGTAGCGGGTGTCCTGTTCGTTTTGGCTGCTATGTACTGCAGGGTCGTCGCAGACCGCTAAAACTAATCCGCCTTCCACACCCGTATAAGCCAAAGTCATGACGGCGTCCGCGGCAACGTTCAAGCCTACGTGTTTCATGGCGGCGATTGCACGTAGTCCAGTCATGGAGGCGCCAACCGCTACTTCTACGGCGACGATTTCGTTTATGCTCCACTCCGCGTACATGCCGACTTCTTTAGCAACCTTTGCGAGGGCTTCCAAAATCTCAGTTGAGGGTGTGCCGGGGTATGCGGCGGCAACCTTCACGGCTGCTTCGATTGCTCCACGCGCAACTGCCTCATCACCGTTAAGCAAAGCATAACTGCCATGCTTATCTGATGTAATCTTGGAAGTCATCTTTCACACTACATTTTACCCTTGCGTAAATCCAAAACCCGTTTAGCTTTACCCTCAGTGCGCGGTAACTCGCCTGGGTTAACGATTTCTACGTCGGCGCTTATCCCTGTTACAATGTGGATCCGCTTCTGAATCTCTGCTTTGAGCAGGGTTTTGTCGGCTTTGAGGTCTTTAGAGGCTTTATCGGTTAACTCGACTTTGATAGCGAAGGTGTCCAATGCACCTGGGCGATCCACCACGATTAGGTACTGCGCAGCTAACTCGCCAAAGCACATGACGGCGTACTCGATTTGCGAGGGAAACATGTTAACTCCTCGGATAATGAGCATATCGTCGCTTCTGCCGCTAATGCGTTGCATCCGAGCGTGGGTTCTGCCGCATTCGCAAGTTTCCGTAAATAACTTGGAAATGTCCCGGGTTCGGTACCGTAGCATCGGCAACCCAGTTTTGGTGATGGTTGTAAACACAAGTTCTCCTTCTTCCCCGCTCTCCAACACTTCGCCTGTGTCAGGGTCAATGGTTTCCACAATAAAGTTATCTTCCCAAACATGCAATCCAGTATGCTCCTCACATTCCATGGATACTCCTGGACCGCATAACTCTGTTAAGCCGTAAATATCGTAGGCTTTTATGCCCATATGCTCCTCGATGCGTTCGCGGATTTTGTCTGACCATGGCTCAGCGCCGAACATGCCTAAGCGGAGTTTAAGGTCACGTTTAGAATCCACGTTTTCCTGCTCCATAGTTTCAGCCAAGTAAACCGCAAAGCTGGGAGTGCAGGCGAGGATGGTGGCGCCGAGGTCTTTCATAAGTTTGATTTGACGCTGGGTCATGCCGCCACTTGCAGGCACAATTTTTGTTCCAACTTTTTGTGCACCATAATGGAAGCCTAAGCCGCCAGTAAATAAGCCATAGCCATAGGCAATGTGCATGACATCTTGGCGTCTGCCGCCAACAGTGTAGATGGAGCGTGCCATGAGTTCCTGCCACACTTCCAGGTCGCCTCTGGTATAGGCGCCGATGATGGGGTTGCCTGTTGTTCCGCTTGAAGCATGAATCTCCACAATTTCGTCTGGTTGAACGGCGACCATGCCGTAAGGGTAGTTGTCTCGCAGGTCACTTTTAACAGTGAAAGGAATCTTTGACATATCGTCGAGGGACTGTATTTCTTGGGGTTTGAGGCCTACGTTGTCGAATTTTTTGCGGTAAAAGCTGCTATTCTCGTAGCAATGGTGTACCTGTTCTTTGAGCTTTTTCAGTTGATGGTTTTTTATGTCCTGCCTGGGCATAGTTTCGATTTTTTCGTTCCAGTATCTGCCATCCAAGTGTTGTTTGCCCCTCTCTGCCTTTTAGGATAGATACTGTTTTCATTTAGCGACTATTAGATAAAAGTTCCTTACTATTTCATTCTAATACAGCCTTTGACTCTCAGAGGCTGTGCCCTTCCTAATCCAAGGTTTTTTCTTTTTTGTTCAGATTTATCTTCTCTTAACAATAAAAACATGCAAGTTAACTTCTACAAACCTAAACGCCAACCTATCACTATAAAGCTAAAAATACGATTTTATATAGTAGAATCAAGTTTCAGTTAGAAAAATGTTGATTATCGAACAATAAGCTTTAATTTGTTCCGTTACACGCACCTAACATGAAGGATGAAACATGGTCACTACAAACCTTGACAAAATCTTCAATCCTCAAACAGTCGCTATTATAGGCGCCAGTGACGTGGAAGGTTCCGTCGGTTACGCAATAGTAAAAAACTTTACACAGTCAGGTTTCGCTGGAAAAGTATTTTTCGTTAACATCAAAAAACCAGAGATTTTAGGAGTTAAAACTTACCCATCAGTTGATCAAATTCCAGAACAAGTGGATTTAGCAATGATTGCTACTCCCGCAAAAACAGTTCCAGGAGTAATGGAAGAATGCGGTAAAGCCCACGTAAAAGGAGTAATCATTGTATCTGCAGGATTCAAAGAAGTTGGACCCGCGGGAAAAGCGTTGGAAGACAAAGTTGGAGAAATAGCCCACAAATATGGCATACGTGTAATCGGACCCAACTGCATCGGTATTCTCCGCCCCAGAAAAAACCTCAACGCAACTTTCCTCGATAAAATGCCCAAAGCCGGCAACATCGCTTTCTTATCTCAAAGTGGCGCGTTGGGCTCAGCAATTTTGGATTGGGCAATTCATGAAAACATCGGCTTTAGCAACTTCGTCTCCGTTGGCTCCATGATTGACGTCGACTTCGGCGACTTAATCGACTACTTCGGTGGTGACCCCAAAACAAAAAGCATCCTCATGTACGTGGAGGGCATAACTGAAGCCCGTAAATTCATGAGTGCAGCTCGCCACTTCGCCCGAACCAAACCCATAATAGTTGTTAAATCAGGCAAATTTACCGAAAGCGCCAAAGCAGCCGCATCCCACACAGGTTCGCTTTCAGGTTCAGACGACATCTACGACGCAGCCTTCAAACGTGCCGGCGTTGTGCGTGTCAGCGAAATCGCAGATCTCTTCAACGCAGCCGAAGTGCTGGGAACCCAACCCCTGCCAAAAGGCAACCATGTCGCCATAATCACCAACGCAGGCGGTCCCGGTGTCATGGCAACAGACTCGCTAATCGGATTTGGCGGCAAACTCGCCAAACTCAACCAAAAAACAATCGACTCACTCAACGCAGTGTTGCCTCCTTTCTGGAGTCACGGCAACCCTATCGACGTTTTGGGTGATGCGAAAGCAGACCGTTACAAAGCAGCCATGGACGCTGCATTAAACGACGAAAACGTGGATGGCATTTTGATTATTTTCACTCAGCAAGCAGTTTCTGAATCAGTGGAAATCGCCAAAAACATTGTTGAACTCGTTCGCAACAAACCCTACCAGAACAAAACCATCGTTACCTCCTTCATGGGTTTCGGTGCAGTGCAGGAAGCAAACAATATTCTAAACGCCAACAACATCCCAACATATAGTACTCCTGAGCAAGCACTCAAAACCTACATGTACATGTACAACTATCAACGCAACGTCGACTTACTCTACGAAACCCCTGAAGAACTACCAGTGGATGCCTCACCGCCAAAACGCCCCATCCTAGCAATCTTGCGCAACGCTGCATTCGAAGATCGCGACATTCTCACTGAGGACGAAGCTAAAAAGATCCTCAAGTACTACAACTTCCCAGTTGTACGCACCGCGGCAGCTAACAACGTTGACGAAGCAGTTGCATTCGCCACCGAGATGGGTTTCCCAGTTGTTCTAAAGATTCTCTCACCCCAAATCATCCACAAAAGCGACGCAGGAGGAGTTATCCTCAACGTTAACTCGCCTAAAGAAGTGCGAGAGGCCTTCGAGCTCCTTATCCAACGCGCAACCGCCTACAACCCTCGCGCCCAAATCATCGGTGTAACTGTTCAGCCAATGATTGAAAAGAAAGGCTACGAAATCATCATCGGCGGAAAAACCGATCCAGTTTTCGGTCCGACAATCCTTTTTGGCATGGGCGGCGTCGGCGTTGAATTGTTCAAAGACTACTCAATCGCGTTACCCCCCCTAAACACAACGCTGATTCACCGCATGATGGAAGAAACCAAAGTTTACCGCCTACTCAAAGGCTACCGAGGCTCAACCCCCGTAGACCTGAAACGCCTCGACGAAACCATCCTCTTATTCAGCCAGCTACTCACGGATTTCCCGCAAATCAAAGAAATCGACATCAACCCCATGCTCATCAGCGACAAAGATGCAACCATACTTGACGCACGCGTCGTTGTTGACAAAGACAAGGTTTGCCGTAAATTCGAGCCACACGAACACATGGTTATCAGCCCATACCCCAAGAAGTACGAAATTCTCTGGCTGCTCAAAAACGGTCAAGAAGTACTGTTGCGCCCAATCAAACCCGAAGACGAACCCATGTGGCTAGAGTGGTTCCAAAGCCTCAGCGAAGAATCCATCCGTTACCGTTTCTTCCAGATGCTAAAAGACACACCCCACGAGGTCCGTGTACGCTACTGCAACATTGACTATGACAGGGAAGTCGCCATGGTCGCCGAAATCGTTGAGAATGGTAAACGCAAAATTCTCGGAGTAAGCCGCCTTAGCATCGAATCAGACGGCAAACATGGAGAAATGGCGTTCATTGTCTCTGACTACTGGCAAGGCTTAGGTCTGGGCACAAAACTAGTTGACTACACATTGGACATTTCCAAAGAAAGAGGCGTGGAAAGCGTCTATGCAATCATGCTGCAAGACAACTACCGTGCTTTGAGCTTGACCAAGAAGATGGGCTTTGCTATCGAATACTTAAGTGACGGCACCGTTAAAGGCACGCTTGACCTCAGAGGCGAAGATATTGATTTACGCTGTGCAGAGCATAACCTCCCTGAACCTCCAGTTGAGGTAAAAGAGGAGAAACCCGCCAAAGTTGCCGCTGAGGAACTGCCCATTGTTGAGGCGAAGCCGCTGGTTAGAGAAACCCGCGAGCCATCCTCTTCTTCATAGAATTTCTTTTTTAAAATCCCGCTTTTCTACTGTCCTTAGTGGTCACTTTTGCTATTTTGATTCGTAAATTATTAAGCCGTGTTCTTCTTTTACAAGTAAATTGTTATCTCGGGCGAAGCCTTCGTAGTTTTCTCTGGCGGCTTCGGTGGAGACTTCTTTTATGTAGAATGAATATGTCGATGCTTCTCCAATTGTGCTTTTTGTTTCGGTTAAACCAAACGAGTTAATAGCGTTTCCGCTGTAGCTCACTAAAACGCTTTCTAGATTTAATACCGCTTGGTTTCTATTCGACCCCAAAACCTCCTACACAGCCACCCCACAATCATTGAAAGATGAATAGGGTTGTTAACGCTTATAGCGGTTTGTGGTTACATTGTGACACCTACAACTTAACGCTAACTTGATTGATTACTTGTGGCTAGCTTTTTTGTCTTTAACAGTCAATTTTTGCACGCTAAGCAGGATACCACATTCATTAATTAACTCGAACGACGCATAATGAAAATGGAGAAATGACATTACAAATTTCTTAGGGCTTTTGCGGGGATAAACATGATTCTTGAAACATCCTCCCTTCGCGAAATGAACGTTATCTCCAAAGACGGAGAAAAAATAGGAAAAATTGTAAACATAATCTTTAGCGTCAACCCAAAAAACCTAGGACGCGCCAAAGTTCTCGTATTCCCAAACATCCCTCTTCTCTCAAAAAAAGACATAATAAAAATTGCACTTTCAGCGGGCAGCGACGCCGCAACCAGCTATTTACCTGATGTAGCAGATAAACCAGTTGAAGTAGTTTTTGATAAAGCAGAGGATACAGCAGAGACTATTCTATCAAAAGACGAATTTAAAAAACTCAGAATGTTTTACCTATTTCCACCTGAATTCATCGCGGCAATAGACGATAACAAAAGAGAAGTGCACTTAAACCAGCCCATAAACGCTCTGCAAAGTTACACTTTTCAAAATAAAGCAGATGTGCCTCAAATTGATAGCTGTTTGGCTTTCTTTGCTGGTTCAGTTCCCGAAAATGGGCGTTTCTGGACTAAAAGCCTTAACCTGACGCCTCTGCAATGCTACCCAGTCGATGACACCGAGGGCAACGATGGAGAAATATGCGGCCTCAAAGTTGACACCCAAACCTGCAAAGCAACACAACTGGTAATATCGCCCGGAAATGTTCTGATTGGTTTGACAGATTTTGACTTTCAAAACATGACTTGCAAAAGACCGCTGCTTGAAAGCCAACCCGCATAACCCATGCAAAAAAACCATGTCTCACGAAAAAACCTACTGCCCAGTTGGGTGAGCGAATGAAATCAATAGCAGTTGTTCTCTGCATCTTTCTTCTTGTGTTACTTGTTTTACAGGTAACTCCTTTGATTGGAGTAACAACAGCAACCTACGCGGCTTTTCTCCCAGATTCTGGAGGGGTAGGAACCTCTGTTACTGTAAACGGTACTATCGACATATCTGTTGGCCGATATTCTATCGGGTTTGACATTGACGGCGATGGAAACTCCTTTGAAGCTGGTGAAACAATAGTTACTGGACGCACTGATGAAGAAAGACCCGCTTTAGTGGACACAAATTTTGTGGTACCCCCTACATTTGGTTCTTTGGATGACAACGATGGCAAAATAGGCAGAGCGCATAACGTCACTTTACTTGATGACTCAACTGGAGCACGAAATTACTATTCGACAAAATTCTATGTTCAGACAACCTTTAACCTTTCTGCTTCTGCAAAGACACAAATCGGCGAGACGGTTCCGATTGTTTTTACGCTGGATGGCGGCGACCCAAATTCCACCTATCAATTTGCGTTTCAACTAACAGCCCCCGATGGTCAAATATTCAATGGACGAGAACCAGTGACTGGCAAACCTGATACATTGGGGCACTACTCAACAGAAATAACCTACCCACAGTTCTTTTCAACCGCAAAACAAATCGTCGGTAACTACACTGTGAATGTTATTGTTTCCCAGTTCAGCACGTACTTGGATCCTCCAGATTACCGTCAAGTAGGCGCCTCCTCTGCGACTTTTCAAATCTACCAAAACAATCCTCCTGTTGCCAAAATTAATTCGATTAAGCCTAACCCAGCCACCGCTGGACAAATAGTCGTGTTTTCCGGCAGTGGAAACTACACCGACGCCACCATTGCTCAGTACAACTGGACTTCCAGCTTAGACGGGTACCTTAGCTCTTTGGCTTCCTTCAGTAAATCAGACCTCTCAGTTGGGACACATACAATTACCCTCCAAGTCCAAGATAACAATTCAAAATGGTCAGACACAGTTTCTACAAAGCTGGATATAACGCCCCAGCAGATACAAAATAATACAGCCCCGACAAGCACTATTGAATCCATCACTCCTAACCCCGCTGTTAAGGGGCAATATGTTTCCTTCATTGGCAAAGGAGCTGACCCTGACGGCTCAATTGCACACTACAGTTGGGTTTCAAGCATAGACGGCTTCCTGAGTGGCGACGCGACTTTCTCTACCTCAACTCTTTCAGTGGGGTTACATACAATCACTTTTCAAGTTGAAGATGCTGAGGGACTTTCCTCTGAACCCGTAACAACCACCTTGACAATAACCTCAGGTGGTTCCGATTCGAACGGTAACGGAAACAACGGAGGTAACGTCGTACCAACCGCTCACATCGATTCAGATGTACCTGCATCGGTTACTGCGGGCCAAATACTGACTTTCACTGGGCATGGCATTGACCCGGACGGCAATATAGCTGGTTATCAGTGGCATAGTAGTATAGATGGAATATTTGCAACTACAAAGACTGCTGTAGTTTCTTCTCTTAGTGTAGGAACTCATGAAATAAGTTTTAGAGTTCAAGATGATGTGGGCGCATGGTCTGATGCGGTTACAGAGCAGATTATTGTTGGTGCCGCAGCGTTAGGTTTTGATCCTGTGGTTATTGCTGTTGTTGTTGGGTGTGTGGCTGCAATTGGCGGCGCCGCAGGGTACTCTGTTTTACGGATGAGACATCAAAAAAGTAGGGAAACTAAAGATCAACAACCCGAGATTCCTAAAATACACAAATTATCCCTAAACATTTCAATGCCGCATTTAGTTACCCCCGGAGTAACCATTGACGTGCCAATAAAGGTGAAGAACACGGGAACAGCGACTCTTAGCAACATTGTGTTATCTGCTTTTGCAACGCCTGGGTTAATGATTAGCCAAGCTGTGCAGAAAATACCTAAGCTTGATGTTGGAAAGATTGTCTCTCTATCTTTTCTTGTTCAGCCAGAAAAAAATGTGCCCAGAGGATTCTATACGTTTAGGCTTGAAACCAAAAGCCAAGGATTCCCAATTCGTCCTAAAAGCTTTCCAATTAGAGTATGCAAGATTGGGCTCTTAGTTCCTGCTGAAGCTAATGAGGTTGATTTCGCGTTTGAACAGTTTCTGCAAACAAACCTCTACAATTTTGATCAACTTCACGACTTCTCCAGCTTAAGCGATGCCATGCTAAAATACGACTTAATAGTAGTGCCTCCGAGAGGAGCCTTATCATCTCAAGACGTTAAGAATCTTGTTTCCTTTGTTCACAGTGGGCAATCTCTTATTCTGATAGGAGAAATCCCGAAGACCAATACACTGTTAATGGAGGAACTTTTTGGCTACTCAAACGCCAAATCGCCCAGCGCCGACTTAAGTACAGTCAGAATAAGCGGTAGCCCACATCCCATTACTAAAGAGTTCCAGCCCAATGACTTTCAGGTTGCATGTCGGCAAAGCCTTTGGCAAACCAAAACCGCTGCTGCTCAAACGTTGGCAATGCACATTGACTCGATGGGCGGGGTTCTTGCGCCGGCTGTTACGGTGAACTCGTTTGGCATGGGAAGGGCGGTGCATTTCAATTTTGACCCTGTCTCCTATAGCGGGGAGGTTTTAGGCCTTTTGAAGAGCTCGATTGATTGGCTGCTAAAAAAATGCTTGCAAGAGGCGGCAGTGGCAAATGCAATAGCCTAAACAAACGATTTGTTGATTTCTTTGCATAGCGTTTTTTCGACGCCTTTTATAAAGCAATGTTTTAGCTAAAATACACACTGGAGACTTACCTAAAGCAGTTATTTGAACTGAGTTGAGACTGGCTGTTTCTGTTTAAGTCGGGCAGATTTGGAGCTATAATGAAATCCAATTTAATTTTTCATCAATACCATGTTGAGCATTGAGCCGATTTGAATTAACGCGTTTTTGTAAAGTTTCTCTACTAAGGATAGTCCATGTTTCTTGACTTGCGCCTGTTATTCTGTCGCCACGTATAAACAGATATGACAAGTATGATAGCGAGAATAAGTATGGCAGTGAGTGGCAAGAGGTGGTCTGTTGTTTCTTCTTTAATCGAAGTTTCTGCTGGTTGCGAGCTTGTTGAAGTCGGTCTAGGAATGGGTGTTGATAGTGTTGGGTTGGGAGTGGGCGTTTGCGTTGGTGTAGGGGATGGTGTAGGCGTGGTGGGTTGTGTTTCAAGCATTGTTCCGTAATCATTCAAGTTTGTGAGGACATCTTTTTCCATGCCGGCGTTCATAGGTGGAAGAGATGCTTCACTTTCACTCATTGTCATTGATACGATTTGGGCAATCCACGATGCCCCGTTAACGCTCGGGAGTACAAGTCGGAGACCTTCAGAGAGGGGCTGGTCGTCTTTTTCGTAGGCTATTATGGTTTGAGGTGCCTCCGCTACTTGTATGGGGATGGAAACAGTGTAGGAGTCTGCGGCTATAAACTCTATCGAGTTTATGTTTCCGCTGGCACCGGTTTGATTAAGCAGATAGCTAAGTTGGACGCCACCCCATGTGCCATTAGTTAATAGAGTACTGTAGCAGTAGAGGTCGGCAAACACGTTTGTTTTGGGCATTTCTTTGATTTGTTGCATCGTGTAGGTGTAGGTTTGGTTTGTTAGGTTTGTTATCTGAAGTGTGTCCGTGGTTGTGGCTTTTGCTTGTGCGATTGTTGTTGCTAATGTGCTGATGATCAAAAGTGTGAGGAGGAGTTTTGTTTTCAATGTGATCATCCAACGTAAATATGTCACGTGTCATGCCTTTTAAATTCATCCCTAAACAACCAAAAAAGCATAAATCCAAACCAAGAGTTGAACCCACATCCCAGCCCTTTATAAGCACACGGTGAAGAAAAACGCATCACCATAACCATTCTGCTAGCGGAATCAACCACGACCAAGATTTTCAAATAATCAAAAGATAGTTATGTAATTACCATGGGCTATGTTCAGTAAAGAATTACTAAGTAGTTCCTGACAGCTCAGCGTCTTGTTTCCTAAATAGATAGTCTTATTCTTCAATTGTTTGTCTTTCTTCTAATCCATAAGCTGCCTGCATTCAAAGCTGGGTTGATCTTCAAATCGTTGATCGAAGTATCCACATATGAGGGAAAAAGACGTTTCATTTCTTTAGGATATTTCCGGTTCATATATTGACCTGCCCACAATACTTCAAAAGCGTTATTGAAGGCTAAGAAGGCTTGTAACAGATATTGTTCTGTCCAAAACCACCGGTTATCCAGCACCCAACTCTTAGGGTACTCACCGGGGAAAAAGATATCATGGCTATGTACGATAACACCATTTTGGAGCCGCGGTAAAATCTCAAGATATTCATATTTCACATCACCGCCGATTTTTAAGACATGGGTTGAATCTATAAACAGAATGTCGTTGGTTTCTAGGCCTTTAAAGAAATCTAAATCAACTTCTTCAAGAGGCTTCTGTATTAGGGCAGTTAAGCCTGGGAAACCTTTTTTTAAGGTATTATTTGGAAATGGTTCAACCGCAAAGAGTTCAGTTTCAATGCCATCTTCCTTATTCATAAGGCAGGCTCTTGCCGAAAGATAAGTCGAGAAGCCTGACCCGATTTCGATTACTTTTTTAGGTTTAAAATAGCGAATCATCGAATGCAAGACTTCTTCGTCACCGCCTCCGCCAAAAGTGTCGTTATTAGAGTAATAGGCATGCGTTGAAGACACATTATCTTTGTTTTCTGCAAAACTCCATTCATCACTGTATTTTGGGCAAACTTCTTTCATAAATGTTAGCTGCTGGGAAATATTCATGTCTACTCCGGTAAGCTCTGATTCTCTTTCCCATAAATCATCACTTAAAGTATCAGTATCTGGGATTGGATAATAGAAAAGATTCGGAGTAATGTGAAATCCCGCTCTCTCAAATATCTGAAAACAATTCTTATCCCAGACTAACTTAGGCAAAAATTTTGAAATACCCCGCGCAGCAATGTCCTTTAGAACTCTCGACAAAAAAATTCACCTAACCTTAGTTTAATAAGCAAGGGCTAATTATTCTTTCCGCTATGTCTTGATGTAACTTAGAAGATAAGGTTCTTTTCTGACCATGGGACTTTTGTGCTAGGGTAAAAGAGCAGAAGACTTTGGGTAATATGATAAGTTGTCTAACCGTTCTACCGCCGACTACTACTGAGAAATGAAGATAACCTTGCATTAACTCAAGAGAGGTTTTGCGTCCACTAATGACAAGTAGTACTCGATTTTTTTCTGTTCTACTACTTCTCGTAAGCTAACTAAGTGCATGCAGATAGCTTTCTGCCCTTAAAATCATTAAAGGAAGAAAACTGTAGATTCTATGGTGAAATAGAAACCAAGAGATTGCAGTAGCCCGGGAGAGATTCGAACTCTCGTCAAAGGGTCCAAAGCCCTCTATGCTTGACCACTACACCACCGGGCTGCACCGATTCAATTGAGTGAGGCTTTATTTATTGTTAGAGGTTCAGCTTTTTGCCTAATAAGCGTTCTTGCATCACCAAAGCGAAATCTTCCAATGCGGGTGCTAACCGAGCAGTTTTTTTATGACTGGAACTTTTTTGAGCGGAACAATAACTGCCAAACAGATGAACAATGTAATTACAGTGGCTAACGGAACGCCAACGATGCTGTTGACTGTGTTGCCGTTTAAGGTGAACCCAAAGTAACCATGCTGTAGCACGTAGAGCACAATCAGGTGGAAAAAGAAAATCGCCAAAGTATTCTCACTCACCACACGCAGAAAACGCTGCCAAAGCGACGGCTTCCCCTCAAGTAGTGCCTCTTCGGATTTCATACCTGTTAACAGCAGAAAAAGGGCAATAGACGCCACAATGGTCGTTGGACTAACGTATTCTTGGAAGAAGAACTGAGTTTTGCCGCCGATGCTTCCTGCAATAAAGTAAGTGCCGATAGCCGTAAACGCCAACCCCAAAGCCAACATCGCATAAAGCATTCGCTTATCCAACTTAACTCTAAGCAAGTAATAGCCCAGTATGAAGTAGCCTACAAACGCTGGTATGGTGAAAAGGTTATCATCCACGTGGTAAGGCGTTAAGAGGTAAACAAACGGAACAGCAGCTGTTCCTACAAACCATAAAACCGTGAAGTACTTGAACAACTGGTTGCTGGCCTGAGACACCATCAAACGCAGAAACGGTGTAATCAAATACAACCCGACAAGCATGTAAATGTACCAGAACTGCAAATAAGGTCCAGTTAAGATGCCCTGTACAAAAAAGCCAGTTACGGACTGCGCAGTTGCCAACTGGTTTTCAACGAAGATGTCCCAGAGGAAGTAGATTGCGCCCCAAAATAGAAATGGCAACCCTATTCTGATGAAGCGTTTCCTAAAAAAGATGCCTAACCCCTCGTTTTTGCTGGGCTGTAGCAACAGTGCTCCTGTTAGCATGATGAATAAGGGTACGCCTAAGCGTCCGATGGATTGGTAGATGTCTACTGTCCACCAGCGGTAGATTTCATTGACGTTCATGACGGTGGTTTGGGTTAAGTCGTTTCCAGCGTGAAGCAAGATGACTGCTATTATAGCTATTGTTCTTATGAGGTCAACGGGGATGTGGAGTTTGTTTTCTCGCTGGGGAATGTTCAATTGAGTTGGTGCACCGTGCGTGATAGTGTGGTGTTTTATTAAATTATATCTTGCGGAGACCACGCGGAAACTGCGGTTGGTGCTATTTGAGGCTGTTTTGGGTTTTTGTTTTTGTGTAAATGCATGGATAATCTGGGTTGCTGTTTTGGCGGTTTTACATTTTTCATGTTTTTTTAACAGCTATTTAGCCGTTGAGTTTTGGGTGTTTAGAACGCATCGTGTGCAATAGATTTATTAAACCACAACACTTAAATACTAAATCCGTCAATCAGCTAACTCTGCGCGGGCCGAATGTACTATTTCTAGCCAAACTGGCCTATGGTGACGGTTCTACGCATATTAAGTGAGGTAGGAAGAAGTGAGTATAAAAAAAGAAGCACCGAGAACAACCCAACGTCAGGCTGACAAATGCCCCGAATGCGGTGGCCAAAACCTAGTTCACGATTACGACACAGGCGAAACTGTATGCGGCGACTGCGGTTTAGTCCTCTACGAGCAAATGATGGATAAAGGCCCAGAGTGGCGTGCATTTACTCAAGAAGAAAAAGCCTCCAGAAGCCGTGTGGGTGTACCAACCTCTTATTCAGTTCACGACAAAGGCTTATCCACAGCCATCAGTCAAGTGGACCGCGACGCTTTCGGCAGAAAACTTCCGCTTTCAACACGTTTACAGATGTGGCGTCTGCGTAAATGGCAGATCAGAAGCCGAGTTCACTCCTCAATCGACCGCAACTTGGCGCAAGCCATGGCGGAACTCGACCGATTAAGCGACAAAGTCTACATTCCACCGCCAATTAAAGAAAAAGCAGCAGTTGTTTACCGTAAAGCACTCGACAAAGGCTTAGTCAGAGGCCGCTCAATCGCAGCCATCGCTGCCGCAGCCCTGTATGCTGCTTGTCGTGGAAGCGGAACCCCAAGAACACTGCGAGAAATCGCTGAAGCCAGCTTAGTTGACAAAAAAGACGTTGCACGCTGCTACAGGCTCTTACTGCGTGAATTGGAGGTTCACATGCCTATCGCTGACCCAT
The DNA here is from genome assembly GCA_963760925.1 of uncultured archaeon. GTDB lineage: Archaea > Thermoproteota > Bathyarchaeia > Bathyarchaeales > Bathycorpusculaceae > Bathycorpusculum. The sequence continues at coordinate 730,088 of CAVXES010000006.1, read as the reverse complement.
TAACATACGTGTCAAAGATCGCCGAGAAAACAGGCATATCCGGAAAAACACAGGGAGCAGCCATCAACATCCTCCGTGAAGCTAGACGTAAACGTGCTGCCGCCGGAAAAGACCCCATGGGTTTAGCTGCCGCTGCACTCTACATTGCATGCCTACAGAACAACGAGAAGAAAACCCAAAAAGACATTGCTGAAGCTGCAGGCGTTACAGAAGTTACAGTGCGAAACCGCTACAAGACACTGAAAAAACAGCTTAATTTAGAGTTGCCCGATTAAGGGCTATTTCCTTTCTTCTTTAGAATCCGCTTCGTTTTCTTGCGTTTCTGTTTTTGGTTCTGTTTGTTTTTCTTCGTTTATTGGCTCTAGTTCCATAATGATTATGCCGTGATAGCCGCATTCGCTACAGTAATATACTTTTGGCGTTAACCAAATTTCTAAGCTACCCACGCTTTTTGCTAACTCGATTTTTGGGCTGGCACATCGGGGGCAATAAATCTGGTTTGGTCGTCTACGTTTTGTGTGTTTGAAAACGTCGCGTAAGCCGTCTAGTTTTTTCATACTTAGAGGTTACACCTACAGAGTAAAGAGGGATGTTGTGGGTGCTACTGGAGCTCGATGTTTTCTTGTGGATAGCCTGCTTTTATGAGAAATTCTTTGACGCGGTCACGGTGGTCGCCTTGTAGCATGATTTGCCCGTTTTTGTGGGTTCCGCCGCATGCGCAGAAGGTTTTTAGTTTCTGGGCGACAGCTTGTAGGTTCTGGTTTTTGTCGTCCATGCCGTCGATAATGGTGGTTGCTTTACCGAATTTTCGGGTTTCAAGGCGTATGCGAATTCGTTGTTGTTCTTTTTCTATTTCTCCACAAACGCATAGGTCTTTTGGTAGTCCGCAAGTTGAACAAACTTCAGCCATGAATCTCAACAATTTGATTATCAGGCGACGTATATAAGAGTTTCAAAAGTTTGGGCGCTCTGTTAAATTATGGTTCTGTTAACTGTAGGATTTAAAACGTCGGTTGCCATTTTTTTCTAAGCCATTAAAGTATTATGCAAAACTCTATGGGAGTAAAAGATGTTTTCCAGTTCGGTTTGGTTACACTGGTTGCGGTGTGGGCGGTTCAGGTTGAGGTTCTGGTTCCGGCTCTGGATTTGGCTGAGGATACGGGTTTGGTTCTTCAATTTGGGTCATAACAATGGGCTTCCTTGTCACTTAGATCAATCTTACGAGGGCTAATGAAGATGTGTTATCGCATTGATGTGCCTACAATCCACAACGAAAAAGAGCAGTCAAAACCCTTACACGGCAGGCAATAGGAATGGAAAAAGAAAAAAAGCCGCTATCAACGGCTTCTGATGGTTTTTATTGTTTTGACTTTGGTTGCGGTGCTTTTGAGGTTTGATGCGCTTGCAACGCTTCCCATTGAAGCCGCAGCGCTGCTTGAAACCCCACTTGCGGCTGCGCCTCCAGCTGCTGATCCGCCCTGTCCTGTCTGCAACTTGTAGGCATCCACTAAAGACTCCCGTACACCCTGATGACCTAAGCAGATTCCTTTGGCACCCGAGTTACCTCCCACTTCAGAGACGTCAAGCACTCTAAGCGTCAAATTAACCACCGCCCTAATCGGGTTCAAAGCTACATCGAAAGCTTGCTCTTCAACACTCATGCTGACGAAGCGAACAGCCACAGACCGCTTTGCTCCCCAATTAAAAACCGCAATAGGCATTATGGTTTGGGCACCTACTTTCTGCGGCTGCATCATCAACTCCAACATAGCTAAAGCTGGATGAATGCCTAAGGTGTCGGCGGTTTGATTTTGCTCTGATGGGTCAAGGTCTGTGCTGTCTAAATCAAATGCCAGGGTGAAAAGCTCAACTGGCGTTGTCTCCATTGTAGTTGTCGAGGAGAGCGCGTTGGGCATGGCTTGGTTGAAGGTGTGAAGCAATTTCTCCGGGTTATATTGGAAAACAAAGTAGCTGTTGGATGTGGATACGTTGGCGTTTGACGCGTTGGCTGCTAGTAGAATCAGTGTTCCTTTGTGGCTGTTTGGTTGACTTGGCAAATGTGTAATCCACCTGCTTTAGGTTTCTTGGGGTTCGACCATTCCGGTATCTCTTTCCCAGCCCTCGTTCTCAATAGTTATGCTTTGAATAGCAACAGCGTTGGCGCTCGCATCCAACTCTGGCAATGCTGTGTAGGCGCTAACCCAGCAACGGTAAACCTTGTACGCTATGGCTGCAACTCCCGCCTCATTTAGTAACTCTATGACTATGTCTTTTCGGAAGTTCTTAAGAGACATCGAGTCGGTCTTTTTGTTAAAAACCATATTCGCCCAGGCTTCAAATTCGGGGTCATGAGTTATACCCCGCTCCAAAACTATTGGGGCGAAGCTTGTTCTTCCCGGCGACTTCCTATCGACGCTTATGTCGCCTCCTTCCCGGTGGGTGATAACTTCGGTGGTTCGGCCTAGCGCACTCATTTTTGAGATTCCCGCTACGACTTTTCCATCCCATTTCACTCTAAACTTGAATTTTTTGTAAGGGTCAATTCGACCTGCATTTACAGAAAACTGTGGCATAGGTATTACCGCTTTTTCCTTCTACACTTGAACTTATTATGGTTGCGGTCTTTCAAGAATTAAGCAAGGTACTGTTTGCACTTAAACGTTCACCAGTATAATCGATATTTAGGCGTTGGCTACGAAAGAGCCATAAGCTGGTGAGTTGTCGTCGGGTAGTGCTTCTTTTTTGGTTTGGAACAGCAAAGGTAACCCCACGAGCGGCAATGTCAGCATCCAGAGGTCTAAGTTGTGACCGAGAAACCATGCATACCAGTCATTCCACCCGCCGAAGAAAATCCACGCTAAATAATTCCACAGAAAATAAAGCCCCAGCGAAGTTAGAATGACGCCGACTGGCCAAGTTCTAAGTTCAAACTTCGATTTAGTAGCCGCATAGCCTGTGTAAATTGCCAATGCCAGTAAGCCAACTACCGTTAAGATGAAGCTAAAGAGGTACTCTGTGTGGCCAATTATGTACTCAATTCCCCTTCCCGGCGTTATTATTAGGTTCGCCCAAGTGCCCATGTTGACAAGCCAAAAGTCAATTATGTAGAATAACCCAACAATCCATACCCACTTGGTCGCCTGGGGTTTGCTGGGTTTAAGTTTAGACGCAAGCACGAAGAGCGCGATTGGGATGGCAATCGAACTAAAGATGCAGGGTATCCCAGTTGTTATAACTAGACTGATGTTGAATCCGTATTGTGTTGGAAGCAGGCCCCAAACACCTGAAGGTAGTAATCCAATCCAGTATAGTCCCTCAAAAACCAGAATCGCCCTCACAAACTTGTAAATGGTATTTTGCGGCAGCCCTTTTTTGGTGAAGTAGAGGGCAACGGCGGTAAAAGCGATTAAGCCTGCGATGAAACGGAAAACAAGAAAAACTCCTGCTGTGATGTCTGTTATGAAAATCCAGAAGTCTAGTGGCGGCGGTAGTCCTTCCCACTCGCCAATCCACCCTATCGTAAACATTGCGTGAAGTGTGAAGAGAAAATATGCAATTGCAGCTGTGGCTATTCCTATTTTTAGTGGGGTTACAATTTTTTGTTCCAACAAAACCGCCGCTTACAAATAACTCACTGGGTAGCGTATATTATGCTTGCGGTAAAGCGTTTTGTCCACGTTTAGTTTTAATGGGTACCATTAAATACCAAATGCGCCAAAGTCTATGTTGCAGAGGGTTCTAATTGGAGATACCGCAAAAACGTTTAACAAAATTTTTATTCGCGATTGAAGCTGTCGGCGCAGTGTTCGTCGGCATCTTCTTAGTGGCTTATCTCGGTGGGTTACCAACAACAGCCGTTCTACATTCTGAAGCCGTTTTTAGGATTCCTCTCTACGTTTTAGGTGCAGCCCTTATCTTGTTAACAGTTGGAACAGCGATTGCGGCTGCCATTGTGAAACGTCGATAATCAGCGCTTGTTTCTTCGTTCCCGGTTTTTGACACCTTAAATTTTATATCCCATACCCGCCCAACTTCCACTCAATGCCTAACCTGCGAATCGGCAAAATAACTTGGCACCAACCCATAGTTTTCGTAGCGGCAACCATCATCTGCACTTTCCTTAGCTATTTACGCAGTAATTGCCGCACCCGTTGATTCTGCTGCAGGCGTCACCACTGGAGTTTCAGGGCTCTACCTAGCCGCGGCGGTTTATGTGCCATTGGCGCTTTGGTTTGGCCTGTGGGGGTGCCTCGCAGGCTACGTCAGCTGCGTAATCATGGGGTTGTATGTGGGTTACAGTTTGGAGTTCGTTCTCGTTTGGTCGCTGGCTGACCTCTTCGAAGGATTAATACCGCTTCTAATTTACCGTTCCCTAAGAACCAAGCCCACGCTAACCCTGAAGCGCCCAAAGGTCACCTATGCGATTAACGCTGGTCTCATAGCGGTTCTTGTATGCTCAGGCTTCGCACTTGTCTACTCCTTCACAACGCTGTTCATCGCAACCTTTGCCCTAAGCATCCTGCTCGTGATTGCGCAAGCGCTGGTTGAGGACCGCAAAACCTGGTTAACTTGGCTGCCTATAGGCGTGTTAATCGATAGTGTCGTTTCAGGCACATTTGGTGTTGGCGCTTTGGCTGGTTTCGGCTTCGTTCCATTGGCGCTTTTCGGCACTGTATACTTTGGATGGATATTCGGCGACATAATTGTGCTCGCCACCTTAGGCACCGTTCTCACTGTTGTCCTAAACCCCTTCGTTGTTCGTTCAAAAATCTATGTCCGCAGATTCTTCTCATAAGTCTGATTCCGTGAAGGCAAGGCTTTGCCCTTCTTTGAACAGGTAAACATTGCCGACCGCCGTCAAGTGCCCGTCGTTGCATATGAGGGCTGAATCTTTGGGAACCGCAAAAATCGTTTCCTTATGCGAGAACCACTTTAGGGCTTCATCTTTTTCGGCTGTATAGTGAGCTTTTAGCGTTATGTCGACTAAGCCTAAGCCGTTTACTACGCGAACACGATGATTTTCGCGAATGGTTGTGATGCATCGACGGCACAAAGCCAAAGCTCCCGCACTCCTGCCAACAATCACGCCCTCAAAACCGCTTAACAATTTGTCGAGCCCAGCCTTTTTAGCCCGTTCAATCAGAATGCTTGTTTGCCCACCCGTAAAATAAACCACGTCCGCCACAGCAAGTTTCTGTTTATAGTCCTCTTCCTCGCCATACTCCACAAATCCTACTTCATCCGCACCCAGACTCCGCAGGTAATCAGTGAACATTTTTCTTTTACGATATTTTTTGTCAAAAGATGGCCTAGCCCAAGCAAACACCGCTACGTTGGGTGAGGTGGCGGCGTTTTCGAGTGCTGCGAGGTTGATGTCTCTGGCGCTTCTGCGGAATACGTCTTCTCCGCCTAAAAGGTAGATTTTGGGCATAGTTTAGATGTGGCGTGGGAACTTTAAAGAGCTACTGCTCCACCAAGGCGAGGGTTCGTGTGAGGTTTGCAGTTTGGGCTTCTTTGAGGCTGTAGAGTGTTTTGGTGCCGTGGTTGACTCGCAGCAGATATTTGGTGTTGCGCAGTGTCTTCATTTGCCATGTTAGGGCTTGAGAGGAGATTGCAACTTCTTCAGCTAATCTGCAGTGAGACAGCTCTTTTTTGTGTAGAAGCACCTCAAAAATGCGTTTCGCCGTCTTATGGCGCAAAAGACAAATCAGCGCCGTCTCCCCCTTGCCAAACCGGTTAGACACAAAAAACCTTTTGTACCGCCCATCACGAACAAACGAAACCAGCCCAGCCTTCACGAGCACACCTAAATGGTACTCGACTAAGCCAACGGGCAAGCAAAGCGCCGAAGTGATGGCTCTGAACTGGATGCCTGGATTCTGGTTGATGTAGCTGTACATTTGGCTGCGTGTAACGTTTGCGAGGTAGGATTGGCTGGGCGTTGTGGTTTGTACTGAAAGCTGCGGCGTGGCTCCAAGCAGAATGTACCGGTTTATTGTTATGGCTTTTAAGCTCGCGGCGCTTGAAACTTCTATGGCGTGGTTGTCTTCTGCTTGGCAGGTATAGTTGAAGTTTTGTTGAAGATAGAGTTGTGCGGCGAAGCAGCCGACAACAATGAATGCTAATGCCACTGAGGCGGCTGCAAGGGCTGAGCGTTTTTGGTCCACTTTTTTCCCTATTTGCTTTCAGTGGTTGGGGCATTTATTTGTATTTGTAAGCAACTGTACTAGTCCCTAACTATGTGTTTAACCCTTAAATAGCATCAGAGTCAATTTTCTGGCTGAGGATTAACCTTTGACTTCTAACGACATTATTTTTCATCCCATTGGCTACGTCAAAACCTCCGCAGTGGGCAACCAGGTGCGAGACGAAAACGTCATATCCCAGCTTGTCCTAAACCCCCTTTTAACCGAAGGACTAGATAGCCTCACCGAGTTTTCCCACATCTTCGTATTGTTCAACCTCAACCAAATCCAAACCACCCAGAATTTACCCCTCAAAATTCACCCACGGAGTAGAGCCGATTTGCCTCTAATGGGCATATTTGCTACAAGAACACCTTTCCGTCCCAACCCCATCGGGCTAACACTTGTAGAGCTCTTAAAAATTGAAGGCAACACTTTGACTGTGCGAGGCTTAGACGCCTACGACGGCACTCCAATTCTGGACATTAAACCCTATGATCCCTGGGATAAAGCTGAAAATGCTCGGACGCCGGCGTGGTGGAGAAAACTCTACGAGTCGCCCTAAAGCAACTCGCCGACGCCATAACGTGCATCTATGACTTTAAGCAGTGCTTTTCGCAGTTCTTCCCCGCTCAGCCCATAACCTTCCAATTCATCAACTTCGTCAGATAATTCTTTATCATTCCAAACATCTTGGATCCACTGTTCAAAATCACCGCGATACAGGTGAAAGTCCAAGGCGTCAGAAGTAACCTGCTTAATCATGCGGTAAAATTCTTCGATGGAACGTGCACTGAAACCCAGCGGCTTATCAAAACCCACATAGAAGTTGAACGCTTTTTCTTGGGATACCTGCAGCATTATTTTTAGGGCGTTTTTGCCTTTATCGGTTAAACAGTATCCTGAACCGACTTTATGCAGAAAACCCTCGTCTGCCAGCAGATGAATCTGCTCAACGGCTTGCTCTGGGGTCAAATCAACTGCCTGTGAAAACATGTTTATGTCCATGCGGCCTGTGGCTTCATGCATGGTTTTTAAAACTTTAAGCTGCTGCTCCTTCAAGAAATGTCGCCTCACAATTAACATAGTCAATTGATAATTTAAATGTGTTAATGCTCCCTCGCCAAACAAATGACAAACTATTTAGCTACAACACTCAAACATTAAAACAAGTGATTCAAATGTCTACAGATTTTATCGTAGTATTAGTCACCGCCAAAGACCTCTCTGAAGCAGAAAAAATCATCCAATACCTGCTTGATGAGAAGTTGATTGCCTGTGCCAATGTCATTCCCGCTTCCTCCTGCTTTATTTGGCAAGGCAAAATTGAGCGGGCCGAAGAATGCTTGGTTATTATGAAAACTAAAAAAACCTTGTTTGAAGAGTTGACGCATAGAGTTAAAGCCCTGCACAGCTACGAGGTACCTGAAGTATTGGCCCTGTCGATAGTTGATGGCTCACCTGATTACCTGAACTGGTTAAGCCACAGCCTAAAAAAATAGCTCTGCAAAAATCAATTCAGCTTTTTTCTGGGCGTTTTTTAGACACTGATAAATAGGCGTGTTTTTTTTTAGTTTATAGTAATGCAAAAAGTTAAGCAGCACAGGTTTTTGGTCTTACTTTCTATTTTGCTTGTGGCCATTTTGATTGTCTCTGTAGTGGCTTACATACAAGCGGCTTCTCAGCCAGCTCCGACTCCAACCTCTACACCAACCCCCACGCCATCCCCTACCGCTTCTGCATCCCCTACTCCAACTCAAACCTCGCCCACCCCGACAAGCACAACGCCCACTCCGTCAGCGACGACTCAACCAACTATGGGTTTTCCGTCTACATCAGTTCCTTCAGGATCGCCTTCTCCGGGGGAAATCACTCAGTATCAAGGCGTAAACCTGACCCCCATTTCAACTTACATTCAATACCTCAATGCTCACCCTGACGTAGCCATCGCTGGAGTACAAAACATTGACCAACAAGCTTACCGCCTAAAAATCACAGGTTTAGTGAACTCTCCGCAAAGCCTAACCTACGCTGAAGTTGTTGACGGCTTCCCCTCCACCTTAGAAGTGTCTACGTTGCCCTGCGTGGAAGGCTGGAGCGTAACCATGCTATGGGAAGGAGTGCCTATAACTGACCTACTAGATCACGCAGGCGGCGTAGATTCAAGCGCCAACACCATCATCTTTTTGGCCGCAGACGGATACTCGTCCTCATTGCCCCTGCAACACATAAAAGACTACAACACCATCGTAGCCTACAAAATGAACAATCTCACTCTAACCCCCAAACTGGGCTGGCCCCTCTTTTTAGTTGCCACCAACCAGTACGGCTACAAATGGGTAGAGTGGATAACCGAAATCAACGTCTCCAACGACAGCACTTATCAGGGATACTGGGAAAGCCGCGGTTACCCCAATGATGCTCCAGTCCAAACAGACTCGGGTTCCTCGTTTGATCTGAGAAATAACCCCGTTGTTCTTCCAGTGGCTTTGGGACTTCTTGTGGTTTTGGCGGTTGCTGTTGCCGTGTTTTATTCGCGACGAGAGAACAGACCTCGTCCCCAATCTCGCTTTTATTTTACTCAGGTGAGGGTTCCTTGGTTTCGAAAAAACATTGTTGGTTAGCGGTTTTTTGTTATGTGTACAGGTTTCAGCACTTTCTGTACAGTTATGTACAAATAAGCCTTAAATAATGCGTTATTGTATAGATGTGAACTATATTGGAGCATGATTTAAATGGGGTATCGTCTTTGGCAAAACACAACAAACCCAAACCATAATCAACAAATTGAACTACGTCAAATTCACCTACACTAACCAACCCATAGAACTATTCACAAAAATCCACAACAAATACAAAACCGCCTACCTCCTCGAATCCATCGAAGGACCCCAAAAACTCGCCCAGTACAGCTTTTTAGGATTCGACCCAAAAACCACTATAACTGCCAAAAACGCCAAAGTCACTATCACAGATACCCAAACAGGCAAAGCACAAACTAAACAAACTAGCGACCCATTCAAAGCTATACAGCGACAACTAGAACCTTACCTAAACGACGTGGTGGATTTCCGATTCGTCGGAGGTGCACTTGGCTACATAAGTTACGACGCAATCCGCTACATGGAAAAAATCCCAGACCAGAAAACAGACCCACTGGCTTTTCCAGATATAGACATGGGCATCTTTGAGGACGGCATAGTTTTTGACCACATCCACAACCAAGCCTACTACTATTTCCGAAGCCAAAATCGCCTCAAAGAAATCGAGGCGTTACTAAACGAAGCCGCTGCAGAAGAGGCACCATTCAGTTACACAGCGCCCAAGGTTAACACGACCAAAGAGGATTTTATGGCTGCCGTGGAAAAAGCCAAACAATACGTAACCGAAGGAGACATATTCCAAGTTGTGCTCTCAAAACGTTTCCAATTCCAGTACAGCGGCAGCCTGCTCAGCTTCTACAAGAGCCTGCGCCAAATCAACCCTTCCCCCTACATGTTCTACTACAAATCGGGTGACCGCCAAATTGTGGGTGCCAGCCCCGAAATGTTAGTGCGCGTAGACAAACGCAAGGTCGTGACTTTTCCCATTGCGGGAACAGCGCCTTTCACTGCAGATGAGAAGGAGAATCAGCACCTTGCAAGCGAGTTGTTGGTTGACCCAAAAGAGCGGGCTGAACATGTGATGCTGGTTGATTTGGCACGTAACGATTTGGGCAGAATCAGCCGTTACGGAAGCGTAGTTGTGCCTGAGTTCATGCAGATTCACCAGTTTAGTCACGTCCAGCATATCGTCTCGCAAGTGGTTGGGGACCTGCAGGATGGCTTAGAAAGCTTCGACGCGTTAAAAGCTGTGTTCCCTGCCGGTACCGTTTCAGGTGCCCCAAAAGTCCGCGCCATGGAAATCATCGAGGAACTTGAACCTTCCCGCCGAGGCCCCTACGCTGGTGCAGTGGGCTATTTCAGCTGTAATGGCAACTCTGATTTCGCAATAACGATTCGCACACTCTTCGCAGAAGGCAACACAGCCTACATCCAAGCTGGAGCAGGCATCGTCGCTGACTCTAACCCTGAGAAAGAGTGGATGGAAACCGACCACAAAGCCAAAGCGCTCATGAAAGCGCTTGAGCACGCCCAAGGAGGTAACAAACAATGAAAGTTTTGGTAATTGACAACTATGACAGCTTCGTCTACAACCTCGTTCAGTACATTGGAGAGCAAGGCGCTGAAACAGTAGTGTACAGAAACGACCAAATAACTCTGCTTGAAACCGCCAAACTCAAACCCGACCGCATAGTTATCTCGCCTGGACCTGGCAATCCCGAAGATGACAAGTTCTTCGGTGTCTGCAAATCCATACTTCAAAATCTAAGCCCAGTAATCCCCACCCTTGGCGTCTGCTTGGGGCATCAAGGAATTATCCACACTTACGGCGGAAAAGTGGTCCACGCAAAAAAGTTGATGCACGGAAAAACTTGCACCATACGCCACGATGGAGAAGCGCTCTTTAGGGGCGTGCGCAACCCCTTCAATGCAACTCGTTACCACTCGCTAGCAGGGGAACGCACCTCAATCCCAAATTGCTTGGAAATCACAGCTGAAGCAATTGACGACGGAGAAATCATGGGTGTCCGCCACAAGAAATTCCCCATATACGGCGTCCAGTTCCACCCTGAAAGCATACTCTGCGAAGACGGCAAAGTAATAATCAAAAACTTTCTGGAGGCCAAACTGTGATCCGAGAAGGCATACAGAAACTCGTTGATGGATTCGACCTAAGTTTTGACGAGGCAAACGCAATCTTGACTGAAGTAATGAGGGGGAAAGCAACGAACGCCCAAACCGCCGCTTTTCTAACAGCGTTAAGATTCAAAGGAGAATCTGTTGAGGAACTCATCGCTTTTTCGTCGGTGATGAAGGTCCATTCCCACAGCATCCATCCCAAAGTTTCTGGGCGGCTAGTAGACACCTGTGGAACTGGTGGAGATAAAGTGAAAACCTTCAATGTCAGTACAGCAACGGCTTTCGTGATTGCAGGTGCAGGTATTCCGGTTGCGAAGCATGGTAACAGGGCGGTTACGAGCAAAAGCGGAAGCGCCGACGTACTCGAAAAACTTGGACTCAATCTCACATTGGAACCGCAAACAGTCGAATCTCTCATTGAGCAGGTCGGCGTGGGCTTCATGTTTGCCCCAGCATTCCATCCCGCCATGAAGTTCGTGGCTGAAACCCGAAGGGAAATCGGCATCCGCACAGTCTTCAATATATTGGGGCCATTAACCAATCCGGCGGGCGCGTCTGCTCAGTTGCTGGGTGTTTACGATCCCAAACTTGTAGAGCCGTTGGCGTACACGTTGCAGAAACTGGGTTGCGAGGAAGCCATGGTCGTGCACGGAGAAGATGGCCTCGACGAATTATCCACAATAGGAAAAACTAAGGTTGCCCACCTAAAAGATAGCAAAGTCACGTTGGCAGAATTATCACCTAACGATTTGGGTGTCCAACAAGCCAGAATAACCAATTTGCAATGTTCCTCGGCAGAGGAAAGTGCACAAACCATCTTTAGCATATTAAACGGTAAGTCCACTGACGCAAAAACTGACATTGTACTCGTTAACGCCGCCGCGGGAATCATAGTAGGTGGAAAAGCAGCAGATTTCACGCAAGCACTCGAATTAGCCCGTCAATCCATTAAGTCGGGTGCGGCTTACTGCAAACTCAAAAGCTTGGTTAAGGCATCAGGCGGTAATATGCAGTTCCTTGAAGGACTGGAGGCTACTTTGTGAGCGACTTCTTCGACGAACTCGCTTTGGACGCCAAAGCAACTATCAAGAGCGGTTATTACAACAATGTTAAACCTCAAAAAAAGGTTTCAACCAGTTTCACCGGCTCTATCCAAAAATGCAAAGCCAATGCCATCATAGCCGAAATCAAGGTAGCCTCACCCTCCGCAGGGATAATACGCTCAACTATCAACCCTGCACAAATTGCCCAAGCCTTGCACCGCGGCGGCGCAGTTGGCTTATCTGTGCTAACTGAGCCCAAACACTTCAACGGCTCCCTGCAAACCCTTAGCGAAGCCAGAAAAGCCGTAAACCTGCCCATCCTAATGAAAGACATCATTTTAGATCCCATTCAAATCGAAGCCGCCGCAAAAATAGGTGCAAACGCCGTGTTGCTTATCGAAGCCCTCTACGACCGAGGCTATGGCAAAATGGGCGTCAACGAGACCATACAGTTTGCGCATTTACAGGGTTTGGAAGTATTGCTGGAATCACACAGTGAAGCCGAGTACACCTTTGCTGTCGGAACAGACGCAGATTTAGTGGGCATTAATAACCGCGACCTAGGAACCCTGAAAATTAACCTCACAACAACTCAGGAGATTCTTGGAAAACATAAAAAACACCAAAAACCAGTTGTAACTGAAAGCGGCATCAAGTCAACTGCGGACCTGCAGTTTCTGCGAAGCGCTGGTGCTGACGCCTACCTGATTGGCTCAAGCATAATGTTAACAGATAATGTGGAATCAAAAATTAAGGAGTTTGTACAAGCATGAACCTACGCAACTACCCAGTAGACGGGAAATACGGCAAGTACGGTGGACGCTTCGTCCCCGAAATCCTTATGGAAGCCATCAATGAACTCGAAAAAGCATATGCAAACGCAAGAGCTGACCCTGAATTCCAGCGACAACTTGACTATTACCTTGCCGAATTCGTCGGCAGACCAACGCCGCTCTACTACGCCGAAAACCTAACCAGTGAACTCGGAGGCGCAAAAATCTACCTAAAACGGGAAGATCTCGCCCATGGCGGAGCCCACAAAATCAACAACACCCTAGGACAGGCATTGCTGGCAAAACGGATGGGTAAAACCCGTGTCATTGCCGAAACCGGTGCGGGACAACACGGTGTTGCAACAGCCATCGCATGCGCAGCGCTGGGGCTTAAAGCGGTTGTGTTCATGGGCACTGAGGACTGCGAGCGGCAACGCCTAAACGTGTTCCGCATGAAACTAATGGACGCAGAAGTGCATCCTGTCGAGTCAGGCTCTAAAACACTCAAAGACAGCATTAACGAGGCTTTTCGTGACTGGGTAACTAACTTGGAGTCCACTTACTACCTTATCGGCTCAACCATGGGGCCACATCCTTATCCGATGATGGTGCGAGACTTCCAAAGCGTCATAGGCAAAGAAATCAAGCAGCAATTCAAAGCCAAAACCGGCGGTTTACCTGACGCTTTAGTTGCGTGTGTAGGTGGTGGAAGCAACGCCATGGGCACCTTCTACCCCTTCGAAGACGACACGAACGTCAAGCTCTACGGTGTCGAAGCGGCAGGCGAAGGAATCAAATCCGGAAGGCACGCGGCAACGTTAGCGGCTGGCAGCGAGGGCGTTTTCCATGGAATGTTCACCTACATCCTTCAAGACAACAATGGCCAAATCGAAAACACAACCAGTATCTCCGCAGGGCTCGACTATCCCGGCGTTGGACCAGAACACTCATTCCTAAAAACAATCAAACGTGCAGAATACACTTACGCCGATGACAAAGAAGCCGTAGCGGCATTTTTGACACTTTGCAAGACGGAGGGTATTCTGCCCGCTTTGGAGTCGTCTCATGCGGTGGCCTACGCCATGAAGTTGGCGCCGCAAATGCGCAAAGACCAATCCATAGTCATCAACCTGTCAGGTAGAGGCGACAAAGATGTGGAAACAATAGCAAAATACACAGGTGCACAAATATGAGCGCTATAAAACAAAAATTCCAAACTGCAAAAGCAAACGGCGAAGGCTTGCTAATCGGCTACATAACTGCAGGCGACCCCACGCCGCAAGACACGCCTAAGTTGGCTGATTCTTTGATTCAAGGCGGCGTGGACATTCTCGAGTTGGGTTTGCCTTTTTCGGACCCGATTGCAGATGGCCCAACCATTCAAGAAGCAAGCCTCAGAGCACTCAACGCAGGCACGACACCGATGCAGGTGCTTGAAATCGCCAAAGAAATCAAAGCCAAACGCGACACACCCATAATAATAATGACCTACTACAACCCTGTGTTCCACCTCGGCATCGACAACTTCCTAACTCAAGCCAAGGCCAATGGCGTAGACGGTTTCATTGTGCCTGATTTGCCAGTGGAAGAAGCAGATGACTACCGAAAAGCTGCAGCCCAATGTGGTTTGGACACAATTTTTCTTGCGTCCCCCGCCACTTCAGAGGTACGCCTAAGAAAAATTATTGATGCTTCCTTGGGGTTCCTGTATTTAGTGTCGAGGTTCGGCGTCACAGGAGCTCAATCCTCTATTGCGGACTCTACCATGCAGCTGATCCAGAGGGTACAGCATGTCACTTCTGGCAAGATTCCTTTGGCAGTGGGGTTTGGCATCTCAAAACCTGAACACGTCAAACGTGTCATCTCAACAGGAGCAGATGCAGCAATCGTTGGCAGCGCTTTCATCAACATCATCAAGAAGAACCAGGGCAATCTCAACGCTGCAATGTCGGGGTTGCAAGCAGCGGCGTCTGCGCTCAAAACTGCGACAAAGGAAGTTTAGATGAGCGCTTTGAGTTGGGCGATGAGTTCCCCCTTCATTTTCTCGTCACCAGCAATCTCTTTTCTCGCCACCTTCCAATCCGCTGAGCATCGGCCATAGCTTGATTGCTCTCCAATGTATTTGTGAATAACAGAGTCAATTTTCTCTTTATTTTTGTCGTTTGCTTCAACGCCAGCTTCCTTCAAAACAGTACCAAACCATTTCCAACAAGTCACAAAAAACACTATCCAACTAGAACTATGTTGCTTCTGTAGCTATTTGCTTTTCGCTTCAACTCCAGCAAATATGGCTGAACGATTTTTTTGGTTTTGGCGAAAGTTTATACTTCCCTGTGCCACTTTAATCCTCGGCGATGGATCTTAGGCGGTGGGTTAGGGGTCCATTACTTCCGTAAATCCTCTACATGACGGGCTGACATCGGCAGCTGAGGCGTCAAAGGCCGCTTGGATCTTCATTTCCGAACCAGTGACTATCCGTCCTTTGGGGCTGGCGGTCAACGGGCGGTTTCCGTAGGGAAGCTGTTTCGTTGTTTAGCAGGCGAACCCGGCTAGGCTCGGGAGAGAGCAACCTAAGTTTGGACGTTATGCGCTCAAGGGGGTGCGGGTAAGAGTGTAGGGTTTGAGGTTTCCAGACGGAGTCTGGGCGTCGAACTGCCGCGGTCCATCGCTACTGCTTTAGGTTCTTATTTTTTTAGACTCTGCAGTAGTTATAGGCGAGTATCGGGAACCATGACCATCGACATCATAAAGTTCCTTCGTGAGTGACTCAGACGACTTAGCTTTCGAAATCAACTCAGACATTATCTCATTGCTGCAGAACACACCGGGTAAACCAAGATGTACCCAAAAAACTCACGTTTTTCTATTTTTCAAGTTTTATTCAATCGCCGTTTTCAATGTTGACATTCTTTGTTAGCGGTCGGGTTTCATAAGTCTTATTTAGTTACTCTTCCTTAATCTAATTATGAGGCTTATGCGTTGGTTGCATCAACCTCAAACTCTGAAATCTTAACTGTTTCAACTAAAAAAAGGCTGCGCACCTCAAAAGATAGTGATCCATCTAAATCAAAATTGAATGAAAGCCTAAAACTTCTCGCATTAGCTGAGGAAGTGGCCCATTTCGGCAGTTGGGAATGGGACGTAGCACAACCTCGCGCAATTTGGTCTCCAGAGATGTTTCGCATTTTCGGCATAAAACCCCGTTTTGGGGGGTTAACTCTTGAGGAATACAAGAGCTTCATTCACCCTGAAGACTTGGCTGAGATAAGTAAACTAATGGAGCGTTCCTTCGTCGAAGCTATCTTAAACCAGAAAAGCGAAGTTGATTATCGCATAACCCGAAAGGATGGTTCTGTTCGCCTTATACATTCTCAACGCCAAGTTAAAGAAGTATCAGAGGACGGTAAACTCAAAGTAATCGTTGGTGTTGATCAAGACGTAACCGAGCAGAGACAAGCATTAGAAGCGCTCAAGAAAAGTGAGGAACGCTTCCGTATCGTGGCCGAAGCGGCCAATGTCATGGTCTACGAAATCGAAGCTCAAACCGATAAAATGCACATCATAAGTGGAGCAGAACAGCTAGGTGGATACAAATCCAGTGAAATCGGAGAAACAACCCAATGGGCCATAAGCAAAATGCACCCCGACGATGTCCCCAAAGTAGTCGCCACATGGAACAAAGTGCGAGATGACCCCAAATTAGACCGCTATGTGCTTGAGTATCGGGTAATGCACAAAAACGGCAACTATATCTTCGTTAAAGACACCGCAAAAGCCATCAAAAACTCCATAGGCAAAACTGTACTGTTCATAGGTGGCATGCGAGATATAACCCAGCGAAAACGAAACCGAGAAATGCTCAAACAATACAGCAAACACCTCGAAGAACTGGTTGCTGATCGCACCAAACAACTCATCGACTACGAACGGTTAGCCGCCATTGGCCAAGTCGCAGGCATGGTAGGACACGATATCCGCAATCCTCTACAGGCGCTGATAAGTGAAGTCTACCTCATCAAATCCGACTTGGAAGGTATGCCAGAGAACCAAGAAAAAACTGACATTCAAGAAAGCCTCTGTAGCATCGAAGGTAACATTAGTTACATCAACAAAATCGTTGCTGACCTCCAAGACTACTCGCGCAAGCTGGAACCTGAGTATCAAATAGTAAATCTGGCGGATTTAATCGCGGAAGTCTTCAACAACATCGTCGTCCCCAAGAACGTGCGGTTAAGCTTCAAAATTAAATCGTCTACAAACTTGCATGTTGACCCCACATTTACAAGACGCTCCTTAACTAACCTCATCAACAACGCCATCCAAGCTATGCCAAAGGGCGGAGACCTCGAAGTCGCCTGCCAACCCAAAGATGGCGGTATCTGCATCTCCGTTGCCGACACCGGTGGGGGCATACCAGAGGAGGTTAGAGAAAAAATGTTCACTCCGCTTTTTACAACTAAGTCCAAGGGTCAAGGGTTGGGGTTGGCCGTGGTTAAGCGACTGGTGGAAGCGCAGGGCGGCACGATATGCTTCGAAAGTACCGTTAACAAAGGCACGAAGTTTTTCATCACATTCCCCAAAACAAAGCAAAAACCTAAACCTATATAGCGCAAGCGTGCGTGCTTTGCAAAACGATATAAGTTTGATGACTTCTAACCCTTATTAAGGTGTTAGAAATGAAGAAGCTGCAAAGTTTCGCTTCAACTTTGTTGATTTCCATTCTGGTCATGGGTGTTTTTGTTTTCTCTACATCTGCGAATTCAGTTTCAACTTACAAAATAGATGGCTACATAAAAGATGCACAGGGCGTGGCGGTTGCGGGTGCCTGCCTGATCTTCAACAATGCTACTGTTCCCTCTGTTCAAACCAACTCGCAAGGCTACTACTCCGTCAACGCGCCAGCAGGTACCTACCACATCAGTGTTTGGCCGCCCTTCGACTCCAGTTACATAAACTACGACGAAGCCTCCTATACCGTGAGCGGCGACGCAGTCAAAAACGTTACGTTGCTCACAGGCTTCAAAGTCAGTGGCTACATAAAAGACACTCAAGGTGCACCGGTTGTGGGTGCAGTTGTGCAATTGGGCAATTACCTTTCAGGCTGGTTCAGCAATAGCAACGGTTACTACTTCCTAGCCGTTCCAGCCGGTTCCTACACAATTAACGCTCACCCAAGAATAGGCACCTACCAAACTCCAACTACCAGCTTCCAAACATACACTGAATCAGGCTTCGCCGTCTATGCTGATATACCTAAAAACCTCACCGTAACCATAGCTTCTTCCCCTACGCCAACGCCTGTTCCCACTTCAGCGCCCACTACTACGCCAACTGCCAACCCCACATCCACGCCATCCCCAACACCCCCACTCCCATTAAGCAACCTAACCCTCACAACAGAAGCCTCCAGTTACCAAGTCGGCTCCACCCTAACCATCAAAGGCGCCCTAACTGACGAAAATAGCAACCCACTCCCAGACAAAACAATCACCATTTCATACGCGTCAGGCACTGAAACATGGACAAACATCGGAAGCGCCCAAACCGACACATCAGGCAACTACAACCTACAATGGCTAATCCCAGCGTCGGGCACCTTCACTCTAAAAGTAGAATGGCAAGGGGACCAAACAGCCCAAACCGCCACCAACAGCACCACAGTATCCTTCGTACCAGTTCAGGGCCAAAAAATGTTCTTCGTACAATCCAACAGTACCATCACAAACTTGGGCTTCAACAGCACCAGCCTTGAACTCTCATTTACCGCAAGTGGTACCTCAGGTAGCAGCGGCTACACCGAAGTAACAATCGCAAAAACTTTAGTCGCCGACGCAAGCACTTTCGCGGTACATTTAGACGGCAACCAACTCCAGTTCACCCTGGAGGATCACGAGGACAGTTGGATTCTAATCTTCCTCTACCTTCACAGTACACACCACATAACCGTTGATTTAGCATCGCAGGCAACCACACCGCCCGCAGTTGACTCCCCTGTGCTCATTGCTGTTGTAGTTACAGTAGCCATAATAGCGATCCTCGCAGGTTTAGTTGTTTACCGAAAAACTCACAAGCCCTAAGTTCATCTTTGTTTTCTTATTTTTCTGCGTCTAAACTTATTAGCGAAGACTGCGCAATACCTGCTTACGTGATTGCTTATGCCTTATTGTGAAAACTGCGGCTCACTCCTGAGTTCCGAAGCGAAGTTCTGCAGCAACTGCGGAACCGCCTCCCCCACCCAAGCACCAAAAGAAACCAAACATGCATCAAAAAAAGTTATTTCTAAACCCGCTGCGCCGAATAAGGAACGCCTCGATTATTACTCACCTCCAGCTGGTCGCGTGATACCTTCTGCTCCTTTGCCAATCTTTTCCTCAACCAAAAACCAGCAAGCGCATTCTCAACCTCCAAACTATCAGGCACCACCCCAAACCATTCAACCTCCACCACAAATTGTTCAGCCCTCACCTCAATTGCAGCCTGTAGCAGCATCCTCACCGACGCCTCAACAGCAACAAGTTGGAGGGGAAACAACAGTCGGCGTTATCCCATTCCGTCGCATGAAATCTCTGGGGCGATACGACAGTTTTGCAGGCGTAGTCACAACTGAACGCCTCATCTTTGCTCAGTTAACCGCTGACATGATTAACGCTGCAGCTACACAAGCCCGTAACCAAGCTAAAGCCGACGGAAAAGGCTTCTTTGGGCAATGGGCAGACCAACTCAAAGGCACCTTTGGCTTCACCAACAAGTATCTCAATATGACGCCACAGGCAATTCTCTCTGAAACCGCAGGCAACTGGGAACTACAAAATAGCACCATAACCGAAATTAAAATCCACCAAAAGGGACAACATGACGAGTACAATAACCGTCATGAATTCGAAGCTGAAATCAAAAGCTCACAAGGCACCTTCAAGTTCCGTATGGATGAAAACACTCAATACATCGAAACTTTCAAACGAGTCTTCGGCGAACGCGTTAAGATGCCGTTTGGCTACTTCGGCAAATCCATAAACATCGGCTTCTAACTCTCAACTTTTTTTGGCTGGCAGCTTAGCGGAGGTAACGGGTAAACCAGTCCTTAGCGAGAGCGGCTACTTCTTCGAGTTTGCCCGGTTCCTCAAATAGATGTGTGGCACCCTCAACGATGTTGAGACGGTTCTTGTTTGTGAGTTGCCGCATGGCTTGGCGATTCAAATCAATAACTTCTTCATCCAAGCCCCCCACAATTAGCAGCGTCGGCGCTTTAACATCTGAGAGGTACTCGCCTGCCAAGTCCGGGCGTCCACCACGCGAAACTACTGCCGCAACCTCTTCTGGTAACTTTGCCGCAGCAATAAGCGCCGCAGCTGCACCAGTGCTCGCCCCAAAATAACCCAACCGCAGGTTTTGAGTTTCAGGGTCGTTTCGCAGCCACTTTGTCACGCCTACTAGTCGTGTAGCAAGGAGTGGAATGTTAAAACGGTACTCCGTTGTCAATGCGTCCTCTACTTCCTCGCTCTCGGTTAGCAAATCAAATAGCAGTGTGCCTAAGCCTGCTTTGTTGAATTCTTTGGCGACGTAGCGGTTGCGTGGGCTGAAACGGCTGCTGCCGCTGCCATGCGCAAACACAACTAAAGAACCTGCGTTGCTGGGCAGAAATAGATTACCTTCAACCTCCACGTCTCCAACGGGAATTTTCAGTTCCGTTTCAAGGATGCTCATTTGGCAGTGCCTCCCTGTGACTCTTTTCTGCGCAACGATAAGAGTTCCATGACTTCTTCGTCGCTGGTTTGGGTGAAGTTGGCATAGAACTGTCCGATGGCTTGGAAAAACTCGGGCATATGGATGCATACCACTCGGTCGGCGCGGCTTTGCAGTTCCTCGATGGTGGCGGGTGGACCAACAGGAATCGCCACAGTAATCGAAGAAGCGCCCCTATTGCGCACCGAAGCTAAAGCCGCTTTCATGGTAGCTCCCGTGGCGATGCCATCGTCCACCACAATAACATCTAACCCTTTGAGGTTTAGCGGTGGCATGTCTTGGCGGTAAACTTTGAGCCTTCGGTCAATCTCTATTCTTTGACGTTCGCTCTCTTGGGCGATATAGTCTTGGGATACATTTAGGTAAGCTACTAATTTATTGTCGAGCACGGCGGTTCCGTCTTCTGCAACTGCGCCGACTGCTAATTCGGGGTTGTCGGGTGCACCCAGCTTACGTGGAACAATCACGTCCAGTGGTAGGTTGAGTGCTTCTGCGATTTGGTAGCCGACGACTACGCCGCCTCGGGGAATCGCCAAAACAACAGCGTTTTTTCTATGAAAATCCGCTAAAGCTTGCGCTAAACGTTTACCCGCGTCCACGCGATCCTCAAAATAAGCCATATTGATTTCTCCCTAAAAGTCCAATAGATAAATGGGTGGCTTTTGATATAAAAAGTAGTTACCTGTATGCTGGTCCAGCTGAAAAGGTAGATTTTGCAAAACGATATAACTCCCCATGTCTGGGTGTAGTTGGGTAAGTATGGGCAAAGCTGCAGTTGTCTTACTTGTTACGCTCTTGGTGGTATCTTTTAGTGTTTTGCCAATTCCCACTAAGGCTGACGAGCCAAAAACCGTCTCAGTCCCAGATGACTATCCCTCAATTCAAGAAGCCATAAACCACGCTGACCCCGGAGATACTGTCTATGTTAAAGCCGGTGACTACAACGGTAGTCTTGTTATCAAAAAATCAATCGCTCTTATAGGCCAAAGGGGTGCAACGATTAACCGCTGGGACATAGATGTGCAACCCGCTATCCTCATCACCGCTAAAAACGTGACGGTTAGAGACTTAACGATTGACAACCCCTCAACAAGTCCGCCATGGAAAATAAAACGGGGTATTCACCTCCTTGGGGCAACCAACTGCCTAATCCAAAACAACACAATCACTCACGTTGATTATGAGGGGATATGGCTCTACCAATCCATAAACAACACAGTGGATGGCAACACGGTTTACTCAATAAACATCGGTATCAGTCTAGGTGCTTCAACAAACAACACCATAACAAACAACAAACTAAGAGGCAACAAAGAAGGCATATTTCTCTATGCTACCTCCTGCAATAACATTGTCCGCGGAAACTATCTCAACAATAACGACTATGGCATACACATAAGCGGAGGCTACGGGAACGTGGTTTCTGAAAATAATATCTCAAATAGTGACCTTGGGATAAATCTCAGTGATGATGCTTACGGGAACCTGTTTTTCCATAATAACTTGGTTAATGCTCGAAATGCCGATTCCAGCTCCACAGTTTACAACAGTACCAACGCTTTTGATAATGGCCAAGAAGGTAACTACTACAGCGACTATACCGGAACCGACGCTGA
The DNA here is from genome assembly GCA_963760925.1 of uncultured archaeon. Classification (GTDB taxonomy): domain Archaea; phylum Thermoproteota; class Bathyarchaeia; order Bathyarchaeales; family Bathycorpusculaceae; genus Bathycorpusculum. Next base: position 707,986 of record CAVXES010000006.1, on the reverse strand, counting down.
TGGCAACGGCATTGGTGACACTCCCTACACCATAATCGCGCAGGGTCTAGACCTCATTGACCATTATCCCCTTATGCAGCGCTGGACAGGCGCCGGTCTGCCGATGGTTATCAAAATTCTCTCGCCAACCGAAAACACAACCTTCACCACCGCAGAGGTTTTACTCAACTTCACGGTAAGTAAAGCTCCGTTGGAAATCAAGTACAGCCTCGATACCCAAGCAAACGTTACAGTTACCGAAAACATAACTTTAACAGACTTACCCAACGGTTACCACAACGTAACCCTCTACGCAACAGGTTCAGAAGGAAACCAAGCCCAACCAAAAACCGTCAACTTTACCATAGCTAAGCAAGTGCTGCAGCCCGACTCAATAATCTTGATTGCTATAGTCCCGATTTCAGCGGTTGTGATTATTGGTGTTGCCGTATTGCTTTTGCGGAGAAGGGGTTTGTCAAGAAACCTTGATGTGCCTTAGTCAACAAACCTGTACAAGAACACTTTTAATGGTAGCTACCACAAAGCTAAAAGTGTAAGCATATGACTGTGTGTAAAGCTCTGACTTTGTTGCCTGTTCTGGTATGCTTAACTTCTTTACTTCTATTTCCGCAAGTAACCGTTGGGGCTGCACCGAAGACACTTGTTGTTCCAGACACTTACCTGTCTATCGCCGCAGCAATAGGAAACGCCACCGACGGCGATACAATATTAGTTAAAGCTGGAACCTATCAGGAAGACGCTATATACACAAACAAGAGCCTTACCATAACAGGCGAGGGAATTCAAAGTACAATAATAAACCTGAAATCTCAAAGCCACACAGTGGATTACAATTATGATTTCTGGGGTAGCAAATACACGTTTTACGATCCGGCAGTTGAAGTATCCGCAAATAACTTTACTATGTCTAAATTAACCTTAACCTCTAACGGGGGAATCATCTCCCTATCAGGCGATAGGATTCAACTTGTTGACTGTTCAATTGGATCCGCCTTCAGAGTCAGAAGCAATTATTTGGATCTTGAACGGAACCTTTTTTCTATGAGTTTCAGCATGAACGGCAGCTACTCAACCATTCGCGGCAACACCTTTGCAGTTGTCGGCTATGAAGGCCTAAGTATCGCTGGCCAATATAACCTCATCACAGACAACATAGGTTCTAACGTAGGCCTCCAAGTATACGCCTGTTCTTCTTACATTGCAAACAACAATTTTAATGGAAGCAGCCATTTTTTCACCTTAAGCGGCGACAATAACATAGTCAGCGGCAACACGCTTAGCCGTTATGCCTACGGTTTAGCTATAGACGGATTAAATAATACAATTCTCAAAAACACAATCACCCACTGCGGACAAGCTCTGCTCCCAAGAGCAAACAACACTTGCTACGCAAACTATATTGCCACCAATTCTTGGGGACTGGACACCAGCGGAACCCCCTTAGGCACAGGAGGCGGCGGTTTATTATACAACAACGACTTCGTCGACAACACATATCAGGTTAACACGTTGTTCCCTGCCAAATCTGGTTTCTTTGACAACGGCAAAGTAGGGAACTATTGGAGTGACTACCGCGGAGCAGACTCGAACGGGGACGGCATAGGCGACACCCCGTATATTGTAGATAGTGACCGGTCTGACCGCTACCCACTGATGGCTCCAATAAACATCTCAACTGTCCCTGATTTGATACCTAACTGGGCAAAAACCCCGAATGTTCAATTAATTAACCCCATAGAAACCAGTTATTCAGCTGGAAAAGTAGCGGTAGATTTTGTGGTAGACAAGCACACAACCTCAAGTATGTATAGTTTAGATGGAAAAAACAACGTAACCATAACCGGAAATGCAACACTACCGAATTTGCCGGCGGGAACACATAACATAACTGTCTATTCAACAGATTCCTATCACACAACGGGCGCGTCCAATGTGACTAGCTTTACGGTGGCATGGTCATTTCTTGGTTTTTCGGAATCTACTTCAACTACTTCGGTAATAATCGCAGTAGCAATCACATCTGCGGGTTTAGTTGCATTCCTGCTTTATAGAAGGTATCGAAAAACGGTTTAGTCCAGAAACTTTGACTTGGCTTAGTCAACTAAAGTGGACAAAACGATTTAATTAAAACATCAACTCACAAAGAAAACATGAAACGCCTCAACAAAATCCTAACAGTGCTTTTTGTTGCCCTTTTTGCAGTTTCAAGTTTTTTGCTAATTCAATCCTCCTCAGCTTCCCAGCCAGCAGTCACTGAATTTACGCTGAAGTATGTGGACCACTCTTATGATGTTGCGCCGCAGCAGACTTCGACAAAAGACCCCTACACCGGTGAAGTAACTACCTCGACAATTCCCGGGTACCATGTCGATAGTAAATTCGTGGATGCGACAATAAAGAATCCTCCGGGTGCCACTTACTACAATTTCCGCTGGAAGGGCTACTATGAAGACGAATGGAAATATTTTCCTTTTAGTCCACCGTCCAACAACTTTCCCTATTTTTTGGGAGACTGGTTCAGTGTTCCCTACGAAGCATCCAACTCAAGTTACACTGTTGCCAGCTTATATTTTCTGCCAGAACAAATCACCCCCGGTGGTCAAATAGAGGTTCAAGTTCAAGCGTTATATGGAGGCTTTCGGGCAGAGCCCTATGGTCATGCAATAGATGTCGGGGGTCCAACTTACGACTTCTATTTTGAAGGCGAAACTAGCGACTGGAGTGCTTCACAAATATTCACAATGCTCATTTCAACTTCACCAACTCAAAACCCAACATCTTCCCCTTCGGTTCCCGAGTTTCCAGCCTACGTAATTCTGCCATTCCTTTTTGGCATTGCCTTAACGGCGGTCTTTTTGACACGTAAAAGAATCTTGCTCAACAATTAAGGTCTTCGTCGGTAACGCTTAAATCCATATTCCAGCATACCCCTACTTCGAGGAAGCCCCATTGCCGTATTGTCGAAGGTGCGGAACCCAACTTGAAGAAGGCGCCCGATTCTGCCACAAATGCGGAACCCCCGTAGATACATACACTACGCCCCAAGCAGCAGCCCCCTATTATCAGGCGCCTGCCGAGCAGCCTAAACCCAAACCATGGCACAAAGACTCCCTAGTAGTCATGTCCATTGCGTTAGTCACAATACTTGTCGTAGCCGTTATTGCGGTCGCATTTTTAGCAGCTCCAATTGGATCATGGGACACTTCGCAATCCATGATGGACAGTACCGCAGACGTTAAGACTCTCAACCTCAGCTTCCATACAAACATCGGCAAAGTAATCGTGTTTACGCAGAAAATAGGTAACGCCAATATCGGCATCTTCGTACAAGCCAACGGCTCAAGAGGTCTACTGGCGGATTCCAATAACCCTGTTAGCATGGCGTTTGAGAACCAAACAGTCGGCGACACCTTAACCGTTGATTCGTATGTCCGCGTTGAAGACCCCTTTACCTCTGATGCCCACGTCCAATGCATGGTATACATCGACCCCGCTTTAGAATTGAACCTAACTATTTCCTCCACCACTGGGCAAGTGAGTTTCTCAGGCGTCAACTCAGCCATTATCCGCTCGCTTAACTTGGAAACCACAACTGGTGAAGCTGAAGCTAACTTGGAAAACAACGTCACCGTCACAGGCAACTTAACAGTGTCTGCGGTTACGGGGACAGTGAATTATCGCATGAACCAAAACAATGTCGTGGGCAACTGCAGCTTAACTCTGCATTCAACCACCGGCGCAGTGACCATGGACATCACTCAAACCAAAACCCTTCAGGGTAACCTCGACGTTAAAGCCGATACGTCCACAGGCAGCATAAACGTTGGCTTAACCATCGACGGCGGCGTCGCAGCCAAAGTCACCTCGCACGTAAGCGGCTTGGGCGACGTTGAAGTAGAGAAAAACAACTTTGTCGGCGACAACGAGGGCATCCAATCTGGCAACTACCCCGCACAAAGCAATATAGTCATCGATAATCGGGTGCATGGATTCGGCGGCGTAAATGTTCAAGCCAGTTACTTAACCACCCTCATCGCCTCTTAGCTCGACAGCGGTGAATCCCTAAACCTTTATTGCCCTCAGGCAACCAAATAGTTTTAGCAGGAAAGTGATTTTTTGGCAGATACAAAAAAGGTTACCCAAGAAGAACTAAATAAAAACGACGGAAAAGAAGGTAGACCCGCATGGCTTGCCTACAAAGGAAAAGTCTACGAAGTCACCGATAGCAGCTTCTGGATGGAAGGCGAACACATGGGCATGCACAGTGCCGGCAACGACCTCACCGAAGAGCTTGAAATGGCGCCGCACAGTGACGAGAAATTCAAAGATGTAAAACTGGTCGGCGACTTAGTTTAGAAGATGCATTGCAGCACAGAGTCTGCTCTGCGCAAATCATTTAACACCTTTTTTAGATCACACTCGGATAGGCTACTTTGATTTTGATTGATGGTTTTTACTTTTTGGGTTAGGGCATCAAAGGCACCTTTAAGGTCCAAGTCATTGTTCATGTGTTCCTCGAAGACCCCCGTGATTCCAATATTTACTGTATCCACTTTTACTGAGCTTGACGGCTTGGTTTTGGCTAAATCCGCAACAAACTCCCTAAGCTCATCCAACTTCGCCTTAACCTTCTCCAATTTCTCATAGGTGAAGTCGAGCTCCTCACGGTAACACCCATAAATTAAGTAAAAACGCAGCTCCTCCCCGCTAACCCCTTTTTTTATTACGTCGTTGGGGTATACCACGTTGCCCTTACTCTTACTCATCTTTTTCCCATTCACAAACAGGTGCCCACCGTGCAGCCAGTAACGCGAGAACTGCTTGCCCGAAACCGCTTCAGCTATAGCAATGTTGTAGTCGTGGTGCCTCACCAAGTTGTCTATTCCTCCGCAGGCAACGTCGATTTCGAAGCCCAACGTTTTGGTGACTATGGCAGGGTCTTGGAGGTTCCACGCTGGTCGGCCTCTGCCAATGGCGGTATCAAAGCAGGTATCTTCTAAGCCGCAACCATGCCACAAAATGAAGTCGCCCATGTTCCAGGGCGTCCCGGGGTAGGTGTCTTTGTGGAACCGCCTCGTTTTCTTAGGCCACTTGTTCATGTCTAGGTGACTGAGTTTGCCGAAGCCCTTGAATTTTAGAGGTGCAAAATAGGCGTTTCTAATTCCTCGGTGAGTGTGCCAGTAAGCGTGGCCCGAATCCACCAGTTTGACCACTAAATCGGCGGCTTGGTCAACCGCCTGCGAAGCTGGCACGGGATAATCGGGTTTTTTGATATGTAGCAACTCGAAGTCTTTAAAGAAGACAGCTTGGTTTTTCCGGGTTAACTCTTCAACACTTAAGCCTTCCTTTTTCGCCTGCAAAATCGCTTTGTCCTCCACGTCGGTCAACGTCATGGCGCGGCAAACCTTGTAGCCGAGGTACTCCAAATAACGTTGGAGAATGTCTTCGTAGAGGAAGGTGCGGTAGTTGCCAATGTGTGCCCTTTGATATGTGGAGGGTCCGCAAGTGTATATTTTGACGTTTTTGGGGTCTGCGGGCTGGAACGGCTCGACGTTGCATGTTAAGGTGTTGAAGAGGTGGAGCATCAGGGTTCCCTAGTGGTGGCTGCGGCTTTTTCTTCTTTCTCAATCATTTCCAGTGTGTGCTTAGCCTCTTGCACGTGTTGCTCTGCTTGCGTTTGTGAACTGAAAATGTGGCGCACAAGACCCTTCTTATCGATGATGTATGTTACACGTCCAGGCATGATGCCCATGCTTTTGGGTACATCATAGAGTTCCCGCACCTTATTGCCCACATCGGCAAGCAGAATAAACGGTAACCCGTAATGTGACGCAAACGCAACATGCGACTCCACGCTTTGTCCACTTATGCCGAGTACTTCGGCGCCTAATTCCGTGAGTTGCTGGTAGCTATCGCGGAAGCTGCATGCTTCTTTGACGCATCCCGGCGTCTCATCCTTAGGGTAGAAGTAGAGAACTATGTTTTTTTTGCCTAAAAACTCGCTTAATGTGACATTATCACCCATTTGAGAGGGTAACGTAAAATCTGGGGCTTTATCGCCGACTTTAACTGTCAAAAAATTCACCAAAACAACAATGGAGTTAGAGAGCTATTATCTTTTTCCCATTTCTCGGCTTGAGATGCCCCGATTCTTGGACAACCGTGAAAGGTACACTTTGTCTTTGGGGATACAAAGTTTAGAAACGCCATTATCGAATTGTTAGTTGCAACTAGTGTGGGGGGCAGGGTTGCAACAACTAACTATTACAAGCTTCTTTTTGTTTCAAGCATGCAATGACTACAAATAGCGACTAAAACTCAAACAGATTTTTCCGTACTTGTGTCAAAGTAGTGACATCAACAACCAGTCGCTAACAATTCACTCACCCCCATAGAAGTAGTCGACACTTAGTGAGCGCTGATTGCTAAATTGTTTCGTTTTCTTTGTGTGTTGTGAGCACATGCAACAGATGTTATTTTACCTGTTGTTTTACGCGTCGGTGATTAACTAACACCAGAAAAAACTGCTTCCTTATGTCTGTTTAATGAAGACGTTTTGCATTCAGTAGTAGTGATCTAGCAAACTTGGGCGACGACTACTTCTAACCACCAATTTTTAGCATAAGTTCAGTTGGGAAGTGCTTGGCTGAGCGGGTAAAAGTAGATAACACGCACGTTCTCGGTTTTTTTTTAAAAAAAATATTTTTTTTATTTTTCGTTTCGCAGTTAACGGAAAATCCCAAGAAACAGGAATTGAAAGAAGATTTTAGCAGCTAGCAGCTGGAAAAGAGTAATATGCTTTTGACTGCTAATGCCCCATTTCTCTTAACCATTATAAACTTCAATGTTGTAAACTTGAAAGGTGAATCCTGTGGAAGAAAGAACGCTCAACATCGGCGACTGCAAATGTCAAGCCCTAATCCACAAAGCCCCCGGAACCCCAATCGTGTTCCTGCACGGCTTATCCTACACTATTGAAGTCTGGCAACGAATTGGCGTCCTAGACCTGTTAATTGAAAAGAACGTGCCTTTTCTTGCGTTGGACATGCCTTATGGGCTGAAAAGTCAGTGTGAACCAAAAAATCGCGACCCCAAAGCCAACGTGGACTTCCTTGCTGAAGCAGTGAAATCTGTTTTCGGCGAAATCTCGCCTGTGATTGTGGCCGCAAGTTTAGGAGGTTACATAGCTCTCAACTACGCCGCTAAACACCTCGTCAAAGGAATGCTTCTAGTGGCCCCTGCAAAAGCTTTCGAGAACATGGACCTTGTTTGGCTGTACGCGAACTTTCACTTTCCAGTTCGAATCGTCTGGGGGACAAACGACAGCGTCATTTCAGGTGAAGAACTGCGCACCCTAGCCGACAAGCTTCCTAATGCAAAAATGCTTGTCTACAACAACGCAGGGCACTCAGCTTATCAGGATAGACCTGACTGGTTCAAAACTGACCTGCTAAAGCTCTACGCTGCTGGAACCACGTAGAGTGGCTATTTTGGTTTAGCAGTGACCACGTAATGGTATGGTCCTGCTTCAACGACGGATTCCACCTTGAAACCTGCTACAGTAAGGAGTTCTTTGACTTTATCTTCGTTGAACTTTATGTGAGTTGGTGGACCAAACGGTATGTCCTGTTTTTTCCAGTCTAAATCCACCAGTACCCCTGTTGGTTTAATCATGGCTCTTGCGTTCTCTAAAACTTTAGCTGGGTCTTCGAAGTCGTGGAGGTCCATACTGAAGAAAACCATGTCTGCACATCCTTTACAAAAAACCGTGTCCTCTGCCCTGCCCACGGCAGCAGCTATATTTTGTAGTTGTTCTTCTTTGGCTTTTTGATTTAGTTTTTCTACTCCTGAAGCGTCAACGTCCACGGCGTAGACTTTGCCCATTACGCCCACTTTTTTAGCTGCCAAAATGCTAAAGTAACCGTCTCCACAGCCCATATCAACAAATGTCATTCCCTCTTTTAGGTCCGCTATTACAGCGTCAGGGTTGTACCAGCTGCGTCGTTTCTCTTCGTCTAAGCTGAATCCGCCATGGCATTTCATACTACATTACCTGTTTGGTCGGCGTTTTCAGGAGTTCAAGGATTTGTTTTTCGTGTGTTTGGCGTGTGGTTAGAGGGTAAATTTCTCGTTCACACTCGAAGAACATTGGGTCTTGTCCGATTACGCGGCTGAGTTTCTCGTCGGAGTCCGCGTTAACGATTAGCATGCTGCCTTGTTGCCCGATGAGGTGGTAGTAAATTTCTATGGTTTTTTCTTTTTCGAGGCTTTCAAAATATTTGAATTGAAGCGGTAACAGTTTAGCCCAGCGTTCCAGCGGGACTTCTTTTTTGACTTTTTGTATAATTAAAAACTTCATGTTAATCCTAGAAGTGAATGTTGTTTAGAGGTTTAAAGTCTTTCTTTATATCGAATTAGTTGTTGCTTACTATTCACTATTACCTGTTTTCCTTTACAATACATTCTGGTTTAGGAATAAAGCTTTATAAAAATGGGCACTTGTAACGTGGACAACCTGGAGACACTAAAATGCCGCGCACTACTTCAAGAAAGAAAAAAATAGGCAACACCATGCCCGTAGTTGAATGTTTCTGCGGAGCAAGAATCCTCCTGGTTCCAGACGTAAAAAAAATGAGCGAAGCAATCGAAGCACATGCCATGGAACATGCGCAAAATTTTTCAACTAAAAAAGAAAAAGAAGCAGAAGTTGAACGTATCCGCGACGAATTAATCGCTAAAGTCCTCGCAAAAGCATGCGAAGCCTAACTACTGTTTATTTTCGGACCCGCCGCGCTTCATCATGTCAGGAATTTTGGCGGACGCCTTCTCCATTGCCTCCTTTGCCAAATCCATCAATTCCTCATTAACTTCAACTTCAAGTGTGAGTTTTAATTTACCCTTCTTATCCACTACTTCAGTCATGGAACCACCTCCCATACCTGCTAAATTGTTTAGGAAAAATGTTAGCTAACAAATGAGTCGCCTGTCTACCAGTTAAGTCCATGTCAACTTCGATTCGATAGTGATATCTGCCGAGGCGTTTAGTGTGGGTTTTGTAGTTGCTTATTATGCCGCCTTCTTTGTAGCGGTGTAACTGCTGATTCAAGTAAACCGTTATAGCGGTGGGCGCCAGCGGTTCAAACCTGAACGCTATGCGCAGAAGCACCCTAGCTGCACTGCTAAGTAGCGATTCTGAAACCGATTCACCTCGACTCATAAAACCACACAAAACCCGAAAGTCAATAGATGGCAGACAAGAACTTGATAAAAATAGAAATAAATGGATATTTTTTAAGGTTGTGTGACTGTAACTAAACCACAACAGGCGACCAACGTGAGCTTAGAAGAAATAAAAGGGCAAATTCAAACCTGCAAAAAATGTCGTCTCTGGGAAACCGCCAAACACGGCGTCCCCGGCGAAGGCCCCCCAGACGCCAAGGTCATGGTGGTGGGGCAGAACCCTGGAGCAGAAGAAGATGAGTCTGGCAGGCCGTTTGTGGGCAGAGCAGGCAAATACTTAACCAAAACCCTCGCTGAATTCGGCATAAAACGCGAAGACCTCTACATAACTAACATTGTTAAGCATACCTCACCTCAGAACCGCAAACCTTACCCTGACGAGGTGGAGGCGTGCCTTCCGTATTTAATGACGCAAATCAGCATGATTAAGCCTAAAATCATCGTGCTACTGGGTGCATCTGCAAAAGAGACGCCTCGGGTTGAGGGAATCGATTACTTTGAGGTTATTCATCCTTCTGCGGCTATGCGTTTCACCAAGATGCGGGAACGGTTCAGGCTGCAAATCGCCGAGTTAGCGCAGAAAATTTGCAAAATTTAATAACCCTCCAGAACCTGCCCTTCTATAGCAGGTTGTTCTATTTGAGTCACAAAATTTGGTTTGTTTTAACTATCGTTGTTTTAGTTAATGCTGCTGTTTTGGTCGCTGGCTTCATTTATTTTCAGAATGAACTCAACAGCTTAAAACCCTATACGACCGCTAAGCAGACATCCACGGCCCAACCACCAACTTCACAACTGCCAACATCGCCTACCTCGTCAGGCAGCCAAACCTCTTCGCCGCAACCACTCCCATACACATACATTATCTATGAATGGGACCTCAAACCCCAATACATTAACAACATAACATGGTTAAACGAAAGCATGGGCGCGGTCGGTCCGGTGGGATACTACAACACTGAGACTCAAATTGGAGGCAAAACTACTTCGATTGTCTTTCCCGCCACATAGCCTATCCTGAACAAGCCAAAGATGACGGGCTAGTATGGCACCTTTTAGGTAGAACCATATTTGTAAGCGCCGAATTCAACGACCTAACTGGACACACAAAAGCAGTCTTTGAGTACGCTGAGTACCAAGACGTCACAATGCTATATGGTATCGAGAACTTTTTGCCTGAGATGACAGTTAACAGCGACTGGACAAGAACCTCTGCGTAGCTCAAAGCTATTTCACGGGTTGCCGCAGAACGGTTTTGAGTTTCTCTGGAGCTGTTTTTCTGGGGTCGCCGAAGTAGATTTCATGGTGTTTCCCGCTTAACTGGAGCCCCGCTGCTTTGATGGCGGCGTGGATTCTCTGTACGTTGGGTCCTTCCGTGGAGTAGGGGCCGATGTGCATGATTTGGGCGGCTTTGCCCTCATGGAAAGGCTCAAAGCGGACTTTGTCGGCTGAGGGCAATTTCTTCTTTTCTACCTGCATAAGCGCCGCTTTGAAATCCGCTTCTACGACGTATTTAGGCTGCATAATCATCGCCGTCCACCGCCACTCGTCTTTGCGCTCCACGCTGAACTGTGCCATGTCATCCATCCACCATAACCCCTCAAGCGGCATAACCCCAAAATCCACACCCTTAGCTTTCTTAATCATAAACTTCAACGCATAAGCAACGGGGAATAAGGTCTGGACTGCATCCATATACTGCTGTGATGCGGGTGCACCTTCGCCGTCAATCACGAGGAAATTCATGTCTGGGACATCGACGAATGTTACTTCTTTCGTAGATGGATTGTAGAGTTGTTTTAGCTCTTTTTTTAAGTCGATTTTTTCGGCCAAAAATACCCCTCACTATTTACTTGCAATTATTATCCCTAAAAAACTAGTGTACAGGCAAATAGCAATAACTGTTTAGTCTGACCTTGTGTTAAAACTTTAAATCCACGCTTCTGCTCCCTATTTGTAGGTGAATTTTTTGGTTTTAACCCGAATGTCTTTTTGGACTTTTAAAAAAGGAAAAAGAGAAGAAGCCTTTAAAGAACTAGACCGAATCCTAAACACTTTGGTACAGAACGCAGATGGTTTCCGAGGTTATATGTCACTGCTTTCCTATGACAACCCAGACGAGTTAACGGTGTTAACTATATGGCAGGATGAAGAATCAATGAATAAATCCGAAGAAGGCGTGTTTTCCCAAGCTATACAAAAAGTTCAGGACTTAATTGAAACTCCTCCCTGCACCGAAAAATACCGCGTTTACTCTACTCAGTTACTCCAGCATCCATAAATAAACTAAATGGCAAAACTTAAAATCAGTTCAGCTTCCAGTATAGCGTTTTGGGTGCCTGCTCCGCTAATCATAATCAAGTAGTAACCTTTGGATAGGGATACGTTTAAGTTGTCCTGGAGCATTGGCATCAAGTTTTTGTTGTAGCTGGGTTCGGCATTGCAGTTGCTAAAGTAGTTGAGAAACTCTTGCTGGCTCCAAACCGTCAAGATAGTGGCTTCGTGGCTTGTAGCGTTGTTAACCAAGGTATAGTTACCTTGGAGCACTGCGTTTTTTGAACCTTCTGGCACCTCAAAACCCGTGAGGTAACAACCTTTGGAGTTAAGAACAATAGGTCCAGAGAGCACCTCCAACCTATGCGACCCTGAAAAGAACATTGTTGCGCTTGAGGTTTGGATGGTGGCTGGGGTTGCGTGGAGTAGGCTCGAAGTTAAAATTACGGTGACGATGACTGCGGTGGCGACTGCCAAAGCCATTTTTCTCCAGTACTTCTTTGTTCTGGTATGAGAAGGCACTTGTGATTTTTGGAAATGCGACATTTTAGTGACGTTAAATGTTAGTTGGGCTCCGTATAAATCGCCTTGCATGTCTAAACTGAATTATACAGTGCTTTTTGGCCAAACCAGCATGCAGCAGCGGAAACCTGCAAAACCCAAAACAGGTTGCGTAGCTTAACCTGATAGATAGGTGAAGAATACCGGCGGCCTTTCTTCTTTTACTACTAAAAACAAAACCTAAAACGTAAAACAACTATGTCGCTTTAACGTTCACCGCACCCTTAGTATAAGGTATGAACTCGCGTACTTGCTCGATTCTGGTTTTGCCTGCTTTCTCCCGCTGTTCCTTACTAAACTTAGCTGTTAATGTTCGCAGAGTCATCTGCAGAAGCTCTTTTCCCTGATAATCACCTGGCTGGATCACAACGTAGGTTTTGGTTTTTGCTTTAACCGAATCAATGGGGCCACCGACAAAGCATGTTTCTTCCCCCAAAACAATGCCAACCGCAATCCGCAGCGGTGTGTTCTTGTACCAGTTGCGTTTGCCAACCACGAAGAATGCGCCATGAGGAATGGATTCGCCGCTTGGACCGCTTTTGCTAAGCTGATCCACTTTCACCCAGTACACATCAGCAGTTCCAGCGTTCTCCCGCCATGCACGCGAGTAAGACGCCGCCGCTTCTGCAGCTTCTTTGAGTGCTGATTCGCTGGGTTCTTTACCCTCGGTTTTGATGACCACGAATGGCGAGCCAGTGATTTCAGCGTGAAAAACCACATCTTCTTGTTTAGTGTACTTTTTGATTAGAACTTCGTTGCTCACGGTGTCTTTGCCAGCAACCACCAAGAAACCGTCGGAAGTTGTGAACCAACGGAACTTCTCATACCACTGCTTATTCGCCATTTCCTCTTTACGTTTAGCCAATGCCTCCACGATTTGGGCTGGTTTAAGACTTTTGAGTTCCTCCGCTTCATGCAATTCCCGTTCAATCTTTGATAGTTTCTTTTTTGAATCGTTAAGCGCCGTCAGCGCACCTTGCGCCTTCTCCTTCGCCTTTTTGCCCTTCTCGTAGTATTCGTTGGCGTTGTCGAAAAGCGTTTTACGTAGGGCTAAACTGAGGTTGAAACCGTCTAAGCTCAAGTTCAAGGCTAGATTTTTGCCGTCAAAGCCCTCCACGTATGTCATGGGTGTTTTACCTGCTTTCTTGGCGGTCATAACTTGTGCGATTATATCTTTCCATTCGTAGCCTTGGTTGTTGGCTTTTAGAAGTTGTTCTTGGAAAGTTTGGAGCTCTTGGAAATGAACGTAGATGGTGTCGCCGATTTGCTTGTCTCTTTCAGTGCGTTTCTGGTCTTCCGCAATAGATTTTTCCTGTTCATCAACGATTCGTTTTAGCCTTTTAGCTTCTGATTTGAGTTTTTCAACCTCGATGGTTCCCGCAGCCTTCTCCGCCGCGGTCACATGCAAGAAGAACTCGTCAAGCGCGGCGTTAAAAGTCTCGTAGACCTGTTTTTTACAGTCTTCATACCTTTTGAGGTTAAGGGGAACCACGTCAAGATAGTTACCTTCCGCATCGTGAATTATGCTTGGTTCAAATTTGCTTTCCAAAACGGGCGTAAGCAAGCTTTGAAGCGCCCCAAAAACTGTAGCTACTTCGTTATCGGTTAGGTCTCTGCAGTGTTTGCTTTTCTCAATGTTTGCCCTCAGCAGGGTTTCCTCGGAGTAGACGCCGCCGATGCCCAGAAACTTTGCCAATGCCCTTACAACTTCCGTGTCGCCAGCGTTTTTCAGTGCCTCCTGTAGTTCGGATTCGGTGACTTTGAAGGGGTTTTTGCCGCTTAAAGGTGGATACACCAAGGCTAAGCCTCGCAGAATGTCACGATCTCGCATCTTCTTAAATGCCATCGCCTGAACAATAATGCCCTGATCGTTAGTTAGTATCATGTTGCCTTCGCCGAACAACTCCACCACCAGATTGAGCAAGCCTGTTTTGGTTTCAAAAGTAACTGTGACTATGCGTTCAAACTCGACTTGCTCGATTTTTCTGAGCCATGAGTCGCGCAGGTACTTACGGAGCAGCATGCAGAACGGCGGGGGCTCAGCGGGGCTCTCTTCAGTGTATGCGGTGCTGTGGAGGCGTCTTCCTGCTTCAACTACTATTCGGAGAGGAGGGGTGTCGGTTTTATGCAGTTTGAATATTATGGTTTTTTCGCTGAACTGGTAGATGTTGTTCACTCTGCTATTGGCTACGATGGGCTGCAGCTCTTTCGTGGCAGCGGCGATGTCAAAGCTTGAAGATTCCTTCTTAACCAAAATATCCACCAGTAATGCGTCTATAATTCTTTGACTATAAAATAACCGTTTGCACCAAAAACGACAAAAATATGCAGAACACGTATGCATGGTAGTAGAAACGATTAATACTTGGGCATCTTTTTTAAGTAAGAACCAAATATTACAAAGCCAAGGAACGATTTAGATGACTCCGACTGTTCAGCTTTACTGGATACGTGTCCTGTTAGGTATTGTAGCAGGTGTAATCACTGCGATTATTGCTGCCTTCTTCGGCACTCTTACCGACATAACAACCCTAGTTAACAGCATAACTGTGGCATTACTCATTTACTTCATCACATACTACATTTTGAAAGCTTCTTTCAAGGCGAAGTTTGAGAAGCAATCAAAAATTCTCAGCACAGGCATTGGGATGTACTTTTTTAGCTGGATAGCTTTCTTTGTGTTGTCTTACACGGCTGTCCAGATACTAATTGCTTAAATAATTTTTTCCTTTTTTAGTTTCTCTCAAGGTAAACTATCATCTACTATCATCTATAATTTACCAATAATCGAAAGAAAAGTCTGATTAAAGGGGAAAACAGGAACCGCTAAAAATAGACCATTACGTCTCTTTCTTTTTAGCATCGCCTTCTTTCAGGAAGTTGGCGATAGTAGCTTGACTTTTGTCACTACGGGTAGTTTCAATTTTTTCTTCTGGAGCCTTAGGCGTCGGAGACGGAATATCCATGCGAGATATAATACGCATGCAATCTGCCCAAGCGGAGAAATAGCCACGGTCAAAATCGCCATGTAACCCGTTGCCCATGTGGGTGAGGAACTCTTTTCGGTAAGTGTTAAGCGCAACTTTATCGCTTAAATCCAGCTTAGAAAAGAAAGCGTATTCGTCTGAAGCGTTTTTGCGTGAGAGGTACATTCCGTAGAGGGCACGGAAGTATCCGCGGTTCCACTCGGTCTTCTGCATTTTCTGTTTAACACGTTCCAACTCGCGTTCGGCTTCAGTGAATTGCCTACCAACTATGAGTTGGAAGTACCGGGTTACTAGGGCTTGTGCGATGGGCATGCTTTCACGTCCGATGACGTATTCTTTTTGGGAACACGCTCATATCGGTGTTCGGTGACTTTAAGCGTTTCCTTTATTTCCAGCTAAATACGGACTAAGAATCCGCCCACAGCCGGCTTTCAAAGCTATAAAATAAAGGAAAAAAGTCCTTTTGCCGAACTATCGTCGTGTCTTGGTTGCTTTCTCCTCTTCAGAGACATCTTCAATTCCGTTTTCGGTGACTTTAAGAATCTCTTCACCCTCAGGCAAATATGGACTTGAAACCAGCCTTGCGATACGTATTGGACCATGTGAGGCGCGACGTAGATACATGCGAGTGTGGCTTGTGTGACCAACGATGTTGCCACCGATTGGGTGAATGGCATCGCCGAAGAATTGGTCAGGCTTCGCCATAACTTGGTTAGTTACGACTGCTACAGCGTTGAATGCTCTGGCAAGCGAGGTAAGTTTATGCATGTGCTTGTTGAGTTTCTGCTGTCTTGAAGCCAGCATTTCTCTGCCTATATATTCGCTGCGGAAGTGTGCGGTTAAAGAGTCAACGATGATTAGTTTGATATTGTTTGCTTTAATAATTTCATCTGCGTTTTCCAGCAGAAACATTTGGTGGTCGCTTGTGTATGCTTCTGCGTAAATGATGTTTTTGACAGCTTGCTCCGGGTCTAAACCAACGAAGTTAGCCATCTGCACGATGCGTTCCAGTCGGAAAGTGTTTTCTGTGTCAATATAGAGGACGCCGCCGTTTAATCCGCCTCGTTCAGGCGGTAACTGGACGTTTATACAAAGCTGATGACAAATTTGGCTTTTACCGCTGCCATATTCGCCGTAAAATTCACTTATGGTTTGAGTTTCTAAGCCGCCCGAGAGAATTTTGTCTAAGGCTTTGCTGCCTGTTGTTAACCTTGCCACGGATTTGCGCATTTTGTAGAGTTCGTCTGCTCTGATGAACGCAATACCCATTGCAGACCGCGCAGCTTCGATGATTTGGAAGGCTTTTTTCTCGCTAACACCGACGGGGTCCAATTCGCGGCTGGTCGCCATCGCTAATGATTCGACGGTGTGATATCCAAGTTCCCGTAATTTAGCAGCAGTTGCTGGACCAACTCCTGGAAGGTCTTCTATGAACTCGTATTTTTTCTTGTTTTCTTCCATCTGTAGCATTCGTTCGCTTTTTTCTTCTTGAATTTCTTGTTTTTCTTCTGGTTGGACGTCGATGTCTTCTGACATAGTTTTCACAGCTTCTCGATGATGTGTTGTATGGTTGTATTTAAAAGACGCGAATAATGATGTTGCCGATGCAGTGGAGAGGTGGTTGAAAGTGAAGCTCCGTTCATTCTTATTTCTTCCTCATTTTAAACTTTTTTAACTTCAGTAATTGCCTTTTTTTCTTCAGTTATGTGTTTTCTTTTCAATTTTTTAGCGCGGTTGACTATTTCTTTTTGTTACCGATTTAGCGTTTGGAAAAGCTTATATTAAGTTTGAATCAAAACAGAAGCATAATCGGTGATACGATGAATAAAAAAACCATATATGCGATTGTTGCGGTTATCGTTGTCGTTTTAGTCGTGGGCGTTGCCGGCGTAATGTTGCTAAATAATGGCGGAAATGGAGGAACAGAACCTACTCCTACACCTCCGCCCGCCACAGTAACAGGCGCAAGCTCTGTTATATTCAGCGTTAATGACACAGCAGCTGATACTGGAGAGGTAGTTGGCTACACATTCACATGTGCTAACTATAACACTGCAACCGAAAAAGTCAAAGTAGACGTATGCGTTGCAGGAGCAACCTACATGTACATACTAGACGCGGGGCAAGAAAAATCTTGGATAAGCATTGATAACGGAGCAACATGGACAGCCAGTGACTTCACAGCAGACTGGACCACCTATGGTTCATTGTTTAACGACTTCGCACAGAAACTAATAGACCAAGGAAACATCAACGACTTAACATACACTACAGACACAGGCTCAATAACTATCTACTGCGTCGCAGTTGACGAAACAATTCCTGATTCAACCTTTGCAGTTAGCTAAGTAAACCGCGTCCTGTTGGTTTTAACCAACTTTTCTCTTTTTTTAATTAAACATACATTTTTTGGGCATCTTTGACTTCGTAAATTATGTTGCAGCCGCTTTTCATGGTTATCTGATCAATTTCCTGAATCATACGGTTAACCATCCTGCCTACAACCAACACAAACACGTTCATGCCCCTTGACGCTGCAATGGCTGCGGAGCGACTAATCCCGAACTCGATGTCCGCTTCCTTATTTAGCTTAGATAGCACAGCTCTACCGACAGCACCCATAACGCCCACGCGGTCAGGTTTAAACTCCTCATAAAAAGCCTTCACCTTTGCCATGTCGGTTGCATGTGAGCC
Source organism: uncultured archaeon (assembly GCA_963760925.1). Classification (GTDB taxonomy): domain Archaea; phylum Thermoproteota; class Bathyarchaeia; order Bathyarchaeales; family Bathycorpusculaceae; genus Bathycorpusculum. Next base: position 690,230 of record CAVXES010000006.1, on the reverse strand, counting down.
GCCCTTGCGTATGCTGGGCAACTTGACTATTAGGATTTTGCCCTGTTTAACATACATTTTTCCATGCAGATCTTTTAAGCCCAAGTCTTCTCCCTTTTTAGCGTCGGCTAATGCAGTGCCGCGGGCTTGGGTTAGGGGGCTCTCTGTGGGAACAGTATAGATGACACCCTCCTTCATCATTAAACCCACTTCTTCTCCAGCCTTAACTGGTTGCGTGGCGATGGCTGGCCAAGCACGCTCAATTTTTAGGTCACGCTTTATTTCGCTGATGTACTTTTCTAGGTTACGCATGTCATCTCGGAGTTTATTGACTGCTTTTGGGGTGAGATGGTAGTCTGCTCTTTCGCTGCCTGCTTCTAAGTAGCCTTCCTTGGTTAATTTTTTGAAGTATTTTGAGATGGCTTGTATGGTTATGCCGAGTTTGTCGCTGATGTCTTTCTGTTTAATGTGTGGTTGATATCGCATAACTTCAAGGAGAATTTGGAATTTGGTGAATTCCCCTTTGTCTCTTAATAGTAAATTTTGTTGCTTAGCCAATTAATCAACCTATCATTAACCTTAGTTAAACATAAATTTATAAGGTTTGGCTTGGTAAGCCCACGACTGAGAGGACCAAGCATACGCACATAATGGAAGGTTTCCTTCCCCATCCGTGGTGGGAATTCTGGTGGGCAATAATGATACCCATCGTTGCCTACGGAATATATCGCCTAACCAAAATAGCCAAAAATAACCCTGAATCCAAACCCCTTCTCGCATTAATGGGCGCATTCATATTTGTCGTCTCTGCCCTAAAACTGCCTTCCGTCTTCGGAAGTAGCAGCCACCCCACAGGCTCAGGTTTAGCGTCCGTTGTATTTGGACCCGCAATTGCCTCAGTACTTTCCCTGATTGCATTGATTTTCCAAGCCACCCTGCTAGCACATGGTGGCCTCACAACTTTGGGGGCTAATGTTTTTTCCATGGGAATTATGGGACCTGCGGTTGCGTGGGTAATATGGGTCGTCTGCAAAAAAGTCAGGGCCCCCACACAAGCCGCTGTTTTCCTTGCAGTATCCTTAAGTGATCTTTTCACTTATGTTACTACTTCGTTCCAGTTGGCGTTGGCTTTTCCGGGAGTTGGTTTCGCAGAATCTTTTCTCACCTTCGTTGGCATATTCGCTGTCACCCAGATTCCTTTAGCCATCGGAGAAGGCATACTCGCCATATTCATCTTCGAGTTCCTCCTCAAATACAAAGGGCAAATCCTCACTTCACTTAAGGTGCTTCGTTCCCCTATTACTGGACTTGCAGAGAAAGAGTTCCATCTCAAAAAACAGCACTACGCAATCCTAATCACTGTGTTGTTGACACTGTTTATTTTACCGCTGGTTTTTGTTTCAACAAACATGGCTGGCACGGACGACGCAGCTGCAAACATTATCACTGCTCAGGGTTATCAGCCGTGGTTCACTCCTGTTTTGTCTCTTCCAGAAGAATACATAGAGGTGCTTTTTGTGGTGCAAGCCCTCATAGGCGCCTCTATAATCACCTACATCGTTCTTCGAACCAGAAGAAAAGCAAAACCGAAACCTCACAACGAACAAAAAAAATATCGACACAGCCAAGATGAAGGGCACGCAAACCTTTCAGCACAAATCGACAGTTATGCCTACACAAACCAAATAGCGCGAACCAGCCCCGCCACAAAAATCTTTTTTGCAGGTTCCATGTTACTTCTTAGTGTACTGTCACCTTCTCCAGTAGTCCCAATCACCGTTTTCATAATCAGTTTAGTGCTTATCTTGGCGATAGCGCAGATTCCTCTACACTTCTATTTTGACCTTTTTATTTACCCTGTTTTATTCGCTATTATGAGCTGCATATTCATCGCTTTGTTCTTCGGCAACGGCGCACCATTGTTAGAGATTCCTTTTCCATGGTTTACATGGACAATATACACTAACGGCATAACTACCGCTTTAGCAACATTCTTTAGAGTTTTAGGGGCGGTTTCCGCCATTTTCTTCTTAGTTCTCACAACAACCATGAATGACCTCTTCCTTAGCCTAAGAAAAATCCACGTACCCAAAGTCCTGATGAAATCAGTCTTGCTCATCTACCGATATATTTTCGTCTTCATGGAGATCTCCTCAAAAATGAGTACTGCCCAGAAACTGCGGTTGGGACAAGCAGGTTGGATTAAACGTATCCGCTCAAACCTCTCTTTTAGCGCTAACCTGTTCATCCGCACCCTAGAGCAAGGGGAACGGACCTTTGTTGCTATGACGCACGAGGCTATGACGGAAATATCCGCGTTCTAGATGAACAACCTAAAGCCAGCTGGGTAACGATTGCCGGGCATCATTGTCCTTGATGTTATGCTTACCTTAATCGCATTAAACATTATTCACATTTGGAGCCTTTAATCGAAAATGTTGTTTAAAATAGAAAACCTCACTCATGAATACTCCGATGGAACCTTGCCTTAGACGATTATCAGCTAAGTTTCGATAGAGCAGAACGCATCGCACTTTTAGGCACTAATGGCTCAGGTAAAACCACTCTGCTTAACCATTTAAACGGAATCTTAAAGCCCTCATCAGGTACAATTATATTTGACGAAAAACCACTTCAAATACGATGCCAAATCATTCTTAGATCTCTTCGAAAACGAGTGGGATTTGTTTTCCAAGATCCAAACGACCAACTTTTCGCTCCCACGGTCAAACAAGATGTTGCTTTTGGACCCCTAAACTTAGGTTACAGTCTGAAAAAGTCAATTTAACATTGTTGAACAAGCACTTAAAACCGTTAAGATCAGCGAACTAGCTGAGAAACCACCTCATTTTCTAAGTTTAGGCAAAAGAAACGTGTGGCTTTGCTGGAGTTCTCGCGATGGAGCCCGAAGTTATCATCATGGATGAACCCACTTCTAACTTAGATCCAAGAGCCACAAGCGAAATACTACATCTGCTCCTGCAGTTAACAGGGAGAAAGAGTATAACTCTGCTACTGGCAACTCACGACGTGGATATGGTACCTCTTTTGCAACATAAATATATGTCCTCACAAAGGCAAACTAGTTTCAGAAGGAACACCAAAAGAAACCTTTTCTAACGCAAAACTAATCCGGCAAGTGAACCTGCGTTCGCCACGACTTACTCACCTTTTGAAGTGCTTAAAGAAGAAGATAAACTGCGATTTCGACGAGTTACCTTTGACAATTAGTGAATCCAGAAAAGAAATACTTAAGCTCTTAGAGCAAAAGAACTAAATAACCATAATAATGCATCTCGTTATAGAAAGCACTATGCTGCCTTCATTGACTAAAGCAATTGTTAGCTTAAGAGGTCGTAACCTCTTGCCGTCATCATTTTTCCATTGACAATCTTAGTTGCCGAGTTACCGATTACTATTGTTGTGACCATGTCTATGTCGGCAGTTCAACATGTCTTTGAGTGTTGTAATGGTTGCTTGTTCGCCTTCTCGCCCTGCCTGCCGAACGATGCCCACAGGAGTTTGTGGGGTCAATGTGCTTGAGCATTATTTCGTAGGCTTTATTAAAGGTTCAATGCGACCTTGGCTTCTGGGGTTATAAAACACAATAGAGAAGTCGGCTGATGAACTGCTTCAAGTCTGCGCTCGATTTTTTCCCATGGTGTAAATAGATCGCTTAAGCTAATTACCGCGAAGTCGCTGACTAAGGGTGCTCCGAGGATGGCTGATGCTGCTGTAGCTGCCGTTATAACCGGGTACAATTTCAACTGGCACGGCTGTTTGCTCTTTTGCGCTACTTCCAAAACTATTCCTGCCATGCCATATACGCCAGGGTCGCCGCTTGAAACCATACCACAACTTTACCCTGTTTGGCTTTTTCGACGGGCGATTTGGGCTGCGCTCCACTTCTTTGCCCATTGTGCCTGAAAAAACTTCTGCGCCTTTTTTGATGATGATCTTGATTAGTTTGATATATGTGCTGTATCCGACTACTGACATCTGCATCTTCGATTTCAGCTTCTGGCTTTAGGCGTTAAGTACTCTGGACAACCGGGTCCAATGCCGACTACGCTTATTCGCCCTCGGCTACTGCAACCGTTACCCCGTTTAGCTTCATCTTTTTCAGTATCAACTTTGAGTTTTCCCCGCTACCAGTAATGCTGCTCGTTCACATACTCCTCCTATGCCAATTTTTTGCTTGAACCATCTCCGAATCAGGCGATAAGATCCTTATTATCACCAATCGAAGTGCATCAACACTTAAAAACTCAAGCGGCGCACCCAACTTCTCCGCTGCTTCAACCATAGGCAACGAAGTTCTCTTTATATCAACAGTGGCAAAGCGGTTAACCTTGCAATAGGAACATGAACTTTCTTAACCGCAGTATCAACCGCTTGCTATTATGTTGTCCACGCTGGTTTCTTTACGTGCCCCTAAACCTACAACCACCTGCCTAGTTTTAAGTATAGTGAAAGGCTTTAGAATTTGGTTATCGGAACAGGTTCACCTGTTATTATTATTCCTGCATCGTAGTTGTTTACGGCGTCAAGCGCCTGTGCACCATTTTCTACTTTTTCTACTTCAAAGGTTCCGACTGGCTGTTTCGGAGGGATTTTTGTTCCCCTGCTACGACGACAACGACTCGGTCTCCATTGACGATTGATGAGTTCACTGCAACGAGACTGTCTGGGTTCTGGATTGATAAGTGCAGTATTTTTTGCGAGTCCGTCCACACTTTGTTTACCCATGACGTCAGTGGCGGTTGTTATTACTGCGGTATTGCGTCTATGCCTCTGCAACTATGTCTTGCTAATTCGTTTGCGCCGCCCATAATGCCCAGACAGTAGACTTATAGCGAATTTTCCCGCTGAATCAACTCCGATGACGGCGGGGTCAGTAAGTTTACTTTCTAAAAGTGGGGCGACGGTGCGGATGATTATTCCCGCAGCCATAACTGCCACAATAGCATCCACTCTACTGTAGGTTCTTTGATGAAATCAGCCAATTTTTGTCTAGGCAACAACGCCATTTTGAGTGTACTTTTTTGGAGCATAAACCGTTGAAGTCTAACCCTGCTATTTTCAGAGTCCCCTCTTGATTTTTAAGGCAGTTTCTACGCCTTGCGTGTAATCGCGACAACAGTTATGCCCTTTGATACATTTTTTACTTTTCGCCTTTTCGGAATCCTGTGGTGAATTTGGGGTCATAGAGTTTTGAATAATCATAAGCTTTTGGATCATAACTTTACCCACGAAAATCAATGCAGTTTCAGTTATTCCTTGTAGCACGAACTTTTTCGACTATGTCAGCTAAGGTTCCTTTACAATTTTTTGCTCCGGCCATGTGGCTTTGTATACCACTTGGCAGGGTGTATCTGAACTGTATCCGCCCTTTGTTAACTCCTCAACCACTTTAGAGATGTGTGGCGTGCCAAGGAAAATAACCATTGTGGCTTGGTGAGCGGCGAGTTTGCTAATGCTTTCTGCTTCAGGTACTGGTGTTCTCCCTCTGGTCGGGTGATGATGACTGTTTGAGAAACATTTGGCAGCGTCAACTCGCGATTGAGTGCTGCTGCTGCGCCAAGGAGGCAACTGATGCCCGGAATGCGAAAATACTCAATACCTTCTTTGTCAAGTGCAGTCATGACTTCCTGGATTGCGCCGTAGAAGCTGGGGTCGCCGTCATGTAAGCGGCAGACGAGTTTGTCGGCTTTGACGCCCGCCACCATGACATTAAGCATTTCAGGCAAACCCATTTTTGCGCTGTCATAGAGTTCGACACCTTTTTTGCAGTATTTGAGGTATTCTGGGTTTAGGAGGCTGCCTGCATAGATTACTACGTCAGCCTGTTCCAGCCATTTTTTGCCTTTGAGAGTGATGAGTTCGGGGTCGCCCGGACCTGCACCGATAAACACTACCTTATTCATGCTTACAACATCCATTTCCGTTTTGTTTCCAATGAATAGGAACCTGACTCTTCTTGACAATGGCTACTGAAAAGTAATCTTCTTGTACATCCCAGTTTTTGACGTCGCCGAGTTTGCCCACTATCACTTTTTCTTCAGCTAAGGTGCAACGTTTGACTAACGCTATGGTGGAGTTTTCTGTGAAGCCTGAACGTAGCAGGATAGGTATGAATTCTTTGATGCGATAGGCGCACTTCATGAAAACCAGGTTTTCTGCGTGTTTAGCAGCATCTTCGAGGTGTGCTGGGCTGAGGTCTGTTGGTATGATGGTTACGACTTCTTCTTTCTCCGCCAATGGCAGCTTGCTGCTGGCTGCTACGGCAGTTACTGAGGTTACTCCGGGGATAATTTCTAACTCAATTTCTGGATAGGTTTCTTTTACGAATTCGTAAAGGTAGATGAATGTACTGTAGAGCATGGGGTCGCCAAGTGTAATGAAGACGACATTGCCTTTTCTGGCTTTGTTGGCGACTATAGCTGCGTTTTCTGCCCATAATTTGCGATTATTTAAGTCGTCTTTTGTCATAGAGAAAATTAGTTCGAGGATTTCAGGCTGTTTTTTCCTCTTCTCTAGTATAGGTTTAATCATGCCAAGTGCCATGCTAGGTTTCTTAATGTGCGATTTAGGCACACAGATAACGTCTGCTGCTTTGAGTGCTTTAGCAGCTTTTAATGTGATGAGTTCAGGATCGCCTGGACCAACACCGATGCCGATGAATACACCAACCATAAGTCTTCGCCTTTAAAGTTTAGTCGCTGAAACGACCGTTATTGGATTTCTCGCCATCATCATTGTCCCGCCGTTTATTTGCTTTCCTTTAGCCACCGAAATATTCACCACTTCGACATCATGGTAACCCAAAGCCTTCAATTCAGCAATTGTAGTGGTAGCTGTTTCTAACAGAATAGCGTTTATGACAATTCTGCCTGCAGGTTTTAGTTTGTAATGAGCGGTTTGTATAATTGCGCGCAGAGAAACTCCCCCTCCCCCAATAAAAATGGCGTCTGCGTTCGGCAAGCTGATCAGAGCTTCGGGGGCTCTACCTTTGGAGACTGAAGCTACGTTTCCGACGCCGAATTTCTCCACGTTGCTCTTGGTTAATGCGACTGCATTTTCGTCTTCGTCGATAGCATAAACCTTGCCTTTGCCGCCGACTTGTAATGCCGCTTCCACAGTTAAGCCTCCTGTGCCACAGCCTACGTCAATAACAACTTGGCTTTCGTTTAATCTTGCTTTCGCTATGGTGATGACTCGGATTTCTTCTTTGGTTGGTCCCGGGATCGTGTCGCTTTGGTTGAAGCTCTCATCTGGGATTCCGGGGGTTCTGTAAGCCCAATTTTTCGCCATTTTTTGTTCAACTTTTCTGTTAACTAAGCTGTTTGCTTGATAACCATTACACATAGGGAACCGAAATTCTGTGCTGATGTTTTTTCCAGAGTGGTTTTGGTGATTTTCTCGTTTTCTAAGGTGACGTTTTCGCAGACGTAAACCTCAGTTTTTGCGTTTGCACCAGTTTTAAGGAGCAGGGCTGCAATGTCTTTGGGTGCAAACCCCTTAAGTGCAGGCAGAAGCATAATGTTGCATCCACATTGGTATACGGAGACCAGTTTGCCTTTTTCGTCGTTTGAAACTTCACCGTCGTGAAAAGTGAATAAACGTGCATTATCCCAGGTTAAGCCTAAACGTGCTGCACTTGCTTGTATTGAGCTAACTCCGGGGATAACATGGATATCTTCTTGCGTGAATAACCCGCTTTCTAAAACAGTATGCAGTAAACCTGAAAATCCCGGGTCGCCTGTTGAGAGTAAGGCCACCTCTCTTCCAGCTTTAACCAATTCCGCCGCCTTTTTCAGTGACTCACGCAAGTTTTTAGCCGTTAAAACAATTTGTTCAGCTTTAACTTCGTCAGAAAAAAGAGCTAAACTCCTTTGCGCGCCCACTATAAGTTCTGCTTTCTGAACTGCCTTCTTCGCGGCTGCTGAAACGTAATCTGGTGAACCTGGCCCGACGCCGACTATTTCAAGTTTTGCCAAGGCTTACACCGTGCGTTTTGATCCATTCCAAGGACTTTTCCGTCCATAGCCACAATTACAACGCTTATGGCAATTTTATTTTCCACTCTGTCGCTGACACGTTGATGAACCCGCTCTGCGATAAGGTTGTAAGTGGCTTCGATGAGGTTTGCTTGGCGAAGAATTTCTGTAGCTTCATCGGTTGTGTTTGCTTCGAGGAGTTCCTTTATTGTTTTTTGTGTGGCTCCGGCTGCGCCTGCGTATGACGCGATGACTTCGTTTCTGGCGTCGCCGACTTTATGGTGAGTGTTAAAGATTTTAGCAGCCAACTTGACGAGTTTTCCCGAATGACCTAAAACGATAACTTCTTTGATGCCTTTCTCGACTGCCTTGTCAAGCATGTAGCCGACGAAGTCGCCTGTCTGCACAATAGCGTCTTCGGGCACACCGAATTTTTCTTTCGCTATACGTTCACCAATGTTACCTGGTACAAACAAAATCCGCTTATAACCTCGCGCAGTGGCTACTTCGATTTGGGGCACCAATGAGCGCCTGCACGCTTCAAGCGAAAGAGGCTTCACGACACCGGTGGTTCCCAGGATAGAGATGCCCCCTTTTATGCCCAGTTTGTCGTTCATGGTTTTTTTAGTTATGTTCGCCCCTTCAGGTGCGCTGATCAAGATTTCTGCGCCTTTACCCTCTGGCAATGCTTCTTTGACTGCCTCAGTTATCATGGCTTTTGGCACTGGGTTGATTGCGCCTTCACCGATGGGTACCTGCAAGCCTGCTTTGGTAACTACTCCGACGCCTTCCCCGCTTCTAATGCTGATTTTTCCGTTGTCAGTGAGTTTGACGGTTGCGACTATAACCATTTTGTCAGTAACATCGATGTCTTGACCTGCATCTTTGATGATGATTGCTTCAGCTGAGTCTGCAGAGAGTTTCCTGCTGCTTTTAACTGGTAACTCAAAACGTAAGCCTATGGGGGTTGGAATGACGACACGGTCCACTGGCTCTTTAAGGACTGCGATTGCTGCTGCTTTAGCTGCTGCCGCTGCCGTAGCACCAGTAGTTATGCCATACTTCAAAAACCGCACCAATCTATGTCACCTTTTAGCCGTATAGTTTTCCTTCTGCCTTAGTGAGAAGGGCATTGAAGACTGCAACTGCTATAGTACTGCCGCCTTTACGCCCCCGCGTAATAACATATGGAACTGGGAGTTGGGCGATCACTTCTTTAGATTCTGCTGCGCCCACAAAACCGACTGGAACCGCCACAATTAAGGCTGGTTTGATTTTGCCAGCTTTAATCTGGTCAGCGAGTTCCAAAGCTGCGGTTGGAGCATTACCGATTAGAACGATTGCACCATCTAAGCCATCTTGAATGGCTAAACGCATTGCAGCTGCCGAACGCGTGAGTTTTTCCGCTTTAGCAAGTTCCATGACTCTGTAGTCGTTCATGTACGTTTGCACTTGAGTTCCGAATTTCTTAAGACGCGCATCATTGATGCCTGCTTTCACCATCTTTACATCTGAGACAACTTTAGCTCCTGATTTAATAGCATCTACACCCGATTGAACCGCGTCGTCGCTGATTACGAGGAGCTTAGCAAATTCTGGGTCCGCTGTTGTGTGGACAACCCGCTCGACAATTGCTATCTTATCCGCGGGAAGCTTTGCCAATTCTTCGCCTATGGCTTCTCGTATGAGCATCATGGATTTATCTACGATTTTTACTGCTGCAGCGACGGAATATGCGTCGAGGATTTCGCTGTCTTTTTTGATTTCCGCACCCGCAGCCTTGAATGCCTTCTCTTCTAAAATGTCTGCTATGCGTTCGTCACTGCCAATGGGTTCGCCATAAACAAGTTCGATGCCTTGCTCTTTTAAGTGGGGCTGTTTCTCTTTGACCCCTATTAGGCCGGGGATGTCTTGTGTTGTGTGGACTCCTTGAGCAAGGAATGCAGGCACTAGTACGATTTTTGTTACGCCTTTAGCTACGGCTGTGTCTATTGCTTCTTCCACTGTAGGGGTATCGCGGACCATGAATGCGATTTCTACTGTTTTAAATTCTTGGCGGCTGCGCAGAATTTCTGCTATTTTTTCGAGGTTTTCTCGGTTATGAGGTAGTTTGCTACCATGCCCAATGAGAATTAAACCGACAGTGCCCACAGAAGTTTTAGTCAACTTGGGTTTTTCTCCGTTTTATCAAATAATTTAGCAGCCACTTCAATGGCTTGTTTGTCACCATTTTTAGCGGCTACCCTGAGATTCTCAACTACTGGAATAAAGGTTTGCTTAAGCAGGATAGACGTTAAATCATTCAGAACGTGCTTTTGGTGCTCATCCAAGTTACCCATCATACTAATGGCTGTAGCGAGCTCCTTCTGCCTTACCTGTTCAGCTTGCGAGAGGATTCCTGAAATGATTAATCTAACACTGAAGCTCTTCATGTCATTTTCAAGGACGACCAGTTCTTGGTCAAGCAACACTTGAGCTGCCTCTATAGCTTTTTCCCGCTGAGCCTTATTCTTCTCAGCAATCATTTGCAAGTCGTCGATGCAGTAAAGTTTGGCGCCTTTGACTTCTGCGACGGTTTTTTCGACGTTACGCGGATTCGAGATGTCAATGATTACCATGGACGCTGTGTTTTTACGCATCGAAATTAACCTTGTTATAATTTCTTTTGTGAGTAGGTAATGGGGTGCTGAAGTAGAGCATATGACTACATCGGCGTCCATCATGACCTCGTCGAATTTGTCCCAGTGAACTGCCTTCCCCTTAAGGTCTTCGGCGAGTTTAACCGCTCGGTCGTAGGTGCGGTTGGCTATGAAAATGGGGCTTAAGCACCGGCGTGCTAGGGCTTTGGAGACGAGGGTGCCGATTTCGCCTGCACCCATAACAAGGATTTTTTTGTCTTCCAAGTTGCCCAATATTGTCACGGCTAGTTCTACTGCTGCTGAACCGATAGAGACAGCGCCTTTGTTTATGCCTGTTTCGTTTCGAACTTTGCGCCCAACAGTCATGGCGCGGTTAAAGAGGTGCTTCAGAATTGGTCCGAGGGTTTTGTCTTTGTCCGCTTGGAGGTAGGCGTCCCAGACTTGGTTGAGAATTTGGTCTTCGCCGATAACCATGGACTCCATACCTGAGGTGACTCGAAGCAGATGGTTGAATGCGTCGTTGTCTACGCTGGTTTCTATGGCTTTGGCTACTTCTAGTTCGTGATCGCCCGCCTTTTTAAGCATCCATTTTTTGGCGACCTCAATAGCGGTTTCTGCTTCTTCAGAGACGAGATAGACTTCAATTCGATTACATGTCTGCAAGTACACACATTCTTCTACGCCTTCAATGCTGCGTAGTTCCGGGAGGGCATGCGTTTTGTCTTTGAAGGCGACCGCTTCTAAAAGCATCACGCGTGCGGTTTTGTGCGTAATGCGTAGGTTGATGACGTGGTCTACCTTCGCAGCTGCATGCATGGTTGGATAAACCGACCAGCTTAAATATAACGTTTACGGTAAATACCCAACGGGTCTCTTTGGATGATTTTACATCACAAAATAGGCTTGGTTTACCTTCCAGGTGCACTGCCCTGCTTTGAAACCTTCGGAAATCTCCCAACTCACCTCGTCACCGAAGATGCAACCGTAGAAGGTAAACCCGCGAGTGAAGTTTTAGACATGCTAATCATCCCCGGCGGCAGCTTAGTTGAGTCACAAAGCGTCAACAAGCATGTTACACGTGAAATCATCAAAATGGCTGACTCAGGCAAATATGTATTAGGCGTCTGCTCCGGTTTCCAAGTTTTAGCAAAAGAAACTGATGTTGGCCGCTTGTCAACCGTGCCGATTACAAGGGAGGGTTTGGGGCTGCTGGACGCCGAGTTTAAACCGCTTGTATGCACCGACCGCGTCACGGCAACCGTTGTTGATAAAAGTTTCATCACACAGGAAGTCGGCAAAGAAGTCAGCGGTTTTCACTGCCACACTTACGGTCAAATTCTCTTACATGGTGACTCCAAGCCCATCATAGTAACTCACGCCAACCGCCTGAACTACAAGAAAGATCCCCGAGACCTCATTTCAGGCGTCGCCAACAAGCAGGGCAACGTCGTCGGCATTTTCATCCACGCCCTCTTAGACCAGAACCCAACAATCCTGCACAGCATCATGCAATCGCTTGACATCAATCAGCTTGAGGTCGACGAAATAAGAAAAGCCAACACCAAATTACTCGAAAACATCAAATGCGAAGTCGGAGTCTCAACCAACATTCGCCAGTCAGCCCCCCTTGCCCAGATAACCCCCAAGCTGCTCATGTTGACAGCGTTGGGCAGCGGCTCAGGCAAAACCTTCATCGTAACAGGCATAGCAGGAGCCCTCAAAAAGCAGGGCTATAAAGTCGGAGTAATAAAAGTGGGCGGTGACATCCGAGACGCCGTCTCATCGCTTTATCTCATCAAAGAACCTATGCGCGAGTACTCTTCAATCAAAATTGGGGAAAGCGGTTGGACGCCCCTTGAGCAGGCAATTTCGGCGGCAAGCAAAGACTACAACTTCCTACTTATCGAAGGTGCCATGAGCGCATTCACGGGGCTGCTAAACGATAACTATAAACGTCCTATGTCAACAGCTGAAGTCGCTGCCGCCTTAGGCGCATCCACAGTTCTCATAGTGGGTTGTGATAAAGAAGGAATAGAAGGCGCCCTAATCAGTGCTCTCAATTATGTGGGCTCTCTGAAAATGTTGGGCGTAAATGTCACAGGCGTTATTTTGAACAAGCTTCGGATCAGCTACCTCACACACGAAACCAAAGAAATGATACAACAGGCGTTTACCAAAGCAGGCGTGGAACTGCTGGGCATGGTGCCGAGGCTGGACCTTGAGGGAAGAGGTATGATACCTGAAATTGAAATCCGCTACGACGACTTTGGAGCCCAAGCTATAGATGTAGCCGAAAAAAGCATCGATTTAGCATTGCTTGCCAAAGTTGCCGCTCCTCCAAAAATGACTGAAGTTGATTATAACGATTTTACAGAGAAATTCAAAAACCTCTTAACCCACTACTCTCTTAAGGCTTCACAAGGTGACAACACAGAAAAGTGCTAATCGACCTCAAACTTACAGGCAAAACCATCATGGTAGTTGGCGGCGGTGCGGAAGCCTACCGTAAACTCCAAAGCATTTTGGATTCGAATGCTAAAATCTGGGTTATAAGCCGGGACTTCTCAATGCAAGTCCAAAAACTTGGCGAAGAAAAAAAAGTCGCATTACTCAAAACTGGCATCAAAGATGCTCAAGCTTTCGTGGATAGCCTTAACCCTAAACCTTTTCTTCTTTTGGCAGTTACCAATGATAACGCTCTTAACGCTGGGTTAGTCAAAGCCGCAAAATACTACGGCTGCATGGTTTACTCCGTTGATAACCCCTTACAAAGCGACTTCATATTACCCGCTGTAGCACGTGTGGGTGACGTGAAGGTGGCTGTTTCCACAAATGGGAAAAGCCCCGCCATGGCTCGTGCGCTCCGCGAGCGTATCGAAAAAATGGTTACTCCTCAGGACTTGCTCGAAATTGAGCTGCAAGAAAAAGCCCGAGTAGCACTAAAAAAAATCGTTTCTGATCCAAAAGTGCGGAGTAAAATGCTATATGAAATCCTTAATAGTGTAGAAATCAAAAAAGCATTAATCAACGGTAACCTCTCTGAGGCCGAAACCTTAGCAATGAAATTTATTAACCAACAGGAGAATAAAACATGAGTTTTCCATCTGTACGAATGCGTAGACTGCGTAGAACACAGGCAATGCGTGACATGCTCAACCAAATTACGCTAAACCCTGCACACTTGATTTATCCGATTTTTGTTGAGGAAGATATCAAAAAGCCTGTGCCGATAGCTTCAATGCCTGGATATTCAAGGCTGCCCCTATCAATGGTGGCTGACGAGGGTAAAGCCGCTTTGGCGCAGGGTGTCAAAGGCGTTCTGCTCTTCGGTATCCCCGCCAAAAAAGACGAAGAAGGTACCCGAGCCTTCGCACACAACGGCATCGTTCAGCAAGCAATCCGTGAACTCAAGAAAACCTGTGGTGATGAACTCGTAGTGATCGGAGACGTTTGCCTCTGTGAGTACATGAGCCATGGACACTGTGGTGTCGTCAAAAACGGAGAAGTACAAAATGACTCCACGCTCGAGTTGCTGGGCCGAATCGCAGTTAGTTATGCCGAGGCAGGCGTGGACATTGTTGCGCCCTCAGCCATGATGGACGGCCAAATTGCCGCTATCCGCGAAGCACTTGACGAAACAGGCCACGACCAAATTCCCATAATGTCATATGCAGCTAAGTATGCTTCAGGCTTTTACGGTCCATTTCGTGACGCAGCCGAATCTACACCAAAATTCGGTAACCGACGTAGCTACCAAATGAGCCAAGGAAGCCCCGAGGAGGCACTGCGCGAAATGGAGCTCGACATTGAGGAAGGCGCAGACATGATTATGGTTAAACCTGCCCTGGCATACCTTGACATAATTTCACTCGCCAAAGCGACCTTCAATGTGCCAGTCGTTGCATACAATGTTAGCGGCGAATACAGCATGGTCAAAGCCGCCGCAGCCAATGGTTGGATTGATGAAAAAATAATTATCCGCGAAATCCTCATCGGTATGAAACGCGCCGGTGCAGACTTAATCATTACTTATCACGCTAAAGACGCTAAATCATGGTTGACTTAAATGAGCGAATCCAAATCCAAAGCTCTCTTTGAAAGAGCTAAAAAAACGCTCCCTGGCGGAGTAAACAGCCCTGTCAGAGCCTTTGATCCTTACCCGTTCTTTGTGGAGCATGCGCAGGGCTCCAAACTTTACGATGTTGATGGCAACAAATACGTTGATTACTGCATGGCTTATGGCGCAATGCTTCTTGGACACGCAAACAGCGAACTCCTTGAAGCGGTAAAAGCCCAGCTTCCAAAAGGAACGCTCTTCGGTGTCCCGACTGAGCTTGAAGTCCAGTTCGCCGAGCAAATCAGCCAAGTTTCGCCCTGCATGGAGATGTTGCGGCTGGTTAACAGCGGCACAGAAGCAACCATGCATGCAATAAGAGCAGCGAGAGGCTACACTAACCGCAAAAAAATCATAAAATTCGATGGTTGCTTTCATGGCAGCCATGACAATGTTTTAGTCAAAGCTGGCTCTGGTGCTGCAACTTTTGGGGTGCCCACTTCACGTGGGGTTCCTGAGGAAACTACGGCGAACACCATCGTTTTGCCCTACAATGACGTAGAAGCTCTATACTCTGTTTTCAAGGCGGAGGGCAACGACATCGCAGCAGTTATCACTGAACCCGTTATGGGTAATGTCGGATTGATCTTACCCAAAAAAGATTATCTTCAAACACTGAGAAAAATAACTTCCGATAACGGCACAATATTGATTTTCGATGAAATTATAACGGGTTTCAGGCTCGCGTTGGGTGGCGCTCAGGAATACTTCGGCGTTAAACCTGACATGACGACCCTTGGCAAAGTTTTAGGTGGCGGTTTCCCTTTGGCGGCTTTCGGCGGCAAAAGCGAAATCATGCAGAACATTAGTCCCGTAGGCAAAATCTACCAAGCAGGAACGTTTAGCGGCAACCCCGTTTCGGTGTCGGCGGGTATGGCGATTCTCAACTATCTCATCAAAAACCGAAGCCAAATCTACTCCCAACTTGAAAAGAATGCTTCTGAACTCAAAAAAGCCTTAGCCGACCAAGCCGCAGCCTACAAGCTGCCAGTGCAGGTTTACAGCATTGCCTCAATGTATCAAATCTTCTTCACTAACAATCCTGTAACGGACTACGCTTGCGCCAAACACAGCGACGCAGCCATGTTCACCGCTTACTTCCACGAACTGCTTCAACAAGGCGTGTTTATTCCGCCATCGCAATACGAAACATGCTTCATATCCGCAGCCCACAACGAAGAAGACATCAAATACACCACTTCCGCCTTTGATAAGGCGTTGGCAGCGGCAGCAAAAACGAGGATTTAGCATGAAGTTGAAAGTTGGCACAAGAGGCAGCAAACTCGCCCTTGCCCAAACAAACCGCACCTTGGAGTGGATCAAGGCCAAGAACCCCGATTTGGAGTTTGAACTCAAAATCATTCACACCATAGGCGATAAAGAACACGGCAAGCCCCTCTTTAGTATTGATTGCAAAGGCATCTTTGAAAAAGAAATAGACCAAGAAGTCGTAGCGGGAAAAGTTGACTTTGCCGTTCACAGCTTAAAAGACGTACCTATCGTGGAGCAGCAGAGCGGCACAGTTTTGGCGGCGATTCCAAAACGGGACTCACCTCATGATGTGTTCATCTCCAGAGGCAACCTAAAACTCGCTGATTTACCCAAGGGCACAGTGGTCGGCACTGGTAGCCTGCGGAGGCTAGGCAGAAATCAAATACATCCGTCCTGACCTTGATGTTGAACCCATCCGCGGCAACATTGATACTCGCATTTGCAAAGTCAGGCGAGGCGAACTTGCAGGCATCATTTTGGCTGAAGCCGGATTGGAACGCATGGACATCACCTGTGAAATGGCTGAGCGTCTCGCACTGGACCAGTTCCCATCTGCGGCGGGGCAGGGCGCTATTGCCATCGTGGCTAAAGAAGGCAACACAGACATAATCAAGATTCTGCAGGTGGTGGAGGATAAAGCGACACGGGCGCAAATCACAGCTGAACGCAGTCTTGTGCTGAAGCTGGAGGGCGGTTGCCGTGTACCCATCGGTGCAGTTACAGAAACAGAAGGTAATAACTTAACTCTCTATGGCAGCATATTTTCATTAAACGACCGAAAAAAAATCAGTGCCCACGCCAGCGGCACTCTTGCGCAAGCGGAAGACTTAGGTACCAAAGTCGGCGAAGACCTAATAGCGCAGGGTGCAAAAGAATTCGAGGAGGAGTGGAGAGAAAAGTATGGTGTATGGTAAAGTTTACTTGGTTGGGGCGGGACCAGGTGATCCTAAACTTCTTACAGTCAAGGCGGTTGAAGTCATAAAAGAAGCTGACGTTGTCATTTACGACCGACTCGGCGTAAGCGAAGAGGTCCTCGCAATGGCACCTGCCAAAGCCGAACGTATATTCGTTGGCAAACGCACTGGTCTCCATGAAGTCCCTCAGGACAAAATCACTGAGATCATCGTCGAAAAAGCAAAAGAAGGCGGCAGAATCGTGCGGCTCAAGGGTGGTGACCCCTTCATTTTTGGGCGAGGGGGAGAAGAAGCTGAGGCGCTGGTCGAAGAGGGCATAGAATTCGAGGTTGTCCCCGGCATCAGCTCGTCAGTGTCAGCACCAACGTATGCAGGCATACCCTTGACACATCGCGACTTCGCAGCGTCAGTTGCAATCATCACTGGGCACCGTGCGGGTGACGCTGAGAAACCCGTGGATTGGGTGAAAATCGCCAACGCCGTTGACACCATGGTCATACTCATGGGAGTAGAATCGCTAGATGGCATCGTGGGTAAACTTCTCACAGGAGGTATAAGCCCCAACCGACCCGTTGCCATGGTAGAATCTGGCACGCTACCTCAGCAACGCACCCTTATTGCAACGTTAGGCACAATCGTCAAGGAAGCCGAAGCTAAACAAATCAAGCCACCCTCAGTTATACTCATAGGCGAAGTAGCCAACTTAGGAAGGAAATTGACATGGTTCAAGCAGCCACTCTAAAAGGTCGCACTGTTGCTATCACCCGCCCAACGGGGCAAGCGGAAGAAGCAGGTGCTCTAATCAAATCAAAAGGTGGTGTGCCTTATTACATTCCAGCTATAGAAATCAAAGGTTTAAGCAATCCCGAACCCGTGAAGAAATTCGTCGCCCAACTCAAGTCTGGTATGGTGGATTACACTATTTTGATGAGCACTAACGGCGTTAAATACCTCTTTGCCGCTGCGGAAGACATAGGGGAAACCCAGCATTTGCATGAGGGTTTAGCGAAAAGCTGCGTGGTTGCAGTTGGGCCTAAAACAGCCGAAGCCGTAACCGCTTATGGTGTGCGGGTGGATTTTGTGCCTCCGAAATACAGCGGCGAAGGCTTACTCGAAACCCTCCAACACAAAGACTTAGAAGGCAAACGCATCCGTATGCCGAGAACCAGCAATGCCCCACCAATGCTAAGCGAAGCCCTCAAAGCCAGAGGCGCTGATGTTGAGGAAATCTACGTTTACGAGTCCGGTTTGCCAGCGAATGAGGCACTGAAAACCAAGTTCTACGAAGATCTCACAGGTGGACGCATACACGCCATACTCTTTGGTAGCGGTCTCAGCGTGAAAAACATTTTCAAGATGCTAACCGAGAAAGCATCCATGGCACAATTGCGAAAAGTCCTTACCGAAAAAGTCACGGTCGTCGCCATCGGACCCACAACCGCCGAAGCCCTCCGCGAATTAGACATTGAAGTTAATGTTGTTCCTGAAGATTACCTCTTCGACAGTGCACTCAACGCCTTATCTCGACACTGGAGTACTTAACGCTATTTTTTGTGGTTGTACATACGCAGTCACTTACATTTTAAGCCCCCAATCCGCCACCAATAACGCAGCTAAACAGCGCGTTTTGGAGGTGAATTTTTTGGAATCAACAGGTAAAAGCGGCAAAGTAAAATTGACAATGGAGTTGGAAATAAACGAAGCCGCCATGGAATTAATCAAAGCCAACATGGCACACATGATGGATATGGCTTCTCAGATGGGTTGGCGACCGGGCGGGAAAGGCAAAATGGGTGAAGGACACATGGGCATGATGAAAAGCCCAGAATAAACTTTAGAGTAGGTCTGTGGAGAACGCTTGTTCATTCGTTACTGAAGCAATGACTTGAGCTGCGAACTCTTCCTGTTCAGGCTCCCCTGATACTGCAATCCACACAGCGCCCTCCGCACCGCATACTCCGCCGGCAGCAACCAACTCCACCTCCGCTGCAGTCAAAGCCTCCAACGCCTCTATCTCAGTGAAAACCTCCCCTGGGATAGGCAGCAGCCGATACCCTTCTGCACCAGGCGCATTCATTTTAGCAGCTAACTCATCCAAGTTGCCGTCTACCCGTTTCTCGAGCCCAACCGGAATTATGAGCCTAACGCGGCGTCCTACAACTGCGGGCAGGGTTAACCCGATAGTTCCAGCTTTAGGGTGTCCAATCAAAAGAGCTGCCCGCTTACTTTTGTAATCCAGTGCGTTTGCCCCTTTCAAAATTAAGTCACCTTCGTGTAAAGAGTCAACAACTTCAACGATTGTTTTGCTTTTCTGCCAAACGCCTTTGGTGATTATTACGTCGCCTGGGAATTTGTTTTCGTCTACGAGTCTGCCTTCTTTTGTGACTTTTAAGCTTGATGGTAGGCTGACACCTCGGAAGAAATGTTTGCGTGAAAAGTCGCCTGCGATGTTGTAGGTCTTTAGGATTTCTTCGGCTACGTAACCGTTGGTTGTTCCGGCCACAATTGCGACCGTGCCGTTTTGGATGGTTTTTCGGATGGCGGGGTGGGTTGCAATGGTTTTAGCGATTAAACGTTTTCCCATGGCGGGACTGATTAAGAATTGCTTCACTTTATAGGCGACTCCTATGTTTGTTATTTAACAACGAAGTATAATTGTTTTGCACCTTCTATATGCAGAGCAAGATAATGCATAAGTACCATGCGCTTAAACCCAACGCTTGGTTCAGTTGAAGGTTGGGTTGTGTTTTTAAGACCTTATTCACATTCAGAGTCAAAAATAAACTATAAAAATTAATGTTGACAATAAAATAATAAAAAATAAAAAAGAATTTTTTAATTAAGAAAGATGCCAAAGCTTACGCTTAGTATCTTCTTGGTGGGCGTCTTTTGCTATAGCACTCGCGGCAATATACTGGTCTTGTGCCGTCTGGCTTGAAAGGAACATCACATTCTTTTCCGCAGTCAGCGCAAGTTGCCTTGTGCATCTCTCTGTTACCGTATGACATTTTGCTGTTTCAACTCCTACTATATTGTGTGCAAAAATCTCTTTCTACACAGTATCCACATAGACAACCTCCCCACTTATAAACAGCATGCTTTTACGCTTAACTTTCTCCTTCAATAACCTGCGTTTGAAGGTGCTTTTTTGCACACAAATGCTTGAATGGCATGATGGAAATCGATGAATAGTCAACCATATATAGGTAAATCGCCCATATAGTTGAAAGACTCGATTAAAAAATCAAGAATAGAGAAAAAGTGTCTATGGTAGTTTAAATGGGCAAAATAACTTTTTCTCGTAGCGTAAATAGATGAGTGGCATACTTTGAGACAGAAAAAATCAACATTGGGTGAACATCTCGCTTTACTCTCAGTAAAATACAGCGTTTATCCAAACGAAGTTTTCCAAGCACTAGTTTTATCCCGAAGAAATGAGAGGTCTGTATGTGGAAACCTCACCATTGAATATCGGGGCAAAATGAAAGGCGAAAATATATTCCTTATCACTAAAGACAATGCTGTGGTTGCACAGTTCCGTGTCGAAGAAGAATTTTTGCTAAGAAAAGATAATCCATTCGAAAGCTGGATGAACACAGACAAAATCAAAAAGAAACTTGCCAGGCAAAACACGGAATCCGTTTACACCTTGATTAAGGATTTGCGCTCAGGCATGAAACGGGTGAATCTCCAAGCCGAAGTTCTTGAAATTCCTAAACCCGCACAGGTACACACGCAATTTGGTAACACCGTCATGGTAGTTAACGCGGTGGTAGGCGACGAAACAGGCAAAATTAAGCTTTGTCTATGGGAAGCCCAAATCGGTAGCGTAAACATTGGCGACAGCATCGAGCTCAAGAACGGTCAGGTCTGTGTTTTTCGAGGTGAAAAACAACTGCGATTGGGCAAAAACGGATCGCTTATTGTGTTAAAAAGCGCCGCTAAAGCTCAAATGGCGACGGCTCGCTAAACAAACTTTTCAAGTCCCTCTTTCTATATAAAGGTGGAGATCTCTGAGTTAACCGCGTTTTGTTTTGTCTGCCTTGCGAAAATCCGCCAACTTGCAGCTTCAATAAAACCCGAATACCAAAAACAGCCCGCTAACACAAACCTCTATTTGCTGTCGTACAGGCGGGTTTTCCACAACAACTAGAAAACAGAGTGATTCAAAAAACAGTATAGCAAAAAACTGCAGTTGATATCGCCTGTAAAATGATTGTTGAACTATTTAACAAAAATAAAGTAGAGGATGAGAAAAGTTTAATTTTGGTCTACCAAGTGCGCTGTGCCATCTGGACAGTAAACCTTCTCGTTTTTAGCGACTCTGCGGTATCTTTCACTGCACATATGCAGCATTTCACATCCATCACAATCTCGACTTAACACTTGCTTTTCGCCTCCTACTGGGGCTTTGTGCATCTGTTAATATCGCTTATAAGGATATGTAATATGGACGTATATACAGACGAGTTAATGGGAGCATGGAGAGGCTGTTTTGGATAGCTCCACTTCGCTTGACGGTTGGCTGATCTGCTTCACCCAAAGATTAACGCGCGCCCGAACGCGGGAACGGACTACCCCATGAATATGAAGGTAAAGCAAACAAACCTGCCGCCAAACAATCTGGCGCTAATTCCAACATGCCGTCTTCCAATTGTTTTGGTATTGCTCTGAAAACAATCTTGGTCGGCGAACATATAAAGCGTTTTGAGAAATGTTCATAACATTTAAGAAAAACAGTTCAAATATTCATCCTGGCCAGCTACAAATCATCGAACATAAACTAAACAGACTTATCAATAGACAAAGGCAAAAAAGAAATTACTGTTTTTCAACGCGAACAATAGGTTCTCCACAACATCACGAATCGAACCAAGCCATTAGCATTCAAGAAACCCCTATGCGGGCAATGTTACTTCGAATTTTGTTCCCCACCCCAATTTGCTCTCAAACGTTATGGAGCCGCCTAGCGCCTCAGTGAATTTCTTAACCACAGCTAACCCAAAGCCCTGACCCTTTGACTTCGAAGTGATTAAAGGAACAAAAAGCTTATCTCTAATTTCCAAGGGGATTCCTTCCCCCGTGTCCTCAACAGTAATTTTTAATTTGTCTACTTGGCGGCAAACAGCTATTATCAGTTTTCCCCCTTTAGGCATCGCCTGCACGGAATTAGTGACTAGATTTTGGATAATTCTCTGCAAATAAGTCTTATCTGACAGAAATACATGAGAATCGCTTAGTGAAAAATTGAAGTCAATGTTGTTCACAGGGTATGTTTGAGAATGCTTGATTGAGGTCAGCACCGATTCTATGACGCTTTTAAGGTCAACCTCTTCTAGTTTAGGATTAAGATGCTTAGCATAGTCCTGGAGGTCAGAAACGATTTTGTCAACGTAAGTTATCTGCTCATCAATTATGTCAAGGCTTTCTTCCATGTTAGTTTTAAACGGTGTGCTATGTAACGCTTTAAGTGCTTCCCGCGCCAAAAACACCTCACCAGCAATAGTCTGCAGCGGATTACGGATATCATGACCTACCATACCTGCAGTGGCCCCAATAGCGGCTAAACGCTCAGAATTTTTCCGCTCGGTTACATCGACATTGGACTCAAAAATCTCCACCACTTGATTATTACTGTCGAATTTAGCCAACCAGTAACTTTGAACAGCCAATTCGCGCCCAAGCTTGGTTCTATGAATAAGTTCACCTGACCATTTACCATCACGCTGCAAATCAGCGCTAATGCTCATAAGTTGTACACTAGGCTGAGTTTTCAATAAAGTGTTAGTTTTCTGTCCAAGTGCCTCTTTTTTTGTGTAGCCATAGAGTTTTTCTGCACCTAAACTCCAAAATGTAATTGTATCATCAGGTTTTTTTGTAATGATAGCGTCGGGGCTAAGGTCAATTAGGTCGGCTTGCCTCTTCACTGCTTCATCGAGTTTTTTCCGCTCAATCGCATAACGGATTGCCTTCATTAAAAGGGCACCGTCAAGTTTACCCTTCATAAGGTAGTCTTGAGCACCTCTGCGAACAGCTTCTAACCCCACTGTATCGTCTTTGAACCCAGTCAATATGATTATGGGAACTTGGTTAGCAACTGAATTTATTTTTTCAAATGTTACTAGCCCTTGACTATCAGGCAAATTCAAATCCAATAAAATCGCATCAACGTTTTCCGACGCTAAAATAGCTAATGCCTTAGAAAGAGTCCCACAATGCTCAAGGTGGCTGACATCAAAGCTTTCGTCCCTAAGCATTTCTCGAATTAAACGCGCATCACCAGGGTTATCCTCGACCAGCAGAATTATAGCTTATTCCTTCGGAGGCAACTTTACAATTGAGAACCAGAATTCTTCTAGCGTATGGATGATTTCTATGAATCTGTTTAAGTCAACGGGTTTAGTAATGTATGCGTTGGCGTGCAGGTTGTAGGTTCGGATTATGTCTTCGTCAGCTTTTGAAGTCGTCAAGATAACAACTGGAATGCGTTTCAGTTTAGGGTCTGCTTTAACTTCAGCGAGGACTTCTCGACCGTCTTTTCTTGGCAAATTCAAGTCGAGGAGAATCATGTCAGGAGTAGGTACATTCACAAATTTGCCCTCACGATGCAAAAACTGCATTGCTTCAACGCCATCTTGAACGACATGCACGTCGTTGAGCACTTTTGCATCCTTGAGCGCTTCTCGGGTTAAACGGACATCGCCAGGATTATCTTCTACCAACAAAATATCGATCGACTCTACATTTCGCTTCAATTTTTCTAATTCTCACCTTTTGTTTTCTTTAATGTGAAATATACAATTGAACCTTTCCCCACTTGAGAATCAAGCCAAATACGGCCGCCATGGCGTTCAACGATTTTTTTGCAAATGACAAGGCCAATTCCTGATCCAGGATACTCTTGTTTGGTGTGTAACCGCTGGAATATTTTGAACAAGCGGTCAAAATATTGGGGGTCTATCCCTATACCGTTGTCTTTAACCGCAAATAAGTACTCTGATTCTTCGGCCTTAACTGAAACATGGACACGTGGCGATTCATCACCGTGAAACTTTATGGCGTTACCAATCAAGTTCTGGAATAGCTGCACAATCTGTCCACAGTCGCCGTCTATGATGGGGAGTTTATCGTATGTGACAACAGCGTTTGTATCAGCGATTGACGCATTTAGATTTTGGAGAACAACTGAAATCGCTGATTCAAGGTCTACTGGTTCAAATGGTTTGCCTAGTCTGCTCACTCGCGAATAAGTTAAAAGGTCATCGATTAAGCTTCTCATGCGGTTGGCGCCATCCACGGCGTAGGCAATGAACTCATTTGCATCTGAATCCAATTTTCCCTTATAGCGACGCTCCAGCAGTTGAACGTAACTTGCGACCATACGTAAAGGTTCTTGCAAATCATGGGAAGCAACATAAGCAAACTGCTCCAACTCAGAGTTGGATTGTTTTAATTTTTCCATCGTTTGCCTAAGTTCACTCTCAATAATTTTACGTTCAGTGATATCTCGATTGCTAGAGCGCCGACCTATCCATTTACCATTTCCATCAAAGACCGGCTGACAAGCATGGGACATCCATCGTACCGCTCCATCACGGGTGACTATCCGAAAATCAACCTCATGCCGCTCGCTCGAATCCACAACATCAAAATGAGAACCAATAATTGATTTGTCATCCGGATGAACCATTTTAGCAAGCAGTTTCGAGTCATTCATAAATTCTTCCGGAATATAACCTGTAAATTTCATGCAGGATGGAGACACATAGATCATTTCGCTATTAGGCGCCATCCAATATTCAAAGTCATAGGCAAAATCTGCTACAGTTCGAAGCTTCAATTCACTTTGACGAAGAGCATCTTCTGCTTTTTTTCGGTCAGTTATATCTCTTGCAGCCGCAAAGACGCCTTGAACTTCACCCTCAGTATTTAGGTAGATTGAAGCATTATACAAAACATCAGTTACTTTTCCTGTCCTGTGTCTTATTGCTAAGGAATAATCCTTAACAAAGCCGTTAGTGAGGACCTGTTTGTAGCCTAAGCGTGCTTTTTCTGGCTCAGTGAAGTAATCAGAGAAATCGCTTCCAACTAGTTTTTCCCGTGAGCAACCCGTTACATCTTCAGTAGATTTGTTGACATCGGTTATTTTTCCATCAGGGCTAATTGTAACCAAGGGATCAAGGCTTGCTTCAAGTAAACTCCGAGCATATAATGATGCATTTCTGAGTTTTTCCTGGACTTTCTTTTGTTCAGTAACATCGCGTGCCGCAGCAAAAACACCTTGCGGAACCCCAGCTTGGTTTCTAAAAAGCGTCGCGTTGTACAATACATCAGTTATTTCACCAGATTTATGGCGGATAGCCAAAGGGTAGTCTCTGACGAAGCCTTTAACGAAAACTTCTTTGTACCCAGCTCGGGCTTTCTTAGGGTCCGTGAAGTAATCAGAAAAATCGCTGCCTATTAATTCGGTGCGTGTGCAACCAGTAGCTGTTTCGGTTGCTTTATTTACGTCGGTGATTTTCCCTTCGGCGCTAATTGTTACCAACGGATCCATGCTGGCTTCAAGCAAACTACGTGAATAAAGCGATGCTTGCTTAACTTTTTCTTCAGCTTCTTTCCGCTCAGTTATATCTCGTGCCGCGGCGAATACACCTTGAATCTCGCCTGCCGCATTTCGGTAGAGTGAAGCATTATACAATACGTAAGTAATCTTTCCCGATTTATGTTCAATAGCTAAGGGATAATCTTTGACGAAGCCTTCGGAGAAAACCTTTTGGTATCCTGCTTTAGCCTTGACTGGTTCAGTAAAATAATCTGAAAAGTCACTGCCAATCAACTTCTCTCGCTGGCAGCCCGTGACCAACTCTGTGGCTTTGTTGACATCAGTAATTTTCCCTTCTGCACTGATGGTCACCAAAGGGTCTAAGCTTGCTTCAAGAAGACTTCGCGCATAAGAGGAAGAGGATGTGTTTATCTCGACGTCTTTCAAGAAATCACCGATAACAGAATAGCTTTAGTTCGGTAAATATTTCGATAAAAATGTTGCGCTATTTGACCTACAAAAAAGACGGTCAACAAAGCTGTCTTAAAATAAAAAATGTTAATTTGTAGCCCGTTAAAGCGAAGTCAGGGGTCGGCGGGGAACCATACTCTCAATGCTTCGCAGCAACTGGTAACCAAACAAAATCGCCGCAAAATAGGTAGGCCACAAAATCACCGGCCAATTCCCAGGCGTATAATTCCACAATCCCGTAGAGACAGCGAAAAACTCCATCATAGCCAACGCTGTCATGCCGCCTAAAGCCAAGAACAACTGCTCCTTAACTTCGTGGCGATTTAAATATTTTCGTCGGACAACAAACAGCAGTGCCCAAGCCCCCAAAAAAGCGGCCAAAAGCACATACCAACTTGAGTTAAAGTCTAAAAATACATTCATTTTCTTTACCAATTAATTTTTTATTGTTTTTCTTTTTCTTACATTTCTTCGAGGTCGGGGACGTGTGGGTTTATGATTGGACCAACATTTCTTGCAGTAAACAGGTTTATCCGCTTTTGGCTGGAAGGGCACCTCACATTCTTCGCCGCATTCACTACATACTGCCTTGTATGTGGGTGAAGCGTCAAATTGCTTGAAAAGCTGATATTTCTTTAGTTTGGGCCAGCCAGTTTTGGCGTAGCGTAGCATTTCTGGTTTGTCTTTTAGCCACCGCATCATGTGGAAGAAGCTTTTGCCCCTTTTTTCATCTCGTTCTGCAAGCGGTTCGTACCCCAAATTGCGGATTTCATCCAGATAAGCGATTTCAACCAGCCGCTGCGTCTCACCCTCAACATGAACGCGTTTAACGCGGGTTTCCCCGTAAACCTTCTGCAGCTCTTCAGCTGCCACGTCGAAGATGCAACCTTGGCAAATATGAATCGCCTCGTCATCTTTGAGGTTGAATTTTGACACGAGACGAGAGACAACACGTGAAGACTCCTGCAGGTATTCTTTTTCTTTGAATATGTCTTGGTAGAACCTAACGTCGATTAGATCGTATTTGAATTCGCCTGTTTCTTCATGGTAAGCACCGACTACAACTCCGAAAAGTAAATCGCCGCTGCCTGCGTCGTCAACAATAAGAGTCAACTGGACTGCTTCACTCTCTCTTCTTCCTCAGCCAATATGTTAGAGTTCTATAAAAACCCCGTTCCTAAAAATGTGTAAAAAACAGGCGAAACAGAAAAAATAAGCAATCCGCAACCTTTTAGGGTTAAATGTGGTTGGTGTAAGTCAGCCATCCCTCGCTTTCATGATGTTTTAAGGGATAATTTCGAACAGAAATCACCAGTGACATAATACTGACAATTGACGGCATCTTAGCGACAAAAAAAGTTCCGTTGACGCTGCTCAAAAGTTGGGATTACCTCACCTTTCACTTTGATAGATCGGCAGGGTTTATTTCCACGCGCTTGCCACCTTTAATCATGTAAAAGTGAAAGTCATATTCCGCGGAGTAATTTTTTAGTTCTAAATACCGCTTTTTGTCACCTTGAAACATTTCAGGCGTAGCCACTTGACAAATTCGAGTTAAGCAGCCCTCTTTTTTTGCTTCTATATCGGGAACCTCAGCGCCCACTTTTCTTGGTTTGTTCCAGCCCTCCAAGTTTGCGTTGACTTCCCAGTTTTCTTTTTTGAGGGTTTCTGCAATTTTCAAAACGCATGCATCGTGGGTATCTGCTGTTTTTTTCTTACCCATAACTACACCTACATAAGTTAAGACTGAGCCCGTATATTTAAAGAATCAAATCGGGCAACCTTAGAACTCATCAAGGGAAGCTGAAGAATGAAACGCAGCATTATGCTTCATAACTACTTCATTTCGCCACTTATGCTCCCAACTCGCCCATCCAGTCTTCACAAGTCCCTCCCTTAAATGAGGGTTCTGCGCAACCCAATCAACAAAAACGCCGAACCGTCGCTTACCTTTAAGCATGTCCTTTGGAACACCACTCTCCGCACACCACCGCACATAGGCATCCTCAACACGCTGTTTTAGTTCACCAGAAGATTCGACCCTGTCAACCTTAAACCCTAGACCTTGCAAGTGAACAATAACGCTTGACAAAACAAATTCAGAGCACACCTTAAAGCAGGTGTCGCTGGTAGGCTGCATTACCGAAACAATTTCATCAGCAATTTTGTTGGCGTATTCAAGATATTTCTTGTTTCTAAAGTTGGGTGGTTGAAATGCGGACGTGGGAATTCTGCGTTCCAAAACCATACGCTGCGGTGGCTTAACTGCGCCCACAACTACGCCCAGTAAGAGGTCACCCCAGCCTGATGCGTCAATTTGGATCATGTTGCCGGGGAGATAACAGTTTAACGCCAATTTTCAGTCACTAACTAAAACTGTTATTCTTTACATATAATGCTTTTTTGAAAAACAAAGTATTCCCAAAAGAACGAAAAAACTATGGACTTTACTTTTTAGCTGCTTAAACATAATAGTTTTCACATGTTCTGCGTCACTTTGCAGTGACGCTTAAGCGCAGATTTAACGGTTGCTCTTGCCGAGTATCCTATGTAGAAATGCAATTGTGGACTAGCTTCTTTTTCAGTTGAGATTTTGTTGGAAGCAAGTGATTTCTCCATGTGGCTTGCTGTATTTTGGCGTTGCGGGGATGGCATTTGTTTTGGTTTTGACCCCCGTGTAAGGTGTTTTGGTGATACTTCTTTATAGGGTGGTTTTTGTTGCTTTGTAAGACCTTCCTTGTCTTTTTGAGGCAGAAAAAAATTTTGGGCCTACATTCTTCGCAAAAACAAAAATCTATCAATGCACATAACTTGTAGCGCTGGAGAAACAAGATTTGGATAAACCAGACTACATAATGTGGAGCCGCAAATACGATAAAGCCTTCGGCTGGAAAGCTCAGCGCGAACGTGAGTTAGGCTCTAAATTCCGCAAAAACAAAGCATTAACCTGCAAAGACTTAGCTGCAATTGTAGAGTGGAAGTTTAAAGAGGACCCTGAAAAGATGGAGCGTGCGCTTGAATTAGTAGCGAGAAACGACGAGGATAAGGTGCAGCGCATCACCAGCCAAACCCTAAGCTTACCAAACGCAGACGACACATACCGTCTCAATTGCCTAACAACTCTGGAAGGCATAAGCCCAGTACTCGCCAGCATCATTTTAGCGTTCTTTGACCCCAAAAACTATGGCATACTAGACCTCGCCGTTTGGAAACCCATATTAGGCAACGCACCATCCGGAATGTACACCCCCCAAAACTACATCAGATTCTTAGACGCCCTTCGCAAAACTGCAGCAAAACATAACCTTGACGCAAGAGTTATCGACAAAGCGCTATACAAAAAAGCCCTCGAGAAATCCAACTGATTTTTAGTTATGCTTAAAACGTCTCGGTCGTAGTGTGGCGTTTTGACTAGAAATTTTTATATTTTCAGAAAACCACTTTTATCTGGAGTTCTAACTCAATTTTTAGAAGGTGATTTTTTTGGTAAAAAAGAAAGGTGAAGAGTATAAGTGTGAAGAATGCGGACTTGTCGTTGTTGTTGAAGACCCGTGCGGATGCGACTCCTGCGAGTTGATTTGCTGCGAGGAACCAATGAAACCTGTTAAAGCCTCAGCCTCAAAGGCTGCTGAGAAACCACAAAAATAAATCAAAAACAACCATTTCCACGTTTTTCTATTTTTCTTCAACATTTTTCTGTAAAGTTTTTACAAGTCTGGTTACTTGTTCAACTATGTATTGGTTAATTTTTTGTCCCTTCTCTGCGGATGCTGTCGTGGGGTCGCCATTGACTCCTCCGGGAAACGCTACTTCAGGATGAGCGACGACTTCGAAACGGGGCATACGCCAAACCTCCGCTTTACCTTTACCTTTTACAAGTTCAGGTTTAATCGCCATTACACGCGAGGTTTCCAAAGTGCCAGCGTGTCCATCGCCCGCTGAAGCATATTTGTTCCCTAATTCTTCAGCAAAATCAAAATCAGAGAGAACCATAATCCTCACTTTACCTTCATTTGTATTCACGATTTCCTGCGATGCCAACCGAAGCGCCACCATATGCGAGTTCCCCGCATGCCCACTCATCACAATAATCCTATAGAAACCGCTACGCACCAACTCGGAGAGCACATCGATTGCTACTCTGTACAGGGTGTCGAACTTTATGGTTAGGGTTCCGGGGAAGTTGCGTGTGGCATTGCATATTCCATAACGAAATGGTGGGGCGACGAGGCAACCGGTTTTTTTTGCGACTTCTAAAGCAATGTATTCAGGTTGTATGCTGTCTGTGCAGAGTGGAAGGTGGCTGCCGTGTTCTTCAACGCTGCCGAGGGGGAAAATGATTACTGCGCCGTTTTTTGCGGCTTGTGCCGCTTCTATCGTGCTTAATTCGTCTAGCCAGAGGCAACTGGGTTTTTTCGAGGATGTCATGGGTGTAAGGGGGTGAATCGACAATTTCTGTTTTACGGAAAACTTCACGTTTGTCCTACTCTGCTTACATATGCACTCACTATCGGTGAATAGGCTTCTTTGATGTTGTAGCTGAGTTTTAAGCCATTGCTTGTTTGCTCGACGACACCTTCTTTTTCGAGGTGGTGTATCTGCCAAGTCAACCCCTGCGAAGTAATCTGGAGCTCAGCCGCCAATTCGCCATGAGAAACCGCCTTTTTCACATTGATGATTCGCAATATTTTCCCGCTGGTTTCATGTCTTAACAGCGAAATAATTTTCATTTGCCGCTTCGAGTACTTTCCTGCGACAAAGAACCTCTGCATTTTACCATCCCCGTAAATCGACAGAAAACCTGCACAGGCTAAGATGCTGATATGGTACTGCACCATACCCACGCATAGAGTGAGGGCTTCGCAGATTCCCCTGAAGTGGACACCGGGATTATTTTGCACGTATAGGTAAATTTCTGCTCTCGTTGGCTGATCAAGTGGATTGTGAGATCTGGAACTGATACCGATAACAAGAGGAGTGGATAACGCAAGCTGCTGGGTGGTGTCCAAGTGGTTGATGAAGGGTGGGTAAACGGTTTCGGCTTGAGCGGTTAGTGCAGTGGAAGAGGACATGATTATTGCAATTATGAGCAGGGCTATGGCGGTTTTCTTGTTCAATTATTTTCTCCTTAATTGAAGGTTTGTTTGAGGCGGTATTTATTAGCATCCGTAAAGGGTTGTACTAACCCGTAAAATGATGTACCATAACGCCTAATTTATTGCTTACAATTACTAAGTGGCTGGAGAAGGCGCATATTATGCCAGAAGCTCAGTTGCAGAAGAAAAAGAAGAAACAGCAACAAACCACAGTTTTAAAGATCGAAGAAATCAGTGAATCGGGGCAGAAACTGGCCGAGTTCTTGGAGAAACTTGAAGAGGACAAAACATACTTGGATGTGCAGGTTTGCCCTAAATGCAAAAGCCCCAAAGTCAAGCGCACTGGGACCATCGAAGGCGACTTATTTGGTCACATGGGTATAGTTCCGCCGAAGTATGAGTGCAGCTGCTGCGGATGGAGTGGACGCACAGTGGTTAAAGTAACTAATCGCCCCTTGACAGTGAGAGACGTTGAACTTATCGCGGAAGCACTGGATGCAACTGACGAATAAAAATTTGCTGTGTCTTTTTACTCCAAGAACTGTTCAAGGTACTGTGTAACTAAAATATACGCCTCAGCTTCATCTGGACCAACCCTGTTACCCGCCTCGTCGGCACCAATCACCACCTCACCTTCGTTTTCGCTGACTGGTTCATTATACTTTATTCTGAGTACGCATCGGGTGACAGTGCCGTTTCGCATTTGGAAACTCAACAGCGGATACTTCACTCCTGGAAGAAGTAGTTCGTATTTCCAGTCTGCTTTGAGTTCAACAAGGAAATCTTTACCCTCCTCTAGCTTCAAGAGGCTATCAAACAGTGTGCCTTGGTAGGGTGGGAAACGTGAAAGTGCTTCGGTTTCACATTTAGTTTTGGCTTGGCTGATTCTTTCGTTGAGTGCTATGCGGTCCCAGAGTTCAACGTTTAGTTTTTGTGCTTCCTCATCCGCTTTCTGGCTGAAAACGCCAGTTGCTATAACAATTGACCTGCTACATCCATGCTTCCGTCTTAGTTCCTCCGATAGTGGCACGATTAAATTTGAAACAACACTTGTACGTGGCATTTTTACGGCTTGAACTGCAACTTTTTCATTATCCTTATTCGCCACTGCTTCAAAGCCGAAACCAGAATCGGATTTCTCTGTTTCAAGTTTGTACCCTAACTCTTCAAGCATCCAGCAAATGAAAGTTCTAAACTCCTTCTCAGAGAGGCAATCAACACAGTACCCGCTTGTTCTCAGCTGAGGTCCAGACTGATTTTGCTCCTCAAAAAGCCGCTGCACCCTCTGCTCGCCGCTAACTGGAATCTTTTGAAGGTACCTTTCCTCCACTCTCTTAGCCAACGCTTCAGCTTTAAACCGCGGAATGCTCAGTTCAACCTCCAGAGAGTCCGCTACGTCAACGTAGGGGTGGCGTGAACTGATTTCTTTTAGTGCTCCGCTGAATTTTTTGATGCTCATCTTGTTGCCTCTACTTTTGGTTCTTTGCGTGTTTGGGGCATAGTTGATGTTTGAATTCGTCGGTGTAGGTGAGGTTGTTTTTGGAGAAAGGTTTGCCGCAGTCGTCACAGAGGTCGTAGTGGCTGATGCAGACGCTTGATTGGTCGTGGCTGCATTTGAATTCGAGTAGGTTGACTGTGTTTTTTTCCACAAACCGCGCAGATAAAACCTAAGTCAGCCTCAAAAACCTCATTTAGTTTGTCGTCCCACGCGAGATGGGCTTTTTTGGAGTAGATTTTGCCTGTTTCTATAGATTGACGGGTACAGTTGCCGCAGACATAGAAGCCGTCTTTGGTGGCGTAGCCCTCCGTGAAGGCATCTTGCACAGTTGGCAGGTGAGTTCAACGTTTGGCTGGAGCCCAAGGGTGAGTTGGGTGTCTATAATGGCTTTGTTGTCAAGGGTTAACTGGCATTTGACTTTAACCGTGTTGACTACCAATAGGTTAGTGAGCCGCACAGTCACGTTAGTTGCGTAGGATTCCTCCTCCCTTTTCAGCAGCGTTTCAAAGTCGTTTTGCCACTTCAAATAATCAAAATCATGCTTTTTGGAAATAACCTGTTCCCGCCGCTCCTTACGCAGGCGCCTCTCGAAACTTCTCATTCGGGCTTTTTTTTCCTTGCCCGAAAGGCAAATCATAGAGCGCCAGCTTCATTTCAATCGCTTCTTTGAGTTTTTCTTCCGCCGCGGCTTTCAAGTTCTTCAAAGGCTTCAAGCTTGATTTTTGATTTTAATCATGCACCGCAACCCCGTACTCTGCAGCGTGTCGAGGTTGAATTCCTCGTTGCAGACCAAGCCTGTTTCCTCCTCTACCAATAACGCTGAGGGTTTCATCGTTTTTGGATCGGAGGCTTACTATGGAATGTGACGGAGAAATAGAACTGCAAATACCTTGCCTGCTCGCTTTTTCCGGCTTTTGACGGCGCGATTTTGCCGTTGTTGATTCTGTGGTGACACGGCTCAGTTTTAACACATGTGACTACTCTCCGCTGACTGCATGCTGCAGCTTTACGCAGTTGGTAGGCTCGTCTTTGAAGGTGTTTCTGAGCACTGACTCAATATCGCCTTTAGGATTAACTGCACTTGGCATAGCACGCCGTTTTCTGGCAGTCTTGCAGGATCTGCTGAAACGCCGGGCTCCCCGGCGCCAGAAGCGGTGCTTTCTTCTGCCGTGCCACAGTCGGCTCGTAAGTGTACTCCTGCACTTCAGAATCGCCTGGGTAGGTGACCGCGAAAACTTCGTTTTCTTCACCCGTCACCTGGCAACCTTTAGCCAAGAAGTAGGCTTTGACGAATCGGTGATTTGTGCTGTAGTGCTACTCAATCCATAACCCCTTTCGTGAATTGCTCCGCCAACTCCTCATTCTTCCGCGAAATCGCCAAGTCACTAGCCAATTTCTCCAGCTCCTTCTTCATGTCCATCCGAGAATGTTGCTGCGGAACATGATTTCGCCAATTGTTTTCTGGATGTCCTGCGACCCCTCTTTAAGCTCCGCCAGCACAGTTTCCATTTTTCCCACAGTCATCGTGAACAAGTCGATTTTCTGGTAGAGCACATGCAGCACATAGTCGTCGATGGTGTCTTTAACAGCTAAGTTAAACACGGTGACGTCGCGGTCCTGTTTGAAACGGTGAATACGGCCGATGCGCTGCTCGATTTTCATGGGGTTCCAATGCAGGTCATAGTTGAACATTATACAGCAGTTCTGCAGGTTAAGACCTTCCGCAGCGGCGTCCGTAGCAACGATATACTTAATTTGTCCCGTTCTTGAAACGCTCAACAACTTGGTCCCGCTCAGCCTGATCCATATCACCCAAAAACACGTCCGCCTTACCAAACTCAGCGTTAAGCATGTCTTTAATTTCACGCGCAGTAACCTTTCGCAAACAGAAAATCAGCGCCTGCTCGTTACGCACCTCATGCAAGATGCTGTCTAAGCAACTCCATTTTGGCGCTTTTGACTTTCTGCGCCATCTCGATAAGTTGACTTGTTGCCTGTGCCTCCTGAGGGAACCGCTGCTGCCTCTTAAGCAACGACTGAATTGACGCCGCAGGAGAACTCGAAAACGACTGCTGCAATGTGATTGCCTGGAAAACCAAGATGGCGTTGCTCTGAGACTCAGTGAATTTGCGGTTGGGGTTTTCTGCGATTAGAGCTTCTATGGTTCTGAAGTGGTTCTGGCTTACCATTTGCAGGTACTCGGTTGCTTTGTCAATAAATTCCCTCTCCTCGTTGGTCGGGTCAAGAGTGCGAGACTCCACAAAGCGCTTCGTGAATGGGATACCCGTTTGTTCTCGTCGGGTTCGGCACATTATTTCCCGAAGTATGTGCCTTAGCTGGTTAGCTTCAGTTTCCTTGACAACTCGGCTCCGTGAGTCCTCAGCGTACCGCGAAATAAATGCCCGCTCACTATCCAGAAGCCCCGGCTGAATCAAATCCACAATACTGTACAAATCGGTTAACCTGTTGCATAGAGGCGTTGCGGAAAGTAGGAGGAGATGGTTTTTTCTTAGATTAGATAGGCATCCTCGGCTTTTACTATGCGTATTGCGAAAAGCATGTGCCTCATCCACCACTACAAGGTCCCATGCCCTGCCTAGCAAGTAAATCGTATTTCCGCGCCAAAAGGTTATGCGAGCAGATTACTCTGTTGCCCTTTTTGAGGATGGATGTACGATGGCTGCTTGCAACTTCGAAGGATTCGCTGAATTTTTCCCACATCTCACTTTTCCACTGCGACAGCAAACTCTTAGGCGAAACAACCAACACCGAATCCACCTCGCCACGGAGTAGCAGCTCCTTCATAATCAAACCTGCCTCAATGGTTTTACCTAAACCCACTTCGTCGGCTAAAATGGCGTTGCCGTTCATCTCGTTTATGACTTGGAGGGCGGTTTGGAGCTGGAAATTGTAGGGCACCAGTTTTGTGCGGATGGCATCTACGGCGATTAAGCTGTCAATTTTGCCTGTCTGCTTGAGTTTTACGGCTTCTATGTTAAGCTGGAAATTTTGGAATGGTGTGAATTTGCTGGATTTTACCCGTTTAGCTATGTTGTAGGGGTCAGAGAAGACGTAGGCGACTTCTTTGGGGGCGGCTTCTTCCTCGAACTGGCCGATTAATGCTTTCTCTTCTGCTTGGGGCGCAAGAGGCTTCTTCTTTGTTGCAACGTCCGAGTTTCTGGGCAAATGTATCGCCCAATACTGCCCTTCTGGGTATAAAAACGTAAAATGCATCCAGTCACCCATTGTGTAGTAGTATTCAAGAGTCTATAGGGTGTTTATCCAAACATTAGTGGTTTATTTTTCAAAAAATATTTCATTTGAATTCATCAGCAAGGCTTCTCCACACTGGCGTTTCATTTTGTTTACGCGGCATATTTGGTCTACCGCTCGCTGCTTCAGATGGTTCCTCTGCATTCGGCTTCGACGGCGTTCCCAATTGCTTCGGCGACAAATCTGAACTGCAAAGGCTAGCCAGAATCACTTTAATGTAATCAAAGAATAGCTAATGCCGTGCCGTAACGTTCTTTTTCCTTTGTTTTTGCACGGAAATAAAATTTTTTAAGCGGGTCCGACGGGAGTTGAACCCGCGACCCTCGGATTAAAAGTCCGATGCTCTAGCCTGACTGAGCTACGGACCCGCTGTTGTTTCGTTGCGCTGATAGGAAACTGTAAGGGGGTTTTTTAGTGTTTCGTTTCTAAATGCGCAAAAAGAAAATGTTTTGGTGTTTTTTAGGCTCTGAGGATTGTTCCCATGAAGCCTTTGATTTTGTCATGGGAGTTGAGAATGGTTTGGATGGTTTGTTCGCCTTTTGGGGTGAGTTTGTAGACTCTTTTGCGTTCGACCCAGACACCTTCAACTAGGTGGTTGCGTTCCAGCGAGTAGAGAAGTGAGTAGACGGTTCCTGAGCTGACGAGGAAGCCAAATCGGTTGTGAATGAAGCTGATTACATCGTAGCCGCTTATGGCTGCGTTTTGGAGTTCTGCCATGATTATGGTGTCTAAGAAGGTTTTGATTACACGTTCATGCATTTTTTTGATTATTCGGGCTTCAGATTTTTCCCCGTTTATTGTTATTGTTAATGCGACCATGTTTTGCACGTTCAACTCTGTCTATTCTTGTTTAGATATTTAAGACTTATTCGGATTTAGAATAATAAGTTGTAATAAAATTAAAAAGTATGAACAAGTACAAACAACTTTGTCGCGCAAAAACTTCGCTTCAAACATCAACATAACCGCGCCCCAAACAGGCAAGTATTAGCATAAAACTGGCACGTAAAGACTTAAACAGATTGAAAAATTGCTTATTTCATATACATAAACCACTAATTGCACAAACAGTTTTGATGCCTAAATTACTATTTTTCAGATACACATTCCAGTTTTAACACCCACCGATATATGTGCATGTTAACAAACGTTATCACTGATTTTACGCTACAGACATACGGTGCTAATAAATTGATTTCATGGAAATACACGTTTAAGCGTCTAAATGAAGAATACGAAATCGCCACAAAAAAGAAGCAAGCTCTAGATAACCTTTGCGCCTCCGGTAAAATTTCTGAAGCAACCCGCGACTCCTTCAATGCAGACATCGTAAAAGCAATCACTGACATTGAGCAGCAACGCCATGATCTTGGAGAAAAAATGCAATCGAAAACCTTGGAATTAGAAGGGCAATTAAAAACCCTTGAAATGCTTCTCGCAAACTATGAAATTCAGCATGTAGTAGGCGAAATCGACGAGGAAATCTACAATCGAGAAATTGCTCTCCTCGGAAATACCCTTGAAAATACCCGAAACGAATTAGGTGTAATAAGGGAAGCGACTACTCAGCTTTTAGGCTCTCCAAAACCCGAAGAAGTTTCTGCTCCAGCCCCCGTCGTTACTGACCAAGCGGCCCCAGTTGCACAAGCGCCAGTCCAATCAACCCCAGTGGAAGTTCCGGTTGAAACTGCCACAATCCAATCCGCAGTCGTGGAAACAGTCACAGCCGAACCTACATCAGTTGAAACCGCGCCAATTGAGGCTCCAGTCGAAATCGTTCAGGCTGAAGCCGTTACAGTTGAAACTGTTCCAATCGAGGCACCTGTGGAAGCTCCAATTGAGGAAGCCACCGCATTAATTGGGGAAACC
This sequence comes from uncultured archaeon, assembly GCA_963760925.1. Classification (GTDB taxonomy): domain Archaea; phylum Thermoproteota; class Bathyarchaeia; order Bathyarchaeales; family Bathycorpusculaceae; genus Bathycorpusculum. The sequence goes on along the minus strand of CAVXES010000006.1, from coordinate 652,563 downwards.
CCAGTTATTGAGGAAGCAGCTGCACCAAATGAAGTTGTCCCTGCAATTGAGGAACCTATAGTCGAGGCGGCGCCAGTTGAAGCTGCCCCAATCGAAGAGGCTCCAGTAGCTGAGGAAGTTCCGACAGTTGAAGCTGCAACCATTGAGGAAGCTATAATTGAGCAACCAGTAGTTGAAGCAGCTCCCTTAATCGAAGAAGCTCCAATTGAAGTTGAAACAGCGCCAATCGAAACTGCACAAGCCGAAGCCGAAACCGCAGTTGAATGCCCAGTCGAGTGTGCCCTTGTAGATGTAGTCGAAGAAGCCCCAGCTGTTGAAACCCCAGTTGAGGACACATCTCTAATCGAAACATCCACTGAAGAAACAGCGCCAGTTGAATCTGCCTCAACCGAAATCTTTACCGAAACAGAAACAATTGTCGAAGCTCCAGCAGAAATCGCGACAGAGTGCGCTATTTCTGAAGCTGCCCCAATCGAAGAGGCTCCAGTAGCTGAGGAAGTTCCGACAGTTGAAGCTGCAACAGTTGAAGAAGCTATCATTGAAGAAGCAACAGTTGAAATTGCAGCTGAACCAACAGTGGACGAAGCCCCTGAAACAGTTCAGGAAACCTACTCATATGAACCAGCAGTGTTCGAAACTCCAATCGAGGAGGCCCCAGTTGAAGCTGCACCCATTGAAGAAGCCCCAATTGAAGAGCCCGTAGCTGAAGCATCTCCAGTACTCGAAGAAACCCCCCTTATTGAGGAAGCCGCATCAATCGAGACTCCAGTTGAATTCGAAGCTACACCCGAAGAAGCTGCACCAGCAGAGGAACCAGCAATCGAGGAAGTGTCCGAAGAAATCGCTGAAGCAGAAATAGCCATCGAAGAAACCTCATCAGATGAAATAGCAGAGCCAGTAACAGAAATGATCTCAGAACCAGAGGTTTCAGCTCCACTTCAAAGCTTCGAAGTCACAGAGCATGCCCCATCTGAAATTACCCTTGAGAAAGTGATGGAAGAGACAATTGACGAAAACGTCATTCAACCGGTCATTGTGGAGGAGGCCCACATAACGGCCCACCCTTCAGAAGCGCCTCACCAGGCGCATTCGGAAGTGGAAACAGAAACCACCGCCACAGACCAAACCATCCCAACAGACGAAAGCGACGAAAACACCACAACTGAGTAAGCTAAAGCTTTAGCTTCTTTTTCTTTTTTGTTTTATTTTTTTAGGTAAAAGTTTTGTATTGTTTTTTCTGTAAAATTATTAATAGGATCTCACTTCAAGGTTTTGCAATGAGGTTCTAATAGACACCAAAAGAACCGCTAAAAAGAGCGGAGCGCAAGTTCCTTTATTGAAATCTTGTAGGAACCAAATAAAATTGTGCGTGGGTTTGTTTGTGTCAGCGAAATTTTCTGGTTTTTAAAAAGGAAAAATGAGGATTAATGCAACAGTGCTTGAAGCAACCTTATGGCTGCCCATGCTGCCAATGCACTTGTGTGTGGGTTGTCTGGGTGTGGGTCGTTTGCGAATTGTAGGTTCATTTCTCCGTAGCGCCATTTGATGTGGATTTCATGCGTGTTGCGGATGACTTTGGGGTCAGATATGACTTTGACTTTTATCTGCACAGGTTTAACCGTTAATGCTAATGTGGCGGCAACGTTCATTTCTCTTGGAAACTGTCGCGCTGCCTCTTTTGCGGTGCCCTCATAGATGACGGTTTCTTCCGTGTTTGTTTTGTTAAGCGCCTTGGGATTTTTGCGGCTAGTCAAAGTGACTTCGTCGATGCCTGCGTTGGCTGCTGCTGCGATGGCGTCTAAACCTCCGATGGCTCCCGCTGGAAAATGCACATGGGGGTCATCCGCGTTTAAGCTAAGCAATGCGCCCGTGCTCATCACAATTATTTCGGCGTTGGATGCCACAAGTTTGTCGTAGTATTCCCGGACTGCCTGTTGGCCCGCTGCTTCCACAACCACTTTGGGTTTAGCAGCAAGCAACTCGTCCACGCTGCTTGCAATTTTAACTCGAAAACTCAGCTCACGCTTTAGCTTCTGAGACTTAGCAGCATCAGTATCAAAAACTACGAGTTCATCGCAGACCACCAGTTTACGCTCGATAGCTTCTGCTAGAACCGTGCCGATTGCGCCGCAGCCGATTAAACCAACCTTTACCATTAAGATTGCCTCAGTATTCTGGTTTAATGTAAACTTCGTATTGAGCGACTTGCCTGACTTCAGCGTGCCCAGCTTCGATGGTGATGTTTTCGATTTTCAGTGTAGCTTTGATGTCTGCTTGAGCTTGGCGTATGGCTGTTGCATTGGTTTCTTCTTTAGCGTAGATCGTTAGGTTTTTTATTGGGGCGTTGAGAGGCAACTTCTTTTCAGCCTTGTCTCGTCGGATTTCGCTCATGACTGCGGTGACTAAGTCTCCGTCTTTCTCTGCTGTTTCATCCACTTTGGATTGATTGAATTGGGGCCATTGCGAAACCTGAATGCTCTGGTAGCCTTTGCCATCAAGATACATGTACTGGTAAATTTCCTCAGTCATGTGAGGAATAACCGGTGAAATCAGCTGTAGCATGCGGTAGAGTACCTCGTAGAGTGTGCGTTGGGCTGCGACAGCGTTGGCTTTGCCATAGACTTCTGGTCGGTAGAGGCGGTCCTTGACGGCTTCCACATAGAAGTCGCAGAATACGTGCCAAGTAAAGTTGCGGATGTCCTCGATTGCGATGTTGAATTGGCATCGCTCGAAGGCGTCAGTGACTTTTTTGGTAAGGTTCTCGGTTTTGCTCAGTATCCATTTGTCGAGTAGTTGATAGTCTGGTTCGGTTGTGTCTTTGGGGTCGAATTTGGCGAGGAGGTTGCTTGCGAAGCCCGACACGTTCCAGAGTTTGACGAGGAAGCGTCTGCCGTATTCTACGTCTTGGGCACGGTATGGTATGTCTGAGCCTGTTGCTCCTCCTCCTGCAGCCCACTGGCGCACTGCGTCGGCTCCGCTCTTGTTGAGTACCTCGGGTGCGGCAGCATAGTTTTTGAGTGATTTGCTCATTTTTCTGCCGTCGGCGCCCAATACCATTCCGTTGATGAGTACGCTGTTGAATGGGCGTTCATCGAAAAGTGCTAGATGGCGAACCATGAGGTAGTATGCCCAGGTGCGGATGATGTCGGTTCCAGATGGGTGGACGCTTGCGGGGAACAGGCGGTGCCAGTCTGCTCGGTCAGGCCAGCCAGCATGGACGGCACATGTGATTGAGCTGTCCATCCATGTGTCCATGACATCCGGTTCTGGGGTGAAGTCTTTGCCGCCGCATTTGGGACACGCTCCGATTCGGGGGCTCTCAAGTTTGGGGTCTATTGGTACCCATTCAGGTTTGGCGACTATGAGTTCGCCGCAGCCCTTGCAGTACCACACTGGAATCGGTGTAGCGAATAACCTTTGTCGGCTAATTACCCAGTCCCAATCCAGAGCCTTTGCCCAGTCGATTAGGCGGTTTTTCATGTAGTCAGGATACCACGGAATTTCGTTTGCGTTCTTTTCCACGGTTTCGGTTAACTCCATGGTCTTCATGAACCATTGTTTAACTTCGAGGATTTCGACAAGGGCTTTGCAGCGGTCGCATACGCCCACTTCCTGCTGGATTTTCTCACTCTTCTCAAGCAACCTCGCCGTTTTGAGGTCCTCAACTATGGCTGCTCGGGCTTTGTTAATGTAGAGGCCTGCGTATTTGCAGCCTGCTTCACTGATTTGCCCATTCTGTGTGATGAGGCGGATGACTGGGAGTTTGTGTTTTATGACTGTTTTCACATCTTCTTTGTCACCATAAGTGCAGATTTGCATCGCTCCAGTGCCAAACTTGGGGTCGACGGCTTCGTCGGCTATAATTGTGACGTCGCGATTCATGAGCGGTACGGAGATTTTTCTGCCGATGTACTTACTGTATCGTTCGTCTTTCGGGTTGACTTCGACGGCGACGCATGCGGGTATGAACTCGGGGCGTGATGTGGCGATTAACAGGTATTCTTCGCTGCCTGATAGGTGGAATTTGATGTAGTGAAGTGTGCCTTCTTTTTTGATGTGGTCGACTTCTGCGTCGGCTATTGCGGTCTCGTCTCGGGGGCACCAGTTGACTGGGTGTGTGCCTTGGTACATGTAGCCTTTCTCGTAAAGCATAATGAAGCTGAGTTGTGTGCGGCGCCAGTAGTCGGGGTCCATTGTTTTGTACTCGGTGGTCCAGTCGATTGATGCGCCGAGTTTGAGGATGCCTTCTTTCATCATGGCAATGTACTTTTCGACCAAAGCCATGCACATGCCCCTGAACTGGTCGGAGGGCAAGTCGCGTTTGCGGATGTTGTTAGCTTTTTCAACTTGGATTTCTATGCCTAAGCCGTGGCAGTCCCATCCCTGCGGGAAAAGCACGTTGAATCCTTGCATGCGCTTGTACCGTGCGACCATATCGAAATATGCCCAGTTGAGAACGTTGCCCATGTGGAGTTCGCCTGAGGGATAAGGCGGAGGTGTGTCGATGCTGAATGCTGGGCGGGTTGTGTCGCTCCAGTTGTAGTGGTAAATCGCCATTTCTTCCCATTTCGTTTGCCATTTAGCTTCGATTTCGGTAAAGTTGTAGTCTTTTGGCATAGGCTGCATGCAAATCATTATTCCTGTAAGTTGGTGTTTGCTTTTAGCAAAACTGAGATAGAACCTAAAAACATTACCCCGACGTATAAACAGATACGCGAACCAATAGATAATCAAAAGCCTTGATTATTTTCAAAGAATTCTTTGGGGGTCTGTATTCTGGTTTTTTTGAACCTAAATAGTTTCAACAAATGGCTATCTCCAGTTACGATGAAGTCTGCATTGGCTGTCAGTGCGCATTCTATTATTTTGTTGTCTTCAGGATCTTCGATTATTTGCAGCTTCAGCTTGGGCTTGACTGTTGTTGTGTTGGTTTGGATTGCGCGGAGGATTTCTTTTTCGGTTACGTTTGCTTTTTGTAGTATTGTTGCAATTTTGGGGTATAGTAGAATTTTGGAAATTTCTAATAGAATGTCTTGGCTGATATAGATGGTTAGATCTTGTTTTGCCTGAACGTATTTTTCACTAAGAACTTTTTTTAGGAAGATTGAGACCCAAACGTTTGTATCAAATACTACTTTGACTTTCTTGCCCACTGGACTGCCTCGGCCACGATTGTATCCACATCAAGGGCTTCTTTGCTGGTTGCTGCTTCAATTTTCATTGCTATATCTTCGATTGATGCCTCTTTGGTTTTTCTGAGCAGTATATCTCCGTTGCGGGTGAGAACTATCAGTTTTTCGCCACCTTTTACGTTTAGTTTTTTGCGGACTTCTTGTGGGATCACGATTTGTCCTTTTGATGAAACTTTTATTATGTCTTCAATCTGCTCTGACATGCATTAAAATAATGCTTACGATTAAATAAATTTTTACTTTTCCTACGAAATACTCCTTGTTGGTGCTTGTTGGTGTTCTCGCAGACCATTACACCTCCGACCAAATGCTGTGGAAATTGTTAAGACTAAACCGATAATGATAACGCTTACAAGCTTCAAGTTTAGTCCTCGTTCTTACTGCATTCTGGGGGTCAAAAGAATCTGGTGTCGTAAACTCACATTCAAGTGTCCTATGGCGACCTTTCAGTGACGGTTGCACAAAGAAAGCAACCGCCGTCATTGCTAAACAAGAAAGCAGCCACTGGCACGGTCCGCTGGTTGTTATGCATAGGCGTTTTCGGCCCATCATCTATCGTTTGTTCGCTTAAGTGATTACTAGTGAAGTCCACCTTTTTTTGTTTGTTTTGTTGGTTGTTGGTGTTTGGGCTGTTTTTTGGTTTGCGTTGTGGGTGAGGAAGCAAGTTTTTCTCCTCATCCGTATGTAGCGCTATGTTGGGTGGGATGGGCTGAGGATGAGGAACCGTGTTGGCGTAGTTTTGTTTTAGTGGTCCTGTTGAACGGGGAAATTTGTTTGTTCAACTTTTTCTAGCAGGTATTGTTGGGGAGTGGGTTTGTTGCAGTAGTAATTCTTGCGATTGGGTAGAAGGCCTACTTCTACCTCTATTTTGGTTTAGGGTTTTCTGTGTTGTGCCCACCAATAATCCTCGAGAATTCATTTCTGGATCAAAATATTATGCTTCCTGAATTGTTTTGGGTCCTGAAAATAATCAAATTAGTTGTAACAACAACCTTTATTAGAATTGATATCGCAATTCGATATAATGGTTGCATCAACAACTATTATGTCCTGTCTGGTTAAAAAAATGACGCAAAAGATATCCTTCGGCAGATTAATTTCTATAATCTATCAAAATATCAGCATTTACATAGACTCAGCGCTCAAAGAACACGGAATTGGAACTGGCCAAATCTCGTTCCTAATAGCGCTCCAACATGAAGATGGCATAAATCAGGAAACTCTCACAGCCCAGTTTGGAGTTAATAAAGCAACAACAGCTAGAGCAATAGCTAAGCTTGAAAAAGAAGGCTATGTAACTCGGAAAAGAGATGAAGCAGACCACAGAGCCTATAAAATATACCTAACAAACAAAGGACGAGAGCTAAATCCAAAATTAAAAAGTGTTTTACAACAACTTACCGAAACTCTCTCAACAGGCTTAACCAAGGAGGAAAAGGCATCCGTAATACGATTGCTTGAAAAGATGTCTCAAAACATTTTAGCCGAAAATAAAAAAGGCAAGTGCACCTCATGAGTAGAGCTCTTAACAGAAAAGCGTTATTCATCATTTTGGCTGCCTCTACTTTAGCAGTGATGGCTGGCGCAATCATTTCACCCGTGATTTCCTTGATGCAAGGAAATCTGCAAGGTGCTGACGAGAATAATGTTCGGTTTGTTATAACAACCCATGCCCTATTTATCGCTATTTTTAGCCCGATCTTTGGAAGCTTAATCGACAAATTAGGTCCGAAAAAACCATTCGCCTTTGGATTGCTACTTTATGGTATTGCTGGTGCTTCAGGTCTTTTCATTACAGACATAACAACGCTGTTAATCAGTCGTGCATTTCTAGGTGTTGCCGTCGCGGCAATAATGAATCCACTTGTTGTACTAATTCTAAATGTTTACAAAGGTGAAGAATGCGATAAAATTATGGGTTGGCAAGCTAGCACAGCTTCACTCGGAGGCGTAATTTGGCCCCTCTTAGGCGGCGCTTTAGGAGTAGTAGCTTGGAATTTACCATTCGGCATCTACTTAGCCGGTGTTCCAATAGGTTTACTGGCATGGCTATTCGTACCAGACGTTTCAGAGAAAAAAAATGGGTTGAAAACTAAAGCAACTGAAAGCGTTTCAATAATCCAGACGGTTAAACAAAAGCCTTTCATCTTTGCAGTTTATGGTTTAGGGTTATGGATGATGGTGTTGCTATACACTACCGTCACGTTTATCCCGCAGCTTCTGGCTTTGGATTTTGGAGTAAATAGCAGTTTAATCATAAGCGTTTTTCTTAGTGCAATGGGGATTGCGGCTGCGACAAGTGCTTTTATGTATAAGAGAATCAAATCTAAATTTTCATATAATGTAATTGCGCTTGTGGCGCTTGGTATATGGGCTATTGGATTTGTTCTCCTGTCCCAAGCAATCAGTATAATAACAGTTATTGTTATGGTCATATTGTTCGGGGTGGGTCAAGGAATGGTTATGCCAACCCTAAATCTTTGGGTCGGCGAACTGACAAACACTTGTGCTAGAGGCAGAATGATATCTTACCTTACAACATTTCTTTTTATAGGCCAGTTTTTGCCACCTATAATATTTAATCCAATATTTTCTATGCTTAGCTTTAATGGTGTATTCTTAATTGCAGGATTGGTCTGTGCAATTTTGACAGTTCTGTTCCTAATTAACTTGAGAAGATCAAAAAAAGATAGGCGCCGTGGATGGAGAAACCAAATCCCAGTAAGGGTTCACCACAACAATTTATGACCATTGTTTGCTTCAAACTGCCTACATTTGTTGTCTATGTTAATCCTATTGAAAATAAACTCACGCGCTATACTCAGACGTGTTTTCCCTGGTCTTTGCGGCATTTCCTATTTTTGCTAATGCCTCTTGCAACCTCTTCTATGCCGAAGCATTTTATCTGCTGAGACGTAGAGCATTCAACGCACCTTTTGGTAGCTATATTCCCCATGAGGGTTCACTTGTTGACTTTAACTAAGATGTATTCGTGCAATATGTAAAATACATCCTAGTTGTTTGCAAATTAACGACTTTTTAGTAAACGCAGAATAAAAATAGAAAAAGAAAAAATCGCATGATTTCCTCTACATTTTCTTGAATTCTTTTAGAACAGTCATCGGCGAAGTGCTTGTTTCACCGATTCCGCCGAGATTTCGCAAAACCTCACCAACAAAATGCAAGCTGTTGTCATTGCTGTCTGCCCAAAAGAAAATGACGAAGTCCCAGTATCCAAATAGGCTCCATGACGACTCGACCTTTACGCCTTCCATGGGTTCACCTGTCATCTTTGAAAATCCAGCCCAAAATTCTCCGCCTTTTCCTGGAAGTGTTTTTACAAAAACAAGATATTTCTGCATTGATTTTTCCAATTAAAATCACCTATTCTATTTTGTCTTAACCTATCTTTAAGAATCTGTGACTGTTCATGCGCGACTACAGATTATAGATAAACCGACCCACCGCTACAGTATTTCTCCTTTTCAATATGTGCATCTTTTTTTGAGGTTTTTTCACGACATTAATAACCTACGCTGAGAAGAATTTCCCGAGGAGACTCCAAATTTGCCAGGTGAATTCGAAAAGAGAATTAAAAAATTAAACCTTGATCCTGTATTCGAAAAAACAATAATTGACATGTTCAACGAAGCATCTAACGAAGACCCCTGCATGAAATGCGGATCCAACGAGGGCTGCGAGAACTTTAAGTGGCACAAAAAATACCTCAACACCGACACTTGCGGCTGCTGTCCTTAATCCTTTATTATATCTCTGTTTCCTTTTTTCTCAGTGACAATAAACGTCCCTTGCTTTGCAGACCTCTGAGGCTAGTGTCAGCTCAAAACCAGAGGCACCCCGAAATGTTTGAACTATTGTTCATAAGGAAATTATGCAAAAATATTGAGAAACCTTTATTGTTAGCACTTCGCAGTTTAATATAGGGTATTTTTATAAACGCCAATAAAACGCTTGATTGTTTAGGGTTATTCTGTCCAGAACCAGTCTTCAAAACTAGATTACAACTGGATGAAATGGAAGTGGGTGAAACTCTTGAAGTCACTGCGGATGACCCGGCAGCTAAATCAGATATTGAAAATCTTGCTAAAAACTTAGGTCACCAAGTATTAGAAAGTAAACAGGAAGACGGTGTAACCCGGATAGTAATTAAGAAGTTGAAATAGACTACCACAGGGATTAGCATGGAAATCAATAATGCAAAACGAGGAATTTATCTAGATTACTCAGCTGGAAAGCCAGTTGACCCGCGTGTAACTGATGCGATGTTGCCCTTTTTTAATTTACACTTTGGAAATCCTTCATCAGTACACACTTTAGGACAGGAAGCAAAGCAGGCTTTGGAAGCAAGCAGAGACATTATCGCGAAATTAATCAACTCTGAGAATCCCGAAGCTATCATTTTCACATCAGGAGCCACCGAGAGTAACAACCTGGCAATTAGAGGCGTAGCTGGTCGAAACAAAAGCCGAGGTAATAAAATCTTAACCTCTAGCATAGAACATATGTCAGTTGTTAACCCTTGTAAATTAATGATTCGAAATGGATTTCAAGTGGTTTTCTTGCCTGTCGACAATTTTGGTATTTTGGATTTAGAAAAACTTGAAGCAGAATTGGATGATCAAACTACGCTTGTTTCTGTCGTTTACGCAAACTCGGAAATAGGAACTATAGAGCCGATTAAAGAGATCAGTAAAATAGTGCATATGAAAAAGGCTTTCTTACATGTTGACGCCACGGCCGCTGCAGGTCAATTACCCATTGATGTCCAAGCTGTGAATATTGACCTACTAACAATATCAAGTAATGATATGTATGGACCAAAGGGCGTTGGTGCATTATACATTAAACCTGGCACCACAATAGAGCCTATAAATCAAGGTGGTGGTCAAGAACGTGGCTTACGATCGGGAACCGAAAACATACCAGGGATCGTAGGCTTTGCTAAAGCTGCAGAGATAGCCAAAAAAGAAATGGCCAATGAAAGTCAGAGACTGCTTTTGCTTCGAAATAATTTGATTGAAGGTCTTATCAAACCAATCCCAAATTCATACCTCAACGGTCATCCAACCCAAAGGTTGCCTGATAATGTGTCTGTGCGATATAGTTTCATAGAGGGTGAGTCAATTCTTTTGAGTTTAGACATTAACGGTATTTTTGCTTCATCTGGCTCAGCATGCGCCGCTAAAACCCTGCAGCCCTCACATGTTTTGCTCGCACTTGGTTTAGAACCCGAAGATGCGCATGGTTCCTTAATGTTGACTTTGGGACGAGAAAATACTCAAGAAGATGTGAATCAATTAAAAAGTATCATGCCTAGTATTGTTAAGAGACTGCGCGATATGTCTCCTCTTACTCCTAAGGAGCTGAAATAATTATGTATTCTGAAAAAGTGATGGAACATTTTAAAAAACCTCAAAATATGGGAGAAATTGCAGACGCCGACGGTGTGGGTTCAGTTGGAAATCCAACCTGCGGAGACGTTATGACGATGTACATAAAAGTCAAAGCGAATCGCATTGAAGACGTTAAATTCAAAACATACGGATGCGGAGCAGCTATTGCCACAAGTAGTATGACGACCGAGCTTGCGAAAGGAAAAACAATAGATGAAGCCATGAAAATAACTCGAGCAAGTGTAGCTGACTCGCTTGGAGGTCTTCCACCAGTAAAGATGCATTGCTCAAACTTAGCAGCCGATGCACTTCATGCGGCTATTGAGGACTACAAACAAAAACAAAGTAAGAAAGAGGTGGAAGAATGAAAAAAGAGACTACCAAGTGCAGTTGTTGCGACACAGAAATCCCTGGAGAAAAATGTGAACTTGCAGCTTACACGACCGAAGTAGACGGAAAAACAGTCAGTTTTTGCTGTAAAAATTGTGCACCACCCGAAAAGAAGGTGATAAAAAAATGAGTCAAACAAAGAAATTAGCTTTAGTGGTTCAAAGCGGTACAATCGATAAATTATATTGCGCTTTCATCTTGGCATCCACATCCGCAGCGATGGGTTGGGAAACACACTTATACTTTACATTTTGGGGATTACAAAGTCTGGCTAAGGGTGCCATGGAAAAAGCAGTGTTGCCCGGAGACTACAAACATCTGGAAGAGACAATGCGAAAGAATTTAGAACGCATGAACTATCCTTCACCATACGATATGCTCAAACGGCTTAAGCAATCTGGTCAATGCACAATTTACGCATGTACTCCAACTATGGAGATGTTTGGAATCAAAAGAGAAGACCTTATTCCAGAAGTAGATAGCATGGTTGGAGCTGCAACTTTCCTTGACATAGCCGCAGGCGCAGACGTTTCCATGTTCATATAACCACCTACACTACTATTGCATTGTACAAACTGCGGTTACAGCAAAACAAAATCTCATCTTGGTATGAAGAAAGTTACAATCTAACTGATGAAACGTAACTTATATTCAATAAAGCCATAAAGCCCCATACCAATCTAACTTAAACTCCTCCTCTTTTCTGAAGATTATTTGCTGCTTAATTTGATTTACCTTTTAGTAACTATAGTACTCATAGGTTCATCTGTCATCTTTGAAAATCCAGCCCAAAATTCTCCGCCTTTTCTTGGAAGTGTTTTTACAAAAACAAGATATTTCTGCATTGATTTTTCCAATTAAAATCACCTATTTAACCTATCTTTAAGAATCTGTGACTGTTTCGCCACACTATATACTGTTATAGCGATAACTTGGATATTCAAATCCCTAACCCTCCCTGATCAAATGCAATATAGGTTTTTCCCTCAGAAACTGTTCCGAACGCTAAATCTGAAAAGCCTTAAATGGATTCAAAAGGATTATTATATGGTGCGCTTTTTTGGAAAAAAGTAGGCTAATCGCCTATAATACGCTAAAAAAGAAAATAATCGATAATTCTTTCTGTACTAGTTGTGGCGCATGTGAAGCCGTTTGCCCAACGAATGCTTTAAAAGTAGAAAATGAAAAGCTCATAAGAGTTTTTGATTGCTCTACCCTCTTGGATTTGTGCCCCATTTGTTATGCGATTTGCCCGCATTCAGAAGCGCTCCTTCTTAGAAGCCTTGAGCCCCTTTCCGATGCCTCAATTCGAAGTGAAGCTATTGGGTACTTCAGAAAAATCTTGCTTGCGCAGTCAAATGACCCGAAAAGTCGCGAACAAACTCATGACGGGGCAGTCGTAACTACACTATTAACATATGGGCTTAAGAAAAAAATTTTTGACAGCGCTGTAGTTACCCAAACTGAAGACGCCAACCCAATTAAACCTAAATCTTCTGTTGCCATTTTTCAAGAAGAAATAGCCAAGTCAACAGGTAGCAAATTCTTTCCTTCATCTGTCATAAAAGCTTACGGAGATGCCGTTCATAACTATGACAAAAAAGCAGTAGCTATTGTGGGTGTTCCCTGTCAAGTTCTTGCACTTCGTAAAATAAACGCTTGGAAACACAAGATCAGCGATAAATCAAAATTAATAATAGGGTTATTTTGCTTCGGAACTTTTTCAGCAAAGCCTTTCCTAAACTATCTTGAAAGAAAATACAATATCACACTGTCGGAAATAGAAAAAATGTATCTCTCAAGAGAACTTATGGTTGAAACCAAACACGGTACCATAGCAATACCTATATCCGAAGTGAAAAATAATGTTCTTCCAAGCTGCAAAACCTGTATAGACTATACTTCTGAAGTTTCAGACATATCTGTGGGAAGTGCCTTTCCCCTTAAAGATTGGTCTGTGGTTATAATTCGCACTAAAGCCGGCGAGGAATTCTTTAACGAAGCAGTAGAAAAAGGCATAATTAACACACGTACCATCCAGCAGGAACCTGAAGTTTTCGAGCGCGTTATTATTGCGGCTCTTCAGAAGAGAAAAGCCGGGTTGAAAGAGGAAAGTAAACTGGAAAAAATTCACAGTTTCGTTCCTGTACGCTTCATAAGAGAAACTGAGGCGTTATCAACTGTTAAAGTTGAAGACATTATGACTAAGGAGATAACCACAGTTCCCAGCAACATGACGGTTAGTAACCTTCTAACGGTAATGGCTACAAAAACACATGCTGGGTACCCTGTGGTTGAAGAGAACGGGGAACTATCCGGCGTAGTTACAATTGAGGAAGCGTCGACTGTCGATAAGAACTTAAGATGGAGCACCACTGTGGGCAGCATAGCTAGAAAAAATATTGCCGTTTGCTATCCCGGCGAAACTGCCCTTGATGCATTCAGGAAAATGAGCAACCTTGAAACGGGGCGCATCATTGTGTTGGACCCTGAGAACCCAAAGAAAATGTTGGGCATTATTTCAAAAAGGGATATCATGCATGCTTTGGTGAAGCAAGCCGCTGTTGAAGAGCCAATTTAACCAGTTATCTCTTCTTGGTAACCGCTCCAAATTGGTGAATGGATTTTACCCAAGGAACACCCCGTTTTATAGAAAGCATTTAAATGCTACTCACTAGGTTTAGCAAAGAATAGCTACATGCATTTATGCCTCAAACCACGGTGATACGCCAGTAGGCCAAAGGGGAGACGGTTCTTCGGGCGTCGAGGTGGTATTGGCTGGGTGTATATGCTGTGACTGGAAGTGATTAACTATGAGTGAAAACAATGAAAAAGCAGTTATCCGCGGCTTAAGAGACGTAGCAGCGGCAGAAACAAAAATCAGTTACGTAAACCCATCAGGTTCACTTTACTATTTAGGATACAACATAGATGATCTGGTAGGAAACTCTATTTATGCTGAAATAGCCTACTTACTTATCCACAAGGACTTGCCAAAAAGGCAAGAACTTGATGAATTTACAAGTCAACTTTTTAACGAAATGCATCTTCCCGAAGCCATAGTTAAAAGCATAAAGTCAACTCCGAAAACCTGCCACCCCATGGATGTCCTGCGAACTGAAGTCTCTCACCTCGGAGAATATGACCCTGACTGCGGAGACTTCTCACAAGCAGCAAACCTGAGAAGAGCAATACGCTTAGTCGCTCAAGTCCCAACAATCGTGGCAACACTCTACAGAACTCGTCATAACCTCTCGGTTCCAGAACCAAAGAAAGAATTTGCATTCTCAAAAAACTTCCTCTACATGTTCAGTGGAGCGGTTCCAGATGAAAAAGAAGCAAGCGTCATTCACCGCTTCATGATTCTTCATGCAGACCACGGCTTCAACGCATCCACATTTGCAGCACGTGTAACTGCAAGTACCAACTCAGATATGTATTCAGCAGTAACTTCTGCAGTTGGAACCCTTAAAGGTCCCCTTCACGGCGGAGCCAGCGAAAAAGTCATGGATATGCTTGATGAAATCAACATGAAAGAAGAGGTGGATGAATACATCCAGGGATTGCTGGATGAAAAGAAAAAGATCATGGGCTTTGGGCACCGTGTGTATAAAGCCCAAGATCCAAGAACCAAACATCTCCGAGGCATCGTGGAAGACTTCTGTCACCGCGAACGTTCACAAGGTCTTTACAATAGATGCATGGATATTGAACGGTTGGTTTACGAAAAAAAACAAATTTACCCCAACGTTGACTTCTACGCTGCAGTAGCCATGGATGCGTTAGGCGTTCCTAAAGACTTCTTCCCACTGTTCTTTGCTTCCGCCAGAATATCGGGATGGGTTGCTCATGTGCTAGAGCAATACGAAGACGCAGTGCTCCTGCGACCGCAAGGCCACTACATGGGTGAATTTGAAAAAGATTTTGTTCCCATCGAAAACCGCTAGAAAAAGCAAAATTTCAAACATCGCAGCCCAAAACACGCCCCTTTTTTATGGGCTTCATCTGTTTCTCAAGGATCCTCGTTCAAAGTGACTATCCGTTACAGTCACATATCTTTATTTTGCATCATTTTGTTATCCATCCTAAAAGGTGGTGATTTTTTGTCAGTTTTAAACAAAGCAAAGAACAAAACTGAAGAAGCCGCAAGAAAAGCTTCTGAGGAAGCCAAAAATGCTGGTCGCAAAGTAGAGGATGAAACAAAGAAGGCAGCTAAAAAAATATCCAGTTGACCTCTACTCAACTTGGCGGTTTTTTTAGCTTAGAATACTGAAGTTAGGAAGTGCATGATTAAATCGGGGAATATGCCGATTAAAACTGAAATAACCGCTAGTGCACATAGCGGTGCCGTCATACTCAGTGGGGCTTCTTTGATTTTTTCCATACTTGGCTGTAGTGGTCCAAAGAAGATGCGGATTGCAGGCCAGAAAGTGTATGCTGCGGTTAAGAATGTTGCGAAGACACCTACGATTGCGATAATTAGGTATGCTGTGCCAGTGATGCCCTGAGCGAATACTCCAGTGAATAATATCCATTCTCCCTGGAATCCACTGAAAGGCGGAATAGCAGAGAGAATCATAGCGCCGATCAAACACAACGTTGCGGTCAATGGCATCTTCTTTGCTAGACCACCCATTTCTTTTATGTTTCTGGTTCCCGTTTGGGTTACAAGTATGCCTGCAACTGAGAACAGGATGGCTTTACCTAAGATGTGGCTGATAAAGTAGAAGACTCCGCCTTCAACACCCATTGCGTTCATGCTGGCTAAACCTAAAATGGAATACGCTGTTTGCCCGATGGTGGAGCATGCAAAAAGCCGCTTAATATCATCCTGTCCCATTGTGAGGTAGGCACCGTAGAGCATTGTGATTACTGCCAGCGTCATCAAGGGTAAACTGAAGAATTGGAAGGATGTAAACATGTTTTGGTAGAGCAGCCTAGCCATCATGTATGTTCCGAAACCAACAATGGTCGCTAAAACGGCGGCAATCGAGGTCGGGTGCTCAGCATGCACTAAGGGCAACCACACGTGGAAACCAAAAGTCGCCATCTTCACAAGGAACCCAACAAGCATTAAACCGCAAACTAAGAGCCCTAAATCTGTTCCAGACAAAACCCCCAACGAACTAATAGCGAAACTGCCTGCCTTGACTGCAGCTATCACCGCGCCAACCAAGAATATCACCGCGCCAATTTGTGTCCACACAAAAGACATCATAGCGATGCGGTGACGGTCATTGTAGCCAAACACGTCCATCAAAACATAAAAGGGAATTAGACCCGACTCCAAAAAGAGAAACAGTTCGATGGTGTTTGTGGATAATGCACCTCCGATTAAACCGACAGGAAACAGTAGAAACAGTGAATAGTAGAGTGCATAGGCGCCGGGTTTTTCTTTGCCGTATAGGCGGTCGATTCGGTGATCGATGTAGTTTACTGAATAAATCGCCATTGCAGCGCAGATTATGCTCATGGCAAGTGTTACGGGGACACTTAAGCCGTCGGCAAGTAATCCAAGATCCAGTTGGAACACGATTGTGCCCCATGTGTAAGTTTCAACAAGTTCTCCGCCCTGAGTCCACAGCTGCATTGCAACAATTGCCAAAAGGGCAACCTGGTAGAGTATTGCTACAGCAGCTATCCAACCTGTTTTCTTTTTAAGCCTCTTGCCCAGTAGGGCGCAGGCTATGGCAGCAATCAATGGCACAATTACTGCCTGTAATAGTATTGCGGGAACGGAAATTTCCATCTAGATGAATCCTCCCAGCCAAAGTATAATCAGGGCTATAACTATTAGGCCTAAGAAGTATGCCATGTTGTTTCTGAGTTTGCCCGTCTGAATTTTTCTTAGAATGTTGCTGAGGCCATTTAAGCAGTAAGGTATGCCGCCGTTGATGGCTTGGCTCAAGGGGGTCTCTATGTATTTTTGAATTAATGGGGCCACTCGTATTGTTGGTTCTACGAAGACTTTGGTGTAAAACTCGTTGATGTACCAGCGGTTCCAAAGAAACTTGTAAAGCCCTCTCAGAGTGCGGTTTTTGGCAACGATGGCTTCTGGCTGCGATTTGCTACTAATGTATAATCTGTAAGCCGGAATAGCACCGATCAAAATCATTAGTGTCGATGCGACAGCAACTACGATTTCCAGGCCTAACCCGCTCAATACAGAGTGCGAAACGCTTGCTTCTCCTGCTACGGCAAGACCTAGTGAATTTACATAGTAATTTTGGAATGCCGAAGTCAAATACTGGTTAGCTATGGGTCCAACTAAGCCTATGATAACTGTTAAGATAGCTAATATTCCGTAAGGTAGAACCAGAAGCCAGTGGCCTTCCTCACCGTGAACATGCTCAGCATGGTCCACATGGTCCTCAAATTCGTGTTCTCGATGAACATTGCCATCTGGTGGGCCTGTATGGAACACTAAACCCATTATTCTAATCGAGTAGAACGCCGTGAATATGACGGAAATCAAAGCGACTGCGAAGATAGCATATTGACCACTTTCGAAGCAAGCTAATAGTATGCTGTCTTTGCTCCAAAAGCCTGAGAGCGGGAATAGCCCCGTAAGCGCCAATGCGCCTATCCACATAAAAGCCCACGTTAAACGCATCTTTTTGGGGTCCAGATTCATTTCGTGAAGGTAGATTGAGCCTGAAGCGTGAATTACTACTCCTGCGCATAGGAAGAGAACGACTTTGAAGATACCATGGTTGATTAAGAAAAAGATCGAAGAAGAAGTACCTGCTACAAGTGCCTCAGAGCTTAAACCAGCGATGCCCAATGCAAGAATCATGTAGCCAATTGTGCTCATTGTCGAGTACGCAAGGGCTTTCTTGAGTTCTTTCGCTACAATCGCCTGTGTGCCACCCATGAAAGCCGTGAAGGCACCGATAACTGCTGCTAAAATGAAGAAAGTTAGAGCTTCGGGTATGGCGGGGGTTGCGACCCAAGCTGCGAAGAAGAATATGGGAAGCATGCGGGCAATTAGGTAGACTCCTGCTTTTACCATTGTGGCTGCGTGGATTAAGGCAGAAACAGGGGTGGGGCCAGACATGGCTTCGGGTAGCCACTCATGGAAGGGGAACTGTGCTGATTTAGCAAAGGGACCCAAAAGCAGCAGAACGCATGTTAATGCCAGGATGCCTGGTGTAGCCGCCATTGTTGGAAGCCAACTGCCTGCTGTCTGCATGAGCTCCAAGAAGTTGAAAGTGTGGGCATACAAGTAAAGAATAATTATACCGGCAAGTAGTGCAGTATCGCCAAATGTTGTAATGAGCAAGGCTTTGAGACCGTTTCGGCTGGGTTTCTGGAAGGGGAAAGGTGCGGGACCGCCAATCCAATGTTTCTTTTCGTCACGGTAGTAGTAGCCGATTAATCCAAAACTGCAGAGGCTAACCAGTTTCCAGCCTACAAACATCATGATAAAGTTGTCCGCCAAAACCAAAAGTAGCATCGATGCCATGAACAGCTGCATGAAGAACCAGAACCGTGCAATACTGGGGTCTTCTTCCATGTACTTGGTCGAGTAAATCATGATCAGGAAGCTTAGGAATGCCACTACGTTGGCGATGATTATGCTTAATGTGTCGACTAGTAAGCCTGCGTTAACTTGGGCGCCTGCAATGTTAAACCAGAACAGGGATTGGTCTATTGTGCTATTGCTGAACAGTGTGGGAATCATGAGAAGCGCCATAATCCAGCCGAGCAATGTTGTGGAAAGCACCGTTATATTCATGGCTTTGCGGTTGACCTTGTTTAATGCTAAGGCGGCTAAAGCTCCGATGCTGGGAAAAATCCAGCACAGCCACGGCGCAACATCAATTATCATCATTTAGACGGCACCTCCAAATGAAGTTAATGCATTTGCTGCGTTCTGTGCAAAGCTGACTAAGGGGTCAGGCCAGACACCGAACAGTATTATCAACACTGCAAGCGCAATGATGGGAATGAGCATCAGGTACGGGGCTTCTTTTGCCTGCTCAACTTTAGGTTTAGAAACAGGCTGAACCAGAGTGTAGATGATACGCAAATAGAAGCCCGCCGAAATAACCACGTTAATTAGCAGTGCAACGCCCAGCCAAACCATGTCCGCTGCGACTGTTGATGAGAACAGGGTAAGTTCACCGGGGAACCCGTTTAGCGGCGGTAACCCGACCAAGGCAGCAACAGAAATGGCTAAAGCAATTGCGGTTAGAGGCATTTTGCGTCCAACACCCTGCATTTCAGATAGGTCCCGTGTGCCTAATCGATAGATTAGGGCTCCGGCACAAAGGAAAGCTGCCCCCTTCATGAGGGCATGGTTAAAGAATTGTAGGAAAGTGCCTGTTAAGCCCATTTGGGTTCCTACTGCTAAGCCGATTAGCATGTACCCGACTTGGCCGATGCTTGAATAGGCAAGCATCCGTTTGATGTCTGTCTGCATCAGTGCGGTTATGTTGCCGACGAGCATCGTTATGACGCTGAGTACAGCGAGTATGGGTGCCCAAACCAATTGGATGGAAAGGAATGCTGTAAAGAAGACTTTGGCGATGGCGAATATGCCAGGCCCAATCACTATACCAGCGAGTATTGCGGAGATAGGTGTTGGCGCGGCTGTGTAAGCGTCGGGAAGCCATGTGTGTAGAGGGAAAACCGCCGTTTTAACCCCAAAGCCAATGAAGATGAACAGGGCTGCAATGTAAATCCAAGCGTTTGGAGTCATCCCGGTTAAGGCGGCGTTTAATCCTTCAAAGTTCACGGTGCCAGCTAAACCGTAAAGCAACGAAATGCCAAAGAGTGCGGTTGCGGAGCCAGCTGCGCTCATTATTAAGAATTTGAAGCTTGCCTCTATTGAGGTTGTTTCCTCTTTGAAAACGGCAACTAACGCATAGGATGAGATTGACATGAGTTCCCAGAAGACGAATAGGACGAGTAAGTCGCCGGCGAAGACGATTCCGACCATGCCGCTGATTAAGGTTAGAATTAAGGTATAGTAGAAAGGTGTTTCAGACTTGTTTTTTACGTAGGCTATGGAGTATATTGTTGCGGCGAAGCCTAACCCTAAGAATATGGTTGCCATGAAAATACTTAACGCATCAACTCTAAGTGTTGCCCAAATCGATGTTGTCGCTGGGGACATAAACCACCTTAGCTCCTGAGTACTTCCATATATAAGTCATATAATGCGTATCCTGTTGCTGCCAAGGCAACAGAAGTAAATGCACCAACTATTTTTGCTCTGTACTGTTTAGGTGTGAGCCAACCCATTATCGGGGATATTACGGTGAATAGTAGCAGTAAATCAAATGGCAAAGTAAACATATCCCTCTCTTACCCCCTCAGCTTCCTTAGCTCATCAGAATCTAATGTTCCGTAATGACGATAAATTAAAACAACAACCGCAACGCCACCGCACTTAATGCACCCGCTAAACCAATAGAGATGCTTGCAAAAGAATGCCCCATCGAATCAACGTAGCCAGGGTAGGCATAAGCAGCAAAAGTGATAAAATTAATGTTTGCAGCATTAATCAGCATCTCAACGCCCAAGAGTAGTCGAATTAGGTTGCGTTTTGTAGCCAGACAGTATATGCCGATGACGTAGAGTGCCAATGAGAAGATCAGATAGTAGGCGAGGTCAAGCATGCTTCTCTTCTCCCTTGCCTTTAAGTAAACCCAAAGTCGCCGCGGCAGCCGCAAACAAAACAAATGCCTGAGCAATCAACGCTAAACCGTCGTTGTTCCACATGAATCGGCTGTCTTCAGCGCCCACCTCGCCATTTACACTTACGAAACTGCTTGTCTGGTTGGATGGGTTAAAAACTGGGAATTCCTGCTGGAATGGCACCATCACGAATAACGCTATCGCCAAAAATAGTGCAGACAATAGCTGCAAGGAACGCTAGCGTTTAGCTTCATTTTGTTGTCTCCTTGCTGGTCGTTAACATTACCGCAGCCAAGAAAATCGCGACTACCGCACCTGCATAAATTAAGATTTGGAAAACTGAAACGTAGGGCGCATTAAGCATCCAAAACAGTGCGCCGATGGTGATACACATGCCGCAGAACCCAATCACTGCGTGCAACATATTTTTGCTTCGATAGTGAAAACTGCAAGAAGTACTGTTGCAACCATTAGAGCAACCTGTAATACTTCCTCTAGCGCTTACCCCATCCCCTATATTACAGTTTAAAACAAAAACTTAATAGGAACCTTTAAACTTTTTCGAAACAGGACGACAATATGACTGATGGACTCCCATACATTTTACCGATTGTTTTCATAGTTTCGCTTGAGTGTTGCGCTTATCATCTACGGTGTCGGTGGGAGACTGTCCCCAAAAAGCAAACCAACCAAAGAACAAACCACCTCCTATAGTTGCGGCGAAATCGCCCCCGCCAAAGAGGCAAAACTGGATTTGGAACGGTTCCTGACATTTGCAGTTTATTTCCTAATATTTGATGTGTTAGCCTTTGTAACTATGACTTCTTTCTATGCCACGGATTTCATGCCTGCCATTTACTCTTTAATCGTGTTGGTAGCGGTGGGCATGCTCATTTTTGCAAAAAAACACCTCTAAACACCCTAGAATTTTTCCCAAATCCTTCGGTGATTTACATTTATCATCAATCGATAATATTAAAAGCTGGCAAAGAGTTATTCAACGGTTCTGAAGGCGCTTAGGAACGATTGCTCTTGACATCTTCAGTATCATCAGTCTTTCCAGGTGTTCTATTCCTATTTCTGATAGCATTTTTCTACGAGTGGATCGACAGAAAAACCTATGCGAAAATCCAAAACAGGTATGGACCCTTAAAGTGCGGGACCCGCTGGTCTTCTGCAGCCATTCGCCGACTTCATTAAACTGCTCTCAAAAGAAGACATTGCTCCCGGCAGCATGCGAAAAAATATCTGTTTTCAGCAACCCCTATAGTCTATCTTACACTTGCCTCTTGTCGCCCTATTTGTCGTTGCCCATCGCAAGTGCCACAGGCATAGCTGCGTTTGAAGGCGACTTAATCTTTGTCATGTTCATCTTCGCCTTGATGATTGTAACCGTGTTCTTGGGTGGTTGGAGTTCAAGGAACCGTTATAGCACATTGGGTGGAGTCCGTGCGATGCTTCAAATGATGAGTTTTGAAATTCCGATGGCTCTAGCATTCAGCGGTCCGGCTATTGCAGCAAAAGCCTCTCGATAAGCACAATTTCTCAGTGGCAAACAACCCAGACTTGGCTGGTTTTTCTGCAGCCAATAGGGTTTGCGGTATTGGTTATTTGTTTGATGGCAGAGTTAGAAACTGCACCTTTCAACATACCCGAATCTGAATCGGAAGTTGTTGCGGGTTGGCGCACAGAATTCAGCGGAAGAAAATTCGCTTTAATCCGAATGGGAAAAAACATGGAACTCGTCTTAGCTTCAGCCTTGATTGTGGCACTGTACTTAGGAGGTATTCAACGATTTATTCTTCGTACCCGCGGCACTAATATTCATAATCAAAACCGCTTTAGTGGTTCTGCTGATTTCTTTCTTAAGAGCCATATTCGCCCGTTTACGCCTTGACCAATCAATCACAGGCATGTGGCGGTACCTGCTACCTCTGGCAATTCTTCAAATAATTCTAGTAGAATTAGGAATTGGCTTAACGATTTAGCTAAACCTAAATTTTGCTTGTCGCTAGAACTGCGGGGTCTGCGATCTGTTCAGGTTTAATTACCAAAGTACTTTTGTCCGTAGCTGCTAACTCAAAAATCTTTGAGGTCTGAAACACCTTCTTTGGGCAAGTGTCAGCGCATTGATAACAGAAAATGCAGTGATCCAAATGTATCATCGGACGCTTCTTGCCATCCACAACCACCATTTCAATGGCGTTGGTGGGGCATTCTCTAGCACATAATGTGCAGCTAATGCATTTCTCAAGGTCCAACACCTGTTTACCCCTGAAACCCTCTGCCACATATCGCGGGCACGTCAGGATACTGTTGTGTTGCCCGTCTTTTTGAATATGTTGGAAAATGCTTCTCTTGCAAGTCTTGTTGAAAATGCTTTTTTCTTCGTCATTAATGTCACCTCATCTGTCTGTGCAAGAGAAGCATGGGTCTAAACTTACAAAGTTCACTGGGCAATCTGCCAAGTTCTGTCCGATTGCAGTTTTTAGGAATGATGGAAGGTTTGCATATGTTGGAGTGCGAACTTTCACACGGTCAGGGTTTGCTGTTCCATTGCTTTTTATGTAGTAGAATAGTTCGCCTCTTGGTGCTTCAATGGCGGCGATTGCTTCTCCTGCTGGCACCACGCGTGGAACCGCAGTTTTTATGGGCCCTTCAGGCAGGTGGTCAAGTACGTACTCGATTATGTTTATGCTCTCTTCCACTTCATCCATGCGAACATTCATTCGTGCCCATGTATCGCCTTCTTTGTATACTATCTCCTTGAATGGAATTTCGCTGTAGGCTTCGTAGGGTACATCTTTTCTTACATCAATGTCTAAACCTGAACCCCTTGCTACTGGACCAACGACACAGATATTTTAGGGCATCTTCTCTCGAAAGTACACCTACGCCTTCCATTCGCAGCCTGATTGATTGGTTGTTTTGATAAGTTTCTCTGTATCCGGGAACTTTTTTGCGAAGTTCTTCAAGGGTTGTTTTGATTTTTGGAAAATCAGCTGAGTTGAGGTCGCGTCTGACACCGCCCAAACAGATAACGGATGAATAGACACGGTTGCCGCTAGTTAACTCGATAAGATCCATGATGGGTTCTCGGTCTCGCCAAAAGAACTGGAAAAGGGTTTCGTAACCCATCTCTATGCATGCGTGCCCCAAAGTAAGCAGGTGACTATGGAGTCGGTTCAGTTCTAAAGCCACTGTTCGAATGTATTTGGCGCGTGGAGGGATGTCAATATTTAATATTTTTTCTACTCCGGCCGCGAAGGTTCTGGCGTGGGCCGCGTTGCATATGCCACAAATACGTTCTACAAGGTAAATGTCCCGTGAGTAACTACGAGACTCCGCCGCTTTCTCGATACCCCGATGAACATATCCGATGCGTGGCTCAACGTTAGTTACGATTTCTCCCGCTACAGTCACGGAAAGTTTTTCTGGCTCAATCAAGGCAGGATGCTGAGGACCAATGATGATTTTGAAAACGTTTTCGTCTTCCTCTTCAGGCTTGGGCGGATTAGGGTTAAGCCTCACGTCTTGCAGGTTTACGTCTTTTCTTAGGGGGTATACGCCTTCGGGCCAATTCTCTGCGAGGAGAAAATGCCCCGATAATTGGTTACCTTCAAAGACTAAGCCCAGTAAATCTGTCCCTTCTTAGTTCTGCGAAGGTTGCGCCAGGTACCAAATCAGCTATAGAAGTAATTTTTGGGTTGTTTTTTGGCACTTGAATTTTTATTGTTATGTAACCTTGGGTGGTACGCATGTGGTAGTATGCGCCGAGGTTTTCTCCGAGGTCAAGACCAGTGATTGTTACAAGTCCAGTTTTGGGGTCTGCGGAGATTAATGTTTTTATGATTTCTCTAAGCTGGCTTGTTTCGGCTTGGATTGTTGCTAATCCGAGTTGACCAACGTGAATTTGCATGTTGGTTTCTCTGAATTGGGTCTCAAGCACTTTAATTATGTCCTGTTTTTGGACATTATCAGTTATTTGAGTCATGTTCTAAGCCTGTTTTCTGAGCTAAAGGTAGTAGTTTCTTCAGCGGGTGATTGCATTTTTTAGTATAATCTTACGCCGCCCTGAATGTACCCGCGTATCATGCCGTTTGATATCCATTCATAAAGTTTATTGTTGTGTATATTCTTTATCCTTAAAATCCATTTTTATTTTCTATGTAGAATTGTAACGCATAGCCTTTATCTCATTCCTTTTCTTTTTTTCCTCGCAGAAAAAATTAGCACCCGACTTTCAGGTGGTAACTGGGCATTCTGCCAGTACTTCTCTGCCTCAACTGATCCACCAACTTTCTCCACAGCTTTCAAGGCATACAAGGCAGCGCCCAACGAGTGGTCAGCCATATGCGCCGTCGCAACTGCATGTCCAACGCTACGAGCCACAGCCACCGATGCAGGATCTTTTACTCTATTGGCTACTGCAATTGCGCCCAAAGCAGCTTTCCGTGCCTCACCGACAGAAGCCTCTCCGTCAATCCATTTTTTAGCTATGTCCAACGCTTTTTGTAGTTTTGGGTCAAATTCGTCACAAAAATAAAGTAATACGTGCTCTGCGCAGCGGCAAGCCCACGCCGTCAATTGACGGTGCTGCAAAGGTTTTAAGGGTCCACCTCGATGTTCAGCTACAAATCGCCTATCTCGCATTTTTCTACTTTCTCCATTCTCTAATTCAGTTAAGTTTTTAATCTGAAGGCGGCGGAGGAGGCGGGAGTGTATTTTTTTTGTTGTTGCGGTTCATTCTGGTAATTACCATTGTACCTACTGTCGCTATGATTGCTGTTGTTGCAATTATGACTACTGCGAGGTTCACGAACAAGTCGGAATATGGCAAATCGTATTGCGCAGGCAGGGTAGCCAAGACTGCAGCGGCTAACCCCCTTGTAAGGATAAATGTCATAATGGGACGTTCTTTTTGTAGTGAACTCTTCGCGGTTATTATCCACACAGAGCTAAAGCGAGTTGCAAGCAATATGCCTGAAAGAGTTATTCCTGCAACGAGAATTGTTAGGCTTGAATAGGAGAAAATGATGCCTAAGAAGACGAAGAAGAAGGTTCGGATGAGAAAAGCAATTTCGGCTTCAAATCTTTTTAGGCCTTTGCTTACAACCATTGTAGGTTTTTCTTCGTCAGGTCGAAGTTTGCTGACTATCTTGAAAATTTCTCTTTCGTTCCCCAAAATTAAACCAAAAATTAATGCACTAAGTGCTCCGCTTCCGCCAATGCTTTCTGTTGCTGCGTACCCTAAAAGAATCATGCCTAAAGTCAACATGTAAGAGAAAGGTATTGACACAACTTTTCTTAGTGCAAATAGCCAGCCAAAACCCAACAAGAGACCTATGCCTAACCCGATTAGAAGCTTACTTGCAATTCCCCCACCTATGGCAGCAAAGTCCGCTTGCCCAGTTAATATGATGTCTAAGAGTGATAGACTGATGACGATGCAGAGGATGTCTGTTATTGCGGACTCCAAAATCAATATGGTGGCGCCTTTGTCGCTTAACCTTATTTTAGATGCCAAAGAAATCACGACGACAGAGCTGCTGCCGCCGAAGATGCTGCCTAAAAGCAACCCATAAAGTAAGGGTACATTAAACACATACATTGTGAATGCACAAACAGCTAACACACTAAGAATAAAACCTAAAACTGCTAACAAAACCGCTTTTGGGCTGTTAAATAGAACTCCTCTAATGTTTAAGCCAATGCCACCGTCAAAGAGGATGTAAGCCAAAGCTAAAGCCGCAATGAAGGGTGCGAAACTTTTAACAGCAGTTGGGTCAAAAACTCCAAGTACTGGCCCGAAGATTGCACCTAAAACAATCAGTATGAGCATGTCTGGTAAACCAGTTTTATTAAAAAGGAAATTGGCGGCGAATCCAATTATGATGATTAGGGCGCTGACTATAAGTGCAATTGAGACTGCATCAACCAAGCGGTATCACCGATATTAGCCGTGTTATTTACTATTGCATTTAAGATTTGCGAAACAAAAAACGTTGATCTTTTTGGTCTATGAAGTTAGCTTTCAGGTTTGTCTTTGTTTGCTTTCTCAATTGCCTTGGATAAGTAGCTGTTTAGTTCGAGGTTTTTTATTATTTTATCTGAAAGTGTCTCAGGAGCATAAGCCAATGGTAATATTGATATGAAAAGGAAGAAGCTTGCAAAGGAGAAAATCATGTTTTCTCCAGAGATGGCTGTCGCGATGTATGTTCCAAACAGTGTTCTTGTTATGTTCGAAAGTAGGTAGGGAAGTACTCCTAACACGTAGAATTTTTCACTGCTTCTTTTTTTGGCGATGTCCCCCCAAATGGTTAACAAAAATAGCATAGATAACGCGCCCCACGCTACGCCGTCCAAACAAACATACATAACTGCGGTGAAGTAGTTACCACTGAAAAGCCCCAGCGATGCATAACCAACCCCTAAAAGAACAAACCCCGCCAATGCTACTCGTTTGCGACCTTTTTTGTCAGCGATTACTCCGCACACTAATGCTGAGGCTCCTGCGAGTATGTTTCCTATAAGTATGAAGTTTTGTCCAAATACTTCGGGAAATATTCCGCTGCTGAAGTAGTTGATGTTTATCTGCATTGTTAAGTCGTTTATGAGTGAAAACATAAGCCATGGAATAGCGTATAACACGAAGGTCTTGTTTGATAAGACTGAGCGAAAAGTGACTTTCTGTTTTATTTCCTCGTCTTCGTCGATGGGTGCACAGCGGTAGGCTGCAACCAACGCTAGTAACCTCCAGAGGGAAAGGGCTGTGGCTAAATAGATGGCGCTGGTACTCCCACTTATTAGTATTAGGGGCAACCCAATTCCGAGTATAAGGATTATTATTCCGCTTGATTTGGCTCGGTTTTGTGGTTCTGTGTTTTTGGCATAGTAGCCCATGCAGGTGGGCATCCCCAGTCCAAAGTATGCTCCAACTATGGCCGCTATCCCCAGTATGTTCGATGGGTTGGTTAATGTTACGACTGCGAATATGGGCGAGATGAGGATTCCGGCGAATATCCAGTATTTGAGGAAGGTTAGGCGGTTGGGGATTTTGCTTGTAAACAGTGAAATAGCGAAAGCAGAGGCAACTAAACTCAGAAAGTTTACGCTGACCATTTGCAAAAGGTTGTCTGTGGCTGCTTGCTGGAGGTAGCTGAATGTGGATAGGTACCATACGAAGGCGTTGGCTACCAGAAAAGTGGCTGCCAGTGTTTCTTTTCGGATTGAGGATAGTTTGCTGAGGGGGTTGTGTGACGTCTTAGGGCACTCTTCATATTACAATGTTGAAACGCCTATTAAGCGTTAAATTGTATGTTAACCTATATGGCATACTTGTGGTTGAACTGCGGATTGTGCATTTAAATGAGGGGCGTAGAATCAACGCTAGAGCGGACATGTAACCACAAATCATAACTAAACCAGCCTCAACTCAAAACTCAGCGCCTCAAGAAGAATCGATAACTCCCCTCCGCCAGTACCCAACATTTTACTGGTTGCCAACGCTTTTTCTCCGTACCCCTGAAATTCGGTTTCCAGATTCTTGATTTCCACAGAATTCAAAACCAACCACACAACAGCTTGAGCATCTTCAAACGAAATTTCCGTCTTTTGCGTGATTGCCCGTATCTGCTTTTTCAGGTTGCTGTTTTGCATGGTGCAGAGCATTGGGTAAGGCGGCAACTCATGTTTTAATCGATGAACAAGCTCCGTCGGATTTGACAGGTCAACGAACTCTTCTTTAAGAGTCGATAACACACCAATCGCCCTGCCAATCTGCCCCAGAGTTTCTACTGTTTTGGGTTTGGCGCCGCCAACTAACCCGCCAATTCGGCAGTGAAGTTCCGCTACGCCGCCCTTCAGCCTGATAACTTCAAGCAACTCATCAGGCGCCACATTTTTCTTATGCCTCAAAGCGTTTTCTGATGCCTCCGCCTTTATGATCTCAAACATTGTTGTAGCCACTGCCTTGGAAATCTCACTTCTGCGGCTCCGTGGAAGAGTCTGGCAGTTGGTCTGAAGTTCCGTTAGACCCTGAGTTAACAGTACATCTCCTGCCAGAAGTGCAATGTCCCTTCCGTATTTGCCGACCAGGGTTAATTTGCCGAATTTGTTTTCTGAATTGTCCACTATGTCATCGTGGATGTCGCCAGAAGCCGTTATTAACATCATTGAGGCCGCAACAGCGTTTAGGTTAGTGGGTTCTTTTCCTGCGGCTCCGCTGGATATGTGTACAAGGAATGGAAAAATGGGCAGCACATTTGGAAAAATTTTCTTGGCGTAGTATTGCAATGCTGAAGCTACTTCTCCGTTGCCGTATTTCTCGGCAAGTATAATTTGGCTTGCCTGTTTTACTGCAGATTGCCCTTTTTCGCTGATTAAGTGTAGTGCTCTTTGTGTAAGCGTGGCTTCTTTCATGGTGGTTGATTGGCTGAGAGTTTATATCTAATTTGAGAATTCGAAATTAAGATTTGAAAAGTAAAAAATTGGAGTTCAAAGGTTACAACTCTTACCCCATTGAATTGTAAGTTTTAGGTTACCATCCGCCCCAGTTTGCTGGTGCCTTTGCTTTGATTGCACGATTCTTCAATTTTTTCACCTCTTTTTCGTGTTGATGAAGTGTTAGTTTAGAAGTACCCGTTGATCCATGTGAGTACTGAGGGGTTATCGATTCTTGTGTGATATGTTACGCCTGCGCAGTTTGGGTTGTTTACGTAAGCATTGATGGCTAAAACCATGTTTTCTCCGTTTCCTCTGTAGAGGACTGGTCCACCCGAGTCGCCGTATGCTATACCACCTTTGTCCTGAGCTGCGTTTGCGCTACACTTGATGTAGTTGCTGCTTCCCTTGAAATGGTCTGAAAGCAATTGGGCAGTAGCTGAGTTGCAACTGATGGTTCCAAACCAAGTGTTAACGTTGTGTCCTCTGGGCGTTATTTGATCTTGAACTCCAAAGCCAACCACCTGCAAAGAAGTTTTCGTCGGTAACTGGTCAGCTAAGCCAGCGGTGGGCAAATTTGCATAAGAATGCATTTCAGTGACAGGTAAATCTAAAATGATTAAGCCGACATCACTTGTTTGTAGTGCTTGGCTGGATTTAGCGCCTGCCAATAGGCTTGCAAGGTACTCTGGGTACGCCACTGGGACGCCATTGTGTAGTGGGTAGTCAGTGTTAACTTGAATGTTCCCATTTTCATCAACTGCATATTCGATTGGACCATGGTCAAAACAGACACTAACGGTTCCACCTAATATGCAATGTCCTGCAGTCAAAACAACATTGGGTGCGATCAACACTCCAGTGCCATAACCGATAATCTGTGTTCTAGATGTGTCGCTGAATTGGACAACCATACAAACGTACGGTGTCTGGTCTGGCTGATAATTGCCTGTTATGGCGGTGCTCATGCCAACGAAACTTGTCAGAGTAACTATTGCAATTAATGCTATGAGACTTGCAGTTTTAATTGGTTTCATTTTGTTCCCTTTTACCCCCTTAACATGTCACATGTCGTAATTCGCAATATATAAGTGTGTATTGTTATGCGTCGTAACAACTAGCCAATCAACAAAACAACAAACCAACGAAACAACAGTTAAACAGCAATACACTTCCAGAACTGCTCACGCACTAAACCTCCCCTAAAACACCTGCTCAAGCTTTTTAGTCAATTCATAACGGATAAACCAGTTTACCTATCCATCTGGCTCAATCAGCGGAATCAAACCATCGGTCATCGCTTTGTAGGTAGTTTCTGGAGACGTTTTCAAGGTGACCTTTCAGCTTCACTTTAGACGTTAAATCAGTAGGCCGAATCCTTTTTTAATTGCACCAGTGATTGGCTCAAATATTCTAATATATACTAACTTTATCCAGCGGTTAGAAGCCAACCTTCGACTACGTTTTAACTGGTTAGGCTTGTTAACTTTAAAGTTTTCCAGCCCATTTATTACGTTAATTCTTAGCTTGTTTATCCGTATTTCTCGACTATTGCCACCAAAACGTTGAGATTGCGAGTAGTCGCCCTTACTTTAAGCTTGGACTCCACAAAGGGGTTAGGCAATGCGCCTTCGCCTCCGCCATGAGTAACGCTGTAAACTTCCCTGCCTTTTATTTTGATTACTTCAGCAGTGGATTTAGGAATAGTCAATGGAGTCTGCAAAGAAGAAACATCAGTTTCTTCGGCAAGGAAAGTAACTAAAAAACTTGACCCTACAGCGTTTTGACCCTTGAAAGCATCAGACTCTATTATGGTTTTGAGTTGACTCACGGAGCGTATGAAAACTGGGATGTCATAACCCAGTCTTGATTCGAGGGCTGTCTCGATTTTAGCGCTCAACTTCTGCGTATTCTCTTCTGATACTTCGAAGATTACATTGCCGCTTTGTTTAAACGTGGCAACATCGTCAAAACCTAAAGTCTTGAAAACTTTTTGCAAGATAACCTTGGTGACCTTGTGGCCACCCACGTTAATTCCTCGTAGAAAAGCAACATTTCGAACCATAAACCAAATTCCCTTCGAAACTTAAAAAACCTGCTACAGCCTCAACATTTATCCTGGATTTAAGCGGTTTCTTCTTTTGCCTCCTTGAATGTTCTTAATCATGGACAACGAATCCTTCATGCAGTCCATTCCGAAACTCATCGCCGCTTCTAAAAAGCTTGCTCCTTCCCAGCACCCAACAATAAAGCCTCCGAAAGTAAATTAAAAAGAAAGAAAAAGAGAAATAACAAAAAGAGAATTAAAAAATGGAGATATCACCGTCGCTGTCGGAGCTACATGGCTTGAGTACAGCATAAGTTTTTCCTGCAAAAAGGAAAAAGGAAGGTTAAGTGATAGGCAATTTCTTGGTTTCTTTAGGCTGCTTCTTCGGTAACACAACCTCAAGTAGACCGTTGTTTAAGCTTGCTTTTGCCTCGTCTGATAGTACCTCTTCGGGGAGACCAATTTTCCGATAAAATGTCTGCGAAGACCGTTCACGATGAACATAATTCTTGGTTTTTTCGTCCGAGGACTCAGAGCGCTTAGCGTTTATGGTTACTGCATCTTCTTCAAGCTCAACCTGCACGTCTTCTTTTTTGAAACCAGGCAAATCAACAGTTAACCGATACATCTTTCCTTGATCTTCCAAGTCAACCGAGGGCAAAGTTGACTCCAAAAAAGGAATCATTGAACCTCGACGCCCCATTTCACTAATAAGAAGAGACGGCGTCTCCCAGAAATCATCGAAGTCACGTTGAAACCTCCGCATAAGTCTATCAAAATCCCTCTGGATTCCCCTTGTTGTATACGGTGTTATTTCGTCACTTTTTTTCTTGACTTCTCGAGCCGATTTCTCTTTGCCGCCATAATAGTAATTCATTTTCTTTTTTTCTTCACTCAAAACAAGTCACCTACCCATTGGCGAAACAGAATTCTGTTAATATAGGTATGTGACTGTCTCAAGCTAGCAAAAACGGTTTATGGGAGAGTGTAGCCGCCGTCGGACACAATAGTTTGACCGGTGATGAAATTTGATTCATCACTTGCAAGGAACGATACTAGATTGGCAATATCGCTTGGTTTACCCATACGGCCCATTGGAATCACCTTAGCCATCATTGCCGCCGTGGGATCATCCGGCTTCATCCCGACCACATCTATTGGTCCGGGGGCAACAGCATTCACGTTTACACCAAATGGAGCCACCTCTAACGCCAACGCCTTAGTGAGGCCTGCTATAGCTGCCTTGCTTGCCGAGTAATGAACCAAATTCGGAAACGCAACCACAGGTCCCGAGATGGAGGATAAATTAACGATTTTCCCGTATTTCCGCTGAACCATCTCTGGCAATAAAACTTTACAGCAATGGAAAACGCCGTAGAGGTTGATGTGGATTACTTTATGCCAATCTTCTTCGGTCATTTCCAGAAATGGCTTCTGAGGATAAATGCCTGCGTTATTTACGAGGATGTCGATTTTCGGAAACTTTTTCAGAGATTGGGTTTTGACGTTTTCTACTTCTTCACGGTTGCCCACGTCACATTTGATTGGTAAAGATTGAACTTTTAGCGCTTCGATTTCTTTTGCAGTTTCAAAAACCGTGTCCGCCACATCTGTAACCACTAAGTCTGCGCCCGCATTTGCCAACGTTAACGAGATTTCTTTACCAATGCCCCGTCCAGCGCCTGTAACAATCGCCACTTTGCTTTTCAAATCAAGCATAAAACAACCTCAATGTTCCAGATAAACCGTTTATTTTTGACTACGCTGGAGCAAGTGCTAAGTCAATGTTCCGACGACTTTCATTCTTTCCATAACATCTTCGGCGTGGGGTGCAACTTCCATCATTTCGGTTAAATCTTGTCCTGCCATGTGTCCGAGGTGTTCGCCGTCGCCCCACTGATAAGACTCCGTTACATCGTAAACTTTGCCTTTGTAACCCACGTAAGCCGGTTTCCCGTTCTTCCCGTTGAACTCCGTTAGCTCCTGAATCGAGTATTTCTTGGTTTCTTCCACGCATAGCCACTTCCTTCTGTCCCAAAGGTAAGTCAATGCTTAGAAGCTATAACCTAATGTGACTGGTGCTGTACAGTCACAACTGTTTAAAACCCAAGCAGGTCACCCTTTTTAACCAACAAAAACTCGCCTTGCACCGAGGAAGCAAAACGAAGGAACCCAACGTGGAAAACGCAAACCCATCCAAACAAAAAAGGAAAATCCAAGTCACAAAAAATGGTCCCTACAATGTTTCAGGCAACATCCCCCTCTACCGTATGGTAATCAAATGTGATGGCAAAACCAACACGCCAATCGAGTGGGTCTTCGCGGGCAAACTCAAAACCAAAGCAAACTATTCCCTGTGCCGTTGCGGGCACTCAAAAAACAAGCCTTTCTGCGACGGGACCCACTTCACCATAAAATTTGACGGAACCGAAAACTACGACAATATCCCTTTCGAGCAGATGGCTAAAACAATCGAGGGACCAGGGTTGACGCTTAAAGACGCCGAAATCCTCTGCGCCTCAGCAAGGTTCTGCCACCGAGGCGGCGACATCTGGGACCAAATCCCACAGTCAGACAACCCAAAAATCAAGGATAACTGTATCCGCAACGAATGTGATTGTCCCTCAGGCCGACTTGTTGTGGTGGACAAGGCAAAGGGCAAACCAGTTGAACCGGACTTCTGCCCATCAATCGGGTTAATCGAGGATCCCGCAATGGGCATTGACGGACCGTTGTGGGTGCGCGGCGGCATATCCGTTATTTCTGCAGAAGGGAAATTCTACGAAGTCCGCAACCGCATGACACTTTGTCGATGCGGCAAATCCACCATTAAACCGTTCTGCGATAGTAGTCATTATCCTGAAGAGTACCAAGAGAAGAGGTGAAAAAAACATGGTTAAAAACAAAGATGTTGAAGAAGTTGAATCCAAAGTTAAAGACAAAGAAAAAGTGTACGTGCTTTTCTACGCGTCGTGGTGCCCTCACTCGCAGCGTTTTCTGCCGATTTTCGAGGAATACGCCAAAACCAACCCTGATGAGTGCTTAACTGTAATGATTGATTCTAAGCCTGAAGTTTGCGACGCATACGAAATCGAGTATTACCCAACAGTGCTGCTTTTCAAAAAAGGAAAAGTGCATAAACGCCTAGGCGCTCAACCAGGAGTTGGCTTAACGAAGTCACAGCTAAACGAGCTAACAGATAAGCCGTAGCCTCTTCAATATTTACTTCTTTTTTAAATGACAATGAGGCTTGCCTGTTTGCTGTAGATTATGTTGCTTATCCTGTTTTTTGTTTCGTTCATTTTATAGTTGGGGCAACAGGTGTTTTCTTCGGATTTTTCAAGTTTGAACTGGCATACATGAAGCATTTTAAAAGTAGTCAGTTTTAGTTCCCCCTCCGAATGATACCAAATTGTGTATTCTCCCTGTTTTTCTTTAACTATGGCTACTATGTCTGATTGAAAGTTGCCTGTTTTTTGCACGTACTCTCTTATTGTGTGGTTTTGAGGAACCAGCAACTTTATTTTTAAGACGTTATGTTCACAGGTCCAGCAGGTGTTTTGCACTAACTTTAAACCCCTTGCTTGCCTTAGTTTTAGTTTAGAAATAACGGTTTTTGAGAACGCGAATTGACTTGATTGTCAATCAGCCTTCACAGGGCAGAGCTAACCTTTCCAAGTTAGCTTCGCAAAAAAGCGTACTCAAATCATACTACTCAAAAAACTGGTTACTGCTTGGGTAGTTTATCTTCGTATTCTTCATTGATGGCACCATGCTTGGTTAGCAGAATACTGCTTATTTTCCGCCAATCTTCACCTACGTTTAACCACGTCGGGGCTGTCATAATGCTTTTGGTTACGTAATCATGCAGTGCGCCTTCACGTTTCACGGTTCTTCGGTGCCAATCTACACTGATAAGGTTAGAGCGGCGAAGGTACTGTAGATTTCTTGCCATCTGGTTCGAGTTTATGGGGAACGCTACGGCGCTGTTAAGATCCTCAGTTAAAGATTCAATGGGGAACTCTTCTTCCTCGCGTAAACTAATCACGGCTATCATGTTCTGCATTAGCTCAGTGGAT
This sequence comes from uncultured archaeon, assembly GCA_963760925.1. Taxonomy (GTDB): domain Archaea; phylum Thermoproteota; class Bathyarchaeia; order Bathyarchaeales; family Bathycorpusculaceae; genus Bathycorpusculum. Next base: position 617,354 of record CAVXES010000006.1, on the reverse strand, counting down.
CTCGGCACGTAGAAGGCTCGTTTCGGCACCAATACCTGTTCAAGGCGGTACGCGTTGCGCTTGTAGAACAAGGCTTTCACGGTTTCAGCCACCAACACATAGCTGACCAGTAGAACCGCTAACAAAGCGTAGAAAAGCAGAGGTGGCGCCACGAAACCAAATACTTCGCCAAGAGGTGTGAAAGGTACCAGCAACGCAAATGTAACAATAACTATGCTGCTGATTACGAGGTACTTGCTTGGTTTACTCTTCCAGAACGGTGTGCGACGGGTGCGGATAACAAACACGACCACTATCTGCGAAACCAATGACTCGATGAACCATGCAGTCTGGAACAGGTGCTCGGGATACCGTGGATTAGACATCAACGCCAACGGAATGATGGGGATAAACACGAATAACATGATGAAGAACGTTAGGAAGTCAAATAGCGAGCTGACTGGCCCAAGCGAAATCATAAACCTTCGAATAAAAGTGATGTCCCAACGTTTAGGGCGCTCCACATATTCGTCATCCACTTTGTCGGTTGTAATTGTGGACTGCGAGAAGTCATAGAGTAGATTGTTTAGCAAAATCTGCACAGGCAACATCGGCAAAAACGTGAGGAAAATGGCTGCTCCCGCCACGCTGAACATGTTGCCAAAGTTGGAGCTTACACCCAGCATAATATACTTCATGGTGTTGCCAAACGTCTTGCGTCCTTCTAGTACACCCTTCGCTAGTACGGTCAGGTCGTTTTTGGAAAGGATGATGTCCGCGGATTCTTTTGCTACATCCACTGCGTTATCAACAGATATTCCCACATCGCTGGTTTTCAAAGAGGGCGCATCATTGATGCCGTCTCCCATATAGCCTACCACGTGCCCATTCTTTTTGAGCAACATGATGATGCGGTCTTTTTGCACTGGGTTGACGCGGCAGAAAACGTTTGCTTCCTCAACAATCGCCGTCAAGGCTTCGTCGGAGATATTGGCGATGTCGTTGCCTAAAGCTACGCCTTTAATTTCGAATTTGAGTTCTTCGCAGACTTTGCGTGTTACAAGTTCGTTGTCGCCTGTGACAATCTTAAGTTCAATGCCTGCTTTGCTGAGAAGCTGGATGGATTGTCTGGCTGTCTCTTTAGGCGGATCTAGGAAAGCTACGAAACCCAAGAAAATCATGTCGTTTTCGTCGTTAATTGAGTAGACGTCTTTTTCTTCTTTTAGTCGTTTGTAAGCGACGGCTAAAACACGTAAGCCCTCGGCGCTGTAGTCCTGGTATTTCTGCTCTATTTGATTGCGGTTTTCTTCGTTTAAGTCAGAGATTATTCTGCCTAACTCGTAGTAAGAACAGACTTTGAGTATTTCTTCAGGGGCACCTTTCGCTATGAAGTATCGTACTCCGTTGCGTTCAACCACCACGGAGACGCGGCGCCGAATAAAGTCGAAGGGTACTTCGTCGATTTTTTGGTATTTGGTTGTTTCGAGTTCTTTGTGTTTGAGGATGGCTTCGTCAAGGGGGCTTTTAAGTCCAGTTTGGAAGTTGCTGTTTAGGAAAGAGTAGAGGAAGACTTTTTCATCTTCATTGCCCTCCATGTTCACGTTTAGGATGAGTTTGATTCTGTTCTCTGTTAATGTGCCTGTTTTGTCTGTGCATAGCACGTTCATGCTGCCAAAGTTCTCTATTGCAGAGAGCCTTTTGACAATGACGCCCTGCTGGGACATCGCCATTGCTCCCCGTGACAAGTTAATCGTGATGATCATGGGTAACAATTCAGGCGTTAACCCCACCGCTAATGCAACAGCGAAAAGTAATGCCTCTACAACGCCTGTATCTGTTGGGTTACGCAGGGAAATAGTTAGAAAAACAAAAATCACTAACAAGAAGGTGACCTGCATTATGAGAAAGCCAAAGTTTTTGATGCCACGCTCGAACTCGGTTTCCGGCGACTTCTCTATAAGCTTCTTTGCGATTTTGCCGTATTCTGTGGCCCCTCCAGTTTTGACAACGACTGCTGAGGCGGTACCGCTGACCACAGAGGTGCCCATGAAGCAATAGTTGCTCCAGTCAATAAGTGCCTCGGGTTTGCCTTTTACGGATGTAGCAACCTTTTCAACTGGAAAAGATTCGCCAGTTAGAGCGGATTGGTTGATAAAGAGGTCTTTGGCGGCTATGACTCTGGAGTCGGCGGGAGCAATGTCGCCTGCGGAAAGGTAAATTACGTCGCCAGGAACAATCTCTGGCAATTTGATTTCCTGTTTTACGCCATCTCGAAGAACTGTTGCTGTGGATGTGACTTTCTGTTTTAGTAGTTCAGCGGCTTTCTCCGCTTTGCTTTCTTGATAATAATCCAAAATTACGCTGACAAAAATTATTGTGAGGATAATTGCGGTGTTAGCTATATATCCCAGAAAACCTGAGATGGTGCCCGCAATTAAAAGGATGATGACGAGAGGGCTTTTAAAGTGAGCAAGGAACTCTTTAACGGCGGAGTGCTTGTGTTCTTTGGCAAGCTCGTTTGTACCATAAGTTTCCAGCCGTTCTGCTGCTTGGTCAGCGGTAAGTCCCTGTTCAGAAGTGTTTAAGCGAATTAAAATTTCTTCGGTTGGCAGAGTGACGAGTTCTTCTTTGCTTACCGCTGGTTTCACGTTGGCAACTGAGGTACCATTAGAATAGGTTCTGTCGCTGTTAGCTGCCTTTGCCATGGCGCTTGCCCTCTTTGCGATTTACAGAAGAACATGTTGCCCATTTTGGGTTTTTTCTCGCCTCTGTATTCTCTGAAACTAAAAAGAGTGCAACTAGCGGGTGGTTTATTTTTTTCGGTTATAGTCTATACAAAATGCCCCGGCTGAACTTAGGATGCATTTTTGTGAACAAAAAGTTGAAAGATACTGGTTTTTTGAACCAGTTACTTCCATTTGGTCAAGATTTCTTCACGTTGGAAAGTGGCTTTGCTTAAGTAGAATAAGCCCAAGTCGGCTGCGGCTAGTGCAACGGTGACAATCACTGCCAGCCAAGTTGCAGTTGAGAATATGGCGCCGAAGATCACGACTAATATCAATGGTAGCACCACGATTCCGCCGAGTTGTTGTGCAGCTCTGATATCGCTTACTTTGGAGGAGACTATGACGTTGGCTAAGACGCTCATGATGCAGCCCAGTGGCGTAATGACGAAGGTTAGTATTGCCCAGTACAGGTTGGGGAAGAGGTAGATGCCGATGGTATTGTATGACCAGATGTCGATTATGGGAACGAAGACCAATGCTGCTAAGTATGTGACTGCCATGCAGGGGACAAAGGAGGCTAAGCATTTGCCTAGTAGTAATTCGCCATCGGTGGTGGGTGTCGCCAGTAGTGGTTCGAGGCTTTTCTCTATTTTCTCACCTACTATGCTATACGAAGCAATTATCGAAGGTAACACGGCGGGTATAAGCACGAAATACATCGCAGATAAGTTGCCAATTTGCAGGACCGTTTGGTAGAGTTCTTCTTGGGTCATTTGGTTTGCTCCTGCAGTTATGCCTTGTGTGAGGAACAGTGGTAGCACCACGCCTAAGATGATGGGCATAGCAATTAAGGAGTAGAACACGTAGCGATTTCGACGGATAACGCTGAGGTCTTTTTTGGTTACTATCCAAGCTTTTGATAGACGCATTACGCTGAAACCTCCCGAATCAATTTCAGATAGACATCTTCAAGCGTTGACCGCAACTCCGTGACGAACTGGACATTACCGCCCGCCAAAACTACCGCCTTCACAACTTGAGGGTTATCTGCTTCCGGATTCTCCAATTCCAAGATTAACTTGTTATCTGAAGTTCGTACCGACTTGACTACGGCGAGGTTCTGCACTGCAGATAAGACATCGTCAGAAACTCTATCAAGGTGGATTATAGTTTTGCGGCTGTAGAGGCTTCGCTCCAAGTTCTTAGGCGCGTCTACGGTGACGAGTTTACCCTTGAGGATGGCGATGCGGTCGCAGAGTCTTTCTGCTTCGTTAAGGTTATGGGTGTTGAGGATGATGGTGCGTTTTTCTTTTTTGAGGCCCATTACGAAGTCTCGGACGGTTTTGGATGCTTCGGGGTCAAGGTTTGCCGTGGGCTCGTCAAGGAACAGGACTTGGGGGTCGTGGATGAGCGCCCGTGCAATGGCGATTTTCTGCTTTGTCCCTTTGCTGAAAGTGCCGACTGCGTCTTCTCGTCGGTCCCAAATATCCAGGGCTTTGAGTAGGTTTTCAATGTTTTCTTTGCGTGTGGATTTGGGGACTTCGTAGAGTTGACCGTAGAAGTCGAGGTTGCGGTAGGCGCTTAGGCTGTCGTATAAGCCTACGTTTTCCGGTAGGAATCCAACCATTTTTCTGATTTTTAGGCAGTCGTCGGGGTTGCTGATGCTATAGCCCCCTATGGTGGCTTCACCGCTGGTTTTGCCGATTAGACAACAGAGCATGCGGATGGTGGTGGTTTTGCCTGCGCCGTTGGGACCTAGGAAACCGAAGACTTCTCCTTTTTCGATGTGAAGGGTGACATTGTTTACGGCTGTTAGGTTACCGAATGTTCGTGTGAGGTTGTTGGTGTCTATCATGTTGATGCACCTTTTTTGTGTATGATGTTGGAATAAATATTTAAGGTAAGTGTAACCGTTTTCACTTTATGAAATTAGTAAAAGTCCTCGATCAAAATGGCATCACTTTAGCCACTGACCGTATCAACCAAACTATCTTGCGAGAACTCGTTACCTCCGAACGCGCCACCTCAGACCTTGCGGTTCAACTCAACCTTCCAACTCTCAATATCTGGCGACGAATGCAAAAACTCCAAAAAGCCAATCTTATTGAGCAGACAGCAACCCAAAAAGTCGGCAACATCGAAAAGAAACTCTATCGCTCAACTGCAGCATGGTTTGCACCCCAACAACTCTTCAACTTTAAACCCAAAGATCCCTCTCTCAAAGTCGCCTTCGAAATCTACTCAAACATCCAAAACAGTATGATGGCTGCAATGCAGACCTACAACGACATACCCAAAGACGCAGATCCTGTCGACTATTCGCTGTTTATTAACATGCAAGTGTTCGCTGATGTATGCTGTAAGCCTGAAACCCAAGCAAAAATAGTGACCCTGAAAGAGAAACTCGCAAAATTCAACCAGCAAAACGCTGGAAAAGTCTTCTAGAGTTTTTCGTACTTAGAATCTTCAATGCGTTTGCGTTCCAGTTCCTCATCGGATAACTCAGGTTCGGCGACAGACTTTTCTTGCTCCTGAGGTGGCCACGTGATCGGCTCTTTTACAGAAGAGTAAATATTCATCCAACTACGTTTTCCGCAAGAGGGGCACTTAATGTAGTGCAATGGACCAATGTGAGGTGCCATAATAGCTGTTGCTCCTGCTTCAAAGACAGCGCTGCATTTTTTGCATTTAACACGGGTCATCATAAATCGTAAGAACCCTGTTGGTGGTAACTATTAAATCCTTTGAAAAAACATCGGCTTTGCAATGTAACCCTTTTTTATAGGAACCCCCTCTTGATTTTGAATATGCCAACTAATTTGGTTTGGAAACGGACTACTCTGCCAAACGGTTTAACAGTGATAACTTACCCGCGGCAATCCGCAAACACAGCTCAGGTATCAGTGACCGTTAAGTCTGGATCAAACCATGAACCAGCCGAAGCTGCGGGAATAACTCATTTTTTGGAGCACATGATAGCTGGTGGCTCAGAAAAACGTATCCAACTCTCCCGCAGTGTTGAAGACTGCGGTGGCGTATTGGATTTCTACACTGACCATGAACAAGTCTCTGCCACACTTGATGTTCTGCCAGATAAACTGTTTGAGGCTTCGACAGTTTTGTCACGCCTTTTCTTTGACGACCGTTTTGACGAAGAGAAGTTTAAGGTTGAACGCAAAATCATCCTAAACGAGCTCGCAGAGTACGCTGACGACCCAACAGTAAAGCTTGAAGAATTGCTGCTTGAAAACCTTTTTAAAAAACACCCTGTTAAGCGCCCAGTAGGCGGCTACCCGAAAACCGTGAATAAACTTTCTATACAGCAACTGAACTTTGAGCACCAAACAAACTATGCCCCCCAAAACATGATACTCGTCTTAGCTGGCAATGCTTTAGAAAAAAACTTGCAACGCATACTTAACCAGTTCCCAATTGACTGCGAAAAAGCATCAGATAAGAAATCGCATCCACGTGAAACACTTAAACCCAAAAATTTAGTTGAACAAGAAAAAACAGGAATAACCCAAACTTACCTTGATATAGGAGCACGGACCGTGGATTCCAATCACAACGATGCTCAAGCCTTGGATTTGATTAGTACTTTGCTTGGCGGAGGCACCAGTTCACGGCTTTTTGCCGAGTTACGAGAAAAAAACGCCGTAACCTACGACGTTTTGGCTGCTCACTGCAAAGGCACCGATTATGGCTACTTCGGCGTTAACTGCGCTGTTCCACCGCGCAAGTTAGAGAAGACTAAAAAACTGATTTACAAAGAAATTAATAAGCTCAGAACAGATTTGGTTCCTGTTGACGAGTTGGAGCGGGCTAAACAAATCATGGCTGGCGGCATTTTAAGAGGCATGGATAATCCGCATATCACTTTAGAATTAATTACTTATCTAGAAATCCAATTCAAAACTGGGTCCGCCCTAAAAGATTACCTTGCAAAAATTAAAGCTGTAACCCCTCAGGAAATACGCGAAGTAGCTGGCCGCCATTTAATGTCCGAATGCCTCTGTACAGTGGTGCTAAAACCTAAAAAGATCTGAGTAAAATAAAAGAGGGGGCAAATGCCGAGTTGGCGGCTCTAATGTTTCTTGATTATTGTTAGCATGGCGACTGCGATGGCTGCGATGCTTACTACTAAAGCGAAGTATCCGATTGTTACGTTTGCGTCTGTTCCTGGAGACCCGACTGCGCCTGTTGCACCGGTTGTTCCTGCCGTACCTTGGGGACCTGTTAAGTCTGGTACGGTCACTGTCGTGTTTGCCGTTGTTTTTGAAGTGGTTGCGATGAGTGTGTAGTCGCCGTTTATGCTTGTTGGAATAATTAGGGTTGCTTCGAAGCTGCCTTTGTCATCAGTGGTTATAACATCGGAAAAGGTGTACATTGTGGTTTCGTTTTCGGTTAGTGTGAATGTTACGTTTTCGTTGGCGTTGAATCCGCTGCCGGCGACTGCGATAATGTTGCTGTTGTCTGGTGAAGCCAATATTGAAGTTGCGTCTATGATGGTGTAGTCAGTATATGCTGTTTCGGTTGAGGTCTCAGCCCAAAAGCTGTAGGTTCCATAATAACCTGGTGGCAGAGTAACGTTTGCTGAGAAGGTGCCGTCGCCATCGGTTGTTACGTTCTCTACGAACTCGTATATGACTGTACTGTCGGTTTGGTTTAGCATCGATAAGGTAACATTCTCCGCAGGGTCAAATCCGCTGCCGCTTAGTTTCAGAACGGTTTCGTCGTCGGTTGCTGTTGCAGTTAATGTAGAGGTTGAAGTTTCGGCCCTTGCCAAAGAAATAAATCCAACTGCCAATATGCTGCATAGCACTATTATTGCTGTTGCGTTTTTGTGTTTATGTGTCATTTTGCTCCCTTAGTTTAGGGGTGCCAAAAACCGTAATTAAGATATTTCAAAATGTGTTCCCATTTTTCACCCAATGACGCCCGAATTACACCCGATTCTAAAAGAAAAATTTATCAAAATTCAGAAGAAATTTGGGAACTATGTGGTTGTATCCCGCTAGTCACGCATATTTAAACAGTTTTTACACCGATATTTTTTGTTGTGAAGCCTTATGACAAATTTTCCAGAAGCCGCTACAATCAACGATAAGCAGGCGATGGAAATCTGTGAGAAAGTGGGGCGAATCCTGGTTAGTGAACTTGACACAAAAGAAGTCTGGACTAAAGTTGAACAAGGTCTCTTGGAATACCTAAAAAGCAATAACATAAACAAAGACGCTACAGTTCTAACTGATAAATTGGAATGGGCGGTGAAAGTTAAGCTTAGAAAATAGTCTTTGACTGTTGAGGGGGTGAATTTTTTGGATAAAGATGAACAGGGTCAAATTGTGGTTGAGCAACAAAAGAAGCGACGTGAAGTTATTGAGGAGAAGGGACGCAGCGTTGAGGTTCCGTCGCACGTAAGTGATGTTAAGAAGAAGGCGCTGGATCAAACTGGAGAGGACGCCACGCAAGGATGGTAGCTGATAAACAGGTCTTTAATTGATATGATGCAATTTTTTGCCTAAAGCTCCAATTTTTTCCTTTTTTTAAAGTACATACGAAAAATTTTTATTAAAAATATAACAATAAGCGATTGTGACCTGGAGGTTGGCTTATTTGGAAAAAGCAATAATTGAAATCGGAAATGTAACACACTATTTTTCCAAAATAAACGTCGCCGTCGTTAAATTGTATCTTCCCCTCTCAATTGGTGAACACATTCAAATCAAAGGTTCCCTAACCGATTTCGGGCAAACCGTCGATTCCATGCAGATAGATCATCAACCCATTCACCGCGCCGAAGGAGGGCAAAGCGTTAGCTTAAAGCTTCTACAGATAGCTAGAGAAAAAGACGCTGTTTTCAAGATACTCTAAGGAATTATTTCGGCGCCATTATATTTCAGGTAATCAAAATCCTCAAGCTTAATTTTGCCTTTGCATATTAGTTGCTTTATTTGGGGGGTTTGGTTTTGAATTGACTGGATTAACTGCTCCACGGTATAGCAGACTTTGCTGTAGGCTTCATCTGTCCAGCGTTTTGTTATGTTTGTGTAAAGGCATCGTCCCCCGCATATGCCGAGGATTTTGCATTCGCTACAGGGCTTCTGATCTACAACCAACTTCTTGAGCGCCAATGGGTCGGTATTTTTTATGTGCCCAAGGTAGTAGTTTTTCATTCCCCACATAGTTGGGCAAGGAATGATGTAGCCGTCGGTTTGGACGGCGTAGTTTATCCAGCCTGCTCCACACCGCATCAACGCATCTTTTTCGTCGTGCAGAAGCGAGTGGGCGATGCCTAAAATCGGGTAAAGTTTAAGCACAATGCCTTTCTGCTCCATTTGGTCCACCCAAAACTTTACAATGGCATCCACACCAAGTACGTAGTTGGTTTTGGTCCATTCTCCAAAGTTGCGGCGTTGGTAATCGTTACCCCAGAAACCAGCGTTTAGCTGCCAATGAATTGAGGTAAAAGAGAAATCAGGATTGTTTAGGAGGTATTTGACTTGTTTTTCTATGTCTGTTTGCTCCATTATGGTCATGCGGGCAATTAATTCGCCGCCAAAACCGTTTTGTTTGATGCGTTTGAGGTTTTCTATAACTTTTCGGTAGGTGCCTGCTCCGCGGTAGTGGTCGGTTAGGGCTTCTTCTCCGTCAAGCGAGACCAATATTGTGTGGAAACGGTTGATGTATTTGGGTTCAAGTCGGTCGAGGAGTAACCCATTGGTTTGAATCATGTAATGTTTGGGTACGACGTTGTCCATTATTCGCCGCAGTGTATCCATCTGCAGAAGTGGTTCGCCGCCGTAGAAGGTTAAAACGCATTCGGGGTCTTGTTGACAGAAGCGGTCCAGCAGCGTTACGTCGTAGTTAAGGTTGCGTGGCAGGTTGTAGTCGACTTCTATGTCTTCAGGACCGAATTCTTCGTCGAAGTCGTCGAGGCTTTCTCCGAAGCAGTACTTGCATTGCAGGTTGCAGTTGCTGGTGAGTATCACATGGAAGAACATGGTTTATGCATAGAATAGGCGTTGCTTAATAGTATTATTGCCCTCGAGTTAGTGCGTAAAATACGAAAAATACAAAAACTTCCGCTTTGAGGTGCACTTGTTTTCAGCAGAATGACAGACGATATCCTACCTTACCTTGAACAGTTCACATCAAGCAAACGCTGGCTACAAAGCCTAAAGAGTGAACATACTAAAGAGGTTTATGCCCTCCGCTTGAATCAGTATTGTGATGTTACTGAAAAGAACCCAGATGAAATACTTAGGTTAAAATTAACCCTAATTGACATAATACAGATTGCACAGGACAAACCATTAGCCCCGACATCCAGTTCCAAGCAGAAGACCTTTTGAACGACTACGTTAAAAGCGGTATTTGTGATAGTGCGGCACTTGGCGTTAAAGCCGCCGTAAAATCATTTTACGCTTTTCACCGCCGAAGTCTAGATCCATCAGTTGCCAAAGATGTTGTTGCACCCGAACCTAAACAACGTAGCCCAAAAATGAATGACTTGCTTGAGTTGGATGCAGCGATGCTCTTGCTGCGTGACCGCGCTATAGTGTGGGCTATTGCTTCTGGTGCCTTTAGAGACAATGAACTTATCAGTCTGAATTGGGAAGATAGGAAATTGACTAGGCGACTGCTTGAGGATAACCGTGACCCAACACGGAACCCAACCGAAGTGCAGAAGGAAGTAGAAGAAATTTGCAAAGATGTGCCTTACTACTTTGTTATTGAAAGCAAGCGGTTAAAGGGTAAAGGGGCAGGCAAATACTCACGGCATAAGCATGTAGCCTTTTTGCATTGGTACGCCGCCGCAAAACTTGACAAGTACGAAGTGTGGGTGCGTGAATACTTCAAGAAATATGGCGTTGAAATTGCAGCAAAGATGCCGCTTTTCATAGCCACACGCAAAGATGGCGAAGTTGGGCGGCTACGAAGCGTTAACAAAATTTTCAATGAAGCCTCGCTTAGGGCGTGGCAGAACCTTGAGAAGAAACGTTTTAGCCCTCAGCTTGTCATTTATGCGCCAATTTGAAAAGAGAAGTGAGAATTACAGAACTCAAGCTCATTTGTATGCCCATTTACCGTTTAGCTCTTTAGAGGGTAAACGTACAATGAAGGTTGTTCCTTTTCCTTCAGTGCTTTCAAAAGTAACAGTGCCTCCTAAAGATTCAGTCATGCGCTTAACAACTGGCAAACCAAAGCCCTGCCCCTTCGATTTTGTAGTGAACATGAGCGTAAACATCTTGTCGCGGATTTCCTTTGGAATCCCAACGCCTGTATCTTTAACCGATAAAATAGTATTCTCTGCTTCTTTATGTGCATCTATCGTTAACTTGCCTCCGTCCGGCATTGCTTGAACGGCATTAGTAACTAAGTTGAATAAGATTCTGTTCAGGTAATAGGAATCTGCCTTGATCTTGCTTGCTTCGTCTGGTATTTTTACCTTAACTTTAATGTTTTTGGGTAAACCGTTTTTTGTATTAATGCTTCTACGATTGAGTTCAAGTCGCTTTCTTCAATTTTTGGGTTAAGAGGTCGAGCATAGTCCTGAAGGTCCTGAACAATTTTATTTATATAATCAATATTTTTTTCGATTTCATCTATGCTCTCCAAAGCATTCTTCTTCTCTTCACTATCGGGTATGGCAGCTAATTCTGTTTTAGCTAAGAAAACATCGCTTGTTATAGCCTGCAATGGGTTACGTATGTCATGTCCAACCATGCCAGCAGTAGCTCCAATAGCTGAAAGTCTTTCAGCGTCTTTTAGCTGTTTTTCCATTTTCTTTTGCTCAGTCACATCTCGGAACAGGGAACCCACTTGGCCTTTAGCTAAACTGTACGAGTATACGTCGATCCATCGATTCAAGTTTTGATTGTAATCCATTGTGTGCATGGCAAAACCGGTTTGATCAACCTTTTCGTACATGTCGAGCCAAAATCGCTCTATGTTTGGGTCAAACTGCCTTGCTGTTTTGCCAACAACAAAATCAGCTTTTAGTCCTGTCTGATTCTCGTAGGCAGAATTTACTTTTAAAAACTTGAAATCAACAACATGCCCTTTGTCGTAGATTAAATCGACAAGCTGGAAACCATCTTGACTATTTTCGAAAATTGACTGATAAAGCTGCTAGCGTTCTCTCAAAGCCTCTTCAGCTTTTTTGCGCTCAGTAATATCTCTAAATATCAGCACTACACCAGTGGTTTTGCCATCTTCATCTTTTATTGGTGCTCCACTATCGTCAATTGGATTTTCAGTGCCGTCCCTTCTTACCAAAATTGTATGGTTAGCCAAACCAACAACAACACCAAACTTGAGTACCTTGATAAGTGGGCTTTCCACTTCTTTACGGGTTTTCTCATTGATTATATGAAATACATCTTTGAGGGGTTTACCTGAAGCCTCAGCTAACGTCCAACCAGTTAAATGCTCTGCCACTTTGTTCATGAATGTTACTTCACCACTCACGTTGGTTGCAATAACAGAGTCTCCAATGCTTGATAATGTGGTAGCCCAACGCTGTTCACTTTCTCGCAAAGACTCATCGGTGAGATTCTTCGATAACGCTAAAGCCAAATGATCAGCTATTCTTTCATACATTTGAATTGTTTCAAGCGTAAACATGTTTTTGCGTTTGTCGTTTAGTTGAAGCAGACCCAATGTGTTGTTTCCGACAACCAGTGGAATTAACGCTACGGACTCGTAGCCTTCTCCGTTACATCGGTTGCGTGTATGGGCTTGCCGATCTGCATCAGTGGTGTTCGCCAGGAGTCTCGTAGTATCGTTTGTCCAAAAGCTTCCTTTTTGAGTAAAGAATTCTTTGGATGAATCAAATCTTCTACAGATAATGTTTCCACACATGCATTCAAGAATGGGATCTCCTTTGAAATCTCTTATAATGCAGCCTGAGGGATCTGTGGCACAGAGTTTATTTTCCAGTTGTACATGTTCGGGTGGAAAACCGCGAGTTTCATAATATGGATAATCCTCTTCATGTTGGAGTCTAATACCAACAGCTTCGCAACCGGAATGTTTCTGGAAAAAACTTGTTGTCGCCCTAATCAAATCACGAAGTCCTGTGTTTTCATTTGCAATTCGCAGAAATTCAACCACAATTTCGCGCTCTTTTTCAACTTTTTTGCGTTCAGCAACTTCGTTTTCTAAATCAGTTTTAGAAGCAGTTGTAGCTTTTAAGTTAGCAGTCATCTGGTTGAAAGCTTTTGCTAGGTCGCCAATTTCATCCTTACTTTCTGCAGCAATTTGGTAATCGAGGTTTCCTGAACCGATAATTTTAGTTTCTTCTTGAAGTTTAGTCATTGATCTAAAAGTGAGCCTGTAACTGATCATGTAAACGGTAACAAAGTAGGCGCCAAATGCTCCTAGAAGGACAAAAAGTAGACTGCTGTTTGTTTGTCTTGTTTGGTCAACTTGATCACTCAATGCTTTAGATAGGACAGAAGCATCAAACGCAAGCGCTTGGTTTTGTAAATTCAATCGTGTGGTGTAAGTCTTTAGAAGTGGAGGAATTGTTCCGCTTTCACTTGCAGGTATGCTCTGGAGATAGGTTGCCGAATTAGTGAACACTGTGTTTAACTGCTGCATGTCGCTTTTGACATTGTTAATTTGTTCGGTTAATTCTGGAGTTGTCGGGTTTATTTTTGAAAGTTCAGTTGAAAGAGTTGAAAATTGGGCTTGCCATAATGTTATATCAGCGCTTTGTTTATTGAGGAAGTAATCATTCGAAATATACGCAAGGGTGCTTGCGCCGGTATTGATGTCATTAGCTATTTGTTCCTGATTGGTAATGTTTGCTACCTGTTGATTTGTGACAACTACTGATAAGGAGATAACTATTAGGATTATACCGAAGATAATGAGGCTGATGATTAGCTGATTTTTTAGCTTCATTTGATTTCCTCAGTTTATAATATTCACGGAATCAGGTTTTACCGTTTCAAGTCCGCTTGTATATATGTAACTTTGGAAATTGGGGGTTGCAGTTGCATTGGTTAAATGGTTGCTTATCAACCATTGGGATTCATCCTGCAAAGCTACAACAAGAGACTGATCCAGGGAAAGGGAAAACCTGTATTGCGACCACACAGTCTCGACATAGGAAGAATCGATGTTAAGGCGATTTTGCAAAATTATTTTTGCATCAGAGGGGTGAATAGTGACATATTGTTCAGCTTCAGCAAGAGACTTCAAGAATCTCTCAGCCAACTCTGGGTTGCTATCTATCCATCTTGTTTGACTAATAGCACAGTCATATGCTACTTGTCCGCTTTGAGCATCCCACATGGATAGATGACTGTTACCTAAACGATTTTCGATTGCTCCAACATAGGGCTGCCAGGCAACTACGGCATCTACAGTCTCATTTGCAAGGGCTTCTTCGACTTGTGAAGGAGGAACATTTACTTGGCTTAGTTGATTAGAATCTATTCCGTTCAATTCGAGAAATCTGCCCAGATAAAACTGAGCAGCTGTTTGTAAGGATAACCCAATTTTTTTTCCAACAAGGTCTGAAATGTTTGTTATGCCGTGATCTTTGTTTCCAACTATGTAAATCTGCAGGAACTTGTTAATGCTTGCAATGGTTTGGACATTTCGGTTAGCTAAAGCTTTTGTTGCTAAAACAAATTCAGTTGAGGTAGCAATATTTACCTCCCCGTTTAAAAGTCCGTTTACTGCTGCAGCGCCGGAGGGATAATCTTTTATTGTTATATTTAGCCCGTTAGTGGAGAAGTAATTTTGATTTTCGGCAACATATACTAGCAGGTTTACTTGATTAGGTTCCATTCCCACAGAAATTGATTCAACTTTGCCTGTGTAGGGCTTCTGTGAGCTGAAGTAAAGAAAAGAGCTTAAAATAATCGTCAATATCAAGATTGCAGCAACAACGACTGTTATCCTTCGTTTCTTTATCTGCGATGACAAGTTTGCCTTCACCCAGCCGAAAATTAGTATAATTGGGAGTCTTAGCGTATATATGACTATCTTAAATAGTCCTTAAAACACGGCCTCGTCAGTTTCGTAATCATTCACTCCCCCTCAGACTAACTATTTTTTTGGCAGATTCTTTGCTCTCCAAGAAATCCCTCAAAGTTTGGTTCGCAATTGGCTCGGGAAATTATAGCTTTTTGCCTGGTATGAGCCAAGCTAATAGCAGAATTATTGCCAGCCCATTTTTTAGTTCTCAAATAACACCCTGATAAAATGAGAGAAGGTGACTTCATTCTTCTTTGGCTTTTGATTAGCACTTCCCAATATTAGGGGTTGACCCCTTGCATTTTCTCTTCTGCACAGGGTTAGCGATTTCTTTCTCTCAAGTTTAGAGTTACCAGCGTCTGCCCTCTTTGTGGTCGTCAATCATAAGCGTAAGTGAGCTTGTAACGCCCGAAACTTGTTTAATTTTTGACCGGGTGATGTCTTTTATATCCTCAATGGATGATGGAAGATAAATACCTAATCAATAAAGGCTATGAGAAGTTGAAAATTTGATGTTTGTGTTTGCCATTTATATTATGTTTTTTGGAAGCGATATAGTGAACTTTGTCCCGTTACCCACTTTGCTTTCGAAGCTAATATTACCGCCTAATGCGTCCACGAATTTTTTAACTACCACTAAACCTAAACCTTGACCTTTCGATTTTGTGGTTTTCAAAGGCACGAAAATATTTGCTTTAAATTCTTCAGAAATACCCATACCTGTATCCTCAACCGTAAGTATAATTTTACTTTCATTTTCAGAAGCGCTAACAACCAGTTTTCCGCCTTTAGGCATTGCTTGAACAGCATTAGAAACGAGATTTGTTAGTATGCGTTTTAGCAATGTAGGGTCACTTTTTAGTTTGAAGGATTTATCCATGTTAATATATGGCGTTAAATTCTCCGGAATGGTGACTATATCAAAAATACTAGTGGTAAATTCATAAAGGCTCAACTCAGCGCATTCAGGGTTTACAGGTCTGGCGTAATCCTGCAAGTCAGCCACAATTTTGTTGATATAGCCAATGTTTTTTTCAATGCTTTCTAAACTTTCAGCAACTTCTTCGGTCTTGCATTCGGTATTAGTAGCTAACTCATCTTTAAGCAAATAAATATCGCTTATTATAGCTTGCAAGGGGTTTCGAATATCATGCCCAACCATACCTGCAGTAACACCCACGGCAGCTAATCGTTCCTTTTCTTGGAGCAACCTCTCTGAGTTTTTACGGTCAGTGATGTTTTGCATACTACCAATAATCTTTAGAGCTTTTCCGGTTCTATCCCTTAGAACTTTAGCGATTCCTTCTACAAAAATGAATTTTGTGTCTTTAGTTTTGATTCGGTACTCATTCACGACCTTATCAACGGGTTTTGTGGGATAAAACTGTTCTTGAGCTCTTAATTTGTCCTCCGGGTGTATTTGGCTAATCCACCAATCAACCGTAGATGGTACTTCACCAACTGAATACCCTAAAAGCTCTTCTAATCCCCTTACAATTACAACCTTTCGTGCATCATCTTTAATCTCATAAACCATCATGCCAGCTGCTTCAACAACATATTTTAGCCGTTGGTTGCTTTCAAGCAGCCAATAATCAACATTAACTCTATCTGTTATGTCTCGACTTATAGATAACAAACCAACTTTTTCGCCCGTCTCATCTTTGATTAAACTGACGACTGTTTCTACAACTTTTTTGGTACCTTCAGGTTGAAGCTGGATGTTTGTTCCTTCCCAGTAGCCCTTTTCCTTTATTGATAGGGCTGCTTTATGCTCTTCCTCAGGACTAAACCATAATTGCTTGTATACTTGGGTTAACTTTAAGCCAAGGGATTTTTCTTTGTCTATCCCATATTGCTTCATTGCTGCCTTGTTTAGATAGATAAGCCGATTTTGGTTATCAACCGCTATAATAATGTCTTTGACTTGGTCCAAAGCGCCTGTTTTTATTAAAAAAAATTCTTCAGACAGAAAATTAGTGGGGGGGGGGTTGGGACATATTAGATAAAGTATAGTTAGCCCTATTTATTATATTTCACTTCATATTGGTTAAAATCCAAACCATGTAAAACGGGGCATTGCATGCGAAGATGCGCCCAATAAGGGTCTAGCCGTTAGAAACTGTGTGTGGCTGGGTTGGTGCGGCTGATGAAATTTGAACTTAACATTCGCCAATAATTGTTTTAAGCAACCATTGACTGATTAAGATCTAAACGCTCGGTTCCATATCATACGCCTTATTATGGCGTACGATAAGCCTTATTCTATATTTAAAACAAATATTTTTCCGTAGATTCCGAAAACACTTGTTTTTGGTTTACATTGAATGCATGCACGATAAGCCTTATCGAGGAAAGCTATAAGCCTGGTGATAATGTTAGCTGAAGATAATTTCTTTCAATAATTAGATGTTTATTATTTTTGCTGACTCAATCACCTTCATCGTTTTGCAATAAAGCGAGCTCAACGATGCACTTAGTTGCTAACTGAGCTTTGTCAAGTACTCGAAAGGATAGACACTGAAATCGAAACGGTCAAGTAAACTACTTTTTATAATTCATCTTTCAGAAACCTCAAGCTGATGTTTCGTCCATACTGAGTTTTGATTTAAGTAAAATGCTCCTTTGTGCTCGGAAGTTTCCGCGCCCCTCACACGTTCTAGTCAACTACGGTTAAGCGCCTCGGTCGTCGTAGCTGATGAACCCTCTAAAGGGTACCCTCTGTACTCCTCCCTCAGCACCAATCAAGGCTAATCCATATGGATGCAGAGGAGGTCTATTCCAATGAGAACAAAAGCAAATTGTTTCTCTTTCCTGCTTGAGCCCCACTTCTATTCTTTAGATGAATTTTTCAGGAGCAGAATAGTTAGTTTCTGAACTCTATCAAAATCAGTGATTAAAATAGAGAATGAATGTTCTAAACCAGGTGAAAGATTTTTCACTCTTTTAACTAATATTTCTTGTCGGCGATTATCAATTATGTTTAGGTCATCAATTAACCAAAGTATTATGCTTACAAATTCTCCTTGCGGAGCCAAGGGTCCAATTCCATTCCCATTAATCGTAACACGGCAGAAATGGCAATATTTATAAAAAAATGTGAGAGAAACAGGTTAGGGATTTTATGCTTACAGCAAGAAGCATTGTAGAATTTTTAGAAAAAGAAAAGTATGTAGCCTATTTTATTCTGCTCTGGGCAGGCACATACTTCTTTTATAACCTTAGCAACTTGATTTATGATGCAACCCACTTTAATAACGCATTGAAAGGCGTTGCCTTGATTGGGGACCTGCTAGATGTCTTAGCAGGCGTCTTTTTAGGAATACTGGGATTCAAATTGCTTAGCGCCAACGTTCTGGCGACGCTCACCAAAGAAAAAGCCCTAGTGTACTTCTTGTTCTTTTGGGCAGGCGCCTTTTGCATTTGGGGCATATATGATATTGCCAACTATCACCCAGCTTCCGTAGACGGCGTTTTCTGGGACCTAGGCGGACTATGCGGCTTAGCCGGAGGAGTTGTACTAGGCATTAATAGGCCTTAAACTCTTGAACTCAAACGAGCCTCTTCCGCCCCCGCCACCCCAATGAGTTAAACAACCCCAACACTCTTCTTTTTTTGTCCGATTACCCGCGAGAAAATTTGCCGTATGGCGCCGAAGGCCACCAAGAGTATACCTACAATCGTTCCCTTGCCCCTTTCTCTTCACAAAAGTGATAGTACCTTCCCCTTTTTCTTGCTGTTGATTGTGCCATTCTGGTGAAATCCTGATTATTTCTTGTCACTGTAGCGTTGAACCGAATCCTCAAAGCACCAGTAAATCCCTTAAGACCTTCATTTAGCAAAAGAGCTATTAATTAAAACCAGCGAGTTAGCCTAAGCATAATTCAGGGATTTGCTTCGTGGACAACTTAGAAAATAGAGCCCAGAGAACAAGCAGGAAGCGCAACACAAGCAAGGTTTACTTATCAAGCAGAGTATATTGCGCATGAATGTATCAAGATGAACGTACTCCAAATGCGACCGCGCTTTTGGCAGAAATAATTCGCCCTTTCATCAATGGAGTCACAAGTACCACTGTTACGTATTTTTTCATTACCGCACTTTGGGCATTTTACAATCATTCTTAAAGCCTGTGCAACCTTCATACCATCAAAGTCAGAGCTGGCACAATAATAATAAACTGAAAAACAATTTTCATTGTTGATTACAGAGTACACTCAAATAAACATTAGAGTTAATCAAGTAATTATTTTTTGCTATAGCATTTTATTTGTCTGCTTCTTAATCTTCGCTTTCTTCATCTTCTTGGTCGTCGTCTCCAAAAAGCGCCTTTCAGTATGACAAGAATTGCGGCAAAGACGAAAAGAAAATCAAGAGCTCTTATTTCTGAAGGTCCATTTACCGTTTAGCTCTTTGGAGGGGGCAAACGTACCGTGAAAGTTGTGCCTTTGCCTTGAGTGCTTTCAAAGCTTACTGTTCCCCCTAAGCCTTCAGTCATGCGTTTAACGACCGCTAGACCAAAACCTTGACCTTTTGATTTTGTAGTCATCATAGGAGTAAACAGTTTAGACTTGACATTTTCGGGAATACCAATTCCAGTATCTTTAACTGTTAATAAAACGTGATTGGTCTTCTCATCGCTATAAGCACGGATGGTCAGTTTACCGCCGTCAGGCATAGCTTGAACTGCGTTCAATGCTAAATTGGCAACTATGCGCTTAAGATAGTCAGGATCAGATGTAATTTTTTTTACTTTGTCTTCCACAACAACTTCTACTTTGATGTTTTTCGGGACTTCATTTTTGGCAAGTGTTTTCTCGACTACCGATTTTACATCTGTTTCTTGTGCCTTTGGATGAAGTGGTCTCGCATAATCTTGCAGGTCTGCAACGATTTTATTGATATAGTCAATGTTTTCCTCTATTGCATTCAAACTCTCTAAAGCATTTACTTTTTGTTCGTTTTCTGGAAGTGCTAACAATTCTGTTTTTGCTAAAAATAGATCACCGATAATTGCTTGCAAGGGGTTGCGGATATCGTGTCCAACCATGCCGGCAGTCGCGCCAATGGCGGCTAAACGCTCTGCATCTCTCAACTGTTCCGCTCTTTTGTTTGCAAGCTCTTCCATTTGATTAGCATATTCTTCAACCACAACCGCGGACTCTTCAAGCTTAGTTTGCATTCTAATCCGTTCAGTTATATCAACATTTGACTCCAACATTTCCACAATTTCGCCTTGAGCATTAAATTTGCTCAACCAATAGCTCTGCACAGCCACTTTGTCACCATTTTTGCATATATGACAGATTTCACCTGACCACTTACGGTCCAATTTAAGTTTTTTAAGGATCTCCATACGTGGCTGGGGGAATTCAGTCTTTAACAAGGTGTGGATATTTTGTCCAACGGCTTCGTTTTTGTGCCAACCATATAGATTCTCAGCGCCTTTACTCCAAAAAGTAACTGTGCCATCTAACTTTCTAACAATTATAGCATCGGGACTAAGATCAATAAGCTCAGCTTGCCTTGCAGTCGCTTCTTCAGCTTTCTTACGCTCAGTGATGTCCTGAACCATCCCAATTGAACGATTGATTTTGCCGGTTTTGTCTCGAACATGATTACATTTTTCGTAAACGACCCTTATTTCACTGGTTGATTTTCTAACCACTCGATGTTCAATTTCAAAAGTGTCTCTACCCTCACGTAAAGATCCCGAGTATGCAGAGTCTACGGCTTCACGGTCATCTGGATGCACCGCCATTAGAAATGCTTCATAAGTTGCGTCGAATTCTTGAGGTTTCAAACCAAAGATTCGGTAAAATTCATCTGACCACGATAACTTATTTTTTACTAAGTCAAGTTCCCAACTTCCAAGATGTGCAATCTCCTGACTTTTGTTTAGCCTTCTCTCACTTTCCAGTAAATCTTCTTCGGCTTTTTTGCGTTCAGAAATATCAGTGATAAACGAGAAATAATGCGTCACGTTTCCCTCAGCATCAAAGAAGGGATGCACAACAAGTTCGATGGGAACTGTGGAGCCGTCTTTGCGAATGTATTCTTTTTGGTAGGTTACTGGAGCTTTGTTTTTTTGGATTTCTTGGAGTTCTTTCTGTTCTAGACTTTCCCATTTGAGCGGAGTTAAAACCTTGTTCCAGCTGATACTCTGCAGTTCTTTTTCGCTGTAACCGGTGAGTTGTTCAAAAGCGTGGTTGACCATGCCTAAGTTTGCCGTCTGGGTAACCCACACCGACAGCAACTGAAGCGTTCCGTACAAGCTCCGCCAGAAAATGCTCTCTTTCGATGCTTATGCGAAGTGCCTTTTCTGCCTTTTTGCGTTCACTGATATCTATTGACAGGATAAAAACGCCTTCGGGTACTGGTTCAATTCTAAGGTCAAACCAGCCTATGGAGCCATCAGGAAAAGTGAACTCGTTTTCTATATTGTATGGATTCCGCTGTTCTAAGCATCGTTTTATGACTGCAAAAACATTGGTTGATTCTATTCCTGGCCACATTTCCATGTAGCGTTTACCGAGCAGTTCTTGTTTGGGTCTTCGGTTATGTCTTTCAGCAAAATCGTTGATGTAGATGTACCGCCAGTCATAGCCGATGATTTGACACCCTTCTAACATACTGTCCATGGTGCTTCGGTACCGTTCTTCCGAAGATTTCAAGCGTTCCTCCGCTTTTTTGCGTTCAGTGATGTCTTCAAAGAGGGCGACGAAATAACCTTTTTTTGGGCTGAAGGAAGACACTTTATACCAGCGGTCCAGGGGCTTGGCGTAGTTTTCAAACTGTATTGGGTTGCCCGAGAGCGCAACTTTGCCATAAATACCAATCCAATCTGCAGGGTCCTTCTCAATACCGACAAGAACATCTGTAACTTTCTTGCCTATAATCTGCTCTCTCTTGAGATCTGTCATCTGTTCAAAAGCCTGATTGACTTTAACAAAAATATAATCAACCGGCTTACCCGACGTATCAACTACAATTTTGTGGTAGGCAAAGCCATCTAGCATTTTATCAAAAAACAAGTCGCCACTGAGAGCCTTTGCCCATCCACCCGTTAAAACGTCATCTGACATAGAATACGGTTCACCGTTAATACCCCAAAAACTCAAATCTAAAATTTATATCTACCTTCTTGTGGTAAAAAGATATCCGAAAATTTCTTAAACCTGCTTTTGGCTGGACGGCTAATTCACAAATTACCTTTTTTCCGTTTCTTTCCGGCAATATTCCCAAATTTTATTTGTTATCGCTATATACCCAATTAAGCATGGGCTTTGGATGGCAAGGTATTTTTCGAAATGGGTTCCCGGATGGATCAAGCGATAATGGAGTTTGTGTACTGCAAATCTAGGCAGCCTTGGTAACTTTTGTTAAAATATGTTGGCAAAACAATCTGTAGCCTTGTTTAACGGGTGTTCTTTTACGAAATTATTTAAAAGGGTTAGTGCTGTATTAAATGTTGAGACTTAAGGCATAAAATTATGGCTGGGCGGATTTAGCCTTGTGTTACAAAAGTAATGGCGGAAAAGTAGTAGTGGGGTTCGCCTTCTTCTTTGTTAACAGCCAGACCCGCTCAACTTGTTGGCTATCCCTTGCAATCTTTTTACCGCTCCTTTTAATATAAACAACTATTACCGTTTTCGATAGGTCCAATCCAGAATTATCTTTCTTACTGCATTCTTGCCAACAAAACGTTGCACCAACCTTGCCGCAGGCACATTATATTGGATGTTTATGTTAAACAGTGAGTTTAAAGCATGAATAGTGCGCTCCAGCAGTGTCAGCTAAATAGGTAAATTGTTAGATAAAGCACTAAGGAAGAGTTGAAGAAAGATGATAACACAAGGCAAACTCTACACTGAAATCCGCGATAAATTAGATGCATACATTAAAGAGGTTTTAGATGAGGCAAACTCAGATTTCCCTTATGAAACCGCTGAAAAATACAGGGATCGTTACGACCAAGAGTATTATCGGCTCAAATACGACTTATTTATTGATGATCTTCAAGTGTGGCGAAAGAAATGGCTCGATAAAACAGAACATCCCAAATCAGATGGCGTTAAGCCTTAACTCTTTTTTTTATCATAGTTACGTACTCCAAATATCATATAAGAGTTTACCCATGTGGTGGAATGCGAAAAAGGTATTCAATTATTAGGAAGCAATGAGAGCACAGATTCAGAGATAGTGCAACGAGCGTTGAAAACAGTTAAGGTATTTCGGGATATCAATATCTTCTGAATAGCGGTTAGTCTATTCCTGGCTCAAGTCCAAAACATAAAACTAGAATCCTGATTCAGCAGTTCAAATCAAAAGCTTTTTTATTTGAGTTAACGGTGAACAATTTGAGGCTGAACGGAAAGTGGTATTAAGTTACCTAAGTCCACGGCTTAATAGTATTTTTCCGCCAACTCTTTGGCTTTCTTGTACTCTTCTGTTTCTCTTTCATCTTCTCGAGTTTTCATTATATCATTTGTTTCCTGATCTTTTTTTCGGGTTTTTTCTTTTTGTTTTTTCGCTTTTTCAGCGTAATTCTTCAAGTCATTATTTCTTATTGCCTGCTCAGACATTGTCTCGGGAGCAAATACAAGTGGAAGCACAGCTATGAAGAGAAAGAAGCTAAAGAACGAAAAAATCGTTGCTAAACCTTGGGAATTAACATAAGTAGCCAAATTAGTGCCTACTGAGAATCGGATGAATGATGATAATAGGTACGGCGTGAGTCCGATGGCATAGATTTTTTCGCTTCTTTGGCCCTCAGCTATGTCACCCCATAGAGCAAAGATAAATACCATTACAAAGCAGCCCCACGCGATGCCATCAATAACTGTGTAAAACCACCACCCGAAAATGTTGCCTGAAGAAAATCCTAAGACTCCGTAACCTAAACCCAACAGGGCAAACCCTGCTACTGTTAATCTTTTTCTACCTTTTGAATCAGCAAAAAACCCGAAAATAACTGCGAACAAGCCTGACAAAACGTATTCCACATTAGTGGATGTTTGGACTAGTTCCATAGGAACCATGTTTTCTATTACCGGAAACGCTAAACTATTAACAAAAACAAACATTACCCAAGGAACAAAGTATAACAGAAAACCTCTGTTAGAGATTATCTTATGGTATGACTGATTTGGTTTAGGTGACGTAATTTTCTGAGCTGGTTTTATAAGTAGCACTAATAATAGACCGAATGCTTTCCAACCTGCGAGGACAAGCGTTACGACTAGTAAGCTTTCTATGCCGCCTATGCTGATAATGAATGCTCCCATGCCGATCAAGAGGTATATAACGCCACCTAGTTTACCTCGGTTGCTTGCTTCAGTTGTAGACGCAAAATGACCCAGGCATGCGGGGAGTCCGAACCCGAAATTAAAGCCTGTTATACATGCGAAGATTATTAGTCCAACATCGTTAAGCCCAACAATTAATGGCAAAAGCGATAATAAAGCACCGATACCCATCCAAATGATAAGAAGTTTAAGTGGATTGATTTTACGAGTGAAGAGTTCTCCTATTATTAATGCTGCAAATAAAACGAAGAAGTGTAAACTGATTATCGTCAAAAATTGGTTATCTAAATTGAGCGTTGTGATGCTGTTTGCTAAAAATTTGAATGCGTATGAGTAGTAGATGAAGGCATTCGCTATTAAAATGGCGTTTATGGCTACCGCCTTTTTATCTTTACCTAGCAAATTACCTATGGCATCTATGCGCATTGGTACCACGTAGTTACTTCTAAAGAACTCGTTTAAGTATATTGAGACTTCAGAAACTGAATTTAAGCTACGCGTGGCAAAGCTTTTAAGGCTTACTTGCTGTCTAGTTGTTGTACACATAAACTGTTGTACAAAAATACTTTAATGAAGGGAGTATAAAAGTGAAATCAAGGAAAATTATTAGAGCTTTAGGTTGGTAAATTTGCCAATATTGCAGAGAAGTTCTCTCACCACTATTTGAATCGCTGAGAGTTCTTCTCTTGCCTTATTTTCTCCGATAGTTTTTTGGAGCTGTTGACAACTTTTGTCCGGCAGGACCGAAATTTCTCTTTGAAGCTTTTTCACTTTATCTGAAGTTAACACAGCCCTCACTATGTTAGCGTGTTCTGTTTGATTTACTTCAAACTTTTCAAGTAATGGCAGAATATCTGGCCTAAACTTGGTATCTTGAAGTGCGCATAAAACAGGTAACGTAATTACTTCGTTTCTAAGCCTATCGCTAAACTTGACATAATCAAAAAGATCCATGAACTCATCAATCACCGTTCCCACGATTCCATAATTCTTGCCATATACCCCCAAACCAGCAACCATACTCTCTGATCCTCCGCCTAAAATTCCGCCAATCATACAATGCGTTTCAGGAACTGCTGCCCTGAGTCGAACAATTTCTAAGTATTCTCTTGGCAGCACATCAAATCTTTTTTGCATCTTACTTTCTTTGGCAGCGGAGTCACAAATTTTTGAAAGAGAATTGAAGGTTAAATCAAGCACACTATTTTTCTGTTGAGGAGGAAGTCTAGTGGATTCTTTAAAAAGCTCTTGAGCCGCATGGAAGAGCAGAAAGTCTCCGGCTAAAAGGGTCACATTCTTTCCATACTTGCCAAAAGTTGTCTTTCTGTGATGTTTAGTTATTGTTTGATCGATTATGTCGTCATGAATGTTTGCGGCTTCTACAAGAAGGGTCAAAGCAGCTCCAATCCCAATTGGTGTCTCTTTTTTGCCGCCTACAGCTTCGCATGAAAGAGTCATTAAAGCTGGAACTAAAGGCAAAACATTTGGCAAAAATTTAACATGGTACTTAACCGCTGAAGAGATTAACCCTGCATCGTATTTGGAACCCAGGGTCTCTTCAACGGCTCTCTGCATAACTGCTCTACCATGTTGTTCAATTATGTCCTGAAAAACATCCATGTCAACCGAATTGGTGTTCATGTCTTGAGCTATTGAAATGAGCCTCTATTTCTTTTTTGTGTAAATATGTTTGCTGGTTCGTCTTAAGCAAAACTCTTAATAGCCAAATCCCTAATCTGTGGGTTTTATGAGTCTAACCAAGCAAATAGAGCAGAAATGGCAGCAACGATGGGAAGCCGCCCACCTCTTCGAGGCCGATCCCGATCCAAATCGCCCAAAAAAACTGGTAACCTTTCCTTTCCCATACATGAATGGTCCTCTACATGTCGGACACACTTTCACCGCTGCCCGCGTAGATGCCTACGCCCGCTTCAAACGTATGCAAGGCTATAATGTTCTATGGCCTTGGAGTTGGCACTGGACTGGTCAGCCTTTGCTTGGAGCCAGTCAACGTGTGGCTCGAGGCGACGAAGCCTACATCAAAGTTCTCCGTGAAGTTGATGGCGTCCCTGAAGCGGAACTCAAAAAGTTCGTTGACCCCTTTTACATGGCTCAGTACTACACTAACGAAGGTCGCCTAGCAGTAAAAAGCGTCGGCTTCTCTGTTGATTGGCGACGGGAATTCACCACGGTATGGCCGACTTTCCAAAAGTTTGTTGAGTGGCAATACAAAAACCTTAAAGAAAAAGGTTACGTCACCCGTGGCACTCACCCCGTTGTGTGGTGCCCGAAAGACCAGTCCCCAACAGGTGACCATGACCGCCAATCTGGCGAAGGCGTAACGCCTGAAGAATACACCTTAATCAAGTATCAACTTGACGACAAAACCTATTTGCCGGCGGCGACTTTCCGTCCCGAAACCATCTACGGTATTACCAACATGTGGATTAACCCCGACGCCACTTACGTCGAAGCAGACGTCAACGGCGAGAAGTGGATTGTCAGCCAGGTAGCTGCAGAAAAACTCAAAGAGCAAGAACGCAAAATCACCATCAAACGTGTCTTCAAAGGTGCAGAACTCATCGGTAAAACCTTCACAAACCCTGTCACAAAACTAAAATTTCCGATTTTGCCCGGCTGGTTTGTCGACTCAAAAACTGCTACGGGCGTCGTTTACAGCGTTCCCGCACACGCACCCTACGATTATTTGGCTCTACGTGACCTCCAACAGAAACCCGACGTTCTCTTGCAGTTCGGCGTGAACCCTGAAATGGTTAAGGCGATTAAGCCTATTTCAATCATTAAAGTCGAAGGGTTCGGCGAGTACCCGGCAGCTGAAATCGTTGAGAAAATGGGTATCAAAGACCAAAACGACGAGAGAGCCGACGAAGCGACAAAAGAGCTTTACAAGAAAGAGTTCCATGGCGGTACCCTCAAAGCAAACTGTGGTCAGTACGCAGGCAAAACGATTCGAGAAGCCAAAGACATCTTGGTCGCGGACTTCAAGAAGCTTGGCGTCGCTGACTCCATGTATGATTTGTCGGAGCCTGTGGTTTGCCGCTGCATGACCCAGTGTATCGTTAAAATCCTCTCGGACCAGTGGTTCCTTAACTACTCCGACCCACAATGGAAAGAACTTGCACATCAGGTTATTGCGGAGTTGAAGATTTATCCCGAGTCCGCTAAGCCATGGTTCAATACCGTTATTGATTGGCTTCGTGAGTGGGCGTGCGCGCGAACAACTGGATTCGGAACTCCGTTGCCCTGGGGTAAGGGTTGGATAATTGAGACGCTGAGCGACAGCACGGTTTACATGTCCTTCTATACCATAAACAAACACATAAAACAAAATAACATCAAGCCTGAGTCTCTTACGCCTGAGGTTTTCGACTATATCTTCTACGGTAAAGGCGATGCAGCCGAACTCTCCAAAGCCGTGTCTATCCCCGTTGAACTGCTGGATTCGATGCGTACCGAGTTCCTTTACTGGTATCCCTTTGACTTACGCAATAGTGCCAAAGAATTAGTTCCTAACCACCTCAGTTTCTGCATATTCCACCACGCAGCCCTTTTCCCACCCGAGCACTGGCCCAAAGCCATAGGCGTTAACGGAATGCTTATGGTTGAAGGACAAGGTATGCATAAAAGCAAAGGCAACTTCATTACTATGAAGGGTGCGGTGGAGAAGTACGGTGCAGATGCCACCCGCTGTGGACTTTTGTTGGGTGCGGAAGGTATGGATGACCCTGACTGGCGAGCCGACAATGTCAACGACTTAAGAGGCAAATTTGAGGCGTTGATGGGTTTTGCGGGCCCGATAATTGCTTCCGCTAAAAAAGAGGCGGATACTCCGCTGGAACGTTGGTTAACTAGCCGTATACAGATGCGTATAAAAGAGGTGTCTGCCGCGCTGGATGAGTTAAAAACCCGCACTGCACTGCAGACTGCGCTCTTTGAGATATGGAATGACTTACGTTGGTATATTCAGCGGAGGGGAAACACTGACGCTAAAGCGCTTGGCGGAGCAGTGAAGGATTGGCTCAAGTTGCTCGCTCCGTTTGCGCCGTTCATTTGCGAAGAGTTGTGGAGTCAAACTGGTGAAGAGGGTTTCATCAGCGTCGCCAAATGGCCCATCTGCGACCCTGCTAGAGTTGATGTGGCGGCTGAGGAGCAAGAAAACCTCGTCACTGGCGTTATGGGCGACACCAACAATATCCTTAAAGCCATGAAAATCGCGCCCGCCCGCATTGTCTATTACACTGCTGTTGGGTGGAAGTGGCAGGTTTACCTCAAAGTCGTAGCGAAAGCCGCGGCTGGAGAAGCAAAAATCAACGAGTTGATGAAGGAATTCGCTGCCGACCCAGCCCTTAAAGCTCATATGAAAGACATAGCGCCCATGGTGCCTCGTATCGTCAAAGCCCTCACCAAAGTCTCAGGTGAACGCAAGGTCAACATGGCGAAGATCGGTGAAGTCAACGAAAAACAAATCCTCGAAAGTACACTGAGCTTCTACAAGGACCGTTTCAACGCCGAAATTAGCGTTTACATTGAATCCGACGAGCAACGCTTCGACCCCAAACACCGCGCCTCAATGGCGATGCCCTATCAACCAGCAATCTACATCGAGTAAACCCTTTTTCGGTTTATTCTCTACTTTTCTTAATCTGATCAAAGTTTTAATTTTTTACTATAAGTTAGCGGAAATGACTATAGCTTAAAAAGGCTGATGTGCGTCTGCTTAGAAAAGGCGTGGATTATAATGAATTTTTGGCGTGACATCCCATCTGGAGATAACCCCCCTGAATTGCTGAACATGGTTATTGAAGTGGTTTCTGGTAAACGTGACAAGTACGAGTACAGCATTCATTGGGAAGCTTTTGTTTTGGACAGGATTATTCCATCTTCGGTGGTTTTTCCGGTTGAGTATGGTTTTGTTCCGCAGACTTGGTACGATGACGAAGACCCTCTTGACATCATGGTTATAAGCTATACTCCTTTGACGGCGGGCTGTATCGTGAAAGTCCGAGTCATTGGCGCATTAATCATTGAGGATGAGGAAGGATTAGATGCCAAAATTCTCTCTGTTTTGGTTAATGATGCTCGATTCGAAGGAGTCCGGGACATAATTGACGTGCATAAGCACCGGTTGGTGGAGATTCAGGAGTTCTTTGAAACCTATAAGCGTCTCGAACCGCACAAGTGGGTCAAGATCAGGGAATGGAAAAATGCTGTTGATGCTCGAGAAATCGTGAAGGATGCCATAAAAAAGTATAATGCCTTAGAAGAGAAGCCGCCTGCAAACCACAAGTAACTCTTTTTGAGCAGTTGCTCCTAAGAAACCATAATTTTTTTTGTGACGCATTCTATTTTGGGCGTTTGGTGTGAGCGAAAATCGTTATTCTGCTCGTGAGCGACAGAAGGATGAACGCTGTCGGTTGCATCATTTTGATGAGAATATGCGCTTAAACGATGAGCTTGATAAGCGATTTCGTGGTGGACGTAAGTTACGGGAGAGTTGGATCGGGAATCAGAGGCTATGGCGTAGGCTGCTGGGTCTTCGTGGGGGTTGTTTTGGGTTTGTACATTAGATTCTGTTGGTTCCCCGCTGTTGTTGTCGCAAATGGTGCAAATAAGAGAGTTTTTGTTACAGTTTTGTCGCAAAATTTATTATTTGCCGCAAACAATAGAGTATAATGCGGGACAGGGAGCAAGCTTTAGACGCAATGCACTAAGGCAGAGAAGCACTCCAGTTAAAACAGCGAAAAACTGGTTTGCAAAAAAACTTTGCCTTTGTGGGCTGAAACATTGCCTAATGCTGAACGCATCTGAACCCTAAGCAGCAGATTCAAAGTAGCGAAAGAATCTGCAGCGACCAAGATATGGTTTAGCTGGGCTGCATTCAGCAATAAGGCTCAGACCTGTACCCGCTCAAAATCTTGTGGAAAAAATTTGATGCACTTTGGTGTATCGTTTACTTTCCACCTTTTTTACATTCCACACAACCTTTTGTTTTGGACGCTTTAAAAATAAGGGATCACGGCTGAGCAGAAAAACTGTCGTCTACAACTAAAGGTTTAAGTGCAACATCAATACTTTATCTGCAAAAGGTGTAAGATATGCCAACTCACGGTTCACTCTCAAAAGCTGGAAAAGTAAGGTCGCAAACCCCGAAAGTCACAGCTCAAGAAAGGACATCTCCCAGTCCCAGAAACCGAAGCAGACGCAACTACGAAAAACGTGTGATTCTGCAGCGGAAAGCTGGTCAAAATTGGATGTCCTAAGCAGCATTCTTTTCTTATATTCAGCGTTTTTTAGCTAGTGTACTTTATTTATTTGTAGTTTTAACTCTATTTCGGCTTTGCCTTTGACAACAAACACGGCTCTCCGAGAAATTATTGAAACGCTCCTTTCTATGCATTCCCCCACGCGTAACGATGTTAACAAACTGAAAATCAGAACCGCTGGCAAATACCACCTTCCAAAGGTGCCCTCCAGCGCAGACATAATCAGCCAGCTAACCCGCGAAGAAGCCAAACTGCTTATTCCTCTGCTAAAACGAAAAACTACACGCACCATTAGCGGCGTAACAGTCGTCGCTACCATGACCAAGCCTTATCCCTGTCCCCAACCGGAGCCCTGCGCTTATTGCCCAGGAGGACCAACCACAGGCTCTCCGCAAAGCTACACGGGTCATGAACCCGCAGCAATGCGAGGCAGCCAAAACAGTTTTGACCCCTACATGCAAGTCATGAGCCGCATCAATCAACTCACCCAAATCGGTCATAAAGTGGACAAAATCGAACTTATCGTAATGGGCGGCACCTTCCCAGCAACACCCCCCGAGTATCAGACATGGTTTATCCAGCGCTCCCTTGACGCCATCACAGGCAAAACCTCAGCAAACTTGGAAGAGGCAAAAGTAAATGCTGAAGTCAGCCCTGTTTGCAACGTCGGTATAACCGTGGAAACCCGCCCTGACTGGTCTAAGGAGTCCCACATTGACGCCATGCTGGAAATGGGCGTTACACGCATTGAATTGGGTGTGCAGAATCCCGACGACGCTATTTATCTCCTAAACGGAAGAACCCACACCGTCGCCGACGTGGTGGAGGCAACACAAATCGCCAAAGATGCTGGGTTGAAAATTGTTTATCACATGATGCCTGGTATGCCCGGCTCTAATCTGCAAAAAGACATTGAGGCTTTCAAACGCATTTTCACAGACTCCGCCTTTAAACCTGACATGATAAAGATTTACCCGTGCCTCGCCATAAACGGCACAAAAGCCAACGAATGGCATCAACAAGGCAAATACTCACCATACACTACCGAGCAGGCAGCGGAAGTCATATCAGAAATCAAAAAGTTCATTCCCAAATGGGTCCGCGTCATGCGTGTCCAACGCGACATTCCGGCGGGGCTGATTTTGGCAGGAGTCAAAAAGAGCAATCTGCGAGAGTTGGCGCAACAGCGGCTCGCCGAGCAGGGTTTGCATTGTCAGTGTATCCGCTGCCGAGAAGTCGGGCATAGGCTGCAAGTTGACCACGTTACTCCTGACATAGGAAAAGTCAAAATCCTAACTGAACGTTATTCTGCCTCAGAGGGAACAGAAGTGTTTATCTCCGCTGAAGACCCCGAAAACAATGTTCTCTTGGGTTATTTGCGTCTGCGCTTCCCTTCAGCCAAAGCGCATCGTGCAGAAATCACCGAAGCGCCCTCAGCCATCGTGCGTGAACTCCATGTTTACGGTCCCCTTGTCCCCGTTGGCAAACACAGCGACGCCGCATGGCAGCATCGTGGCTACGGAAAAGAACTCTTATTCGAAGCCGAGCGGATTAGCCGTGACGAATTTGACGTCAAAAAGCTTTTAGTCATTAGTGCATTAGGAACAAGACGGTACTACATGCGCTTGGGTTATGAGCGCGATGGAGTTTACGTTTCAAAGAGGTTACTGTAATGAGCGAACTTGAATCCTACGGTTACAAAGATATAGCGCTTAAGCTGCTTAAAGCGGCAGACTGCAGTGTCGGCGACATTCTAAAAGTTACAAGAAAAGGCAAAACCTACGAGGGCATATTGATTCCCCGCTTCGGCGATGGCTCCGCCATAATTATCAAAATGAAAAGCGGATATAACATCGGCATTGAAGCCACCATAGACGTGAAGTTGGAGAAAATCGGCAAAGGCATCGCTCCCAAATTCGAAGCACCCCTGCTGCCCAAACAGAACCCCGAGTTGCCCCACGTAGTAATCATGAGCACCGGCGGAACCATCGCCAGCCGAGTCGACTACCGCACAGGAGCAGTCCGCAGCGCAATGTCTGCAAGCGACCTCTACGGCGTCGTTCCCGAACTCGCCGACATCGCACGGGTGGAGACCGAAATCGTGTTTAGCATCTATAGCGAGAACCTGTGTCCGCAAGACTGGACAGTGTTGGCAGAAAAGGTTGCGCAACGCATCGAAGAAGGAGTGGACGGCGTCGTCATCGCTCATGGCACCGACACGATGGCTTACACGTCGGCAGCGCTGAGTTTTGCGCTGCAAAACCTCCCCTTTCCAGTTATTCTGGTTGGGGCTCAGCGGTCTTCTGATAGGCCGAGCAGCGACGCAGCTACCAACCTCATAGGTGCAGTCAAAGCCGCAGGAGAAGCCCCCTTCGCAGAAGTCGGTTTAGCCATGCACGAAACCGTCTCAGACGTAGCTACAGTTATCCATCGAGGCGTAAAAGTGCGCAAATGCCACACTAGTCGCCGAGACACCTTCAAATCCATCAACGGCTTCCCCATCGCCATGGTCCAAAACCTCCAGATCACCATGAACGGCAGCAGCTACCAGAAACGTGACCCAAAACGAAAATTGGTTCTCAAACCCAAATTCTGCGAGAAAGTTGCGCTGGTAAAATTTCATCCTGGACTCGATCCCGCAGTCATAGACTTCTACGTTGACCAAGACTTCAGGGGCATTCTCTTGGAAGGCTCTGGGCTTGGGCATGTGAGCAAATTTTGCTTTGAAGCCATCAAACGCGCCATATCCAAAGGAGTAGTAGTTGCGCTAACATCTCAGTGTATCTGGGGGCGAGTGAACATGAATGTCTACGACACGGGCCGCGACCTGCAGAGTTTTGGGGTGGTGCCACTTGAGGATATGTTTCCCGAAACTGGCTTGGTCAAATTGATGTGGGTTCTGGGGCAAACAGACGACCCCAAAGAAGCCATTAAACTTCTAAAAGCTAACTTTGCAGGCGAATACTCCCCAAGAACGCTTCCGCAGGACAAAATCGTAGAAGGAGCCCAACAATGACCATCGACTACGCAAAAGTCGGTTTAAAAGTCGGCTTAGAAATTCACCAACAACTAAACGTTAACAGCAAACTTTTCTGCAGTTGCCCACCTGTACTGTTTAAGGAAGAACCCGAAATCACTTTCCTACGCAGGCTCAGACCGACGCAAAGTGAGCTTGGACAAGTTGACCCCGCAGCTTACTTTGAGTTCCAGAAGGGCGTCAAAATCCTCTACGAAGCCAACCGCGAGAGCGCATGCCTCGTGGAGATGGATGAGGAGCCCCCGCACCCAATTAACCTTGACGCAGTAAGAGTGGTCCTAACAGCTTCGCTTATGATGAATATGCAGCCCGTTGACGAAGTGCACGTCATGCGAAAAACCGTCATAGACGGCAGCAACACTACCGGTTTCCAGCGCACCACAATTATTGCGTTGGACGGCTGGATAAAAGTCGGAGACAAAACCATTCCGATGCAAGCCGCAAGCCTCGAAGAAGATGCCGCACGTAAAACAGGCACACAGGACGAGGGCAAAACCATTCGTTACCGTATCGACCGCCTCGGCATTCCACTCATCGAAGTTGCCACCGCACCAGTTATCTATTCGCCTCAGGAAGCGCAGGAAGTAGCATTTGCCATCGGCAGAATACTGCGCGACACAGGCAAAGTCATGCGTGGACTGGGCACAATCCGACAGGACCTCAACGTTTCACTGCCAAACGGCGCCCTAATTGAAATCAAAGGCGTGCAGGAACTAGAATTAATCTCAACGGTCGTCGATTATGAAGTTCAGCGGCAACTAAACTTAATCGCAATTAAAGAAGAACTTGCAAAAAGAGATATCACACCTGCCCAACTGAAAGCCGAGTTCGTTGACGTCACAAGGCTATTTCAAGCTACCAAAAGCAAAGTAATCCGCAAAGCAGTTGACAAAAAACAAAAAGTCCTTGCCGTTAAACTCACAGGTTTCAACGGCTTAACTGGGCGGGAATTGATGCCTAACTTCCGATTAGGTAGCGAGCTTTCTGATTATGCGAAGTTCTGGGGCAGAGTCGGCGGCATATTCCACACCGACGAGGTTCTCGCCAACTATGGGATCACAGCCGAAGAAGTCGCGGCGCTAAGAGAAGCCGTCCAAGCCTCTGAGGGCGACGCAGTGGTTTTCGTAGCTGACACAGCCGAGAACACCCAAGATGCACTCAAAGCAGTCGTTGAGCGGTGCCAAGAAGCCTGCACTAGTATACCGCAGGAAACTCGAACAGCCAAAGACGATGGCACAACCCGCTACATGCGTCCCCGGCCCGGCGCAGCTCGCATGTATCCAGAAACTGATATCCCACCCCAACCCATAACCGCAGATTTAGTGGCGAAAATCAAAGCCAACCTCCCAGAACCTGCAGACAAAAAACTCGCCCGCCTCATCAAACAGTACAGCTTAAACGATAAACTCGCCAAGCAACTCATCGACTGCGAATACAATGCTCTCTTTGAAGAAACCGCCAAAACCAGCGGCGTGGCAGCCTCAACAGTCGCAGCGTTCCTAACCGAAACCGTGAAAGCCCTAAAACGAGACGGCGTAGCAACCGAAACCGTCTCCGACGAACAAATCGGTGGCATCTTCAAGGCAGTGGGCGCAGGCGAACTTGCCAAAGAAGCCGTTGCAGACGTATTCACTTGGCTCTCTAAGAATGAGGGCAAAACAGTGCAGGATGCAACTATCGCGTTGGGTTTGAAGATGTTTACTGAAGCCGATTTAGCGCCGATTATCGACCGCATCGTCGCAGCAAATACGGCTCAAATCGAAAAGATGGGCAAAAACGCGTTTGGCATGCTGATGGGCGCCGCCATGAAGGAAGTCCGAGGAAAAGCCAACCCCGAGCTGGTTAACAAATTGCTTCGAGAACGCCTCAAGTAGCTCCCTTTTTTTCTTCTTTGTTTTTAGCTTAGGGTTAAATAGCGAAAGCTCTAACCAGGTTCTGGGAATCCAATTTTGGAAACTCCGCTAAAAGCTATTCTCGTCGCCATACTCTTGCTTGTAACTTTTGCTTGAATCTATCTTCTTCTAATAGTTTGTACTATGCAGATTTGGTGAGTAGTCACTCGATTCCCTATAGCAGTTTGGCTTTTAATTCTACAAATGCAGCAGGTCCATGGGAAAAGCAGAATTTGGCTTTGGGTCCAGCAGCGGGCTCGGAAAATGTTGCTCGGAACACGGCGGTTGTGATTGATGAGCCAAGACCAGTTAGAGTGGAAAACATCACTTTTTATCCACCCTTAGCGATAGCGGAGGTTTTTGAAGAGCATTTTCCGATTGCGTCTGCAAAAATAACTGTTTACCCTGCAGATTGCTAAAGCCCAACACGACCTATAACGTTTCGGCGATAGTCGTAGGGGAATTTTCTTGGTGGAGTTTCACCACGGGCAATGAACCCCAACTGCAGCTTAACCCAGTCCATACTTCAACAGAAACCGCCAAACTGCGCTCTTTATTGGTGGCGGGCTCTCTCCAATTTGGTGGTGGCAGCCTGCATTGTGCATCTTTTTAAGGATGAAGATGCGCAAACATGCTTAGGTTCATGCTAACCTGTCACAAATCCTAAAAAGCATTACAGTCATATACCCCGTTGAGGCACAAGCAGTGAAGCGTATAGAAGCCCGCATAAAAACCAGTTTCGGCGAAGTCGTTATCGAAGGCGAAACCCCACAGGAAATCCTTGACATGCTCGCCAGCATGCCTGAGAACTTCACGGAGAGGCTGTCTGACTTTGTAACTAACCGTCTTGTACCCTCTGGTGCAGCACTGAAAGGCATCGTTGAAGTCACCACCGAAGGTCCAGTAATTGTCACTCGTGAGAATCTCACGCACTACGAATCTGTTGGGCTTATACTGTATGCTTCGGATGAACGCAAAAACACTGCCGCTCAGGTGCAGAAGTTGCTTGAATCCAGTGGCTTAAAAGTTATGGTGCCCGCACGCCTCAATGAAATGACCAAGCGTGGGCAAGTGTTTAAGCCTGACCCCAGTAAACCCGACTTCAAACTCACCATGCAAGGCGAGAAGTGGGTCGAAGATGAAGTGCTTAGTAAGCTTCGGGGCAAAATGAGTTAACGATAGCTCCCGAAAAATATTTTACCATCTCCATACAGAGTTATTTTGAGGATCAACATGTATCTTCCATTTTTAATGGCATTTGTATATTCGGTACTGGACAGCTTAGGCTTGGCAGGGTTCGATTGGACCCTTTTGATAATTCTTGTTATCATCGGTTTAGTAATAATATTACTTGTCAAGCTTTTCTTGGTGCTCATACCCGCGGCACTCGCTGCTATCCTTGTATATTTCCTCACGGGCGGCGACTTGTTCTGGACTGGGATTGCCTTCCTGATCGTTGCAGCGCTGTCTTTGCTCAGAAAGCTATAGCAGCAACCCTTTTCCCTTTTTTTGTTTACTTACTATTGGAATATTTTCATAAGGCTTTTATATCTGGTAGGAGGTTCTGCATATTACACGCATGGACAGTGACATCGACATGATGATGGAACCAAGTAAAAAACCATTAAACGTTCTCATTAAACAGTTGCACGGCAACATCGAAGTTGTTCTGAAAAACGGCTATGAATACAAAGGTAAAATGATCAAGTGTGACGGGCACATGAACCTGCTCTTGGAAGGCGCAACAGAATGCAAAGAAGACCAGCTCATGACCAACTACGGCAACGTGCTTCTCCGCGGAAATAACATCCTCTATATCGTTTTAGACGCTAACAAGCATTAAATGGGTAAGCGCGAAGCTTCCCCAACTACATATTCGTAGGCTTCTTTCACAGTTAGCTTTATGGCGAATTTTCGGCTGAAAAACACCAAGATATTCTTCAAATCTCGCTCTAGCAACTCCGTGGCATTGGCGTGGTTAGTTTTTACTGCTTGCGGCCAATCAATAATTAAAATGTGACCATCAGGCTGCAGGATAATGTTGTATTCGCTTAGGTCAGAGTGGATTATGTGGGCTTTTTGGTAGGCTTTTTTGACGTTGCGCAGGATCTCCCTTAGAACCTTCTCTGCTTTGCCTATGTCTCTGTACTTGACGAGTTGTGCACCTTCTATCATGCCCATAGCTATGATGTGGCGATTGTGGCTTATGGGCTCAGGAACCGAAACCCCTTTTTGATAAACTATTTTCATGGCTTCAAACTCTTTCTCTGCAGCTATATGTGACTGGAACAGCCAGGAGGAATGCTCTTGAGAGTAGGCTCTTTTTCGTCGAGTTTGGCGAAAACTTATTCTGCCCAGCCTGTGAAACTTTATAGCTATTCGTTTGCCTTCTGGGCTAAGAGCGTCGTAGACGTCGGCTTCTTTGCCCACGCCTATACTTTGCCCAAACGAAGCGATTACGCCTTCTTTTACGAGGTTATTTATGGCTAAGCAATCATATCCCGCATAGTTTAGGGTGTGACCTGTATAGGCTCCTTTGGCTCGGTAAATTAATCCGAGTTTGTGGAGTTTATTCACTGTGTAAGCGATGCGCTCAAGAGGCAGTTTAGCGAATTTCTGGATTTGCTCAGTTGGCACGAACTCCCGTTTAGCCATAGCTGCCTCTATGATGTGGAGTACTCTGAAGTCTTCGCTCTCTAATTCACGGAATATTTTGACAGCTATATCGGCACTTGACATATACAATCGTTTAAATGCTTGATTCTAACTAGACAAGTTATATTCTAGATTAATAGAGTTTTTTGGAGTCTAACTTATATGGGTGAATATGATTAGATGAAAACGCGCGCCGATTGAGTTGATCCCATGAAACATCAGTATGAATGAGACATGGTCATAAGAAAATGGCAATAAATCAAGAAAACGTATCAAAAGTGCTCTCTGTTCTTTCGCATCCCCTGCGAAGAGACATACTCTTAGACTTAAGCAACAACGGAGAGTCATCTTTTACTGACCTGCTTAACCTGCTTAAAGTCGATACGGGTAAACTCAGTTTTCATCTTAGAGCTCTCTCTCCTTTCATAGAGCAGACGCCAAGCGGTAAATACCGATTGAGCCGAGCCGGTGAAAGCGCCGTGCGTGTTATTCACGACGTTGAAAGCTGGGCTGAAGTAGCAGATGTGCAAGGCAAAGCTAGCTCTCTGCCATTGTCTTCTTTCCAGAAAAGAGCATCTGCGTTCTTAATTGACTTCGCTCTGATTTTCTCTATAACTTTAGCTATCACTTTTCTGCCTCAACTTCTTTCACCTTCCACAGGCAACTTAGCCAGCGAAATCAGCACCCTTCTCTTCATCACCATAGGGTTGCTTTGGCTGTACTCGACTTTGCTGGAGGGTTTTAACGGTCAAAGCTTGGGTAAGCGCATTCTCGGTCTCAAAGTTGTACGCACTGATGGCAAAAAAATGAGTTATGACCACGCCGCAGTCCGCAATTTCGGTAAAGTTCTCCCGTTGCTGCCGTTTGATCTGTTATTTGGGTGGAGAATCAAAAACCAGGCGTTTCTGCGTTACTTCGACAAGTTCGCAGGCACCACGGTCATTGATCTACGCACTTCTCCCTAATTGAACTTGACATAGAGAAGTCTTATTTGTTGCTTAAGCAATAGCGTTGTGGGACCAACATGAGTGATGACAGAGAACTGCGTGTCTCAAAAATCAAAGACGGCACAGTAATTGACCACATAAGGGGCGGGTTTGCTCTTGATGTGATTAATATTTTGGGGATAACTGGCAAAGAAAACCGTGTAATGACCATCGCCGTGAATGTTCCCAGCCGCCGCTTCGGCGTCAAAGACATCGTGAAAATCGAGGGCAAAGCCCTAAACGCGCAGGAAGTCAACCGCATCGCCCTTGTCGCTCCACAAGCCTCAATCAATTTCATAAAAAACTACGTTGTTACAAAAAAACTTGAGGTTAAACTCCCTTCAATAATCGAAGGCATAGTGAAATGTGCCAACCCAAGCTGTGTAAGCAACAATAATGAACCCATAACCTCCAAGTTCCACGTTAAAAGCGAAGAACCCCTCGTGCTTAAGTGCCATTACTGCGGCGTAACCATAGAGCAAGCCGACGTACTAGGGCAGCTTTAAAGCAGCCGCTCCTTAGCTAAGGCGAAGAGTTCTTCAAAATCCTTCCTCGACAACGTCTTCCCCCTGTTAACCATTGGGCACTCTAAAGTGAAGCTGAAAACATGGGTTTGCTTGTCTGCGTCGAATTTTAGTTCAAACGGGTAAAACCTGCAAATCAGCGGTCGCGACTTGTAGATGATGCACTGGTTATTTTTGAGGAAGAAGCATTTGCCTTCGGGCTTTTCCATCCGGTAAATGTAGGGTGGGGTGCCGCTTTCTGTGGCGAACCTCTCAATGGCTAAACCTGTCTCCGCTGATATGGCTTCGGCTTCGC
This sequence comes from uncultured archaeon, assembly GCA_963760925.1. Classification (GTDB taxonomy): domain Archaea; phylum Thermoproteota; class Bathyarchaeia; order Bathyarchaeales; family Bathycorpusculaceae; genus Bathycorpusculum. The sequence continues at coordinate 577,668 of CAVXES010000006.1, read as the reverse complement.
TTTCTAAAAGAATTATACGCCGTTGCTTTGGGTTTGTGTCGCCACAGCACAGTCCACAGCGGTTGCATTCAAAACACAGGTTTTCGGGGTAACTGAAGTCCACTTTAACTCAACAGCAAATTCGAGTCAGTAAATATGAATGTTGCCTACTTCGACGATTGTTGCTGGCTGCGGTGTCCTTCTCCATATTGATAAGGGCGACCCAAGTTTTTGGCGAGTTTCTTTGCAAAGACATCGTCCATGTTCATATTCGGACACGCCAAGCGGGCTGCATCGAGGATGTAGAAGATTACGTCGATGAGTTCCTCAGCGATTTTATCTTCCCCCAAACCCTTCTTCCATGAGTCGCTGGCTTCGCCAAGTTCTATGAAGGCGAAAAGCAGCTTTTTAGGTATATCTTCGGGTTTGTTGTAGAATCCTTTAGCTAAGACTAAAGCTTCAATTTCCCTCTTCATCTCTTCCAACTGCAACACAAATAAACTCCTTAATTCCCAGAATGAATAAGACGCCAATATAAAGCAATTATTTATTTACCTAGACAAGCAGCCTGCAATGAGGCTTCGTCAAAACAAAAACCGCTGCTCAGTCGGCTAGTTGTTGTTAAAATAAAGGAGGTCATGGCAACAAATAGAAAGAGAATGTGGGTGCCGAGAGAGCATGCCGCCGCCAAATACTTCTACCCGTAAAACTTTTAGCGCAAAACAGCACTATTTGATAGTGGTTATTGTATGGAGAAGAAATGTCCTGTATGCAAAAAAGTCTACACCACTTTTAATGCGAAGTCAAAGTATTGCAGTGATGCGTGTGCCCGGAAAGCGGGTAAATCAAAATAGAGACCGATAAGTTAAGGTTTCAACGTTAAGGGCAGCTCCACCTTTATGGTTGTGCCCTGCCCCAACACGCTATCCAACGCTATTTTTCCGCCGTGCGCTTTGATATTGCGTTTACTGATGACCATACCAAACCCCATCCCCTTGGCTTTGGTGGTGAACAATGGTGTCCACAGTTTCTCGATAGTTTCCTTCGACATACCGCAGCCATTATCCCTAAAAGTGAAAACCACTTTTTCACCATCTATTACATTTGAAACATGCACTTCGCCCCCGCTTGGTAAGGCGTCGAAAGCGTTTTTGAGGATATTTATGAAGCTCCGACAAACCTTCACCTCATCAACATAGAATTGGGGCGAATCCTCTGTTTCATCAACCAACGTGATGTTTTGTGGTTGCACCGAAAGCGCCAACGCATCCTTAACTAGGCTTTTAGGCGTAACCACAGAGAGCTCAAGTTTCACTTCCCCAGAGTAGTAGCAAGCGTAGTCAAGCAGGTCGTTTATGATTTTGTTGGAGTACTCTATGCTTTTATCGATGCTGTCAAACATGGCTACGTCGTCGGAGTCGAGTTTACTTTGGAGTTTGCGCCGCAAATAGAAATTGGCACCGCGGATACCGGAAAGGGGATTACGCAAGTCATGCCCCAACATGCCCGCTAATTCGCCGATAGACGCGAACCGCTCCGCTTTTAGCAGTTTCTGCTCCATCGCTTTGCGGTCAGTTATGTCATGCAAAAGAAAAGCTGCGCCAACATCTTTCCTCCCATTATCAGATACCATAGAGCAGGATATGGTGCCAACTCTTTTTTCACCCGTCTTAGTAAAAAAAGATATTTCATAGTTTTTAATATCTCGCACAACACGGAGACTATCCATGATTTTCGGGGCGACATCCTGACGGTTCAGGACGTTTGCGGTGCTGAGCATTTCACTAGCTGATTTCCCAACAACTTCTTTTTCGCTATAACCCGTCAAATCCATAAAAGACTGGTTAACCTTCACGATTTTACCATCAAGGTCAACAAGGATAACCGAGTCGGGCATGGTGGAGAAAATGTTTTCTGCAGCAATTTCGGGTCCAAAACTGAATAATTCATATTTCAGCATTCCATATACCACAAAAAACGTGGTCAAACTGCCGGATATGGCGCCTAACCCTGGAAAATTTATTCCCAATACGGGAAACACCGAGTCCGTAATCAACGATAAAAATATAGGAATGGCGAATGCAACAGCAACAAATTTGGTCTGCTGCTTCCTTGTTTTATCCGTTATTTTATTATAATAGCTAACAAAGAAGGCGAGCGATAAAACTGCAAAGGCACACGCCCAAATGTTATCCATCCAGAACAGCACTGAACCATTAGGTAACGAATTCTGGTAACCCCAAAATTTCAAGGTCGGCGTTGCAGTAATCAAGTTTGTAGTTAAGGAACTCAACGAAAAGAATAATGCAGGAAAATATAAGGCGACATAGATGAATTTGTTTCTTAATAAACTGCTTTCTGTGTAGACCAATGTAAAGTGTAGCAGAAGCGACAAGAGAAACGGCCAAAAAGATAAAATTTTTTGCCAGAAAACCGCCCCACCAAGGGACGGTGACTGAGACATCATAAATAGGCAAAATGCCCAGTACGAGTTAAAAATCATCGTAGCCATGAAAAGTTTGTTTATTTTTTCTGTTCTGTTTAGAAAATATACACTTACACCTAAAGATATGGAAATTGCGCAGGCAAATAGAGATAGTAAAGCATAAAGGTTCATCAGTTTTCATCGCATGTTTTCAGATTGAAATGGTTCTTTAGAATATCAGCGCTTTGTTAATGCATAAAGAAATGTGTGTAAAACACAATAACACCTATTCATGTTCGGAAGGGAGTATGGCTTTATGGCTTTATCAGCATGCTTTTATTTGAGGCGCAAGAACTACTGTTTAACGTTTACAGGTTGCATGCTGTATGGTTGAACTTAGACTTCAAGAACAACAACTCTTAGTGGCACTAGAAAAACTCGGCGGCAGCGCCAGCGTAGAGCAATTGGTAGAATCATGCGAGTTTCCAGATGCAGCAGTCATGCGCTCGGCACTTACACTGCACGAAAAAAACTTTTTAACCATACAAGCCTCAACACAAAACATTATAAAGTTAAACGCGGAAGGCAAAACCTACGCCAAAGACAGTTTGCCCGAACGCAACCTAATCAATGCAGTGGCGGAACTCGGCGGCAAAGCAGACCTAAAAGAAGCTGCAGCAAAAGCAGGGCTGAGGTTGCAGTTTGTGCAGATCGCACAGGGCTGGGTTATCCGCAAAAAATGGGCTTTTTACTCCTCCCAAACCAACACTTTAACCATCAACGACGCCTTGCTGCATCAAATGGTGATTGCAGAGGGCTGCGATGAAATCCTTCTCAAATATCTTGGTGAAAAAGAGCAGGCAGTGCTTGACGAGTTAAGCAGCGACCTAAAAGACGCTGCTGAACAACTTAAGAAACGCAAACTTGCAACAATCGAGCCCAAAACATCCCGCAAACTCACAATTACAGAAGACGGGAAAAAAGCCGCTTCTGAAGCCTCAACAAATGCACCCGAAGTAACCAGACTCGCCCCTGAACTCATTATCACGGGAAAATGGCGCGAAGTAAAAATCCAAAAATACAACATCGAAGCCCCCGTTGCTAATACTTGGGGAGGAAAAAAACATCCCTACCTCAGCTTCCTTGACGAAGTCCGAGCAAAACTAGTGCAATTAGGCTTCCAAGAGATGACGGGCACAGCTGTGGAGACCAGCTTCTTCAATTTTGACGCCCTCTACGTTCCGCAGGATCACCCTGCAAGGGAACCCAGTGACATTTATTACCTAAAAGACCCCCAATACGGCGACATAGAAAACCACATTGCCGCAGTTGAACACGTAAAGGCAACTCATGAACACGGCGACGCTACTGGCAGCACTGGTTGGGGGTACAATTACTCTTTTGACGCGGCTAAACGTTTAATTCTACGTGGACACGGCACTTGTCTTAGCGCCCGTACCTTGGAAGCTGGCAAGTTTGAGGTGCCCAGTCGTCACTTCAGTATTGCGCGTGTTTACCGCCCAGAAATTACAGATCGCACCCACCTCAGTGAATTCAACCAAGTAGAAGGCATAATAATTGACGAAAACCTCACTCTCAAAGATCTTCTCGGTGTTTTGGGCAAATTCGCATTAGAAATTGCTGGCGCGGATAAAGTGCGTTTTAAACCCGACTACTTCCCCTTCACGGAGCCCAGCGTCGAGTTGTCTGCTTACAAGGAAGGTTACGGCTGGATAGAGTTCGGCGGCTCAGGTATATTCCGTCCCGAAGTTGTGCAGCCCTTAGGTGTTAAAGTCCCAGTTATTGCTTGGGGCTTGGGAGTGGACAGATTGTTTATGATGAAAAGCGGTATAAGTGATATCCGCCAGATTTTTAGTCAGGACCTTGATTGGCTCCGTAGAAAGCAGGTGACCTAAAATGCCAACAATCGACGTAGATTATAATGAATTGCAACGTTTTCTTAACCTTCAATTAGGCGGCGACATGGAGAAACTAGACGACTTTCTTGCCTACATTAAAGGTGAAGTTAAAGCCTACGACCAAAAAGAAGCCTCAGTAAGCATCGAAATGAAGGATACTGCGCGTTCGGACCTCTGGAGTGTGGAGGGCTTAACCCGTGCATTGCGTGGTTTCATCGGTAACGAAAAGGGCATCAAGCAATATTTTGTGGGCGAATCAGCAGTTGACGTTTACGTTGACCCAAATCTCTACCAGGTACGTCCCTACATTTGTTGCGCAGTCGTTAAAGACATTCATCTATGTGAAGAAATCATAAAGGGCATCATGCACCTTCAAGATAAGCTTGACGGGACACAGGGCAGAAGCCGACAGAAAACCAGTATCGGCATCTACAACCTCGACTTAATCAAATCGCCCATCCAATATAAGGCAGTTAAACCCGGCGATGTCCAATTTGTGCCGTTGGGTTTTGAGGAACAGATGAGTTTGGATGATATTCTTGAGAAGCACCCCAAAGGTCAAGAATACGGGCACATCGTCAAACGCAACCCATTTTACCCGATGCTGTTTGATGATGAAGGTAAAGTGCTCTCTTTCCCGCCTATCATTAACAGTAACGACTTGGGCAAAATCACCGAGGAATCTCGCAACCTCCTCATAGAAGTCACCGGCACTTTGCACAAGACCGTGCTTAACACATTGAATTTGGTTACTTTGGCGTTAATTGACCGTGGTGGCAAAGGATATGGCGCTACAATCCATTATCCAAAAGCCTCTGGATACACCTTGGATACCGTGGTGACGCCTGACTTCAGCAACCATCGATTCACCTTAAGCATGGCGGAAACCAATCGCCTCTTAGGTCTAAGCCTTAGCGCTAAAGAAATCTCGGATTTGCTGGGCACTGCAGGTCTAGACGTGGAAAAATCAGAAGGCGATTCTCTAACTGTGCTGGTTCCGTGTTACCGCGTTGACGTTATGCATCAAGTGGACATAATCGAGGATGTCGCAATCGCATACGGCTACAACAACATTGTCCCGCTGTGGCGTGAATTGCCTACCACTGGCAAAGCTAAGCCTGAACAGCAATTAATTAGCGTCGCCCGCGACCTGATGGTGGGTTTGGGATACCAAGAAGTCTTAAACACTACCCTGACCAGTGAGGTAGTACTTTTCCAAAAAATGAACCAACCGCCGACACCAATTATCGAGTTAGCGAATCCAAAAGTTAACACCATGGCATGCCTACGTAACTGGCTTCTGCCCAGCCTAATGGAATTCCTTAGTATCAATCAATCCGTAGAGTTTCCCCAAAAAATCTTTGAACTCGGAAAAGTTACCCTACCCGACGCCTCTAAAGAAACCAAAACCCGCGACGAAGACTGGCTATCAGCGGTTACAGCGCATCCCAACGCAAACTTCAGCGAAATCAAATCTGCTCTCGACTCCTTCATGATGAACTTGGGCGTAGCTTGGAAAATCAAGGAAACCTCACATCCAAGTTTCATTGAGGGCAGAGTTGGCAAAATTATCGTCACAGATGTAGAAGTGGGTGTAGTCGGCGAAGTCAACCCAGCGGTGCTTGAAGCGTGGAAATTGGAGAATCCTGCGGCAGCTTTTGAACTAAAGTTTCAAACAATTATAAACAACAAAATGGAGTAACGCCTGTCTCAGATGCCTTTCAGCGTTAAATTCGCATTAATTTTCCCAATCGAGGTTTCAGCTAAACCTACAGTTTCCAGCATGCTGCCGATGGGGAGTTTTTGGTTTGCGTCAAAAAATGAGTTAGACGATTTGTATTTTCTTATCTAAAGCCCCCGCAATGTTTCGTTCAATAGTGCGTTTTAGGTTGCTGATTTTATCCATGGTCATGTTGTAACTGTTTTCTTTAACGGTCTCGTGGGTTTCCACGCTGGTTTTGCGAGCTCTGAGCTGGTCAAGTTGGTCTTGGTACTGTGATATGTTCTGCTTAATCTCATCCATCTTTGCGGATTCTAAGAGGTGACTGCGCCGTGTAGCCATCTCCATGCAGCGAACTTGCAGCTTTGATAGCTCTTCTCCGTTCAAGAGTTCGTTGACGAGTTGTTCTGCCTTGCGCTGCTTATCCGACTTCAGCTTTAGAGTGTCCTTCTCCATCATGCCTTGGAGTTTCTCAAGGATTTCTTTTAGGTCTGGGTACCCTATTTTCTCTGACACAAGTGCTTCGAAGGGTGAGTCAAGGTACTGGTTGATTTTTTGAAGTTCGTCGGGTGTTATGCCTCCGCCACCTCCTGACGTTGCCAGCGCCTGCATCTTGATGAAGGGCTTCTGCAGGTGACGAAGCGTGTTTTTGACTTCGTTGTTGAGGTTTTCTATTTCGGTGTTGACGAGGTTGAGTTTGTCGATGGGTCCCGCGGTGGTTAACTCTGTGATTTTCTGTTCCAACTCTCTTATTTCTTGTTCGAGGGGCATGCGTTCGTTTTTGATTGTGTCTTTGTCCTCTTGAAGCATGGCAAGATGCCTCTCTATGCCCTGTAAATCGTTGAGTTGCTGCATCGCTTCTTCTAATGTTTTGGTTTTGATGTATTCTTTGGTGACGTAGTCGTTTAAGGAGTTGTAGGATTGCCGGGTTTTCTCGTATATTTGGAGGAATTTGCGGCGGTCCATGATGAAGAATGGGGAGATTCTGGGGAACCAGTTTTTGATGTCTATATCTGTTACTAAGAAGACTTTCTGTATCTCCTGGGCGTAGCGGTTGATGGAGTCGTAGGAGACTTCTTCGGGCGCGGCGATTTTTTTGAATCTGTCCAAAAACAAGCGGGCTAATTTATTGAGGGCTCGGGCGCGGTTGTAGAGTTTCATGTTTCTTTTTTCGATTTCTTTTGTGCTAATGTCAAATAGGAGTTTACTGACCTCGATTACGGTTTGGATTTGGAGGTTCATGTCATCGCGGAGTTTTTTTGCTTGTGCATGGACTGGGCTGAGGACTGAGCTTGTTTGGTCCTGCAGCCATTTTTTTGCTTCGTCTGAAGTGGAGAATTGGATGGTTGCTTCAGCCAAAATGTTTCACCCTGCTTAATCTTGCGATTGGTTCCTTATCAATTTTAGCCAAGATTTTCCCAAAAAATAGGTACTGAGTTTTGAGTAGCTACTCTTAAATAGGTAACAACCGTTTGGAACAAACAGGAATCCAAATTGAACACCAAAAAACTCGCGCTTACCATAGTCTTCGCCGCGTTAGCAATCGTATTAAACCCTGCGTTCACCCAGATACAACTCTACTTCCCCCTTGCACAAGGGCTAATCTACCAAGTCTGGGAAATCCCGATCATAATTGCACTCTTAATAATCAGCCCCGTCGCTGCTGTCGCCATCTCAGGGCTCAATACTCTGGTGCTTTTCGCCATCTTCCCCGGCGTATTACCCACTGGTCCTCTCTATAACCTCGCTGCTACCCTCTCAATGCAGTTGGGCATAGTAGCGGCGGTTTTAATCGGCAAAAAAGTCTACCGCTCCAAAAGAACTGACAAAAGCATGTTGTCTTCTCTCAAATGGGGCTTAGTAGTAACTGGGTTTGGCATGTTTACGCGTGCAGCCCTGATGTCAGTTCTTCTATACTTTGCGCTTCCGCAGACTCCGCCTATAGGTTTTGCCTTCCCCATAGAAGCTACAGTTGCTTACCTGCCGTTTGCCGTAATATTCAACGCTTCGTTAGCCGCGTACACCATACTTATAGCGTACTTTATCGCTGGCAGAGTCCGAAAAGTTCTGCATTTAACAATGCCTGGAGAAACAAAAACACTCTGAAACAAAAAAAGAACGAAAAAGTTTAGAAGCCCAAGGCTTGGGCTAAAACTTCCTGATTTATTTTTCCAGCTTTAAATGTTCTGCCAGTCTTAGCGTTGTTAATAATGAGCAAGGCTGGAGCGAACAAGCCAGTGTCGATTTTGTAGAAGTCTTTTCCTGCGTTAAGGAAAATTTCTAGGAACGGTTTCCCATAGTCTTTAGAGTTGATTGAGGGTGCCTCGTTAACCAGCTTCTGTAGTTTAGCTTCGTCTTCGTAGTCAACTGTCAGGTAGACGGTTCCGCCGTAGAGGATAACGTCGTTGGTTCTTGCCATTGCCACTTCAAAGTCTGGTCCAACTGGCGGGATTGGTGCGTAACCCATTGCGTAACGGATACATTTGGGGTCCAATCCGAGTGTGTGGAGTTTGTGGATGCCTACTTCGACGACGCGTCCAGCGACCTGTGTTAAGCCTGCGACGCTTGCGGTTGGAGCAACAACCACTATCAAGCTTGATGCTGGTAAGTTGGTGTTTTTGCAGACTTTTTCAATAAGCACATCAGAGGGTAACACGTTGCTTTCTAGGGTGATGACTGCTTTGTCGCATTTGTCTGTGTATCCGATTTCTTCATAGGTTTCTTTGGGTTTCAGCGCGATGGCGCGGACGGGTCCAGAGCCGATGGCGATGTTGTCGCCGTCTTTTATGCGCCAACCTGCGAATTGGCTACCCAACATGGCGATTGCTGGGTGGTCAGAGGTGATTGTTATTGAGGGGAAATCGAGGTTGCCATATGTTTTGAATCCTAAATTGGCTTTGCCTGCGCCTCCTAAGCAGAGTTCAGTGAGGATTTTGCCTGCTTCGAAGCCTCCGGTGGCTTTAACGCCTGCGTCAATGATGGTTGCGCCGGCGGTGGATTTTGAGACGGCTACGCCGTAGAATTCTGGGTTTTCAAGTAATTTCTGGGCTTTTTCCCATGCAAGTTGGTTTACGCTTAATGCACTAACCATGAAACTGCACCTTTATAGGTTCAGAAGGATTACCTTTGAAATATTAAAGGTAACGCCGAAAAAAAATAAAGTTCAATTTGAGAAAGGTATAGTAACCACTATTCTGGACAAAATAAAGATCTATTGTGGTGACTCAAAACTCCAGTAAATCAGGTAGAAGATGAATATTGTGTCTATGCACACCTTTTACAGGAAAGAAGTAAAACCAAAGGGGTATAAATGAAATCACAGTTGACTTTTGCTATTGGCAATAGCTTTTTTAGTGTTTTCTAAATCTATTTGTGACGGTGTAAAATTTACGGCAGAAGAATCATGTGTTTGGGTTCCAGCTGATGGCGACACATTTGTCACCTCAGACGGTTTCATCATGAATACGTTTGGTTATGAGCATCCCGACGACCGCGTCTTCGCATTCCTAAAGTACATCCCTGCAAAGTACAAGGATTTCTTTGATGTGCCAATGCTAACGCGAACCTGGAAATTCGGCGCCAATCCCCTCACAGCACAGTTGTTCCGCGCAGAGAAACTCTACACAGCTAAAAACTACCAAACATTCATCGAAGCTTTTCGCAAACACTTCCCAGACTACCTTTTTTACGACGAAACCAGAGGCAAAGAACTCATAACTGCTCCACTGGACAAAATCGAGCAGGTTTTCGTGCCAAAAGACCGTCTAGTTTGGCTCCAAAACTTAAAAGACCCTGACAGTTTCCAGAAGATGGCGCTAGAAATCATCGATTTAGTTCACAAAGAATCAAATGTTCCTTACTCGGATTTGGGGCTCCATGGCTCCACAGCGCTTGAAATGCATTCACAAGAAAGTGATATAGACTTCGTCGTTTACGGAACTGAGAACTTCCGCCGCGTAGAGGAAACCCTGCAGATGCTCGTTAATCAGGGTACACTCAGTTACATCGCTGGTAACCGTATTGAAGCAGCTCGCAGATTTGTGGGCAAGTATAAGGGTAAAATCTGGATGTACAACGCCACCAAAAAACCTGAGCAGGTTAAGGGCTGCTATGGCGACTACAATTACACGCCGCTTGGATCTGTAAGATTTACTGCAACCGTGTGCGATGATTCGGAAACGATGTATCGTCCCGCAATTTACAAAATAAGCAATTATATGCCTTTGGATGGTCAATCGGAAGTTGACCTTGACCAAATCCCAACGGTCGTCACCTCAAACATAGGTTGCTACCGAAACGTTGCACGAACAGGACAAACCATCAAAGTTGCAGGCACACTCGAAAAAGTCACCTCCACCAAAGACGGCAGCATCTTCTACCAAATCGTCGTGGGAACCGCTACTTCGGAAGAAGAATACATATGGCCGACATAAAACTGCGAGATAGAGACGCCATTCAATCGGCTGAAGGCATAATTTTTCGAGTCTTCGGCTACAGCCACCCCCACGGCTCATATTTATGCGATGCTGAATATGCCAGCTCAAAAATTTTCAATTCTTCTGACCCCCGAGCGCCCCGGGAAGGCAGAAGTGAACTCTACTTCAAATTTTACAACGACGAAGGCATGAAGCTTGTCGCAAAAAAATATCCACATTACCTTGTCAATCATGAAATGCTCGGTTTGAGTCTCGTCGGCGTTCCAGAAAACCTCATTGTTGAAGCCCGCCAACCGCAACCTAGACTGCAAGCGCTGCTTAAGCAGGGTCCAACTGACCAGCTATTAGCTGCAATGCAACGTGTTCTGGAAATTGCTACATCCAAATCCAGCGTGTCCGCTCAGAGTTTCGGCGTTTTTGGTTCCATGCTCCATGGTTTCCACCACCCAAACTATAGCGACATAGACTTCACAATCTACGGAAAAACCGAGAACGAGAAAATCGTTGAAACTAACCAACAACTTTATTCTGACCCAACTTCTGGCTTAACCAATGAGTTCGCATCCGAAGATGTCATGAAAGGCAAAACTTGGCTCTTCAAAAACTTTACCGTTCCCGATTTCGTGTGGCATCAACGACGCAAATATATCTACGGACTCTACGACGACCGTAAACACAGCGGCAGAATCATAAAAGCGGAGTTCGAACCCGTCAAAGCCTGGGATGAAATCAAAAATGAGTATGACCCTGAGGCGCGGATAGTTCAGAAAGGCTGGGTAAAGTTAAGAGCGCGTGTAATCGCAGACGACGATGGGCCATTCATTCCATCTGTCTACGGCATCGAGCCCATAGAAGTCTTATGTGGCGCAAAAGAAGCCATCGAAGCAAAACGCGTCTATAGTTACATGGAAGAATTCCGCCAGCAAGTCCAGCGAGACGAAACCATCCTTGTCGAAGGCAACCTTGAAGAAGTGCAGTCCCCCAGCGGCAACTACTTGCAGGTTACGTTGACTTATTGCCCACGCTACTACGAACAAGTTCTAAAAGCTCTGCATTAGCGGCGCAGGACCATGTAGTCTTGGGGTTTATTGCCCAATATTAGGCGGTAATGTTTTCCACCTGTTTTGTTGGTTACTAGCTCAGCTTTGCCCTGGGCCTCAATTTTTTCTTCTACTTTTGCTTGCATGCAGAATCTGCCGCGGAAAGACACAACTTCAGTAATCGGCGACAACTCTGGACCATCAAGAACTTTCACGTTTCCGAGTTGATAGGTGCAGGGTGTGAAAAGTGCGTCTTTTGCATTAGTAACCTCTGCGTTGACTTTGCAGTAACCAGCGTTTTGGTAGTTTAAATCTCCGTATTGTTCGTTTGTTTCGTTGTAGTCTTTGACGAAGCGGATGAAGTAGTCTGTGCCTAGAAACATGCCCTGAAACGCTTTTGGAGATTCTGTTTTTGTGAAATCTTGAAAGCTCATGTTTGTGTCTTTGGAGCGGAAATCATAGAGGGTTTTGAGTTCGGCGGTGGTGTATGGTTTGAAGCCACTGTCTGTTTCTTCACGGAGCGTCTGCAGTGCTTTGTATGCTTTGTGGCTGCTCTCTACGCCATAAATCAAAGGGTCAATGTCGGAGGTCTCAGTGGTTAATCCCGCCATTATGGAGCCTGAAATGCCGATTGCGCTCCAGGGAATGCCAGCTTTTTCTTTAAGCGTAACTGCCAGCTTAAGCGCTTTCTGCTCCAGTGGCGTAAGAATTTCTGCGGCTCTTAACTGCGCGAGTTTCTCTGTCGGTTGGTAGAGCTGAGCGATTTGTTCTTCTGGGACTTCGCAGAGGGTTTCGCCGAAAACCGAATCAAAAACTATTAGGTCCGGATGGTGTTCTTGGAGGTATCGGAATCGGTCGCCTAAACTGTAAACTTTACCATAATTTGCGTCTTTGCCTTTTCTTACCCCGTCTGCTTGCGGAATAAACCTTGGAAACGCAACTACCTTGCCTTCTGGATGCGTGGTGCCTTTCACATCGAAAACAACATTGGCTTTTGTTCGGATTAAGTCTCCTTCACGTGCCCTCATGCATAATCGTCTCAGTTGAAGCCTAAATTTTGGATAGTTTAATAAACCTTTTTTGGAGTCACTACTTCTAAGAGTGCGCCCAAATGACCAACATCCAAAAAACTCAGCAAGTAACCGAATGCCTACAACTTGCTATTATGCTTGAAGTTAGCGTGCCTAAACCAGGAAATGTCAGCTTTGGTGCTGTCTTCGAAGGTACACGGGTGGAGCATTTTTTGGCTTCTGCGGTTGCGGCTGGACCGGCTTTTTATAAGGCTGCTTCTCAAGGAGTTTCTGTGGCGGAGGGGCAGTTAGAGTTGGGCGAAGTGGGTGTGGGTGAAATAATCAAGTTTTGCACCGCGGAGATTGCGGCGTGGCAACATGGCGGCAACACCATTTTGGGTACCGTGATGCTTTTGGTGCCATTGGCGGCTGCAGCGGGTATGACAAAGGTGGGGAACGGTTATAAACTGGATTTTTCCGAGTTGCGTCGGAATTTGAATGCGGTGGTACATGCGACTTCTGCGTTGGATGCGGTGCACCTCTATGAAGCAGTTGATATTGCGTTGCCAAGCGGCCTCGGCGACACCGTCAGATTTGACCTAAAAGACCCAGACTCCAAGAAAAAACTGCTCAAAGACAACGTTACATTGTTTGAGGTTTTCAAAATTGCCGCTGAATACGACGATATATGCTACGAATGGATTAACAATTATCCGGTTACCTTCGACTTGGCATATCCAACTTTGATGGAGCAACTCCAAACCAAAACGCTTCACACAGCGGTTCAAAACACGTTTCTGACGGTTCTTGCGGCTCGTCCTGACACGTTTATTGCACGCAAAATGGGTAAGGCGAAAGCCGTTGAGGTTTCTGCGGAAGCTAAAGAGGTGCTTGCATTGGATGTTGAAACTGTAGAGGGCAAAGCGGCGTTGGCGATGTTTGATTCGGAGCTGCGGCGGAGGGGTAATATGTGTAATCCGGGGACAACAGCGGATTTGGTTGCGGTCACTTTGGCGTTGTGTACTTTGGGCGGTTATAGACCTTAACCAATGAGTTGGGCTTAAGGGAATCGTCTCGATAGCCGACAAGAAATATCGCTTATGCTAAAAGACAAATGTCTATGTTTTGTAGCAGTTGGGGGCGGCGATTTTGATCATTGTCCCCAAACTTTTAATCATTCTAAGAGGCGTCTGAAGCGAACCCGCAAAGCAGCCGCAGTTGGAGCAGTCAGCATTGTTGGTGAAGCATCTTCTTTTTTTCCAGAAAACATCCAGATGTAACGTTTCAGTTCCCCACGCGGAAAAGGCAGTGTGATCCGGATGCTCATACCATTTAATCATTCCTTCACTCATCAGAAAACTCTTCGGGTGAAGCGCTTTTACCCTTCTCATCTCTTGCGTTATTTGAGCTCTATCTCCGACCATCATGGCGGCGTCACAGTCGATTATTCCCGAGCAAATATTGCAAACTAAACCGTCAAAACCGTTCTCCTCGGCAATTCCTACAACCCCTTCGAGTTCTTTGTAGTTGTTTGCCGTAAGGGTCATGTTGATGATGACACGTTTATCTTTGGAGTAGTTGTCCATCAGTCTTGCAAAGGAGTTTTTCCCTCTAATGGCATCGTTTGTTTCTGGTGACCCATCTACTGAAACGAATAGTCTGTGGCGGAAATCGTCAGGTACCTTAACGGTTCCGTTTGTTATTACGTAAACTATGGGGAATGTTTTGTCAGCAAGCATCAAAATATCTGGTCTAAGCGCAGGTTCGCCTCCTACTAGGCAAAACTGCTCTTACCCCTGACTTGTGGATGTCGTTGAATCTTTTCTTCCAAACGTCAAGTTGTAGTTCTTGTGTTTTGAAATCTGTTTTCCCATGAAAATGATAACAATGTCTACATCTGAGATTACAGTTATCTGTTATGTCGATTTCTGCAAAATATTTCTTTCCAAAAGTTATTCTCTTTACTTCAAGCCATAAGAAATGCGAGAGCAAATTTGCATAGTTCATACGCCGCGTATTAATCCATATTAGTTAAATGATTCTTAGGGGAATGAGTGTTTTTCTGGGCAATTCCTTGGGTTTGTCAAATCAGTGATAAGCGCCGTCTTTCACGCTAATCCTTCGTTGAATAAAGCAACCAGGATGGGTAATTAACATCCAACGCTAAGTTCCTTGTGTATATGTGAAGCGGACCTCAGAGATGCTGAACCGTTGATACTGCCGAAACCTATCGTGCGACTTCCGATTCTGAAATGCCAATGTTGAGATGGCTTCCCACAAAAAAACCCAGCCGCCAATAGCAATAATGTCAAACAACGTAGCCAAAAAAGCGTTGATGGAAGTTGCGCTCAAAGAATAGGAGACAAAAATCAGAAAGAAAGCCCCCAGGGCATAGACTGCGCTACGTTGGTATGACGCTCGGATTTCACTTTGCAATTCGCTTCTAACAAAAGTGAAATAGGTTTTCAACCCAACTTTGAGTCGTTCCTCCTTCACAGAATCTTGTTTTTCTTGTTCAACATTGAACTGCAAAATAACCTCGTATCTAAGTGGGATGTCAGCACCGCATTCTTCAAGGAAAACCCTTAGGTCATGGTCAAGGTCTCTGCGTCGCCAAGGAGCAGAATCCAACTCGTTAAATACGTCAACGTAGCGGTCAAGTGCAATGCTGATTATGAATGCTCCCGTCTTCTTGTCTTTCTCGTAGATACGCTCCAGAGTTCGCTCATCACGCTTCATAAAAATCGCGGATATAAACACAAAACAAAGAAAGCTTATACCTCTTTCCTTAGCTCGCTTGAGGGAGGAACAAGGTTGCTGTTTTTGTTTTTTCTTTTTGTGTGGATGTTTTTCTCCTAAATACACACATCACACTCAGGGCTTTGGAAATGTTTGTTTTTTCGGTTTGGGCTTTGTTTCTCTTCTGGTTTGGTGTGAGAAGTGAATGTTGCCCACACTGCATATTGCGGAGTGAGGGTGTGGAGCATGTTGGACACAAAAGCAATAGAGGAGTACAAAACCATGGCATCAATGAAACATAGCTCAGTGTAGTTTTACCTGAAATAGTATTGACACTTACAACATTAAGACAGATGCAGTTTTAAAACCTATATTTTATATTTGTAATTCCTTTGGCTTAAACAAACTTTGAATTTCTAACGTCGATTGGCAGCCTAACCATCGAGACTATCAAAGGTGATTGTTATAACCATCGGCTTTAGAATCGATCTTACCATTTTAGCTAATTATTGCTCCCTTCAATACACCTTCGTTTACCCGCACTTTACAACATTTCATAGTGTTTTTCATCTTTTTAATATGATTTTAACAGCCTCTGGAAAAAGACGGATTCATTTTTATTGTTTGTAATTTGTTTGTGGTATGGTTATTGTGAATTTTGCGTTTTTGCCCTCTGTTCCTGTTTCTTGTATGTGCCAGCCGTAGACTTCGGCTGTTTTTTTAATTAGGTAAAGCCCTAACCCGGTGCCTTGTCCTGTTCCTTTGGTGAATAGTTTGGGTTTTAGGTCTACTGGGATTCCTGTGCCGTTGTCTTCGTAGGTTAATTTAAGATCTGGGCCCTCTATGGTGTGACTGAGTCGGATTCGGGTGGCGGTTTGGCCATATTTCGTGGTGTTCTCGAAGAGGTTGTAAAAGAGCTCCTTTAGCAATGAATCCGCCAATACCTCCAGCCCCCTGCAATCGTTAATCACTTGCAGGTTCGCATAGGGAAACAATGCGGCAACTTCGTCGAATACGCTGCCGACGTTGATGTACCCGAGGGATTCTTTGCCCAACATTTCGTAGTCGCGGGAAAACTCTATGACGCGCTTTATCTGTGTACAGGCAGTTTGAGTGGTGTTTAACAGATCCTCTAAGTTGCCGTCCTTTTTGGCCAAATAAGTTTTCAGGTTAAGTACGTTAAGTTTGTTTGCTATGTCATGGCGTACCAATCCCCCGACAACGAGGAGTTTCTCGTTGGCTAATTCAAGTTTACGATGAGCCTGCTTGAGTTTCTCCTCAGTTTGAACTCGACCAGTAACATCCCGAATAATATCGATGAACGCAATGGACACCCCTTCTGCGTTTTTTATGGGAGTAGCTGTTACTTCAATGGCGATTTTGGTTCCGTTCTTTGTTATCGCAGTAAACTGGTCCTTCCATCCTTGTCCCGTTTTCCAGCTGATGAGAGTGCATTCAATCGCCCGCTTCTTTTCCGAGTCATCAACGAATTCTAGAACGTTTCTCCCCAACAATTCCGCCTTGTCTGTTCCGCCAAACATCTTCAAAATGGCGTCATTTACATATGTAATATTGCTATCTCTATCACCTATCACAATGCCATCTACCGACATTTCCACTGCTAAACTGAATAGCTCTGGACTTACTTTACTCATCGAACTTTCAACCCATATTGAGCGCTCGGCAATGCTATTGTTAAATCATATGTGAAGTGTTTTTACTTCCAAAGGCATTAATTTATATAATTTTGCAGTAAAAAGTCTGAATTTTATGTGCAATATACGCTAAAAATACTTTAAAAAAGTGGCAGTAAACCACCGCAAACCTGACCGAAATTAATGTGTATCTTAAAATAAATAATGTTACAAAGCCTCCAACTAGCCCTTAATAGAGGGTTTTGGTTCGTTCTGTTTAAATATTAGTGTTATGACTATGCATGTGCAAAAAGAAGGAATATCTTAGATATGGGTTCCAAGTCTCCAAGAGGCGAATTCGCCGCAAGGCAGTTAGCAAAGAAACGGAAGAACTTCCGTTGGCACGATAGGTACTTTAACAGACGCATGTTGATGCTCGACGAAAAAGTTGACCCAATGCAGGGTGCACCACAGGCTCGAGGCATTGTCCTTGAGAAAGTCGGTATCGAGTCTAAGCAGCCAAACAGCGCCATTCGTAAATGTGTTAGAACGCAATTAATCAAGAACGGTCGCACCATCAGTGCCTTTTTGCCCGGTGACGGCGCACTAAACGTCGTCGACGAACACGATGAAGTAGTCGTGGAAGGCATCGGAGGCACCCGCGGAGGCGCCATGGGTGACATTCCTGGTGTCCGCTGGAAAGTCGTCAAAGTCAATGGCACAAGTCTAAACGAACTCGTGTATGGTCGAAAACAGAAACCCTCGAGGTAAATACTATGTCACAATCTTTAGCTCAACCTCAAGAAATCATGCTTTTCCAGAAATGGAGTTTCAAAGACATTACCGTCAAAGACATCGGATTACAACGTTACCTAAACCTAACCCCAATGGTTGCTCCACACAGCTGTGGACGCCATGAGCACCAAAGATTCCGCAAAGCCAAAGTAAACATTGTCGAACGCCTAATCAACGGTTTAATGCGAGGCGGTAAAAATGCAGGCAAAAAAGCCAAATCAACAAACATAGTCAAAGAAGCATTCGAAATTATCAACATACGCACAGGCAGAAACCCCATCGACATCCTCGTGCAGGCAGTAGAGAATTGTGCTCCAGCCGAAGACACGACTCGTGTTAGCTACGGAGGAGTTGTCTATCACCTTTCAGTTGACGTTGCACCCCAACGGCGCATTGACCTTGCCGTACGCCACATAACCGCAGGCGCAAAAGCATCCAGCATTAATACCTCAAAAAGCATCCAAGAAACTGTCGCAGATGAACTGATCCTAGCCGCTGCCAAAGATATCAAGAGCGTCGCAATAGCAAAACGCAACGAAATCGAACGCGTTGCCCAAAGCAGCAGATAAACCAAAAATCTTTTCTTATTTTCTTTTCCGTTCTTCAGCTATTTTCTAAATCGGCTTATTATTTTAGCAAACGCGCCAATACCTGCACCCTTCCTTAGGGTAATTCAAGCAGGGCGTGGAGCATTTCGCTTTTATCGGTGTTTATGATGGGTAATTCGCAGATCTTTGCCATTCAGTTGCATTTTAACAGTGTAATAAATACAAAACATAACTTATGCGATTCTAGCGTGAATCTCTACTATATCGCCGTCGTCCAAAACAAAATTCGTGCCCACCTTCTTGGGGCTAAACGGCAGACGCTTCGCCCAAACCATGGCAAACATGAAATTCATTAACAACTCCTTGTGAATGTTCTTAGCTAACTCATTCACTGTGGCGCCCTTGCGGAGAGCAAAGGGGTGGTCACTATGTGTTTTCGTGCCGGGTTCCTTGGTGTAAATTCGAATAATCCCTAGCGAATCAAAAACCGCTTCCCCCAACTCTTGCATTCCAAGTTTGCGTTCACACGACATAGGCACTATCGGCAACTCTCCGTTCACATGTGTAACGAGTTTTTTTAAATTAGCTTGGGTGCCTGGCAAGTCAAGTTTGTTAGCTACAATAACGGCGGGTTTGTAGACGGTGTTTTCGTAGATTGCGTCTTCCACATCTGCTAAGGCGACTGCGCCGCTTATGCGGACGATGGCGTCGTTGATTCGATAGTTCCGCACTAACTCTTCAACATCATGCATACTGCAGTCAATTAACCTGCCTACAATGATTATTCTGAGTCGAGAACCAGCTGGACGACGCTCAATCTCCACCCGTCCTCCACTAGGCTTACTGACAAGCAACCGCGTTTTCTCAAGTTCAGCCAAAATCAATTCCAATTGCGCAACTGGGTCGCGGGAGAGGTCGATCATCAAAATTAAGCCGTCAGCATTACGCGCCAAACCCAACGTAACGTTGCCTCCGGCTTTCCCTTCGGCTGCACCCTGCATGACGGCTGGTGCCTCAACCATCTGAAACTGGACATCTTTAAAATTCATAATGCCCGGTACGGGTTCATGGGTGCTGAAAGGCGTGGGGGTTACGCGGACTTTTGAGTTAGTGGTGGCGTTCATTAAGCAGCTTTTGCCGACGTTAGTCATACCTACCAGTGCTATCTGTGCTGAAGCGGCTTTTTCAATGAAAAGTTTCGGTCCGCCGCTGCTTTTGCCGGTGCCCTTGCGTTTCTTGTCTTCGAGGTCTTCTCGGATAAGAGCGATTTTTCGTTTAATTTCGCCTCGAAGTTTCATGGTGCCTTTGTGCTGGGGAACGTATTTTAGGAACTCTACCATTTTGTCCATTTTTTCTTTAGGTGTATGGGCGGCTTCAACTTCTTCCCATTTGTCCATTGCTTCTGGCGGCAGGTTAGTGGGCATGTAAACTTCGCTGAAGAATACGCAGATTCAAGTTTAAGTCTATTTCGAATTGGTTAGCTTGTTTAGGCTGGTTTTTGTTGAGGTTGACTGCATTGTCCAGCTTCTGGGCGGAAACTGTTGCATGGGATGCCACGGTAACTGTGTCGCCTTAAACTCAAAATCTCGCTGAAGTTCTGTTGTGTTTTAAAATGCGAATTGCTTTTGGTAATCATTTTAAAGCTGAAGCGGCAAGATAGCTTGTGGCTAATAGTGGCTGAAACAGACGGCGTAGCAAGACTAAACAGCACCGAAGAAACCTACATCGAAACCATAGATGTCCTAATGCGGGAACATGGCTATGCCGTTGTAACTGACATTGCAAAACGTTTAGATATTAAATCACCAAGCGTTACCAATATGCTTAAAAAACTGGATTCATTGGGCTTTGTCAAGTACACGCCTTACCGTAGTGTAGTTTTAACTCAAAAAGGCAAAGATCTCGCGCTGTTCCTCAAGAACCGCCAAAATTCACTGGAAACCCTCCTAATTATGTTGGGTGTAGACGCTGAGTTAGCTGAGCATGACGCCTGCGCTATAGAACATATTATGAGCGCTCAAACGTTGAGCAAGCTGTCGCGGTTTGTTGAATTCCTAAAAACCAATGAGGGTTCAGTGATGCTTGAAAAATTCAGACTGCCCCAAAAATAACTCGCTACAACAGGCTTAGTCGCCGCTAGTTATATCGGTAGGTAATCACAATCTTGTATTAGAGGCCCAACCAAAAAATGGTGCGGTCAATCCACGTTTTATAACGGACCAAACATGAAACCCAAAACATCCATCTCTGCCGCAATCATACTGTGCGTCATACTGACCTGCACAGTTTTGTCGTTTGCGTTTACATCCACCCAAGCTAATGCAGCCACGGCACTGCATGTTTCAGGCAGTCAAATTTTGGATGCAAGCGGCAAAACCGTAATTCTCCGCGGTATCGGACGGGCAGGTGACATAGAATCTGCTTCAGGCATGTGGTCGAGCCCTGGGAGCGCCGTTTTCGCTTGGGACCAAAAATGGCACCCAATAACCAACAATATTCCCCTGATGGATGCCACCTTCAAATGTTACCAGCAAAACTGGCACGTAAACATGATTCGCATGTTCATCAACGTCAACTGGTACTGGCAAGACAACGTCGTCCCAAGCGTGCAAGACCCCGCCAACTACCCTGACTGGACCACGCCAATAAGCTACCGAGAATATGTGACCACTGTGGTTGCGGAGGCAGCTAAACACGGCATATATGTAGATATCTGCCCTTACCAGTTAAACAGCGGATACGAAGACGCCTACGCCGCAGGAGCACAAGGTTTGCCGCTTTCAGGCTGGGACCAGGCAGGTCAAGATTTTTTATCAACCACCAATTTGCCTGAGCAAGAGTTCTGGACTCACTTTTGGACGTTGGTGGCATCTAATTTAAAAGATTACCCCAATGCAATTTTCGAAGCGTGGAATGAACCTGAAAACCTCGGAGTTGACCCCATTACCCCTCAATATTTGACATATCTGGTTACCATGTACAATGCAGTTCGGGGGTATCTGACCAAAACCTCATTTTTATGCAGTGGAACACCGGCTACGTCCCCACCTACAACGATTTGAGCTGGTGCAATCAAATAAGCGAAGCAATACCTGGTGCCGTTAACTTGGTATTCACAACCCACGCCTACCGACATTCGCCCTATTTCAGCACTCAATGGGGGACAACTCATGCAGAGCTTGTTTCTCAACTGCGGGTTGGCGTTCAAAGCATGGGTGTTAATGCTCCTTTGGTGATTAACGAGGCGGGTAGCTGTTGGACAACTGTTACCTACAAAGACCAGTCCGACGAGTTAGGTTGGTGGTCTGCGCTTAACTCTGCTTCGAAAACTCAACGAATCGGTGTTACCGCTTACTATTGGATGTCAGACAGCGACCTTGGACCTGTATATTCTGGAGAGGCCCTTCTTAGTGGCTCCTGGAGTATTACTGATGCTTCACCGCTCCCTAACGCTATGGGGCAAATATTCATATCAGCCAACAGCGCCTCTTTTGACACAAGGGCTAGTCATACATTACTGCCAAACGTATGGTTTTTTTGTAAATTAAACTGATTTTTTGTTCGCATCCAACATTTTTAGGAAAAGTTTTTTATGTATTAGTATTCGAAATATGAATAGGGGACCTGATAGTGAAATCTATCGAGTATACCCGAAATTCCGCGAAAAAGCAGCCTTCTCCCTTGAATTTCTGCAAATCACCAAGTGCCGATTTGTTTACTTCTTTAGGTTTAAATATTGAGCAGTTCAATTTTTTCTTCAACGAATTACCCGTAGCTATATCCCTGAATAAGGTATTATATGACAATTCAGGTGTGCCTGTAGATTTTATGATTTTAGCCGTAAACTCAGTTTTCGAGAGGACTGTAGGCTTCAAAAAAGAACAAATGCTCAACAAGTATGCATCAGATTTCTACCCAAAAATTAGAGACAAAGAAATCGATTGGGTATGCAAATATGGCAGAGTAGCCTCAACCGGCAAATCCGAAAGGTTTGAGATTCAGTGTTTAGATACCCAGAAGTATTTTTACGTGACGATTTATAGCCCCAAAAGGGATTATTGCTTCTCAGTTTTTGTTGATATAACCGAGCAAAAGAACTTGGTGAAGAACCAGTTTGAACAACAACAAAAAATCGAAGCAGCACTTAAAGAGAGCTTGGATAAATACCGTTACCTCATCAAGCATGCCCCTACAGCCATATGCGAAGTCGACTATGAAACCCTTAAATTCAAAAGCGCAAACGACGCCATGATCAAACTTCTGGGGTACTCTGAAAAAGAACTCCTATCCATCAGTCCTTTTGATTTGTTATACCCTGAAAGTTTACTGCGTTTTCAAGAGAAAATATCAAAAGGTAGAGACAGAAAAAAGGTTGCTGAAGAAATAGAATACCACTGTAAAACCAAAGATGGACAGGGAATCTACTGTGTACTAAACATGCAATTTGTCCGCAAATTAAACAACCCCATCGAAGTCTTAGTGGTTGTTCATGATGTAACGGCAAGAAAAAAAGCTGAGGAACAATTGGTGCTTGCCGAAAAAACATTCCGTAGACTGTTCGAAACTACCCAAGACGGTATCATGGCGAGAGATTTGCAGGGCAGAATGATTACATGCAATCCAGCTTACGCAAAAATGCTGGGTTACACCAGAAAGGAACTCAAGAATCTCATGGTGAAACAATTACTGCCTCCTAAATGGCGAAAACAGAGAGAACGTATTGTCAAAAAGATACTGTTGTCGGGGCGCTCTATTGTTTTTGAGAGGGAATATCGGCGTAAAGATGGTTCGGTTTTTCCGGCATCGGTTCGTACTTGGAGGTTAACCAACGGCAAAGGCAGAGTCATAGGTTTATGGTCCATTGTCAGGGACATCACTGAACAAAAAGCGCAGCAGAAAAACCTTGAGGAGCATGCAGGGTTTCTTGAGAAAATGGTTGCGGACCGAACAAAGCAGCTCAAAGATAGCGAACGTTTAATCGCCATCGGCCAAACCGCTGGTATGGTGGGGCATGATCTGCGTAATCCTCTTCAAACTTTAACTGGTGAGTTGTACTTGGCAAAAGAGGAAGTTGGCGCTCTACAAGAAGGCGATATAAAAAACAACCTCAACGAAAGCATTCGCTTAATCGAAGAGCAAGTTACCTATATGGATAAAATCGTCTCGGACCTGCAGGCGTTTGTGCAGCCTGTACAAATAGATAAAAAACCAGTAGATCTACCTCGATTAGCTGATGAGGTATTAGCATCTGTGGATATCCCGAAAAATGTTAGTGTACAATTCGTTCGTCCAGAAGTTTTTGCTACAGTTAAGGTTGACCAATATCTGATTAAACGTGTACTAATCAATTTGGTAACTAACGCGGTGCAAGCGATGCCCGACGGTGGCACTTTAACGATGGTGATGCGGAATTTACCCTCTGGCAAAGTTTCAGTGGTGGTGCAGGATACAGGTGTTGGTATAGCTGACAAAATAAAAAGCCAAATCTTTACTCCTCTTTTCACCACTAAACCTCGGGGTCAAGGCTTTGGTTTAGCAGTTTGTAAACGGGTTATAGAGGCTCACGGCGGAGCAATATCGTTTGATAGTACAGAAGGCAGGGGCACCAAGTTCACTATTCAGTTCCCAACCAGTTGAGGCTGGATGTTGTGGGTTTTTGTTTCTTTTAGTTTAAGCCGAAGAGTGTAGAGGAAGACAAGGAACCAGAAAGCCACTGTTCCCCAGCCAAGCCAGAAACCAATTACGTTTCCGATAAGGTGATAGGCTAACTCGAAACCGACGATGGAAACAAAAGTTAAGAAGGACCCGACCATGCTGAATCCACGTAGCACTTTGCGGTCTTTTACGACGGCTCTAAGCATCCACAACAATGCAATAAAGTTCACGGCGCTTGCAAAATCCAACAGCAGGTTAGCGAAAGCGAAAGTGTCCATTTCAGGTTTTCCTAAAGCCAAAACAGTTTACCGACACTTAAGCTTACTGTAGCCTTAAGCTCTAAGTTGTAATTTACCTTAAATCCGTCTTTGTCCTTTGAATTTTACTCCGCACTAGGGAGAGGTGAAATTAGTGATTTCGCGTGATTGCGACGGTTGCGAAATGCAACATACTTGCATTAAACGTTACCAGAAAGTGAGGTTGGGCGAGAAAGTGTATTGCCCCGACGGCACTGTACATTTGGTTGACGCAGCAAGTACAGCCTAAGATTCTGGTTAGATCTGCCTGGTTTTTTATTTTGCTCCAGATCTTTTCTTGTTTGTTTTAGGTGGTTTGGTGAGATTTTGGCAAAATTATATATAGCCTATACGGCTGAAATGGTGGAAGAGAGGATTAAGTTGAGGAACCTGAAACTCGTATGCCTAATCACTTTACTAACAGTAGTTTTTGTTTCCGTCGGAGCAGTTTACGCCCAAACCAACGAAGCAAGGGTACTTGCTACTTTATCTAAAACTACTCCTAGCGCTGGCGAAACCATAGCAGTTAGTATAACTGTTGAAAACCAAGCTAGTCAGCAATTTAGTATAATCCGTTTCGGTATTCATGGAGACTGGATGGCGCAGGAAACTGATTTTCAGGGTCCTAACCTAGTCAACGACCCTCCCACATTGGCTTCTGGAGGCACTTATCAGGGTCAATTCATGGTGACCATCCCATCGTCTGCGTCTCTTGGCTCTCACACTTACTACATAGGTGTTGACGCTCAAGATTCATCTGGCAACTATTACTCTTGGAACTCTAACGAGGAAACCCTGCAGGTTGTGCCAGCAGGCGTCACTGTGACTACTCCGACTGCTAGTTCAAACCCGAACGGCGACGACGGGTCATTTAGTACAGCAGACCTGCTGTTCATTGTTGCAATTGTCGCTATAGTTGCCATGGTTGTTTTGGCGTTATTGGTTTTGGTCACACTTAGGCGCCGTAACCGTGCCAAATACATACCTAAATCCGTTACTGGTCCGCCACAAGAGGAACCCGAACCAGAACAGAAACAACCTGAGCCAAAGAATGCACCACAAGACGAGCCTTCTTCAGGCGAAGAATTCGACATTTAAACCCTGTTGGGCTGACTGCAAAGCCTTATAGCCCAACATCTCCTATCTTCTTTTATTGGGGTATGTTTGAAGGCGACTAACCGTAAACTATTCAGAAACGGCTTAATCACCTTAGCAGTTTTAGCTCTTCTCTGTTGCTCATATGCATCAGCGCCAACAGTTCAAGCCCAAACCCCCCTTGAGTTTACGCCAGCCACCGAATTCAGCATCCCCGAGCAAAACGGGTTAATCCGCTTCGCTTACAACGGCACCTACACTCAAGCGGTTCTTCAAAACGGCAGCTGGGTCTTCATCAACTTGTCAATAAACAGCTCCTCCCCAGTTGGCAATTTAACCGTCTCAGCCACAGACTCACAAGTCACAATCAACACTTTCTTTTCTTCTCTGCCCTTCAACCAGTTCGGCAGAATGGGCCTAGTCAGCTTCTACGTGACGGGGGTCGGTGAACAGGCTTTCAATTTAGGTTTAAATCTTAATCGCTCTACACACCAAAGTGAATGGAGCATCATTGTACCCGCCAACCCCGACGGGACGGGCTCAGTTTTCCTAGCGGAAGGCAAAGACTGGAACCTTCTAAGCGATAATACCATAGTATTGAACGGTTTAGAAGGAGCCGTAACTATAGCCTACTTCCGCTCCGGCTTTAATAGCCTCCAAAACAGTAGTCAGCCCTTTTACCTGCAGCATTCTGTTGCTATAGTAACAATCGGCGTTTTGGCAGCTACGGTTTCGGTAGCTTCTTTAATCAGTTTTTGGAGTAGGAGGAAAAACTGATGGCGGTAACCGAGAACAACCCCTACCTTGTACTTGCAATCTTCGTAGTAATTGTGGCTGTCGGCGTCATCCTAATTCTCAAGTTATCTAAAGATAAGACTCGAAAAGTCAGTGCTCTGCGTCTTTTCATCCAGGTCGCAGCAGTTGTCGCCATCTTCATGGGTTTGCTAATAGGCCCGTTTAATCAGCCGCTTTTTGCGCCGCTTGGCCCTTCACCTCGTGACCACCTTTTGGGCGCTGACTTCCTAGGCAACCAATTTCCTGACGGACTCTCGATGCCGTTCTTAGCATGTTACTACCCTAACGGGCGCACTGTGACCTGTGCAATTTGGCAGCTCCAAGCCTATGTGTTTCCCTTTTGGGATTACCCTCGGGGATATCAGGTTAATTATTCCACTTCTGGTCTTGAGAAGATAGCTCTCGTTTTAGGTATGTTGGCTGCAGCCTGTATTATTTTAGGGCGGTCTTTCTGTGGTTGGCTCTGCCCCTTTGGGCTCTACCAAGACTTACTAACTCGGATCCGAAAAGCAACACGGCGTAGGCATCTTAGTGTATCAGATAAAAATAGCAAGAAACTATTTCAGGCCAGCTTCTTAATCATCGCTGTGTTTATGATTCTCAGCGTTATTTTTGCGTCTTACTCGATTTTTGGTACAGAAATTATCCCCGGAACAATACCTGGTGGTCCTGAGGGAACAGAAGCTGGAATTGTAAGCAACATCAATGAGCCCTTCTGTCTGGTTTGCCCTGCGAGGCCGCTTTGCATTGCAGTGGAATGTGCGGTTGGAGCTATGGATTGGTCGTATGTTTCTCAGATAGCGTATGGGCCTTTTTGGGTAAGCGGCTTCTATTTGACGTCGATAAACGTTACGGTGCTTGTTATTGTGACTATTTTGGCTTTGGCTTACCGTCGGGCTTGGTGCCGAATTTGTCCAATGGGCGGATTAGCAGCGTTGTTTAGCGCTTATAGACCTTTTAGGTATTTTGCGTTAACTAAGCTTGAGAAGAACGAGGAGAAATGCACCAAATGTGGCGTCTGCAAACGCGTCTGCCCCACTCAGGCAACAGCCATGTATGAGCAGAAGGGCGGTGACGTTACTGAATCTCGTTGTATCCTCTGTGCTCGTTGTGTGGAGATTTGTCCTTACGGAGGTGCTTTGGAGTTGAAGTTTGCGGGGAAGACTTTGATGAAGTCGCGGGATTGGCTGCAGGAAGGCTCGGCAAGTGTGGATTAGCAGAATACTTTAAGCCAACAAGCTCTTAATTTGAAGTTATTGGTGGGGCAATTGAGTAAAAAGCTCTTGATAATTGTTTTTGTTGTTGTGGCTATTTTTGCTGTTGCATCGGTAACTGTTGTGAGTTTAACTGGTTTACTCCGTGTTCTGCCGCCTGCAGCCACGCCGACTCCCTCTCTGGCTCCTACGCCGACGTTTACCCCGACTTCGACGCCCTTGCCCACGCCTGAGCCCAAACCAACAATGTTTTCGCAGGTTAGCTTAGACACGTCAGGTGGCAATGTAATTCGGGGCTACTTAACTAAGAGCAGCTGGGAAAGCGGATGCATACCCAACGCAACAATAGAACTCGTTGATGCCACTTCAGGTGTTGTTTATGGGCAAACTCAGACTCTTTCAGAGATCGATTTGGGTAGAAACCTTAACGTCGGCGGTTTTAGTTTCACTCTGCCTGTAAGTTTGGTAGACATGTCCGTTCAGGCAGTTTTCCATGGTAATAGTGAATGGAGCGGTTGCGTAAGTGTAGTCGTAACCGTTTATTCTGGCGGAGTTACAATTGGTGGCGGAATATACAAATAACTCTATTTTATCTGTGTTTTTTGCTTTTCTAACTAAAACAGTCGCAACAAAGGCAACAGCAATTACGATGGTTGCTGATGCTGCAATAACGATGAAAATTAAGTCGGTTACTTTGGCGTTGTCTGGGTTAGTTTGAGTGTTTGGTGTTTGGATGGTTGATGGGGTGTTTTTTTGCGCTGTGTCTGAGGTTGGGGTGGTTACGGTTTGTGTGCTGCTCCATTGGTTTGCTTTACTGTCTAAAACCCATGGGAACATCTCCAAAATGTTAGTTGCGGTTGTTGGTGCATCATAGGATGCATCAACAAATTTTGCTGTGAATTCTAGCGCCGTCGGCTTAGAAACAGCTGAAGAGGCGCTTTCAATCAGATTTAAACTGGATAATGCCCAAAACAAGCACTAACGCTAAAGAAAGGATTTTCTTTAGGGCATACGTACTCAGGGGTGGACTAGTTTGGCATTAAAGGGTTCTTGTACAGGTTTCTTGACTAAGCTTAATTAGAACTCTAGCAAAGCAGCTCTGACTGGTAGATAGGGTTTAAGTGTCATTTACTTTAAATTCTCAAACGGTACTCTTTTTTTATGGTTTTTAGGAGGTGAAAAGTTGTCAACAGTAACACTTCCTGGAATGGGCGTCATCGTTCCCTTACCAACTATTAATCCCTCTGGGTCCTTAGCGATTTCTGCTGTTACCTCGCCTGGAAATTTAAGTTGCATTTACTGGGGCGAACATTTAACCATAAACGATTCCACCTCCACATGCAAAATCAGGATTAGAAACAACACCACAACCCCTCTTACTCTAAAAATGAATGCGAAATTTAACGAGAGAGACGCAACATTAGATTCTAGTCACCCTATTGCGCCACGTGCACAGGGTATAAGTTGGGACAAAGAAGGAGCGGTGCTTCAGCCTGGTGCTTATCTCAATGCGACGCTTAAACTGCATATTCCCCACGCCATGATGCCCCCTCAGGATATACCATTTGAAACTAAAGTTACGATTACGGGTACATAACAGTTAACGCTAACAACTACGCCTTAACTTGTGTTCGAAAGATTTTCTCTAGAACACTCCATTTGCCTGCCACCGCTAATTTGTTCCTCAGAGGCTCAACCGTAGTCAACAAATCGAGTAGCACTTTAACCTGCTCAGAGTTTGGGGCAAACTTGGATTCGCAATCCTCACTCAATATCTTAAAACTTGGATGGCGACTCAAAATCAATCTGAGTTCATCGATTTCGTCGTAGGTGTAGTAGCAGCTTTTCTTGCTAAGCCTCAACAAGTCATCAAGTGGCATTCTGTTTATTTCTTCCTCAATCTCCGCCATGTCAGTTTTAGGTTTTGAATCCACATCCACGGGGGGTGGTACGCCAAACGCTGCAGGTACCAATGAAACCGGACTAAATGAGTCAGACTCAAAACGGCTTATCTTACCCAAACAAACGACTGCGATGCGGCTGTCTGTGATGTAGATGTCATATCGGTTTTTGCGGTCACTTTGCAAAATAACATCTTGGATGATGGCTAACGTTTTCTCTACATTTGACATAGCTTAAGCCCCAAGGTGCTATACGCTGCATTAAGTTTAAGGGTTTATGGATTTAGGGTTTGGTAAAGAAACTAAAATTAATATTTGGTGGACCCAGTGAGTTTGGCTTTGAATTTAATTTTTCTCAAAAGATGTTCTTTGTGTGAGTTTTTGTTTTTTCTTTGTGGGGATTTTTTGTTTTTGTGCTCTTCGATTTAGAGTTTCTCCCCAGATTTTCTTGGCAAAATGGAAAATTCTTTGCGTGGCTTGGGGAAAAAAAAATATTTTTTTTATTTTTACGTTTCTTCTTTTTTCTTTAAATGGAAAAAGCCCATCTTCTCTTCGATGAGAAGCAGCGTGTTCAGCCAAAATATTATCCCAATCTAACATGGATAGTTCTTCTAGTTCGCAGTAGTTTTTGGTTGCTTTTGAAGCGATATTTCCGTCGGAGAAATGAACGCTTTTCTCGCCGATAATTTCAGGAAGGGGTTACTGCTTTGAAGCCTGAAGAGGAAGATAGGAAAAAAGTGGTTCTTTGCTTAAAGATGCTGGCTGTCCTTAAATGGTCTTTTCAATCTCTAAAGTAGCAACATACTCCCGATTTTTGGGTGGATTCGTATATCTCGACCTGTCAAAAACGAATTTAGTTTTCCAACCACGGTGTTCTGCTGCAAGCTGTAAATGGCAAAGAGCAATGCCCACATTTAAGGGAAAATAACTTCCACCGATGACGCCCCTAAGAAAGCTGGGTTTAGAAGAATAAGCATGAATCAGGTCTTTGGTGCCAGTAAAATACCAATTTTGGTGGTTGACTGCTGATGGAGCAAGACGCACTGCTTCTAACAATTCGTCGGCACCTTCAATATTGGTTATCTTTGAAAGAGGTTCTCTTTTGAACTGCGAAATGTTGGTGCGATAGAGCGTTTCCTTTGAATTTCCAAAAGACATCAAAATTACAAATTCAAGTTTTGAAGATTCCGTTACTTCTTTAGTTGGTTTAGGAGTGGCTAACCAGCAACTGCCTAAGCCAGAAGCTGAAAAAGAAAGATCCATTTGCTGAAGCATGAACCCGATGTTAGTCTTGTAAGCGTCTTTAGCTTCTGAGAAGGCTGCAATCCAATGAGGTGCGTTGTTCCCAAGTTTTCTGGTTACTTCATTTGCAGAAATGATCCTAAACTCTGTCTTGATTCCAGCTAACAGTGGTTCTAAAGACTGCAAGTTTTCTGAGACCTCTTCGAGGAGGTTCTGGTTAATCGGTGCTGAATCATAACTTCTTATTGATTTCCTTTTAAAAATCGCTTCGTACAGAGCCTTCTCGTTCATTCTATAACACCTTCAATAAATCCGGTTGAACGCTAATAAAAATATAGCCCAAGTTGGATAGAGCACGTTGTTCTGAATTTGTCTAAAAAGCGTTGAATCTACTTTCTTACGCCATAGCGGGCGGTCAACATCAAAGCGTTCATTCTTCAAATGGCGATCTCGATTCGTTATTAAGCACTTTTAGAATTTTATTTGGCCTTTTTCTATTAGGTCCTTGACTTTAAAAACTGAGAATTGGACTGCGTGACTTCTGTCTGCAAAATGCCCTTGTTCAATTTCTTTATCTATCCATTTGATAAGTTCTGGTTGAACTGTTACGGTTAATCTGACCTTTACCATAATGTGCCCTGAAATAATATTAACGCTGTGTTTTTTACAGCTTATTCAATATTGTAAGTATAAGTAAGCTATTATACGCAAAAATTATATTTTATGTTATGTAATAAGAAGGATCGAATCAAAAGGATTTAGATGAAACCCAAAACCAATGATAACCCTTCCGTGGTACTGCAAAAGCCCTCTCAATTGTTTAGTGGTTGTGGTTTGGGTGGGGTTGGTTTGGTGGGTGTGGAGGTTTTGGTTGGTTTGGGTTTGTCGGGGCGGCAGGCGCGTGTGTATTTGGCTGCGTTGAGGTTGGGTGGTGGGAGGGTTCAGGCGATTGCAGATTTATCTTTAGTTAGCCGTCAAGAAATTTACCGCTTAATCGGTGGTTTGCAGGAGATGGGGCTTATGCGCAAGCACCTTACTAATCCTACTACTTACACTACAGCCCCCTTTGAAGAAGTTGCTGATTTGCTGTTGGAGCAAAAAACAAGTCAGTTAAGCAGTTTATCGCAGCAAGTTAACCTTCTAAAATTGAAGCTCAATGGAAATGCACGGTACGCTGCTGCACCGGTTGATTTGAAGCCCTGTTTTGGAACAATCTTCGAATCTGACCGCGGCAAAAAGTACCTCCAAGCCCTAAAGGGAGCCAACAAATCCGTTGAGGCAGTTGTTAGTTGGCGAAGATTTAAACAAATAAATATTCATTGCCAAAATCAACTTAAAAACGCCTTAAAAAACGATGTAGCCTTAAGACTGGTTACGGAGAAGCCTTTGAATCATCATTTGCCTAAATGGATCAAACCCTCACTCGCCAAATACGCTAATTTTTCGTTTAAACTTCTGCAGACAACGCCTAGTGTGGCAGTTAGCATTTTTGATCAAAACACAGCCGACATAGCCTTTGACCCAAACAGCAGCTTAACCAAAGGACCCGACCTCTGGACCACAACCCCCTCAATCACAGCCCTTTGCCAAGAATACTTCAACGCCATATGGTCCCAGGCAAAAAATTACCGGCACTAACATTTTCAGCATCTCATTTTGCTCTTTGCAGGTCAAAGCCCTAGTTACATCTCAAAAAATAGCAAATACCCTCAACCAAAACACGGAACGAGCAACCCTGCCCTAAAAATCAATATCTTATTGGAGCATATATGAGGTCCTGCCTCGAAGTAGACTAGAACTATTCATCTTTTTGAAATGGGATATAAATTTCCTATTCTCTACAATTAAGCGTTAGATTAATGTCTCCATATTTAGAAAAGTGTTCAGTAATTAAACCCGAATTAGCTAATTTAGCCTATGAAACAGGTTTGAATGCGTCTAAAATCTGTGAAAACGCCCTTAAATTGGCTATAAGTCGCCTGCAAGGCAGTGATGGGGTAAAATTGTTGGTGGACGAGGCGGGATTTGAACCCGCGACCTCCACGATGCCAATAGGGAATGGAAATAACCCCTTTTCAAAAAATAATGCTGAAATAATCGTTAAACCTGAAAAACTTCAAGAATTCGCTGAGTTCATGACTGTCAACATGCGTCTTGAAAAGAAAACTGTTCGAGAAACTAAATGCAATGTTCATAGATACTTAAAGAGTTCAAAATACGTTGTAAACTATGAAACCGTCTCAAACTATCTAAAAACATACATGAACAAGTCTTCAAGAACATATAATGCACAGCTTACAAGTTTACGAAGATTTGTTAGAGACTTTCTACATGCACCCGCGAATATTTTGGATTTCAAAATGGCTCCAATTGACCTGTTAGGCAAAAACATAACATTACCAACAAAAGAACAGTTAAGAAAAGGGTTTGAAGCATTAAACGACGACGGAGAACGAGCATTATATTTGTTCACCGCAACAACCGGTCTGCGAAGAAGCGAGATATTAAATCTGACAAAAGAAAAAATTGATTTCACTCTCCGAAGTGTAATTCCTCAACACTTTACCCGAGTAAAAAGAAGCGGAATAACTTTTTACACTGATGAAACCGAGAAGTACCTGAATAATTATCTGACATCAAGAAATGACAATGATCTTAGAGTCTTTAGATTATGTGAAAGACGCAATAAAGAGCTTTGGAGAAAAGCCAGTAAGGCATCAGGCATTAGAATTTCTCCTCAAATTCTGAGGGTATGGTTTTCAACTGAAATGGGTGAACAATTGATACCAGATCGCTTTGTGGATATATTTCAGGGACGCGCACCGAGATCAGTTATAGCTAAGAGCTACACAGCAAAGGGAATTGAGAGATTGAAACTAATATATGAAAAAGTTGACTTGCACATTCTGGGCTAAGTTTTCAAGCTTCATTTCTTTTTTGTAACTTTTTCAATCTCTGAAATGTACTTTTCCCAAGTGCTATCATCTTCTGGGTTACCTTCAAATCCATTGTTTAAAATTGAAAAAGGCGTATGCAAATGAAAATCCCATTTGCGCCATTGTGACCCGCTATTAGCTTGGGTAGTTACTGCCAACCTGACAACCGAAATGCATAGATTGCATTTGCTTTTAAGATTTTTGGTCTAATTTCGAATGTGATTTTACCTCGATTAAAATATGTGTCTCTTTTCAATAATGTCCTTTTCCTATCGCAAAGCACGTACAATGATACGTTACGTATGTTTATACGTAATGCTTAAAAGCAAGCATACGTATAGGTGTACGTGTGAAGTGTTAGCGTTGCCAAAAGAAAAACTCACTCTCAGCGTTGATAAAGAAGTTGTTGACAAAGCAAAGAAATTAGGCGTTAATATTTCTGACATAACAGAGAAGGTATTAACAGGCTACACAGCAGCGGAGA
This sequence comes from uncultured archaeon, assembly GCA_963760925.1. Taxonomy (GTDB): domain Archaea; phylum Thermoproteota; class Bathyarchaeia; order Bathyarchaeales; family Bathycorpusculaceae; genus Bathycorpusculum. The sequence goes on along the minus strand of CAVXES010000006.1, from coordinate 543,805 downwards.
AGCCTGAAGGGGATCTTTATAGTGCATACAGGCAACTGTTCGACGCCATCAACCCTTTGCTAAAAGAATTTGATTGCAGCATAAAAATTGGAGAAGGCTTCGAACAGGTAACTTGGAGGGATACGGAAACTAATAAGATGCAGACGAGAACCGATCTTGTGCATATAATTCTTTGTCCTGACGGTTCATTCTACGTTGAAGAGTATGATATCGATTTCGATAATATTGAACAAATATCACCAGGACATTTCTATACCCCAGAACGTATACTCACAAACTTAGTTAAAGCCCTTGCAAACAGTAAAGAAAAGCGTGAGGAGCAGGTTAAAGAAATTTTTATGGCGAAAAGAATAGTCGAAGCAATGTCTGAAAGCCTTTTAAAAAAACCCCCAGACAGACAGGAAGGTTAGCGTTTGGTCAAGATATACTCCCCAATGCAAAGCAAAAACTCGGATGTCAGCGCAGGCATCAAAGGTTTATTCCACATAAACGGGAAGGACGTTCAAGTTTTCGATAACGACCGTATGATAATAATGAACCTAAAGAAGGGGGAGTGCATCGCAGTGTTTGACAAAAACAACAAGCCATGGGAACTATCAAGAGATTCGAATGGTCGTCTGTATTGGAGAAAACTATAGTTAAACTTTAGAATCTATTTGTTAGGTATTATTTTTTGTCTTTTTTTCTATTATTGCAATACGTCATAACTTGATCAGTAAGGTTATGTTGGTTGACTGCTTTCACAATATCATCGATTTCAACTAAACTTATGTGTTGTTTATTATGGAAGGCGTTGAAAAGTTGGTCACGCGCCTCGCCAATAATATCTTGTGAACAAAAAACGAAAGCATGCGTTATTCTCTTTTCTGTATTATCAATAAAAGCCTTGAATGGAGTCCTAAATAATTTTTTCATCTGGTCGATTATTTGATTGACATTCCCCTCCTTCACTCCTGATTTGCAATGTATCTTAACGGCTTTTACCTGTGCGGAGTAGTAAATTATTTTGCTAAAATCGCCTGTTTTATAAAAAGGATGAAAATCTCCGCCTGCTTCCCCCGGTCCATGAAAAGAAATTGATTTTACATTCTTAAAACCCATTGCATCCAACATAGGAACAAGAACTTGGTTTATTAGTTCATCTTCGGAAAGCAACTGTAGTTGTTCTTTTAAATTCTCATGATTGGGAATTATTTGAACGCCAAAAAAATCCTCTGCTTTGTCTCTTTTTTCCTTAATTCTTTCTAAAATCTCGAGCCCTATAGCATTGATGCCATCTCCTTGCATTTCCTGCGGTGCCAACACAGCGCCTATTGAAAGCTCGTCGTTTTGATAAAGCATAACAATGGGTCCATCAGGTTTGTTGAACATTTCTAAACCCCAATAGTTAAAAATTTTGAAAAGCTCTTTTAGTTCTTTAAAGAACTGGATCGAATAACTGGTAATATTCCCTAAGTTATCTTTGGCATAAACAATACTCGCATTTTCGTAATTTTCATTTTGATCAATGAAAATGCTATCAACAACATTCAATGGTTTAAAGCGTTCAAACGCCTGTTGGGCTTCTAAAGAGACATAGTAGTTGTTTCCATCATTGATATAAACTGGTTGACCATCCACCTCTGTTTTCTTCAAAGCACTAAGGTTCAAGCACTTTTCAGGATGTTTTTTGATATTTAAAATTACTTCATCATTGCCGCAAGTATCAATGCAGTCTTTTGGGTTCTCCAAAAATAACTGCTCACAACATCCTTTGCAAATCCATCCGGGAATTATCCCATCTTCATCAAGGTCTTCTTCACACTGAGGGCAATTTACCATGTCTGCTGTAACGTTTTCTTCTCCGCAATAATGACAATTTTCTTCTTTGTATTCATCTTCGTTTCCATCATCACTTTCATCTATTTCGTCATAATGATCGTCAACATGGTCTTCTGTCATAATCCTAATCGCCTTAGACACAAATATGTCTGCAATAACCAGTAACCAATTATGATTTAACATTTTTGTAATTAACGCTATATTCGCTATTTAGCGCAATCTTTTAAACTCATAAAATCTCTAATTTGAGCAATTAGTACTCTTTTTATAAACATTGAATAGCATAGCAATCGGTTTTTTCTTTAGCGCTTCCTCTTCATGCCTTTTCTCGTTGTACTTCTTTATTACATCTAAAACCGTTGTTCCCCCTGTTATCCCTGCAGCTAACGCTAATGGAGGATAAAGAGAAGACGCTAAACCTATTGTTCCGCTAACAACAAGCGTCGGTACATCGATTTTGTAAATCGACCTATATTTTTTGTCCAATTCAGCGACTTTTGCACTATGCTTCTTAAAACCCTCGTCAAGAGAATACTTAACTTGCAAAGTAACTTCAGCGAAGTCGTTTTCGTTAGCGCTTTGGATATTACCCGTATTATTGCTCAGAAGTTCCCTCATATCTTGTAACTCTCCCCTCTGTCTGAGTTCTTTTATTTTGTTGAGAGGAATGTTTCCTAACCATCGGAGTTCTTCATCTTGGAGCGCATTTAGAATCATTGTGTTCTTTGATAGAAACTCTTTTCCTTTAACTGACTCTGGAAGACGGCTGTCCCTTAGTAGAAGTTGTATGTTATCCCAAACTCCATTGAAATCCGTTACAAAGTTTTCAGTAAACCTGCCATTGATCATAAGGTCGAATGCTCCCATGCCGAATCTTCCCCGCAAAATTGCGAAAATAACACCTGACAAGGAATATTCCCTATCATATTTGTCCTCATAATATTCTTTAGTCGATTTGCACTGGGCTACATCCATAATTTCTCCTAATGGGGTAACTATGGATAATTTGGATTTTGAAGCGACTGTTAAAAATTCTTTGAAAGAGTGAAATCTTTCAAGATAATCAAGCAACTCATCTTTTGAACTCAATTCCTCAGAAAAGATTTGTGAAGCATAAAAAGGTACAATGTTTTCTTCAATAAACTGTTGTGTCTTTTCTAAGGTTTTTTGTTTTTGAAGCGTTAACATAATACTTGGGGTTAAATAACAAATCGGGGGATTATTATCGGAGGAAAATAACTCTTCAATCAGCATTACTTGACAAGCATATACCGCTAAAATAGGGAATGCCCGTTTTTCTCCTGTACCCCTTAATTTCCATGTTTGCAATTCTGACATTATTGGGTCATTAACAAGAGTAGTATCAGCATACAATGCAGTCTTTTTCAATATATCTAACGTTTGATTATTATCATTCAAGTACATGTAAGCGTTCCCTAAATATGCTGAACGGACTCCACCCAGACGCTTAATTCCCTCAACTTGTGAATCCCAATTCAATGAGTAAAGTTCCTCATACAATGAGTCCATAATTGATTCGATAATTTCTGGGTTATACAGTTCGGAAACAGCGTTAACAGACTCTTGAAGAGTACGCACATTTTTCTTTTTAGAATATTCCAAGAAGTCAGAGAAGTAATCCTTAAGGATAGTGAAATATCGCTCATCTGTTCTAGCCGTATTATCTTCCTCACATCTACTGGGTTTCCCTTTTCTTAAGTTTTTTTAAAGAATAGATCAAATTAGCGCAAACTCAGTATGAATACAAAAAAGTATTTAGCAAGTTAGCTTAAACTACGTTTCATTAAATAGAAGTGCCCTCCCAATGACGCGTGATATAGTTGCTAATATTATCAGTCTAAAGAAAAGCATTCATCAAGCATTGTTGCAAAAACATCGTGAACCAATATTCAATCCAGTAGTTGAAAATGAGCATATCGTACTTCAATTAACAAGATTAAACTCACAGAATGAAAAAGACTTTAGCGACTTGGTAGAATTGTTATATAAATTCTTAATAGAGTGTTCTGGGAACGGTGCTCGTCTCCCTGAAGACACAAGAATAGATGTGATGGATTCTACCATTCGTGAACTTCGAAACCATTATTCTCATGCAAGAGAAAATGGTGAAGAAAAAGAAGTAAAAAGAAAATTTAGAAAGGTTGGTGAAATCTATCGCCGACTTATGGGTAAACGAGTTCCATCAATTGAACAAGATTGGGTAAATGCCCAGATTTCGCTGCTTAAACTTGCTGAGGATGGTTTAGAGCGAACTTTCGAGTTAGTATCGCAAGAAGAGGCTCCAAGAAATTTACCGATTTTTGAAGACAATGATGTATTATTAATCGCTGAAAAGAATAAACAGTTTTCATTTCAGTCTGGTAAAAGAGGAAGCTACGAAGCCTTGAGTGATATACCTGTTTTTGTCCCTCAGTTCGCACTTTCGCCAATCCCTGCTATAGGACGAGATGGGGCCGTCTACGCTACTTCACGACCCCCTATGGATGGAAGTATTGAGCAATTCTTTAGTTTTTTGAAGGATATTGAGCAAAAATGGCGGTCTGCCTTATTTTTAATTTCAACTTACGATGAATATTTGAATTGGAGTATTTCTGATGATGGTCATTTTGCATTCGGCTGTGGTGCAAATAACTTAGCAAAGGAACTACTTCGGCACAAAAGAGTTGCAATCGGTGCAGTGCTGTATGGTTTCTATGGAGAAGATTATAGCAAAACTTGTTTTATGGTAATTTCAGGTTACAGAAAAGGGGACCGTATACGAGATATCTGTGCTGATATATATCTCAGTTGTATACCGACAGATTGGGAGCTTTTCAACTCTTTACTAAGACCTTTCCAGAATCTATACGATGAACCAATAAAAATCAGCCATTTTTCGATACTGCCCTTATCGTATTCCAAATGGGAACCTAAAGGGCATGAAAGGGTTAGCCTACAGATAATTGGCGGTTTAAGAAGAGAAGGTTATGGAAAAACAAAAATTGATAGAGAAACTGACCAGTATTCAGGAGTAATCGTAAAACCTAAGTCACTGCATCATGTACAGTTTAATGCAGACAGCAATTTGTATGGCGAATCACTTAGCGACGAAGATATTCAACACCTAAACCCAATATTTCAGTTAAAGGAAGTTGTAGTCAGTATTACAAACACAGTTCCTTATTGTGATGAGGTTGAAACGAATGCTATATTGAGCGTAAATCAACCAAAAATTAAAGTAATTCATACAGAGGCATATGGTACTTCTATTCACATTATAAATATTCATTGTACTGGTCCAAAGTTTAAAAAAAAATAAGTAAGTAGTGCAGGTATTTTCGACCCATTATTCCTATTAAGGCGCATTCGGGACAACGGACGCATGTTGGACTATCATTGACTACGTTCTTTTGGGTTGATGTTGGTAAAAAGCTGAGCTTTCATTTCAGTGAAATCTAAATAAGCGTGAATTTGATCGGTAAACGGATACTCTTTGAAAAGCGTTATTGAGTCTATCCAATCAGCTTTTATTTTTTCTCCAATTTTGCATTTTTCGATCTTATTAGCAAAAGTTCCGAAACGTAAGTAAAATCCTATATCTGAAAGGTGCACAGAAGACTTGTAACTAAAGGTTGAACTTTTAAATATTGTATGAAAACAAGCCACTTTGTAATATTTCCTATCAACGAAATCAGGAAGGGCATACCAAATCCAATTATAATTTCTCATTTTATCATGTTGTTCTTGGTCAAAATTCCAAGAGATGCCTTTTTTTAACTGATTTGGTCTTTTAACTTGTAATCCAAATCGTTTAACAAAGTTGCCTTTCTGAATACTTGCATAAATATCGAAAGGATGCTCATTCTCTCTTGGTTGTGTTTGAATTTCCGAGTAAAAAGTAAAGCCTAAACCCTCAAAGTATTTTTCAAGACATTGAACTAACCATGTCGCATAGGAGCCTTCGCTTGGAACTTGTGGCAGCATAGGTCGTTGTATATTTGACGATTGTTTTAAGCTTTTCCAAGCCTTAAGACGCCATTCCTATAAAGGCGATACAGACAATGATCACAAACTGAGTATAGTGATTCAACGCAAGCTCTGCCTATATGTTTCCTTTGAAAGTTCGCCCATTTTCTGTTTTTCTTCAATGAGAATTTCAATTATTTCTTCAATCTTTGGATCTTCTGTCTGTTTTTTTAGATTCCAATTTTTATCCCTTCTACATATTTCAATTGCTTTATCATAGTTTTTTGATGCTTCAGATGTTTTTCCAAGTTGCTGACAAATCCTCGCCATTAAAAGAAAGTGATCGTAATGCGAATGATCGAAAGTACAGAGGATTTTGCATATTTTGTGCGCCTCAATAAGGTTATTATCTAAAACACGATCATAGATTAAGTAATCAAGCCCCAAGCGTACTGTTTGATTGACATGTATTCTTGAAACTTTTGATAATTTCATATAAGGAATAATTCCCACATATCCTTTGCTTATAAAAACAGGGATACCCTGATGAGCTTTGACTCGGACGGTGTCTGAATTGACCTTCTTAATAAATTCCTGTTCATTAAATCGACTATTTTTATCGATTGAAATCGTCAATGTTTTGTGTCCTAATTCAAGTCTTTCAAGCCAGTTTTGTCTATTATCTTCGACCGAGAGCCAATAGCAATCTTCAGTTTCTTCATCTATTAATAACACAAAAACGGGAAATGCTTGCTCCAACCAAAATTTGATTTTTTCTCTTTCGATAGGCTCTTCCCATTTTTCACCGATTGATTTACAAGTTTTAGCTTGGATGTTGAAACGAGTATTTGACGGCTTACTTCCGTCATAAAGTGCACAGAAAAAATCTATTGTATAATCAAGCAGATTAGCGGGACAGGCAACGTGTGCAAAGCGCTTTAATTTGGCTTCAATTAGAGACTCGCCTACCGATCCTCTTTTTTGGTTTTCAGAGATCCCTTTTTCTACTTTCATGATGTAACCGATCTCTTGTTATGATTCATCATGGTTCTTTTTGAAATTTGCCCTTTCAATCGACAACGGACACAATGATTCCTTCAATATCTTATTGTGTCAACTCCAGCTTTACTGTGAAAGTTTTCCTTCAGAAGTTACGAATTGAGAACGCTCAAGGTTTATTCCTAACAATAAATCGCGTATATCCATCAATAATTCGGCTTGTATGCGTTCGCCTCTTGTGAAGCCAAATTTCTGAAGTTCCGCATTAATTTCTTGTCTTGTTCTCAATATTTTCACCAATTTCTTGTTTGGTTGTGCTTTTCAATAATTGACTCATTTCTTTTCTACAATTAGATAAAATTTGCGTCTAAGGCACTTTTCCGCTATTCCTATAATGTCCCGACCGGACAACGGACACGTACATTCGTGGAGGTCAATAAGTTGTGATAACACAAGTAGGTTCAACTATTGAGTTAAACCCAGAATTAGCAAATTTAGCCTATGAAATGGGGTTAAACGCGCCAAAAATCTGTGAAAATGCCATTAAATTGGCAATTAGTCGCCTGCAAGGCTGTACTGGAGTAATAATGTGATGGTGGACGAGGCGGGATTTGAACCCGCGACCTCCACGATGCCAACGTGGCGATCATACCAGGCTGATCTACTCGCCCAAAACTACCTGGCTTCTGAAAAGTACTGTGACTCGTTTAATAAGCGTTTCTTATTAATGTAGGCTTAAAGTATCCGCCAGAAGCCACTTATAAGGTTGAAAATTTGGTTTTAGACCCAAGCTGCACCTTGTTTGCTCTATTTAAAACCGTTAGTTTACCATTAAAAAATCCTTTTTTTGATGGTGACACTAAAATATGATGTTTTATCATTAAATTTGTGCTTTCCCAAGCTTATTTATAGATAAAACTGGGGGAGATGATCTATTGAGAGTAGAAATAATACGTAAAGTAACTAAACCAACGACCCTTTTTAGGGAACACTTTAAAAACTTTGAACACGCCGAAGCGGTGCAGCGGATCTTTGGCGAAAAAACAGTAGATGTTCTTGATAATCTTGAAGTCGAATTCACCGATACCACCATCTACATGAGGGTTGACTACGATGGGCGGTTGCTGATTAATCCGCGTTACTTGGCCAGCGGAGACTTTACGGAATTATACCTTGATGTAATTCACGAACTTGTTCATGTGCGCCAGGTTCTGACTGGCAGAAACTGCAACCACGCGTTGCCGTATGTGGAGCGGCCTTTAGAGATTGAGGCTTACCGAACCGCCGTGGACGAAGCGCGAGCCTTGGGCTGGAGTGACAGTCGTATTCTCAGTTACGTTGACTCTGACTTGATTAATGAAGAAGAACTGCGCAAGCTGGCGATGTCGCTGGAAATCGCGGTTGAGTCTGAGTCACTTACGGAAGAAAATGATTAGTTGCTATTGGGCCAATTTACAACTAGGCTGCAAGCATCGAAACTCAATCCAAAACATTTTCCTAAATCAACCCGTAAGTTGTTGTTGAACCAAAAGTTTTTGACAATAATAACTATAGAAAAACCCTTTTCATGCATTCGCGTAACTTTTTATAAGGCAACACCACATAAGCATGCCAAGCAAGGTGCCAAATCATGGACAAAATCAAAGTAGCATTAATCGGCGTAGGCAACTGCGCCTCATCATTCATCCAAGGCATCCAGTACTATTCAAAAGCATCAAAACCTCAAGATAACCTTGGATTACGCAACCCCACACTTGCGGGTTATACACCAAATGACATTGAAGTGGTTGCAGCATTCGATATAGACGCCCGCAAAGTCGGATCTGACCTCTCTGAGGCGATCTTCGCCAAACCTAACAGCGCCCCAAAAGTCTGCGATGTACCCCAACTTAACGTTAAAGTGGCCAAAGGTCCACTTCTCGACGGCATAGGCGAATCAAGCAAAGCCCTAATCGAAGTCAGCAAAGAATCCGATGCAAACGTCGCAGCAGTCCTTATGCACTCAGGCGCCGAAATCGTAATCAATCTGTTGCCCAGCGGCGCATCAGAAGCTACCCAGTTCTACGCTGTACAAGCCATAGCAGCCAACTGCGCATTCATCAACGCAACACCCAACTTCGTCGCCAGTGACCCCACAATGGCATTGCAGTTTGAAGACGCAGGCTTACCCGTGGTAGGCGACGACTTAGTGGACCAAATCGGCTCCACCCAACTACATAAAACCCTGCTTAAACTGCTAAGCGACAGCGGCGTACACATAAACGAAACCTACCAGCTTGACGTAGGCGGCGGCGCAGAATCCGCGGACACCATGGATCGAACCCGCGACCAAAAACGCATAATAAAAACCGAATCCGTCGCATCTGCTCTTCCCTACAAAACCGAAATCGTAGCAGGCTCAACGGATTATGTCGATTTTCTGCAGAACAAACGCGATAGTTACTTCTTCATCAGCGGCGCCTACTTCTGCAATACACCACTTAAAATCGATCTTAAATTCCAAACGGTCGACGCACCCAACGCCGGCAGTGTACTGCTCGATGTCGTCCGCGCAATAAAGTTAGCTAAAACCAAAAAGAGTGTTGGTGCGGTTGAGGAAATTTGCGCTTACGGGTTTAAGCGTCCACCTAAAATGCAGCCACTTGATTTAGCTGAAGCCGAATTCAAAAAATTCGTTGCTTAAACCTCTTCTTCTTTTACTTTTTTGTTTTGTGTCTTTTGCATAGTTACACTTTGAGCAAAAAAGTTTGGACTGCTAGATTTTTCTAGCTGACGGACAATCTCGTCTCTAACACCATTATTCTTAATCGTATTTTTAAGCAAATCAATTGCTTTAACCGGCGTCGGGTCAGCTCCCCGCTCAACCGCCAAATACACGCTCAAAAAGTCGCCGACCACGACCGTGGAGAGCATCTTGGCGAGCACACTTTTGCCCTGTGCAAACAGTTCGAAAGTGACTATGCCTACACTTTCGATGATGGATTTGGTTATGTTGATGCGGCTCTCGATTTCGCCAGGTTCATCTGTATCGCGGATGAAGATGACGCTAAACCACTTGCACTGCTCACCCTTGCCTGACCAACCCACTATTTCGTTGTGGTCCAACTCGGAGAAGTATTCCCACTTTGCAGGGGATTTGCTGTTCTCGTTAAACTGCTGCTTAAACCGTTGGGCTACACTGCGGTAGAAGCCGAATCCGTACACGACAGGGGCTGATTCCCAGAGGAAATGCGCCGTGGCTTTAGCAAAGTTATCACACAGGGGTGTCTCTGGTCCGTTTTCCTTTACGATGGTTTCCAAGAGCTCGGTGGCTTCAGTTAATTCTTCTCTTACCCCTTTAACTAAGCCTGCTTTCTCCATGTAAATCAGTATGGGAACCAACATGTAGGGTAACGCTGCGCGAGGAGGCATCCCTTCAGGCACCTGAACGAAGGGGACGTTGTGTTTTTTGGCGGCTTTAAGCAATTCACCGCCGCTGCTGACGCAGAAAATCATGCATCCACGCCTAAGTGCATCCAAAAAAGCGCTTAACGACTCTTCAGTGTCACCAGAGTAGCTTGAAACCAGCACAAGCGTTTTGTGGTCCGCGTACTCGGGTAGATTATAGTCCCGGTTGACTTCAATGGGTACAATCAGTTTATCTCTTGTGTAATCCTTGAGTAGTTCCCCGCCTATGGCTGAGCCGCCCATCCCCGCAACGATGATGTTGTCTGGAATAGGATACTTTGCCTTAATGCCGTCAGCTAAGGCAGCGGCTAGTCTGTAGTGTTTGGGGGCTTCAATGCAGAAATCAATCATTCCGCTCTTGTCGACAGAGCGTATTTTCTCTATGTCATCTAAAAGAGGTGTGGTCAAGATTTGGTCCTCCAATGACCCGCAGTTTTATATCTCAACACTGCCTTTTAAGCACAACGCAGACAACACAGCCCAAAAGGTACAAGCAAACATGGCTAAAAAGAAACTTTCAATTGCGATTCCCGCATCAGTTATATCTGACACGCCGCATCTTACGCGAAAAAACCTCAAAAATCGGTTTAATCGCCCGCAGCGCCGCCATCTTCAGAGTAGACGAAATCATAGTTTACCCCGATAACGCCAAACTAACCAGCACAGAGACATAGAATTCATTGAACTATTGCTGAATTATCTTGAAACACCCTCAATACCTACGCAAAGCACTCTTCAAACTCGAACCTGACCTTCAATACGCAGGCATTTTCCGCCTCTTCGTACACCCCATCACCCGTTGAGCGGAAAAACCAAACATCTGAAAATCGGAGAATACCGAGAAGGCTTAGTTCTCTCAGAGCGCAAGGATGGCTTGTTTGTGGATATTGGGGTTCAGCAGCCTGCACTTCTGCGGGAGAAACAATTCAGGGTGGGCGAGCGGTTGACTTTGCAGGTGGTTAATGTTGGCGAAGCAGTTGAGGTTCAACCTGTTAACCGCGATGACGTGCCACACTATTGGGGTTTACACAGTGTAGGTTGGAGAAACGCATCTTTTGCTCAACTGGTTAGAAACGGCGGCTTTGATTTGAAAATTGCGACTGCAAGATCGGCGACACATTTAAAGATGGTTGATAAGGATTATCGCGAAAAATGGAGTCCGCAGCAGCCATGTTCTTGTGCGTTTGGTGCTCCTTCAAGGGGGCTTAGATGAGATTGCTGAAGAAGAAGGCTTAAAACTGAGCACCTTGCTGATTTCGTGGTTAACACTGTTCCAAATCAAGGAACCGCAACTGTTCGAGCAGAAGAGGCGTTTTTGCTACGCTTGCCATCTTCAATGTTTACTTCAACGCCTAAAGCTTGTGCGTTTTTTCTCGTTCTTTAATCCGTTTTTGGTAAAGGAATAAATGACTTCGTTTACATTAATTGTGCACTTTATGCCATCTCTTGACCTTGCCATGCCAATTGCCCTGTTCATGGTTATCACTGTTGCTTTGCTTTTAAACAAACGTGTTGAAGAGCAAATTGATGGCACACTGTGGAGCAAAAAGAATTCAAAACACGCGATATCTTCTTCTCGTTGTTTTTATCGCCATAATGATTTCAGTTATCGCCTTTACATCAATGTATGCGCCTGGAAGCATTAGTTTCCAAACATTTTCCTAATATTTTCCTGTCATCCTACACTATGTTGCTATTCACGTTCTCGTATGTATTTAGCAATTTAACAAAAAAACGTGCACAGTTGATTTCCATTGGGTTCGGTATTAGTCAGCTTAATTGTGGGTTTAGCAGCCTTCTTGGTCCACTCGCCGACAACTTACACAGTTTACCGCGCAATAGCATTCTTTGTCCTCATCAGCTGCTTTGCTTCCGTTGTCGTTACGGAGCAAGAAGAACACTTACCAAAAGCCCGCTGGAACATGGCTGCCCAGCCACCAGCTTTGTTTCGTGTTGCTGTTTCTTTTCTTTGCAAATTATATGATAGGAACCGCCAGCGTTTGGTTCCCTTTTCTGATGGATGTTTTCGGATTCACATTCGCGATTCTAATTATTCTGTATCTTCATCGCTTTTCAGCTGGAAAACAGTCTGGACTATTCGCTGCTCTGCTGACCATACTGGACGTCATCTTGGTTTTCAGCGGACCCATGGTTACAGCAGCACAAACATTCACAGGCTTTGGGCTTCCCGTTCTTGTGTTTCTCCCCAAACATCCCAATTGTGGATAACAGTGCAGGCGAATCGGTCTTAGAGGACTTGGTCTTGGAGACTTCTTCTTTGCAGGCATATTAGTAATTCAAACTTACAAGAAATTCGACCAAAAAACAGCCCTCATAGCATGCCGTTGCGCAATGGCGTTTCCTTTGGAATCTGGGAAGCGTTCTTGCATGAGATAATTTCGACCTACTTTGGGCATAACTGAGCGGTTTCCCAGGACACTGTATGATTATCAGCGGTTGGGTGCCTATCGTGAGTTAAAGCTCTTTCTGGACAGAAACAAACCTATACCCCCAGCGCCAATTGAACCTGCACCAACAGTAGAAACTCCAAAAGAACATACCCTACAGTAAAATGAATAACCAAATTTCTTAGATATTCCAAACAAATGCAACTATGTTGATATTTGTGTTTTGATTTAGCAATAACTTAACAAAAACGTTAATGGTAATTGTTAAGAAAATTGGGAAAAATTGGTTAAAAATAATATTTAGGCTTTTACCCGAATAGGGCGCCTAATCCTTCTAGATGCTGCTTCTTCCTTGGCTTTTTCGTCTTCAGCTTTCTTCTTCTTGTCTTCTGGTGGAGCTGCTGCTGGTTTAGATTCTGCTGGAGCTGCAACTGGAGCTGCTGCCATCATTGTTGGTGCGGCTTTGATTGCTTCATCAATGTTTACTTCACTGAGTGAAGCTACTAGTAGCTTTAACTTGCACTGCGTCGACTGTGAGTCCTGCCGCTTCAAGAACTTTAGTTACTGACTCTTCGTTTATTTCTTTACCTGCCTTGTGAAGGAGCATTGCTGCGTATATGTTTTCCATACTTTTCACCTCTTCACCTCCTCGGAGTATTTTAACCTTTTTGGTTGGTGTGGCCTTCCACCAGATTTGAAGCTGGAAGTTACCTGAAATGGCAAATTTATCTGTTTTCTTGCCGTTTAGAAGAATACCCGATCCTTAAGAACCTTTCGTTGATGCGTGTGGTGTCTCTATTTTTGTTAGGCGCGGTTTTGGTGTTTGTGGTGCAATGCTTCTGCTTGGTTAAGTACTGGGTTTTTTGAGTGTTTTTTGTTTTTTCTATTGTTAGATGAAGGAGGCTGCTTGTTCTTCTTGCGGTTTGTCCTTTAGCGCCTGTTTGGTTTCTGTGTCTTGGTTGGGCTGCTGGCTGGTTGAGGCGGATATCGAGTTCCATTACAACGGCTCAGTTGATACCTACTGCGGACCATATGGATATGCCGGTGATGTTACTTTGCAAAATGGTGACTAATTCATCGCATACTAAACTTGCTGGTATTGACACGGAGCAGAATTGCATACGATTAGCAAGACCTAAACACTTGTTTTTCTTTTTCCTTTTTTTGTTGGGGATAAACTCTAACTAAAAAACCTCTTTGTATTTCATAACGCTTATCTTTGTGGCGCTCTTCAACATTTGCCAAATAACAAGGTTATGCAGTATGGGAAACATCACAGTCGCCGTCCTGGGCGCACAAAACTATAGCGCATCCATCGGCAAGAAAGGCACCTCAACCGACATCACACTCTATGACGTTAAGAAAGGCGAAGCCACAGTAACTTTCATCGAGCCTACACGCTACCCCGAACGGCTCGCCCCATTATTTTATGCCTGTGCGTTAGCCACTAAAGCCCTCGTCATAGTGGACGAATTATCCGCCACGCTGGGTGAGCAGCTTGTGATGTTGCAGTGTAGCGGCATAAAAAGTGGCATCTTTGTACTGCGAAACTATATCCCAAAAGAGAAAATCATGCCCCTGCTCAAAGGCACCCCCCTTGAGAGCTTTGAATTCGTAGCCGACGACCCTAACCTAATACGCGAGAAACTAATCGCCGAAGCCGCCCAAATCCAAACCTCCCCCGCAACAAAGGTCGGCACCGTCCCCGTAGATCATGCCTTCAACGTTAAAGGCGTCGGCGTCGTCATACTAGGAATAGTCATCAATGGCGACGTAGCCAAACACTCCAGCCTAAAAGTTTTGCCCGGCACAAAAACTGCTCTGGTCCGCTCAATCCAGAAGCACGACGACGAATTCGACACAGCCGCAACCGGCGACCGCGTCGGATTCGCACTCAAAAACGTGGACGTCGAAGACCTTGACCGTGGCGCCGTCTTGACAAACGATCCCTCCGTTAAAACCTCCAATAAACTACAAGTTCAGGCTTCGCTGGTTAAGTATTGGCAGACACCGCTTAAAGCGGGGATGGTGATGCATGTGGGGCATTGGGCGCAGTTTTTAACTGGTAAAGTTGAGGAAGCCACAGAAGGCAGCGACTTTAGAAAACCAAATCTCACGTTGATGCTGGATAAGCCGTTGGTTTACCGATCAGGTGACTCTGCTGTTCTGATGTATCTTGAGGGTGCTAAGCTGCGCGTGGCTGGTACTATTTGGCTGGCTTAGTTGAGTGTACCTTTCTGATATTTTCATTCTTCGATTTTATGGCTCTCTTTATTTCTATGTCAATATCCGCGCTGTTCCTTGGGGTCCTAAGATTCCAAAAGTAGTTGTGCATTCTCTGTAACATTAATTTATATATCAGCTTAAAGTTAATTTCCTTACGAATTTGTTATAAATTAAAAAAACAGGGGCTTTTTTGTTTGGAAACAAAAACTTCAAGGGCTTACCGCACCACAGAGATTATTCTAGGCATAGTAGCGCTTGCCGTGGGCGTCTTGGCGCTGATGTATCCAACGGGCATAGTCGTTACTTTGGTGGTTTTGTTCGGCGTCGCCTTGGTAGCTATTGGCACTCTGCGCATAGCAACCTCTGCGTCGTCACATTGGTTTTCCAGCTCCGCAAGAAGCACAAATGCCATCATAGGCATAATTGCATTAATAATCGGCATCCTGATTCTGTTTTTCCCCGTGGCAGCAACGATTAGCTTAGTTGTCTTAGTCGGCATCGGTTTACTAATCTACGGCATCGGGCGCATCGCAGTGGGTGGAGCGGCAAAAAATCTCAACGGCGGTTTAAGGGCACTGCTAATCGTCGTGGGTCTTCTTATAGTTGCTTTTTCGCTCATGGTTATTTTCTTCCCGCTTGTCGGAGTTTTCACTGAAGCCTTCTTCATTTCATTGACTTTTCTGTTAATAGGCATCGAAAGTTTAGCTTCCGGAATCGTCGGTGCAAGCCAAATTTAGCCTACGTCCATACAATGTATGAAACTGCCAGAAACAGTATGCTCACAACAGCCATTATTACGCCTAAGAGCCATCGGTTCTTGCCCGCTGCTTTTCCGAGTTGAACTCCATACCAAGACACCCACGCCACACCCGCAGCGTTAGAGATTAACCACGCGAAAATCTTGTTCGGTAAAACCATAAAAGGCAACGCAAGCAAAATTCCCACTACCGAGTAGATTCCGATGATGGATAACCACCCTAACGCCTCTTTTTTTGTAATCAACCTGTTTTCTTCTATTGAAGCATTCGGAATGTTTGCCAATATTTCTTTAGCTACCGATTCTTTGCCTTCTTCATTAAAGCTTGCCACAAACGTATCTTCTAAGCTGTTTTTAACTTGTTGTAGTGCGTTTGTTCCTCGAAGGCACGCTTTTAGCTGTAGTAGTGTGTTTCGGGTGTTGTTACGTTCCATAGAGCTGGATAAGGCGTAGATCAAACCATCGATAGTGCCCCAACTTAAGCATGCACCCAAGTTAACGGCGACGATGTATTGGAAACCCGTGTTTAAATCGGATAGAGCAACGTACCCGTTGATAATTATTACCATTAGGACTGCGAATGCTGCTTCTCCTATTCGGTCTACATAGGAGAGGTATTTTGAAAACAAAAAAAACGCCTGCCTCTATATACTGAGTTGAATTAAGAAGATAACACTTATGGAAAACTAAACGCAGCAACCCCAAAAAAAGCATGGCCCACGTGAACACCCTGAATTCGTACCGGCCGCCAACTTTTCTTTCCCAGTTGACCCTCAATGCAACTTGTGGACGTAGTTGTTGAGTCTATTTATACGGGCGATAAAGTCTGCAGAGCAACAGCGACTAACCAAAAAGAGCGGGTTTTTGGGGTTTTTGGCAAGCAACTGCTTATATGTTTTTGTTGTTGTACAACGTTAGCCACATTTTTTAATAAACTTCTACTGGACAATACATATCAAAACCCAGGTAAGTAAATAGGTGTTTTAATATGGAAACTTTAATGAAACAACCTCGAAGAGAACGTTTAACCCGAGAATTTATTAATTCCCACCAGTACATGCCTCGAGTACATGAAGTCCGTGCGCCCTGTCAGTGGCTCAACCACTGCGACAACGGAAAATGCCCTGCTTTTGTGAGGCTCAACGGCAACTTTTACTGCTCCAAAAACCGTGCACCAATATAAGCGGCTTCTTTTTGAAGCAGCTTTTCCTTTTTAGTTAAACTACATTACATCCGCTGTTTTCAGGATTTCTTTTTTAGATTCGTGACTTTGTGGTCTACAAATCTCTTCCATGGTCGCAAGTAACGCTGGCACAGCAAACATTATGTCACTATCAGTAACTATTCCAACCAACTTATCCCCGCTTATCACTGGCAAATGCTTGATTTTTCGACGCTTCATCAACTGGGCAGCTTCCTCCACAGAAGCCTCCTCACTAACCGTTACAACAGGACTCGAAGCCACCATCCCCGCAGTTAAAGCAGTAACCGGTAAACCATGCTCAAAGCCACGCACCAAGGCATCCTTAGTGGTTACGATGCCAACTGGGCGTTTCCCCGACATGACAACAACGGAGTTAATGTTGAAATTGCTCAATGTAGCGATTACTTCGTGGAGGTTGGTGTCTTCACGCACAACCTTAACTTCTCTAGTCATAACGTCCCTTACTAACATATTTCCTGACAAAAATATCCCACCAAAAACCAATTAATTTGAGGCTTTTGATATTTATCAACTTTTTTAGGAGTTAACCCTTGAGGAGCTTGCAAGTAAACAAAAAAAGTTGGGTTATTTCCGTTTTACGTGGTACTGCTCAATAGTGTCTTTGGCTTTTTCCCTGCGTTCACGGTGCTGTTCCAAAAAGCGGTTGAGTTTATCCGCCACATCTTTTTTGCATTCCCCACAAAGCATTTCCCCGCCCTTGCAGCGTCGCTCGCGCTCTTTTAGCTTATCAGTGTCCTCTTCGAAGAGGAAGTAGTAATACTGGAAAATGCTGCAAATAGATGGGTCTGCACCACTTTTGCGTTGCTCTGCTGCAGTGCCTTTCCCACCTGTGAATGCATTCCATATCTTCTTTTTCACCACTTCAGGTTCGTCGACTGTGAATATGCTGGTTTCAGGCATGGATGCACTCATTTTTCCACCCGCTCCGAGTCCGGGAAGGAAGCGACAATGGATTTGTGCGGGTTTGTAGTAGCCGAGTTTTTGGGCTACATCGCGGGTGACTCGCCAGTATGGGTCTTGGTCGATGGCTGCTGGGATCAGTGCGGGGACGTTTTCACCTGTGAGTTTTTTGTGTATGAAGCATGGGGCTGCTTGGATTGCGGGCCAGTATACCCAGCCGATGTTGGTGCTGTCTTGGAAGCCAAAAGTGCTTCGGGCTGTGCTGTATGTGATTCGTTTGGCGACTTCGAGGGTTATGTCGTAGAGTAAATCGATGTCTTTGGTGTCGTAGATGATGAAGGTGTCATCAGGTTTGAAGCCTAATGCAATTAGGTCTAATGCGTTTTCGTAGCTCCATTTTGTGGTTTCTTTGAGGTCTCGTTCGGTGTTGACGAGATATTTTTCGTCGTCTGTGATTTGGAAGTAGAGGCGGGTTTTGAATTTCCGCTGCATGTGTAGTGTGAATATCCATGGTACAAGATGGCCGATATGCACGGGTCCAGATGGTCCTCTGCCTGTGTAGAGCACGAACTTTGTACCTTTTTCGTATAGGTCGAGGACTGTGTCGAGGTCTCGGTGGCTGAAGAAAATCTTGCGTTCCAACTGCAGGTGCAAGCTATCCGTGTGCTTCTCCATTTTGCCGAGTAGCTCGGGTGTGAGGGGTTGGGTGCCGAATTCTTTGATTAAGCGCTCATAATCTACTTTGCCCTTAACTTCCCAGGGCGTAACAACCATTTCCTCTTTGTTCTCTTCCGGAATTGCCGTGCCGTTTCACCTGTGTCTTTAGATGAGAACGGTGTTTTGTGATATATGCTTTTTTCGGTGCAACAATTTTTGTGTTAGGTTTGGGGTACTTTGGTGCGGGCTAAGGCTTCCGCAAGCATTACTAAATGGTATCAAAAACTCGATTAAATTGGCTGTGACTTTTTTCTATAGACCATTATTTAAGGCGAAAAAGGAAAAAACAGGATTACTTTGCTGCCTGAAGAGTCAAGATGAATTTGGTTCCTTTGCCTTCCTCGCTTGTGAAAGTTACCTCACTGTTCTGTGCTTCCATGAGGCGTTTACAGACGGCGAGTCCGAAGCCCTGCCCTTTGGCTTTGGTAGTGAATAGAGGCTTGAAGATTTGGCCTCGTTTCTCATATGGAATCCCTGTGCCTGTATCTTGGACACTGAGTTCGATTTTGTCATTTACCATTTTGGTGGCGATGCTAATTTTTCCGCCGTTTGGCATAGCTTGTAAGCCATTATTGATTAGATTCAGCAGTGAACGTTCAAGATACGATGCGTCAGTAGCAACTTTTGGCAGGTCCTCGCTTAGATTCATCCTTACTTCTATATTCTGCGGGATTTTTATGGTTCTCAACGCCCGTTCAACAATGTCTCGGACATTATACTCTTTTATTTCTGGACACAACTTTCTAGCATAATCCTGAAGGTCTAAAATTATTTTGCTTATGTAATCCGACTGTTCCTCTATTAAATCCATACTTTCTATGAGGTTATTTTTGGTTTTACCCTCAGGCAACCCCTTGATTTCCTCTTTAGCCAAATAAACAGTGCTCGTGATACTTTGCAGGGGATTTCTTATATCGTGGCCAATCATGCCAGCGGTTTCGCCTATACCGGCCATCCGCTCCGCATTTTTTAATTCAATGGTTCTTTGGCGGACAATTTCTTCTAGGTGCTCTGTTTGCTGTCTGAGTTTGTCCTCTAAATTTTTGAGTTCCGTGATTTCTCTAATAATACCCACTGCCGAGTTAACTTCGCCTGCTTTGGTGGTTTCTGGGGCAATGTTATACTGGAAAACTTTGGCGACACCTTGTGTTTCCAGTTTAAATTCGCCTTTTTCACCTTTTTTGTTGTTGAAGACCTTTATGATTGACTTCGAAAGTTGTTCCGTTTGTGTCTTCAAAATGTCAATTTCGCCTATTGCTTTACCCATTGATGCTTGGGGGACAATTCCCATGATGTCATCCGCTGAAGGACTGAATATAAATTAATCGTAAGTCCTTATCGAAGCGGACAATGATGTCGGGAGAGTTTTCCGCTAAAGCTTTGTATTTTTCTGCATCACGCTGAATTCTATTTTGGGCTTGTTTGATATCGTCTACATCAATGAATGAAACAACTGCGCCATCGATTTTTTTTCCTTCAGTCACATAGGGTCGTATGTGAAGTTCATACCATTTTCCATTCTGGTCTATTACCTCAGTTTTTGTTGCCTGAAGTTTTGTCATAACCTCTAAAATTTTTTGTTCAAGGTTTTTGACTGGAATGTTCAACCGTATATTAGTGATTGAGCGTCCTATATCTGAGGGAATAAGCCCTAAAGCGTCTTGAGCAAGAGGTGTAAACTTCCTTATTTTTAACTCATAATCAACCATGATTAACGGCATAGCCATGTTTTTGATTAGGTTAGACAGGTCATCGTTTGAGCGTGCTAAATCGCTGTTTCTGATTTTCAATTCGTCATTTAGCGTTTTCAACTCTTCATTACTAGATTGTAATTCTTCCCTTGCCGTTTCCATTTCTTCGTTAGTGCTCTGCAGTTCTTCGTTGCTTGATTGAACTTCCTCCATGGCAGCACGTAACTCTTCGTTGGTGGCTTCTTCCTCTTCAATTATTGTTTGAAGAGACTGTTTTGTCGAATCCAACTCTTCACGAAGTTCTAGCATCTGCTTATCTCTGGTTAATTTCTCTGGAATAGGGAGAACATTCGTAGTGGAGGCTGAAGGTTCCTTAATCAAAATGAGGTAGAATTTCTCATCAGAGTTTTTAGGTGTAACAGGTAGAATGTCCAAACTTACCGTTTTAGTAATATGGTTTGTTTTGAAGCTAATATTTTCGCTTGTTACTGGCTTGTTCTCTTTTTTAACCCTGTAGATTCCCGCTTGGGCTTCAATTTTTATTTCTTCTCGCAGCATCTTAGAGAGGTTTAGACTTGCTTCGCCAGATTCTGGATTTATGTATGGCGAAACGTTGCCGCTGAAAATTATAATGTCAAAATTGCTGTTAACTAACAGCATGGGCGGAGCATATTTTAAAGCTATAACCTTATCCACTTCTTCTCGAAGTGCAGCCATCCTGTCTTTCTTCGCAAACTGAAAGCTTGGTCCTTTTAATGCAGGGATTTGGAATAACTCAAATCCGAGATTAATCTGCTCTGTTGTCTTCTTTTTTATGAATACAGGGCTCTTCTTTTCAATAGGTTTGAAAAGGTCGGTGAATTTGCCTATACTTTCAGATTCGCCTAGAACAAGGTAACCTTCGGGTTTGAGGGCATAATTTAAGATTGGAATTACTCTTTCTTGGAGGTATGAGTCAAGGTAGATGAGCACGTTTCGGCAGCATACCATGTCTAAATTTGAAAACGGTGGATCTTTAGTGATGTCTTGGCGGGCAAAAACACACATTTCACGAATGAATTTGACTACCTGATAGTTGCCGTTAGAGCGTTCAAAGTATTTTCGAAGTATCCTTTCTGGAACATGCTCTTCTATTGTCACAGAGTAAACTGCTTGACGCGCTTTTTCGATGTTTCTTTCATTAATGTCTGTGGCGAATACCTGAACTGGTTGCTGTGCTAAATTTTTGCTTTCAAGAAATTCGCGCAACGCAATAACTAAAGAATAAACCTCTTCACCCGTTGAGCAGCCAGGCACCCAAACCCGAATTATATTATCAGGAGACTTTGTTCTAAGAATTTCCGGAAACACTTTTTCTTTGAGAACATCAAAAGTATTGGGTTCTCTGAAGAAACTTGTCACGCCAATCAGCAAATCGTTATATAAAGATTTAAGCTCGTTTGGATGCGCTTGCAAGAAATGAACGTAGTCTTTTGTGGAATCAATGTGGTTTATAACCATGCGCCTGGCTATTCGCCTGTTTATGGTTGCTTCTTTATAGTGGGTAAAGTCAACGTTAGAGGCTGACTTGAGCAGCTTAAAAATTTCTTTATAGTAATCTTCAGCAGTGATTTGGGCGCCGTTTTTCGTTTTTATTTCTTCGCGAACAAGTTGGATGTGCTGCGAAATGCTTACTAACTCTTTTGCAATATCTTCAGGTGACAGAACATAATATGTAACTTCGGCAGCGATGGCACTTTGTGGCATTCCACTGTATTGCGCCGTTTCAGGGTCCTGTGCAATGGTTATTCCTCCTTCGGTTTTAATGGCTTTTAATCCTTCAGTGCCGTCTGTTCCTGTTCCAGAAAGTACAATTCCGATTGCTTGTGTTTTTCTTGAAGAAGCTAAAGAAGCGAAAAAACCGTCTATAGGCCTTAGATTATGATGCAACGGATTAAGTTCTAAGGTGTCATTAACAATGGTTATGCTCGCGTCTGGGGGTATAACGTAGACATTGTTAGGTTCAACTTTTTCGCCATTTTCAATTTTATGCACTTGCATGCTTGTGGAGCGTGAAAGAATCTCGCTTAACATGCTAACTTGGTTTGCAGCTAAATGTTGAATTATTACAAAAGCTAACCCTGTATCAGCTGGCAGGTGTTCAAGCAAAGTTTTAAGGACTTCTAAACCGCCTGCGGATGATCCTATGCCGACGACTGGAAAACTTGTTTTGCCCGATTCGGGCTTGTTGTGAATAAGAATTTTTTCATCTTTTTCGGATCCAGTTTTCTTTTCCACTATAATGCCTCAATTACTCCTGACTTCCATGATAACTTGTGAACGCGCCGACTTATGTACGTATGAGATGTGCGTACATTATTTCTGGTTTACTCTTTATAATTTGGCGCAAATCTTTGTCTCACAGCTTTACGCTCTGACAACTTCTTACTTAATAATTAACTAACAGAGCAGGATTAGATAGATTATTTACCATACCATCCAATATTAAACTGCACAAAAAGATTGGTGCTCCCGAAAAATAACTTGAAATCTGAAGGTGCAAAAGGTTGAGTTAAGCGGACTCAGCCCTGTGCTAACAGTGAAGCGGCTTAAAAGCAGCAGTGGGTAAACGCCTTCTCCTTCGTTAGCAGCCAAACCCGCCCAACTTGTTGGCTATCCCTTGCATTCCAAACAAAAACTAACCCGAATAGAAGATATAAACAAATGTTGTTGCGTTCTGACTGTAACAGTCGAATAACTCCCATTTCCACTGCACATTAACCACTGATTACCAAAAGCCGATAACCCTCCAAAACCCTCAATTAAAGGAAAATAGCTGGAAAAAGACTCTTAATCTAAGTAATGTGTTTGAAAGTTGTTCCACAGTGGGGGCACCTGTAGAGTTCTATGCAGAATGCTGAATTCTCAATTTTTCTCTCTGGTGCGGCAAGTAACTTACCGCAGTTGTAGCAATGAACCATCGTTTACCCCTAATTTTAAGACTCAGGATATACGAGTAATGATAAATAAGTTTGTTGTATACGCGACACACTCACAAATGCTTCCACATGGTGTTTATTGACCTAGTATCAGAAATGATGTAGCTTAAATTGGCTGATCGAAAAACAAAGCTAAAACAGGGACACAAAAACAGCGAAGCTCAAAAAATAATTAACTTTCCTTAAAATTGGGGGTCTCCAACAAGTCACATAGGCAAAAACTAAAGGTATATATGGGAAAGTCATACAGTAGAGATATGTTTGCCGGTCATAGGGCGCGGGTTCCACCTGATCCCATTCCGAACTCAGAAGTTAAACCGTGTTCCGTTCCCAGCTGTAGTGTGGTCTTAGGCCACGTGAACCTGGGAAAGCTGGCAACATTTTTCATACTTTTTTACTACATTTTTAGCGCAGATTTAGCATATCCTTATAAATAACCATCGATAGTTTTTGGAGAAGTGGTGCTTACACATTGAGTTTGATTCCGGGTAGCGACTCTATTACACAAATACTTAGTTTACTAACATACGTGTTCTTCATTGTTCTAATCTTCTATGGTCAACGTATACAAATGTACGTGATGATCCGCGAAGTAGAAAATAGCCTACATAAGTTGCGGCATATAAAAGAGGAAGGCAGAAAAACCGCTATCGACTCCATAAAAGAAATCGGCAAACCAACAACTGACATTTCTGCCCGTGTAGACCGCTATCTTGATTACTTCACAATCGGTCCCCAATCTATGGACCCAGCCGGCATTGTAAACAAGCTTGACCACATCCTCGATATGAGGGATGAACGATTAAAAGAAGAAGTTAAACTAATGGCGCCTCAAGCAGCAGGCGACGAAGTCCAAGTAAACAACTTGGAAAATACCCTTGAAGCAGCAATGGCGCTAAACTACATCTACAAAATTGTGCGTCACTTCTACATCCAAGGCAAAAAAACATTGAGTCTCTATGTCATCATGCAGCTTCAGATGATATTGCCCATGGTTATGAAGGAAGCAGAAGCATATTCTTCAGCACTCAAAGCTTTTGCATATGGTCAGCCAATTGGAGATGGCGTCGGCCCCCTAATCGCATCCAAACTAATGCACGGATATGAAGTCCGCAAAGTCGAAAAAGATTGCGTGGTCGCATCCGTTCCATTCGAAGGCCGTACCGCATTGGTTCTAAAAGCTGAAGGCCCAGGCGGCAACGTCGGCAAACCCGGTGAAGCAATCGAAACCGTCATCGAAGAACAGAAAGGCAAACTGGGTATGGTCATCATGATTGATGCAGGCCTCAAACTGGAAGGCGAAATGGTTGGCGAAGTCTCAGAAGGCATAGGCGCAGCCATCGGTGGACCTGGAGTAGACGCTTTCAAGATAGAGGAGAAAGTCACCAAGTACAACCTGCCCCTCTACGCCGTCATCGTCAAGGAAGACATCGGCGACGCAGTTTCACCAATGCGCAGAGAAATCCATGAAGCCGCAGACAAAGCCATCGAACGTGTACGTGACGTGATTAAGGAACGCACTAAAGAAGGGGACACGGTGTTAATTGTCGGTGTAGGCAACAGCATCGGAGTTGGTCAATAATGAAGTTGATGCGTATGACAAAACAACAAACCCAAGCTACCAGCGCAAGCACAAAAATCAGCAATTATCTGATGATAATTGTATTCATCGTGTTGGCGCTGTCTATTGTTGCATTGTTCGTGGCGGTCGAAACCTTCTTCGTCGACCAAACAGCTAACGGTCAGTTGACAGCGGCAATTTTTGCTGGCATCGGCTTAATCGCCATGGCAATGTGCCTGTTCCTCCTATTCCAGTCACGGAGGCAAGCCGCAGAAGTGAAAATTGCAATCCCCAAGGTAATGACTACAATCGAGTGCCAAAACAAAGGCTGCGCAAACAAGACAATTCGGGAATTCCAACGCGGCGATTACGTGTTCAAAGACCTC
Organism: uncultured archaeon; assembly: GCA_963760925.1. Classification (GTDB taxonomy): domain Archaea; phylum Thermoproteota; class Bathyarchaeia; order Bathyarchaeales; family Bathycorpusculaceae; genus Bathycorpusculum. The sequence goes on along the minus strand of CAVXES010000006.1, from coordinate 518,723 downwards.
GACGTTTCATGTGGCAAATGCGGCGGCAAACAAATGATTACAGGTATCTACAAAGAAGTCAAAGAGAAAGAGAAAACCTACGCCGTCTAAACGGCTAGGCAAACCCTTAATTTTCATTTTTAAACATAATTTTTTAGGTTAAAACTTCGCATCCGTCTTCCTTAATAAGTAACGTATGCTCAGCTTGCGCAACTGGTCTTCTACTGGCTTCAACAAACACTGGATACTTCATAACGGATTTTGAGGTTTGCAATTCTTTGAACGCTGCTTTATACTGCTCTGCAGGCAACACACCGATGATCCATCTTTCCGCGAACGGGAGGGTGAAGAAGTTGGTTTCAATGTATTTGGCGAGTTTTTTAGCTGCCTCTGTCTTGAGTGATTTGGCTTTGAGGAAGCGGTAGATGGTGGTTTGTGGGCTGTCGTCAACTCTTGCGATGGCGTCTATTTGTGTGGTGAACGGTTCGATGGCATACACTTCGCCTGCCCTGACTTTGGTTGGGTTGTAGCCAGATACGCTTGGGATGGAGGTGCCGGCGTGGATGAGGTATCTGCCGACGCTGTGCCCTGTCAGGTTGCTGATAGGTTTGAACCCGCGGTTCTTGATTGTGGTTTCAGCTATTTTGCCAATGTCGCCAAGCTGCATATCACCGTGGATAGCTGCTATAACAGCGCTCAATGCTGCTTCGGAGGCGGCTTTCATGGCTCTCCCTTCGGGGTTAAAAGCAGCGGTGAATGCAGTGTCGGTCACGTATCCGTCAACCTGCACGCCGAGGTCAACTTTAACGGTTGAACCCGCAGGAATCGTGGCGGTTTCACTGGGAACCGCGGTGTAGTGTGCCGCAACCTCATTTATGGATACATTAACTGGAAAAGCAGGTTTCCCGCCTTTAGCACGGATTAACCCTTCAGCTTTTTCGCAGACCTCAAGTAAGTGCATGTTTTCCTTCACGTAGCCGCGCATTTCCTCACGAGTTTCACGCAGAATCTTACCGGAAAGGCGGAATTTTTCAAGTTCTTCACGGTCGTAAGGCAAATAACATCCCACTTTTGACGCTTGGATAATACAGGCGACACTTAAATGCCTAACCCGCCAGTAAACAGTAAAGAATCTAATGGCACCAAGCTGGCTTTTCCTCTTTATGGTTTTTTGCCAATATTTTTTTCTATTTGAAATTGAAAACAAGGCAAAATACTATATTGTACCTTCCACCATAGTTTAGAGTATAAAGGGTTGGTTTGTTTGCTGATTGAAACATTTAATGTTGGCATGTTATCGACCAACTGTTACGTAGCTAGCTGCCACGACACCAAAGAGGCAGTCATAATAGACCCCGGCTTAGACTACGAATCCGAAGCGCAACAGATAACCGATTACATAGAGCAGGCACAACTCAAAATCAAATTCATCATAAACACTCATGGACACAGCGACCATGTTAAAGGCGACATGGTCTTACAGGAAAAATACCTTGTGCCCATCTGTATCCACAAGTATGACGCTTACTTCATCAATTCTATAAAAACCCCCAATGCACCAGCTCACGTTTTGCTAGACGAAGGCAGCATAATCGAGTTCGGGGTTGAAACTCTCAAAGTTCTCCACACCCCTGGACACACCGCAGGAAGCATCTGCCTAACAGGCGACCATATCGTTTTCACTGGCGACACCCTGTTCGCAGGCGGCATCGGCAGAACCGATTTCCCCGAAGGCTCCATGAGTGACATGAACCGTTCACTCAAAAAACTCGAAGCGCTACCAGTGAATATGCTGATTTATCCAGGGCACGGCGAAAGCTCCATTATGGGCGAAGAAAAAAGAGTAAACCCTTTCCTTAGTAACCGCAGCCCAGACTTGATGTTTTAGTAACCGGCTGGATGCTCTTGCAGTTCCTGTAAGGCTCTTAATCGTTTGATTATGTTGGGGTGGGTTGAGAAGATTTCTGCCATCGAATCCCCTTGGGTGGGTTTCTGGGAAAGTTTTTGCCGTAGGAGGTCGTATTTGCTGGTGAAGCTATTTTGGTGCAGCTCGTCTGAGTCCACAGCGGCTCGGTCGGGGTCGGATATAAAGAGTGCCTTGTAGGATGTGTTACTTTTGGTTTGTTCTCCCTGCCGGTGGGGACGGGCGTTGTGACGTTTGCTCTCTTCAACGATAGTTACTAAGCCAGTTTGGAGTTTATACGCGCCATTTTCAACGACGGAGGCGCTGTGACGGTCCGCATAATACTCTCGCAGTCTACTCAAGTATAATGTGAAAAGCGTTAGTATCCACGAAAAAGCCATGAACCCGATGCCGATTAAGGCGTTGTTGCCGTTGTCATTTCTGCGTCCTCCACCAAACATTCCTGACCACATAAGCGACCATCCAATGTAGTAGAACAACGCGGGCAAAAACGACACAACCATCATAACTTGCACATCGCGGTGTTTAAGGTGCCCTAACTCATGGCCAATGACTGCTTCAACTTCGCCATCATCTAGAGAATTCAGTAGCCCCTCGGTTACTGCGACTCGGCTGCCTGATAGTGGCGAACCGTACGCAAAAGCGTTCGGAAGCGGAATTCGGGAGATCATCAATTTAGGAGTGGATATGCCGCTTTTCTTGCTGAGGTTTTCGACTATCTGATGGAGTTTAGGGTTCTCCTCGGACTTCATTTCTTTAACACGGTAGATGGCGCCGACAAGGTAGGGTGAGAAAAGCCACTGCGCAACGTTTAGCAAAACAACCAGTAATCCCACTGTGACTATGCTGAAGTATCCTACATACAAGAGAACAGCTGAGAATACAAGTGTGGTTAAGCCGAATATGGCTGCTAAGGTGGCAACCATGGAGAAACGTAGCTTCCAAGCGTTCATGGAATTTCCTATTTCACCAGTTTATGCGGCAGCTTATAACTCTTTTTGGAGAATACGGGAATTATACGCCTGAAACCTTGTTGCATAAGCCACCAATATCAGACGGGGAGCTTCAGGCGAATGTGGCTGCATTTCGTAGCCGCCGAAAACCGATTTAACTCCAAAACCCGTAGAAGAAAGCAATCCCTCAAGTTTACTTTGGCTGTAGAGGCGAACCCTATGCACAAAAACCTCTGTTTCCCCTGACGCTATATCTTTAACTTCCCAGTTGTCACAAAGCCACTCTGCGTCTGGGCTTAAACTGCGTTTAAGCACTAAAACGAAACTGGGATACTCTAACGTCACCGGTGCCACATCTTTGCCCTGATACTTTTTGGCGAGGTGATCACGATTAAAAATGTCGATGACAAACAAGCCGCTCTGATCCAGAACCCTTTGAACTTCAACCAAACAATGGATATCATCTGCCTCCCTGGGCAAGTAACCAAAACTCGTGTCCACACTAATGACAGCATTGAAAACGTCTGACTTGAAAGGCAGAAACCGCATGTCACCCCTCACCAATGCCTTCCCGCCTCTTTGCTTTGCAATTTTAAGCAGCTTAAACGAAACATCGAACCCGACTACTTCAAAACCTGGTTGCGTTAGAGGGATTGTGTGGCGTCCCGTGCCGCAGGCAAGGTCCAAAACATAACCCCCAAGTTTGAGCTGCAGTTTTAGAAACCGAATTTGGCTCTCTGTGTGGTTTTGGTCGGCTATTTCTGCCCAGAACAGCCCCATCTCATCAAAAACGTTGCCCATACAATCAAGTAACGTTTAGCGTCTGATACTCTAATATTTTGTCTTCACAAATCTTAAGAGGAAACTTGGCCATGTAGTTTTGAGGTTTGTGTGTTGAATCCTGTGGGGCAGTGGACGCTGCATTTTGATTGGGGCTTAACTGGAAACTATAACTGGACACTTATTTACTTCAACTTTGACGGCACCTTTGCTTATTTAGCGGGCGCTAATGAGGGCTCATGGGCGCTCAGTGACGATGCGATTATTTTAAGATTCAAACGTAAAGATAGCCAAGAAAACAACACAATCTACTCAGGTGGAACAAGTAGAAATTTCATGTCTGGCGCTATGATGTCTGTGGATGGCGAGAGAGGACACTGGTTTGCCATCAAAAAAGGAACCAAACTCTACGCCAAACATGAGGGCGCTGCTTTGCCTTATTTGGTAAATAAAGAGGGCAAACCTAAATTGGATGCCGAAGGGAACCTCCAAATCCGCTGACGTATTAAGTGCTGTGTGGGTTCTTGGAGGGTTGCTTAAATATCAAACTCTGTATTCACTCTAAACACTGAGGCGTAGAAAAAGTGACTGAGAAGCAGAACTGGCAACACCTCTTTATGGTGCTAAAGCTGGCTGAGATGGGTGCTTACCGCCGAACCGCTAAAATCTCAACAGAATACTTGGCTAATAAGCTGTGGATTTCTCAGCAAACCGCCTCACGCTACCTCATCGACTTGGAGCGCAAAGGCTGGATCAGCCGCAAAGTCACCCCTGATGGCAGCCTCATAAAAATCGAAGACGCAAGCGCCGTTGAGCTGCAGAAGCTATACGCTAACCTCAAGTTGCTCATGGAGAAGGACTATCCGCCCTCTGTAACGCTAGAAGGCATAGTATTCACTGGTTTGGGCGAAGGCGCATACTACATCAACAAACCTGATTACAAAAAACAAATCCTCAACAAACTCGGCTTCGAACCTTATCCCGGCACCTTAAACGTCAAGTTAACCCAAGATTACGACATCAAAACCCGCCGCGACATAGAAGCTTACCCCGCAGTGGAGGTAATGGGTTTTCAAAATGAAGACCGCAGCTTTGGGCTGGTCAAATGCTACCCCGCTATCATCGGCGGCAAAATCCGTGGAGCACTTGTCACGGCGACACGTAGCCACTACGACGCATCTGTCCTCGAAATCATCGCCCCCGTATGCCTCCGCAAGCAACTGGGCTTAAAAGACGGAAACAAAGTCAAAGTGGAAATCCAAACCCAAATCTAAAACGGCGAATTTCTATACCTAAACTCGCCTGACATATCTTCCTGAGTGAATTTTCGACGTGAAGCCAAGATGTATCCGACGAGCAATCCGAAACCTAAACCGCCGAGGTGCGCTAATATGTTGACGTTTTCGCCGATGTTTATGAAGAACAAGAAGAAAGCGTATATCAATGCTCCAAGGATAGATTGCCGCATTGAACGCCTGTCATAGATTACACATGCGCCGAACAACGCGAAGATTGCTCCTGAAGCACCTACAGAGATGAAGTAAGGTCCAAACACCAGCGACAGCAGGTTGCCCACTAAACCGCCGACTAAGTAAATGCCCAAAAATTCTGGCAAAGAAAACATTTCTTCTCCGCGTAAACCGAAGATGAGCAGAAACAGCATGTTGCCCACTAAGTGGAAGATGGAGGCGTGAATGAACATTGACGTGAATAGTTGCCAATATGCGCCGTTGAAGACGAGGTCGTTGACTTGGCCCCACACGTACACGACGTTGTAGCCTGTTTCTAAGGCGTCTCCGCCCACTACTGCGCCCGCAATATAGATAGCTACGTTGAGAGCGATTAAGATGTAGGTGGGTTTGTATTTGGTGCAGTTCATGTTGGTTTACCGTTAGGTGAGAGTTTGTCGATTATTTTCTGTTTAATCTTCGTGGAGCTATCTAAAGTATTCTCCCCGAATTTGCCGACTCGCACGATGGATATGGTCAGTTTGTGTTTGGAGATGTAGGTTTGGACCTGGTTTTCCATGTCTGCTTGATCCCAGCCCAAAGCTATTACGTCGGGTTTGATTTGCTCGATGACTTCGCCGATGTCCATGCCTTCAACGCCTAAAATCGCCTCATCAACCACTTTGAGAGACTCAACCAATATGGTGCGTTGCTCCTCAGACATGATGGGTTTTTTGCCTTTCAGCTTCTCGGCGGTGCTATCTCTCGCCACAATAACCACTAACTTAGCGTTTGCCCCGCCCGCCTTTTTTGCGTCCTCAAGAAACCGTACATGCCCTAAATGCAGCAGGTCAAAGACGCCTGAGGCTAATACTACTTTTCGAGTTCTCTTCTGGTTGGCCATTCAAAGTTCACTGCGCCGATCAGTCTGAGTGCGTCAAGTAGCCCTTCACAGTATGCCACCGACGTTAAACTGGTTTCAAGCTTACCCTGAACCTTATAATACTTTGCATCAGCCAAATAATCCCTTGCCCAGCACAAAACCTCCGCCACCCTGACCTCATCCACAGCTACAGGGGTTGGATTATGCTTGAGTTCGGCGAGGACTTTCTCGGCTGAACCAATGTATTTGTTGGCAAGCACTTCGAGGCTCATTTCGTCATCCTCTTAAACTCTTTAGGCGCACCAGCAAATGCGATTAAGGCATCGATTTCCATGAAATGCAAGTCGCCAGGAACGATTAGGCTGAAAGGCGGTTCGCCGAAATCAAAATCAACCAGTTTCCCCACAAAATCCGCTTTCAAAACTGGGGCATCGCTGCCTGCGCGGGCAATACCCAACGCCGCCGTTTCAGCTGTGATTACCCCCTGATGCTTTTTTGTTTCAACTTCCAGCAACAACTTTAAGCCCTCATTGATTGTCAGATACCTGTTTTCGGCTGCTCTCAAATCCAGCAAGCATAATGTGTGAAGCCCCAACTTTTTGTTTTGCCCAATTACGTTGTAGGGTGTTTCTGAGAAGTTATCGCTGAAGGGAACCGTGACGGTTTTGCCGAACTTGTAGTTGTGCAAACCAGATAGGGACACGATGGCGGACATTATTGATATTCCGTGGATTACACGGGTTTTGATACCTTTTTTTTCGGCGTCGATACGCAGGGTGACATGCGTGGTGGCAATGAAGGGGTCGCCGGGCACCAGAAACACAGCTTTTTCCACCTGCGCCACTTGGAGGATGGCTTTGCCGTTTTCCTCCTCTAAATCGCGTCTCTCGATCAGCCGAACCTTTTTGCCTATCTCTGCTTCAAACCGTTGCATGTCAAATTCAGGCATACGACTGGTATAGGTCTCCATAAACACTGCGTCTGCAGACTTAGCTTCTTCTAAGCCCTTAACCGTGATGCCTTTGTCGTCGTTTAACCCTAACCCAACGAATACAAGTTCCTTCAAATTTAGCCCTTGAAAAACAAGTTGCCACTGTACCTTAAAGCGTTATTCTTTGATTTTTCCAATCTTAACTAACTGGTTGTAATATTCTCGACATGTTTCCATGGTTAAGCCGTAACGTTCACAGAAAATAGTAAGTACTTCCTCGACTGGCTGATTTTTGTCTCGGTTTTCAATCATTTCCTTTAGCGCTTTACGAGAATGTTCTTCATCAACTATTTTTTTACTCATCCAATAAACCAACCTAAAAACAGTTACTTAACCAATAAGGCGCCTGCCAAATTAGCCTTTTGCTCTGCACGTATTAATCGAAGATTTTCAGGGTTAGCGTCATTTGACGCTGAGTCAAAATTTACCTCTAAACCTTCAAATTCGGAGTTATCCCTCCGCCAAAGTGGTCTCAAACGAAATTTTTTCTTTAAACTTTGAGTTTTGAAAAAACATAATCGGTTGGAACATCCAACCAAACCTTTATATGATTTACCTATGAGAAAAACCATTGAATCCAGCGGCACAAGGAACGGAAACTATGAAACCCCTCTCAAACTTGGTGCGAGATAACATCAGAAACCTTAAACCCTGCCCACACGGCGCAGAGGTTTATGGCGCCGCCGCTGAATGCGGAATCAAACCCCAGGAAATTTTGGATTTCAGCTCCAGCGTGAACCCACTTGGGCCGTCCCAGAAGGCGCTTGACGCTGCAAAAGACGCTTTCTGCACAATTGCAGCTTACCCAGACTCCACCTCAACCGCGCTGCGTGAGGTGATTGCTAGCCGCCACAAGGGCATAACAAAAGATAACATTGTCGTCGGCAACGGCTCAACCGAGCTCATGTACCTATTCGCCGAAGCGTTCCTACGTAAAGGCGAAAAAGCATTGATGGCTGCGCCCACGTTTGGCGAGTACGAAGCTGCAGTCAGAAAAACAGGCGAATCCGTCAAATTCGTTAGGCTAACAGCGCCTTTTCAGATAGACGCGGAAGCGTTTAAGTCTGCGATGGCAGGCTGCAAAATGCTCTTCCTCTGCAACCCAAACAACCCCACAAGCAAACTCATCCCAAAAACAACTTTGACCGAAATCTTCGACGTCGCATTGGCACAGGACATTTTGCTCTTCCTCGATGAAGACTTTCTTGAATTCGTCGACAACGAAAAAGAGTTATCTATGATTGGCAAACTTGACAAGTACCCCAACCTGTTCATATTGCGCAGCTTCACCAAAATCTTCGGCTTAACTGGCTTGCGAATTGGCTACGGAATCACCTCAAAAGAAATCGCCGACGTGCTTATGTGCAGTAAGATTCCGTGGAACGTAAACTGCTTGGGGCAGGCAGCCGCAGTCGCCGCCATACAGGACGATACTCATTTGCAAATTACGCTTGAACTTATCAAAAATGAGAAGAAGTGGCTCCACAATGAGCTTGCCCAATTCAGTGGCTTGCGCTTTGAAGCGCCCGATGCCAACTTCTTCTTCATAAACATCGAAAACACGGGTCTAACCGCCAACGCCCTCAAACACCGCATGCTAAAAGAAGGCATCCTAATCCGAGACTGCAGTACGTTTGTCGCCCTCAACGAGTTCTACATACGAGTCGCCGTTAAAACCCACGAAGAAAACGTGCGGTTAATAGAAGCATTTAAGAAGTCGCTGAAACTGGTTTGAGTGAGCCATGTTTGCCTTTGACCTCTTCTGGTTTGTTGACTCGGTCTGCATCTTTGCGTTAGCGTTTATGATTGATTTGGTGGTGGGTGAGTATCCTGACCGTATTCACCCGACCATCGGCATAGGCAAACTCATTTTGTACCTTAAAAAGAAAGCCAAACACCCAAACCCACGACGCGAGAAAGCTAACGGCGTCTTAATGGCGCTTTCAATAATGCTCACCTTTGCGTTGCCAGTATTCGTTTTGATGTATTTTCTGCGTTCATTGCCGTTTCCCTACGGCGAAATCTTGTACATAATCGTCGGCGCATTACTCTTCAAAGCAACTTTCGCCATTTCAGGCATGGGGCAATACACCAAACCCATCGCCGCAGCTTTGAAGAAACGTGACTTGGACGGCGCTCGCAAATGGCTCCCCTACATCGTACGAAGAGACCCCAACACACTAAACGAGCGTCAAATCATATCTGCCGCAGTCGAATCCATAGCCGAAAGCACCACTGACGGCATCACTGCACCGTTCTTTTTTTTCGCAATCTTTGGCGTGCCGGGTGCTTTTGCTTACCGCGTCATAAACACATTAGATTCGATGGTTGGTTACAAAAACGAAGAGTTCCGAAACATCGGGTGGTTCAGCGCAAAAATGGATACCCTCACCAACTGGCTTCCCGCACGTATAACAGCGTACCTAATGGTTATCGCTGCTGGAATTATGGGTGAGAACTGGCGTGAGTCTTGGCGTATTTTGCAGCGGGACAAACACAAAACTTCAAGCCCCAACGCAGGTTTCACAATCTCAGCTATGGCAGGCGCACTCAATATTCAGCTGGAGAAGCAGGGTCACTATAAACTTGGGGACGATCACGGTTCAATCTCGTATGAGGATATTTACAAGGCGTTGCGGATGATGACTGTAACGGCTGCGTTGTTTGGCGCCGTTGTGGTTTTGCCGATTCTGGCGTTGAGGGTCTTTATTTTCAGTTTCTAAATCCCCTTTTAGGGATTGTTGCTCTGCCAGAGATCTTTCCCTTGATTATAGAACCTGCTTCGGGTTCAACCCCCGTAACCGCTAAAGTTAAAGCCAACCCAACAAATATCATAGAACTCATCTGGCTGAGAAATCCATACTCTTGGGGCCCTCGGCTAGCTTGGTCCAGGCTTGTAGCCTCGGGCGCTATAGACCCCGGTTCAAATCCGGGGGGCCCCACCACTAAAACCACACACAGAACTACCGACTTACGGATTGTTTAAAAAAAATCTAAATATAGCGGTTAATTGATTCAGAAAAAACTTATACCGCCTTCTTCTAATATAATTCATGAGACGAAAAGATTGGTTGCTTGTCCTAAATGTGGTAACAACCTGCAAGCAGGAAAATTGCTACGCTTAACTAATCGGAACACAATAACTTGTCAGGTTTGTTCTTCAAAGCTAAGGGTAAAAAATAAGGGCCTCAGCAGTTCAATCGGCGGTATTGGCGGTGGCATCGGCGGTGGTTTTGGAACATTGCTGCTTATTTTATGGACAATGACGGGTAATATCATGTTTATCGGTCTTTTCATAATATTAATCGTAACAATCTCTCTGTCGGTTTGGTTGATTGAAAACAAATATATTAAACTGGAATTGGCGAAAAGAGATTAATTGACCGTTTTTCTGTGTGTGCCCACCACTAAAACTCTAACACGTCACATGAATAATTGCAACGTAATCTCTTTCTTCACTCGCTAACTTTTCGATTACTTGAGGCGTCTTCAACATGACGACTTGATATTGACTCAGAATCTTTTTTGCCTCTTCAGTGACTGGCAAAGCGCCGTCATAACCCAATCCGACATAAACTACCTCCGGTTTTTCATCTGCCAAAAAATCCAGTTCTTTCTCTGATAGGGGCGTGTGACCGTAGAGGCTCTTTAATTCTTTTGATTTCTTCTTTTTACGTTTAGTTATTTTTCCATTTACATGAATGATTGCATCGTTGTCGTATTTGTGTCCAAATAGTTTGACTTCCCCAAAACCAATTGCTTCTGACTTCAAAACGTATCCCCAAAGGAAAGGAAAAAATGGCTATTAATATCATTTTCCAAATGCTAAATTTTGCCTTCAGAAGGTCATTTTCAGTAACAGTTATGTGATCCGAATCTGAAGCGCATCACCAACTTTATTGCAAAATTTGAAAAAATAGCCTGTATTTTTGTTTTACGGGTGTTCTTTTACCGAATCATTTAAAAGGGTCAATGCTATATTAATAGTTAAGATAATGGGCCCAAAAATTTTGGCTGGGCGGATTTAGCCTTGTGTTATCAAGGTAGTGGCGGAAAAGTAGCAGGTGGGGTTCGCCTTCTCCTTTGGTAACAGCCAGACCCGCTCAACTTGTTGGCTATCCCTCAAAGCATGTTACCGCTCCTTTTGATATAAACAAATGTGGTTACATTGCGTTGCTACAACGTGCAACAAAGAAACAACTTTGGGGAACAAAATTTGCCCCTTTCCTAACGCCGCAGCCTTTAATATTAGAATAACCTATGTTTTAAAGGGCGATTGTTTGCTCTTTAAACACAAAAGTGACCCCCCACCTAATCTTCAAATAGATCTCGGCGATTTAGAGAAAGAAAAAGAGAACTTAACTAATTTTTTGATATTGCACCTAAGAGTCTCTGTTATCCAAGAGGGAGACAAGATAGGTGTGAATTCTGAGAATTTGTCTCTGCAGGGACTGGCGCACATGGTAAACAAGTTTGTTTATCACCGTGACCTTAACCGCACTCACTGGGTTTCCACTGAAGGTTCAACGGTGAAAATTAACAGATTTGAGGTTCACCACAAGAAAAAAGAAAAACACGACAATGAGCCGCCCCATCAGACTCTTGTTCAAAGTTGGGGCTTATAAACCCTCAATGCTGCTTTTTGTTTCCTTTTTCAACCTAAAAATCACATAAGCCAAAGCTTAAAAACGCAACTGCGCAGAATAGTCAGCGATAGGTATGAGTAAAGTCAAGGTAGCCCTCACCATCTTAACCATTGTATTAACTATTGGTCCCTTCTTGGGTGTAGTTTACGTTTACAGAGACAATCTCGTAGGGTTGGTAATGCCCCCTGAAACTCCAGGGCAATACAGCATAACCAACAACGACATAGCCAACCTGAACTTTACAGCGCTGGAAAACATGCAGCCCATCCAGCCCATAGGCGACCCAGTGTTTGACCAATCAACAGGCGTCTTCACCTACGACCTAAACCTCACCAACCCCCTGCCACAGGAGCTTTCCCTTGACAATTTCTCCGCGGATATAAAAACAAGCGACGGCCAACTTTTAGGAACCATAACCATCCCCGATGCCATCCACATTAACCCCGGAGACTCCGCCGTCGTAGACATAACCGGCAACATTAGAATGCAAACGTTAAACGACTACATTGACCAATACGGTGATACCGCTGAAATCTCGGTTGGAAACATCAACGTAACCGTGGGCGGAATCACGCTGCACCTAGACGACATACCTGGAATCGGAAACATCCAACTGAGGTGACCTGAATGGAACGCATCATTAACTGGTTTGGCCTTGCAGCAGGCATACTCACATTTGTGTTGCTAATAATATCCATCTACATCCCATGGTGGCAACTAACATTAGGCAATAACTTCATCAGCATATACGCTTCGCCCATAGTCACCAACTTTGGCTTATACGGCAGCCAATTTAACATTCCCTTGATTTGGGCATGGAACCTCTCCAACATTCTGCTCTTCACTGCAGGCGGCATCCTTATGCTCGTCTACTCACTGATGCCCACGAAATCCTACGCCAAGGACCTGCTCTCGTTCTCGTGGAAAAAACCGCTATATGCTTTCCTCAGCTTCACTTTAGGCTTAATTGTTATTGTAGTTGCCGCGGGACTCTTCGACATTAACTTCCCCTTGATGGGATCACAAGAAGTTACATTAAATTTCCCGGATTTTATTCCCCTCACCGCCAGCATCACCTCCACCGTTACAGCTTCGTTTATGCTGCCTTTCTGGTTAGCAATTGCAGTAGTTGCTCTCTGCATCATAGCAAGAGTACAACATGTTCGCATTGAAAAGAAAATAAAACAAATAGCGGTCAACACAATCCCCGTCGCTCCAACCGAAATGCCTTCTCCGATGACTCCAGCAGTTACCGAAACCCCCCAACCCCCAATCGAAACAAAGTAGAAGTGAAACTTTGAAAACCAAACCCCACTTCAAAACTGTCGACGAATACATCCAAACCCAGCCCCCGAACGTACAGCCCCTGCTAAACCAGCTAAGACAAGTTGTCCATGAAGCTGCCCCCAAGGCCCAAGAAATAATCAGCTACGAGATGCCCGCCTACAAGCAAAACGGCATCTTGGTGTATTTTGCTGCCTTCAAAAAACACATCGGCTTTTTTCCTACTGCCTCAGGCATAGCCGCTTTCAAAGATAAGCTGGGCGCATACAAAACAAGCAAAGGCACAATCCAGTTTCCGCTTGACCAGTCTCTGCCGCTTGATTTAATCCGTGAAATCGTCGTCTATCGTCTTAAAGAAAATCTGTCTGAACCATAAGTGTCGAAGCAACTTCAAGTTTCGGTGCAATAGGTAACGTTACAGACAATTTAGCTCCTGTTCTTTCTTTGTTTTCTGCAGTTATTTTTCCGCCGTGTGCCTCCACAATGCGTTTGCAGATGGCTAAGCCTAGCCCCATGCCCTTGGCTTTGGTTGTCACCAGCGGAGTAAATAGTTTAGGCAGCACCTCTTTTGGTATGCCGCATCCAGTATCTTCGAAGGTCACTGTTACGTAGCCATCTTTTAGGCAGCTTTGAATCTGTATTTCTCCCTGAGTCTCAATGGCATGGATGCTGTTCTGCAAAATCCGGGCAAAAACATCTATCATCCGGCCTATATCCACAAAGCATTCAGAGTCTTCTTCCACCAAGTTTTTCACTGTTATGTTCTGAGGGATTTTAAGTTTTGATAGGGCCGCGGCTACAAGCGACTTCGGCGTGCAACTTTGAGTTTCTAAACGGGGTTCCATGGCAAAATCGATTAGGCTGGTGACGATTCGGTTAGAGTCTTCAACTGCGGTCTCTATAACTGATAAAATTTCGGCTCTTTGTTTTTGGGTGATTTGGTTGCCCTTCTTTTTGACTAAGTAAACACCATTTTTTATGCCTGCTAATGGGTTACGCAAGTCATGCCCGAGTTGACCTGCTAACTCGCCGATTGAAGCCAACCGCTGCGCCTTGAATAGTTTTTCTTCCATGGCCTTGCGTTGAGAAACATCAATGAAGTTCTCAAGTAAAAGCAGGCGGTCATTGATCTGTAGTTTCGCGACATTTTTTATTATAAACTTCTTTTTGCCTTTTAATGTATAGAGTACTTTCTCTTGGTTGTCAATTTCTTGGCCTAAATCTGTGATTGGACATTTACTGTTCTGAGTTTGGCAAACAAAATTGTGACAGAGTTTGCCAAGTACTTCTTCTTGAGTTGCTTCAAGCATTTTTAGCGCCGCGTTGTTTAGGTCCACGATTTCATGCGTTTTTCCATCTATAACTACGATAGCCGAGAGCATTGAGTCCAGTAGTGTTTCTAAGTAATTTTTGGTATTGGTGAGGTCTTCTTCTGCTTTTTTGCGTTCAGTGATGTCGTGAATTACGCAGGTTAAACCGATTGGTCGGTTGCCTTTGGCTTGTACAATTGACCCCGAGAAGAACACAATGCGTTCTTTAGAGGTCTTTGTTTTAAGAGTTAATTCTACATTTCTAATGATTCTGTTTTGGATTAAGTCTCGATAGGCGGAATTCCATTTTTCTTGATCTGCAACGAACAGTTTGCCTATAGATTTATGCATTAACTCTTTTTCGCTATAACCGCTGAATTCAACTAGACGCTCATTTACTTTTATTATGTTTGCACTCATGTTGGCTAAAATAAGCGAATCAGGCATTGTGGAAACAATGTTTTCAGCTGCTAATCGGGTGTTAAGAGTAAATAGTCCATACTTCACGATTGCATATCCTACAAAAACAACGAAAAATAATGTTGAGATTGGACCCAGATTAGGGATGCCTATATCGAGGGCCCTAGCAAGCATGTTGGTTGCTATGAAAGATATGATCGGTATAGCGAATCCAATAGTTACATTCAAAGCCGTACTCTTCTCTGTATTCTCCTTTACTCGTAGGTAGTACCTCAAACATACACCAAATGCTAAAAGTGGCAGCAAAGCTGTCCAGAACGTGGATAAACCGTAAACCCATGTTCCAGAAGCTATATCATTATAACCCCAATATTCCAGTATAGGAGCCGTGTTTATGGCTTCAGTAAACAAATCCACAAGCCAAAACGCTGCTGCTGGCAAATAAAGCAGTAAATAGCATTTTTTACTTCTGGCAAAACTGTTGTTACTGTAGACCAACGCGAAATTCAGAACTGCTGCAACAAAAAATGGCCATATTGTCCCAGCCTTATGCCAAATCAGGGCTTCTGTCGTGTTGGGAGACATCCACATCATGACGGTCGTGAAAGTATAGATAAAGCCTGTTATGATGACTAAGAAGAACAGTTTGTTCAGATGGGGCTTACGGTTGTAGTAGAGAACGAAAAAGCCCAGAGCTAAACAAATCGCTGTCGCAGCCAGAGAAACTAATGCAAAGATGTTCAAGGGCGCTCCATTCTTTGGCGGGTCTGTTGATGGTTTTCGCTAAACCTAAGTTAAGCTACCATGGACTTTTTTACTCGTAAATCGAATATAAGATATGTTACGTACCAATCCATATTTCAAACCACACAAAAATCAATCTATAAAACAACAAAAGCCAAGTACCCAATCATCAAAACATTGAACACGAAAAGAGACAGCACATTAACTGTCATAAACACATCCGAGCGCCACCTGACAAGCACACAAATCAATCCTGAAATACTAGTCGCCAACGGTACCGCAGCAAAAACCGCTACAACAAAAAAATTCACACCTAAATCCGCCATAAAGATAGCGTAAAAAACAAAACATGAAAAGGCACTAAACGCTGCTGCCAAAACAAAACCATGAACAGCAAGTTTACCCATTACAACTCCAATGTTTCTTCTGTTGCCTTTGCGGTCTAACTCTATGTCGGGCGCTTCCAAGCTCAAAGCGAGCATAAACGCGTACAACACAAACGGCACAACGAAAACCCCAAAAACCAGATCCAGTTGACCATTAACAGCCAAGTACCCGAACGCTGGAATCGCAAAACCCGCACACAACGCAATCGCCACTTCACCTAAACCTTTTGAGCTCAACCGAAGCGGTGGAGAGGAATAGAACCACCCCAAAAAATTCGCTGCAACCGCAATAATTAGAGCCTCAATGGGTGCCACTCCAAAAGCAACACTGAAACACGCCAACGCAAGCGACACTGCCAACAATGCAAGAGCTATTCTGAGTGCTTTAGGCAATAAGCGAGGGTTTTTGGCGAGGATTCTTCTGCCGGAAAAAAACTTTTTTGTCTCAGAGTTTTTGTCTAACTCAGCGTCGAAGTAGTCATTGCTGAAGTGTGTGGAGAGGTCGCCTAAGAGAACTACAGCGTAAAACAGCACTGCACGGCTAAGGTTGAACGTGCTGCCGCTCGCAACAGCCAGCAGCGCGCCCAAAGTAAAAGCTAAAACGCCGCCTACAACAATGTGCCCTCTTACAACCTTTATCAAACTGAATGCTACGACACTTTTCTGCGTCAACATGTTTCTGCTCTATGATTTCTATAACCGATAGTTATTTATTATAAACGTCGAATAACTCAAAAATAGGGGAACCAAGTGGGCACACGTGCATACTTTGATTTGTTGAGGCTGCACTTCTTTTTTGTGTGGCCTGTCCTTTTTACTGCGGGACTTTTCTTTGGGTTTGTCATGAATGGCAGCTTCTCTTTGACGCTGATTTCGCAGGCGGTGCTGATTGCTTTCTTTGGCTTCGAAGCGGGTTTGGTGCTAAACGACATCGTGGACGCTAAATTGGACAAAAAAGAGCTAGCGACTGACAAGAACTTGACGAAGTATTGGCGCCCATTTGGCAGACGACCCATCTCCGAAGGCTTAGTTTCCCCGTCCAAAGCTACCGCAGTCTTCGCAGTATTCGTGGCAATTGCTGTCGTAATAGCCGCAACATTGCCTTACCCACACTCGCTGTACATCTTGATTTTGATGTTTGTCTGCTACGGCTTAGAAGTGTTCTATCAAATCAAGAAACGTAACGAATCCGCGCCGATTGCTCAGATTGTAGGTCGTATAGACTTCGCCCTGTTCTTAGTAGCAGGGTATCTCACAGTTGGAAACTTGAACCTAAACGCGCTGGTGCTTTTCCTGTTCTTCTACCCCTTGGCGCTTGCGCATTTGGGCATCAACGACTTAGCCGACGTAGCCAACGACCAAGCAAAAGGACTCAAGACGCCCGTCACGCTCTATGGTCAAAAAGCCACTGCTTACTGGGTGTTTGGGTTTAGTTTGGCACATTTAGTGACAGCTTCCGTGTTTCTGTACGTGCTGGGTAGTATATGGACGGTTGTGGGCTTTGCGGTAAGCTTCGCTCTCATATCGATGCTAAATGTGGTTGTGTTGAAAGGAAAAACCCCGCAAGCCGCCATGAGAGCACTGCCAATGCTGCACCTCTCCATGCTCATCTACGCAATAACCATAATCGCCACGTACTTCCTCATAACTTACCTGTAGCGGATCTTTTAGAAGACGCCTAAGAGTTTCACTACTGCAATGCTGACGCCGATTGCCGCCACCAAGAAAATCAGCTTACCTTTCGATAAGCCGCCTCCAGAAGGCTTTTCTTCCTCTTGGAACTCGTATTCCCGAATCTCTTTGGTTGTAGAGTTAATCTGAACCTTAGCAGTCTTCTTTTGCATAGACATCATTTCAACAACGTAGAGTTCCCCGTCTAAGCTGACTTTCATAGGCAACCAGATGCCTTTGTATCCTAGACGCTTCAGAAAGTCCGCTGTCAAAGCTGTCGCATTTTCCGCGTCGAAGCGAGAAATTTCAGGGGAAATCTCAGGAGTTGATTCCGACATGAATCGTCACTCAGAATTGATGCTTAAATGCTTATTAGGGGTTATGAATCCTAAAAATGAATTTTTACTAAACTTTATTGGAGAAACAAAAATGTTTGTTGAAAAATGAGGTTTGGATAAGAAAAAATGTGGTTTAAGGTGTTGGCGTAGCGGTGGGCTCGGTTGGGAATCCTGTTATTGTACCGTTGAGTGATGTGTTGTTTAGGATGTTGTTCTGGATTTGTTCAATGAGTTGCATTTGTGGGCTTGTGCCGTTAAACGACTGCTGAACTGTATCAACTGCATAAACCACTACGATACATGCTAAAACTATAGTGGATGTTACTAACAGTAAAGCTGCTACTGTTGACTCCAAAGCCTTCTGTCTCCTTTCTCCAAATACCGAAAACGATGAAAAACCTATAATAGGGTAATTCTCTGCGTCGAAGTATTGCGGTTTTGGATATATGTCCCTAAAAAAGTTAATTGGCTACTTGGTTTCGGTCGCAGGAGCCTCTGCTGCGGGAGCTGTTGAAGTTTCAGGCTGAGCTGGCACGGCAGAGGCTTGAGGTGCCTCTGCGGTTGGTGGTGGGGTTTCTTCAGTTTTTTCTGGTGCCGCCGTCTGGGGCTGGGGGATGTTGGGTAATATCTGAATTTTCTCGGCCATCGGGTGAAGCAGGTCTGGCGGTGGATAAGGAGTGTTGAGGTTAGAGGACAACATGTAGATGGAGTTGAAGACATGCTGATATATGGTGAAAAGTATCTGTGGAATTTTGGTTTTGGGGTTAACTTCCAGTTTCTTTTTGATGTCTTCGGCTTTACCGCTCAAAGTTACCGAGCCCGTTGTGGAGTACTTGACTACGTTGGGTTTTGTTGATATGAAGAGTTGAAACCCTAAAGTAACTTGGTTAGGGTCTTTCTTTTGCTCCTCAATTTTGGCGTTCACGTCAAAAAACAGTTCTTCTTGGCCAGTGATGATTCCGCTTCTTTCAGCCTGTAAACTATTAAGATTAATTGAAACGGTGACGCCTGAAACAGAATACTGCGTGTTTACGGCTGATTCCTCTCTACTTCATTCTGTTATTTTCATATTTAACTTTTGTATTGACTCAAACCCCAAACCCTTGCCCACACTGAGGCGGTTTAGGGGCTACCGGTTACTATGTGGAGATGTTAAAGTATGCCGGCACCGACAGTTCAGTCATGAATTTGAACTGTTCATCTCCTTTAGCGCCTGCTTTCTGTTTAAGCACGATTTTTTTGGGAACATCTTCTTCAAGGTAAATGATGTAGTTTACGGTTTGACCTAAGCCTAAGCGTGTAAGCTGCTGCACTGTACCCTTGAACTTCTCGTACTCCTGAATTTTTGAGTTAATTTTCTCTATTGCTTCAAAGAGAATCTCTGATTGTCCCTGTTCAGTGAAGGATATAGCTATGTTTCCTGTTTGAACCCACGGAGATTCCTCCGATTGACCTTTCCCGCCTTTACCGCTTTTCTTGGATTTGTCAGTTTCCACAGGTTTTTTTGCTTGAGATTTCAGAACTTTTTGGGCAGCCGCTGACTTCTGGAACCACTCTTCACCCTTATGCTTGGCTTCTGCATCCCGAAGAACAGTACCTAGCCATTGACTGTAATCTTCAAATAAAGCCTTGTACTGGCTTGTTTGACCAACTATGAACTCTGTAATATCCTTAAGTGAGGTAAAGGTACGTATTTCTGTTCCCAAGCTAATACACCGTGAATTTGTAATTAATAACGCCTTTAACGTTGAGTGTATGTGACGTTTTTTGCATAAGAGAGTTTGTCCATTCCAGAAATTACATACTAAATCCGAAAGCAATGTGCACCCGCAAAATTGTGGATTTACCTGTTTCTCGCTTGCATAAAAGCGTTTGATATCGCTCCGCTCGTTAAAACCCCGACGACTTTGTCGGGGTTATCTCTGTGAACTACTGGCAGCAAATCGATTTTTTGAAGCAGTAGAACTTTGTTTGCTTCCAAGATCGATTCGTCATCGAAAATCGTTATTTTCTTAAGAGGCATCTCTTCTACATGGCGACGGTCACGCTGTTGTGGGTCCACTTTCATCAACTCAATCCACGTTACGGTGCCTATGAATTCGCCGTCTTTCTCAACCAGCAAATCATGGTAGCGGCTTTGAAACATGACCTCTAAAGCTTCAGTTAGGGTTTGCTGCGGATTCGCCCAGCCAATTTCATGCTGCATAACATCTTTAACTCTTACACCCGCCAACTTTGTTGAGATTATGGTTTGTTCGCCTTCTTCGCTGGCTCCGATGTACACAAAGAAGCCCACTAATATGATTAAGAAATAATTGACGAAAATGAATCCGAATATAATCATTGCAATGCCTAAAATTCTTCCCAATGTAACAGCATACCTGGTGGCGTCGGAGTACTTCATGCGTTCTGCCAGTACTGCACGGAAAACTCTTCCGCCGTCCATGGGGAAGGCTGGGATCAAATTGAAAATTCCCAAAAGAATGTTCAGGGTTGCGATGTCAAAAGCTAAGTTGTAAGTGTTTGTGGCGAGCTTGAGCGCTGCAGGGATGAGGTCTGGCCAAATAAGCAATGAAGCGCCTAAAAGTGCGAAGCCTAAAATCAAGCTTGTCAGGGGGCCAGCGAAAGCCATGCGCCATTCCTGAGCGGGGTTGTCGGGGATTTCCTCTATTTCTGAGACACCTCCGATTGGGTACAGCACGATTTTGCGAACTTTGATGCCGTAGTGCCTTGCGACCACTGAGTGGGCGAGTTCGTGGAAGACAACAAAGACGAATAGGAACAGCACCAAAAAGAAAGTGTAAAACGCGTAGAAGGAGGTGACGAATTGGAGGTTAATTACAGATAGAACAAAGACTGCAAGGATGAGCAGTAAAAAGGTGAAGTGTAACTCTATGGGTATTCCCCAAGCAGAGCCTATTCTAAAAGAATACCTCATAGTGCTTCATACCTTAGAGATGCCTGCGAAGTGCTTTTTAGTGTTTCGATTTTCTACAATCGCAGATGTTCTGTTCATTGAAAATGGTTTAGGCTGGAATTGCGTAAATTTTAATAGCCCTGAACTGTATGCAAGTTAAAGAAGCATAGGAAGGGAAAACACGTGAATAAACAAGCAATATTTGGTTTAGCTATCACTATAATTGTTGCCTGCGTCTTAGTAACTTATGCCGCCTCTTCTTTTATTGTTGCACCCCAAAAAGTAAATGAGCCCACTGGCGAGTTTGATTTCACGGTTTCAGCATCTAGCAGTTGCCTGCGGTTCTTAAACAGCTCTGTGCCAGCCGTTTACGTGCCCTTCACAGTTGCAGCGGATCAGCAGTTCCAGTTAACTGTTAACTGCACTAAGATGCCGGGAGGCGAGAATGGCTGGACCGACGTCTACATTTACAGAGGTTACTGGGACGGCGGAGCCAATCACACATGTACAGCCTTCGACATTTACCCCATAATCAGCGACATAGAAGCCACGAATTTAGCTATAAAAATTAATGAGCCTTACGTTGGAAACTTTGGCGAATCAACCCAGCAGAGCTATACATTGTTCTTTGTTGTTCCACCTGGCGGTCAATCTACTTTTCACGTAACATACAAGCCAGCGTAGTTCAGATGGCTTGAGGTAGAGTTAACAACAAAAAGCAACGTGTCCCTAAAAACATCAGGCAAGGTGTTGCGCAACCTGTCGGGTGTTGTCTATTTGCGATTTGTGGCAACAATACCTTTGGAGAACATCCGAGTTGCAAAATTTATATAACCCCCACGGTCTAAGCTTATTTGAGGAATCTGTTTGTCTACTTTAACTTGGAAGAAACCTGTCATCTGCATTTTTAGAGAACGTAACGTTAACCCTGAAAGTGACCCATTTGTTGTTATCAAAGCCCGACAGGTAACCCTTACCGAAGGCGAAAACCCCAAATACAAAGGCACAATCGATGACTTCTTTACTCTTATGGGAGATGCCGACTACCTTTCATCTAAGGAAGGGAAAACCGACCACTATGTGTTCTGTTGGTTTGACGATGAAGAACCCGATATGAGTAAGGATCTTCGAAGGCTTAGAGGTGTATGTTTTGAGGGCGAAGTAGTTTGCACAGAAAACGAGAAGACCCATAAACGCACTTACAACGCAGTTTTCAGTGCTACTCAGGCAAAAATAAAGTAGCCAACTGTTTTGAAACGTAGTTCTTCTTTATGATAAATCAGTTGAATCAAGTGAGTTAATTGTGACTTTTTGTCACTTTTTGAACTTACTCTTAAATATAACTCTTCTAAATTCTATTGATTAAGGTCGTAGACCATGGTCGAGCAAAAACTACGAGCAACTCTTATTACTGGTAGAACAATCGAACAGGGTGTCGGAAAAGAACTTGGAAAGGGCTCAATTGAGTACTATGAAAGCTGTTCCGTTTGTTTCTTTGATAAAGCCGACATGATAAAATTAGGCATTAAAAACGGCTCAACCGTTCGAGTAATCTCAAAATATGGTTCAATCGTAGTTAAAGCCCAAAAATATCCTTGGGGAACCATGCCGGGAATGGTTTTCATGCCTTGTGGTTCGTGGGCAAATGCAATAACAGGCGACGAAACATACAGTATGGGTATGCCGCTTTTCAAGGGGTTCCCTGTTGAAGTTGAAGTGGCACCAGACGAGCCTGTCTTGACCTTAGATGAACTCTTGCTTAAACAGTATGGAAGGAACAGCGTATGAGTAAAGTAATAAATAATGTTGTTTGTCCAATCTGCGGTTGCCTCTGTGACGACTTAGAGGTAACTGTTGAGAACAACGAAATCGTTAAAATGAAGAACGGTTGCGCACAGTGTGAAGCAAAAATGGTTCATGGCTACAAAAGCGATGAGCGCATCTTGAAGCCTATGATAAGAAAAGATGGTAAACTCGTAGCTGTTACCATGGATGAAGCGATCAAAAAAGCCGCTAAGATCCTAACCGATGCCAAATACCCGCTCCTGTTTGGCTGGAGCAGCACTGTCGGAGAAGCCCAACGTATCGGTGTAGAATTGGCTGAAGAACTCGGTTCAGCACTGGACAATTGCTGTAGCGTATGCCATGGACCATCAGTTATGGCGACACAGGAAATCGGTATCCCCGCAGCGACATTGGGTCAAATCCGCCATCGTGCTGACTTAATTGTTTACTGGGCATGCAACCCATGGACTAGTCATCCTCGTCACGTTGAAAGATACACTGCTTTCACTGACGGTCGCTTTGAAGGAAGCGAATGGAAAGATTTTATGCAGAAAATGAAGGCAGGCGCAAGCCGCAAAAAAATGGAGGTGGCCTCCAAACGCATCGCACGCGCCGAACCCCCTATCCACCCCTCAGTATGCTTCACGGGTCCTCCGCCGCAAACACTGCAGAAGCATGGACGCAAAATGATTGTGGTTGATGTGCGCAAAACGATGACTGCGGAAGCAGCAGATTATTTCCTTCAAATTGAACCTAACCGCGACTACGACGTAATCGAGGCGTTGCGTTGCTTTGTCACTGACCAAGAAATCGACGTGGATAAAGTCGGCGGCATCCCCGTTGACTATCTGCGCGATGTTGCGGATGCCATGATGAACTGCGAATTCGGAGTCATCTTCTTCGGACTGGGAATGACTCAGAGTTTAGGTAGATTCCGAAATATCGAAATCGCCATTGCCTTGGCACGTGACCTCAACAGAAAAACCAAATTCATCATCTCACCCATGAGAGGTCACTTTAACGTTACAGGCGCAAACACCGTGTTTGCTTGGCAAACTGGTTACCCCTATGCAATCGATTTCTCACAGGGTTACCCACAGTACAACCCTGGAGAAAACACTGTTATCGATCTGCTAAGACGTGGCGATAACGACGCAACCATGGTTATTTCAGCTGACCCCGGTGCTCACTTTCCCAAGTCTGCTATGCAGAATATGATGAAGCACCCCTTAATCACTATCAACCCTGACATGAACGCAATTAGCCGCCTCGGCGACGTTGTGTTTCCAACTCAGTGGTGCGGCATCGAATACGAAGGCACAGCTTACCGCATGGATTCAGTTCCTATCACACTTAAGAAAGTGGTTGAGCCCCCTAAGGGCGTTTTAACTGACGAGGAACTTTTAACTCGCATACTTGCAGAGGTCCGCGCTATCAAAACCAAACGGGGCGACATGGTGGAGCAAGCTGAAGTTAAGCCAGCTAAACACGCAGAGAAAGCAAAAGCTGAAAAGCCCTGTGCTAAACCTAGAAACGTAGTGAAAAAGAAGAAGGTGTCAGCCTAATGACTGAGATACTTATTAAAAATGGTTTTGTAGTTGACCCTCAACACAAGATTAACTGCGAAAAAATGGATATCGCCATCAAAGACAACAAAATTGTTGGGAAAGTCAGCAGCAAAGCTAAAGTTATAGACGCCTCGGGCATGACTGTTATGGCTGGCGGAGTAGATATTCACAGTCACGTAGCCGGCGCAGAAGTCAACATGGGTCGAATGATTCGCCCCGAAGACCATTACAAAGATGTAGTGAAAAAAACTGCCATCACCCGCGCAGGTACAGGCTACTCAATTCCATCTACCTTCGTCACAGGCTACCGCTACTCCACAATGGGTTACACTTCGGTCTTCAACGGCTCCATAGCGCCGCTGAAAGCTAAACACGCCCACGAAGAACTAAATGATATCCCATTAATGGATAAAGCCACGTACGTTTTAATGGGTGACTGGTGGTTTGTACTGGAAAACCTCGCTAAAGGTGACGTAGATGAATGCGCTCGCCTCGTAGCTTGGCTTATGCAGGCTTCCAAAGGCTACGCCATCAAAGTCGTGAATCCCGGGGGCTTAGAATCTTGGGGTTTCGGCCACAACGTGCATAGCATCGATGACCAAGTGCCCAACTTCTGCATCACACCCAGAGAAATCATGCGCGGTCTAGTCAAAGTCAACAAGAAACTCAATTTACCTCACACAATTCACCTCCATACTAACAACTTGGGCGTCCCTGGAAACTACCAAACAACCCTTGACACCATGAAGGCGCTGGAGGACTTATCTACAGACGGCAAACCCGTCGCCCACATTACCCACATTCAATTCGCAAGTTTCAAAGGAGAAAACTGGGGCAAATTCAAATCAGGCGCAGAAGAAATCGCCAACTACATGAACGGTCACAATCACATAACCCTGGACATGGGTCAAGTTACCTTCGCCGACACCACCACCATGACTGCCGACGGACCCTTCGAGTTCTCACTCTACGAACTGGGCGGACATAACAAGTGGGTTAACAGTGACATCGAAACCGAAAGCAGTGGAGGCATAATACCCTTCCACTACAAGAAAAACAGCCCCGTCAATGCGCTTCAATGGTCCATTGGCTTAGAAATCGCCTTGCTCATTAAAGATCCGTGGAAAATCTTCATGACTACTGACCACCCTAACGGTGGACCCTTCTACGATTATCCCAAAGTGTTGGCTTGGCTGTACAGCAAAAAAGCACGCGAAGCAACACTCAAGAAGTGCCATAAAAGTGCCAAGAGAAAGAGTTTACTTCCCTCAATTGATCGCGAGTTGACTCTCTATGAACTCGCCATTATGACACGTGCGGGAACAGCTAAGGCCTTAGGTTTACCCAACAAGGGTCATCTTGGTGTGGGCGCAGATGCGGACGTTGCAATATTTAACTTGAATCCTGAAACTTTAGACATTACACAAAAGTTCCGAACCGCACGTAAAGCACTAACAGATAGCGCGTACACCATAAAAGATGGTATAATTGTTGTGAAAGACGGTCAAGTGGTTAACAGTTCAGTTCCTGGTAAAACCATGTGGCTTGACGTTATAACAAAAGATCCATGCAGAATTGACGACGACATGAAACGCAAGTTCCGGGAATACTGGACAATTGAATATGAAAACTACGCCGTTACCGACCACTACGTAAAGTTTCCAGATAAACTAACCATAAAGGCAAGTGTATAGACATGATAACCCTAACACCCCTTAAAGCATTCGAAGTTCCAGTTCAAGCACCCTGCATAACACCCGACAACTTTGCAGGCAAAACCAAAGCAGAAATCGGCAATTTACCGGCAACCGAAGGCAACCGCAACGTCACACTTGGCGATATCTTCAAAATCGAAGAATCCCCCGAAGCATCACCTAACATCACCTTAAACGGAGACTTCAGCAAAGTCAAACGCGTCGGTCAATGTATGAATACCGGAGAAATCGTATGTAACGGAAACATCGGCATGCACACTGGCGAACAGATGAACGGCGGTAAAATCACAGTTAACGGCAACGCAGGAGGCTGGACAGGCAGCGAAATGAAGAAAGGTACCATTGAAATTCACGGCGACGGCGGCGACTACTTGGCTTCTCCTTCAAGAGGCAATGACGTAGGCATGAAAGGCGGCGAAATCATCGTGGACGGCAACGTAGGCACAGACGTAGCTTGCTACCTCAAAGGCGGAATCATCAAAGTTAAAGGCTCAGCTGGAAGGTTTCTGGGTTACCACATGACTGATGGCGCAATTTACATCGAAAAGGACTGTGATGTGCGCACAGGTGCATGTATGCACAGCGGCAAAATCGTGGTAGGCGGCAAACTAGAGGTTCTCCCTTCATTCACCATCGACACAATTAAAGCCAAAGTCAAAGTCGATAGCACTCTAAACGTGCCAGGTCCCTTCTACGTGTTCCTAGGCGACCTATCTGAGCATGGTACCGGCAAAATATTTGCTAACAAAGCCGCTAACCCCAACATGAAATTCTATGAAAAATACCTCTAACTGGGCATACTTTTTAGCCCTGTTTTTATTTCTTTTTCATGTAAGTCCACATTTGTCTTCCGAATAACTTATCAACGTGGTTAAGGTTTTGAACAACTTGTTTGGGTGAATTGTTATGCGTCAGGTTGACATGACAAGGCTTGACCTCTCTGCGGGTACAGCAACCAAAATGCTTGACTGCATCGCCGAAGAGATTCCTCTTAAAATCACCGTTAACCGCGACTACGCCTTTGTCATCTGGTGCTCGCCAATGCAGTTAAAAGAGTTATCCGTGGGGCACCTTTACGCTGAAAATATTTTGCGTTCGGTTGACGAACTCGAGTGCATAACGTCTAATCCAGCCCAAAACATCTGCCACATTCAATTCAAAGCCGGCATCAACATCGTTGAGCGCATGGAGAATCGCCGCAGAGGCGCCCGCATTATCCCGCTGCTAAAGGCCAGCACAGCAGCTTACCAAAAAGACCACAAACTCGCAGTGGTAAAATCAGATTTGAAGGTTAAAGCTCAGGTCATCTTGGATGCTATCAGTCAGATGAACGAGAAAGCAAAAGGCTTCCGAGAAACCGGTGGTCTTCATGATAGTGGCATCTTCAAAGCCGACGGTACAATGGTGGCTTTCTCCGAGGATGTGGGTCGACACAATACAGTCGACAAAGTTATCGGTGAAGCGTTGCTTAACGGTGAAAACTTTGGCGATCGCTTTATGGTTATTACGGGGCGTGTGCCGGGAGATATGATTTTCAAGGCCGCTAAAGTGGGTTTGCCAATTTTGGCTTCGGTGGCTGCGGTGCTAAACTCTGGTGTGGCTTCAGCGGAAAAAGCAAACATTAGCGTGGTGGGGTTTGTGCGGGGTAAACGCATGAACGTCTACACTTGCCCACAGCGAATTCTACTCTAAACTCCCGACTGCTTTTGGCACCATTCTTTGTCGGCTTGCGCCTTCTCAGCTAATAAACAGCAGCCTTTCGCAGCGTAAGCTTCTGCTTCAGCTTGATAGTTTCTCGCTGCCCTCAGATAAGCGTCTTCAACATCAAACGCCGAATGTTCCCTGCTACTACTGTTGCGTATTGAAGTCGCTAGCTTCTCGCCACTTACTCCTGCCCAGAAACGAGCTTTTTTAGTCTCAAAAATGTCAACGCACTCAGCAAAAACGTTCCATGCATCCGAAAACTTCCCTTCCGCCACCATTTCTGAGCCGTACCTCAAATGCTTCAACTCAAAAACGACATCTTCTCCCCAATCAAAACATGTAGTCTCTTGGATTTTTCCGTTGGAACTGCGGGTTTTTTGATCTATTAAATCTTTAGAGGTGTTGATGTTGATGAAGCTTCTAAATTCTGGGTCTATGTTTTTGATTTCTTGCATGGGTGAAAGTAGGCGCAGTTTGGCTGCGCCCCTAACTATGGAATCTGCTGAGGCTTTGTTCATAGCTAAAAGTGTCTCTGCGATTGCAGCGGCGCTTTCACGTTTGAACGCCATAAGCAGCGTTTCAAGGGTGCCATCAGGCCACATCGGAACCGCCACGTCTACTCCCTGTGCGGCTTTGAACATGTGCTCAATGACTTTAGGCTTGAGAAATGGCATATCGGTGGGAACCGTTAAGCAGTACTCTGCGGTGGTCGCATGTAGCCCCGACATAATCGCCAAGAGTGGACCTTTAATTGGACTATCTTCATCTAAGACGAACTTTACATTTTCTATGCCATGCTTTTCTAAAACTTGGCTGTAACGCTGTTGGCGTTGTTGATCATTTACGCAGATTACTATTTCATCAACCACTTTCTGCAGGTTCAAAACAACGTTAACGAGAAGGGGTTTGCCGTTGGCACATGCAAGCGCTTTATCCGACCACGACTGGTCTTCTGTTTGGAACCTTGAAGCTTTACCCCCTGCCAAAACAAGAGCACAATGCTCAAACATTTTACCACTTATCTTTCCACTTGTTTTTCAAGCATACCTCGTATGAGCTGATAGAGCTTTTCGCCTTCTTGAGGAACCTTGATAAACGGGATTTCGCCAAAGCAGGGTTCCTCATTGGTTTGTGCAACTAAACCTGTTGCCGCCAAAATAGGTTGCACAGTTCCTTCCAAGACGTTTTTTAGGTTCTCTATGTCTTTTGCTGTCACAATTTTTGCAACATTAGCTCTTTTTGCTATTAACCTGTGAAAACCTTCAATGAAGGCTACGTCCAGGCGCTCCTTCTCCAGCAGAGCGAGGATGTTGTCTAAGTCTTTTAGTTCACGCTCAGTTTTTTTGATGATGTCGATTTCATGGGGTGAGACTGCGACGACTACTTTTGCGCCTGCGTTGCTATAGCGCCAAGTATTAGTTCCTTGTCTGTCTATGGCGAAGTCTTGATGGTGAATGTGTTTGATGGCGCCGACGCTGTAGCCTTCCTCTGAAAAACGATTAATGAGGTACTCGAGAGTGGTTGTTTTTCCCGAACCGCTAGCGCCGACTGCCGCTACAATTAAAACCGAATAATACACGCTCCACAATGCTCAAGGGTTTGGCATATAATAAATCATACCCAACCACATTTGACTCTTTATGTAGAGGTGAGTAAGTAAGACGCCGAGGCATAGAATGCCCCAAAAAAGAAGGGTTTATGGTTTGTAAAGTTCGTCGAGGATTTCTTTGGCTCGGTCAACGCGGACTTTGCGTTCTTTAACCATCCGCTCCGCGACCAATTCTATTTGTTCGCCTTTCGCGCCAGCGTTAACTGCGATGTTTCTTGCGTGCAGTGACATGTGTCCACGCTGTATGCCCTCATTAGATAATGCTCTGAGCGCTCCGAGGTTCTGTGCTAAACCTACCGCCGCCAGAACTTCAGCAAATTCGTTGGCGCTTTTGACGCCTAAGATTTTCATGGCTATACGTGCGATTGGATGGGTTTTGACTGCACCGCCGATTAATCCGACAGCCATGGGCAACTCGATTTCGCCTTCCAAGTCGCCGGCTGCGTTCTTTGTCCACTTCAAGAGGCTTGTGTAGCTGCCGTTTAGGGCGGCGTAGGCGTGTCCCCCTGCCTCTATGGCGCGGTGGTCGTTGCCTGTGGCTAATACGACTGCGATTATGCCGTTCATTGCGCCTTTGTTGTGTGTGGCTGCGCGGTAGGGGTCGGTTGCTGCAAACGCAGAGGCGTAGGCGATGCCTTCCACTACTTCTTCACCGCCCACGGCTTCTTTTGGTACAGTGCAGGTAGCTTTGGCGAGGCGTCTAACTGCCAAGTTTGAGATGATTCTGAGGTACACATGTCCTCCGCTTAGCTGCTCAATCATAGGTGCGATGGCTTCTGCCATGGTGTTGACGGCGTTGGCGCCCATTGCGTCTCTGCAATCCACGTAAAGGTGTACGATGACCATTTTTCCCATGGTCGTGTCGATTATGCGAGCGTCAAGATCTTTTGCTCCTCCACCGAACTTGTTGAGGATGGGGTCTTGTTCGTTGGCTTTTTTGAGCAACTCTGCTTTGGCTGTGAGTATGGCTTGTTTTGCTTTGTCAGGGTCTATGACTTTGCAGACTTGGATTTGCCCAATCATCACGGGCGTTGTGCTGCTGGTTTTGAATCCTCCACCGTCGCGCACCATTTTGGCGGCGTAGCTGGCGGCTGCAATGACGCTAGGTTCCTCTGTCGCCATGGGGATTATGTAGTCTTTGCCGTTGATTTGGAAGTTAACTGCCACGCCCATGGGTTCTGGGAAGATGCCTATGAGGTTCTCTACCATGTGGTCTGCAACGTCAAGGGGTAGTGAGCAGGACTGCTGTAGAAGCTGCACTTCTTCTTCTGTTAATGCTGCAAAATCCGCGATGAGTGCAAGGCGCTCTTTGGGTAGGAGTTTGTAGAAGCCTGAAATTACTGATGACTTAGCCATACATACTTCACTTTTGCATGTTGACTGACGGTTTTGGGCTTTTAAACTTTAACCCCTAAGCAGTCCTTAAGTCATACGTTAGAGGGTGCATTGTCCAGCGGTTTTCGGCATGGCAACTGCGTGCACGCCGAGGCGTTTGTTGATTTCTTTGGCTAGAGCGTCGCCGTTGCTGCGGAAGTTGTCGGTGATGACTTTTTTGGCTTTTGTGCGTTTGACGTATTCGATTAAGCCGTCGAAATCCGAGTGATCACTCAAAGCGATGAGATGTTCGCGGTCACCGATTTGGCGTGTGGGCGTGTTGAATTCCCAGCCGCTGACGCAGATGCGGGCGTTGCGCAATCCGACGTGTTGGCGTTGGTTCATGTGGTAAAACGCTACGCACGGCAGGTTTTGACCAAGCAATTCATGTCCCTCTTTGTCGGAGGAAAGCGAAATTGGACCCAAACGCATGCCGTGTTTCTCGCAGACTTTAGTAACGTCAAAAATCCGCTCCGGCATCACAAACGGCACCTGCACATCGGCGTTGCGCAGAATCTGCATAACCTCCTGCAACTTGCCATGATAACCGAAAACGTAAACGGTGCCGCCCCGCAGCCTGCGCTCAACCATCTCAACGAGCAACTCGCGAACGTCAACATTGAAGTTGCGGCGGCACGAAGGGCTACCATATGTGGCTTCCACCACTAACACATCGCAGTCCACTGCGTTTGTGCCCTCAAGTCGAAAGTCGCCTGACCACGCAATTCGGATTCCGCCAGCGTCCTCCACAAGCACCTGCGAAGCACCCAAAATGTGGTCAGCCCTGAGCAGAGTGATTTTTTCGTCGCCGTACTTGAAAACCTTGCCGTAATCCAGTGTCTTTACGTTTCCGTCTCTGAGCTTCATTTTGTCGTTTAAGGTTTCTGTTAAGTCGCGGGTGGCTTTAGTCATCAACACTTTTTCGCAGCACTTAATACTCTTACGCAAACCGTAGAGGTGATCGGCGTGAGCATGTGTCACCACACGCAATGGTCGGTCGGGGTCGAAGGCATCGCATGCGACACTGTCTCCTAGCAAAACAGCCCCCGTTTTAGTTATTTGTGCCCGCTCAGCCAACATTAAACCTTCAAGTTATTTTCTTTCTGACTTTTCTGCCAGCCACTCAACTAACTGCTGAGCATTATCAGTTTCAACTCTAAAGTGGATGGGTCCAAGAGGTGACTCAGCGGTTTCCTCACAGAACGAAATGTGACCTGCGTAGGCCACTTGCTTGTTTAGGTAGAAGTTAAAGGTGTTGTCTCGGGTGGATTTGAAGAGGATGCGGCGTGCGGCGTCTCGTATTCGGTCATTGCGTAGTGTATTGCGGAGTTTAAGCAAGGTGTCTTGTCCTTTGGCGTGAGCAACTAAGAGGTTGCCTCTCTGCGCTGGCTGTACTGTGAAGGTTGCGCGACCTAAAACGTTGTCAACTGCCAAACGAACTTTGTCTTCGGATTCTGTTGGGTTAATTTCTGTCTCTACAAAAACCTCTACTTCAACCATGTTTCCTCAATGCTCCCAAAATGCTCCTTAACTGAGGCCTTGAAGCCCTCGATGCTGTTATCGTTAACCAAAATTTTCTCCGCCATAGCAATCACACCGCCCAAGCCAACGCCGAGCTCCCGCATATCCCGTTCATGAAAGACCTCAAAATTTTTGGGGTCGTCGCTTCTGCCCCGCTGTTTTAAGCGGTTAAAACGGATTTGTGGCGGCGCATGCACTGCGATAAGAGTAAAGTTTGGGAAATGTTCCTTGAAGATTTCTGCTTCGTAGAGGCTGCGCAAACCGTCGACGATGACTCGGTTACTGGTTTGCTCCTCGATTTTGGGAATGCTCTTCTTGGCGATGACGTAGTTGCCTTCCTGCGCTCGGAGTTCCAACATGACTTTCCCAACGTTCTGCGGAGTCGGCTCTAACCCGGCCAATCTGGTTTGCTCACGAACCACATCGCCCATCGCGACTATAGCGTAGCCCAACTCTTTGGCAGTATCGACAACTAAGGATTTGCCTGAACCTGGCATACCGCCTAAACCAACAACCAGCTTAGCTATATCCATTGTAGCTTACCCTTTTTTGGTTCTATAGCAGACACCTACCCTAAAAAGCATTTATGTCTGTAGGTTTTCGTTTATTAATCTCGGTTTCTAGCGGTGGACATTGCGGTCGCTCCGATTTCGGATGGTTGTCATCAATTGAAGGTAAATCAATAAAACTTATGCTGGGAGACACTACTGGCTTTTCATCTAAAGGCTGCGAAATCCATATTCACACAAGAGACTATGAGTTATTGGAGAGTTGCCTAAAGACAGCTGCCGATAGCCATGGTTTAGCAATGGCTAAAAAAGGGACCTTGTAATAATCTGTAGGTCATCAACCTTAATTTAGCGTTTATTATAGGCACTCGCTGTCTTGGATTATTTATCCGCGGGACAGCAAATCACACTATCGCGATTGTAAGCATAGTAAACAATTTTTGTGATTTTGGTTTGTTTGGAAAGTTTTAACTTCTCAGTCTAGCTATATCCTTAGAAGACAATCCCATACAGGAGAGTTGAATAAAGGCTGCCAGTTGAAATCACCCTAGAAATGTATGCAGAGAAGCCTGTGGTGCTACCGTTTTTTACGGGTCATGTCGCTAGGGGTTTGTTGCTGCATTTTATTCGGCTGGTTGACCCTGCCGCTTCGGGGTTGCTGCATGAGCTCAATGTTTCCAAGCCCTACAGCGTAACGCCCCTGCGCTTTAAGAGCAGCAACCGCACCGAAAACGGCTACGTCTTGGACCCCCAGTTTCCCTGCAAAGTCGGCTTTCGATTCCTAAAAGACGAATACTCGGCGCACCTTCTTAGTTTCTTTCAGAAACAGAACAGCGCTTTAATTTTTGACACCACCTTACAGATTGCTTCCATGAGTATAAACTGTAAGAGCTATACCGATTTAGAGAAAGAGGCGCAAGCGGTTGATGGGTTCATGCTGGATTTTAGGACGCCCACTTATCTTGCTAATCTGAACAGCGATTACCACTGGATGTTCCCCGACCCCGCCAAAGTATTCTGCAGCCTCATGCGGTGCTGGAACCAGTTCAGCGACGGCAGCCGCTTCAGCAAAGAAGAATACGTTGCCTACAAGGATTGGCTGCAGAAAAACGTGGGCGTAAGCCGCTATGAGCTGCAGACGCGCGTCGGAGCAGTGCGCAAAAACCAAAGAACCGCTGGATTCATTGGCACCGTAACCTACGAACTCGGCGATAAAGAAAACCCCTACAACAAAACCACTCACATGCTCGCACAATATGCAGAATACGCCAACATAGGCGGAAACAAAACAGCAGCATACGGACAAACAAAAATTATAGTTTGAGGTTTAATTAAAAAGCATAAATAGCTCATATTCTGATTTCAATTTCATGAGCATCTCTCTTACAGGAAATCCCTTTGTCGACACTGGGCTTGCTGTTTTAGCCTACAAAAGTCATTGCGAAAATGTTGATGAGTTAACGTTAGAAAAAATGAAAGCTGTTCATGGGGATGGAACTGAGCTTGCTCGTCGTAACTCAAAGCTTAAGAGCACCAGCATGATTTTTACGATAAACTCCCTTGCAACTCACCCACAGAAATCTGCTGAAAAAAGGCTTCAATTATACAGCGCGATTACAACTGCCTTTTTGACGTAGAATAGGCTTTGAAGATGTTCATGAAAGATGCGAAAGTTGCGGTAACGATTACAGCTTGAATCTTAACAAAGTATTTTGCGAAACTTTGGTTCCGCTAGGCGAAAAAAGAACGAGACAAGATACACAGGTAGAGACTGGTTCCCGCTTGCTGGAAGCATCGGCAGTGACGCTCAAGCGTTACCTGCAGGGTCAAGAACGCCTAACCTTTGCGCTAAATGCCTTTTCGCAGTGCATTACCTGCCTCAAGGCGTAATTTTAAGAGATGGCCGCTTAGCTGTGTTTCAATCAACTTCAAAAGAATTCTTCTACAACTATGTTAGCCTAATTGTACAGGATATTGATAATAGAATTAGCGCTGACAATTTTCAGACATGCGGTTCAAAAGAAGGCAGCGCGGCAGTGATTAAAAAAACCCTTGACACTATGTCTCAAATGAAGTTTATTGATCCAGGAACATCTCTTTTTGTCTGGTTATTTTCCAACGGGGGAACAGGACCAGAATGCTCAATCGATGAAATCCCAAATGATGCTCTTCAATTTCTTTTTGAGGTAAACAGGGAACCTCTTCAACGCGAAGAAATTATGCAACTTGTAAGGAAGAATAAAAACCCCGAATATTCTTTTATGAACAGTATAGAAAAAGGCGCTGATTATACTGGATTGTATCCGAACAAAAAATATTCTGGGGTGTCACCTGAACTCTTCGTTCTATATCAGACTAAAATCCGTAAAGTTACAAACCATAGTTTGAGTGTTGCCTGCAAGATTGCAAGACACATAAAGGAAAGCTTTGCAGATGCCAAAAAATTCGAAGATTTCAAAAGAGACTTTAAAAATAACTTAGCCCAAGTAAAAAAACAAATTGCTGAACTGATTGGTACTGGAGAACTAACATTTAGCGATTACCTTGTCCTTTTTGCAAAAAACCAAGAGTCTATAACCGTAAACGGTGATGCTTGGAAGTTTATCTCTTATTACCTGTATCATACGGATTGGCAGAATCCAGACGGTTCGCAACCGCCTCATGAAACCGCTAATAATGGCCTTCTTACATATGTGAGCGCTATTCTATTCGAAGACCAACTTGCTCGTCTTGGAGATGAAAGATTCAAAAAAGAAGTTGTCGATAAATTTACTTTAGGAAAAATAACTCCGTCTTGGCTGAAGCGGCAATTTCTAAAAAGCGCTATACGCCACGAAGATTTTACTTATGAAACTTGGACAGCGTTATTCCGAAACGAGCAAGGCAAGGAAAGCCCATATGAGCCGCTTTTCAGATTCAGACTTATGTGGAGTGAATGGCTAAGGACAAATGATATGCCCAAAATCGTTCCGCCATATACTAAACCAAGCCCTACAGCTGTAACGGGTTTGCCTGCCGATGCCGAAAAAACTATGGCGAAAATAGTTCAAGATTACGTAGATCGACGCGGTTTGCTCCGATTCAAAAAAGATGTTATCGACCAACTGATAACTGGTGAGAAGGGGCTGCACTGGCTTAGAACCAAGTTGTCAACTTTTGACGAAGCTTATTCAGATGATGACTATTGGGAACAATTTTGCTTAGAAAACGGGAATTCTATTGCAAATCTGCGGCTATTTCAATTAAACTTATACGTTAATAACCTCTATAGAGAACAAGCTTTTAAATCCAAACAGACATACTAACGTCTATGTCAACCTCCAAAAATCTCACTCACATTGCAGGCACTTTTCTTATCGAAGCATCTGCATCTTTCCTTAATGGAGCTGGTCTAGCCAAAGTCGAAAATCAAAATGTTTCTGTTCCCAAAACCTTCAAAGACGGTCCAAATAGAGTGCCTTATGTTTCCTCTCAAGCATGGAAACGATGGTTAAGAAACACCTTAATCGAAGAAACAGGATGGCCCGCCAGTGAATTAACTGCCGTTGGTCTGTCCGATGCTAAACAGACTACCAATAAAATCGCAGGTGCACTTAACCCCGTAGAATATCCAGAGGACGATATATTTGGGTACATGTACGCAAAAAGTGGCCAAGGAAAACGAGGGGCAGACGACGAGGAAGCAGATAATTCAGAAGCACCTGAACCGGCAGAAAAGAATGGTAAAAAAATAAAAGCTTTGATTCGTGCTTCTCCATTTTGTGCCTCAATTCTCTGTTCCCTTAGAAAAACTGGTTGGCAAGGAAAAGATGAAGGCTTTGTACACCTAAAAGAAGGAACCCCCTTACCCTATACCACAGAGTTCTACAATACACATTTACAAGGAATTTTCTGCCTAAATTATTCTCGTTTGGGCGTTTTTTGGAATGTGGGCGACAGAGTCGAATTAGACGAGGACAAAGTAAATGGCTTTCTCCAAAACAAGCAAATCAAAATAACCAAAGACTTTGGCAAAAGCGGTAAAATATATGAAATGACCGATTCACAAACAAAACGAAAAGACCGTACTTCCGCCCTGTTGAAAGCCCTTGCTTGCATGCGCGGCGGCTCAAAACAAGCTGCCTTTGGCACCGATGTTGCGCCTAAAGTTATGATTTTGGCTGGAACCAGCTGTGGAAATCCAATTTTTAATAGTCTCTTCATTGATGATGGAACTGGACCTGTTCTGAAGATTGAAACCCTTAAAGAAGTTGCACGAGATTACTCAAATAGACTTGTAACACCTATCTATATTGGCATAAGAAAAGGCTACCTGAAAAACGAGGCCGAAGTATCGCAGCTTGAAAAGGCTATTGAGAACGGTGTATCCTTCAAAATCACCACTCCCATCGACTGCGCGGAGCAAATGTCCAAAGCTTTGACCTAAAATGCCCGGAATTATCGCTCTTCACGTTCAAATGGACGGATTCACCGCTTTTTTTAAACATCCCCTTACAATTACAGGAACCCAAATTTCTCTACCTTGCCCACCTTACAGTACTCTACTGGGTATGCTAAGCGCCGTTGCAGGCAGATTCGTTTCCCATACGGAAACTAGAATCGGTTTCGAGTTCCATTGCTCTTCCCAAGACGTAGAAATTGAGAAAACCAACCGTTTAGCCCTAAACAAGGGCGCGCTATCACCTCACAGAGAAGGCCAAGGTGTTCTAAAAAGATACGTATACTTCCAACCTAAACTTGACCTCTACCTTACGAACCTTGAATTTGAACAAGCTTTTCAGTCCCCAGTTTGTACGCCGTCTCTTCGGCGTTCTCAGGATATTGTGTGGATAAAAAAGGTTGAAACAGTTGAGTTAACCGAGTTATCTTCTGGGCTAATAGGACCAACTCTAATTCCTGAGATAAAAAATAACATTCCCTCTTTGATAGTTCGTTGCCCTGAATGGTTTGAAAATAATGTTGAGGGCAAAACGAGGATATCAGGCCCCTTTGGTTTCTATCAAGGGTTTTTGCCGACAGCAAAAGAGCGTTTTTCTCTCGCTATGAAGAATCTTTATCATCCTTCTAATTTGGCTGATCCTCACGATTGCATTTACCTTCATGAATGGGTATCTTAAATGGCTCTAGCCCACAGGATTTTGGCTAAAGATGATGGTGAAACTTTAGCTCAGCATACTATGCACTGTTTAGAAGTTGCAAAAAGTGTTGTTAAGAATCTTCCATTTGATGAACCTTCTTTAGCTTCGATAAATGCTGACCTTCAGGATGCCCTTGCGGTGCATGACGCAGGCAAGGCCGCAACGGGTTTTCAAGCGGCCTTGATTCCCAACTCAACAAGGTGGGGCAAGCGTCACGAAATCATTTCTGGATCATTCGCATCTTTTCAAAAATTAAGAGAAGAAGTAGTTTTTGCCGTCTTAACGCATCATAAAACTATACCTGGCGATGGAGTTCACAAAAGTAAAGGCTGTTTAATCTTTGAAGATTTGCCTTTTGATTCTAACTCGGTTTGGCTTAAAACGGCTAAGGAGTGGGAAGCTAATATGTCTTCTTTTATTGTTGAATGGAACGAAATACTGGACAGCGTTAAGAGCAAAAATCTTGACGCTAATGTAGGGCTAGACACGCTTAACTTGTCGGCTGCATGGGTAAGCAGTTTGGTTCAGACAAAAAGAATTCCTTATGAGCGTCGCCTTTATGCTTCGCTTTTACGTGGGCTTCTTATGTCCTGTGATCATGTTGCAAGCAGTAATGTAAAGCTTGCTTTTCCTAAAATTCCCGAGTTAAGGAACATAAAAGTTGACATCCCAAACTTATACAGTTATCAAGAAAGAGCCCGTGTTTCAAAAGGAAATTTGATTCTCCAAGCTCCAACTGGTTCTGGCAAAACCTTGGCAGCTCTCCTTTGGGCTGGACAGAATCAAAAAAGAAATGGTCGACTTTTCTATTGTTTACCTAACACTGCTAGTATTAATGCTATGTACCTTCGACTCGGCAAATATTATGGTAAAGAAAACGTTGGTCTTTTGCATTCACGGGCTGTGTCTTCGTTGTATTCTCTTTGGGAAGAAGACGAATTTTCTCGTTTTGTTCGGCAGAGAAATGCGCTATTAGCCAAGTCTTTAGCTAAGGAGATATGGTACCCAATTCGTGTCTGCACCCCGCATCAAGTCCTTAGATACACTCTTCACGGAAAGGGTTGGGAAATGATGCTCTCGGAGTTTCCAAATTCATGTTTTATTTTCGATGAAATTCACGCTTACGACCCAGTTATAACTGGACTTGTTATAGCCACGGCAAAATTTTTAACTGAAAATAATGCATCCTGCCTCTTTCTATCGGCAACCCTGCCTGATTTCATAAAAAATATACTAGCAAACGAGATCTCTCCAATTAATTTTATAGCGCCGTTACCTGATGAGCCATCTGACAAACAATTAATTGAAAAACAGAGACATAACTTGCAAATAATTGACGGGACTCTTATATCGAACCTGAATAGAGTTGTTGAAAGTATTAACGCTGTTAATTCAACTCTGATTGTTTGCAATCATGTTCCAACAGCGCAGATGATTTTTGAAGAAATTGTAAAAAAAGGTGTGAAAGATGTTGTTCTTCTTCACAGCCGCTTTTGCCGCAGAGATCGGGATAATATTGAGAAAAAAATTCAAAAGCAGTTGCCTAAAGTTTTAGTGGCAACTCAGGTTATTGAAGTTAGCTTGGATGTGGATTTTGAGCAAGCATTTTCTGAACCAGCCCCAATTGATGCCCTAATTCAAAGATTTGGAAGAGTAAATAGAAAAGGCAATCGACCACCAGCAAATGCTATAGTGTTCACAGAACAATTCAACAAATTCCCAATTTATAATAGAGATACAGTTGAGCGTTCCCTTACTGAGCTTCAGCGGCTTTCAAATCCTTTACGAGAAATGGACTTAATCGAGGCTGCAAATCGGGTCTACCAGAAGGGCTATTCGGGTGAAGATTTAGTTCGTTACAATAATGCCCTGAATCATCGTCTGATAAAAAATTTCAAAGAGAGTTTGATAGCTGGCTCTCATAATGATTGGACCGACGATATTATTGATCGGTCAGATGGAACAATTGAAGTTCTTCCCACATTGTTTAGCCCAATTGTATGACAAGTATCAATCTCAGGGTTTATGGCTTGAATCAAATCTGCTACTTGTTCCTATTAGAACAGGCAGTCTGTCTTATTTATCCCAATTTATAGATAAAACACATGACCCTTGGATTATCAATAAACCCTATTCTGAGTCAGCGGGTCTTTTCTTGAATGCGAAAGACGAACTAGAGTGAGTTCTGGATAGGGTTGGCAGGTTTGTTTGTGTCCGCATCCGCCTTGGCATTTATAGGATCGCTACTCGGATTGGCGGCAGTTCTTCGGTTTGGATTATTCTTTTTATGTGTCCTATGACGCGTTTGACGTGGGTTTTCATGGTGGGCGTTATCTCGAACTGGAGGATTAGGGATTCTGGGAGGTAGTTTACGATGCCGCTTTTGACGGTTGTGCCAAAACTCTCTTCGATGAGTAGCGCGTAGGCGACGAGTTGGTATTTGTGGTCCATGCAGACTCTGCCGCTGTCGCTGTTCATGTTCTTGTACTCGACGGGTATGAATTCGCCTCGGGCGGTGTGGATTATGAGGTCAACGTTGCCCTGCAAGCCCAGCGTATCCGAGCTTAATGAGGTGAACAGCATCTTCTGGGCACCCACAAACTCCGAAGAATAATAAACTGGCGTCTTTACGTCGAATTTCCTTAGCCACCTGCTCCTCATGAGACTCTTTGCCCTCTTCCTGCTGAGAACCAAAAACAGGCGCCGCGTGCAGGACATGGTCAAAATAGATTAGCCTTGGACAGTAAATGTAATGTTTAACGTCAGTGACAGAGATAAATGACTCAGCGACATCGGAAACATGCAGTTTCTGTTGCCGTTTCAGCCAATCATCATTTTTCTTGCCCAAGACTGCTCGCCCTTACATTTTGTCTATTAACTCCATTATCTTGGCATAGGTTTCCACGTTACAGCGCCAACCCGAAGAAACCATGTCCTTAACCGCCAACTTCGCCTGCTCTTTCGAAAGGACCTCTACAGAAACTGCCCTTGCCAAAATATACGGTGTACCCACATAACTCATTTTGTAGACTTTTGCAGTTTTCCTTGCCACCTCATCATCAACAACTGCCAGCCCCGCGTATTCCTTGGCAAGCGCTAAAACCTCAGCGTCCGCAGCATGAAGCCCCCGTGTCTTGGACAACCGTGAAAGAAACAGTTTGTCTTTGGGGTTACAGAGTTTAAAGACACCGTTTTCAAACAGTTTCTCCAGTGCAATTGCGTCTGGAACACCTTTTTGTTTGCCTTTATCTACAACTTCGCTTTTAACCAGTGGAGACGTCAACTTTTCTTCTGGCAGGCTTTCAATAATTCCGCTTAACCCAGATTTGGACAGGTATATCAAAGGGGTGGAATTGAAAACTAACGGTTTCAATTACTTTTCGCCGCCGATGCCTGCTCAAACTCTTTCTCAAGGTCTTCAGGTTCAAACCTGACCCATTCAACGTTGCATTGTTTTAATAAATCGGCGAATTCCCAAAGAGAAAGCTTTGCAAT
This sequence comes from uncultured archaeon, assembly GCA_963760925.1. Taxonomy (GTDB): domain Archaea; phylum Thermoproteota; class Bathyarchaeia; order Bathyarchaeales; family Bathycorpusculaceae; genus Bathycorpusculum. Next base: position 477,631 of record CAVXES010000006.1, on the reverse strand, counting down.
ATCTGCAGCCTCAGCAAAGGTGGCTTTCCCTTTTCCTAAGAGTTCTATAGCGGTTTGTTTTCGCCACTCTGTGATGCCTGTTTCCAGAAGATTTCTAACAACGGTTGCTTTGTCTATTTTTTCTTTTTTTATGATTTCAGAAATTTCCTTATCCAATTCAACGGGAACGCGCACGGCTAAAGGTTTAAGCGTCAACATTCATCACTGTATACAATAGGCACCATATGATTACAAAAACATTGTGCTAGAAATACATGATTTTGTCTTTGCCTTCCTTGAACTCGTACTTTTTGGGTTTACCCACCATCTTCTTACCCTTCAAACAGCTATCACACATGGGAAAAAGCTGCACATTCTCCACCAGGTCCTTAATCAGGTTCTTGAGGTCCACAAGAAGACTGTTTAGTTGGTCGCGCCTAAGGTCGCCCATGAAGCCGCTGTACTGAATCCGCTGTAACCCATAATCCTTAAGCGTCTCAGCAACCAGCGTCCGCAAATTGTCGTCGGAAACATCATAAATCACCACATAACGCACGGCGCTCACCACCCCAAACAGAAAGGCACATACTCCGCTTCTTTCAATAAGAAACGGACCATGCAACGCGGCTGCAAATGGATGAAACTCTTCAAAGACCCCTTCTGGCCGTTAAACATGACTTCACTGTCCAAGCGCTCCTGAAGGCTGTCTAACAACACTTTAATGACCTCTTTTCGTAAAACCCGCCCTTCCTCAACCGACTCAGCTACAATGATCTCGTTTGGTTTAATAACGTTCTTTGTGATTAACCCAATTAGTGTTCTGTCTACGAGTTGCTGGCGAAACTCCTCCATCATATCCAAAACGAGAGAAGGCTTTCCAGAACGGTCAGCATGCAAATATCCCGCATAAAAATCCAAGCCAGCATAGCTGACGGCCTTCCAGACTTCGGTAAACAGAACCGCTTGATAACCAAAATTCAGCAATGCGTTGAAAGGGTCAGTAGCGCCGCGGGTTATCCGTCCAGTAAAGCCAAGTTCAGCCGGTAAAATCTGCCGAACACAATTCCAATAATAGCGCGCAGCTTCGGCTTCTAGGTTCATGATTTGCTGCCGCTTCTCATCTATGTTGTTACCATGTTCTTTGTTGATTCGATCGTTTGCATCATCAATTAGTTTGCCCGATTCATAGAGTTTTTCAGATAGGTTAGGGTCGGTTTGCCGTCTATTCTTCGCCATCAACTTTAGAAAATTTGCTTGATTCACAAGCTTTCCCGCGATGAATTTCGTGGCAAGAACCACGCTGCGCTCATCATTATAGGCCAGAAACTGTTCGCGTCTAGCCCTGACGGAGCCTGTTAAAGTTGCGGGCATCAGCACTGCGTAAGGCCATCCGCGATATTTAGCGAAGATTACTTGAATGTTGTTCTCAGTAGCCAACTCCAAGGCGCTCGCTGAGAAAGCAACGCCTGAAGAGCAGCAGATTATTGAGTCAACGTCGTCTGCCACAATTTCTTTTAATTCCCCATTCTTTTTAACGCTGAAGCGGTTTCTTTTCCGCCCCAAGAAAAGGCCGAAATCATCCAAAAACACGTTCATAACCCACACCTAGCCATAGCAGACGTTGTAGTATTGGCAGTACTCTTTGCACTGAGAAGGCTCAGGCTTATCAGGGTCTTTTCGTTCCGCTACGATTTCGAGTTTTTTGTCTCTTTCTTCAAGCCACCACTGCCGCAGCTCATCGTTAGCAAAAAACAAATCCTTCTGGACACTAATTTTCCCGTTTTCGACGCCCAAGTAGACGGTACAGCAAATATCAACGGGCACTTCATGGATGCTCTCAAACACAAGCGCATAACCAAGCGAATAAAGCCTGTGCCAATCTTCTTTAAAACTGGTTACTTTGAGGTCAAACATTATCGTCCGGAGATAATCAAAACAGTCCACGCTAAGAATATCACTTAAACCTAACAGTTCGCCAGAAAGCTTGTGCTCAACCAAAAACGGTACCGCAGTACTCACCAAATCCATTTCATTTGCATAAGGCTGGCTGCACGAGAGTTCTGCTAGCTGGGCATCGCACATTTTATGCATGAAGTCCCAGACTTGCCTGCATTTATCTATCACATTTTCTGGTTTTTCAGAGATTTCTTGCCATCTTACCTTTTGCCACCACGTATCAAAACTCAGATTTTGCCTTTGTCGAAAACTCTGCAAACAATCACTCACTATACCATGGAACAATTTGCCTAACGCCATCCGAGAATTTGGCGGACAAAACTTTTTCTCAATATTGCGCAGGTAGATGTCACGGTTTGTGGGACAGTATTTTGAACATATCTGGTACATGGGCAATTTGACGTTATCAAAATACGGTTTTAGGGGTGGCTGATGCCAGTTCCAGCCTCGCAGCTCCTTACTTACCCCTACTTCACGCGCAGTTGGCAGAAGCTGATACAATAATTGCTTCTGTTCGATGTCAGAAAGAAAATACACTTCCAATCGACCATCAATTCAGTCTGCCCGATTATATTTATAAATTGAGTGACATTTCAATAATAATCGAGGGTACATATTCAGAGTCATGAATAAATCTGCCTCCAATCGTCGAATAGAGTCAAAATGGGCTCGGGTTCAACGGAAAATCCCAATTACAGGGAATTGAAAGTTAAGGAAGATGTCTCCGTCGCCTGCTGCTGACACGTGGGTGGTTCAACGGAAAATCCCAATTACAGGGAATTGAAAGTGGGATGGATAGCCGTAGCACTTGGAGATACCTCATTAGGTTCAACGGAAAATCCCAATTACAGGGAATTGAAAGACTCTTGCAGCGCCAGCCACAAGTGCGTCGATGCCGTCTGTGTGGTTCAACGGAAAATCCCAATTACAGGGAATTGAAAGAATGATTCGGGAACAGGTGGCACACAGGAACAAGTCGGTTCAACGGAAAATCCCAATTACAGGGAATTGAAAGAATGATTCGGGAACAGGTGGCACACAGGAACAAGTCGGTTCAACGGAAAATCCCAATTACAGGGAATTGAAAGAATGATTCGGGAACAGGTGGCACACAGGAACAAGTCGGTTCAACGGAAAATCCCAATTACAGGGAATTGAAAGCTGTTTTTGAGTGAGTGACCATTTAGCAGACCGCCCTTGACGGTTCAACGGAAAATCCCAATTACAGGGAATTGAAAGAACCTTCTGAAATATCGTCAATATTGAACCTGCAGGGCGGTTCAACGGAAAATCCCAATTACAGGGAATTGAAAGAGTAATACGCCTAAACTATAGGGATCATAAGACATTATGGTTCAACGGAAAATCCCAATTACAGGGAATTGAAAGGATAACCCACTGCACCAGCTTGGAAGTGCATAAAATGCAGGTTCAACGGAAAATCCCAATTACAGGGAATTGAAAGTTAGAATCACAGATTCAGCCACTGGAAACTATACGGATGGTTCAACGGAAAATCCCAATTACAGGGAATTGAAAGTTTGTTCTTTGCAGACCGTTTAGCATTGCGAGCAGTTTTGGTTCAACGGAAAATCCCAATTCAGGGAATTGAAAGTAACCTAAAACTTGTTGTTTGGTATGTCACCACTTAGAAAGTATGCCGTGCTAGGCTACGAGTCCCTAAACCCTACAAGTCAACAAAGGGGTTGCACATAAAGATTTACAGTTATTCCTATAAGCTCACCTTTAAGGCGATACCCTGTTTAGTTGCCGGATTGATTTCGCGGTTTGTTAAGGCTACTTCTTTGATTGCTGCCTAAATCCAACAACATTGCCATATGCGTCTTTAACCTGTGCAATCAACAACCCCCCGCCCACGTCTTTAACGTCTTGGACAACCTCAGCACCCATTTTGGTCATGGCTTCAAGGCTACTTGCAATATCGTCAACATCGGCATATGCAATAGGTCCCAACTTAGAGTTAGGGTCTAAGCCGACTTCCATTTCGCTAGTCCTATAACCTACATAATAGGCGCTTGCGACATACGGCTCTGTGTCTAGAAATTTTCCGAAAAATGTTTTAGCTTTTTCTAAGTCTTTGACTGGATAGACTAAAAGTTTAATGTTATTTACCATAAAATTTCTCCTATTGAAATTGGGAGCGTGCCAGTTTAATATATTTCGGGGCGACTGAAAATCCGCATGCGACCCTTTTATCCATATCTTTGTCGCTTATTTTCCTATAAAGTTGCAACTACCCAAAACAATTTTTAATTTCCTGGTTGTCAAAATAGAACCAAAAAACTTCTCATTTCTGATTTTTTTAATCTTTTGTTTCTTTGTGGGGATGTTTCGTTTTGGGTGTTCCTCGTCCTGCGGTGGGGTTGTGGGCATCGTTGGTTTTTGGGGTTGGGCTGTTTTTGGTTTGTGTTGTGGGTGATGAAGCAGCTTTTTTCCTCATCTGGTAGGTGGCGCTATGTTTGGGTGGAGTGGCTGAGGATTGCACTTGAACACTTTTTCCAAATCGAAGATATCGCTGCAAAACGCCCTTTTTCTAACTCCTACTAGAACAGAAAGCGTCGCAAAATCGAGAGCAACCTACCGCTTTCCCAGTAGACAAAGGATATCCTTTATGAGGATAGTTTTCTTCTTTACACAGACAAGTCCACCCAAAGAGGAAATCGAATGGATAAGATAAAAGTGAAATCACCCCTCGTCGAGATAGACGGAGATGAAATGACCCGTGTCATGTGGAAAATGGTAAAAGAAAAGCTTCTTTTGCCCTATCTTGACATAGACCTTGACTACTACGATCTGGGGCTAAAAAAGCGAGATGAAACCAACGATGAAATAACGCTTGAAGCCGCCAACGCTATAAAGAAGCACGGTGTCGGCGTCAAATGTGCCACAATCACACCTAACAAGGACCGCGTAAAAGAATACAACCTAAAGCAGGAGTGGAACAGCCCCAATGGAACCATCAGAGCTGCACTGGACGGCACCGTTTTTCGGGCGCCGATTCTTGTAAAAAACGTAATGCCCGCGGTTAGATCTTGGAAGAAACCCATTCACATCGGAAGGCATGCTTATGGGGATATTTACAAGAACTGTGAATACAGGGTGCCTGAAGCTGGAAAGGCAGAGATAGTTTTTACTAATGATGCGGGCAAGGAGCTTTGGCGCGGAACAATCCAAGACTTCAAGGGTCCAGGAATTGTTCAAGGCATACATAACACTGACAAATCGATATCTAGTTTTGCAAAAGCATGCTTCACCTATGGCTATGACCAGAAACTTCACGTCTGGTTCGGTGTTAAAGATACGATATCTAAGATTTACGATGCACAATTCCGCAAGATATTTGATCACGAATATCAGGCTAACTGGAAGACAAAGTTCGAGGCAGAGGGGCTTGAATACTTCTTTACTTTAATTGATGATGCAGTCGCCAGAATTATTAAGACGGAAGGTGGCTTGCTTTGGGCATGCAAGAACTATGATGGCGACGTTATGAGCGACATGTTAGGTTCAGCTTACGGTAGCTTGGCGATGATGACCTCGGTGCTTGTTAGCCCTCAGGGATACTACGAGTTTGAGGCTTCCCACGGTACAGTTCAGAAGCACTACTACAAATACTTGAAGGGCGAAAAAACTTCAACCAACCCTATGGCTCTGATTTTTGCTTGGACAGGTGGACTTAGAAAAAGAGGGGAATTGGACGGGACACCAGATGTCGTAGAGTTCGCAAGAAAGCTTGAAGAAGCAGCGGTTGAAACTGTTGAAGGGGGGGTTATGACAGGTGATTTGTTGCTTGTTGCCCAACCGAACCCGAGTAACAGGAAAGTTTACACCGAGGAATTCATCGCTGAAGTAGCAAAAAGGCTCCATAAGAGTCTTGTATCAACATATATGCAGCGTTGATAAGGCTAAGAGAAGCCAGCGACAAACCCTGTTCGCTCCTCTATCAAGGAGAATAGGTGCTTTAAGGGCTTCAAAGCCTTGAACCTGCTTTTTTGTTTACACCCCCAACTATTTAATTCCCAAACCTTTATCGAAAGACCTTCGCATTCTGTGAAAGTGTTTAATACAATCTAAAACCAAATAATTGTTTATGTCGACACTGAAAACTTGCCCTAAATGCAGTGGTCCAATGAAAAAGTCCAAAGATTTATCCGCAATAGTTACAGCATCCAAATCAATCAAAGGGTACAGCGTCAAAACCAACAGGTTCATTCCAGCAAGAACATACACCTGTCAAGAGTGCGGCTACATAGAATTGTACTATGATACTGGCTAATCTGGATACTGAGCATAAATCTTAGGCAAAATTCATTACCTATAAAACCATACTAACACGCATGAATATGTCTGAAGCGATGAAATTCAAAAGAGAAATTCAAACAAACTGCGGCATCGACGTAAAAATGTTTGACACTGTCGAAGACGGTCTTGTCTTGTTTGTTGAGCGAAAATCAATTGATGTCAGCGCTTACAAGCTTTTAGCCGATTTTGTCGCTCAGAACGGGCTGAGTCTTCAACTGGATATTGGAAACTTCATAATATCAAACCATGCTCTTCCGCCCCATTGAATCAGGCTCCGGCAAATTGGCAGTAAAAGGAAGTCCCAGGCAGTCTACATAGACTCTCTTGGAATTGACCCAAAAATGTAGAGTTAGATTCCTTTTTAATGTCCTATTTTTAGTAGAAGTTGAACATGGAAGATTGTTTGTTCAACTTCTTCTAAGCCTTATTGTTGGGAAGGCAGGTTTCTTGCAGTAGTAATTGTCTTGGATATTTTGGCAGCCGACCATCTAAGTCCTTTGTGTGGTCAGATGCAGTTCTTAGTTGCCGGCAGTTTAAACACTTAAACATGGACTTCGAAACTCAACCAAGACGCCTGAAAAAGAGTGTAACAATAACGGTGAGTCATAGAGAACCGCCAAATCATCACTTTCCTAAATGGATCAAACATTCAGTTTCTGAGTATCCGAATTTTTTCCTTAAAACCCTGCGCACGCCTCAGCGGTATCGGTGACTATTTTTGGCCAAAACACAGTAACTTAGCCTTTGACCCTGACAGCAGTTTAACTAACGGTCCCGACTTATAGGACATCTGCGCATTCTATTGTTGCTGTTTGAAGGGCATACTCTAGCTTTGTCTGGACCCAAAAACCGCCATCCCCCACAATATAGCACTTAATTCTTAACCGGTTAATTTTGGTAGATGGAGGTAAGCAGACTTGTCGCTGAGGCCTATGCGGTGCCACTCTTCGCTGCCATGGTAACCGCAGAAACAGTATCCGTTATTTTTATAAACCCACGCTAGTATTTACTTCAGACACCAACATAAGTGGGGGCCGGTAGCTCAGCACGGCTGGAGCGTTCGACTGATAATCGAAAGGTCGGCAGTTCAAATCCGCCTCGGCCCACCACTATCCTGCTATTCTTTTTATTATCTTTCGGTCTCTATGTAACTACTATTCGCAATGTTTAAGTATTGAGTCTTAATATATTATGCATAATTGAGTGTGCCAAAATGATGAAAACACAATTAGAAACTGGAAAAGACGCAGTAATAGTTGAACTCAAAAACCTCGGCTATACCGCGAAAGAGATGGAAACTTTCCAGAAAACAACAAAATGTCCGCGATGTGGTAGCGACTTCTCCAACATTCCATACAGCGGCAGGTGGCTCGCCCACTTAAGCAACTGCAACGGACAACACAAAAAAGCAGGTCCAAAAAAACCAATTTAACCAACAAAACCCAATAGGGCTCTTTTTATTTAGGAGCCACCGAAACCTACTTTCCTTCTCTTGCTACACAGACAACATTACGAATGCCCTTCCTCCTCAACTTTTTTCCTCTCAGGCGCCATACTCGTTTCCCCAGTTTTTACCACCTCTTCCTTTGCTGCCTGCTCTATTTTTTCTCCTACTTTCTTGAGAGGCTCAATTACTTTTTGAATTGAGGAAGGTACATGCTGCTTTGAATGCGTCCCAACAGTTATAGCATATACTTTGGATACTTCAGCGCCGAACAGCACTATCAGGTTTAGAACATAAATCCAAAGCAGAATAATCAGCAAGGCTCCCGCTGCACCACCAACTGTGGTAACAACAAATACCTGGATATAGAATCCAAAAATGTAGTTCGTAACTGTGAAAGCTACGCCTGTTACAACTGAGGCCAGAGCTATGTCCTGCCAATGTATCGTCGCTTCAGGAATCATCTTATAAATTATAGCTAACAGCAGCACAGCAATACCAAACGAAAGCATTATTTGCGCTATCTCAAGTACTACAAAAGTAAAAACTTGATTAACTGAAAAACGCGTTATCGCACTAAACAAGCTGCTTGCCCCCAGGGTCCACGTAAACACAATTAGCCCCAGCGCAGAAATAACAACAAAGGGCACAATCTTCTGCCTAATTTTTTTCCACAACGGTTGACCTTTAGATAATTTGACATCCCAAATTCGATCCATAGTTTCCCGTAGCACAGAGAAAGCACCGATTGCACCTCCAATAGAGAAGCCGACGACGACAATCGCAGTCCAGAGGGACGAAAACGGTGAAGCAGAGATTACAAGTAGCTGTCGAAACAACTCAGCGACTGAGGGCCCTGATAGAGCGGCTATTTGCTCGACAAGAATTTGGATTGCATGTGCGTCTCCAAGAAAAAAAGTAAAAACTGCTAATACAATCAATAGTAGGGTTGGTAGGGGAATAATTATGAAGAATGTTAGTGCAGCTGCTCGCAAGACAGCGTTATCCTCTAGCCAATCTTTGAATGATTTTTTAAAAATGCCGTATAGCTGATATCGATTCATGGATGGGTACCTGAGAAAATGAGAGGTTTAAGGAGTCAACTTCTGAGTCTCTATGCTTCGTATATGGGTTTGTGGGTGTAAACGAGCAACCACAGCCCAGCATGAGGCAATAGTTTTTTAAAGCAAACCCCTTGAAGTATTAGTTAGAGGCTTTTGTTTGGACAAAGAAGACGAAATTCTAGTTGAATTAAGAAAAATCAGGGAAGCCGTCGAAAAAGCACCGCCGCCTTCGCCACCTACTGGGCTTTGGGACGAATTCAAAGATTTCCTCTCGAAGTACAAGATTTTCGGGTTAGCTGTCGCTTTCATCGTTGCCCTCTATGTGGGTACGTTGGTTCAAGCGTTGGTCAAAGATTTGTTGCTACCATTGATTGGGTTAGCGATTCCGGGCATAGAGAACTTGGCAACAGTCGTTGTGGGACCATTTGCAGTTGGAGACTTCTTGGTTGCTTTGATTACGTTCCTAATCGTTGCGGTCTTAGTGTTCCTTGTAGTTAAAGTTGCGAAGAAATGGAAAATTGAATAAAGACCTGACTAACTCAGGTCTCCACTTTTTTTAAACAACTATCCCAGAACCGCAGGTGTATAGGTGCAGTATGGTTCCTCAGCTAAAAAACTCTTGTTAACCGACAACGCTCGCGCTCGACACCCGCCACATGGCACCCTATATTCGCAGACGCTGCATTTACCCTTCAACAAGCTGTGATTGCGCAGCTCAACAAACAACGGAGACCTTTGATAGATTTCCCCAAAATTCTGCTGCCTCACATTACCCGCAGCAAGGGGCAAAAAGCCGCAGCCGAAAACGTCGCCTACATGAGATACAAAACAGAAGCCGTTCCCCGCCATGCAGCCCCGCGCCATATGAGCCGAGCTTTGTTTTCCTTTTTGAGCAATAATCCGCGTGTACTGCGGTGCACAGGTCATTTTGATGGGGATTGGCGAAAAAAGGCTTAACTCATAAATGTGCTCCAAGGTGGCTTCGTACTGGTCGGGTGTTATTTCCATCTCAACTTTGCCTCTGCCAGTTGGAACTAGCATGAAGACATCCCACTCTACAGCCCCCGCTTCAAAGGCAACCCTGAGCATTTTGTCTAAGTCGCCTATGTTGTGCTTAGTTACAGTTGTATTAATGCGAAAAGGTAAACCACCCGCTTTGGCGTAAGCGATGTTTTGCATTGACAACTCGAAAGCACCCGGCACTTGGCGGAAGCTGTCGTGGATTTGCGGGTTTGAGCCATCGAGGCTAACAGAAATCATCTTCACCCCCGACGCCGTCATTTTCTCGATTACATGCTGTGTGATGTTGCTGCCGCTGGGAGACATAACAACTCGGATACCTAACTTTGAGGCGTAAGATGATACTTCAAAAATGTCTTCTCGCAGAAGTGGATCACCACCACTTATGATCAATATAGGTTTGCAGAATTCGGCTATTTGCTCCATTAAACTCAAGGCTTCAGCAGTGGAGAGTTGGTTTGGATCAGGTTGTTTTTGGGCTTGGGCTCGGCAGTGAAGGCAGGTATAGTTGCAGGCGCGTGTGGATTCCCAAGCTACTACACGGGGCGTCACATTCGGGGGAATATTTGGCTTAGCCATATGCACCTACTCTTTGCCGATGGTTTCTTTCTCGGTTAGGAAGCAGGCGGGGTCAGGAGCCCACACGTCACCGTAAACTGCTTCAGCGCGCACACGCAGGTTGCCGTTGCATATGTCTAAGAAGCGGCAGCTGCTACATTTGCTTTGGAGATGGTTTTTGCGGTTTTTCAGCGCAGATAGTAGCGGGTCGGTGTTATCATTCCAGATTGCGCTAAACTTGCGCTCTCGTATGTTGCCTAATATGTGGTGTCGCCAGAATTGGTCAGGATGTACAAAGCCTTGGGCGTCTACGCAACCGATTCCTTCGCCAGTGCTGTTGCCACCGTTCTGCTTAAGCAATGCAAGCACTTTTTCTGCCCTTGAGGGGTCTTTTTCTTTTAGTTTAAGATAGAGGTATGCAGCGTCAGCGTGGTTGTCCACCGTTAAAATTTCAGTGGTTTTATGCAACTTCTCAGCTTTTTTCAAGATGTAATCAAGAAAATCACGGGTTTGCTGAGGTGCTAAATCGTCGTCAGCGATTTTAGAGCCCCGACCTGCATAAGCCAAATGGTAAAAGCAAACACGCGAAATCTCTTCGGCTTCAATGATGTCGAAAACTTTGGGAACATCTGCCAAGTTGTATTTAGTTACGGTGAAACGCAAACCAGGTTTAACATGGGCTTGTTTGCAGTTTCTTATGCCATCTAATGCGGCTCTGAAGGCGTTTGGGGTACCTCGGAATTTGTTGTTAGTTTCCTCTGCGCCATCCACGCTTATGCCCACATAGGAAACGCCAGCCGCTTTTAGGTTCTTTGCAGCTTCAGGCGTTATGAGAGTACCATTTGTGGATAAAACTGCTCGAATTTTTCTTTCAACAGCGTAATGCGCCAATTCAAAGAGATCTGGTCGCAACAACGGCTCACCACCTGAAAAAAGCAGCACAGGAGCCCCAAACTCCGCTATGTCCTCAATAAACTCTTTAGCCTCAATCGTTGTAAGCTCGTTGGGGTAGTTTTTGTTTTCTGAGCTGCTGTAGCAGTGGATGCAGTGCAGGTTGCATCGTTGGGTGCTGTTCCATACGACTACTGGTTTTTTGTGGGCTTCGGCGCCGTATCGGAGGTTATCCATGGAGCCGGGTGTGCCGCACCAGAGTTTGGTGATGTTTAACATTTCTTTGTCTCCTCATGTTTTGTTTTGAGGTTTCTTGTACTGTAAATTATAACATAATCTTTAAGACCTGTAAGGCTTGAGAGAAGCTTAACCAGTTGCTCTATAGCCTCACGTTTGTGTGCATGAATAACGGTGTAGAGGTTGTATTCCCATTTACCCGCCACCGTCCCGCGTTCGTAGCAATGAGAAATGTCTTTGTATCCTGCAAGGTAGATACCGATTTCCTGTATCCGACCTTGCGGAACCTTCCAAGCTACTAAACCGTTGGCGTTGTATCCTACATCGTTTGGTCTAAGGGAAACGCCGAACCTTCGAATGACCCCTTGTTCTTTTAGTTTTTGAAGGCGTTTAATTACTTCTTGCGGTGTAATTCCTAATGTTGTGGCGATTTGGGTGAAGGGGTGAGGCGTTAAAAGTAGTCCTTTCTCTGCTTCAAAAATCAGTTTTTGGTCAGTCAAATCCATATTGGTCACCTAAGTCAGGTAATTTGGAAGCGTACGTTAATTTTGAAGCAGTTTTTTGTGGGCAAACTCAGGATGTCTTTGGCGGCTACTGCAGCTTTTTCGGTGATTTCCTTTATGCTCAAATTTAATTCATTTTGACTTGAGGCTTTTAGGGTGAACCAAACGTTGTATTCGTGGTCTCTCTCGTAGTTGTGGGAGACACCTTGGTGCTGGTTGATTACTTCAGAAACTTGTTCTATTCTCTCGGCTGGCACTTTGAGGGCCACCAACGTTGCCGCGGTTAACCCTATTTTGGATTTGTCTATTACAGCGCCGATTTTCCTGGTTATTCCTTGCTGATAAAGTTGTTTTAAATGGTTGATGACTTCTCTTTCAGTGAGGTTGAGTTTTTCGGCGACGGCTTTCCAGGGTTCTTCGACGAGGGGAAAGTCGTCTTGGAGAATTTGGAGGATTTGTTTGTCAATTTCATCTAGGTATATAGCATGTTGGCTAACCATTTTTTTCACCTAAATTTCGGTTGCTGGCTGCGATTGTTAGCCTAGCTTGCCTATAAGGCGCTACTTGTTTACGCATTTAATCGTATTAATGTTACGGAAAATATAAGTTAAACCATAACTGATTGCGGAATCAGCAACTTTGACTATTCGAATTTAACTGCAGAATCGTTCTTCAAAAACCTCGTCGTCACCGAAACCCGCGCATCCTTAACCCCCGCAATCATCTTTGTCCGCTTAACAACATCATTCAAATGAGCCATATCACGTGCAAAAATAACTGATACAATATCATACTCCCCAGTACTCTGAAACAAATACACTGTCTCACCAAATCCAATCAACTCTTTACACGCTTCCTCCAGATGCGCCGGTTCAATTTTAAGCAAAATCGCACCACTTACGCCAACACCAACTTTGAAGGGATCAACTAAAGCGGCAAAGTGCGTGATAATTTTTGCATCTTGGAGGCGCTTGACTCGGAATCGAATTGTAGCTTCAGGGGTGTTTAGTTGTCGGCTCAAATCAGCAAAAGATATTCTACCGTCTTGCTGAAGAGTTTCCAATATTTTTTTGTCAAGTCCGTCTAGGGTCGGGGGCATTTTGGCACGTTAGTTATTCGTTGCTTCTGTGATATGAAAATTTCTATAGTTACTGGGCTGTGTTAGAGGGATGGGTGCGGTTTTTTGGTTGTTGAGCAGTCTTGACAGGTTTTTAGCCCTCGGATATACCAACCAAGAAGTCTCCACGCGTTACCCTCGCGCCTATTTGAAGGCTAAAAATTCATTTCGTAAATTGGGACTTCTTCTTTACCTAGCGCAAATGCGTTGATACCAAACCCTTTTTTATTGCAGCTAAAACAGAGTCAACGTTAAGCTTCGCATCAATTTTGTTGTAGACGGCGAAGAGTTCGGAGACCTGATGAGCATCACTGCCCGCTGTGCCCGGCAAATCCAATGTTTTGGCGAGCTCTTTGGCTTGCGCATTGCCTTCTTTGTTTGTTCCGCCATTGAGCACCTCTATGGCGTCTACTTTGAGTTTTGCAGCGTAGTTACCCATGCCATAAGTGCGGAAGGGATGGGCCACAATGGAAACTGCGTCGATTTGGCGTGCGTAATCAGCCACGTTTTCTGGTGTCCAAGGCCGCGGAGGCAACTCGTCAGTGCCTAAAACCAGCATGTCACCATGCGGAGTGCTGATTTCGCAGCCGGGAATAATAAGCACATCCGAGTACGCCGAAGCTAACTCGACTGTGGCTTTGCAGCCTCTTACACTGTCATGATCTGTGACGGCTGCGACTTTGATGAAGCTGTGAGCGGTAAGCATATCCACCATTGTTTTCGGCTGAACAAGCGAATCGGCGGAGTAGACAGTATGGATGTGGAGGTCTGCATAGAGAAACTCCGGATTAGGATTCATATTGGCTATAGGAGTCTGGAGGTAAAAAAAGCTATCCAAAACATGTATTTAATTTTGGTTTAAGCCTTTGCGGATTGCATCAACTAAATGGGTTAACATTTCTCTGGTGCCCTCCATGTTGGCGTCTTGAGCAGCAAAATACATGTCTTTAGCAGTGCAGGCATCTTGGGCTGCTTCTTTGACGGTAGTGCCCCAAAGTTTGGTGTCGTTAAGCAGCACCACACCCTGGTAGGATCCACGTTTTATATAATCTGCCGTTTGAGCTGCAACGTACTCTACTGTTTCTTTATCCAGAGGCAACGCAGTTTCATGCTGACTAAGCGGGTAAACCTCATCCAACTCCAAAGGCGTAACACCAAATGGAGCAGCATAAACACACACATGCACCAGCGCTGCGTCGTCTTCACCTAGCTTGCGCAAGAGTTGACGGATTTTCTTCATTTCAGGCGCCTTATGGAACGGTTTGTTTCGGGTCTGCGGAACCAAAAAAAGCATCTTAGATTCAGCTGGCGGAGTGAAGCGTTCTGCAAGGCGTTTGCGGTAATGAACGATTTCGGGTCGTGCCAACCCAACAGAGTCAAAATAAAAGAAGCCGCTGCTCTTGACTGTTGGGCTGAATTTTTCAAGTAAGTCCTCGTGGTTACGCACTCGTTTTAGTGCTGAGAGGAGTGCTGGGTGGGCGTGAAGACGCATTTCGGTGTGTTCCCAGAGTCTGCCGTCGCGAATTGCTTGTTTTATACGGCGTAACTCGGCTTGGCACACGAAAAGGTTGTGTTCAGATAAGAAAACTTCACGTTCTTTGGCAGATTTTTTACGTAAACCCTCAGGGGTATCAGAAACGCAGCGGGGACAACTGCATGGGAAATAATCCATTTGTTCAAGTCGCCAAGTGCCATTTTCGGTCATGTAGCGACCCTCGCGTGCATAGAGGGCGTATGCAGCTGAGTCGAAGAGGTCACAGCCCAAAGAAACTGCCAACGCGAACATGGAGGGATGTCCTGCTCCGAAGAGGTGTAGTGGCCTCTCGATTGGGATGCCTCTTCTGCAGGTTAAGATCATATCGGCGAGCACGTCATAGCGGTAGTTCTCCATAACTTCGGTTGGGCTTCCCAATGCGTGGATTTGGAAGGGGAGTTTGCCCATTTCTTTTGCCGATGACGCGACGAGGTCGAGGTGTCTTCCGCCCTGCACGGGTCCAACCCAGAGGATGTCGTCTCGAGTTTTGAGGTCGAAGAAGGCTTTGGCGCGGCGAAGAGTTTCTGCCACAGTGACTTCGGCTTCTTCTTTTGTGACTTTCCAGCCTGTGGGGATGTCGAGGATAGTGGCTATGTCTGTTCCGATGCCTTCCTGGTATGCCACAATTTCTTTTTGGCTTACTTCTACTTCACCGTACACGAGGATTTGGTAAGCTCCCGAATCGGTCATGACTGCGCCATCATAATCGAGGAATTTGTGCAAGCCACCCGATTCGATGATTTTGTTGCCGTAGCGTTTCTTGTTGATGTAGCTATTGGTGATTAATGCTTGGCAACCAAAGTTTTCCTTGAGCCGTTTGCAGGAAATAGGTTGGTTGCTGGGGTTTATAACTGGGAAAAGCAGCGGAGTCTCCACTGTGGCGGTTTTGGTTTTAAGTTTGCCGATTCTGCCAAGCAGGTCTTTTTCTTTTATTTCAAAGATGCTCAAGGATGAAACCTACAATTGAAGCGTATCTCGCTTATAAAAAATGTTAGCCCAAAGGGGGATGTTCTGTATTAGTAATCAAGAGCCAAAGATTACAAGGGTTATAAGCCCAAAGCCCTAATTGTGGTGTATAGTTTGAGGGGGAAGAAACCTCATGGACACAACGTATATCGTGTTGATAGTGACTTTGGGCTTTTTCGCCGCCGTTTCAGCAGTGCTTTTTAGGCTTTCACGTCAGCAGGCTAAGAAACTTGCAGACCTAAAGTCTAACCCCCAAAAAAAGCGAAGAAATTAGGCATGCTTATATCGCAATGTTTCTCTAATACCCTCAGAAGTGCACATTCATGGTTTGCTCAATCGACATAACCGAAAAACCCCAACTCAACGACCCAATCTTGATCGAAGGCTTACCCGGAATCGGCTTTGTAGCCAACATCGCAGCACTACACCTAATCAAAGAGCTAAAAGCAGTAAAGTTCGCACAGATTTTCTCTTCTTCATTCCAAGACTTCGCAATAACCACCGAAGACGGCGGCGCACGCACCCCCATAAATGAGCTCTATTACGCCAAATGCGGTGAGGGCAAACGTGACATTATTATTTGGTATGGGAACACGCAGGCGCTTACCACAGTTGGGCAGTATGAACTTGTCGGGAAAGTACTGGACATCTGCCAAGACTTGGGTTGTAAATTCGTAATTTCGATTGGCGGCTTCAAAAAAGATGAAGTACAGCCTGTTCCAGCTGTTTATAGCACTGCCACAGATTTGGAGACAATGCAGCAGGCGCTGGATTTAGGCACCAAAGTCATGGTAGGCCACGTTTTCGGCATCGCCGGCTTATCTGTTGGGTTGGCACGCATTCGCGACTTGAAGGGTTTCTCGTTGCTTGTGGACACTTTGGGCATGAACCCCGACGTTAATGCAGCCGAACACGCCCTAATTTTGCTTGGTAAATATCTTAACATAAACATTGACATGTCAGGCATTGAAGTTAGCGGTGAAGAAATCAAAAAAATCTTAGAGTCGTTCGGTATTATTCGGAGTATAACAGAAGAAAAGAAGAAAGAGGAGCAGCAACTGCGCTGGTTCATCTAGCTAGCCTTAGCTTTAGGCTTTGGCTTCGCTCATGAAAGCATCGTAGACTCTCTGGACGCGATCAGCTGCTGGACCTGAACCTTCTACGACACCTTTCTCGGTGAGCTTCACTTTGTCCATTACCCAAATGAAGCCTTGATCATCGTAGAGTTTAACCATGGTCGGGAAAACTTTTTCTAAGCGGTTAGCGAGCGATTTGAGGTCGAATGGTTTTTCTGCAGTTGAGAGCTGTGCTACGGTGCTCCCGTTTATGACTACGCGATGTAGGGGTTTTCCTGCTTCGGTTGCATCTGCTAAAACAAGGCTCAAAGTGTCGGGGTTAACGCCGATAAGTGTGCCGTTGAATGTTTTTCCGTTGGTTGTGACAACAGCGACAGTTTTATCTGCTAACGCTGCCACTTCGGTGAAGTATTTTCTTTGCGCTACAGACAACTTTTATTTCTCCTTAGTTGGTACATGAAATTGCTTTTCAACTATTTATCTTTGATTTAATAGTTTACAATGTTGGCTTTGGCTGGGTTGCTTGTTTGGTTAGCCAGGTTTTAACTGTTTATCAGGGACGATACTGAGAGGTTCTGTTGCTCTCTTTTCCATAAGCTCGGCATTGAAGGCGCATAAAAGCTGAGGAGGGGTTTGTAGATGTTGCTCCTTTTAAGGGTCTATGTTTAAGCGAAAAATTGTATGTCAATGAGTCGATTACAATACGCTGTTCAGTCAAGAAATGTTGACAAAAACCCTTTTTATCCACATTCACTGCTAGATTTTTGACGAATATGAAAAAGCTTTTTGCGGCAGTGCTTGTTCTTTTTTTGGTATCGACCCTTTTTGGGTTGGGTACAACTGTAAAAGCGCAGGGTAGAACCATAGTTGTTCCCGACGATTACCCGACAATAACATCAGCGGTAATAGGTGCAGTCGACGGCGGCGTTATCCTACTGAGAAACGGAGTCCACGATGGACCAATTAACAAAACACTCATCATTAACAAATCACTTTCCATAATTGGCGAAAGCCGTGACCGAACCATAGTTAGACTTTACCCCGCGTATTCTGAGAGTTGGATTTTATCTGCGGTTTTCTACACTTACACCAACGCCTTGACCATAAAGGCTGATTCATGCAGACTACAGAACCTAACAATCGAAGTAGCCAACCCAGGTGGATACCTTCAATCCTTCGGAGCGGGAACATTAATCACGGAATGCAACATATCCACAAGTCCCTCCACAGGCGTAACATTATCTGGCGAAAACAGCAGCATTACCCAAAACCTAGTTGGTGGATACATTCAGTTAAACAGTTCCTATTGCCAAGCAGAGCAAAATACTGCAGTATACATCTACGCTTATAACTCATTCAACTTCATCAAAGATAACACCTGCCAAGGGGTAGCTTTAACACACTCGAACAACAGCGTAGTCTTGGAAAACAGAATTTTATCAGACACACGCGGATTTACCGGAGTAGACATCTCATGGGGAAAAAACAACTTTATTGCTAAAAACACGATTTCAGGTTTCAGTTACACGTTTAGACTCTGGTATTCAGACGACAACATAATCCAAGCTAACACCGCAAATAATTCGTTATCGGCTGCAATTTCCTTTGGCGCATCTTACAAGAACAATGTTTACTTAAACAACTTCATCGACAACCCATCGTGGAAAAAAGGCTACTTCTATGACATGTACAGCGATAGCAACTACGCAACGGCGTTCCCAAACATGACAGCCGCCAAAGAAATATGGACTAACGGCGAATTTGGCAACTACTGGCAAGACTACCAAACAAACTACCCTAACATAACAGAAATTGGCAACACAGGAATTGGGGATACGCCCTATGTGATAAACGAATACAACACAGACCCCTATCCCCTTGTGAGACAATATGACATTGCTAACTCCACTGCTATGCTTCCAGATTGGACGAACCTGTCCCTGCGAGAAGCACTTTCAGCTCAGTTTCCTCCGCCACCCCAAACTTCTTTTGCTACAACTCCCCAACCCACAGTTTCTGAAGTACCAACAACGCCACAACAAACCCAAGAACCCACACAACCCCCTCGTACAGCAGTTGAATCTTCGGCAATAGTTTGGTTAATACTTATTTTTGTGTTGATAATTGCCGCTGCAGGAGTTCTATTTTACTCTAGGATAAGAAAAGACCACAAAAAAGTAGAATAAAACAAACTCGTGGTGTTAATTTTCAATTTCTGTTTTAGCTGCAAGTTGCAGTTCTCTAAAGAGAGCAACGGTTTGGGAAAAAAGGGCAACAGAGCCGTCAACAATTGTTAACGATTCCCTTAGGTGAACTCTTCCCCTCGCCGCGGTTGCTGAATTTTCCAAGATAACCAAACGGGTAGGAAAGCAAGAAGACCTCAACTATTCCGACAGCAATTGAAAACGGTACGCCTAGACTTGTTTGTATCAAGAGGTTTATTGTGGAGAAAAACAGTAGCACGAAAAAGCCGTTGAGCCAGAAACCTATCTGCCATCCTTGGCAGTTGTACAAGCGGTGGATAACGACTATATTCAATACACCCAGAATTATAGGTTGGATGCCGAACATTGTTAGTAGAAACAAAGCAAACCCGATTGGCGGCATGTAAAGCAAGAACGCGTTCTGGAAGGCATCCAACAACAGTTGAATAGTCACTAACGTAATTGTTATTGTCAAACCGTGGATAAAGACTTGTTTAGACAGTTTAAGCATTCTGAGCAATCCATTCACCTATTTTCTGTTCAGCTAATCTTCCGCGAATGCCATAATGGTTATCGGCATCGTTCCAATAGACGATCCAGCAGCCTTTAAGTCCCATATTTTTGAAAAGATTCAGACCATTAATTATGTAATTGCTCTGGGTGGCATCGTTGTTTGTTGACATTCCAAACTCAGAAATGACCACTTGTTTATTCGTTATTTTTTCCAGAAATTGTATCATGTTAGGCGAGAGAGTTAGAAATGAATCCATAAAAACGTCAAAACCTACGAAGTCTGAGTTTTTCACTAAATGTTATAGGAAGGTTAGTTCGAGCAACAAAAGCTGGCGAGAAGTTGGTATATAGTTGCGCAGGAAGCTGATGCTGCTCAACTATTGTGTAGATGTCCATAAATTTAGAACCTGCTTCATCATCGGTAAATAAGGCACCCATTTCCCATGAAGAAGCTACGTCGGGTTCGTTGAGGACCTGAATGTAGGAAAAGTCACTACCCCACTTGTCAAGGCAGTAGTTTATGTCACCTGTACTTTCATGTTCGTTAATAATCAAAGCAACCTTCATGCCAAGTTGGCGAACGGCGCTGAAGAACACATCAGACAGAGTGTTCAAGTAAGAATTAGGGTTACTTGAGTCACACACAATATTGACCCGTATCACGGTGAAACCTAAATCTTTCAGGTGGGATACTTCACTATAAATTTGTTCAACATTGTCTCGTTCATAAACGTAGGTGACACCTACCTCGAAAGAAGAATTTGAACCTCTAGATGCAGATGTAAAGAAGAGGTATGGAAAGAAGAACTGTACGAAAACTAAGATGAAACATAAACTAATGATGATCAACGTCCACACAATCTTGTTCTGTGCAATTGCAACAAGACGTTGTTTCTTCATAAACCCCTTCAAATCTACTTTTCTGATGTCAGAGAGGCTTTGCCTTTTTAAATAAAGCAGAAAACTGACGCCAGCCGCAACAACCATAGCTACCCCTCCGAAAACTATTTCGCTTGGAAAACGCTCAATCACTGTAAAAGGAATTACTTCCGAAGCACCGATAACTCCCGCCAAATTGCGGGCGCTGACTGTAATATTGTGAGATCCTGCAGACAAGTTAGTCAGAGTTGTATTTCCAGTGATAGCCACTTCTTGCTGACCATCAAGCGTGTAGCTAAGTAAAGTGCTTTGATCATTCACTGTAAACGTCAAGAGAATGTCAGATGTGTCATATGTTTTGTCTTGTGGACTAGATATTCTAACAGTGGGCGGCTGAGAGTTAGCTTGGGGAGAAAATTTTATCAGAAATGCGTTTTCTGCACTTGAGCCCGCAATTGCGTATCCGCCATCATTTGTGGGAATTAAGCGGACCGCGGGATAGCCTAGCAGTGCCGTTATTGACGAAGTGCCTAACTGCTCTTGCCAGAGTTCACTGCCTGAGGAATCTGCCCCCATAAGAGATGCAGATCTGGGTCTAACAACAAAGTAGCCGCCATTAGCAGTCTGTACTATTGAGCTGAAGCTATCGTCATGATATTGGGCATAAGGAAGGTTCCACTGTTCATACCCTTGGGAATTTATTTTAATAAGCCAAGGGATCATACCGCCGCTGGATTGCCACATTCCTGTGCCTGAAAGAATGAATCCGCCATCGCTAGTTCTATCCACTGAGTAAACAAAATGCGTATTTAAGGGGTCGCCGTAAACGTAGTTTTGGCTCCATTGCTGATTACCGTTAGAATCAAGCTTTGCTAACCAAAAATTATTCTTCCAGTTACCTGCCATCACGCAGCCGCGATCGACAGTATTTATAATTGAAGAAATTTGAAACCCACCTGTGTAATTCAGGTCCCAAATAATATTGCCTTGGGTGTCGAATTTGCGTAGCCAAACATAAGTCTCTTGGTATTGCCAGAAGGCATTGCCAACAACTATGTAGTCTCCATCATCAGTTATTATTCCTTGTCGGACACCTCTATTTGCTCCAAGAGAAAAAGTTGAAAGGATATTTCCTTGAGTGTCTAACTTGATTATGTCACCGTTTTCGCAGAAAACAACGAACTCAAGAGCTCTATTCTGTGCCAACGACACGATATTGCCAAGATTCTTCTGCCACTGCATATTTCCGGATGAATCAGTTTTTATAAATGAGGCTCCGCTTGAAGACGAAGCGACGCCAGCTAGGGCGTATCCTCCGTCTGAAGTTTGGATTACAGAAATAGCTTGCAGCCCTGAGAAGGTTTTGCGCCAATCAATTGAAGGCGGGTCAGAAGAGGCGGCTGATTGCGGAATTGAAGTGAGAACTAAAGCAATCAAACCTATGATAATGATATTTCTTGTAATTTTTAATTTAGAGGGACGATAGCGCAATTATAGCATCCACTGCTTGCTTGAATCACAAATGACTAACCACTTAAATTTTTCGCTAGAACACCCCAAGCTTGCGTCCTATCCCATTTGCATTCCTAAAAAAGGA
Organism: uncultured archaeon; assembly: GCA_963760925.1. GTDB lineage: Archaea > Thermoproteota > Bathyarchaeia > Bathyarchaeales > Bathycorpusculaceae > Bathycorpusculum. The sequence continues at coordinate 455,770 of CAVXES010000006.1, read as the reverse complement.
TTAATTACCCTTAGGTTTTACTTCGCTGCTCTGCTTAAGCAAGGCAATACTGTTCGAAGGAAGGTCACGTTCAACCATCAAGTTGGCTCCAACCCACGTGTTCATCCCCACCTTAACCCCCGGCATAAAAGAGGCATTGATCCCCGTTTTCACGTTATCGCCCAAAATTGCGCCTAGTTTACGCCTGCCTGTGTAAACGACTTTGTCTTTAATTTGCATCTTGATTTTGCCGTCGTCAAAGCGCAAGTTCGCCGTTATGGTGCCTGCACCGAGGTTACATTTTTCGCCCAAAACGCTATCGCCTACATAGCTGAGGTGTCCAACGTGAGTCCCGTCCATGATGATGCTGTTTTTGATTTCGCAGCCATTGCCAACACGGGTTTTTTTGCCGAGACTGGTTCCACTTCGGATATAGCAGTTGGGTCCGACATCGGCTTCTTCGTCAATGAAGACGGGACCTTCAATGTAGGTGCCTGAACGAATTCGTGCCGATTCGGCAACCGAAACAGGTCCGATTATATGCGCACCTTCTTCGACTTTCCCCAAAACCCTGTGTTCCATGCAATTAAGTGCCCAACCATTGGCGTCCAGCAAATCCCACGGCCTACCAACATCAAACCAGTCACTTTTGCCAAGCTGAGCAGCAAGCACAATTCTGCCTTCTTCGGCCAGCATGGTTATTGCGTCAGTGAGTTCCCATTCGCCCCGCACGGAAGCTTGAGTTTGACTGATTTTTCCAAAGACGTCTCTGCTAAAGCAGTAGACGCCTGCGTTTGCAAGGTTAGAGGGAGCTTTTCCTATCTCAGGTTTCTCGACTATACGTTTGACTTTACCTTCGGCGTCTTGCTCGATGATGCCATAGTTTTCGGGGAACTCCACCGGCACAACCCCCATGACAGCAGCGGTTTCCCCCGCTTTAAACTTGGAAACAACATCCTTCACGGCGTCAACGCCAAAAAGCAAGTCACCATAAATTAGCACAAAGTCACCATCGAGATACGGTTCAGCTACGCCGGCTGCGTTACCCGTGCCCAAAATCTGCGGCTGCTCCACATAAGTAATTTTTAAGCCGATAAAGGAGCCGTCACCGAAGTAACTGCGGATTGCCTCGCCCATGTAGTGGGTTATGACTATGGCTTCGTTGATTCCTGCTTTTTTAACGGATTCTAAGCAGAACTGCAAAATCGGTTTACCGGCAACCTTCAAAAGGTGTTTTGGCCGCGTCTGCCGTTAAAGGTTGAAGACGTTCGCCTGCACCCGCCGCTAAGAGAACCGCTTTCATTTTTGAGCCTCGACTTGTTTGTGTATTAGTGCTGCGGCTTTTGAGGTTATATCTTTTGCCGCTTCGACGGATTGGCCTTCGACTGTCAAGCGGATAAGCGGCTCAGTGCCTGACGCGCGGACCAGTAGCCAACCGTTTTTTAGCGATAGGCGTGCACCGTCTACAGTTGAGAAGTCGGTGTAAGTGGGAAAAGCTTCTTTGAAGGTTGAGCCGAGGGACTCAACGATTTTGTATTTTTCTTCGTTTTTGCAGACAACATTTTCACGCATTGTAATGTACTCTGGCGCTTCAGACACAAATTCGGAAACCGATTTGCCTGCTTCCTCCAATGCCGCGAGAAACAGCGCCCCCGAAATTGGGCCGTCGGGACACAAATGTAGTTGAGGGTGTATCCATGCACCACAGGGTTCTCCGCCGAAGACCGCAGCGTCTCGTTTAATGGCTTCGGAAAGGTAGATGTCGCCGACTCGTGTCCGCACGACTTTGCCGCCCGCCCGCTCAGCCATCGTTTCGACGCACATGGACGCTTCGACATTGGTGACGACGACTCCGCCGCCGCTTCGCCTCAAAGCGTAAGCGCAATAAGCAGCCAAGGAGCGGTCGAAGTTGACAAAGCAACCTTTTTCGTCAATGAATGCCACTCGGTCTGCGTCGCCATCAAAAGCTACCCCAACATCCGCACCCATTGCCTTGACTGTTGCCGCCAAATCTTTGAGAGATTCTTCGTTGGGCTCCGATTTGCGCGCTGGAAAATGTCCATCTGCCTGGGCGTTGAGCGCTGTTACTTTGCAGCCTAACGCCTTGAACAATGCTGGACCGACGCTAAATGCTGCGCCACATCCGGGATCAACCACCACATGCCACGGTTTCTTAAGAGAAACCGCCTTCCTCGCCATGTCCATGTAAAAGCTGAAAGCATCAACAGCCGCTGTTTTGCCAAGTTGCCGCCAATCAGCCAAACCAAACTTGCTCGCTGCCACGATTTTTTCCACCGCGTCTTGGTCTACGTCGGTGTAGGAGAGGCTTTCGCCGTTGAAGACTTTGATGCCGTTGTACTGCGGCGGGTTATGAGAAGCCGTGAGCATGAAACCGACGTCCGCTCCCAAGGCTCTGGTGGCGTAGGCACAAACTGGTGTGGGTATTCGCCCTGCAAGATGAATTTCGACGCCGCAGCTAAGCAACCCCGAAATTAGAGCCGCCTCAATCATGTCACCTGAAACCCGGGTGTCCCTTGCCACAACGGCTTTTTTAGCTTTGGAATGCGTTGCCACTGCTGAAGCAACTTTACACGCTAAGCTGGGGGTTAAATCGACGTTTGCTAATCCACGTACGCCTGAGCTGCCGAACAGTTTACCCATCAAATTCACCTATGTCTTGTATGGTTAAGAGGCGGGTTGCCTTAAAAAATAGTTTGGGCTTTTAGAGTTTGAGGGTTGCTATCAACCGCTTTGGATGCAGCAAAAGGTCTAAACCGTCTACTACATCAACTATGCAGATGTCAGCCGCCAGTAAAGCATCAGTTGCACAGCTTTCCCTACCCAGCACCGCCACGCCAAGCCTTGCCGCTTTAAGCATGCGCCTATCATTTCGTCCGTTCCCGAAAGATACAACTGACTCTGCATCCAAACCGTTAACATAGGCTTCTTTCTGCTTGTCCATCTCTGTACCCTCCAAAATATGAACTATACACGGTACATCGGAAAGTTCAGATCTGGCGGTGCCAAATGTGTCGGCGGTTAGGACATGGATTTTGAGGTTCTGCGACAGTTCTACGAGTTTCTGTTTTACTTGCTCTGGAAGTTTACCATTAAAAGTTAAAGTTCCGTTCACATCTAAAACTAGATGTTCTAGCCGCAGGACACCGAAGTCGGGAATGCTTATTTCAAGCAAGCAGATTCACTGCCAAACAAAAGACGGTTATAGTTTAAAACTGCATCTATCGTTGGACTTCAAGGAAGCTTAAAAGTTTTGTTTTGTTCGGGTGTAATCCTTCGGCGCTGGAGAGGTAGCATGCAGCTACTGCGTTTGCCAACATCAAACGGCACTCGTCGGATAAGCCGTGGTAACTGGCGTAGATGTTTCCTGCGCACCATGAGTCGCCTGCACCTGTCGCCCGCAGAGTAGCAACTTTGAAGGATGGAACCACCACTTCGCTTTTGCCCTTTATGGTAGCAGAGAAGTCTGTTGTGTGTAAGTCGATTCGGGCGGAGAAATACTTGGATAAGGTTCGGGAGGCTTCTAAAGCGGCTTCGGCGAAACCCAACTTTTGCCGTTGCTCTTCGAAGTCGGGGTTGAGATAGCAGGCGTAGGTTACTGCCTCGTTTTCGTTGCAACTGAAAACGTCCACTTGACCCGAGTTTAAGACTTTACTGATTAAGTTAGGGATGCCTGCTGCGTTAGGGCTTGGGTCTGCAGTATCATAGTAGGTTCTGCATCTGCCCTTTTTTGCGTGGCTAAACACTGCCTGAGCCAACGCAGTGCCATGATGCAAGGTGCCTGCCCAGTTAAAAAGACACACAAAATCAGCCTGTTCTATGAGCTCATAATCGCTTTCCCGCAGGTTTTTTGGGCTGAAATCGGCTAAGGCACCCAAATCCCGCACCATAACGTTGGATTTTCCGTTTTCCTGCCGAAACTCCAATGCAGTGGTGACAGATGTGGCACCAAGGGTTTTGACGTGTGAAAGGTCAAGAGCTCGGTTTCTAAAGTAGTACTTGATTTGCTCTAAACCATATTTGCTTGTGCAGATAACTGGCAAAACAGAGGCGCCTAAACTGTTGAGTGCGGAGGCTACGTTGATGGCGTTTCCACCGCTCATATCTGTCTGTTGGATTCCGTCAAGGCTGCCTCCTTTGCGGTTTGTCACCTCAACCAGCATAGCAGAAAACTCCGCTGCTGCCCAAGGTAGATTAATGATGCGATCCAAAAAGAAATCGGGCATAACCACTACGGCGGGGCCAGTTTTTTGGGGGTTCCTGAGGAACTCCATCAACTCTTCTCTTGCTTGCTCAGTGGTCATGGCTTGTTCAGTTAATGTATTTTCCAAAAAGCTAAAATAACCTTTTGATGAGAATTGTTAGCTTATAGGTTCCGAAAAGAGGGGAAAAGGAGTTTGAAGTTTAAAGTAGAAGTTACCCTATTGGTTATGGCTATTGTGTTGTTTGCCGTTGCCACGTTCTTTTATTCTTACCAGGCAACCGCCAACAGTTTTACGCTAAGCCAAAGCGTGATGTATCCTTACCGAACAATCGCGCTTGCATTCGTAGGCGTCGGCTCAGTTTCCATGGTTTTTGCATCTATTTCTTATTCAAGAAAAACCAAAAACCCAATCTAAACCAGCTCTAAGCACCCAAGACCGTGCGGACAAGCAGCCAAACCAAGTCGCCGCCGAACAAAGCTACCACTAAACCTAAAGTGACAAAGATCAGCATGGGCAACCCCGGCGTAGCCCAAACGTAACAATCGATTTTTCCCTGATCAGTCGCGTTGGAGAGGCGCTCCACAATATTTTCTCGTCCTTCATCTTTGGGCACAATAACCAATTTACGGTGCAAATCAACGTAGCGGTCGTCAATGTCTTCCATGGGGAAAATATGCCATTTCTCTTTCACTTTGCACACGTTCATTTTGTAGCCGGTGATTAGTACCACGATTTTTTTTGCCCACGACTCATCCGCTAAGGTGCCGTTGAACATTTTCGCTTTAGTTTTGTGATGCCAAAATAGGTTGCGACCTACCATGTAGATGCCGCTTGCTGCTGCGAACAGAACGGCGTTTCCAAAGATAGTTATTGGGAAGATTACTTGGGAGGTGGGTGAGGCAGGCCATATCAGCGGCTGCACTAAAGCTATTGGGGCAAATGGCAGGGCAAGGGCAATACACATTAACGCTTTGGAGTCTGCGCCTCCGAATCCGCCGGTGTAGAAGAGCAAAAGCGCTATGCAAGAAGATACACCGAAGGTTATAGCGTAGAGCACTAAGTCTGCTTGTTGAAAAAGAAGCAACTCAGACAAAGTCAAAGCCAACGCTATGGGTGCGTAGATTACCCAGACTTTGTTGCTTACCTCGCGGCTTTTGTGGTCTCTCCACGAGGCATATACCAAGATGGCTATGGAAACTATTATGCTCGAAATCATCAGTGCGCTTTGCAGGGGCTCAAGTGGGTATATGGGGGGTTACTCCTGTGGTTGTTGTTAGTGGTAGCTTGTTGAATCTTTTAGATATAAGATTTTGTCGGTAATAACCCTAACCGACAGGGCAGGAGTTTAGCTGCTGGCGGTGGTCGTCAAAGTAGGCGGGTATTCAGCTAAAATCCAAAGACCCATAGGCGTTGTGGAATCATAGAAATTGCAGATAGGCGTCTGACTATCCCAAGTTGCCACTGCACCCTTCCATGTGATGTCGTAGGCAGTGTTAAACTGCACTTGTCGTCCCTGCTCGAATGCTACAGGCAACAACTCAAGCAACCCGCTACTGGTTCTAAGCGCACCTTTGGAAGTGCTAGAAGGGAAACCGTTGAAGGCATATAGTAGACTGTTTTGGGCGTCAGAAAACATTATGCCTGCGCCTTTGCTGCTGTCGGCGATGAACTGCATGAAATGGTGGTCAGTGTAACCGATGCCTGCGACATTTGGGTAGGTAGCCGAACCGTTGACTACGAGTGGGAAATCTGCGACTGTACTGTTTTCAGTTTGCAGTTGCGTCGAAGAAACCGATGTTGTTAGTTGAATGGGACAGAGGTCAGTTATGGTACGTTGCTGGCTTGAATCTATAAACATTAGGCGTAGCTGGTAATTGTAGTATGTTGAGTTGGCTGGCAACATTATGATGATGTTGGCGTATATGTTGGGGCAGTTAAAGGCTCCTCCACCGCCGTTTGCTGTCCCCCACTCGGATTCTTCCATAGCAATGTCACGTACTATACCGTGGTGGATAACCAGCGAGGTACCTGAGCCGTAGGTACTCAATTCAGTGTTAATTCGCATAAAAGTTGCAGTGCTATACGTTGAGGTTCCTGCCACTGTTGCTTTGAGGGCTCCGTTAATGAATTGGAGTGTGAGGTTGCCGTTGTTGTAAGTTGATGAGTCAGTATCATCGTTTGTGAAGAATGTGTTTGTGTATGCGAATGAGGTTTGGGTTGCAGCGTCGGTGGCGTTCCACCAAATCGTAAAGTCCGTGACAGCGCTGTTGAGCAGAAACACTATCATTTGGCGGTTGCTAAAGACGGTGGTGTTGCTCGTTAAGCCCAGCGGTATCTGATAGTTAGATGCCCAGTCCTCAATTTGGAAAGGCACTTCTTGGTTTACCCCGCAGATGGTTTGGTTGATGTGGATAGCTTTGACTGGAACTGGCGGGACAGGGATGGTTTTTGTGGTTACTTCGAGGTCTTGTCCAAGCCAACGCATCGTACCATTCTGAAGAACCTCAACCGTGAAGCTGGATTGTTGACGGTTAACTAAGAAGGTTATGTCCGGTTCATCTTTGATGTAGACACAATCAATATCGTAGCTGTCGGGAGTGGGGTCAGCCACGTCATTGCTGCCAACAAAACGTATGACAAGTGTTTCAGAGTTAATGTAGGGCGACAGTGATGCGTTGTTGAAGTGGTTGGGAACCAAAGTCATCAGGTTCACCCATGAACTACCCTGCAGAACCTGCACCTGCAAGGGTTCAGAGCCTAAATCGCCTGTTTTTATGCAGAGGTCTTGTCGCGGATAAGAAGTGTCGACGTTTAGCCACTGCTCTTCGATGTTTAGTGCGTAGTTGGGAATTTCTGGTGCATACTCTACTAAATCCAAGTTGAGGTCAAAAGGCGTCGATGTTGTTTTCGTGGCTGTAACTAATATTTTCCAGTTGTGCCCGCTACTAAAAAAGTCACTGTAATTAGTGATTACGGTTTGGGTACTCAGCAAATCAGAGGTTCCCAAAGTTGTAGTTAGGTAGCCGTCGCCGCTGGTTGGGTAAGCGCCGCTGTTATAGTTGTAGAGCTGGAAAGTCGCTGCGACATTGTTTGTTGATGTTGAAGAGTCTATCAACCATGCAAGATCAGTCCAAGATAGCGGAGTGCTCGAGGACCCCGTGAACTCAACCTGTGCTGTGTATTGGTTTGCGGGGGCATAGGTGCAGTATATACTATACTGGCGGGATTCATGACTAAATCCAACTGAAGCAGGCCAATCTCCATAGGTGCGGCTGTTACGGTGGCCCTGATTGGTTGCGCCAGAATTGTAACGGAGCAGAACGTCACCACTCGGGTTATTGGACCAAGCCACAAGTATATAGTCGGTGTCGGCTGATAAATTGGGCTTAGGGTCGGAGAAGTTGAAAGTGACCCAACCGCTGGATGTTACTATTTGTTCTTCTGTTTCTGTTATGTATGTATGTGAAGAAGAGTAAATCGCGGTTTTGACTGGCCGGTTTGAGGTTCCAGATAATTCTAAATAAACGGTTATGCTCTGTGCTCGTCCATCAGCGGGGATAGTAAACTGGGAACCTCGGATATTGTTGTCAATGCTTTGGGTGGAGTAACCCACTGCTGAATATCCGAAGTCGTTTTGCCCTTCAAAGGTTGTCCCGTAAGAGTGGAAAGTCATGTCTATGCCGTTGTTGCTTTGCAGGTCACTTAATGAACCGCTAGCTAAACTGGTAGATCCTAAACCGCTCCAGCTTGTGGGGTAACATGGTTGGGGTACCAAACCATGAGCCGCTTCTGTTAAGGTGTCGTAGTATCCGTCGGGTGGATTCTGCTGCAAAGACAACTCATGCGGCAAGCCAATTAAATCGGTGGATTCGTCAACGTAGTCGCAGCCCAGCCTGTAAGGAGTAGAGTTCCAAGCCACAGAAGACGTGTACTGAGTGAATGAGGAAGCCACAACCATTAAGCCTCTTGTGTCGGAGACCTCAATGGCGTATGAGTCGCTGGTTACCCCTTCAGGTAAATCAAGAATGTATGTTCCATTCGCGTATGAGGCGATGTTGGGTGGGGAAACAAGGTTCCAAACGGATTTTTCGTAGTCGTATTGGTAGATTTTGAGGTTATTTTTGCCGAGGTTAATAAGAGGTTCTGCTTCGTCACGCAAAATAACCAGTTCCGCCTGATTTGACATCGGCGAGTTCTGTATTTGTACGTCTAAGCGGGCGGAGGTGTTGTAGCTTGCACCGTAGATGCCTTTGCCGGTTAAGTTGTAGCGGGCGTACATTTGGCCTTGGCTGAAGCTTTCGTCGGAATACCAATTCGCCTTCAAAGTTAAATTTATGAGGTTTATGCTTGCGCCTAGTTCGGGGCGTACGTTGCCGATGTTGTTTAAGCCGCTTTGCAGATAGTTCTTCGCTAACTGCTGCGCGTAGGTCATGTTGCCTGTGACTTTTATGACTGAACCATAGTAGCCCACCGTGAAGCCCAGCAATTCCTTTAAGCCTAGGTTGGTTTCGTCTATGGAACTGAGAATCTGCGGCTGCTCCTCCGATGAGCCATAGTTAATCGCAGAGTAAGTAGCCATAACCGCCGCTACCAAAACAACTGCCACAAGCAAAGCAGCAATAACGGAGAATTGGCCTTTACTATTCATTTTAACTGTCTCCTGCGAATCCAAGCTGTAAAACCACCAGCCGCGACGTGTTGGTGGCAGTGTACTCGGAAGCGTAAACCCGCGGGTGATAATATGAAAGCAAGCTGAGTGCAGTCACTCGGATGTCGGGTGTGCGGGTTAAGCCTAATGCTAAAAACGAGCCTGTGATGGTTGTGGTGCCATGGTTGTAGAGGGTTCCCGGATAGTAAGTTGAACCTGAATCAAGAATTGGGTTAAGAATGTTTACACCTATTGAAAGGTGATAAGTTGATAGTACAGACCCAAAAATCAGTCTTGTCGCAGTTTGACTTGAAGACGGGAAAACGCCGTAGTAGTTGCAGGCATCCAAAGCTGTCTGAGTAAGAGTAGCCTGCCCGTCGTAGTTGTTAACGGCTGTGCCACTACTGCTATAAGCTTGGTCGTCTAGACCCCGCAGAAACGCTACAACACCACCACCACCTGTTAGTTTCATTCCATAGATCCCCCAATCATTCTGGGTGCCTGAAAAAGAAGCTGTGTTACTAACGTAATAGAAGGGGAACCCCACGATACTTGCCCATGTCCAGTTGTAGGTGCGGACTTTTTGCCCCAAAAAATAGCTGTAGTATGCATAGTTGTTCTGTGAGTAGGGCAAGGTGCAGTAGCTGCCAGGGATTGGAACGGCTTCTCCGCAGGTGTTGATGATTACGGCGTTGTTCAGTGTTTCGCCGTTTAGGGGTGAACCGTTGAGGATTTGGCTGAGTTGCGCCGTGTTTTGCACCATAACCGTTTCTACGAAGTATGGTGAGAGCAAATCGTAGAGGTCTTGAGCTAAAGTTTGGGCGGTGTAACCAGTGATCCACCAGCCGTTGGCATCGCTGCAGTTGAGGATGTAGAGGGTTCCACCGTTTGATTCGCCGATTTTCTGCGGCGTCACATTGAAAGTCACGTTCGAAGACGCCACAGTGTAGGAGGAGACATCGTTTGTGTCGCCGATGCTCTCAGCGTTCGAAATAGAAGTTACATAGTGGTAGAGTTGGACGCCGCTGCTTCGAGTATCGTTAATATCATAAACAGTCATGTTATAGACTACGTTTGGCGGCAAAGCAGCAGACAGGGCAATCTGCAGTCGCGCCCATGTATAAGTATCGTCTGTTTCAAAGGTGGCTTTGCTGAGGTCATAGTTAGAATCCAACATCTGCAAAGTAGTCAACGAGAGGCGCCGCAGGTTGATTGGCGAGACTTCTCGTGGAGACGGCAACACGGCAAAGTAGGAGGCAGCAATGAAGGCACCTGAGAGGATAATGATGACAAAAAGGATCTCGATAGTGCGAATCATTTAGCTGCCTCCCTGCAAAATCCACAAATCCAGTTTAGCTTGATAAGCGATTCCGCCAACGGTTACTTGGCGGAGGTCTGTTGTTACCCAGTCGTGCCCCGCTGGGTTACCGCCGAAGTCCACGGGGAAAGCAAGCGAACCCAAACCCCAGGGCACAAGCGCTATGCCGTATTGACTGCTGGAGATGTCTTTGTAGGCTATGAGTAATATGCCGGGGTCGCTGATGGGCAACGTTAAGATTTGGGAGCCGCTGCTGGTGGCGTTGACTATGCCTGTTGCGTCTGTTTGGTCCAGAAGTACTTCACGCAGCGTGTATTCTTCTGTAAACACTGCAAAAGATGCGCGGTAGCGTAGCTGGGCTGAAGTGTATGCTGGAGTGTCGCCGACTGTGTCGCTGTGAGCCAAGCGGATAGCGCGGTTCTGGAAGCTGTCGATTAATGGCACAACGGTTTTGGCTGAATCTGGCATATGAACGTAGTAACCGGCGCCTTTGAGACCATATATGTGAGTGTAAACGAGAAGGGCATATGAGCGGGTTTCTCCATCAACCGATGGAAAACTCAGCTGCAAGTTTCCCGCAGCATTGGTTAAACTGTTGCCGCTGGAGATGTCGTAAACGGGATATTCGTTTGCATCTTGATTAACCACTATTAGGCTGTAAGTCACGTTCGCTTCAGCGAGCACAAACCCGTTTCCCACTGCATCAACAGAAAACTGTAGCGACCCAGACGTCGAGGTTTTCTCAACTGAAACCGTTACCGTGGGTGTCAGCGAAAAATGGAAACCATATGTGCCGTTTACCCCAAGCATTTCTGACGCCCGCTGATAAGTTAAGCTTTGGATTGCCCCGTCATTTATAGGCGTCAACAGGTAGCTGCCCCACCCAGCGGTCAAGTTGTTATAATAAGCATCCTTCAGCGTGTAATACACTGGAGCGGTTGCAGTAGACAACCGCATGGGCGCAAATGAGCTAAGTTTGTACTGACTGTAGCGCGGGTCCTGCAACCCAAAACCTTGAGGTGTGACATCGTTTTGTGCCCAATTAACTGGCAGCCCAGGCGTCAATAGCAACGTATCGAGAAGGTCGCTGGTTTTGGTCGACATGGCAGTGTGTTGCTGGTAGCTGGTGGCGGTCTGAATGTTTTGGGTGAAAAAAGCTATGAAGATGAGGATTGCCGCTATGAAGATTATGAGGGAAATCATGTGGTCAAGTGATGCACTTGCCAACTAGGACGCCCTCCACTGATAAGTTAATAGATCCGCCAGTTTTAGTGGCGACTAAACTGAGGTTGGGGTCTGTGCTCTCAAAGGATAAATTGATAGGCCAATCCACTTCACTGCCCAATGGCACCACTGAGGAGCCTGAGCCTTCGGCGCCACTAACCTGCAATGTAATGTTCATTATTTTAACCGAAGGATCCACCTGCGCCTGCCCCAAAGTAACCGTGTAACCATACTGCACCGTCGTCGTAGGCAAGTCCAAGTTGATTTTCATTTCACAATTTTCATCGATGCGAGTTATAGTGTAGTAAAGTTGTTGAATTGTGCTTCCTAAGTGCCCAGCGACTTCCTGCAATTCAAGATTTCTTTGCGTGGTATTCCAGTTGTCCATGATGATTGCGGCGGTTAAGGGAAAAAGGAAAATCTGCAGAATCAACACCGGAACCATAATCATGTACTCAATTGTTATGTGCGCCAACCATTTTCACCCCGCTATGTTGCTCCTATAGAAACTGATACTTGACCCGCGTAAATTTCAACCACCGAACCACTGGAAAGAGACGGAGTGGATAAGCTGTTAAGGGTAACGGAGTTTGTGCTAAAACGGAAAAAGGAGGAATCAAAACCCAAATCTGCCTTTGGAAAACTCACAGTAACCACTACTGAATCAACATCGCCTTGAGTTGTCTTAGAAATCCCCACACCGGTAACTGTTAATGACTGGGAATAGTAGGGGCTGCCTCCATCCTGCAATGCAGGCAAATAAAACTTCAAGTAACTCCCAGTGAAGGATGAACTTAAAACTCTCAGGGTTGGGACAAGAACAACTCGGACGTATCCATCGCCAGCCATGGATAATTTTTCCGTACAGAAAACTTGGCTGACTGAAGCCGAGGAGCCAGACAGCAGAAATGAACCCGAGGCATCACGAGGAACACGTTCAAAGTAGCCATCACTTAACGCATAAGAACTCACAGGAATGTTATAGAGTACTATGCCTGTTGTGATGGACTGGTTTCTCCACCCAGAATCCGTGTGTATTCCAACATTGTAGGTTAAAGCAGCATCCTCAAATTTCAGCGTACCGAATTTGCTTGTGTAATCCACAGTTTGTTTACGCCCAATAGTCCACGCAATGTCATCCAGCTGCTGCCCCGTTGTAGACATAAACTGTTTGTTTCCGCTGAACTCGTTCTCTGCCACTTTCAAATTCAAAATGTTACTAGCGTAGGTCATAGCTACAAAAATCATTACGACAACGCTAGCGGTAAGAATCATCGTGGAGAACGCTGGACTAGCTGCTTTGGTGTTTTTGCGCAGACTTTTTTGGGTAAACTTCATTTTTCGTTCTCCTACATCAACTTTACAAACTGCGGAATCACTTTGGCACAAACCACCGAGATAATGACCAAAATGGCAGCGTGTTTTAATCCAGAGGCAATGGAATCATCGCTGATTTTTCCTGCAACTATGCCGATTAAGTAACTGTGGAAAATCACCGAAGTAATAAACACAGTTTGCATAAGCGTATCAGGGGGCGGTGCAGCCTCTCCTGGCACAACGATACCCGTGGTTAAACCCATCATCATAACCGTCGTCGCCACCAGTAAAATCGACGCTAAATAAGGCATCATAACATAAGGACGGACACTCATCTTCTTCTCTTTCTCAACTTCCTGCGTCAAATTGTTGAAGCGCGCCAAAGAATCAATCATGGCGATTGTGCCTCCGCCTACGTCAATGGTTTCCACGAGCAGGAACATCACGATTTGCACCATCCAACTGCGAGTACGATGCAGAAAATCATTCATGACCTTCTTTAGAGGGATACCCCAAGAAATGTCAGAGCTGATTTTTCGAAGTTCCTTCGTGAAAGAGCCATAGTCGCGTTTGGATAGGTTTTCGATGCATTTCTCAGGTGACAAACCAGTCTTACGCACTTCGGTTAGGTCACGCAGAAAACTGGCGACGCCCTGCTCCATGCTGCTTTTGATTTTCGAGAGCCGCATATGGAGGACTGCTGCAGGCGCTGCTGATATGAACAGTGAAACAGCTAAAGCAACAGGCAAATCCACACCTATAGCTTGTAGCTGCGTGAAAACTGGGAGGCGCGTGGCGCCCATGAAGTTTGTAAGTAACAGGAAAGATACTACTGCGGCTACGCAGCTTATAGCGAAGACTTTGTAGGGTCGCATGTCCATTTGCGGAGTTTTAGTCTGCATAGTATGCGCTAGATAAACAAACATGACTGAGAGCATAGGTGTGAAAATGAACGTATACATCAAGATTCCTGAGTAACTGGATATGTCAGAGTTTGCCGTGCCCGTTTGGAGGTTATTTACTCCGAAGAGAATGTAGAAACACAAAGACATCATGACCTCCACAATGATGAAGGTCTCCAAGAGCATGCCGAGACGTTCAGCCGCTGCTTTAACACGCAGTGCACGTGCTTTGAAGATATCTTCAGCTTTGCGTTCTAAAAAGTGGCCGATGTCGCCACCTATGATGACTGTAGATGCGTAGCCACCTAAGAAGTCTTTGAATAGGTCCAGAGGCGTCTTTTTGGCTGCGACTTCAAGTGCACTGAGCGGGTCAACGCCGAAGATTTCTACGTCTTTAACTATATCTTGGGCTTCTTTGCTCATGGCAGGCATCAAGTTTATGTCGGTCAAACGTTTGAAGCTGCTGTAGGGTGCGATGCCGCCACTTGACATTACGCTAATGTATGCTGCGGCGAAGGGTAATTCACGTTCTAAGCCGATGGATCGGTCACTTGCATTGTTCATTGGAACAACAAGGAACCCTGCTATTACAAACAGCGGTAAAAACGCAAGAATTAGTAGGGGGAGAAACTGGAAAGAAAATGCAATGTAACCCGCAATTACAGAGACTGGCACAGTCAATAGGGCAGTGAGGAACATCATGGAAATGTAGGTTTCAGGATAAATCTTCACTCTGCCCCGCTCCAGAGCGCCCTTTGTGGAGGGAAAAACTTTGGTGAGGAAATAAGGTGCTACTTTGCCGAAAAGGCGGAAAGACAAAGCAGAATAACTATCGAGAAATGGCAACCACCTCAACCTCCTCTCCCATAACTAGTTTCTCAAAGATGTCTTTGGGTCGCGCATAGTACTCGGCGATGATCGTAGCTACTTCTTTGTAGCTGCGTATGTTATTTTTCCGCATCCAGCGGAGCACATCTGCTCTGCGCTGCATTTCAGCGAGAAGTTGCTTTCGGCTCCAACCTAAACGCTCCGAAATTTGTGTTAATAGGAAACTGGATTCTAAATTGATGGTTTGCTCGTCTTTGACAGGGTCCCATTTGAAGGGATTAACGTATTTTTCATACTCCACAATTTCGTTAACGGATAACATTCGTCGGTAAGCGCGCTTTTCACCGTTTTTAATTAAGTGAACTCGCTGCACAGACATGACGATATTCATTAATGGAATGTATGCGGGGGAAATGTCCATGGGTTTCTGAGTTAACCGCTTCACAGCGGACTCCACGTTTTCAGCGTGCATAGTGCACATGCCGCCGTGACCCGTAGCCAAAGCTTGAAACAACACATAAGCTTCCTGACCACGCACCTCACCAACAATCATCAAGTCAGGGCGATGCCGCATACAAGTTTTAACCAAGTCAAAGAGTGCGACTTCGCCAACGCTGCTACCGCCTAAACCGTAACTTTGACGTGAGATAAGGGAAACCCAGTTTTCGTGACTGAGATTGAGTTCTGCAGTTTCTTCGATAGTCATGATTTTGCTACCAGGCTTAATCAGACAACCAAGAGCGTTTAGCGCAGTGGTTTTACCAGCCGCTGTACCGCCAAGAACCATAACGGAGGCGCGGTTTTCTAGGCAGATCCACAGATAAGCTGCCATCTCCTCGGTGAAGGTGCCAATGTTGATTAAGTCAATAATTGAGTAAGGGTCGTCGCGGAACTTTCGGATTGTGAAAGCTGTACCGAACGGCGTGATTTCTCTGCGGTAAGCCACGGCAAGCCGGTGTTTGCCGGGCAATGAAGCATCCACGATTGGGAAGGCGCTGCTGACGTGTTTACCTGCCATGTGCACAAGTTTTACAACGAGGTTGTCGAGGTCTTCGTCGCTTTCAAACTGCAAATTAGTTTCAATGCTTTCAAACGTGCGGTGCCAAATGTAGACAGGTTTACCAACACCGTCACAGCTAATGTCTTCAATGTTAGGGTCATGCATCAAAGGATCAATCTTGCCGAAACCCACCAAGTCACGTTCTGCGTGGTAGAGGATTTTGTACCATGACACATCGGGAAGCCAGCCGAGACTGATACGGTATTTGTTTACGATTCTTCGAGCTTGCTCTGCGAAGAATTTGCGTGGGTCAGCGATTTCTTCTTTTGGGGATACGATTTCGGCGAGCAAAATTTCGAGTATGCGGTTGAATATGCCGCGTTCTAAGGGGTCAAGTTGGAGCTCGTCAAGGATGTATTTGTGTTCGCCTGTTTTTGGATCTTGCACGATTACTACTTGACTGAATGGTTCGTTGACGGGGTATTTTTCAACTATTTTTACGCCTTTTGGCAGTGTTTTTGGCTGCGCTGTTGGCAGTTCAATTTGTGTGGATTGTTTTTTCTTGGTTAGTTTTAGGTTGATTGTTGGAAGTTTTATGTTTTTTATTTTTGTTGAAAAGTTAGTGGCTTGGGTGGTTAGTTGTTGTTTTTTGTTTTGGAGACTTTTTTTTGTTTTCGTGCTGGTAGCATGTAGTTTTTCTTTTGTTTCTTCGAGTTTTGTTTTGAATTTTTGGGTTATTTGTAGCGGTGCCATACAGTATTGATTTGGCCAGTACACACCTATTAAGTATTATGTCTCACTACACTATACTGTTAATATGTTCAACAAAAACACAAATCAAACATCAACAATCAAAAACCGTCCACACAACAAAACGATTTTTAAACCCCCAACATCAACCACTACACAAAATAACCGTTAACGGAAGAGTCAACTTTGAATCAAACCGCAAAAATCATCAACCAAGCCAAGTCAGAAGGAAGAAAAGCGCTCCTGGAAACAGAAGCAAAAACCATCTGCGCCGAATACGACATTTCAATAAACAAATTCAATCTAGCAAAAACAGCAAAAGAAGCTTCAACACAAGCTGAAAAAATCGGCTTCCCCATAGTTCTGAAAATTGTCTCCCAAGACATCATCCACAAATCAGACGCCGGAGGCGTTCTTGTTAACCTCAAAACACCAACCGACGTAGAAACGGGCTTCAAAAAAATCATGGAAAACGCCAAAAAATACAAGGCAGACGCAAGAATTGCAGGCATCTTGGTACAAGAGATGGCCCCTCAGGGCACCGAAGTTATCGTAGGCGCAATTAAAGACCCACAGTTCGGCCAAACCGTTATGTTTGGTCTCGGCGGAATCTTTGTTGAACTCTTAAAAGACGTAAACTTCCGCGTCGCACCACTCACCATGCAAGACGCAAAAGACATGATCACCAATCTCAAAGCGTTCCCACTACTCAATGGTTATCGTGGCTCAAAACCAGCAGACATCGAAGCACTCGCAACCATAATATGCAACGTTTCCCGCCTCATAATGGATTACCCAGAAATCAAAGAACTCGACTTAAACCCCGTCATGGCATACCCAATCGGCGCAAAAACCGTCGACGCCAGAATTATCCTAGAATAAACACAAAGTTGCTCCCGCGAGAAACCCTTCCCCAATATTCAGGAAGAAGGGTCGCGGCATAGCAACAAGTTTTATGAGGCAAATTTGTTCTGGCAGGAAGCTTGTGGTTCTGGCAAGTTATTAATACCTGCCAACTCATTATAGCCGCATGAACGCTAACCCGATTAATTTAGTGCCCCCCGTTTTTGATGTTGTGATTGTTGGAGCGGGACCTTCCGGAGCAACAGCCGCATATTACCTATCAAAGAGCGGCGTGAAAGTTCTTTTGCTCGACCGCCAAACTTTTCCACGTGATAAAGTATGCGGAGACTTTGTGAGTCCAGTCTCAATTAAAGAACTCCAAAATATGGGCATCACTGAGCTTGAAGAGTTCAAGCAGTCCAACCGTGTCAATAAAGCAGCTGTTTTTCTTAACGGCGAAGAACTCATAGTTGCAGAAATGCCGGGTTTCGAAGGTTTAGCAAAAGAGGGCAGAGTAATCCCGAGAAAACAACTCGACAACTGGATATTAGTCGCTGCAAAACGTGAAGGTGCCAAAGTAATCGAGGGCGCACTTGTCACGGGATTCAAAGTTAAACCTGAATGCGTCGAGGTAACAGCGAGAATCGGCGAGGAAAACCGACTCTTCCGTGCACAGTTGCTCATCGGCGCAGACGGCACAAACTCTGTAATCGCAAGCATATTGCATGGGCATCCGCCTCTGAAAGCTAACCGAACAATCGGAGTCCGTGCATACTTTGAGAACGTGACAGGATCAACCGACAGGGCGGACATGCATTTTTCCAACATGAGTTTTCCAGGGTACTTCTGGCTTTTCCCAGTCGGTAACGGTCAAGCAAACGTCGGTGTTGGTATTTTGCTTGAAACCACTCCCAAAAGCAGCCAACCCAAAGACCTCTTCTATCAGCTTATAAACAGTGACCCAGCCATTAAGAACCGCCTAAAAGACGCAAAAATTACGGGTAAACTTGAAACTTGGCCCATAAATAGCTACGACCCCACCCAACCTTTAACCGCTGACCGAGTGTTGTTAACTGGAGAAGCAGCGGGGCTAGTGAACGCAATAAACGGCGAAGGCATCCAGTACGCTTTGCTAAGCGGAAAGTGGGCAGCGCAAACCGCCTCAGAATGTATCAAAGTTGATGACTGCAGCCAAAACGCATTGTCAAGCTATGTTTCTAAAGTGCAGACAGAGTTGGCAGCAGGTTTTGAAACTTCAGCATTTATTGTGCAGTTCATCCGCAACCGAAACCTCAACCCGTTGTGGCTCAAAACGTTTGAGACCATGGTGGCGAAGGCAAAAAGTGACCCTCAATACGCAAGCATCGCAGGCGGCATTCTTTCGGGGATGATTTCACCCACAGAGGGATTAACGCCGCAATTCATGATAAGCACCTTAGAGGAAGCAACAGTAGCGAACACCATTAGAATTGTAAGTGAAGCCATTACTAACCCATCTTCACTGCCCAAGAACGTTATTAAAATCACCGAGTACGGTTTTGAAGCGGCGGTTAATTCGGCTCAGAACCCGTTTGAGCTGCTTCAGTGGAGTATGGAAACTGTTGCAAAGATGGCAGAATTCGCTTTCACGGTTCCCAGCCAGATTGGTAGGGATAACGCGAAAGCGTCTAAGGATGCAAGCTGTTAGGTTGTTTTTTCTTTTTTGTGTTTGTTTGTTGTACAGTTTGGTTTTGCTGATGGGCGATTCATCTTATTTATTAAGATGCAATACGTCAGGCTTTTTTGCGGAAGGATTAACAATTGGCAACCAAAAGGAAACTAATCATTGCATTAACTGCCGCAATCGCAGTCGCTATAGCGTTAACTGTTGTGACGGCTGCCGTTCTAAGTGCACAACAAAACCTTCCGGCAAATGGGACAATACAGCCGACCAGCAACGCAGATGCAAACAATAATGATAACAGTGGAAGCAGCGGGGGTACTGTGGAAACCGTTAATTTGGACATATACACAGATGCTACGGCAACTGTGAGTTGCACAAGTATCGAATGGGGCGTTCTAAATCCAGGTGATTCCGTTTCTAAAACCATTTACCTGAAGAACACGGGCAACACGGCTGAGATGTTGAACATGACAGTGTCGGAGTGGACGCCCGAAGTTGCCGGTGACATATTATCTTTAACTTGGAATAAGGAAGGACAAATACTAGATGCAGGGACAGTTATGGCTGCGACATTAACTTTACATGTCCCCGAAAACCCAGGTTCATTGACTAGTTTCAGCTTAAACATTGTCATCTCAGGCGAAGCATAGTAAAGCAGTTTCTCAGTGCTTGTTTTCTAATAAGGTTATATAGCAGAGCCAAACTACTCTAAGAAAACAAGGGAGAAGGCGACTTGCAGGTTAACAGCGACTCAACCAAAAACATCTCTACTGAGTCCGCGGAGAACAGAATGCAAGAACAGAAAAAACTGGTTGAGCAACTCAAACTGCAGTGGAAACAACTCTGGAGTGAACGCCTCAACGACAAAGTCCGTGCCGAAGACATCTCAGGCAGCAACTATGAACACTTGCGCGTCGAGAAAGGCACAATAATTCATGCTTCACGCGATTTTAAGCCGCTTAATTTTAAGGAAATCCTTGAACAGCACCGGGTTGATAATCCTGAGGCTTTTGTTCAGCCAGATGTTAATTTGGGCGGCTGGACAAAATTTCCTAGGACAGAAATTTTGGCTCCAACCAAGCAGCAGCGAGAAGGCAAACAGCAAAGTATGTTTCTCGCAGAAAAAAAGGTGGCTCAGCAGCCAAAGAAAGGCGGACGCGGCTGGCTGCACGTGACTTGAGACGTGTTTTTTAATATGTCCCTGTTTACAGCATATGAACAGGTATGCGGATAGTCGAGGGCAGTTTGTTACTTCACGGACTTCCTTCTCTAACTGTAGAATTAACCTTTCCATCTGCACTTTGGTCTCGTTTGAAAGCTTCAAGACATGTTAATAATCGGACATATTTTATTTTGATTTCAAGGCGGATATGTCAATTGTGGAAGGGTTAGTTTTTTATACGGAATTTTGACCGCTAATTTCGTGGCATTTTCAATAATTTAACGCTAACTTTATATTAACCACAAAGCTATATTATAGCCAGCGATTTAGCTCGCTTTTGAGTTGCATTTTCGAGGTTGTTTTTATGCTTTTTTCGAAATTATTAGTCAATATGAAGGGAACCATTGACGATATAGCATACAAGTCTAAGTTAATAGCCAGAGACGTTTCAGTCAATTCGCGGGTGCATTTTAAAATTTATTCAGCCAATCCTGCCAAACTTGATTTCGGAAAAGAAATAATGCTTCTATCCCTCCTTAGCAACGTCAAAAAAGGCGAAGTGATTTACGACATAGGAGCAAACATTGGCTTATACGCACTCGC
The DNA here is from genome assembly GCA_963760925.1 of uncultured archaeon. Taxonomy (GTDB): domain Archaea; phylum Thermoproteota; class Bathyarchaeia; order Bathyarchaeales; family Bathycorpusculaceae; genus Bathycorpusculum. Next base: position 435,310 of record CAVXES010000006.1, on the reverse strand, counting down.
ATTATCAAAATATCAACCAGACAACTTAGTATACGCTTTTGAGCCTACCCCTGAAACATTTGACAAGTTAAAGTCAAATCTTGCACTTAACAGAACTTCAGACAACGTAAAGCCATTTCAAATCGCCATAGGCAATACTAACGGCCAAAGCGACTTCATAGTATCCTCGCAACATGAAAGAAGTTCATTTTATCAGTCCGGAGCTACATTTGGAAACGCCCAGGTGAAAAGCGTCGTCAAGGTCGATGTCAGAACTTTAGATTCTTTTATTGGTCAGATGCCGGCGCCTCAACACATAAAGATTGATGCAGAGGGGAGCGAAGCGATTATTCTTGAAGGTGCCGCGGAAACCATCCGCAAATACAAGCCTCTGCTGTACATTGAACCACATAGCTTTGATTTAGAGGATAAAATTACCATGATTCTTCAGTTACTTGACTACGAATTTGAGAACTATAGTGGCCACTATATTTGCAACCCAGTAGGGCACCCAAAAGCAGTAGTCACTACAGAGATCTTAGCACTTGCATAACCCGTTTTACGCTTGTTAGCAGGTTAAGTTAACAATATCGGGTTTATACAAGACGTTCAAGCGGAGCGGACGCCGTTTGCTAAGTGTAACCTTATTGTGATGGGATTTTAGTTTTTTCGAAGGCAGACTGCTTGGTTGGCTGTGGTTATCTATACCTTTTTTTAATATACGAAAATGTTGCGACTCGAAGTTAGACACTGTAGCTCTACCGCAACCTCAGGTTATTAAAGGAAAAACCGCTAATTGACGTTCTTCTGGGAATTGACAGTGCTTAAGCTAATTTTAGACTAAAAGTAGGTTCCACTAGGCTAATCAGCTACTTGCCATCGCCTAAACGCAAAAAGTGCCACAACCAACAGAATTTCTATGTAGAAAATTGCAAAAACTACCGAACGAGCCGCTATCAAACTGATAGGTTCGCTGTAGAGAAAGCGAGGTTGCGGCTGCTGAGTTGAATTGCCAAGCAACGACATGAAATCTGTGTAGTAGAAGCTTACGTTAGCGTTTGGGTACAGAGCAGTCTTTACCAAATTGACGCCTATGGCGTCGGTTCCAGTTGAGGTAGATGCAAAGGTGTTAACTGATACGTTTGAGATAGTCATGTTTTGCCCTGCTGCCACGTTGAGAGTTCCGCTTGCTCCACTTCCGGGGATGTAATTTAAGGCGCCAGGGGCATCAGTGAATTGAGAAACGATGCCTACACCAAAGAGTAGTGCGAGGAATAATCCTAAAGTCGTCAGGATCGTTAAAAGAGAATTCTTTGATAAAGCACCTACTGCAAGCACAACGCTGACCCAGATGAAGGTGCTGATTAGGTCTCCTATCAACTCAAGGGGCACGAGGTAAAGGTTGTTTTGGGGTCCATATACCAGTATGCCTCCTACAATTGTGTAAGTGTAGAGAACAGTGTAAGTGGCTAAGAGCACGATGAATATTGCAAATAGTTTGCCCAAAAAAATCATCGTACGGGAAACGGGTTTGGTGAGCAGGGGGACAATCGTGCCTTTTTCGTATTCGCCTGAGAGACTGTACATAGCGGTTACGATGGCGAAGAGGATAAATGTTAGGCTTCCTGCGCTGAAGGTTACGGCGAAATAGGGATTTTCAGCGACTCCGAAGGCTGCAGGCAAGGCTAAATTAAGGGTGGCAAAAACAAATGCAAGAATCAGGGCGCCTATGAACATTTTTTTGCGGATATTCCAGAGCATTTCATAGCGGACAACTGCCCAGAACCGCGTCATCCAGCTTGGACGTTCCCGTGCCATCATGCATTTCCTCCATTTGGTTTGTTAATTAATTGAATAAATACGTCTTCTAGGCTGTGTCCTTTCTGGGTCATTCCAACGATAATTCCACCTGCCGCCGTTATGGCCTGTGAAACGTGCACTCTGACGTCTTCGCGGGTAGTCAGTGAAATGTTTAGCATATTGTCGTCTTTTGATACGTCTTTCACGTATTCCAATGCTTTTACAGCCTTTACCACGTTGTTTGTGAGCTTTATCACCTCTACCTGTATCGCCGTTGGACCTGTAATTATCCTTGAAACATTCTCAAGCGTGTCTGAAACTAGAGCTTGTCCCCGGTTTATGATAGTCACGTGGCTACATATTTGCTCTACCTCAAAGAGCAGGTGCGAGGAAACCAAAACAGTCATGCCTTCTTTGGAAATTTCTTTCACTAGTTCTCGAACTTCAACCATGCCGACAGGGTCTAAGCTATGCTGGGTTCGTCCAATATAACCAGTTCAGGGTTACTAATTAGCGCCTGAGCGATCCCTATACGTTGCTGCATGCCTTTGCTATATTTGCCTATGAGCGTGTTTTCTCTGCCTTTCAAGCCAACTTGGTCAATGAGCTTTGGGATTCTCTCTTTAAGTTCCAACTGGGATATGCCATACATTCTGCCGTAAACGTCGAGAAGTTCAGCGCCTTTTAAGTGCTTTGGAAAGTGAGGTAACTCAGGCATATAGCCAATGCCCAATCGAGCGTCTGCTTCGTTAACATGGACTGTTTGTCCCAATACTTTCGCGGTGCCCTCGCTGGCTCTGAGTAGACCAACTAGAATCTTTATGGTGGTTGATTTGCCTGCGCCGTTTGGACCCAGGAAACCATGAATGGTGCCGCGTTGAACTTTCAGGTTCAACTTGTTCACAGCGATAAGTGTGTCGTACTGTTTTGTCAGGTCAATTGTTTCAATGGCTAAATCCACGTTAACAACCATTGATGCGTATAGTGTTTTTTTAATATAAGTTTAATCTAATTCAAGAAACGGGTGCATCGGGAGAAGGTCGATTATAGAAGGTGTAGTTAATTTTTTTGTGCTACGATCATAGCGTGTAGTTTGTCGTAGGGGTCTAATTCCACAATTTCTTTCACATCATAACCCCGTTTGAGCAGCACGCGAGCTTCCTGTTTGTAAACCAGTTCAGGTGCCATTGTTACGTCGATGCTCTGCGACTTGCATGCCAGCATAACCCATCCTTTCTCCTTGAGGAAATAGTCAGCGTTATCAGCAAGTAGTTTTGCCTGTTCAGGCTGGGCTACGTCGCAATAGATGGTATCGACTTTGCCACTGATGAACATGGCGTAGCGTTCAGGCATGCGCGCGTCTTCGAGCATCGGCGAAATGTTTGGACGGTAAGTCGCCACATTGTTAACTAAATCTCGTAGAGACCGTTGAGCGAATTCAACGCAGTAAACGTGTCCTGATTCCCCAACGATATCTGAGACGTGACTGGGTGTTGTACCTGAAGCGGCGCCCAAATAAAGCACCTTATAACCGGGTTCAATGGGCACGTTCTGCAAGCCTTTGATTATAGCACCTGCGAGTTTACTTCTGAAAGCATCCCAAACACGGTATTCAACGCGCCTGTATTTGACGAGACGCTCCCCATAGACATTTAAGCCGGGCGTAAGGTTTTTTGTGCCCAGCCGCTTAGAGCCATCTTCAAGGAGAACTTGGTAAACTTCTTTGAATTTGTCGTTTGGCTTAACTCGGATGCCCACGTTTGTCTCTCCACTGTTTGCGTCTTCGTTTACCGCCTTTAGGTGGCCCCTCTCGCTGGGGTTTAGGCGTGAATGGGCGTTGTTGGCTGTCTCTTGGCGGTACTTCAGGTCGGGGGGTCTCTTGGAATTCACGTTTTGGTGGACTTTGTGCATCTCTCGGGGGTTCACGGTAAGTAAACCGTCGTTCGCCTCCGCCTTCGAAACGTTGGTCTCTGCGGTCTCTGCCACCACGGTCGAACCGGCGTCCTCCGCCGCCTCTGCGGTCAAAGCCGCCTTCATGTTGTGGTCTTGGTTTAGGTTCTTTTGGCGGCGGGGCTTCTTTGTATTTCTCATGGATTTCTTCGATGCGTTTGTTTATTTCTTCTTTGAGTAAATCGCCGATGTAGTGTCCTTCTCCGAATGCGTCGGCTCGGGCGGCGATAGCGAGTTTACCGGCAATTACGCGGGCGATTTTTCCTCTTTGCCACCGTTTGGCGTCGTGGAGTAGATTGTGCTGGAAGATTAATCCGTGTTTAGGTGGACGTGCACCTGTTTTTAATGAGCGGAACAATGCTTTCTCTGCACCTAAAACTTGGATGGTGCTCGCTGGTCTCATGGCGAGGTTTTGCAAACTTCCTGCGATGGAGATCATTCGTGCTCCGAGCAATGCACCTGCAACTGCGCGGATGTTTGGCGCCATTTCCTCCATGGTGACGTCAAGGTATTCTTCCATGCTTTTACGCAGTTCATAAAATGCAAGTACGTCTTTGGCAAGTTGTTGCACCTGCTCAAGGTCACGTTCGTTAATGTCTGCTCCCATCGAACCTTCAGCGACTTTGGCAATCATCGCCGCACGGTTCTTTGGGAATGCCGTCTGCTTCGAGTGTATCTTCTGTAAAGTTGTCTCTTCCGCCTAAATTCATGACTAGACGGGCGTAGGTTTCATGTTTCTCCACTAAGCGGTCGAGTTCTGGGTAGTAAATGCCGTACCACTCGCGCAGCCTACCCATGAAGAGGTTAACTGTTTGGTCGAGGCTATCCAGTGTCTGAATGCTCTGTGAAACGATTAAGTCGCGCTTGCCCGTAGCGCCCTTGATGCGGAGTTTGCTGAGTTCCATGCTAACATTGCGGTTCCAAGTGTCAAGTTCTTGCTGGTTCTCTACGAAGCCTGACTCCACGGCGATGTCTGCCATGCGTGAGTTGAGCACTGCAGCTTCCGAGGGTTTGGTGACTTCAACGGTAACTTTGAGTCTGCGTTGGGCTTCCTCAGCCAACTTGCCCGTTGAGAAAACGAAAACGTCGTAACCTGCGATTTTTAGAAGTGTGACTAAGGATGTGGTTTGGTCGGAGAGTTTTCCCTGTTCGGTGCGCAGTAAGCTTTTGGCTGCTGCCTGCGGTTTTTTGGGAAACAGTGCCTTCTCGACAAGTTGGTTTTTGTCGTCGAAGGCCGCTACGCCGAAGGGAAACTGAACGATGAATACTTTCATATCTCTGTGCCCCTGAATAAACTATGTATTGTCAACATCTTTAGTTAATAAATAGTTTCTTTAGGTAGATACGAAGCGATGTAGGGGAAGGCAAAGCATTTGCTCTTTGGTGAGAGCATATTTGGGCCGTTTAGGTTTTAATTCTTGCGTTTGGGGTGCTACTCCTCAAGGGGTAATATTATGGTGAATTTTGTTCCCTTATCCACTTCACTTTCAAAAAATACGTCACCTCCCAAAGCTTCAACTAATCGCTTCACAACCGCCAAACCCAATCCCTCACCCTTAGCCTTCGTCGTCATAAGAGGTGTAAAAATCTTGGGTTTAATTTCATAAGGAATCCCCTTTCCTGTGTCACTAACTGAAATAATTACCTGACGCTCCTCTTTGTGTGCCGCCAACTCTAATGTGCCGCCTTCTGGCATGGCTTGAATAGCGTTATTCGCCAGATTTGTTAAAGCCCGTCGTATGAGTGTTAAGTCAGTATGGACTTTGGGGAAGCCGCCTTCAATATTCACTTTCACCGTCACTTTGTTCGGTATGCGCAGGGTTTGAAATACACTGGTTACTAGCTTTGCTAAATCAACCTCTTTGATTTCTGGTTTTATGGGTCTTGCATAATCTTGGAGGTCAGAAACAATTTTGCTAATGTAATCAGTTTGTTCCTCAATCAGGTTGATGCTGTCCACCGCACCCTTTTTTCCTTCCTCTGGAACACGACTCTCCGCTATTGCCAGTTTCGCCATGTAAACCTCGCTGGTTATCGCCTGCAGGGGATTGCGAATGTCATGTCCAATCATGCCAGCAGTTTGACCTATTGCAGCTAAACGCTCTTTTTCTTTCAGGTCAACGGCGTTCTGGTAGATTCTCCAACGGTATGAATGCAACTGCAGACTACTTAACGCAGCAATAAAGTTGGCAAAGACCATGCTAATCAAAGCAGTGAGTAAACCTTCTTCCATGAATCCGTTAAAAGTAAACATTATCAGAATAGCTTCTCCTACACTGAAAACCGCCGCTTCAGTAGCTTGATAGATAAAGCGGGTTGGAATAATCAAATAAAAAACTAAAACCGCTATGTCCACTATAATTATGTCTGTTACAAAGTTTTCTGGGCGAGTTAAATTGATGAGCAAAATTCCGAAAACTAAGACAAGCAAATAGATGAAAAGAGATTTGTCATATAACTTAAAGTCTTTAAGGTTGCTTAGGTACATGAGCTGCAATGCCGCGTAAACAATCAAAACTACACGCAGAACCAAGAGTTCATAAAAGGTAACGTTAAACCCCAAAAAGAGGTAGTCGTTTACGACGAAGACCCCTATAAGAACCGCGACAACTATTATTATTACTCGGACCTGTGCAATGTCTGCGTCAAGGTATGTTTCTCTGCAGTTTTTGCCGTTTTCAGCCGAAGCCCTACGCCACACGGTTTTAATTTGGCTCCAAAATTGCTTAAGCGGCAAAAAGGCCTCAATTTTCGACGTTTATTCCTCCAAAAACCCAAACCGCCAATTTTTTTATCGTAGCAAGCGGTTAGAGCTTAATTCTTATCAAAATCCACATGTAAAAATAGGTCTATTTATGAATTAAGCATTTTTATCTAAAAATTTCAACTGTTGAACAGCTATGCAGCAAAATCGCCAGCCCGATCATTTCCGCGTCTTTCATTGGATTTTACTTAACTTCTTTTGAGTTCGGATTCAAAAAAGTTAATACGAACTCAGAGTAGAATATCCCAAACAGGATGGAAAACTCATAACCGCCAACAAACCTCCAATCAAAACTATAACAGTTGGCTTAATCCAAACAGCCGTCTCAGAGGGCATAATGGCAAACATGCAGAAAACCGCCCAGAAAATCGCACAAGCTGCAGAGCAAGGAGCTCAAATCATATGTCTTCAGGAGCTTTATCGCACACGGTACTTTCCCCAAAAAGAAAAACAAGAAGTGGCGGCACTATCAGAGTCTATCCCCGGCGAATCCACCAAACTCTTTGCGCCCATCGCCAAGAAATACAGTGTAGTAATCATTGCACCCCTCTATGAAAAGGGCAACGATGGCAAATTTTACAACACAGCAGCAGTCATCGGCGCAGACGGTGAAGTCATGGGCAAATATCGCAAAGTCCACATTCCTCAAGACCCATACTTCTATGAGAAAGAATACTTTACGCAAGGCGAAGAAGGATACCGCATTTATGATACACCGTTTGCCAAAATAGCGGTGCTTATCTGTTATGACCAGTGGTTTCCTGAACCTGCACGTATAAACGCTTTGGCGGGTGCGGAAATCATCTTTTACCCTACTGCAATCGGCTACGTAAAAGGCTACACGTCTACGGATGGAGACTGGCACGATGCATGGCGTACCGTTCAGCGGGCACACGCAATCGTCAACGGCATCCACGTAGCTGCAGTGAACCGTGTGGGCGAAGAGGATGAACTGGAGTTTTGGGGCGGCAGCTTCGTATGTGATTCGTTTGGAAAAGTTCTTGCCGAAGCAGGCACAACCAAAGAGGAAACGGTGATCGTCAAAGTTAACTTGTCTATGAACAGGATGATTCAAGACGGCTGGGGTTTTCTGCGCAACAGACGCCCCGAGACTTACAGACCGCTAACCGAAAAAAGAGAGGTGGCAGCCAATGAGTAACGCTGAAGGATGCAGCGAGTTGGACTTCAAAATGCCCGCCGAGTGGCAAAGGCACACTGCAATTTGGCTGGCGTGGCCCTACGACCCCCTAACCTTTCCCAACCGCATTAACCAAGTAGAAACCACCTACGTGCAAATAGTTAAGGAAATTCATGAAAGCGAAGAAGTTAACCTCTTCGTTAAAGATGAGGAAACCAAAGATAAAGCTACCCGAATGTTTGAAGATGCAGGAATTGACCTCACAAAAGTGCATTTTTACGTATTCACGTATGCGGACGTATGGTTCCGCGACTACGGTCCAACATTTGTGCGTAATCCACGTCATGAGTTGGCGATGATCCACTGGGATTTTAATAGTTGGGGCGAAAAATACGAAACGCTGCTCAAAGACAAAGAAGTTCCCTCGGTCATTAACGAAAAGATGGCGTTGCGATGTTTCCGTCCAGGCATCGTTATGGAGGGCGGCAGCATTGACGTTAACGGCGAAGGCACACTTCTCACCACCGAGCAGTGTCTGCTAAATAGCAACCGAAACCCCCACCTCTCCAAACAAAAAATCGAAGAGTATCTCAGTGAGTTTCTGGGTGTGCACCACTTCATTTGGCTTAAACGGGGCATTCTCGGCGACGACACGGATGGGCACATTGACGATTTAGCGCGTTTTGTTAATCCGACAACTATTGTTTGCGCTTTTGAAGATAATATTGAAGATGCCGACTACGAAGCACTTAAAGAAAACTATGAGCTACTCTGTCGATCGGTGGATCAGGATGGCAACCCCTTTTGTATTGTGAAGTTGCCTATGCCCAAAGTCGTCGATAAAGAAGGTTTCCGTTTGCCAGCAAGTTACACCAATTTTTACATTGGCAACACCAAAATTTTGGTGCCTGTTTTTGACCATCCAAACGACCAAAAGGCACTTGTAATTTTGCAGGGTCTGTTTCCTAACCGAAAAGTGGTAGGCATATGCTGTAAAGACCTCGTCTACGGGTTTGGTACTTTGCATTGTATTAGTCAGCAGCAACCCTGTCCCTAAACGCCTACAGGCTCAACACTTTGCTCCAGAAACAGTTTTTAGGTAAGTTTAAAGTCTCCAGTGGAATAATAGGTAGTTCCACCAAAATTTAGGGAGAGAACAGGGGCAGATATGGTATGGGTAATCAGCAGCCAGTTCGCAGCCGCGGCGTAAAAGTTCTAAAAGCGGTCTCTTCGCCGCTGAGGCTGCAAATCCTCAATCTACTCTTCGACAAAAGCGCCCTCTCCTATACTGAATTGATGAATGAACTCAAAATGAATCCAAGTCGCGATGCAGGAAGATTCGCTTATCACCTTAAATTTATGTTAAAAGCTGGATTGGTTGAAGCAGATGTGGACGCAAAAAAGTACTACCTAACCGATTTGGGCAAAATGGTTCTTGACGTTGCAGACCGTGTGGAAAAGAAAGCAGTTAAGCCCAGAGGCATGTTGGTACGTACATCGCACTTGACGCTGGAAGAGTTTGACGTCAATAAAATCGCGAACTCACTTATAAAAGAGGCAAAAGTCCCCGCCGAGTTAGCGCAGAAAGCAGCGAAAGAAGCCGAGAAGCGCCTTGTAAAATCCAAAACTAAGTACATCACGGCGCCTCTCATCCGAGAAGTCGTTAACGGCATACTCGTCGAAAAAGGCTACGAGGAATACCGCAACAAACTTACCCGCGTGGGGATGCCTATTCATGAAGTCACCGCACTAATAGAATCAAAAGACCTCGCAACAACAGGTGCTGAAGCGATAGAAAAAGCGGGGCAAACAGTCATGGGTGAATACACCTTGCTAAACGTGTTCCCCCGCGACATCGCCGACGCACACCTCTCAGGCGCCATCCACATCGACGGGTTAGGAACGTGGGTTATGAAACCTAACGAAGTCATCCATGAACTGCGTTACTTCTACCAGCTCGGCATAAAACTCGATGACCCGCACCAAGTCCAGATGGCGCCTCCAAAAGACTTCAAATCAGCCCTCTCCTTAGCGTTCAACGTTCTGCTGCACGCCGCTAAAGAAACTGAATGTACTCAGACCTACAGCTACTTCAACGGTAGTGTAGCGCCGTTTGTTGGAGGTAACGAAAAGGCAAAACTTAAGGATGCTTTGCGTCTCTTCATTTTAAATCTCAATCAGCATGTGGACGCTACTTTGGGGCTTGAGTTTTCTCCTTCTGAGTCAGCTGTGGATAAAGAAGCCGTCGGCGCGGGAGGCAAAGCAGCAGGCAAATACGGTGACTACCTCTCTGAGTCTCAACTTGTAGCTTCATTAATACTTGACATTTACCTTGAAGAGGGAGAACTTAAACCGCTGCTAAATCCAAAACTGATAATAAAAATCCACCCCGAAACCCTCACTGACCCATCCGCAGAATTTTTGCTTAAAAAAGCCCACCAGCTAGTAGCTCAAAGCGGAAACGTCTACTTCGCCAACTTAACCAAAAAAGAGACTCAAAACGCATCGTTCGCCGCTTCAGGCATAAAAATGTCCGCTGATCTTACAGGCGATTGGGAAACCGACACACTACGCGCGGGCTGCTTAGGTTTAGTCGCCATTAACATGCCCCGAATAGCATTGGAGTGCGAGGGTGACAAAAACAAGTTCTGCGACCTTTTAAAAGAACGCTTTGAATTATCCTCAAGGGCGCTAAGCATCAAAAGCAACGCACTCAAACAGTACGGCAAAAATTCACTTCCGTTCCTTTTACAGAAAAACAACGGCGACACTTACTTCAGACTTGAAAACTGCAGCCGTATCATCAACTTAGCAGGGTTAAAAGAAGCTACTGAAATCTTCACCGGCAAACCCGTCGATGCCGAGGAAAGTCGCGCCTTCGCAGTTGAGGTTGTTTCTAATTTGTTGGCTTTTAAACAGAAAGTTGGCAGGAGATACGGCAAACGCCTCTACCCAGCCATTTTGGGCGGCTGCGAAGCAGGGGAACGACTGGCACAGCTCGACATGGAAAGATACGGAGTAGCAAAAGTGAAGTTTTCCGGGTCAAGAGATAAACCCTTCTACTCCACGCTCAAAAGAATCCCAATCAAAGCCACAGTGCCTCTTGTAGCTCCAACAGGCACAATGGAGATGGCACAGACCACCAAAGGTCTACTTGCAGGCGGCAGCCTTGACATCTTTGAGTTGAATGGCGAAGGATATACCGCCGAAGCTTTATTGGATCTGACAAAACGTATAATTGAAAACCAAGCCAGCGAATTCTTCACCTATAATCGCACGGTGAGTTACTGCGGCAACTGCCAGAGAAACTGGGTCGGCACCCTTCACAAATGTCCTAATTGCGGCTCAATGAGCACAATGGCAACTTTTGACAGATTTATCTCCACGTAAACTTTATTCCACGGCGCCGAGTACCAATGAGAGGAGAGCCATCCGTACAACTACGCCGTTCCACATCTGCTGGAAATAACGTGCCTGTGGAGTTGCGTCGACTTCTGGGGCTATTTCATCTACTCTTGGTAGCGGATGTAATATGGCGAGATCCGTTTTGGCGTTTTCTAAGATTTTGAGGTCGATACGATAAGCGCCTTTGACTTTGGCGAATTCCGCAGCATCGGGGAACCGTTCCTTCTGGATACGGGTAACATAGAGCACATCAATTTGCGGCATGACTTTTTCCAGTGTTGTTTCGTAGACTGGAATTTTGTTTTTGATTGTCTGCAAAACATCTTTGCGCATACGCAACGTTTCAGGCGACACTAAGAAAAGTTCCACGTTATACAGTGCTAACGCATAAGCTAGCGAATGCACCGTTCTGCCATAGCGTAAGTCGCCCATGAGTGCGATTTTTAGTCCGTCGATTTTGCCTTTGTCCTTGCGTATCGTGTAGAGGTCAATCAACGCCTGCGTGGGATGCTCTTCGGCACCTGTGCCCGCGTTGATTATTGGGATTGTGCTGAATTCCGAGGCTAACTTTGCAGCGCCCTCCAAGTTGTGCCGCAGCGCAATCACGTCGGCATAGTTCTCCACGGTGCGTATTGTATCGGCGAGGTTTTCTCCTTTGCGGATGGAGCTGATGTCTGGTTCGGCGAAGCCTATGTTGCCTCCGCCCAGCTTGAGCATGGCAGATTCGAAGCTTAGTCGGGTGCGTGTGCTGGGTTCAAAGAATAGTGTGGCAAGGATTTTGCCTTTAAGGAGGTCTGAGCCACCCTTCGCATGTGGCTCCATGGTTTTGGCTACGTCGAGGATGTGGTTGATTTCTGCTTGAGAGAAGTCTTCGATTGAAACTATGTCTCTGCCCTTGAACTCCAAAGTGGCTGCACCAAAACAACAAAGCCCAAACCAGCTAAATAACACTTTGTATGCCCAACCAATTTTTAAGTAGCGTACGGGCACTCTTTTATTCAGGGGAAGTACGGTACCGAAGAGTCCGGGCAGGTTGATATATCGGTTTTGGGAGGTTTTCTTATTAGCAATTGAGATAGCCTTAACTTCGGTTAGGGGCTGTGGAGATACCGCGTATCTCAAGGGGGTCACTTCCCTCTCTCAACCTGAAAAACGCAGCCTCTAACTATTGGCACCTAAAAACTCAATTTATGTTAAACCGAAAACCGAGCCTTTCGCTAAGACGCAAGCAATCGGGGCTGTATAGGCTGTGGCGCCGGTTCCAATGGAAAAGGTTTATCTCATAGACTGCGGTTCTGATGTGAAACTGCTGGCGGACAACCTTGTCCGCAGGGATGTGGCCGAAAGGCTGAACCACAAGCAAACAACACAAAAGTGAATAGACATGGCATACAAATACATTGCAAAAGAATGGGCGAAACCCGAAGAAAGCTTCGTCGAAGAGCTCATGCGCCAACGCCTCATACAGTGGCGTAAACAACCATCAACTTTGCGCATTGAGAACCCAACACGTCTCGACAAAGCACGCAAACTCGGATACAAAGCTAAACAAGGCTTCATAGTTGCAAGAACCAAAGTCCGCAGAGGTGGACTCCGCAAGATTCGCCCCAAATCAGGTAGACGTCCCAAACGAATGGGTGTCGCTAAATTCAAACCCGCGAAATCAATCAGATTAATTGCAGAGGAAAGAACCGCAAAACACTTTCCAAACCTTGAAGTTCTTAACAGCTACTGGGTTGGAGAAGACGGACGACATAAGTGGTTCGAAGTAATCCTCGTTGACCCATTTGCACCAACCATCCAAAGCGACAAAGACATCAACTGGATAACCGAGCGTCAACACACAAACCGCGTCTTCCGCAGCTTAACAAGCGCAGGCAAAAACGTCCGTGGTCTGCATCACCGTGGCGCAGGCGCAGAAAAAGCGCGTCCAAGCCACCGCAGAGGCGCCAAAAAACACAATGGCGTAAAACGTCAACGCAAAGGAGACGGACCATATGCATAGCGTTAAACCTTCAGTTACAAACCAAAAGGGTAAACAGAAATCTGGCAAAGGCTTCAGCCCCGACGAACTCAAAGCAGCAGGCGTCACCAAACAACAAGCACGCCAAGCAGGCTTACCAGTTGACATGCGCCGCAAAAGCAGCCACGAAGAAAACGTCAAAGCCATCAAAGCCCACACTAAAAAACCAAAAGCCTAAAAGCCAAAACCCACACAAAGACAAACGACGACCGATGTCTGCTAAACTACCAATAGGCTACATCAACGTTCGAGTCTTTGCACACGCAACCGAAGACTTAACAAAAGTTGAGGTTGCAACAAAAAACCTTTTTCCTCTTTCTCTTTGCGAGAATCTTGTTTTCCAAAAAACTCCCCTCCATGGACACCATTCTAACCCCATCGTTATTTTGGAAGCGCAGTTTACTGAGCGAAAACTCCTTTTGGAAGCGCTGCAAAAGTTGGGCGAAGGCTTAAGCACGCTGGATAAGGAGCAACTTAGTCAAGACATTGAACAACGCCTTGAAAGGGGTAACTTGTACTTGCGGTTTGACAAACAAGCCGCTTACTTGGGCAACATAAAATTCGCTCAAAACGACCCTATTCATGTAAAAATTCATTTCAAAGACATGTCCAGCCAAGAAATTTTAGATTTGGCTAAGAAGGCTGGGTTGCTGCCTTGAAGCGCATTTTTGCGGATTTGCACTTGCGAGTTAACCCTAAAGACGCCACAGCCACGCAGCAACTGCTTGAGCGAGCTGCTAAAATGGGTTACTGCAAAATCAGCATTCCTTTCAGCAGCCAACTTGACGATAACCACGCTACAGCACTAAAAGCGGCATGCACAGATTTAGGTTTGGATTTTATTTTACGCGCCGATTTCAAACCCCACAACCAAGAAGACCTTATGCGTTTCCTGCGTAAGTTCCGGCGCAAACTCGAAGTCATCTGCATCGTTTGCGACAGCAAAGACCTTGCGCGCCAAGCTGCCAAAGACCGTCGCGTTGACCTTATCAATTTTCCAAACCTCGATTACCACAAACGCTTCTTTGACCGCGCCGAAGCCGAACTCGCTAGTTGCAGCTTAACGGCTTTGGAAGTCGACGTTAAACCCTTACTGGTATTGGAAGGTCCCTCCCGCGTGAGACTACTAAACAGTATTCGCCGAGAAATCTCAATTGCCAAAGAATTCCATGTGCCTATTGTGGTCTCCAGTGGCGTATCCGAGGCACAGCTAATGCGTATGCCCCGTGACTTGGCGAGCTTGGGCTACCTGTTTGGGCTCAACGAGTCAGAGGCGCTGGACGCGGTTTCCACTAATCCAGAAACTATTGTGGTGCGTAACAGAGCGAAGTTGGATTCGAAGTTTGTCGCTCCGGGTATAACCATCATCAAGGAGACTGAGCGTCGATGAAGCGTGTTAAACGTCGCTATCTTGCTGTGCAGGTTGACTGTGATGGTCTTCCTTCTGAAAGGGAGTTGGTGGATGCGGTTTGGGGTTCTCTTACAAGGCTTTACGGCGAAGTGGGGGCTAGCCAATCGATGTTGTCTTTAATTGTTTTTGATGTTGAACGTAGGGTTGCGGTCTTTCGGGTTACGCTTGCGTGTTTGTTGCCTCTGCGGGCTTCGTTGGCTGCGGTTACTTGTGTTGCGGGTGTTGTGGCTTCTTTGCATGTTTTAGCGGTTTCGGGTACGATTAAAGCGCTTCACAACAGCTTTTGAATGCTGTTTGCTATGTAAAGTTTTTATTTACTTTATGTAAACATCACTTAAAGTTAAGTACCGCAATTCATTGGAGAGACTTACAAACAGTATGCAGAAACATTTATCAACATCTTGCAAAAGAAAGTAACTCTATGACAAATGTGTTGGGAACAAACCAAAACAAGACAGAAGCGAGCATAAAATGGACATAAACGATTTCTTTTTCAAAATGCCCCCTCTAAAAATCCAAGTCATAGTGGACGACACCACCCTCCGAGACGGCATCCAAATGCCTGGCTTAGCCGCCGCTCCCAAAGAAGCAGCCAAAATCGCTCAACTTCTCTCTAACGTCGGCGTAGACCGCATAGAAGTCTTCCATTACCAAGAACCCGACAAACGCGCCGCCAAACTCATCTTAGACCAGAAACTGGATATGCGTATTGCGGGTTGGTGCCGTGCCGTTAAAGAAGACATCGACAGTGCAGTTTCCTGTGGATTTCAAGAAGTCGGCATATCCCATCCAGTCTCTTTCATACACTTTGACGCTAAATGGCCAGAAAAAAGCTATGAAGAGATATTAGCCAACGTGGTAGATGTAACCGAATATGCAGCTAAAACCTGTGGGCTACGCACTTTTGTTCATGGCGAAGACAGCACACGCGCTGACTGGGCTTTTGAGCGCAAATTCATAAATGCCATCGCTGATGCAGGTGCAGAATGTTATCGCATATGTGACACAGTCGGCATAGGCTTACCAGACCAAAGCGCACCCCTGCCAAACGGCATACCTGCCAAAGTAGTGGCGATCAAAAAAGAAACAAAAATCCCCGCTATAGAAATCCATGCCCATGATGATTTCGGTAACGCAATCGGCAACACCATGGCCGCCATCCAAGCCGCAGACGGACTATACGACAAAGTGTACGCAAGCACAACTTTCCTTGGTATTGGGGAACGTGCGGGCAACTCTGAAACAGAAAAAATCATACTAAATCTCTACCTGCAACGCGGGGTCACAAAATTCAAGGGCAAATTGCAAGAGTTCAAAGCCACTGCGGACTTCATCGGAAAAGCAACTGGTTTCGTTGTGCCACCCAACAAAGCTATAGTCGGCGACTATGGCTTCGCACATGAAAGCGGCATCCATACTCATGGTGTCCTTAACAATCCTTGGACATATGAGCCTTATCCGCCTGAACTCGTCGGCAACACACGTCGCTTAACCATCGGTAAACAATCTGGAAAAGGCATCGTCAAACACAAAATAACTGAACTCACAGACAGCGAACCAGACGACAAAACCGTCGCCGCAGTACTGGAAACCGTCAAAGACCTCTATGCAAACGGACGCCGAGCTTCACTAAAGGAAGACGAATTTAAAAAGGTACTACGCATCCACAAAATCCTTCCCGAAAACAATGGTCACTAAACCGTTTCTGCCATTTTTAAGGTACCTTATTTTTTCTTTGATATCGAGGATCCCCTTACCCAACATTAACCAGTAATCGTGCTGAAGTGGGTGTTTTTGTTTCTGAATTAACCGCAGTTGGCTTAGCTGGTTGTGCAACCACCCACAAGCTTAGCCTAAAAAGATTACCTTGCGACCGGGGGTTTACCGGGTAATCTGCGCCATAACAAAACCATACCAACTATCAAACAGCAATCGCTACAGCCATGCCAGTGATTATGATTGTTTCCCAATCAATGTTCAAATCCAACATTGAACCGTCCTGTTGTGTAGGTGCAATTGCAGAGTTCTGTGTCGACGTGGTTTTGCTGGTTGAGTTGTGAGCGGCAGTTTGGTTTTGTATGGCCTGCTAAACTGCAGTTGCGTCGGATAGATTAATTGCTTTTGTTCTTGCTCCATGGACTTGCAGAGACAGTGACAAATTGTCTTCCAATAGGCAAAACGCCCCGCCCTTACTATACACTAAGTAGCTGTAGCCAACGACTGCCTTAACTTGGAAATCAACTTGACCATATCTAAGATTATAAATTTCAGGCTCCAAAATAATCGTTACAACAGTGTCGCTGTTATTTGACTGAGGTATTTCGTATTTGTCAATGGGGTTAGCGTAAACCCCTTCGTTCCAGTCATCAAATTACTCTTTCGCTCGAATAGCAAAGAACAAATGTGTCAGGTTGCCGTTAACCCGTGTAGACGTGAAAGGCCTGGTTTTTGATAGTGACCTTGATGGCTAAGTTTTCTAGCAAAACCATAAAATTGTTCTTGTTCAGGTTTCTTGATTAAGTCAGTCTAATTTTCTTGGCTAATCAAACGAATTACCCACGAAACGGGGAAAAACAAATAAGCAAACATCGCCCAAAGAGCAGACTATGTTGGACCCTTGGACGCTCACACAGATGTTCGCTTTCACTGTTCTTCTATGCTTCAGCAGCTACCTTACCCATCGAGAACGAGTCAAAAGAAGCAAACGGTACCAAACCAGAGCTGTTTTGGTCTAAAAGGGTTGTACAAAAATTTAAAATAATTAATCCAACGTTTGAAATGGAAAGAGGGGACAGTTTGAGTTACGCAGTTCAAGCATCCAACTTAACTAAACAGTTTGGGCAAATAAGAGCCCTCAACGACATATGCTTCAACATTAAGCCCAGAGAAATCTTCGGTTTAATCGGACCTAACGGAGCAGGAAAAACAACCACCATCCGTATGGTTTGTACCTTAATCAAACCCACATCAGGCGGCATACGCATCTTCGACTATGATGCTGTTAAACAACCTGAGAAAACAAGGGAAATCCTCACTTACCTGCCCGAAGAATCAGGAGCGTACCCCAATCTCACAGGCTGGGAATACCTCAACTTTATGGCGAAACTGCAAACCAAACAGGGAACCAACACCAAAGACATAGTAAAGGAAGCAGCCGAAATCTGTGGCCTCGGTGAACGCCTAAAAGACAAAGCTAAAACCTACAGCAAAGGCATGAAACGGCGACTTCTTGTTGCACGGGCGCTTATGACTAAACCCAAACTGGCGGTGCTTGATGAACCCGCAAGCGGCTTAGATGTTATGCACGCCTACCACGTCCGCGAAATTGTGAAGCGCTACGTCAAAGAGCATGACGTCACTGTCTTGCTTAGCAGCCACAACATGCTCGAAGTCGAGTACCTTTGCAACCGGGTGGCGCTCATTAACAAGGGGCATTTAGTGGTGGAAGGCGAGCCTAAAGCCCTCAAAGCACAATACAACTGTGAGAACTTGGAAGAGGTTTTTATGAAGGTGATCGGCGTTGCTTAAAGGCTTCACAACAATTCTAATAAAAGAATTAAAAGAGCTGATGCGTGACCCCAAAATCCTCATCGGCATGATTGTTTTGCCGCTGATCATGTTCCCAGTTTTGGGGTTAGTGATGGGTTACGCAGTGGAGACAGCGCAGTCCGAAGCACTTGAAACGAATCTACTGGTAGTCAACAACGACTCCCCTACAGGCGTGTGGGCTAACACTTTCGTTAACTACCTCAACCGCGGCATGAATGTGGTCGTTATTAACGACACTTCGCCCCAGCAAGTGGTTGACCAAGGGTTGCTCTCACAGTATAATAGCACTACGTTTATTGTGATTCCACAGGGCTTCGACGCTAACTTAACACGGCACACCGCAGGCGAATACAATGTAAGAGGCACAATTGACATTTATGGTGTCTTTAACGCTGGAGGTGGAATCTTTAGCAGTATCGGCAGCGGTGCCATCACAGGAATAGTCGGAGGCTTCAACCGAGCCGTCGCACCTGACTTAGTTGCAACTTCGCAGTCCAGTATCATTAAAGGACAAATTGAGCAGGGCGTTGATGCCAGTGTGTTGGGCGGTTTGATGCTATCGCAGTCAATAGCTTTGCCTATCACAATCATGATAATGTTAACTTACGCGATGCAGATTGCTGCCACAAGCGTCGCTATGGAGAAGGAAGAAAAAACTCTTGAAACCTTGCTCACAGTGCCGGTGGATCGCTTCGCCATACTCATGGGCAAAGTCTCCAGCACTATCATCGTTGCAGGCGTCGCCGCAGTCACCGTACTCATCGGTTACAACTACATGCTAGGCTCCATTTCCATGGGTATTGTAAGCAATGTCGGTGCAGGCATAGACCTGGTGGCATTGGGCTTGGTGCCCTCGTTTGTTGGTTACGCATTGCTTGGCGTGAGCCTATTCTTCACTTTGCTCTCAGCATTGGCGCTCGCAGTGGTTATGTCAGCCTTTAGCGAAAACGTTCGAGGTGCACAGGCACTCGTTGGCTACATCTACCCCTTGATCTTTTTGCCCGCGATGGCGCTGATTTATCTTGACATCAACTCGCTACCTACCGCACTGCAAGCCGTGTTCTATGCCATACCGTATAGTCAACCTATCATCGCTTCCAAGGCAGTAATCTCGGGCGACTACCTTACCGTCGTGTTGGGCATTGTTTACGTTGCAATCTTCACTGTGGTCATCATGTACATTGCCTCGCGCCTATTCGCAACTGAAAAGATTCTCACAGCGAAACTAATGCTGGGCAAAAAAAATAGCAAAAAACAACCCAGCGACTAAACCCTGTTGGGCTTTTTTAGCCCAGTTTCTCAACTTTTTGAGAGAACCAGCTGATACAGTTAGATTTTTTTACATTAATTTTATGGTGTTTTAATGGACCAGTTGACGTTCACATAAACTGTTTGCGCAATTACCTGCGCGCCCTCTGCTGTAGGGTGCACACCGTCCAAAAAGAGATCTGGCTGACCGAGCAGTGGCGTATAAGCGTCAATTACAGTTATGCCTGTTTGGGCTGAGACTTCCCTGATTCCTGGCTGAACCCGCTGTATCAGGAGTTCTTGGGTTAAATCGTTGGTGCTATTGTAGATTGGGGGTGGTTGCATAATGTACACCTCAGGGTTAGTCGGTAACGCCTCGAATGCGTCGAGCAGGGTTATGTAGTCGGATACGAATTGATCTTTGGTTTCGTTTAGGGTTTTGTCTGCGTCGTTTGTGCCCAACATAACTATTACAATGTCAGGGTTGAAGTCTATGGCAGTTTGGAAAGCAGTTTTGTTCATGTAAGTAGCTTCCGAGTGCAGTGAAACTGTTGCGCCACCGATTCCGAAGTCTCCAATCACATAGTTTGACCCAATCAAAGCCCAGAGGTCTAAGGTATATTCAGTACCCCGTGTGATGCTGTCGCCAACACAGGCTACCCTAACTGGGGGGTGATTGGTTGTAAGCAGATACCCTTCTGCACCTGCAACAACAATTAACACGATGACTACTACGGCGAGGAGTTTTGAGGTGTGTTTCATGCCACAGATGTAAGCGAAGTTTTGCTTTTAAGCCTTAAACAAAAAAGAGGCATAGCCAGCTTGCTATATTTTTTGTCGTAAATACGTTTAAAAAAGCAAAAAAGCCCATGCTTGTCAATTCGGCTTCACCTTTGCGAAGCCAAGCAGGCAAGCTTGCCCTCTGCACTTCGCAAATTGCAAAGGCTTGGCTGCTAAACTTGTGAAATTTCCTTTTTAAAAATCGTTAATTAGCTATGAGGGCACGTATGCTGATGCTCGTGAAATAGATGCAACCCAAAAACCAAGAACAGAATCGACGATGTAGTGGCATGCCCATTTTTAGGTGTAGCTGTGGCACTGAAATTTTGATTGTTCCCGACGTTGCAGAGATGGGCAGGGCGTTGCGGAATCATGTGGATGTTCACAGACGGCTCACTGGGAAACGCATTTCACAGGAATTGCTGGCTCAGCAAGCTCTAAGAGCCCTAAGTGAACATTACCTCTAATTATTTTTACGAAAAATTTGTTTAATGCTGAATGCAGATGTTCATTTAGGTTTTTTCAATCAATATGTTAATATTGTCCAACATGACTTTTGCGGTAAAGCAGGCTATATCCCTGATTGCGTCTACAAGTTGGGTGACCCAATTTTTGGATGACGATGAAACATTAGAGGAACAAAAGTTTGAAGATTCAAGTTCTCGGAGGAGCCAGAGAAGTAGGCGGCTCTTGCCTTTCAGTTGAAACCGACTCAGCCAAAATTGCATTAGATTATGGTACTAAACTCGATCAGGAACCGAAACGGTTACCGAAAGATTTCGACGCGGTTGTAATTAGCCACGCCCATCTCGACCACACTGGTAACCTGTTGAGCCTCTGCAAAAACAATAACCCAACCATAGTTGGCTCCGACATTACCCGAGACGTAACCGTTGATTTGCTTCACGATATGGTGAAGATTCAAACCGAGAAAGGCAACAACGAATACAATGACAGCCACGCCGAAAATGTTAACGCCTCCTGGTGGAGCCGCGACCAAGTTGCTCTACCTGGAGTTAAAATTAACCTCCACTCTGCTGGTCACGTAGCGGGTGCAAAAATAACCAGCTTAGAAGCTGAAAACAAAAGAATAGTTTACACGGGCGACTTTTGCCTCCACGACTCAGAAATTCTCCGTGGTTGTAGATTAGATGAGATTCCCAAGAACCCTGACCTTTTAATTACTGAATCCACCTACGGTGGAAAAGTTAGGCCACCCAGAACGCAGTTGGTTGACGAGTTCATGGAGCAGATGCAAACCGTTATGGAGCGCCGAGGCAACGTTTTGATTCCAACGTTTGCTTTTCACCGATCGCAAGAAATGGCTAAACGCCTAGAACGTCGCAATCGAACGTGGCGTTCTTCCACGTTACCACGTTTATACCATCTCGAATCTTGCACACAGAATAGATGGGTACTTCAATAAGAACAGACAACTTTTCACTAAAGACATCAAAAACCAAAAACACCCCTTCAAATACCACAACGTCAGACATCTCTATCGCACTATGCAAATTGAGTACCCCGCAGTGGTCATTTGCACTTCAGGTTTTGGTCACGCTGGCGCTAGTCTGCGTTTGCTTGGGGAGTGGGCTGAAGATAAAAACAACTGTGTCATTTTAACTTCGGGTTATTTGCCTCCGGATAGTCCGCTTAAGCAGGCGAAAGAGGAGGGTTTCTTTAAGACGGAAGAAGAGGTCACGCAGGTTCACGCTGAGGTTCGCCAGATTGAACTTTCCGGGCACGCTGACCAGAATGAACTTGTCAAGTTTGTTAGCAAGCTTAAGCCTAAGCGTACTGTTTTGGTTCATGGGGATTTGGAGCAGGCGGAGTTGTTGTCTGAGCGGATTGGGAATTTGACTGATGTTTGTATTCCCGAGATGGATGAAGTCTTTGATGTCTAAACCGGTTTTCTAGTTGCGGTTTTTTCCTTTTTGTTTTTTCGTTAGTGTTGCTTTGCTGTTTTGTTGTGTTCAATTTTAGTTAATCAACTTGTGATTAACTGAGGTTAACTGAAGTTTAATTAGGCGCTTGCTCCACATCCTACAAAAGGAAGAAAAAATATGCACATAATGGAAGGATTCTTACCTCATCCATGGTGGGAAATATGGTTCCTAATCGTCGCTCCCCTTCATCGCATACGGCATCTACAAACTCTCCAAACTGACCAAAAAACACCACGAAGCCTTACCTCTCCTCGCAGTACTCGGCGCATTCATATTCGTTCTCTCTTCACTCAAACTCCCCTCAGTAACAGGCAGCACCTCTCACCCAACCGGAACAGGGTTAGCCGCAGTTGTTGCAGGACCCGGAATAGCCTCCGTCCTCGCACTCATAGTACTGGTCTTTCAAGCACTATTGCTCGCTCACGGTGGCATCACAACGTTGGGCGCCAACGTTTTCTCCATGGGTATAGTTGGCCCGCTGGTGGCATATTCCATCTGGAGAGTCTGCAGAAAACTCAAACTCAAAAGCGCCATAGGCATCTTCTTAGCAGCTGCACTCGGAGATTTATCCACCTACGTCGTAACGTCCGCTCAACTTGCACTTGTATTCCCTAACGCAAACGGCTTCATGGGTGCATTCACAAACTTTGCAACCATATTCGCAATCACACAAATCCCCATAGCAATCGCTGAAGGCATACTTGCGGTAATCGTATTTGACTTCATAGCAAAATACAAAGGACAACTACTCTCAACACTAAAAGTCATCAAAATCCCCGGCATACCCATTAAAGAGGAGGCAACAAAGCAGTGAACGCCAAACATTATGCAATCCTGATCGCAATAGCTGTCCTCCTCTTTGTCATTCCTCTAGCTGTTCTACCTAATGCAGAATTCGGGGGAGCCGATGGCAATGCGGCGGATGCAATTTCAGACACTGGCTATGAGCCATGGTTTAGCCCAATTTGGGAGCCTCCGAGTGGCGAAATCGAGTCTTTGCTGTTTTCGCTCCAAGCAGCCATAGGCGCAGTTATAATCGGCTACTTCGTCGGCTATGAGAAGGGAAAGAGAACGCAGAAGACCGCCAAAACCTAACGCCCAAAGATCTGCCAACCGATTCCGTTTTTCTTTTTTTTAACTGGTTATGTCGACAAGTAAGTTGATTCGGTTTTTTAGGATTGCTAATAGTTTTGTGGTGTCGTCGATGTAGGCTATTGTGAGTTTGAGGTAGTTGGTGTTGGTTTTACAGGTTGTGTGGTTGAATTTTGCGGTTGCGGTGAGGATGGCAATTTCGTCTTCGATGCCTTCGAAGATTCTTTGGATGTTTCTTTGTTTGAATGTGGTTTTTTCGGGCTGCGTTTTTTTGCCTCCTCTGTTTAGTATTACGTTTATTCATAAAAGTAACACTTATATTTAAGTAATACTTTTTACAAAAACGTGTTACTGAAAAAACGTGGCTTAACCAGAAAACTAAAAAGAACAAACTAACCAACGCCCGAATGCAGTCCCTGAATGTGTGTGCCAAGCCAAAAACCTTTGGTTGGCTGTAAACAACCAAGCCTTTGTGCGACAACATCGGAAATCATCTCCGCTTTTCCTTCCGGTGGTGATCGGGTTTTTAGTTTGGCACACTTTCAGGTCTTTGACTACTCAATTTTATCTCTCCTTAGTTGATCCTATTGATTTTTTGTTTGTGGGGAGTTTTTGTTTTGGGGTCCTCATCCTGCGTGGAGGTTGTGGGAACGGTTGGTTTTTGGATTTGGGCTGTGTTTCTCTTCTGGTTTTGGTGTGGGGAGTTAATGTTGCCCACATTCGCTATGTTGGATGCATGTTGAGGAGTGTGGGTGTAGGTGTGGGAGCATGTAGGCGACTAAACTATAGTTTTGTTGTTGATTGCTTTGCTTGGCTTTTTGCCAAGTGGGCTATTGGTTGAGTGGATAAGTCCTCTTGGCTTCGAGAAACCCCAAGGCAGTCTCTTTGACTTTCCAGTCTTGATAGTCGAACCTGCTCAATGTACAGAGGAGAATCAAACCAGTTTATCCGCAGAAGCACGCAACTCACCAAGTGTGCAAACGTAGAAGTTGAAGGTCCGAGGTCGTCAACATCGGTGGCAACGCCGACCAACTGGTAGGATAAACGAGTAGGAGTTACAGCTACTTTTTTTGGAATAGTATCAATTTAAAAAAATTCTGATGGGTGTTGTTGTGGTTGAACAGTCACATGGTTATTTATCATTCAGCAGGAACATAATATTAAGTGAAAAAGTTGACTTAGAGGCAGGTAATTCCCCCTCTCTCTTCCTGATTCCTTTTGCCTGCATTTAAGTCAACTTTCTCTCTTCCAAAGCAAACCCACGTTTTGATCATACTAAAATAGGGTGAACACGGCAAATTAGCGCTCATATTATCTTCAATCGATAAAAAGACATTAAGAATATAATCGGTGGTGTTTTGATGTATACTATAATTTGGAGAGGGGACAATAGTTTGGCACTTGGAGAATTAGAGCAAAGAGACAGAAACTATCGAATAGACATAGGCGCTTATGGCAGTATCACGGTTGAGGCACCTACAAAAGCAGAATGCTTGGAACTCTTTAGAGAAGTTACAAGCACCAAACGACAACAAAGAATCGATGAAGCAATAAGGTAAGTAGCATTTTAGATCAGAGGTAACCTTTGAGATAGCATCAATTTTTGAGTTCAGTATCTTCCCAAAAACAGGCTCAGAGTTGCCACTCAAGAAAAAAGCTTCCCCAAACGTATAGAGAATCTACTAACGAAAAAAAAGATTCTGAAAAGATAAAAAGAAACAGTAATTGTGGAAGCTGGAATGGCGCCGCCGAAAGGTTGCGCTGTTTCGAGTGGGAAAAACTTCTACTTTTTGGGTGTTTTATGTTGAGACCTCCGCTTTAATAACTTGCTTGAGTTGCTCTGCAAGGATTGATAGTTGATGGTTTTGTGTTTGTTCTTGAGTCTCAGTGATGTTGCCCCGCATTAGTGCATCTTTGGTTAGGATTTCTTCAGGGTTTTGTCCCCATGCTCTTATGATTTCTTTGAGTTGCTCGATTCTGCTTACCTGTGTTTTGGCTCTGATTGTAAGATTCGCTGATAGGTAGAGGTTTCTTAGGGTTTCTATGCCTAGGCTCTGGACGTCTTCGTAGGTGTCGATTGTGTGACCCATCATGTATTGGGTAATTTCGCTGTCGATTTTTGCTGCGCTCATCTGCGTTCTGAAGTATTTTCGTAGGCTGTGTGTTCTTACGCTATACATCCAGCTGTCTGGAAGTTTCTTTGCGACTTTTGCGTTAACAGCAAGTTCGTGAACGATTTTTCTGATGGTCTTTTCGCTAACGCCTAATACTCTATCGGCAATGTGGCTGTTTCGGATTAGAGGTGAATCGTCAGTGATTTCTTCCGGTGGTGTTGTTCGGTTGCCGCGTTTTCTATCTTCGATGTATAATTTTAGGAGGTGGCTGGCTTCGTTGTTTAGGAAGGTGTCGTAGTCGTGGTATTTGCCTTTGGTGATTTCTGCTTCTATGTGGATGTGGATGGGAAATCTGTTGGCTTCTAAGTCTTCTTTGACGTGTCGGTACTTGAGTTTGGCAAAGGTTCCTTCTCTAAAGCCGCCTGTTGAGATGCCTGCGACGATAAAGCTTTCTCGGGTAGCGGCTTTGTCGAGCATTGTGGAGATTTCTTCTGGTTTTGGTGCTCTGTCTTTGTAGGCGACTTTGCGGCTAAGTGGTTCAGAGAGTTTTACTTCTGCGCCGTTTACGTGGTAGAAGGTTTTAGCGGCTTTGATGCAGTTATTGACAGCGCTGGGTTTTAGTCCTGAGTCTTGGAGTTCTGCTAGGTAGTCGTTTAGAAATCCGCAGTGGTTTTGAGTTTTTATTGGGTCAGGGATTGCTCCGATGGGTTTTATGTCTTGGATGATTAAGTCTGGGTTATAACCTAGCCAGTTAGCGTATTTTTTGACGTTTACGGAATATAGCATGCAGCTTTTGTTTGAGCCTGAGCAGTGTCTTAGAAAATGGCGGGCTAGTTTAAGCAAGCTTTGGTTTGCAAAGATGTAGGGAATAATGCTTGGTCGCTCGTTTAGGCAGGATCGGATTATGTAGTCTACGAGTCCTTTTTCTTTTGCTTCTACGATGTTTTTGAGTGGTATAGCTATTGGTTGCCGTAGTTTCCAGTCGTTTAAGCTTCTCTGGATTATGACAAGGTCGCCTTGGAACATTAGCGGTAGGTTGAGGCTTTTTAGTTCTTCAACAGATAGTTGGCGGTTGCGAGTTATAGCGGGGGCTAAAGTAGTCGTTCTCTCGATCATGTCGATTCTTTCCTTTGGGAGTCTTTAGCTCCGTGAGTTTTTCGCTCCGTTGGTCGGAACGCATACTCAGCTTCTTGTATAGGCTGTTCGCAATTTAAATCCCAGTTTAAACTTTTTTGTAATACTATGGGGCAGATTTTGAGCTTCTGCAAAACCAAAATATCGCTTTTTAGCAAGACCAACCCTGAAGCTTTAGGGTCGCCACCATGCAATGTAGGTGGCTGGGCGTCTCTATCCCAAGCCAAGATAACATAGAGTTCACAATCGTAAACCAGCCAACCGACTGCTTCCCGAATCTGTGGTTGCATCGTCAAAGCAGAACTTCGATTGTACAAGACGTGGTCGCGGTAGCGAACAAAAATTAACGATTGAGGTGAGTTTAGAGGGCTGGCGCCGGTGTCCTGTTTTGAGGGCAACTTACAAGAATTAGAACCAGCTTTAGGGCTAAATTTGCAGTCGGGGGTTTGTGTTGCATTATTAGTAAGCTCAGCCACTCTCTCTCACCTCAAACCAGTTTAGTTAGCCTTCACAGGTTTGTGGGAGTCGAAAAAGAGGATGGGTTTGTCTTTGACATCTTGGAGGTAGGTTACTGGAAACATTTGGCGAAAGATGTCAAGGGCTGCTTGGTTTTCAAAGACTGGCGTAGCATACTCGGGTGCTTTGTCTAAGTGCTCTTGGCAGAACGGTGCGTAGAGTCGTGTTTTGCCGCTTTCATAGAAGACGTAGCCTGTGTGACCTGCGGGAGGTTTTCCACAGACTACACAGCGTTTGCGATTCAACCGTTTCCTCAAGAGTCATTGCTCCGTTTACTTGAAGAATTGGTCGTCGCGCATGTTCTCGACAATCTGGATAAAGCGGCGTTTCTTGCAGAAATCCAAAATTTTTGTTAAAAGCGGATCATCGCCCTTATCGAACTCTTTCTTGAAGCCAACCTTTCCCGTTTGTACTCTAACTTCAATTATTCCATCGTTTGAAAGAAGCTGGTAAAAACCCAACTTTTCCCCAGCATACTCCGCAAGGACATCCCAGTCCTCAATAATATTTACCACTTTGTTGTCACCTTGCAGTTCTTGCAGGCTAAGAATAAAAATCATCTATCACCGCAAAGCCGAGTCGGCTTTGTGAAGCCCGCAAAGCCAAGAATCCAAAAAAGAACATATTCCTCAAGAGAGGTTTTAGACGACAAAAGAATTACCTCTCATCTGAATAGGGCTTTCAAGCTTTTTCGAACCCTTAGCGGTTGATAGCTAAGATTTGTCTCACTTTTACTTTTTAGTTGATTATTAAATGCAAGTTATCTGCTAGGATACTGTTAAATAGATATTACCAGAAGTAAAGACAGGGGTAAATTTGACATTAATTGAAGTCAATCCAGATTCAGAAATGGGTTCCCGAGATTTATCTCAAAAAATAATTCAAGGTCTCATGAAAACAGACGTTGTTGATGTTGTTGGAGTCGGACCAAGTATTAGTACTGCAATCGCAGGTATCAATGCATCAAGAGCGATTGCAAACGTCAACATTCAATGTGCCTCTCTGGATTATGTCAATTTAACAGCATCATATAAACCCGATACATTATTTGTTGAGTTAAGCCGAAATCCCTCAAAGGAACCCGCCGTAATCCAAAAGTTTAGCAATCAGGGATATGACGCTTGTAAAGCTGGAACAGTAAGTGTTTCTAGACAAGAACGATTAGAAGCAATAACCAACATTATCCTTTGGAAGTTAAATAAGCATAATATAGTTAAAATCATGGCATCGGGCTATGCTATACCCATTGCGATAAAATCTGTTCTTCAAGTAACCACAACCGGAATTTCTAAGTCAAAGGTTGGTATAACAGGGCTAATACTTGATTCGGTAGAAAGAGGTGAAGTTGGCAGTGGAAGGCTAATCCCCGCCATTTCTATCTTTATCGAGAAAAATAAAGATACAATTCATTCACCAAGGCATTTAGAGGTTTTAAATAAAATAACTGCTAGGTAAACGGCGCTTGGGCATAGTTGCAGTTGATAGTGCTGGCAGCTTTGAACAGTTACCAATCAAAGCAGTTGCTTGTAAAAAGGTGACAGTACAAAAGCATTATTGTTATTATATAGACTCGGTGGATTACCTTCGCTATAAGAAATACATTCATAAGAAATGGCTCTTAAACAAAAAAAGAAAAAGAAATCGCAAAAAGGTAAAACCAGAGAATTACAGGGAACGAATATCTGCAGCTTTGTATTTTCAAACTATGCATAAACTCGTTAAACATACCGATGAAATACAAATTGACTATGACTTCGAAGGCTGGCGGCAAGAAATGGTTAAGGCTTTTTTAAAAAGACTTTTTGTAAAGGTCTATAGCGGAACCTCAGTTAGTGACCCGACGATTCATTTTATCACCGACCATTGTGCCGCGGGTATGCACATAAAAGAAGCGCATGGCAAAACTCAACAAGCAAAGCATAAAGAGCTTGAAGATATTCAGCATTGTCCTCCGCTTGAAAAATGGCTAGATTACCTTGAATAATACCTCATCGGTCCAGAGCCCCACTTCACTGCGTACTCCATGGAAACTGTCTGGGCACTCATCTGAGGAGAGTTGCTGTAACGCTTGCAACTTAGCGTCGCAAGGGTCAAACCCGCTGATTTGCCCTCGGGTCATGGGCTATTATTATCATCCGAACCAACCCCTTACACCTCTGATTTTTGTTGGCTATATCCCTTGGGTTTTCACTCTTCTCCAATTGAACCCGAATAAGAGTTTGACTACTCACATTCAACTCTACTAGATGATAAAACCTAAGTCACTTATAATACTTATTACTGAAAAAACAGTATTAATTTAATGGATCCTTTCAAAGCAAACAAATACAAGCTCAATAAAGCGAGTGTTTGGTTGACTTTTTACAATTGAATAAACCCAAAACTTCCTACCCGATATTCAAGAGTTTTCCCTCTTTCAATTCTTTTAAAAGCTCTTGCCTCTTTATCTCTATGATATCTGGCTGAATTTTCGTTGGAAAGGAATTATCAATTTGATTTAGAAATTCTGCCTTCAAATTGCCGTAAAATCTAGGATCATATTTCTCTTTCTTTTCAAGTTCCAGCAAGAATAATTCCTCATTTAATATCTTTCTTTATCACGTTTTTTAGCCTTTCGTTGCTTTTTCCGAATTTTAGTTCTTCATCGTAAATTTGAGCTAATATTCTTACTCTCTCTTCATCGATTTTTTCTATTCCTGATTCTCTCAGTATCATCATGTCTGTCTCTTTTCCTACCCCAACTGCGACTTCAGCGTTTCTTTTCGCTTTATAAACATCATATATTGTCATGGATACGGAATCGTTTTTTGAATGTTTTTGAAAAAGTAAGGTGTTTATTGCCTGCATTCCACCCGAACCTATTGCATCAAAACCAATGTCTCTGGTTTCTGCAACTTTACTTTCGGTTATTTCTACTATTTGAGCTTGATTATTTTCAAAGCCCATTAAAATAATCAGCGTATTTAGGGAATACTTAGAAATAAAATCCATTATATTCATCGCAAAAGGATTCTGAAGAGGACTCTTCAAGAGAGTTAGAACATCGTTATAGGTCATTTTGAAAGTATCTAACAATTGCTTTTGTATTCTTTCCTCTCTTATATCAAACATCCTTTTGCGTATCTTTTCTTTCATTTGGTCAAAAGAACAATTGTTTTTACAATCTTCTATTATGTCATGAAAAAGCAAAGTTTCTCCTGCTAGCATGGCAATTGTATTATCCGTTATTTTCCTATATTTCTCCACTGGCATTTCAAATTGACCAACTTGTGGAAGAGTAACCATATGATCTGTTGCAAAAACTATAGCTTCATTATTGTCTTCCTCTTTGCCGATAGCAGCTATGCAAATTGTCATAGACTTAATAGCTATACTGTTCGCTTTTAAAACTTGCTTATTGAGGATTAGTTTCATTTATTCCGCGGTATGCTTTTGAGGGTTTTTGCCATCAACTTTTCCACCAGCCTTCGGGTGGTCTGAAAAAAACCCGATAAACTGAGTCAGTTGATCGGCTGTAGCTATTTTTAGGAATTCTTCAAGATTCACTTCATCTAGCATTAGGGCTGCTTTGCCTTTCAGCGTCATCTCGTATAGAATAGAATCCCCTTTCACCTTTGCCGGTCGCGTTCCTTTTTGGGCTATCCAGCCCTCAAAGTTCAACGCAAGCATGCGTCGGTATATTGTTTTAGAATCTTTACGTTTCAAGCCCTTTATGCGTCGAATCTGCAAATAGACATCATATTTGGTTAGCGGCTGTTTTGAGGAGCGCATAATCAGCAGTATGATGCGGTTTAGGGTTGCCTCTTTGCCACTAAACACCTTAAGCGGCGTGCCCTTGCATTTTTTCCCGCGCTATCGCTACTTCGCCCCCTCATCCCACTGCAGCGCCAAACATGCATGGAAGTAGCTTATCTCATTAGCCAACGCAAAATCGCTCGTTATGTCCGAGGGAAAATCTTTCTAGACTAGAAATGCCTTGGGCAAAAATCGGAAAACCGCCCTTATATAGCGACATTGCCTAGTTCCATTGATAAACGAGCAAGTCACCGATTGATTAATGAAGTTTTGGCTTAGAATATTGCGAGGGCTATTTCTAAACTAGAAACGTTTTGACGGGTACTTTTACTAACTAAAAAACCAGTTGGGCATACAGCAATCGCAAGTGCGGCGAGCGAATACTAGAAAAATCGTTATGATTCTTGCTTATCAATGAGCCTAATTGTGGTTACGTTGCCTTCGCGGCCAGCTTTAATCTCCAACTTACGATTACGCAGGCACCGCAGCAATTCATGAAGCTCTTTTGGAAAATGCAGACAAACCTCTTCATACTGGTAAGTTCCCTTCTTGTAACGTTTTTTTACGATATAGAATCCAAGCTTCACCACGTCTAACCATTCCCAACTGTACTCAGAGCTGCCAATCGCTTTTCCAGTTCCCTCAACTGCTTTTCCTGCCCCAAAAGAATACTCATAACCATCGGCTCAAAAAGAATCGGCTTACAAGCATTTTGAGCGGCCATAGCATTATTACGGCACATATCCATAATCTCATCAAACGCCTGTTTAGCCTCGTTGCCCGGCAGTGAATTTCTGAAATTTTTCCAGTTCGCTATCTCCCACTCTAAAGCCATACGATAAGCGGGAACGGTCTTTCCCATGCTTGCTAAGCCTCCAAACAATCTGAAACCTTAATCATAGTTAATCCCCGGGGCACAAGCATCAATTAAAATTCTATTTAAAGCCAATTGACAAACTACTTCGCAGCATAGCAGAGGGTGAGGTAAAAGTGAATGTACTCAGCCCAATTCTTAGCAAAGCAGGCGAGAAACCTTAAAACATAGGCGACCCATAAAAAGGAATTAAAGAAGCCGCTGTTTTAGCATGCGCGTGTTTTTTGTTTTTTGGTGAAAAAAATATGGAAGATTTTAAATGTCCAGTATGTGGTGGACCAACAGAAAAAATTTGGGAAAATGAAACCCGAACAAGATATGGAATGAGGTGCATAAACGGACATGAAAACACAAGTAACAAATCAGGCGGCTCAAAACAATACCCCGTAATTCTTGTTTCGAGCGAAGAAATTGCCAGTAAGATTTGAGTTTAAGGCACCCGTTTTGAAAATATAAGAACCAATAAGAAACCAAACGAATTACCCTTGACCAAATCCAGCAATCGAATTTATAACGCAAGAATACGATAACTTGCCTAAGTGGCAAGATATGAAGACTGTTCGGATTTCCGATGAAGCCCACAAAAAACTAACCTGCATGCTAGGCGAAAAAATGGCAAAAACAGGACAACCCTATACATTCAGCGAAATCATAGATGATTTAGTTCTACCAGCAAAAACTCGGAAAGGGAAATAAATTAGTAAAACTGATCTTTTCGTAAGTCTCTATTTAATTGGAAAAGCGACGGATTTTTTTGACTCAAAAACTTTAGGAGTACCTTATATGTGTCAAATGATTTTTTGCTTCCAACCTTAAAAAAGAGACCTATCGTATGCTGAACAATGCTGTAATAGTTCGGTTCATCTAACACACGATTGCCGATGTATGCTAAGCAAGCTTTTATACCGCTTGTTTTCTTTCCTGCTAAGAATGAATGCCCCGATTGCCCATCTAGTCTTAGAATCGGAAATAACCTGCAACCAACCCACAATTTCTCTTGCGTGCTCATCCTTAAAGCCTAATTCCACAAGTTCCTGGAAGTAAACGGCAGGATCAATTCTCAAGTAAATGGATGCTGGTGCTTCCTTGGGTGAATTCATGTTTTTACTATCAGTGTTGGGTTGATTTATTAATTTTTTACTCGTTTTCACACGAAAGGTTAGATAAAAAAACACCCTCAGAATGTGGCAGGAACAAATCGAGCGTTACTGCAAATGGTTAAACGTAGATACAGAACGCAAATAGCAACAAACAGAATAGACTTCACTAGACTAAATTTATAAACTCTAAGTGTAACAATAAAGTAAGAAGGGAGCGTAGCTCAATCAGATAGAGCGTTACCCCGCTAAGGTTTCAGACGTGGGTGCGAATCCCACCGCTCCCGCTTACTTTGTATTAATTAAAGAAGTTTTTTCTTAAAAAGGTTTGTTAATCTTTACTTCTCCCCATTATTGATTTAGCTCAGATAGCTAACTCATCCCTTGAGCAATAAGACGGTGCGGTCTCAAAACTTCTTTGGTTCAGAAATCAAACTGCCCGCCCGTTGCAAAGAGTTCTTGCCCCGTTTGGTGGGAGAGGGGGTTTCTGGTGCATCTTCGGATCCTGAAAAATCCTGTAACGGGTACTTCAAGATTTCAAAGCCAAAATCATAATCGAAATTTGATACTCAAATTCTCAATTGGGTATGGCGAAAACAAGTAAGATGGTCGTTTACCATCCCTGTAGTCTGCATGAAAGTATAACAAATTGTTCGACCAACAAATTGGGAAACTATTAGCGGACGCGATTCATTTACATATGAAGCAGCGGATAAGTTGAAAAACTGGTAACTTAGAGAGTGTTAAGTAACATGGAAGAGATAAGCTCTGAAAAAAATATCCTAGTCGACGCTCGCTAAAAAACCAACCTTGTCGAACTGGGTTTAACGCTTAAAATCGATATTCATTCCTTGCTGGTTTAACCTATATATTACCGCATCATAGCTTCCTGACTCTGCTTGCTTCTGGTCCTATCATGTTGAAAATTACCTCATAAGAGACACGATCACCTATCATTGGATTACCATATTGCAAATCTTGCCTTCTCACAATCAGCAGGTCTTCAAACATTTGAGGGAAATTAGTTCGTATTCGACCATGTATGTCGAAGGTTGGCACTTTAATAAGAGTTCCACTCAAACGCTTTGCGTTAGCACCCTCGTACCAGCGATCCTCTGGTTCGTTATGGATTAGTAACCGAGGGTTATTTTCCGATTTTCTGGATAGCTCTCTAAATTTAACTCTTGAAAGCCTTACGTTGCCACTCATGTAAGTCTCTTTCGCCAACTCAAATGATAGTTCGACGTCATATTTGTCAGCAATCGCTGAATAATCATCTAGAGTTTCATTGATTAGTTTATGATCACCCGGACATTTTCTTCTAAGAATCGATACGCGAAGCCGCATTAACCAAATAGATAATGGGTCTAACAAAAGACCCTTTTCAACTAATGATAGGGCTGGATCTAATTGGTCATTTGCATACCTAATTTCAGCAAGGTATGCATATCCGTTGGCTTTTCCGATTACATTCTCCAAGCTTTCAAGATGTTTTTCATTGAATCCAAGAGCACTTAAACGGTTAGTAATTTCCGATTTTATTACGTAACTTTCAGGTGTTTCACCGTTTGATTTTTCCAAATAGTTACATTCTTGTGCAGCAGCAAAAATCAAATCATATTGCAGATTCTTCTCCTTAACTATTTTTGCTTTTAGAAGGTAAGTTCGCGCTATGCCTGTATAGGGATGAGGTGTTATTCGAGGATCAACTTTTGCCTCGTTAAATTTTCTTTCTGCCTCCTCTAAATGTGCCCATGCTAAGTCAACCTTATCCCGTATGAAGTAATCCTCTGCCTCCTCGTTTTCAAGACGACCCTCCGCATCTTTAATATGCTCCTCTCGCTCGTCAAACCCCGGAACATACGCTGTATGTGCTTCAAATAGGGACTTACGAGCATCATCAAACCTATGCTTATTTGTTTGCAAGCGACCTAAATGTAAGAGAAGCGGTTTAGACCTTACAATTCTCACAGCTCGCTTATAGAGTTCAATCTTGTTATCCAAAGTAACTTTTGGACCAATATCAAGCTCTAGCCTAAAGTTGAGTAAACTCTCTAGGAGTCGCATCTCAAGTTCTTCGCCGTATGTTACCGCATCTATGATACCTATCAAGGCTTGTTTTCGTTCCTCCGAATTAGAAAACGCCAAATCAGCGATAGCCTCTGCTATCAGTCGTTGTAAAGTGAATAGTGAACGTCCGTGATTTGATGAATGCAGTAACCCGCTTAAGGTTCCCAGCTCACAACGAGGTTTCAAAATATCAGGATTAATATTTTGACTTTTAGTTATAATGGAAACAAGAGGCTCCAGTTGATAGGCTTGGATTAATGAAACCATCTGATACGTTTTTTTAGATTCCTCATCTCAGCCTCTCATATTCTTCTTTCAAAAGTTTCTTTATCGATTTTCTTGAGTCATTGATTGTTGAATAAACAAGTGCAAAGAAAGACGTATTAACTTCTTTATCTCGAACGTTCTTTGTAAAAACATCCTCATCAATTACAGCAAACCGCTTGAAATGAGCTAAAAACTGTTCTCGGTCATTTTCAGTAATAGTATCATTTAATCTATAAATTGCATCGGGGTCATACATTTTTAGTCTATCAAGAGGCGCTTCTGATTCCCTTGCGACCAATAGAATGTCTGCAGGTTTACCGGTTGCCAATAAATGATCTCTAAGTAATCTTATCTGACCGACGATAGACCCGCAATCATCTGCAATTATCAGCCATCGTATTGGACGGGGGTTTTGAATGTTTGCGCTTTTCGCTTTCTTAAGGTATTTATCCCTTATTTCATTCATGAATCCATCCAACGCTTTTGTATCGATCGAAGCGTTCTTAGCGGATAAGAATAGTACAGGGTTTCCAGTTTGATGCCAATCAAACGCGAGTCTATTGGCGAAAATGCTTTTCCCAGAACCAGCAATGCCAATTATTGAATAAAAGGCGTTTTGACTAAGATCGGTGATAGATTTTCGATTGCTTAACAGATTCAACTCTTTGGGAGCATCTACCGGACTAGATGAATTTGACCAAAGTATGTTGGTGGTCCTAGGAAAGTCCCAAATCCAAACATAAGGAAATAATGTTTTTGAAGCGCCTCCTAGAAAATCCCTGATACTCGTCGAATTTTGCAGCATCATCTCTTCAGTTAATATGCTAAATTCATTTTTGATGTTAGTAAGTAACGAGCGGTCTAAATCAATACCTTGACCATGAACAACAAATGTGCCAGTATCAATAGGGGCGCTATCAGGCTTCTCTCCGTAAACCTTTTGCGTGGCGTTTACAAAATCTTCAACAGTTCCTTCGACCCATTCAATCCCAACGGAATTAAGTTTTTTAATTATCGCCTCAGATGGTTTGTGTGGAAGAACGGCATATCCCTTCCAGGGATAACTTTGTAGAACCTTTTTCATATGGCTTAAAAGCAAAAACACTAAGTCATCTTTGAAGGAATAACCAATATATATTATATGTCCCGAGATAGCAAGCGTCCTGAATTTCCTGAAGAAATTCGCGAACGTTCGGATTCCGAGAATAAATCGCTCATCGACAGTACCATCCACCCCTCATTAGGGAATGTATACTGGCAGTCCCCCAAGAGTTTAAAACAATATAGGTGTTCATCCTTCTCTTGATTGATGTCTTTTTGAGGGTTTGTTATGGGCATGATTTGTCTATTTCCATCTTTTGAAACACCAATAATGTCTGGAAGGCGGTCATAGTTTGTTGTTATTACAGCTTTCCAAGGAAGTGAGAAAAGATATCTATGACGATCTTTTGGTGATATGGAACAGAGACGATTACTTACGATGGCTTCTACTTCCCTTCTGTTTTCGTCATTATATCCAATTATCGATTGCATTAATTGGAAAAAATCTTCAGATGTATATTCAGGAAATTTTGCCTTTACAGCCGTAGTTAATTCTAACCAAGTTGGTCCTCCACAATCGACTGAAACTCCTGCACCGTAAAAGAGACTTATTTGGCTAGTACGCATTATAGCAACTAATTGATCCAAGTTCACCGCTGTATTCCCCGGGTCTCTTTAATAACGGCTGTCAACGCTTTTATAATTTTCAGTCACTTGATTGGTTAAACGCTTCCTAATTTCAGTTAGCATACGCGCAGGCAGTGGGAGCAAAGTCCTCTCGAGGCTCTAAAATCTATTCTTTCTTCCTCGAATCTCGAAAAGCTGCAAGACCATTGAACTCAAGGTTTCAATTTGTTTTTTATTTACTGGTTCAGCGTTCCACTTATGCAAAACCTGATCTAGCATTTTATCGTTAATGTCGAGTTTTTTTATAGGACCTAAAAAGAGGGTCCTCAGGGAGAATTAGTAATTTCTCGTAAAGCTCTGGAGGCAATAGTCCAGGGTTGAATTGATCGGGAGTTGTTTCAATTATATAATTGGTAACATTAATGCAGTCAACACCCTCCAACCAAGAATGAGTTACGGTTTTTCCGTCAGAGTTTAGAAAATAGCCATTATTTACCCTTAGGTTGTCATAACCAAGTTGATAAAAAACATTGAAGAAAATTTCTAGCACTCTCATGACAACGTATACCTTTCCACGTACCCTCAGTTTTATTTAAGAGACGATTATTTGCAGTTATTAAAAAGATGTAAGAAGTACTAAGGTCTTCTCTTAACTTGTTTATGACTTGCGTCATTTATCTAACCACCCATTTTTGCACTAAGCAGACTAATTTATGCTTCTGTTTCTTCTTCTACGCCCTTAGCCGAAAGCTTCGCCTTAATCGCGCGGCGCGCCATTGCGGGGTTGGCTTTTTGTATTTTGCGGTTCACGGAGGTGTATGCAGCGAGCGCTTCCCAATTAAGAAACCCATTTCTGTTCAATTTAGCTAAAATAACCCTAAAGTCACTCACAAGTAAATATTTATCTTCTTTAAGATACCTTGATAAGCGTTCAATATGTCGATCCTATCCAAAGTCTTAGAAGGGGATGTCTTACAAAAGCTTCAAGAGATAAACGTTCCCGTTCATTTAACTTTCTTTGATCCTCCTTACAATCAGGGAAAAAATTATAATGGATACTTTGACGATTCAAAATCTCCGGAAGATTATTGGAAACATATGACAGATGTTTTGGGAAAGGTTAACCAACTTACTGCAGATGGTGGTTCAATCTATTTCATGCAGAGAGAGAAAAACACTGAAGAAGTATTGAAGGCGCTCAGGCAAGCAGGGTGGACCTATCAGAATTTAATTATTTGGAAAAAACGGACATCTGCAGTTCCATCGGCTAAGCGGTATGGTAAGCAGTACCAGGTCTTGGCATTCGCAACTAAGGGTACAAAGCCGAGGGTATTCAATAAACTTCGGGTCGATTATCCATTGCTTCCAGAATATAAATACGAGCGAGAGAATGGTCTTTTTGTAACTGACGTCTGGGATGACATCAAAGAGTTGACTTCCGGATGTTTTGCAGGAGAAGAAGCGCTGCGAGATAAAAATGGAAAAAGACTTCATGAACAACAATCCCCCGTAGCACTATTGCTCAGAATAATCCTATCCTCATCAAATGTCGGGGATACAATATTGGATCCAATGGCAGGAACAGGCCCAACATTAGTTTCTGCCCTTCAACTGAAAAGGAACTCTGTAGGTATAGAAATCGACCCTGGGCATGTTGAAACAATCAAACGTCGTATAGAGTCAATTAGACAAACTGACAATCTCTACCAATATTATAATTATTATAGATACACTGAATCTTTAGCAACCGTTTGGGGATCCCTTCCTCCAGACCAGAAAGCTAATCCAACCCAGAATAAAATGGATGTCTTCACTAAACGGGTAAATAAGAAGACCAAAAAGGCTTAAGTATAAACAGCTGAATGTAGACTGGGGAAGCAGACTGCCAACCGTAACATTCAACTTGGGAACTGACGTCGTTTCATCAACCATTCAGGAAATTGAACAAGCTCACGAGTATATTCGCATAGCTATTTTTCAGATACATAGTAATGCAGTTTTCGAAAAAATCACAGAAAAACTGACCTGTGGAGTAAGAATCGAGATTTTCACCCTTCCATATGACAGTATATATCCCGATGTCCGAGCAGAAGTTGAAGGTCGTCTAAGAGAATTAGAGAATAAAGGCGCAATTCTGTATTTTGATAAGTGGAATGTTGGAGATCCAAGCAGGACAACGACTGCTGTTGGACGATGGTACTCCTTCCACGGAAAATTTATTGTCACTGATAAGAGTGCTATTGCTTTGTCTGCCAACCTAACTGATAGTCAAGAGTTAGATGCCTCAATAGTTTTTAGAGATGATCCAGCCAAAATAGCAGAATTCAACGGAAAGTTTGATACTTTAGTCAGAATGTTTGTAACTCCCGATGGAACCAATGAGGGAACAATACGAAGGCAAGTATTGGCTTCAAATCCAGATGCAACCGCTGTATTCAATTTGCCTAAAAACATTGGAGCACAACATGAAAACCATTGGATTGCCCACTATCCAGTTGGAATGTGCCCGGCTGAAGCGCCAATTGAAGAGAGACTATACATAACTCCTTTTGACTGTAGAGGCTGGAAATTTTTCAGCGAAATAATCGCTGGAGCACAAGAATTTGCATTTATTTCAACTGAAAGCTTCACTGATGATTCATTCTCAGACTTCTTAGTCCATCAGGCGGTTAACAATAATAGGGAGATCAAAATCCTCACTGGAGCAACAAGTATGGACTTCACGGATCGTATAGAAAATATGTTCCGTGACCTCTTAGCCCAAGGCATAGAAATCAAAACGACCGTGGAAGAAATCCATGCCAAACTCATTGTAACCGATAAAGTGCTTGTTGTAAGCTCAATGAATTTGAATAAAATAAACCTGGGCTTTCATCAGACACTTAGTTTTTGGAGAGAGAATACCGAGACAATTTTTGTATCTAAAGACCCAGCGTTAATTCAGCTTGCGAAAGACAAATACCTTGAAATTTTTTCAAGAAGCCAAAACGTTAGTGACATATTATCGACAAAGTTAGAAGGTTTGGTTAATGGAATTTTCAAAGGGTGTTTTAATCTAAGTCCAAAACCAGAAGTCCGTAAACTTTTCGCAAAATTTATCCTCAAAAAGCAGATTGATACCAAAAAAACAATTATTAAAATCGGCAAGATAACTAAAAAACTAATGTCCGGTTCCGGGAGAACAAGGGTTGAACAAAACGATTTCCTAAAGGCATTAGTGCTTTATTACCTTTCTGAACGCAAACTAGATTACACACAGGTGCAAGAGAAAATCCAAGAAATCGGTGCATTTAATGTCATACAATTGCTTAGCGACTTAACTATGGCGGGTAAAATTGAGAAAGACGCTGATGATTACTATAAGATTAACTTAGACGCTTTATTTTGATTTTCTATCATTTTGGCGTTTCCAAAAAAGGTAGACTTTTGTTTGGGATAGCATAGAAAGAATCTTGATCAATCTGCCAATTTTCAAGCTGTCAGCAGTTTGCACATATGTTAGGTAGTCGGATGTTTTTCCGTATGGGTTATTTCGGCTGCTGGCTACTTCTTTTTTGAAGCGTGGATGTTTGCTAGCCATAAATGCAGTTTTGAGTTCCTTTATTTGTTCCTCAGTCAAGTTTTGGAGTTTTGCTCCTACATAGCGCTGGCTG
The DNA here is from genome assembly GCA_963760925.1 of uncultured archaeon. GTDB lineage: Archaea > Thermoproteota > Bathyarchaeia > Bathyarchaeales > Bathycorpusculaceae > Bathycorpusculum. Next base: position 395,037 of record CAVXES010000006.1, on the reverse strand, counting down.
CCAAGAAGTTGCAAATTGAAATCGAGCTTCAGGAGTGTCTGAGTTAAACTTTTAACACTTTCAACTGATTGCTGTTCAATTACTTTTTGCATTCCTGCTTTCTGTGCAAAAGGCGAATATTTTGCCATTACCGCTACCAGTTCAATGTATGAAGTGCCGACCTGTGGTAGCGTCTCTCGGATTATTTTCTCTCCAAGACCTATAGTTCGATATTTGGGGTGGATTACTATACGGTTGATTGTGCTTAGTTTTTGGTTTATTTCTGCCATTGTCATTTTTGGGAGCACAAGGCGTCTTCCATAGCAGGCTGGGGGTGGATAACTGTAGACTATGACGCCGCAGAGTTCGTCGCCTCTTACCATGCGGAAGATTTTTCGTGCAGGCGCAATGTTGTGTCCTCTGTAGTGGAAGGGGCTTAGTTTTTTCCAGTCTGCTCTTGTGCCTTCTTCTATTTTCATTTCTTTGGTTAGGCTGCATTCTGTTGCTGGTGTGTTTGGGTAGTAGTCGATTTTGATTTCTTCGCCAAACCGTTTGCGGACAAGTACGCTGGGTTTTAGGTCCTCGTTGTAGGTCGCTGTGGGTTGTGGCTGCTATGACTGCTTTGCCCTGTTGGCGGGCGAGCTTTTGTAGGTTGTAGGCAATTATTTTAGCTGTGTCTCGGTCTAGGCAGGCGGCGAATTCGTCCATTAGCCACCATTGCTTGCCTGATTCGATTAGTTTGGCGATTCTGTAGCGGTATTTTTGGCCGTCGCTGAGTTGGCTGTAGGTGCGTAGGAATAGGAAGGCGTCGTTTAAGCCGACTTTGCTTAGGAGCTCTAAGCCTTGCTCGACTGTGGCGCCTACGGTTTCGATTAAGGGTTTATCTGGGTCTATCTGCAACCTCTGTTAGGTCGATGGCTTCTTCGCCAAGATCAGCTCTGATTGCTCGTAGTAAAACGCTTTTGCCGCTGCCGCTGTCCCCGGTAATGTAAACAATGTCTTGCGGTCCAATCTTGAGTTCAGCATCTAAAACCTTGAATTTCTGGGTTTCATCAATGCCTAACCCGAACGCTTCAGCAACAACGAGGCTTCGAGGAGTGATCTTGGTGTGGGTTTCATAGCTGATATTGAATGTGAACTTTCCTTCTGCTCGGTTATAGATTCGTCGGAATTGCCTTATACGGAAATCTCTTTGTCTGTCTCATTTCTTTGTTCCCCTTGGCATAACTGCTAAGAATGGTTCAGGCTCCATCTGCACGGTTGCAAACACGGCTAGCGCAATACTCCAAAAGACGTCGTCATGGGTGCCGTTGGGTGTGAGTAACCTATGGCGCCGTCTTTGCGTCAGGTCATAGCGTTCAACGTTTAATTCAGCTGCAGATGTCCCCTCGGTAGGGGCGTTCCCAGTTTAGCAGTGGATAGTAGAATTTGCCGTTAGTCATGCGCTGCTTGAGTAGGCTTGCCATCTCTGCTTTTTCGGGGTACGCTAAAGTTGACTCCTTCAGCGTTTTCTATCCCTGCAGTTTGCATGTCAGCTATGATGCTTGGGCCTTCACGGGTGAAGTCTACTCGGATTTTTTGGAATCCACCCCACCGATCCTGAAGGCTTTGAGATAACCCATAACCTGGGCATAGAGTGTGGGCTGTTGGAAAACCTTCAAGTGCCGCAAGAAACAAGCAGTCATTTTGGCGTTCAATCACTGAGAGCACACAGTAATCCCTTGTTTGGGCAAGGTCTAAGCCGGCAAAGAATTCCCCCTCATAGCTATCTTCGGGTTTGTATTCTTGGAGGTCCTCGCCGCAATTCTTCACAGTGCCCACGCAGGCTACAATCAAGCTCTGCGCCAACCAGACGTCTTCGTCTTCTGCCCATTCTGCCTCCATTTCCCGACGCCAACGTGCAGGATCGTCGCCGAATTGCCGCTTAATCTTCTCAATAATGGCGGGTTTGAGCGGTCCATTGGGTTCTAAGGCTCTCTCCCAGCTAAAATGCAGGCGCCCAAAGTCAATGTAGTCTTTGTGGTTGCACATTTTCCAAAAGAGCGCATCAGTATTGAAAGGCGTACTGCTAGCTGTTAGTTTGCCGTTTGTTGTGCCCAAAGTGAAAAGTATGGCGTCGTAGAGGTCTTCGTCGTTTGGGGTAAAGTTAACTTCGTCCCACCATATTCGGTGAAACGTGTTGCCTCTGATAGTGTCGGGGTTGTTTGGAAAAGCCTCAATGACGCTGCCGTTGGGCAGTGTGATTTTTGTTTTCTGAATATGCAGACCTTGTTGGGGTAGGTTGCGGCAGAAGCTTGCAACTCGTCGTATGTTTAGTTTGGTTTGGCGCCAGCTTGGACCAACAAAACCAATGTTCAAATCAGGGTTATTCCAAGCATCGGCTAGGTGCAGCGCCCCAATAGTGGTAGATTTTCCAGTTTGGCGAGGCCAACGAACAGCATTAAACTGAAACTGCTCATAGTTCCGAGCAAGCTCAAGCACATACCAGTAAGGATTTAGTTTGCAGTATTGCTCCAAGAACTTGAGCGTATCCTTGGATACTTCTAAAACGTTGGCAAGCAGCTCTGCCTCATGCTCTTTAGCTAAGCGTATCAAGTGAGTTGCGGTGACCCCAAACATCGGGGAGACGCATGCGCCTATGACTTTTTGCTTTTGGCAAGTGCGCCATATTTCCCCTCAAGCTCTATTAGGCGCTGTTCCAGCCCGCGATAATCCAAGTAGTCAACAAACAATTCCTTGTAGGTTTTAATGCCTGAGATAATGCTGCGTAACCGCAAAACTTCGCTCTTATCCAGCCCAGGTGTCTCAAGAGCTTTTAGGGCGGCGCATAAGGTTTTGAGGGCTTCTTCTACGCTTGGCATCTCTTCGGGCAATTCAAGATTAGAAGAACAACAACAGTTGGCAGCAGTTTGTTGTTGTTCTATCAGCCCAAGTTTAATCAGTTTTTGACGAATGGCTTCTTCAGTGTAGCGCCCGTCTAAGCTAAAAGCCAATACCCGAAGGTCAGTAGTGCCTGAGGTGAACCATGTTTTGAGGCTCTTTTCATCCTCTGGAGGCCAAGGTTTACCTTTAGTCATGCTTTCTGCCCCACAAACAACCCAACAACAGTTCCGCTAAGCCCAGCGATGACAGCGAAAATCTCTGGATTCCAAGTATGCAAAACAGCCAAATGCGCCAATCTCCAAAGCAGACATAAAAGCCGTCATACCAATAGCGAATTTTACCCCTAAAACCAATGTCTCATTAGGTTCCTCAATAAGCACTGGACGTCCGGGAAATCTACGCCGACGTGTTAGGGCGCGTTTAATTGGGTCTGCCATCAACGCTCAACCTCTGCTGAAACATTGCGCTACGAAAAGTTCTTGGGCGATTCATAGTTCGGTGCCCACCCATCATGAAGCTGTTAACAAGTTTGCTAGCCGAATCAGTTGGGATATGCTCTTTTACTAAAACTGTGACGCCTAAAGCCCAACCCACAGGAATTGCAGTATAATCTAAATCGAAGAGGCCATCAGCATATCGAAAACTATTTTGGGCAATTACAATATGCTTGACTCTATCACCGATTAATCCAACATATATCCCCCAACTCTTCACGGGAACATCGATAGCCATCCCTGAACCGGAGCTTTTACCTACAGAGGCATCGCACCAATCGATGGCGATTAAATCGCCCGGCTTAACATTCTCCAGCAACTTTAGGACTTGTTTACTCAAGAATACACCCTCAGCATAACTGGACAGGTAAAAAGCTAAGGTTAAAAGCAGTTTTACGAAAAAACAACTACTAAAAAATAGTAGTGAAAAATCACGGCTTGGACGATTATTTCTCAAGCTTAGACTTCAACTCGGCAACTTCCTGTCTCAAAGCGGCGTTCTCTTCAACCATCAACTTGACCACTTTGTTAAACTGCAACCCCAAGTCACCCAAGCGCAGATTCAACAGTCCAATCTCCTGTTGCAAGGCCTGCGACATTGGTGCAGCCTGAATTTTTTTCTCATCACTCACTTTTTCACCTCCTAAGAATCCGAATAGCTCATGTATCTTCCATTACTGAACTGCAAAGTCCGGGTACCACCGCCCACTTTAGCAACGGCAACATTAGCCGTATTACCTAAGAAGGAAGATGCGTGATACCCATCGAGCAAGTCAGCGTTAATGCCCGTACAAACAAGAGCCGAAGAGTCAGATGCTAATGCAGGTCTTCCAGCAGGCGGATTAAGCGAAATAGACTTGCAATTAAGGTAGCCATCCAAACCCAAACCTAACCCGCTAATAACAATAATATTATCGCCGCCAAAGGAGGCACGGTAAATATCACCCCAGCCTTGGCCAAAACGGATACCGCTAACCGTCACATACCCGTACTCGTCGGGAATTAAGAAATCCGCAAAATCAGCGCCATTTACCTTCTTGATGCTATTTACCAGCAGCTGCTCACATTTGACTTTAGCCAAGCCCGGCTTCCCAAAACGCCAAACCTCCAAAGTATCCCTATTACCATAAGCCGCTTCACTGTGTGCCAAAACTATCTGCGGCATATCCGTCTGAGCCTGCAAGCCGCTCCCCAAAAAAAGTGCACCCTGAAAAGACGTGAGCATCCCGCCGCAAGCAAAATCCTTCTTAACCGCCAAAGCCTGACTAAGCCAAAGCATCGGCCCCGGGTCGTCTTGGCCAGCAATAATTAATCCCAACTCTAGCCAATTCAGCGTTGTTTCATCTTTAAAGCGAATAACGCTGGTTCCAAGCGGAAGCGTAAGAGCGTCAGGCGTCCATTCTCCTGACTCATTAAAGCCCCAAAGGTAAGGCTCAAGTGCCTCAAAATCATAAGTTGGAATAGCGCAGTGGACTTCAAGCATCCCAACACCGTTATAGCCAATTGTGCCGCCACCGCCGCCACCACTAACGCCAGAAGCAGCAGCACCCTTGCCACCGCGCTTAGTCCGAGCCAATTTTTCAACGTTAACGGTAAAAGTCCGCAGGCCATACAAATAATCGGCAATCTGAGGCGGCTCTTTGCCTAATTCAAGCTGTATTTCAAGCTGCTGCGCATCTGAGAGATAATGGTACTCCGCATACTCCACCCGAAAATCAGCGTTCACACCTTCAGCAGGCAACACGATACGCATTTTGTCTCCTGCTAAAATCGGTGTGGTACCATAATCAACTACGGTACTTACGATAGTTAGATACTCTGCCGGGTCCTTGAGGTAAGCAAGCAACGCCTTAGCCCTCAAATTACATTCGTTATCGCTCCAGAGCTCCTCATCAATCTCCACATATTCCCTAAGACCATAAGCATTTGCGCTAGCGACGTTTTCCTGCAGGGCGACATAGCGGGCGCCACCAAAATATAACCCATCAAGCCAAAAATCACCCCAACCATGCACAGGCTGCATTTCCGTACCCATAGGGAAAGCCCGACCAAACCGAACCTTTTTGATTTTAGTCCAATCAAATCCCTCCTGCAGTATATCCGTATCCCACTCGTCACTGTGGGCTGCCCCAACATCAATTTGACAGTTCTTCCACTGGTCGTCAGGCGTTACATTATAGTTCTTTCTAACATATTTTCCGTTAACATCAAGGAGAATGACTATGCCTATACTACTCCACGAGGGTTGCAGTCTTAAGTTGAAAAAAAGAGACGGAAACCTGTTACAGTCAACTTCAAAGCCATCTTTAAGGGTGAAGGTGATAACTCCCCCATCCCAATCGAGTATATGGCATTTTATGCTGGAGGTGCCAAACTTTGCGATTGAACTATCCTGGGCAATGCTACCGTGCTCTGGCGGGAGTGGCAAGCCCCTTCCATTTTCAGCTGTCCAGTCGCCATACGAAGAATGCAAGATTTCAGTAAAGCCATCCTTATCAAGAGGATAGCTTTTTGTTGCCTCCCCAAAAATCTTTATGCGATTCCTAACCCGTGAAATATCCTTACGATATTCACTTGTTTCAATTTTTTCGAACAAGTTAACAGCATTGGTCTTACTATTTTTTGGGAAAAACTCAAACAACCCATCAGGCGCAACCCGAAAATCAAAACCGATAACACCCGCCTTATCTGAGGTTTCAGCAACATATTTGATGATGTCCCACATGCGGCGTATCTTCGTATTCCAGCTTGGTGTAGGTGGTGTCGGTAGTCTCAACGAGTTCCACGCCGTTTCGCCGATGCCCTAAATCCGTGAAGCTGTCTATAAGGTCTTTAATGATATCTTCGCCTTTGACGTTCTCATAAGTTTTTGTGATTACACGGCGGAAAAGCCACTCGCCCCAACAGCGACCCGAAACCCTAACTAAACTATCCGTTGGATCAGTTTCGTATTTTACGCTCTCAACCTTTAGAGAAATCAAAGCCGAATTCGCAGGGTTATTGGGTGCTCGACAAAGACCCAGCCCGCCAGTGGCGCCAACCAAAATTGGGTAAACGCCGTTAGGGCTGTATTTGCCGTTCCAGTTATGCAGTAAGACCTCAAAGCTTGAAACTTCTTTACTACACCCAAGATGCACAGTTGCCTCTTTGACGTCTGCTTGGGGAACCCCAACAGATCCAAGAGATAAAGCAACAACTGGAAGCCCAACTTCACTACGCTCACTCTACACCTCTCCGATAAAGCGATAGTTCATCACCAGACGTTCCCTGACGCTGAACCGTTTCGCTGGACCGCTGAATAGCATGTACCCTCTCAGGCGTGTCAATAGTGGCACTATTGAAGCTCTTAACGCTTGACGTCGCTGAATTCATGCTGCCGGCAAACGCAAACATCGCAACAGCAGCAGCCGCAATAACCGCGATTCCTATCCCAGTCAACGCCAGAAACGTAGCGTAACTGATGTTTAGGGCGCTTTGTGCAGTGGTTGAAATCCACGCAGCCGCCGAGTAAACCGCATGTGCAGCAGAACTAATACCCATCCGAACTGCATTCAATGTTTGAGCTACAATGCCCGTCTGAGTTGCTGTGTTCTGGGCTACCTGAGCCGTCATAGCGCCAGTAGTAGAAACGGCTAATGTAGTTTGTGCACCGGTACTGGCAGCGATCGCCACATTTTGCGCTGTCTGCGCCGCTGTCGTCATGGGCAATTATGGTCCTAACTGAGGTAACAACACGAATTAGAGAGAAAACTTGCATAACGCTGCGCCCAACTTGGGAATCCAAGGCACCAAAAGATACACCCAAATTCACTACGTCAGAGGCGATCGTGCGAAATACATTAAGAAGCCCGGTTCTCAGCACTGACAGCAACGCTGATTTGACGCATACTCAAACCAAACCAGCCTCCGCTTTAGCCGCATCAATCGCCGCAAGAATCATCTGCTCCAACTGAGGCAAATACGCCTGAACCGCAGGATACAGATACGGGATGAGCAGCCATGTACTTGGTGCCTGCCTCAACAAAGTAAGCATAAGCTGCCTCAGCGCCAATAGTTGCCATCCACTGCTTTAACCATAGCGTAAATTTTGCTCTGTCAGATAGCCAGTTTGACTGGCACAAGCTTTGAGCTAAGCCTTAACGTCGGCAGCCCAACTGACCAAATAAAGGTGAACTTCACTTTGCAGGGCAGGGTCAAATCTAAGCATCGCATCCTGAAACTCTACTAAACCCGTAACGTTCAAATGATACTTCTACGGTTTTTTAGCCCTCCTTCTCCGCTTTGCGCTTCTCTTTTTCGATCTGATAATCTAACTCGTTGAGGATGACTGTGTACTCGTGGATGGTTCGGGCTGGCTGTCTGGCGATTTGGTTGGGTGTCCACCCGAACTCTTTTGAGAGTCGGAAGTCTGGTGAGGGCACGGTGGGGTTTTCCCCGTCGGATGCACTGGATAAAAAACGGGTTTCTTCTTTATTCAAACCACAAACCCTATTGGCAGTTTTAGCGATCAACTCGCCAAAATCATACGGCAAACCCTTGCTCTGAGTCGTCAGCTAAAAGCTTCTCCAGCGTAATCGGGTGACTTTGAGGCTGTCCATGGAGCGCCGCCATAATAGTTTCAGCTTGAATGGCAACAAAATCACTGCTAATTACGTCGCCTGTGACGTTGTTGTATTTGGTGTGCTTCTGGATGATGCGGTTACGTTTAGCCCAAGTAATCTCTCTAAACACGTATTTGCCGGCGAATTCCTCGCCGAATCTGCCATCGATCTCTAAAGTTTCAGTTTTCATGTTTATTCCTCAGGTTCCTCAGGTGGAGGTGGTGGAGCATCAAGCTCGCTATCTGTGAACGATTGAGCAGTAAACCCAAGCTTCAAAGAAACTATGTCGTCTGGCCGCCTTGGAGAATTCACTTTATCCCACTGACAATTCTTGAACAGGAAATATTTGCCGGCACTAAGATCAAACTTTAAGCTAAACGTGCCCTCAGCAGCTGCATAGTACTGGTCCTTATTTTCAAAAGTGCAGGTCAACTCGCCGTAGAGGTCTCTTTGTCGGGGTACAATATACTTGGCCTTCGTTGCATTTTCTGCCCGAAGCACGCCTACGCGCTTAAGGTTGTTAGCGATGGTAAATTTCCAATCAGTAACCACCTCAAAAGGCACCAACTCCGTCCCGTCAGCATCACCCTTCAAAACCCTGACATCCGCCCAAGAAACCGCACCACTAAGCAAACCATACGTCGCCCCCTCTGGCTTAGTCGACGCACCAGTCGCATCTTGAGCCATCAAATCACACTCCGCATTCAGCACATCTTCAATCGAACAGAAAACCGTCGCCTTATCAATCCGAGTGCCAGTATAGAGCAAATCTACAAGTTCGTCGGAACCCTCATCAAGCACACTAATAGTCATCGAGAAACAATCGACAACGTGGTGCAAGAAATCCATCATATTGTCAGATGGAAGGCATAAGCCACTTTCAAATTAGCTTTCAAGAGGCCACGCTTTATAGCCATCAAATCCCTTGAGCCGCAGCCTCGAACCTTGATAAGCGAAGGGTCAATACCTGGGTCGATATCATCAGCAGTAAGGGTTTTAAAACTGGATTCTCAGGCAAAGACGCCCCTAAATATGATTCTAAAATATAGTTGAACCTAGAAGAGCACCCGGCATAAACGGGCATTCTAACAACCCGCTCCTATTCGATGGTTTTGTTCTGTTCATCTTTTTTCACCGTCACTTTGAAACCCATAATTTCTTAGGAAAATATTGGACCTTACCTGCACAGTAACCCGCGCAAAGTTCGAATCATCAACCTGTTGGAAACCCCCAGCAACCGAAACATCAACAATCCCCGGTATTACCCGACGATGCATCATGCCAGTACCAGGATCCACAAAGGACCCAGCCGACTGTAATTGAAAATTATTCGCTCAACCTCAACCCGCAGCCGCTCCCGAATAAAACCCGCCTTCTCCAGCGTCATCCCAAGGACTTTAACCAAAACCTCAACAGCCACAACTTCACTACGCATCCACCGACTGCCGCTGTCACTCAAACTATAGCAGCTGATGGCATACTTCTTTGGCATATTCTTAAAATCAAACTTGGAAGGCTGAATATCATACTCAGACATCGGCGCAGCTCGACCAGCCAACCATTCAATCTCGCTCCGCATAGGTCCACCCACCCACTCCGCCTGTAGCGTCTCCAAAATCGTTCTGCAGTTCTCTTCAATGGCAACCCGAGAATTCAAAAATCGATGAACCCGCGTCATAGACTCTCCCGTGGCTTACCTGTCGTATGTTCGAAAAACCACCAGTAAGCCTCAAACTGCAACAATTCAGCACCACTGTACCAAACTGTGGGCATACCAATGGCTTCCTGCATGTGGCAAATCATGAAGCTAACAGGCAAGTTGTTGGGTTCCCAAACATTCGCCTCCGGATAAGCAGATAGCCCACGATGCCGAGTCTCCCAATACCAACTCTCAATGGTAGCGCCCCAATGCTCAGGACACGGCGATTCAGCCCTCAACTTATTTACAAGAAATTTGAAGGCAAAAGCAGGCTCCATATCACCCGAGTTAGTTTTGAAACCGACTGTAACGATGTCTTCAAAGCCTTCTATAACCTTGAGGACTTTATCGAAAGCGGATATTTTCCACTCGCAAAAGTAAATCTTGATGTTGTTGTCCTTGCAGAACTGCAGTAATCCAACAACGTACGCATCCGGGAAGTCCTCGTGAAGCCACTCCTCATAATAACTTACAAGTTCAGCTATGCGAATCCATCGGACCTGAACACCTGCCGCAATAAGTGCCGCAAGCTCGCTAGCCGTAACATGATGCTCCCAGCCACCCGCACAATCAACCATCACTGGGATTCCCTCAAAATTCGCCGTTATCCAAGTCGCCTCGCTTGGCCAATCATCATGTGCGTTAAACTCTGGGAGCAATACAACATTTTCAGCGGGTACCTTGCCGTTGACGGCTAAGAGAATCTTTTGATAAATATCTCGACCCTTGGCATGTGCACAACAAATGCGGGGTTCGTTTTTTCGCTTACGTGATAAACAAGAGTCTTTAGCCCCACCATTAGACACTCCCCACATAAGGCTCATTGTTAGCAACCGCTAAAGCAGCCAATTCAGCATCAATATAGGTCCGCAGAGTCTCTTGCGCATCGTAATAGAATACCTGGGCGCCTTCAGGGTCACGACGACGCCTATACTGCCAAGCAGCAAAAAACTTGGTCGCATCCTTAATTGATTGAGGTACCACAGAAGGCACAACCAAACCGGAGATTTTCAACAACTTGTCAACACGGTCGCTGCTGCCGGTGATGCAATCCGTTATTTCGGCGTCTTCGCTGGTCTCCGCTACTTCAATATGCAAAACAGGCTTCACATCAGAGACCAGACAGTAATCAACCAACTAAGCCAACCTCAGGGGTAAACAATAGCCAATCTACAAAAAACCCAAAAAAGCATTCTTACGGAAAAAAACCTGAGAAAAGAAAATTATGAAAAAACCATTGGAAAAGAACACTAGACAAAATTAATCGTTTTTTAAGATGGAGGAAAAAATGCGCCGAAAATATTTCAGCGACAAAGACGAAAGCAAGCGAATGTAGGAGAAATCAAAAATTGAGAACATCTAAAAAAGCAGTCTCAATCACCCTTTTAGCGGTGATGATAATTTCAACCTTTGCCACACTGGGCATAAATCCAGTTTGGGCACAAACACAACCACAAAACGCAACAACAAAAATACCTTATGTCTACTATGTCGACGGACATCCATACGTTCCACAAGACATCCTTAAAAACGCATATCAGCATTAGCACAAGATAACAAAGCAACAGTGAATCGACCTCAGCAAATTATCCCACATTTAACACCTGATAATCATACTGGTGTTTATACCAAAGACACCCCCGCGTCTAACGAATCAGCTCATTTCGTAATCAAATCAAAACAAGCGCCAGAAACAACCGAACTATTAACTTCACAAAACCCCGTTTCAATGTCAATGATGGATTCTGTGACTGAAATTTCAATCAATATAGACGCAAACGATTACAATGGCGAAGATACATTCGGTCGTGACAGCAACGCTATAGTTGATACACATATTTGCATGTCAGGAACTTGGCCGCCGGGACACATGGAAGCACGTTTACTCAGAGAAGTTGTGTGCCACAGTGTAAGTGGAGTAGTGACTTACAAAGAACCTCAATGGATTGACACTCAAAGCATCGGCGATGATTGGTGGTATTGGGAAGGTCCTGAAGATTGGAACCCACAATTCACGCAAGCTCTAACACTTGCTAACCTTTGCACAACAGGTACATGGTACGGCGGAAATCCACCGCAGCAGTGGGAAGGCTGGGACATAACCGTAGTTTACCGCATTGAAATCAAATCAGCTCAAGATGAATTATACGCAGTTACAGACGGACATGGCGCATCTTATCCAGACTTCGGCTCTTGGGCAATCGGTCATGGTGAAATTCAACGTTTAGTGACAAGTGCGGCTTATGGCGGACTTAGCGGGCTAGGTAGAATTGATTATGGCTCAAACATCGTAGGTAGTCAAGACTGGAATTGGGCATACATGGATGGCTATTATGAATATGACACAAGCTATTTCGTTAATACAATGCAGAGCATAGGACTTGATGAAGGATTTGGATTTGCAAGGGGCGACCTGTACATATTCAGTTATACATGGAGTGGGTTCCCATCAAATGTTTGGCTTTGGATAGATGATGACAGTAGTGGTAATGTCTACATGAGTGGAACTACACCACAATGGAGTAATGGCGGATGTTTCTGGAGTGGACAACCATACTGGACAAACCAACAATGGGTACGTTTCTGCGCAACATTCCAATCAGATTACAACGGCTTAGCAATATTCCAGCAAACACCTAGCGGACGATACGGCGCAAACTTCAGCATTGACAGTATAGTACAAACACCGACATTCAGCGAACCAGAGCACTTCCAGTCGTATTGGTAAAAAACAAAAACCAGCCTTCTTTTTTTCCTCGACTTTATAGGACGCCCGCTAGTTTTTTAAAACAAGCGCTATATTAATACCTAAATAGCTACAAGTAAGTGAGGGCTAAAGGGTGCAAAAACAGGAAGAAAAAGAGTTAGAGCAGCCGATTCTAAATAACCCGCGCATGCAGCAGCCACTCCAACACCCAAACCAGCATTTTCCCTCAAAACAACTTGGAACTCAACATCAATACAAACATTTCAAACTTCAACTTGCAAAAACCCGCCTGCAACTATCACTTGTCACAGTCGCGTTGTGTATTGCCGGCTATATTGGAGTGTATTATTGGATTTCAGTAGCAATACCCGTTGGACCAATGAGCAGTTATGCTTCGGCTTTTGGAGGTGGCTTTCCATTGGACTTTGGCGTTCAAATTGGTGCTATAGTATTTTTCGGTCTTCTTTGCATAATAATGCTTGAACGGATCAATCCCAATATTGCAAGAAGAATCAAGGAAGACTATCGTAGAACCTAACTAATTATCTATCTTATTTTCTAATCTGATGTTAGCAGTATCTCTTACTCAATAACCCCACCAGAGCTTGAATTTACTCTGAGTTACCTTACTCCGCCTGTTGCGGCTTAGCGTCCCACAACTGCCAACCAAACTTAGTCGCATTCTTACGGAACTCATCCGGGCGAATCAAACCTTTATCAGCTGCATTAATCAAATCGGCAGCCGAAATTTCAGGCGTATCAGGACTACCCCAATTCAGACGCAATTGAGCCTTTACAGGGTCAAAGCCACTCTGTTTGACAACGACTGCAAAAATCTCCCTCTCCACCCGGCGCTTAACCATACGCTGGACTGGATCAATTAGCATCTCCTGTAGTTCTAGTGCAGCATTAGCTGACGCTTCGGTAAATCCTGGAGTGCTAAAGAGGCGGGGAAGAGGTGTTTCGCAGCCGAGGTAGAATTGGTTAACGATATGGTCTATGTAATACTCAAAGCGTGCTCGTGGGTCAATTGAGACTGGGTTGACACTTACGTTTTTGGCGCCGCTAAAGAGCCATTGTCCTTCTTCGGGTCGATTCTTGATTGCATTTTCATATTTTTTGAAAGATTCCTCTTTCATGCCCTCAGCTTGGACAACCACGTCAGGACCCGCATACTTAACAAAAATATTGGGAAGTATCTTTTCGATTTTAGCTTTCATCCAAGCAAACGCAGGTCGCTTATCATTGTTAACCGTAAGAGTATGCAGTAGCACTTGTAGCAGCCCAACACCAAAACCCGAATTATAATTCTGATTAACGTTCCAATGCAAGACTGCCTCGGGCTTTAAGTCGCCATTGCCAGCACCTTCACGATATGAAGCTTTAAGCTGATAGCTTTCAACTTTGTGGGGAATTTTGAATCCTTGAACGCTGGATAATTTGATTTTATCGATTGAATCTATGGGCATGCGAACAAATTCACAGAGCTTATCCGGCGTTAGTCTTAGCCAAAACTCGTTTCCACAGGCAATTAAACGCACAGCCATGTCATGCATTAAGCCGTCTAAGTTGACTTCTTCGCAGAAAGCATCAACCGAATCTTTGGCTTTCTCTTGACCTTGGGCGCAGGTTGTATAGAATCGTTTTACTGCACTTGCGGATAGTAAATCAACGCTGCTTTTACAGGTCGGGTCTCTGTCGTAGAGTTTCATGACCTCGGCTAATGGAAGGTCTGAGGTCTCGTAGAACACAGTGCCATTTGGGGAAGCAAGACCCGCTGAGGGAGGAGCAAAATTTAGAGCTTCTCTTATTCTGTTGTAGATTTGGCTCAAGGTTTAGCTCTCCATGCCAGAAACATTTTACCTTTTTCAGTTAGCCTAAAAGGCGCTGTTCTTTCGGCACTCACTTTTTCTATGTCGCCATCGATTACGAGGAAAGCAAACATGTTTGAGAAACAAGCGTAAGAAATGTCCTTATTGTGGAAAACTTTTTTCTCTAGAGCAGTACGACGCATAGGGACAAAACTAAGTGTCTTAAGAATTCCCTCGGCCACCTCTAATCGCTCGGTTAATACACCCATATTACTCAACTATACTCTTTTTTAGACCCAAAAAATGGGGAAAATGGTAAGCAAGACGCTAATCTAAGTTAGAGTCTGCTTTACGTTGGTCATTTTTGCAATTGCCTTAGAGCGCAGAATACCTACTCCGAATCGAGTGGTTGCACGTATGCCGTATTTGCCGTTTTTGACGTCTTCCCAGTCTTCGACAGTGACATCTCTTCGCAGAAGCATTACAGAAGCAACACGAGTATCAATGGCGTACATTGTTCCGTTGGGAACTAGAGTGCTTGATTGAACTCTCATGCCCAATACGCTGCCAATGCTGCCCTGCTCAATGTCGGTTGCGTTGCTTGGTAGATACACCGATTTGACGAACTTGTCGTCGTTTAATAGTTGGTGCATTTGCATTTCGTTGATTGCCAACACGTTAGGGCGCCAATGTTCCCGTTTTACTGCCTCATGCAAACTTAGAAGAGACGCCCAGCTGGCGACAGCGGCTCCACCCGCCAATTCTGCACCGGTAGCTAAGTCTGTAGCTTGAACTCCTGCGTATAATGCGAGGATTGCTTCGGTTTCCTTTTGCCCTAAAGCCATGCCTACGTTACCGATTGCTTTGTCCATGACGTTCCAAGTTGCGTCTTCCAAGAACTCCCTGGTCCACTCATCTGAAGATTCTGCAAGTTGGTTTGTGTATATGTCAACGGTTGTTGGTTTCTTTGCGCTTATTCTTGTTACTGCACCTTCGGCGTATCTGTAGCCTACGGCGCCAGCGTCAAGTGGGAAGCGTTCCATTGGTTCAGAGGTTGGCATTACGGTGATGATGCTTCGCCCAATTAGCTCAGGCCAAGCTGCGTCGACCATGTTGTCATGCATTCTGCCTAGAGCGCCTGCCATGTCGCTAAAGAAGCTCTCTTTGACACCTAAGGTTGAGTAACGTTTTAGGAATGGGTGTTCGGCTTTCTGTTTTAGTTTCTCGTAGAGGTCATGTTGCTCGTTTGGTTTTGCCATTAAGGCTTCGAAAAGTCGTGGCTTCATGTTAAGCACCTACGTCTATGAAGATTAAATCGCCATCAGCAGCTGCCTTCTGTAATGCAGTTCCTAGTTTGCGGCTCAAGTAGATAGTGTATGTTGCTGCGCCGCCTTCGTTAACTGCTTGATCGTTTAGTTCAGTGACTTTTCCGCCACCAGCATTACGGACCGCAACGCCAGCGGCAGTAGTTGCGCCATTTGCCACTACCTTAACTCTGCCCCGTCTAAGAATGGGGACTTGCTCGCCATCAGCAGCCGATTTTACAGCAACGCCAAAACCATACCAAGTTGTTGGTGTAGCGGTGACTTTGCCATCGTCAGTTAACTCGACAGGCGTTCCTTTTGTGATTGCACCGTCAGCCTCATAACTTTCGATTAGAGCGTTTGGATCGTCGGTTTCTCCTGCAGCCATCCAAGGCTTTCCTGTTTTATCAGTCATTTCTTTTAATCCAAAATTCTGTTGCGTTGGGCCAAGTTCGTCCTTGGCTTACTAGCCCCACAAAAGTGAGCATAAATTACGAACCTCCGGATAGCCGCTCTTTTGCCTTAAAGAGAGCTGCACGTACTGCTTGGGCTTGTCTTTGCATGCCCATGCTTGATCGTTCAACAACTAGTGGAGGCAGGAGGCCTTCAAGAACGGTTATGTGTTCGGAAACCTGCATCATCTTGGGCGGGTCCTTGAGTAAGCCACCGCCGGGTACCTGTTTGCGTAGGCCTTCAATGGTTTTTTCGGCTTCAGATAGCTTGCCTTCTGTTTGTGAGAGCTTTTCTTTCAGTTGATTGTCCTCGATTTTTTCCATGACCTCGATGTTGGTTTCAGGGATGCCAGGGACTGCTACAAGCGATAATTCAGGGTTAAAAAGACCGTGAGGCACCTTCGCATCGACAACATCAAGCGAATTATAGTCCGCACCAACGCTAACATGCTGGATGAGCCCGTTTCGTACTTTATCGGCTATAGTTTGGTCGTAAATCTCCGCCTCATAGAGCAAACTTCGCCTAGCCGCATCGTAGTTGCATTTGGTTACTTTTCCAGCAGCCGTCTGTGCTGTGACATGTTCGATGTAGACTGGAGCATTAACCAGCTTTTCGGCAAAAACGGTAAGTTCCTCTGGTGTGTAAACGTTGAAGTTACGTGACATTCCCGCAGCCATCGCAACCCCGCTGATGCGAAGAGGTTTATCGGTCGATGATTCTAAAACCCTAAAGGGTAGAAGCGACGCAAGATGCTCTTTGACATGCTTGCAACCGCTACAGTTATCCGTTGCCATAGGGGCTGAAAAAGGCTTCTTTTGCTGAAAAAGGCTGTTGTTAAGCCCTGTTAAGGTTTAACAACAATTGTTAAATATTCATACGGCTCTGAAGTTGACGATGAGAAAGCATCCAGTCAGCATAGCCCTCTCTAAAGATATACTAAAGAAAATAGACGGAGAAGCCTTGAAAGAGAAGCGATCAAGAAGTGATTGGGTACAGATGCATTTTGAAGCTATATTCTCTGATTAATAATTGTCAAAGTTATCAGCTTCTATAGGTCCATTTACCGTTTAGCTCTTGGCGGGGCAAAGAAGGATTAAAAGCCAAAGTCCAAAAAACCATTAACTATCCTTGCTATTGAGTTTGTTCTCAATGAGCGATAGCAGTTCAGGAATTTTAACGGGTTTTGGGAGACATACATCGATACCTAAAAGCGATCCCTCAGACTGGAAATCCATTGGCGAAAGGTCAGTGACCATAATCTTTACAGCTTTGGAAATAATTGACAATTTAGTAAGAAAGTCTATGATGTCTGTATCAGGCAACCAACTGTCAATTATTATAACATCAAAAGCACACTTGAGAACTTTTTCTAAGGCGTCTTCGCCATCTTGAGCGGTTTCAACCTTATAGCCCATCTTGATTAGTATTAAGCTAAACGACCTCAAGACTGATGCATCACTATTGACGATTAGCACCGTTTTATTGAGGTTAACCAAATTGTCTGCCTCCATTAATCAGACATCGATTGTTGGCGATTTACATTTATTGAGTTTATCAAGATGGGTGTGTTCCATTTCCTGGTCATACTGTCTTGTCCTTGTAGGTCCATTTACCGTTTAGCTTTTGGGGGGGGGCAAACGTACCGAGAAAGTTGTGCCCTTCCCTTCAGTACTTTCAAAGTTTACTGTTCCTCCTAAGCCTTCAGTCATGCGTTTAACCACTGCTAAACCGAACCCTTGCCCCTTAGATTTAGTCGTCATCATCGGAGTAAAGAGTTTAGGCTTAATGTATTCTGGGATTCCAACTCCAGTATCCTTAACCGTTATCAAAACATCATCATTAGCCCTGTCGGCATATGCATGAATTGTCAGTTTACCACCTTCCGGCATAGCTTGGACAGCATTCAAAATTAAATTGGCTGCAATGCGTTTAAGATAATCGGGGTCAGCCATAATTTTTTCCGCTTTGTCATCGACGTCAACAGTTGCCGTGATGTTTTTGGGAATCCCGTTCTTAGCCAATATTTCAGCGAATATTGATTTTATGTTAGTTTCTTGGGCTCTTGGATTAAGCGGTCTTGCGTAGTCTTGGAGGTCAGCTACAATCTTGTTAATGTAATCAACGTTCTTTTCTATCTCTTGGAGGCTTTCTAATACACATTTTTTTTCTTCACTATCGGGTGTTGAATCCAATTCTGTTTTAGCCAAGTAAATGTCGCTAGTGATAGCCTGTAGTGGATTGCGAATATCATGCCCAACCATTCCAGCCGTCTCACCTATGGCAGCCATTCGCTGAGCCCTCTCAAATTTTTTCCTATCATCAATATCAACAAAGGACAAAACGGCACCATCTATCCTGTCGTCTTGGGTTAAGTAGGGTCGAATTTGCATTTCAAAATAATGACCTTTCTCATCTTTTACTTCTTTGGTGAAATAGCTTAGTTTAGAAAATACCTCTGAAAGTATTTCGCTCAAGTCGTCGACTATAATGTTCAGTTTGATGGAGGTTATTGGTAATCCAACTGTTGCAGGTGACAGATTCAGAGTTTTCTGTGCTGAAGGCGAAAATAGCCTAATCTTTAGACTCTTATCGATTATAACAATAGCTGGACCCACGTTCCTATTTATGTTGGTTAAGTCATCGTTTAGCTGAGCAAGCGTTAGGTTTCGGTTCTTCACCTCATCATTCAACGTTTTCAATTCTTCATTGCTAGACTGAAGCTCTTCTTTAGCTGTTTCCAACTCTTCGTTTGTGCTCTGCAACTCCTCATTACTCGACTGCGCCTCCTCCATAGTGGTTCTAAGCTCTTCGTTGGTTGCTTCCTGAGTTTCAATAATCCTTTGCACAGTTTGTTTAGTTGACTCCAATTCTTCCCTGAGCTCTCTATTTTGGCGGTCCTTAACGTTTTCTCGACCTTCAGGAGTGATATTTAACTCCATCGTTTGGCGTAAAAGCTTCGCAGCTGAACTAACATCTTCGAATAATAGAAGGAAAAACGGTGCCTCATACCGTTCAATATGCATGGGAACAACTTGTATGTTGACTGTTCTCTGTTCTCCAGCATATTCAAACCGCACGGCATTTTCTTTGACAACTTTGTTCTCTTTTTTTGCCCTATAAATTATCGTTTCGACTTCAGACCTTAACTCTTTGCGAATAATTTTAACAAGGTTCAAACTTGCTAATCCAGATTCAGGCAATACATATGATGCTATATTCCCTCGAAAAATTAGAACATCCAAATCAACATTAACTAGCAAGGCGGCAGGAACATACTCGGTGACTAACAAACGGTCAACCTCGTCTTTCAACACTGAAAGGACATCTTTTCTGTCGACTTCTTTACCTTTAGGTTTAAAATCGGGCGTTGATGCTTGCAGACCAAAAGTAATACGAGGCGGTGCGATCTTCTTCGTGTAGATTGAGCCCTTTTTGCTTACAGATTCAAATAATTGAGTGAATTTGCCAATACTTTCAGATTGCCCTAAGACCAAAAAGCCACCTATTTTTAAGGCGTAATGAAGCGTCGGCACTACTTTTTCGTGTAGTTGTTCGTCAAAGTAAATGAGCATGTTGCGGCAGCTGATAAGATCCATATTAGAGAATGGTGGGTCTGCAGTTATGTCTTGCTTTGCGAAAACACACATATCTCGAATATTTTTACAGATCTGGTAGTGTCCGTTGAAACTTGTGAAGAAATGTTTAAGTCGTTTTTCGGATAAGTCGGTTTCTATGGTTTTTAGGTATATTCCTTGTCTTGCTTTTTCAACGTTTCTTTCGTTCACGTCCGTGCCGAAAATTTGAACCTGAATATTTGTTATGGATTTTTCTTCGAGGAACTCTTGTAGTGCAATTGCGAAGGAGTAAGCTTCTTCGCCTGTTGAGCACCCTGGAATCCAAACACGAATGGTCTCATTTGGCGGGCGGTTTTTTACTAACTCTGGAAACACCGTTTCTTTCAAAGCTGTGAATGTTTCAGGTTCTCTAAAGAAGCTTGTTATTCCGATTAGCATATCGTTGTATAGTGCTTCCAGCTCGTTTGGATGCTTCTGCAGGTACTCTGCGTAATCAGCCATTTTTTTAATGTTGTTGATAACCATTCGACGTGCGATTCGCCTATTTACGACAGTTTCTTTGTAGTGTGAGAAATCCACCTTGAAACTACTTTTTAGCATAGTGAATATTGCTTTTAAGGGTGTTCTCAATTCTAGCTTTGCATCATTTGGTTCAGTATCTTCTCTTGCCGCGATTTCGCTTCGTGCTAGTTGAGGGTTTTTAGCGATTTTTTGTAGTTGTAAGGCCATCTGGTCTGGAGATAGAACAAAATCTGCAGCTTCGGCTGTAATGGCACTTTGGGGCATGTCACCATACTGGGCAGAATTTGGAGTTTGTGCGAAAGTGATGCCTCCTTGAGCTTTGATGGCTTTTAGACCTTCAGTTCCATCAGAGCCTGTTCCCGAAAGCACGATACCTATACTCTGATTTTTCGAGTCCTGGGCCAGGGAAGCAAAGAAAGCGTCAATTGGTTTAACCGAAGACGTACCCTTTGGGTGAAGGGTGAGTAACTTGTTTTCCATGGTCAAGATAGTTCCGGACGGAATCACGTAAATATGGTTTGGTTCAACTGGTATCTTATCTTTCACTGTTTGGACGTGCATTTTGGTTAATCTTGAAAGAATGTCGGATAGCATGCTTTCTTGGCCAGACGCAAGATGCTGGATAACAACAAAAGACAAGCCGGTATCTGTTGGTAAATATTCTAGCAGACTTTTGAATGCATCTAAGCCGCCGGCTGAGGCACCAATTCCAACTATGGGAATACCTTGTTTGTCTTGGTCAGAAGATTTCTTATTAGAACGCTTGGCTGCTTTTTTTTGGTTTTCGGGAATTTCGTTCCCCCCCCCCAAAGAATTGAAAGATGCCATCAAGATACTCCAGATGAACAGTGGATATAGTGATGTACTGGCTACTGCATAAAAGGTTTATGCGTACGGTAAAGTAGTTATTTTTTCTCTGTTTCGCCCCAAATATCTATCGCAAAGCTGGTTGGTGCCCAATGCCATCCTCGCTTCTCAGCAATACATTCGCCGAATTCTTTTTCCAATCTCTTATTCATTCTCAGAATCCTTCGGCTTATTTGATGCCGAGTAACTTTGAAACGTTCAAGTTTGGCGGCTATGTTCTGGGGCAGCAGTCCAGGAGAGCCTGCCTCAAAAAGAGCTTGGAGAATCTCACGGTCTACCTCGTCGAGGCAAGCAATACGCTCAATCAGTGACTTGTCAAAATTGAAAGACCCCTTCAACCCTGCAAAGATTGTGCGTAGCATTAGTTTAACCTCTTCAATCTCTTCCAGTGTCTGTTTGAGTAGCTGCTGGTTATACTTTAAGCGGCCTATCTTTTCGCTTTGATTGCGCTTCTTTTTCTGGTTCTGAATAGGTTTTTCGCTGTCTTCCATGTCAAAATGCACACTCCATGTTTTTTGCTCCATCAACGTATGGCAAAATTAGCAGTGGGTAATCAGGACTAACCAACCGCAGAAAAGTAACTTCGTAAAAAGCATGGACTTTTCCCATGCCTAAGGATATAGTCCAAAATGGCTTTTGAACAAGTTTTAACTGCTATTAACGCAGTTCTGGACACACTAGGCTAAGATACATAGCTATGCCCTCCATCCGCTGAACCCTTAGCGACGTCTGGGCAGGCCCTGAGAATCCACAAGCTTACCCAAAATATCGGCGACTCTTCCTAAGTCACAACCCATCTTCTCCAGCTTAGCAAGGCTGCCTGAAATCTTTTCTAAATCAGAAAGAACATTGTCGAATTGGCCCTTCAAGTTTCTTGACTCTCTCAGGCATCAGCAAATACTCAACTGCAGCGTCACGCCCAAGATGGTCAAGCTCGCCCTCATCCTCTCCCGGACTGTCATCTATGACACGTTTGGGAGTGCTCACAGTAA
Source organism: uncultured archaeon (assembly GCA_963760925.1). Taxonomy (GTDB): domain Archaea; phylum Thermoproteota; class Bathyarchaeia; order Bathyarchaeales; family Bathycorpusculaceae; genus Bathycorpusculum. The sequence continues at coordinate 373,150 of CAVXES010000006.1, read as the reverse complement.
AATAGCGGTTTAAAAGATTAGCCACAGGATCGTCAACGCCTAACTCATGACGTTTGTTTATTTTGCCATCGCCCAACACGCAACCATATTTGCTCATCAAGCCTTTAGCGACTCGGTCAGCCAAGGTTTTAGCAGTTGTCACCAACTCCCCCGGACTACGACCATACAACGTTTCTACATGGACAATCCAAGACGTTGTCGTATGCCTAACTTTGACACCTTGCTCTAAACCCAAAAGAGCAGTCCAATTCTGCATCTCAATCCGCTTGAAATCTGCCGATGGATAAACGCCCTCTCGCAAAACGGGAAACTTGAAGAAACATCGATGGAGACGGAAGACGCCGCTGCTAAAAAGTACACCCTCACATGATATGAGAAAGTTTTGACCTCGCTCTGTAAGCTCGTAATCGACAAAGTTGCTGCGCTTTAAGCGGCGGATTAAGCCTGCCTTTTCCAGCTTCTTTACATAATAATCGACATGCTGCTTGCTCCATCCACGGACACGCCCTATCTTGGCAGGATACATCTGCACCTCGATTCCTTTGAGGATGGGTATGACGCGGGAACGGACTGTAGAGAAGTCAAATTTGACTTTGGACTTTGCGGGCGCAAAATTTTGACTTCTATCTGATGACTCAGCCAAAAAATTAGCGCCTCCCGGATTCTCTAAAGCTTTCACAAGCAGTAGAACAAGCCAAACGATTTACTGCTCTTCTGCCCTGCATCGATGGTTCACTGCAACGTCCACACCAAGAAGTGCAGTCCATGCAAAGGAAAATTTGGGGTTTAGGGCTTGCGCTTAGGACTAATAATTTGTTTGAAAAGGGAAAAGATAAAGGAAAAACGGTAGAAGTTTTTCCCGTTAGAGTTGGCGCCGCCGAAAGGACTCGAACCTTTGACCTACTGATTAACAGTCAGTTGCACTACCGGGCTGTGCAACGGCGGCAAACCATTGGTGCACTGCAATTGGGTTTCCACGAAAGTATTTAAGGATAATCTTTTAGCTGCAGCTATTCTATTTGTCTAACCTTGGACTTTGCCAGCGCTGAGAAGCCTTTGTAGAATTCCTTCATGATGGGTGAGTACCATTTGCCCTGAAACGTCATGTCCAGAAGGTTGTCTACCCAGTAGAAGTCGTGTTCGGCGCATTGAATCAGCAGTTGCTTGTGGCGTTCGCTTAGTTTTGTTTTGGTGAACCAGTCTTTGCTTTTCAGTTGCCCCAGAGGAACAAAAAACAGCGGCACAATAAGGCTGCGCATGCCCTTTAAGTCGTCCACAAGGTCCATGGTTCTGTTTATATCATCTTCTTCCTCATCAGGCAACCCCACAATGAGGGTACAGGCGGGCACCAACATGTTATCGTGAGCCAGCCCCATGCCTTCTACAACGACGTCTCGCCAGTTGTCTGCGCTGAACGGATGCGCCTTAGCAGGCATAATTTTATTTGCAATTTTGGGAGAACCAGTTTCAATGCCAATTTCCACACCCCACCAACTCTGTTTTTGCAAGATAATTTCTGAGAGTTCATGGAAAACTTTGGGAGCCGACGCAACCGCCGCCAAAGAGCAGTGGCTCCAGCTAATGCTTTCACACCGCTTCACTATCAAATTGTGCAGCTGCAACAGCTTTTCTGGTTCAGGGGTGGTGTTTCTGGATCCATAAAGCATAACGTCTTCTGCGTGGAGGCAACTGCCTTTGACTTTTCCCGACTCCAAGTTAACGTTTAATTCGCGTTCAATCTTATCAATGGGGTACCAACGTAGCGGGCGAAGGGTCACGTTGCAGAATTGGCAGCCCCTGCAGCATCCTCTGCCGATTTCAAGCAACCCGTTAATCGATGGGTTTTTGATATCGGGGATTTCTTCCAGTAAAGGTGTTTCGCCTACGCCGACTTCGTAGTGGCTTGGCAAGTCTTGTCCCTCAACTGCAGCTCGGAAAAGCTTACCCACCACGTTTTCGCCTTCGCCTTCCATAATGCAGTCGATTCCAAGTTCTTTAACTGCTCTTTCTCGGTACTTGAATTGCCATGCGCCTGGCCCGCCCACAATGACTTTTAAGCCATGTTTTTTTGCTTCTTGGATTTCAGCGCTCTGCAGCAATGCTTGGAAATGTTTTGCGAGGTATGGTTCTTTTTTGAAAATCGAAGCTAACGTGGTGGATGCTGGACCTAAACCGAACGGGTCCATGGCGTGTACACCTAAGACTTTGGCGGTTTTGAGGTGCTTTTTCACGTGTTGAGGGCTAATTGTGTTGACAAGAAAGCCTTCTTTTAGCAGTTGCGCTTCTGTTTTTCTTAGTCCATACGGTGCAGTCCATGGGTGACCGTGGTCGTTCTCTATTCGCGGAAAGAAAAGGTAGCTAAACAGCCATTCGGGTATGAAGTTAGGTGGAGCACAGGTGCCGAACCCAAGAAATTCGTTGCCGTGGTAATCACTCATTAATGTTCTGTCTGCGGTTAAAAGAACTTCAGATCCTTCCTTGTTTTCCATTGCCCTGCCCTTCTTTAGAAATAATCCTTTAAGCAAAAATCTAGTCATATAAAGGGTAGATAAAAACTTTTGTGCTTGCCTGTTTACTGAGTCGCTGTTTGGACCCATTTTTTCGTTTTTTAGGATTATGCAAAATAATTTGTGTCCTGTATTTATCTTTGTAAATGCTTAAAACTGAGTTTTTTTACATTAGAATGTAGGAGTTTTGCGTTTTTTCCAGAAAAATGTATATCAAGGAAGCTGTCATTTTTACTGAGAACTATACTTAGTGAAGGGACTGCAATTGAAAACTATGGTAGAGTTTAGATGGCATGGTAGAGGTGGTCAGGGCGCTTGGACTGCCAGCGAACTTTTGGCTAGAACTGCGCTCGACGAAGGCAAATACATCCAGTCATTCCCCGAGTTTGGGCCTGAACGGATGGGTGCGCCGGTTACTGCTTTTACACGAATCAGTACGGAACCAATTAGGTTACACTGCGCAATCTACGATCCAGATGTTGTGGTAGTTTTAGATAACACGTTACTAAAAACTGTCCCAGTTACTGCTGGATTAAACCGTGACGAAGATTGTTTAATTGTAAACTCAAACGAAGAACCAGCAGCATTAAAACAACGCCTTTGTGTAACAAAAGGCAAAGTTTGGACGGTTCCAGCAACTGAGATTGCTCTCAGAATTTTAGGTGCTCCAATTACAAACACTGCGGTGCTCGGCGTAGTCGCTAAAGCAACTGGAATAGTAAGTTTGAGCGGTATAGAGAAAACCCTCAAAGGACGCTTTAGACTTGACTTGGCAGAGAAAAACTATGCAGTTACCCAAGAAGCATACAAGGAGGCAAAATCTGAATGACCAAAGAAAAAAGCTGGAAAGAAATCTCCATAGCGGGGGTTTGTCCAAAGTCAAGCCTCAGCTTCAAAACTGGCGACTGGAAAACCTACATGCCGGTACGAGATTTAGAAAAATGCACAACTTGCCTAACATGTGTCCAACTTTGTCCTGACGACGCAATCCGTTATAGACCTGAGATGGGTAAAATCGAGTTTGACTTAACTGTTTGCAAAGGTTGCGGCATCTGCGGTAACGTTTGCCCCACAAAGGCAATTACGATGAAACTAGAGGAAGAGGCTGAATAAAATGGCTGAGCAACAAAAACAGAAAACCATGGCGTTAAATGGGGACGAAGCTGTTGCATACGCGGCTAAGCAATGTAACGTTGATGTAGTGGCTGCTTACCCAATTACTCCACAAACCATTATGGTTGAAAAATTCAGTGAATACGTAGCTAACGGAGAAGTCCAAACCGAGTTTGTCTGCACCGAATCCGAGCACAGCGCAATGACTGCCTGCATCGCAGCAGCCGCAACAGGCGCACGCACTTTCACCGCAAGCGCTTCGGCTGGTCTTGCTTTGATGCATGAAATGCTTTTTGTCGCTTCCGGCTCACGTGTGCCAGTTGTAATGGCAATTGCAAACCGTGCATTATCTTCACCCTTAAACATTCACGGTGACCAATCCGACACAATGGCGGCAAGAGACAGCGGCTGGATGCAGGTATATGTTGAAAACGCACAAGAAGCCTATGACTCGATCGTTCAAGCATTCAAAATCGCAGAAAACTTTGACGTTTCGCTGCCAATCCTTGTTGGTTTAGACGGATTCACCTTAAGCCACTCACTTGAAAACGTAAACGTTCTCTCAGACGACTTAGTTAACCAGCTAGTTGGTGAACGCCAACTTCCCATGGTGGAAACTCACGAAGGCAAAACGGCACCCTTTAAACTTGACCCAGCAAACCCAATGACTATGGGTCCAGTTGCATTCCAAAATTACTACTTTGAATTCAAACGTCAACAAGAAGAAGGCATGAAAAACGCCCTCAAAGTCATACAAGAAGTCCACAATGAGTACAGCAAGATCAGTGGAAGAAGCTACGGCAACGGCTTAATCGATACCTATAAACTTGAAGATGCCGAAATCGCAGTAGTATGCGTTGGTTCCACCTCTGGAACACTCAAGTTCCTTGTGGATGAACTTCGCGCTGAAGGCATGAAAGCAGGGTTACTGCGACTACGCGTTTTTAGGCCACTGCCAGTTGAACACATACAGAACGCTCTCAAAAACGTAAAAGCAATCGCTGTCATGGATAAAAGCATGAGTTTCGGTGGTTTCGGCGGCGCAGTTTTCCATGAAGTTCGCCACTCACTCTATGATTTATCGCCCCGCCCCATAGTAATTAATTACATTTACGGTTTAGGCGGAAGAGACCACAACCCTCATGAACTACGCAAAATCTTCGATGACCTACAGTGCATTCTACGAACTGGTAAAGCTGATACTTCGGTGCGCTACTTAGGATTGAGGGAATAAAGGAGGAAAATAAGTTGACCCAACAAGAATGGAAATTCACAGCAAAAGAAATCGCACTTAAACCAGACCTTTTCCTTTCAGGTCACCGCGCCTGCGCAGGCTGCGGACCAGCAACCGTTCTAAGGCAAATCATGAAAGCCACCCGAGGACCAACCATAGTAACCGAGGCAACAGGCTGCATGGAAGTAGTTTCTTCAATTTATCCCTACACTTCATGGGCAGTTCCGTGGCTACACACTGCATTCGAAAACGCAGCAGCTAACGCTTCAGGCATCGCTGCAGCACTAAAAGCGCTGGAAAAGAAAGGCAAAATCAAAGAACACATTGATGTCATCGCAATAGCAGGCGACGGCGGCACCTTCGACATAGGCTTACAGGCATTGTCAGGTGCAGTTGAACGTGGACACGACTTCCTCTTTGTTCTCTACGACAACGAAGGCTACATGAATACAGGCATCCAACGCAGCGGAGGCACACCAACAGGCGCAGCAACCACCACAACACCCGCAGGCAAAGTCATACCTGGCAAACTCGAAAAGAAGAAGCCAATCACTGAAATCATGCTGGCACATGAAATGCAGTACGTTGCCACTGCTACACCTTACTACTGGAAAGACCTGCTAACCAAAGTCCGCAAGGGATTAGAAGTTGAGGGTCCAGCGTTTATACATGTGTTTGCTCCTTGCCCACGTGGTTGGAGAAGCGATCCATCTAAAACAATGGAATACTCAAAGTTGGCAGTAGAGTCCTGTGTGTTCCCAATTTGGGAAGCCGTCGACGGCAAACGAGAGTTATCTATACCCAGCAAAGTTATCTCTTTGGCGCCTCAGAAAAAGAAGCCAGTTAAAGAGTACCTGCAGGGACAGGGTAGATTCCGCCACCTCTTTACGCCGGCGAACAGCCACATTATCGACGAAATCCAGCGCTCAACAGATCAACGCTGGGAAAAACTGCTCCAGAGATGCCAACTCGGAGCAACCTAACTTTTCCTTTCTTTATTATTTTTAGACTCTATTGCTCTTCTATAGAAACTTGCGTTACGGTACTCCTAAATTGCTGATTTAGTTTTTTGCCAAAGCGAATCCACCACGATATCATTGACTCCTCAAACCTGTGTCCTAAGCAAGATGCTGACCTCAGAAACGTTTGATGTGCAAAGGCGTAGACTCTGAGGTGGCAGTTGACTGTATCGACTTTTGAGTTACTAAAGTTCAAGTAGTCAAAACACGCTAGCGAAGGCACAACTGACAAGTTGTATATAATTAAGACATCAATAGTGCATAGCCAGCCAAGTCAAACTTGGTCTTTCAAGCACAAGGATAATATATGTAGTTCCTGAATCAATGTGAACTATAAGCGTGCCGTAACAATGAAAAGCCAAGTAAGCAGCCTCGGATACGTTAACAGAATACAAGAAAATATTCTGTCAATAAAAAAGAAAGAACTCTCCCCTCTCTATGAAGAACTCAAAGCTGCGGACTGCGTTATCTGCGGCGGTTCAGGACGCTCACTTTACTCACTCAACGCTGCTATGAGTCAAATAGCGTTGGCAACGGCTGGATGGCGCAACAAAGTCGTTCTAACACCCGACGACCCAGGTTTCCCCGGAAAAAGCATGTACGACGCCGCCCCCGACTTGGAGAGACGCTACAAAAAAACACTCCTGCTTATGAACTCTGGCAGCGGATACAGCGACGACCCGCTGGTTATGGCTCAGGACTTGGCAAAATACATTGAAGAGAAAAAATCCAATCACTTTTCCATGGGCTTATTCACATCCGCACTTGAGTCGCCACTGGCTGAAATCACGGCACAATACGGCCACGTTGTGCAACTTAAAGGCAGAGGCAAACTTAAACCCAGCTTCGAATACGCCGAAACAGGCATGATGGGAGACATCTTTGAACTCGGCACCCTCGAGTTACTCAACAGCATGATCGAAGCAATTTACCGTAACGTCGATGTAAACGAAGTCTTCCAGCTATGCAACGACGAATTCAAACGAATCGGCGAAATGATAGATGCAAACGTTAACTCAGAAACCTACGTTAAACTCGTTGACCTCCTCGAAAAACGCACGAACCTATTTTTGGGGGGTAAAGGAACAGGTAACGAAATCGCCAAAATGACTGGCGTGCGGCTTTTCCACATAAAAAGTTTCCTTGGCGATAACGTCTACATCACCAGAGGGGTAAACACACCTCACCCAAGAGCAGGTGACCTTGAAATCTTGCTTTCATGCTCAGGCGAAACGCGACCAGTAATCCTCTGGGCGGACGTACTCAAGAAATTCGCCGGCACGGTCTTTGCCATAACAAGCAACGCTGACTCTACACTTGCAAAGAAGGCTGACCTCAAAATCATTTTACCTGAAGATGCAAAACCAACCTTCCCAAGGCGCTTCTATACACGCGCTGCGTACGTCCTGAGCCCATTGCCAGTAAAGTTGGCGGAGCGTTTGGGTGAGCGAGGCTTAAACCTGCCCGAATACATCATCAGTTGGTATCACAGCGTGACCCAGTAATTATCCTTAAATACAATCTTGGATTACGGGTTAGAAGCGACCAAGTTTGGACATACTACAATCCATCACGTTAGGACTGATTCAGGGCACAACCGAGTGGCTGCCAATCAGCAGCACAGGACACCTGAGGGTGGCAGAACTGTTCTTTGGATTAACGGTGCCGCTGCTTTTTGATGTTTTGTTGCATGCAGGTACATTGCTGGTTATTCTGATTTATTTCCGCGTTGCAGTCAAAAACGTGCTGGTTTCACTTTGGCACCGCGATTTCCATTCGCAAGACGGCAAACTAATTCTGCCCATTATAATTGGCAGCATCCCAACTGCTATAATCGCTGTAGCAATAGGCGACCAACTAGACGTGTATTTCAGCAGTCTAGTTTGGCTGGGCGTATGGTTTATTGTAAGCGGTTTGCTTTTGTTGAGTTCTAAATTTGGCAAGGAACGTACAGACACTATTAGTCCGACAGTGGCGTTTATTGTGGGGGCCATGCAAGGTTTAGCCATAATCCCCAGCGCCTCGAGAAGTGGCTTCACAATTGCCGCCATGCTCTTGCTCGGCATAAAAAGAGAGGTAGCATTCAAGTTCTCTTTTCTACTCTCCATTCCCGCGGTTATCGGCGCAGTGGGCTTAACACTCTACCAAGAACAAGGCGCGCTCGCTGCAGCAGGCATCAATTCGCTGGAAATCGGCGCTGCACTTGTGGTGGCAGTCGCAATCAGTTTCGCAGCACTTAAAATCCTTGAGAAATCATTGGCTGCAAAGAAGTTCTACCTGTTCTCAATTTACTGCTTTGGTATCGGCGCTGTTATGTTGGCGCTGAGTTTAATGGGTTACTAACCAGAAGGGTTTGCCGGAAAGGAAAGCGGTTAAGAAAACAGCGAAGTCAGAGTGTTCCGTGTAAATTTTTAGGATTTCTTTGTCAGCTAAAACTTTGAATTCTTCAGCCACTGCCGCGGCGATAAGTTCGGATACGCCAACGTTTTTGGCGTTTTCCGAGAGCTTTTCTTTTATGAGTACCGTGGCGTCCGTGTATTTTCTAGGCACTTCAACCACCCAGCGGCCATCTTCAACGTAGGGACCTGCAAGTACCTGCTTGTCGGTGAGGTATTTAGAGAGGAATTTTTCGCAGTCTATTTGCCGCTCAAGCTGTGGACCCAAATGCTTCTTTATGTTCGGCAACGTTTTCTGTTCTAACTCGAAGAGGAATATACTTTTGGTTTTTTCATCGCTCCAGACTGAATCACGGAGCACCTTGAAATCGTTTATTTCCAAGAGTTTGCGGAGTGAACGTTTGGATGCGGTAAAGTTGACCCCACAAAACATCTGGGACGGCAGTCAATTCGCCGATTACTATGTAGAGGTGGGCGGTGTTTTCGCCTGAAATATGGCTTTCAACCAGGTTAGGTGGTTCTGCATGTTTAGGGGGTGGAAAGAAAAATTCTTCATTTGGCATTGTTTGGAATGCTCTGGCGGCAGCTATGAATTCGTAGAGTTTGGGGTTTTGCACTGCGGATGCTACGTTTCGGGCTTTGTCAACTGGATCGATGACTACTAGGGTTTCGGGGAAAAGTAGCTCAAGTTCGCGTTCTCGCCCAACGAAGTATCCTGTTTGGTCAACAACTATTCGTCTGCTGTATCCAGCGAAAGCCTCGATTACTCCGGCAAAAGAGCCGTATTTCATCACAAGCAATTCACAGAGGTAACCACTAAAACCGCCGACTTTAATTTCTGCGCCGTAGACGCCGATGCCTTTTAGAAATTGTTTTAGCAGTCTTACTTCACCTTGCAACTGTGGGGGCAAGTGTGTTTTAATGTAGTCAGTGTGGTAAGGTGTACGGTCGGTTGCGCTTTGCCATTCGCCTGGTGCTGCGTCATAGCAGGGGACGATGTCGACTCTGTAGCCGTCGGCGATTATTTCGAGGTAAGGGTGCTCGGCGAAGCGTTCTAGTTGTTCTGCAGTACCAGCGGCTTTTTTTGCTATGTTTAAGCCGACGTCGCCGAGGTTTTTACGTGGAATAGAAGTGGGTAGCCGCATGAAGACATCTATGTCAGGGTTATCTGTTAGCCAAGTGTCTTTGGCAACAGAGCCCTCAACACGCACTTTTGCAGTTATGCCTTGCTTTTGGCATTCTTGGGCGATTTTTTGTTCGAGTTTTTGACTTAATGCGTTAACTCTGGCTTGTTCTTCTTTTTTAGGCGTGATTTTCTGCAGAACACGCTTGGTTAAGGCATCAACGCTCATTTTGTATCAGTTATGGGCAGTATTCTTTGAGGGTAGAGTATGATGGTCCTTTTGGTGAGAGCACGCTTTTCTTTAGTTTTATGCAGTCTGCACGGATGTTGCCGAAGTCATAGTTTTCTTGGCGCTGCACCAAATCAACGAGACGCTGCTTGTTTGCGCCGCTGCGCACGCGTGCGATTGTGAGGTGGGGGGTGAAGCCTTCGGGTTCCGGTTTGAACCCGAGTTCGTGGATTTGGGGTTCAAGTTGCTCGAAGATGCTTTTTAGCTGTTGAGCACCGTCGGTTATACCTGCCCAAACCACTCGGGGATAATTGACTGTTGGGAAGACTCCTAAACCTGTTAATTGGACATTGAAGGGGGTGAATTTGATGTTTTTCATGGCTTCATATATTTGATCAACCATGTCAGTGTTGGTTTCGCCTAGAAAGCGAACTGTTATGTGAATATTTTTTGGCTCTACAAGTTTAACATCAGCATTAGTTTGCATAATCATTTTCTGTGCTGCGGCAATCCTGCTCACAACACTATCGTTTGCCAAGTCGAAAGCTATGAAAGCTCTAATTTTTTCTGACATACTGCATCTTCAGTACTTTTTATGCCACTCAATCATAAATGCTTTTAGAAGTATCGTTAACCTTTACTGAACGCGTTTTTTGCCTTCTTCGGGTTTTTTAAGGCAATTGCGGGCTATTTTGCGCTCAGCTACTGATTTGTTCCTATAGCGGTAGTTGCCTAAAAGCTACTGACACTACAGCACCCAAGGGTTTGTGGAGGGGGATGAAATTTGTGTGTCGATTGCGAGAGTTATTGTGCCGCCCAGTTTTTCCTCTATCCACTGATTGCTTGAGCCGATTGCGGCTTATGTTACTTTACCGCTCTGCCCGTCATCGCAGCTAACCAAGCAAGCTACCATAATAATGTTCACAAACAAAAGTCTAACACAAAGTGAATACGCGTCAGGCAATTGAAAGATAGTCAAAGAGTTTATGATTTTGGTGGAATCATTTTTTTTGATACGGAAAATTTTTACATTGAAAGTTTCGGAGAGATATAGAGGCTTCAATCCTACAGTGCTTCTTGGACGTTTTCTCTTGATATTTGGAGATTTTTTGAAGAGGAAATTGAGCAAAATGTAGCCAATTAAAGTCATACTGTTGCTTAGATAAAGAAAAAAGAGAGAGCACGAGGCTCATTCATATTTTGAGGTTATTACTCGTCGTCGGGTTCGCGGTCCTTGACTAGAGCGGCGATGGAGATGACTGCAGCTATGACGCTTATAATAATGGCTACATAGACCAGTGTGCTGTCTGCATTGTCTCCAGCTGGACCCGTTGAGCCTTTTGCTCCTTTGTTGCCAGTATCTCCTGTGTCGCCCTTGGGTCCTGTTAAGTCTGGAACGGTTATGGCTGCGTTTGCTGTTGCGCCGGTTTTGGTGACTGCGATTAAGGTGTGGTTGCCGCTGATGCTTGTTGGGATGATAAGGGTTGTTGTGAAGTTGCCGAGGTTATCGGTTGCTCCGTAATCGGTGAAGTTGTACGCTGAACCGTCGATACCTATCAAGGTGAAGGCGACGATTTGGATGGGTCCAAAGCCGCTGCCCGCTACTTTGATGATGTTGCTGTTTGGCGGTGAAACGGTGATTTTAGGGATTGTTGTGATTGTGATAGTGTATTCTTTGTTTGCAGTTACAGTAGATGTTTTAGCGTATATGTTGTAGGTGCCGTTAGCGGCTGGGGGCAATGTAACGTCACTTGCGAAGGCACCGATGCTGCTTGTTTGTATGGATTCGGTGAAGTTATACACGACTACGCCGGTGGTTACATTCACTAGGGCAAGGTAAACGGATTCGTTTGCATTGAACCCGTTGCCGATTACAGTGATTACTTTGCTATCACTGGTTGGTGCAACCGTTAAGGTTGCCACAGTGTTTGCGTTTGCAGTTGCTAAAATGGGCATAGCCAGCATGGTGCAAAGCGCAACAATGACTGCCAAGCTTTGTTTCTTGTTTAGTTGATGTTGTTTTTTATTCATTTTTATTCCTCCTATTCGTATCTTAATGCTTCAACCGGTTTCAGTTTCGAGGCTCTCAAAGCTGGATACAAGGCAAAGATAACACTAATACCTACACCGAACCCAAAAGCGCCTAATAGCACTAATGGAGTCAGTACTGGAGTTATAGTTAACCCGCCGGCTGAACCGAGCAACCCTGAACCCAAGATGTTTGCAACAACAACTGCCAAGCCATAACCAGCAACTATACCAATGATTGCACCGAGTACACCAATAATTGCTGATTCGCCAAGGAAAATCGCCAGCACTGTTCTACGCTTCATCCCTAATGCTTTGAGGATTCCTATTTCGCGGGTGCGCTCAATCATCGAAACAAGCATAATATTCATAATACCAACACCTGCTACCAACAACGAGATGCCTGCGATCCCGACGAGGAACAATTGTATAGTGCTAAAGATTGAATTAATCGTGCTAAGCAGTGACGTGGAGGATAATACAGAGACGTCAGAGCCATATTGGTCCTTGATAGCTTTAGTCACAGAATCGATGGTTGCAGTGTCGCTATTTGTAAGTTTCAAAACAATCATGCTGCATTTAGTGGTGCCAAAGAAGCTTTCCGCTTGAGATATGGGCATATAGACACCTGTATCGGATGGACCGGATAGACTTAAGCCACCGACTTTGTCAAGCACGCCTGAGATAATGACGCTGCTAGTTTCGTTTTTAGGTGGATAGGTGGTGGAGTTTGTCCAACTGATGTTGATGTGGTTGCCACTATTGAAGTAGATTGTACCGTTATCGCCGGGATCATTCACGTGAGCGCCCACAATAACCTCGTTATTGTCAGGGTTAGTGGGGATGCTGCCGTCTTTAGCCACAAATGTGGCGCTATACACTTCTGGGTAAGTCTCAAAATCAATGCCATATAGTGTCACAGATACGTTTAGATCCTCACTTACCACGTACCCACTGCGGCTAATAACGGGTGTCGTCGATTCAATATCCGTAGACAACGAACTAATTATCTCAGTATCGTTAACATAGAGTGCAAACCCTGAATCGCTACTTGAAGCACCAGCGCCGCCAAACCCTGAACCACCGCTTTGAGGTCCGCCAAAACCGGCAAGGGCGCCGCCACCAGCAGTCAAAACTAGGGTGTCAGCAGACAACCCCTCATTTAACTGGCTTGTTAACGATGTCTGAAGCCCTTGGGTGATTGATAGAAGCGCCACAATAGCGGCGATACCAATTACTACCCCTAACGTTGTTAAGGCTGCTTTAAGCTTACGAAGCCGAATGGCATTGAAGGAGTAACCGAAAATATCACCTGTTCGCATTTTAATTCACCACTTCTTCCGCTATATTGCCATCAACCATTCGCACGGTTCTTGTGGCTTCATGGGCTAACTTTTCATCGTGCGTGACCATGATGATGCTGACTTTTTTTTCAACGTTTAGCATATGGATTAAATCCATGACTTCCCGAGCCGTCTTGGAGTCAACATTTCCAGTCGGCTCATCTAACAGAAGAAACTTGGGATTGTTAGCTAACGCACGTGCAACAGCTACGCGTTGCTGCTGGCCACCACTTAATTCCGCAGGCTTATGTTTCATTCTATCCTTTAACCCTACGGTTTCAAGAAGCTCAGTTGCGCGTTTGCGTCTTTTCCGTTTGCTCCTGTTAGCTATAGACATGGCTAACTCAACGTTGTCACGTGCGCTTAATCGGGGGATTAAGTTAAAGAATTGGAAGACAAAACCTATTTTGAGTCGTAACTCTGAAAGTTGGTTATCGTTAAGCATTGAGACGTCCATGCCATCGATTAGGAGTCTTCCTGCTGTTGGTTTATCTAGTGCTCCGATAAGATTGAGCATTGTTGATTTGCCGCTTCCAGACGGTCCAAGTATTGATACGAATTCGCCGGCTTCAACATGAAGGTTTACACCTTGTAAGGCATCGACCGGCACTTTTCCAAGCATATAGGTTTTTTTCAAATCTATAGCTTCAACGATTGCTACCATGTTTTTTACCTCATTATTACTTGTATTTTATAGAATGAAGTAGTCACGTGCTTAAAAGGGGGACTCACTCCGAGGGAGGGGTAAAGGGTTAGGTGTGGAGTTTTAGCCTAGGGAATTTCAATTGCCCGACATATTTCATTATCCAGTGCACTAAATCATCGTATGCCGCTGATCCTTCTTTGGTCAAGCAAACAAGACCATCTTCATTTTCCGTTACAAAACCTCGCTCGGACATCCAAGCTAAATATTTTACTAATTTATCATATGCTAAACCTGTGGAAGTAGCGAGAGCGGTTTTGTTCATTTTGTTTTTCTCTTTTAGCACCTTAATTATGCGGGCGACGACGTAGAGGTCGGGTTTAGAACTCGGCTCTCCTAAGTTCAATGCTAAACCACCGCAACTCCCAAAGGAGCTTATCTAGTGCCCTGATCTGATTATAACGTCTTGAAAAATCTTTTCTCAACAGTATGTAAACAACCAAAAGTGAAACCAGCCCTAATAGTGGGCCGGCTAAGAGTGCTTGTTGCAGAAAAATAAAAGTCACAAGATTACCCACAAGGCCTAAGGCAAACAGGGTAATGACCCAGTAAGCTGCCGCTTTCAAAATACTGTACAGTGCATAACTAACTCTTCCAGAAGAAATTTCGTCAAATGTTTCGTCCCAATCGAGTTCAGTCAAAATTTTTAGTGCAGAGGGGAAACCGTTGGAAAGCTCCTGCTTCCACTCGCCGGTTTTAATTGCATTTACTGTTTTTCGGATAAAAAATACACCTATCGAAATTCCACTAATGGGAATAAGCAATAGCACAATAGCTGTCAGAAACAATTGAGGCCTATCCAGTGTTGCTACTAAATTCAAGAAACCTATTGAGGCTCCAACGACGAGGAAAAGCAAGATTGAGCTTATGACTATTAAGGCAAATCTCTTAAGAGAACTAGTGAGCGCTTTGTATTTTTTGACTTGATCAAGAGTCTCCATTAGCTCAGCTACTTTTACAATCACATTTTCTTCTGTTACCTGTGAGGTCTGAGCATTTTTTTCTTCCATATTTTCCATCGGAGACTCCAAGTGCAGGCGTTTGTCAGTTAAAGATAATTTAGGGGATATAAATGGAACTCCCTCCGAATGAGGCACAAGCAGTGTTATCAGTTTTTTTAGTTGATGGTGACTATAACTGGTTTCATATTGTTTGGCATTAGTTTCTGCGTTGCAGGTTAATTATGACTTTTTCTACAAGCAGACGCGAATTATCACAAACAAAAAACAGAAAAAAAGTCCACTTCAAACGAGCAAAAAAAGAATTCTTTTTTTTATTTATGCCTTGCTAGTGTTCTATTTCCTTGTATTGCATTTTTAATGTATCTGCAGAAGCCAAAAAGTTTCTTGACAACCTTAACAGCTTCGTCTCGCTCCATTAGTCTTGTCCTTCTGGTTGCCGGTGTATAGCTTTGGGTTGTACCTGTTTTGGTCGATAAACCTGTCATTCCGTGAGTGTGGTATCCTGTTGTGTGGCTGTGGTCGCCGTTTGTGGTTGTTGATGGCGAACTTACTGGGCGAAAACTCTGATAAATACGTCAAAGTCTACGTTCCAATATCTGAGCGACTATAGCAGCGACAAAGAATGGGAACCAATCGAAATCTGCGAAACTGACCCCGACTACAGTGAGAAAATGAGCCGATACGGTGCTGAAGGATACCAAGAATACAACTATAACCGAACAACAGGCAGGCACTATTTACGCAAGGAAAAAAACGCATTGTAACGTAGGCAAATACTTGTAATGGTTCTAGCTGAAAAAACAAAATAACCCATATTAGTCAGATGCGGAAATGTAAGTATTCCATCCAAGAAGTATGTAGAAGGGCTCGTAGTCTAGCACGACTTACCCTAAAAGGTGAAGTCACCTTTACGCTTTTTATTCGCGAAATACAGCACCCTTTTTCTTTTTTTGAGGTCAACGGTACGAGTCTCTTCAAGAAATACGGCTTATTTTTATCATTACTTTCGGTCTCTTTTTGATTTAGCTGATGCTCTAAATTTTTTTGGAGGCTCTTGGGAGTGAGCAGTGAAAAGGTTGAGACTGCCTTAGAACAGATTGGACTTAATCGGCTTTATCCTCGTAATCGCATTTTTTTGGCCAAGGGCAACAGTCAACCTGCGCCATACATCCTTCAGCTTGTCTGTCTCTGTTTAGCACTGAGTGGGTTTATCCCAAAGTTTTCCAGAACTGCACTAGCCGAACTGAAGGTAAAGAAAAACAAAAGGAGCCCAAGTAGCGGTCTTTTTTTGGCTAAACAACCGACCGACACTGCAGGCACTTTGAACTCTTACTGTAAGAGTGGTAATAGTAATAATCTGCGCAACCAAATCTTTGACCTCCTAGATGGCGAAAGCCAATCTAATCCATTGCTGACGCCCAAACAAATCTGCAAACTACTAGAAATAGACTACGAACACTACCACAACTACATCTCCAAAACCAAATGGGAATGGAAGTATTACTACAAAAACGAACGAGGTTCAAAGTGTTCAAATTTTCACTGCTTCAAGGCAAAGGGTAGGCTCGATTTAGAGCTAAGTATGGCACTTCGGCGTGTGATTCAGGCAGATTGGGAAAAGAAAGGGCTTGGTTTTGGCTGGGTGTCTTCTAAGGCGAAGAATCGTTTTTGGATTTGGAAGGGCAAGTTTGGGCGGGTGGTTTGGTTTGAGACTGGTTTAGTTGGGTTGAATGTTCGGCGTCCCGGTAATCTGGGGAAGGCTAAGCAGCTGTTCTGTGATGCTTTTGTTAACTCTGGGTTGGTGACTGATTTTAAGGTCCTTAACCCGATTTTGGAACGGCTTCGCCCAAAGAGTGGACACTTTCCCTACAGCTCAGGCGAGCGGTTGCCCTACATGGTGATTAAGTATTTTGAGCAGAGCCATGGTATCGTGATTAAGGTCGGTGATCGGACGCACCCTGACTCGGTTGAAGTTATCGCCAGTTTCTCCGATACCATGGACAGCGCTTTAGATAAGCTAGAGAAGTTGGAGAGAAACGAGATTAAGAACAGCGAGGCACTTCAGAAGGTTACGGGCATTCTGTCCAATCTTTTTGATGCAAACCCTGACCAACAAAACAAGCCAAAAGGTTCGCAGGCCAGAGGTGGCGGAGACAACGCTTACGTTGCTTAGGGCGTTTTTGGAAGTTAAAAGTTGTTCAAAAGCACTTTTGACAATTTACTTAGGACATAGAAAAAGTCCATGCTTTCAGAGGTTACTTTTCTGTGGCTGGTTTGTCCTGATTACCCATTGTTAGTTTTGCCATGTGTTGATGGAGAAGAAAACATGGAGTGAGCATTCTGGCATGGAAGCAAGCGGAAACCCCGTTCAAAGCAAGAAAAGAAACGTACTCAAACTGGACGAGGCACATATCAACCCCACCATAATTCAAACATAAAGTGCCCTTGTAAACCATGCACCATATATGATCATTTAATGAGTAATTTGGCGCGTTCATTGTAATCCAAGGTTGATTGTTCTACTTTTGACAGATTTTTCTCAGCTATCAGCATAACCCCATTCCACTTGTTTTTCGATCTCAGAAGCTCTATTCTGTCAATTGCATTAATCAACCGAAAATTGCGCATGAAAAATTCCCATTCCAAGCCTTTACCTGTCTTTAAAACTCGAAAGCCATTTCGCTCGAAATCTTTGTCAAGCCAGAAGCTCTTATGCTCTTCAAACTGAATCTTGTCAGGATTGTGCTGCTCCATAAATCCGTTCGGTGTGCTCAGAACCAATTTATCCTTAGCCATATTTTCCAAATTCACCAAAAGTGTTAACCCTTCACCCTTGTCCATATGTTCAATCATTTCAAAGCATAACACAATATTTGCGCATTTTTCCCGAAACGGTAAATATCGGCCATCGCACACAACTAGATCATCATATGGATTGTATTTTTTGTTTTTTACAAGAAATGGCCTAAAAACATCACACCCCACCAAATATGCTCCGTCACCACCCTGAAAAATCATACTCCGAATTGTATGACCCCAAGTTCCAAAGCCACAGGCAAAATCAACAATTACTTTATCAGTAAAATCTTCTTTAAAGAAAGTACCTTGAAAACCAGCCATCAACTTATCAACCGCAGAACTCAATGCCAAGTCACCCTGATAGGTTATAATTTGCGAAAAAGGTAGATATAAATTGATTGGCAAGAGCGATAAGGCGGTTTTGGCAACGCGAAGCGAAAGTTTAGAATTGACGAATAATCCACGAGAATTTCTTGGTTAGGGTAGTGACAACCGCCCGAATTTACCTAAGCGTCAGGAAGATAGAGGATCTACTGAAGGCAACTGGTTTTTGCCTTAGTTCTCCATTTTTCGGCAGTGAGAACAAATGCAAGATTTCTTAGCGCTTTGCCGAAGGCATGGAAAACGTTCATGCTTTTCAAAAATAGCTTTTTATAACTGTTTAGTCCTGATTATTGCTGTCAATTTTGCCTTTTGTTTATGGACAAATAACCTGAATTGATCAGTTTCATATGGAAACAGGCGAAAACCTATTCAAAACCAGAAAAACAATCACAATCAACAAGCCCGCTAAACATGGGCGAACAAGAACATTCAACTGAAAGGACGATTCGTAAAAGTCATCGACATGCTAGGCAGAACTGAAAAACCGACAGTACAACATTGCGACTTGCAGGAACCGAACGCAACGGAACATGGAGCGTATCTTCACCTACAAAGACACAGACAGCGCCGGGGAGAACTTTAGGCGAGCTAGGGGACGTGCAGCTATACGTTTGGGCATACCGGAGATTAACAAGATTACATTCTACAGCAACAGGCATTAGCGTGCAGTTCTTGAGCGGTACTTGAAAGGAAACTCTGAGCAGTAGCTAATCAATTGGGTGAAAACAGCGACAAATATGTCAAAGTTTACGCTCCAATATCTGAGCGTCTCTATGGTAGCGATAAAGAATGGGAACCCATCGAAATCTCTGAGACTGACGTAGACTATAGCGAGAAGATGAGTCGTTACGGCGCTGAAGGCTACATTGAATACAACTACATCCGAATGACAGGGAGGCACTATTTACGCAAGGAGAAAAACGTATATTGACGGCAACACTAAAATGAACGGATTCCATCCAGCAAGCATGTATATGGGCTCGTAGCCTAGCACGGAATAGCCTTTTAGTGGTGACATCACCTTCAAGTTTTCTCTCAGCGAAACGCAACACCCTCTTTTTTTGTGTTAACGAGGAACTTTGCGTTCGCTACTCAAGCAGAAAAACTTTTTTACTTTTCCCCACATTAATAACTTGATTTAGAAGGCTTTTTTTGACTCAAGAAAAAACAAAAGTTGTTTATCGCCAGATAGGCTTAATGCTTACAGTACTATCGCTAATCATTCTAACAATAATTCTAGCTATCATAACCTATTTAGAAGATTCCAACATTACAACATTCCTCCTGGTAGATTCTTTAACAATTACACATCTTGCAGCGTACATAGGCAGCTTTTGGATCGCCATTTTTACGCCAATCTATATAGTTTTAAAACGTTATCGCTCAAGTCATTTTAAATCGATGCTAAAGATTCATGTAATTGGAAATCTGTCCGCTTTCGCTTTAATAACAACGCATTATCTACACAAAGAAACCAATTCAGTGTTCTTGGGAACTGGAATCACATTATATGTCGCTTTGGTTTTACTTATAGCAACAGGGATAATTCAAAGATTCAATGCTGTAAAAAGTCTAAGAAAACAGATAAATTTCATCCATTTAAGTGCGTCTACAGCATTCTATTTAATTTTAGTAATTCATGTTATTGGAACTTTTGTCCGTGTATGACTTTCTTCGTTATGTTCTTTCTTGAGTTGTGTTCAGCGTCAGCGTTGACTATGTGTTAATTTTTTGCCTGCGCTAAGCCTCGCCAGTTTGTCAATTAACGTTGCGTGAACTTGATTAGTGAATTGTTCGAGTATCGGGAAGACATCAAGGAAGACGAACATGCAGTGGACGCCTTGCGGTATAGTTTGCCGCTTGAGTTAGAAGAGACGCTATTTCTGTATGTAGTTCGGCGCTAAGACCATTTCCTTCCTTCAAAGTAACGGCATTGAACTATCGCCCGTTCAATATCGAGTGCAGCTAAGCACCTTCTTAAAAAACTATATGTGCTTACTTGTACGTCCATTTACCGTTTAGCTGCGTGGGGGGCAAACGGACAATAAAAGTTGTGCCTTTTCCTTCAGTGCTTTCAAAGCTTACCGTTCCCCCTAAGCCTTCAGTCATGCGCTTCACCACAGCTAAACCAAAACCTTGACCCCTCGATTTTGTAGTCACCATAGGAGTAAACAGCTTTGACTTGATACCTTCAGGGATACCAACACCAGTGTCCTTAACAGCAATCAAAATATCATTTGTAATCTTATCGCAATATACATGAATAGTTAGTTTACCGCCGTCAGGCATAGCTTGAACTGCGTTCAATGTTAAATTGGCAACTATGCGCTTAAGATAGTCAGGATCAGCCATAATATTTTCCGCTTTGTCTTCAACTCCCATGGTTACATTGATGTTTTTGGGAATCTTATTTTTAGCCAATATTTCATTAAACACCGATTTTATATTTGATTCTTGTGCTCGTGGATTAAGCGGCATAGCGTAGCCTTGCAGGTCTTCAACAATTTTGTTAATATAGCAAATGTTTTTCTCTATCTCATCTAAGCTTTTTAATGCATTTTGTTTTTGATCATTGTCTGGAAGGTCTTCTAATTCCGATTTTGCAAGGAACAAATCACCTGTTATAGCTTGCAGCGGATTCCTTATGTCGTGCCCAACCATTCCTGCCGTTGCACCGATTGCCGCTAATCGTTCTGCATCACGCAAGGTTTTAGTTCGCTCTTCAACAAGCCTTTCCAAATTATGGGCATATTCTTCGAGTTTTTTTTGCATATTTTTGCGCTCTGTTACATCAAGAACAAATGACAAAACCGAAGTTAACTTTCCATCAAGGTCATAGAGAGCCGAGTTATACCATTCGCAATAGATGACAGACCCATCTTTTCGATAATTACGATTTGAACTGACGTTTCTGGGGAGTTTTCCGTTAAACATGTCTGCCGATAGTTGTTGAACTAATTTAATATCATCCGCGTACACCCAAGGTATTTCAGCAATGGATTTTCCAATAATTTCTCCCTCTGACCAACCAAAAATTCGCTCTGCTTCTTTAGACCAACGTATAACGCGGTATTGCATGTCAAATTCAATAACAGCTTCAAGCGCATTTTTCAAGTGAGCTTCCAATCGCTGGTTAACCTGGTGAAGTTCTTGTTCAGCTTTCTTACGTTCTGTAATGTCCTCAATAGTAGCTATGGCCATAACTGGTTTTTTGTCTGGTCCATACATTGGATTGCTTATTGTGTACCCCCAAAACTGTTTCCCATCTTTGCGTACATACCGCTTTTCAATTGTATAATTTTCTCTCGTTCCAGCAGTTATTTCCTCTATTAAACGCCACTCTTTTTTTGCATCTATTGGATGTGTAAAATCCACGAAACTTTTTCCGTAAAGTTCGCTTTTACTATAACCAAGCATTTGTTTGAAGGCGGCGTTGCATTTGATTATGTGACCTGTTGGTTCGGCTATTGCGATGCCGAGCGCTGTTTTTTCGAAAACTCCCCGAAAGAGTTCCTCGCTTTGCCTCAGTGCATCTTCCATTTTTTTGAGTTCTGTTCTATCCCTTATTACCATGCTGGTTTTTATGGTGCCTTCCGCATCGGTAAAGAGGCTTGAGGACACTTCTGCATTAAAAAATGAGCCATCTTTGCGTTTTAACGTCAGTTCAGCTTTTGCTTTGCCTCTACGTTCACGCAGACAAAGCGCGGCCTTGGCTTTCTCGTCTGATACAACCACGCCGTCTCGACCTACTTGTCTAAGTTCAGTCTCGGTCATGCCGAACATATTGCACGCTGCTGGATTGGCGTGAAGAATGCTTCCATCCGGCTTAGTTACCAATATAGGGTCAAAGCTGTTTTCAAACGCAGAATAAAAAAGGTCGCTTTTCGTGTTTATTTGATTTTTTTTATCTTCTTGCTGTTGTTGTGATTTTTTATCTGGAATGATTGCTTGATTAGATTTTCGAAAAATCTCCAAAGCCAGCTCCTTTAATAATTACGAGTTAGTGCGCATATAAGACTTACTCAATACATGCGCTGTCAATTTATGCTCAGTTAGCAGCACAATGCTTCGGCGATCAAGAATACAACGTCATTGAACACTTAAGGATTTCTTGGGTTGAAAATGCTGAGTGTTTTTTGCTTGATCATCGTTCAAACCTTTCGATTTCTGAAAACAGATTAATTGTTTAGCTCTTACAGTCTATGCGAAGTAGACTTCTTTGGAAAAGTGGCTCGTTAACAAGGTTAAAAATTGCATTATTATTTCCTATTTCTGTCCGAAGGTTCAGGTGAGGGTGCTGATCACCCAATAATCCTTAATACGCTCTATTTTTAATTTATGATTTTTAATATAATCTTCCATTTTAGGAGAGAAGGATTCGGTAGCCAGAGTCGTTAAAATTACATAACCATTTGTTAGTACGTTACGAGGCCTCCACTCTACAAATTCCTTGAATATTTTTGGATTACAATTGGGAAATTGTTTTGAAAATTCTATTGCTTCAGCTAAAATCAAATAATTGCTCCTGGACGCCTGAATATCCGTGATTTGACGGCAAATTGAGGGTGAACTGTGTTTCTTGGAGAACAATAGGTATGGTTTGTTTGTGCACTTGGAAGTATTTCAGTACATTAATACCTCGTTGAGTGACGCCAAAGACTACATTGTGTTTTACAATGGTTCGCTCCTCAACAAATGCTTGCTTAACTAAGAAGGATAAGTGTTCTTTAAGTTCAATGTAACTAAGAGTGGTGTTATACATTATTTGTGTCAGTTTAAGAGGACCTGCTTGTGATATCAGGCTTACTATTTCGACATATGTTTCGAGATGATTGCGTGTCATTATGGTCGTCTTTGATATTCCTGAAAAGAACATATAAACGTTCTTATGCTTTGTACAAGCAATTATGTTTTTTATTGACAAAAATACAATTTATATAATAAAATGAATTTAAAGATTGATTTATATCGATAAACATGTTTGTATGAAACAATATTGAAAATTGAGATTTCGCTCTTTTCGAGATTTTTTAAAGATTTCGATAAGTTGTACGATATCTGCCAAACTGGATTTTTTGTATCCCTTGGAAACTGATAATAATAATAACTGATTTTATATGAATTAACAAGACATATGAGTTGGTTCAATGGATTATCTGTCACCTCTCAGATCAGAACTCAAACTTAAGATCTTATTAAGCCTCTTAAACAGCGGAAAAAAAATATCAGATCTCAGGGCAGACGCCGAAACTCGAGATACAACTATTCTTCACGTTCTGGAAGAATTTGGTGAACTCAACCTAACAACAAAGGCTCAAGGACTCTACAAACTATCGCCATTAGGCATCATTGAAGCCAAACTCGTTAAAGAGTTCATTTCGACTGTGGAGGTTGTTGAAAAGTTTAAGGATTTTTGGCTATCGCATAATGTGAACGATATACCCACACATCTCCTCCAAAATATTGGTGCTCTAAAAGACTCACAATTAGTGCAGACTCGAGCTGCAGAGTTAGGCATCGTTCATCAAACATTCATAGAAGGCATCAAAACATCTAAAAAGATTAAGGGGATTTCGCCCATATTTCACCCAGACTTCATAGCTTCGTTTGGACAACTACTTGACCAAGGAACCACGATTGAGTTAATAGTTAGCAGTGCTGTTCTCAACAAAATTACCGGTTTTGTGGATCTTAACGCAATAAAGAATTGCCTAGAAGAGGACAAGTTAAGAGTTTTTCTGAATGACAATTTGAAGATTGCTCTTGCTTTGACTGAGAGCAGTTTCTCACTAGGCCTTTTTACACTTTCTGGAACATACGACGATAACATGGATTTGCAATCAACTAGCGATGAGGCAATACGGTGGGGGGAGCGCCTTTTCGAAGATGCGGTTAAAAGTAGTCAAAGAATTGGGCTAGATTTCCCAATTTAAACCAAAGTTTTCTTTCCTAAAATTTTTGAATTAAGGCTTTTTTTTGTTCCTTTAAAACTGATTTTGCTGATGTGACTTCTGAATATGAATTAGTGATTCATAAGTTTCATTACTTATTTGAAATCCATGTTCTTCTGGAGGGGGCTCAGTGAAAGACCAAAGCTTTCACCTGGAATTACTAAAAACTCTGAAAGAGGATTTGGCAAATCTTGCTTTAAAGGGGACATTCTTCCCCTTAACTAAGGTTTTAAAGTTTATAGTGTCCAATTCACTTCTTTTAGGTTTAAATGGGGCTACCGTCGTTGCATTTGGCGCCTATCTAGAAGGCGTCACGTTTGTTCCTTCTTTATTTTTAGCCGCATTTATGGTCACTTTTGCTGTCTATGGTTTAAACAAATTCACAGATAGGACTGAAGATTTAATCAATAGACCTGAAACTTCACTTAAAAGTTCAAGTTACTATTTGGTTTTTTCCATATTATCTATGCTTGTTGGTTTTTTGATAGGACTGTTAAATGGTATTTTTGTTTTCTCTGTTCTATGTGCTCCAGTTTTGATTGGCGTGATTTACAGTGTAAAAATTTCGAAATCAATTCCGCGGCTCAAAGAAATTGTGGGCGTCAAAAGCATTGTTGTTGCAGTAAGCTGGGCTTTAACTGGTTCTTTTCTGCCTGGATCTTTTAATACTGGTAAGCTTCAGGTGATTTTTTTTGTTTTTGTTTATATTTTTATTCGAGTATTTGTTGGCGCGACTTTGTGCGATGTCTTAGATAAAAAAGGTGATTTGGCTTCAGGAGTAGAAACAATACCTATAAGGTTGGGAAGAACCAAAACCAAAAAACTTTTAATATTCCTTAACAGCTTTGGGATATTTTTGCCAATCTATTGCTATGCAAGTGGAATGGTCATTCATTTCGTTCCCGCGTTACTATTTGGAGTATTTTACGGCTATCTGGCAATTTGGTTTTTCTTTAAGAATAATTGCAATAGGTTTATCGCTGGGCTACTGTTAGACGGTGAATGGATTCCAATAGTAATCATTATTTACTTTCTTATCAGATAGTAGAACATGGTCTGCCGGTTTCTTTTGAAACTCGCTGACGGGTTATCAGTTAAGCAGAATGTTCTTGTGCGAATTTTTATTATTTAATGGGGAAAGTTTTTGGAGCTATTACACTTCTCTCAAACTTTATTGGCTTATGTCTCCGCTAATTTTTGTTGCGTATACCTGATTTTTAGAAAATAGAAGTGCGGTCCCTAACATAATGCACATCAGCATCAAGACCGTGATAAATGGAAATTCTGGAACTGTCGGTGAAGGTGTGGGTGTGTTGGTTGGAGTGACCGTTGGTTTTGGAGTTGACGAGGTTGAAGAAGAGGACGATGATGAGCTGGATGATGAGGACGAAGAACTTGATTCAATCTTTTCACAAAATCTAATCGCTCTCAATGTTGATGAAAAGTTTTATTTCCTTGATGATAATAAGACGTTATTGTTGTCTTGTTTTGTGTTGTCTTAGGCGCAGGCTCGGTTTGTTGTTTTTTCTCCGTAGTGTCGGAGTATAGACATGTAGGCGCAGACGTTTGGGTGAACCTGAAGCTGAAACCAACAAAAAACCGTCATTAAACCGCTCTGCAAAGGAGCGTAGAAACACGCTATTTAGGGTTTTAGACGGAGTTCTAAGCTTATCTCACAAAAAAATTCATAACGGCGGTAACAGCGACCGCGCTAAGCAGGGCTGGGCCAGAGTTTTAGTCTCAGCTGTCTCGACCTATGGCACTTTGCTTAAGGATGAGGAGTTGGAGCTTCGGGTGATATCGTTGGAGGAGAAGCTCAAGAACGGCATCTTAATACCTAAATCGGAGGATAGGAAAAAATGAATATTGTAAGCAAGAGACTACGCGAATTAGAAAAAAACGTATTACCCGAACTTCCCGAAAAAGGTACGACAAGAATAACATGGGACAACGGGGACACAGAGTTAAATGAAGCAGAAAACGAGTTACACAGACACGCAACCCAAATCTTGCAATACTATGCCAATGAATTGCAAGCAGCCAAAGAACGGGGAGACACCACTTATAACCCGCTATCAACAAACGACCAGGCACTTGTAGACGCAGCCAACCGCCGCTTTATGGCTAGGATACTTGAGATTTTCCAAGTCTTCACAGATACTTTCGTAACGTAAAAAGACCCTATGGCTGATTGGGTATTCTACACGCGATTTTATTGGCTAATTGACGAAACCCGCAAATTTAAAGAACAGTGCGACGCGGAAGAAGCAGTCTTCGATACGCCTGGCTATTGGGAACTTTGCGAAGGCGAACAGGACAGGCGTTTAGATCCCGTTTACGCATCTTGGAACCATGACCTATTTACTCCCCAAAGTTTTGAGCGCTACTGCTATCAACATCACGTTTTCAAAACAACCTAAAACATACAGCAGTTTATCGCAAACAGGACTCAAGAGCAGGCTAGACAGGACGAGTTAGAAGAACAGCAAGAACAAGCGGAGAACGCGGAGACTGACGCACGTAACGCACGTTACCTTAAAGAAAAGTGTCCAACGTGTGCTGAGCCGTGCGACTGGTTTAGGAGGAATAACAAAAATGTCCCACTAACGACAGTGCAAAACGTAGGGGCGAATCAGAAAATATGAGCGTCCAAAAAGTAGAAACCGAGCAAGCTCTAGAAATTCCGATTCCAATGTCGGAGCGAGTAAAAATCTGTGATCTCAAGTTTGATCAAGACAATCCCAACCGGATGAGTTTGGCGCAGCTTGAGCGGCTGAAAGCATCGATTAGAAGATGGGGTGACATAGTTCCTGTCGTAACCAACAGCGCGCTTTTAGTTGCCGATGGGCAGCAGCGCGTTACGGCTATGAAGGAGCTCGGCATGACCGAGTGCAGCGTCATTCGTCTGCCCGTCAAAGATGTTGACCGCCGATTGCTACGGCAGGTGCTAAACAAGCTCAGAGGCAAGCATAACAAGGAGATGGATAGCGCCGAGTATCTGCGAATAATTGATGAGGGCGAAAAAGAAGAGTTGAAGCTGTTTCTTCAATCTGTGGGCGAGAAGCTACCCTTAGAGGTGGATGAGCGTGAAGTTTCTTTTTCGATTCCTGAAACCTACGAACTCATAATTGAATGCCGAAGTGAGGCTCAGCAAAAAGAGTATTTTGAGAAGCTGAAAGCGGAGGGGTATAAGCTACGAATTTTGACATTGTAAAATGTTGGGAAGAATCCGACAGTTACCGCGCCCAAAGTGTCATCGGTAGTTATACCCTAAGTGAAGTAAAACTGGAAAAGCGGTTCAAAGGTAGTCTGCCTCTTGACGAGTTCGATTGGCAGATCGGTGTAATAGTTGGTAGAAGCGGCTCTGGCAAGACCAGCATAGCCAAACAGCTATTCCCCGACGCCTACATACGAGGCTTCGAATACAAAAGCAAATGCGTCCTTGATGATTTCCCAGAGAAGCTTGAGACAGCGGAGATAACCCGGATGCTTTGCAGTGTAGGGTTTGCGTCGCCACCGGACTGGCTAAAAAGCTACGACTGCCTCAGTCAGGGCGAGAAGATGCGGGTGGACATTGCCCGTGCGCTCTGCTTAAATGAGCCTTTGATTGTCTTTGACGAGTTCACCTCAGTTGTTGATAAGGAAATAGCAAAAGTTAGCGCCTTTGCCATTAGCAAGGCAGTTCGCAGAAGCTCCAAGAAGTTCATAGCCGTAACCTGCCACTATGACGTAATCGAATGGCTCGACCCGGACTGGGTTTTCTGCACCGACACGATGACTTTTGACCGAAAAAAAGAGTGCGACCGCACATTGAACTCACGGTCAATCGGTGCGGCGCTAACCTTTGGTAGATGTTTCGGCGCTATCACTATCTAAACGGCTCCCTAAGCGCAGGAGTCAGATGCTACACAGCTATCTATCAAGGCAGACCCATTGCATTCATAGCTATAGCGTGTGTGAGAATGAAAGCAAAATATTATCGAGTCAGCCGCTTAGTCGTCCTACCGGACTATCAAGGAATCGGCGTAGGAAAACGGTTCCTAAACTTCATCGCAGAACTTTACTCTTCTCAGACAAAAATGCCCTTCTACATCTTAACGAGCAATCCTCAAATTATCAGAGGTGCAATGAAGAATTGGAAGGTTGCCCGCTTTGGTCATGCAAGCAAAGGAAGAAACGATTCAAGAATAAATAGCGAAATACGAGATAGCCTTAGCCGAAAACGCATAACCGTTTCCCTGCAATACCGTCGCAAGACCTCGGATTTATGTTTCTAAGAAAAGACCGTGTTTGCACTAATGGGTATTCTATCTAAGCCTGCCTTGACTTTTGTCTTTCCAGTCTGGCAGACTTTTTATCCTTACGTTTAGCAGCTCTATCCTTCTGCTTCTGAGGCTGAGGTTTTGACCGGTCTTGTTCTCTTGTTTCTCCTTTCTTACTCATCTTGCTATCACCTCATAGTAAAAAATAGCTCAGTCTCTTTCGTTTGACTGTTCTTTAACCATCATACAGTTAATTCAAGAGCTTTTATGATTTTCGGGGAGAAACATGGAATTAAAGAGCTTAGCGCCTGTTATGGAGATTGTTTATTCTTTAAGAAGGTTTGATTTGGCAGTTCTATCTTTCGTATCTGCTGAAACTAGATGTCGTAGGATAATTATTGCTGCTTCTTTGTCTAATGGTTCGTTTTCGTTTCCACATTTTGGAGAGTAAATGCATGAGGGGCAACCGTCTTTGCATTCACAATTCTCAATTAACTTTAGGGTTTTTTCTAAAAGTGGTTGTATGTTTGCATAGAGAGTTTCTGAAATGCCGATTCCGCCTT
Organism: uncultured archaeon; assembly: GCA_963760925.1. GTDB lineage: Archaea > Thermoproteota > Bathyarchaeia > Bathyarchaeales > Bathycorpusculaceae > Bathycorpusculum. The sequence continues at coordinate 344,534 of CAVXES010000006.1, read as the reverse complement.
CGAAGCCGTCATAAATGAAGATCGTTGGTTCTCCGGTGTCTGGATGAAGAGGCGTTGATAATCCACCTATATCCCATCGGTCGCACATGGCAAATATTGGCGACATAGCAATCATTGCATGCTCAACTGCATGCAGCCCACCAGCGAAATCGAGGTTTTTTGCTTCGATTTCTGCCTCTGAGTTGGTTTGGGATTAGAAACCACATGCCGACGGTTGCGAATGTCAATGGAGGCAAATCAAGTGGCATCCGTTTGATGACTTCATCATAGGTTTTCATAATATATATTGGTGATAGTTTTCTGTTATAACTAATTCTCCCAAGCTTACCGTAACTTTTTCTTGTTTTTCTTCAAAGGTTTTCGTTATGGCGACATCAACGTCTTTCAATGCCTCAGTGTAGAAGTTAACGTCTTCTTGTCTGACTTTTGCGGTTAATTGTTCGAGGTTTAGTTCTTCGGAAATGTAGGTTTCTCCTTGATGAAGAGAACCGCCCCTTGCGTGTGCTTCTTCATAAGCTTTGTTTAGGGTTAATGTTTCAAGAACGTTTCCGTTGCAGGTAACAGTAACGGTTTTGTCTGATATACTTTCAAGACTAACGACCTCGACTGGTCTTGCAGTCCCTGAGTAAACATATCCTCGAGGTGTTTTTCGGACAAGATGCTGCTGCTCTAAGGCTTGGATACTTTCCGAAAAAAGCACTGGGAAAAACATTGTTATCATTATCGGTTAGAGGAAGTTCGCTGGCGGCGCACATTATGTGCCCCAAGAGAGATGTATTGATTATGCAGGTCGATAATGGCTTGCTCGTGTGGTCGCCAAAGAAATCTTCGGGGTGTTTCATGAAGTATTGGTCAAGCGGATTTTGAAAAGCAACAAGAGTTACCATTGAATCTGCGTTGGTTCTGCCTGCACGTCCGGCTTGTTGCCAAGTAGATATGACTGTTCCTGGATAACCGGAAATTATGACTGAATCCAGTGAGCCTATGTCGATTCCAAGTTCAAGAGCGTTGGTTGAGACAACGCCGATTAATTCTTTGTTTTTTAGTCGATTTTCAATTTGTCTTCGTTCTTGGGGAAGATATCCTGCCCTATAAGCAGTAATTGTATTTTGAAGTTTTGGTGACCGATGTTCTGAGTTCTTCTCTTGGTCCATCTTGTGATGAGTTCAGCCATTTGTCTGGATGTAGTGAAACAAAGAGTTTGCAGGTTTTTCAAAATGCAGAGTGTTAGAAGATCTTTGGTTTCTTGATGAGTGGATCGGCGAATTGTATTGTTGCATGTCGATGAATGGCGGGTTCCAAAACATGAATGTTTTTTTTCCTTTTGGGGCGCCGTCTTTTGAGATTATTTCAAAGTCTTTTCCAGTTAGTTTCTTGGCGTGTTCCTCTGGGTTGGCAATTGTTGCTGATGAAAGTATGAATTGAGGGTCTGTTGATAATAACTACATATTCTTATTAGTCGTCTGAGAAGCATGGCTACGTTAGAGCCGAAAACTCCTCTGTAAACGTGGGCTTCATCTATTATTATGAATTTTAGGTTTTGCAGAAAAGTCCGCCACTTGTAGTGCCAAGGCAAATATTGGTGTAGACCATAAGGATTAGTCAGAATAATCTTTGAGTTTTCTCGAATATTTGCTCTTTGACTTTGTGGAGTGTCTCCGTCGTAGATGTTTGGTGATGCTTTGAGTCCTATTTCTTTGTCCAAGTTCTTTTAGTACTTTTAATTGATCATTTGTTAGTGCTTTTGTGGGATAGAGATACAGTGCCGTTGCTTTCTTGTTTTCTGTGAGAGCTTCAAGAACGGGAACGTTGAAGGCTAAGGTTTTCCCTGATGCCGTTGGTGTGACTATTACTACGTTTTTGCCTTGACGCACTTTATTTATTGCCTCGGCTTGATGAGAGTAGAAAAGAGATTCTCCTATCGAGTAAGCATCTTTGGATATTTCCTGGAAGCGGTTTCTCCAACTCACCAAAGCTTGCAGTTTGGGCAGCAATTTCTTGGATATAAACTATTTGTTTCTTATAGGATTGCATTTGCTTAATATTTTTGATAAAGTTGTCGATCAAAGGTTCCATTCCTCGTAAAGCTTGGAGAATAGGCTTCCAAGGGTTAGCAAATCTTGTTTATTATGTTCAACTATGGGAACCAAAGGTCCAACATTTTTAGTTCTTAAGTAGGTATCGTAAAAGTGAGGAACTAAGCCTCCTGGAATGTTTATGTCTCTTTTTATGCCGATGTATTTTTCGACTGTGTCAAGCCTGCAATCCGAAAGTTTAGGCTTTAATGCTCTGTCTGGTGAAATGAAGAACGTCAAAATGGGGATTGTCCAAGCTGCATTCTAACCCGTAGTACGCCAGTCTTTGTTTTATGTATGGAATGTCGAAGCTTCTACCGTTATAAGTTATCAGTGACGATTTAGGTTCAAGTTGTGAAACAAGCGCCCAGATGGCTCCAGGCTCGTCGGGTATATCTCTGAGAAGAAACTGGCTTGTGCAGATTTTATCCCCATCTATTTTGGCTATGCCAAGCAGGATAATGGGTCTTTCTGAAAGCCCTAAAGTTTCAATATCTACTATAGCGAAATCTTGATCTTGACAAAACCCTGCCAAGTAATGAAGAAAAGGATGAGATTTAGGGAATCTTTGCCACAGCCATTTCTGGGCTAAATTGACTTCCTTTTTATCTACCATTTCCATGAATTTGCGAGCTTCATTTTGCCAAATTGGATGCTCTATTAGATCTTTAATTGTTTTGTAGCCTTGTTGTCTGAGTGCCAATTCTCGAACAGGTCCTATCCCAGAAAGCACTTTGAGGTCAGAAATTATTATGCGTCTGCTCTCTTCATATGAGACTTTCTTGAAGTTTGATAACAAGAAGCAGAAACGGCGTAACATTTGCCTTGCTCATTTGAAACTACTTTGCCTGGGATAGCATCTTCTAAATCTACGCCGTTGTATTTTTCCATGAGTTTCACTTTGAGTTTTAGGGCTTCGTCGAATTCGGAACCCCACATCCAACTTTCAAATGAGACTCCTTTTGTCTGCTCCTTCTTCTGTTTCAGCTATTATTTTGTACTCTTTTGTGCGGCTAATTTGATTTCTAAGACTATCAGCCGCCCTATGTAGTGCAGACCTTTCTGAAGAGCCCTTGGATTCCGTTGACGGATGCTACTTTGTCGCTTCTTTTCTAAAGGATAAAAGAAGGAATGAGCCGCATTCATTGCAGAATTTGCTATGGGCGTATTCTTCTTTGGAGTAGTCTTTTCTGCATTTTCTGCAAGTATAGTAAATCGGCAAGTCAGTTCTCAATATTATTTATTTAATCATTATAAAAGCCCTTGTCTTATCCAGAGAATGCCCCTAATTGGGTTTGTTTAATGCCATTTTTACTCTTGACTCTTTTCTGCTCCTCTGTGAGTAAGCCTAGTCTTTCTACGAGTTGCAGGCAGTTTTCTGGTGCGTAACCGTGGTAGTGGTTGTTGAAGTAGCCCCACCCGCCAGTTCCAACCAGATACTTCAACAGCAGCCCCAATAATACACTAATACGATTGTTATAAGAAACTTAGCTAAGTTTCAATTATTTCTATCTGATATGTAGTATCACAATTAATACATCTAACAAGCTGCTTGTTGTTTGACATCCAATGGACTACTTCATCCTTGAATACTAACTCGCCATTTAGAACTCCAAAAGCCATTATGGCTTTACAGTTCGGGCACTCCTTACGAATGGTAATAGTTCCATTCCCTTTCTTTATTTCCGTCAATTTAATATCAACCAAACACTCACCCGCAGCGATATTTTCGATTGGTTGAAATATAAATTCTTTGTACTGGGCAAATCGAAGCTAAAGAAGTGAAAAGAATGTTCCGTTGGCTGAACTTACCTTGCTTAGCTGAGTCTATAGGGTTGACCGGCGTCGATGTATGTGTTTGCAGTTAACTGGTACCGTGATGACTTCAGCTTTATAGAAAAACAAAACGCGCTTAAAATTGAGCCCATAGTAGACCTAACGCTTGGTTAATGATTGCTTTCGTCAAGATACCCTATTGAAAAATGCCGTTACCTTAAGTAACAATAAAATATGGATTGGCTGCATTTCTGGGTATGCAAAGCGCAGATTACACTGAATGGGTCCCAATGGGAAAACTAGTCAAAGGTTTAGTGGCAATGTTTGTTTCCTTGGAAATTATCATAAGTGCTTCAATCCTATATTTTGGCGGACTCACAGTTGAGAGTTTAATTGGAGTTGCATTAGCCTGGAGCATACTATCCTTAATTGGTTTCGTAATTTGGAATTACAGAGGAATATCCATAGAAATTAGCAATGGCAGACTTAGCGTAGATTATGGTTTGTTCAACAAAAAATCGTTTGTTTTAGACGAGGTTATTTACTGTAAGAGAACTAAATCTAATCTTGGGCGATATTTCGGGGTAGGTATCCGCTATGGTAGAGATGGCTCAGTTGCGTTTACAACATCGTTTGGGGAAGCAGTTGAGGTAGGTCCTAAAGAGGGGAGAGTGTTTGTGTTCTCCTCAAAAAAGCCTGATAAAGTTTGTGAAACCATTAACCGTCTTAAGGCGCATTAAATTTCAGCTTATCGTAAGCCTAAAAGAAGCGACTGGACAAAATCGCTGCTCTTCTTAACCATCTTTGTCGTAGCCATATCGATAACTGCTTTTCTCTTGCTTGCTACTTATTGGTATATTTAGTTAGCTCTGGTCGCAGTCAAGGGTTATTTTTATCTCCCCGCAGTTCACTAAGTCAGAAACAAGCCATCAACTTTAGGGATTTACCAATTGAACTCGGATGCAGTCGCCAACTTACTGGGCGAAAACTCTTACAAATATGTCAAAGTCTACGCTCCAATATCTAGGCGACTTACAGCAGCGATAAAGAATAGGAACCTATCGAAATCTGCGAAACTGACCCTGACTACGGCGAGAAAATGAGCCGATAAGGCGCTGAAGGATACCAAGAATACAACTACAACCGTACAACAGGAAGGCACTACTTACGCAAAGAGAAAAATGTATATTGACGATAAGACTAAAATGAACGGATTCCATCCAGAAAGCATGGAAAGGGGCTCGTAGCCTAGCACGGATTAAGGTGTCGGCCTTCGGAGCCGGAGATCGTGGGTTCAAATCCCACCGGGCCCGCCAATTTACGTACGAAAAAGTACTGACTTTTTCTATTTTCAAGTCCTAATTCCGCTTTCAGGGCTGACTAAACCCTGGTTGACAGCCAGCCAGTTTGTGATTCTAAGCCAAAGAACCTGATTTGTAACTTTAGGGCGCCAAACCTGCAGCATTATCAGCGCTGGAAGGAATATGTGAAGTGGGCTAAAGACAACGGCATGGACGTCTGCCACATCACCCTAAGCTTAGTTGATGCTTTTATGAAAGGAACCGAAGGCGCCACAGAAGTGCGCAATGGCAATCAAACCATCAACATCCAGAAACTACGTTTTCCAGTACCAGGTTGACCACGCCCCGACGGGAACCCTTCGATTTGAGTTGTGTCAAAAAGGAGTATCAGAGAACATTTAGTAGTCTTCTTTTTGAGGGCTACATCCTAAACAAGGCAAACGACCTAAAGCGAGAATTCAGCTATCAAGACTTTTTGGAACTCAAACATGACCTTTTCGGCGAATCATCTTACGTTTGAAGCGGAAGGGTAAAATCGTAGCCAACCCTCAGCGGACGGTACCAAGATTTTACTATCTAACTGAGCGGCTGGCCGAGAACTCTTCAGATTGAGGAACAATAGAGTAAAACAAATGTTTACAAATTTGCTCTGTAATTAAGAAATCGTAATATGTTTTTGCGATTGCAGCACAATGATTATATAATAAATCATATCAGTATTATACTTGCAAAAGCTGGTCGAATAAGATGCAAGTAGAAGGCTGCGAAAAACTAACTAAAGCCAACGTAATAATCGCATATCAAGTCTCTTCAAAGAAAACTAAAGATAAGACCAAATTTCACAATGAACTATACGGTAGAAACAACGACGGCCTACTATCTAAGATACCACATAGGAAATTAGCTAATTGTGTAATAGAGATTCCTCAGAGAAACCTAAGAGACATAAGACCGATCTTTAGCAAATACGATGTTAATTATCAACTTAGGTTAACAATTTCGGAGAGAGACCCCGAGAAGATCGTCGAGATCACAGATAGCATTGAAGATCCCTACGAGAAAGCGCTAAATTACGATTCGTTAACTTTTAGCACGTTCCTTTTTGATAAGCTTGACAAAGCCAGCAAACCAGAATTAGAGAAGGAAGAATTAGAAGACGAATTGCTTGCAATCACTGATACCGTTGAAAAGTGGTTTAAGAAGCATTCCGATGCTCCTTTGTCTACAGGATTTGCCTATATGTTCCAGGCTTTAGAGGTTGCTGACAGTAAATCTCCAGATATCATCAGAAGAGACATTTCCAGAATAAAGGAGTCATTAAAGCACTGGGCAATTGGATATCAGGTTCTAAATGAAAGCAAAGACACTGACTCAATCGACGATCTACTAAAAAGATACAAAGCCCAAAAGACTTGAGGCTATTTTACTTAGGTATTTTGTAGCATTGCGTAAAGAACCTCTTGCCAAGAATACTAACTCCCGTCATTGCTCTTGATGTGCTTGGAGGTCCACGGTTAGGAATTACGGCATAATCAGTTATCTCTATATAGCTATCCTTTTCCGACATGACATCCAAAAAATCAATTACCGCATATACGGTGAGGGTTTTATCAATGGCGGTTTTTAGCCACCCGACATTTGCTTGGACTTGCATGTATGGAGCATGACCATGTTTGCTGCAATAGAGAATCGCTCGTTCACCATCTAAAACTGGGTGGTCACTCATCCAACTAACAATGTGCCAGTGAGTCCGTGTCTGAATATCAACAACCTTTTCTCCTTTTAAAATATAGGTGACAGGTTCCCAATCCTCGACACCATCACCCTCCCAGTCGTGATCCCATCGGAACCAAAAAGTGAGGACTTCGTAGCCATCAACCTCCTTTAAACTTGCGCTTACATCTAAGAAGCGGTCTATCCTTGCAGGCGTCTCATCCTTGAATTCGTAAACAAACGCAACAGGCTTTAACCTTGCAATAAGTGCTGAGAGTTCATGCGCCAACTTGGATTCCTTGGAAACATGTATTCCCTATTTGCCTATTAAGGCTTAAAAGGGACACGCATTCTCAGAAAAGTTGACTGACGGTTGAGTAGGCTATTTTATTTATAAAATTGAATTACCTAAAAAGAATTTCAGTGATCTGGAACACAAAAAGAGGCTATAGAAATTAAAGGCACCCATTCATTGAGTTGCCTCAAGCGACCTTTAAAAAATTGACAAATTGATAGAACAACAACAGTGCACGGCAGTTTGTTGTTGTTTTTTAAGTTAGTGAAATAACTGCTTCATCAGAAGCTCTATTTAAGCAATAAGATTAGTAGAATTATGATTATTACTGCTTCTAAGGAAATTCCGATTGTTAAAGCGCTTTTTAGTTGTGTCACTTTTTTTGATAGGACTTCGTTTTGGTTAGACAGTGATGTATTGATTGATTCTTTTTGCTCTTTAAGCTCTTTTTAATCGTTACAAATTCCATAATATTATACTTAAGAAATTACCCCTGAATGAAGAAGTATCCCGGCATACCAGAAAAGATGCAGAAGCTGCTCAGAAAGACACCGGGCATCATTAACCACGCGATTTGCCGAACTAACATAGAAACTCAATTCCGAGTGCGCTACTTCCAAAGTTCGTTTTAGCTTTGTTTTAATTCTCAACTTCTATTGCTACTTCATTTCTTCTAAGAAAGCTAGGAGTGAAAGGTGGATTATATAGCATTGTAAAGACTGACCCTGTTGTTTTCACTTTCGAATTGCCTAACTCTTGTAGTAACTCCTTGGTTTTTTCTTCAAAGTGAGCTTCAGACCAGCTTCCTGAGAAACGTAAAACCGCAACTAAACGTGCAGGAACCTCTTCTATTTTAACACGGCTATCTAGAGGCAATGGCGTGTTTTCTACGCTAAGCCCAGAAGGCATTACAAAAGCCATGTAACCTCGACTTGAGAAGTCAGATAAAACTGGCGAAGTCATCTTTATTTCTTGAGAATCATCCTGTGAAACGACTGGCGCGGTCATTTTCACTTTTGCTTTTTGCTTGTTTTTTCCTGAGATGAAACTGAAAAGTAAGCCAAAATTATCTGCTTCAGAGTTGAGTACTTTGGCTATCACAATTTTTGGGTAGCGTCGTATCTCAACTTTGTTTATTTTTCGTACAACTTCATATTTCACACTTTGAACCATAAATTTTCAGAATCAACCTCCGCGCGATATAACTATTCTTCAACCTTCAGCCTGGTTGTTTTATTTTTATATTTCCAAGTAATACAGAATAACTTTTGTTATTGTGCTCATACAGTCGCATATTTTTATTCGCCGCATTTTACACGATTTAATGCGCATATTCACTAAGAATTCATTATGAGGTGGAAAATTTATGGTTGATATAGTTGATACCGCAGTTTGCGATGGTAACTTTAAAACTTTGGTGGCTGCTGTTCAGGCCGCAGGATTAGTTGGTACGTTAAAGAGTCCCGGTTATCGTTGTAGCGGTCGCTTTGGTTATAACAATGCTCATCATAGGAATTCGAAAAGACACAGCTTATGCTTTGGTGATTATTTGGGCTTTAGTCAGTATCGGAGTAAACCATAGTGACAATCAAACGGTTGTATTGTTAACTGAGATAAGCAGCATAATTGTGGACATAGCCGTGTTAGCGGTGGTTGTTATCACTTTGTTGAGAAAAAAATGAAAAAGTTGGAGCTTCATCATACTTTGTTCTCGTATTAAGAGTAATGGCGGAGGTTATCGCCATTTTTTGACTGCAATACTCATAAAACTTGCCCCATTCAGGCTGTGAAACCAATAGCGCACTATTGTGAATTCCGCTAGCGAAATCGAATTAGCGTTTATACACTTTGCTGCATTTTTCGCAAATGCCATATACGTCTATGCGTTGCCCATTTGGCTTGAATTTGGTAGCAGCTGAAACTCGTTCTGATAGTTCTTTTGCAGTTGGGTCATCTAAGTCTTCGATTTTTCCGCATTGTGTGCAAATTAGGTTCACGTGAGGTTTCATGTAGGAATCAAATCTTGCTTTGCTTTCAGGAAGATTTAGTTCCTGGATTAAGTCTAAGTCTCTTAGTACTTGAAGGGTTTTGTACACTGTTGCCAAGCTTACGGTTGGGTGCACTTTTTTGACATCATCATAGATTCTTTGGGCAGAGGGGTGCTCTCTACTATGAAGAGCGATGCGGCAAATCGCAATTCGCTGAGGAGTTGCCTTATAGCCTTTCTTTCGCAAAGCCTCAATTGCATTTGCATCGGACGCCTCAGAGGTAGTCATACGAATTATTAGATAATAACAATTCTTAAATAAACCTTTTGCGCTTCCTATAATTGACGAAAAGGAGCTTTTTTTAAGATGAAAGAAAAACACCCAACCCAAAACAAGGAGTTGAATCATTTTGAATAACAAAAAAGAACTTACAAGCCGCACACGCAAGTCAAACAGAGACTGGTGGCCAAACCAGTTAAACCTAAACGTTTTGCATCAGAATTCCCCCCTATCCAATCCTATGGGCAAGGAATTCAACTACGCTAATGAATTCAAGAAACTCGACCTAAAAGCCCTAAAAAAAGACCTCTATACACTGATGACCGACTCAAAAGATTGGTGGCCAGCCGACTATAATCATTACGGGGGACTCTTCATCCGTATGGCTTGGCACAGCGCAGGCACCTACCGAATGGGCGACGGCCGCGGAGGAGCATCCTCGGGAGCCCAACGATTCCCACCCCTGAACAGCTGGCCGGATAACGTGAACCTCGACAAAGCCCGCCGATTACTATGGCCGATCAAACAAAAATACGGCAGAAAAATCTCCTGGGCCGACCTGATAATACTCGCAGGCAACTGCGCACTTGAATCAATGGGATTTAAGACGTTTGGTTTCGGCGGCGGACGAGTGGACATATGGGCACCACAAGAGGACGTCTACTGGGGTTCAGAAACAACCTGGCTAGAAGATAAACGCTATTCAGGGAAAAGAGACCTCGAAAATCCGCTTGCAGCGGTACAGATGGGGCTAATCTACGTCAATCCAGAAGGCCCAAACGGCAACCCAGATCCGCTTGCTGCTGCTATAGATATCCGCGAGGTCTTCGCACGCATGGCGATGAACGACGAGGAGACCGTGGCACTCATAGCGGGAGGTCACGCTTTCGGTAAAACCCATGGCGCAGGCAATGCGTCACATGTGGGTCCCGAACCTGAAGCCGCCTCCATAGAGGAACAAGGCCTCGGCTGGAAGAGCAAATTTGGCACAGGCAAGGGCGACGACACTATTACAAGCGGTTTAGAAGTCATCTGGACCCAGACGCCAACTAAATGGAGTAACAACTTTTTCCGAAACCTATTCAGCTATGAATGGGAACTGACCAAGAGTCCAGCCGGTGCGTATCAGTGGAAGCCGAAAGGTGACGCAGGCGCCGGTACCGTGCCGGATGCACATGACCCGTCAAAGCGTCACGCACCATCCATGCTGACCACTGACCTTGCTCTGCGTTTCGACCCGATTTACGAGAAGATTTCAAAACGCTTCTATGAAAATCCCGATCAACTAGCGGATGCCTTCGCTCGAGCGTGGTTCAAGCTAACCCACCGCGATATGGGTCCCCGCTCACGCTATCTGGGTCCAGAAGTCCCAGCGGAGGAGCTAATATGGCAAGACCCAATACCCGCAGTCGACCATGAACTAATTGATGAACAAGACATCGCAGACCTCAAGAGTAAAATCATTGCCTCTGGCCTGTCGATCCCGGAACTTGTCTTGACTGCTTGGGCATCTGCGTCTACGTTCCGCGGTTCCGACAAACGAGGAGGTGCCAATGGGGCTCGTATCCGTCTTGCGCCGCAAAAGGATTGGGAAGTCAACCAGCCGGCTCAACTGAAAAACGCGCTGATGACTCTTGAGACAATCAAAGAGGAATTCAACAGCGCGCAATCAGGCAAGAAGAAGGTTTCCCTTGCAGACTTGATCGTATTAGGTGGCTGCGTAGGTGTCGAGCAAGCTGTAAAGAATGCCGGTCACAATTTAACGGTTCCTTTCAGTCCAGGACGCACAGATGCATTGCAAGAGCAAACCGATATAGATTCATTCGCCGTTTTAGAACCAGTTGCAGACGGGTTCCGTAACTACCTCAAAACCAAATACGCCGTATCAGCAGAGGAACTACTGGTTGATCGTGCGCAGTTGTTGACGCTAACCGCTCCTGAGATGACAGTTCTCGTTGGCGGCATGCGCGTCTTGAATGCCAATTTTGGGCAGTCTCCGCACGGCGTATTCACCAAACGACCAGAGACACTTTCCAATGATTTCTTCGTGAATCTACTCGATATGAAAACGGCATGGAAGGCAACTTCGGAAGACGAAGATGTCTTTGAGGGACGTGATCGTTCAACAGGCGAACTCAAGTGGACTGGTACTCGTGTCGACCTTATCTTCGGTTCGAACTCTCAACTCAGGGCTTTGGCGGAAGTCTACGCATGTGAGGACTCCCCGGAGAAGTTCCTGCAAGACTTTGTAGCGGCATGGGATAAGGTAATGAACCTTGATCGCTTCGACCTCGCTATTTCATAGCAAAGGTACTAGTGGCGACATATGATGAGACCCATGAATCAAAGCGGATCAAGCACACAGCCCTATTTCAACATCTTCCTTCACCCATTTTTTCTTTATTACAGGTGATAGTTTAAAAATCGCATCGATCCCGTTTGGGTTCAAGACAAAGCGGCTCCCCAAATAGCATTTTACTTTACCGAACAAGTTTCCACCTCATTTGGGTCAATCCCCTCCGACCCAGCCAGTTTTTTGTTTGTTTTGGTGTTTCCTTGCCCGCCATCTTTCTGTTATACTTCAGTTTCTGAGTATATACTTTTCATAATTGTATGACAAAAAAATGTGTTTGTAATAACAAACTTTAATATTTGCTTCCCATAAAAAAATAAAAAGAACAACAAACAGGAGAGCACAAAAATGGTTGACATATTAGTGTTAGTAGCAATAATCGTCCCCATAGTAGTGGTATTATATGCGCTTGTATCAAGCCTGCGAATAGTTAGACCAACCGAGCGCGGTCTAGTTGAACGGTTAGGTAATTACCACCGTTTCGTCCCAGCAGGCATAACGCTGCTAGTGCCTTTCGTCGACCGCATCATAAAAGTAAACATCACTGAACGCATGACACCAGTGCAGCGCCAAGAGGTCATCACCCGAGACAAAGTCTTCATGGGCGTCGACGCAGTAGTCTTCTACAAAGTCAAAACCGATGAAGTCTCAGTGAAGGCTTCACAGTACTTCGTCAACAACTACGAACAACAAATCGACACTTTGGCACGCACGGTGCTCCGAGACATCATCGGCGGCATGGACATGACCGTAGCAAACACTTCCCGACCTACCATCAACGCTAAACTCAAAGAAGCTCTCGACGAGCAAACCAGAGAATGGGGAATAGAAATCGTCCGCGCAGAAATCAAAGACCTCGAACCCCCAAGAGGATTAATGAGCTCCATGGAATCCGTCCTAAAAGCTGATAACGAACGCCAAGCAGCAGAGAAAACAGCAATCGCCCAAGCAACACTAGCTAGCGGACAGAAAAACGCTGCAATTCAAGTTGCCGAAGGACAAAAACAAGCTGCAATCCTCCAAGCGGAAGGCCAAAAAACCGCTACCATCGAAATAGCGGAAGGCGACGCAGAAGCTACCAAACTCCGAAACGAAGCCTTAACCACCTACTTCAAAGACTCCGCCATAACCTACAAGCAACTAGAAACAGTCATGACTTCACTACAGAACAACACAAAAATCATCGTGCCCGAAGGCAAAGCCATCTCGCTGATACTAAACGAGCAAGAAAACCTCGCCAAAGCCACAATCCTCCCAATTCCCCCACCACCAACGCAGAAAAAGAGCAACTAGTAAACAATTAGGATTTCACGCCGTTTTTTAGACGTGAAATATAATCCTCTAACATTTTTTCATGCTCAAACGCCAACAGCTTAGGCAGGTTGTTTAAGCTGAAGAGTTGAATTTCTTGGATTTCGCTGTCCTGCTTTTTCAGTTCTCCACTCACAGGTTTCACGACAAAGCAGGTTGGGTAATACTCATATTCGATTTCTTCTCTGCAGCCGACTTCAACGTATTCGCCGACTACCCACTCGATTTGAGTAGTTAAACCTGTTTCTTCTTTGACTTCTCGAATTACGGTTTGCGAGATGGTTTCACCGGGGTCCATGCGTCCACCTGGCAGTGCCCAGTACCCTTTGAAGGGGCGAGTATTGCGTTTTATCAGCAAAATCTGGTCATTTGGGAACGGTATTATGGCAGTAGCGGTTTTACCTGTATATCTCTTCATAGTTTAGCCTCAAGAGGTTAGTCTTAGTCTCCATCCGACAATTATTGTTACTATAAACACGCCTATACCTGCAAAGACAACCATTGGACCTGGAGGCAACCCGAGAAATGCTGATAATAAAACCCCGCCAAACGCGGAGAATGCCCCAAAAACTGCGCTGAATCGGGCATATTTAGTCATATTCGAACTCAGGTTTTTAGCAGCTATAGCCGGAACAATGACAAGAAAACCTACCAGTAATGTTCCAACTATGCGGATACCAATTGCAACAACAAGGGAAACAAGGAAAAGATATAGCAAGTTGGTTGCCGCAACGTTAATTCCTTTTGAAATGGCAAGGTCCTCTGAAATCAGGGCTAATACTAATTTTTTATAAACCAGTTTAGTTAGAAAGATAGCTACTAATGAAATAACAATTGCAACGCCTGCATCAAGGATTGTTACCTGTGAAATATCGCCAAAGAGAGCCTCGAGAAGGTCCACTTCAGGAACCAGAAGAATCCCAATAGCTAATGCAAAAGTAAACATGGCACCCACCAACGCTTCAAAAGAAATCTTTGTAACTCGCTGTATCTGCCAAATTATAACCGCTGAACCAAACAAAAACGCAAAAGCACCGATAAACTGGTTAAAACCGAAAAGAATCCCAATAGCAAGCCCCGGCAACGCAACATGTGACAGCGCATCACCTACAAGCGCCATCTTCTCCAACACCATAAGAGAACCTAAATAACCTGCTGAAACGCCAACAAAGACAGCTACGATTAAACTATAAAACAGTGATTCAGTAATTATTTTTCAGACTCTCCTCGTATGGTTTCAACGCACACGGGTTCACCGTAAATTTGCCTCTGAACACTCGGCTTCCCTAACTCTACTGCCGGTCCACAGAAAGTAACACATTTGTTTAATGCAAGCAAATCATCGGCATATTCTTGAACGATGTGAATGTTGTGAGTTATCAAGAAAATTGTGATTTTCTGCTTTTTCTTAATCTCATTGAGCAGCAAATAGATAGGTTCCTCGCTGTCCATGTCAACGCCTGTCGTAGGCTCATCTAAAAGCAACACATTAGGGTTGTCGTTTAGCGCCCAAGCAATTAAAACGCGCCGAAGCTGCCCACCCGAAAGAACGCCAAGGCGTTTTTCAAGGATTTTTTTATCGGTTAATCTGACCCTCTCGAGGGCCCTTTCTACATCAATACCATCGCCGATAGAAAGAAACTCTCGTACCGTCATGGGTACATCTGAAACGGTAACGTATTGGGGTACATAGCCGATTTTTACTTTCTCAGTCCACTCAATAGAGCCCGAATGTGGAACAAGGTTTAGCAATGTACGCAAAAGTACCGTTTTACCTGCGCCGTTTGGACCTAAAATAGCAAGGGTTGTGCCTGTCTTTACCTTAAAGCTTACATGGTCAAGTAATATTTGATTTTGTAGCTTCACAGCCAAATCGGAAACTTTCAAAATGTACTCGTTACCCTCAGGCATAAGTTCAAACCTTCGTCAGCAACAACTCAGCAAACTTACTATTATTTGAGCGTAGAGTAGCATAAGTAGTTTGAGGAAATCTTGCATTAGGGTGCAAAGTGGCCGCTTAACTCAGCTGTTTCACGTTCAGAAAGCCAACCCCACTCTTTGAGTGTTGATAATCCGTTGATGATGCCGCCAAGAAAAACGTCGTCTTTTAAGAGGTTATTTTTGGTTCCTAAATCGTAGAGCTGATTTTCAATTACACTGTCGACGCGAGAGTAACCTTCAACTTTACAGACTATGGCAGACAGTGAGGTGAAACGGGGCGTGAAGAGGTCTTTGATCTTAGACATGCCAAATGCTCCTTTGAATTTAGCTGACAAATCAACCTCTTCAACAGTAGACGGCGAAAGACACATATAACGTCTACTTGAATTTGCCTCATAACAGATAACATAGAAGGGAACATAAACCAACGACGGACCCGTAAATTGCGAGTCGCCGATGCCTAAACCCTCAAAACCCGCTGTAGCTGTTTCCCGTTGCCTTATACTTTTGTTAATTGCTTCTACAACTGTTTTTTCCAGTTCAAACAGCCTCTCGCTTTCCTCTTTAAAAGCAACAATTTTTTCTTTACGCTCTTCTTCGAGTTCAACGATAGGCTGTCGCATTAACTTTATTTTATCTTCCAACTCAAGATCAGTTTTGTATATGGTTTGACCCTTTTCTTTGGAAAATTTTTTGATGTTATCTTCTATAGTTTTGAGCTCTTTTTTCAGTTCTGCGTGTTTTTTTTGGGTTTCTTTAGCTTTATCTTTCCAGCGTTGCTCGTAAATTTCGTGTCCATGTTGACCCTGAAGTTTAGCTTCGCGTTCGTAACGTCTTATTTCTGCTTCGACTTTTTCTGTAAGTTTTAAATTTTTTTTCTTGAGTTTATCCAGGGTTTCGATGTCTCTGTCGTATCCTGTTGCTAAATCTTTGAGTTTGACTTTGTATTCGCGAGTAAGTTTTGCAATTTGAGGTTTGATAAATTCTTCTTGAGCTTTGATTTTTGCGTCAACCTCTTCTGCCGAGGCAGTTTCTTCGAACAGGATTTCTGAGATGTATTGATTGGTTGTTTTGTGCATTACTTCAAGAATTTTCGATAGCATTTCTGCATCGGCTTTGAGGTACGTTTGTATTTTATCCATCTCTGAGAGATCAGACAAAATCGTGTTTAGCTTAAGAGTCGGTTCCAGAAGAGGCATCTCAGTGGTTAACTCGGTGGCTTCCCTGACGTAGGAGTTAAAGTCAACCCTGAAATCAATGTTGGCTAATAAGCCCTTGAGTGTGAACTCTTGTTCTTTAGGAAGCTGCAGAAAATACCCTGTGCTGCCCATTAAGAACGCAGTGTATTTGTCTCTTGGGCTTTGATTTGCTTGCAGATTCCTCATAAATTCCAACGCTGACAGCGTTTCCATATAGTGGATGTTGTAGCTGGATTCGTCTAGACCGTCGAAGGTTAAGATGAAGTTGTTTTTGGGAATTAGCCATAGGGGATAGCCGATTTTGGCGATGAAGCCGACGTTTTCTGAGGGTTGTTTGATTAGTAAGCCCCCGCCACGGCTCCTGTTATAGTCAGCTAAAGCGTAGACGGCAGCTGTTTCCACTTTAGCATCTCTTTTTTTTGGACCAGAGAAGGGCAGAATAAATTGTTTTGCCGGCGGACTTTCCATTAGGCTTCAGGTTAGGTATAAACAGTCGGTTTTTTTAAACTTGCCTTTCCGCATCAGCGACCAAAATCTGTCTTGAGCTTGTGGCTATTGAACAACCCACCCGCAACCTCGCGCCGCCACTCTTACTATCACCTGCAGACGCTTCGGGGCGAAATCAGTGCATTACCTAACGCTGCGGCATCCACAGGAAAGCGTTGACCTATAGAGAGTTAGCTTACAAAATATTTTATTCAACCTTCAAATGCGAGTGTGGATTATTTTATTTTTATGGGTCAAGATTGCGGAGAGAAGAAATCGCTTATTCTACGTTGAAACAGTGCCTTCTTTAGCAATTCACTCTGCAAAATCCAGCTTTGCAATGGAATCTCAAATTTACCGCTTAAAAACTGCAACGACTGCGTCAAACTGTTAAAGGTGTATGGTTTCTGACGCATAGCGTTACGCACGTTCTCACGCACTTGCCAAACGCCGATGGGCATAATATAGCCGGGGCGCGCTTCACGGAGCACTATAGCGGTGGCTTGACGCCTTTCCTTTAAGAGCTGTTCACAGATAGCTAAGCGGGCACTGTAGTAGCAACCTCCAATTTCGGCATATGTTGTGCGTCCACTGTTGGGTTCCCAGTCAGAGTATATGGCAACAGATGAACCGTTGGGGTTCCAAACCGTGCCCGGATACCATGCCTCCATAGATTCGTAGCTCCACTGAGCAGGAATCATCAAAATCTCAAAAACGTTGTCAAGGTAGTTGGATTCGTAAATGCGATAATTGTTAATTTCGGGGAATGTCTTCACCCGCGCCATTAAACTCTTAGAGATCATGTCGTCGACAGCTGTTATGCTCCAGCGTGTGGGTACCAGCCGCCTCTTCTTCTCCACGCCAAAAGCGCCGACGCTAAACGCCTTCTGAATCTTCGTAACCATAACACCGCTGCTATAGAGATCCACGACGGCGTTGTTTGCTTTGAGGTCGGTGTCGTAGTATGCTTTCTCGATTTTTTGGTCATAACGTGCGTTCCCAACATGGAGGTCGCGGATGGGCGCTGAGGGACCAAACGGCTGCACATCATCGCTTAAAGTTATGGAGCCTCGGGGCTTCTTTGTAAGGTTGAGTTCGGTATCAACGCTGGCGTCTGCAAGCGCCAACTCCCGCGTCTGATCGAGAATCTTGCCTGCTTCATTGATTTTTGTAGCGTTAACCAAATGCTTTCCTCGGATAAGCAGACTGCGAAACCCGACGATTTCATCCACGGATTTGCCAAACCACATCTCTGGCAAGTCGTATATGCTTGTGTTTTCATGCACAGGCGGCACGAGCGGTCCAACGTAAACGTGAGGGTAACCTATTCTCCCGATAAATACGCTAGGCGGGGACATGCCGTCAATGTTCTCTTTTTCCATCAGAGGAACGCTTTTAAGGAAAGTGTTGACTTTAACCATTATGGGGCAGCGGGTTTTTCCACAGAGAAACCGAGAACCTTTGCAGAGAACGCAGAGGCTGTTGCTACCTCGTGTGACTACTTGCTGCTCAAGTGCGCTTTTGTTGACTTTTTTTATGACTTCCTCTAACCAGTTGCTAGGATTTTGCCCTGTAAAGACTGGATTCTGCGTCAAAGTCATGTACAATGTAGAGAGAGGAGTGTTGTGTTCTTATCTTTTCTGTACATGTTTAAATAAAAAATCGGTTTTCTGGCGCTATTTCCATTTTCGATTCATGTCAAACTGTGAAATCTCGCTTATATTAACTGTTATGATACCGCTAACAAGAAAGTGTACCCCATGAAAAAATCAACGCTTACAATCCTAACAATCATACTCTTAGCAAGCGCGGTATTCTGTACAACTGTAAAAGCAGACGCAACAGTTACAGTTTACATCAGGGACCCACATAACCCAGCTAACGGCGGATT
The DNA here is from genome assembly GCA_963760925.1 of uncultured archaeon. Taxonomy (GTDB): domain Archaea; phylum Thermoproteota; class Bathyarchaeia; order Bathyarchaeales; family Bathycorpusculaceae; genus Bathycorpusculum. The sequence continues at coordinate 325,926 of CAVXES010000006.1, read as the reverse complement.
AGGTCTCTCTTCAGGTAGCATCTGGATAGGACAAATCCCAATCACAATAACCAGCGAAACCGCCGCTCAAACCCAAAGTTACTGCATAAACTTCGACCGTGCCCTCAACATAGGATCCACGTACCCCGCAACAATTGCTCCCGCAAGCGATACAGCCGAATGGCGTGCAGTTAGTTACATACTGACATGGAATACCCCCGATACAAACCAGGAAGCAGCCGCTGTTCAAGTTGCAGTCTGGAGACTGCTAAATCAAACCCGCGGCACCACCTACTATAAAGAGGCTTGGCTTGACCAAAGCATCGACGACGCAGGAAACGCCATAGCAGACCAAGCATGGGGCAAAGACGTTGTCCGACAAGGTGACACCTTCACTTGGGTTTCACCTGTATCTGCCAACATGTCCGCTGTTCAAGCAACCCCTGGAGAAAAACTGAACTTCATAGCAGAATTAACCAGTTCAACAGGAATACCAAGAGCAAACGTTGGGGTGCTCTTCAACGCCACACTCACCACCGGCTCACAAGCGGTTCTGCTAAATTCAACTTACATCTCAGCAGCATCTGCATTAACTGACAGCAATGGACACGCAAAAGTCACCGTTACAGTTCCCCCAGACACTCAGCCAGGAGCAACCATAGCTGTCGAAGGCGCAACACAAAGCCTTTGGCCGCAAAGATTCCTTGACCTCAGCGATCCCGCAACACAAGACCTGCTTGGTTTAGGCGAAACTTTCCAGTTAACCCTCAAAACTAACCTCTGCATATATGGATTCATCACAGTGCTTCCTGAATCACCAATCGGTCCAATCACAGCTTTAGGCGCGGTCGGTGCTGGATTTGTAGTGTGGAAAGTTAAACAACGCAAAAAAGTCGTCAGGAATAGTTGATGTTTGGTTCTTTTTGTAGAGCCACTTGGTAGCGTGACCCCCTCTTATTTCAACAATAACCCTCAAGACGTAAGCGTCACAAGTCATTTTTTCTTCTGCGACTAAAAAGACCGATTGCAGTTTGATTTGTGATAGATTCCGCAAACAGTCAAAAAGATTTTGGCTATACAATATATTGAACTGCGATTTCTGGAAAATGCACCTGCATCTGCAAGTTCTCCTTGCTTAGCTGAGGCGCGTTCTTGAACAACCATGCTGTAAGCATTTTGCAGTCGTCAGGATTGCAGGAAAATTTTTTATGTTTTCTACTCCATAAATGGCAAGATGCACAGGGAACCTCAACTTGTTTATCCATGGCAATCGCCATATCGTTTATCTTCAGATTGATTTAATGCTTGTGAAAAAACAATCTTGAGTAGCTATGTGTATTCAAAATCTCTGAAGCAAAAGAAAATATGAAGAAGTGGCGCCCAGGCCGGGATTTGGACCCGGGTCCTGCGGGCGACAGCCGCATATACTGGGCCAGACTATACTACCTGGGCAAACTGATGCGCCGCAACAATACACTTCACTTGACTAAATAAGCTTTTCTTGATTCTATCAATGAACTGTTTGCCCATTAAGCCCCAAAACACCCTGATTCTTGGTGGCTTATTTAGCAACAATCTTAATACTTGCTTAAACCCATCTAAAACTAAACCTATAGAAGGTGCTAAGGCTGCAATCAAACACTGCAACGTCAGCGGTTTTACAGAAGTATTGGCTAACGATAGTGTTCACTCTGCTTATTGCCGCCTCAGTCGTTTCCAGCTACCTATCCGTGGCGGCAGCTTTAGTTTTCACTTTTTTGTTGCCCGGTTTAATCGGCTATCGGTTCTTCAACCTAAAACAACACGAGAAATGGGCTTTTGTACCCATCTTCAGCATACTTGTTTCAGTGCAAATGATTTACTATCTTTCTTTGGTTCTGGGGTATTCCCGTTGGACAATTCTCCTCTCCTTTGCAATTCTGACTGCCCTCTATACAGCGGTTGTTTACAAAAAAGGCGAACCAACACAGCCCAAAACCCTCATGAAACTAGGAAAAATCCGAAAATCAAACATACTGCTCTTTGCAGTCATCTTTTTGATTTCAATTTCCGTTCTCGCCTTTAGCGTGTGGCGAGGCGACCAATACGGAATTGTCTTAACCGGCTCCAACTGGCAAGACACACCAATGCACTACGAAATTATAGAGAGCCTAAACAACGGCAACTTCCCTCCACAAACACCCAGCTACATAGGCACACCCTTAACGTATCATTACTTTGTTGATTTCCACACAGCCATAGTTGAGCAAATGTACGGTTACTTGCCCACAGCGTTGCCTGTTTCGAATGCATTATTCATTGTGGTTTTTGCTATTGCCATGTATGCGTTGGGCCGAAATTATGGACGGCGCGTCGCAGTTATCGCCACAGTTCTAGGTGTCTTTGGTTGGGGCTTAAGTTACATTGGGCTGTTTCAAGCATTAGGCAGCGGCACTTTTGCTGCTTCAACGAATTACATTTACCAATTCAAGGACCTGTTTGGTTTGCCCTCGATTTTTGATAATTTACTGCAACAACGTCCGCTTCTGATGGGATTGCCCGTGTTTGTTATGGTCCTGATTTTGCTTCGGGACATGGGCGACAAAAACCGTTTGCTTCTCGCGGGTGTCTTGACCGGTCTGGTTTACCCGTTCCATAGCGTCGCGTTTTTCTGCTGTTACGTCGCCTTCGCCGCCGCAATCATATTCAATCTGCGAAAAATCAACCGTGGCTACCTCTACTTCCTGATACCCAGCGTCTTAGCGTTGCCCTTTATTTTCTCCGGGGGACCTCCCATGAGTTTCAGCGTAAGCACTGCTTTCATCTTTGACTTCGCAACAAACCCCTTCATTTACTATTTCGCAAACTTGGGCATACCCTTCATCTTGGCAATTGTTTCCTTCATTAAGCCGGGGCATGAATACCTCAAATTTACTTTCCTGATGCTTTTCTTGATCCCAAACATTTTGTTGTTGACGCCTTGGGATTGGGACATGTACAAATTCTTTATCTTTGCTTGGATTCCAATTGTGTTGCTTGCGGGCATTGTGCTCTCAAAGGTGCCCAAAAAAGTGGTTTTCGCTTTGGTTCTGCTTTCCGTAATCACCGCGGCAAGCGTGGTAATATACAATGTCGGAACAGAATTTACAGCATTAAGCTGGAGTGAATATAATGCAGGGTTGTGGGTTAAAGATAACACGCCGCAGAACTCGGTGTTTCTGACGTATTATAGTATTCAGTGCCCACCGACTATGATTGCGGGGCGGCTTCGAATTGACGGCTACATTTACTGGTCGTATGGGCATGGTGAACCGCTTGATGAAGTGTTTGCCGCCAACAAGCAATTGATAATGCCTACAATGGTACAGAGAACCAGTTAGCTTTGATTGTGCATGAATATAACGTCAGCTATGTATATGCTGGGGGCGAAGAACAACAAAATTACCCCGATTGCATAACTCATTTGAATTCGATTGAATGGTTAACAAGTGTTTATTCACAAGATAACATCTTTATCTACCAAGTAGAACCCCCTAAAATGGACGTAGCCATTCCCGCAAATTGAGCTTGCAAAAACAAGCCTAACCTTTTTGTGACGACGGCTGATGCTTCTTACCCGACATATAATTAATGTCAATTCTACCAATCGTTGTTTTCTGGACTTTTTCGGGTTTAATCCTTGACAGTTTATCTTCAGGGTTAGGGGCAACTTGTCGAACCAGCATTTGCAGTCCATGCCATTTCTCCTCAGCGTCTGAAACCAGAGTTACTGTACCGCTGAAATGCACGCAGGTGTATGCGTAGTCGCATTCGTCTGTGACGCCGTAATCGAGCACTGCCTGTCCCCAGATGCTGTTGTTTGTTTCAGCATAAACCAGTTTTTTCCCTTCAGGAGCGCAGTGAAAGTAGAGGCAGTTTTTTTGGGCGTCGTAGCCGTGGCTTAACGCTACAAGGTAGGGTTCGTTGTCTTTACAGAGAGCGACGGTGACGTATTTGGTTTGGGCAAGAACCTGCTTCATTTCGTCTAGGTCGGTGATTTCGCGTTCTTTGCGTCGGACATGAAATGACATACCAGAAAAGAGGCAGCTTTTGCTTTTAAGTTTTAATGCGACGACGAATTGCAGTCTGGAGGTAGCCGATGATGGTGGGCGTGAAAATTGAGCATGCTGCTATGGCGAAGTTGAGCGGATACACCATAGGGTACTCAAACAGGTTGCCACCGTAAGAACCTATGATATTTTGCAGGTTGCCCCATAACTGAAAAAGCGACCATAATGTGACCCATAGCATCGCGCCTGCTAAGCGGTAAATGTATTTTCGGTGTCTAGTACCCGCTTTGCCCACGTTTCGGTAGCCGAAGTAGATTTCGCCCGCTACCGCCCCGGCTGCACCCGGGAAAAACATGTTCACCAAAATCTTCTCCACTAAATTGCCCGGAATAAAGTGGCCAACCCAAGGTGTTTCCAAAAGGCTAAGGATTGGTAGAACAACGCTTCCTGTTACGAGACGGATGATTACGGGTATGGCGTAGATTATGGCGCCGCTGATTTGCCAAACCCAAAACCGCCGAGAACGAAGAGTGCACTTGACTGCTTGTGCAATCATTGTTTTTTCTTTTCCGGCTCCATCTGTTTAGCTAAGGCTTCGACAAAATGTTCAATGCGGTCACGTGTTCTCCCGAAATCCGCCATAGCCGTTATAGTGGTTACGGGTGTTTCTGCTGTAAGGGTCATGCGGCATTTTTTGTCGCCTACCGCAACTGCTTCTAATGCAATTACTGAGCCGTATGAAAGAAAAGCGGGTTTAGTTTTCAATTTGGCTTTGTGGGTTTGGTCGTCTTTCTCTTGGATTGTCCACTTTAAGGTTTCTGCTGCTTTGGGGATGGCTGCCCAAATCTTTTCGAGTGGATAGTCAATCTCGAGTTTTTCCTGTTCATCTCGCAGATAAGCCATGTTACTTCACCAATGCATTAGCGGGGGCGCTACTTAACTTTTGCAGCCAACCGCCAAGCTCTAAGAAAACAAAAGTCAGGAAGAAACACTATTTGAGAGATTCTTTTAGGGCCGCAAAATACGACATAACCTGCGCCGTCTGCTCACGTGACATCCCCAAAATCGCTCTAACAGCATCTCTCTGAGTAAGCGTGGCTGAAGCCGACAAAGTTTTTATTGCGTAATCGAGGCTTGTGAAAAGCGGTTCCCACGGAATGTTTACACGTTGACCTTTGAGGTTGTAGAGTGCGAGTACGTAGGCGCTTGCGCGGCTGAGGCTATCTTTGAATGTTTGCATGCTGTTCCCCACGGTCATGGGGTCGTAATCTGCCCCTGCGGTAAAGGTGGCTAAAACCTTGTAATTTTGCTCGAGGGTTTGAATTTCCGCTATGAGGTCTTGTTTGATTTTTGTTTCCGCTTCAGTTGACATGTTACATCCCTTTCCTCTAAACTTAATCAAGTAAATAAGACTTGTTTAGGCGGTTGGTTCTCCACCAAAAAAGAAGGTGCCCCCGAATTTTAATTATGATGTTTTAATGCGTTTTTGACCCTGTTTCTAACCAGCCACACGAGCCCCGAGAGGGCAATAGCAAACCCAACATACTGCATAACCCATATTGAGCTTCCGCCAACAGTGGAGTTGGCTTTAAACAGTGAATAACCCAAATTAACAGTTGGTTCCACACGGAAAATCAAAAAATCAGCAGTAGAAAACAAATTCACGTACCGCATATTATATAACAAGGCACCTGCAGTTAACCCTAACCCTGTGGTTCCAACTAGCAACAACGCAATCTTCTTTACTTTCGTATTTGTTTTGGACCAATTGATTAGTAATAGACTTTTTCTTCCAAGCGACCCAGCAAGAAACGCAAAAAAAGGCAACGCTTGATAACAATATTTGATTGCATTCTGGTAAGGCGCCTTAAGGTTAAACGTAGCACCCAAAACAGTGTTAACACCCACTACAGCAATTATGACGCCTAAGCATATTACGTCCCAAAAGAGAAAACTACGGAATTGCTTTCTCAAAGCTACACCAAAGATTAGGGATAGAATGGCTACGTCAATGAATAACCAGCCTAAACCGTAAGTCGCTAAAAAGTTGGTCGCGAAAAAGTAAGAGGGCACTACTCCGGCAGGGTTCTGTGTGATAAAGTCGTTGTGGAGAATTATGGACGACATGCTAATTCCAGTGACTGTTTCGTACCACAGAACTGATAAAATAAGGGCTGGCAAACCAAAGACGGCGAGCCAAATTGTGGCTTTTCTAATCTTTTTGGTTCCCTCTTTTAGGAATAACGCCAGTATAGGGATCAATGCGAAAACCGCGTATAATTTGGTGTTAAATGCCACTGCAAAAATGATGCCCGACACAAAAAACAGCTTCAACGAGCCCTTTCGAATTGCAAACACCGCCATGGCTAAACTAAATAAACTAAAGAAGAGGCACTGCACATCGATTAAGAAAGCTCGGGACAAAACAAGGTGCCATGGGCTGAACGCGAAAAGCGCCGCCGCTAAAGTACCCGTCAAACGATCATAAAGCTTCATTCCAATTACGTAGACAAATAAAACACAGCCTAATCCAAACAGTGTAGTCACAAAGGTGCCGTTGCTAAATGACAAACCGAAAACACCTGCGAAAGCTGCCTGAACGTAGAAGCCAACAGGAGGCTGATCTATAAGATAGAACCCGTTGGCATAGGGCAAACCGTACTGTAGTACGCCTGAGGTTGCATCGAGTTCCCATACTGTGTCGCCGTTAGTGAAAGGCCCCAATGAAGCAGCGACTAGCAAGTAACCCGCTAACACAGCGAATATTGGGTAATATTCGCAAAGCCCTTTAGTGTTCAACGGTGGTCACATTCCTTGGCTGTCCGTTTCTTTTTTAAAGTTTTGTGAATTCAAGAGTTGCCATTGAAAATGGTTAGCCTATTAGTCTTTTTATGTAAGGCAATTTTTTGAGAGGAACAATAATTGCCAAACAAATCATCAACGTCAAAGCTGTTATCAGCGGAATTTCTAAAATCGGATTAAGGGTTGATACGTTGAGGCTGAAACCCAGATAGCCACTCTGAAGTGTCTCAAGAACAATAACATGAAGCAGATAGATGGGCAGAGTGTTTTCGCTAACGACACGTAGAACTCGGCTGTTTTTTGTGTGTTTTTCCACGGTCTGATTGGGAACCGCGGCTAAAAGCAAAAACAGCGCAATCGAGGTGGCGATAACGCTCAAACTTGATGCGTCAAAGAGGACTATACCATAAAATTCGCCTATTGTCGCAACCAAAACGTAGGTGCCTAATGCTGTTGTACCTGCACCTAAAAACATCAAGACAGTGAGGGTAGAGCGGCGGAAACGCAGTTTCTTAATGTAAGCCCCCAAAATGAAGTACCCAATAAGTCCTGTTAGGAGAAAAACGCTTTGCTGGAACCAATTTACTGCTGGGCTGATGTTGGTGTATAGACCGATTAACGGGATAATCCCTGTTCCTATTAGCCAAATAATTAGGAAGTATTTGATTATTTTCCAGTCTGCATAACTTACCAAGATACGTATCAGCGGCGTGAGAAGGTACAGCCCGATTAGTAGGTACAGAAACCAAAAGTGATAGTACGGCCCCGTTAATATGCCCTTAAAGATTGCATCTGAAGTTACTGGTTGATCTCTAACGAAGAAACTCCACCCAAAATAGATTATCCCCCAAAAAATGGTTGGGATACCAATTCTTCTCCATCTTTTCCTAAAGAAAACACCCAGCGGCTCGTTAGTTTTTGCGGGCTGAAGTAGAAGTGCGCCTGTTAATATGACGAATAAGGGTATGCAGGTCACTGCAATAGACTTGTACGCGGTGGCTGTCCACCAGAGCTCAACGCCTTGAGGTGACATGAAGTCAACTGTGAGGTTAGGTTCGATGGCGGCATGAAGTAAAATAACTAGAAATATAGCAACTGTCCGGATTAGGTCCACTGGCAGATTAATACCCGAAGTTTTAGGGTAAGATTCCAACCAATCGCCAATCATTTAATACGCGATTTTTTGTTTATAATATTTTGCAAAAAAGAAACAAAGCAGTTTGTTTGGCGAGTTAGGTTTGTTCTTTATCTTGTATATCTGTTACTGTTTGATACATTGTTGAGGCGATTAAAGTTGAGCCGGCTTCGTTTGGGTGGATTCCATCCATGAAGTAATCTGAGTGATCGCCAAAAGTGCTGTACAAGTCGACTGAGGGCAGATTGTATTGGTCAGCAACGTTTTCTATTTGTGGGAACAAATTCTCAGTCAGATATGTATTATTGTAGGGTGATGGCTCAGAGACGAACATGGGCGGCGATTTAACAATCACAACTTGCGGTTTACTATTCAATTCAAGGAAACTATTCACTAATTCGGCGTAATCGGCTTCAAAATTTGTTCCGTTATACGTTACTTCAGGGTTTGCATCGTTGGTGCCCAACATTATCAAAACTATGTCTGGCTGAAAATCCATTGCTCTCTGAAACGGGGCCTGAGCAAGATAGGGTAACTTGGAATCTTTAGCAACCGTGGAACCTGAAAGACCAAAATTCTTCACGGTATAATATGGACCAAGCATAAACTGAAGCTTCTGCGGGTAAGTACTGCCCATGGTGATGCTGTCGCCAACGCATGCTACACGGGTCATGTGAACATTACGATCGTAATCAAGCGCTGCCACCATGGATAAGCCAGAAAATATCATTGTCAAGACGATGCCGAGTGCGAATGCAGTTTTTGTAGCGTGTTGAGTTGCTGCATGAATTCAACCGTGTTCAACGTCTAAAACTGCACAGTTATAATTTTGTGTTTTGGTGAAAAACCACTGTTTTGAACACGTTTTAGCAGAAAAATGTTTCAGCTCAATTAGCAAATAATGCTTGATGGATTACTTCTGCAATGATTTTTGCGCCTCCTTCGTTTGGGTGCACTCCATCAAAGAAGAAGCGGGGACTTTGCAGAGCAGAAAATACATCTATAAGTGGTAAATCCGCTTTTTTCGATGTCTGTTTGATAGCTGGTATTACTTCGTTGTTGAAAGCGTCTGCATTTATACCCAAGATTTCACTGAAAACCGGCGGCGGCAAAACAATCCATATTTTCGGTTTACTTGGAAGCGACTGAAAGTTCCTTATTAGTGTTTGGTAGTCTTGGCTAAAGGTTCCTCGGTGGCCTTCGAGGTCTATGGCGGCATCGTTAGTTCCCAACATAATCAAAACTATGTCAGGTTGAAAAAGTGCAACATCTCTGTAGGCGCTGGTGTACCTGTATGGGCTTTCTGAGTCAAAAGACACTGTGGAGCCACATACTCCAAAGTTTTTGACAACATAGTTTTCGCCTATTCTTTGTGAGAGGTAATTTGGGTAGTTTGTTAATTCGGTTATACTGTCGCCTACGCATGCGATGTGGGTTTTGGTTGCAGGGTTGTTTTCGTGGTTTGACATGCTGGTTTTGTTTTGGTGTTTTGCTGGTAGATGAGGTTTGTGGTTCGGATGGTTTTGACCCCACTTTTGGTGTGACTTTTAGTTGTCCTTTTTTTGATGATTAGTTTTTGCACATATTTTTGCAATAATTGTCGAGTAAAATTAATAAGATGTGTTCGCAACGTGTTTCAAATCTGACAAGAAAACGATTGATCGCTTTTTGGTCAAATAAAAAGAGAAGGCAACTCCCTTGACGCAATTCGTACTCCAACTCTGGATATATTCAAAGTTCAGCAACTTTGCTTTTTATGGTCTCAGTAGTATGGCGTATTAACAAATAACAGTGATGAGATTATAATGACCCATAAAACTTTTGCACTTGCATTCGCTGTTTCTCTAATTGTAATGATGGTTCTTTCAGTGGCTGCTCCGATGGCTTCAGCAATCCCTAAAGTCACCATAAAATTTGAGGCCGCAGGTTTTTCAGGTTACAGTTCAAACATAATAACAATTGATGGCACGACATACACCATATCAGATTTAGGCTGGAGAACTTTCAACTGGAAACCCGGCGAAACCCATACTATACAGGCGTTCTCCTCGTTTAGAAACACAGATTACCCCTCAAAGAACTACACGTTCTCAAGCTGGACAAACGCAGGCGGCTTAACTGACGCCTCAGGCACATATACAGTGCCTAACCACGATACAACTGTAACTATGAACTACATACTCGTAACCCACACCGCAGCATTCAGCTTCAACGGCATAACCCAATATAGTAGCCAAATCGTCATCATCGACGGCGTAACTTACCCGCTATCAGACTTTACATGGCGAACATTTGCATGGGATTATGGAACAGTTCACACAGTCCAAGCAATAAGCCCCATTAAGAACACAGAGTATCCACCTAAAACCTTCGCTTTCCAAAGCTGGACTGACGGCGGCAGCGACTTAACAAGCGTCTCTGGTACAGTGACAATGCCTAACAACGACATATCAATAACAGCAAACTATGGCTCACCTACCCACATCGCCGCCTTTGCCATAAACGGATTAAGCGGTTACACCTCAAGCATACTAATCATCGATGGCACAACTTACGCTGTCAGCAACTTAGCCACCCAAATCTTCGCTTGGGACGCAGGAACCACCCACACAGTGCAAGCTATACACACAGTAAAGAACACCGACTCTCCAGCAAAATACTATAACTTCACCAGCTGGACCAACGGCAACGGCTTAGTTAACGATTCAGGGACCTTCACAATGCCCAGCGAAGACGTGGCAGTCACCGCAAACTATGTACAATCAAGCGCACACGTATCATTTGCAACCAATGGCTTAAACAACATACTCGCTGAAGCTAAAATACTCACTATCGACGGCCAAGACTACGACATCTACGCTGTGCCTAACATCAATAACGTTTCTCCGCAATGGAACATAACCTCAACGCACACCATAACCGCAGCATCAACCGTAACCGGCTGGGACAGCGTTACATATTACTTCCAAGGCTGGACGAACGGAAACGGCTTAATCACCAACACCGGAACCATAATCACCCCCGCCGCTGACGTAATAGTCACCGCAAACTACGGCACCGCACCGTCAACAACCCAGAGTGCGACCGCAATAACCATAATCTGCAACCCAATGGCTGAAAACCGGGTCACATCAATCACTGGTTTGCTTAGCAGCGAAAGCTCAGGTGTTAGCGGCAAAACTGTGGAGTTATTCTATTTTGATGGCGTTATCTGGGTTTCAATTGCTTCAGTCAACACCGCAGCAGATGGAAACTACACTTACGCTTGGACTATACCTGCCTCTTTGGAAAATGGTCAATATCCAGTTAAAGCATTGTTCGCTGGGGATAGTAGCTACCTTACTTGCACCGCATCTACAGGCAGCCCTGGAAACGGTGCAAACCTGACTGTTTTGCCTGAATCAACTTTGGGCAGTATCGTTGCTTTGTTGGCTTGCTTCGCAGGTGCGTTGGCGTTCTTTAGGCTGAGAACAAAACGTGGTCACTCGAAAACAGTGTAAATCAACTCTTCTATTTTTCCTTGTTGTCTGGGATTGGTGGCCTGCGCTATTCTAAGTGACTTTTGGTTATTTGTCTGCCTTTGCCAGTGAGTGCTAAGCTGATTAACCCTTGCATACAAGGGGAAATCTCTATTACCAATCTAACCCATAATATGTTCAGTGATTCTAAATGAGTCAAAACCAAATGTTTTGTTATCAATGTGAACAAACCGCTAAAGGACAAGGCTGCACCGTTGTGGGTGTGTGCGGCAAAAACCCTGAAGTAGCCGCACTCCAAGACCTGCTTGTTTTCAAACTCAGAGAACTAAGCCAACACGCTTTGCAAGCAAGAAAAACAGGTTGGAACGACGAAAAAGTTGACGTCTTCACTGCAGAAGCATTATTCGTTACACTAACCAACGTGAACTTTGACCCAGAAGCCATAATTTCATACATACGGAAAACCGCTGAACTACATGAGCAGCTGCACAAAAAAGTAAACGTTGCTGTATCTCACTTACCTCTTGAAGCTTCCAAAGAAGGCTTAGTTGCACAGGGTAAACAGCACGGAATAAACTCCGACACAACCCTGAACCCTGATTTGCATTCGCTGCAGTGGCTTCTCACGTTCGGCTTAAAAGGTGTCGCCGCCTACGCATACCACGCTTACCTGCTGGGTAAAAAAGACCAGAAAGTCTTCGACTTCATCTACGAAGGCTTAGCTGCTCCCTTCGACAAGAGCCTCGGCGTAAATGAGTTCGTCGGACTGGTTTTCAAATGTGGTGAAATCAACATCCGCGCCATGGAGCTTCTCGATGCAGGCAACACAGAAACCTACGGTCACCCCGTCCCCACCAAAGTTCCGTTGGGACACAAAAAAGGTAAAGCAATTGTCGTCTCTGGACACGACCTAATCGACCTCGAAGAAATACTCAAGCAAACCCAAGGCAAAAACATCACTGTTTACACTCACGGCGAAATGCTTCCCACACACGGTTACCCCGGACTAAAAAAGTACTCCAACTTCTACGGTCACTACGGCACCGCATGGCAGAATCAGCAGCGCGAATTCGCACAGTTCCCGGGCGCCATCCTAATGACAACTAACTGTATCCAGCGTCCCATGGAAAGCTACAGTAAAAACATCTTCACTTCCGGTCCAGTCGGCTTCCCCGGCGTAACCCACATTCCAGGCAAAGACTTCAGCCCAGTAATCAACAAGGCGCTTGAAATGCCCGGTTTCCCCGATGACGTTGAAGGCAAAACTGTCATGGTGGGGTTCGGAAGAAACGCAGTTCTCTCAGTGGCGGACAAAGTCATCCAATCCGTCAAGGAAGGCCACATTAAACGCTTCATCTTAGTCGGCGGATGCGACGGCGCAAAACCCGGACGAAGCTACTACACAGAATTCGTTGAGAAAGCACCAAAAAATACCATCATCCTCACGCTTGCCTGCGGCAAATTCCGCTTCTTCGACAAGGAACTGGGAACAATCGATGACATACCCCGTCTACTCGACATAGGTCAATGCAACGACGCTTATAGCGCAGTCAAAATTGCACAAGCTTTAGCAGACGCTTTCCACGTTGGAGTTAACGACCTGCCGCTCTCGCTGGTGTTGTCGTGGTATGAGCAGAAAGCAGTAGCAATTTTGCTGTCGCTTCTGTACTTGGGCATAAAAGATATCCGTGTCGGACCCAGTCTTCCTGCTTTCATCACGCCGGGTATCCTAAACGTGTTGGTTGAGAAATTCAACATCATGCCCATCAAAACTGCAGATGAAGACCTCGCAGCCATCATGAAATAAACAAAAAGTCCCCTGAAGGGGATTTTCTCTTTATTTTATCTTGAGCTGAAGAGTGAGGACTTTGATTAGGCTTTAGGCGTTTTGAGTTGTTTTATTAGCCAAGCCATGTTCTTGCCCAGTATCTCCATAGTTCGCATTCCTTCCTCATCTTTGTTTACTTCGCCTGCGGCTCTACCGATGCCCACGTTCCAATACAATGACCCTGGAACTATCATCTCGCTTATGAGAAAGAAGTGGTTTATTGCGTCAAAGGTGGGCATGGCTCCGGTTCTCCGGACTGCAACTACTGCGGCTCCTACTTTGCGTTTAAACATGTAGTCATTTGACATGGCAACGAATCCTGCTCGGTCTATAAGTGCTTTTAATTCAGGTGTCATCATCGAAAAGTATGTTGGTGACCCCAGAATTACACCGTCGGCTTCCACCATTTTTTTGATGTAGACGTTGACGCTGTCGTTGACTATTTTGCATTCTTTGTTTTGAAGTTTTCTACATGTGCCGCAAGCGGTGCAACCGTGGATTAGTTGTCCGCCTATCTGGATGAACTCGGTTTCTATTTCTTCAGTTTCAAGTTCAGATAAAACTTTGCGAATGAGGATGGCGGTGTTTCCGTCTTTTCTTGGAGAACCATTGAATGCAACAACTTTCATCTAAATTACCTCTTTAAAAAGGTGTAGCGAAGACGATAAAAAAGTAGCGGCAACGGACTTAACGTCGTTTTCTTAGATGCCTCGACACGATGATTGCTACCGTTGCTATAACTATAAACACAGAGATGAAGAGTATGGGCTGCCATGGCAACTGTGACTCTGTTGTAGCTTGGGGTATAGGGACCGTGTTCTGCATTAGTGGATAGCGGTCTTGGTTCTGGATATCAACTATGTAGGCAGTGTCGCCGATTCCGTCGCCGTTGGCGTCGGTTCCGTTGTAGTCACTCCAATAGTTGCCCACTCCGCCGTCATCCCAAGAATGCGGTTCTTCATCTTCAGGGTAGTTTTCACAGAAGCAACCGTTAATCTGCACGATATTGTCCACAAAACTGTTATGTGTAATCAAAACGTCGGCTGGTATAAGTTCGTCTTCTCCGTTAAAGCCGAAAAATAGGCCCTGCTGGTTATTGGCTAAGCAGTTGTCGGCGATTGTGGCGTTTGAACCTGAAAGCATAATTCCGAGGATACTTTCTGAAACTGCGTTGCCAACTACGCTGTTGTTTTTTGTCCAAATGTACATGCCGATGCTGAAGTTTTTAATGTTTAGGTCCTGTACAGTTATACCTTCAACTGTTTTGCCCCCCAAGTCGATGCCGATTATGTACGTAGCAACTAAATCGGGTGACTGATTAGGGCCATTGCCGACTACCCACACGTTAGCCTGCGAACCATTGTATGGTCCCGAGAGTGTGTATCCCGCACCGTCTAGGATTATGTTGCTTTTTTGAATTCTGACGGTGCCATAAACGTCATCTGTAAAGGTGTACTTGTTGCCGCTTTGCTGGATCGGTGCTTCCGAGGGTGTGACGCTACCATCGGGGAGGATAACTATGTTTTCAAGAGTGGTCCGATGTACCTTGGGTTGGGGCTCAGCAAAAATGAAGCCCGATAAAACTGAAACCGCCAGAATTACAATCACCATAATGGCAACATATTTTTTCTGCATGGTTTTCCCTCTCTTTGTCACTCCAATTTTACCGTGTCTGATTTATTTAACCAGTTCCTTGACTTAACAACCTTTTTGCCCAATATCTTAAGCTGCAAGCAATCCTCTTGTGGGCACATTTCCACACATCGCAGGCAGTAAATGCATTTGGAATCCGCTACATCGCCGCCTTTCTTCTCATAGACGTCGGAGACTTGAGTTGGGCAGACGCGTTTGCAGATACCGCATTTGGTGCATTTCGCCTCCACCTTGTTTAAGCGAATACCCGAAATCCATTTGAAAGGCGGAAAACGATTAAACAATGCGATTAATGCCCCGAGTGGACAGATTTGGCACCATGAACGTCTGAAGAAGAACGCTGCCAACGTAACCAAAGCCAGTATGATGATGTTGGTTGAGGTTAAGTAGAAGCCTACCTGATAAAATTGCCCCGTAGTGTTCTGAAGTAACCAATCGGTTTTCATTAGGCCTACACTGTTTTCGGCCAAGAGGCAAAGGGGTTTCATGGGGCAAACTTGGCAGAATGGTGCGGCGAAGTATGTGTTGATGGACCCGCCTTTTTCGGTGCCCGCAATTAGCTCGGTTGCAAAAACTACGCTGAGAATTATTAAAAGCGCAAGTGCGACGTAACCTAACTGATGGAATCGTTGAGTAAACTTGTCTGAGAGGAGTCTGCGTTTGACTCTAAGAGCTTTGCGGAGCCGGGTCATCAAGTCAAGATACAACCCGAAGGGGCAAACCCACCCGCAGAAGGCTCTACCTAACAGGATTGCGGCTACAATTATTATGCCAAAGACTACGGCTAAACGCATCACACCGTCGCTTAGGTAGTCCACCCCCCAGCCGCCGCCTGTGCTAAAGAAGGGGTAAATATAGGCTTGGATTTGCCAAAGCACACAGGTTGCTGTTCTGCCGCAAGGGTAGTAGCAGCTAAAGAAAGGTGCTGGGAGCCCATCTGGCATATCTACGCCCAAGACGCTGGTGGAAATTTCTAGTTCATGGGTTGAAATCTGTGCTGCTGGCACTGGATAATTGTAATGGTCTATGAAGATGCCGAAGAAAATTACAAAAATTAAACCGATTTGTATGAATGTTCTTATCGCTGTAATTTTCCTTGTTTTGTTTCTGGTTCCAAAATAGAAAATAATTACGCCCAAGCTTAGGATGGCCGCTGAGACGCCGATAACGGCGTAATTCGGTTTATAATTTAAATCCACACTGGGGGTTGGAAGCGGTGCATCTGGGTTTTGGGGGTCTGTGACTTCGGCGAATAGGCGGTCGCAGATGTGGCCGTCTATGGCGAAAATGTTCCAATATCCCGCCATGTCCAGCTTCTGAGTAACCGAAAAGTTGCCGGTTTCAGGATCGGTTACGGTGTATTGTTCTATGTAGGTGTAGTCTGGTCGGGTGAAGGCTATGCGGATGCTCTTGTTTTCTGCGGCGGGACACACTTGTCCAGTGACTATGACTGTTTCGTTAAGGTTGACTTGGGTTTGGTCGATTTCGGCGGTTATGTGGGGTCCATAGCAGCAAGAGGCGTGTTCAACAGAGTAGATGCTTAAAATGCAGGTAACGATTAAGACTGCCAAAACCATGCAGAGTAGCTTTCGCTTAATTTTCCACCCACATCCTTGTCACCCATACGAGTTCTGACTTGATATATTTTTGCAGATTAACCCGACCCGATCCATTCTGGTGGTTAGGTTTTTGGTAATAAAGGGTTTTTGTCAAGGTTTCTTGACTAAGTCAAGTCTTGAATTGTTGACTTACAATATTCCGCTCTAGGAAACGTTTTAACTATACGTTGAAGCAAATTTCACATACAGGAATAGCTGTTTTCGGACTTGTTGATGCTTCATGGGCAAACTTGAATGCAGAAACCTAACCAAAATCTACAGTGATGAACGTGTTGCATTGGACAATGTCAGCTTCACAGTGGAAACCAAAGGCATTTTTGGGTTAATAGGCAGAAACGGCGCAGGAAAAACCACGCTTATCCGCATCCTCGCAACAGAATTAGCTCCCACCTCAGGTACCGCAACACTAAACGACCAAGACCTTTTAACCCAAACAGGCAAAATAAGAGAAAAAATCGCTATCGTCCCCCAAGAAGCACGAGCGATCCGCTGGATGACCCCCAAACAAACAGTGTTCTCCTATCTACTCTGGCGCGGGTACCCCTACAAAGAAGCCAATCGACTCGCCTGCGAATCCCTCAAAAAACTGGGACTCGAACAATATGCCAATGTACTAAACAGTAAACTTTCAGGCGGCACCAAACGCAAAGTCCTCATCGCCACCGTAACAGCCTCCGAAGCCGGCGTCATATTCCTCGACGAGCCCACAACCGGGCTCGACCCGATTTCAAGGCGAGAACTTTGGGACATACTGCGTGAACTGGGCAAAACCCGCTTCATTTTCCTTACCACACATTACCTTGAAGAGGCTGAGCAGCTTGCCGACAGAATCGGTGTCTTAAACGAAGGTAAACTCGTCTCTGTAGGCACACTATCAGAGTTAAGGAGCACCTCACACTTCCAGTACAGCATAAAGTTGCCCCCCAAAACATCGGTGCCATCGTTCAGCGAAGCCGAAGTAACCACAAGCATCAGCGGCTTCACGCAGATACTGACTAATGAAGCAGAAGCCTTCCGCTTGGCACGGTTGCTCGCCGAGCAAGGTGTAAAATTCAGCATTACGCCTATCACTTTAGATGATATTTTCTTCCATTTAGTAAGTCACGATGTGGAGGATGAAGGTGAAGCGTAGCAAACTTAGCCAAATCATAGCGGGCGTACTTGTCAACGCTATCTACGAGATGAAGAATTACCCTGTTGTGCTCATCAGCACGGTGATTTCTCCGCTTTCACTTCTCGCAGTTATCACATTCGTGAGCAATGGCGCTTTGTTGGGTACAGCTATTGAGGGCGGCTTAATCATGATTTTCTTCTCCAGCGGTATCGCCCTACAATCTGACCTGTCCCATTTAAAAAATGACTTTAAACTACAAGACATGATTGTCAGTTCGCCCACCAGCGCCAAAATGTACATGAGCGGTATGGCAGTGGCTGAAATCGTCTACTCAATCCCGGGCATAGCCATTTTAGTAGCTCTCGCAGCGATTTATCTGCAGCCCAACCTAATCCAAATCGGCGTGTTAGCTTCTGTTTTGCTGTTAATGTTCGCTGTTTCGGTGGCAATCGGATTTATGCTCTCCACCCTATCCAGCGATGTAGTGCAAAGCTACGCTTTCTCCCGGCTGCTTTCACTTTTATTTGCTACGTTACCGCCAGTTTACTATCCAATAACCTACGTGCCGCAACCATACAGTTACTTGGCTTATCTTTCCCCAACAACTTACGCTGCTGAAATCATGCATTCCGCAACAGGATACCTCAACATTTCAGCCACGCAGTTGCTCATCGATTGGGCTGTGTTAATAGGTGTTTGTGGAGTTGTTTTTGTGGTGGTAATCAAAAAAGCGCGGTGGCGAGACATTTAATATTTTTTGCCTAAAGCGAGTTTCTTCTGAATTTCATCTACATCATCTTCGCTGTCTGCTAAAATGCCCAACCACAATTCAAACTCTGCTTGAGAAATTTCTTTCTGGATTACACCCTGCTGGTCGGCAGAGAAAAACCGTGACGACGCAGAAGAGAGGTGTTTAACATAGAATATTCGGTCTGCAATGACAATTTGTGAAGAGCAGTCAGCTTTTTCGCCTAAGTCATAGTTGATTTCATAGCCCACTTATTGTGCCTCTTATGGAGACGCGTGGTGTCTTGTTTAATTAAAATTTTCCCATCTAAAACGGTTAAGTTTAAGTGGAATATGGGGGTTAGCGACTTTGGCGTGTTTGGGATGTCTTTTGTTTTTTGGTTTAAGTTTAAACATGATGTAGATTATAGCGACAACAATGATTACTATAACTAATACTGCGATAACTGTGAGAGTTGGAAACGGCGCAATGTTGAAGTAAACTGTCTGGTAATCCACGTTTCCCATGGCGTCAGCTGCGTAAACAGATATTCTGTGTGGACCATTTGACAACGCCACCAAAGTAACGTTTCCGATGATTTGTACATTCTGTTGCCCATCAAGGCTGTACTCAATGGCGGTTGTGCCTTCATCAACAAGGAAATTTAGCTGGATATCATTGGCGTCATAGCTTTGGTTGCTTGGGGACAAAATTGTTATTTTCGGAGGCATAGTGTCAATGGCGAAGTAAACGGGGTCAGATGCACCCATGTTGCCTGCGCTATCGTTAGCGTACAAAACTACTTTATGGGACCCCTGAGAAAGACCCGAAAAAGTGATCGAAGATGTAATTGTTACATTTGTTTGACCATCTAACGAGTAACCCAGCCAATCAATACCCCTGTTAACTTCATAATCCAACGTAACCTCACGGTATGTTAAGTTTCTAGGCGAAATAATTTGAATCTGTGGCGGAACAGTGCCGTAACCAACTGGCTTGTACTGTTCATTAGTAGTCAAATAATTGGCTCCGTCATATCCGCCTATAGCATATAGAACATCGTTAACAACCACTAATCCAAAAGATCCACGGGGCGTCGGCATAGGCTCCACGTCACTCCAGGTGTTATTTTTTAGGTTAAATATTTCAACTGTTTTTCTAAAGTTATCTCCTGAGAGGCCGCCCATGTAGTAAATAGCTAAAGGCGCCAAATATCCCGTTGTCGCCGCCGCCGACCCATAACTGGATCCAGTAAAAAGAGGCGCAGCAGCTGACCAGGAATCCGTTGCAGCATTGTACACTTGGTTGTTGTTAACTAAAGTAAGACTGCCTAAGGTTACAGGTTGCTTAGCGCCCCCGATAAGATAGATTTTGTCGCCAACGACTGCTGAAGCGTAACCCTGAACTGCTTTAGGCAGATTTGTTTTGGTGCTCCAGCTATTGTTAGCTGGGTAATAAACTTCATTTACGTCTGTTTCAACATAGAAGGGGTTTGCGCTGGCGTATTTTTTGCCGCCGATAAGGTATATTGCGTCGTTTACTATGTTTGCGCATAAATCCGCTCTGGCTGTGGGCATAGATGCAGCTGTGGTCCATGTGTTAGTTTGGGGGTCGTAAACTTCATTGTTTCCCAAGAACCCCCCGCCGACGGTTCCCCCTATGACATAGATTTTATTGTTGTAAACTGCTGCTGCACAGCCACTTCTAGCTGTGGGCATGGACATTTTTGTTGTCCATGCGTTGATGCTTGGATTGTATTCTTCCACTGTGTTGAGTGGTTCTTTATTTTCGTTTATTCCGCCTATAGCGTAGATTTTTCCGCCGATCGTTGCTAAGCTGAATTCGGAGCGCGCTGTGGGCATAGTTGCTAATGTACTCCACGAAGACTGGGTATCTGTTTCTGCTGACGCCTCCTTTGAGATAACGGTGACTATTGGTAGAAATGTTAATGCGATAAGCAAGATAGTGAAGATTGCTCTTTGCTTTGTTATCGCTGTGCCCCCAATTCTATTCTTGAATAAACAGTAAATAGCGTTCTACCCTTATATTCCTTAAACAGCATCCAAAATAACAGACTTAGTTAGGGCTTGGCAGAAAAGCTTAATGCCTAAAAAAGCAGAGTTGTAACTGGTGCAAACTGTTTGGTTAGTAAAGTTTTAGTTGCAGTGGATGGATCCGAAAACTCTGAAAGAGCCCTAGATTTTCGCGTTGGATTTTGCAGAAAAATACAATGCTTCACTAGCAATAATGAACGTGAGCGAATCCGCAGCAATTACAGCGGTTCCATACACAATGGGCGGCTACACAGGCGAAAGCATGGCTGCAGTTGCTAAAGACTTAAATAAATTCCACGAAACTATACTCGACAAAGCCGGAGCACACGCTAAAAACGCTAAACCTAACCTCTCCATTTCATTATTGTTGAAGGATGGTAATCCTGCATCTCAGATTGAAGCTACCGCCAAAGAAGATGACTTTGACGTGGTTATAGTTGGCCACCGCGGCGTAAGTAAAGTTCATGGATTATTCATGGGCAGTATCAGTGAAAAAGTTGTACACTCTGTTCCCTGCACTGTAATAGTCATCAAATAGCTATAAAGCTTAAATTATCTTTTCGCTTTTCTTTTCTTGTATGATTGCCATTATAGGCGCAGGTAAAGTTGGCAGCGCCGCGGCTTTTGACATTCTCCGCTACAAAGTAAGTGACGTAGTCTTAATTGATACTAACGAAAAACAAGCCAAAGGCGAAGCGTTGGACATGATGCAGGCGGCTCCAGCCATAGAGTTCGACGGCACTATACGGGGCACCAGCGATTTCCGTGAGATGGCGGATTCCGAGTTGGTTATTGTGACCGCTGGAGTGGGTCGACGCCCCGACATGACCCGAACAGACCTCATTAATGTCAACGCACAAATCATCCGAAGCATTGTTCACGAAGTCGCCAAGTACGCTCCCCATACCACTCTAATGATGGTTACTAACCCTGTGGACATCATGACTTACCTGAGTTTCAAGGAAACAGGTTTTCCACGCAGCCGCCTCTTCGGCATGGGCAATATACTTGATGGTATGCGTTTTCGCACTTACATCGCTAACGAATTGGGTGTTTCACGGGAGGACACTCGTGCATTGGTTATTGGCGAACATGGTGACTCTATGGTGCCGCTTGTCGAATATGCGTCTGTTTCAGGTATACCTGTCACTCATCTCTTGTCACCTGAGCAGATTGAGGATATTGTGCACCGTACCGTCACATCAGGTGCAGATGTAATTAAACTGAAAGGCGGCACTGTGTATGCTCCTGGAGCTGTAATAGCTGTGACTGCAGACGCAATTATTACGGGCAGAAACCGCGTTATGAGTGTCTCTACTTGTTTAGACGGTGAATACGGCGTCTCCTGTGTCTCCATTGGTGTTCCAGTTGTTTTGGGGAAGCAAGGTGTTGAAAAAATTATCGAGTTGGATTTGTCTGAGAAAACGCGGGCGCAGTTTTTGAATTCAGTTGATGCTGTTAGAGAAGCAATTAAACTGTTAAAGGGCTAAATTATCGGCTTTTAGTGGATGCCTTTTTTTTTCCTGCTATGTTGTGTTCAACCTTACTTTAACTTGGGTTAACTCAAAATATAATAGTGTCCACCTTGTTATGGATGGATAAATCATCCAAACAAGGGAGAAGCAAAATTTGAAATTACAATTGAAAATAGTAGCAATACTCGTTGCATTAGTAATCGTTTCCTCAGTTTTCATCTATGCATATTATGCTACACAAGCACAGGATAACCCTGGATCAGGCGGTATATCCGTAATTGACGACCAAGGCTACGTAACGACATTGGCTGAGGTTCCGCAAAGAGTAGTATCGCTAGCCCCCAGCGTAACCCCGATTCTCTATGCGTTAGGCGTGGGTGACAAAGTTGTCGGTTTAACCTCATATGATGACTATCCCTACAACTTTACTGCATGGTTTGAAGCTGGTAACATGACCTGTGTTGGTGGCTTCTCAACGCCAAATCTTGAAGCAATCGCTACAGTTCAACCCGATATAATTTTTAGTACTGACATAAACGATGCTGTGATTCCTCAGATAAGAGATCTTGGCTACAAAGTAGTTGTTCTCAATGCGGGAAGTGTTGAAGGAGTCTACAAAGACATTGGTTTAGTTGGAAACGCAACTGGTACAGCAGACAAAGCCAATGAAATAGTCAGCAACTTACGCTCAGAAATTAGCGCCATACAAAATAAAATCGCTAATGCGGGTATAACAGACAAACCAACAGTTTACTATGAAGTATACTACTCTGAACAAGGAATTATGACTGCTGGATCAGCTACGTGGCTAAATGACGTAATCACCCTCGCGGGCGGAACAAACATCTTCGCTGATCAATCCTCAGAATTCCCCTATACCAGCTCAGAAGTAATCGTTTCACGAAACCCAAGCGTCATAATCTTACCAACCAACATGGGCACTGGAGCACCTTCCTACGGTAGTGTTGCCGATGTTAAAGCAAGAGGTGGCTGGAATACGATCGATGCAATCAAGAACGATCGCTTATACGTTATTGACCAAGGTGTTATGAGTGAACCAGGGGTTTTAATCGCTGAGCAAGTTCAAGCAGTTGCGCAATGTCTTTACCCACAAGTTTTTAACTCCACTTCCTAATTTTTAGGGGAAAACTGTGACAAGCAATACAAGCAATATTGAGACCGCTTATGCGAAGCGTTCAAAGCGTTGGAAACTAATTCTAACTTTGCTTGTCATTGCTTTATTTTTAACTATATTTGTTTCGCTCAATATTGGTTTTTCATACATTTCTTTCTCGGAAGTCCTCTCTATTTTAGGTAAGCAAATTCCACTGTTGAACTCAACAATCGATCCTAACTCATTTTTGCCAACTACGGAAGCTATTGTTATTAACATTCGATTACCTCGCATCTTAGCTGGCGTTGTCATAGGTGCTGGTTTAGCCGCTTCCGGTGTTTTATACCAAGGTGTCTTTAAAAATCCCATGGCTGACCCGTATGTTTTAGGAGTTTCTGCTGGAGCATCAGTGGGAGCTGGAATCGGAATATTGTTTGGGTCTGGTCTGAGTTTATTTGGTTTTCCAATTGTTCCCACAACAGCTTTCATAGCCGCACTAGCCACTATTTTTGTTGTTTACAACATTTCAAGGGTAGGTACACGAGTGCCTGAAATGACTCTTTTGCTTTCAGGAATAGCTATAACCATATTCCTTTCAGCCATTTACCAAATCATGCAGGTCATCGCTGCAAACTATGACCTTCATGCACTCGTTAATTGGACAATCGGGGGCATAGCAAACATAGGTTGGAATTCGGTCTTAACGATTACTCCATTCATTATCATAGGTGTGGTTATTTCCTTCTTTTTCTCTCGGGATCTAAACATGATGTCCCTAGGCGGAGACACTGCTCAACATTTGGGTGTAAATACTGAGCGAACCAAAAAAATACTGCTAACTCTTGGTGCACTGATGACTGCTGCCGCAGTATCGGTTAGCGGTCTTATCGGTTTTGTAGGTTTAATGATTCCCCACATCACCAGGCTAATAATGGGACCTGATCATAGGCTCCTATTACCTGCGTCGGTCATTGTCGGTGCGATTTTCCTTGTTATCTGCGATGCAGTAGCTAGAATTCTAACTGGCGCCGCAGAATTACCCGTTGGCGCCATAACAGCAATCACGGGTGGACCCTTCTTTATCTTCCTTTTGAGAAGAAAGAAGATGAGCTATAGAATGTAGGTGAAATCATGGTTACGTTAAACGTGAATGGTGTAGAATGTCGTTACGGCTCCGCGAAAATTATCTCAGGCGTTAACTTGGAGGTTAAACCTGGGGACTTCATAGGCATTCTTGGCCCAAACGGCTCAGGCAAAACTACCCTTCTGAAGAGTATCAGTCGTGTCCTTAAACCACACGTCGGCGCCATATTAATTGACGAAGAAGACCTCTATACTCAAAAAGCGATTGACGTAGCCAAAAAAATGGCTGTGGTACCCCAAGATAGCACTGTCGGCTTCAACTTCTCCGTTATGGATGTTGTGCTGATGGGGCGTAACCCGCATCTGGGGCATTTTCAGATGGAGAGCGGAAAAGATGTGGAAATTGCCAAAAAAGCTATGCAGTTGACTAATACGTGGGTTTTGGCGAACCGTTCGGTTAATGAGTTAAGCGGTGGTGAACGCCAGAGGGTAATAATCGCACGCGCATTAGCGCAGGAACCTAAGATCCTGCTTTTAGACGAGCCGATGAATAACTTAGACATCATTAACCAGTTGGAAATTATGGACCTCGTAAAAGGTCTCTGCATCAAAAACAGCTTAGCCGTGCTGGCGGTTATTCACGACTTAAACATGGCGGCGCGGTACTGCACACGTGTTTTGATGATAAAAGCCGGCGAGGTATACGCTTTTGGCGAAGTGGAAACTGTGCTGACAGGTGAAAACATACGAAATGTCTTTGATGTTGAAGCAATAGTGCGTAGAAACCCTGCTACGAACTCGCTTTATGTTATTCCGCTTTCGCCCAAGAAGTCGTCGGCGGAAAAAAAGTGTACTGTTCATGTTATCTGCGGGGCTGGTACAGGTACGGTGTTGTTGAAAACTTTGGTGGATGATGGCTTTAATGTTACCGCGGGTGTGTTGAACGTTTTGGATACAGACTATGAAGCCTGCGAAATGCTCAAGATTCCTGTTGTTTCCGAGGCGCCTTTCTCGGATATTACAGATAAGGCTTACGCGGCGAATTTGGAGATGATTAAAGCCGCTGGTATGGTCGTTATTACTTCTGTTCCCTTCGGCTCGGGGAATCTGTGGAATTTGGAGGCTGCTAAAGAAGCCCTCAAATTAGGTGTTCCTGTATACGTTATAGAACACGTTTCTATAGCACGTCGGGATTTCACTAACGGAGTGGCCACCAAAATGATGGCTGAACTTAAAGTCGCAGGTGCGGTTTTTGTTAAGAACCACTCTGATCTTCTTGAGTTGCTCAATCTGCCCAAGTTGTCTCCAGCAGAGTTTTCGAAGATGACTTTGGCTGGGCATATGAAAACTGTCAACGGTGACGGCAGTAGTCCCTAAAACCAGTTTAGACGAATTAACGTTTGAGGCATAATTCAGAGTATTTATTGGGTTAACGCCTTCTCTTCCATGTTTTAGTTAGTGTTCTGGGTTCAAGGAAAGTATAGTCAGCAGGTGCAAAATAACAGTTGCATTTTTCGTTTTTTGGTTTTGTTTGCAATTGGTAGTTATTTTGTATATTGGTGGATGACTATTTTTCTGGCTTTAATTTTGGTTTAGTGTTTTTCTTTGTGTGGTTGTTTTTCTGCTAGGTGCCTCACACCCTTGGGGCTTTGGAAACTGCTGCTTTTCTATTTTAGGCTTTTCTCCTGTTCTGGTTTGGGTGTGGGGAGTTAATGTTGCCCCACACTGGCTATGTTGAAAGCATGTTGACGGGTGTGGGTGTATGTGTGGGAGCAAGTTAGATTTTTTGTTTTAGGATTATAGTGTTAGGTTCTTTTAGCGCTCCGCTTGTGGATTGATTTTTCTGGAAATAAAGTAGCAAGCGAGTACAATTCACCTGCTAAGAGGACTGCAGCCGCTACAGCACTGATTGGAAATCGTTGAGTTAGCATTAAAAATATGTTTTCACAGTTTTCAAGGTATCACTGGTCTACACGGTACCGAGAGTTTTTAGGAAACTTGTTGTTACATCGTTGTGTAGCCCACATTTGTTTATATCAAAAGGAGCGGTAACATGCTTTGAGGGATAGCCAACAAGTTGAGCGGGTCTGGCTGTTACCAAAGGAGAAGGCGAACCCCACCTGCTACTTTTCCGCCACTACCTTGATAACACAAGGCTAAATCCGCCCAGCCAAAATTTTTGGGCCTAATATCTTAACTATTAGTGAAGACGCTGGAGAAAACTAATTATTCGATTATTAAAAAGTGTTAGTTGTCCTAGATTAGAAGTAGTCGGCGTGAAGAAAAAAAAATTCTGTACCAGCTTGGTTTGGTTTTGCCTGCTAATTTTAGAGATTGCTCAAATTATAGTCTGTCATATCCTAGAATTGTAAAGTCGATATCGATTGTTGATGGTTTTAGGTCAAGCTATAGATGTGAAATTTTTCTTAATTTGGACTTCATTTTGTGGTCAGAAGCATGGTCTATAATCCAAAAGGGTTAATCCGCATATTTCTTCGTGATTCTTTGTTAACTTTGAAATTTATAGACACAAATATTCAAAACGCCATTAATTTTGATTAATTAAAACTTAAATACTAATTCCAATCAATGGTTTGATAAGGGCAAACATGTAATTTGTTTCATGGCTGGAATGAAAATGTCTGAGACAGTGAGTATTAGGGAAGCGAAGATAAAGAAAAGCATTATCACTGTAAGCCATCTTTGCAAACGATATGGAGCAGTAGCCGCGGTTGATGATGTTACCTTTTCTATTAATGAAGGTGAGATTTTTGGGATAATTGGTCCCAACGGAGCAGGCAAAACCACTACGGTCGAATGCATATCAGGTCTCCGTGTTCCGGATTCTGGTTCAGTAACCATTTACGATTTAAGACCAAAAGAGGATAGGGAGAAACTAAGAAAATTCATCGGCGTCCAACTTCAAGAGAGCTCGTTACCTCCGCGCATAAAGGTTTTGGAGGCGATGAATCTATTTGCCTCTTTTTACTCTAATCCTCTCGATTCACAGGAACTGCTGGAGACGCTTGGGCTAACTAAAAAACGAAACGCTACATTCAAACAACTGTCAGGGGGCCAAAAGCAGCGGCTATCAATTGCACTTGCCCTTATTGGAAACCCGAAGATAGCCATTTTGGATGAATTAACTACCGGTCTTGATCCTGATGCACGACGTGAAACTTGGGAGCTTATCGAGCGTATCAGGGGTCGCGGTGTGACTGTGATACTTGTAACCCATTATATGGATGAGGCTGAAAGGCTGTGCGACCGAGTAGCGTTGATTAATCACGGAAGACTTATTGCGTTAGACACTCCTGCAGCTCTTGCAGCCAACCAAGGAGGAGGCATACATATGCAGTTTGCGCCCTCTCGCCCAGTTGACGATAAGACTTTAGCTGTCCTGCCTGGCGTAACTTCTGTCCAACATAGGGGGACAAGGATTGTGGTTGACGGTTCGGGCGATATTACGACCCACGTGCTTTATGCGCTTCTTAAAGCAGACATTACTGTAAGTGATGTTCAAGTGAAAAGCGGTAATCTTGAGGACGCCTTCGTGAAACTCACACAAACGAACGGTAAAACCCTAAAAACTCAGGGGCGCCAGAGATGAGTATAAAGGACGCCGCACCAAAAAAAGCTTCTTTACCGTTTTGGGAACTATTCAAAGTTCAAGGGAAACTTGCCCTCAGAGAGCCAACGGGCCTAGCATTTGGGATTGCACTCCCGTTAATCCTGCTATTAATATTTGGCAACATACCAACTTTTAACGAACCCATTGAGGGCAGCTCGTTTACGCTTTTCGAATTATATATTCCAATTCTGATGATCACTGTACTCATATTCATAGGTTTGTTTGGGTTGCCGATTCCCCTTTTGCGTGACCGTGAGACCGGTTGGCTTAAGCGAATCTCCACAACGCCTATATCACCAGCTAAGCTATTGGCTGCACAGGTAGTAATCAATCTTATTCTTGCCGCAGTAGGTTTTACAATACTCGTAGCTGGGAGCACTTTGATTTTTGGCGTAAAGGTTGCGTTTGATATTCCGGGATTTATTCTCTCCTTGGTGCTGGCGACGCTTGCAATGTTTTCTTTGGGGTTGCTTATAACTTCGGTTGCTCCCTCGCAGAGCGCTGGGAACGGTATAACCATGGGTCTTCTTTACCCATTGCTGTTCTTCGCAGGAGTCTATGTTCCAATTCAAGTCCTTCCAAGCGGTCTGCAAACAGCAGCCCTTTTCACTCCTGTCGGTGCAGCTGTGAATGCTCTTGATAGCTCCATGACGGGGTCCTTTCCATCGTTTGTGCCGTTGGTTGTGATGGCTGCTTATGCTGCTTTCTTCGGTTTTGTTGCCATTCGCTATTTCCGCTGGGAATAAAGTGCGCGAAAAACAAGCTAACCAATGGTTTGGATATGGTGCAGGGGGTGGGATTCGAACCCACGAACCTCTGCAGGATAGGCTCCTGAAGCCTACGCCTTTGACCTGGCTTGGCGACCCCTGCACAGCTAAGGTATTATCCCATCTGCATTTACTAATAAATACGTTACCAACCCAAAAGCAAATGTGGCATAGTTTTTGTTATTCTTTGAGAACTTTTAGCGCTTGTTGCATCTGTGCTTCATCTATGCCTTGGTACTTCATGATTTCCTCAATATCGGGCTTAACCCTGATTTTCGCAGGCACTTTGCGCATCTTTATTTGCGGTAAGCTACCTGGACTTCGCGGACCTGCCTTTTGTGGTGCATCATAGAACGTCCTTTTTGGTTGGGGCGCAAGCATCTCTATGCTCTGAGCAGTCAACTTGCCCATCTGCTTGATCCACTCTAAAATCTGCTTACCCAATTCTTCGCTTGACGCGGGAATGCTTAGCAGCGCCTGCAACTGAGTAAACGCCATAATATGCATCAGCCTTATTCTAATGCATGCATCTTTGAGTTCTGGGTTGTAATTTAACTGGGAGGCTTGCTGACAAAGCAGGTACTGGTTATTATCCAAAGCCATCATGACTGGTGGGACAGCGTTGATTTCTTTTACTTTGTTCTGAAAGCTGCCGATGTCCACTCTGAACGTGCCTAATCCGACGTTCGCACCTGAGATGGTGTATTCTTGACCACTATATTTTACAAGTTGTTCGCAGCGGTTGCCTTTAATTTTTTTAGCGATGTCAAGAAGACCCGTCATTGTTTATCCTCAATCTAATTATTTTTTTAACATATAAAGTTACCAACCGCAACCACGCATGAGGGAAGCCTTAAATGCACTTTACTAACAACTAAGCCCTAAGGCGGCAAGTCATGACGTTAAACTGGAAAAAATGGACTAAAAACGATATTATCTTCGGAATAATCGTCCCAACAGTTGTAGTTTTGCTTATTGTAAGCCTATCGCAGATCCCTTCAATAGTAGGCTACGAATCTGAAAGTGGAGGTTTAGCTATCGGCTTAACTATGGAGATACTAGAGTTAACCGTAATTGTGGCTGTTCCGCTTATGCTGGGTTTGGTTTGGAACCAATGGGCAGGCGGCTCCAGCGGATTCATAATGGGCACACTCTACTCCATGTATTGGGCTAACAGTTTCCACGGCGCCACAGGCTCAGGAACAATCCTTTTGGCTTACATCGTTAGCCCTATGCTTATTGGTTACATGGCGGGCGCATTGAACAGACGCTCAGAAGACTTCCGCAGAATGGCTATTGCAGGGGTTATCTCAGCAACTATAGGCGGTATCGTTCTATTCGGCGTTTTTCAACTTTCACCTGCTAACGTAGTAACAGGCACAACTGGTGTACTGCTCAATATTTTACCTCGCGTTGCCTGCGGCGTAATAATCGCGGCACTCGCCAAAGTCTTCTTCTGGTACGGTATGGGGAAAACAAAAGTAGACGCTTAGTGCCCTTTGGGCAACTAACTTTTCTTTGGGCTCAGATTTTGTTTTGAGTTTTCAATGTATCTATAATTTTTTGTGTTTCTTCATCGGATGGGTGCGATATAGCTCCGACAGGGCAGATGTCTTCGCAACCGTGGCAGAAAACTACGCAATGGTTGGGGTTTACGAGGGTTGTTTTTTTGGCGTCTTTTTCTTCGGTTCTGAAGGCTTTGGTGTGGCAGAAGTCTACGCATTTGCCACATGCGGTGCATTTGGTGTAGTCAATTTTGGGGTCCCATGGTATTTTGTTTCGGGGGATTCCTTCATATTGTTCTCCTGTCATTTTTGGTCTCCGTTAAACGTATATTTCATAACAATTTTTAAATATTGTTATGAATTAATATCAAAACCATGTCAACAGACGGAGACAGCCAAAACCGCTTCAAAGCAACATTCTACCACGCCCTCTCAGACCCCATACGACTGGAAATAATCACTTACCTACGAAACGGCGAACGATGCGTCTGCGAAATAGTCCCCCATTTAGGCCTAATCCAACCCCTAATTTCAAGACACCTAAAAATCCTAAAAGACGCCGGAATCGTCAGATGCCGAAAAGACGGCACCAAACGCTTCTACTCAATTGTGGACAGCCGAACCTACAACATTTTAGACGCCCTAACCAACGAGTTAACCTCTTCCCTCATGAAAGAAGCATTCCAAAGTGTAACCTACACATAGGTGAATTATATGGATAAAAATCAAGAAGTTAAAAAAATAGTAAAAAACGCTTACTCCAAAATAGCGGCAAACCGCAACTCCAGTTGCTGTCAATGCGGCTGTGGAACCCTCGACAAACAAACAGTTAAAAAAATCTCAAAAAACATCGGCTATTCTGAAGAAGAAATTAACGCTGTCCCCGAAGCAAATTTGGGTCTCGGATGCGGCAACCCAACCGCATTTAGCAACATAAAAGTCGGCGACACAGTGCTTGACTTAGGAAGCGGAGCTGGATTCGACTGTTTCTTAGCATCCAAAAAAGTAGGCAAAACAGGCAATGTCATAGGCTTAGACATGACTGAAGAAATGGTTGCTAAAGCCAAAATCATCGCCAAAGAGCACGATTACAAAAACGTTGAGTTCAGGCTGGGCGATATAGAAAAAATGCCCATCGAAGATAACTCTGTGGACGTGATAATTAGCAACTGCGTCATTAACTTAGCGCCTGATAAGTCCAAAGTTTTCAACGAAGCTTACCGTGTGCTCAAAGCGGGCGGCAAAATGTATGTTTCAGACATAGTCTTACTCGGCAAACTAACTGAGGAGCAGCTAAATGATGAAGCGCTGCTTAGTGGTTGTGTAGCAGGTGCACTTCAAAAAGAGACCTATTTAGACAAGATGAAAAAAGCAGGTTTTACAATAAACATTATTGGCGAAGACAAAGAAATCAGCAGTACTCAGTATAGCGGATTGCCTCTTGAAAGCTTAAAAATCGAAGCCCATAAAGGACAGCGGTGATAAAAACGAGAAAACAAGCACTAAGCGTGGTTATAGTTGCATTGATAGCTTTTTCTTCGATTGCCCTTTTGGGTTCCACTTCGGCTACGATGCCTGATGATTGGCCTATGTTCCGCCGTGACTTAGCTCATACAGGATACACGTCTACAACAACCCCCAATTCCAACACCCTGCTATGGAACTATACAACAGGTGCCCCTGCCGGTGCTTCTCCCGCAGTCGTTGACGGCAAAGTTTATGCATCATCCAACGACGGCACAGTCTACTGCCTTAATGCTGCAGACGGCACAAAAATATGGACTTACACGCTTCCTCAACTATCAGCAATAAGCTCCTCGACAGCTATTGCGGATGGCTATGTTTACTTTGGGAGCTACGACCGCAGCATATACTGCTTAGACGCCTCATCCGGGAGTAAAGTTTGGAGTTATGCAACAGGCGACAGTGTCCAGTCATCTCCGACAGTTGCCAACGGATACGTCTACGTGGGTTCTTGGGATGGAAACCTGTATTGTCTTGACGCACTCAGCGGCAACAAAGCCTGGAGCTACACAACAGGAGGGTTAGTGGATTCTTCTCCAGCAGTCGTTGACGACCAAGTATATTTTGGGTCTGCTGATAAGAACGTGTACTGTCTGGACGCAGCCACGGGCGCTAAGGTTTGGAGTTACACAACGGGCAATACCATATTGTCCTCTCCAGCTGTGGTCGATGGCTACCTCTACATTGGTTCTGAAGATAACAACGTCTACTGCCTAATCGCCTCCACTGGTGAAAAAGTCTGGAGCTACCAAGAACAAGGGCTGGTTGATTCCTCGCCTGCAGTCGCAGACGGTTATGTCTACATTGGCTCAGGCGTCTTAGATGAGACTGCAGACAAAAATATTTACTGTCTAAACGCTACAACAGGCGAGAAACTTTGGAGTTACCAAACATACGACGGTGTTTATTCGTCTCCTGCAGTCGCTGGCGGATACGTTTACTTGGGCGGCTGGGACAGCAACATCTACTGTCTTGACGCTTCAACAGGCGCAAACGTCTGGTCATATACAACCCAAAACCACATTAGCTCTTCTCCTGCAATCTGCGACGGAGTACTCTACATTACCTCTTGGGATCACCAAATCTACGCTTTAGGTGCGCTTCATACGCTAAACGAACCAACAGGTTTAAACAACTGGGTAGTTGCTGCGGCAGCAGCTCTAATAGCAGTGGCAGTGGTTGTTGTCCTTCTTGCGGTTGTCCGCAAAAGGTCTCACAAAAGGTAGAAAAACGCAAAGGCTTTTTAGCCCAACTTTTTTTTATTCAATCCATGATTTAGAATAAGGGATAAATTCTCAGTAAACTGCTCAGCATTAAGCTTAGTGTGAACACGATGGCAATTATTACAAAGTCCTTAGCTAAGACTTCTCCAAGTTTGAAAAGCTCTGTATTGGGCGCTTCACTGTTGGATATTGTTTGACGTTTTTGGAGTAGCCGCAGAGTGATAAAGCACGCCAACCCTGATAGGGCAGCATAGTAAACAAGCGGAAGCTGGAAGAGAACCCCCACCCATACCATTAACGGAATCATGGAGTACCCCATTGCAACCGTAAAGAGAAGCCCCCGCCTAAAACCAAGAATAATTGGTATGGTTCGTGAGCCGCTGTTGAAATCCGACGCGTAATCTGCTAGGTCTTCCCAGAGGCTATTGATAGCCGTAGTTACCCCTATAAGAAAAATTAATACCAAAACATTAAGTGAGAATACGTTGAAGAAAGCAGCAACTATCATCATTGGCACTGCGCCAACAGTGAAGTTGACAAGAGGCTTGTAGGCGGTTTTTCTGAGCCTAAAAGGCGGAACCGAATATAATACACCAAAAACTAACCCTAAAGCCACAAAAAGCACCACAAAAGGCATCAACGTAACTGCGCCTAAAGCCAAAGACAGAGCTGTGAAGCAGGCGGTGATTAGAATGCCGATTTTTCCCAGTTTCTTGGTGAAGCAGGCGCGGTGTGGATCTGAGAGCACATCAAGTTCAACGTCACACAGGTTGTTCATGGCGTCCACGGCGCTCCAAATGCAAAAAACCATTCCACCCAAAAACAGTGCAGTTCCCCATGCGAGGGTGCCGCCGGCTAGGAATGTTGCTCCGACCACAATCATAAACAACATTAAACCGCGTTCGACGGAGATAAATTGAGCAAACCCTCTCAAATCCCGAAACATACTCGCTTAAGCAAACCCACTATTCTTAAGTATTCTCTACCGAAAAACTGGTTACGCCCTAAAACCAACCACACCCAGATCTGTGTCCATTGGTTTACTCAACGGTTGCTTTGATTATTAGGTTTCTTAATAAAAAATATAGCCAAAAGCGCAACCACGACCAACACGACAACTACTACGGTTAAGGATGGATATTCAGGAATGGGCGCAGCTGATAATTTGTAGATTTTGCCGTCGTATGCCGTAATGTAGATTTCGTTTTGCTGATCCACACCAAACGATGCAATGTTTAGCGCTGAATCCACAATCAAAGTATTAGTTGTACCTGTGCTGTTTTGAGTGAGCGCCCATATATTGCCTGAGCCGAAATCTCCATAAATGTAGGCGCACTCTATGCTGGGCAAGGCTTGACCGTGATATACGTAGCCACCGATGACTGCGTTGCCTAAGTCATGGCTGTAATTCCAAATAGGCATTTCCAAACCAGTTTGGTCACAGTCAACTGCAGGACTATAACACATCGTGCCCTCCATTATACCCAGCCGTAGTTTTTACCCGCCTCAACAACGTCAATTTCTTCAAGGCTATTCTGTCCCACATCCCCAACCCAAAGCGCACCTGTTTCCACGTCAAAGCTAAAACGCCATGGATTCCGAAAACCATACGCATAGATTTCTTCACGGTAACCTAAACTGTTATCCGCATAAGGATTACTGATTGGGATACCATACTGTTGTCCACCCGAAGGAGAATCAACGTTGAGGCGTAAGATTTTACCTAAAAGGGTTGCGCGGTTTTGTCCGTTTCCGTAAGGATCACCTGCTGAACCGCCATCGCCCATGCCTATGTAGAGGTAACCATCTGGTCCAAAAGCCAATTGCCCCCCATTATGATTGCTGAAAGGCTGAATAACCTCAAGCAGCACCAACTCGCTGTT
Organism: uncultured archaeon; assembly: GCA_963760925.1. Classification (GTDB taxonomy): domain Archaea; phylum Thermoproteota; class Bathyarchaeia; order Bathyarchaeales; family Bathycorpusculaceae; genus Bathycorpusculum. The sequence goes on along the minus strand of CAVXES010000006.1, from coordinate 291,303 downwards.
TTCATCGGCAACGTTTGGTTCATTAATGTCGGCGGTATAACGGGCAATCACGGTTCGCCTTGGATTATCCGCTACATAATCCACATAGAAATATCGGTTTTGATTGAAGTTGGGGTGAAACGCTAATCCTAAAAGACCCTGCTCTCCGCCATAAAGCACACGATCCCTAATATCTAAAAACACAGTTGAATTGTCTGAATTTGGGGTATTGTTAAAAACCTTTATTATTCCTACTTGTTCCGTTACGAAAAGTTTGTTGCTGCTCTGATCGGGAAATATCCCGTCTGGCTCATTAAAGGTTAAAGACTCAAAAGCTGGTTCAACTGAATATTGATTAAGACTTTGACTCGTCACACTTGGAGTTTGGGCAAAGCCAACACTAAAAATAAGTGACCAAAAAGCGAATGCTAAAAAGAACTCTTTGCCATTCAAATAGCTCAAGGCTAATTTAGGTAAAAGAAGAAATTAAAAAGATGCAGTAGGTATGCTACAACCACAAATTAGTGACTGACTTCGCTGGATTCTTCTCTGTTTCTAAGTTTCTCTTCGAGAAGAACCAAAAGTTCCTGCGGTTTAACAGGCTTAACAAGGTAAGCGTCTGCGCCCTCGTCAAGTGCTTTAACGCCTGTTTCCAGCGAAGGAAAACCTGTAATCATGATTTTTACGGTGTGCTGTAACTGCTTTTTGAGTTTAGCAAGTAGATCCGTGCCATCCATGTCTGGAAGCCGTATGTCTACAAGTGCTAAGTCGTAGTGGCGGTTCTCAGCTTTCTCCATAGCTTCCTTTCCTGTTTCAGCGGTTTCGATTTCGTAGCCGCTTTTCTGTAAAATACGTGTGAAAGTTCGGAGTATGGATTTGTCATCATCTACGACAAGAATTGTTTTTTTTGCTACTTCCACTTCCAACATCCCTTTTTCACTGCTCGACCGGTTGTTCTTTTAAAGCTTCGTGCATTGCTTAACCAAACATGATGGTTTGATAAAACAAAGAAGCAATGAGCACTGTTCTTATCTGTTTTTAACAAATGACTTTCGATATTAATAAACGCTGTCCCCTCTGCTGAAATATGTCTATCCAGTGACATAATAAGCATATAAAACCCGAAACATTGATTTAATGTAGTTTTGGCAGTTAAGAAATGTCTGCGTCTTTTTCGTCGTTTTCTTACAGGATTACCCCTGAAGTTCCACCTAGTTACTACGCAAGATTATTCGACTTCATATATACTCAGTTTCTCGAGCCTCAAAAAGATCTTTTTGTGGACATAACCCGTGAATCCTCCAGTCAAGGCGAAAAACTCGCCTACTCCGTTATTGACTTGCAAGAAAAACCCTTCTTAAATGTGGAACTAAAAAGCGGTTCACAATTCGAATTAACCATTACCCCATTAACATTGTCAGCAACAAAAGACGATGCTGAAGAAGCCAAACAAGATATCATAATTGCGCTGGAAGCTTTTTGCCAAAACGCTCGGGAGACTGCTGTTTATTTTGCTTGGCGAGAAGGAGAAAATGTTGTCCCAGAAGCCTATACCAAACCCTCGAAGTCTTTTCACAGGCTTTTCTTGGAAACTCAAATTATCTTCTTCTTGGTCTTCATCGTGTTCGGCTCTTTCATCTTTATTGCTATTGGCTCAGCGGCTCCAGAGGAGTTTTGGGTGGCTCCGCTGCTTTTAATTGGAATTCAATTTCTCTTCATTTATTTCTCTAACCATTTCATCGCAAGAAGTGCCGACTGGTCCATAACAAAAGACAATCCATCAATCCAGCTTTTGGAGTTTTTTTTACCCGTAACTGAAAAAGCCGAATCCAACTGTAAATACCCTCGAGAAGCCTTGGTCGCTATTAAAAAGGAAATTTACGATAAAATAATCTCCAAAAAAGGCAGATTCGACGTAGAATCTGCAAGCCAAATATTCCAGAAACATGGTGTGCCCTGCGAGTTTACAAATCTGAAGGCAAAAAAAGTCGATGTTTACGAACTTGTGAAAAGCATTGCTGACCGTTTCAGTTTTCCTGTGCCGAAAATTATGATCTCAAATACAATGGTTCCTAACGCCGCCGCATCTGGAACAAGTCCAAAAAACAGCCTTGTCCTACTCACAACCGGCTTACTGGTGCGGTTAAATGAGGATGAACTGCGGGGTGTTTTAGGGCACGAATTCGGACACCTGAAAGGCAGAGATCCCCTTCTTCTTTACGGGCTGGTTTCCGCAGAGTTTCTCTTCCGCTTCTATGTGCTTTTCCCATTGTTTCCGATAGTTTTTTCTTCAATTCTGTTTTTTGGTTATTTCTGGGCGGTTATGATATTAATTTTCTTTGTCGCCAAATTTTTTGAAGCCAGAGCTGATTTGGTTTCTGCAATGCTTGTGGGGAACCCGAAGATTTTGGCTGGGTCACTGACCAAAATTGGCTTCCAACGGCTACTCTACGAACGTCAATTTTCTTTTCGTTTGCAGGAGTGGCTGGGACTTGACCCGCACCCTCCAATATACTTCAGAATACATCGCTTGGAGAGGTTGACTTCAGAGCGAATTGCTTATCCACTGCTTCGGTCAATCAAAGATGTGACTCGAGGCTTTATTGCTAGCATAAGAAACAGGTAACAGTAGTCTTGGTTTGGGAAAAAACTTATCCCACTGAACTAACTTTACCTTAAGCAGAACTTTTGGAGACCTATAATGAGCTACCATGTAGAGTTAATTAACCCCGCAAAAAAGAACGAACTCTTCAAAACCTACGACCAGAAACTGCTCTACACAAGCAAAGTCGACATCTACGGGTGCTGCATTAAAATCATAACTGACTCCCGCCAAACTAAGGACATGTGGGAAGATAATTTCTATTCAGCAAATGAAAACACCCGTTCGCATGGGCGTCTCGTAGTCATTTCGGAACCTGGACAACCCTTAACCGTGAAATTTGACCCCTACACCAAAACCGCTTTTCTAATCAACGTAGACTATTACGGCTGGGTCAAAAGCATCGCCCTTGCCGTCGCAGGCGACATTTTAGAAGATGAACATCGCATCTACTCCGTCCACGGCGCAGCAATAGACATAGGCGGCGTCGGTGTCTCCATAATTGCCCCATCGGGCACAGGCAAAACAACCCACTCGTGGGGTTTACTTCGCATACCAACTGCACGGCTAATCAGCGACGACTGGTATTTTGTGCGGCTAAGCACGCGGGAACCCTTAGCGTTTAGTTCCGAAAAAAACACTTACATTCAAGCCGACATTGGCAAAATCTGGAACGAATACGAACGTTTGGTGGATAAGGCACAGTTTGACTTAAGGGGTAGAGCTGTAGTGAATGTGCGGTGGATTGTTGGTGGCGGGGGCGTTATCCCGATGGCTACTCTGCAAAAGATTATTCTCCTCAAACGTGACCCTTCAGACGTTCGCATAGTAACTTCACTTACAGTTGACGATGCAATTCAATATTTACTGGAACATGACTTCTGTAATCCCCACCAATTGGTACATGACCAAAGAAAACTCGAATTACGCACAGCCTTCTTCCAAAAGCTCTTCGAGCAAAGCGACGTTCACCTCGTAAACACCACTGGCACACCGAATGAAACCCAAACTGCAATTCGAACACTTTTATCTTTAAAACCATGATCCAAACAAAAAATAATATAGCTTGCAACACAGCCATAACTTTTAGAGGAAAACAGTTTGAAACTACTCTTTGTCGCAATAGACGGTATGGGCGATTTACCTATAGCCGCCCTTGGGAACAAAACAACGCTCGAGGCAGCACAAACTCCAAATTTAGATTCTCTCGCTCGAAATGGCGAAACCGGAGTCATGTACACTGTTGGACGGGGCATAGCTCCTGAAAGCGACGTTGCAGTTATTTCTCTTTTAGGCTACGACCCATTCAAGTACAGCACAGGCAGAGGCGTAATCGAAGTCGCTGGGTCAGGCTTAAAAATGCAAGACGGCGACCTAGCATTAAGATGCAACTTCGCCACATTGGGTGAAGGCAAAAACCTAATAGACCGCAGAGTAGGAAGGACCCTGAGCACCGAGGAAGCAACGGTACTTACTGAGGCCGTTAACAAAGATGTACAATTATCTTCTTACCCCGCCGAGTTTGAATTTAAAAATACGCTGGGTCACAGAGCGGTTCTGCTCATAAAAAGCAAAGACAAAGCTCTATCAAGTCACATAACCAACAGCGATCCAGCATATGCAATAATAAACGGTTTAGGCGTCGCACAACCGAACCCCGAGATGGTTATCAAAACATGCGAGGCTATGGACGAAACGGAAGCCGCTAAAACCTCAGCTGGTTTAGTTAACGAGTTTATAGAGAAATCACATGACCTTTGGGAAAACCATCCAATCAACGTTAAACGGGCAAAAGAAGGCAAACTCAAAGCAAACGTCGTCATTACACGAGACGCGGGGCACCTACTGCCGAAGTTCTTCAACATAAACCAGCACTATAACGTCAACTTCGCGTGCCTCGCCGACATGCACACAGAACGCGGCATCGCACAACTCGCCGGCATGGAAGCATCTTTGCTTCCCCCGCCCTCAGGCAACTTGCAAGCCGACATGGAATACCGCGTAAAAGCGCTCCTCGAAGCCATGCCCAAACATGATTGCTTCTACATCCACCTCAAAGGTCCCGACGAACCAGGACACGACGGAAATTACAAACTCAAAACCGAAATCATCTCCGCCATCGACAAATACTTCTTTGGATCACTCCTAAACCAAATCTCGCTTCAAGATACTCTGATCTGCGTTACCTCTGACCATGCTACACCATGCGCTCTGAAAGTACACAGCGACACGCCTGTTGCGCTTCTGATTTCAGGCGGCAACGCTTCCTCTGACGGAAAAGTTAAAGCGTTTTCTGAACGTGAATGCGTAAAAGGAGCCCTTGGAACCATAGAACACGGCTACGAGTTAATGCCTAAACTTATGGCGTTGCTCAAAAATAAGTAAATCAAAAAACTTCAGCCGCTGTACTTTTTCCTTTTTAAGGGAGGGGAGGTCACGCCCGAGAGGACGTGTAACCCCCGAAACTCCCTCTTTGGGGTTCAAGATATGTTTGGGGAGCTTGCTTTTTTTAGGACTTGTTGTGCTAAATCAAGGCGAATTTGGATTGCGGTTTTTTGTCTTTGGAGGGGTTGGTTTTTTAAGAGTTCTTTGTGGATTTTGATGTGGTTTTCTATTGCTTGGTTCATAGTTTTTAAGGTTGGTATCATGAGGATTTCGTCTCCGCAATCTGGGCATTTTATGAATCCTCTTTTTGGGTAGTTGTTGTTTGGTTCTGATACGACTTTTAGGTACATTTCTTCAAGGTTATTTTCGAATATTTCTTTAACGAGTATTTCTGCCATAGTCCCCACATCACCAGTCTTGTTTCTTATATCTCAACTGCTACTATTTGTTATAAAACTCTTCATAATATGCTAGTATATTCGTTAACGTTAAATTCGACTGTTTTCGTGGTAAAAACGTACCATATTATGTGAATAAAACGTTCAAATCAACATGGCTGACCATGTGTTTTTAACATTTAAATGTTAAAGAGAAAAACTGCTAAAATAGTTTAAAACTTAGGGGAATATTCTTCCAACAAATCGTTAAGCTGTACAAACAACTCCAAAAACCGAAAACCCTTCTGAGTCGTCACATACTTATTCTCCTTCTTAGAAAGCAAATTTTGCAAAGTCAAAATATCTATATTGTTCTTAAGTTGAGAATAATTCAAGTTATTATTGTACATGATACTCGTTTTTGTTTTTGGCTGTTGACAATGTGACAAAATCTCAGCTAAAATGTCCAATCGCCCGCGCCTTGAATTCTTTACTTTGCCATATTCTTTCTCATGCTTAAGCAGAGAAAGTTGTAAGTGAACAGAATTCAGTCTCGCCAATCCAACAGCGCCTGTCAAAACTTAGTTTCTCCTCTTTTACCCTTGTGAGTACTTCTTTATTCATAAACGCATGTGACTGCTCACTTACTACAACAACCAACCAAACAAGCCCCCGCTACGTAAACCCTTTAAATAACTAAACATGGCTAAATTGAGTCAGTGAGTCTTGATGAGTCAGAAGCTACTGCTTTATTCTGATGGTGGCGCAAGAGGCAACCCTGGACCAGCGGCCGCTGCCTACATAGCCACAACCGAAACAGGTATACTCCTAAAGGCGGATTCCCGCTTCATAGGTAACCGCACCAACAACCAAGCTGAATACGAAGCGCTTCTCATGGCGTTAAAATACGCCGTAGAGCAACAATCACAAGAAGTAACTTGTCATCTTGATAGCGAATTAGTTGCTAAACAGATAAATGGGTTATACCAAGTGAAAAACGTAGAACTACAAAAACTGAACCGGCAAGTGAAAACTTTGCTTAAATGCTTCAAAGCAGTTCTTTTTGTTAATGTTCGACGCGAGCATCCTCAAATAATCAAAGCAGATGCTTTGGTCAACAAAACCCTTGATGAACAAGGCAGACAACAGTTAAAATCAAACCGCCGCGTTAACTCCTGTGATGGCAAATTTGTGCATGCCAGTATCCGCACAAGCAACATACAACGCAGCATTGACTTCTATCAGAAATTTTTCGGCTTAAAGGTCACAGATAGACATGAGTATAAAGCGGCTAACTCTGAACTTGTTTTCATGCAAGACCCTCAAGGCAAGGGCTGCATATTAGAACTTACTTTTTGCCGAGACCAGAAAGAGTTCATTCAGCCCGCTTATGAGAAACGGTTATTTGACCATTTAGGCTTCGAAGTCTCCGATGTCTACAGTGCAATTGCTGAAATGAAAAAGGCAGGTGTAACTATCAGGGTTGAACCTAAAAAATTCGCTGAGACCATAACCATTGCCTTCGTAGAAGACCCAGAGGGAACCATAGTTGAACTAATTGAACGAACTATGTAAGCTATCCTCTGAGTTAATTCCTTTGGTCTTTTCCAAATCGCTGTATTGTTTGATACGAATACTGGATTGAGTTAATTGGGTTTTTTCTTAAATTTGCATTGGAAAAACCTGGTTTACTTGCCACTTGATTAATATGCTTGCAAAACCCATTTTATATTGAAACAGTGCGGTAAACTAAAGTTGCCGTATCTTTCTCTTGAGCCTCAAAAAGTGCCCTTGCCGCTCGATTGAGCACTCAGATTCTAACAATAATTACTTAGTGGAAGGTGGGAATTGAACTGCGTTTAATTGGACGAAAAACCCTTGTATTCATGATTTTTGGTTTGGTAGCTTTTATTCTGTACTTGTGGTTTTTCGTTGGGTTCGAAGGGCTTTTCATGCTCCTGAGTCAACTTAACGTTTACCAGTATTCATTGTTCTTTGCTTTGGCCGTTGTTTCTCTCTTTGCAGCAGTGGTTTTTGATTCCCTAATCTGGCATAGCCTCCTAAACTTACTTAACGTTAAAGTCAAATTTAGAAAGCTCTTGCTCTACAATTGGATTGGTAACTTTGTCGAATTAATTATTCCAAGTGCCACCATAGGAGGAGAAGTAACCCGCATTGCTCTGGCACAAAAAGAAACTCAGCATGATACTGGCATCGCAGCTGCAACCGTTATCGGTTCAAGGCTAATCAGCACCTTTGTTTATTCAGGCGGTTTGCTCTTTGGTTTTCTGTTGTTGCTTTTCACGCACCAGTTGCCCCTGTACCTTACCACCCCCGTTATTTTGGTGGTTTCTGGCACCGCAGTGGTTATAGCATGCATATTCCTCATTGCATTCAAAGAGGGCGCAGCGGACAAAATAGTAAACCTAACAATGTGGTTTACACGACGCTTGATTAGTAATCCTATTCGGCAGCAATCGATTAGGGAGAAAATCCATCATGGGTTGCTATCTTTCAGTGAAGTCTTCAAAACCTTCAAAAACCATCCGCGGCAACTTCTAAAACCAATTCTTTACGCAGTGGTTTCTTGGATCTGCAACTTGGGAGTTTATCTCATGATCTTCTACGCCCTCAACTTTACGGCGCTATCCATTTTTGACTTGGCAACAGTTTATTGCATCGTTACAACCGTGGAAACAATAACTGCAGGTATACCTGTCGGTGCCGTGGAAGTGACAATGATAAACCTGTTTACTCTCTACGGCGTTCCAATTGCCATAGCAGGTGCGGCTACAACGATTGTCCGCTTGTTAACTTTCTGGTGCCAAGTGATCGTTGGGTACTCTTTGGTAGAATGGATTGGCGCAAAATCGCTCATCAAAGCTGGTATGAAAAAGCCTGCGCTTCCAAAGTCACCTCCCTCAAAAATAATGTGCTAAGTTTTTAACGGAAAGCGTTACAGCCAATAAATTAGCCAACACTTCACAGAAGCCACCGAAATACGCAGATTCGCTCTAAATGATCCGCCAATCCGCGGTTTACTACGACGAGGAGGCGCATCATAAATTACTTCGCCAATTTTAAATCCGCTTTTTTTAGCCGCAACAAGCAGTTCTCCACCAAAGGTTTCCCCACCCCTTAATTTTATTCCATTAATTGCCTCTCGTTTAAAGGCTCTAAAGTTTGAATAGAAATCAGAGGCACCGCAGAGTTGCCCTAAAGTTTTCGCTGCGCATTTCTCCGAAAACCTCGGCAAAGTGCTCCGTGAAGCAACCACTACGTCGGACTCCCGTATTTTTTCAAGAAGTTTAGGTATTAGTTCAGGTGGATTTTCTAAGTCAGAGTCAATGGTTACTATTATAGGGTGCTTAGACAATTTTGCGCCATAGAGTAACCCTTTTGTTTGTCCTTCTCTGGGTTTTCCAATTGTGATGTCCGCTATTTCCTTCGCAATTTTAACGGTGCCATCAGTTGATTCGTCATCAACGACGATTACCTCGAAAACTTTGCCTTCTAAGGTTTTTTGGATTCTCTGGATAAGTTCCTTGATATTTTCAGCCTCATTCCAGGTTGTAGTAACAACCGAGATGCCCTCTCCGAGTGAGGTATAGCTGTTCATAGTTAGCTTTAATCGCCTCAGCAGTTATAAGTTCTAAGGCTTTTGCATTATTTTTCTTGTCTCTTTGGGCGTTTCTGTGTCATATTTCACGCGTATTAACCATCAGAAGCTTTTAATAATTGGAGGACTGATGTGTTAACGAATTTCGAAATTAGGATGAAATTAATAGAAGGAAATGAAAATGAGCAAAAGTGATAAACCCCACCTAAACATCATCATCATGGGGCACGTTGACAACGGCAAATCAACAACCACTGGACACTTACTATACTTAGCAGGCGTTATCGACCAAAGAACCATCGATGCGTATCAGGCAGAAGCAGAAGCAATGGGCAAGGGCACCTTCCACTTCGCTTGGGTTCTCGACAACCTAAAGGAAGAAAGAGAACGTGGTGTCACCATCGACCTTCGATTCCTCCAGTTCCCAACTAAGAAATACAACATGACCGTCATCGATGCACCAGGCCACAGAGACTTCATCAAAAACATGATTACCGGCGCAAGCCAAGCCGACGCAGCAGTCCTCTTCAGCTCAGCCAAGAAAGGCGAGTTCGAGGCAGGTATCGGTGCAGGCGGTCAAACACGTGAACATGCATTCTTAGCCTTCACTTTGGGCATTCGCCAGTTAATCGTTGCCATCAACAAGATGGATGACGCATCAGTTAACTGGGGTCAAGAAAGATATGACGAAATGAAGAACGAAATCGGTAGAATGCTCAGAATGGTTGGCTACAAGATCGAAAAAGTTCACTTCATACCAGTTTCAGGCTGGACCGGCGACAACTTGCTCAAGAAGAGCGAAAAGATGCCCTGGTACACTGGCCCCACACTGATGGAAGCATTCGACCTACTTGAACTCCCAGCAAAACCAACCAACAAACCCCTCCGAGTACCAATCCAAGACATCTACAGCATTACTGGTATCGGTACAGTCCCAGTTGGCAGAGTCGAAACAGGCGTCCTTAAACCAGGACAAAACCTAGTCTTCATGCCATCAAACAAGACAGCCGAAGTAAAATCCATCGAAATGCACCACACCCAAATTCCAATAGCTGAACCAGGCGACAACATCGGAATGAACGTCAGAGGTATCTCAAAAACTGATGTCCACCGCGGAGACGTTGCAGGTCCAGTTGACAACCCACCAACAGTTGCAAAAGAATTCATCGGACAAATCATTGTCATCTACCACCCAACCGCAATCGCAGCAGGATACACCCCAGTACTCCACTACCACACAGGCCAAATCGCAGTTAAATTCACAGAGCTAATCAAAAAAATCGACCCACGCACAGGCCAAGTCAGCGAAGAGCACCCAGGTTTCCTCAAGACAGGAGACGCAGCTTGGGTACGCATGGAACCATTGCACCCTATAGCAGTCGAAGCATTCACGGACTTCCCAGAACTCGGCAGATTCGCAATCCGAGACATGGGCACAACCGTCGCAGCAGGCGCAATTAAAGAAATCACCAAGAAGGGTCCATAAACCCTTTTATCTTATTTTATTTTAGTTTATTTTTTAAAAAAAAATTGTGCAGATTTTCAAGTTCAAGATGTTCTTTGTTCTTAAGGTTTGTTGTTGTCGTCGTGTAGTCACAAGTCCATATATTTTATAGGATAGAATGATTCTCAGGGGTAACGGTTATGGGCTATTCAAAGGTGAAACTTGACTCGCAACATGGCAAACTTGAATTTGTGTCTCTCAATGATGTGCCTTTAGAGGTTAGGCGGCGAGAAGCCAATGAACCTCTGTTCCTGATAAGGTACGAGTGAACGTTCTAATTCTTGGTTCAACGTAAATTATAAAAAGCTAAACAATTAACATCACCCAGTACCGCTGAAGTGGTAAATTGGGTGTATATATGACAAATAATAGATTGGTAAGTTCAATTGTTTTAGTTTTTTTAATTTCAAGTCTTGTTTCATTGTCGTCAGCAGCCAACAGTGGGTTGCCCTTTGAATCTACAACACCAACTGTGGCACCTGAACCTACACCAACCCCTACACCTAAACCCGAACCAACCGTCTGGCCTACACTAAACATTCACATAGTAAGCGGCGCCTCAGCAAACAACCCCAAAGTAACAGTTTCTGGTACTCTAACACATAACCACACGGCGATCCCAAATGCCTCTGTTTACATTGGTTACAGCGCTGACTGCGGAGCTAACTGGAAAAATTTCAGTTGGGTTCAGACACATAGCGATGGCACCTTCGCAGCAGTTTGGCTTCCCAACGCAACGGGAAACTATATGTTAAATGTCCACTGGGAAGGGAACGACACTCTACATTGGCTTGACGCCACAGCTAATATGGCTTTAACCTATGACTTTTCGGGCAACGAGTTCGCGGTGATTTCAAACTCTACAATAGTTGATTTAGCCTATAATTCTACCACTCAAAAACTTAGCTTCGTCACCAACGGCACCTCGGACACCACAGGATACACGTATGTTTGCATCCCCAAAACCGCCTTGATTAATCCTCAGATGCTGCAAATCCACATGGATGGTGCATCAGCTTCCTTCGGAAGTGAAAGCCAAGAGGATGTGTGGGTTATTTCGTGTATTTACAGCCAAAGTGAGCACGCCTTCACTGTTCAGATTCCTTTTGTAGATGCGATACCTCCTGAAACAATGCCTTGGACGTTAATTGTGCTGGTTGCTGTAATAGTTGTGGTTGCTGTGGGTGCAGTCGCAGTTGTTGTTAGACGTAGACGCAGAACTGCCGCAACAGTGGCAGCTATACTAAAAGAGAACCGCCCAGCATACTAACCTGCCTAAATATATCCCTTAATTGATTTTGGTTTCTGTATCCGATATGGCTGTATCAAGGGGAAACAGAAAAAAACATAAACTTCCTCCACATACCGCAAGCAAGTGACGCTCATGTCTGGGTCAGAAACACTCGTTCCATTCATAAATGAAAAGAAACCAAAAGGCGAAGAACCAACCATAATAATGGATAGCCGCGAAGCCAGCAGCGCCAAAAAAATTGCAGCAGGCTTAACCGAGAAAGGCGCCACCGTAAAAACCCAGCTGCTTGAAAAAGGCGACTACATCCTCTCCGACCAATGCGCTGTTGAACGAAAAACCGTCAACGACTTCGTCTATACGTTGACTCGGAGGTACCTCTTTGAGCAGCTTTTCCGACTAAAAGATGTGTATCCCAAATCGCTTATTGTTTTGGAGGGGTATATGCCGATTATTTACAAGTACAGCAGTATATCGCCAGCGTCGGTGTGGGGTGCCATGTTCAATTTAGCTAAAAACGGCATAGCCATTGTTAACACGGCGTCCCAGAAGGAAACGGTGGATTTCCTCTATACTGCGGCACGCCAAGAACAGGTTGTGGAGAAACGTAGCGCAGTTGTTCATGCGTTTAAAAAATGTGATACCCTTTCAGATGCGCAGGTCTATTTCGTCGCGAGTCTGCCCAGCATAGGACGTGAGAAGGCAACAGCGATTTTGGAGTCCTACCAAACCCCCCTTAATGCGCTTATTAACGTGGACGATTGGGAAAAAGCAGTTAACGGACTAGGACCAGTCATCACTAACCGCGTAAAAGATGTAATATCGACGCCTTACCAAGACGACAAGCAAAAAGATAATCAAACCAAAGAAGAACAAAAACAATAAGCTTCATGCGTTCTGTGAGATTTAAGGCGCTGTCTGTTTTTTGGGATCGTTTATTCAAAATGTTAAACAAGCCTGCAGCTAACAAATTCAAAGGCAATAGGTAAGACACGTTTTTTCTGCCGCCCAAATAAAATCGTCAAGTACCCTTCATCAGCTTACTGGGTTTATGCTGATAAAACAAAACCCAATAGCCAGCAAGCCTTAAGCTGTCCCTTTATCCTTTTGAAGTTAAAAGTATTATTTCGCCCCTTTTTGTTTTATCGACAAACAATTAATTTTAGCTATGACTGTTAAATCTTCAATAATTTGGGAACTCACCTAACGTTCTAATACAAATTTCGTATTCGACTCTTTCTGTTTTAAATTAAAACTATTGATGCCCAAAGAATCCGACAGATACATAATTTGCTTGTAAACAGAGACCGCTTTGATTTTGTCTACAAATGCGTTTCAATATTGAATATCCTTATAACAGATAAAATGATACTCCTATGACTTGTCTTCGTTTTAAATGAAAAATAAGGCTGGGTTAGTTATTGCTTTGACGTTGGCATGGTAAGCAGGCAGACTTATCCATATATAGTGGTAGACTGTTAAACTATCAACGGGTTTTTAGCATGCTAAACAATTCTGCCTACATTCAAGGAATAGAATTCAGAGGCAGCGCCCGAGGTGAGATGTTGGAAAAATTTTTATGTTGGCTTTGCAGCGAAGAATTCCTTTCACCTCTCGAACTTATGCTACATTCGATAGACCAGCACTACGATGAGAAACGGAAAAATAACTTTAACACAATTAAAACACAAAATAAAATGGCGAGATAATAGCTATAAATAAGCTGCTTATTTCGATCTGGAAAGGGAATTCTAAATTGCACCTAAGCGGTTGAACATATGTGTCTCTTGACAGAGACAACAAACGTTCATATCGATTTCCGCTGTATTTTTATAGTCTGTACTGTATATGACGGTTGTTTGTCCTAATTGTGGTGCAGAGCTTGCTAAGCCAAATAAAAGGCTTGAAAACCAAATGTTCTGCATTGAAGTTTATGAATGTTATAATTGTAAAACAAGCTTCAAATTAATCTGTTAAAAAATTAAGTTTGGCCTCGAAGATTAATCCGGTTTCTTTTATGGCTATCATTTTTTGAAATTTCTGTTATCTAAGTCTTGATTTCGTCTTCTGCTGGCTAAACATGTAGTTTGTAATTTGATTTTGAGTTATGTTCTTTTGTTGACGCAAGGTTAAACGAGCTCGCGCCAATGATATCGGATATACTTATGATTTCTTTGTAGCAGACGATATCTTCTTTTCTGTACATATAAAAACTCTGAGAAACTTCTGAAGCCTTCTGCATCTTAATTGAAGTTACCTCATGGCTAAATTCGCCTAACCAAAAATTTATCCGTTTCCCCATCCAACAAACGTACGCTAATTGTCTAAATTACTCACTTGGCAAAAATGGTCCATGTGATTGCCAGAAGCTGACCACATAACTTTTAAAGCGATTGAGCACACCTAAACCAAACAAACGCTCAATCAGGTAACGCTCTTGAAAAAAATAATAATCATTGATGATGACGCCTTCATTTTGAAGACATTTTCACTTGTCCTTACTAAAAAGGGTTTTGAAGTCGAAACCGCAGAAACTGGAAAACAAGCCATAGAAAAGCTAACCAACAGCTCCTTTGATTTAGCTTTAATTGATGTTTGCCTTCCTGACATGAAGGGCACAGATTTACTTGAGAAAGCTAAAAAAGAACTTGAAAAAACTGTTAAAATCATGCTAACAGGGCATCCTTCGGTAGAAACAAGTGAAAAAGCAACATTTGAAGGCGCTGACACCTACATTATTAAACCCATCAAAATTGACGAGTTGCTATCTGTTATTAACTTCTTTCTAAAACAAAAACAGGACAGTACGCAGTAGTTAAGTAACCTTTCATTTCTTTTTCTTAAGCTGTCATAGTTTGTTTATTGGAACATAAGCGGGTTTCGATCGCGAAAGTTTACTTACCCTTTCTTGGGCAACAAACTTTATCTTTCAGTGAACCTCCAAACCAGTGCCGTACTTTACATCAATCATAATGCCAAATTGATGTTTAAGACGCTTATTCCTAGGTTGTATATGTGCATTAGCGAAAGTACGTGGAAAAAATCTAGTTCGCCACTGGACTCCTGGATGCTTTTTGTTTGATGTATCGTGCGGTAAAAATTAAAGCTGCGACTAAAACGATAAGACCGAAGGCTACTACGAGGACAATTGAGACGAAGTCGAAACCCGGCTGCGGAGTCGTCTGAGGCTGCCACAAGTTAGTGCCGGATACTATGGTGTGGATGGTGTAGTTGGCCGTTTGGCTGTTTCCTTCCAAGCTGACGCCTGTAGCTTGATCCCAAACGTAGGAGTTATTGCCCACGGTCGAGGTCACTACGGTGCGGGAGGCTCCTACGTACTGGCGTGTTTCTACTGCGCCGATCGTTACTGTACCGAGATTTTCGTCTTTGAAGGTGTCGCCTGCGTTTAGGTTGGCTGGGATTATGAAGTCGTCAATTAGATGGCCCGTTTCCAAATTGAGGATGCTGTTGATGGTTTCTTCTGAGCCATTGGACAACTGGGACTTAATGATTACAGAGATGTTTGCGTCGTCTACGCTTTTGATATCCAAACGTGCTGAGGTGACATCATGACCCTGAGCTGGTGAACCTGTGTAGGAAACGCTGTATTCTATCCAATCACCTTGCTTAACGCCAACGGTTGTCTCAGCTGAAGCAAATGTCGCTAGAGCCACAGTTAACAATAAAGCCACAACAACTACAGTGAATATTTTTTTCATAGTTGGTGTTTAGCTTCTACGCTAATAAAAGTGACGCAAACAAAATACAGGGAGACTCTATTACTCTTCCGTCATAATCAAAGTTAACGTGGAACGAACTCTGTTGAGGGTTCGAATTCGGCGAGTAACCATGTCCTTGAGATTATCCATAGAGTCAGCTTTAACTCTGGTGATTATGTCGTAAACACCGTAAGAATAATATGCTTCCTCGACTCCGCCAATGGTCTTTAACACGTTAACGACTTCCTCTTCTGCGCCTGATTCCACGTTAATCAATACATACGCTTGTGGCAAATTTAGAGTCTCCAATAATGTTACTACATTTGTGATTAATAGTTTTTATGTAATAAAGCTGCCGTAGCACTACTCAATATTTTGACACCAAAAATTATATGAATACACAGCCTCTAAAACTACAATGGAGAAATCAAACGTGGTTTACTGCACCCGATGCGGAACCCTCAACCCCGACACCGCAACTAATTGCTCAAATTGCGGTGCACCCCTTATTACCGAGCAAACCAGCAGACCCTACACGTATTATGGGCGTCATCACCGCTACGATAATGGTTACCGCCGTCATGGAGGCCAAGGCATCGGCTTGCTCATAGCGGGTTTATTCATAATTTTGATCGGTGTATCAGCTTTCACTGCCTTTAGCTTCTGGATCTACATCTGGCCCATCATACTGATTCTCATAGGAGTATGGATACTTACCTTGGCGCTAAGACGCAACCGCAGATACAGCTAAAAAACGCCTCAAAACCTATACATTTTTTCTGTCTATTCCATCGCAGTTTGCTCGTTTTTTCTGCTCCACACACAAAAGAGTTAAATTGATTTAACATGAAAGGTGTAGGTTATTGCGGGGAAATCAATGGTTAAATACATTTTCGTAACAGGCGGTGTACTAAGTTCAGTCGGCAAAGGAATTTTAACGTCCTCAACCGGCAAAATGCTGCAGGCAAGAGGATTAAAACCAACAGTAGTGAAAATCGATCCATACGTGAACATCGATGCAGGCACAATGAATCCCTACATGCACGGTGAAGTCTTCGTTACGGACGACGGAGGCGAAACCGACCTGGACTTAGGCTGGTACGAACGCTTCTTAGACCTCAGCCTAAAACAGGATAACAACTTAACCACAGGCACCATTTACCGCAGCGTAATCGAGAAGGAACGCCACGGCGACTTCTTAGGCAGATGCGTCCAAATCGTGCCCCATATCACTAACGAAATTAAACACCGTATCAGAAACGCAGGCAAAGCCGTAAACGCTGACGTAGTTCTCACAGAAGTAGGCGGCACAGTCGGCGACATCGAAGGTCTTGCCCTTTCTAGAAGCTATACGCCAGATGCGTGTGGAAGAAGGATACGAAAACACCCTCTACATCCACGTTGCACTGGTCCCCATCCTTGATGTTACTGGCGAAATGAAAACCAAACCATTACAGCACAGCGTCAACGAGTTACGTCGCATCGGTATCCAACCCGATACTATCGTAGCGCGCAGTCCACAAATGATCGACGCTGAGGCCCTGAGAAAAATCGCTCTTTTCGGTACCATCCCCGAGAATCAAGTCTTCTGCTCCTACAACGCAGAAACCGTTTACCAAGTCCCACTTATCTTGGACAAGCAAGGCATGGGAGACTTCGTTTGCCAACGTCTAGGCTTAAAATGCGATAGCAAAGACTTCAGCCAATGGCAAGCCTTCGTCGATGGCATGATTCACCCCGAGTACGAAGTTAAAATTGCATTAGTCGGTAAATACGCTGGCTTATCAGATAGCTACGTCAGTATGACTGAAGCACTTCGCCACGGCGGTGCAGCCTGCAGAACCAAAGTCTGCATCAGCTACCTTGAAGCAGAAAAGTTCGAGCGTGAACCCGAATGCCTAAATGACCTCTCAAACTATGACGGCGTCTTTGTGCCATACGGCTTTGGCCCAAGAGGCACAGAAGGAAAAATCGCGGCTGCACGTTACGCCCGAGAAAATGATATCCCATTTCTGGGCATCTGCTACGGCTTCCAACTTGCAGTTATCGAGTTTGCACGCAACGTCGCAGGCTTAACCGACGCTAATAGCTCAGAAATCAACCCCGACACGCCATACCCAGTCATCGACCTTATGCCAGAGCAACGCGGAATCGAAATCAAAGGAGCAACCATGCGGCTAGGCGGACACAAAATCGTGCTGCAAAAAGGCACCTTAGCCCACAAACTCTACGGCCAAGATGATATCTACGAACGCCACCGTCACCGCTTCGAAGTTAACCTCGACTATATCGAAGCCCTCAAACGTAATGGACTGTGTTTTACTGGCAAATCAAGCGACGGCAGAAGAATGGAAACACTAGAACTACCAGACAAATACTTCTACTTTGCTTCGCAGTTCCACGGCGAATTCAAGAGCCGCCCAGGCAGACCTGAACCAGAATATTTTGGCTTCATCCAAGCATGCATAAACAAGAAACTTGGAAAACCCAAAGAAACCCTCTCTTAAATTTTATCTTTTTAAATTTTCATCAACACTCAGTTGCCGCTTGTTTTGAATTATTATAACTAAAAAACTTGAAAAGCCTAAATTAACGCATATTTGTCCAATTTGTTATTGCAAGATACCACCAGCAAATATTTTTATTTAGCATTATTCGAGATGCTTATAGATGTTTTATGGCAGCAAAATATCAAGTATACAAAGATGTTGCTGGAAAATTCAGGTTTCGGCTCAAAGCAGAAAACGACAAGATTGTAGTAGTAAGTGAAGCCTATGAACAGCATGCAAGCGTTTTGAACGGTGTTAAAAGCATACAAAACAACTGTACAGTAGCAATCGAAGACTTAACTGTTGAAGGACCACGGATGAACTTTCCAAAATACCAAGTTTTCATGGATAAGGCGTCAGAATTTAGGTTTCGTTTGACTGCTTCAAACGGGCAGATAATTGGCGCAAGTGAGGCATATGAAACTAAAGAATCATGTCTAGCCGGCATCAAGGTGATGCAGGAGAGTTGCGGTGCAGAAATCGAAGACTTAACGGTAACCCCCATACCTGTTCCCCCTGAACCGGTAATGCAAGAAACAGTTGTTCCAGCCGCACCTGCAGTTGCAACCACCGCAACCGTAGCCACTGCGTCTGCGGTTGAAATGCAAACGCCAATGCCAATTGAGACAGGTTTACTTAAGCTAGAACTCTATAAACTCCCCGACATGGTTGCAAAAGGAGACATTGTGTATTTCAAAGGGAAACTCAGCAAGGACAACATTGGCATACCAAAAGCTACAATTAGAATTTTTGAACACGACCGATCTTTCATGTTGGATGCAGCATGGGCTAGGGGATATACGGAGCCAGACGGTTCATTCAACTTATCTGCGAAAGTAACGCCGCCACATTTCTGGGACAACTCAGCTAAAATCTACGCACAAGCCGACGCTAACAATATCAAACAAGTAAGAAGCGATATCCAAAAAATCATCATCGAATGAGCAGCAATATTTCCATAATTTATTTTTTTATATTAGTCACGCTACAACTAAACGTGCATAAACAGAAAGTGTAGGTTTTTTGTTCTATATATATCGAGGGTCCCTCTCGCAAGAGCAACAAATCAAAACTCATATTCTCTATTAAATAAAGGGTCATATAGCGAAAAAACAGCAAAAGTAAGCCACAATTGCCAAGTTAGCGATTGGCGTGTATATATCTGCATGTTAGATACAATTAAAAGCTCCTTGTTCCGTAACGCTTCTTATTGGGATGTTAATTATGTCTGAACGTTTCGCTAAGAAATGGGAACCTAAAAAAGAAGGCGAATCTTTCGCTACATCATTAAAAAACACTATTCAGGCACCTCCTCCTCTAAAACCCGCATTAGAAGCAGCAACACGCAAACTTGACTTCCAAATCCAAAAACTCGACCAAGCCAACGACCGCTTCACACAAAAAGACAAGGCACTCTTCGCCAAACTTGTCAACTCCTACACACAGCATGACCAAGCACACGCCAACATCTACGCAACTGAGCTCGCTGAATTACGAAAAATGAGCCGACTCATCATGAATGCACGATTAGCACTCGACCAAGTTTCACTTAGAATCAAGACTGTCTCTGAACTAGGTGATGTATGTGCAATGCTTGGACCCTGCATCGGTGTACTCCGCAGCGTAAGCAGTGGACTCGGTGGAGTTTTACCTGAAGCAGAAGGAGAATTAGGCGACATCGGAAACATGCTAAGCGGATTGATGTTTGAAGCAGGCTCAACAAGCGGCATGTCACTGAACTTCGACAACGTCAACGAAGACGCTTCAAAAATCCTCGCTGAAGCAGCAACCGTAGCAGAGCAACGCGTAAGCTCCAACTTCCCAGACCTTCCACCTGGAATGCCTGGCGCGGCCGACAAAACAAGAACCTAAAGGTTCTTTTCCTTTTCTTTTTTATTTTAAGACTAATTTTTTCGAAGGCACCCTTTTTTGGACAACTACCGCGGCTGTACCCCAAACCGCCAATCCGCTCCAACCCAGCGCAGCCCAACCAGCACCGCTAAACAGTTTTTCTTCAGTCTGGGTGTCCCAGTGAGGGTAAAGTTTTGTACCATTTTGTACGCCGCTGTCTAACTGTACACTCCAATAGAGAACTCCGTTCATGAAGTTGCTTGCAGATTTAGAGCCATAGTATGGGTAATTAATGGGGAAACTCTTGTAGATGCTCCAGCTTTGACCATCATCAGTGCTTACCCAGATTCCTGCTACCCAAATCGAGGGGCCGTCGCCGCCGACAAAACTTGCGTAGAGGTCACCGTTTAAATCGTTTCTACGAATCCAAAATGCATAGGCCTGCGATCCAGTATCTAAGACAAGGTTAAAGTTCTCGTCGTCGGTTGTACGGTAG
Source organism: uncultured archaeon (assembly GCA_963760925.1). Taxonomy (GTDB): domain Archaea; phylum Thermoproteota; class Bathyarchaeia; order Bathyarchaeales; family Bathycorpusculaceae; genus Bathycorpusculum. The sequence goes on along the minus strand of CAVXES010000006.1, from coordinate 270,973 downwards.
ATTTGCCCGTTGTCAAAGTCTGTGCCAAAAATTCGCGCCTCAGGAACAAGCGACCCATTAGGTGCAACTCTATCAACGATGCAAATGGCAAGCATTTGGGGGTTGCTTGATAAAATTTTTGTCCAAGTGCCGTTGTCGCCGTCGCTGGTTGACCGTATAATGTCTTCTGTATTCCAACTCGTATTATTTATGCCGTTCCATACCCTCACGTCGCCCACTGTAGCGTAAACATAGTTGTTTGCTAGGTCCACCGCAACACAGTGCACATGGCGTGCTACTGGATCATAATAAACGGTTGTCCAGTTTGCGCCGCCATCTGTGCTTTTGCATATGCTTGCGTTGGCGGTGTAGCTGCCTGAAGTATAGATGCCCATAAACAGGTTTCCGTTTGAATCCTCAGCCATCGACATGGTCGTGCAGCCAGAGGGCAAAGAGAGCACCTTTGTCCAGTTTGCGCCGCCATCTGTGCTGCGCCAAATTCCCAGTGAATCCGTAACTGCTAACGTATCTGGTGCAGCAAAAACGTAGTTGAGTTTGCTGACAAATACATAGTTTACTCCAGTTTGGCCCCCAGTTGCGTTAAAAGTGATCAGTGACTGCCAGGTGTCTCCTTGGTCTTTGCTTTTGTAGAGGCTGCTATTGGAGCCTGCATATAGGGTTCCGTCGTTTGCAATTGCAGATGTCCAGATTGGTATGGTGATGTTTGTTTCTTGGTATGTTGGAGTTGTCGTAGGTGTGGGCGTTACTGTAGGTGTTGGAGTCACGGTTGGCGTTGGTGTTACTGTTGGAGTAGGCGAAGGTGTCGGCGTGGGAGTTTCCGTTGGTGTTGGAGTAGGTGTTACTGTCGGCGTAGGTGAAGGTGTTACAGTAGGAGTAGGCGTTGGATTAGGCGAAGGTATCCCAAGCCCAATGTATCCTTGCGCAAGCGCAACATCATCAAAAAATACATTTAACGTGTTACCGCCCGCTTCATCATCTACACCCAAAGAGAAGTACCGAACAGAACTCGCCGAAGGCGTGTTAATTAAACCGGTTTTAGAAACCACCTCGGTTCCGTTAACGTAGAGGTGGGTTTCACCGTTGCCGTTTCCAATAACTAACTTGGTTTCAACACAGTACCAAGTATCCAAATTAATTGTGCCCACTGAAACGTCTTGCCACCCATTATTATAATAATTAATTCTCCACTGAGCTACACCATTGTTGTTTTTGATGTCGACTCTTGTTCCAACTGCACTGGGTAACCAACCGTTGCTGGAGAAACCGAAAATTTCAAGGTTAGCGCCTAAAGCTGGCTTAGAATTCAACTGCACATAGACTCTGGCATCGATTGTGGTGTATGAGTTACCCAAGTCTTTGTAAATGCAAAAGCCTGTTTCTGTGGGTCCATCTGTTACAGCGATTTTTTGGGCATAAGTGCCATCATGTGTGGTTGCTGTTTGGATTGTTGAGGTTATTCCTGAATTGAACGATTGTGCTGCGGTCCATTTGTTGGTGTTTCCTGTTTCGTATCCGTCACTGAAAATTAACGTCTGTGGTGTTGGGCTTGGGGTTGGTGTGGGCGTTGTGGTGGGTATTGGCGTTGGAGTAACTGTTGGTGTTGGAGTGGGAGTAACTGTTGGGGTAGGCGAAGGAGATGGTGTCGGAGTTGCCGTAGGTGTGGGTGTCACTGTCGGCGTTGGAGATGGTGTAGGCGTAGGTGTCGCAGTTGGTGTAGCCGATAGGCGTTGGAGTTGGTGTTGGATTAGGCCCAATTTCCGGACCAATATATGAACCTGCAACAACAACTGAATCAAAATAAGCGTTGAAGTTATTTTCGCCTGTTTCATCATCTATCCCAACCGAAAAGAATCTAACAGACGAGCCTGGACCAGTATTTGTAAGATTGGTTTTTGAAGATAATTCAACATCATCAACATAGAGGTGCGTTTCACCAGAACCGCTGCCAATAACCAACTTGGTTTCAACACAATACCAAGTGTTCAAACCTATTTGCCCTACATAGTCACTTTGCCAGCTGCCATTGTAATAGTTAAGTCGCCACTGAAGCGTTCCATTACGGTTAACTATGTCCACTCTTGTTCCCACAGCGTTCGGTAACCAGCCGCTATTACTAAACCCAAAAACTTCAATGGTTGACCCATTCGCTGGTTTGGCACTTAACTCAACGTACATTCTAGCATTAATTGTGGTGTAGGCGCTGCCTAAATCTTTGTAAACAAAGGTTCCGCTTTCGCCTGAACCATCCAAAACTGCAACTTTCATTGCATACAAACCCGAAAAAACAGTGGTGTCCTGTACGCTTGCTGTTACGCCTGAGCGAACAACACTGGGGCCTGACCAACCATTAAAGTTCCCAGTTTCAAAGTTTCCAGTGAAAATGGGTGTTGTGTCCGCTTTAACATATAATTGAATGGCGAACAGCGGTAAGCTTGATAGAACTAAAATTGTGATAGTTATTATTAGGAAAAACTTTTTCATAGATTTGACTAACATGGTAGCACCCCAAAAGGTATGTTCATAAGAACTCTATTTATCTAGTGGAAAGTTAAATCGGCAGATTAATAGGCGTTATGGCAACCAAGCGCTGCTTTAGGTTAAGGTTAATGCCTGCAGTTTCGTAATGGTTATATCTGCATTTTAACGGTATGTTTATCGATGCACCATGGATACTCCACGGTTATGCCCCGAATGTTACGTTGAAATGAAGCCATTACACGACAAAAACGGTCGGTTGATTTATCATCAATGCCCAAAATGCGGCATGAAAATCCTTTTCACTCACAGCGGACACTAACCTCCTTCCGTTTTTTCTTGCCCCGTTTGCTGGGCGCTGAATTATGCCCTTCTGAAAGCTGGACTTAAACCGTGGGCTTGTAGCACCATTCTAACAGTCACACACACTTAAACCATCTGAAAGTCTATATAACGTAGTCATTTTTGGGCGCTAACCGTTCAATCTTATGGTGTCATCAGTTCGCCTGCTTTGTCTGGTTGGTTCATGTTTCTCAAATAATAATCGGGAAAGAAATTAAATTGCTGAATGAACAGTATTATATGTCGTTTATAGAGAATCATTGCGAAAAACAGTTCACATATCCTTATTCTACCACAATAATAGCTGCTTTGAATGAAGAAGAAGGCATTGGACTCACAATAGCGGAACTTAAAGACACCCTTGTTGACTCTTACATTTTAGTAGTTGATGGTCATAGTCGCGACAGGACAGTTGATTTAGCCAGAAATCTGGGGGCGGAAGTGGTTTTTCAAGATGGACTTGGTAAAGGCGATGCTATCTCTAAAGCACTAAAACTAACAAATGCCCATTCAGGCTACATTGTATTCACTGATGCTGACTTCACGTATCCAGCTAAGAATGTTCAAGATATGTTTAAAATTCTTGAGGAGGACCCAGATGTAGGCATGGTTTGTGGAAACCGATTAAACGGTCAGATAGACTCTGAGGCACTTCGGAGTCGATTCTATTTAGGAAACAAACTCCTGTCATTTGCTCATAATGTTATTAATGGTGTGACTCTTAATGATCCTCTATCAGGTTTGCGGGTTATTCGAGCGGAAATACTAAAAGATTGGACGGTGAAATCGAAAGGCTTTGACATCGAAGTAGAGCTAAATTGTCTGGTAGAGAAGAGAGGCTACAAAATCGTCGAGGTGCCAATTCAATACCGCCAAAGGATAGGCGAGAAAAAACTGAAGATGAGACATGGTGCGGTAATACTTAAGAGAATGATGGCTGAAGCATTATTATTCTAAGTTCAAACAAGTTACGCTCTCAAAGTTTTCAGCGTTTATAATTGAAGCAGAAAACAGCACCCCCTTAAACCAATAATCTCCTAATGAAACCTGCTAAAAGCGTACTACTTTTTAGAACAAAACGTCGAACAATTGGGCTTATATGTTTCACATTCTGATATGATTGAACAGAGGGCACCACAGTTGAAAGCTAACACTGAGACAGAGCTAGAATACGCTTTGCGCGGTAAAGCTTGGAAAGTTTATTGGTATCTGCTAAAAAACGGAAACCCCGTTGGCGTCCGCGAGGTTCAACGTGCCCTACATTTTAGCAGCCCCAGTATCGCTTTTCACCACTTAGAACAGTTGCGGGAGTTGGGGCTTGTTGAGAAGCAGGAAATCGGCGGCCACTACTTGCTGGTAGGCGAAGTAAAAATAGGCGTATTGCGGCATTACGTGAAACTTGGCAAACTTCTGTTTCCACGATTCTTCTTCTACGCTTTATTCTCGACGCTTTTTTATGGGTTGTACTTGGCACTTATGGTTCACAGTTTCACTCGCGACAACCTATTCATAATATTGTTCGGCGGCATCGTCTGCGGGATTTTCTGGTATGAAGCCTACCGCGTTTGGGGTATGAGACCATTCTAAATGTTAGTACAGCATGTTCGCAGGCTTAGCATCAAATAAAAACGTGCACATGATGTGACTGGAGAAAAAAGTGTATGGTTCAAAGAGAAGTTAAGAAAAAAACAAGCATCTACGGAGCAGTAGCAGTGCTCTCCGCAATTGTGCTAGTCAGTATGATTTACGTTTTCGGTGCAGCGCCACTGATTTTTCCGCCTCCCCAAGCACCCGTTGCGGGAGGAATGAAAACGTTCTCTTCAGACCAAGAAATCATAAATTACCTCAACATAAACTCGCATGGAAACATTATGTACACTAGTGGACCGTTGGATTCTAAATTCTTCGGTTCTAACCGTGCAACCCCTGCACCAATGCCTGCGCAGGCTACATCTTTAGGTATTGGAGACACAAGCAATTCACCACAAGAATATTGGGCTAGACCAAACGGTGATTACTCAACCACCAATATTCAAGTTACAGGCGTAGATGAAGCAGACACAGTGAAAACCGATGGTAACTACATTTATACAATATCAACTACCCAAAATGTTGGACCAATCTTTTATTCAAACTCTCAATCCCAAAATGACAACGCTGTTTACATTTTAGATGCAGACCCTCAAAACGCAAATGTGGTATCAAAGATAACTTTGGGCAACAACACGCAACCAGCTGGGTTATACCTGAGCTCAGACGGAAACAAACTCGTTGTAATAGCGAGCAAATACCAAACCTACCTATATAGTACAAGATGGGAGGGCAACGATTTGGCACCTATGATAATGCCTGGCTATCAAAGCGATGTTTACACATACATCAATGTTTACGACGTTTCAAACAAAGCAAACCCAACATTAACTCGCAACTTTACAGCTTCAGGTAGCTACTTCAACAGCCGCATGATAGGCAACAACGTTTACGCGGTAGTTAGCCAAACCGCTTGGGTTTACAATGACGTACTTTCTCTGCCAATGGTCTATGAGAACCAAAACGCTTACACAGCATCACCAGCGCAAATCTACTATGCAGACATGAATGATTCAAGCTTCAGCTTTACAAGCTTCTATGGCTTAGACGTGCAAAATGACCTTAGACCGCCAACTAACCTCACAGTGATGATGGGCGGCGCAAGTACTATGTACGTTTCAACAGACAACATTTACGTTACATACCCTAACTGGGATGTGAGCTTAGGAACATTCACCTCGATTTACCAGGTCGCCATCAACGGTTTAGACCTCAGTTTCCAAGCGCAAGGCAGCGTGCCAGGTAACACCATCAACCAATACGCCATGGACGAGTACAATGGCGATTTCCGAATAGCCACCAACTGGTATGGCGAAGAGAACCAAATAAACAACCTCTATGTCCTAGATTCTAACTTGAGTGTCACTGGGAAACTTGAAGGTTTAGCGCCAAACGAGAACCTTCATGCAGTGAGATTCATGGGCGACAAATGCTATCTTGTAACTTTCAAACAAACTGACCCCTTATTCGTTATCGACCTAAGCCAATCATCGAACCCAACGGTGCTGGGTGAACTAGAAATTCCCGGTTACTCCGATTACTTGCATCCATACGATCAAACCCACTTAATCGGCATAGGCAAAGAGGCAGTGGCGTCTGACGAGGTTGACTTTGCGTGGTATCAGGGTTTGAAACTTTCACTGTTTGACGTGAGCGACTTAAGCAACCCTGTGCAGCTGTCAAATGTTACAATTGGGGACAGGGGAACCGATTCGCAAGCTCTCAATGATCCACACGCTTTCCTGTTTGATAAATCCAAAAACCTGCTCGTTATTCCAGTTACCTTGGCAATCGTGAGTGAGGCTAACAAACAGTACGGTGATTCCGCTTACGGAGAAGCAGTTTGGCAAGGTGTATACGTATACGGTTTAAGCCTTGATGGCGGATTCGTATTAAAGGGCACCATAACACATCTTGACTCGTCTTTGCTTGGCGCCGACCATTACGCTAAAAACTCAAGTGACTTATACACCGCACAGAACAACTGGATTACGCGCTCACTCTACATCGGCAACGCACTCTACACAGTCTCGAACGGCGAAGTCAAACTCAACAGCCTAAGCGACCTTTCGGAGATAGCAACTGTAAACCTCTCTTAATTAGCTGAGGAACCCAAGTTTGCACTCCATTTCATTTTTTAATGTTAAGCATACATTCATTTTAAGAGAACACACAAACGTCATCGAAGTGCATTCCGCAATTACAAAGTGTAAGCTCAAAAATCAGGGAATGTACTTATTGAGTATTGCATAACTAATTCGAAACGGAAACAAGGCAAAAGCAATTTTTACAAAAGTCACTAACTGTTGCTGAAAAACGGTGGATGTCCACAGTAACCACAACCAACAATTAATCCAAAACAAACTGTTCGCTAACTCAATACACGGTTAAAATAGAGAATTGTTAGTGTAGTGTTGGAGATTGGCTAAGTGTGTTGGCGGGCTCCCATTAGCCATCCGTCGTTCGAGGAGAAAGGAGAAGGCTTCGAAAACGGAAAAGATTGTTTTGGCTACTGGAGTTTAGCCTTCAACCTTAACCAGTCCCTCCAATCACTAACAAGATATACAATTGACAAAAAAGGCTATAACATTTATGAAGAGAAAATATGGATTTAGAGTAAAGAACTCGGTTACTGCCCCAGAGCCAACGATCCCTCAAGGATGCATTGCTCTGAAACACCAAGTTCCTTAGACAAAAACGCTTTAAGAACAGCTGAAAACTTGGGAAACGCCCCACAATATCGGATAATTTGGTTGCCCTTAACTGCGTCTGCATGGAAAACTTTTTCATCATCTTTGTAGCTGAAAGAAACCGTTTGGGCACCTACCGCTAAGTTTTGGAAGTCTTCCCACTGCTTGCAATTTAAAACCATTGACGACGCTAAAACGGCGACGGGTGCAGATGCCACAGCTATCTGTGCTGGTTGCCCTGTTTGGGGCGCTGGAACTTGAGCCTGCCTTGGTGCATTTCCAACGAAACCAGTAGTTATGTTTGCAACTTCTTTTTGTAGACTGCAAACTTTCTCTTCAACTTGATCCACTTTGTCTGTTAATTCACCGGTGTCTCCCATTTGTTCGGTGACAGTGGCTAACTCGTTGATGAGTTTGTCTAAATCTCTTTCATGCTCTTTTAAGACGTTAACGATGAAATCTAATGCTTCAAGAGCCTCATCTTTTGATTGAGGATTTTTTGCCATTTTTAATATTCTACCCCCACGTGTCTGACAACTCAATTGGGCAGTTTTCATATATATGGTTAGCGAATCAACAAATAGTATCTCTGTCACTTATTTTTGATTCTGTACAACAAAAAGACAACACAAAAAAAGAGAAAAAGGTTTAAGGTTCTGTTTTATGGCGGCGAATAACCATTAAACCAACTACTGTTAACAAAGCCGCAACAATAACAGCTGCTACTATTGGGATTTCAATTGGAAAAGCAGATCTTTCTGTAGATACAGTAGCGTTGACAGTGGGATTCGTTGTTGGTGCGGGCGATGGAGTAGGTTTAGGCGTTGGCGTGACCGTCGGGGTTGGTGTTACCTGAGAGGTGGGAATTTGTGTTGGCTCCGAGGGGGATATTTGGGTTGTGGAACCACCGTGACTCTGAAGTAATGGAGGAGTTATTTGAACCAATGTTTGGGTTCTATCGACAACGGTTTCACTTGCTTTAATTTCTGTAATCATTGCAATCCAAATCTCACCATTTGCTCCGGGAACAACTAATCGATAATTTTCAGGTAGAGGATTAGAATCTCTTTCGTATGCAACTATTACGTCTGACCGCATTAGGGTTTGATTGTCCAACTGTACGCTATATCCATCTGAAGCACTGAGCTGCACTGAATTAATTGTGGAGGTGTCTATCCCAGCGGTGGTTAATAAAGTGGTTAGTTCTACTCCTGCCCAATCTCCGCCAGACACTATTGTGCCATAACAGTAGAGAGCTGCCGATACGGTGGTTTTGGGTAGTGATTCAATGTAAGTTGTGTTAAAGATTTGTGAGGTCGCGTTCAGTTTGATTATTTTAATGTCGCTTGGCTCTGTTTCTGCTGAAGCAGTTTGGACTATCAAAAACAATGTGGCAAACATGGCTAAGAGGCATAATATTTGCCATTTTGGTTTTTTCATTTGTTGCCTTCACATTTAATATTATGACGCGCGTCATATTATTAAATTTTTTTATAAAAAATAACCCAAAAACCCTAACAAACCAACAAAACAAAGAAAACGCCCCAAACAACGCACAAAAAACCCGTTTGCCCATACAATCAAGCTTCATTTGCCATATAAGCGAATTTTTAATCTTGGAAAATTATAAATACAAAATAATCTCATTTAGCGGTTATGATAACCAAACAAGCCTACTTAGCAATAATCGCCTTAACTTTACTATTTAGCATCTGCTGTGCGCCCTTCGTAGCCAGTGCCAATTCATCATCTACATCACAGTCGACCACCGCAATATCTCCACTTCAAACTTCCGGCGACTCATTCGAAAATATTTCTGTTAGCCTCTCCACACCCATTCACAATGACACAATAACTGAAGACTTCAACTGCAGCTTCACTTACGTACCTTCAATCAATGGAACCGACCAACTCTACGGCGCATCACTCATCGTAAACGGAAGCGTAGTGGCAAGTAACCAAACAGCCCTAGTACCCTACGAAAATAACACAATCGCTTACAAATTCTCAGAAAACGGAACCTACCTCTGGAACATCAGGCTACAAAACAGCACAAGCATTGTCGCTGCCCCCAACGACTACAACTTAACCGTGGCAATTAGATCTCCAGACAGCATCGCCGTCAGCCTCAAAGCACCCGACAACGGCACCACCGTCAGCAACGACTTCAACTGCACCTTCACATATGTTCCAACATTAAGTGGAACGACCAAATTCTACGGGGCTTCCCTCGTCGTAAACAATACCATAGTAGCTTACAACCAAACAGCCATAATAGCTGGAGAAAATAACACAATTAACTACAAATTCTCCTCTAATGGCACCTACAACTGGAACATACGGCTCCAAAACGACACCAACACCGTCACCGCTCCAAGCAATTACAACTTTACAGTATCTGTTTATGTAGCTCCGACGGCAACACCAACACCAGCTGTCACTCAAACCCCAACACCCATACCGACAGCGACCACGACAGCAACACCAACGGCAACGCCCACTTCGTCACCTGACGACACAGCCTTCACCACTTGGCTAATAGTCATCATTATTGTGTTTGTAATTTCAGGCGTCCTGGTTGCAGTGCTATTACTACTAAGGCGCAGACAACAGTAAAGGTAAGGTACTAACGTACCCTTTTTTCTTATTTTAAAATTTTATCTTGGATTCCAAACGCAGCGGATAGCTTCTGATGGGCAAGATAGAACACAGGGGGTTTTGCCTGTTTCCGGTTTGCAGGCTTGGCAGGTGTAACTAATTTTTTTGCGGTGCTCTTCAGAGATTGCCGCCACGATTTTGTCTTCTAAATCAACAAATTCAGTAACCAATTCAAGAGCGTTTTGTGGGCAGCTCTGCACACATTTGCCGCAGCCGTTGCACTTGTCCGAATCTACAATGATGTAGTATTCGCCCGAGCCGTCAGAGTATCCGTGATGCGTAATTATTTTAGTTCACCTATGTTCGCTGTGCTTTCTCGTAAAGCGCTTTTGCAAACAGCGCTGCTCCTAATGCGCCTGCGACCATGGGGTCTAAACCATCTGCACGCCAGTTCGGAGAGGGCAAACATTTAACGCCCAAGATTACTTCGATGCGGCTGACAATGCCTTTGTTTTTGGATTGACCACCTGTAACGACGAGTTCGGGTTCGAGACCGACGCGGTTGATGAGGTTAGCCATACGCACTGCCATTGCCCTTGTATATGCCGCCAGTACTTTTTCTTTTGACCAACCTTTTCGCAGAAGCCCCATGGCCTCGGTTTTTGCGAATGCCACGCAGGTGCAGCTCACTGGATCTGGTTCTTTTTCCACTTTTAATGAGATATCGCCGATTTCCTCTATTGGAATCTGAAGTAAGTCTGCGAAGACTTCCATACCTCTGCCTGTGCCCGCAGCGCATTTGTCATTCATCAAGAAAGAGACAACGCGGCCGGTTTCGTCGATTTTTATGGCTTTAATGTCTTGTCCGCCCACGTCTAACACTGTACGGACGCTGGGTCCCCAGATGTAGTTGGCTCCTTTGGCGTGGCAAGCGATTTCGGTGAGTGCTTTGTTTGCCATGGGCACGTTTACGCGACCGTATCCTGTGCCAACGATGAATTTGAGGTCACCCACGGATAGACCGGTGTCTTGTAGTGCGTAGTCGAGGGCTTTTTTGGCGCTCTCAGGACTATTGCTGCCTGTACGGGTGATGCCCCACGCGTAAGCTTTTCCGTTAACCATGATTGCAGCTTTTGAACCCACTGAACCCACATCGACGCCTGCAGTGATTATGTCGCTGTTGGTCGGTTTGATGTTTGGGACTACGCGGTGGTATTCTTGCCAGCGCCAAAACTCTTCTTTGTTGGGTTGCGCCATTTAGTTGCCTCCTTTAACACGGGTAGCAGCGATTAATGCTGCGCCAAGTGCACCAGCGTAGTCAGGGTTTTCTGGGATAACTACATTTAAGCCGAGTTTGCGGTTGAGTGAAGCTACGAAGCCCACATCTTTGGCGACACCGCCAACTAGCACAACTTCGGGGTTTACGCCTAGTCGGTGAATCATTGATGAGACCCTGTCGGCCATTGCGTCAAAGACGGCTCTGGCGATTTCGGGTTTTGATTCCTGCCGGTGAATTAATGAGACTACGTCGGATTCTCCGAATATGACGCATGAAGCGTTGATTGGGCTTGCACGCTCCGCCTTAAGCGACAGCGGACCCATTTCTTCGAGTTTAACTTCAAGCGCCCGCGCCATGGCTTCTATGAAGGCTCCTGCTCCGGCTGCGCAACGTTCGTTCACAACGAAGTCCATCATTACGCCTCTTTCGTCACATTTCACCGCTCGGGCTTCTTCTGCGCCTACGTCAATTATTGTATGTGCGTTGGGTACTAGGTTAACGCCTGCTTTTGCGTCTGCGCCCATCATGCTGACTGTGCTGTTTTGGTAAGGCGCCATATCCATTGCAGAGCCTGTTGCTGAGAAATGGTTAACGTCGGGGAGAGTCAGGTTTGCTTCTTTTAGGGCTGTTGCGACTGCTTCTTCGGTTGCTTTGGTTGGGTCGAAACCGGAGAACGTCTGTGCTTTTCCGATTAATATGCCGTCCTTGAGGACGACTGCTTTTACACGTTGAGTGCCAAGGTCCATTCCAACAGTAATCACGAGTCAATTCACCTAAATGTCTATTCTTGCGTTTAACATTTCAAGGAAAGCTTCAACGCGAGTCTTCATTTGCCCTACGTCTTCCCTTGTATATTCCGTATCTAAATAGTAAACAGGCACATTAATTTTGTCCAATGCACGTTTGACGCGGGTGTACTCCATGGCGTAGAGCATGCAGCCTCGCACCACGTAGTAGATGACGCCTTGCACGTTCCAGTCCTTGACTTTGGTTAGGAGCCAGTTGATGCGGTCTTCGTTGCCGTCTTTGCTTGTGAAGCAGGGGCAAGTGGAAGCCATGAGGTAGCGTTCGCTCATAGCTTTTAACATGTCATCCATTGACCACTCGTCTACCCCAATTGGGTCGTTTAAGATGCGTTCGCCGCTGCATTGTTCGTCAGCGACAATGATACCCTGCGGGTTGCCTTCTTCAACGAGTGTGGGAAGTTTCCAGTTGTCAGGCCAAAACATTGGTGTCCCTGTAACCATCACCCTAGGTGTGTCTGGCGAAATAACCCAGTCTTTGCGTAGTAACCTCTTTTCAAGTTCTTCGCAGAGGATTTCGGTTTTTTCTGTCCACCTCTTCTTATCATCCCAACTGTAAGCTTGGTTTACGAGCATTGCGTCTCTGCCCATGATGACTGGGTTGCCCTTACGTAGTTCTTGGAGTCTGCGGAAGGCTTTGGTTGCTCTGTGGCTGACTTCGATGGCTTCTTTTAGTTTTTTGCGGTCAATTTTGTTGCCTGTGAACTGCTCGATTTGGGTTTTCATGTGTTTGATTTCGTCGCTCCAAAACCGCAGTGATTGGGCGGAGTCTTTTATGCGTGGCACGTTCATGCCCCAGACGGGTTTTTGGTCGCTAAGGATTTCACTGAGTTTCGTCATGCCGTCGCAGGTAAGTACGCTGATTAATGCGTCGCTTTGCTCAAGGAAGGGTGAGAGTTCTATCATTTTGGCTCCGATGGTGGAGCGGATAACTGGGCAAACTTCAACAGGTACTACTCGGTCGCCGAGTTTTGAGGTATCGTACCAGCCCGAGTTCACTCGAACAGGAATTGCATCCGCCGCCGATATTAGCTCGGTTGGGGCAAAGAGGCACATGTACCCGATTACTTTTTTGCCTTTAGCTTTCTCTGCAGCGATTTCCTGCTGACGTTTACCGAAGAGATTGGAGATTTCGTCGAAATATTTCATAGCTTCGGGGCGGTGAGGGTCGGCTTTCTTCATGCGCTCAATGTTGTCAGCCATTATTTTTTGGGATGCGACGATCACGGTGTTTCTTAGGTCATCTATTTCTTTTCTGGGAACTTCAGGCATGAATCTTTTCTCTGGGGTTTGGGTTTTCATGTTGTTTTCCTCATTCACTGTTTGATGGCTCAAGCCAGTTTCTTGACTTGAACACGGTTTTGTTACCTAACTTGATTTTGAGTACATCCTCGTAGGGGCACATTTCTACGCAGCGTACGCAAAGCATGCATTGTGAGGTGCCGATTTTTCCGCCTTTCTGATCATATACTTCATTGACTTGCACGGAGCAGACACGTTTGCAGACGCCGCATTTGGTGCATTTCTCTTCATCTTTCTCTACATATAGCAGCGGTAGTGCCTTAAAGCCCTTGAACTGGTTGAGTGCTGCGATTGAGGCGCCTGTGGGGCAAAAGCGGCACCACACCCGCCTGATTAGAAAACCGCCTGCTAAGGTGACAATTACGAAGGCTACAGCTAAGTAGGGCCCTATTTGGGCGTTGGTGAAGGTTATGATGTTTTGTGCGTAGGGGAAACTTAGGTTGATGTCTGCGACTACCACTGGTCCGGTCCATGGGACAATAAATGGTATCATGGGGTCAAGCAGGATGCTGTAGGGTCTGTAGTGCCCAGCCAGCAAGCTTCCCATAAGCGGTGAAACCAAGATTTCCTGTGGATCAAGCGCATAAAGTACTGCTGGCAGAAGCAGGAAAACCAATAAAATCACATACCTTGCCTTGTGCAGAGCAACGTTGAGTTTATTGGGAATTATTCTGTGACGGATTTTCAGGGCACGCCTAATCAGAATTTCCACATCCAATATGAAACCTAAGGGGCAGAGCCATCCGCAAAAGAACCGCCCCAGAAATATTGTTAAGCCGAAGATGAAGAGTAACTCGAAAAGCATGGGAATTATTGTTGAATAGGAGAATACGTAGAATATGGCTGCGAACGCGACCATCTGAACCATCAGCCGTAAAAAAGTTACGCGGGTTGCAAGGTTCTTTTTCCAAATTAAAATTGCCACTATGCCTGCTACTCCAAGTCCGCCGAGTATGAACAGCCTTAATACGTCGCCAACATATTCAACAACCATTCTATGTCACCTGTATTATTGATTCCAAAATTGCGATTAATCCCAGAATTATCAGGATAACTCCTCCAGCGATTGCGACCCATTTGCGGAACAGCGGCGCTTTATTTAGTAACCATCCGGTTACACCGCCTAAAATCAGCATAGGAGAAATTGCTGTACCTAAACCGAAGAGAGTTGCTATGCCTAGGGTACCTATGGGGCTTGCGAAGGGCAAAGCATAGACGAGAAGCGCAATCAAAGGCGGGCAGATCACTAGTCCACGGCTTAAGCCCAAGGTGAAAGCGCCAAAGTCCACGCCCCATTTCTTGGATTTGCCCATTGTTGGGGGTATGCTTTGCATGTTACATTCGCATATGGGTTTTTGAGCTTTCCAAACCAGCCACCCGCCAATCACCATAGTCACTGTGCCGAATGCAAACGAAGAGTAAACCTGGAAGGGCGAAATAGCTGCGTCTGAAACAAAAAACCTCAGTAATCCCCCGAATAAGCCGACGATGGCCCCGATTAGTGCATAAGCCAGAATACGTCCCGAATTAAAGATAAATGTGATTTTAACGCTTTTTTTAAACCCCGAACCTACACCTGCAATGTAGCCCGCCAAAACAGGTAGACACGACGCAGTACAAACCGCTAAACCATAAAGCAGTCCACCTCCAAACGCACCAAGATACGGATTGGATATATCAGGTATCAACGACATGCAGATTTTTCCGTTGGGCTTTATAGCAAATAATGGTTTTATACATTTAAGGTTTACATTTTTTCGAAGTTAAGGTTGCTTTTTTTGTTTTTTGATGTTTTAGGCGTATTTTGTCGTGTGTATAGAGGGTTGGAGTTTTGTTCGCTAAAAAAAAATAGTTGCTATGAGGGCGTCTCTGCTGTTCTAGGTTATGTTTAACGGCGAGGTTGAGGGCGATTAATGCTGGGTTTTTGGAGTTTGGTTGTAGTATTTGATGTAGGGTGATATAGCAGCCGCCTTATCGATTTGCTGCTTCTTCGGGTAATCATTGTAGATAGTAAACAAGCGTTTGGTAGGCTTTATGACGAAAAGTAGGGTTTAGGGCAACAATGATCGGGGGTGATTAATAGGGTCTTTATGCCATATTTTCAGGGAAGGTTTTGTCCAGTGGGAGCAGAGACTGTTGAAGTATATGCCAATTATCACTGACGGTTATCCAGACAAACCTCGTTTCCTCTGGCTTAACAAGTTTGGGTTTACCCTTGCGTTTAGGCTTAGAAGTTATCTTTTTGTTGAAGGATTTTATGAAATCCTCCTTTTGCCTAGCAGTGATAAATCCTTTAGGCAAGGTTTGATGAGAGCTGCGAGGACAATTTTTCTCGTATTCCAGCAGAATGCAGAGCTGCCTTTGCATCTAATTTTACAGCAACATCATCAAATAACTCCATAGTCATCCCAATCCACAGTGGGAGACGGTGGATTTAAAATTTCAAAAAAACTAAAAAAGGAAAGGAAGCTTAGTTGATTATTCTAGTGTTGTATTCTTTTATGTATGCTATGTGTGCTGCGTCGGTTGGGTAATGCTCTGCGTCTGTGTAGGGGTAACCACTCATGGCCAAGAATGGCATCGGGTCAACTGTCCACGTGAAGCCGTATCCCCATTCGCCCGGTGGATCTTTGAACCAGCATGCAACCACAAAGAAGTAGTCTCGCACCATGCCTTCATCGGGTTCAGACAAGTTTTCAGTGGAGAACTGCAGGTTGACTGCATCGCATTGTCTGCCTACCACGAACATGTCGTCTGCTTCCTGAACCAGCGGGGTTACGTCGCCGTAGCGTGTAAATGCGCCTGTGGAAGTGGAGTTTGTGTCCGCCCACCATTGCTCAAGGGTAGCTGATGTTGGTGTGAGTTTCTGTATGTTCACGGTCTGCTGGGCTGTGGTATCAATGCCGATGTAGTCGAAGGTTACGTTCCAGAAGTTAGTGAAACGCACTTTATAATCAGAGACATCAGATGGGAACAAACCGGTTAAATCAACCGTGAATGTTCGAGCGTTATAGTCAGAAGGCAATGGGATTTGGCGTTCCTGTGGTGCCCGTATCCAGCTGCCGTTGGCGGCTAACACTTCAAGGTAAGGTGCAGGCATGATTTCTGTGCCGTTAGGAACCACTCCCTGTGCCGCTGCAGTTTTGAACATATCTAAGTACTCATAGTATGTATCAGCTAAGCCCCAGTCCACCATGCCGGTAATCACCAACTTTACTTCGGGTGCACCTGTCAAGTTGCCTAAATCCAAGATAAGCTGGTTCTTCTGGATGTTATCCCAGCTTGTGCTCTCGATTCCGTTGATGCCTGGCGTGAATAAGCCGTCTTTTTCTATGATGTAGGCAAGGATGTCTTGACCTTTCTCGTTTGTCGCCGAAACAGGCGAAAGCAATTCGCTATCGGTTACTGTATAGATTTGCCCTGTTTCACCTTTGTTAAGATAGTTAGTCATGGACGTATAAGCATCAGTGCCTATAGGGTGATCCACAACGAGCATGTAGGTTTTGTCCAAGTAGAAGAGTTCATCCCACTGCTGCGCAAGAGTAATGTCGAATGCGCCGTTCTTTTCCGCTAGTAAACCGCTGTCTATTTTAACATAGTCATAGGGGTTTCCGCCACCGAACACGATCGTCCCTTCGTGAGTTATGTAGCTGATGTAGCCTAACCAGCCTGGGTTGGAAACGTCTGTAATGTAGGAGTAGCCTGTGCCGTTCCAAGTGTACATTGAAGGACAAGAGGCATAGCCGCTAATAACAGTGTATGTGACGACTAAGATGAAGCGGTCATCTCCCACTGTGAAGGTTCGGCTTGCGCTGTTTATGCCGTCACTCCAAGACGTAAAAGCCAAAACCCCGGTCCCTACGTTAAAAGGCGTAGGCACAGAGATACTGTATTCCCCAACTGGTAGCAATGCTTGGTAGGGAGTGTTGAAGCTTTGACCGTTCAAAGTGATAGGCAACGGTTTTGAGCCACCACCTGACCTGTTAATTGTCACAGTATGGTAGCCTTCTTGAACAACTGTGAATGTTCCCTTGAGACTATTTAGCATGACCACATGTTTGCCCTCGCTGGTAGCGTTAATTGGGAAGCTTAGCGCCTCACTTGCGCCCGCTTCCAACTCCAACATTTTTGAAGTAAAAACTACTCCGTCAACGGTTACGCGTATGAATATTCGGTCGGGGTCAGGTGAAGGATTTCTTGCGAGAACTGTTACGTTTACGGGTTTATCAGGCCAAGTTTCATATGGCGTTGCCTTGTAGTCTGAGAGCACAATTTTGCTTGTATCAGGCGGAGGTTCTTTGATTATGAAATAGCCTTCCGCTTCTCCCAAAGCGACACTATAGTTTCCCTCAGACATTTCCATGTCGGTAAACTCTAAAAGCTGCGACATTTGGCTGGCAAGGGTCACGTTCACTGCATCTTTGACTTGGCCGTTGATTACTAAGCTGTATGTTGCGTTGCCGTCTTCGTCGCCGATGTTTGTTACGTTAGCGGATATTTGTATGGTGTCGCCGATGTAGGCTTCACTGGGCGTGACTTGGAAGTCCGAGATAACCAAGTTGGCGGGTTTTGAAGCACCTGCAATTACACCTTGGTCTTGTAGGTAAAAGTAGGCGCCCACGGCTGCGCCAACAATAATCAGGTCAATAATCAAAACTGCTTTAAGTTTAACTACGGCGGAACGTGACAGCATTCTATTTATGCACACTCTGTCCCAAATATGCCGTCACGAACATTAAAGGTTTATGCGCGCTTGCCGATTAATAGACAAATTTCGGCAGCGAGCAGTTTTCAAATTTAACATAGTAAGCCGCTCAGTACTGAATCCTCAAACCATCCTTACTGGCATTTTGGCTCGATGTGTACTGTTACAACTGCACTGGCAAAACGTTCTTTGGTTTCTTTTTCCATAAGCGAAGCAAGATGATGAGCTTCCTTGATTGGGACATCATTGGTAAAGCAACAATCAATGTTGATGTAGCGTTTTCCACTTGCAATATAAGTTACTACCTTTTTGACTTGCAAGTTAGCTGCAACGTTTTTGGCTATGTAATAAACGGTTTTCTGCAGTTTTGTCTCGTCCACTTGCTCAGGCGGTATCGCCTCTCCCGCCGGTTCAAGATGCACAGTAACGTTTTCCAGTGGCTTAATCTCCGCATATAGTCTACCTTCGATTGCTTCAGCGCGTTTGTGTGCTTCTTCAACGGACAATTCAGGGTTAACGTACGCGTGAAGGGTTATGTAGAGTTTGCCTTTAACGTAGTTGGTGGAGATTTCATGTACATGCTTCACACCATCAACTGTCGCTAACTTCAAAACCAAATCCTTCATTTTCTGATCTTTATCTGTGGGTTCAATGTGGATGGTTGCATCTACGTTGTCAAAAGCTTCTTTGAGGCAGACCTCGATTTTTGAAGATAAACTATGTGCGTCTTCAAGACTCATTCCGTTTGGAACTTGAACTGATGCTTCAACAAAAACTTTGGAACTGACCTTGCGCACCTTAAGATTACTAGCGTTAAGTACGCCTTGGCAGGAAAGGATAGCTTTCTGAGTTTTCTCAACAATATCTTTTGAGGCAGAGTCGCTTAACTCATTTACGCTGGCTCTTGCGAGTTTAATGCTCAAGTACGTTAACATACATCCAAGGAATATGGATGCAAACGCGTCTGCGCCATAGAAGCCTACCAGCGCTAAACCGAAACCTAATAACGCAATTACAGTGGAACCTAAGTCAGATACGGCATCGTAGAGACCCGCCTTCATAGAGGGGCTTTCCGTGTGTTGACTTTTTCTGAAAACTGTAACCCGCAACGTCGCAATACCCAGCGCGTAGGCAATAGCTATGAAACCCGTGTATTCTATGCCGCCTACAAGTTGCGTATCCGACATTAGCCTGAGCGCTGCTTCATAGAAGATTATGCATGCAACAACGATTAAGACGATTCCACCGATTAATCCACCTATGGCTTCAAATTTTTCGTGACCATAGCGGTGTTCTTCGTCAGCTGGTTTAAGCGAGGCTCTGACAGCAAAAAACAGCATGACACATGAAAGTGCGTCTAGAAGTGCGTGTAAGCCGTCGCTTACGATGGCTAGACTGTTAACTGTTAAACCTATTGATACTTCAACGATAACAACGCTGAAGATTGCTATACCTGAAATTTTAAGGGCCCTAAGTTTCGCTTGGCCATCATTTTTACTTTGCATTTGTTCAGTCTATCTTTAGCTCATTGCAAGGGCGATTTAAGAATTGTGGACTAAAATACCCGTTGATAACACGCATCAAAAGAAATTTTCGGGCATCCCTAATTTAAATAAATCTTTCCCAAGATTATTTGGGAATGAAGTTCACGGAGCTGTCCGCGGAGACAATGCCGTCTTAAGGAGTAACTTCTTATTCATCACGCCAAGTTGGATAATAATGTTCAGCACACAACTATCCCCGACACCTAGGCCCGCCTCTACTACCTCTCGGCGCAAAATGAACTATAGCTCGCTAGCATGGGCTTCGCGAGCTCAACTGCTATGACACTGGTCCAGTTCCCAGTGGCTACTTAGCAGATGGACGCGGCAGAAGATGGCTAATAATCTCAATTACCTTTGGCTTGGCAATTGGCAGCTTGTTTTTCGTGTTCGCGGGTATGATATTGCTCGTTAACACAGACTTTAACATGCTTATGCTTGCTTTCTTCTTTTTCGGGTTAGGAAATCTATTACAGCTTAACAGTTACCAAGTGCTCATGGGGTGATTTGGTGCCGCGAAACCTACGCGGAACAGACACGGGCTGCATTCAGTTCT
Organism: uncultured archaeon; assembly: GCA_963760925.1. Lineage (GTDB taxonomy): Archaea > Thermoproteota > Bathyarchaeia > Bathyarchaeales > Bathycorpusculaceae > Bathycorpusculum. Next base: position 251,092 of record CAVXES010000006.1, on the reverse strand, counting down.
TCAAATTCATTATGCAGGCGATTCTGCAGATTATAGTTGACATAATTAGGTTATGTTTCGCAGCAGATACACTTCTTGTTAGGGATAAGTATTGTCCTCATAGCATTTGTTTATTGGAAAGTGCATGAACCGCAAGTTAGAGAATCCTGAACAGCAATAAGATTGTTCATGTTCCCTTCATTATGCAAGGGCGACTGTATCTTCGCTATTAGGATAGGCATAGCCTTTGGATTATTCCATGTTTCAGTGAAATTCAGGAAATAAGCATCCACCATGTTTGGGTCATTTGTCCAAAGTACAGCAGGGTACCCATCAGGGCTTTTCTGTTGGGTCGCAATCCAAACTTCCTTTTTATCTACAACTTGATAATCCTTAAAAGCACATCTCTCTATCAATTTAACTTCAAAGTAGCCATCAGCAGGGCAGATTTTAGCCAAGGACAAATTTATCTCTTCAGCAGTTTCAACTCCAACTATGATCAAACGAATTTTTGATCCTTTATCAAGGATCATTTGAAAAAAGCTTCGGTAAAAATGCCCCGTTTCCGAGTGGAGTATTTCCGATGAGACGACTATGTTGAAGTTTTTCCTTTTCTTCTTGAATGTTTGGTTGCTCCTGTTCTTCATTGCTTCCCCAGTAGTTAGAAGTGTAAAGCATGCTTCCTCTTTTAGAGGCAGTTGTTGCTGCACTGCCTGAGTTACTAATTTTAGGGTTTTTTCAAGACAGAAAATCCTTTGATTTGTTCGTTCCTTTTCTTTAACAATAAGGTTTTCCAATGCTTTCTGAACAGGCAACGCTTCAATTTTGAATGGTTTGTCAATGGTTTTTGTTATTAGCCCCATTTTTTCGAGTTTGGGAAGTAGCTTGTAGATGTCTTGGCGATGCAGTTGCGTGTCTTTGGAGATTTTTCCAACATGCGTTCTGCTTGATTGCGCGATACTTAAGTAGACTTTGGCTTGGTTAACTGTGAAACCAAAGTCGGTTAGTCTTTCCACTAACTCATCTTGCATATACCCATCTGCCCTTTCCTTTTGGAAACTGCTTTGCCCATTCTTATTTCAGAGATTTATGTTGATAAAACTTTCGTAATTCCAATCTTGGATCCGAAACATTTTCTCTTCTTACTACCCGTAAAGCAGGCTACAAACAACTATGTGAACTAAAATCTTGTTTACATCCCAAAGGGGTATTTTTCAGTCGATAGGCATTTAGGTTTGAAGAGAAGTATATCAGCAAACAGTTGATGCCCTTTGGAACTCGTGAAAATAAGCGAAATACTATCCGGCAAATGCATAGACAAAAAAGTCGCCATCCGCGGCTGGGTCTACCGCAAACGCGAAGGCAAAGAACTCATCTTCATCTTAATTCGTGACTCAACAGGCGTAATCCAATCCACCATCAAAAAAGCAAATCCTTGCTGGAGCGAAGCTCAAAAGCTCACAATCGAATCATCCCTTTCGCTGGAAGGATCCGTTAAAGCTGACACACGGGCACCTGGAGGCTTTGAAATCGGAGCCGAAAACCTAAACATAATTGGATTAGCTGAAACCTTCCCGATTTCTAAAGACAAAAGTGAAGAATTCATCCGCGACATGCGCCATCTTTGGCTTAGAAGCCGCAAAATGAACTTGGTCATGAAGGTGCGCGCTGAAACAATACAAGCTGCACGTGAATACTTCAACAAACAATGTTACACAGAAGTTTCACCGCCCATGTTCATTTCGGCTGCAGTGGAAGGCGGCTCAACCTTGTTTGAACTCAAATATTTCGACCAACAACTCTACTTAACCCAGAGCAGCCAACTGTACCTTGAAATCTTAATGTATTCTCTCGAAAACGTTTACTGCATTGCGCCATCGTTCCGTGCTGAAAAAAGCAGAACAATTCGTCATTTAACCGAATACTGGCATATGGAAGGCGAATGGGCTTTCGCGGACATGACTGACCTAATGAATTTCGAAGAAGGCTTAATGGCTTACATCTGCCAAACCGTGGCTGAACGATGCGAGAAGGAATTCAAAGAACTCGGCGCAGACATTATGAAACTAAAAGCCGTCAAAACCCCGTTTCCCCGTATCACATACAAGGAAGCCATCGAGAGACTAAAACCCAAAAACCCCGCTTTAGATTGGGGTTCAGATTTAGGTTATGAAGACGAAAAAGTGCTGGCTGAAGACTTCGGCAGACCCTTCTTCGTTTACGATTACCCAACCGCCATCAAAGCATTTTACTGCAAAACCTACAAAGATCACCCTGAAATAGCAATGTCAGTGGACATGATGGTTCCACGCATCGGCGAAATTAGCACAGGCGGCGCAAGAGAAGATAACAAAGAAACACTCATTGAACGCATGAAAGAGCAAGGACTTAAACCTGAAGATTACGAGTGGTACCTTGACCTGCGCCGATACGGAACTGTGCCGCATGTTGGCTTCGGCATGGGCTTGGAGCGTTTGCTGGTTTGGATGCTTGATTTAGATAACATAATCGATGCTATTCCGTTCCCAAGAACAACCCGCAGGTTCTACCCATAATTTCATTACCTTTTTTTAAAATTTTCCTACAGTAATCCCAAATCAAAAAGCATTATCTGAAAGAAAAAATGAAGGTATTCATATCTTGAAGCGCTTCTTAGCCAACTGCTCCCTTTAAGCTTGAGTATAACCCGTAAAGAATTCTATCTTCAACTGTTCCTTGGGCAAACCCAACTTCTCAACCAAACTCTGCATAGCTTTAACCATTGGCGGTGGACCACATGAGTAGAAAATGTAGTTTTTAAAGTCGGGCAACTCCTGCTTAACCATGTCCGCGTCAATGTAACCAGTTGAACCCTTCCAATCCGGAGTAGGTTGACTCATGACGTAGCTGATTTTTAAGTTGGGGTTTTTTTGAGATAATTCTTCAAATTCTTTTCTAAACACAGCGTCGCTTGGAGTGCGGCAAGCGTAAAAAAGCATAATTTTGCTCGCTAAACCTTTGTCTGTGGCATATCTACACATACTAATAAAGGGTGTTATGCCTATTCCGCCGCCTAGCAACACAATTTTTGGGTATTCTCCCTCGAAAGTGAATTTTCCATATGGAGCGTCAATTCTGGCCCAGTCGCCTGCTTTGGCTGCTCGGAGCGCCGCTGAAAAGTCGCTGTCGGTGAGTTTCTTGGTGAATTCAATATGGTCTGGTTCAGTGGGGCTGCTACTGAAGCTGAAGTGTCTGGTAACTTCTTTGCCTTCACTTTGCAATGTCACAAAAAAGAATTGGCCCGCCTTGTAATTGAGATTTGGGGGGCGCGGAAATCTGAGGCTTTTAACGTTAGGGGTGCGTTGGATAACACTTTGAATTGTGGTTTCAAATTTCATAAACTCACCTTAAAACCCTGCTTATAGTGCACATCGACTGTTTTTAGCCTTTTTCTTCTTAAATCACGCATATGCAGTTGCTTTGTTGATGGCTGAAAAGTAATATATGGAAACAGTGCAGTAGATTCAGTAAACAGGTCTGCTGATGAGTCAATTCCAAAAAATTCACACTAACCAAATAGTCAGATACGTTTTAGAACATCAGTTTTCATTGGGCACCATACTTGCAGCTTATGGGGCTTTCTTTTTAGCTTCAGTTATAATGGGCGGTTGGACGCCAGCAGACTGGGGAAGAGACGTATTTACTTTTCCGCCAGCGGCAATCCACAGCCTTATGCCCCGAAGTTTCATAACACCCTTGTTCTTCATTACAAGCTTTCCATCGCTACTTATCGGTGCTGCACTGCTCTGTGACATCTGTATTAGCGCTTTACGTTTTGGTTTAACCGCTCAGAGCCAATATGCAGCTGTGCTGCTGGTGGTTTTCGGTTTTGCTTACCTTGTTGTTGGGGCCTGGCCTCTTCAGCCAGTGGCGGATATGCCGTGGGATTGGCAGACCCAAATCATGGGGTATGGGGTCTTTTTTGCTTGGCTGCTTACTTTGCTTGGTGTGTTTGTTTTGGCGGTGGGCGGTGTTTCGCTTTGGGCGCATAGTAGAGCTTATCATCGCGGTCGTTTTTGATGGTTTTATGGGTTTTTTGGGTATTTGATGTTGATTTTGCTTTTCATCGACATTGTTCATTAATTCAGATTTTTAGCTTTCGACCCTTGTATTTGTTTATTGTTTTCGAAAATTGCTTTTCAGTATTTCAAAAAACATGGAAAAACCTATACCTTTGTCATTTTTGAATCGAAACATATTAAAGCCTAAATACTAAAGACATTGAGGTTTACATGTAGCAAGGGAGCGAAATTGAGTAAAACTTGGCATAATGAAACACCACAAGCAACGCTTGAGGAACTGAAAACTACAGAGAGAGGATTAACCACTCAAGAGGCAAAAGAGCGCTTAGCTACCTATGGTCCAAACGAATTAAAAAAAGAGAAAGGCACATCCCCCCTCAAAATATTGCTTGGACAGTTCACCGACATACTCATGATTATCCTGCTTATAGCGACTGGGCTCTCAATCGCGGTTGGCGAAGTGACCGATGCAATCATTATCCTAGTCATAGTATTCGCCAGCGCAGGTTTGGGTTTTAGTCAAGAGTATCGCAGCGAAAAAGCTGTGGAAGCCCTCAAAAAAATGACGGCGCCCACTGCAAGCGTGTTACGGGACGGCAAAGAAGTTCGTATCCCAGCCGCTGAGTTGGTCCCCGGCGACGTCATGCTGCTTTACGCTGGGGACAAGGTTCCCGCCGATGGTAGATTACTTGAAGCGTTTACCCTGAAAAACGATGAAGCTCCTCTTACTGGCGAATCTAGTTCCTGTTCAGAAGTCGTCCGAAACCCTGCCAGATCTAACCCAGCTAAATGACCGCTACAACATGGTTTACACCGGCACTGTCGTGGTTTACGGTAGAGGCAAAGCAGCTGTAACCAACACAGGCATGACCACGGAATTCGGCAAAATCGCAGAGATGGTCCAGTCCGCACCCAAGGAGCAAACCCCGCTTGAAAAGCGCCTTAGTAGTGTCGGTAAATGGATTGGTATTTTAGCCCTATCCGTCGCAGCCAGCGTCGGCATAATAGGCATTGTTGAGGGTCGCCCAATTATCGAGATGGTTCTTTGGGCAGTCAGCTTAGCAGTCGCAGCTGTACCCGAAGCACTGCCGGCAATCGTCACAGGAGCGTTAGCAATCGGCATGTACCGCATGGCAAAAGTCAGCGCCATCGTTAAGCGACTCCCAGCCGTAGAAACCTTGGGCAGTACCAGCGTTATTTGCAGTGACAAAACAGGCACCATGACCAAAGGCGAAATGACTGTTCGCAGCATATACGTCAGCAACCAAACATACAAAGTCTCTGGCATCGGCTACGTTCCCGAGGGCGAATTCCAGCTAAACGGTGCCAAAGTAGAGCCAGACCAAAACGTCAAAACTTTACTCAAAGCCGCCACACTCTGCAACGACTCTGGACTCGAACAAGACACACAGTCAGGCAAATGGATTGTGAAAGGCGACCCCACCGAGGGTGCACTTGTCGTAGCCGCAGCAAAAGCAGGTTTAAATAAAGAAGACCTCGAAGAAGAATCTCCACGCGTCTTTGAAGTGCCGTTTTCTTCGGAACGCAAACGCATGACTACCATCCACAAAGTCGCTGGGAAAAAAGCCGCTTATCTAAAAGGCGCACCAGAAATGGTGATTGAACGTTGTAACCGTATCCTAATAGATGGTAAAGAAAAAGCCTTCACCAAAGAAGAGCAAGCTAAAACATTCAAGATGACCGAGGTTTTGGCGTTGCAAGCATTGCGCAACCTAGCCGTGGCATACAAAGAAATCTCCGATACAGACGAAGAATTCACCGAGGCTAAGGAGCAGGACTTCGTGTTTGTGGGCATCATGAGCATGATTGATCCGCCGCGTCCAGAAGTCAAAGACGCCATAGCAACATGCAGAAAAGCAGGCATCCGCGTTGTTATGATTACAGGCGACCACAAACTCACCGCAACCGCTGTAGGCCAAGAACTAGAACTCATAAATGAAGCAGAAGCCGAAACACAGGTACTTACCGGCCACGAACTCGAAGCGATGACCGACGAACAACTCGCAGACGTCGTTGAAAAAATCTCCATCTATGCCCGCGTTGCGCCTGAACACAAAGTGCGCATTGTGAAGGCTTGGAAAGCAAAAGACCAAGTCGTAGCCATGACCGGCGACGGCGTCAACGACGCACCCGCACTGAAAATGAGTGACATAGGGGTCGCCATGGGCATATCAGGCACCGAAGTCTCTAAAGAAGCAGCCGACATGATTCTAGCCGACGACAACTTTGCCAGCATCGTTAAAGCTGTAAGGGAAGGCAGAGAAATATTTGAGAACATCAAAAAGTACCTCACCTTCCTGTTGCAGTGCAACATAATGGAGATTATTGTGATGCTTGTTGCAGTGCTCAGTGTGCCGTACATTGCCGGCTGGCTAACTCCAGGTTCAACGAGCTCAGTTGGTGAAGCCGCAATTGCTTTAACTGCTGTTCAGCTGCTGTGGATGAACCTTGTCACCGACGGTCTGCCCGCTATAGCCTTAGGCGTTGACCCAGGCGATCCAGACTTGATGCAACGTAAACCGCGCAAACCAAACGAAAGCATATTCAGCAAAGACGTCAAAGCCTATCTAATAGGCATGCCCATCCTCATGAGCGCCATGCTGCTGTTTGCATACTTTATGCATGCGCCGTGGACAAGTGATCTTCACCTGCTTGAGGCACGCACACAACTGCTAACAGCCATGATAGTAATGGAACTAGTAATTGCTCTCTCAATGCGTTCACTGCGATACTCACTGTTCAAAGTCGGGCCATTCAAAAACAAGTACCTTCTAGCTGCAATATTCATATCGTTTGCACTGCAACTGGTAATCCTCTACGTTCCAGGTCTACAGTCGCTCTTCGATGTACACATGCCGGAATTAATCGACTGGGCAATCGCAGCCTTGTTTGGCGCAATAGTCTTCGCCGCAATAGAGATCGGTAAATGGGTTACTTCCCGCAGGAAATAACATCTTGCCTGCTTAAACTCTCTTTATTTTTTTCTTTTTGTCCATTTTATCTTCAGTTTTTGAGTTCTCTTTCGCAAGCTTTATAATAAAAACATGTTACAAATGGTCAGACGTTAACAAAAGGAAAAATCCAACATGAGCAACAATATAATATCAAAACTAGCAAACCCAGCACCCCTCGGACTCTTAGGATTCGGCTTGACAACAGTATTGCTTAATCTACACAACGCAGGCATATTCGGCTTAAACGGCATGATACTCGCTATGGGCATAGCTTACGGTGGACTCGCACAAATCATCGTCGGTATCATGGAATTCAAAAAAGGCAACACCTTTGGTATGGTCGCATTCACATCCTACGGCCTCTTCTGGTGGTCTCTAGTAGCATTGATTCTGCTTCCAGGCACATCATTCTTCAGCAACATTGCAGCAGCAGACAATAATGCCATGGCAGCCTACTTCTTCATGTGGGGGCTGTTCACATTGGCGATGTTCTTCGGCACAATGAAAGCTAACCGTGCATTGCAATTCGTCTTTGGCAGCTTGTTCATTCTGTTCTTTATGCTTATGGCAAGAGAAATGATGGGCAACCCAGTTTGGTTCAACACTATCACCGGCATCGAAGGCATCATCTGTGGTTCCAGCGCCGTCTACTTGGGTTTGGCAGAAGTACTAAACGAAGCAAATGGAAAAACAGTATTACCGATTTTCCCGGTAAAATAAAAATTTCCCTTTTCTATTTTTTCTTCTTTTACGGGGGACGGTTTCCCCCTCCACATACTTATTATGGTACGTTTATCGTACTTTTTAAGCGAAAATACTGATTTTAGCTCTCTAAAAAGTAGGGATATTGAGAAAATTTTGCGATATTGTTTTTACATATATAAAATTTTGCCATCGAATTGTTGTATCCAGTATTATCGCTCCATCCAAAAGTGAAAACCAGTTTTCCTTGGCAAACAAAAAAACTCCCCAATCTTTTTACAATTTCACAACAATCCACTAAAAAAACTTATATTCAGACAGTCAGTATGAAACCCCCAAAGGATGAGAATATGTCTGACGCAAGTCTACCATTCAACGAGAAATATTCTCCCAGCATTGCCGCATTTTCTTCTGGAGCAAAACGCAAGCAAATGTGGGAGGATTCTATTAAGAACCCCAAAGAGTTCTGGGCAGAAAAAGCCAAAGCAATCGATTGGATCAAGGCACCAACTCAAGTTCTTGACGATTCTAACCCGCCGTTCTTCAAGTGGTTCCCCGACGGCGAATTGAACATAACCTACAATGCTTTGGACAGACACGTTAAAAGCAACCGCAAAAACAAGCTCGCCTACATCTGGGAAGGCGAAATGGGCGAAGTAAAAACTTACACCTATTATCAATTATACCGTGAAGTAAACAAACTCGCAAAAGTTCTGCAAAGCTATGGCGTCAAGAAAGGCGATCGTGTCGCAATGTTCTTGCCAGTTATCCCTGAATTGCCAATATCTTTGCTGGCAACCGCACGAATCGGAGGAGTTCACACAGTAGTGTTTTCAGGATTTAGCGCTGAAGCATTAGCTGACAGAGTAAACGATTGTGGAGCAAAAATCCTAATTACAGCAGACGGCTCTTTCCGCCGCGGCAAACCGGTCGGAATTAAAGATAATGCTGATCGTGCGTCATCACTGATGCCAAACATCGAGAAAGTAATCGTTGTCAAACGCACAGGTCAAGCAGTCCAAATGAAAGAAGGACGAGATGTCTGGTATCACGACGCATTAACAGAGGCAGGCGCAAACGCATACGTTGAACCAGAAAGTATGAAATCAACTGACCCGCTCTTCATTCTCTACACATCAGGAACAACCGGCAAACCAAAAGGCGTCCAACACGGCATAGGCGGATACTTAGTTTGGGCTTACTGGACACTTAAATGGGCATTCAACCCAACAGACGAAGACATCTACTGGTGTGTTGCCGACATCGGCTGGATCACCGGACATACATACAACGTGTATGCACCGTTGAGCCACGGGATCACCGCGTTCCTCTTTGAAGGCACACCCGACTATCCCGCGCAAGACCGCTGGTGGTCAATGATTGAAAACCATGGTATAACCATTCTATATGGCACACCAACCGCTGTTCGCATGTTCATGAAATTCGGTGAAGAATGGGTCAACAAACACGACCTTAGCACTCTACGCCTCCTCGGCTCAGTCGGTGAAGCCATAAATCCCGAAGCATGGAAATGGTATTACCGAGTCATCGGTAAAGAAAGACTACCCATCATCGATACTTGGTGGCAAACCGAAACAGGTGGATTCATGATTTCCCCCGCGACAGGCATAGAACTCACACCGCTAAAACCAGGCTCAGCTACGCTTCCCTTGCCAGCAGTTAATGCTGACATCTTCGACGAAAAAGGACAGTCAGTGCCACAAGGAACCAAAGGCTACCTAGTGATAAAGTCACCTTGGCCAGGAATGTTGCAAACCATCTGGAAAGACCCCGACCGCTTCAAACAAACATACTTCGGCAAATGGCCAGGAATCTACTATGTTGGCGACTACGCAATCCAAGATCCTGACGGATACTTCTGGTTACTTGGCAGAGCAGATGAGGTTCTAAAAGTAGCGGGACACAGAATCGGCACAGTCGAGCTCGAAAGCGCTTTAATCTCTCACCCAGCTGTAAGTGAAGCAGCAGTTATGGGCAAAGAAGACGCAGTTAAAGGCGAAGTCCCAGTAGCATTCGTAGTATTGCGCAGTGGATTCACTCCATCAGACGAACTTAGGGCGGAACTCACAAAACACGTCAGAACCACAATCGGTCCAATCGCAACTCCAGATGCTGTCATAATCGTTGCAAAGTTACCGAAGACCCGCAGCGGCAAAATCATGCGTAGACTCCTCAAAGCAGTTCTAACCGGCGCACCACTCGGCGACACCAGCACCATTGAAGACGAAGGCTCAATCGAAGACATCAAAGCAACCTACAACGAACTACGCAATCAGCTAAGCAAAAAATAAACAAAAACAAAAAATACCCTTCTTTTCCTTTTTTAGTCACAACTACCTTTTTCCTTTTTTAAATCCGAATTAAAAAAAGAAAATTCATCCGTTACTTTTTTGCTCTCAATTAAACTCGTTTATTTAAAGACGTTTGCACAATTAGCCTGCATCTTTTTAAAGTCAGAAACAAAAACCAACCCACACATTTAAGTCCACAATTACCTAATAGGGAATCGTCTCAGAGGAGTACTGGGTCGACAAAAAATAAGTCGAATGCAAAAAGAAAAAATAAAGAGAGTTAAGTTTAGTATGGCTCTGTCCAAACTTCAAAGTACGCTTTGGGGTGATTACATACTGGACATTTGTCTGGCGCATTTGATCCCTCAAAGACGTGGCCACAGTTTCGGCATTTCCACTTAATCGGCGCATCTTTTTTGAAGACTTTATCGTTCAACACATTTTCAAGCAGCTTGTTGTATCGACGTTCATGGTAGGCTTCGACTTTAGCAACCATCCTGAAGGTGTATGCTGCTTCTTTGAAGCCTTCTTTTTCGGCTACATCAGCGAATTGCGGGTAAAGTGTGCCCCACTCAAGTTTTTCGCCTTCCGCAGCAGCTTTCAAGTTATCAGCTGTGGTAGCAATGACGCCTGCAGGATACGCAGCTGTGATTTCAACCATTCCACCTTTGAGGTGCTTAAAAAACAACTCTGCATGTTCTTTTTCGTTAGCTGAGGTTTCCTCAAAGATCGCTGCAATTTGCTCGTAGCCTTCTTTTTTTGCGGCGCTTGCAAAGAAAGTGTACCTGTTGCGCGCTTGAGATTCGCCTGCGAACGCTGCAAGGAGGTTCTTTTCAGTTTGACTTCCAACAAAATCCATAATTTATGACTCCTTGACTTTATTATTTTTGAAACAAAAATAAAAGGGTATCCTGAGGGCAAATTTGTTTTTAATGGTCAAGGCTTTTATTTTCCCTCTGCTCTTAATGTGTTGCCGGATGATGAGAAGGCATTAAATTGACTTAACGGGATGAAAATTCAGAGTTACTCAGACGGCAACGACTTACTTGGATTTTCAACAACTATTCAGGGCGTGGTTGCAACAAAACTGCAAAAACCCACTTTCTTTTCTGACGCATTTTTTGTTTTGTGAGGCTGAGGCGCTAAAAAATTTATCGGTCCCGATGGGTTGTGAGGGTGATTGGTTTTGGGCCTTTTTTCTGTTCGCGTTAGTATGAGATGTGCAGTTTTTTTATTTGTAAGCATGTTGGATGGATGAGGAGGGAAATTTAGCCCTTATGTTGAGTGACTGTTTAGTAGTAGTTGAAGATGAAAAAAATGTTTGTTCACTTCTTCTAAACTCTCAAAACTGAAAATGGGTTTCATTTAGCATTAGAGTTCTGTTTTTGAAACTTTTTCTAGCTGCCACAGGCATAGGCTCACAGACTTTGAATAAGAAATTGCAGTTCCTCACAGCAAAGATATGTAGGCATAGAAGCAGACACCTCTATGAGTTGATAATGACCGCTCCAATTTAAACTGGTTATCATCAAGGATAATGCAATACAAGACAAAAAATCTATAGGGAAAAAAAGAATTCTTTTTTTCGCTATTTATTAGTAGACTTCCAAGCAAAAATTTGCGCTTCAAATAATCTTTGGTTATTCTTGCAGTATGGTTATTTTATCAATTTGGTTCAGGTCTCTGGGAAAAACAAGTGTTTCTCAAGCTGTAATGTGCGAGTGGTTCTGAGAGACTACATTAAGATGTTGAAACGTTCCCTACAAGGGTGATGGAGAAATATTAAGACGAAAATAGACTTACTAAACGGTCAGGATATGCCAATGGCTTATGGTCTAAGATTTTTGTTGAAGTTTGTCTTGCATTATATCTTTTGTTACGTTTACATTGTAGGAGACCATACTGCTCTCTACAATTTTTTCCAGTAGCATACCCGTTTTTGCTTGGATGTTAATCAACTTGAGAAGTTTTCAAGGAATCAAAAAGGTGCGAAAGCACAATAAGGATAATTCTCAATTTTTTGAACTAAACCCAGAGCCACTGTGTTCGATAATAAGGCGAACGTGCATTACATAATCTATGCACAAGCTTGGCTGCAATTCTCCATGGAGGTATTTTTTTCTCTTTCAAAGTCACAAATGAAATTTGACTTCTATATCGTTTATGCTCTAAACTACCGTTAACTATTAGGTTGAATCTGCAGGCTACCTCCTGATTGAGTGCATGAAACTGCTATGCCTACTAGAAGAACATGTTTCTAGAAAAGGTGTTGCCATCAGGAATACTTAGCCTGTTACAGTTAAAAAGTTAAAAACTATTCACTTCAAAAAAGGGAATCTATTGAAGTCAAATTATTCCTCTACATGGGTTTATTCATGACTTCCACTTTAGGCATCAGCACTCGGTCGATGGCGTGGCAGACGCCGTTGTCAACATTTATGTTTGCTTTGACGATGTTTGCGCCGTTCACCTTTAGGTTCCTGTGCAGGTGCCACCGTTTAGCATCAATTCGTAATTCGTCGCCTGAAAGCGCCTGCAAGTACTCGTGTTCTGCCAAGTCTTCCGTCATCATTTTTCCTTCAACAACGTGGAAAGTTAAAATTGACTTCAGTTTCGCTGGGTCTTTTAGGAGCATGTCAAGTTGGTCTTTGGGTATCTTGGCAAAAGCGTCGTCTGTGGGTGCGAAAACTGTGAATGGTCCGGGGCTTTTGAGTGTTTCAACTAGCCCTGCTGCTTTTACTGCTTCGACAAGGGTGTTGAACATGCCTGAAGAAATTGCTGTTTCTACTATATCTGGCAAATTTTTTTCACCTCCAAACAATTTTTGAGCGCGTTTCTATCTTGAACATTGGTTATTCAGAAACGCGTTTAGGTACATTCGGTGATTTGGCTATCTTGGCTTAACGTGTTTAAGTCAATGTTAATTGTTATGACGTCGCCGACTGCTGAGACCAGCGAAACGGGCATGCAGACTGTTGAGCTGCGGAATCGTTTTTTGAAACCCAACGATTCTGAAGCGGTAGCTGACAGTTTAACCTGCAACGTTGAAATTTGCCACGTTGACGTGCTTACTTCAGCGCCAACAACTTCCCCAATGATTGTTCCGCCCGCGCCGATAACATTCTTTCCAGACAATGAATTAACACTAACCAAAAAATTCACCTAAAAAACTTTCTCGCCCACGCATAAATCCGTTATGGCATACAAGCCCTACCATTTCTTCAGGCTGCTTCTGAAGCGCCAATAGGATCTTCTATAGCGGTTCACTGGCCATTGCCAAAATGCAGCTATTAACTCGCTTTTCAATAGAACCCGGAGGTTAGTTTACTTTTTAACTGCCCTGAGACAGAGCGATTGTCACCTTTAAAAATTGCAACCTTATAGATTCGCAGCAGACGCCTGCGTCAAGTGTAGAATCAGAAACTCAGCAGGTTTAATCGCAGCTACGCCCACCAACACGTTCAATCTGCCCTCGTCCAAGTCGCTCTGCGTCATAGTGGAGCGGTCGCACTTAACAAAGTAGGCTTCCTGCGGCTTCGCACCCATAAACATACCCTTCTTCCAGCAATCCATCAGGAAATTCTCGATTTGAATCCTAACCTTCGCCCAAGTTGTTTCGTTGTTAGGTTCAAAAACCACCCATCCCGTTCCCAGCTTAATTGAATGCTCAAGAAAAATCATCAATCTGCGAACATTCACGTATTTGTACTCAGCGTCTTCAGAGAGGGTTCTGGCGCCCCAAACAAGTATTCCCCTGCCGCTAAAACTACGGATGGCGTTTATGCCCTGCGGGTTCAACAGTTCTTGCTGGCGCTGGTTAACTTTTATCTCTAAGCCCACTGCACCCCTGACCTCTTGGTTGGCTGGTGCCCTATGAACGCCTATTTCGTTATCAACTCTAGCGTAGATCCCCGCAACATGCCCGCCCGGTGGAACCAAGCACGTCTGGGCAGCCCCAGCATGCTTTACGTAAATCCATGGATAATAAAGTGCAGCAAACGTCGAAGAGCGGGGTTTAGAAACGCTCGGTGGCACCTGACCTTTTAGTGAATCAAGGATGCAGAACCGTTTCAGCCGTTCGCAATGAGAAATCAACGCTTCTGCAAGACCCGCAGATACCAATGCGTTGGGCGAATAAATGAGCGAGATGTCCTCAACCTTCTCTATTTTAGCCAGAGTCGCTGCATAATCTCCATCAACTACCCTGCAAACGTAGCAGCGCCGCCCGCCGTTGACAAAGAAACCCTCAACCGCGTAAGGCAGAAATTTGGTCTCACCGAAGTTACCGCCGAAAACCGACTGAAATTGCAGCCAACTCGTGACCAAAGTTGGCGATTCGGGACCACTTTGGGTTTCACCTAAAAACGCAGTCGTATCGGTATTGACGCCCACAATGGACTTGAGCTGAGTGCTGATTTCTTCGATATAAACTCCAGGTCGTTTGATGGTAAAGCGGCTCATACCTTAACATAAGCGAGGGTCTTTTTTGTGCATATTGGTGCATCGTCGTTATACGTATGAATTAGCTTTCGCTAGTTTCTCTTTGTTCTTTACAAAAAACTGCCTAAAAGAAGCCGTCAAAACATAGCCCTCAACTTCATTAATGGGTACCCAACGGAGTTCCTCTGCATCGCTTGCAGCTGCCTCTTCTCCCATGACTACTTCGACGAGGTAATCAACGATGACGTAGTGGTGCTTCACTTTACAATCAGCATCAAGTTCAACATTATCCACGACATCAACGAGCTGAGGGTTTTTGACGGTTAAACATGTTTCTTCTTTAGCTTCCCTAACAACGGTGTCTAAGATTTGTTCGCCTAACTCCACCAAGCCGCCGGGGATGCTCCATTTTCCCTTGCCTGGGTCATTGCCCCGCTTGATAAGCACGATTTTGCCGTCTTTAACGATGATAACACCGATGCCTACGAGTGGCTGGTCAGGGTAGAGCCGTTTCAAATAGAACACCGTTGGGTTAATGGTATTTCTGCCTTAAAACTTCTCTGCATTATTAAATAGAAAAATATCTAAAGAAAAAAGAAAAGGGAGAATAGCGGTGGTGCTTACTCATATCTGAGGGCATCAACGGGCTTGAGTTTTGAAGCTCGCCATGCTGGGTACAAAGCGAAGATTACGCTTACGCCGATGCCGAAGCCCAATGCACCGATGAGCACATCAATCGTTAAAAGAGGTGTGATCGCAAATGCGCCCGTTCCACCACTTAAAGCGCCGCTGCCCAGCACTGTTGCTGTGACGTTAGCTAGTACCCAGCCTAATGCAATACCGATGATTGCACCCATTAAACCAATGATGACAGATTCGCCGAGGAATATTGTGAGTACAGTTCGGCTCTTCATGCCCAAGGCTTTGAGGATGCCGATTTCTCGGGTGCGTTCAATCAACGATACTATCATGATGTTCATGATGCCGATGCCTGCGACAAGTAGCGAGATGGCTGCGATGCCGCCTAGGAACAGCTGGATAGTGCCGAATACTGTTGAGAGGAGGCTTAACACTGCGGTGGATGAGATGACGGAGACTTGGTCACTGAAGTGGTCGGTTATGAGTTTGGAGACGCTGCTGATAGTTGCGTTGTCGCTGCCATTAATCGTTACAATTATCATGTCAGCTTGGTCTGTCCCCAAGAAGCTTTGTGCTTTTTCGATTGGGATGTAGACGCCTGTGTCTGAGGGTCCGCCGATGCCGAATCCGCCGATTTTGTCCAATACGCCGACGACATTTGCTGTGTAGGTTTCATTGATTGGTGGCAAGGTAGTAGCGTTGATCCATGTGATGTTGATTGTGTTTCCTGGGCTGAAAAAAATGGTGCCGTTTTGGCTAGGTTGGTTAACGCGTGTGCCCACGACTGTGTCGTTTATTGCAGGAGATGTTGGAATTTGGCCGCTTTGAGCTACAAATGTTGTGTCGTAGACATCTGAATAATCATTAAAGTTGACGCCGTATATTGTTACTGAACGGTTTAGGTTGTTGCTTTCGATGTATCCGCCGTGGCTGATAATCGCCACAGACGACGTAATGTCTGGCGACAAAGCGTTGATTTCGTCTGTATAGTTGACGTAGAGGCTAAACCCTGAGTTGTCGCTTGCTGTGCCTCCGAAAGCGCCTTCGCCCGCGTTTGCTCCGCCAAAAGCTCCGAATCCTCCTCCGCTGTTTGTGGTCACAATCAGGGTGTTGGCGGACAAACCTTGGTTAAGTTGGGTGGTTATGGTTGCTTGCAAACCCTGCGTTATTGACAGCAACGCGACAATCGCGGCGATGCCGATAATAACGCCTAAAGTGGTTAGGGCCGCTCTGAGTTTGCGGAGTTTAATTGCGCTAAACGAGTAACCTAAAATGTCAAAACCCTTCATTTAGTTCACCAGGTCCTCCTTTATTTCGCCATCAAGCATTCGCACGGTTCGCTTTGCTACATGCGCAAGGTTCTCGTCATGAGTAACCATTATGATGCTGACTCCGTTTTCAGTGTTGAGTTTGTTTATTAAAGCAATTACTTCGCCTGCGGTTTTGGAATCCACGTTTCCGGTTGGCTCGTCAAGTAAGAGGAATTTAGGGCTGTTTGCCAAGGCACGTGCTATTGCGACGCGTTGTTGCTGGCCACCGCTGAGTTCTGCTGGTTTGTGGTTTATGCGGTCTTTCAACCCGACGGTTTCAAGCAGTTCCATGGCTTTTTTTCTGCGTTGACTCCTACCTATGTTCGCTATGGACATTGCTAACTCCACGTTGTCTCGAGCTGTTAATCTTGGAATTAAATTGAAGAATTGGAAAACAAAGCCGATGCGTAACCTGAGTTCTGCAAGTTGGTTATCGTTGCGTTTACTAATGTCCACGCCGTCAATAAGGAGAGTGCCCTCTGTTGGTTTGTCTAGGGCGCCTATTAGGTTGAGCATGGTTGATTTACCGCTCCCTGAGGGACCTAAAATTGAGACGAAGTCTCCGGTTTCAACTTTGAAGTTCACTCCCCTAAGCGCTTCAACAGGAACTTTGCCAAGCATGTAGGTTTTTGTAATGTTTAATGCCTCTACAACTGGCACAGTTTTTGTAGCCATATTAATTCACACTTCTTCTCTTTAAAATTGAAATTATTCGCAGATATAAGGACTAGTTAAATCTAAAAAAATATGCAAATAGGGTAAAATATTACCCTTACTTGTTTAGGTACCTCCATGAGAGGACTATGCAGATTGCTGTAATTACGGCTGCAAAGACACCCACAAAAGCGAAGTCAAGCAATAATGCGCTGTATCCGTCGCTAAATATCATTAGCCGTCTGACTGCGTCGATGGTGTAGCTGATGGGATTTACGCTTGCAACTGCTTGGAGCCACTCGGGCATTTTGTCGATGGGGAAATATGCGCTGCTTGCAAACATGAGTGGCAAGGTGATTAGCTGGAATATAGCTTGTGGCATCTCCATTCTTGTTGCTCGCAGTGTTAGAGCGGTAAACATTGATGATAGGCCAACGCTGATGAGGAATACAATGGCAAACACGCCAAGTATACTCCACCATGCAAAGTTTGTTCCTGTTACGAGTCCCAAAGCGAATGCGATAAGTGCAACGATGGCGGCTTGGAAGATGGCACGTATGCTTGCTGAGAACACCTTTGAAAGTATGATGGATGACCGCGAAACAGGGGTGCTGAGGACTTTGTTCATGAAGCCTAAGCGTTTGTCCCAAACTACCGACATGCCAGTGAAGGCTGTTGTAAAGACAGTGGTGAATGCAACCATGCCCATAGCCATGAAGCTGAAGTAGTCGGTTGTGCCAAACGTCGCAATCATTATGGTATCTTGGCTTACCCCAGGGATGTTGTTAGGTATCATGGCCGAGAGGTTCATAGCTTTACCTAAAAGCGCCAGCCAGAGAATCGGCTGAATAATGCCCATTGCAAAGACGAACGGCTGCTGATACCACTTTTTGAGTTCACGATTAGTTAGCGCCCATAACCCGTGGAATTTGCTTTTTGAAACTTGTGTTTCCATATCCTTGCTCATGTATGTGCCCTCCGCATCGCCATGCGCTGGGCCATAACACCTTCACGTGACTCTTCTGCATCCCGCATTGAGCGACCAGTGTATTGCATGTAAACTTCGTTTAGAGTTGGTTTGGTCAGGGAGAGTTTGGTTACGATATGTCCGCTGTTTCGCAGCGCCTCGATAATTAAGGGAGCGGTTAATTCGCCGTTGGCTGATTTGATGATGTAGCCGCCGTTTTCTTTTTTGACTTCTTTTATGTGTTCGATTTTTCGGATTAGCTCGGTGATGTCTTCCGCTACTTTCTGGATCGAAAGCGTGATTATGTCTCCGCCGAGGTTATCTTTGAGGTCTGTTGGAGTTCCTACGACGACAATTTTGCCGTGGTCAATGATAGCAATGCGGTCGCAGAGTGCATCTGCTTCTTCAAGGTAATGGGTTGTGAGGAAAAGCGTCATGCCGTATTCTTTCTTTAGCATCTTGACATAGTTCCAAGTAGCAGCTCGTGTCTGCACATCCAAGCCCAAAGTTGGTTCATCGAGAAAAAGGACTTTGGGGCGGTTAATCAAGCCGCAAGCCAGCTCTAAGCGCCTGCGCATACCACCGCTAAAAGTTTGAACCCGCTTATCCTTAAACGACATTAACTCAACCAGCTCAAGAAGCTCTACGGCGCGTTTCTTTGACACCTGCCTGGGAATGCCGTAGAGATCAGCGCATAAGAGGATGTTTTCCATGGCGGTGAGGTCTTCGTCGGCAGTGTACTCCTGAGGAACCACACCGATGGCACTACGAACATCCATGCTTTGCTTTGAGATGTCTCCTCCCAGAATTGATGCTTTACCCTCAGTGGGCTTTGCAACGGTTATGAGCATTTTGATCGTGGTAGTTTTGCCTGCTCCGTTGGGGCCGAGGAAACCAAAGATTTCGCCTCTTTTTACACTGAAGTCAATGTGGTCTACTGCGACCAAGGTTTTGTTGAATACTTTGGTTAAACCTTCAACTTCGATTACGTTGTCGGTTTGGTTTAGGCTCATGCTTTTTCACTTTTGAGTTTGGTGTTAAGTTCTTCTAGTTTTTGTGCGGATTCATCGAGGATTTTCAGCGCTTCATCGAGGCCTTTTTCGGAGTAGTTTTCTTTGAGGGTTTTGCCCACGCTTAGGGTTGCTACCATTGCGCGTTTTAAGGAGAGTCTTATTTGGTTGGATTTGCCATCTGGGATGTTGTTGTGGCCTCGGTCGAAAAATGGGAAAGCCATGAAGCCAGGGTCTTCTCGGAATTTTTCGCGGACTTTGGTTTGTTCTTCAAGGAGTTCTTTGCCGCTTTGTGTTAGTTCGTAGCGTTTCAGTCCATTTTCTGTAGGGAGTTCTTTGATGTATTGGTTGTCTTGGAGCCATGCGAGCATGGGGTATATGGAGCCGGGGCTGGGTTTCCAGTTGCCTCCGGTGCGTTTTTGGATTTCATCCATTAGTTCGGACCCTGACATGGATTTTTCGCTGAGCGATTGGAGCACGTGATAGCGGAGAAAGCCTTTCGGGACCATTGCGTTGTGTCGTAGCCAGTTGTGGCGATGGAACATCATGTGTTTTTGCGTTCGGATTTGTTCTCTGAATCCGCGCATGTTTTCTCTATCTTCTTCATTCATGTAATATCACAGTCGATATCGTTATTGATATCAATGATGATATCACATTTGATATTTAAACGTAGCCCAAAACAAACACAAAAACCTTGCAAACCCCCCTGACCAAAATGAAATACCAAAAAAAGGATACAGTTTGCACAAGTTGACCCTATAAAGAAATGATTTTCTCAACCTTAAGCAACACTTTGATATCCCCTTCATTTGACCTTAAAATTCAGTGGTCTTGTCAAGAAATGTAGACTATAACCAGTCAAGAAACCTGAACAAGAAGCTTTAAGTTAAAAATCTTTATGTTATTGTCAACAATAAAATTAAATAACCTCTACTAAGCAAGTGCTTTTCAAGACAAGGGTAAGTTAGGTAGTTACCAAAGAATAGATGTGTTATATGGCTAGTTGCATAAAAATTTTGGGTAGACCATTTTAGATTTCATCATACTAATGGTTTTGATTGCCAGCATGGACTAAGCGCTGATGAGGCTATGAACCAGATCAGTATTGCCCTAATCTGTGAGTTGTTGGAATACTCTTTTCTAAATAGAACCTAGCTAATAGCTAAGTAATCGTTATAGGGTCAAAAGCCAATAATCACATGTCATTGGAAGCGTACGAATTGACCGAATTGAAATCCTATTTTATAAGACATAAAATGGATATTACTAAAGAGGCAACTGAAGAGCTTTGTAATGACAATCTTATCGCTATTCATTTCACCGATTATCAATTTGCCAACACCGAGGATTATTTGAATCCTGAAAAATATAACAAGGAAGTATTATCAGCGTTAAATGAGTCCGAAATTAGAGCAGTAAAAAGAGCTATAGGTCTCTTTAGAGAGCTCAACGAAAAAGGGCGGTTACATTTGGGCTGAATATTTTGACCTTATTAAGGTTGGAAAGGTTTCTACTAACTCATTTAAAGTGAAAAGAAAACAGAGAAAAAAGGCTAGTAAAAGCTATACAGAGGAAAAAAGTCTGCTAAAGACACTTGAAGTAGAATGGGTACAGACCATTGAACCACCAGATGCCATGTCCTTAAAAGTATGTCGACCACCCTTTACGACGGTTACAGAGTGGAAGGCTGTATGTAATAGATTGAAATGCATAGTCGAAGGAACTCCTATGCCAAAAGCGTGGGGTAGCCTTTTTGACTCAGAACAAGAAAGTATTTGTGCTGAATTCTTAAGAGAAAAACACGAAAATGCCCATAACCTTCCAATCCTAAAACATCTATTATTACCTGTTGGAAGAACGATGAAAGATGTAGATATCTATGGAGTGAGTATAGATAACAAACAGATATTTGGTCAAGTGTTCTTCGAGTCAGAAAAGAAGTCAAATAATAAGAAAGCCAAGCTCAAAGAATATGCTGGGGAGCGAGTATTCTTCTGTGATTGTTCTAATAAAGAAATTCAGTTTGACAAAAAAGATGCTATGTGGATTGTACCTTGCCAAATCGTCGAAAAATGGCTAATGCAAAATGAAGTTTTGCGTTCAAACTATTTTTCAACTATTAAAAAGAATATCTCGATGTATATGTAGGCTATAGCCTACTAAATTTGGTATTAACATTTTGATTTTGCGTTTAACGCAAAATTGAAACATTGCAATAATAGAATAAGGAATCAATTAAAAACCTTGCTCAAATAGTTCTACAATGTTTATGCGTACTTTTCTGTTGTTCAATTAGCCTTAATTCTACTTACCCTGCAAGACTATCTAACATGGGTTTGCTAAATCTCACTAAATTCAGCCTCAACCTGTTCACAGCTAACTTAAATAAAAAGGCTTTTAATCGGTACGGCAGATAAGGCAGACCAAAAGAAGTTTGAAGAGCTGGGGATGGGCTCTTGAGTTGAAGTGCGATTCCCGACCCCGCTTAGGCTTCAAAGGAGTGGTTTGCATGGGTATTACCGATCCTCCAGTAGCTCCACTGGCTTATAAAATTGAGTATCAAGCCTGTCTGTGTCAAGTCGTAAGTTTGCAAAAAGGAGAAACTTGAACTCTTCGCCCGACAATCTAAGACCACCTGGTCTTTTCGGTTTCATCATCATTTCACTATCGTGCTAGACTAAAAAGAAAATAGTTTTTCAACGTCTCTTGATTTACTTATTCAGTTTTAAAGCAAACTCTTCCAAGTCTTGTTGCAACTTTAGGAGCATTTCTTGTTAATCATTTCAAACAACTCCACAAATGTTTCCTCTGATTGTGCTCCCGTGATTCTGTATTTGCTATTTACAAAGAATGTTGGTACACCACTAATATCGAGTTTTCTAGCTTCAGCACTATTATCCGCAAAACTATTCTGATACAATGGATTCTTTAAGCAGTCTTCAATTTCTTGCTTAGCTAAGCCAACTTTCTCTCCTATTTCAAAAAGCACAGCGTCTTTTCCAATATCAAGGCAGCGTTCAAAATAGGCTTTGAAGACCTGATGAGTGAATTCAGCATTTTTGCCGACTTTTCTAGTATATTCACCGACTATCAATGCTTTTCTTGAATTGGAGAGGAGTTTAGCATCGCAGAACTTGAGGCCGTATTCTTTTCCTCTGCACCTGAGATTTTCATACATCTCTTCTATTCCGTAAATTCTTCCACTCAGGTCTACTCCTTCTTCAGGAGTTTCAGGATGAATTTCGATACCGATGTGTTCCATTTCGATGTCAAACCTGCTTCTGAGTTTTTCAATTATTGCTTCGCCCAGATAGCAGAAAGGACAAATATAATCTGAATACATCTTGATTTCTATCTTCATCAAATCACCTTTAGTCTGTTAGCTTTATTTTTGAAGGTTTAGCATCTCTTTGACGAGCGTTAAGCCTTTTTGAGTTATGATATAGTCTCTTTTTGATGCTTCTTGAGCTATCAGCTTTGCATTAACCAGTTTTTTTAGGTGAAATGTGAGATGACCAGCTTTGAGGTCTACTATTTTTGACAACTCTGAGAAACTCTTCTTTCCCTCATAGAGACTAGCTAAGATTTTGAGCCGTGAATCATTTCCTAAAGGTTCAAACAAGTTCTGCAAAAGAAATGGAATATCTAAAGACTGATTGTTAACCACTTTATCGTTGCTAACGTCTTTAACTAAAACTATTTCTTGGTACGCTCTTTTTTCAAGCTTTAACTTCTTATCAAAGTTAGAAGAACAGTTTTCGCATTGCTGACCTTTGGTTTTTTCAACCATCAACTCAGTTTCAGCTATTTTGTCATCTAAGTCTGCGAGAGCAACTTTTGCTCCAGACTGTTTGATTATTTTTGTGTTTTCTTCTATTGTGTTTTTGTAATGCTCAAGGCATTTGTCTCTGTTTTGACAATCTTTTTTAAGCAACGTTGCAAGGTCTTGATTGAGAGATTGAGACCTCTGAGCAGCATACACCAATAGGTGATTTTGCGAAAGAATATCTTCAACCGCACGAAGACGTTCCTTCAAAACAGTTTCTTCAACCCTATTCATGTCTGCTCTTAAGCCTTTAATCTCCATCTTCAACTCAGCGATTGCACCAATTAGGTAATCGGATGATGAGTCTTTGACGTTGTTCGCCAATATATTGCACTTCCCTTTCATTTGCCGAGTATATTCTAATTCCCTAAAAGTATATTAGCGTTTTGCAGTTATGTTCCATCAACAGGATGTATGAAATTTGGTAAGTATACCTAAGAAGTAATGGATGTTTTAAGTGCAAGTGACTCAGCCAAAATGTTAGCAACGGTAGACGCAAAAGGCATTCCAAACGTAGTTCCAATGTGGAGCTTTGTAGCAGTAGACAATGAAACTATCGTGTTCGCAGAAGTTTTCATCATAAAAACAAAGGAGAATCTTGAAAAGAACAAACAAGTTGCTATTGCTGTGTTCAAAGGACCAATGACAGGCTATCAGCTAAAGGGGACATTTAGTGGTTTCCAAACAAGTGGACCAATTTTCGATGACTTCGCAAAGAAGAGTATGGAAACCTCGAAAATGAAAATAAAAAGTGTTGGCATCATAAAAGTAGCCGCAGTCTTCCAAGCCTCACCTGGACAAGGTAGCAAAAAACTAGGCATAGACTCAACCAACTCATCTTTTTCTTTTTGAAGTTGAGTGGTTGCCAAGCAACAGATTTGTTATAGGGTTAAGGTGCATAAAAATTTTGGGATAACCATTATAGGTTTTCCAATCCAAAGGTTTTGAATGACAATATGGATTCAGCTCCAGATTACGCTAATCCTAAGTTGCCCTGAATAGCTGCAAATGCTCGTAGCCTAGAACGGAATGACTTCGAGGGGTGACATCGCCATTAGTTTTTCATCTGTGTAAACGCATCTTCTTTTTTTGACTCGTTATCTTATAAACAAAAATCTAGCCCCCTTCATCTCTTGGGCAATAGCTTTTTTATTTGCTCACTTCTTTAACATGCTATTTGGCGCTACTCTATGTTGGAAAATGAAGAAACGGCAAAAATAAATGGGTACGGCACAAATCGACTTTTGGCTTTAACTGACGGCGTATTTGCAATCGCTGCCACACTGCTTGTCATCGATCTAGTTGTTCCCGAATTATCCACTAATGCCACTTCAATGGATCTTTGGAACGCCCTAACTGGTCAATATCAAACATTTCTAGCATATCTGTTGAGCTTCTTCATTTTAGGCGTCTGGTGGACTGCACACCACCGTCACTATCGCTATATTAAAAAAACTAACTCAACTTTGTTATGGCTTAACCTGTTTCTTCTGCTATGGATTGGGCTTCTGCCATTTTTTACCAAAATCCTATCCCAGTACGGTCCGATGCAAACCGCTATGGCACTCTACGCTCTTGACCAAGGCGTTGCTGGACTATTAGTAACGGTTACTTGGTACTATGCCAGTCATAACCATCGCCTGATCGACCCAGAATTACCAGCGGAAACCATAAGGTTCACATTAACTCGTAGCTCCACTGCACCCATAATATTTTTTGTATCCATAGCCATCTCGTTTGTATCCCCCTATGCGGCCTATCTTTCGTGGATATTCTTGATTCCTGCAGTGGTTTTAGTTACAGTTCTAACATCTAAACACAGAAAGAAACAGCTCAAGGGATAGAAAAACTGCTATATATTGCAAAAACTCTTGCCGCAGGTTTAATATATCGAAAGATAGGGGGCTTATACAGCAAAGAAGCGATTATCCTCCCTCCAAGCATTGGAGATATTAATACCTGCATAACTTCATTTAGCACTCAACTAAAACGCGCACTTTCAAGCCTATCGCCTTTTACTATTTTTTGAAGTATTCTTTCGATTGTTATTCTTCGGACTTCAGTCCAATAATTTACCCCTCGATCCTTACTTGATGACCTCTGATGGCTTTTGATTTTATATTCCTTTGTCAAGTAATATTTCTGATTTGAAAACATACTTTCTATGCAGTTTAATCGGCTATACATGGTTAAACGGATAATCAAGACGGCTTACTCCTATGGATATATTCTTTGATACTTTAGGACACAAAAGCACGAGAGCTATTTTAAAATCAAATAAAAAGTAGCTATCTCACCTGATGCAAAGTCTTATAAGAAAAACCCACGAAACAAGCTAACTCAAGGCGAGAGTTGAAGTGAAATCAGCAACAAAAATTTTGATTGCATCCGTAGTCATCATACTTGTCATAGGCGCCGCCGGAGCCTACGTCTTCTTGAACAGTGCATTAGCTCCCTTAGAGCAAACCCAAGAAAAAACTATCCTCACAGCCACATCAAATGTGGAAATCCAAGCAAACACATTCAACGGAAACATTGAAATTCAAAGCATAACCGGCAGCCAAATTGAAGTAATCTATACCATCCAAACCCCAAAAGGGCATTTAGCTGAAATCGCATCAACCACCACAAATCAAACTACAGCGGATAATACACAAATTCAAGCTAAAGCAAAAATAGAAAACTCTAATATGCAATTAAAAGTCAACTACAGAGCCGACATAACAATCAAGGTGCCCAACAATAAACAATACAATCTAACCTTGAACACACTAAACGGCAATATAATCAAACCCCAACTAAACAACACAAAAATCACTGCCCAAACATACAACGGCCACATTGACATTAGCGATGACAACGCAACCTCAATTGATGCCTCAAGCCAAAATGGTAACGTTAAAATAAACCTGGTCAAAGGAACATTATTCCAAGTTGACGCCACCTCAGACAATGGGCATGTCACTTACCAAGGCATAGCCCTAAACACAAACACTCAAACCTCAACCCACCTAAACGGTGTTACCTCCGATGGATCTGGAAAACTTGAACTAAAATTATCATCCGCCAACGGAAACATAGAGATAACTTATTTTGCAAAGTAACATAATTGCGAGCTTGACTTCAGCTATAGTGAGGTTGTTCTCGTTTTCGCATAGTCAGCCGCCTTAATTGTTTTTCTGCCCTTTTGAACTGTGCTTTTGTTCTGATATGCCCTGCATATCTGCGGACTTAGCCTTGTCACTATTTTTTGACTGCTGAGGGTTGACCTCAAATCCCCTTGATTTTCCGGCAAGGCAATCTATTGAACCCTCCAGGCAGTCAAGATATTTCCCACAAATCGTCTTTTTTATTATTTTTTGTTTGTTAGTAAACTAGTTAGGGTAGTAGTTTTTCTCTTTGGATCAAGCGTCCAGTGGACAGTAGCAGTGCAAATGAAGTAATTAATGTAATAGCTGCAATGGTTAAGTCAACTATTATGGCGTAGGTTGGAAATATGATGGGCAGTATCAGGGCTGGAAACATTGGAATGATGCCTATGATTACGCCCAAGGGCTGGTTTGCACCCATAGAGGTTCTCTGAAGCGAACTAAAAGCCACCATGCAAACAGTAACGAGAAATACTTCTGAGAAACCGATCGCAAACGTAAGAACCGCTATGGTAGAAAGCAGGCTAAAGCTGGTTCCCAACAATAACCCCACTAATGTGTTTAGACTAACTGCAAAGACCATCAAGTAAGTTGCCATAACCAATGAGGCTTTGACGTAGCCTTTGAAAACGTCAAGTTGGTCAAGACCCGTAGCGAGAAGATATTCTAAGACTCCATTGTTTTTATCATAAACATAGAGCATTATGACTGGCAACGCGAAAAGTACTGCTGACATGGATAGCAGGGCTATGGCGAGCAGTGGAAAATTGCTTGCTAAATCAATCGGTATAGGTGTGTTAATATCAGCGGGGATTACTGAGGGGATTATCGTCAGGAGGTTTGAGAGAACTACACCATACAACGTTGTAATTATCCCGATAATGATGTAGCTTCGGCTCAGACGGATACTACGTTTCATCGTGGCTTGCCAAAACCCCACGCTTAAGCCTCCTCAAAAAACTCCTGTAAGGGATTATCCAACTCGCGAAGCTCAACTATTTTTGCGCCCTCACCAACTATTCTATCAACGATCTCAGCTACCTCCTCGGGACTCTGGACAGTAACCACAAAATATCCACCCTCAAAGCGGGACTTCGGAAGCATCTTGGATAGATCATTTAGAGCCTTAAAACCCACACGATACTGCCTAGTCTTCACATTCTCTATTTTATCAAAAAAGGCCAAGTCGCCTTTCTTTATCACAATCAGGTAGGTGCCGATTTCTCTGGCTTCATAGAGATTATGGGATGAGTAGAGCACAAACTTGTCCTTGCTTAACTCTGATAGTATCTGTCTTATTTCTTTGGAGATTTTTGGATCAACATTAGAGGTAGGCTCGTCTAACAAGTAGAGCTCTCGGTCTCTTAGAAAGACCTTGCCCACAGAAACTCTCTTCTTCTGTCCCTGCGAGAGAGAAACAAATTTCTTATCACGCAGTTCCTGAAGGTTTAAGAGGCTGATGACACGTTCGACATCGCCAGCTTCGATGTCAGCATAGTACCTCAAAGATTCATAAACGGTCATTTCTTCTGGAAGGGCATTTAAATGGGAAAGATAAGCCACTTTTCGTCTGGCTTCTTTAGAACTAAATAAATCCAAATCGTCTAGAAAGACATGACCCGAGAAAGGCTTCAAAATACCACAAATAGATCTAAAAAGCGTAGTTTTACCCGCACCATTGGGTCCCAAAACAACATAGATGGAAGGCTCTATGAGCTTTAGATTTATTTTGTGAATTATCTCTTCTGCTCCATAACCTGCGCTAAGGTCCTCAATCGTTAGTTGTTTCAACCCAAACTCCAGACTCGCTATTTTGCAGTCAAGAGCTTTTAAAACTTGCCAAGACTCAAACGCTTTTTACTATAGAAAAGAGTTGACCTGGTTTTGTGCGCGAGTATCATACTGCATTAGGCTTGTTTCTTGGTTTTTATGACTCGAAACATCGCAAAACCACACGCGACAGCTACTATAACAATCACAGCGGTTATTATTGGGGTCATAACGGTTAAGGTCGGAGTATCTTGGAAGTTTCGTGTTACTTGAAGCATTGCGCTGCTGCCTGAAGAGTCGTATGCTACTGCTTTTAGGGCATGTGAGCCTACGGGGTAGTTGAGTGTGTCAAATTGCCAGCTATACGGTGCTGTTGTGTCTTTTTGTTGGAGCTGGTCATCAAGGTAGAATTCTACGTATTGGACGTCTGTTGATACTTTGGCGGTGATTGTCCAAACGCCGCCTATTTCATCACCCATGCCGTATCCGTTGTTTTTGTAGAACTCAAAATCTATTGAAGGCTTAGCCTCAGCAACCGTACCGAATAGAAAAACAACAGTAAAGATTAAAGTCATGGCCGCAAGGAGTTTTGAGCGAATGCTAAACACTTTTACGATTATTATCCAAAAAGGATACATAATAAACTTGCGTGAGTAAAAGCCAAAGAACATCAAAAATACTCTGCTCTACACTCAGCTGTTGCAAGTAGAAAAAGACGACCAATTCATTTGTAAGGTTGCTAAAGAGCCAAAAGAAATTCAAGACCTAATTGAGCAAGGTTTTGAGTTTGTCTGTTCCTCGGACGACTTAACGTTCTTCAAAAGACGAAAATAAAGGAATCACCCGCGTGTCGCAGGTTTATTCCAAAGTTAACATGGTGGTGCCGAGGGCAGGGTTTGAACATAAGACAAATGGTGATATCACCCACATTTTCTCTTTTTTATTTAAAAAACGAAGTTTGAGATAATCGCCTAATTTTTAGTTTAATTAAGGAAAAACATCTAAGCAGATATACCGGCCTTTGGGGAAAAAGTCATTGATTGGGGTTTAGCGGTTTTTCGATGCCTTGCGTAAGCAGTGAAGACTAGATAACAACAGCCACTATGACGCAAACAGATATCAAGTAAATTATTGGGTCTGTGGGATTAAAAGAGCGGGAGCAGGGGAATTGAACCCAATGAAATGGGAGACGTCTCCCGCAAAAATCCCTTATTTATTAGGGGTTAATGGGGTTGTTTAGATAATTTTTTCTTTTCAAAAATAGCGCCGCTATCACAGTGAGTAATACAGCAACGATAGCGAGACCTGTGATGTATGGAAAATTTATTGCCTGAGTTTGAGTATTTGATGTGTCTGAATTAAGCTCTAAAGCAATACTATGTGTACTATGGTGATATGTGAATGAGACAAGCCATGAATCGCCTAAAGATTGAGTTACTGGCTGTAGTAATTTTTGGTCAAAGTATACCCTTAACTTTGAAGCATCACTCATAAGTGACTTTGAAATGTAGATGTTGACGTATCCTGTTGTTCCTGTCTCTCCGCTTAGTTCAAAGATTAACGTCTGATTTGCAGAGTTAAAAGTAAGACCTGTCACAGTTGAGTTGGAAGCTACAGAGAAGATTGAAGTATCCTCAACTGGCAGAACCGCAAAATGCACAACAACACTTACGGGGGACAGCTCTGCATTGCCTTCATATGAGGCTCTCAAGAAGTAATTGCCACTCACTAATGGTGTCCAAGCTGCTTGGAATGTACCCATGTCATCTGTGCTTACAAGGGTTAATGGTATCCATGAGTTTCCACCGTCTACGCTGTATGAAAGTTGAATTGATGACTCTGGTAGGACTGTGTTATTTGCTGTTAGCGTTCCTTGCATGTTGACTTTGAAGTTTGCGTATGTTGTTGAGCTTTTGCAGTTAACAGTCAGGTAGGTTGGCGTTTTAGAAGGAGATGTCTTTGTAGGTGTGGCGGTTGGCGTCGGGTTGTGAGTTGGAGAAGGCGTTGAAATAGGCGAATTAGTTGGCGATGCTGTCGGGCTGGGAGTTGGAGAAGGTGTTGGATTGGGTGTGGGGAAAGATGAAGATATGTCATAGGGCGAAATGAGGGGATAATTGTCGAAGTAGACAGTACTTCCGTCCCAGTTAGCTACAAGAGGATATGGTGAGTTTCCAATTCCTGTGTGACCGATTTCTGTTCCATCGTAATCGCTCCAGAAGTTGCCTTCTTTACCGTTATCCCAGTTGTTTACGAGTCCAGCCCAATCGCTATTTCTTCCAAAAAGCAAGGCTTGAAAAGTGTTTTGGATAAAATTGTTATGGTAAATAGTATTGCTTGAAGGAGGCTGAAGAGCGAGACCATATTGATTATAAGCGAAAGTGTTGCCGGCAATGGTGTTATTTAGGCAATCGTTGTTTATTTGCAGTCCATAATTGTATGTGCTGTTCCCAAAGTAGTTGCCAACAATGGTATTGTTTTTGCTTGCGCCAGATACTGATGTGCCAAATCCGTTGTTTACAATGTTGTTGTCTATAATGCTGCAGCCACTGCCTCCCTCAATATATATGCCTGTTCCTCCGCAATTCGTTATATTGTTCCCTATGATGGTGTTTTCCGACCCGTATTGCAGGGAAATCCCGTTTCCATATTGAATAGAACTTATGGTATTGTTTGCGATGTTAATGTGGCTTGAAAAATACTCAGATCTTATTCCGTCTGGTTCAGTTACAGAATATGGGTATCCCTTGTTATTGCTTATGGTGAAGTTTTCGATAGTGACAAAACTCGCATTAATGTAAATGATGTTTTCTGTTGCGTTGTTTGCATTTATGAATGTGGTTTTTTGGCTTTCTCCGATAAGAAATAGGGGTTTTTCTATTACAAGAGTTTCATAATAGGTGCCGCTTCCTACAAGTATTGTATCACCTTGAGAAGCGTTGTCTATGGCTGCTTGAATTGTTAGATAGTCGTCTGGAACAACAATCGTTTTGGATTGGGCTTCTACGGCAGTATTTTGTAGGAGAACTAAAGATGTTAGAAATAATATAACAAGTATGAATGCAAAGATTTTGCTGATTTTCTCCATG
The DNA here is from genome assembly GCA_963760925.1 of uncultured archaeon. GTDB lineage: Archaea > Thermoproteota > Bathyarchaeia > Bathyarchaeales > Bathycorpusculaceae > Bathycorpusculum. The sequence goes on along the minus strand of CAVXES010000006.1, from coordinate 220,209 downwards.
CTTAGTATTAGCCATATGTAGGTGATAAAAGCGTTCTTGTATAGACTTCTTGACTAAGCCCTGTCAACGTTTCTTGACCATTGAATCCTATAGGGGGTGGGGTAGCACAGGTATGGGAAAAGGTCATGGCTTTAGTTAGCTGTTTTTCGATGCCTAATAAAAAGCAGACCAACAATAAAAGCCAAGGCGATAATAACAAGTATAATTGGCAATATTGCCAAATTTGACAAGTCTGTATCCCCAACCGAAAACGCTATTGTTTTTTCATCCATATTTCCATACATATCACTTACAAACAAAGTCAAAGAGTGGGTACCTTCTGATAATTCTGCCAATGTTATATTCCACGTACTTGGATTACCATTATGACTATCCCAAAGAGTCACGTTATTTGTTCCATCAAGACTATAGCCTGCCCAACCAAACAATCTGCTAACAGTATAGTTTAACGAAACATTAGATTCTCTGTAAGTCTGATTTGAAGGCGATAAAAGGGTAATTTCGATAGGATTACCTGTTACAGTATAATTAAGAGAAAGTTGAGGACCAATTGGATTCTCTACACCCCATATGTAGCTACAAAAGCATTGAAATGTGTAGGTACCAGAGTATTGTGCAGTAAAGTTGAAAGAGTCTTCGGTTGAGTTAAAATCATATAGCGTTTTAGAGTTTACGTCTTGGATTTTTGGGTGTACAGAGTAAGTGATTAGTTCACCATGTCCACCGATGTATCTGTTTGGGTAATAGTGAAAGTTGTTGATTTCAAATGAACCTTGAACTTGATCACTTTTTCAAGCGGCATCATTCGTATTGTGAAATAGCCTTCAGGGACAAGTGAGTACTGTTCGAGTTGCGTATGTAAGTTTAAATTATAACAAAAAATAGTAAGTGATGGAGCAAAACTGAATTGTCCTACGCTTTCAATATTCCCGTTCGCAATAATGCCAAACTTAAGCAAATCATGGAGAAAGTGCGTGAAGATAAAAAATTGCAGACTTACTGGCGATGTTCAAACGTCATGGCTATTGAACGCATGGGTTACACCGACCATGGACCCACCCACGTCAAAATCGTAGCCAACATAGCCCTCAAACTACTAAGGGTTCTGGTTGAAAGGAAACTGATTAAACCAAGCATAGTTGAAAACTATGGCATGGACAACGACGATGCTGAAGTCGTAGTTGTCTTAGGTTCCATAATGCATGATTTAGGCATGTGTGTGCAACGTCGGGACCACGAAAAATACAGCGCTATACTGGCTTATGATGTGCTGCAAAATCTCCTAACGCCAATTTATAGTGCAGAGCAAAAAGCCGTAATCACCTCTGAAGTGCTCCATGCCATTGTCACTCATGAGCAGCCCCCAAGCCAAGAGCCCGTCAACCGCATATTAACCAAAGAAGCCGGAATCGTAGGCATCGCAGATGCACTTGATATGGAAGCAGGACGCGCACGAATTCCCTTCCAAAGCGGAAAAGTTGACATACACGCTATCTCAGCGCTTTCCATAGAAAAAGTTGAGGTGGAATCAATCGAAAACGAAGTTAAACCCATCACAATCCGAATCCAAATGTCCAATTCCGCAGGTGTCTTTCAAATCGACGAACTCCTCAAACCCCGCATCCAAAAATCGGGGCTAGAACAGTTCTTCCATGTTATAGCGGAAATTACGGGAGAAAAAGAAAACCGAATTATCGAAAAATTCGAAATCTAACTTGAGGTTAAGGCATGATTTACCAATACGACGTTGTCATTATCGGCGGCGGAATTTCGGGACTCTATACTGCTCTGTCCGTAGCTAAAAGCGGCTGCAGCGTAGCTGTTGTCAGCAAAGTTCATGTTACCCGTTCTCATTCGGTTGCTGCGCAGGGTGGAATTGCTGCTGCTTTGGGTAACGAGGAAGAAGACGCTTGGGAGTGGCATTTCTACGACACTGTGAAAGGTGGCGATTACCTAAGTGACCAAGATGCATGCGAAATCCTCGTAAAGGAAGCCCCTCAAGCAATTTATCAGCTTGAACATCTCGGAGTACCTTTTAGTCGTAATCAAAAGGGCAGAATAGAGCAGCGCAGGTTTGGCGGCCACACTAGAAACTTTGGCGAAGCACCCGTTAGGCGTGCATGTTATGCTTCAGATCGAACTGGACGAGCCATAATGGATACGCTCTACGACCACTGTATGCAAAGTGGTGTGAAGTTTCATAATGAAGTATTTATCCAGCAACTCCTTTTCTCGCCAGACAGTTGTTGTGGCGCTGCAGGTTACGACCTAAAAACCACTACACCGCAAGTTTTTGTTGCTAAAGCTGTTGTGTTGGCATCGGGTGGCTGCGGAAAAATCTACAAAACCACCAGTAACGGCTTTGCATCCACCGGTGACGGCTTTAGTTTGGCGTTTAACATGTTTCTGCCGCTTATGGACATGGAGTTTGTCCAGTTTCACCCAACCGGTATCTACGGTTTGGGGATTTTGATTAGTGAGGCTGCAAGGGCAGAAGGTGGAGTATTGCTAAACAAAAATGGGGAACGCTTCATGGAGCGCTATGCGCCAACGCTTAGGGATTTGGCGCCCAGAGACATCGTTTCAAGGGCAATTCTACAGGAAATCGGCGAAGGCAGAGGAATAGACGGCAGAGACTACGTGTACCTTGACCTGTGCGAGCTGGGCAAAGAACGCCTCACGACTAAGCTGCCTGAAATTAGCAGTTTCGTCAAGACTTACTTGGGTATTGATCCTGCGGAAGAGCCGATTCCCGTGGCTCCAACGTGTCACTACATGATGGGTGGAATCCCAACCGATACGGATGGTCATGTGTTGGTGAACGCGGAGGGTACTATTTTGTCGGGTTTGTATGCTGTTGGCGAATGTGCATGCCTCAGCTTACATGGTGCTAACAGGCTTGGTTGCAACTCGCTTATCGACTTAGTCGTTTATGGCAAACGGACTGGCATAAGCGTACAGGAAGACATCAAGGGCAAAGTTTTTTCTCCAATGCCTCAGCAAGCCGAAAGCGTGGTGGCGGCTAAAATTGCAAGCGTTATTGACTCGGAAGGCAGCGAATCTGTTGAGGGGCTGCGCGATGATCTGCAGCGGTTAATGACGGAAAAAGTCAGCGTTTTCCGAGATGAAAAAAACCTCATACAAGCTTTGGCTGAAATCAGGCAGCTTAAAAATCGCTATCAAAACATCGGCTTAACCAACAAATCCACCGCTTTTAACATGGAGTTGCAGGAAGCGTTCGAGTTGGGTAACATGCTAAACCTCGCCGAAGTCATAACAGCCTCTGCGCTTAATCGAAAAGAAAGCCGCGGCGCCCACTTCCGAAGTGACTACCCAGAACGCAATGACCAACAATGGCTAAAACATACCCTTGCCAAACAAACCCCTTCCGGGCTAAGCTTAACTTACAAGGCGGTTTCGATTACGCGGTTTGAGCCACAGAAACGGAGGTACTAAAATGCAAGTAACCTTCAAAGTTTACCGCTTCAACCCACAAACAGATGAGCAGCCACACTACGACATCTTCATTGTCGAAGCGGAGCCCAATGAGCGTTTGCTGGATTGCCTAAACCGAATACGCTGGATGCAAGACCCCACGTTGTCTTTTCGGATGTCGTGTGCTCATGGCATTTGCGGCAGTGACGGTTTAACCATAAACAGCCAAGCATCCTTAGCATGCCAGAAACTGGTTAAAGACTATGACTACGCCAAAGAAATCGTTGTTGAGCCATTGCGCTACTTTGAGGTGATTAAGGATTTGATTGTGGATGTGGAGCCGTTTTTTGAACGCATAAAATCCATTACGCCACAGCCTCTAAAAGTGCTTACTGAGATTGAAGGGGAAAGGGAGCGACTGCAAACACCCGAAGAACGCTCACGATTCGACGATGCCATCAAATGTATTCTCTGCGGTTGCTGCTACAGTGCTTGTCCAGTGATGACTGAACAGGATCAGGAGTTTTTGGGACCAGCGGCGATTCTGCGCGAGCAACGCTACGTCTTTGATTCGCGGACAGTTAATGAGGAGGAGCGATTGGCGATAATGAAGAAGCCGCATGGCATCTGGGGCTGCAAAAGCTACTATGTATGCACGCTTGTGTGTCCCAAAAAAATCAAAGTCACAGAAGCCATCCTCAAAACCAAAAAGAAAATTATATCTACTCAGCAACCTAAAGAGCAGTAACAAGGGAGACTTGAGCGCATGGAAACCCGAAAAGAAGTTGACCCACTAGGCGAACGCTACATTCCAAAGGACGCTTACTTTGGCATTCAAACGTTTAGGGCCACAGAGAATTTCCCCGTCAGCGGCATAAAAGCTCCAATCCAAATCATCAAAGCATACGTGCTAATCAAGAAAGCAGCTGCAGTCGCCAATATGGAGGTTGGGTTGCTGGATAAAAAAATCGGCGCAGCAATCATTGAGGCATGTGATGAAGTGCTCGCTGGAAAGCTCTTGGACCAGTTTGTGGTTGATGTTTTCCAAGCAGGCGCAGGCACATCTTTCAACATGAACACCAACGAGGTGCTCGCTAACCGTGCCTTGGAACTTTTGGGAAAACAGAAAGGGGACTACACATCCTTAAGCCCAAATGACCACGTGAACATGGCGCAGTCAACTAACGACACATACCCAACTGCTTTGCATGTTTCGGTTTTGTTGGCACTTCAACCGCTGCTAAGCACTCTTGATGAACTTTCAGCAGCTTTTGAGGAGTTAGCAAAGAAGAACGCTCATGTGCTCAAATCGGGCAGAACTCACCTTCAAGACGCTGTACCTGTAACTGTTGGGCAAGAATTCGGCGCCTACGCATCCGCAATTTCCAACGCAGCCGCTGAGTTACGCAAACGCCAAGAAAACCTATACCCTGTGGCATTAGGTGGCACAGCTACAGGCACGGGCGCAAATTCGCATCCAAAATACAAGAAACTCGCAGTAGCTGAACTTTCCAAACTCACAGGTTTTCCGCATAAACCTGCAGGCAACAATTTTGAAGCGCTGCAGAGTCACCGTGCAGCCCAAACCGTTTCAAGCGGACTAAAAGAGCTGGCGTTAGAGCTTATAAGAATCGCTAATGACCTCCGATTACTTGCTTCAGGGCCAACAACGGGTTTGAACGAAATCACCTTGCCGGCAGTGCAGCCTGGGTCGTCGATTATGCCTGGCAAAGTTAACCCTGTGATGGCTGAGTGCCTTGACATGGTTGCTTTCCAAGTGGTCGGCTGTGATGCGGCGGTGGGTTTGGCGGTGCAGGCTGGGCAGATGGAGCTAAACGTTATGACTCCCGCAATCGCTTACAACATGTTGTTTAGTATCCAGATATTGAGCAATTATTTGCCGGTTTTTACAGAGCGCTGTGTCCGGGGGATTTCGGTGGATGAGAAACGCTGTGAACAGTACCTTGAGAAGAATCCTTCTTTAGCGACGCTTTTAGCGCCTAAGATTGGGTATTTGGAGGCAGCGAAGATTGCTAAGCAGGCTCAGGCGGAGAATCGGACTGTGAAAGAGGTTGCATTTGAGAAGGGTTTGTCTAAAGATGAGTTGGAGCGGGTTTTTAGCCGCAAAAACCTCTTAAATGAACAATGAAGGCGCTGTTGCTTTCAAAGACAGCACTTCAATTAAGGTAACAGAGGGGTTCACTTTGTTTTTGTCGTTAGCACTGAGCTAAGAAACAAACGAGTGAATTAGAGACTATGTGGGGATTGCGCCAAATATGTAGGCAAGTAGCCCCACCAAGAACAGGTATAGAACCACTTTTTTGATGCGTCTTGCTTTTTCCCGTGAAGGTTCCTGTAGCAGAAGTACGGAACAGACGATTAAGCCGATGTCGGTGACTAAGACGAATGGGATAAACCAGAAACCCACCAACCCTAAAAACCACGTAACAGGTGTCAACGCCACGGCTGAAATGTAAAATACCACTGCCACCGCGGCTGCGGTTTTCTCGCCTAGACGCACCGCCAAAGTTTTTACGCCTTCGGTCTTGTCACCTTTCACGTCTACTATTCCTTTGGTGACTTCTCTGCCTGTATTGGACAAGAAAGCCATAGAAGCAAACAATAGTACGTTGGTGCCGATGGTGCCGATGGTGGTTACGCTGCCGTAGATGAAGGGAATGGCTACGCAGATGCTTACCAAGAAGTTGCCAGGTAATCCACTGCGTTTGCCCACGGTGAGGTATGTTGCAGTTATTGCATAGAGATGCAAGTGCGACTAGGAAGCACAGCAATCCGTATGGGTAAACTAGAAGCGAAAAGATGGAGCCCACAACTATAAGAACAGTCATAAACGCCAGTGCTTCTTTGGGTTTGACGGCGCCGCTTGGGATTGGGCGTTGAGGCTCGTTGATAGCGTCGATTTTTCTGTCGTAGTAGTCATTAATAACCATGGCGGCGGCGCAGAACGTGAAGCCCGTTAGAAAGCCATAGAGAACGTTTAACCAGTTTAAACTAGTAAAATATGGAAATGCAAGGACAGCACCGACCAGTACAGCAAATCCCATCATGGCACAGTTGAGGGGGCGCATTAAATGTATGTAGCCGCCGAGTTTGTTCATAGCAGTGACCGTTGAGTACGTATTGTTGGGGGAGGTCAGTAATAAAAATTCCATTTGCACCGGCGTTAACGTATGGTTTTTTATTCGCCTTGTGCGATTGATGTATTGACTCAAATGTTAAATCAGCCAATGGAAAACCCAAAGTCAAAAGTTAAGAAGCAGAGGTTACTGAGGGGGTTGCTGTTGGTAGCTGGTACGGTTTGCCTTGTGCTGGGTGCAGTTGGGATTTTTTTGCCGATTCTGCCTACGACGCCGTTTCTGTTGCTTTCCGCCGCCTGTTACCTGCGGAGTTCTGAACGTATGCATAAGTGGTTGCTTGGCAACAGGTGGTTTGGCGAGTATATTAAGAATTATCAGGCTGGGCGAGGAATACCGTTGACTTCAAAGTTAGTGGCTTTGACTATGTTGTGGGGAGCGATTTTGTACTCGACATTTTTTATTGTGGATGAAATTTTGATTGCTCAGGTGGCGCTGCTTATCATTGCTGCTGGTGTGACGTTACATTTGGTTAGGTTGCCTACTTACCGAAAGACGGCTTAGTAAACAGTCTAGCGGTTAGGCGTTTCACGATAAACATTAAATGCTTAACACTCCATCCTAATAACACAGGTTGATGAAGCGTGAGCGACTGTTATGCACCCCTCGTAGGCGATAATTATGCCCCAGACAAAATCCGAGTAATTATTCCAGTCGGCGGAAAAGCCACGCGGCTACTCCCGTTGACCGCAGAGACAAGTAAAGCCTGCCTACGTTTGCTTAACCGTCCTTTAGTAGAGTTTTCGCTTCTCTCGCTTGCCAACCAAGGCATACGCAACTTTATCTTCGGAGTGAAAGGCTACACAAACTATCGCGACTTAGTTGACTATTTCGAGTCAGGCTCAGGACTCTCGAGCGCGCTACAAAATAAAGCCTCATGTTCACATTAAATATCAGCCTAACGTGCCCGACTTGGGCAGCGCAGACTCAGCTCATATAAATATGGAGTATTATGAACTCAACAACCCTGTGTTTGCGGTACAGGGTGACAATATTTTTGACATGAAAGTTAAGAATCTAATTGACTTTCACAAGAAAAAAGGCGCCGCCTTAACTATCGTGCTGCGTGAAGTGGACAACGTGGAGGGTCTAGGCATAGCCGACATAGACAATGACGGATGTATCAAGAAATTCGTGGAAAAACCCTTACCGAAAGACGCACCCAGTAACCTTGCCAACACTGGTTTATACATGATTTCGCCTGAAGTCCGTAAAATATTCAAGGAAAAAGGTGTCCAGCAAATCATCAAAGAGAAAGGCCGCTTAGACTTTGGCTACGACTTCATTCCCTACGTCATCTCTACGGGGCGCCCTGTTTACGGTTACACGCTTAAGGGCAGCTGGTTTGATGTTGGTACACCCAAGAATTATTTGGAAGCTATGCGGAACCTGCTGCATGGCGGATTTTCTTCGCTTAAGGACTTCGGCGGCAGGTTAAGCGAAGACTCTATGGTTTGGGTGCAAGGCGATAGTTGTGATTCAGAGAAGCGTCGCCAAGAGATTATACTGAAGATTAAGCAGAAAAAGATTCAGATTGAAGGTGCAGTGTTGATTGGGCGGCACTGCCAAATCGAGGATGGCGCACGCATCGTTAACAGTTGCATTGACAATTTTACACGCATAGGCAAGAACGCTACAATTGTGAATTCTGCAGTTATGGACCGTGTTATCATCGGCGACAACTGTGAAATCTACGATAGCATCATTGGCAGACACGTTGCAGTTAACTCTAGCAGCGCTAAACCCACAAAGGTCACTGCGGTCAGTGTGGTGGCAGACGATGTGACTTTGGAGGAGGGTTGCTCGTTGGCGGCGTCGAAGGTTTATCCGCATCAGCGGATTCGTGGAGAATTCCAGAATCAAACAATAATTGCAAACTAAGCTTTGAACCATTTGAACATTAAATAATCAATGTGTTTTGAAGCTAAATCGGGCACTGCGATGATGAAGCGTTTACGTACCGTCGTCGCTAACCTGCCGTTTTTGACGATTTCCGTTGCGGAAATGTCGCTGCCAGCTTTTTTGACGGTGACCATGTAAGGTGCATGTTCCACTCCGGGGCCGTACTTGTAGACTGCGAAGTCAACGCCGAATTTGATGCCGGGAGTTACAATTAAGTTGCTGTTGCGGAGGTCTTGGTAAACAGCGTATTTTTCTTCAAACTCGTCGTAGAGTTGTTTTGCTTTTGTGCGAAGTTTTTTTAGGTTGACTTTTGTTTCGTCTGGTTTCTCGTAGATTTCAATTTGCTCTGTCTCCGCAAGGTAGAGCCCTTCCATTAAATCTAATATGAGGGGAACGTTGAATTCGGGGATTTTGGGTTTTGGGATGCCGATGGGTTTGCCGTAGTAGGCGGTTTTGTAGAGTTGGGAGCCTTCGGTTGAGTTCCACACGACAAGGAAGTTTTCGATGAGTTCAACCTTGGTTTTAGGCATTTGGGTCACATGATGAAGGAGATCAAGCGGGCTGCGTCTGCTGCGTCTTCAGCTTTGTCTGCGCTGTTCTCTAGAAGCTGCAGGACATCGCGCATAAGTAGCATAGCGGGCATGTCGATTTTGCTAGATAGAACTTTGATGGTTAGGGCGCGGTATTGGTCGTCTACGATTCGTTCGGCTATTTCAACGTCTTTGGCGCGTTCCAAGGTTTTTTGTGAGCCGTAGTTGAGAACCATCATTGTTTCTCGTAGTTTAAGTGTTGAGTCTAAAACTGCTAAAGAGAGTTTGAGGAGGTCTTTTTTTATTTCTGGTGTGATAACCCAGTTGTGCTCCATAATTTCTACTAGGTAGTAAGCGATGCCTTCGCTAAAGTCGGCGATTTCGCTTGAAAGGTTAGTGAACCGCAAGAAGTCTTCTCTTGCGTATAGGATAGCGCCGATTTCCGCTAGTTCCTGACTGACCATACGTCGTGCTTTAACGACTTCTTCTTGGGCTGCTTTTATTTCGCTGAAAAGTTTCCGTACGTTGTCTTTGTCTCCGCTAGCGTAGAACTCGACAAGTTGAGGGATTTTCCTTGAAATATCCACTACTTTGCGCAAGTTATCTTGGCAAGCGTTAAGTGCCCGGCGCTTCACACGCTCTTCTGTTTCTGAAGGTAATACCATAATTTGTCCCCCGCTATGAATATCGCTGAATTAACATTCAAGTTAACACGTGTGCATTAAAAAAGTTAGCTGCTTAAGTTTTTATTTGGCTCCCTAAATGTTCAAAATTTGACTTGCCAGCGAAGTATTTGTGCAGTAACTGCGGTACCTCCTTGAGGGGGGCTATGACCTGCTGCCAGGTGTCGCGGTCTCGGAAGGTAACTGTGCCTTTTTCTAAAGTGTCGTAGTCAACTGTTATGCCAAGTTGTACGCCTGCTTCGTCGGCGCGTGCGTATCGTCTCCCGATGCTGCCTGTTTCGTCATAGTCAGTCATGAAGCCCTCACATGCTAAGAGGCGTTGGACTTCTTTAGCCTTGGTGTCTAAGCCGTCCTTGCTCATCAAGGGGTAAATGCCGACTTGAACAGGTGCTATGCTTCGGGGGAAGCTCATGACGACGCGGTCGTCTTTTACGCCGTAAGCATATTCTAGTGCGATGTAGAAGAGTCGGTCGCACCCGAAGCTGGGTTCCACCACGTGTGGAATGAAGCGTTTGCCTCGTACGGTGGTTTTTTGATTGCCGATTTCTACTTGTTCTTTGAAGATTTGGTAGCCGTCGACTAGTATGCTGCCGTCCTTTTCCATGGCTTTGGCGACTTGTTCGGCGGGTAGTTTGGCGAGGGCTGCTGCGGCTTTGCCTGCTTCGCCCTTGTAGACTGGACCGAGCTTAGCCATTATTGGTTTAACGGCAAGTTCCTCGGTTTCTATTGGGTTGGGGTATTCTTTGTAGACACTCATGTCTACGCCACTTGCTTTCATGTGGCAGTTGAGGTCGTAGTCTGTTCGGTAAGCGTGTCCAGAAACTTCGACCCAGCCCCAGCGGTCAACCAGCACTTCTTGGTCAAAGCTTTGGCTGCTGTAGTGGGCTTTTTCCCAGGTGAGTTTTTCTAGGAATCGCTGTTTCTCCGCGGGTACGCCCAACTCTGTTAGGAGGCGTTTTGCTTGTGCCATGAAAAATGCTTGCCATTCGCTTTTGATGACGCCTCTGTCAAGGGCTTCACGTACCGTGAAAAGTGTTGCGTCTTCGCATTCTTTTAGGCGCGTATCGCAGAGCAATATGGGGAGTACTTCATTTTCGACTTCGCAGAGGCGGTCGCATGTGGCTTCTTCGGGGTCAAAGAAAAACTCCAAGTCCGCTATGGTGAATTCGCGTAGGCGGATTAAGCCTTGGCGTGGTGAGATTTCGTTGCGCAGGGCTTTGCCGATGTTTATGCAGCCAAACGGCAGTTTTTCGCGGGCGACGTTGTAGAGGCGGTTGAATTCGACGAATATGTTTTGTGCGGCTTCGGGTCTGCCGTAGCCCACTGAGCCTGCGTAGGGGCCGATGGTTGTTTCAAACATGGTGAGGTAGCGTGTGGGTTCGCCGAATGTGCCTTTGCAGTCTGGGCAGACGATTTCGTGACGAACCAGCTCCTCTTTGATTTCTTCAAGCGTCATTTTTTCTGCTTCTTTAGAGCTGATGCCTTTTTCCTCAAGCAAGTGATCTGCGCGGAACCGTGTATGGCAGTTCTGGCATTCCACCATGGGTTCTTTGAAGTGTGCCACGTGGCCTGATGCTTCAAAGATTTTGCCGGGAGTAATAACTGAGGATTCCATCTCAAAGATGCCGATTTTTTTAACCATAAGGTCCCGTAGGCGTCCCTCAATGTTTTGCTTCAATCGTGCGCCCAGTGGACCATAAGTGACAAAGCCGCCGCTGCCGCCATAAATTTCGAAGCTGCTCCAGAAGAAGCCACGGCGCTTAGCGAGTTCGTTGACTGCAACGAATTTGTCGCATTGCGGTTTGCTGCATTTTACGTCGCTGCTCAATTGTGATTACCTGTTTTATCCCTTTAGGCTGTATTTAGGATTAAAATGTTGTGTGTGAGAATGGCGTAGGTTTGTATGATTGCGTTTGAATTTTGGAGGATTTTTTGCTGTGGGTGGAGGAAGCTTTTTCCTCATCCTACGTGACGCTTTTTGGGTGGGGTGGGATGAGGAAGGGGAAGCATGTTGGCTTATTGTTTGTTTTTTGTGGGGTATTTCTCTTTAACGTCCACACCAGACTTGGGGCTTTGGAAACGGTTGCTTTTCTGGTTTAAGCTTCTATTCTGTTTGAGTGTGGATTTTTGGTTTTCTCCCCACATATATGGGCTTCATGTTAGAAGTGTGGCGTACATGTGCTGGATGCCTTGGACGTTTTTCTGCTAAAAGCTTCAGCTTAACGTCCTTAGAAAAAAGCTGTGCATCAAGATACCCTTAAATCTCCCAGTTATCCATGCTAAAAAAGAACCAGAATGAACAATGCCATCGTTACCAATAAACTAACCAAAGCCTATGGTAGCAGCTTTAAAGCAGTTGACAGCCTCGACATAACAGTTGAAGGCGGCGAAATCTTTGGATTGCTAGGTCCAAACGGAGCGGGCAAAACAACTACAGTTTCAATGCTTTGCACCATTCTCAAACCAACCTCTGGTACCGCAACTGTGAATGGCTTTGATATTGTGCGTGAACCCGGCAAAGTCCGTAAATCGATCGGCATAGTTTTCCAAGACCCGAGCATAGATGACCGGTTAACGGGCAGAGAGAATCTCTCTATGCACGCTAACCTTTTCGGTGTTCCAACTTCTGAGCAGCGTGAACGCATAAACCGCATTCTGAAGCTTGTCCAGCTTGAGGACCGCGCAGACGATTTGCTGCGGACCTATTCAGGAGGCATGCGACGTCGGTTGGAATTGGGCAGGGGATTGCTTCATAACCCTAAAGTGCTCTTTCTTGATGAACCCACGGTGGGTTTGGATCCGCAGACCCGTGACCACATCTGGAAGTACATTAGAGAACTCAAGGAAGCCCACGACATCACTGTCGTGTTAACGACTCATTACATGGATGAAGCTGATCGCCTCAGCGATCGCATCGCGATTATGGATCATGGCAAAATTGTGGTATTGGATACTCCGTCAAACCTTAAAGAAACTTTGGAAGGTGATGTCATAACGGTTCGGGCAAACAACATTGAAGCGCTCTTGGAGTTGGTTACGAAATGGTTGGGGTTCACCAAAACCCGTGTGGTTGAGGGTGCCTTGGAGATTACGGTGCCTAGTGGCAAAGCGGCGATGCCCAGAATAATCGAGATTGCTACGCAGAATAACCTCTACGTTGAGTCATTGGTTTGCAGAGAACCGAACCTTGAAGACGTGTTTCTGCACTATACTGGTCGTTCCATTCGCCAAGATAACACGAAAGAGCTGCATGGGTTTGCCGCAGTACAGAGGAGATCTATAAGATGACTGAACTCAATGCCCTCTATACGTTATGGTTGCGCGAAATCAAGCGTTTCATACGCGACCGCGCCAGAGTTGTCATAAGTTTTGTTCAGCCGCTTCTGTGGCTGGTGGTTTTCGCCGCCGGCTTCGGAGCACGTCTTTTAATTCCAGACATCGGATACCAACAATACTTGTTCCCCGGAATCATCGGACAGACGCTGCTTTTTACGGCGATGTTCATGGGCATCAGCGTAATTTGGGATAAAGAATTCGGCTTTATGAAAGAAGTCCTTGTCTCGCCAGTGTCGCGCTTCACCATATTCATAGGTAAAATGCTTGGCGATAGTACCGCTGCGCTTCTGCAGGGTGTTATAGTGTTTGTTTTCGGTTTCCTGTTAGGCATACCGTTTGATCCGTTGACGCTTCTGTTGGCCTTGCCTGTTATGTTGCTTATTACATTTGGTTTGGTAAGTGTGGGGTTAATAATAGCTAGCTTTATGGGCAGTCTAGAGAATTTTGGTGCAATTCAAACTTTCATCAATTTGCCTTTGTTCTTCTTGAGCGGTGCCTTGTTCCCAACATCGGGTGCTGGAACTCCTCAGTGGCTGCAGATTGCTTCTGTCTTTGACCCGCTCACATACGGAGTCGATGCGTTACGCACGGTAATTTTGGGTTCTGCTTGGACTCCGATTCAACCCCTTTACGTAAACATAGGTGTAATAGCTCTCTTTGACTTAGCCATGATTGCTATTGGCACATGGGCGTTTAGTAGAATGAAGTAAACTGAAAATCAAAAAGAAAACAGTGCATTATTGCCTGTTGGTCATGTCGTTGATTTGTTCTTCCATGGCGTGACCGCGGCAGTAAACCGTCGCCTTCTCTACGCCTGTAACTGTTTTGGCTTTATCGCGTAGGTCAGCTGCAAGTTTAAACGCGATCGGGCAAAAGGGGCTTGTTGGCACAAACTCGATGGTCACTTCCCCCGGCGCTGTTTCTTTGACGCTTTGAATCATCTGCATTTCTTCAAAGGTTTGCCCAGTTTCGGGGTCTTGGACTTTGCCGACTTCCGCTCGAACTTTGTCTTCAAGTTCAGTCATAATTTTCAACCTTGATTGGTGAAAGAAATATGAATTGGCATGCAATATAAACTGATTGTTACCCCTCTCTTGCATGTAACAGTTGAGCAGTGAATTGAATTGACATACGACCTGAAATGTATATTCTGCAAAATCGTGCAAAAACAAGCCTCGGCAAGCATTGTGTACGAAGACGACTCTGTAATGGCTTTTCTTGACATTCGCCCCTTAAGTATAGGTCACACACTTGTCATCCCAAAAAACCACTACGTAGACATCTTTGATATTCCAACGGAGACTCTTAAGACTGTTCACACTGTTTCTCAACGGATCGCTTCAGCGGTAAGAAATGCTACCAGCGCCGACGGCATTAGCATCATACAACAAAACGGTAAAGCGGCAGGACAAGACATCTTCCACCTTCATGTGCATGTGGTGCCGCGTTTCAATGGGCAGTCTTTGCCTCGTTTCAGCGACCTTGAGTTGGCTGAGCGCTCCGAACTGGATGAGATGGCAAAGAAAATACGGCTTCACATCAAGCCATTCTCAATCCCTTCACAAGTTTCTAAATAGAACACTAGATGCACAAGTATGTCTACTCTTGTTTTTAGGACTAAAATTTTTAAGGCACTTAGCGGTTGCTTGCGTAGGTTTCGGGTATGTTTGAGTTAGTTTCCATGTGGAAAAAACCCCAAATGGTTGCTTACGCAGTCTTCATTGCACTACTTTACCCGGCTGTTATGTACCCTTTTCTGCAGTATTCCTTCTTCGGAGCCAACGCAGACTACTTGCGGGTAGGCGTGGCTATTCCGGCAGCGTTTTCTTTTCTGTTTGGTCCAGCAGCTGCTTTCGGCGCTGCCTTTGGTAACGTAATCTACGATGTCTTCACCAACAGCTTAAACGCAGCAAGCTATTTCGGCTTTATCGGCAACTTTTTAATTGCTTACATCCCTTACAAACTCTGGAAGGCTCTAACAACCCAGAAACCTGACATGCGCAGTGCAAAGAAAGTGCTTCTGTTTATGGGGCTGGCGGCGTTGTCATGTAGCATCTGCGGTTTAGTTATCGGTTGGGGGTTGTTCTACTTGTATGGTACTTTTTGTCCCTTCGTTATGACTACCGCAACTATTTTTGCGTCAGACGCACTCTGGGCAGTTCTTCTTGGGCCTGTGATTTTAGTGTTGAGTTATGGTTTTTTTAGCAGGCGCAAACTACTCTACACTGACATTATGTTTATACGGTCAAATTCAAGATGGAATAAAGCCCGAAGTTTAGCCATATTCATTTTTGTAATAAGTACATTGTCCTGCTTTGTTGTGGCTGCATTTTTCACGGTGAACGTATGGTTGTTGCTGCCGTTTGTTGTGCTTAGCCTTGCCGCGACAGTCTTTGCAGGGAAATAAATAAGATTCAGTAAAATATGTAAAAATTTTAATGTACGAGTTTTGATGTGTTCTTAATTCCGTTTTCTTATGTATCCGTAAAGCATGAACCCAAATCGACGATGTTGTCTACAGCAAAGGTAACTTACGCATTGTTTTAAGTGTAGTTAGTTAGCCGTAGGGTATACCGTGCTGTCCCGCCGCAGACAAAACAATCATAGAAGCGTTAATGTTTAGTCATAAAAAACTTTTAAAATAGCTGTTTCTCAGAAGGCACTTTAAGTTTTATCTAACGTAGGCGGTTTTCGTCTTGCATCCCACGCATGATGCAGCGCCAATCCTGGATGGTATATCAGCAGTCGTGGACCCGAATACCGCATAACCTGTCTAACTTTTTGTTTCATGTCTGGTCTGTAGCAGTGGATAACGCATTTGCCGCAGGTAGTTTTCTTTTCTTGAAACGGACACTTATCAAGACGCATGTATGCGTAGTCTCGGAATTCTTTGCATTCTGAGCATAACTCGCCGTTTTCTGTGTGATGATGCCCTCTACAGTAGTTGTCAACCATGTACATGATGGTTTTTTTTTCTCTCACCATTCTTTTATGTGTGGGGTTAGGCGGTTGGGGCTTCATCTTAATCAACAGTTAAGAGCTGTTTATGGGACATAAACTTTGACCCTAACATTTACGGGATTATGCTTAGTTGGTTGTTATACATACAATAAAGCGTAAGCTATTGACGTGTAGCTGTTTAGCTTGCAAGCGGATAAACGATAGCAATTCTTAAAAGGCGTATGGATATAATGAATAACTCTACTTGAGGAAGACAAAGGTTGGAACCAGTAAGCGGCAAGAAAATTGTCCTAACAGCATCAGCCACTGAAATGAGTGATTTTCTCAATAATCCCTTTATTGCATTCGTCGGAGGCTTCGGAAAAGGCCCCATACCTCTTTCATACGTCAGAAAGACGCTTTATCCCCATCGCCCCAAAAAAGCAGATGGCCAAGCGAGCTACGCGCCTTATGGCCTGCGCAAAGTTGAATCCATTCTTCTTGAAGGCGGTTTTTCACCAAGCGACATTGTAGTGGCTAACCCCGAAGACTTGGAACTTTTTATTGGTCCAGACACAAAAGTCGTGGGCATCTCCTCAATGGACCCCACAGGCATGGGCTACGTAAGCAAAACATATAGTTCCATTGTAGGCGGCGGTGAACCCATGAACCGCATCGAGTTCCGCAAACTAGTTATGAATCCAGCGATCAGAAAGTACAAAGGCAGCCTCAAAATCATCGTCGGTGGATACGGCTCTTGGCAACTTGAACGTCAACACATTTCTGAAAGCTATGGTGTAGACTGTGTTTTAATGGGTGGTAGGCCAGGACCCATAGTTGAGCTTTTCAAGAAAGCTGTTAATGGCGAACCGATTCCGCGCATAGCTAAAGCGGATGAATCTTTGAATAACTGGAACTACAACCAAGAAATGCCTCTTACTACAAACGTGGCAATCCACGGGGCAGTGGAAATCAGCAAGGGCTGCGGCAGAAACTGTCAATTTTGCACCCCGACTATGCAGCATAAAATCGATGTGCCGCTTGAAAAAATTATGAAAGAAGTCGCAATAAGCACTGCTCAGGGTAGTGACCACATTACGTTAATCACCGAGGACTTGTTCCTCTACGGCGCTAAAGATCCGCAGTTTGTTCCTAACCGGGAAGCTGTTGTGAAACTGTGCAGAAGTGTTGCGGACCACCCTGGTGTAAAAAGCATCCAAGCAGCTCACATGTCATTGGCTCCCGTTTATCATGACCCCAAAATGATTCAGCAACTTGCCGAAGTCCTTATAGAAAAATCATGGTATTCTTTTGGCAAAAAACCTATAATCACTGCTGAAACAGGCATTGAAACTGGCAGCCCACGTCTAATGAAGAAGTATATGGCGGGGAAGATGTTGCCTTTCCAGCCTGAACAATGGCAAGAGGTAGTCACCAACGCTTTTGGCATTTTAAATGATAATGACTGGTACCCACTTGCAACATTAATTATAGGGTTACCTGATGAAAAAGAGGAAGATATGCTTCAGACTCTGGAGTTGATGGATAAACTAAAAGGCTACAACGCCTTCTACGTGCCACTCTTTTTTGTGCCGTTGGAGAACTGCGTTTTAATGAATAAGAAGGGTGCTGAAGTTGATTCACTATCAAAAGCACGCTGGGATTTCTTCATCAAATGCTGGGAATACAACATTAAAATCTGGAAACCTACCTTCCTGGAAAACCGCTTACCAAACCCAATGATATACAAAACTTTCGACAAATTCGTCATTCCTTACTTCGGCAAAATCTTAGGCACATACTACGGTTTAACACGCGGCAGCAACGGTGAACAATTCAAGCAAGCTGTTTACCAACTAAGTTTGCCCCTGCCTGACAATGGAAGAAAAGTAAAAGGAAAAGTAAAAGTGGACGCTTAGGCAGATTCTTCTTCTGCCATTTCTTCATTATTTTCTGTTTCTAAACTTTCAGGTTCCATTTCAGGCATAACTGGGGCGTTTTGGGTTTGTGGGGGCATTGTTATTTTTCGTGCATGTGTAATGTAGCCTGTGTGTCCTGTCATCATAGTGTTGGGTCTTGTTTTGCCTCGTTCAACTTGCATTGTACGCATTAAGCATTCAATAGTTTCGATGAACACGAAACCGTATTCACGTAGTGCTTCAGTTGTGCGAACCACTTGGTCGATGGTTGGGCTAAAAGACACAAGCACACCTGAAGGTTTGAGTGCTTCGTAAGCGTGTGGAACCACAAGCCAGGGTACCGCTAAATCTAAAATTACAGCATCTAAATCGCGCTCTTCAATGCCCATTGTTACGTCGCCGCTTTTCATCTCAACGTTGTCGCCTAGTTTGAGCGCGTTGAATGTTTTTGGCTGCGTTTTTCTGGAATTCTGGGCGTAGCTCGTATGTGTAAACTTTGCCTGTTGAACCTACGTAATGTGCTAAAGCGGTTGTAAGGGCGCCTGTGCCTGTGCCGGATTCGAAAACGCGGCTTCCGGGTCCGATGCCGCTAAACATCACGATTAAGGCGGCGTCTTTGGGGTAAACAATTTGGGTGTTTCTTCCAGACTTCATCATGTAGTCAGTTAAGTTGGGTTTTAGGGTTGTGAATGTGACGCCGAGGCTGCTTTTTATGGGCTCGCCATATTCTTTGCCGATTAAATCGTCCAGTTTAAGGTATCCTTTATGTGTGTGGAAGGTTTGTCCCGCTTGCATTTTAATCATGTAAGTTCTGCGTGCATCGAGGTAAATGAGCACGTAGTCGCCGTCAGCGATTTTTTCGTTAGTCAAATACTGTTTCCTCGAAAAGTGAAAATGATGCGGTTCCATTTAAGCTTTGAAGCAGCCAATATGGCGTTTTTCTATTGGATGCTGTGTTGAGTTGAATCTGTTGAGGGTTTTTTGTTTTTGGCTGTTGGGTTTTACATCTTTTTTGGAGTACGGAATTGTTATATGCTTTTGGATGTTTCTCGTTCTTTTTACTAGTAAAAATTCGATATATTGCTGTAGGGTTAGGCTGGTTTCTTTTGCCCGCTGCTTAAAAATTGAGTGAGTTTTATCGTCTACATTTAGACATTTGTATCCTTTGCGTGGCATAAAAGCACAATCACCCATTTGGGTACCTACGCTAACCCCGGTATTTATTTAAATTGTATTGCTTATAGTTCGTACAACTTTGGGTTTACATTTTTTTACCAAAGCTTAAATGTACGTACCACAAAACCGTATATGAGAGGATTGCAAAACGCCAAAAAAAGGATATAAGAGCATTACAGTTAAGGCTGAAGTGTACACCTACTTTTTTTATGAATGGTTAACTGTCAAAGAAGCATATTCAAAAGAAAAAGGTATACAAAGTTTTTCGGCTTACGTCACTTCTCGGTTAAATCAACTTATGGAATTGGACAAAAAAATAAGTAACGAAAGGCTTTCCAAACCAACTTAGGTACAAAGCAAAAAATGGTAAGCTATAATCTAAAGACCAGCATAGCAAAGAAATTTAGCATGTTATTTTATCTGATCTTTTTTTGTTGTGCACGTTGGATTCTTTCTTTGACTCGCCTATCTCTTTCTTTAGCTTCTAACCTGATTAAGGGCGCCATAGCAAGGGCTGTAAAATTCCGCTCCATTTTTCTAAGTAAATTCATGTTATCCCTCGTTTAAATTTTTTTAGCGAAGAAAGAAACGGTATTAAGCAAACTTAGCCTTGGGTTAAACACAACTCAAAGCAAAAATGTGATGAAACCTTGTTTTGTATTTAACTGCCGAGTTTGCTCAATCTTACTTAAGGATTGTGTCTTTTTCTCCTTCTTATTTGCTCATTATCGATTTTTGAAAATATATAATGATGTGACTACAGTATGAAGTAACAACCGCTATGAAAATCAAGTTATCTAATATGAATTGCGTTATGCTCCGAAGATTTACTGTTTGGAGCTGTAGCAAATTAAAAATAGGTCACCTGTTAAGGATAAGTGAGAACGGTTGGCTTTATTTAGTATAATAACCGACGTCCTAATAGTGTTGGCAGCAGCGCTTCTCGTTGGCGAAATTTTTGAGCGCTTCCACTTTCCTTCAGTCGTTGGCGAAATCTTGGCGGGGATGATAATTGGGCCCTCTGTGTTTGGGTTAGTTACAGCAAATGAACCTCTTCAAGCGGTTACATCGATTGCTTTGTTCTTCATTATTTTCCATATAGGTTTTGAACTGAAAACTCATATGATTAATAATAAACTAGGCGTTGCCTCGATGTTTACGCTTACTAGTTTTCTTGTGCCTCTTACATTGATGGTTCTGGCTGCACTTTTTTTCTTTCCGTTTAACACTCAAGAAAACCTTATCATTGCATTAGCGATAGCAGTGCCCTCTTTATCTATCGTTTCTGTTCTAATTTGGCAGTATAAACTGTTGCAGACTACGACAGGTCAAATTATCCTTGCTTCAGTAACGATATCAGACGTTTTAGCTTTCATTATCCTTGTGGCGATGGTGAAACCAATAGCGACCACAATTGCAACTGTCGCCGAAATTGCGGTTTTCATGATTGTGTTTGTGGCCCTTGACCGTCTGTTAAATCGCAAACCCGAAGTATTCCAAAAAATCGTAGCTCGCTCGTCAGGTTTCTTTAAACGAACAGACTTCGCTTTTGCTCTGTTAATTATTGTTGCTTTGCTAATTTCCGTTATTTTTCTAAGTATGGGTTTAAGCTACATTTTGGGTGCTTTTTTCGCAGGATTAATTGTCCATGATGGGTTAATAGGAAAAAAAGCCTATGACCGAGTCTGCCAAACTCTATCAACAATGAACAATATTTTCTTTATTCCGTTGTTCTTCGGTTTTGCGGGCTTGGAGGTTGTGTTAGCAAACATAAACTACTTCTACTACATCGGTATGGCTGTGTTGATTTTGATAGCGTTAGGTGTTGGTGTATCATTGACTTACTATGTTTCAAAGAAGGTTTTGCATTCGAAGCTTGATGTGGCGCCAAAACAGTTAGCTGGTATCCTTGGGGGTCGTGGAGCTATTGGAATAGTTATAGCCACGGTGGCGTTGAGTGAAGGTACTTTAAGCGAATCAGGTTTCTCTTTGGTTATCCTTGCGACTTTGATTATTTCTTTGGCTATTCCGTTTTTAGCTGGCAGAGTAATTAAAGAAAAGAAAGAATGCGACTGTATTACTATTTAATTGAATATTCTATGTCCATTCGTAGATTTCTATTTTGAACTCTTGCCACATTGCATCTAAAGATTCGAAAACTACAATTGCTTCTACTTCGTTGATCCACATCATCTTCTCAGACATAGTCATAAATGTCCATAAGCCTACACTAGTGTTTTTGTCGTTTACCATTTTAGAAACGTCAAATCCTTTTAGTGTGCCCATGTCGCCTGTTGACGCCATAAAAATGCCTTGATCAAAAGCGGCACCTAGCCCTTTAGGGGGCGTCTTCCCTTTAGCCGTTACCGAAATAAAACAGTCCACGCCCGCGGCTTTTCCCATACCTTTGACTTGTGCTGTCCAAGTGTAAACCTGTTTTACGCCTTCCATGCTTACTGATTTGATGAAGCTGGCTCCGCTTTTGCCTTTGCCTTCAAAAAGTTTTTGCCCTAACAAAAAATCACCACATCAACATGCGGGTGAGGCAAAATTAACTTATGTGGCTGGGGTTAGCCGCCAACAGTCAAGCTTTTTTATTTTTCTTCTGTTTGCTCGATCAGTTGTTTTAGTTTTTTTTCTAATTTTCGCTCATACACGTGTTCAGGTATTGGAGGTGGTAGTGTTTTCTTTTTGTACAGCAGTTTGGGTTCAATGATGCGTTGCTCGCCAGTTTTTACTATGGTTTTTTCGCCGTTTAATTGGTCTTCAAAATCTTCTTTTGCTTCAACAATCCAGTATCCTTCGCTCTCGGTTAATACTTTTACTTTGTAGAGTCCTTTGTAAAAATAAAAATCAGACATAAAATCCACAACTAACTATTTGGTGTTTTTAGGTAAATAGTTTCCGTTTGGGTATGTTCTGCTTTTTTGCAAATGTTTGAGATAGCAAGTATAATTGCGGGCATAGTGAAGATGCTGAATACTCGGGTGTACTTTGGTGATGATGCTTTGCGTATGTCTTCGACTTTTCCTCCGCCTCGCAGGTATCCCGCTATGAAGGCGTTGGTTACTTCCTCGGCTTTTTCGGTTCCATCAAAGGGCTGCATATAGTGACCACAGTAGTAGAGGAAAACTGCTATGTCCCATGTTCTGTCGCCGCCTTTCTGGGCTTGCTCAAAGTCTATTAGGAAAATTGTGCCGTCGGGTTTGATGAGTACATTGTCGGGTTTAGTGTCGCCTAACACAATCCCGCATTGATGCACCTTTGCCATGGTTTCGCCCACTTTGTCCACGGTCTCAATTACCTCGGTTCCTGCGTCGTTAGTAGAGAACTGTTTGATGGCGTTGCTTAGGTTTTTGCCTTCTATGAACTCCATGAAGACTATTCGTTCAGCATTGCTAACGTGCAATATTTTTGGGACATTGAATCCTTCGCTAAGAAGCAACTCGCTGATTGCGCATTCCTTCGCCAACCGTGCTTGTCCCGAAACCGCAAATGATCTTGCCCCAACCGACCACAATGTAAGCGGGAACCACTTAAACCCTGACCAATCTTTAAACCGCTTAGCTAGAACCTTGTTTTGGCCGGCTTTAATCAAGTAAACATCGTTTAGCATGCCGCCGAATGGTTGCACTTGTATGTCTACGTTTTCGCCTTTGAGAAGCATCTTTTTTGTGTATCCTTTGATGTCGATTTTTTCTGAGAGGGAAACCATTCCTTCTGAGGTTGGGAAGAAAACGTATTTCTGGGGGTCAATGGCGTGGTTGCCTGGGTCAGGTAAGCGTAATAGGTTTATTTTTTGGGTCCTTAAGAAGACTTCAGTGTTTTTTGAGACGATGCTTAAAAGCTGTGGTAGGACGCCGAAGAGTGAAGTGAACAGTGTTCTGGGTGCGTTTTTGGACAGGTGGATTATTCTTAGTTTTGGGTCTTGACATTGATTTATGAACTTGGTTGTCATTGTTACGTAGTTGTCTTGCTGTGTTATTACTTGGTTAGCTTCTAACTGCTTAAGCGCTATTTTGTAGCTTTTTAGGGCTTGCTCTTCGTTTACCGTTAAGCTTCTAGTTAAGTCTGAGAGGTCATATGCGAGAAGCGGGAAAACTCTGACGCGGTTGGATAGTACTTCGTAGAGGAAGTACTGTGGCTGAATTTTTATAAGGTGCGCTAGTTCGGGGAAGTTGATAACCAAGTTTTCAAGCGACTCCAAAATGAGTCGCCGTTTGAGCTCAACTTCCTTCTCGAATAGGTATTTTTCGCCGATAATTGTCTTGTATGGGAAAATGAGTTTACTGGCGATTGATTCACCCAGAAATCCTCTGTCAACGTCACGGTCGAAGATCCATTGGTCCGCAGCGAAAATGAAGAAGGTTTTATTCTGGATGGGTTTAAGGTAACTCATCAGGCGGGGTTGATAATTATGGATAATTACCATGATTTCGTGGGCGGCGCTTTCTGAAGCTGTTTTTGTTTGGTACTTGTCTACTTCTGCGATTGCGACGATTTTTGATTGTCCTGCAATGTGCCTACAGAAATCTATGATTTCGTTGAGTGGTGTAGTGTTTTGTTGGGTGTTGGCGGGTTTTAAGGATTAGTTCTCCTGTTTGTGGTAAATAAAGAAGAGGAGCATGGGGTATTTAAAACGAGATTATGTTTTTGTTTGCTTGGGGAAATTTTGTTGTTGAGGTTAATTTAAAAGTAAAATAGACTGGCAAGACCGTAAACTTGCCAGTACTTTATCGGGGTTGTTCTAATGTGAGGCTGATGTGATGATGCCGATTGATGGTTCGGCTTCTGGGTTTACGATTGTGATTTTGCGGCAGATTAGGTTCAGTGATTCTTCGGTGAAGCTGAGCATGGCGTGTCCGTCGTTGGTGAGGCTGTAGATTTTGCGTGGGCGTTCGCAGTCCATGTTCCATGTGCTGGCGACGTAGCCTTTCTTTTCTAGGGTGCCGAGTAGGGGGTATATGGTTGATGGTCCGAAGTAGACACCGAAGTTTTTGCGGATTTTGGTGATGACTTGGTAGCCGTGCATGGGTTCGGTGTTGAGGAATTGGAGGATGATCATGTCGAGTAGGCCTTTCATTAGTTTGGTTGAGACCTCTTTTTGTGAGCTGGCTTTGAACATTGTTTTTTTCTCTCCATGTGTTGTTATGTTGAACAGTTTTGATGTTAGACGTGTATACAATATGTCCTCTTTCGGACATATCTTGATTATTGATTAACAGTACACATTCATATAAAGCTTGATACATACCCAAAGCATACCAAAACATAACCCCACACACCCAAGCACACCAAAACATACACAACTTAAATAAAATCCAAACATCAAACCATACTCAATGGCACCCAAAAGGCAACTTTATGACACAAAACTACAAAAAAGAAATTGTACAACACATAATCAGAAACTTACTCGACATCCAACTCCTCCGCATCATCCAAGCCGAACCCACATGGGGATACAAAATAAAAAAGCAGGTAGAAACTGATTTTAACATCAAAATCCGCCACGGCGCCCTCTACCCAACGCTTAACCTGCTTGAAGAGAAGGGCTTGGTGACAAGCACAAAACAGCAGAAAGCCGGACGCCAACGCAAAGTGTACACAATAACTGCAGAGGGCAAAGCCTATCTTGAAACTTTCTACAGCGTAATGCAGGGGCAACTTGGCGAATCCAAAACAGACTAGTTCTCGCTCAGTAGGTTGTTGGTTGCAATGTTCTCATGTGGGATGCAATGCAAAAGCTTTTATCTTAAGTGTAGTCACAAAAAATTGTAGGAGAAACAATAAAATGACTTTGGAAACAAACAAAATGTTGGGCGGCATAGGCGCAATACTGATGTTCATCGGTGTACTTCCGCTTTTCAATTATTCAACAGTGATTTCACTTGTCGGCGCAATACTTGTTTTAGCTGCATTAAATGGCTTGGCAGGATACTTCAAAGACAGAGGCATATTCAACAATGCTCTGTATGCTTTAATTGTGGGAATAGTGGCCGTGGTCGTCGTGGTAACCTTGTTGTTCACGGTGGTTCTTTCAAATGCTACAGATCTATTGAGGATAATTTATCCCGGCTGGGATGGAAACTGGGCTTCTCTTCAAAACATGACTCCTGATACGAACGCTTTTACCTCAGGTAACTTTGATTTCGCTACATTTACCCCGCTAATTATCGATTTTGTCATAATTTGGGTTGTAGTTTGGATAACCTCTATAGTGGGCACATTCTTCCTTAGACGTTCTCTTAAGGCTGTTAGCGACAAATCTCAGGTCGGCTTATTTGGAACTGCTGGTTTGCTGATGCTTATCGGAGGCTTCTTAACTGTTGTTATTATCGGAGTCTTTTTGATTTGGATTGGTATATTACTGCTGGCAATTGCATTCTTCCAAATAAAACCCCCAGAACCTGCCGTATATGCGACACAAGCTCCACCGCCAATGTCGATGCCGCCTGCGTAAAACGCCCTTTTTCTTTTTTTCTTTTTTAAACTATATATTTGCCTGTTTTTTCGAAGTCTCGCACAATCTCCATCACGTGTTTTCGTGTAAAGGCTGAACTTAGCGGTAAGTCTTTGAGCAGAATCCATGGTGACTTGCGTGCTAGCACGGTGGCGATGTGTTGTTCGCCGAAGCTTTTCTTTGCGACTTCAACGACTTCTTTTCTGACGCCTGTTTCGGACATTTCGCCTAGTGCGTGTAGGTATTCGTGGAGAAGTAGGTTGTAAACTAAAGCGTTGACTGTGGATTTATCTTCTACGTGGGATTCAACTACGTCGACGAGTGCGCGGTTGAGTACAATGTTGTTTGTTCCTACTGGGTAGTAGGCGCCTAGTTGCAGGGGTAAGTCATCGAGGAAGAGCATCATGCAGTTTCGTCGTTTTCCTGTAGCGTATTGAGCTGTTTCTTGCACGATTTGCCAGACTTCGGCGTAGTTTTGTGCTTTGTCGAGGCATGAGGTGAAATTATCCTGTTTTCTATTTTCACTCAAAATGTGCCCTCCTTTAATAAGCAATGATTTCTTCGTACCTTTAAGGGTTGCACATCCACGGAGCAAAAATAAACGTAAAATTGATAAACAACTACTGCTTCTGTCATAGCAATTAGGTGAAAAAATAAATGGCAAGCAATGTTACCGTAAAAGACATCATGCAAAAAGACGTTAAAACAGTAGAAAACAACACCGTCCTAAAAGACGTAATCTCTTTAATGAGCAAATACGACAAAGACGCAATCTTCGTTGTTCAAAGCGGGAAACCAACCGGTATCATCACAGCAAGAGACTTAATTGTCCGCGCAATGGAAGCTGAAGTACCAATCAGGACTATCATCGCAAGAATGGTCTACACCAACCCGCTCGTCGTAATCGACCAAAACGCAACCCTCAAAGAAGCAGCCGAACTGATGAAGCACTGGAACATAAAGCACCTCCCAGCAGTCGACAAAAACGGCGCACTCGTCGGCTTAGTCGATGCAATGCAAATCGTCCAAGCAGACTCTAAACTGATCCCAATCATGGATTATGCCCGCCGAAAGTAATTTCGGCACGGTTTTTCCCATAAATTTTTTCTTTCTACGACATTTTAGCCGCTCCTCTTGCGAGAGATGCTTATTCTTACTTAGTGGTTTAGAACACCATTACAAAAAGAACAGTGGAACTATTTGTTTTGGCAAGCAGGGAACATATTCACTTGGACGAGGAAAAAGTGGACCTATCGCTATTGCCGTTGAGATAGTTCCGTCCAACAATAGTTCTTACGCAGTGTTAGAGTGTACTCGCCCTCTTCTTACTTTGGTCGAGAAACTTGACTTAGCTTAGTCAAGAAATTTAAATAAGCTTAATAAGGAACCAAAGGAAAATGTTACTTTGGAAAGTATGCACAAGCTAACTATCTTAACCTTTGTGGCTATCTTCCTAACAGCAGCATGCATATCAACTATTCAACCGGCAAAGGCATCGGTAGAAGAAGTGGCAACTTCCGTTTCAATAACAATTCAACCGGGAAATGCAATTCAAGGTCAGCCCTTCACGGTGGTAGTGCAGATTTATCCCCCTCCTCCCTCAGATTCCGATGTTTTTTACAATATTTTTGTGATAGTTACATCCGCAGCACAGGGCGTCAGTGGGTATGGTCCTTGGAGCGCGGGCCCTTTATCCAGCGATGCAAATGGCGTCACAAGTTTTGCTTTCCCCGGAATAGGCTCAACGATAGCCGAAACTGGTGGAGGGAATATAGAAGTGAGTTTTCCCGGACAATACTTTGGTAATACTACCATAATTCACTATCAAGCAGGAGATTGGCAGAAGAATTTCTTCGTTACTGATGCTCAAACCCCAACACCTGCACCAACCGCTACTTTACCTCAGCCTTCCATATCCGAATTCACTGCAAAATTTGTTGAATCTTCACTAGAGATTAAGATTAAGAATCAACCGCAACCACTAATGGCTATGGTAAGCAACTCGAGCCTCTTCTATGCCTTTAGACTAAAAGATCATGTTAATTCACAAGAATGGAATTATGCCCCAATATACTATGTTGGCAGCTCATCCTATGGAACTTACTACAAGGCATCTAACTCAAACTACACTATAGTATCTTTTCCATTGGGAACTTATCCTTTGACAAATATTTTAGGCAGTGGACAAATTGACCTGCAAGTTATGGCACTAATTGGAAATGAAGTCCCAACCAATTATGAGAATGGAACAGTATACGGATTTTATGGAGCTACAAGCGGTTGGAGTAACACACAAACAATAAGTGTCCCAGAAAGTTCAGGTTCGCCAATGCCAACCGTCAACACTGGTCCACATACTGAGTCTTTCCCAACTTTAACAGTTTTAGTCGTTGCTTTGGTTGTTATAGCGGTTGTTCTTGCCTCCGTATTGCTTTTTAGGAGGCATCGAAAAACCCTAGACTTGAAGCAATAGACCATTTCCAGCAATTGTAGATGTCAATCATTAAGCACTAATTTTGGAGCGTAGACTTTAATTGCAAATAGATTACAATAACTTCAGATTATCTGTCCTTTCTTATCAGCATATCACTGCGATAGTTGATGTGGCACAAATTTCACGGCTACTCGCCCAAATACACACACTAAAACCAGTTATCCAATATTGCTCATCATGACTTAGGGCAGGTCGCCGAGGTTCTGGGTAAGCTTGTGGATTTTGAGAGCCAAGATGGCCCGACGGCTTCTGCAGAGGAAGGCAAAAGCTATGTCTCTTAGGTTCTGTAATGCACGCATTATTTCTGTAATGGCAGTTAAAACCTGTTCAAAAGCCATTTCAGCACATAGTCGAGCAAAGAGGCTGGCATTGGGCTCTTACAACTTTTGCGGTCGAAGCGTGGGAGCAAAACTGAGAAAGATTAAAAAATTTTTATGAGATTATCGATTCGGCTCCGTTTTGGCTCAGATAACCAGAATCTAGACAAAGTTTAAGTACGCTCGCATTCCAAAATAGTTTAATATGTCAACTAAACGAAAGCTCGCTGACTTGGAACATATTTTTCCAAAGACTGCTTCTGGAATCCGCGGATTAGACGAGATAACTTTCGGCGGGTTGCCCAAAGGACGCCCAACACTTATAGCGGGCGGTCCAGGAAGCGGCAAAACCCTAATGTCAATGGAGTTTCTCGTACGGGGCGCCACAGATTACAAAGAACCTGGTCTTTTCATGGCGTTTGAAGAAACTGCTGAAGAACTCGCCCAGAACGTTGCTTCACTGGGTTTTGATTTAAACGAGCTTGTTGCTGAAAAAAAAATTCTTATTGATTATGTTCGCGTTGAACGTAGTGAAATTGAAGAGACGGGCGAATATGACCTTGAAGGATTATTCGTCCGACTTAACTGCGCAATTGATAGTATTGGGGCTAAACGTGTTGTTTTAGATACAATTGAGTCGCTGTTTGCAGGGTTAGGTAATGAGGCTATTTTACGCGCTGAGCTCCGCAGATTGTTCCGTTGGCTAAAAGACAAAGGTGTCACGGCGATAATTACTGCTGAACGCGGTGAAGCCACTCTAACCCGTTATGGATTGGAAGAATATGTTTCCGACTGCGTTATAGTTCTCGATCACAGAGTACAGAATCAGATTTCAACTAGGCGAATTCGTGTTGTCAAGTATCGTGGCTCAGTGCATGGTACTAATGAGTATCCATTCTTGATTGATGAAAAAGGCATCTCGATATTACCGATCACTTCGCTTACGCTAAACTACAATATTTCAACTAAACGTGTTCCAAGCGGAATTACCAGATTAGATGGTATGCTTGAGGGAAAAGGCTTCTACGCAAGGCAGCACAATTTTGGTTTCGGGAACAGCTGGAACAGGAAAAACCAGCATTGCAGCCAGCTTCGCAAACGCAACCTGCCAACACGGCGAACGTTGTCTTTACTTTGCGTTTGAAGAGTCACCAAATCAAATAATGCGAAACATGAAATCAATAGGAATCGACTTTCAACCATGGGTTGAAAAGGGATTGTTAAGTTCCATGCCGTGCGCTCCACGTTTTATGGTTTAGAAACTCATCTAGTACAGATGCAAAAATTGATAGATGAATTCAAACCCGATTCCGTAATTGTTGACCCGATTACCAATCTTATCAACGCGGGAGAACAAAATGAAGTTAAATCCATGCTGACCCGTCTGATTGATTACTTGAAAGCTAAGCAGATTACCGCAATGTTCACAAACCTGACACATTTGGTGGATTAGAATCAACTGAATCGGAAGTCTCATCAATTATGGATACTTGGATTCTGCTCAGAGACATTGAGATTGGCGGAGAGCATAACCGAGGTATCTACATTCTCAAATCCCGAGGCATGGCGCACTCCAACCAAATACGTGAATTTCTCATAACAAGCAAAGGCATAGACATCATAGACGTTTACACTGGGCCCGCAGGTGTACTAACAGGCTCAGCAAGACTCGCCCAGGAAATCAAAGACAAAGCAATGGAAGATACACGCAAAGAAGAAATCGAAAAACTTCAAAGCGACCTTGAACGCAAACGAAAACTAATGGAAGCTCAAGTTACTGCTTTGCAGGCCGAATTTAAAGCTAAAGAGGAAGAAGTAAAACAACTTTCAATCAAGAAAAACGCCGAGAAAAAACAATAGCGGAAAATCGAAAAGAAATGGGCCGTATGCGAAAAGAAGACGGTGAATAACCCGAGAAGGATGGAACTTCAATGACTGATAAAATTGAATCTTCAACGGAAAAAATAAAGATTAAAGACTCAGATTTTTGGGAGCTTCGGCTCTATGTTGCTGGTCAAACCCCAAATTCCATAAGAGCCTTCTCCAATTTACAGAAAATCTGTGACGAACACCTTAAAGGTAAATACAAAATTGAAGTAATTGATTTGGTCAAAAATCCCAAGTTGGCTGCAGGCGACCAAATTTTGGCTGTCCCCACTTTGGTTCGTAAGCTTCCTGAACCGCTTAAAAAAATAATCGGCGACCTCTCCAATACTGAACGTGTGCTTGTTGGATTGGATATTCGCCCCAAGTAGATATGAAATTTGTCCTTGAGGAATAAGATTTGGGCAAACCAGAAAAAAACGATTCAACCGCAGAATTTGAAAAAACTTTGCACTCAAACCGTACTGAAAAATATGTTCTTAGGTTATATGTTACAGGAATGACCCCCAAATCGATAAATGCTATTGAAAATATACGTAAAATTTGCGAAGAAAACCTCAAAGGTCGATATGATCTTGAAGTTATTGACATTTATCAGAAGCCTGAATACGCCAAAAAAGAGCAAATAATTGCGGCGCCAACGCTAATTAAAAAACTTCCGTTGCCTCTGCGAAAATTTATAGGCGATATGTCAAACGAAGAGAAGATACTTATCGGATTAGATTTAGTTCCAAAAAAAGAAAAGAAAAACTAAAAAAAAGTTGTTACCGATGCGGAAAAAGACAGCCAAAGAATTCACCGCTGAAATCAAGGAATTACATGCTCAAATAGAAGAACTCCAAGAAACGCTAGGGGCAATTCAGCGTGGCGAAGTCGACGGTCTGGTGGTTTCTA
This sequence comes from uncultured archaeon, assembly GCA_963760925.1. Taxonomy (GTDB): domain Archaea; phylum Thermoproteota; class Bathyarchaeia; order Bathyarchaeales; family Bathycorpusculaceae; genus Bathycorpusculum. The sequence goes on along the minus strand of CAVXES010000006.1, from coordinate 189,081 downwards.
CAACGAAAGGTGAGCAGATTTATTCAATCAGCGGAGCCGAAAAACCTTACCGCACGCTCATCGAAGACATGCGAGAAGGCGCCGTTATGCTTTCTGACGACAATGCTATACTTTACGCCAATAGTGGCTTCGCAAAAATGTTAAAACTTCCCATGGAAAAAACTGTCGGTGCCAACATCGAAAGCATGGTTTGCCCAACCTATTCTAAAACCTTAAAGGAACTTTTATTATCAGCTAGAGAACGCAAAAGTGCAGTAACCAAGGAATTAACCTTTCAAACTGATAATGATATTTTAGTTCCAACTTTGGTTTCGGTTAATTCTCTACAATCGGATACTTTAAGAAATACTTTCCTGGTTGTGACCGACTTATCTGAGCACATGGATGAGGAAGTGAAGCGTTATACTAAGGAATTAGAGCTTGCACAGCTTGCGTTATCCGAGAGTGAACAACGCTGGTCAGCAACTTTGGCGAGTATTGGGGATGCTGTGATCGCTACCGATTTATCCGGAAAAATTACTTTCATAAATGGGGTGGCCGAAAAACTAACTGGTTGGTCATTAGACAATGTTTCTGGAAAGCCTGTAGAAGATGTTTTCAAGATACTTAACGAGTATACACGGAAAATAGTCGAGAATCCAGTTTACAAAGTTTTGCAAAAGGGGACGATAGTGGGCTTGGCCAACCACACCATTCTAATTAGGAAAGATGGCACGGAAGTTGCTATTGATGATAGTGGTGCACCAATAAAAAATAAAGAAGGTAAAACTTCCGGAGTTGTTCTTGTTTTTCGAGACATCACAGAGCGAAGGAAAGCAGAAGAAGAACTACGACAAGCACAGACAAAGATAGAAAAATACTCTCAGAACTTAGAAAAACTCATTGAGGAACGTACAAAACAACTTAAAGATTCAGAACGTTTGGCTACCATCGGCGCCACTGCAGGTATGGTTGGGCATGACATCCGTAATCCATTACAAGCCATTGTTGGAGATTTGTACCTTGTTAAGGAAGAAATGAAAGAGATGCCCAAGGGTGAAACAAGGCAAGCGATGGAGGACACTGTCGGAGAAATTGAAAAGAATATTGAATACATTAACAAAATAGTCCAGGATTTGCAGGATTTTGCTAGACCACTTAAACCAAATCCCGAAACGGCTGATTTAAAAATAATTATTGATAAATTATTCGAAAAGAATGTTCTACCAGAAAACATAAAACTTAAGGTAAATGTAGAAAACGACGCCAAACAAATTATGGTCGACTCCACTTTCATACATCGCATCATGTACAATTTAGTGACTAACGCAGTTCAAGCAATGCCCAAAGGAGGGGAACTAACAGTATGTGCCCTCAAAGATTCAAATGACACTGTCATAAGTGTTAAGGATACTGGAATAGGTATTTCCGAATCAAACAAAAATAAATTGTTTATGCCAATGTTTACAACAAAAGCACGAGGCCAAGGATTCGGTTTGGCAGTCATTAAACGAATGACTGAAGCTTTAGGCGGCACCGTAACTTTCGAGAGTCAAGAGGGAAAGGGCACAATTTTTACGATACGTTTGCCTCCCCCCAAAGAGTTAAACGGTAAATGGACCTACAAACAATAAAAATCACCAGTCTACAATTAAAACAAAAAAAAACAATGCCCTATTATTTCTTGCATTTTATGCAAGTCCTTAAGTGCAGTACGTCTCAATATTAAGTGTGGAGCCTAAATTGAACAGAGCTAAAGCTTGGAAGTACTCCGCGAAATTTTAGAAGAACTACCTGAATCGTTGTCAATTAATCAGCTTTCTCTGGATTCCAAGTTGCAGATAGTTGAAAACTCGAATGGTTTTGAGATAAAGATGCGGTGTGCTCTCGAGAAGGAAACGTGGGAAAGCATTAAACCATAGTACAAAAACACGGCTTAGGCTTGAAAATTGAAGATGGCTCAGCTATCGTGTTTACTCCATAAATGATACTATTCTCTTTGAGGATTAAATAACGCGTCTTCAAAAAATAATTCGATAAACTCACTTCTCGAACGTTTCTGTTTAGTTGCTTCTTGGTCTATTTTCTGAAGCACACGGTTAGAAAGGGCTATACTGCCTGGATGCTTTCTTATTGCCAATTTCTGAGTCTTATGAATATTTAACAATTGTTGTTAACTTTTAAAAGAGCTTAATAACAGACTATTTCAGCAAAATAAGACTTCTCCTGTCTCTATGTTAACCCAACCTTGTAACGGCTGCAAGCATGTCAAAGAGCATGTAGCCTCACTTCTTCCTTTCAAAGTATAGAATCAGCAGCTGACAAGCCTCTACGGATTGGTGGGATTGCAATGGCCGCTGGGATGTCTCGTAACTTTAACGTTTACACGCCAGATGAGTTGGCGGTTTTTGCTGAGAAGCTGGTTAATGCTCCAGTCTACATCGAACACGTTTCAGTTGAAAACGCTGCCGGAAAAGTAACCAAGTGCAACTACGACGCAGATAGCCGAAGTTTGTTATATGAGGCTGAGATTTGCGATCGAATCATGGCCGACAAAATACGTAACGGTTTCATCCAGCATGTCAGTGTCGGCGCAGACTATGACAACACTCGATGTTGTGGATGCGAAGGTGCCCCGTGGCCTGTATAATGCTGAGTTAAGTTTGGTAGTGGTGCCCGGGATGCCTGAAACGACAATTCACGTTCTTGAGCATTTGCAGACTTTTGGTAATGGAGAGGATTTTTTGGAGGAAAAAGATTTAGAGATTTAGCCGAAAAGTTGGCTGCCAAGTTGAAAGTCAAAGAAGCCATGTCCGTTGAAGTGCCCGAAGTGTGGCAAAGAGTTTGATGCTAGAATACTCAAAGTAATTTCGGCTCAATACTTTATTTTTTAATTTTTCAGAAAACAAGTATTTTCAGGTATAATTGATAATTAGAAAAATAAAAGTTGTAAGCAGTTTTACTGCTTGGTAGTTTCTTTCGCCCAGGCTTCCTTGGCAGTTTTTGCTATGGCGTCAATGCTTGCCTGGGTATTCAAATCGTATAAAACACCTTTAACAAGCTCATTGTTTACAATTAGCGATATTTCGCCTGGTCTAAGTGGCTCCGGTCTTGTTGATTGAAAAACGCGAAGTGCACGTAGACACAATTTGACGAGTACATTGTTAAGTTCTGCTTGAAGTTGGCCTAATTCGTCTTTTGCTTCGCTCATTTTTTTGCTGTAAGCGTCTGAATCTCTTTCTCCGGTTGGTTCCATTCCCATTCTAAATCAATCCTTTAAGGAAGCATGTAAATGGATAATTATAACATTTACTGATACTTAGCTTTCCCAGCAGATGACAGCGACAACGTCATTTACTCTTTATGTGGTGTGTGGTTTCTTGCGGTATCACCAGACGGGCTGTGTCTGTCAAGAAAAAGAAATAAGAGGGGTTATGCTTCGGTTATTTTAGCGTCTGGAAGAACCGTTACTGTGCCAGACCCGTCTTTGACGTAGCCGACTTCTACGTGTTTCACGCCGCGTTTATCGAGTTGTTGGCATAACTCGTCTGCGTCTTTTGGGGCAACTGCCATGAGTATGCCGCCTGCGGTTTCTTTTGATTCGCCTGTAAGCAGGGGGTAACCGAAGATGTCGGTTAGCTGTGGCGTGCCACGGATTACGTAGAGGTTGTCAATTACTATGTCGACTTTGCTAAGCATCGCCATGTTTGCCGAGTGCCCTTTAAGCCCAAAGCCAGTGACATCGGTGGCGGCGTGAACGGGGACTTGCTGCATAGCCTCAGCAACGGGCTTGTTTGAGGTAATCATGCCTGTGACGGCTTGGTTTATGGCAGTTTCGATTAGGTCTTCTGGGATGCCTTCGAGGAGTTCGCGGCCTTCTTCCTCTTTTCTAAGTCGGTATGCAGCCATAGCGGGTGCGATGCCTATGGGTTTGGTTAGGAAGAGTTTGTCGCCGGGTTTGGCGCCTTTGGTGTAGATGATTTTTTCTGGGTCAGCGATTCCGGTGGCTGCTCCGCCGATGATGGGCCAGGGGTTTCGGATTGTATGCCCGCCGACGACGAGTGTGTCATTTTCGCGGCAGAAATCTCCTAAGCCCTTGAGCATGCCAATTGCTATCTCGGTGGGCATGTTTTCGGGGAAAGCCATTATGGTTAATACGCTTGCGATTTTTGTTACGCCTAAAGTGTATATGTCGCTTGTTACGTTGCTTCCTGCGATGCGTCCTTGGATTTCGGGTTCGTCAACCATGGGCGTGAAGAAATCCAGCGTGTTTAGCACTGCGATGTCGTCGGCGATTTTTATAACGCTGCTGTTTTCCCATGGACCCGCCAGCACTTCTTCCCCGAATTTCTGCGTTAAGCCTGCTTCGTCAAGCAAGTCGCCCAGTTGGTACTGGGGAAGTTTACAACTGCAGCCGTGTACGGGAACAGCTTTGGTTAAACGGTAACTCATTTTGGTTCTCCTACTATTGATATTATTAAAATAAATAAAAGGGTATATTAAAAAAGTTAAAGAGGTTAGGCTTGTTTTTTGCCTGCAATGATTTCCAAGAAAGCTTCGACACGGGTTTTTATCTGAGCTGCGTCGCCCATGCCGTAATCGGTTTCGATTTTGAGCATCGGCAGGTCTTGCGCTTTTAGTGCACGGTCAACTTTGACTGCTTCAACGTTGTAGTCGTGGCAGTTTTGCAGTGTGTAGTAGATTATGCCGTCTGCTTTGAACTGTTTTGATAGGTCGGTTACGCTTTGTATGCGGCGGTCGTTGGGTGTGAAGCATGCGCAGGGAACCTTGCTGTACTTTTCCACAATAGCCCACAACATGTCGCTTAAGCTGTCGCTTTTAGGTTCAACTAAGTCGGAGAATAGGCGTGTGCCAACACAGCTTTCCTCAGTGACTACTGTGGCGCCTGCCGCTTGGGCTATGCTGTGTACTTTCCAGTTTGGAATTGCCATAGGGCAGCCGGAAACCATCAGCCTTGGCGCATCTGCTGGGGCGACGCCGACGCCGTTTTTGACGCGTTCTTCGAGTTCGTCGCAGAGCTCGTTTACTTTGGCTGTGAAGCGCACGGGATCGTCGTTGAAGCTGATTTGGTTAATGAGTAATGCGTCTAAGCCGCTGATTGGTGAGGGTGTGTTGGCGCGCAGGTCGTTTAGGCGTTTGAGGGCTTTGCGTTTGTTGTTTATTAATTCTATGGCGTTTTTTAGTTTTTCAGCGGTGATTGTGTTGCCTGTGAGTTCCTCGATTTTTGCTTTGAATGCTTCGACTTCTTTGTACCAGAATGCTTTGCCCTCGGCAGTGTCTGGTTTGTGGGGGATTTCAATTACGTATGTGGGGATTAATTCGTTTAGGAGCTCGTAAACTTTCTTTTTGCCGTCGCAGGTAGTTTCGCCAACGACTAGGTCGCTTACTTGGAAGTAGGGACAGGTTTTGCCAAGTTTGAATCCGTAGAATGATTTGATTAGGGGGCAGAGGTTTCGGGGTAAAATTGTTTCGGCTTCGGGGACTGAGAAGTCTGCGCCTCCGCAGAGACCCACCATGGATGCGTCAGCTGCGTATGCGATTTCTTCGGGTGCGTATACGCAGAAGGCGCCTACGACTTTTTTGCCTTTGATGCGTTGGTCGTTTAGTTCTTTGATTCTTAAGCCGTGGATTTCTGAGACGACGAAGTCGAAGTAATCCATTTTTTTGGGGCGGTTTTTTTGGGATAGGTAGATGTCGGTGTAGAATTGTCCAAGTGCGTTTAGTAGGATATTGTGTTTTTCTATGTTTATTCCGAGGCTTTTCCACATTTCTAGGTATTGTTCTGACATAGAGACCACTTTTTAGTGGTTAGTGTAGAGCGCAGTATTTATTAATATTTTTGATAATTAAAATTAAAAAAATTGATGATAGTTATTGTTTTTTAATTAAAAGCTTAAACTCGGAATCCTGCCGAGTTGCTTTGGCAATTTCGTGCCCGTTGTTTTTAACCCAACGTTGAATATTGTCGAATTCCAATTCGCCCTCTCCTATTACTTCGAGGATTTGCCCAGAAGCCATGCTTACAAGTTTACGCTTTGTTAACGCGACGGGAAGAGGACACATTTTGCCCCTAACATCCAACTGTTCAGCGCTCATGTCTGGTCACTAGAAAGTCATTACTTTGTCGCTGTTAGCTGACCACTCGATAAGTTCATGAATTGTTGCAAGTTTAACGTCGTCGATAAGTTCTGTTTGTGTTAAGCCTCGGGCTTCTGCGCAGACAACACAGGCTTTGACTTCAACTCCGCCTTTAACGAGGTCTTCGAGCATTTGACCATAGTTTATTATGCCCTGTGCGGGTTTTTGTCCCTTCTTGGCGAGGTAAACACCGTTTTCGAAGAGCCAAACGTGTACTTTGTGTCCTTCTAAGTCGGCGGTCCATGCGAATCTTAGTGCTGAGAGGGCGCGTTCTGTGGCGACTGGTGCGTCAAAGATTATTATTGTGAAAGTAACCATAACTACCATCCGCAGTTTTGTTGATATTGTTTATTAGAAAATCAAATATAAAGACATTGTCCATGCTCACAAACAGAATACACATATAAACATAAAAAACAAACCTATAAGGAGGGCAGAGAACAGGGCATGGAAACAATCAGATTTGATTACCTAAACACTTTTCTCACTGTAGCAAGAACACGCAGCTTCTCCATAGCAGCTAAAGAACTTAAAACCAGCCAAGGCACCGTCAGTCACCACATCGCATCACTTGAAGAATACTTTGACGCTGAACTTTTCAAACGCACGGCCCGCGGAGTCGAAGTCACCGATGAAGGCGCAACCCTCAAAGAAGCAGCTGAAAAAATTCTCCAGCAAGCCCACGACGCCAAAGCAAAAATCTCTGCCGCAAAACACACCCTCTCAGGAACCATACGAATCGCCGCCAGCACAATACCCGAGGAACACATAATCCCCGGTCTAATCTCGGCATTCCAAAATAAGTACCCGGAAATAAAATTCAAAATAACCGCTCAAGACAGCCTGACAAGCATGGCTAGTTTGCAGTCCAACAGTGCGGATTTTGCGGCGGTTGGAACAATTGTTGGGTTTGAAGAGAAATTTGACTTCGTGCAAGTTGGCGAGGAGCATTTGGTGCTGATTGTTTCCTGCAATCACGATTTGGCTAATCAAAAAACAGCAAAGTTGGCAGATATTGCCAAGTATCCTTTCATATACCGGCAAGAGACATCGGGTACCCGAAAAGAAATTGAGCGGTTACTTGCGAAACACAAAATGTCTTACTCTAACTTGAGGGGGGCTTTTGAGTTGGGCAGTACTGAATCTGTTGTTACAGCGGTCTCGCAGGGTATGGGGGTTAGTATAATTTCGTCTATTGCTGCTGCTAAGGCTCAGGCGGCTGGTTTGGTTAAGGTTTTGGGCATTGAGGAAGCTAAGGAGAAGCGTAAGCTTTACATGATGAAGCCGAAGAAGGCGTTGATTAAGCCTGCGGAGGCGTTTTGGGAGTTCTGCAAGGCTTACAAGTTTAAGGTTCAGCCGACTGCTTGTTCAAAGTAACCAATGGTTCTCTAAAAGCAGAATTAGAAGTCTTCGTTTATGTTAACCCAGATTTTGCCCGCTTTAACTTTGAATGGGTAAGTCACCAGTTTATACGCTGGTTGGTCTTCGTATTCGCCTGTTTCCAAGTTGAAGCGCCAGTAATGGCAAGGGCAAACTAGTACGTTGCCGTCGAGGGTTCCGCCAGAGAATTTGCAGCCCATGTGGGGGCAGCGGTCGTCGATGACGTAGATTTTTCCGTTTTGCTTGATGAACAAGACTGGCGTGCCTTGGATTCTGACAAGCTTCATCTTACCCTCTTCTATCGCATTTTCTTCGAGAGCAGCAACGTAGTTTTCATCTTCTGCCAATCTAGTCACCATCATTCAAGAATTACTGTTTTGGTATAATAGTATGTTGCGGGGTCCTTCTGGAAAATGAAAGAAACGTCTACATCATCGGCATTATTTCAAAGACTTCGATAGTTCCATTTGGCGTCATAAAATGCGGGTGATCTTTCACAAGTGCTTTGGCCGCTTCCATGTCCTCTGCCTGAATAATCGTGTAGCCGGTTAATTGGAGTTGGCTCTTGGAAATTGCCGCTTTATCCACATGTACGCCCTTGCCTATCGGTGCGCCCAAATCAACAATGGCCTTGCCTAGCTTGTTGTACCATGCTGTCCAGGGTTCCATGCCTTTTTTCATTTGTTCAGGGTTTTGCTTCATCATTTCAATATCCATTTCCATGGGTGCAGAATATAAAATCATAAATTTCTTCAAAAAATCACCAATAGAACATTGTTTGGGCTATGTTTATGTTTTTTGGAGGTGTGTTTGCGTGGCGTATTTTTTGGCTTAAGGGGTGTTTTGATGTTGAAAATGGGGTTTTGTTTGGGAATGCCTATAAGCAGCTTATGACACGTGTCATAATTGGGTGAATCAAAAAGTGTTATCACGAGATTGTGATGGATGCGAACTACAAAACTTCGAATGTAAACGCCGCTTCTCCAAAGTATCCCTCGGCGAAAAAGTATTCTGCCCAGATGGCACAGCCCATCTAGTCGACAGCCAATAACTCAACAATAAACCGCCAAGCCAAAAAAGTTCTTTCTTTTTTAAATTACTTCGATTTTGATTGGTTGCTTGTTGTAGTGGCGAGACTACAGCGCTATTTTATATCTTCAGTATCATATCTTAATACATTAGTTAATTTTTTGAAAAGCTAAAGGATGGAAAATTTTTGAATAACAAACTATTCCACGGAAGTCTCCTCGAAAACATCCTGCTAAATCTCATCAATCAACACCCAAAACAAGGCATACACGGCTACGCCATACAACAATCAATACGCAAAAACTTTGGAGTTTTACTGTCCTCTTCCTCGATATACCCAGCACTTAACCGTTTAGAGAAACTGGACCTGATAAACTCGAACTGGACATTTGACAAAGGACGAGCCCAAAAACACTACCTAATAACAACTAAAGGAAAAGCGCTAATGAGGCAATACCTCGTTGACCTACAAACGGTCATCCCAGTTCTAGTGAACTCTACATCAAAAGAATGGCTAGTTTCTTCGTAGATCATCAAAATAAGAGATAACTTACCGCAACGACAACCTCGAAGACCTGAGTTGGCGCACCAAAGTCAGACAGAATCTGTAGTTGTGTTGTTCAATATGTAGCATTGATTAGTACTACATGAGGTTTATTAAATCGTAATGTTCAATACACAAATACTTTGTAAACCTACTTCAGAGGAGACCAGTTGATAAAAAAACAAACCCTCATTGCATTGATACTAAGCATTTTCATAGCGTCAACACCGTTTTTAAGCACAATTAATGCAAATAGTATAACAAACTACGCCATATATTCAAATGGAACGATTGTTCAAACAGATTCAAAAAATGAACAAACAGAATTTTTGATACGCTACGTTTGGATTGGAAGCTTAACGTCAGCAAAAGACGTCGACGAATACATAAATGAACATCCATGGGGAACGGGAATCGTATTAACAGATGTTTCAAGCGGGATACTAAGCATTATCAGTTACACTGGATGGGAATCAAACAAAACGTGGCAAGGTGCATACGGAGGAATAAAATACAGCCAGTTAAAAGAGGTTATTGATGAATTCCACAAAAACAACTGGAAAGTAATATACTCAGCTGCAAATGTCCCAACTTACCGGGACGGTTATATCTATAATTACTTAACAAAAGAACACCCTGAACTTATAGCGGTTTCAGGAAATACATTCAGATATGATCAAATTTACAATGGAACAGTAATGGTAAACTTTTTTGCCAACTATACAACTCCAGATTCTGCAAGAAACATAACTGTTGGACAACGACTATCCGACTTATATTGTGAAAGGCTTTCAAGTATGATTTCCGATGAAAGTTTTCTGTGGGACGGATGGTTCGGCATTGATGGCTGGAACGGCTTCACAAATCAAGATATGAACTGGATATGGAGCACGACTGAACCTTTCGGAAGAGGAATAGGCACAAGTGAGCTATCAAACTGGTACTACGGTGATGACCAAAGCATCAATGAATGGGAAAGTTCAACGTACTCAAGCGGGTTACCACCCAGTTGGAATAGTTATTCGACATCTCAAAAAATAAACTGGATTATTACAAATAATAATTTACAGTGGTGGCAATATTGGCAGATACGTTATGCACAGTTTTATTCTGAAATCAACATAATATTTGATAGCCGACCAGTTAGCTTTAGAGTCGGCACTATTATTGCTCAAGATATGTCGAGCACGTGGGCAGATAAGGGCGTTAATAACCCAGTTGGTATGGGCAATTTAACGACCTTCGCAGAATATAACTCGTTTAGTCATTACTATATTGACTGCGAATGGAATGGCGACCTAAGTTTACTAGGCAGATATTCTGCTTATGTGGCAGGTTTGGTTAAAAGCAAGAACCCTGATGCTCATTGCATTAGTCAGATGCCTATTGCTTATTCAGGGTCATTGGTGATGCCGACGTGGGTTTGGAAGCAAATGTACCTATCCATGATAGAGACTTATGTGTGGAAGGACGGCATCCAATACAGAGCAGTAGACCCTGGTTGGATGCTTGTTTGGGCACCTACAAAAACCGGGTGGGATGACACCACTTACAATGGCCAAGAAATGGCTAACTGGGTAACAACGATTGCTAATACATTAGACGACAGCATTGTGCCTAAGTGGCTGGGCCCTGTCGATGTGCAACCTCTTTACCTTAACGTATGGTCCGCTGGAGCATCATCTGTTAACTTTACCTTCGCACAATTTACCGATTCATTAAACCTAAACAACACAGGCAGCAATTTTAGTCCTGCAATGGGAACGGTCTTTCTTGATGCAACAGGAAGTTATGGAAATGCAATAGGTAACGTATACCATGATTTGCTTGATTTTTACAACAACGGAGCACTAAACGTGATTTTCAGCAGTTACCGCTATGAAGCAAACTTTGCAAATACAGTCTTTATGGGGCAAGGAAACACGGAGTGCATGGAAACCTTCCACTTAACTAAGCAATTGGGCTCATCTACTACGGCTACAACCTTGCCAAATGATGAAGTAACTGACCCCTATGCTAGATATATAATCGGAGATACATTTGGCAAATCTTATTCAGGGTATCAATGGGCAGGTTCAATGGGCAATTTGGAAGGGATGATTCCTCTCGTGAAATATGACGATGGGCCTCTTCAAATAGGAATATGCTATAACGAAAACTCAGGGCGCTTTGTGTATGGAAATTCATGGGGAGGCCAAAGTACCATTATAAACGATAGAAACGTTCTTAATCGTGCAATATACTGGGCTTCGAAGTGTCCCATATCTCCGTCAGATTCTCTTGCAGACATCAAAGTCTTTTCACTTGCAGGTGGAGAAATAGCTATTTCAATCATGAATTTACGAAACAGCGATAAGCAGATGGCATTATCGCTGGATATTTCAGGACTCCAATTAGACCCAAGCAGAGCCTACAGAGCCACATGGATAGGCAATGGAAATTCAGTAGAATTAGATGATCTAAATCAAGTGAACGTAACGCTTTTGGATGGCGCAGATATTTTAGTTATTTCAGCAGTCTAAATTTTAAGATATCACTGAACCTAATTTTCATTCGACATAGGTGACGCTGGACAAAAACAATTATGAAAAATAAGAGGCGGATGCGTTAAAAAGGTCGTTGTCGGATATTTAATCGTTTTTTATCTTGTTCCGACTCTTCCTTCAATTTGGCTATAGTACCTATGGGTATCTAAAAGTAGCACGATTAGGACTATAATGAAGAGAATAATTTTCTTTCGTCTGCTAAGGTTTGTTGAAGTTAAATTCATGAGCGCTGCAGCGGCGACTGGGTATAAACCGATCATGAGGATTTCTAGGTACTCGCGGTGCAAAGATACTGGGTATTACCAAGCCGACGAAGAAAAGGGCTAAAACAAGGATGAACCCAGAAGTATATTGCATCATTGCTGATAATTCGAATTTCATAAGCGTTGGGTGCAGAAATTTCCGGGAGGTTATGAATTTTAAAATGTTCCTTAGTCCCACTGTTTCTTTAATGTAAAGCGTGACTAAGGCTACGATGAATAGTGGGTAGAGGGCAAAAGTAAAGTTTTGGAAAAGGTTTGCCTGCGTTGATAGGGTAATTGCGCTGCCTGACTGACTAAAGTAGGTGTAGACGTTGAAGAATTCAGGATACATGAATGTTCCATACATGAACCAGAAAGTGTACGCGAAGGTACCCACAATTAAAAAGTAGATTGCCTTTGGCTTGAACGGCGACTTGAAGTACCAAGAGGAAAAAGCTAAGCCCATAATGGTTAAGATGAAGTAAAGGGTGCTTAGGTGATGTGTTAGTACTAATAGGATAATCGCGGCTATTACCGGTATCACTGTACCAGGTTTAAGCGATTCAGTTTTCACTAAGCGTATAACCAAATATAGCGCTAAAAGAAAGAAAAGCGACCCTAACAGGTCTGGACAATAATGTACGGCTAACCAGTAATTTAGCGGTGAGATTGCAAACAAAAAAACAGCCAATGCAGCTACTTTGGGCTTTAAAGTGATTTCGTTAATTATAACGAATACCAATGCAAAATCGGCTGCATAAATAAAAAAGGGCGCAAACCTGAAAAAGATTTCAAGAGGCGCCCCAAGTTTGGCGAATAAGAAAGCGAAAATAAACGCCAGAGGATAGTCATGTTCATAGTTTCCGCTTTGCCCAAAATCAAGTGATCCATGGAGCCATGAATTCTCAATTTTTAGATAGTTACTTACATCAGGCTCGTATGTAATGATGCTCTGAAAAACAATGGGAAAAACGATGCGCATCAAAATCATTAACGAAATAGCGCCGAAAACAAAAACGCCCACATTTTTTGAGACAGAGAAGTCAAGATGGAAAATGCAATAGAATAATACACAAAAAATCGCCACCAAACCTATCCAGAAAAAGATTGGCGTAATTTCTTCAAAGAAGAACTCGCCCGTACCCATTTCAGTTATGCTGACTGAGCTTAACGGAATAATGGTTATGATGAAAGCTGAGATAACAACCAATATTATTAGGATGCGGGAGCCGAGTGTTCTTTCGATTTTTGTCAATGTGTCCTTTATGGAATCCACCATAAGCCCCCTGCGGTTTTTTAATCGACTATTTTGATAAGCTTTTATAGATTTCAAGACTCTGCTTGGCGACTGCCTCAAAGCTATAAGTTTTTTCAACTGTTACTCTTCCACGTTTACCCATTTCGGAAGATGCCTCTTTGTTATCTAAAAGCGATATGATTGCGTTAGCTAAATCATCTGGTTTGTCTGGAGGAACCAATAACCCGTTAACCCCGTTGGTGATTATTTCGGGGATTCCTCCTACGTTACTTGCAACAACGGGTTTTTCAAAAGCGAGCGCTTCAATAACAACTTTTCCCAACGGTTCTTGCCAGACAGAAGGACAAACTACGATGTCTGCAGCATTAAAAAATTGTAATAGTTTTTCTTGGGAGATGTAATTCAGAAACATTGTTTTATTTTTAAGATTCAATTTCGAAGCAGTAGCGATAAGTTGGTTGGTGTAGTTTGAGGTGTTTGAGCCAAAGTGGTAATCGGGTCCAATGAAAACTGCAATAGCGTTTGGGTAATGTTTCACTACTTTGGATAAAGCTTTTATGAGCACTTGTGGCCCCTTTTCGGGGCATTTTCTCCCAACAAACAATATGATAGCGGTTTTTTCTAAATTTAAGCTCTTTTTAGCTTGGACTTGAGATTTCAGAGGTTTAAAAATCGTTGTATCAATTGCAATGGGCAGTACAGTGACTTTACGAGGACATACCCCTTTTTTTAATAGACCCAACTGTAAAAATTTGCTTACAGGCAATAACTGATCACAATATTTTAGAGGAAAAACGGTTTTAATCTCGTTGTGTAAGCTGCAAACTGAAGGAATACCTAAAAGAGGCGCCAAATCTGCTATAGAATACGGGATGTTTAGATGAAGAACATCAATTTTTGACTCAATATTTACCCGTAATACTTCTTTTATTAGGAACTTGTCAAAAAGTACTTTGGAGGGGGCAATTGGTAAGCTACCCATCGTCTTCTGCAAAGACCTGAAGACCTCAGGGGGGGACGTTGTTAGCACTTCAAAATTAGTCTGTTTGATTGAACCTTTTCCAACCCCAAGTATAGTGATAGCGTTATTTTTCTTTAGTAGTTCCTTGGAAAGACCCCAAACGTACGGGGACACAGCTCCTCTTCGTTGAGGTATAATTGGATCAGAAGCGCTAGAACAAAACAGACGTGCATTTTAAACCCATTTATGTTTAGATATTACTGAGATAAGCAGAAAGTTTAGGAAGCAATAGGAACCGACGAAGGTACTCTGGTGGATTTTTTGCTATTAGATATAAACCCTATGAATGTTTTTCTACCTTCTTTTGTGGTGGCAAAAACGATTGTGTATATAAATAAGGTTGATAGCAAAACAATTGGGTAGTATAACCAAGCAAAATCTCGGTCTTTATGGATTCCTTTTACTACCCGTTTCAATATCCCTATACCTATTGTATCATACAACAGGTTTTTTAGAAATTTACTCTTCTTCTGGTTTTTTGGGATATAGGTAAATCCACAAAACAAGGATGTTTTAACAAAGCCTGCTATCCTGCTGCGTGTTTTTTTTAGAAACCTAGAATAGCTATCGATATACAGGTGATATAATCCTGCTTCTTTGACTATTGCAAACCTGTATCCATTTTTTACTAATCTGTAGGTAAGATCAACGTCTTCAGAACGAGTGAGTTCCGACTTAAAGCCAAAGTCGCCAACAAGCAGACTTTTTCTTATAATATGAATACCCATTGGGAAGTAATTGTGCTCAGTAATATAGCCGCCCTCTATATCCAAACCGCTACCATATGCAAAAATAATTATTGGATCAGCCTGCATTAGAGAAAAAAATCGACTAATGGCAGGATATTTTCTGTTTGGCGTTAAAATGGGGTTTGAGCCAGCTACATTCTTATCGTTCATCAACGGCGCCACCATTAACTTAACCCAGTTTTTTTGAGGCAGCTCTGAATCCGCGCCTAGAAACGAAAGAAGCTCCCCCCTTGCATTAGTTACACCCAAATTGCATGCTTCAGGAATAATGCGTTTAGGGTTACAAATAATTCTGACTGGATATTTTTTTGCTATCTCAACTGTTTCATCCGAGGACATACCGTCGATCACTAAAATCTCAAGTTTATCGGTTGGATACTCTTGAGAAATAATGCTTTGCAAACATTTTGCAATGTTTTTTTCTTCGTTATACGTAGGAATTAGAAAACTGACAAATGGCAAGTCCTCGTTTGTCATGTTAACTTAAAACCTCCATACACTAAGACGGCTTTCTTATATAGTTCCAGATGTTGAGTTAATGTTATAGTCGCATTAAACTTTGTTTGCGCTTCTACTTTTGCTCTTTTGCCCATTTTTTTTCGTAAAATAGAATTTGAACAGAGCGCCAGTATAGCTTTAGATAGTTCCTCAGGGTTATTCGGGGCCACAAGTATACCTGTCTCGCCTTCTTCTACTACTTCAGGTATCCCCCCAACTCTGGAGGCTATCACGGGTTTGCCGAAGTATGCTGCTTCAAGCGACACGCCCGAAGGGTTCAGCGATATATTGAAGGAAACACCACTATGTCGCAGCTCGATTATAGTATTGTGAGAGGTCTGTGAAAGGAATTTTTCCAACGAAATCCACGTCTGGTTCAAGCCGCATGTTTTTGTGTTAACTGTTGCAGTTTTTTGGTTTGGGAGCCGCCGCCTGCAATCGTCAGATGAACATTTGGATTGGTTCGTGTTACTGTTTTCATTGCGTTGATCAGTGTCGAAAACCCTTGAAAGTTTCAAGCTGACCCGGTGCAAAAATCGGACAATTTGATCGTCTTCGCTTCGTTTTTTATTTGGAGGAATTTTGAATGGTTGGCGGAAGATTGTATATTGTGATTATTTTTTCGCTCGCTATTCCTTCTGAATCAATTCAGTTTTGATGTATTCGCTTACAGGAATTACGCAATCGATGCTTTTTAGTGCTTTGAGGATTGTTTTGTTGCGCCAACATAACATTGTAGATGTTGGTCGTGGAAACATCATGTGCCATGTTTGGTCTAAAACGCTGTTTCGGATTGTGGTGACACTGGGGATTTTTAGGTCTCGATTAGCTGCGACGGCTGCGGGTAGTACGTAGGTGTCTTGTATGTGGATTACGTCAGGTTTGATGATTTGGAGTTGTTTTTTTATTTTTCGCGCGAGGAGATAGTCGATTTGTTTGTTTCCTAAAGTTACGAGTTTTTTTGGTATTTCAATGGGTAAACTGATGGATATGAGTGAGGGGTCTTTTGGGTGTTTTCTTGTTGTTAAGGCTTGGACTTGTTCGCCATGATTTTTTAGGCTGTCCAGCAGCAGGCGGGTGCTGACTTCGGCGCCTCCGTATTCTTTGCCAAGAAGGGAGGTGATAAAGAGTATTTTCATTGCGTTTTTCTCTGGACACTTACTGTTGCTGAACGAAATTGTTGTCTAAATCAGCCGTTTATCAGCCTTATAGTGACGTATATAGACTTTTCATGACGCATTCTGCAAGCAATTTAAGCTTCTAAATCCAAAAACAACGTCAAAACGTTGTCTACAGCAAAATAAAAAAAAAGATAGTTTTTTTGCTAATGAGCAAGCGATGAGTAAAGTTTGAGGTAATTTTGCGTTATCTCTTCGACGCTGTAGTTGTCTAATGCGAATTGTCTGCATTGGCTGCTAACCATGGTTTTTCTGTTTGCAACTTCGATTAATGCTTTGGATAAGCCAAAGCTGTCTTTTGGGGTGACATATTTGCCGACTTTTGTGTTGCCCTTTAGCACATCTTTAACACCCGAGATGTCTGAGGCCACAACAGGAGTACCACAAGCCAGCGCCTCAAGCAGCACAGCACCAAACGCTTCCCCACGCATAACCGAAGGCAAAACAACAACATCAGCAAGACTATAGTAAATAGAAAGCTGATTATTGGCAACTCTACCCAAGAACCGCACGTTTTTTTGGATAGGACTTTTCTCCGAGAGAGCCTTAATCTTTTGGCAGTACTGAGATTCGTCAGTTATGCATTTTCCTTCTCCACTGCCCAGCAAAAGCAAGTTAAGTTCGACCCCTTCTGCCTTAGCAAGTTCGAGTGCCTTGATGAGGTATTCCACTCCTTTATAGGGCACGATTCTGCCTACGAAAAGTACCGTTTTTCTGTTGCCTAATCCATGTCTCTTTTTAAATGCAGCCACTTTTTCGTTGGAAGCAGGCTTGAATTGGTCACAATCCACAAAACACGGGATAACTCGAACTCGATTTAAACAGGGCTTAAGAGCCGGCGACGATTCAGAATAACTTCTGGTCGTGGCCACCACCGCATCTGCATAATGAAAGCTTTGACGAGCAACCGTTTTGTTATAAACATCAGCAAGAGCATTCCAGCCTTTGGCGTCTTGCACGTTGCCATCGAAGTGATGAGTGTAAACCGTTGCTTTACCCTTGAATTTCGCATAAGCAACGCTTAAGTCAGAGACAACTGGGACAAAGCCATGCGCATGCAATACATCAAAGTCTTGTTCCCCGATCTTACTTAAGTACCTCACCGATAGAGGCACCCTAAAGAAAACCAATTGCGGCTTGACACGAATAACTTCTACACCATTAATGGATTCGCTTTGAGGGCTGCAAGTTAAATTGTAAGTCACTACCTTCACAGGATAGTATTTGCTTACGTGCTCTGCGAGAAGTTTTATTTGGTTGTCATAGCCGCCGATCAAGGGCGAATAACGGTGGCTTGTAAAGCATATATTCACTGCTTAAACCTCAAAGCACTAAAAACGCTCGTTAAAAAAGTTCGCAAACAAACAGACCAATTATGAAGACTTTGAAGGCTGGTTCTAAGTTGGGGTATCCACACGCAGATAAGTGCTAAATAGCTTGACCAAGCTTTTGAATCCGTCGCTATACCCGATTTTAGAGACGCCGTGCTGGCGATACGCGTAGGGAATTGGAACTTCATAGTATTTGTCAGTTTGATTTCCGTTAAGCCCTATGCAGGTTAACTCAATTTCTACGGTAAACCCGTTTTCTTCAATTTTCGCGTTTTCAAGAAGTTCACGTCGGAACGCTTTCTGTCCAGTCATAATGTCAGTGATTTTCACGTTGTAGAGGCAGCGGGCTACAAAAGAGAGAATAGAGTTTCCCAAGAAATGGCTAAAGCTCATGCCGTCAGGTCTGCCTCTAAATCTTGTTCCGTAAACGATATTCATGTTGCCCTCAACAATTGGCTCAACCAGTGAGGGTATGTATTCTGGAAGGTATTCCAAGTCGGCGTCCTGGATGACTAAAATGTTGCCCCGGGCATTTTGTATGCCTGTACGGATTGCGGCTCCCTTACCCTGATTGATTTCATGGCGAACATATTTTATAAATGGGAAAGCCGCAACTTTGTCTGCTGTGCTGTCATCAGAGCCGTCATCCACAACGATAATTTCAACGTTACCCATAGACCAGCTCACTTTGATTACTCGCTGGAGAACCTCTGTGATTGTTTCTTCTTCGCAGTAGGCAGGTATTATTATGCTTACGTCGGGTGTTTGTGTTGGCAAAGAGTAGAATGCACCGCCAATTGGTTCAATGTTAAATGCGCTTTTGTTAACTGCAAAGCTTTGGATTGCGTTTTCAACAATTGTTAATAGAGTCTGTTTTGCTGCGTTTCTTCTGCTCACGTATGTTCGCCGATCAAACATGTAGCAAGTATTAATAAATCAATTATTACCGTTCTTGAAGTATATCTAAAACCCACTAATTCGCTCTTTCAACAATTTTCGCCCTGCTCTTTTTGTTTGCGTTTCGCAAATGCAGCAAACACCACTAAACCCAAAATTGCTGCTGCAAGTGGACTCCAACTTACTTCGGGAACAACCTGAACAGTAGCCACTGAAATAGGGTACGGACTTGCAGATGTCCCGGGAATAATTATCCAGTATATGTCACCAATTTTGGCGTCCGTGGGTATCTGCCACTGTAGAGGCTGAGTGTTTACGGTGCCGAAGTCAGTAAGTAAATTGTTATTTTCATCGGTAATTCTGACATTTTGGCTTGAACCTGTGGGAAACCAAAAGATGTACACTATTTGTCCAGGCAAAAACGCGGTTCGATGATGTGTGGAGTCAGTGTCGTATGACGTCCAAATTGAAGCCGCGTCTTCTCCGTGGACTATTTCGAAAGCGCCTGCTAACATTGCTATGCAAACTAGTGCAGTGAGCATTTTTGTTGAAAAACGCAGGCTAATCAATGGAGGTCTCCCTTCCTTACGTCAGCATTGTCTACTGTAATTGTTTGGGGAAAATAATTTGCCTGGTCATGAGGTAAATGTCTTGGTTTGGAGGCTTTGCTATAAAGTCCCTTCCTGAAAGAAGAGGACAAGAAACAAAACCACAATTTAACCTACCATTTAGACCCTTGTCTCAATCCCCAGCTAGCGCTATTAGGGACAAGCTTTCGCTGGAATTTCTTTTAAGCGTTGTGTAGAGAAAATGGCAATGGCTTACCTGAAAGGCTCAAAAAAACACTTAAAGTACTCAGTTTCTGAATAACTTGAAGTGCTGAGGCTCAAGCGCACTCGTTACCGCTACAATTCGGACGGAAACATCAACATTAACCGAAACTACAGAGCATAAGCCAAAAAGGAGTTCTCAAGCGTTTAATATTTTAGAAAAATCTTAGTTAAAGAGGTAAAAAGGAGAAGTGAAAATTTTTTTAACTTTCTTTTTCTTATTTTAATCGTAGCCTCTAACTTTTTCCTTTAGAAGAAAGTATTTATGTTGAGATTATGGCAGTAACCGGTGCTTTCTTAGAAGTTCCCTGACTGCGTCTTTTACAGCATCCGAAACGCTTACGTAGCCAGCTTCTTTGAGTCGACTAGCTGCTCCAGCTTTTCGTACAATTCTTGAGGCAAACTTACATTTCTGTATTTTTGAGGCATGAAGGCACAAAGAATATTTAGCAATGTGGACAGATAAGAGTCTAATCAAGCATATATACTTGATATATACCAATTAATATGTTGGTGCCTATGAAAGCCGTCAACACCAGCCACTCGCGTGGAAATCAACCCCATCATAGAGCCACAGGCTCCTTCTCAATTGTTTAGTCATTATGGTTTGGGCGGGTTCGGTTTAGAAGGCGTAGAGGTTCTGGCAGGTTTAGGTCTGACTGGCAGGCAGGCACGAGTGTACCTAGCCGCGCTGAAGTTGGGCGGCGGAAAGGTTCAGACGATCGCCGATTTATCCCTTGTCAGCCGACAAGAAATTTACCGCCTAATTAACGGCCTCCAAGAAATGGGGTTAATTCAAAAGAACATTACCAATCCAACAACCTACACGGCAACGCCCGTAGTAGAAGTTACGGACTTTTTACTTAAACAGAAAACAACTCAGCTGAACATCCTTACTCAACAGACAAGACAGCTTACAGAGAAGCTTGACCAGAACAGCTGCTTGACCAATGATATCATCGGTTTGAAACCTTGTTTTGGAACTATTTTCGAGAGTGACCGCGGCAAAAAATACCGCCAAGCTATAACCGACGCGAAAAGTTCCATAAGGATAGTTGCCAACTGGCGAAGATTCAAGCAATTAAACATTCATTTTGATGAGCTACTGCAGGGTGCACTAGCGAAAGGTATGGAGCTGAAGATAGTTGCTGAGAGGCCACCGAATTTTCATTTGCCGAAATGGATTAAACCTGCGTTGTTGAAGTACTCGAATTTTATGCTTAGAACCAGGCAGGAGCAGCCACAGGCGGCAATCACAATCTTTGATCAAACCACCGTGGACATAGCATGTAATCCAAGCTGCAGCTTAACTAAAGGACCTGATCTTTGGACTACACATCCAGCCCTAACCGCGACCTGCCAAGCATACTTCAACGAGGCTTGGACAAGCTCCACGTAAAGCGTTTAAAATAAGCCTTAATTTTAAGGTCAACAGCTGATAGCTATTGCTTAGATAAAATACTGTAACAATTCTCAGAATTTATTTTGAGCACTAAATTCTTTTCATCAATAAACTGTTCTAATGCTTCCGCGTCACCATCGGCCTTCATTAAAAGATCAAAGTTGCCACCTTCATTTTTATCAATAGAAACTATTGAAGGAGAAACTAAATTCAGTTCAAGTAGCTCTTTTAGTAAAGCCACTATTAATTTTCGCTGCACAAAAATCCGTCTCTAAACAACTTAGCACTTGCTAAATATTTAAAAATTTAGTAAAATGGTCAATCAATAATCACGATGCACGACTAAAAGAAGCCCGTTACAGTTTAACCTCACTATTCGCCGAGTTTTAAATGACCCTTTCCAATACTAAAGCAAATATTCCGAGGTTTTGCGCAATATTTTCATATACGTATCTTGTTTATATTTCAGAATGGAGAACGCATGGCAATCGTAAGAAACGAGGTAACTTTTAATCGAACAAAGAAATCCCTCGAGAGAGCCCTCAAATTTCTAGAGCAAAGCCGCAACCCCAATGGCCTTTGGTCTGATTTCAGTACCTTGGCTGGAGAAAGTGTTTACTGGGTTTCTGGATACGTTGGTTACGCAGTAAAATGCAGTCCCATAAGCCATAGAGAAAGCTGGCTAAATAACGTGGGAACTGGAATTCTTGACCATCAAAACGCTGACGGCGGTTGGGGATACGGACCAGGAGTTCCATCCGACGCGGATTCCACCGCATGGTGCCTACGTTTTCTTTCAAAACTTAGCCCCCAAAATACACAAAGCCGCCAAAACGCCTTATCGTTTTTGCTAAAGCATCAAAGCCAACTTGACGGGGGATTTAGAACCTATGCCAACCCAACTGACGTAGGTCGCTACATGATGCTGGACGGATCAATTTCTTTCGCTGGATGGGCATCATCTCAAATGTGCATAACTGCAATAGCCGCCCAAGCCCTACTCGAAAATGAAACAATTCAAGGTCTATCCAAAGCTATAGATTACATTAGACAAGGTCAAGATCCAAAAGGCTACTGGAATCCTTATTGGTGGAGCGGAAAACTCTACGCAACTGCCAACTGCATGCAAACCCTCAAAACAACAAAAAACAAAGACGACACGAACCAATTAAAACTTGCACAACATTGGATAGCTTCAACGCAGATGACAGATGGAGGCTGGAGCGACTCCCCAACGCAAGACGAAAGCTGGCCTTTTTCCACCGCCCTAGCACTTAAAGGCCTCATGATTGGTCCTGATCCAAGCTTGCAGCAAAAAACCATAGACGCCACAACATGGCTTCTGGACCATCAACTTGTGGACGGAAGTTGGAATTCTAATTACATTCTACATATTCCGCACCCATCAACGATGGATCCATGGAACCAACAAATTTGGAAAAAAGATGGAAAAGCCATTAACGCCGAAATCAAAGATCATAAACGCCTTTTCACTACCGCTACAGCCTACTTGGCCCTTTCAGAATTCGAAGAAAAGTATTCATGTGAGACTAAATGAAACCAAAACCTAATCTAGCAAGCCGTAAGCTCCGTGAGAGCGCCTTATTCGAAGCCGCCTGTAAAGCAACTCGTTTGCTTGAACCAAACGCCTTAGCAGTCCTCTGTAGAAACCCTATAATGGATGAAGAGTGCCCTCAAGCATCAGACGTCGATCTAATAGCGATATGGGACCGATTAGAAGAAGCACCCGAGAGAATCACAGTTGAAACAAAAATGGGCAGAGTTTTCGTGGACATATTATGGATACCCGCCTCGAAAATGCTCAACCCCGATGAAGCGGCGAGCTACAAAACCCTGCCACATCTGCTCCTTGAATCAAAACCACTTTATCTGCGTTCCGCAGCAGTGGAACCCCTGATCGAAAGCATCAAATTGAAAATGTACGATAAAGCTATTTGGAAACGAAGAATCGGACACCAAATAGGCTTTGGAGACGCCGCCGTTGAAGAAGCCCAAAAAAACCTGGATTTCCCTTCGGCTGCTCTTTTCTTCTTGCAAACTGCACACGCATACTACATCACCGCCTTAGCTGACTGTCTAAAACATAGCACAATGAGTCTACTGAACAGACCTGTAAATAAGCTCAGACAGATAGATTCTGAAACAGGCTGTAATCTCGAAGCCCTTCTCAAAACAAACCTGCATTTGGACGCTGAACCAACCGAATCTCTTCGCGCTCTCAGAAGAGTTTACAACGCCGTTGCCGCAAAATGTGCTACACACAAACTTCAAGGCGTCAGTATGAGGACACGGGGTCACTTTGACTACACTATTTCGCTACTTGAACTTGAATATAGGGAATTGGTTGCAAAAGCTTTGATAGAAATGGGTGACTTCGCAAACGCAAATGTTTACCTCAGGTTCTGGGCATATTCTCTTTCAAGATGCCCCATTGTACTTGAAGATGGCCGGCAAGGCAGGAAACCATCCTTCTATGTCCCGATTAAGTCTTTCAAAGAGTCACTTCAAGAAGTTTGCCCAGAAATTCTACCAGACATGAAACAGATTTTAGGAGAAAAAGTAAATTTAATCGAAGCTGAAGAATCCATAAAGGGAACAGCCACTTTCAAAGAGACCATTCTAAACCAAATTCAACAGCGAGATCTTGCATAAATTAAAAAAAAACAAGGCGGAGCAGTGG
Organism: uncultured archaeon; assembly: GCA_963760925.1. Lineage (GTDB taxonomy): Archaea > Thermoproteota > Bathyarchaeia > Bathyarchaeales > Bathycorpusculaceae > Bathycorpusculum. Next base: position 165,337 of record CAVXES010000006.1, on the reverse strand, counting down.
CTTTTCAGCCACATACGCTTCTATGGGAAGAGCCCGGGCATTTGCGGAATTGCCTTGACCAAGTATGTGTTGAATTGCCCATCAACTCCATCGGCTCCCGGCTGGGAAACGCCTACCTTGTTCTCCCCTGCTACTGATACGCATCTGTCTCCATCTGGCCCGTCCTGAGAAAGCAAAGCAGGCAAACAGGGTGGAACATTTAGTCCAGCGAGTCCAGCAGTACCACCTTTACCGGGGTTTCCCGGAGAACCAGGTTGTCCACCTTTCCCCTTAAGAAGATTCGGCGAAATATTTGCTAAATTAACTCCGCTAGTATAGAACACCTTCACATTGCCTCCATTGCCTCCGTCTCCTCCATCGCCACCACAACCAGCATTTCCACCTTTTCCGCCGTCTCCACCCAATCCAGGTCCCTGTTTACAAGTAAGATTAGGAACTCCAAGCCATGTTGTATCTGTTCCAGGAACTGCAGTCGATCCAGTTTGTCCATTTCCGCCAAACTGGGCATTGCCACCTTTTCCTCCGACGCCGCCCTGCTGACCTCTGAGGTCGAGTATTAGTTGACCATCAATTTCCGTCGTCCAGATTTCAACTAGTGGACCATTTGCTCCATTTACTCCCTTACCTCCCCTGCCGCCTGTTTGCCCGTTTCCGCCATCAGTGGCTTTTGGAAAACCGCCTGGTGACAAGTGCAGAGGATCGGGACCAAAGTTCGGAGATGCGGTATCAGCCGGTGGAAGAGGTCCCTGATTGAAATTTGGGATTCCATCATCTCCAGTTTTTGCCTGCGTCTCAGGATCAAGCCCAGAATCACCCAGAGGCAACTCGAGGTTCGGGAAATAGTCCCCATCAAGGTTGTAGGTAATTTCGCCAGACCCTCCCGCTAGGGTAGTGTCGATTACGTTGGTCACAATTTTTAGGATACGTTGAGCGCCTATTGGTGCACCTTTCTTTGGTTTGATGACAAGCTGAGGAGTCACACCTATGAACACTAATCTGCGGCAGAAAATAATATCGTCATCTACATCGGTGTTTCCAGTCACAGTAAATATTTCAGTTACAATCATTTTATTCACCATACTCCTTAATTGGGAACCGTTGTGAGTTCATATGTTCCCACGTCACCATTCAAGCCATCCTTTCCTTTGTAGGTCGTTTGCCAATTAGGGTCAACATCATTCATCGATTGACCTTGAGGGCCTGTGGATCCATGGTATTCTGACCGTTCTGGACAAGGATCATTCTTGGTTCCTTGCGCACCTCCAGCGCCCCCCATTCCGGGCTTTCCAGGGTCACCAGGCGGTGCACCTTTGCCACCGTCAACTATGTATTTCCAGGTTTGAACTGAAGGCAAGGATGACTTCAGAGCGAAGACTTTTATTATGCCTCCGTTACCACCAGCGCCGCCTCTTCCAGGATAACCAGCGTCACCACCTCTGCCACCGTTACCACCTTTTCCGGGTTCTCGGTCACATTGGTCGCCGTCATACCATGAATCGCTTGTTTGTGAAGCTGCCCCTTTCTGACCATCTCCACCTTTACCTCCGTCACCACCTTTCCCACCTTGACCTCCATCTTGTCCTTTGAAATTAACTGTGATTGCATCTGGAAATGATTGCACTACTTTGCCAACAAAAATTTCCAGTTCGGGTGCATCAATACCGTTGTTGCCTTTCTGCCCAGTATTTCCAGGTTGTCCGTTTCCGCCGTTATTGGCTTGTGGGAAGCTGCCTTCGCCGGAGCTGGATGAACCGTCAAAACCATTCGGGGCAGTGCTAATTTGAGGCGGCGCAGGCGTATCTGGGTCAAGTCCTTGACGCCCGTCTAAATCATAGGTTATCTCAGCATGGTCCACTATCTCTATCGAGTCCGCAATAATGGTTAAGCTCTTGGGCGGGACCATATTTTTCTCCAAAGGAGACAATATCAACTTGCTGTTACTTTGAAACCTAACTGTTCCCGCTTGCAGAATAACCTGACCATATTTGGTGTTTCCAACAACATTAAAAACAGACAACTATTCTTTACCTCCTGTTACAACATCCACTAATGGATTAATGTCAAATTCAATGTAATTTTCCACAGATACACCGCCAAAACCAAACCCTTCAACCCACTGGTTAACCAAACGTCTAGCTTCCTCTATTGAGGGTGCTTCAATAATAGCGATTCCATGAGGATGTCTTGGTTTAGAGGCACTCTCAAGTGAAGGGCGCGCAAAATGCGTGATTTCATCCATTTCAGCAATACGATATATTTCCAAAGTGCTCCTTTTTGCCGCGTTCCTCACATATATAAGCCCTTTTTGAAGAACTTCCGGTCGCATTGATATTTTTTCCATTTCCGCGTTGTTCAAAATGAGTTTCCAATTTATGAGAAACTTGTTCAAGCGGGTTTTTGGATGGTGTATTATAGATTTCTCAGCCACAAAATCCATTAAAAAACGCCTACTAATTCAATCGGCTACCTGACTATTTAAGATTGCTCATACCAGTCTCAATAAATTTAATTTTTGTACTTTGATGATTAAAAAATTTGAGCGCAACGTTGAATATTTCCAACAATATTACTTGCAACCTACCGATACCAAAAAAGCGGAATTCAAAAATCGTTATTAAATTTTTTATTAATAACGCCAGATAACAAAGCTGATTCAATTGTCTCGGTAAAGAATCCTCTATCTACATCTAACGCACGTCTGCGCCTTGGCTAAAACAACAAACAGTTATCACAAAGCCCACGCTAGGAACAGGCGAACAACAAAGCCCTCAAACGCGAAAGACCCTTAATTGTTAGGCTCTTTCTTAATACCGATGCTAGAAAAGATTACAGCGGATACCCAAAAGATTGGCCCCAGAATTCCCGGGAAGAAAGCAACATTACCTGGAACAAGTACAAATACTATAAATCCAATGTCGGCTACGCTTACCACTACCAGGTTGAGCCAGTATCCTAAACGGCTGTTTTTCCAGTTATATTTAGCTGCAATTATGATGCTAAACAAGGCAAAAAAGAGCAGGTTCCAAGCATCCTGATTTATTTTTCCCTGAATAATTCCATTGTCAATGCTGGCTCCCAGCAGAAAAGCGTCATAAGCCGCTTGGATATGGAGCAAACCCCAAATAACATATAAGCCCGCAGCTATCTTGGCAAATACCATAATTAATAATCAGATAGTTTTTCATTTAAAGATTTTTTGAAGAGGGAAGGCTTCAGCAAACACTAAGTAAAGACGATGAATAGTGTGTTCAAGATTTTTCAATCATAAAATCCACACCTGACACCTCGTGATTTGTTCCCAAAAAACACTGCTTAATCAAATGAGTAGTCAAAGGTTCGCTATATCTCGTTAAGCCCTTGTAGTGTCTTGGATGAAACAACAAACAGTTATCATATATCCCGTACTTTACAACAAAGAGACTTACAATGACTACATGCCCTAAATGCGGAAAAATGCTATCACGACCAAGCAAGAGACTTGAAAACTCTGCCTTTTGCCTTGAAGCATATATCTGTGATAAATGCGGAAATAATTTCAAAATAAGCGTTTAATTATTTTAGCAAACTAACAATTATTGGTTACAGATGGGACTCCTTAATAGCTGCCTATATGAAGTGCTTTCTAAAACCGAAAAACAATAACACTCAGTAACTCAATTTTTACCCAATAAACTCAACTGATGAGCTACTTGGGCAAAAAGAAAATAAACCCCCAACCCCCACCCAATAATTGAAAACAAAATGTCAGCTAAAACACAGGTTAACCCATCCCAAGCATACCGACTCCTGCACCCCATGCACACAGTACTTGTCAGCTGCGTTGGAAACAACGGCAAACCAAACATAACCACCCTCGCATGGGCAATGCCAACCTCGGTGAGTCCACCTCTTTTGGCAGTAAGTATAGCTCCGGGACGCCACAGCCACACCCTAATCGAGGAATCAGGCGAATTCACAGTCAACATCCCCACATTAGAGACACTTCAAGCAGTTTACGCCTGCGGCTCACTCTCAGGAAGAAGCTTTGACAAATTCAAAAAATGCAGCCTAACGCAGATTCCAGGCAAAAAAGTCAAAGCACCTGCAATCGCAGAATGTATCGCCCACATAGAATGCGAAGTTGACGGCCAAATGACCACAGGCGACCACACTATATTCGTCGGCAAAATCGTGGAAGCCTACGCAGACAAAGGCACATGGACAGATGCAGGATGGGACCTCAAACGCGCACGCCACCTCTACCACGCAGGCGGAAACAACTTCCTAACATTAGACCCAAAAACCTACAAAGCATAACTCTAAACTAGGAAGAAGCATCAATTTTCCCGCTTTCTTTTCAGTACCTCGCGTTTTTTAGGTAAATCATTGCCCCGTCTACGCAAAAAAAGAATGGCACTTTGGTTTAGAAGTAGTTGACCACTGAAAAATTGTTTGTTCAACTTCTTCTAAGCCCTCAAATCAGCCCTTTACCTATTGGTTAGTGACCGCAAGAATTTGTTTTTGAACCCCGTTTAGGCCTTTAAAAAAAGCTCAGCCTCTCAGCCTTTTCGGTATAGGCTTAAAAGGGTAGTCGCTGAAGGTAACTAAAGGCAATCCAGATGGAGCCAGCCAATAAATCCCTCAGGCCAAACGCTATCTTGGTAGTCTTAATTGCTGGCTTAATCGCTTTCATTTTGTACCTTGTTTTTTTTGTTGATGTGAATCAGGTTGTCAAGACTCTGGCGCAGACTAACCTCGCCGTCTACTGGGTCGCATTTGTGTCGTATGTGCTCTTCACGTTTTGCTCCTCACTTGTATGGCACAGCCTACTAAGCACCCTGCAGGTTAAGATAACTCAACGCAAAGCCTTCCTCTACACCTGGGTCGGCCTATTCTTCGACGCCACCGTACCCCAACTAGGCTGGTCCGCAGAAGTCTCCAAAACCTACCTCCTCGCAAAAGACGAGAAGGTCGAATCAGGCCGCGTCGGCGCATCAGTGGTAGGACAAAAACTCTTCACCATGACCCTGAGCATCGGCGCTTTAAGTGTTGGGTTGGCGTTACTTCTGATTCAGTATTCTTTCCCGCTTGCTGATGCATTGCTTATCGGATTGATTTTAGCTCTTTCAATTCTGACTTTAGCTTTGGTTTACTATGTAAGTTTTAAGCCATCAGCAACCAAGACGCTCCTAAACTGGGCAGTCAAAATAGCGTTGGTTTTCCGCAAAAACTGGGACCCAAGCGGCTTTAGAGATAAAGCTGAAGAGATGCTGAGCAGCTTCCACTCAAGCATCACCCAACTCAAAGCCCACCCGAAGGCACTGATTAAGCCAATTGCCTATGCCTTGGCAGGTTTTATTTTCGAAGTCGCAGTTATGGCGATAGCGTTCATTTCGCTGGGCGAACCAGTGCCGATAGATGTGGTATTGATTGTTTTCACTTTGACAGGGACAATGCAGACCGTTGGAGTTGCATTTGTCGGGTTCCCCGAATTAATCATGTCGGTCACTTTAACAGCGTTAAACATTGATCCAGTAGTTGCGGTTTCGGTGGCACTTCTCACACGGGTGGTAAACTTGTGGTTCCGCCTAATCGTATCTTACGTGGCTCTGCAATGGGCAGGCGTAAAAATCATGCATAAAAACAAAGGCCCCAACTAAACATTTAGACGTAGTTTAAACACCCGTTTTAACGATAAGTTCCTCCAGCATATGTTTATGGGAAAGATTTTTAATCCAAACTGCACCTAATCAGTTATCAGAGGATGGATATGCCTACAGCGTTCGTGTTGATAAATACTGAGATAGGCTCTGAATCTGACGTTTTAAAAGAGCTTAAAAAGGTTGAAGGCGTAGAAGAGGCTTCAGCCGTGTACGGCGTCTACGACATTGTAGCCCGTGTTAAAGCAGACACGATGGATAAACTTAAAGAAATCGTGACTTGGCGAATACGAAGATTAGACAAGGTCCGCTCGACACTCACCATGATTGTCGTAGAGGATAAACAACAATAAACTTTTCCCTTCTTTTAGTAAGGGCATTTTGTGTGTGCTATTTTAGACATAAACATCCTTAAACAGTAAAAAAACAAATTTTAGGTAGATACAACATGAAACAAGAAGCCAAAGTCAAATACGAATGCCCCTGGTGCGGAATAGAGTTGCCAAACCCCTCAGAGTTAGACCTACACGCCAAAAACCACTACGTCACCTGCATCCCCGCATAAATTATTCTCAATAACAGTTGTGACTGTGGTGTCACAGTCACATAATTTTAAATTTTTTCCAACCGCATAAGCACACAATGCGTCACTCTGGTGAAAACACATGAAGACAACTTTGCATAATCAAAAAATGCAAAAATGTGCAGTGGTAAACCATAGTGGATGCATCGAATTTTTAACAGGTTGGCAAACGAGGTTTGGAGACACAACAAAATTTTTTGTGTTCCCCTTGAACAAAAAAGAGCACCCGAACCTCTAACCAACCACCCAAAAAGGAGAAAAAAAATTATGCCAACCGCCTTTATCCTTTTAAACACCGAAATCGGAGCAGTAAACCAAGTGCTAAAAGCCCTAAAAGACCTCGACGGCGTCGAAGAAGCCCACGGCCTCTGGGGTGTCTACGACATAATCGTTAACGTTCAAGCCGACACCATGGATGAACTGAAAGAAATCATAAGCAAACGCATCGAAAATGTCGGACAAATAAACTCCAAACTAACAATGATCGTTTCAGAACGTTCCCCCCTCTCGCTCATGAAGCCAAAACCAAAAGAGACAAAAACCACAATCAACCGCGAACCAATGCCCATACTAGCCTAACCCTCTCCCTCTATTTTTCTTAAACAATATTTTTTACCTTCCAGCGATCTCTATATTTTCAATTCGGAGAGAGCAACCGCTTTGACACAGCAAACCCTGCACATAGGTTTAGACGACACTGACTCTACAAAAGGCGGCTGCACTACCTACCTCACCGCTGTCTTAATCGAAAAACTTCGCCAATTCAACGTTCAATACCTCGATTACCCACTTTTAATCAGACTTAACCCAAACGTTCCCTGGAAAACCCGTGGAAACGGTGCACTCTGCCTACGATTCAGCTACCCCTCCGAGCTTGAGGCTCAAATCAAAGAAGTCACAGTTAACCTGTGGGAAGCACATTCAGCTGTGGGCGAAAAAGGCACCGATCCCGGCTTAGTTTTCTTCGACGGAAACCAAATCCCCGCGGAACTAACAGAGTTCTCCAAGAACGCCGAAACCACCATAGTGACCCTCAAAGAAGCCATGGCACTTATCAAAAAACACCATGCGGAAGCATTGGGCTACAACAGTTGTCGCGGCATAATAGGCGCCTTAGCCGCAGTCGGTGAAACATTAAACTGCGACCACACTTTCGAACTCATTGCGTATCGCACTCCCGAAAACTTGGGCACAAAGAGGCGTGTGGATGAAGTCTCGATTTTTGAAATGGACAAACAAACCGCTCCCTACACCTTCAACAACGTTGATACGGAAAAGGGCAGAGTAATCATTACGCCCCGCGGGCCAGACCCAATTCTTTTTGGGATAAGAGGCGAATCTGCCGATATCGTCAAAAAAGCTTATGAACTCGTGAAGCCGCTTGAGCCTGTAGAACGCTGGACCATTTTCCGCAGCAACCAAGGCACCGACGCCCACCTCAGACAAATCGAAAACCTGAGCAAAATCGAGCCCTACCAATCCATCATAGTAAAAGGCACTGTCTCACAAAATCCCCACATCGTACCCCTTCGACATGTTATATTCTCAATCAAAGACGCTAACGCCGAAATTGATTGCGCAGCATATGAGCCCACGGGTGATTTGCGCAAGATCGCACGAGAACTCCAAGTTGGCGACAAAATCGAAGTAACAGGCGCAGTGCACAAAGCCACGGCAATCCGACCGCTCACAATTAACTTGGAAAAAATCAACATTTTAAGCCTCCAACAAAAAATTGCCTCCGAAAACCCCTTCTGCCCAAACTGCAGTAAACGCCTAAAATCCATGGGTAAAAACCAAGGCCTCCGATGCGAAAAATGCGGAGAAAAATACTTTGAGCTGAAAAAGAAAGAAATCGCAGTGCCGCGATCAATAAACCCTGGATTATATGTAACCTCAACGCGATCTCAACGTCACCTCACTAAGCCGCTGCGTCGATATGGACAAGAAAAACATTGTGTAGATTTTGACGTTCTGCTTGAGGGTTGGAATTATCCTTAAGATTAAGGATGATTCCCCCACTTAGTTTTTAGATAATGTCTAAATCGCCATTATTTTGGTTTTTTATGCAAAAATGAGCTTTTTTTAAACTTTGTTTATAAGTGTTGAACTGCATATAATAGCATTGAAAAGTCTCTCAATTTGGTCGGAACTAAAGCGGATTACTTTTCAAAAAGGGTGGGTTTGGTATCTCAAGAATTTGCTCATGGAAAAATTATAAGAAAATTGGAGCGGTAAAAACAAAATGCGCGTAGGCGATTCTATGCAGTGTCCACAATGCACTCGAATGGGCCATATCGTTTGGGTCTCGCAGGACGGAAAAATCGTTGGGGTCCAATGTCGCTCAAGTCACAGTCAAATTAGCTATACCGATTCATACGGGTTCGCACGTTCCCCATCTAAGTCACATAAAAATAGTGTTTTTTTAGTTAATATCGCACCAGTTTGATACTTGGTTTGTAGAATAAATATGATTAAACAGAATCGTGTGCTTTATGGTAAGATAAAGATCGCTGAAGAAAATGAAAGAGTAGGTTACTCCACGCGGCAGTTTTCTTTTTATGAAAAATATTCTTGCTTTACGTTAAAGGCGCTTAGAAAATCTTCCTACCAAATGTTCTTGAGTAGAATGCTCGCTTCAGAGAATATTGAAGAAACCTCCGTTAACACCATTGATATCAAAGTTTATCCTGCCCCCAGAAAAAATGGAAATAATATCGCTGGGCGATGTAACGTTTTTAGAGGCAGAATTCGCATATACCCCCGAACGATAAAATTCTGCAATGGGTTTAGGAAAAAATTCGGAAGAAACACTCTGTTTGTTTATGCGGGAAATAGAGCTCGCGCGGCTTTGATACATGAATTGTTACATTTAAAATACGAAGGTGACGAGGAAAAGGTGCGGGCACTTACGAAGACCTATTTTTCCGCATACTCAAAAGACCATGCACTAAATGCATTATCAGTGTATGATCAGCTGTTTGGTGCAAAAATGTCTAATATTATTGGACGACCATAAACCGATTATTGCCACCAATGCTTTTTCGGTTCCACAAAGACAACCTGTTCATTTTGCGTTAATTCACAAGTCTTTATTGAGCTGAATTCTTCAACTTTGATTTCATAGCTGCCTTCTGCAAATTCAGCAGTTACATTTCCTTGATCATCGCTGTTTTTCGAAAGCATCAGCCTTTTGAATGGAGCCCCATTTCTGAGGTTTTCAGTCCATTGCTCAACCGTTATTGGTTTCTTTTCTAACCTAAACACCTTAACGTTAACATTCCCAACGGGCTTACCCCTTGAATCAAGAGTTCTTACAACAAGCACATTGCATTTTTCGGCGGTAACATCGCTTTCTAGTGTAACCAAAGTAGAAGCCTAAACAATCTATCTTCTACTTATGAATTTAAGACTTTCATACCCTTTTTCACGTCTGACTATCCATACATAAAATAGGCTAATCTCAATATTTCTTAAAATGCTTTAAATTCCTCTAACTCATAAACCCCTCTACAACAACTCAAACTTCAAGGTTAAGATGACCTTTCATGGTTGAAAAAAAGTTCCCAGCCGAAGCATATCAGCTTCCCTTCTTCAAACAAGAAGGCTTCATACGTAAACATTGCCCAAAATGCGGCGACTATTTCTGGACACAGAACCAGCAGCAGGAAACCTGCGGTGAATCAGGCAGCGACGAATGCGGCTGCTATAGCTTCCTAAACAACCCTCCTACAAAAAAGAAGTTCACGCTCCCCGAAATGCGCGAAGCATTCCTCTCTTTCTTCGAGAAAAACGGGCACACACGCATAAAACCCTACCCCGTGGTTGCACGATGGAGAAAAGACATTTACCTAACCCACGCCAGCATAATCGACTTTCAACCATACGTAACCGAAGGCATTGCGCCTCCGCCGGCTAATCCGCTGGTAATTAGTCAACCATCAATTCGACTCACAGACATTGCCAACACAGGTCCCACATTCGGTCGACACTTAACAATCTTTGAAATGGGTGGCGCCCACGCATTCAACTTACCAGACAAAGAAATCTACTGGAAAGACGACACCGTCCGCTTTCACCAGCGCTTCTGCACCGAAGTCTTAGGCATACCCGGCGATGACGTCACTTACAAAGAAAGCGTTTGGATCGGCGGCGGAAATGCAGGTCCAGCCGTGGAATGCATAGTAGGCGGCTTAGAAGTCGGCACACTCGTTTTCATGCAGTACAAGGTGGTTGGCGACGACTTTGTTGAATTGCCAATCCGCACGGTTGACACTGGTTATGGCATCGACCGCTTCACTTGGATTAGTCAAGGTGTACCGAGCCTTTTCCAAGCAATCTACGGAAACCTGCTTGACAAAGTCATGTCAATGGCTGGAATAATTAACATTGACAACGATTTCCTCACAAAAGTCGCCAAATACTCTGGACTTGTCAGCGTGGACAAGCGTGCTAACCGTATGGTAGCTCGAAAACGCGTAAGCGAACTCACAGGCATAGACTTAGCTACCCTTGAAAAAGTACTTGTACCTATCGAGAACGCTTGGGCAGTAACAGACCACACCAAAACACTCAGCTTCATGCTTAGTGAAGGCGTCGTGCCCTCAAACATCCAAGAAGGCTACCTCGCACGCCTACTATTCCGCCGCGTCTATCGACTCATGCGAACACTCAACATGGACCCCGCTCAGCTCTACGACATCGTCGAGATGCAAGCAGACTACTGGGCAAAAGACTTCCCACATATTAAAGAAATGCAGAGCGAAATCATTGAAATGCTCAAAGTTGAAGAAGAAAAATTCAATGACACCCTGCAGCGTGGCGAAGGATTAGTTAAGCGCATTGCAGCAGACCTCAAATCAAAAGGCACAACACAGTTTTCTGGAGAAAAACTCGCTGAACTATACGACTCACAAGGGTTGCCCCCAGAAATTGTTAAGCAAGCAGCAGAAAAAGAAGGCGTCACAGTTGAGGTCCCAGAGAACTTTTACGCTTTAATCGCTAACCGTCACATGGCAGCCTCCAAACCCCTCGAGGAAGAAGAGGCTAAATCTGACGAAAACCTCAAAAAAGTAGCCGAACAACTCCCAGCGACGCAGCCCCTTTACTACGCAGATGTTTACAAGCATGAATTCGACGCAAATGTACTCAAAATCATTGAGGGCGTCTACGTTGTGCTTGATGGCTCCTACTTCTACCCCGAAGGTGGTGGTCAACCCTGCGACATGGGCTGGATAACCGCAGACAGCATTAAATACAATGTTGTTGATGTGCAGAAAATCGGTAAAGTCATCGTACACAAACTCAAAACACCCGCAACATTCACCGAAGGCGCAAATGTGCATGGCAGTTTAGACTGGGACCGTCGATACCAACTAATGAAGAGCCACACTGTAACCCACCTGATAAACGGAGCCGCACGCCGTGTACTTGGCGAACACGTATGGCAATCAGGCACACAGAAAGGTCTTGAAAGCTCACGACTCGACATTAGCCACTACCGTAGGCTCAGCCAAGAAGAAGTCCACAAAATTGAAACGCTTGCAAACCAAGCCATTGCAGCAAACATGAAAGTAGAAACCACTTGGTATCCCCGGAACGAAGCAGAATCACGCTACGGCTTCCGTCTATATCAGGGCGGTGCTGTGCCCGGCAAAGACATCCGAGTCGTCAAAACTGGTGATTGGGACGTTGAAGCCTGTGCAGGCACTCATTTGGGCAGCACGGGCGAAGTTGGCTTCGTCAAAATTGTCTACACAGAGCGTGTGCAAGATGGTGTGGAACGACTCGGCTACGCAGTTGGGCTTAGAGCGCTTAAGGCGGTTCAGAAACAGGAAACCCTGCTCTCCAAAGTCAGCGAAGTACTCAATGCACCACTTGATAAACTTGACAAAACTGCAGAAAAAATTGTTAAAGAACTAAAAGACGCCAACATCGAGAAGCGCCACTTAATTAAGGAACTAGCGGAGAAAGAAAGCGCTGCCGGGCAAAACCAAGTCTCTGAAGCAGCCGAAACAGTCGAAGGCATAAGCATAATCAAACGTGACTTTGCCGACGTAATCGACATAAACCGCATGCTAACAACCGCCACGGAAACCATAAAACGCAACGACCAATCAGTCGTAGTCTTTTATGGTTCTGACGGTAAAACATGCAGAGTCTTGGTTATGGCTGGCGAAGCTGCAGTCAAAAAAGGCGTTAATGCAGGAGCGGTGGTTAAAGAAGTTGCGCCGATTATGGGTGGCGGAGGCGGCGGCAGACTGAACTTTGCACAAGGCGGCGGAACCAAATGCGACAAACTTTGCGAAACCGTTCAGGCTGCTTTTGACGCCGTTAAAAAGCAGCTCAAACCATGATTACCTTTTTTTGAACAACGTTTTTTTATAGTTCATCCTCCACTCTTAGAGCGGTGTCCCATTGGATTCGTTCAAAACTATCATTGCAGTTGCAGTTGTGCTTTCGCTGATTTTCTTAGGAGTCATATTCGCCATTTCCCAAGACGCCATTAACAATGCATCCATCCCAGACATTGAATATGGCCGAGTAACTGCTAAGGCTCCAATTACAGACGACCACAACGCAAACTACACCATTACCTTGGACGGCAACAAAATTCTCTACGTGCAAAGCAACCAAACACTGTACAATACTTTAGAAATAAACAAGACCTACGTGTTTACGTGCCACATAGATTACCCCAATAGCATGGTGATTGCTGAGGGTGCATGGCAAACCAACCGACCTGAAACGTAAATACTTTTAAAGCGTTTAGCGGGATACCGTAAAGTACGAAATGTTTTTTTATTGTAATACACTTCTTAGCAGAAGGTTCCCCATGAATAGTCCGGGTGCTTCAGGTTTTGATGCTTCGGGGCGGTTTCTTCTTGAACTATACAGAAAAGCCCTAAATCTGCCAGAAAACAAACTATATGATTACTTCTTAGACCACGCAGTATCCCTAACCAAAAGCAAAATCGGCTTCTTCCACTTCGTATCTGTCGACCAAAAAACAGTAGTTTTAACATCCTGGAACAAAGAAGCACTCAAAAACTGCAAAGCAACCTACAATACCCACTACCCCATAGATGGTGCGGGGAACTGGGCTGACTGCATACGCTTAAAACAGCCTGTCATATACAACGACTACCCAACAAGCCCCAACCAAAAAGGTCTCCCAACCGGGCACGTGCCTATCACACGATTGCTAACCGTCCCCATAATTGATGGCAGCAAAATCTATGCAATCTTCGGAGTAGGCAACAAAAACGCTGCATACAACTCTTTTGATTTGACTCAACTCGAGCTCATCGCAAGCGAGTTAACAAAAATAATAAAACAAAGAGTAGCCGAAGCAAAAATCGCTGAATCCAGAGAAAAATACCGTTTGCTCTTTGAAAACATGATTGACGGCTTCGCCTATTGCCAAATGGTTTTTGACGACCAAAATCAGCCTATGGACTTTGTTTGCATAGAAGTCAACGATGCTTTTGAGAAATTATTTGGCTTAAAAAAAGAAAATGTTATTCAAAAAAACGCAACCGAAGTGATGCGCATTATTAAGCAAACAAATCCTGAATTATTCACAATTTTCGGAAAGGTTGCATTAACTGGAGAACCCGAAAAATTTGAGTCCTTCCTTGCCCCGCTGGGGTTGTGGTTGTCCATATCTGCTTATTGCCCCTCAAAAGGCTACACAGCCATTGTTTTCGAGGATATAACTGAAAGGAGAACCGCTCACGAAGTCCTGATTAAACAAGCGGCACTCATCGATTTAAGCCCTGACGGAATAATAATGAAAAACGAGGATGAAACGATTACGTACTGGAGTGACGGTGCCGAGAGGCTCTACGGCTGGACAAAAGAGGAAGCAATAGGCAAAAAAGCAAATGATCTTCTCAGGAGCAGAAGCACAATTCAACCGTACTGCGAAATCATGAATACTCTCAAGAGTTGTGGGCACTGGTCTGGAGAACTCGTTCAATTCAAAAGGAGCGGCGAGGAAAGGTGCGTACGAAGTTCATGGCGAGCCCTAAGTGCATTTGGAACTTTTGAGATTCTTGAATCAAACATTGACGTTACCGACGAGAAACAAATTCAGATTGCGCTTGAACTAAAAGCCGCTGAGGTTGAAAAATACGCTAGCAAAATGGAGCAGCTTGCTGAGGAACGTGCAAGAAAACTCAATGATGCCGAGCGTTTGGCGGCGATTGGGGCGACTGCCGGCATGGTTGGACATGACATCCGCAATCCCCTACAAGCGATAGTCAGCGACGTTTACCTACTAAAAAGTGAGCTGTCTGCTATGGAGGAATGCAGAACAAAAGCGGACCTCACCGAAAGCTTAGACAGCATCGAGAAAAACATCGACTATATCAACAAAATCGTTCAAGACCTTCAAGACTACGCAAGACCTCTATTCCCCAAAATAGCAGAAAGCGATATAAAACAAATTGTAGAGGGCATATTTGAAAAAAATGAATTACCCAAAAACGTAAAGTTATGTCTCCATATTTCTGATAGTGTAAGAAACGTAAAGTCAGACACCTACTACCTCAACCGCATCCTGTACAATCTAATAATTAACGCCTTTCAAGCAATGCCCGCAGGAGGAAAACTTACCGTACGTGCATGCGCACAAGCAGACAACTTGGTTTTAACTGTTGAAGATACCGGCATCGGCATCCCCGAGCGCATTCATAATAAAATGTTCACTCTAATGTTTACCACAAAATCAAAAGGTCAAGGCTTTGGTTTACCCGTTGTTAAACGCTTAACTGAATCATTAGGCGGCACAGTCAACTTTGAGAGCCAAGAAGGAAAAGGAACAAAATTCATTATAAAATTACCAACAAAAGTCAGTAACACCAAAAATAGGGTTTAAACAAAAAAAGGTAAGTGTAGCTTATATGCTACTTTACCTTGTAGTCTTCTGAGTCAACCACTTCAGGACCGTCTGAACCTGCACCTGGAGGAACATCTTGGCTTGAACCTGCCTCTGCTCCAGGTTGAGGACCTGCTTGCCCCTGTGCTTGCTGCTGCTTTGCGGCTTCCGCTGCAGCTTGCTGGTACACTTTTGTGCCGACATCTTGAAGCGCCTTTTGCAGTTCATCAGTCTTTGCTTTTACTGTTGCCATGTCATTGCTTGCAAGGGCGTTTTTAAGTTCGGTGATTGCTGCGTCGATTTTAGCGGTGTCTTCGGGGCTTATTTTGCCCGCTAAGTCAGTTTTTGTGCGTTCTGCAGTGTAAACGAGACTATCGGCTTGGTTGCGTATTTCCGCTTCCTCTTTCTTCTTGCGATCTTGGTCTTCGAACTGCTCTGCCTCGCGGATTAAGCGATCTTTTTCTTCTTGACTCAGCTTGGTTGAAGCTGTGATGGTAATTTTTGATTCTTTACCTGTTCCTTTGTCTTTGGCGGTTACATTGAGGATGCCGTTTGCATCAATGTCAAAGGTAACTTCGATTTGCGGGACTCCTCTTGGCGCTGGTGGTAGGTCTACAAGGTTGAATTCCCCCAACGAGACGTTATCTGATGCCATTGCTCGTTCACCTTGCAAGACGTGGATGGTTACTGCGGTTTGGAAGTCTGCTGCGGTGCTAAAGATTTGGCTGCGTTTGGTTGGGATGGTTGTATTTTTGTCTAAGACTTTGGTCATGACTCCCCCCATTGTTTCAACGCCTAAGCTCAGCGGGGTTACGTCGAGGAGCAAGAGGTCTTTGACTTCGCCTGTTACAACTCCGGCTTGGATAGCTGCGCCGATTGCTACGGATTCCATCGGGTCGATACCGCGCTCAGGTGCTTTGCCCAAGATTTGTTCGACGAAGCGCTGGACAAGGGGCATTCTGGTCATACCGCCGATTAAAATGATTTTGTCCACTTGTTGTGGATTCAGCTTTGCGTCTTCTAAGGCTTTTAGCAATGTTGGCCTTGTTCTTTCTACAATGGGTTGCGCTAGAGATTCAAGCTTGGTTCGTGTTAGGGTCATGTGCAAGTGTTTTGGTCCTGAAGCATCGGCTGTTAAGAATGGCAAATCAATGTCTGTGCTCATCAGTGTGGAGAGCTCGATTTTGGCTTTCTCAGATGCATCCTTCAACCTTGATGACGCCATGCGGTCGCTTGAGACGTCTACGCCCGTTTGACGTTTGAACTCTTCAATTAAGTAGCCCATGACTGCTTTATCCACGTCTGTGCCGCCGAGTTGGGTGTCACCACTTGTGCTTAAAACCTCGAAGACTCCTTTGCCAAAGTCCATCAAAGTAACATCGTGCGTGCCACCTCCGAAGCTAAAGACGAGAATCTTCATTTCATGCTCAAGCTTGTCAATGCCATATGCAAGGCATGCTGCGGTGGGTTCGTTGACAATGCGCATGACTTTGAAGCCTGCGATTTCGCCAGCATCTTTAGTGGCTTGCCGCTGATTGTCATTGAAGTGTGCGGGTACGGTGATGACTGCTTGGTTTATAGTTGTGCCAAGGTAAGTTTCGGCATCTTTCTTGATTTTCTGCAGTATAAACGCGCTGATCTGCTGCGGTGTATATTCTTTACCGTAGATTTGAGCTTTGTAATCGCTGCCCATTTTGCGTTTTATTTCAAAGATTGTTCCTTCGGGGTTGGTTGTGGCTTGGCGCTTCGCCGGTTCACCGACGAGCAACTGGCCGTCTTTTGTGAAGGCTACGACTGACGGAAACATTTTACCCGCCATCGTTGGTCCTTCAGCGCTGGGGATAACGGTTGCGTGCCCCCCCTCAAAGATGGCTGCAGCTGAATTGGTTGTTCCTAAGTCGATTCCTAAAATTTTTTGATTTGATTTTTGGGTACTCACTTGTTTTTCCTCCAATTTTTATTACTTTGATTTTGGCTTGGCTACCTTAACGACGCTGGGACGCAGCACCTTGTCTTTTAATGTGTAGCCTTTACGTATTTCCTCAACGACAGTGCAAGCATCTCCATCTTCACATTCCTCAACTGCAATGGCGTTGTGCTTTGCAGGGTCAAAAACTGTGCTTTTCTTGCACTCAATTAGACAAACGCCTTCTTGCTCAAGAACTTTCTTGAGTTTCTTAAGCGTCATCTCCACGCCGTCAACAAGACTTTTCTGACCTTCAGAGTCTCTAGCGACTTTAACGGCCAACTCCAACTCATCTACAACATCAAGTAAGTCAGAGATTATACGTTCGTTACAGTATCTTTTAGCGTTCTCCGTTTCTCTGTCAAAGCGTTTCTTTAGGTTCTCAAAGTCGGCCTGCATATACTGGAGCCTGGTTAGGTAATCTTCGCTGCGTTTCTTCTCTGACTCCAGAAGTTTTTCGAAGTCTACTGTTTGCGGCTCTTTGTCTTTTTCGTTGTCTTCAACCATAAAATGTTGCCTCTACTTGTGGTAGCTACGCGACGTATTTCTGTGTTTTTCCTGTGTCTGTTTCGCATTGTTGAGGCTTCTGAGCTGGGAGTGATGGTGGCTGGTCTTGCTGTGCGATTTGTTCAGCTATTTTGGCTTGTTCAATGAGTTTTTTGAAAATGATTTCGGCGACTTGGTCTCCGACGGCTTCTTCCTTTAGTTCACTGTTGAAAGCATATTTTTTGAAGGTTTCAACTATTTCGTTCTTGTCGATGACCACGTTGGGGTTTGCTATGTCAGTCCACGCTGAGGTCATGACTTTGTGCCCGAGTTCTAGGAAGATGTTGACCATTGTTGTGTAGTCTATGTCCATTGGGGCGTCTCCTGTGAGGAATCTGCCCTTTGTGAGTAAGATTTTTTTATCGTTTTCAGGTGTTACTGTTATGCTTCTACGCATTATTATCACCTTTGCAAGTGCACATTTGCACCGCTTCACCTACAGCACACCTGTGCGTGCTTGCTTATAAAGATTCTCAGCACTCAAACAACTAAACAAACATAAAAAACGTACAAAACAAACAACCAAAACAATTATTTAAACCAAACAGGACAACGCATCCGCAAAAACTCCCACCTCTATACCCGTTACCCCTATAACTAGACATCTGCACAAGTATAAAAAAGCGAATGGACCAGAAAGAAAGCCACACTGCTTAGCCGTTTCAAATCACAGACCTAAAACTATTCTAAAAGAGGGAAATAACTTAAATCCAAGACCAAACCATTCTATGAAAGTTCAAAAAACCCGTTGTACGGTAAGGCTGAATGGCACAAAAACGAGATTACTACGAGGTGCTTGGCGTCCAGAAAGGCGCAAGCAAAGACCAAATCAAAGATGCATACCGCAAACTGGCGCTGCAGTATCACCCAGACCGCAACAAAGACGCCAACGCTGAAGAAAAATTCAAAGAAATCAGTGAAGCATATGCAGTGCTAAGCGACGAGCAGAAACGGGCGCAGTACGACAACCTTGGCCATGCAGGCTTCGACCAACGCTACACCAGCGAAGACATTTTCCGAGGCGCAGACTTCGACAGCGTCTTCCGTGACATGGGCTTTGGAGACCTATTCCGAACAATTTTCGGCGGAGCCAGCGGATTCGGAGGATACGAAGAACGCAACCGCGGACAAGACCTCGCGGTAGACCTAGAAGTTACTCTTGAAGAAGCAGCCAAAGGCGTCGAACGCGAAATCGAAATCCCACGAACCGAACGTTGCGACGTATGCGATGGCAGCGGCGCACAACCTGGAACTCAAGCCAAAACATGTCCTCGCTGCGGCGGTGCAGGCAGAGTGCAAAACATGCACAAAGTCGGCTTCGCTACCTACATGCAAGTATCCGCTTGCCCAACATGCAAAGGCAGAGGCAAAATTATCGAAACCCCCTGCAGCAACTGCCGCGGCTCAGGTGTCGTGCGTAAACGCAGAAAAATAACCGTTAAAATCCCAATGGGCATCGACGAAGGTTTTCAGCTTCGACTACGCGGCGAAGGCGAAATGGCGCCAAACAACGGTGAAACAGGCGACCTCTACGTAATCGTGCATGTAAAGCCAAGTATGCAGTTTGCCCGTGAAGGCGACGACCTCTGGCATGTCGCTATTATTTCTTTTCCGCAGGCAGCGTTGGGCGCAGAAATAACCATTCCAACTTTGGAGGGTCCCACAACTGTTAGGGTGCGTGCAGGTACACAAGTCGGCGACGTCATAACCTTAAGAGGTAAAGGTATGCCCCGGTTTAGGGGATATGGCAGAGGCGACTTATTCGTCAGAGTCGGTATAGCTGTTCCCGAAAAACTCACCGCCTCTCAGAAGGCATTGCTTGAGCAGTTAGCTAAAGAACTCGGCACAGACGTGAGTAAAAACCGAAAATTCCACTTCTAAAACAATCTTCTTTAAGCATGCCGGTTAGCGGCTGCACAAAATTTTTAAACAAACCCAAAGATACAACTAACCAACATTTTAGGAGAAGAAAAAATGGAAATTGACATAGCATCGCTGCTCATTAGCCTCGTAATTCAGATTATCTTCTGGGTTATAGTTGTTGTACCAGCTCTTTGGCTTTCAGGCAGGCTCTTAGCGGGCAAACAAAACGCTAAATTCACCGACGCACTATGGATAGTCATCATCGGCACAATAATCTTCTACTTCATTGACTTCGCTTTGTCGTCGTTCTTTGCGGGCATATTCGGTTCATGGCTTGGGTCACTGATAGCATACTTTGTGTTGCTAATAATTTGGTTGGCACTGGTTAAACACTTCTTTGACTGCGGATGGATCAAAGCATTCGCGATAAGCATTATCGCCGTGATTATCGCTGTCGTAATCTGGGTCATCATCGGAGTTGTGCTTACTCTCATTGGCTGGGGCACTGGCTGGTTGCCAAATCTAATTGGCTAACCCTTTTTTCTTTTTTAATCTTAAAATTCGGGTCTGTCTTGCGACGTTTTTAGGTTAAAATTCGTGTGTGACGCAAAGTTTCCGATTTGAGTTTAAAAACAATCTATACTGGTCTTTCATACAAAAAGCGCAAATTCCACATATTTGAACCCGATAATACGCTGCAGTTTTAAATAAACCTGTAAAAACAACAATGGCTAACTCGCTTAGTTTTAACTAATCCCCTCGAACACTCTTTTATCAAAGATACCGCTGTGAGATTCTGAGGAATGCTTATTGGTTAGACATTTTACTGACAGATGGAAGCCTAAAGAGCCAACAGAAAACTCCATCGTTAACAAAATAAAAAACGTGGGGCAACCATCTGATAACCTAAAAGATCAAATCACAACAGTAACACAACGACTCGACACCCAAGTCAAAATGTTAGATGGTGCATCTAACCGTTTCCAACTTCGTGACCAGGACATATTCAACCGCATCATAAAAGCGATGTCCCAGCGAGACCAAGCCAGAGCAAACATCCTCGCAACAGAACTGGCTGAAATTCGCAAGGTCGAAAAAATGCTTTCCCAATCCTCACTTGCACTTCAAAGCGTTTCAATGCGTTTGAGCACTGTTTCAGAATTAGGCGATGTCGTTGCTGTTTTAAGCCCTGCAAGAGGCTTGCTTAACAGCATACGCTCTGACATGGGCAGCATCATGCCGGAAGCGAGCCAAGAACTCGGATCCATCGGCAACCTACTCACCGATATTTGCTCACAAACAAGCCAGAGCTCCGATATGCCAGTAAACAACATCATTGCCAATGCAGACGCACTACAAATCCTTGAAGAAGCAGAAATAGCCGCTGAAAGCCGCCTAAAAGATCGCCTCCCAGAAATTACACCTGGAAACTCAACACAGCGAAGAACAAGCATACAAGCATAAAAACGGTGGCGCAAAGCCCCCAACTCATTTTTTTGTTACGGCAAAACGAAGCTTCCTCTTGTGGCGTCATCGTTTTTGCTTGTTTTTATGATTATTTGAATTATGAAATCGTCTATGCAGTCTATCCTTCGCTCGCAGACTCCGCAGGAACGCGGAACAGTTAAGATAACCGCTTCAGGGCACAGGATATACTCAATCATTAGTTTTCTAATTCTACATTTCTTTATGGCGCGATTTGGCTGAACCGTAGCTAGGCCAAACACTTTTTTATCGCAGCTCATTGGTTCTTCCATTAAATTTTGCCTTCACTTTAATCCCTGAAACCACAATCAGCAAATCTCAACTTGGTAAATCTGATTTTGCAAAATGGCTTTCACATACTCAAAGCCAGAAAAATTGTATTTAAGTGTCTGTGGGCACATAAGGAAGCTACACAAACCAACTTGGCTTTCACAGTTTTTTGTTGTTGCTGGTTAGTCACAATCACATATTGTTATTTTTTCAAACGCAAACTAGCAAGTAGGACTTATATGTCAGACATTATTTCTGTTAAAAATCTTGTTGAGGTTTATTCAGACGGAACCAAAGCCGTGGACGACATTTCTTTCAGCGTTAAGGAAGGCGAGTTCTTCGGTTTTTTGGGTCCCAATGGAGCAGGGAAAAGCACAACCATCAAAATTCTAACCACTTTGCTTCGTAAAACTTCGGGTAACGTAAACATCGCAGGCTACAACATCGAATCCGATGCCTCCGCCATACGCAAAATCATTGGCGTGCAAAGCCAAGAAACAACGGTGGACGGAGACTTAACAGGCAGAGAAAACCTCACATTGCAAGGGCATTTTCAACAGATTGAAAGCTCCAAACTGAAGAGCCGTGTAAACGAACTTCTGCGGCTTGTCGGGCTGGAATCCGCCGCTGATAAACGCGCCCGAAACTACTCGGGAGGTATGAAGAAAAGACTTGATTTAGCGACAGCCTTAGTGCATACACCTAAACTGGTTTTCCTTGATGAACCCACAACTGGGTTGGATCCTCAATCTCGCTTAGCAATTTGGTCGTATTTGGAGCAACTGAACAGAGAAGAAGGAACTACAATTTTTCTAACGACCCAGTATTTGGAGGAGGCTGACCGCTTATGCAAACGTTTAGCGATTATCGATTTTGGAAAAATCGTTACAAGCGGCACTCCGACAACGCTTAAACGCGAAATAGGTGCTGACTCCATCAAGTTATCCATAGAAAATTGTGAACGGGACAGAGATAAAGCCAAAGATCTTCTCAAAACTTTGACTGGCGTTAACAGCGTTGTGGATTCTGGACCAGAGGATTGCTTAAACCTTTTCGTCAAAAACGCTGGGCCTTTGGTTGCGGATATTGTACGAGCGTTTGATAGCAGCGACATCCGCTTGCTCTCAATCACTTTTTCTTCTCCATCACTCGATGATGTGTTCCTCAAGCATACAGGCAGACGCATACGCACTGAAGACCTAGTTAAAGCACCCAGTGCAATGTTTGGAGGAAGAAGATAATGACTCTCCTTTCGGATACATGGTTTCTTTTTGTGCGTTACCTCAAAAAGTTGATACGCAACCCCATTTTGTTGTTTTTCTCTCTTTTCCAACCCATAATATTCCTGCTTTTATTTACTCAGCTCTTAGGAAGATTCTCAGATATCCCCGGATTTACTCAGGCAACAGGAACAAGTAGTTACGCAGTTTTTGCCGCCGCCGGCATTTTATTGCAGAATGCTTTTGGTAGCGCTTTGCAATCAGGTAACTCAATTGTCGCGGACATAGACTCTGGTTACCTTCAAAAAATGTTAGTTACTCCAGTAAATCGCTACGCAATCCTCTTGGGGCGATTAACCAGCGACGCGTTTCGGGTGGTTATTCAGTCCATCATCATTATTGCGTTGTCTTTTCTACCCTTTATTGGTGTCTCCTACGCAACTGGGGTGCCGGGAATTATTCTAATCTTGATCACCGTGGCTTTTTTCGGTTTAGCATGGTCGGGTATTTCCCTTGCGATAGGCATGAAAACTCGTAGTGCCGAAACTGTGTTTGCCATCGGTGGTTTCATAACTTTTCCACTGTTATTTCTTAGCACAGCTTTGGTGCCTGAGGGTTTCCAACCTGACTGGATAAAAACTGTCTCTATGTTTAATCCAATCAGTTATGCTGTTAATGCATGCCGCGTGTTGATGATTTCAGGTTATGATTGGGGTACGATTCTTCAAGCATATGGCGTAATAGCATTGGTTGGTGTTTTAACGTTAAGCGCCACTGTGTACCAGTTTAGAAAAGTCGTCAGCTAATCGGGTTTTTACGCTTAATACTTTTTTGTTTTTCAGTAGACTATATACTAAACCGAAAAATATGGAGAAAATTGGCGCTTCTATGTAACAACTAATATAGTGGTATGCCTACTAAAGAGTTCTTTTGAGCAAAAATTACGTCTGTTACGTCTTAGTAAAGGAGCGGCACCTTGCTTAGCAAAATCCAAGATACCCTCAATCGTTTATCCTCCAAAAAACCCTTAAAGTACACCCTCTATCTCTCCGCAATCATCATTTTCCTCGTCATAATCCTGATTCCTCCCATTATCGGCATAATATTGAAAGCCCCACAAATGGGCAGCTTCTTAGAAAACCCGGACTTAACCCATGCCGCCCTCGTTGCAGTCTTTAATTCCTTTGTCATCGGCTTAGTTGTGGCTGCCCTAGATTTACTTGCAGGTG
Organism: uncultured archaeon; assembly: GCA_963760925.1. Classification (GTDB taxonomy): domain Archaea; phylum Thermoproteota; class Bathyarchaeia; order Bathyarchaeales; family Bathycorpusculaceae; genus Bathycorpusculum. The sequence goes on along the minus strand of CAVXES010000006.1, from coordinate 141,655 downwards.
TACCCTTAGCTTGGTTAATTGCCCGCAGCAATTCCCGCTGGACTAGCATACTTGACACTCTCGCTGATTTGCCGTTCATCGTACCCACTGCTGCGTTGGGTTATTCTCTTCTGCTGTTTTGGAGTAGTAGCGGCGGAATTTCCGGGCTTTTCGGGTATTCTCTTGTTTCTCCTGGCTACCTCTTGGTTATGCTTTTGCATTTCACCTTCTCATTCCCTGTCGTAGTCCGAGTAATTGTGGGCGCAATGATGGATTACAAGATGGAGTACGAACGCGCCTCGCGAACCCTTGGTTCACCTCCGCTGACGGCTGCGCGAACAGTGACTTTCCCGATAATCAAGCCCTCCCTTATAGCGGCGTTCTCTTTGGCGTTTGCACGTTCACTCTCAGAAACAGGCGCCACCTTCATAGTGGCGGGGCTAATCTTCCAGAATGGACCTGTTTTTATCCAAGATCTAAAAAACCAGTTCTCCACCGGCATCCCCGCCCCTATCTCGCAAGCAACATATGAAGGCGGGACAGTGTTTGCAAGCGTTATCCTTATCATAGTTTCACTAATCATTTTCGCTTTAATCCGAATCGTCGGCAACCGCGTAAAATTGCCATTTGGGAAAGGCTTACCGATTTTCGAGAAGAAACTCAGCTACAAAAAAGCTGAGTGGTCACGTAACACCGTTGCGTTGGCTGTTTTCTTCTTGCTTATTCTGGTTCCATCAGTCTTTGTAGCTTTGCCCGCATTCCAAGCGATAACTACAGGAACAAACTTCGTGGATGCCTTCACAGGAACAGGCATCTGGGCGAGTTTCTGGCAGAGTTTGCTTCTATCTTACGGCTTAGGCGCTATAGTAACAGTCTTAGGCATCCTTACTGGCATTCCGATTGCGATTTTCATAGCCCGCAAAACATTCGGCAAACTGCCCTCACTCATAATCGACAGCTTAATCAACGTGCCCATTATCGTGCCTTCCATAGCCTTGGGCATTTCACTCAAGTTTTTCTGGCAAGGAATCTCTGGCATACCCGATTTCCTTTTGCTAGTATTTGCACATTTAGCCATTACTTACCCGTACTTCGTGCGCTCCATGTCGGCTGCCTTAGAACGCATAAACGTTGACATGGAAGAAGCAGCGAAAACATTAGGCGCTAAACCCTTCACAGTCTTCAAATCGATAATTTTGCCCCTCACAAAATACTCAATTCTCTCCGGCGCAATCATAGTTTTCACACGAAGCGTCAGCGAAACCGGTGCCACCTTAGCAGTCACTTCATCTTTAGAAACCGCACCCGTGCTTATTGTTAACTGGGTAAACTCCATCCGCGGCTTTGGAACCGCAATTGCAGGCGTTACTCCCCTAACAGTTGGGTTAGCCTGCGGCTTTTTGATACTCTTCAGCTTCATCATCCTATTTGCTTTGAGGCTGTTAACTAAGAAAGGAAAAGCATAGCATGATAACAATTAAAAACAAGAATTGCCCAAAAGGAATGAACTAAGAATGCCTGAAGTCCGAGTTGTTAACGTTGTAAAAAAATACGGAGACCTCTTCGCTTTAAACCACGTAAGCTTAACCATTCATGACCAAGAATACTTCTCTCTTCTGGGTCCAAGCGGTTGCGGCAAAACCACGCTGTTGCGATTAATCGCAGGCTTAATTGATCCGGACGGAGGCGAAATCTACATTGGTGATAGACGAGTTGACAAAGACCCCCCAGAAAACCGAGATATCGGTTTTGTTTTTCAAACTTTCGCACTTTTCCCACATATGACTGCATGGAGTAACGTTCTCTACGGGCCCAAAGTTAAAAACTATGATTCTAAGCAGGCTGAAACCATCGGACATGAAGTTCTGGAACTCGTCAAACTCAGCGAACGCCTTGATGCTTACCCTAGCGAACTCAGTGGTGGCATGATGCAGCGAATCGCTGTAGCCCGTGCTTTGGCGGCAGGTGCAAAAATTCTGTTGCTTGATGAGCCGCTGGGCCAATTGGATGCTAAAGTGCGAAATGACATTCGCTATGAAATTCGCCGCATGGCAAAAGACCTCAAATTAACCGCTATACATGTTACCCACGACCAAGCAGAGGCAATGTCAATTTCAGATCGCATTGCCGTTATGAAAAAAGGCAAAATCGTGCAGATAGGTACCCCTAAAGAGCTTTACATGCACCCAAACAGCCTTTTTGTGGCGTTTTTTATTGGCGAATCGAACCTTCTTGAAGGTTACGTGACTAAATCTGAAGGTAAAACCGCTGAGGTTGAGTTGCGTCAGGGTTTCCGTGTTAAAACATTTAATGAGCGGGAAATTAAAGCTGGTGAGCGTGTCGTTTTAGCTATTCGGCCGGAGACTTGTGAGATGAAGTTGGGGCTTATTCAAGGCGGAAATGGCTTGTTAGGGCAAATTGAGAAGACCACTTTTGAGGGCACTATTGTTCGCTACGAAATTAGATTGGTAAATGGTGACCGTTTTGTTATTAGTAGACCTTCTTTGACTGAGGACTGGGTTGAGATTGGCTCTGAAGTTACGATTACTTATCCATTGGAGAAGGTGCATTTGTTTCCGTATCCAGAGAATGGTTTGAGTGATGAGATTTCGGTTTAAGTTTTCGTGAATCTCATTCTCAACGACCGATGTCACAGCTCAGTAACATCGCTAAAATTTGAAAAAAGCTTGAAATTTTACATTTTTTATTTCTCAAAATTTAAAAGCAAGTGTGTCGATTTAAAACAACTAACTCGGGGTAGTGTGGAAGAGAAAGCGCATGGAGACTATGCTAGACCGTATGGGTGAAAATCCGTATAATTCATCAAACGTCCGCATAGTCGCTGTGGTAGGCATTGGTTCCTCGTCTGACCCTTATTCAGAAAAGCTTAATAGCGGTTACACAGACGCTCTTGGATATAATAAGTGCCTGTTCAGCTCTACTCTTGATAAATCTTTGAAAGAAAGCATGGAGAGAATGACGCATGTTAGAAATTCTTGAAGAAGCAATCATCGCCTTTGTCTTGATTTTCGTATCCACTCTCGCAATATACTACATGGGAAAACGCTCTGCCCCCAAAACTACCATAAGCGAAAACGAGCAAGATGCATATGCATGCGGAGAAAAAGTCCATTTTCAAGGCTTAAAAATCAATGTTTCCCTCTACAGGTACTTGATATACTTTATAATCTTTGATTCATCGGTATTGGTTCTTGCTTTTGCTGCTTTTGCTGTATTAGCTGTTAATCCCTTACTATTAATCCTCTACCTCGGAATAATCTTAGCCGCGGGATTGGTTCTTCTCGAAGGAGGAAAAGAATAATGACTGACACTAAAACTTGGGCCCGAGTAAAATCTCCTTGGGTCCTACATTTTAACTCTGGAGCCTGCAACGGCTGCGACATAGAAATCGTTGCTCTGCTAACTCCAAAATACGATGTTGAACGGTTCGGAATAAAACTTGAACCATCACCACGCCACGCTGACGTATTGCTCGTAACTGGTGCAGTGACACAACAATGCGCTGAACGACTTAAACGCGTTTACGACCAGATGCCTCAGCCTAAATTCGTCGTTGCCATCGGCGCCTGTGCTTGCAGCGGAGGTGTTTTCGAGGGAAACTATAACGTTCTGGGAGGAGTTGACAAAGTCTTACCTGTCACCGCTTACATCCCCGGGTGTCCGCCACGGCCAGAAGCAATCATCGATGGTGTTGTTAAACTTTTGAACGCAATTAATCCCCCTAAAGAGAAGAAAAAGGCTCCCGTAGTTGAGGAGGTAAAACAATAATGTCCAAAATTAATGTAGATATGATTAGTATTCTTGAAAATAAATTTGGCGATAAAATCCAAATTCAAAAAGGTATGTTAGGCGCAGCAGCGATAACTGCTCAGAACGGCTTGCATCATGATGTTTTGAAGGCCATGATTGAAGCCGACGAAAAAACAGGCATAACCGCCATCACAGGCTTGGATTTCGGTGAAAACTTGGGCGTTTACTACCATGTTCACACTTCAAGCCCATTCTTTACCATCAAAGCTGAAGTACCAAAAGCTGACCCTAAAATCAGAACAGTTGTTGACATACACCCCGGCGCATTATTCCATGAACTCGAAGTAACAGACTTACTTGGCGTAGTCTTCGTAGGCAACGAATTCAACGGTCACTTTGTCCTATCAGAAAACTGGCCCGATGGCGTGTATCCTCTTCGAAAAGACGTTGACGCCACAAAAGTCCATCTTGTTCCAACTCCAGAACGTGAAGCGAACAAAAACGCAGAAGGACGAGAAGTGAAAATCATTATTGGTCCCCAGCACCCAGCATTGTTGGAGCCCGAAAAGTTTTCAGTAACCGTTGATGGAGAAACTGTGACTAAAGTTGAACCACGTATAGGCTACGTCCACCGCGGAATCGAAAAAACCAGTGAATCCCGAACTTTCCTCCAAGATATTTACTTAGTGGAACGGGTTTGCGGAATATGCAACCCCGCCCATGCATTAGGTTTTGTGAATGCAGTGGAAAAAATCCTCAAACCTGACGTTCCTGAAAGGGCACGATACCTACGCGTTATCGCTTTGGAACTTAACAGACTGCATAGTCACCTCTTAACTTTGGGGCATGCATGCTTAGAAATCGGCTATGAAACAATTTTCCAGTACTTCTGGAGAGACCGCGAACCAATCATGGATTTAATAGAGTTAACAAGTGGCAACCGCGTTTACGGTTCACTCATAACAATCGGCGGCGTCAGAAGAGACATAACACCTGAACAGATTCCAAAAATCAAATCAGTAATATCCGACTTACGCGGTAAAGTGCCTTTCTACCGTAAAATCTACAATGACGAGCCATCACTGCGACTCCGCATGAAGGATGTCGGAGTATTGAGTCGCGAAGACGCTTTGAAATTGGCAGTTGCGGGTCCAGTTGCTAGAGGTAGCGGTGTTGACCTGGATGTACGCAAAGATATCCCATACGAAGTCTATGACCAGATTCCCTTCAAAGAAATCGTTTACACCGATGGCGATACATGGGCAAGAATGAACGTTCGCATGGACGAGGTTGAAGAAAGCCTCAACATCATTGATTACTGTCTTGAACATTTGCCTTCTGGACCAATCAGAGTTGAAGTTCCCCGAAGCGTGCCCGCTGGCGAAGCGGTCTTTAGTTTAGAAGCACCAAGAGGCGAACTCTTTTACTTTGTACGTAGCAATGGCACAGACATGCCTGAACGAGTCAAAATCAGAACTCCAACATTTGCAAACATCCCTTCATTCCTCAAGACAGCAATCGGCGAGAGCATAGCTGACGTTCCATCGAATTTTGTTAGCTTAGACCCCTGCTTCTCATGCACAGACAGGTGATTGGTGACACAAAATGATTGACCTCTGGCTCATCTTCCAAATACTAGTATTTCCCGGCTTTACATTCATTCTGTTCCTTACTTTGTTCTGCGATTGGGTAGAGCGAAAGCTTGAAGCCCGCATCCAGAACCGCGTAGGACCAATGGTTGCTGGGCCAGCAGGTATCCTTCAGCCCCTTGCAGACTTTATTAAACTGCTAACGAAGGAAGATATTGAGCCAAGAGAAACCAAAAAACTGGTTTTCCGCTATGCTCCTTTGGCGGCTTTTGCCATCATGGTGTTTGCCATGCTCTTTTTGCCCATTAGCGGCACAAGTGTTCTCTCAACTGGCGGAAGCATTTCTACTAGCGGCTTCAGCGGTGACTTAATCATCATTTTAGCATTTGCAACTATCGCTAACTTTTTGATGTTCCTTGCAGGGTGGGCTTCATCTAATCCCTATGGTACAATCGGTTCAGCCAGAGTTTTAACTCAATTCTTGGGTTACGACATCCCTCTCTACATTCTTGCATTGACTCCTGCATTTATGGCTGGAAGCCTTACAATAGGCGTCATCGCTTCAAGTTTTCCATATATCCTACTTGCGCCCTGGGCATTCGTGTTATTCGTCATCACGATGCAGGCGGAACTTGAGAAAGACCCCTTCGATGTTCCTCACTCCGAAAGCGAGGTCGTCGGTGGCTTAGAAACCGAGTACACAGGTGCAAAACTTGCTTTCCTACACTTAACGCGCGATGTCCAAGTCGTTTTCGGCGCTGCCCTAGTGGTGGAGCTATTCTTGGGTGGTCCAAGCGGTCCAGTATTCTTTGGACTTGATTGGCTCTTCTACACGTTATGGTTCGTGCTAAAACTCTTGGTAGTTGTAGTAATCAGCGAGTACATCACAACAGTGGTTGCCCGCTTACGCATTGACCAAGTATTAACTGGCAACTGGAAAATCCTCCTACCTGCAGCGTTGATTTCGCTGATGATAACCGTTGCTTTGGTAACTTGGGTGTATCATCCCTTCGGGATTGGAGTGTAAACTTAGATGGCTGAACACAAAAAGAAGAAGACACGCATATCTCCGATATTCAAACGGGCAGTATCCCATATATTCTCTAAACCCGCCACAACAAAGTATCCGTTCGTAAAGCCAGAGCTCCCCGCTGACTCCAGAGGCAAAATGGTTTACGAGATCAAAGACTGCAATGCCATCGATTTCGGATGTGGACCAGACTTTCGATTAGACATCAAAGCAATGCGAGGCAGCAACTGCCGTGTATGCCAAAGAGACTGCCCAACCAACGCCATAGAAATCGTTGAAGTAGAAGAAGGAAAACTCCGTCCCCAAATAGATCTTAACAAATGTATCTTCTGCTACCAATGCGTCGAAACCTGCCCCAGAGATGCCATCAAGCAATCTGACCTCTATGAGTTAGCAACAACCGACAAAAAAGCCCTACTAATGAAGCCAACATACAAAAATAAAGGTGCATCTCAATGATCTTTGAAATCTTAGCTATCGGCTTAATTGTATCCGCTGTCCTCGCACTTTTCCTCGATGAGGTTGTCTACTCCGTAGCTGCTTTATCAGGCACATTTCTATTTACTGCTTTAATCTATTACTTTAACGGTGCAATCTACGCCGCTATCTTCCAGTTTGTCGTCGGTATCGGCACACTAGCCATCCTCTTCCTCTCCGGCGAAATGTTAGGTGAAAAACCCTCCAAGAAGGCTTCCCCTGCCCGAACAGGCGGCTTACTTGGTGCAGGTGTCGCTTTGTCTTTACCTGCGATTTTCCTGTCTGTTTCAGGTCAAACCAACGTGGGCACGGATGTTGACATCGGCACTGCCATGTGGAATCTGCGTGGAATAGACATTTTGATGCAGGCCCTTGTTATTTTGACAGTGGCGATTGGAATCGGAATCGTACTTTATGAGCGGAGGAAGAAGTAATGGACTTCGTTATTTTATCCATTGTAATGTTGGCAATCGGAATCTATGGTTTATTGACTAACCGCCAACTGCTCAAAGTTTTCATATCCATCGAGTTAATCGCTACGGCAGCTACATTGAACTTTGTCATGTTGGTTGCTGCGCCTCAGGGCTTAAGCGAGGCGCTTTTGATTTTGGCGTTCTCAGTTGACACAGCTGTCAGCGCAGTAATCTTGGCGTTGCTCGTCATCGTTTCTAAACGCTATGGCATAAGCGACATCTCAAAGATCATGGCGAAAATGCAAGAAAAAGCACAAGAAGAAGAAAGCGAGGTTGAAGCACAATGATACCACTTGAAGAATTCTCAGCTTGGTTCGTCTGGGTTATCCCCCTTATCGCAAGCTGTTTTGTTCCAGTCATCGGAAAATACAGCGAAAAAGCACGCAACTACTTCGTATTGGCAATAATGGGTGTTGTCGCGGCGTTAGCCGTTTCTTTGGTGCCTGGCGTATGGTTCGGCGATGGTCAAGCAGTGATCTCTACTTTCTCTTGGCTTCCCACATTAAACGGTAACGTCGCACAAGCAGTAACCGCAGGCGTCTATATCGACCCGCTCAGCGTTTTATTCACTTGCTTAGTTGCGTTCTTCGGCGTAATCATCGCCGTTTACTCACAAGGTTACATGAAAGGCGAAGAAGGCTTAACACGCTACTACTACCTTCTCTTACTCTTCATCGGCTCCATGATAGGTCTCGTAATATCGGACAACATGTTGCAGATGTTCATCTTCTGGGAAATGGTTGGATTATGTAGTTACGCCTTGATTTCATTCTGGTACAAGAAACCCGAATCAATCCATAGTGGTGTCAAAGTTTTCATAATGACCCGCATCGGCGACATCGCTTTACTCGCCGCCATCGGTATCTTGTTCTTGCAGTTTAGCACTTTTAGCTTCCACGGTATAATTACTGGCATAGAAGAAGCCGCCACTGCTGGAACATTGGCCGCTATGACCCCTAATCTCGTCATTGCAGCATTCCTCGTGTTAGGCGGTGCAATCGCCAAGTCTGCACAGTTCCCCCTTTTCACTTGGTTATACAGCGCAATGGAAGCTCCCACCTCCGTCAGCGCCCTATTACACGCTGCCACCATGGTCAAAGCAGGCATCTACTTGCTCTCACGTTTCATTCTAATCTTTGCCGCTGCACCTGCCCTAATTGGTGCCTTGCAAGTCGCTTGGTTCCCCACAATCGCCTGGGTTGGTGTTATAACCGCCTTCATAGGCGCGACCTTAGGCTTAATGACCACAGACATCAAAGGCGTATTAGCCTACTCCACTGTGAGCCAAATAGGCTTCATGATGGCTGGTTTAGGTACTGCAATGGCTGCAACCACCGATGTCGCCTTGTCCGCAGGCTGGTTCGCAAGCTTATTCCATATGGTCAGCCACGCCTTTTTCGAAGGTCTCGGTTTCCTCCTTGCAGGAGGCATCATCCATGCCTTGGGCACCCGCGACATGCGTTTGATGGGTGGATTAAGAAAAGCTATGCCCATCTCATTCGCGTTGATGGCAATTATGATTATTACCACAAGTGGTTTGCCGCCGTTTGCAGCATTCTTTAGCAAAGGTTTAATTCTCAATAGCGTCATGAGCGCAGGCGACATCATCCAGATGATCCTAATATTCGCTGCCACAGGTCTCACATTCGCTTACTGTGTCCGCATGTTCAGTTTAGTCTTCATGGGCAAACCATCTGAGTACATAAAGAAAATCCATGTCCACGAAGCACCCAAAGTCATGCTTATTCCCGCAGCAATCCTCGCAGCTTTATGCATTGTCTGGGGTGTAGCACAGCCAGCAATCGCCACATTCATGCACATTGAACTCGAAGAAACTCTGCTCGGTGCATTCACAAGCCTAGAAACACCGATCTTCCTCTCAATACTGCTCCCTATCTTCCTATTGGGTTACTGGACCTACTACCGCAACTTCCAGGGATTACGCAAAATCGCTGCAGGCAAAAACCCACTCACTGTCCTGCTGGGACACGGATACTTCGTTGATGACCTCTACTATGGAATAGGACGTGGAATCAACGGCTTCTCAGCTTTGCTTACACGCTTCGAAAACGCAGTTTTCAGTCGAGGACCAGACAAACTTGGCGCTGACATCTCTGAAGCTGCTGAACCCGGAAAAGCGTTGAGCCTCAAAAAGGGTCCCTCGGACTCGTTTAGAAACTATGTTGCTGCAGCAGTGCTAGGCTTCATAATCATCGTTGTGTTAATCGTCTTAACTATCGGTTTCGGAGGAGCATAAGAAATGTCACTACCAATACTACTATCCGTATTCGCTATACCAAGCATTAGCATCCCCTTTGTTTACTTAGCAGGAAAGAAATCAATCAAGGCAGCGGCAGCATTTGTCGCCTTAATAGCCCTGATTAACTTGGCGCTGGTGTTCTCCACTGTGCCCACCATTATGGCGGAAGGCAGTTACAGCGAAACTTACACCTGGATACCCACAGTCATAAACACTCAGTTCACCCTGTACCTTGACGGCATAAGCGCCTCAGTTGCACTAATCAGCTTGGTGCTAATCTTTGTCGCTTCAATCTACTCAATCAATTACATGGCAGGAAAAAAGAACCTCCCGGCATACTACGCCTTGCTCTGCATGCTCAGCGTCGGCTTAATCGGCGTCTTCCTCACCAGCAACATGATTCTATTCTACTTCTGCTGGGAACTTATGCTGGTCCCCGCCTACTTCATAGTCGGAGAGTGGGGTTATCGTAACAGCTATAAATCAGCACTAAAACTCTTCATATTCACTCATGCCGGCGCCGTGTTTGTGCTTTTAGGCATCGGAGCCATTTACTGGCAAACTAACGGATTAACTGACATGTTTGCAGCCCAAACAGCTCTGATGACTGCCGCTCCAAACGTTGTCAAATGGATACTTATTGCCTTAACCGCTGGATTCGCAGTTAAAATGGCTGTGTTCCCCGTTCATATGTGGCTCCCTGATGCACACTCAGAAGCTCCCGCTCCAATGTCAGCGCTCTTAAGCGGTGTCATCATCAGCGCAGGAGCTTACGCAATTATACGCATGTCTTTTGGTATGGTTTTCCCCGCAATCGGCGTAGATGCCGCAGGAATGGAATTTGCAAGAAACTTCCTCTATGCACTGTCTATAATTGGAATTATCACTGCGTTCTTTGGTTCACTGCTCTCACTTGTTGCAACTGACATTAAGCGTGTCATTGCATACTCAAGCATCGCTCACATGGGCTACATTATGTTCGGTCTCTCACTTTTCCCAGTAGCATTAGCAAGCGGCGACGCAGTCCTACTTGCATCAGCCACGTCAATCGCGATAGTCGGAACAGTACTTCACATTATCACTCACGCAGCAAGCAAAGGTCTTTTCTTTTTAACCGCAGGAGGCGTCATGCATCAGACTGAGGAGCGAGACATTAACAAAATGGGTGGCTTAGCAAGCAAAATGCCTTTCAGCGCTGTCTCAGGCACAATCGCAGCCCTTAGCATCGCAGGTGCACCTCCACTAGCATGCTTCATTAGCGAATTCCTCATCTTCGTAGGTGCATTCCAAATCATACGAAACGATCCATTCTACATCATCCCAACAATCCTGATGCTCGTCGCAACTGTGTTCTCGTTAGCTTACGCACTGCGATTTGTTTCCAAAGTTTTCCTTGGGCCATCCAGAGACGACTTGGTAATCGATGCAGGGGCACAAGATGCACATGGCGCCGCAGCAGTTCTAGAAGCCAAAACACAGCATAGACACAAAATCGTGGATATACCAAACTACATGAAGGCAGCCTTAGCAATCCTTGTGGTGCTGGTTATCATAATCGGCATTTACCCGACTTTCTTCTTACAACTAATTCAAACAGTGACCTTCGGTCAGGTAATGGTGGTTTAAAATGACGACAATATTAGACTTAATCTTACCAATCTTCACACTCGTAATCGCAGCCCTACTCACCATACCAATCTTCAAAGCGATACGTGGTAGTAGCCACAAAACCGCTCTGATGCTAACTTGGGTTTTATCAGTCTTTGCCATCGCAGGCTTAAGCATCTTAAATCTGGTATTATCCTACTATAGCGTAGCTAACCCCGCCGCGTTAACACTTACCTTGGATGTCATGGCTAACTCAGCCATTTCATCCTCATTCTACATAGACGCTATTTCAATCTATATGGCAATAATCATCGTCGCCATAAGTGCAGTCGTCATGGTCTACACCACATTCTTCGTTGACTCAGCCAATCGCCCCTCAGACCGCTACATCGCAATCATGTTCATTGCAACCGCTGCACTCTTGGGCGCAGTCTTAGCAGGCGACTTACTAACGTTTTTCATATTCTGGGAAGCAGTGACCGCAGCAGCAGCGTTTCTGATGCTGTATCGCAAAAACGCGTTTAGCCTAAACGCCACGCTCAAGTACATGGTTATGGTCATTATCGCCTCAGCTTTCGTGCTGTTAGGTCTCTCAATTGTCTACGGCATAACTGGCACCCTCAACTACGTAGCAGTCAGAGAAGCCATAGGCACACTTGCAGGCACAGACATGAATCTCCTCATAATTGCATTCATCTTCATCGCAGCCGGCTACGCAATTGAAGCAGCAATCGTCCCATTCCACTTCTGGCTACCTGATGCATATACTGCAGCCCCAGCACCCTCAGCAGCGTTCCTCTCAGCACTCGTTGACCAAGGCAGCTACTACATCCTAATTAGAATCCTACTATTCATCATCATGCCACCCTCAGTCGGGGGCATATTTGACTGGACACTTATGCTCGCAGTCATGGCAGCCTTAACTATGGTCGTAGGCAACATCTTCGCCCTAATCCAGTTCAACATCAAACGTTTAATGGCATACATATGCGTCGCGGACGTCGGCTACAATCTCGTCGCCATCACGAGCGCAACAACACTCGGCTTAGCAGGCAACCTATACTTCTTCCTAATCGGCGGCTTAACCACAGCACTCGCATTTATGGCAGTCGGAATCATCAACCGCCAAGGCATCCATACCCTTGAAGACTTCAAAGGTGTGGGCAAAAAAATGCCTTTGAGCAGCCTAGCCCTGGTTTTTGCAGGATTGAGCTTTGCAGGGGTTCCCCCATTAGGTGGCTTCATCGCTAAATACTTCGTGTTTACCGCAGCTATCAGCGTAAACTTAACTTGGCTGGCAGTTATTGGTGTCTTAACCAGCGTGCTACAGACCGCCTATATATTCAGACTAGTCAATGTCATGTATGGCAAAGAACCAAAAGATACAAAGCCAATCAAAGAAAATATACGCCTCCTTATTCCAGTGTTCATACTGGTGGCAGCCATCTTCATTTTGGGCTTGTTCCCAGACGTTGTGCTACGGCTGATTGAGCCCATCACAGCACAACTACCTTGGATTATCCCATAACTCCTTTCTTTCTCTTCTTTTTACGTAATTTTTTTTTAAAATGATTTTTTAGCCATTACAATTTAGCTTCTGTTTGAATACTCTAGGCCACTACTTACGCTGCCCTGAAGGGAAAGGTGTTATGGCGAAAAACGACCTAAGCCGTTTGATCCCGAAAATAAGGAAAATGGAACCCTGTTACTTTCTGATTTGCCCGTCGCCTAAAATAACATATTTTGTTGTTGTTAGGTGCTGGATGCTCATGGGGCCGCGAGCATGCAGTTTTTGGGTGCTAATGCCAATTTCTGCGCCTAAGCCGAATTGGTTGCCGTCTGTGAAGCGGGTTGAAGCGTTCCAGTAGACTGCCGCTGAATCGACTTCTTTTAGGAATCGTTTTGCTTTTGAGAAGTCGCGGGTAATTATACTTTCACTGTGGTGAGTTCCGTACTTGTTGATGTGCATGATGGCTTCATTGAGGTTTTCCACGACTTTGACGCCTATTATCAGGTCAAGGTATTCTGTGTACCAGTCCTGCTCAGTTGCGGCTTTTACGTCGGTAACTATTTTTTGTGTGGCTTGGTCGCCTCTAACTTCTACGCCGTTTCTGCGCAACTCTGCAATAACAACTGGCAAGAAAGTTCCTGCTATGTTTTTGTTTACCAAGAGTTTTTCTGCCGCATTGCACACTCCAGGTCGCTGCACTTTGGCGTTTATCGACGATAGCTATTGCTTTTTCTAGTTCAGCGTCTTCTTCAACGTATATGTGGCAGTTGCCTGTGCCAGTTTCGATTACGGGGATACGGGATTTCTCGATTACCGTGTTGATTAGATCTGCGCCGCCTCTGGGCACTAACACATCAATGTACTCGCGCATTTTCATCAATTCCTCGCGCGTCTTTGCGGTCAGGCGAATTAACGATTTGAATTGCGTCAACAGGTACCGGTGTCCCTTGCCAGTGCATCTCGTAGGACTTCGCCGATGGCGACATTACTGTTCAATGCATCTGAGCCGCCGCGTAGAACTACGGCGTTGCCTGATTTAATGCAAATACCCGCTGAGTCAGAGGTGACGTTGGGGCGCGACTCGTAAATTACGCCTATCACTCCCATGGGAACTCGGACTTGGCTGATGATTAAACCATTAGGCCTTGTCCAAGTGGCGAGGACTTCGCCGATGGGGTCATGCATTGCTGCAACTTCCCGCAGTTCCTTTGCCATATTCTGAATTTTCTTTTGGTCTAATGCCAAACGGTCAAGCAATGAAGCTTTGATGCCTCGCGTTTTTGCAGCTTCAACATCAACTCTGTTTGCAGCCAAAATCTTCTCAACGTTAGCTTCTAGGGCGTTTGCCATTTTGCAGAGAGCATGGTTTTTGGTTTCCGCTGAGAGCTTTCCCATTTCATAAGCAGCGGCTTTGGCTTTGATGCAGATTTCCTTTATCACTTTTTTCTTCCTCGATTAAGTGGATGTTCCGGTGCTCAATAACTTCTTTAGGTTTATCAGCGCCGAGTTCTTTGTGTACTTCAGATACTTGTAACCCTTTAATTAGGTTTAATTGGTGCTGCTGTAGTTGGGGTTGCCTCGGGCGAACTCGACCTTTTTCATCTTGAAATGCTGACGACGTCGCCTTCGCAAAATGTCCCAGAATCTCCGTTACACCAACAGGCAGCAAACTGTGACCGTCAAGTATAGCTTTTTTTGCACCATCGTTAACGTGGATGGAGCCTTTGACTGCTGCGCCGTAAGCAATCCACCTTTTCACAGCGGGCATTTTGCTTTGTGCTTTAAAGTAGGTGCCGACTTCTTTATCCTCTAAAACATCGGTGATGACGTTTTCGCGTCGGCTGTTGGCGAGAATTACGGGAATGCCGCAGGAAGTGGCGATTTCAGCGGCTTTTATTTTGCTCTGGATTCCACCTCTGCCCAGTTTGCTTTTGCCGCTCAACGAATCTTTTGAGTTCGGGGGTGATAGTTTCGACTGTTTTTATTAGTTCAGCTCCTGGCTGCGAAGGATCAGCAGTGTATAAGCCATCGACGTCGGAAAGTATAATGACCAAGTTTGCACCGACTGCGCCTGCAACCAACACTGAGAGGTGGTCGTTATCGCTAAAGTTTACCTTGTAGCCTTCTGCGTGCATTAGTTCGTCGACAGAGGTGACGTCGTTTTCGTTGATTATGGGGACGACGCCTACTTTAAGTAGCAGCGACAGAACGTCGCAAGTGTGTACGTATGCGGCGCGGTTGGAGAGGTCTTCTGCGGTAAGTAGGATCTGGGCGACTTTTAAGCCATATTTTTTGAAGAACTCCCTGTACTTCGCCATGAGGACACTTTGACCTGTTGCTGCGGCTGCTTGCTGAAATGTGACATCTTTTTGTTTAGGGAGAATTCCCAGTTCGGCTATCCCGGCGGCGACTGCTCCCGACGTTACCAAGATTACTTTGTCGCCTTTTGTTGCAGCGGAAGCGATTTGTGCTGTAAGATTCGCCATTTCGGCTTCGTCAAGTTCTCCTTTCTGCGTGGTTATGCCGCCAGTACCGACTTTTATAACAATTAATCTTTGAGACATCATTATTCACTTAGTTGGATAGTCATATTTGAAATATGTATGGCTCCCTTAAAAATGCAACCAACCCCTTTTTGCGATAATTTTGTTTACTTTCCGCTAAATTGCTATTCAAACGATAAATTGCTGCGTTCATGTAGGAAAATTTATATAAGTAAAATGAACATGCGTTGTTCAACATGTACATTCCCCTACAAACTCTAACTTCTACAACTAACCCCCTGATATTTTGGATAGCACCAATAGCGGGTGTCATCGCAGTCATTGCTTCGCTTCTTCTCATGTACCGTATAGGCAAAATGAGCCCTGGCGGACCAAAAACAGTGGAAGTAGGCAACGCAATTCGCGAAGGCGCCTATGCCTTCTTAAAGAGGCAGTATAAAACCATTGGAATAATCACAGTGGTCATATTTGTACTGCTGTGGATTGCCTTGCCGACTGGACCGTTCGGCGTTGGCACGGCGGCAGCGTTCCTGGTGGGAGCAGTTGCATCTCTTGCGGCTGGCTACATCGCCATGGACAACGCCACCAAAGCCAACGTTAGAACTGTGGCGGCGGCAAAAGATTTCGGCGCAGAAAAGGCGTTGAAAACGGCATTTTACGGCGGCGCCACGATGGGTATGGCAGTTGTCGGTTTATCTTTGTTGGGTGTAAGTTTTCTGTTTCTGCTTTACGGCGGATACAACGCAATGTTTGGTACCCTTAGCGTCGCTGACGCAGCTGATTTAGGTCGAAGCGCAGCAAGCGGCATCGTAGGTATGGGTTTTGGTGCCTCCTTGATTGCATTGTTCGCTCAGTTGGGCGGAGGAATTTACACTAAAGCCGCAGACGTAGGCGCAGACCTCGTGGGCAAAGTTGAAGCAGGTATCCCAGAGGATGACCCACGTAACCCCGCAGTAATCGCTGACAACGTCGGCGACAACGTCGGTGACAGCGCTGGAAGAGGCGCAGACTTATTTGAGTCCGCTACCGGCGAAAACATCGGTGGCATGATTATCGGTGGCTTAATCAGCATTGCTACAGGCAACCTCATCTTCTTGATGTTCCCACTAATTGCAAGAGCCCTCGGTATCTTTGCAACTTTAGTCGGTATGCCCTTTGTGAAACTTGGCGAGTCAGAAGCAAAACACCCCATGAAAGCACTACGCAAGGGACTTATGGTAACCACTATAGTGGCTGGTGTTCTTTTCTTCATAGCCTCATATTTTCTATTAGGCAGTATGTATCTGTTCTATTGTCTACTCGCAGGTTTAGCAGCAAGCGTTGCAATTGACTACATTACAGACTACTACACTGGCCGTGACAGAAGTCCAGTGATAAAGATTGCCAAAGCAAGCGAAACAGGCAGCGCAACTAACATAATCACTGGCTTCGCAGTTGGACTTGAAACTACTGCATTACCAATTGTTTCACTGGTCATAGCCTTAATCACCTCATACTACTTCGGAACACTCTTCGGCGCAGAAATCGGCATTGACCCCTTCATAGGCGGCATCTACGGTACAACCTTAGCCACAATGGGTATGCTCGCAGTCATGGGAATGGTTTTAGCCCTCGACGGTTTTGGACCAATCGCCGACAACGCAGCGGGTATCGCAGAAATGTCCGGTGAAGGCGGCGCAGAAGAAACCATGGAAGCACTCGACGCAGTCGGCAACACAACAAAAGCCCTGACCAAAGGCTTCGCTTTAGGCTCCGCTTTGCTAGCAGCACAGTTGCTGTTCCAAACATACATTGAAGAAGTAGCCCTACAAACAGGAGTTGCTATTAGCATCGATATATCCAACCCTGCAGTACTGGTCGCAGGCTTCATAGGCGCGATGTTACCTTTCTTCTTCAGCTCACAAGCAATCAGCGCAGTCGGCAAAGCCGCAGGAGAAATGGTTGCAGAAGTCAGACGCCAATTCAAAGAAATCCCTGGCATCATGGAAGGAACAGGCAAACCAGACTATGGCCGAGCAGTAGACATCAGCACAAAATCAGCCCTTAAAGGCATGGTACTTCCAGCACTAATCGTCGTGATTGTTCCAATCATTGTCGGTGTCCTAATGGGCCCAGAAGCAGTCGGAGCACTCGTCATCGGCGCAACACTCTCAGCAGTACCACTTGCATTACTCATGAACACAGGCGGCGGCGCATGGGACAACGCAAAGAAATACATCGAAGCAGGTCACTTAGGCGGTAAAGGTTCACCAGCTCACGCAGCAGCAGTAGTCGGAGACACAGTCGGTGACCCAATGAAAGACACAGCAGGTCCAAGCTTACACGTACTCATCAAACTGCTCTCAACGCTATCAATAGTATTCATCCCGCTGTTTCTCAATCTGCTACACCTAATTTAGGTGTAGAAAAAACCAAGGGAAGTTTACCTTCCCCAACTTTTTATTTAAACTCAAAATTAGCTTTAGAGATTATCAACTGGCGTGTTCTGTAACATCGGTCCTTTGAAACCTTCAGATTTTATTTTCTTAGCCAAAGTCAAACCTGTATCTGTTAAGTAGAATACTTTGTATCTGTTACGTCCATCGCGAGTCAATTTTATTTCTTCACGGAATAAATCGGCGTTAGCTAGCAACTCACAGAACCTTATTTCCAGAGATGAAATGCTGGTTCCTAAGCTTTGGTCTAAGAGGCTGAGATAGTGCTCTCTGCTGTCAAAGGCAGAAATAAGGCAGCCTTTTAAAATATCACTTTTTCCTTGAAGGTAGGCGCATAAATAATCCTGTAGGTTGTCAACCAAAAAATTCACCACAAAAATCTTCAAACAGAATAAGATACGAAAGGATTTAAGGTTTGCCGACTCACCTGTTTAGCTGCAATCGCGAAGTGTACAAACTTGAAAATAACCGAGAAGAACCTGCAACAGGGCTTCATCAAAGTCGTCCCGGATACACCAGACGACTTATGGCACCTCTACAACGTCGTTTACAAAGGCGACGAGGTCTACGCTTACAGCAGTCGCGCAATCAAAACTGACACTGCCACAAGTCGTCCCAAAAGCGGTGAACGTGTCTCAGCTTTTATGGGCGTTAAAGTTGAGTCGGTTAGCTGGGACAAATTTCTGGGTAAACTTCGGGTTCACGGTTTAATCATCCACGCACCCGACATTATCCCAACAGGTGCGCACCACACTCTTTCAATCGCGCTGAACCAGCAGATGACCATAGTGAAGAAGGAATGGCCCAAACATCTTCTTGATCGTCTCATTAAAGCAAGCGAAATTGAAAAACCCCTGATAATACTATCCATCGACGACGAAGGCTTCGCAATAGCTGAAACAAAACAATATGGATATGAAACCCGCGTTGAACAACGCATCCGACTGCCTGGCAAACAGGAAGCTGATAAACGCATTGAAGCCACCAAAGGTTACTTCCGATTGGCAATGGATAGCTTGCACAAACTCTGGAGTGTCAACCATAACCCAATTGTGATTATTGGCGCTGGATACGTGAAAAACGACTTTGTTAATTACCTTCAGGAAGAATCCAAAGAGCTTTACAAGGCCGTGGCGGACGTTAAAAGCGTTAACAATGGCGGTACAGCAGGCATTGGTGAAGCCCTTCGCGGAGGAGTACTGCTAAGGGCGGTTCATGAGCTTCGAGTCGTAAATGAGACGGACACAATGGAGGAGCTCATGAAGCGGCTGGGGAAAGGTGACGGTACAGCCACTTACGGTTTAGTTGAAGTGGAAAACGCAGCCAATATGGGTGCAATAGAAAAACTTGTGCTTGCCGATACTACTTTGCGGGATGCTGATGAGGATCAAAGGCTTAAACTTGAGGATTTGATGCTTTCCGTTGAGAGGCGTCAGGCATCTGTAACCGTCGTTAGTACTGAACATGAGGCTGGCTTCAAGTTGCTTTCGTTGGGCGGCATAGCGGCGTTGCTTCGTTTTCCAATTTTTAGAGAACCCCAAAAATAACCAATTTTCTTTAGTAACTCTCTTATAATTGGCTTGCATGGCTATGTGATGTTTGGTCTCTCGCTATGCCACTAGTTGACTGGAAACTCTTCAGCACCATACGGAAGCAAATTAGAATTATCAAGGTTGATTTTAAAGGCAGATACATTGACGCTCAGGACCTGAGATTTGGATTTACCCATTTGCTTGAGTGCCATACAAAAGATTGATTTGAAAAAAATTAAGCGCGCTAAAATGTATTATGCTACGCTCAAGGTGTATAAGACTGAATGGACGCCTGAGTTGGAGAGGCAAGCGTTTGAGTCCGCGTTGGGTAAATCTGACTCGTCTCAGGGCGTTGCAGACTATGAAGGCGTCGGGTGAGAAACCGACTAAGTACGAGTTGATTGAACTCAAACATTAATCATGCTTCCAATGATGGACGTGGCACCAACTCCGCAACCAAAACCGCCTTAACTAACAGTCACATTTCTGCAAGCGAAAATACAACCGACGCCTACGTTGTCAAATGTCACCATAACACTTGTTGAGAGTAAAAAATAAGCAATTTAGTGTCGATAAATAACAAAACGCCTCCAATTTTTCTCTAAAATTAGATACCGAAAAATTTGGAAAAAACAACATTTTTCACCCAAAAACGGTTAAAACCTCGTTTCCAATGAATTACAACTAAGCATATCAGCCTTTCAGAGGTCTTTATAAATAGATGCTTTATATACTCCCTTTATTATTTAAATAGAGAAGCACGTGAATTGACATGAGTAAACGAAAACCCATCATAAACATACAAAACATTGTCGCTTCAGTTTCACTTAATCAGAAAATTGACTTGCAGAAAATCGTGGAGAAATTCCCCCAGACCGAGTACAACCCATCTGTTTTTCCTGGCTTAGTTTTCCGCCTTAAAAAACCCAAAACTGCCACCTTGATTTTTGGCACTGGTAAAATGGTTTGTACAGGCGCAAAATCTGAAAAAGAAAGCCGTAGTGCAGTAGAAAAAGTAGTTAAAGAACTTAGAAGCGAGGGAATCCAAATTACCGAGAAACCAATAGTTAACATCCAAAACATCGTTGCATCCGCAGAACTCGGCGGAGAAATCGACCTTGAAAGCTTAGTTTACAAGCTTGAACGGGTAATGTATGAGCCTGAACAGTTTCCAGGAGCAGTTTTCCGCATGGCCGAACCAAAAGTAGTCTTTCTAATCTTTAGCGCTGGTAAACTCGTCTGCGTCGGCGCAAAGAAAGAAGAGCAAGTCTACGAGGCAGTCGACAAAATCCAACAGTTGCTTGAAGAAAAAGAACTCATTTACTACCCATCTTAGACCCTTACTTTTTTGTTCTTCGGCGAACCGCAGGGTTTGCCTCAGCTAATCTTTTTAGAATCAACTCAAATGTTTCGTCAGGCTGCAGTTCTTTTTTGACGAAAACACCTGTTCTGCCTACAGAGTCACGTCTTGTTAGTGCATGAACTCGGTCCAGCACGGTCTCTGCCGTAACTCCTAGAATTTTGGCGGTGTGTTCCTCTTTGCCGATTATGCTGCTTTCAATATGTCCCACCTCGGTGGGTTCGATCAACATCAACCGTTTATCCACTCCAGCCACGCGAACATCTAGCTGTAACTGGGAAAGATTGACTTCCCCGCCAAAATGGTAAAATTCCCTCTCAACACGCCGCATCTCCATGAGCGGAAACGTTACGGTTGTAACTTGGTCTATTTCTATGTGAGCTTTCATAGCATAGTTCGGTGTCGCCTGCACAATTCGGCGTCTGATTAGAGGAATTTGGGCTTTTTGGAGGGCTGTTTCCACCAGAAAACTGTTCTGGACTTCAGCGATGAAAATGTCTACATCGCTGTTTTGGGTTACGTCTCCTCTGGCAACGCTTCCATGCACTGTAGACTGCAAATGAAACGCCTCCAACGCAGACATGGCTTCGGCGGCTTTTTTGCGTAGCAGTTTAAGCCGAGCCCAGCGAGCACTGGTGTATGTGACTTCTACGGTGTCTTGGTGCCTTGTGGGTTTAGTTGCCATTTCGCCCGCCAAATCAAAACTTTAGCGTGACATCGTTTATTTAGTTATACACGCCAAATAGTCAGTGAAACCCATGGAGCCCCAACCCCAACTGTGCACATGCTGCAAACGCAAAGAAGCCTTCTTCTACAGAAAATACTCCGGCGAACGCCTATGCAAAAAATGCTTCGCAGACTCCATTGAGACAAAAGTGCGCTCAACGATCACACGTTACCGCATGCTCAAATTCGACGATCATTTGGCGGTGGCGGTTAGCGGCGGCAAAGACAGCCTTAACTTGCTCTACATTTTGGCGCAGATGCGTAAGCATCGTCCGAAAACGATTTTGACTGCGGTTACGGTGGATGAGGGGATTAAAGGTTACCGTGACGAAGCACTTGACATTGCCTCGTCGCTGTGTAAAAAACTTGAGATTCCACATCATGTTGTCTCTTTCAAGGACGCTTTACGGGTTTAGTTTAGATGAGATTGTGCAGAAAGCCGCAAAGCAAAGAAAAAACGAGTTAACCGCATGCGCTTACTGTGGTGTGTTGCGTCGTAGAGCCATAAATGCCGGTGCACGGCAAGTCAAAGCAACCAAAATCGCCACTGGCCACACGCTCGATGACGAATCCCAAACAGTTCTGATGAATATTTTGCGGGGCGACATTGCACGGCTCGCCAAAGAAAAACCAGTATCTGACGAGGTGCATCCCTTGTTTGTGCAGAAAATCAAGCCTTTCTGCGAAATCCTTGAACGTGAAAGCGCACTCTACACTTACGTCAAAAAAATTCCCTTTCAAGATACACCCTGCCCATACGCCACCGAAGCCTTGCGAAACGACATCCGCGGCATGCTCAACCGCATGGAAGAGAAGCATGCGGGAACTAAATTCACAGTTTCCAGAGCCATGGAGAAGCTGCGACCAGCAGTGGAGGAAACGGTCAAAAAAGAGCGGTTCCAGACTTGTAGGGAATGCGGTGAGCCCTCAGCTCAGGAACTCTGTAAAACCTGTGAGTTGCTGCGGTTTATTCGTTAAGAGAGTGGCTGAAGCCCTTTTCGGCTTTTAGTTTACGCAGAACTTCAGATGCTTCAAAAGCTGTGGCTGCCGAGGCAACGCTTTGTGCTTTCTGCAAATTTACGTGTGCGCTGCAGTATGGGCAGTTCTTTGTTTTCTGGGTTTGAGATGCAAGCATGTATCCGCCGCATTTGGGGCATTTATAGATGGTTGTTGCAGTCATTTGGGAGTTTGCTTCCGAAAAGCTTACTTTACATCTCCATTTGTATTCCAGCATAATATCCCTTTTTCTTTTTTTGAAGGTTTCAATCTTGATTAAGGTCGAGTTTACGGTTCAGTTTTTTAGACCCACAAAAAGAGGGCATAGCTTAAGAACTAAAAGAGAAACCCCTGTTACGGTGGTTTTAGCCGCCAAAATTTTTTAGTAGCAGCGTTAGCTGAAATTTTTCTTTTAATTAATTGGTTTAAGGATAATTTTTGACTATTATTGACGTTTTTTACTTTAGATGACTTTTATTTAGATGATGGAACGTATGCAAAGATTTAAAAATAAATCGATACAAATGGTGGCTTCATAGATTAAAAGGAGAAACAAAATGAACTTTAAGAAAACAATATCAATCTTGATTTTAATAGCATTCGCAGTTTCAACAATTGCAGCAATACCTATACAGCCAGCAGAAGCAGCAGCTGCACCAACAATGAAAACTTATCCAATTGTTGATGCCATTCCCAACCCTGTCGGTGTCGGTCAAGAGACACTTCTCAAATGCGGTATCTCAGAAGCTGCCCCGTCAGCATCTTACGGTTGGAGCGGAATCACCATCACCGTCACAAAACCAGATGGAACAATTGAGACTCTTGGTCCATTTACAACAGACTCTACAGGCTCAACCTATACAACATATGTACCTGACCAAATCGGCAACTACACCATAACAACAAACTTCCCCAACAACACATACCCAATAACAGCCCAGCCAATGGGAAGAACTTCACCTATACAACAAGGCACTATACTTCTAGAAAGCTCAAAATCTACGACATTGGAAGTAATCGAATCCGTAGAGGTGCAATTCTATCCTGGTCATCCTTTGCCAACTGAGTATTGGAGTCGACCAATTGACCCACAGCTCAGAGAATGGTATTCAATCTCGGGAAACTGGGTAGAACGAACACCCAACTCGATTGCACTGTACCAAGATAACGCACCTGAGACTCCCCACGTCCTATGGGCTAATATATACGAGCAAAGCGGCTTATCAGGCGGTTTGTACGACGGCGACAACAATATAATTGGAGATATGTACGGGGGCGATGCTTATGAAGGCAGATTCACAAACGCGGTGGTAATCAACGGAGTACTATATTACAACGCACAAGGAAACGGCTTATACACGCAAACCAGCATACCTGGAATCCAAGCAATCGATCTGCACACAGGTGAGAAACTTTGGTACTTGAACGGCACATTCCTGAATTTTGGTCAGACGATGTACTTCCCAAGCTACAACGTTAACGGTGTGTTTAACTACCTCTGGTCAGTATCTGGCAGCACCTACACAGCATACAACCCAAATGATGGCTCATTCCAGTTCCAGTTCTACAACGTACCTTCAGGCACCAGAATCTGGGGTCCAAACGGAGAAATCCTCATCTACCAAATCAACTACAACAACGGCTGGATGGCGCTCTGGAACTCAACACTAGCAGGCCAACAAAATGACGTTATCGGACAACCCTCCTATGGCAGCTGGGACTTCGGTGTCTTAGGATTGGGTCCAAATGGTGGATACTCGCCAAACCCAACTAACGAATTAAATCAGCAGATAAATTCAGGTTACCCAGTGTCGCGACACCTAAACGGTTCACTTGACAAATGCTACTCATGGAACGTAACCATTCCCAAAGGCTTAAGTGCAAACTATGTTAGAGCCTACCAAGGCGACAGAGTCGTCGGTATGTCCTATAACAATAGTATAGTACGTATGTGGGGTCTGCCACTTCATGGAATAACTACCACACGCAACGCCTCCATAAACACACAATCAGTCTCAACAATATTTGACAAGACCTGGAATGCACCATCTGAATGGCTCGAAGGATTAAACTTCCTTTACTATTCTGGCGCATCAGACTATGTCACAGACGATACTTATGGCGACGGTGTCATGGCAATATTTGATAAAGAATTAACAACCCACTACGGCTTTAGCCTCGTCGACGGATCATACCTATGGACAACAGAAGCTGAAAACTATCTTGACCTATACGGTGCGGGCGCTATGGAACACACATGGTACTTTGCTTACGGCAAACTTTACTCAGTTGGTCTCGCAGGTATTATGTATGCATATGACCTCCAAACTGGCCACACAGACTGGACCTACACACTAACCGATCCATATAATGAACCGGTTACAGGCGAGAACTGGTGGGGCTGGATTGACATTATCGCTGACGGCAAAATCTACATCGGTACACTTGAGCACTCTGCAAACAGCCCAATGCCAAGAGGCGCACCATATGCTTGTGTTAATGCAACTGACGGCAGTGAAATCTTCCGTATTAACGGTTTGATGCGTGAGACTCGTTGGGGTGGTAACCCAGTTATTGGTGACGGTATCATCGCAGGCTACGATACATACGATGGCAGAGTCTACGCAATGGGTAAAGGTCCAAGCAAAACCACTGTGACAGCTCCAAACCTTGGCGCAGCACCAGGACAAAGCGTACTCATTTCAGGCAAAGTAACTGATGTTTCACCAGGCACAACTGCACCAATCATTGCTATGCGCTTCCCAAACGGTGTTCCAGCAGTCTCTGACGACAGTCAAAGCCAATATATGCTCTATATGTACAAGCAATTCGAGATGCCAACCAACACAACCGGTGTTCCAGTTACAATCTCAGTTGTTGATGCAAACGGAAACTTCCGTGATATCGGAACAACAACAACCGACAACTCAGGCAGCTACAGCTTAAGCTGGATGCCCGACATTTCAGGCAAATACAGCGTAATTGCAACCTTCGCGGGCTCTGAAGCATACTATGGATCATATGCTCAAGCAGCTTTCGTCGTTGACGCAGCACCAACAACATCAACACCTCAACCGACACCAGCACCATCTACGGCTGACTTATACTTCCTTCCGATGTCTATCGCTATCATTGTGGTCGTCATTATCGGCATCGCACTATCTCTGTTTGCCCAAAGAAGACGTCCATAAGTAAAAACAATGGGAATAAATTTCCCCCTTCTTTTTTATTTTAAGAAAAGTAATGAGACTGAGCACGCTTTGGTTATACTCCGCGGTATACATCTACCAAAGAGATCGTGAAAATTGTGTCAATCGTTTTACTACTTACGGCCGGAACCTCATCAAATCCTTTTCATTTGGAAAACAGATTGAACTGATGCAGTCTAAAATCATTTGATTGGTTATAACTTGAAGTGTAAAAAAATAGGTTCATGAATTTTCTTACCGAAAGGCTTTTCCACAAACAGTTAGATAACAGTTTAGTATCTTAGTTTGGGGAGCAAGCATGAGCATAGAAGAGTCTAAACCGCGGTCGCCATTGGTGGATTTGGCTGTTAGGTACTTCAAAAAGGAAGGCTACAAAGTTAACGCTGAAAACGTTATGATGGAAGGGCACAGCGGCGTAATTCGGCGATTTGATTTGATTGTGCAGAAGGGTAGGTATGAGCAGGGTGTTTGGGTGCGTGACTGGAACCGAACAATCGGCGTGAATGTTATCATTAATCTTGATAGCTCCAGCGAAGATGTGGATTTGTCGAGTCCGATTATGATTGGTGAAAAATTCAGTGATCACGCTAAAAGCTATAGTAACCGACGGAAAATTAGTTTGCTGACGAAGCAGAAACTCGGCAGCTTTAGGTAAATTGATATGCGTAAACGCTTGTTTGTATTTGTTATTGTTTTGGCAATTGTTTTGGCTGTGTCTGCTTTAGCGGTAGTTTCTTACACGGCGCATTATCCCTTCAGACGAAACTTGTCACTAACTTTAGTCGACCAAAGTGATAGCGGATTGCCCGAATTCGATTACCTGGCAAATATTACCGATTCAGGCGTCGACACGGGTGGGTTTATTTATTTGCGCGTTGAACCTGAGCGAAGTCCCGGTCAGCACCCAATGTACCTTGAAATTCAAAACCCAAAGAACACTGAGTTAGACTCGATTACCTTGACGTTTGATTCGCATCAGATTGTATTTGTGTACTTTCAAAGTCACTACGAAGTAACCTATAGTTATTCGTTCGTAAACAATGATTGTGATGTAGCCGTAATTGAAGTTGACGGTAATTCCGGTGCTGCTTCAGGTGGTTCTGTCTTCCAATTTAATTTGCATATGCAAAATGTTGAGGCGGACTTTGACATGAAATTAACAGTAGACCTCTCGATGCATAACGATACGCCCTTTCAATTAACCCAGTTGCATGCAGTTGCGGCGGTTGATGTTGGTTTGCATCAAGAAAACTAAATTTTTAGGTACTGGTCGAGGATTCCTTCCGTTTCTAGCATTCCCATCCAGTCGATGGTGCCTACCATGCAGGTTTTGCGTTTCTCCAAAACATCCACTACTTCACCTACGACTTCTTCGACGGTTTTGCCTGTAACATCAATTTCACAAACTCTGCCAGCGTGCACCTCGACAGCTTCGCCCAGACATACATCAATGATTTCTGCTTGTAGGTTTTCCCACATTTTTGTTCCGCTATAACCACGTTTCTCCATGAACATTTTAAGTTCTTTGGGGTTTCTGCGCAACACAAAAACATGCGCAACAAAATCTGCTGGTGTAACTGCGGCTGCATAGTGACCGTCAATGATGATATTGGTTTTTTCTGAGGCTTTAATGGCTTCAGCAATTTTCAGTTGTATTGCTTGGTCGTCGACGATTAGGGTGCAGCGCTCAGCGTCTTCGCCTAAGGTGAGGTTGTGGGTTTTGGCGAAGTCTGTTAGGTTAATGTATTCTGCGTCGAGTTTTGTGGTTAGGGCTTTGGCGACGGTGGTTTTGCCCACGCATGGTGTGCCGGTTATGAGGATTACGCGTTTCATGAAAACACTGATTGGTTAAAGTGGTATTATTGGTTTTGCTAACATGCGTTGGACGCATTTGGTTGTGTAATGTTTAATGTTTGGGGTATACTTTTATGGATTTTTTTGTTTATCTTTACTCGCTATTGCAAATAAGAAAGGTAAGAATAAGGCACTTTTTTTCTCTTCGTAAATACAGGAAAGGTAGAGAATGAGGCTTGAATTTGATGACTTAAAAGTTATTTATCTTGAAAAATGAGCCAGTGTTGTGAGGTATCTTTGTTTCTTTGTGGGGAGTTTGTTTTGGGTTCCTCGTTCCGAGGTGGGGTTGTGGAAATGGTTGGTTTTTTTGTTTGGGCTGTTTTTTGGTTTGTGTTGTGGATGAGGTAGCCGCTTTTTTTGCCTCAGCCTAACGTGACGCTATGTTGGGTGAGATGGGATGAGGAAAAAGCGTATGAAGACAATAAACAACTGATACTTCGTTTTAAAGGAGTAACTTGTGTTTTGGCGATGCTTTTGTATACCGCTGCTTTGCCTTCCACTATCTCCTTCATTTAAGGCGAATTTCGGCGGTTACCTTTATTGCCTGCGCCCACGCATTTGAAAATGGGCTGGTGAGTTGGTGTGTGGCTATCGGTCCGCAAGGACTGAGGAAACTCCGCTCACACGCAGAATTGCAGTCCTCTGGACAAGCTGAGAAGCTTGGCAACGGAGCAGAAACGAAACGTCCACCCGGACACGGCTATGACGCATTTGTGATGCAGAGTCCGCTGGAGTGGAAACGGTGAAACGGCCGTCCTGCATGTGGAAAGGGCAAACAGTCGCCGATGAAGAATCTGCCGGAAGGCGCGGGTAGCCCGATTAGCCGAATGCCACAATAACAGAAAGCGGGTTACAACCAATACACCAGCCCAAATTTACTGTACCCCACCACAGTTTTTCCCAAGATTCTAAACGTATTAATTGAAATGGAGAAAAACAACCTTAGCGAATACACAATCAGAACAACCAAAAAAGCATTGATACGATTATCTCAATTTGCAAATCTTGATGAGCCAGAAGCCATTTAAACTTGTTATTTGCCAATTTAAAGCGAAAGACGGATACAAAAGGGCACTGAGCATAGCCTACAACAAATATGCAAAATACTTTAATTTACAGTGGACAATGCCAAAATATGAGCAAGAAGCACAAAACATTGCACTACCAACCAAAGAAAAACTTTTAATGTTAATAGCCAACGCTAAAACAAACCTTTCACTAAGATTGCAAATAAGTATGGAAACTGGATTGCGACCAGTAGAGCTATGCAGACTAAGAGTTAAGGACATAGACTTGGAACATAAAACAGTAAACCCGCAAACAGCAAAAAGAGGAAATCCAAGAACTCTCCCAATATCGGTACAACTCCAAACCAACATACAAACGCATATAATAAAAAACAACTTGCAACCTCAAAACACTTTGTTTAAAGTAACAGCTGAAGACTATGCTAAAGCTTACCGCCAAATGCGGAAATAGATTCAGCTAAACAAAATGAACGACCCAACAATACAGCAAATAAGACTTTACGATTTTAGGCATTATTTCTGCACAAAAAAACTCTACGAATTAAGCAATCCCTACACTGTAATGGTGCTAATGGGGCATAAAAAACTAACAACAACGCAACGGTACATGCACATGCTAAACCTCGATAATGATGATTGGAAATGCTCAGGAGCAACAACAGCCAAAGAAGCCATAAAATTAATTGAAGCAGGATTCCAGTACGTTACAACAATAGAAGGGATACAACTATTCAAAAAACGAAAATAAATCCATAAGAAACTCATAACTGTCTCTCTTGTCAGAAGAGAAATAGGGTTTTCTTATTGGAAGTCATTTGTTGAATTTATTTAGCCTTTGTAGAATAAATTTCATTCTCAGTTAATAGCTGTCCCTTTTGAATAGCCCCCTTAGAGATGAAATGTCTCATTTCAACAGTTTCAAAGTAACTTTCGAGGGTGTTTGTTGCTTTTTCTTTTTGCTGTTCCAAAAAATTTGTAAGAGCTATATGTGCTATTCGTCTGAGCCAACTATAACTTGGAAAAAGTTGTAGCCCATCGTTAGAAATAAAAGCCATAGACAAACGCTCAGCAATTTGGCTCAGCGGAGAAACAAGTTGTGCATCATGTACGAAATTGCATCGTAGAAGATAACTCTGGAATAACATTTCTTTGAACAATGTCTCCATTTTTCGGGAATCATTAAATTCGAGTTGGCGAATTTCGTTTTGAAAGAACCTTTTTTCGAATGGAACATAGTTTTTAGCAAATCTAACCAAATGCCTTTTCTTATTATTATTACCATAAATTCGATTAGACATATTTTCAATCGAAAAAACTAATAGAGAAAATGCTACTGAAAAATCTACATCCTTTAATAAGAGCGATTTAGAAAACAACTGAGCGCTATCAATATACGAGTTAAAAATTGAACTATCAAGTGTGAGAAGTTTTTTAAAAGCCGATTGCGCATTCTCAAAATCAGTAAAATTGCCATCCTCGACTAAGCAAGTGAAGGAATAACCAACTGGTATTTTTTTTGATGATACGACTCGAATTATCTTATTTGAGAAAAGAGAGATTACGCTAAGTAGAGTCTCGACTTCAAACCTGTCAAGAGACTCAGTTGGAAGCCCTTTTGATGGTTTTTCTATTATTATGTACCTCGAATCAGGTGTGACTCTGCAATTGTTAAAAACAAGATTATCCGCAAACATGAGTGTCTACCTAGCTGAGTTTTCGTATCTATTGCTTCAGCTTTATAGAATTTGTGCTTGTATAAGTTCTTCATTTGTCACCTGAATATATGCGCTCCATCTCAGCGCTTCGCTTGCGCTTACGCGCTCGCTTCGCTCTTGCCGAACGATTCGCAAAAGCCAAACGATATGTCAAAAACTGCATCGGCATCAAAAACTGAATTTTAAGTTAAATTCCTTGATAAAAAAGAGAATTTTAAGTCAGCTTGTCAAACGGTGTCATCGTTGACTGTTCATAGGTTGTTGAAAAGGCAAAGTAGACGAAATCTTAACGTAGGGAATCAAAGGAAGGTTAGGGTAACGCTTCTGAACATCAAGAACCTCTCGGCAGCTTTACGAATCTTTTTGTAGTCACCAGCAGTAACAGACATCGTAGTTAAGTCACCCTTCAAATCTACCGCTTCAACCTCGTACAGCTTGCTTGGTTTACCATTGAAAGTGCTATCCACAGGCTTTGGACGCTTCAAAACAATGAAAACCAACTCATTCTTAGGAAGGAAATTCTTCTCGCCCTCAAGCAAAGAACCGAACTCTTCAACACTTGCATCTAACGTTTTAGCATCTTTAACACTCATTCAAATTTCACCTCCCCTCTCCCGTATGGTTATTAGGTGAGCAAAAATTCAAGCTCAATTTCCAAATCAGCGCAGAAATGAAACTCTAAGAAATCCTCATAACAAACAGGCAAAACAGCCTTAGAGTAATAGAACCGTTTAACCAAAA
This sequence comes from uncultured archaeon, assembly GCA_963760925.1. Lineage (GTDB taxonomy): Archaea > Thermoproteota > Bathyarchaeia > Bathyarchaeales > Bathycorpusculaceae > Bathycorpusculum. The sequence continues at coordinate 110,858 of CAVXES010000006.1, read as the reverse complement.
AATGTATGCCTAAAGCTACCATACTTAAACGTTAACTCAAGAACAGGCGAATAAACATCATAATGAATAACCACCTCTAAACGAGGAAGTGAAAAGACTTTTTCGCCAAGACAATGAGGATTAGAGAGGGAACACTTATTCATAGTGACCCCTCACTTTAGGCGCTTCAATCCACTTTACATAACCGCCACTATCGTACAAGTCATCCTCATATTCCTCTACCCACCATTGAGCATCAAGAGGGTCACCTAAACCAACATATTTAACGGGAACCAAATCATGACCGCACAATAGGGCAAACATGCTTTTTCTTACGCTCACCAGCTACCAGTTTATGTTTAGTGTATGAGCAAACGCCAACCCATGAGCCAACATGAGAACGAACTTTACCGTGAATTACGTGGCATGGTTGAGCTGATAGTAGGCAGTTCCAAAAACGGTTTTACGAGCACCCTTAACCTTAACGATATAACCATCCTTCACGTTTAACCGACGAGTAACGCCCTCAAAGCCCGAACAGTTCCAGCATTCCAGCTTTGACTTTTTACAGCCACGACAAGCACCATAACCACCATCTAAGAAGCCTAAAAAGTGGAAATGAGGCGCATAAAACCAATGTGCAGACTCACCCAAGTATGTCTCATTAGCTCTATGGTAGCGTTCAGCATGAAAAATCATAAAGCCACCCATAAAGCCACGAGCTTTAGCAGCCTTCAACGCCTTAACCTTAAGCTTCTCATAAGGCAAACCATAATCCGAAACAGGACAAGAAACGATAATGTGCTCAGGGCAACCGAATTTGACGTAGAAGGGCTTAAACTGTTGCTCTACTCTGTCAGCTTGCTTAATAGCCCAACGCCTAAAACAAACAGGACATTCAGGACGGTCACAACTATGATAAACACGCCTAATGAAAACCTTACCCGAATGATTAACGCCGTCCAGAGTCATTAAACGGTGTAAATCCTCACGCAGACAACCAACATGACCCATAAATTGACCGCATTTATCATCCTTCTGTCTACCGTCACCAACACGAAGATAACCGAATTTCTGCATATAGTCGCTTTGAGGGACAGACCAAACCATCATATCTATGGCACTCCAAGTAAGCCTTAACCCGAAAGCCTAATATAAAGGTAAAGTAACGTTACCAGTAAAGATGGGTTACCAACTATGAAAAAAATAGAAGAATTAGACAGCCAATGCGGAAAAATATTTAGCGTATTAGCAGTCAATCTAAACCCAATAACTTTTAACAAACTATTCGAGAAAGCTAAAACCAGAAATGACAAAACCGACACTGATAAAACACCTCGAACATCTGCAAACAACACAAAATCGTAAAAAGAGAAAAAATAGGAAAACAAACAGTAACCTACACAATACATGATGACTTGCTTCAACGAACTTGATAAAGAAAAAGAGTTCATGGAAAGAATGAACTTGAATTAACATAAGAGTAAAGAAATCTTCAACAGCCTTAGCATGGCAAGATAAAATAGAGTAACCTATTACTCTTAATGACATTAGCCCAAATCGACCAACTAAGAAACTCTATAGAATGCAATCTTAGAACCAAAGGAAAAATACAAAACAAATCTAAGATTTGCCATTACAAGAAACAGCCTTCACCTCATGGTAAGATACCTATTCCTAAACAACATTAAATCAGGAATAGACGTAAAAGAAGCACTAAAAGAAATAGATGAAATCGAAAAGAAATTTTGGGCAATAGCATTAGATAATGTCAAAGCTGAAAAAAGCAGTTCATAGCACCCAACCGAGACAGCGACGTTTAGGAATCACGCCACCGCAGACATCGACCACAAGGGTCGAGTCTCGCACCCCACTTCAGTTGGTCAAGAAACGTTGACTATGCTTAGTCAAGAAACCTATACAATTAACGTTATATCAGCTCTAAGCACTAAATACAAGTATGAGTAAAATCAGCAAAACATTCGCATTATTCCTTACGCTAATTATCGCTACGTCATGCCTAACTATGCTGACAGTTGAACCCACAAATGCTCAAACAATAACTCAGCCATCTGTGCCTGATTTTACATTAAGGTATGTTGATAAATCGTATGATGTGGCTCCAACTACTACTTCTTCAACAGACCCCTATACTGGCAACATTACAACTACTACTATTCCTGGTCGCCATGTTTCTGACCAAACTATAGAAGTGACAATTAAAAATGACCTCGGTGCCTCATACTATGGTCTTAGATACAAAGGGCATTACTCCGATTCATGGACCTACTTCCCATATGGCGATCCCGATAGCCACAATATCTGGGATGGCTTCTTTCCTCCCCCGTTTCAAGCGTCGAGTTCAAGTTACACAGTAGGGTATCTTTCTTTGGGTTTCTTGCCGCAGCCCATTCCTCAAGGAGCTCCGATTGACGTTCAAGTGCAACCGCTATTTGGCAATTTTGATGTGACTCCTTATGTGCATATCCAACCTGTTGGCGGTCCAACGTATGATGCCGTTTTTAAGGGCACAGCAGGCGAGTTTAGCAGCACACAAACAATAACAATAAGCGAAACTCCAGCTTCAGTTACGCCCTCACCAACTGTTCCAGAGTTTCCCTTTGCCACAATCTTATCCTTGTTTGTAGTTATACCTCTGATTACACTCCTTGCAAAAAAGAGAAAATGTCTAAAAACTTATAACTAGAAACCAACAATAACACAATTGGTTTTAGACTATGAGCAATGAGATAAGAGACCCCCAGAAATCAGTAAGCCGTAAGGCGGGTTACAACCAATACACCAGCTCATTTTACTAACCCGCCTAGGTGTATCTTTACTTGCTTTTTCTAAACATCATAATTCCCTGTGGAGTAGAACAAACATATTGGAAACCGTTATCAATTAGCTCTCCTGCTTCTTTCTCGTCTTTTGCAGTTGCGTGGCGATACTTTCCTGCTACATCGTCAGTAGTCACTAAGATGTGTGTAAACTAGGGTGCTGTTGATGTTGCGGTGCCCTAAGACTTTTTTAACATGGAGAAGATTTCTTGTAATGGCATACTCTTTGGTTGCTTTGAAGTGTCTTAGTAAATGGAAGCGTATTTGTTTTAGGCGTGGGTTGCAATTTTATTGATAGCGAGTGTTTTTGTCGGTCGTATCTTCAGCGTTTAGAAAGGCTAAGAAAAGACAACAGGAAGGTAAAGGGCAGAAAGAAAGTATGTATTGTACAATACAAGCGGAAATAACAAGCAAAAACTGCCAAAACAAGAAAAAAATAATTTTTTTTATAAAAAAAGAAAAAGTGAAGCTTTGATTTTAGAGTTCTTCGGGTGAGCAGAGGTTTTCCGCTTTTGCGGCAGTTCTATAGCAGCATTTGCAGATGTATTTTGCATCCTTTACTAGTGGCTTTACTTTTTCTATCGGTACTTGATCCTCTGCCATTTTGCAGAGGTGATGCTCATGTCCAGGATGTGGTTGAGCAGACAAAACAAAACACCTATCAATATTGTAACAAAAACGCGATATATAATTATTCATTTTGAGCGCGTTATCACTGGATTGCTTGCATAAAAAAGGGCGGAAGAGCAATAACTTGGATCGAAACCAAAACCAAATGTGATGTTTCCCAGTATTACTTTGATGCGATATCTGAAACAGGGTCTTGAATGCCTAAAATCATCATCATTGCTTACCATTATATGGAAGAGATGAACTGAGAATGGACTGGAAAATGAAATGAAATTAGTTACTAACGGGCTTTCACTAAAAAAGATAAACTGATGAACTGGAAAAAGGATCAGGCAAACTCTTTTTAAGTTCAACTATGACCTCTATGATTCATTTTTTCTTTTTCCTTTATTAACCGCACTTGCTGAAGAAACAATGCTTTTAAAAAGATAACCTAACCCAATCAAAAAAATACCTATACCAACTGGAGAACCCCAAGAAAAGACTGATATTATTATTTCTTCTAAAACCATAAGAAAACAACCATTTTATTGTGAATTTCAAGAATTAAAAAGGTTTCTAAACTTTACGACATTAAACTGTGTATATAGCTTTAGAGCCCGCTCGTCCAACTTCTAAGCTAATTAAGGTAGAAGTTCAAGGCGCTAATTGTGGGTAGTACATTTGTTTTTTTCTTGTCGCACGACGGTTGAGCTTACTTCAAAGTGCCAAATAAACCATCTCTGAAGGCGTATTTTGAAGTGTTCAATTTAGTTTCTAATATTACGTGTAGGGGGTTCTTTTGATAGTTGAGAAGCAGCCTATAAACAAGAATAGAACACCCACTATAACCAAAAATGCACCCGCTGATAATTGAATCACAGCATTTGAAAGGGCAGAAGGATCAAAAATAGATGCATTACCAGCGGAAAAAGCCATTAAACTGCCAACGAGAAGAAGTATAAGACCAAGCAATACAAGAATACTTTTAAAAGATAAATTCTTCAAGTTTTTTCTTCTCAATAATCTTTGTGCTCTCTCGGTAGCTTAACTTTTATGAATTTTGAAGATGAATTGAAAAAGGAGAGAATTGTGACGGTTAAAAGTGGATTTCTCAAGAACAGGTCTTGAAGTTTTACGTGTTAAGTGTGCACCTACTATTTGTTTTTCTTATGTTAAAGTAAGAACTTGGCAGGAATTGTAGCTCTTTTTCTTTAGAGACATATCCATTAATTCAACTTTTGAGGGGGTCAACCCGTACTAGCTGAAGCCTTTGTGAAAATTCCTGGAGGTTAAATATTTCGGCGGATCTTTCCCATTGGTAAGTTTCCAGACCTGCTCGAATTGTTTTGTATTTCGCGGAATTAATGTTGCTTTTCCAGTGATCTGTGCTCCTTTAGCGCTATCCCTCCCGCATATGGTAGATAGATGCCTATACTGACGTTTTGGTTGTTTGTTGTGTTTTTGATTTTTGTGCCTGGTTCGCCTGCAAAATATAGTTTGATTCCTTTGGAGTGATACTCAATAGGCGTTGCTTGTGGCATATGTTCATAAGGGGTCGCGAGAACGATAAAAAGGATAACGCTTATATTTAGAAACATATAGAGTGAATATTAGGCTTTTATATGATAAATTTTGAAGAAATTATTGGATTAGACGTAGTGACTTCTGGGGCACACATTCTTGGTGAAGTAAAGGGCGCAAAAATTGACACTACGACTTGGGAAATAAAGTTCTTGAATGTGAAACTTACCGGTGACGCCGCTGAGAATCTTGGACTGAAGAAACGATTCCGAAGTTCTAAAATATGCATTCCCGTTGGCATGGTTCAAGCAGTCGGCCATGTAGTAACAATCGCTAGATCAATGGACCAGTTAGAAAGCTCCCAAGAAATTTCCGAGTGCTAAAAATACCACAACATCTCCCAATTACTTTCCCAACCAGATTTTATAAAATAGTTATGTAACAATACAAAAACTCCTCTATTTTACGGCAATGAAAAATTAATAGATCCTGAAGGCACATTGTGGCGCATACGCTTGCCGCTTGGAACATCGGATTATAAACAGCTAAATAATATGAGGGAATAGAAAGCACGTAGATTAAAATGAAAATAGGTCTTTTTGGATTTGGCAAAGCAGGCAAAGCCGTTGCAACTGTGCTGTTGCAAAACGAAGAAACCGACCTTTGCTGGGTTATCAGAAAATCAAAAGTCTTACAGCACCGATCCGTCCCAGAGTTCCTCGGGATTCAACATGAAAATCAAGGATTAATATTCCCAAAAGACGAATTGGCTCCTGAGCAGCTTTTCAAAAAACACCCTATAGACGTTATAATTGATTTTTCTTCCGCTGACGCCATATTATCCTACGGCGAAGAAGCGGCTAAAAACGGCATAGCAATTGTGTCCGCAATTTCGGCTTACCCTGAAGAAACAATCGCTTATCTAAAAAAATTAGCGCGAAAAACACGGGTACTTTGGTCTCCAAACATAACAGTTGGCATTAACTTCTTGATGCTGGCCGCGAAAATCCTCAAAACCATTGCACCTTACACAGACGTAGAAATAATCGAGGAACACTTTAAAAACAAAAAAGGCGTATCTGGCACCGCCATAAAAATTTCAGAGGCCCTCTGCTTACCTGACGCTGATATAAAATCTGTTAGGGCCGGTGGTATTGTTGGTCGCCACGAGATTATCTTCGGGTTTCCCTACCAAACCGTGCGCTTGGTTCATGAGTCCATACAGAGAGAAGCATTTGGTCATGGAGCACTGTTTGCTGCTACGAATCTAGTTAGCAAAACGAAGGGCTTTTACTCTATGGAGAACCTGTTGATACCGTATTTTAACTTAAAATGATTATTGTAGCTAAAAGCAAGAAATTAAAGACCCCAAACTTTGTTTAAACTTATTTTTTCACTTATTTTATAAACAAGCCAAACCAATAAGAGTAACATAGCGTTAACTCACCAAAATTGAGGTTAGGACATAGAAATGTCGTTTAAATTTGAAACTAACCAAAAAATTTACACTATCGGAAAGGTAAAAGTAGGCGGTCAACCCGGCGAGCTGCCCACTTTTCTGATTGGCTCCATATTTTGGCTAGGTCAAAAAATGGTTCAAGACCCAAACAAAGGCTACTTTAACGCTAAAATAGCCGAAGAAATTCTCAACACTATGGAAACGCAAAGCGACATAACCGGGGTTCCCTTCGGCATCGATATTGTCGGAACAACCGAAATTGCTTTCGAAAAATACATTGATTTTGCAGCAAAAAACAGCGATGCACCACTGGTGCTTGACGCTATGAGTCCCACCGCACGCATGGCAGCAGCAACATTAGTTAAAAAAATGGGGTTACCCAACAGATGCATCTACAACTCTATCTACAAAGGCGTCACTGACACTGAAATCGCTAACCTCAAAGAAAGCGGTATAGACGCTGCCATTGTATTAGCGAATAACCCTCAAGATAACAGCGTAGAAGGTAAACTCTCCATCTTGGACGATGCACTAGTCTTAGCCGAAAAAGCAGGAATAACTAAACCTTTTGTTGACACAGCAATTCCCGCCTTTGCCCCCGACATGGGCACGTCCGTTAGAGCATTGGCGGTTATGAGGGAAAAACATGGTTATCCAACTGGTTTAGGCAGCGGCAACGTTGTTACAACCATGGGTTGGGTTAAAGCAAATATCGCCAAAGAGTTTCGCAAGGGCACCGTTACTGCCACAAACACTATTATGCAGATGGCTGGCGCCAATTACTTAATGTTTGGTCCCGTCGAGCAAGCCGAATGGGTATTTCCTTCGGCAGCCGTAACAGACATCTACATTGCTTCTGCAGCGGCAGACTTGGGAACAAAACCTTTAGACGAAAGTCATCCTATCTACAAAGCATTCCTCTGATTTCATTTAGGTTGCACTAAAACTGCATTTGTCAAATGTGGTTTGCAACCAATTACTCGAAGCGATAAACTATTCCTTTTTTTTTAAAAATGGAAAAAAGTGGTTTTTGGGTTCAGCGGAAAAATCTTAGAGCCATGGTGCTAATATGCCGATTCCGATTATGGCCAGTATAATTGCAAGTATTGCAATAACTATTGCAAATATTATCACTGCAACCACTGCAATTACAAGTGCTTTTATCCATCCACAGTCAAAGAAATGCTTGATCAATGCTAGCCAAACAATCAGCAGAATTATTGTTGCAATCAAGTTGCCGATGAACGCGCTGACCACTGTGTTTATGATGATGCCGAGAAATACTATCCATAATGCATCGGTGAACTTCGCTTTGCTTTTTCCAGCGATTAACCTTCCTGAAATCCAGAGCGCCGGCGAAAGTATAGCAGTGCCTATTACTATCTGTATAATTATGCCTACAAAATCCATAATTTAGCCTCTAAATAATATTTGATTTATTGCTTAATATGTTAAGCGCCTGCTTATTGGCATAGAAGCCAGATAAACCGCCGAATTCATTAGTTTCCGATTTTCAATTGCATAGCCCAAGATTGCATAACAATCAAAGCCTTCTTCTAACAACCAAGACTCCGACCAAAACCGCCAAAACCAGGAAATAGAAAACAAGCCCCAAAGTTGCGTTGCTTGGGCTGAAGAGCAAACTAGACAATACAAGATCAAAAATGACCCCTAAAGATAGGAATACTGTTTCAAAGTTGCTCAACCCGTGATATTCCACATAAGCAAAAAGGACCAATATGGCTGTCCAAGTGATGAATACGCCATGGGCGCCTCCAATGAATAGGGGGTCTGAAATTGCGCGATTAACTATTGATATGGCGATTAAGAATAGACCGCCGATTTTGTTTCTTCTAACAATCCAAATGAGTGCGATGACGTTAAGAGCTGCAAAGACTGCCGCGTTAGCAACGGCTAGCCTATAGTCGATGGCTAAGCTGAAGCGTGCGTAGGGTTCACCTCCCAATGGGCGGTTTGTAGTCCACAGAATAATTGACGCTATCTCTCCGATGATGGTTAAAGCGATTAAGGCTAAGAGAATTTTATGTTTTATTTCTCGCACGGCGTAACCAACGTTTCCCTAAATAAAAGGTTTAAGGCACAAACTGAAAAGCCTCCCCCTTTAACCGCATAAAACTGTTCAAATTTTAGATAGGTTTAGCGCCAAAATATTGTTTTATAAATAAATAGTGCAGCTTTGTCAGGTTGCTTCTTTGATTTTGCTTTGTACCTCGTCATCAGATAGGTTTTCCATTTTCCTTGTCGAAGCACGAATAACTGCCATTTTTATTCGCGGTGATACCTGTCTTTCTTGCATTGTTTTCAGTAAGCATTTGACAGCGAGCTTTGTGCAGTCTTCAAGAGTTAAATCTTCACGGTACTCTTCTTTTAAAACTGAAAGAACCGTTTCGCTCCCTTCACCCAATGCTGTTGCTCTAAACGCTTTGTAAGTTCCACTTGGATGTGTTAGGAAAACATGTGCTCCGGTCTTGTCAACTCCTCCAACAATTAACGCAGCTCCAAACGGGCGTCCTCCCCCGTGCTGAGTATAAACTTGCTGGAGATCACAGATTTTACTGGTCAGAACTTCTACATCAACCGATTCATCATAGGTTAATTTGTTGCTCTGAGCGTCGATACGTGCTTTTTCAAATAAAACTCTGGCATCTGAGCTTAACCCAACTATGCATGCTCCGATGTGTTCGTCTAACCTGAATATTTTCCAGGCGCACTCTTCTTTTTCAAGAGTCTCCACTTTTTCTTCAGCGCCTAAAACTACCCCCTCGGAACATTTTATGCCTACAACTGTAGCCCCGCGTTTCACCAATTCCATGGCGTATTCTACTTGATATAGTCGCCCGTCAGGTGAGAAAACTGTTGCATTATAATCGTACGCTCCAGGTTTAGCAAACATCGACATATTGTTGCTTCCATCTGTTTTACTTAAGGCTGCTTTTTGTTACATATAAGGATGTGCTAAGTTCCAGCGGACATGGGACAAGAAGGCTACGTTTTTGAGCAACAGCCCATTCCTAAGTATACGGCGAACTAATGTAAATGGGTTACATTGTCATTTTGGGTAGAGTAGGTATCATATTGCTGCTCACTGGTATAGCAATCTGGGCGATCAGCACAATACGTTTCGCAGAGAACATAAGTAACCGCCTAAACATGAGTTTAGTAACTGACATCTCAATCGGCTTGGTTGTGGTCGGAGTCGGTTTGCTGGTTATTTTTCTCATGGGCTTGTGTCTAAGCGGCAAAAAACAGCAGTATAGTACAGCCATTCGTATATTCAGGGCGCTCCCATCAAGTTGAACCTCACAAAAACAGCAAGCTCTCCCTTTAAAACGTCTATTGTTCTACGTTACTGTTACTGGAATTGTACAATCACATATCCAAATATATAGCGTTTAACCTCAAGTTGAACGGATGATTTTATGGCAAAGACTAAAACAGTTAGTCTAGCACTGTTGACATCTCTGCTCTTGTTGGCCATGCTATCTTTCGGCAGCCTCAACGTAGAAGCCCAAAGCCAAGCAACAGTAGAAATAGTAACATCAATAGGAGGAACCACCGATCCAGCTCCCGGAAATCACACCTACGACGATGGAGCAACATTAACTGTAACAGCCAATCCCACAGCCGCAGAATTCACTTTCGATTATTGGGTTATCTCAGCTGATTCTACCTCAAGGACCTCTTTCGAGAACCCCTTAAGCTTCCCAGTAACTGGCGGAACAACATATCATATACAACCAGTCTTTCAAGTTCTTCAGCCAATCGGCGTACCCACCCTGCCGTCCGACATGTCTTCCGCAGCCATTGTTATAGTATTAGCTGGAGTTGGCGGAACCACCGACCCCACACCCGGTTCATACGCTTTTAGCAACGCCACATCTCTTGATCTAAAAGCGACTCCTGACAGCGGATGGATGTTTTCACACTGGGTAATCTCCGGCGAAACAAACATGGATCATGGTGGAGCACCAGTTAACCTTGAACCAACCGATAACCCCTACAACGTCAACCACGGATACGGCGCTACATACTACTATCAACCCGTCTTCACACAAACTAGTAATCCCACTCCATCGCCTTCAATTCCAGAATTCTCCGTTATCGCAGTTTTGTTGCTACTTGTCGCGTTAGTACCAGTTGTTTTGGTTGCAAGAAAAAACAAAATATCCAAAAGCAGTCACGTCTAGCCCCAACATTACCCTTATTTTTTTGTCAACAACCGATGCTATCCTAAAACCCTATTTACTTTTTAGCTTCTTTACTGTCAAAGATGCTTCTTCATGTCCCGCGTTTTTTAATTTTTAAACAAGAAAAATACTGCCCCACCTACAAAAAGGCACCCAAATCAAGTCCGCTTTTTAACAAATGCTTTTGATGTAGCAGGCAACCTACTATAGTAAAGTGAAAAGGATGGAGCAAGCAAAACACGCCTCAAAAGCTCTCCACGAGTTAACCGAAAGCTGCGTTGATCTTCACAACGCCGTAGAATCCACTGGAGACGCCGCGGCAAAAACAAAGAAGCTTTGGCGTGAAGGCAACAAATCAAATCTCACAAAAATCGGCGTGGCTTGCATCCTGTTTCCAGCTGACCCAACCCCGATTGGTGAAATTGTCGGAGCTGGCTTTTTGATTGCGGGTGCCGTGCAGAAAGAAGTACAGAAACGCACCTTGTACGTGGGCGATTTAAAGAAAAGTTTAGGTAATCTACAAAACGAGTTGAGAGCGACTCAGAACAGCCTACGACTTTAACCTATTTTTCAGAACGGTTCCCAAAAAAGTTGACGTTTACTGGCAAACTTCAATCGAACTGCTGCTTTAATTTGATTCTGAAGCTTTTCCATAGGGGCTGCCGCGTTAATTGATTTATACCCTTGACACGATTGTTGCGGGCTAAAAAACCTAAAAAATAAAAAGAAGAAGGTTATTTCTCAATTTTTTGGCCAAACCACCGTGCCCGCCAAGCAATAACCTCTACCATCTGCCGCTCAAGTTCTTCATACCTTTCTTGGTACTCCCCTGCTTGCCACTTATGAGGTAACTCAAAATCAAAATCTAACGGCGGGAAATCCTGATTTGCCTCTTTAACTACGTCTCTTATGTATTCGGGAGGAACAATTTTGTCGGGGAGATACGGATCGACAAGTTTCTCTTCAAATTTTCCTTTAATCATTACAAAAAGCCCTTCTGCTCAAAACTATGATTTAATCGGTTAATATCATTTTTGCCCCTTTGCATCAACTCTAAATTGAAAAAATTTTTGAACTTTTTAGTTCCTAATGGTTATCTCGAATTTTGCGCCATAGTCGGGAACCCCATTTTCCGTTATGGACCACCCGTAAGTCTCAATCATTTTTTTAACCAACATCAACCCAAGCCCTGAACCGCCCGTGGTGAATCCGTCAAAAATCTTCGTTTTGTTCGCTTCGGCTATTCCTACGCCGTTGTCTTCATAGGTGATTGTTGTTTCGCCGCCTTCCTGTTTGAATGAAAGTACAATTTTTGTGACTTTCTTGCCGTGCTTAATTGAGTTATCCACAAGGTTATAGAATAGTTGCCCTAGCATTGAATCAGCTATAACAGTTAATCCATGTGTTTGGTTTATCACTTCCACATCCTGTTTGGAAAATAGCTTGTATGCTCTGTCAAAGCAGGCTTCAACATTTATTGGGTTGAGTGTTTCTGCGCCCAATTTTTCGTAGAGGCGGCTGAACTCAAAAATTTTCGAGGATTGGTTAATGGATTGCTCAATACCTTCAAGGTATCCCAATAATTTGGGATTATCTTTAATTTCTTTTTTCAGAAGGTAAATGTTGCCCTTGGCGCCCATGAGCTTGTTTGCCACGTCATGTCGAGTTAAGCTGCCTACAACGCGCAATTTCTCGTTTATACTAGCGATTTTTACTTCAGCTTTTTTTTGCTCTGTCAGGTCAATAATGATTCCCCGCATACCAACCGTTGAGCCGTCAACTTTTATGGGCATCCCTTCGACTATAACTGGAAATTTAGTGCCATTTTTTTTAACAAAAAAATATTCGTTTTCAGTGGAGGTTCCGTTGATCATGGCTTCTTCAAAATTCTTTTTTCCCCGTTCTAAATCTTCAGGAGCAAAGAAATTAACGTGATAAACTCCTCTCTCAAAATCTTCATGAGTGTATCCGCTGATTTCGAAAGCTTGCTCGTTGACGTAAGTTAGTTTGCCATTTAAATCCGCCTCAAAAAGTATTTCAGGCAAAGACTCAGCTAATGTTCTGAACCTCTCTTCACTTATTTTCAAAGCATATTCTTGCTTTTTCCGGTTAGTTATGTCCCGACTGACCCCTAAAATCGCTTCAGGTTTTCCATACTGATCTTTTAATACTGTAAAATTAACTTCTGTCCAAACTGTTGAACCATCTTTGCATGGCTGCTCCAACTCAAAATTTTTGTCTGGAATTTCACCCGTTAGAAAATAACGTTGGAAACCTTCCAGAATTATCTGAGCGGACGGCGGCGTTAAGGCTTCTGTGAGTGATTGCTTCCTGACTTCTTCAGGTGTGTATCCTCTGAGTTGAAAAACAGAGGGGCTTACGTAAGTAAATTTTCCTTCCAAATTCATGGTCCAAATTACGTCTTTTGAATTATCTGCCAATAGGCGGTATTTCATTTCTTTTTTTGATGATTCTTCTTGTATAACATTCTGTTCAGTAATTTCTCTTGCAACATGAACCAAACCTAAAATGGTGCCCTCGCAATCTTTGATAGGTGTAATGGTTACTCTGAAAGTTCCGTTTAATCGGGATTCATGTATTTCGCTGATGTGTTCTTTTCCGTCTTCAAGTGTTTTATTATGTGGACAGAAACTGGGGGGCTTATTTGTTCCGTGGAGAAGTTCAAAACATTTCTTGCCAACTACTTGCTCAGTCGTGGCGCCTAACTTTTGCAGCAATGCACGATTAGCTCGTATAATCCTGCATTCTTTATCTAAAATCATAACGATGTCAGAAACACTGTTAAACGTTCTTTCACACATTTTTTTAGCCTTAATTAGCTCCATTATGTCATTTTTGGTCTCAGTTATGTTTACAAGAGCAGAAATCAAGCATTTTTCGTCGTTAATATCTATGAGCGATGAGGATACATTTACCCAAACATATTTTCCGTCTTTCCGCCTGAGACGAATTTCTCGCTGTTGACCCCCGTCGCCTTGAGCAAGATTTTCAATGAACTTTTGGCGTTCTTCAGGTGTTTCCCAAATTTTTAATTCAAGCGTGTTTTTCCCAATAACTTCATTTGGTATATATCCCAGAATTCGGGTGATTTCATCGTTGACGTCCACGATTCTGCCGTCGCTTAATTTAGTTATTGTTATAGCAGCTGGACCATTTTTAAATACTTGAGCGAACTTTGCTTGAGAAATTCTCAGTGCTTTTTGTGCTCTTTGATGTTTAACAGCTTTTTTGATCCCATGGAGTAACTCGCCATAGACTGTTTCAGGGGACCCTTGCTTGTTAAAGTAACCTTCTGCACCCAAGTTGAGGGCTTGAATAGCAATTTCTTCTCTGCCTTTACCTGTAAACAAGATAAGTGGTATGCCTATTCGGAGTTCATGGAGGATTTTAAGGAAGTCTAAACCGTTTTTGACGGGCATTTCAAAATCTGATACCACGATGTCGTAGGGTTCGGCTAAGAGTTTCCGCACTCCCTCCTCGACGTTTGACGCACATTCAATAACTAAGTTGCTATCCATATCCAGTAGTATCTGCTTGGAAACCTCAAGAAAGGGCGTGTCGTCGTCAACAAGTAAAACACGGATGGTGTCCTCTTTAGAAATAGTTGAATCAAACTCCACTTGGTGGTTGAGCATCGCAATTAGCCCTTTGGAAAAAAAATAATTAAAATATATCTAATTAAAATGTGTACTGAAAAAAAATTACATTTTACCTGGTATATAAGGTTTAAAAAAAGATTGCCCTGTGTGGCCTCCACGCCACACTTTATATCACATCTTTGAACCTACACATTAAAGGTAAAATCGTTGGTTAATAGTGTTTTTGTTTGTAGATTAGGAAGCTGTGAGATGCTTTGTTTGTGGTTCAGCAAGACCATATTTTAGATTTGGAAATCAGCCAACTCAACCATTCTACGCAACAAGCGTAAACGCGTTCCAGCCTGAACCCTCTTATCAGTAACAGGCAACTCCATGTCCTTAGAGGTTAACTCCAAAATTCTCTGCACAAGAACCTTCGCTCCTAACTCCGCATCTCTCTGCGCAGTTGGCTCTCCCTCCGAAACTCCATTACAGCACTCGGAAAACGGAAAATTCAACTCTAAATCCACCTTACTGCTTTCAAAATCGTAGTCCACAATAGTGAAGGGTTCGAGTTTGCAAACAGCGGGCCTCACAGGATAAATCGCACATTTATTGTCTTTTGTAAGGAAGAAGCAGCTTTCGTCTTTTTTTCTTTTAATCCACATTAAACCTGTCTCGTCGGGAGGCGCCAAAAAATCTTTAAACCCTCTACCTTCTATTTGCCTCAGCTCATTTTTGTCTACATCTGGGGGCTGCATGTGGCAGCAGACGCCGCAGTTTCTGCATCTGAAACTAACATTTTTTGGAAATGTCGCTTTTGGGTTGTTCAAGGTGTATTTGGGAAAAGCGTGAGGGCTTATTTATGTTGTGCGAATAAATGTTTGGTTATCTTGAATCCTTGGCGTTTGCACCAATTTTTTCTGTGGAAATCCAAGTCGTGTTGGCTCTTGAACCAGCAGGTGCATTCGGGGCAAAGAAAAAAGTTTGCTCTTTCGCTTTTTATTGTTTCTTTTTTTTGCTTATCGCCAGATAGACTTAACATACCGGTCAATACCGTTTTTAGCCGAAAAATACTATTAACGCTTATGAATTGAAAAAATCGATAATTCGTCTCCATGTTCTATTTGGGGAATTGAAACAGTTTTTTAGGCTCCAATGCTATTTGTGTGCAGTGAGCTTATGCCCCAATCCGAGTACATGTCCCAGAAAAACCGCAACAAAAAACGCGCCATAGGCGCAGTCGCCATCACACTCCTGCTCCTCTTTACTGTTTTGGCTATTCTTGGCTACATCAGCTTCATCGTTTGGGTGCTTGCCGACGTAGTCGTGGCGGCTGGCGCAAACTTGCTGTTTAAACGAATTGACAAAAGCGCACAATAGTGTCCACAAAAAAAAATTTAGAAAACATCCCTATATCACCTTGAGGATTACAATTGCACACTAACCCATCCAAGCAAACCGCAACAGTTGCATTCTTTGTAGCCGCATTTTTTATGATAATGATTTTCCTACCTGAAGCAATGGGCATCGACGGGTTCGACGGAGGTTTCGCTATATCCTTCATCTCCATCGTGGTTGCAGCAACGGCGACGATTGTGGGCTTTATGTATCTTGGGTCAGCAGCCAAAATCGACAGAATTCTGCGAGGTGAAGGCGTACTGGCACACTGGGTTTATCCACCAGCGTTATGGGGTGAATTCACTGGGAATGAGTTTTTGGAAGAGAAATCAGAAAAGAAAGGCCTTTTTCTTATAATCACAGCGTTTGCATTATTCTTTGGTTTACTGTTTTGGTTTTTAGATTCTGAAGCTGGCTTCTATGTTTTCATGGTCATGTTGGGGCTGGTTGGGCTGTGCTTTTTTGCTTGGCAACTCTCTTCATGGAGCAACTATCGCCGGAACCGAAGCAGCGGAGTCAAAGAAGCCTACATAACCCTAGACGGTGTTTACTTGAACCGCAGATTCGTAAACTGGACATCTTGGTTCACCCATTTCAACGCAGTAAATTTAGAAGAAAAACGTGGTTTGCTTCTTTTAGTCTTCAAGTACACGGTATATTCTGGCAGGGCAGGGCCACAAGTTTACACTACTAGAGTGCCTGTTCCTCTTGGACAAGAGCAAACCGCAGAATACGTGTTTGAACAGGTTAAACTGCATAATGCTGCTTAGTCGACCTTTTACATATTGACAATATTTTCTTTAATCAAAGTCAACTGTAGTTGTGCGAGGGACACAGCAAAGTATTATAAATAATTGGCGACGACAATGAAATATGGGGTAGGTTACATGACAGAAATGCTATGTGTAGTGCCTAAACCTGCATTGGAGATTGAATGTCTCTGCTTTGACCAACGCGCCTGTGACATACATATCGACGATGGCGGCAACCTGGTTTGCCGACATGGAAGCAACGAAGGCGTAGTTGATGGCATCGCCAAAGTGATTTGCCCACTTGAAATAGATGTTGAACGTGTAAAATGGGTTGAATTTCTAAACAGCGAAAGAAGCGAAAGCCCAGTTGGTTACCAAACCAGAAAACGTAATGAATAAGCAAAAGGCACAACGGAAAACAATTTGAACAAAAAAGTAGCGGTGACTCTACCCTCAATCTATTTCGCATTTAATTAGTGTACTTAAAGAGTTTTAGCGATCGCTGGTCGTATTTTGGTATTTGGGGTTTTTTGATTCTTGAATCCAAAACTCGGGGTCATTAACTTCGATGACTTCAACTTGTACTACATTTGCAGGATTAGTTAGTACCGCGCGGAATCTGGTGGGTAAATCAGGCTGGGCCAGCAGAAGCATTCTTGAAGCCTCAAGTGCCTCAGCGGTTTTCTCTTCTCGTTTGCTGGGGTAGCCGTTGTATCGGATGCTTTTTCCTTCAGTTATCGCTTTGTCGAAGGCTTCTTTTGTGCATTGTTTGAATTTGTCGCCGTCTCTGATGAACCAGAAGGGACCTGTTGGATTCTTTGGCATAACTATCTGCACGATAACTCTTGTTTTGGTTATTTAATGTTGCCGTTTGTGGCGGCTCAGTACACTAATGCTTTTCAGCCACTCTGGACAATGTCCAGTGCTATCGTGCAATTATCGTCATCGACGCCACAACTAAACTGTTGGTTCATTAAAAAAAGGTTGCCGAAACCCTTCACCTAAAAAGATCGTAAAATTTAATCGATAATTGAAGATTTAGATTGTGCCTCAGAATTTGTTAACTGTAATCATTTCTAAAAACCGATTCAGATCATACTAACGTGTAATTCGTCACAGGCACCACAATAATGGTTGAGGTTAGATAAAGCCCTTCTAAGAAACCGCCGTTAAGGAGGCAGAATTAGGTTGTAATTGTTGATTTTGTCCACTTCAATGGTGGCGTTTGCGATTTGGCAATCAAGCAAATGTCCGCCTGCAGTGTGGTCGTCTGTGATTAGGTGGAGGTGGTAGCCTGCGTAGTCGACGCCGTCCATGCTGCTGGGGAAGTAGAATCCGACTGCGCTGGCGGAGACATCAGTTAGGTTAAATATATGCTGAGTTGCTAATGCATCGTTAATGTTGGGGTATGGCTCCAATTGTTTTTCTGGGCTGCGCGTTTCTGCCGTGCTATAGCTTCCGTGGACTTTTATGGCGTAGATTGCCTCGTCAGAAATATGCCCATCTAAAAATGATCTCAATTCGGTGTAGGTTAAGCTTGTAACCGTGTAGGTTTGTTCTGCAGTGAAATATGTGATTGTTGCGTAGGGTGCCGTTTGGTCCTGTGTGGCTTCTTGTGGGATCCCGCTGGATGGAACCTGATAGAACATGCCGTCAAGAGCAATCATTTCGCCGTCTAAGCCGTCGAAGGTGCCGATGCCGAAGTCACCATGCTTCTCTAAATCAGCATAAGTCATGAGACCCGCGTATTTTCCGGTAGAGAAAGTGTTGAATGCTGCGAGTTGAAAAAGTACATCCTTCTCTGTTGGCTGGGGTGCGCTTGGTTGTGATTGCAAAATAGCGTATGAAGCGCTGCAAACAACTAATATGATTAATGCCGCGGTTATGACCCATTTAGCCTTTGAGCTCATTTTATTCACGCTTTGCATGTAGGCGTTGTTTGGTAAAAGCCTTTTCCAAGCAAGCCATCAATTATCAGAAATTGTGCGCAATCGCTGTAGAGATGCTCAATAAAATAAAAATAGTAAGGAAGTAACCTAAAACAGCAACAACAGGTTTAGGTTGTTTGTGTTTTGCTTCCTTTAGCTTTTTTGGCTTTCCTTTTTTCGTCTTTCTCTTTCTTAGTTAAGGGTTTACCTTGTTTGCTGGGCATGAATAATCATCAGTACAGATTTTATACCTATTATGCTTTAATATCTTTCGAAAAATGCCTGCACAAGAGATTAGGTGTATTCTCTAAATGTGTGCCCGCATTTTGTGCATCTCATAAACTGAGTGGACGCTTCATCGCCGCCTCTAGTCTGCACCTGCCAAACATAAACTTCCATGTTGCCACATTTATCACATAGCTTCTTAATTTTGGCCATAGTGTTAACTTCGTCTGATTCCGCAATAACTGTCATGAACTGTTTTGGTTTGGGCTGAATAACTGCGCCTGTTCGAGCTTCCGCTTTGCTGTTTTCGGGTTCTTTGGTGAAGTTGCATTTAGCGCAGCACAACACAAAGTTGTTTCCGACGCCAGTTTTTTTAGGTTCCAAACGGGAACCGCAATTGGGACAAAATTCCACTGTAGAATCCCTCTGTTTATTCTTCCATATTTTGATCCATAAGATATAAGGGTTATTTTCTGTTGGTTCATAAATTCTGTGAAAAAGTAACTGCAGTCTTAAATATTGCATCAGAAACAAGCCTGGTCGTGTTATGGAACATGAAAAATAACACTGAAGAAGCTAAAAGCGAGTGGCAGTCAGTTGACCATGCATTATCATACCTATCCCGGGCTGACAAGTTGCCTCACCGCACTGAGGGCGAAAAAATACTCTTAGACCAAATTCCCCCTCACACAAAACGTGTCCTTGATTTGGGCACGGGCGACGGCAGGCTTCTCTCTTTGGTGCTTCTCTACAAACCAGATGCGAAAGGAGTGGCGCTGGATTTTTCTGATCCCATGCTTGAGCAAGCCCAAAAGCGTTTCGCCGACAATCCCAGAGTTGAGATTGTTAAGCATGATTTCAGCCACGCACTGCCCGATGGTCTCGGATGTTTTGACGCAGTAGTTTCCAGCTTAGCAATACACCACTTAATGGACAAACGTAAAAAGCAACTCTACACAGAAATATTCAATCATCTAAATCCACTTGGTGTCTTCTGCAATTTGGAGCATGTTTCCTCATCGACGTTGAATCTGCATTTGAGATTCATTGCTCAAATCGGCCAGACACCCGAATCCGAAGACCCCTCAAACAAGCTTTTAGATGTGGAAACGCAGCTTGGGTGGCTACGGGAAATCGGGTTTGTGGATGTGGACTGTAGTTGGAAATGGCTAGAACTTGCGTTGCTTACTGGGTTTAAGCCTTGAAGAGAGCTGACAAATTTTTCAAAGCTTAACTGTTTACTTGCCAATATAGAAACCGTTAATAACTCCTTAATTCTAAATGAAATTAATAGGAGTTCTAATTTAAAAATGTCAAATTCTATTGAGCAGATAAACTGGACACACTGGATCTACCGACTAATCGCTTATATAATCGACAGCATAATCATCGGAATACCCGCCGCTATTATCTATTACTTAGCCATTATACCCGTCATAACAACGAGCTATGTTTACTACGGCGTAACTATATACGGAGGCGCTCCATGGTGGGGTTTCCTCTTGCTGCCTTTTATCTTAGGCATATTGCAACTGCTGTACTTCATGATACTTGATACAATGTGGGGTGCAACAATCGGCAAACGAATCCTTGGTTTACAAGTCCAAAACACAACTGGCGGACGGGTGCCCTTCGGAAAATCATTCATCCGAAACATAAGCAAAATCTACGGACTATTCTTAATCCTTGACTGGCTTGTTGGCATTTTAACTAATGGCGATAAACGTCAAAAATTCACTGACCGCATTGCAGCAACAACCGTTATACAAACAAGAGATGCCTTTAACACTGCACCACCACCTCCGCCGCCTCCACCCCCAACTTAAAGAAAAAACCTTTTTTTTCTTTTTATTTACCAAAAACCGATTTTTTTCTCAGAAGTTCAAAATAAAATTATTTATTTGTCGAAAAAGAGAAATTGTTGTTACTTAAACTGTTTTAGCCACTCTTGCAGCTTAAATTCGCTGAGCCCCAAACCCAACTGCGCGTCCAATCTTTTTGAGACTTTTCCGTCTTCAAAGTAAATCACTGTAGGCACAGCGGCGATACCATATTCGTCCCAAAGTGGGTCGTCATCGTCATCCAAAATTACGTGAATAATATTTTCGAAGCCTTTCTTGGATGCTTGGTCTTTGAAGGCAGGGAAAAAACGCATGCAGTACGGGCACCAAGTGGAATAAAACAAGGCTAAAACGTTCTTGTTAGCTTTAAGTTCACTATCAAGCTCTTTTTTGCTTACAACTTTTTTCATGTTATCCCTCACTTTAAAATCTGTTTTAAGGGTTTCATAAACATGCCGTTCCAGCCCTTTCATACAGGGAAATTTGATGCAACACCTAAAATAAGCCAATACAAAGAGTACTCTTGAAAATGAAACCTAAAAACTACCGCCGAGGATATCCCGTTGCAGTACTCATCGGTGTCGAATCAGACCACGCCAGCGTTATGGCAAATTTTCAGTCAAGTCGCCAAACCCCAACAAACCGTACCGCTAACTGATAGGCGCGACCAGAAAGCCCTCTACCACTTCCACGAAGCAATAATCAACGCCCTCCGTCCAACCCTAAAAGAAGGCGTTAGAAGCCTCATAATTGCATCCCCACCCCGAACCGGCTACGCTGAAGACCTCAAAAACCATATTTCCACACATCACCAGTGGCTACAGCAAGGTTCAAACAGAGCAACAATCTCCGTAATCACGGGTTCAGCAAGTTCACCACCTCAAGTTGCTGCCTTAACACAGAAATCAGAGTTCAAGCAGCTTATTCAAGACAACGCTGCACAGGAAACCGAAAACATACTTGAACTGCTGGAGAAAAGCCTCAACGAAAACTTGGTGCTTTTTTCTATCCAAGAAGCCGAAAACCTCATCTTAACCCCGCAGCCACCGGGAAAGCCCCAAGCAGAATACCTACTCTTAACTAATGATTACCTCTCGGGGAGCCGCCAGAAGAATCGGGTGCACCGTTTAATGCAGATTGCTCAGAACAAGAAGCTCAAGACAAGGGTTATCGATGCTGAATCCAACGCTGGCGCACGCCTCACGCAGTTGGGCGGTATCGTATGTTTAGCAAAAAGACCCTGTTAGAGGAACCCTTCGGCTTTGAGGTCGAAAACCGAGATTTTTCCTGTATGCAGCGCCGTAGCAACTAGGACTCCTGAGATTCTTGCTGCCCTCAATTCTGCCAAATCTTGTAGGTTTCGCACACCACCACCAACATAAACGTCCACATCTACTTCCGCTTTCACTTTTCTGAAAAAATCAATATCCACGCCTTCACCGCTACCTACACGTGTCAAATCCAAAACAATAAACTCCCTAACGCCCATGGCTTTGAACTCCTTAAACAAGCACAACGCTTCGGTGCAGCCCTCAAAGTTGTCCTTAACCAGCACTTTTCCATCTTTCAAATCTAAACTTACTATAACACGGTCGCCGCCAAACTTTGCAATCGCGTCTTTCACAAAATTCTTGTTCTGTAGGGTTTCAGTTCCCACAACAATTTTAGCAACACCGCTTTCAAGCAGTTTCTGCGCTCTTTCAACTGAAGTGACTCCTGCGTCAACCATCAACTTAACGCCTATTGTTTCGCTGATTTTTTTGAGCACCTTGAAATCAGTGCGGCAATCAATAATTGCGTCTAAATCGGCGATGTAGAGCTCACTAAAGCCCGCTTCTTTGAAAGCTTTGGCAACTTCATCTGGTTCAGCCGATTCTGCTAATATGCTTTGGATCGGTCTATATTCACTGCGTTTCCCTCTGACAGCGTGTACTGCGACTCCGTTTAGTATGTCGATTACGGGAATAACTTTCAATCTTTGATGCTCCAATTCAAGTGAAGGGTTAACGGATAAAAAAACCTAGCAGTTCCTACCTTCGAGTGAATAAAAAATCCAGAAGCTATACGGCCATGTAGGCAAGCTATTAGTATTCAAGTGAGTAAAAGTGTGTGAGTTGTCTACACTACTCCTCAATGCTCTTCTGCTGCACTACGTGAAATTTGGCCGTACATTCTTCAGAGCAACATTGCACTTTACGTCTCTTAGTTGTATGTTTATCAGGTGCAATTAATGAATCGGAAATGTCGGTTTTTAAACCTCTTAGCGATTTTTTGCATGTCGGGCAAACTAGATTTCCTTTTTCATCGAATTGTTCTTTTTCTACAATGTTTTTGGCTGGAATTTCCTTTGCTAGAGTTGTCTTAACAGCTATTTGTTTATGCTTAATTTTTTCTAGTTTGGACATAAAAATTACATTATATCCATGTTAAGCGTACTATAAGTGTCTATCAAAACAACTATTCATTGCAAGGGTTACTTCGTTCAAAGGTTAAGTCTTAAGACCTATTTTTCGAGCGTTCCCTAAAGGCAGCTGGAATTATTTCCCTTTTAAGCAATGCGTATGCACTAATCCCTCTTCTTTCATTATTTGTTTGAGATAATGCCGTTATATTCGAAAATTTTACGACCCATCCCTCTTGAGCTAAATCATTTATTTCTTTTTGAAACTTGGATATTACGGATGTTCCAAAAGAAAATTCTCCAGAGGTATCTTCCCAATAAACCACTTTGTATTCGTTCATGGTGAATCCACAACACTCTGCTTATCTAACGCACAATTTATTGCTTTGCTATCAATGCAGCTTTTCAGCTATGAAGAATTGTATTTGATTTTTTTCTGGATCAATGAATTGAAAAAAAAATAGGCAACACAGAAATGCTTGTCTGCTATATTGCTTATAAGAGGAATTTTGTGAATCATAGTAGATATTTTGATTCTCCTAATTGTCGGAGCTGTATGTACAAAGGAAGTAGTTACTGTTGGGGACAGTGTTCTCTAAACATTTGGAAAAAAGACAGAGAGTACTGATTATTTTAAATTTACTCATATGTCAGAGGGACTAGTTTCAAGCTTTTTTGGAAATTGAGGGAGATGCCAAATCAAGTTAGAAAATGTTGTCTCGGTCTGCTTCTGGTAACCCAAAACCAGTCTGCAGCTCAAGTGCAAGCCAGAACCAGAAACTCAGCTGTCTACCACAAAGCTACTTTTGTTATTAAAGTAAACTTTATGCACTAAGGTTTAGCAGCAGCGTAATACAAATATAGGTTCCTACGTATATGCTCAATTAAGCGATAAAGGGTTTTTAACTGCTGCTTGAAACAAATACAGTTGACTTCTTGCTTTCAAGGTTAAACAACTTTTTTCGCAGGAAATTGTGGAATGACTGTTCTAGAACCATTAACAAAGTTATCTGAAAACGCTATAACTTCAACTCGATATAGCTCAGAGCACTCGATTGCTTGGGACAATTTTGTTTCAACATCAAAAAACGCAACCTTCCTCTTTCAAAGAAACTATATGGACTACCATAGCGATCGCTTCGTAGACCACAGTCTACTCTTTTTTAAGGAACAGGAATTAATAGCGTTGTTTCCTGCAAACATTGTCGGCGATACATTATACAGCCACGGTGGTTTGACCTACGGCGGCATACTATCCGACCACCGCATGGGTACACCAACTATGCTAAAAATTTTTGAGGAACTAAACAGACACTGCCAAGAGACGGGAATAAAAAAAGTCATCTACAAAGCAATACCCTACATATACCACAATGCACCATCCGACGAAGACTTGTACGCGCTCTTCCGTTTTGGCGCCAAGCTCGTTGGAAGAAACCTTTCTTCAACCATTTACCTTCCTCAAAAAAGAAGGTTTAACAAGAAACGCCGCGAGTCAGTTACCAAAGCCAAAAACCACGGCTTAATAGTAAAGCAAAGTTTTGATTTTGAAGGTTTTATGCAGATGGTTAAGCGCTTAATTAACGGCAGGCACAAATCTGACCCTGCACATTCAGCTGCTGAAATGACTTTGTTGGCAGGTAGGTTCCCCGACAACATTAAGTTGTTTGGAGCCTATCAAGATGAGCGGATGCTGGCAGGGTGCTTGATTTATGAGAGCAAAAACGTTGCCCATGGACAATACGCGGCTAACCTGGCGGATGGCAGAAACTTGGGCGCTCAAGACTTAATCATTGATTTTCTTGTGAACAGCTATTTTGAGAAAGCTAAGTATTTTGACTTTGGGATTTCAACCCTTACAATGGGCCAAATCCTCAACCAAGGCTTAGTTAACCATAAAGAAAGCTTCGGTGCAAGCGCAGTAAACTACGACTTCTACGAATTAGCCATAAAGCCCTAAAGATATAGATAGGTTGAGGCAAAAACAACATTTAATAGCTTGCTCGGCTTTATTTTGTTAGTAATTTTGAGGAGATTTTTTTGGCGAGTTTTTCTATTCCTGCAAATTTTCAGCCCGCAACAATCGAAGAGATAGGTAAAAGGAACAGTAAATGGGACATTCCTGTTGGAGAAGTCTATGGTTCGTTGAACCCCTCGATTTTCGGTTCTGGCAGAACAAGTCAGGTTTTGCATCAAATAAAGTTTGATACGCTCAAAAAATATGTTCAAGTCTGTAAGCAAAACGATGTTCTGTTCAATTACACTCTCAACTTTAACTGTGCCTCCAACATGGAGTTCACAGAGAAAGGCAGAAAAGAAATCGTCAAGTTTCTAAAGAAGCTGGGCTCAATTGGCATTAACCGGTTCACAGCTGTACTTCCATCGATGATGCTTCTCCTCAAGGAAACTCTTCCAGACGCCAAAGTAAGTGTCTCAGTAATATCGAGCGTTGATTCTCTTGCGCGCCTCAAAGCTTTCTCTTCTTCCAACAATGTCGACCGAATTATGTTACCTGAATCTTTGAACCGCCAAGTGAAAAAACTTGAGAAGCTAGTCCGCGAGGGCAGAGAAGCAGGTATTGAATTTGGAACAATCGTTAACGGATTATGTCTAATAGACTGTCCATTCCGCGAATTTCATTACTCTTTTAACTCTCATGCTATGGGCGACAAAAAATTCAGGCCAGCAGACTATTATGTTTCCCGCTGTACTCTCTTCAAGCTAAAGAACCCCTCCGAAATTTTAAAGATGGGTTGGATCCGTCCTGAAGATCTACATCACTATTTGGACATGGGTATAACTGTATTCAAAATCGCCGGTAGGGAAATGCCCAAACCTGACTTTGCTAAGGTTATTGATATTTACAATCAGGGAAGCTACGATGGAAACCTTTGGGAGTTGTTCCGCTGTTTCTCTGTCTTACCACCCACTGAGCCACTTAACTATGCCAAAATGTTTGATTTGCCAAACAAGCCCCTTGGGCAGTTTACAAGGCGCTTTTTTGAAGCAAAATCATTTTGTACAACTAAGGACTGCGAAACTTGCAACTATTGCTCGAATAATTCCAACCTGATCCAAGCTAACCTCCCTGACAAATGGCAGCAAGCGCTGGAAAAGGAGCTTTCAATGTTTACTTCAACAAAATAGGTTGGTCAAATCACCCCTAAAATAAACTACCAAATATTCCCCTTCCCCAACCATTTGTTTGTGATTTAGTTTTTGAGTTAGAAATAAATGTAGTAATACAAGGGACCAACACATAGGCAACTATTTTAGATTCTAAGATCCAACCTATGGGTATGTCTCCCCTTATGCAGAAACAAACTTTTCTAAATTAACCTGTTATAGCAAAAATAGTTGCTTTTAGGAAAAACTTTAAAGGCACCAATTAGCCGCATCTTTGTGATGCCGACTTGAAACTCCTAATCAGCCCAAAAAACGAAACCGAAGCCGCGGAAGCCATAGCAGGAGGCGCCACCATAATCGACATTAAAAACCCGCTTGAAGGCGCATTGGGCGCAAATTTTCCTTGGGTGATAAAAAAAATCAAAGAAAACACACCAAGCGGCGTCGAAGTAAGCTGCACATTAGGCGATGCCATAAATTTGCCTGGGACTTTTTCGCTTGCAGCAAACGGAGCAGCCTCGTTGGGCGTAGATTACGTAAAAGTCGGGATTTACGGGTTCAAAACTTCTGAAGAAGCTGTTTTTTTACTCCAGCAAGTAACTAAAGCAGCAAAAAGTTTCAACTCCAACATAAGAGTGGTGGCGGCGGGATACGCAGACGCCCAAAAAATTGGTGCCCTCGTTCCATCGCTGATTCCTGAAATAGCTTATAAGGCAGGTGCAGACGTTGCTATGTTAGACACTGCAATCAAAAATGGGCAAACTCTCTTTGACCACCAAAGCCCAGAGCAACTTCGACACTTTGTTGATTCAGCACACAGGTTTGGTTTGCAAGCGGCATTAGCGGGTTCGCTGCGCAAACAGGATCTATCATCTCTCTACCTTTTGGGTGCAGACATTGTGGGTTTCAGAGGTGCAGTATGCACTGACAGCGACCGAAACGATGGGCAGATGACAAGGCAACTCGTAGCTGATTTGGTCCAGTCGCTTACGCAAATTGACGCTCACACAAAGAGGCCATAGATTTGCAGCAAAGGGGTTTGGGCAAAAAAGAAGTTCTAGAAGAACTAAAAATGCGTAGCCTCCATGACAAAGCCTACAGTAGCGGCAGAATCTTGAGTTCTATGTGCACCAAGCCCCATCCAGTCGCCAAAAAAGCGTACAATCTATTTTTTGAATCTAACCTCGGTGACAGTGGACTTTTCCCAGCTTCAGCGCAACTGGAGCGCGAAGTTATCAATCAACTTTCAGACCTTCTCCATGGTCTCTCGGTGCCAGGTTTTGTAGTTTCAGGCGGCACAGAAGCAAATCTTCTCGCATTAGCTGCCGCGAAAAAAAACGCTAAAACCGTTTGCCCAGAAATTGTATTGCCCGAATCAGCACACTTCTCATTCACCAAAATCTGCAACATACTTAACACAAAACCTGTCTATGCACCTCTTGACGACAAATATCGCGTTGATGCTTCCGCAGTAGCAAAATTAGTGACAAAAAACACTATTGCAATTGTTGGCACTGCCGGAACCGCAGAATTCGGTGCAATAGATCCAATTGATGAGCTATCAGAAATCGCTTCTAATCACAAAATACATTTGCATGTGGATGCGGCGTTCGGCGGCTTAGTTATTCCATTCCTAAAAGGCATTAAACCCCGATTCGACTTCGAATTAGAAGGCGTACAATCAATCACCGTTGACCCCCACAAGATGGGGTTAGCGGCAATTCCGGCAGGCAGCATATTATTTCGAAACCAACACTTACTCGAATGCTTAAAAACAGAAACGCCTTACATCACTGACAAACACCAATACACCTTCGTAGGCACAAGAACCGGTGCATCCGCAGCTTCAGCGTGGGCAGTTTTCAAATTATTAGGCATAGATGGTTACCGAAAAATCGTAGATGATTGCACCGAAAACACGCATTTACTCTCTAAAGGACTTGCTGAAGCCGGGTTTGAGTTGGCGTTGGAGCCAACGTTGAATGTTGTTGCTTTCAGAAACAACCAAAACACCAAGAAATTAGCTGAACAGCTTTGGCGGCTGGGCTGGTATGTTTCTTATAATTCCCGCTACGACTGCATCCGCATCGTGGTTATGCCTCATATCAAAAGGAAACATATCTTGGATTTCTTGCATGCTTTAGTTGCGCAAAAACTTTAAGCTACCATTTAGATTTTGTTTAGAATCTTCGAGGAACCTAATTGAGAATTGTCATATACGAATACCTTTCAGGCGGCGGCTACGCAGAAAAACCCATTCCGCCTGGTATCTTAGCAGAAGGCTTCGGTATGCTCCGCTGCCTCGCAGCAGATTTCAAGAATGCTGGCCATGAAGTAACCGTTTTCTTAGATGACCGCGTCTCAAAGCTAAATCCGCCACTGCAAGCACATGCCACCGTACCCATATTTTACGCAGATGAACCCAAAATGTTTCTACCCCGCATCGCAGAAATCAACGACCTCGTTTATGTTGTTGCGCCCGAAACAGATCAAACCCTCCAGTCACTTGTTAAACTCGTGGAAGCAACAGGGAAAGCCTCGCTTAACTGCACCTCCAACGCCATAACCGCGGTTTCAGATAAGTCTCTACTCTATGGTCAACTACAAAAACACGGTTTCTTAATTCCAAAAACAACCATAATGAAAAAAGCTGACAGCCTTGAACATGTTAAACGCACCATAGAAAAAGGATTCCTATTCCCCGTTGTGTTTAAACCTACTGACGGCACAAGCTGCGGCGGAATTAGCCTAGTGAGAAGCCGCGCTGATGTCGAGAAAGCATTAAACAAAATTAAATCCGAATTCAAATCCGACAAGTTTATAATTCAAGAATTTATATCCGGCGAACCCGCAAGCGTCAGTCTCATCTGCAACGGAACAAAAGCCGCAGTATTGGGCTTGAACAAGCAAATCATCAGTTTGAATGCGCCTTCTCAGGATTCATGCTACCAAGGCGGAGTGGTTCCCTTCGACAACCCAATGAAGCAAGAAGCTTTTGCCGTAGCCCAGAAAGCGGTTGAATTGTTTTCGGGTTTGCGGGGCTACGTTGGGGTAGACGTAATTTTGGGGCAGAACGATGTTTACGTTTTAGATCTGAACCCCCGATTAACCTCTTCCTACATTGGGTTACGTGAGGTCATGGGAGTAAACGTTGGACAAGCGCTCGTTGACGCTGTAATTGAAAACAAGTTGCCCACCGAAAAGCCCTCACGCGGCTTCTGCTACTTCATTAAAGCACAGACCTCAAAGCCATCCGTGGAGTTCTACCAAAAAGCTGCAGCAGACACAGCGATTACTTCGCCGCCATTTCCCTTTACCGATTCAGGCGTGGCGTTGCTTCATGGATGCGGCTTAACTGTTGATTCTGCAACTAGACACCTAGAAGAAGCTAAAAAGAGCTTACGCAGCATTATGTGTTGAGGAATCAGGTTTGGTTAAAGTGTTAGGCTTTGATATTGGAGGCGCCAACACAAAAGCAGCATACATCCACGTCGAAAAAAGCAAAAAACCCTCTATACGGGTGGGGGTCGAGTATTTTCCGATGTGGAAAGAACCTGTCAGGCTTCGTGAGGTGCTACTTTCTCTTGGTGAACGCTTAGGGGTAGGTGAACTAGACGGTTTAGGCGTAACTATGACCGCAGAACTTTCTGATGTCTACCAAACCAAACAGGAAGGCGTCCACCAAATCCTCTCCATTGTAAAAACAGCTTTTCCTTCTTTACCCATTTATGTGGTAAGCTCCGACACAAATTTGCTCCCAGTCCAAGAAGCTGAAAAGGCGCCTTTGAAAGTTGCAGCTGCAAACTGGGCGGCCACAGGTTGGCTCATCTCCCAGAAACTCGCCAATGCATTGGTGGTAGATGTTGGAAGCACTAGCACAAGCATAATTCCCATCATTAACGGGCATGTAGCAGCAAGAGGCAAAACTGACCTTGACAAACTCATCTGCGGAGAACTCGTTTACACAGGCGGCTTACGCACCAACATAGCGGCAACAGTGCAATCTGTACCAATTAAAGATAAAATTGCGGCTGTGTCTTCAGAGCTTTTTGCCCTTTCAGGCGATGTTCACTTGGCACTTGGACATATTACAGTAGCAGATTACACTTCAGAGACAGCGGATGGCAGAGGAAAAAACTTCCCAGAATCCCTATCCCGATTATCGCGAGTTGTATGTGCCGATAAGGACCTGTTAACTCAGGAAGAAATCATGGCCATAGCCGAATACATCTATAAAAAACAGGTTGACCAAATCGCTTCTTCCATCAAAAAAGTCTACAAATACACCAAAAAACTTTCTAAAGGCAAAAAGGTTCCTGTGGTGGTAACGGGGCTTGGCAAAAACTTTCTTGCACGCAAAGCCGCAGAGCAAACCGCTGTTGACACCATTATCGACTTGAATTCGCTGTTACCGCCTCAAGTGGCATACGCTACCCCTGCCGTCGGCACTGCAGCAATGGTAGTCAAAAAAATTATGGGAGACATCTCTTCGTGGAGCTAGTTGTAGTGAAAGTCGGAGGAAGCTTAGCCATGTATCCGCAGTCACTGCTAACCTTGTGTAAAAAGCTGGGTATGCTTGCTAAAAAACAGCAGTTGATTTTAGTTCCCGGCGGCGGAGAATTTGCTGATACTATTCGCGTGGTCGATAAACGGTTTAACCTCACGTGTGCGACATCGCATAAGATGGCGATTTTAGCTATGGACCAGTATGGTTTAATGTTGAGCGATTTGTTGCCTGAATCAGAGTTGGTTTCTGAGTTTCAGGAAGTTGAAAAAATATTTGATTCCGGTGGGATTCCCCTCTTTTTGCCATCGCGACATTTCTTTATTGCTGATCCGTTGGAGAATTCTTGGGGGGTGACCTCTGATTCAATAGCCCTATACGTAGCAGCGCAGCTTAAAGCAAGCAAATTATTGCTGGTTACAGACGTTGATGGTGTTTACAACAGAGATCCGCGCAAAAACTCGGATGCTAAACTGCTCGCTCATGTTTCACCGAAAGCTCTTATACAATTGCCTCAGCGAACGAGCGTTGATGACGCCTTGCCTAAACTCTTGCTCCAGTGGCAAATCGAATGCTACGTAGTAAATGGGTTATTTCCTGAACGCATAGATGCTATTTTGGATGGTCAAAATGCTGTGTTTACTTT
Source organism: uncultured archaeon (assembly GCA_963760925.1). GTDB lineage: Archaea > Thermoproteota > Bathyarchaeia > Bathyarchaeales > Bathycorpusculaceae > Bathycorpusculum. The sequence continues at coordinate 79,816 of CAVXES010000006.1, read as the reverse complement.
GATTAGCGGCAAGCAACCGTGATTGTTTGACGCACATACATCGGGACTGGAATTAAGCTTTTATTTTTTATGCCTGCTAAACTTTGAAGTTCAGCCCATTTCTCCAAAAACTCCAATCCCTGCTCTGTAATCTTCAGTTTCTTTTGGTTGCATTCTCCGTCGACTTCCAGTAGCCATTGCCGCATAAGCAAATACATTATCGAATTCTGCAGAACCGCGTATGAAACGCTAGTTTGGCGCCTAAGGTAGGTCTGGGTCTGCGGAGTGCGACTGCATAATCCCAAGATTTCAGCTATAACTTCAATACGGTCCCGTTTCTTAACAATTGGCGACAAGAATTTACTCCTTCTCCAAGGGACAGGCAGGTAACCAAGCAATTAAACGTTTGTTGTAGCAACAGCACAACTACAAAACCTTAAACAAAAAGAAAAAAGAGAAATGGAAGGTTTAGATCTTTTTCTTGTCTAAGACTTCACGGAAAGTCTTGCCGCAGCAGTCATAGAGTGCAATGGTAAGTTGGGTCCGTTTGCCTTTTTTATCTGGTTTGCCAGCCATCTTCCACGTTTTCTTTGCAGTTTTTACTTCTTTTCCACAAGTGGGGCATTTTGCCATGAATATTTCCTCTGGCTCAACGTTATCAATGTATATGTTTAAAACATTTTCTGTTGCTTGCTTGTTAGGAGCCTAAATCGGGCTTGTTTGTTATGGTGATATGAATAAAATACAGGCTTTGTCGGGGTGTAATCGAATATTTGATGCATATTTTGTGGCGAAGGCAACATGAAGGGATATATGACTGCCCTGCGGGTGATTAAGGTTGTATGTGCTATGTTATTGTTGGGCTGGATCTATCTGGAGTGGAACATCGCCCCACAGGGTTTTGTGTCCTGCGGGACATGAAAGCAGAACTCTGCCAACTCTATAGCAATGCCGACATCATAAAAAGAACCCTAAAAGCAAAACCCAGCGTAGTCGCCATTGATGCGCCCCTCTATATGCCGCCTGGCCGCACCTCCCTTAACGAACGCAACGGCAACCACCTACGCGAAAGCGATCGCGCGCTACTCAAAATGGGCATAAAAATTATCCCTCCAACCCTGGGACCAATGCGACAACTCACCACACGCGGAATACAGCTACGTCTGCTTTTCCAACAAAAAGGACTTCAAGTAATCGAAGCTTACCCCGGTGGCGCCCAAGACATACTTGCTATCCCACGCAAAAAACAGGGTATCGACAAATTGAAGGCAGGTTTGGTGCAGCTTGGAATTGAGGGTCTCGCCGAAATCAACAGTGATCATGAACTTGACGCAGCCACATGTGCATACATCGGAAAACTCTTTCTTGAAGAAAACATTGATGTTTACGGCAACCCCGACGAAGGCATTATTTTGCCTAAAAGAAAAAAGTATTGCGGCAGTTAGGTGCCGCTGTTTATTTTACCCATTTTGCGATGTTGGGTTTTTGCCGTTTGCCCGGTACCTGCGGTGCTTTGGGATGACCGATTATGAAGGGGACTGCCATTTCACAGTTTTCGGGTACGCCAAGTTTGTGAAGCAATTCGGGTTTGCTATTTAGGAACTGCACAAAGCCCATGTAGCAGGTTCCAAGGCCCAACTCATAGGCTTTCAAGAACATATTTTGCGTTGCAAGCACACTGTCGAGTAAGTTCACGTTTGCCCACTGCGGGTCTTTTTCTGTGCAGACTAGAACCAGCGTTGGCGCGTTGTAGCAGATTATGTCAGCTTCTGTGCAGAATCGCTCAGCCAACGGCGGCATGTTCTTTTTTACCAGTTCTTTGGTTTCGTCGCTGACCAGCTTGATGAGTTCTTTATTTTCTACTATTACAAATCTCCATGGTTCGCGTCCCATTCCTGTGGGCGCCCATGTGCCTGCTTCCAGAACTGCTTCAATTTGCTCTTTTGAGACTGGTTCATCGGTGTAGGCTCTTACGCTTCTTCTACCTTTAATACAAATATCTAATTCCATAAATTTAGCCTCAAGTTCAGCAAGGAAGAACTCAGTAATAAATTAACGCTATATAGAAGAAGAGTTGGTGGTGCCGAGGGCAGGGTTTGAACATGCGACGACTCGGTCTTCAGCCGAGCGCTCTCCCAGGCTGAGCTACCTCGGCACAAATCCCGGGATGCCTCCTCGTTTTGTATGAGGCTATTAAGTCTGTGACACGGCTACTTATTTACGTTTTTGTATGAATATAATGTTTGTTTTTGGCATCCTATACAGTTTAGCATTAACTAGCTATACAGAATCGTTGAGTTAAAATAAATGAAGCTACCTAAATTTTTGATTTTAAAAAGTTCTTTCCCTTAAAGAAAACTAACATAGCCGCTAAACAGACAACAACCCCTGTTATTCCACCTAAGCTATATTCTGGCAGAACAGTTAACGAACTTCCTGCGAAAGCATCAGCTATTTCAACCCATGCCCCGCTTGCAAGCGTAAAAGTAGGTGTATACGTTCCCGCTGTTGAAACTTCAAGATATTCGTCTGCGCCTGAAGCCGTGCTGGAGAGACTATCAATTAAGGTGTAGCCATTTCCCACAGTAATTGCTTTGTTATTAATAATTCCCAAGACGCCAATGACTAAACTATTTGGGTTTGTCGTTGTGATTGACGCTGAAGCGGATTCTGAATTATCATGATTGAAAGTGGCACTGTTCAAGTTTGGATCGAATGGTGCGGAAATATCAGCGTTCATTATGCAGAATGCGGACATTACATATTCTTTGTTATTAGTTGTATGAGATGAAGAATACGTAATCTGTATCGATTGAGCAGTAGGTGATACTGCCCACCAAGCAGCGATTTCACCGTTCGAACTTGTTGTATTGCCTCCGCCTCTATAATGCCATGTTAGTTCAGGCGTAGATGATATTCCCAAACCGTATCCCGAGGTTACGCTGTAAAAAGTAGCATAGACTATCTCCTGTGCAGCGCTAGTTGTAATTGTGAGTGACGCTGAGCCAGATGTTTGCACATACTCAAGTTTGTGACTGTTTGCTGATGTGTCCACTGAAGGATGTATACTCATAGCGCTGGCTGTAATATCTAAGAAAGTTACACTAAATATACTTGCAAATAATGTCGTAATGACGATCACAGTTACAAGTTGTGATTTTTTCATTCCTTTCTTTCCTTTCACTCTCATGTAACATGCCTGTATAATGGAAGGGCATGCTCGCTTGGGTATTCAGAAATTGAATGATCAGGTCGCTTAAAAATTCTTCGGTTACAAAAAAAGTTTTTTTCGAAAAACAAATTTCGATCATCAAAAAACCAATAAAACAGTTACAGATTCTACAAAATCTGAAATATTTATTGAATTACCGCTATTTTCGCTAAATACCCAATAATGCCGTGTGATTCATTAGCAAATACCCTGCTAAAGCACCACCTAAGAAACATACAAAAACTAAGATACCGTCATACTTGCCTTCGTCAAAGTTGCTGAAACGAAACATACTTTTCACTTCACCAACTATTATGTGTAGATATGGAAAGGTTTTATGAAATCACAATAAGTATCTTGAATCTAAGATTGGATGAAAAAAAGGAGGTTGTTTGCTGCATTGATTATGGCGCAAACAAGGCATCATCAAGCGAAGGATTTACCTCTATATCATATATTCTCATTGTATCGCCACTTGAAGGGCTGGTATAGGTATAGTCACCTATTCCTGACCAATTCGTTAAGTCATTAAAGTATCCGCCCCAGAGATTACTCCATCTGTCCCATTCGTCATTGAAACTATCTGAGAGGTCAATCCACTGGTTATTTGAGTACATCCACGCTTTCTGTTGGACGCCGTTGATAATGTAAACCGCGTTTTCGCTGACCCCTGGAAGGGTTCCTTCAATCCGTAACATCATGTCTTGGGTTCTGATGTTTTTTGCATTTACTGTGAAAGCGTATAATTGTGTTGAATCTTCTTGAGTGTAAGAAAGACTGAATTTTAGGCTTGAAGCGCCTTGAATATTTGTTTGAGCCTGATTTGGGTTGTCTGAACTTGAATTTGTGTTGCTAAATGTATTAATGTTATTCATTGCTAACGCAACCGCTGCGACCACGACTGCAATTACAACGATTACGATTATTCCTGCAGCCAACGTCCTCCGCGATCTGTTTTTGGGTTCAGGAGAAGGCATTGTGGCAAGGGCATTTTTAACAAAAGTGTTATTCAACAAAATTCTTGCCCCAATAGTGACTTCGCGATTGTCGGCTTAAACGTTTCGTAATAGGTTAATGTCATACAGCCTGTTTAGCCTGATTTTGTGTGTCTTGTTTGGCGCTTTTTGGTCGAGGTAAAGGAAAGGTTTTATGAAAGTATGCTGTGTATTTTGATTCCAGAGTCGGGCCGTTAGTCTAGCTGGCTAGGACGTCGCCCTCACGCGGCGAAGATCACCGGTTCAAATCCGGTACGGCCCACCATAACATTCAAGCGGTTCTATGTTTACCTGCCTAAATGCGATTTCAAAGAAAAACAAGGGCTTTTTTGTATACAGAAGCATCCCCCAAACACAGTTCACTCAAGGGAAAAAACGCCTAAAAGACGTACCGGTTAGCTGCTGGTCTATCAAGGTTTGCTGTTGCTCCCTTACAGTCACATATTTTTTATTATCAGGTATCTATCACATGCTTCTGTCTATAGTACTTGCTTTAACGGAGGTGTTGTTTATGTCTGAATCGTCTGTTAACTTAAATGAGCGGCTGCAAAAAATTGGTGCAACCGCGCAGGAATACAAAGATGCTATCGTAAACCAGTTTAAGGACATGGAAGTGGAAGTTAAAACTTGGAATTTCGCCGTCGGGAAAATGGAAAGCGAATACAACGTTGAAGTCAACCTTAAACTCGCTATCCGCCAAAAGAAACCCTAACTTCCTTCTATTTTCTTTTAAGGCATTAGTGAACCAAAACAGATAAAAACTTGGCGTGCTATCCATCAAAGCTAATTAACCGAGGAACGATTACCATGCCATCTGAAATAACTGATGTTGATAAATTCGTGGCCATGAGTGCCAAAGCAAAACAATGCCAAGTTAAACGCCTAAAAGATGGCGTAAAACTGAAGCTTCGCACCCCGAGCCAACTCTACACCCTCAAAGTTGAGACGATTAGAGCTGATGAAATCATAAAGAAACTTCAGTGCGAAATTAAAGAAGAAGAAAAAGATTAAACCCTTTATCTTCAATCGAACTTTTTAGCATTTATTGCTTTTAACGAAGCTCTTGGTTCTCTCAATAGACCATCCTCCGTGATACACTAAACAAATACAGCGCACTCAGTGCAAACCTGTGCACCTGCAGAGACACAGATGTTCTCTAACCAATTTAGGTCCCCATTTCCAATTTTTCATTTGTAGACTCAAAATTTTTATGAAGAAAGCTACTCAGCACTAAAAAACGCTTCACCCAACTAAAACCGCAAAAAAAACCATCGATTTTAAGCCCGTATACAAAAGCATCACCAAAACACAGTTTTACCCAAAAAATGAGCCCAAAAACAGCGAGTTTTTCGAAAAACAACGAAGCTTATATAATCATACTTGCGCAAAAACGACTGGTGTACAGGCTAATTTTCCTTAACTCTCCTTTGCAGGCGCGTTTTTGCTTCGCAATACCAAAAATGCCTCTCTCAAGTCCTCTCAGAAGGCGCTTCCAAGTGAAAACCTGCGAAAACGTGTCTCTGAAGGGTTGATTTGCTCTTTTTAGAGGTTCGTTTTAGCTTTCAGCGGGTGTGGCTTGGGTTTTTTGAGGGGTTGAAGGTAAAAAAATCAGTCATCTCCAAAAAAAACGCTGGTTCTAACGAGACATACTGTGATTTGCCGAAGCTTCTTTACCTCGAGTTTTCTTGTTTAGCGGTTTTGTGAGCGAAATTTTTTCGAATGGTCACTTTTCACATTAAACAGTTAAAATAAAACTTTTACTTGTTATGGAAATGCGGGATTTAAAGCATTTTACATAATAAAATAAGCTCTGCTCGTAAATAGCAGCCGAAAAACAAACAAACCAAGAATTAAGAAGCAAAAAAGTTTATCCCACAGAACCTTCTCTAGTCAATTGTTTTTTAAGTCAACCACAAAAAATTCAGAGTTGACAAACAAGGTGACATTATGAGTAAACCCTACAAACTTAACAATAAAGATGCTCTGTTAATCACAGACATCCAAATTGACTTTTTGCCCGGAGGCACCTTGCCCGTTGAAGGCGGTGACAAAATAATTCCGGTAATAAACGAGTACATCAACCATTTTGTATCTTCAAAAGCGCACGTGATCGCTTCACGCGATTGGCACCCACGAAATCACATATCCTTTAAGGAGCAAGGTGGACCGTGGCCGCCACATTGCATCGCAGACACAGAAGGCGCAAAGTTCAGCCCATACCTAAAATTACCCAGCCGCACATTGATTATATCTAAAGCAACTGATCCACACCATGAAGCTTACTCAGCTTTCGACGGCACAAACCTTGAAGAGAACTTGGGCAAACTGGGGGTGACGCGGCTTTTTGTTGTAGGTTTGGCGACGGATTACTGTGTTGTGAATACAGTTTTGGATGCTCGTCAACTTGGATTCGAAGTGGTCGTTTTGATGGATGCCACTTTGGGTATTAATGTGCTGCCAGAGGATGTTGACCGCGCTATTGACGCCATGCAAAAGAGCGGCGCAGAATTGTCATCTGACGCTGACTTTGTAGAGGTAGCCGACACGTTGTCTGTTGAAAAACCCGTACCTGATGTTTTGGCTGAGAAACCCTCGATGTTGCTTGACGCAAAAAAGAAGGCGCGGATGAGACCTAAAACCGCTAACAGACGGCTTAGGACAGAACGCTAAGTACATTCGAAAGCTTGCGAACCTTAAATACCTGTCCGAGAAAGCTGAAAAAATAGGTTCTGCTTCACTTTGGATAATACTAAGAGGCTATTTTATGGCTTTTCTAAGGCTTAATTCGCGCTTTTTAGCAGTTTTTATTTTTGTTAACTGACCTTTGCTTTATTCTGAAGCTCTTTTTTCCGCTTTCATATATACGAAATTAGCCGAATGAATATTTTTTATAATAAACAGTTAAAAATTAACGCTCTATCAATCATTTTTATATTTAAACTTGTAAATCTGCCGTGAAAACCTGTTTTGGAGATCAGAAAAGCGAAATTTATGTTTCGCCCATGACCTGAATGAGAATCGTTCTATCGCGTGGATAAACATCGGTTTCAACGTAAAGCAGCGACTGCCAAGTCCCAAAAACAACTTGCCCATCAACCACCGGCAACGTCTTATCAGGCGGCAGAAGCATCGAACGCAAATGCGAGTGAGCATTAGATGGATGTTGATAATTCCCGCGATTGGGAACTATTTTTTCGAGGAAAATTTTGATATCTTCCAGTAGGGCATAGTCGTTTTCTGTTAGGATTAGGATTCCTGTGGCATGGGGAGCAAAGACATGGGCGATGCCATTTTTGATGCAGGACTCTTTAACTGCGTGGTCGACGGTTTCTGATAAGTCTATAAAGTCGATTTCGCCTTGAGTTGAGAGCTTTATTTTTTTGTTTAAAACCTTAAAGCCGGGCATGTTGTTCCCTGATATTGTTATTGGGCTGTTTGCTAAAAAAGTTTTAAAGCGTTTTTGTGTGTTTGGGTGATGCTTTTGTATACCGAATACGTGATCCACATTGTTGCTGTTACGTGCCACTCACACAGCCTTTAAAGTTCTTAGCTATCCAACTGAATATGGAGTGGCTATCCAATTTCGGAGAGGAGATAGTTGAATTCAGACATTAAAGAAGAGCAATCTGCAGCATTAGAGGCGATACTGCAAAACGCATTAGTTGATTATGATGATTCGGCCGAACGGACAGCAAATGGAAAATACCGTTGTCGCGAGTGCGGGATGCTTTTTGAAACGCTGGAGGCGCATGATTTGCATTACCGTCAAAAGCATTGCTTGGACGAAGTCTGCGCTTTTTCAGGCATGCTAATGTGACCTTAAGTTACTGGTTGTCTTTGGTGACGAAACTTTTTTAGGTAATACCATAGCCACTTTGCCAACTCAGGCAGTTTTTTTATCCAAGCGTACCCCATAATAAACAACTTTTTAGACTGGCCAAACGCTGACAAAACTTCCAGGCCACGAAGCTAATGCAAATTCTTTTGCATATTTTGATTTGACAAGGCTCTGCAAAACAAGCAAAATTCAATCCAGTACTATTGAGCTAACTTGATTACACGACTCAACTCAAACAGTTTTTAAGTGCTGATTGACTTTTATTAAAGCAAGGCGATTTTTGAAATGGCAGAAAAATATAATCTTGAAAATTTTAACGCTATTGATATGACCGCAAAAAAGGTCCTTGTAGCCCTATCCGAGTTTGCTAACGGCGAATTGGTAAAGGGTGAGCTGATACAGAAGAAAACAAATCTGTCTCCAAACGAGATAAATAAAGCCATTAGGAGCCTATCAAAATCTCTGCTGGTAAATATACCCGACCCACTGATCAACCTGGCGCCTTTTGATTTTTATGCAATAGAAATTACTGATTTCGGCAGACAGGTACTGGCTCAATTTGGGTAAAAAAAAGTAATGGACCTTCATACTTGCTAAAAAAAAATCAGCCAACTTTCGTCAACTTCATACAGATGACTTGCGAAACATGACGTGATGCCTACTGCCTTTGCAGTAACGTCGCTCAGATTATTTTCCACTCAATAGTTGAGCTGGTTGGTTTGGTGGTATATCTTCTTCTAACTAAACATGATGTAACACCACTGGTCAAAACCAAAAATCTCATCTCCTTAGCTCAAGCATTCTTTCATCCTGTCGCAGTGCTGGTTGGAAAGATTTAATTTCACAGTGAGCTTTGGATGATTTCAGAGGGTGACTGTTTTTCTAAGTGCAACGGTTGATTTTTAATTCTCTGCATGAGATTTCAAACTGCCTTTGCGACTACGAAAATATTTTCAACTTAATTTTCTTCAGACTGAAGCAGGAAATTTTTTTCGATTAATCGATGGCGAGTTTTTTCTAAAAAAGACTTAAAACGTGACTGCTTTACTTTTTAATGCCCAAATAGTGTATGTTACATTGCGAAATAATGGTGACCGGAAAATGGTTACTGTTTTTCGTCTGAAACTAAAATTATTAGCCTCTAAATAAGGCTCAATTTTAAAAAGGAGGTGGTTTTCGTGCTTTTCGGGTGTCGGGTTGTGGGTTCGCATGGGGAAAATCGGGGCCTCATATAAGTACCTGCGAAAATCTCCATGCGAAGCAAAAACGGTTTTTTTCGGCGAGCCTTCGAGCGAACAAAGGGGTTTTTGCCGAGTTCTTTTCTTTTTTGGAATCTTTGTCGTTTTGCGAGGCTTTGGTTGATTTGGTCACCTACTAACTATAGTTTTGGTGAGGAAAGTTGTCGACAGTAGGAACTCATCGAGTTACAAAAACTGATGTCTTTGTCATGCGTTTCTTATTTCTTGTTAACGTCTTTACTTGTCAAAATCACGATACAGTGATTTTTTGTTTCTCTAGGGGATGATTTTTTTGTTTGATCATTTGGTCATTAGTTACTTTTTTAGTGCTTAGTGTAGGATAAAGTGGGGATATTTTGTATCTGTGAATGTTAAGAAATGCATGCTCAGTTGTAATGGTTGTATTTGCAATATTTTTTGCTAATATGTTCACCAGCGGGTTCCAGCTTCACCAGGTCACGCATGCGTATACAAAAGCATCACCAAAACACATTTTTGCGTTCCCCTTGTTAACAATTTTTAATTAAACCAATAACCCACAATAACAAAAGCAGGCGCAGAAACCATGAGCACAGAAGAAGACCGCATCCGACTACGCCGCTGGAGAAAAAGAGGCTTCTACAGCGAAACCGCCTTAGTCAAATTGCTCCATAAAAAAGGATACTACGCAGTCCGCATTCCCGTAAGCAACCCCAGCCTCAGCCCCCTCCCCGACCTAATCGCTAGAAAGGGTCCTCATCTTTATGCTTTTGAAGTAAAAAACGCCACCTACTACGCTTATTATCCTCAACCTCAAATCGACAAACTCTTCAGGTTTCTAGACCAATTCATCCCCTCAGGCACCGAATACAAGCATGCAGTAGTGGCGGCTCATTTAGGCAAGCGTTGGCTTTTTAAGGAAATCAGCTGGAATGACTGGCAGAAAGGCAAGATTCCAGATAAAGTCAGAATCCTAAAGCAGCGACCGAGGAAACTTAAACATCGACACATGTTACCCAAGCTAACCCGTCCAGGGTAAGTGAATGTACCTCAAAATTATTATTAATTAAATAGCAAGAAACTAAACCAAGGAGGTTAGATACTGGAGCCAAAAGAAACCTTGATGGTCGCGACTGAGGGGTTAGAGAAAACATATTTGGTCGGAGAAGAAAAGGTCTCAGTCTTAAAAGGTATAACCATTGCTATTTCACAAGGGCAATTTGTTGTTCTATGCGGCCCTTCAGGCTCTGGAAAGACTACCCTTCTCAACCTGCTGAGCGGTTTAGACCGAGCCACCAAAGGAACAATCAATGTTGGCAGCCAAAATTTAGCGGACAAAGATGAGGATTTTCTTTCAGATTTTCGATGCAAACACATCGGCTTCGTTTTTCAAGCTTACAATCTGGTATCAACTTTGACTGTGGCGGAGAACGTTGCTTTCCCGATGGAGTGGACCCGAAAGCCAACCCCACAAATAGAAAACCGTGTCAAAGAGCTGATTGAAATTGTTGGATTAGAACATCGCATGAATCATTTCCCATCGCAGCTAAGCGGCGGCGAACAGCAACGGGTAGCGTTTGCAAGAGCGCTGGCTAATGACCCAGACTTGATTTTAGCAGATGAACCCACAGGCAACCTAGACACAAAAAACGCCGAAAAAATCTTCCAAGTCCTGCAACTACTAAAGAACCAGGGCAAAACCGTTTTAGTTTCAACTCATGACCTTCAAATTCGCAAGTTAGCAGACCAAACCCTTTCCCTAAAAGACGGCAGATTGGCGAGTTGCGATGAGTAGTGGCACAGGTTTTCCCATTAACGACTTACTCAGGCGACGTCTCCAAACAGGTTTTGCAGTTACAACTCTTATGTTGAGTGTTGCGTCTACATTATTGCTGCTGCTTTTTAGCAGTCGCTTAAGCATTGGATTATCTTCAGTTACGGGTACATTCACGATAGGCTTAAACTCAGTGTTTAGCCAATTTATCCTATTCATCGGTATCCTCGTTTTTGTAGTCGGCGCAATCTTGACCTCTTTTATTGTTCTTTTACTGATGACGCAGCGTACCCGTGATTTTGGTTTAATTAAAGCCGCAGGTTGTCCAAGTAGCTTAGTCGGCGGATATTTCATGACTGAACTATTAATTGTAACGTTTGTCGGCTGCCTTTTAGGCGTAATCTTTGGGTTTTTAGCAGATTTTGCCGTAGCAAACATTGTTTTAGGAGGTTATCAGTTAATCAATTGGTGGTTTGCACCCGTAGTTTTTGTTGTATTTTTCTTCTTGTCACTGTTTTTTGGTTTACAGCCTATCCTTAAAGCAGCTAAGATGCCCGCAATCGAAGCGCTTTCCCCAATTAATTACTACGGTTCCAGTGTAGAGGGTAAGCATAAGGCGCTGTCACATTCTGCATTATCGTGGCGTATTGCTTCCAGAGGCATGGTTCGCCGGATATCTCCGACCGTGCGTATAGTGTTTTTGCTCTCGATTGTTTTCGTTTTGCTCACGGTTTCAGTTGCAGGCGGCATCATCGCCAAAGACACTACCACTTCATGGGTACAAAAAACCGAGAACAGAGGCACAATAGCTATTGCATATGAAGGTATGGGAAATCAGTATAAATTGTTGTTATCTAAGTTTACTGGCGCTCAGGATATGGGCGAATTTAACTATTCTGACTCAAAACTGGCTATTCCAGTCGCTGTTAAAGAGGCGTTAAGTGCCTTGCATAGTGTTTCTTCGGTTGACCCTCAAATAGTTCTGTATCAAACCGTTAATGAAGTTAGCAACTATACAGTAATTAACGGTGCGAAAACGATTATTGGCGGCGACAGAGAAGGAACATCTCTATTAATAGGCATGGATCCATCGAAAATGGCCACGGATTTTTCAATCAAAGGTCGAAGTCTCAGCGGAAATAACGCTTTAGAAGCCGTTATAGGAGACTCTATCGCTCAAACCATGTATTACCGCGACCAAAAACTAAAGATTAACTTATCAGATCCACTGCTTGAAAGCATAAAAATCGATAACGTCACTTTCCGAATTGTAGGCGTCTGTATTGATCCCATAAACAATGGCTATGTAACCTATGTGCCCATCAATGATTTGATGAATGCTACGGGTTTATCCAGCCCAAATCTGCTGTTGGTAAGGCTTGAGGACTCAGCGGACCGTAATGTAGCCATTAATGAAATACAAAATATGGTTAAGGCGGTTGATGCAAACTTGGAGATGTTTGATCTCACCCAAACCGTAACTGAAAATTCGGCGTTTTTGGGTGCGACTTGGCAAACCATTATGTTTATTCCAATCGCCACTTTGGCTTCAGCTACGTTGTGCTTGATGGGTTATATGATGTTAGCCTTGGATGAGCAGCGTCAAGAGTTTGCTATGTTGCGTGCGGTGGGCTAGGTCTAAACTTATTGTTGTTATCTCTGCAATTCAGAGTGCTGTGGTGCTTCTGTCAAGTTTCGGTGTGGGGCTCTCCTTTGGCGTAATCATTACCTTAATGATTCTGATGTCAAATCCCGTTGTAACGAGTACCACGATATTTGTGATAGCTGCCTGGCTTATTTCCGCATTAATTGCCATGTTCTTTTTGAGTCTCTACCCAGCGTTTAAACTAACGAGAACTGCAGTACTAAAAATCTTGAGTTAACTTTGTGAAAGTTTTGGAGTAGATTCTTACGTTTTCTAAGTTTAGAGGCAGTTGGTTTATGAAGTCTTGGAGTTGAAGGACTGCAACTATGGGCACTTCGTAATAAAACTTGTACGCGCCAGGCATAAGAGACAACACTGCAGGAATAAACTTGGCGTTTTCCCAGCGTGTACATTCCAAATCCGTTTTTGGGTTAGGCAAAGAATTCGCCAATGATTCCACCCGCAGCGTTTGATCCTCCACGATTTTTTTAAGCGCTGATGCGGCAATGGAGTGTTGCCAACGTTTGCAGTCGATGCAGACGACTAAGGGTTTTCTGCATCCTACAACGTCTACTTCGTAGCGTCGATTTCCATTTTTGAAGCGTAAGTTATGGTGGACAGCGTAGCCGTTTGTTTTTAGGGCGTATGTGGCAATTTCTTCAAATTCTTGCCAGGCTAAGAGGTTGCTGATTGTTTGGAGGTCTGCGCCTAAATGCGGCTGCTTTAACTGCAATTTTTATTCGGTTTTGTTCGTTTACTTCGATTTCGTCACCGTTCAAATAAACGAGTTCTTCGTTTTGCATTTTCTCTAGCAACTGCCAACAAATATCTGAGGGTATCCTGGCGCCGTTTTTTACATCTTTGACTAAAGCTTTCTTTTTTTGAGTCATTTTTAGCGTTGAAATTAACAGCTTAGACTCAATACTCAAGGCTATACCCCCGAAGAGTTGATGCCAAAAAATAAAAAATAGGGCTTATTGAAGCCAAAATGCAACGTGCAACGCTAATCCAGTATACAAAAGCATCCCCTAAACACAGTTTCAAACGACGCAGTCGCAATCTACCCGACACACTCAAACCCCGATAAGCCAACCTATACCCTTCCTTGTCCAATAAACTTTCCACGCCCGTCAAAAAAATTTTTTGGGCAAAATTTCCCAGTTTACTCTTGCTTCGCCCGTCGTATCATTGGAAAAACATCTTCTATGAATAAATTGCCTGTTTTTTGTTCTATTTTGGCACATATCCCTCGCTATTTTAACTGTTTAGTTTAAAAAGTGATCATTCGATTTTTGTTCGGTATGTTCGAAAAGTCAAAAATCAAACTTAGCCAAAAACTCTCGTCTAACTCAGGAACAGCCGCCGCTCAAGGCTGAGAAGGCCTCCTGAAAACACCTTAATCGCAACTTTACCTCTCAAGCCCAACAAATTAACAGCAGTCAATTCGGGTTCTGAGGAGTGCGGAATGCGAAAACCGAAGTCAACTTCAAAATTTTGTCTATCACAAGGGTAATAAAATTGGCATAACAGCGTTTTTGAATGCTCTGCGAAAGTTCTCTCAGGAATCGTCAGGAGTCGAACGCCAAATTTGACTTAAACCAGCATGCCGATCGGGAGAGTTCAGCAATCGCTTGCAGGCAAAAACAATTATTGTCCTAAAGCGTCTGCATGATTATATAAGCTTCGCTTATTTTCGAAAAAATTTGATTTTTTCGCAGCTTTTGGCGGCGACAAAAAATGTGTTTTGGTGATGCTTTTGTATACGGCACGATAGGCTTATCTTTAAAAACCCCCAATCTGTAGTAAGGGCTTTAACTATGCAAAACCCAAACCAACCGATTACCAGCCGCGAAATGCGGGCTTTAGAAGTTAACGCTGAATACTTCGGCTTCAGTCTCCTGCAGCTTATGGAGATGGCAGGCTACAACGTCGCCAAAGAAATAGCAGGCAGATTCACCTCTGAAAAGAAGGTTGTTATCTTCTGCGGATTAGGCGGTAACGGAGGCGACGGTTTCGTCACGACGAGGTACCTTCTGGCGTCTGGCTTTGATGTTTCGGTTTTTTTGTTTGGTCGCGGCAGAGAGATTAATCATGAATCTGCCTTGAGGAACTGGACTATTTTGCAGTCACTCAAAAGCAAACTTTCCATAGTTGAAGTTGTTGACAGCTCAGCGATTCCTGAAGTGAAAGCTGACGTGGTAATCGACGCATTGTTGGGAACAGGCACCAAAGGCAAACTTAAAGCGCCCATAAGCAAAGCCGTTGAAACCATAAACCTACTCAGCGGCTTCAAAGTCGCCGTAGATGTCCCTACGGGCATCGACTCCGATACAGGCGACGTCTTAGGCAGCGGCTGTCACAGCGGATTTGACCGTGACTTTCCATAGGGCAAAGACAGGTTTGGAGAAAGCTAAAAAGCACACAGGTGAACTGGTTATTGCCAATATCGGTTTACCCTTGGAACTGGAGAGGTTTGCGGGTCCAGGCGATGTGCAACTTGCTTCGAAACCGCGAAGTTCAGCGGGTCATAAAGGCGATTTTGGACGGTTGTTAGTTATTGGCGGAAGCGAAGCCTACTCGGGCGCACCCGCTTTGGTTTCTTTGGCGGCTATGCGCACGGGCGTGGACTTAGTGTATTTGGCTACGCCACAACTGAATGCTCACGAGATTTCTTCGATGTCTCCTGACTTGATTACCCTAAAACTTGAAGGCAAAAACTTAAACCCAGCCAACATAGATCAACTCAAACCTTACATAAACATGGTTGATGTCATTGCAATGGGACCAGGAATGGGTTTGGACGCTGAAACACAAAAGTTTGTTGAAGCATGTATCAGCGAAGTTGAGGAAGCAGGCAAACCGTTACTGTTGGACGCTGATGGCCTAAAAGCCTTCGCCAAATTCAAACGCCCCTTGAAGGTCCCGCTGGTTTTAACGCCTCACGCCAGCGAATATATACTCCTAACAGGTCAAAAACTGCCTGATCCCCTCGAAGAACGAGCAGCTGCAATTCAGAAAACCGCCAAGCAACTCAACGCAACAATCCTAGTCAAAGGCAAAATCGACATAATCTGTAACAAGAACCGCTCAAAACTAAACTTCACCGGCAACCCCGGCATGACAGTCGGCGGAACAGGAGACGTTCTAAGCGGCATAGTCGCGGGTTTGATGGCTCAACACGTTGAGTCTTTTGAAGCTGCAGTTGCAGGAGCCTTTGTTAATGGTGCGGCAGGCGATTTTATTGCGTCAGAAATAGGTTATCATATGGTTGCAACCGACATTATTGACTGGATTCCACGGGTACTTGAGGAACCAATGAGCCACTTAAAGGTGAAAAAGCAATAGACGAAAACGAATCCGAACCAGCACAAACGATGCCCGTTAGAATATCCATTTATCATGCGGCACAGGATGACCCAAAAAAGAATACTGCCCTACGACTTAAACGTCGATGCCTCGCTAGAATTGTGACTAGCGTAAAATTTTTGCCCAAAAGAGCAATAGTGCTTAACCCGTTTAGTCAAATCGCGTTTTCGCCAGCAGATCATGACCGTCTTGAACAGTTTGGGTTGGCGGCGCTTGATTGTAGTTGGGAACACGCCCAGAAAGTTATGGGTGAACATGTTAGGGGAACTAGCAGGTGCCTGCCCATTTTGATTGCAGGTAACCCAGTTAACTTCGGAAAGCTCACTAAACTATCTACTGCCGAAGCTATAGCAGCTGCCCTCTATATTGGCGGTTTTAAAGAGGAGGCAGAAAAGGTGCTGCTGATTTTTCCGTGGGGACACACATTTTTTGAGTTAAACCAGAAGTTGCTTGACAACTACGTGACTGCCAAAGATAGCGCTGACATTGTGGAAATGCAGACGCGGCTGCTGAAGACACCGAAGCGTGAACCCAGCAAAAACGTGTTCGAATAACATTCTCCTTGAGATATGAAACCCTTATAGCATCCTCTGCAAAAAAATGTTAACAAGGCTGGGACATCATCTTGGCATACATAACCGATTTCACTGTGTTTTTGGCTTCGGTGCTTCTGATTTCACTCTCAGGTGTACTCATGCCGGGTCCCTTGTTCGCAATCGCAATTAAAAAGGCGATGAAAAGCAAAATTAGTGGCGCCCTGATTGCAATTGGACATGGCATTATCGAGTTTCCGTTGATGTTTCTAATTTTCTTTCTACTAAGCGAGTTTGAAGTTCCTACCCTTGCGCAGGTTATGGTAGGTTTAATCGGCGGTGCCTTGATGGTTTTCATGGGCATACAGACTTTCCGAACTCGCCACAAACAAGATGACCCCACGGTGAGCCCAATCCGCGATTCAGTGTTTGCAGGTGCCTACACCACCGCAGCCAACGCAGGCTTCATACTCTGGTGGTTAACCATTGGCACAACGCTTATTCTCAACGCTAAAATTTTTGGGCTACTGGGTTTCTCAATCTTCGCTGGCATGCACTGGTTTGTCGATTTTGCTTGGTACACAGCTGCGGCTTTTTTGATTTTCAAGTCACGACGCTTTTGGAATGACCGTGTACGAATTGGAATCACCATGTTCTGTGTGGGGGTTTTCGTGGGTTTCGGATTTTTCTTTATGGTGTCGGCACTTTGGACGCTTCTTGCATAGTTAAATAGGAATCCACCATACTGGTAGCTATGGAATTCAAAATCGGAAAAGCGACCTTGCAACTCATTAGAGGAGACATAACCGACGTTGAAGCAGATGCCATTGTAAACCCGGCTAACTCCTCGCTTCTGGGCGGAGGCGGAGTTGATGGAGCAATACATGCGAAAGGCGGACCAAAAATCCTCGAAGAATGCAAACGCCTACGTGCCAAAGAGTGGCCGGATGGTTTGCCAACGGGAAACGCAGTTATCACTTCGGGCGGTAACCTGAAAGCTAAGCATGTTATTCACACGGTGGGTCCGATTTGGCGCGGTGGAATTCAAGAAGAACCTAAACTGCTGCGCAGAGCATACTGGAACTCGCTTAAACTTGCCTCAAACAGCGGGCTCAAAACAATAGCTTTTCCATCAATAAGCACAGGCGCATACGGTTATCCAACGGAAGAAGCCAGCCAAGTCGCCTTGGTAACGATTAAGGATTTTTTGGAAAAAGATGAAAAAATAGAAAAAATCACGATGGTTCTGTTTTCGCAAAGGGACTTTGACATCTATGCAAAGGCCGCCTCAATTATTTGGCCTAGGTGACTTCGGAGACTTCAGTTATCGAGGCAACTGGGATGTTGAGATGTTCCTGAACGGTTTCAAGAACTGCATCTTGGTTTGGCCCTTCGATTAAGAATGCTACTCGGTTTTCGTTGGTGCAGCAGTAGCAGGCTGTTGCTTCTATGTCTTTGATTTTTCCTTTGGCAAGCATTTTGGCCGCACCTTCCGCGCAGCTCCTTGAGTTCTTGCTGGAACTTAGAATTGCAGAGTTAACTAAGTATTTAGGCAAAATATCACTTCCAAATTTTAGATGACAGTTAATGTCATGGTTGAACGGATGCCGTTGAGGCGTTTAATTCTCATTAAAACGTTTTCGCGCAGGTGCTCCATAGATTCCCCTGTAACTTTGGCCACGAGATCGTAGGCGCCACGTGCAAGGTAAACCTCTTGAACATCATCCATTTTGCGTAGGTCATCAAGGGCAGTATTGCTTGAGCCGGATTCGGCTGTTATGAAAACAAACGCGCTCCGCTTAGTCTTTAAAAACGAATTTTCAGAAACAGCGTTGAACTGCGGTGTTGGGTTAACAAAAACATTTTCCAAAATAAACAACTCCTGTTTAAGTTATTTTGTTTAGAATCGCTATTAAAGCCTCGTTGCTGTTCCCTGGCTACAACAAACCTGTATTAAATCTGCAGAGAATATTTTTATGCAGCTTGGAAAAGCTGGGGCTTGGCGAGACCCGATTTTAGCGATGAAGAAAGCACAAAGAGAGCAGGTGCCCATTCGATGTAATTTTTATTTCGCTATCTGGGAGGAAGTGGAGGAATGGAGCTTGACTTGTGCTTTCTATAAGCCAAGCCCGAAATAAAATTTTGGGTTAGACGTCGTCTGGCGTCTTGTAGTTAACCAACGAAAACACTTCGAATTTGTCGCCGAGTGCTTTTCGTCCGCCCAAATACGCCAGCTCGATGAGGAAACCGGTTCCGGCGACTTTTCCACCCAATTTTTCAACTAATTCAACATTGGCTTTCACGGTTCCGCCTGTTGCGAGCAAGTCGTCGATGATTAGGACGTTTTGATCTTTTGTTATGGCGTCTTCATGGATTTGGATGCTGTCGTTGCTGTATTCAGTGGTGTAGGTGTAGTTGAGGCATTTGTAGGGTAGTTTGCCTTTTTTGCGGATGGGGACAAATCCAACGCCTAACTCGTAAGCGAGGGGTGCGCCGATGATGAATCCGCGTGCTTCGTTGGAGACTATAACGTCGATTTTTTTGTTACGGTAGTGGTCTGCGAGTTGTTTGATGGTTGCTCTGAAAATCGCTGGGTCTTTTAGAAGTGTAGTTATGTCCCAGAAAACTACGCCTTTAAATTCGGGGATTCTTCGGATGTTGCTTTTTAAGTTTGTAGAGCTCATTTCTTTTTTTCTCCTGTTTAGCGTTAAGCGAAGGCTCCGTTTAATGCACTGTGACAACTACAGCTGCATTCACTGGGTGTTTTAGCGATAGTTTCGGCTATGATATGTTTGACGTTTTCGACGTTTCTTTTCATGATGGCTACGATGTCGCCTACACATACATTGTGTTCTTTCCAGCAGTCGTAGTCCGTGACTGTGGATATGTTTGTGTAGCAGATTTCTGCTTCTCTTGCCAAAACAACTTCAGGAACCATAGTCATGCCTATGATGTCAGCACCCCATTTCTGATACATGTGTGATTCGGCTTTGGTGCTGAAGCGGGGTCCTTCGATGCAGACATATGTGCCTGTTTCGTGCATTTTGATGCCCAAGGTTTTGGCTACATCAATTACGGTTTTATGTAGCTGTGGGCACATGGGGTCAGCGACTGATATGTGGCAGACTTTTCCTTCATTAACTGTGTAGAAGGATTGTTCGCGGCGTGTGGTTCTGTCGATGAATTGTTCTGCAAAAACGATTTCGCCGGGTTGGTAATCTTCACGAAGTGAACCA
Source organism: uncultured archaeon (assembly GCA_963760925.1). Lineage (GTDB taxonomy): Archaea > Thermoproteota > Bathyarchaeia > Bathyarchaeales > Bathycorpusculaceae > Bathycorpusculum. The sequence goes on along the minus strand of CAVXES010000006.1, from coordinate 60,022 downwards.
ACGGTTGAGGCGGCTAAGATACGTTTTACGCCTAACCGCTTAAAAGCCCATATGTTGGCTCTTTGGTTGAGGTCTGTAGGTCGTATTGTGTGTAGTTTGCCGTGTCTGGGCAGAAACGCCACAGTTTTGCCTGAGAGTTCGCCGATTGTGAATGAATCTGAGGGCTTGCCGTATGGCGTGTCAACTGTAATTTCTTGTATGTTCTTCATAAGGTTAGGGTCGTAGAGACCTGTTCCGCCGATTACTCCAAATTCTATTTGCATGAAAACTTAATTCGAGCGTTTGGCTTATAAGAATAACGCATCCGGATAATTTGTTTTTTCTATAGTTGTTGCTGCCGAGAGTCTGCTTAGTCGATGCTGGCTGTATCGTAATCCCGAAGCAGAGGTCCTAAATTCAGCTCCGCTTTGTCGTGTTAATCATATTGTTCGATTACAAAAACCAAAAATCAGAAAAACGTAATAGGAGTTGAAAAAAGAAAAAGAAGCTACGCTTTTCCAATTGTCACTGGGACAGTCTGAGTTTGCCCATTGCGAACCACCATGAAATCTACGGTTTGCCCCGGTAAAGTGTTGCGTTCAAGATATGAGAGCAGGTCATCGGTGTTGGCTATACGTACACTGTTTATACCTATTACGATGTCGCCGCCTACAACTACGTTGTCGTTTAAGACCGCAATTGTTTTTGAGCCGCCCTGCAAACCATTTTGCACTGCGACATTTTCGATTAGGACTCCGTAGCTGACGGGTGCGCCTGTGGCTTGTGCTATGGGGTAGTTCATATCGGTTCCTTGGGCGTTGATTGAGGGGTGTTCGTCGTAGCTACCAGATGTTACCAACGAAGCGAGCTCACGCATTATTGTTGCTGACGGAATTGCAAAGCCTAAACCTTGTGAGTCGCTGATACCCGCAGTGGTTATGCCTACTACTGCTCCCGCGTAGTTAAGGAGTGGGCCACCGGAGTTTCCGGGGTTGATGGCGGTGCTGGTCTGGATGGTGTCGGGAATTGTAAGGCCGTTCTGGGTTGAATCGTCCTCGGTTATTGTTCTGCCTAAAGAACTGATTATCCCCGTTGTTAAGGTTCCAGCTAAACCGTAGGGGGATCCTACTGCAACAACTGGGTCTCCCACAGTTAATGTTAAAGAACTAACCATGGTTAAGGGTGTGGCACTACTGGGCATCGACGGAACGGAAAGCGCTGCCAAATCCGCTTTTGCATCTTGACCCAACACCGTGGCGGGGTAGCATGTGCCATCGGCAAATGTTACCGTTACGTTGATTGTGCCATCAACCACATGGTTGTTGGTTACTACAACGTTTTGGCCGTTTACCGTTGTGACAAACCCGGAACCCTGCTGCAAAGTGTAAACATGCTGTCCAAAAAACGTGTATCCTGGCAAGAGGTCTTGGACAACCACCACTGAACCTTTAACATGATTGTACAGCGTTGAAAGGGAAACGTTATCGTTTAGCAGGTAAGTCTGAGTTGAGGTTCCGCTTCCTTGATAGATTCCCAGTTGTGCCTGTAGCGAATTAAGTTTGTTATTGAAATCCGCGTATGTTACAGCGTAACCTATGATGCCACCTGCGAGTAAACCAACTAAAAGGAGTGTGACCAAAACAAGTAAACTACGTTTCTTTTTAGAAGAAGGCGGTGGGGGTAAGGAAGGGAAAGTGGAGAATGAGTTTGGATTTGTTTCAGATGGTGAGGACTCCATTAATTGCACCTCAGGATGAGAAAACCTCATCGGTTTCCACTAACGGTTTTTTACAGGATTGGCACACTTCGTCGGTAAACTTTATTTGGCCTCCGCAGTGTGGACATTTGCTTTGTTTCTTCGCCATATGTAAACCTTCTTTTTCTTTTACTATTCGGCCGTCTTTTAGAAGAAGCATACGTTCGGTATAGCTTGCAGCGTGGGTATCATGCGTAACCATGATGATGGTTGTGCCCTGCGTCAGGTTCAGGTTCGCAAGCAGCTTGATAATGTCTTGCTTATTTTTGCTATCTAAGTTGCCAGTTGGTTCGTCAGCGAGAATTATAGCGGGATCATTTGCCAGAGCGCGTGCGATGGCGACTCTTTGCTGCTCACCCTGGCTAAGGCGGTGAGGTCGATGGTTCTCTCTTCCGGAAAGCCCAACCATTTTAAGCAGTTCACTGGCGCGTTTTTTGCGTTCAGCTTTCGAACCGATTTTCCCCTCCATCGGCAACTCCACGTTTTCGCGGGCATTTAGGTAGGGCAGCAAGTTGAAGCTTTGAAAGATGAAACCCATTTTGTCGCGTCTTACTTTGTAAAGTTTGTTTTCGGGTGTGCTGGTTACGTCTATGCCGTCTAGGACAACTTTGCCTTTGGTGGATTTGTCAATGCAACCGATGACGTTTAGTAACGTAGTTTTGCCTGAGCCGGATGGACCCATTATGGCTATGAATTCGCCTTTGTTGACATGTATGCTTAGGTCTCTTAGTGCATCTACTGAACGTTTACCAAGCATGTATGTTTTTGTTAGGTTTTCTATTTCAAGGACTGGATTACTCATATTTCATCGCCTCTGCTGGTCTAATTTTTGCTGCTCTCCACGCCGGATAGAGACTGCCTGCGACGCCTAGAGCCATTGCTCCCGCAAACGCCTCCAAGATGAGCAGTGGACTCAACGTAACGGTTGTTGCCGCTGTTGAGAGGGTTACCATTTGGTTAAAACCCATGGTGCTTCCTACACTTGGAAGTAACAACGAGGATAACGTGGGCGCTGCGAAGCTTGCGAGGGCTATACCAACTGCGCCAGCGAGCATACTCAGCAGTAAGCCTTCGATGATGAACTGTCCCATAACGACTCTGTTGCTAAATCCTATGGCTTTGAGTGTTCCAATTTCTTTGGTTCTCTCACGCACAGTGTAGAGCATTACAAACAACACGATTAAGCTCGATGCAGCAACTACAACAATGATTTCCTGTGTCGCAGTGGCTTGTGTTGAAGCTATGGATGCCTGCGCGCTGTCTATGGCTTCTGTGTATCTTGATTGTTGCTGTTGAAGTCTGTCAAGTAGGTCTTGTTGTGTTGTAACTGTTAATTCTGAGTGTAGCGATTTTATGTCTGAGGATACTGCGTCTACGACGTCGCTGTTTGTGGTGAATATTTTGAGATTTGTTATGTATCCAGTGTTGTTGGTTATTCTTTGGGCGTCGGAAAGGTTCATGTAAAGTGTTTGGATATTGTCTGTTGATGCTGGTTGGTAGATACCCACTACGGTGAAGGTTTCGTTCACAACTGTAATTGTGTCGCCTACGCCTGCGCCGAAGAATTTAGAGTTATTCTCGCTCAAAAGGACAACACCGCTTTCTCCAGCTGCAAGGGTTCTGCCAGAGCTTATGTTTGTTGGCAGTATAGTGTAGCCGGATAATAATTCAGAATTTAACGGTATGCCTTCAATAGTGTAATCCGTTATTAATGTGGTGAAGGATCTTCCCATAAATGAAGTTGTTTGGTTGCTACTTCCTTCTGATGCTTCTAGGATTTCTTCAACGGCTGCTACTCCATTGATATTGGCAATATCAGAATACAAACTGGCATTCATCGGGGTAGCTGCTCGTGAGCCTCCACCGAACTGACCCCCAACTCCCCCGAATCCACCAAAGCTTTGAGGTCCGTTATCGCTTGAACTCGAGATGCTGCTTCCACCAAGCCGGGCATTTCCTGCTGTAGGTATATCTTCGGCTTGGAAACCGAAACCAGCAAAATTCGACGACATAGAAACATCAATTTGACTCAATGTTTCATTGATCGAAGCACTTGTATCGGTGAGTGTGTTTCCAAGATTATTCGCCATTGCACTGGTAGCTTCCTGATTGGCTAAAAGACCCGCAGGAATTGATACCATAATTGATAGTGAAATGCTTAACGCAATGATAACTAGTAGTGACCGGACTTTTCGTCTGGATAAGTTCCTTATTGCTCTGCTGAACATTCCCAATGTAATCACGTCTTAATTTTGTCTGTAAATAGTAGAGCAACCAAGAAGGGAGGGGTATTGGGCAGTTTTGGGCTTTTGGCGCCTAAAGTTTTTGTTGTTATCCCTTCTTGGCTGTCTACACATGCTTGACCCATTTAGTTATTAAACGATTTTTCAGAATTGTACCCAAATCTTACCCCAATTACAAATGCCTACGTGCGCCCAAAAGAAATCAACATGCACGCGCGTTTTTCTAAACTGAATAGTCGCAGTTTAAATTCAGCGCATTTTTTCTGCGAAACATTTTTTTCCAATTGATAAAAGCGCACCTTTATTACCTGAACCACACAAACAGTGACAATAAACTCATGCACGGAGTAAAAAAAGTTGGCTGCAAATCTTCGTTCACTACGATACCTGCTTGGATGGCTCATTGCAGGGACAAGAGGCGGCCCTACGCGTGCAAAAATAATTGAAGCTTTAAAAGAGTCTCCTCAAAACGCGAATCAACTCGCAACGCTGCTTAAGATGGATTACAAGACGATGCGTCATCACCTTGAAGTTCTAGAAAAAAACAGGATGTTAACTTCAGTTGGCGACCGCTATGGGGCTACGTATTTTCTTTCACAGACTTTAGAGGACAACTACGCCATGTTTGAGGAAATAGTGAAGAAAATTGGGAAAAAGTAGAAAAAGGAGAAAAGGACAGAGGGACAAATAATGAACCGAAAACAAATCATATTGATTCTTCTCATCACTTTGCCTAGGGTTATCTGCCCTTTTAGCAGTTATCATTAATTCTTACCAGGCAAGTCAAAGCACGGCTTTCCCCTTCAACCCACGTATTTACCATGTAAGTCCAGGCGACTTCGAATTATACTACATGGCTCGAACAATCCTATCCACCGTAAACATAGTGCTAACGGTGATTCTCATCTTCAACTACGCAAGCATCTACCTTAAAACCAAATCTGAATTCACCATAGGCTTGCTTCTCTTCGCCACCTTCTTCCTCATAAAAGACGTCGCGTGGAGCCCCTTCGTAATCGGTTTAGCAGGTTTTGGCATATTCGGTTTAGGACCCTTTGCTTTCCTGCCTGACCTATTCGAGATGGCGGCGTTGCTGGTCCTGTTTTACCTAAGCGTAAAATACTAAGCACTTTACAAGCGTGGGGGATGGCAATGGAGGGCAATCTGGAAAAACGTTTAAAAACTACACGGTTTAGCGCAACTGCTGAAGAATGAAAACATGAGTCAACCGAAAAACATCTCAACTGCAGCCATTGCTTTGCTTCAGGCTTTATCGTTACATTGGCACTTTATTTGCCTAACCAGCAAAAAGTGACGGACCAGGCGCAAACCATCGCGGAGCTTAACCAAGAGCTTGTGCAGTTAGAACAAGAAATCGCTGTGGCCCCCGACGCCACGACATTCGAAGCGCAGATTAACCAATTGAAATTACAGGTTGCAGCTCTAAACACTACCTTACTGACTAATAATGAATTGTACAAAGACCTTCCTAACATTTTAGCCTTAAATATATCTAGTCTTGTCTACAGCAACACCACGATATTAGTGCCCCAAAGCAATATCACTGTTTTAGATGCCACGTTAGACTACGCAGGATACATAATTATTGACTTTACCTCAAACTCATCCATAACTTTCTCTGAGGTTAGCTATGCGTTTAACAATTATACTTGGTCGTTTAACCAAACCTTAGGCACTTCAGGCTCCGCGCTGTTTCCTGTCCTTCCAGCAGAAGTAAAAATGGTCATTGGAAACCTTGAGACGGAAAACGGAGCTCAAGTACAGGCTACAGTTACCTATTACTATTAAACGCAGTTTTGTTTTTTATAATCTAATAAAGTACTTTGCACACTGTATTGTGGGAGACCCATCTTTTTATGATCGATCCTTCTTTTCAGAGAAAAACTAACCGCCTCATCAATCAGAAAAGTCCATACCTGCTTCAGCATGCCTACAACCCTGTGGACTGGTACCCCTGGGGCGAAGAAGCGTTCCAAAAAGCCAAAGCAGAAGACAAACCAGTGTTTCTCTCCATCGGCTACTCTACCTGCCACTGGTGCCATGTTATGGAGAAAGAATCTTTTGAAGACGAAACAGTAGCCAAACTCCTAAACGAAGCGTTTGTATGCATCAAAGTAGACCGAGAAGAACGCCCAGACATCGACGCAGCCTACATGGCGGTTTGCCAAGCCATGGGCAGAAACTGTGGCTGGCCCCTAAACGTCGTACTCACACCCGCTAAAAAGCCGTTTTTTGTGGGCAGCTACATCCCAAAAGATAACCGCTACGGCGCAGTCGGCATGATAGACTTCATCCCCCAAATCAGTCGAATTTTTAGACAACAGCGCCAAGAACTCGAAGCCATGGGCACCCAAATTCAGGAAAGAATTGTAGTTCAACCCAAACCCGACGACACTGCCGAGTTGGACCATAAAGCTTTAGATGAAGCTTATGATCAACTATTTTTGGCGTTTGACCACGAAAACGCAGGGTTTGGAGCTCAACCGAAATTTCCCACACCACACAACTTCCTATTCCTAATGCGCTACTATAAACGCATAAAGCAACCGGCGGCGTGGACCATGACGGAGCGGACTCTTCGGGCAATGCGATTAGGCGGCATTTTCGACCAAGTCGGCTTAGGTTTCCACCGCTACTCTACCGACGCCCACTGGCTTGTGCCACACTTCGAAAAAATGCTCTATGACCAAGCCATGCTCACATTAGCCTACATTGACGCTTACCAAGTGTCGGGCGCACCAAAGTTTAAGGTTACAGCAAAAGAAACACTAGATTATGTTCTGAGGGATTTAGCATCGCCCCAAGGTGGGTTCTACTCGGCTGAAGACGCGGACAGTGAGGGTGAAGAGGGGAAATTCTACCTTTGGACAAAAGAGGAACTTCGAAAAGTTCTGCCTCCAGATTTGTTTGATTTTGCTGTTGAAATGTATGATGTCCATGAAAGGGGTAACTACTTCGAACCTGGTAAAGGCAAAGAAGGCAAAAATATCTTGCATATAGCTGTTCCTCTTGAGCAGATGGCGACTAAACATGGCTTGACCGTGGACCAAGTGATTGGGAAAATGGGCAAAAGCATCAAACTGCTTTTTGAAGCGCGCAGAAATCGTGTGCGCCCCTCCTTGGATGATAAGGTGCTTGTTGACTGGAATGGCTTAATGATTGCGGCCTTGGCGCGGGCAGCGCAGATTTTTGATGACCAGACATACTTTGTTGCTGCAGAAAAAGCCTCGGAGTTCTTTTTAACCCAGATGCTCAAAGACGACGGCAAACTCTTTCATCGCTACGCTAAGGGCGAAAAAGCCATTGATGGTTTCCTTGACGACTACGCTTTTTTGGTTTACGGATTAATTGAGCTCTACGAAGCAAGTTTTAACGAGAAATATCTGCAAGCAGGTGTTAGATTAACCAAGAGAATGATAGCGGATTTTTGGGATAAGCAAAACGGCGGCTTTTACCTTTCCGCGGAGTCAGAAGGGACAGTGCCCCGACTGAAGCAGTCCTATGACAGCGCCATACCTTCAGGTAACTCGGTAGCACTTCATGATTTACTGCGTTTATCAAGGTTGAGCGGCGAGGTTTCGTTTGAGGTATACGCAAACAAGCTTCTGCAGGCATTTGCTGAAGACGTGAAAGGTTATCCGATGGGGCATACTTTCATGTTGGCGGGACTTGATTTCATCCTCGGACCTTCCTACACAGTTGTTTTAGCCGGCGAGCTCTCCGAAAAAGACACTCAAAATATGCGTGAGGTAATCAGAAAAAAATACTTGCCTAACTTGATTGTTACACTTTGGAAGCCTAAGAAATCTGCTGAAGCAAGACCAGGCGTGAACTACGAGAAAATCGATGGAAAAGCAACAGCGTATGTCTGCAAAAACCAAACTTGTCTACCCCCCACAAGCGACGCCACGAAGATGCGGGAGTATTTAGACACCGAGTAAACAAGCGATAAATAGTGAATTAACGGTTTAGCTATCATGAACCGCCCAAACACAAAAGAAGAATTAACAATAATAAACATGACTCGCCAAGAAGTAGACGTAGCTATTGAGTGGGCTAAGCGGGAAGGCTGGAACCCAGGCGTCCACGATGCAGAATGCTTCTACCAAGCAGACTCATCAGGGTTCTACGCAGCAAAATTAAACGGTGAAATAGCAGGAACAATTTCGTTGGTGAAGTATTCGAGGGATTTTGTGTTTGAGGGACTCTACATAGTCAAACCCGAATACCGCGGCAAAGGCGTCGGCACAAAAATCCAGAAGTTCGCACTGGATCTATGCAGGGAAAAGAATTTGGGTTTGGACGGGGTGACATCAATGCAGCAGAAATACAGTGATTATGGGTTAACCGCCGCCTATAACAATGTTAGGTATAGGGGGATAGCACAAAACAAGCCGTCACCGCAATGCATTCCCATCGGGAAAGGGGATTTCAATGAAGTAGCCACTTACGATTTGGAATGTTTCGGCTTTGACCGCGCCCGCTTTCTGTCATGTTGGCTGAGCCAAAACGACGCCGCAAAACTGCTTGTACGGAACAGTAAAGGAGCAGTCAGCGGCTACGGTGTTATCCGTAAGTGTGGTGTGGGGCACAAGATTGGACCGCTCTTCGCCGACAGCGCCATGGAGGCGGAACTGCTTTTTAACAGCTTAAATGCGTCGGTAGCAGGTGAAACTTTTTTCCTCGACGTTCCCGATCCCAATGTTGCAGGCGTCAAGTTCGCAATAAAAAGAGGGTTGAGCCCAGTTTTTAATACAGTAAGGATGTTTTCTAAGGGGCAGCCTGATATCGCGTTGGGTAAGGTTTTTGGGGTAACTACCTTTGAACTCGGTTAATTAGGTTATTTTTTGTATTTTGCCTTCGGGATTCTACCCTTTGGCTTCACTTTCGCTTTGGGTTTAGCCATCGCAGTTGATTTGCGCAAATCAGCAGGTGTAGTTGCTGTGAAGAAGGAGCGAAATTCAGGGTCAATTTGCTCAATAACCATCGTTGACAGGTAACGCACACCGCGGAGCTTCTCCACCATGGAGACCATATCAATTTTTCCCTCAGACAGCACTGCTTTTGCGGCGTCTATCGCCAAATCCGTGCAGTAAACGGCGTGCAGGGGTTCGCATTCTTGGTTTGTCCAGCGTGGAACCACCGCCGACTTTCCAATGCACAATTCGAATAGGAGCGATAGGAGCTCGTTAGAGACAAAGGGGCTTCCCGCGGGCAGCACAAGCGTGTATTCGCCTTTTGCGGCTTCAAAACCCGCTAGTGCTTCGGTTAGGACGCCTTCGTTCCTGTTCTCGTTAACCACGAAAGTCACGTCCGGAGGGATGAATTTAACGTAGGCGTCAGCGCATTCCTTCGAGTCAACAACCACCACGATTTCATCAACTAAGTCACCTATTGCGTTGATCACATAGTTGAGTAGGGGTTTGTCTTCGAGTTCAGAAACGGCTTCGGCACTGATGCCGCCTGCCAAAATAACAACTGAACGATCCATCTTTTTTCACCGGTGCATCTACATGACTGTTGAAGTTTAAGTTTATTGCGATTAAAGAATTGTTTAATCATGTATTTCTATTAGAGCTTTTATTTTGTGGGAATTCCCTAAAAACCCGCATATCCCAGCGTATGGTGGATGATTAACATGACAGGTAAAAAAGAACTCCGCAGCAGAAAAAAGAACTAAATTAATTCGCCGTACTCGTAAAGAGAGAGATCTGAAAAGAAAGAAGAAGGACGTTTAGTTTACGTCGTTGTTGTCTATTTTTTTGGCCATTTCTGCTACAATCTTGGTGAATGGATGGTCAGGTTTGTCTTGGACAAAGATGAAGTTGCCTTCTGCACGCAAGACTTCACAGAAACAGGGTACAATACCCAGTAGAGGTACTTGGTAATCTGTTTTGACTTTAGCCGCCATTTCTGCTTTTCTTGATGTAGCTGAGGGATCAAGCACCTTGTTTAGCACTAACCCGGTTTTCTTCTCAAAGAGGTTATAGAGTTCAGCGAGCATACGTTTAGTTCCGTCCACGTCGGAGCGGTCTCCAGTTGTTGCAACAACCACAAAGTCCGCTGCTACAATAGCGTTTATAGAGGAATATTGCAAGCCGGGGCTAGTGTCGAAGATTAAGTAGTCGAATTTTTGGTCGCGCAATAGAGTTTCCCGTAGCGAAAGTAATCGTCCTAAGGCACGCATTTCCCATTTACGGTCTTTAGCTGACATGTCACGGATTGCTTCGGTTGTGGGGTTTGCAAGGCAAGCGTAGAATTTGCCTTCTCCGGGAATTTTGTCGCTTAAATCTGTCATTGCCTTGTTAACTTCGCAGGTATTGTTTAGATAGTCGTTGAGATAATATTCGACATTTTGTGCTTTTAGGATGGCAAATAAGCTTGGCGCTCTAAAGTCCAGGTCGAATACACAGACTTTTTTTCCTGCTTTTGCAAATGTCGCGGCTAAACTAACTGACATTGAGGTTTTTCCGGTTCCGCCTTTGTAGGAGTGTACCGCTATTATTTTTGCCATGGTGCTCAACTCTGTGATTCTCTATCTATATAGAAGTAGGCTTTCCTTCCTTTACGTTCCTTTTTAAGGTAGCCCATGATTACAAGTTGGTTCAGATACGCGCTTTCCACTGCTCTGGCGCGGGTGGTTTGCTCAGCGATTTCCTCTGCGGTTGCGCGACCATTTCTGCAAATTGTCATGGCTGTTTTTCGGAGGTGGTCAGGCATGGATAACAGTGTCATAACGTCTAATGATGCATCGGGTAGGCCAGGTGCGATTTTTGGGTTGTTGTCTCCGGGTTTTTTTTGGAGTTCAATCATGATTTCCATTTTGGCGTTTAATCTCTCGAGGCTGTCTTCTATTTTTTCTAAGATGCTCAACGGTTTTTTTTGTGATAAATCGTTTCTTATCATTTTTTTCCCCGAGTTGTTTTTCAAGTGTATAGTTGTTGAATAAATATTCATATGCTGTTTATTAAGTCTTGCGACACTAAGATCAGTATTTGATAACACAACGAAAAACAACAAAAATAAAACAAAAAACAAAGAAGAAGAGACTTTTTAGATTACCAAAAGGGAAGGGGTTTAGAAAGGAACTGGTGCTTGGTTCCTTGCTTCCTCTACTATGGGTAATACCTGCTTGAGTTCTTTAAAGTACTTCAAGACAGTAATCCCGCGCTGCGTTACGGCGAAAACTACGCGTCGCTTGCCGATGGTGCGTTCCTCCACAAGACCTTGTTTCATTAAGAAGTCAAGATATTCTTTGAGAACGCTGCAGTTAACGTTTGCTTTGTACATCACGTGGGTTAATTTGAGGGGGCCACGATGAGCAAGCACAGTTAGGATGTCAACATACATTTCGAGTTTTGATCGACGCACTTTTATACTCCTCGTATTTTCGTTATGATTCTCCGTCTTAATATAAATCACTTATGTATTACTAATCAGTATTCTAGTCCATAGCAGGCGCTTAACAGGCTGCTTTCCCTATGGCATTATTTAACACATTTACTCTATTTTCGAAGGCAGTCACCATGTCATCTAGCAATATTGCGCGCAACTCGGTAGACAAACCAGTGATTTCTTGGTCGAAAACATTCGCCAATTTAGCTTCTAATTGTTTTCTGCTTTTTTCAGCATTTTGTTTCATACACACTCATCCTCCAATTTCCAATTACAACCCAAATGTGCAGAAGCCATATAACTGACTTATGAAAACAGCCTCAAAATCAAAAATCAGTAACAACAAAACTGACTCTTACCCTGTATTCCCAATACTTAGCGTTAATCCTTCGAACAAGCCGCCTTATCAACTCTATAGTGTCTTAAGGCATAGATAACATGATGTACGTTGCAAACCGCTCCGACACTTTTCGGCACAAACATAATTCACAAAGAAGCTGGTGCTTAGCCACAATCACAAAGTAATTTAAACCCCAAAAAGGTTCGACATACGTTAAATGGACAAGTTTTTGTATGCATCAATTTTAGGCGGCTTTCGTTTTAATGTTCCAATCGGTTAAAGAGAAATCGTGGAGTGTGCGACTCTTAAATGGGTATGTCGTAGACGATGAAGTTCGATCGGACAAATGTGAAAACTGTAAATCTAAAACCGAAATTCTGGTCAGCAACTACACCAACCCTAACTTGCTTCTTTACGGCTGCAAAGACAATAAATGCAAACACCGTTTTTTGCGAATTGACTTAAGCAAAGAACTGCCGACTAACTTGCTGCTTCAAGAGGAAAACCAAACAGATCTTGCCCAAGAAATCTTGCTTAAAGTTTTAGCGACCACAATAACTCCCTAAAAAATTACCGCGTTTTTTAATGTAACACAATATGTTGGTATATGAAGGGTAATTAATTGTGTTTAAGAATAACGATGGGGATCGCTGAGATTTGAACCCGAGTTGTTTAGCGTGGCAGGCTGATGTCCTACCCAAACAATACTAAAACCGCTTTTCCAGATTTTCTGGTCTATACTATTGTTATTTGTAATCTTTCTGTGGAGGCTTACTGCAAAAATATGGATACCCACCAGATAAGCAGAAGAACGCAAACACGGAATGCTGGACCAAGCTAAACTGTTAACTAAAGACTGGGCAGAAACTTCACTAAAAAGTTTGGTAAAAATTATATGTTCTTAATTCTATTATCGGTAGGTTCCATAATGAATTAGAGACTAAGGCGCTATTATTGGTAAAAAGACGCACTAACCCTTTCTTTCTTTCAGATGGCGAAGTAGAACAGGAGAGACTAAGACTTCAACATATGGTTAGAAGTATCGCTGGAAACGAAAAATCCAAGTCTACTTCAATTGATGTTAAAGGCAATAAGAAACAAGAAAACGCTATTACAGTGAACTCGGAATTTTGGGATTCCGCGAAAGGATTGATTATTCGCGCAATAGTTTTTGATAAAGCGTACAATAAAGATGCAATTCTTAAAGTTACGGAACTTAAAGATGAAGAATATAGGCAGGCTGCTACTGAATTATTTCAGGCTAAACTGCTTATGACTTATGATAGAATTAGCGGTAATCTCTGTGTAACAAAAGAGCTTTATGGTCAATGTCAAAGATTTTTTCAGAACTCTAAAAATGTGATAAAACCTGAAAAATGAAATTAATATTGTACTAGATGAAGCGATTTTCTTTCAACAACAAGGATATAAAAGAACTGCCGCTCAGATTAACGAATTAGTTATAAGAGTGGACAAGAGAAAATTTATGATTTAAAGACTATTTTGGGTACGGTCTTCAAAAGTGGGATATTACGGTTTGGGATATTTGTCGTAACTTGGAGAAAGCGCTCGTTGAGGCACCAATATTTTTAGAAAAATGGCCCGAAAAAAATAATATAAGAAATGCAATTGCACAAAATCAAAATCAATATGACCCACATGTTGACATGGTTAATTTTATTAACAAATATAAAACGGGCAAAATCACGTATGAAAGCCCGAATGGTATGACATTTTTCGATTTCTTTGAGATTTGGATGCAAATAACCGACGCAATAGATTCTTTGAGGTATTCAATGCGTCTTTATGGAATCTTTCAATCTCTTGCAATAAACATTACAGTCATAAACAGGGAAATTAAAAATGGAAAAAAGCTGGGTATTGTATTATCTTACCCAGCAGGGGCCATACCCGTATCCGTTGTTGGGGCCATAGCCGCCTTGATAGGGCGCAATCGCTGTTGCGTTAACTCCAACGGGAGGAACAAAGTACTGGCCCTGACTGGCTCTGTAACCAAAACAGTCGCCTATCCAACCCCAAAAACCCTCAGCAGAAACCACAGAGTTAGACTCAGCACCTGTGTAGGTTTGAGTTTGGTTTTGGGCTATTTGAGCAGCCGCCAACCCAACAGCAGCCAAGACTAATGCCGCAGCAACGACAAAAGCGATTATTACTTTAGTTTTTTGCATCTTATTTTATCACCATATCATAATATATGCATGGAAGCTTATGGTAGTTGCCTGAAACAAAACTGAAACAGTTAACAAAACAAATTTCTAACGCTAAAAAATGGTCAACCTTTTTTATTCAATCAATCCCACATTACAATAGAGGAACGGAATCCATGACAAAGGTCAAAATTGGCGACAAAGCACCTAATTTCAACCTACCATCAAACAATAGCCAGAACGTTACCCTATCACAGTTTTTCGGAAAGAAAAACGTAGTTCTCTTCTTTTACCCCCGAGACGAAGGCCCCACTTGCATCAAAGAAGCCAAAGCATTTAGAGACAACTATCAAGCCTTCAAAGAAAGGAACGCACAAATTATCGGCATAAGCGCACAAAGCGTGGAATCCCATAATCAATTTGCCTGCCACCACAATTTACCATATATTTTATTGAGCGATAGCGATAACAGCGTTAGAAAGCTATATGGCGTCGCTTCAACGCTGGGAGTTCCGGGCAGGGTAACCTTTGTTATAGACAAAGAAGGCATCGTTAAGCATGTTTTCGTTTCACAGCTCCAATTCACTAAGCATGCAAGGGAGGCACTGGATGCATTAAGAGGAATCCCGCCATAAACTTACTTTTAGGCAGTGTATTTGGGAGAAACGGTATTTGGTTTCGATTGATGCAAATTTTTTAATTCAGTATCTTGTGTTTTTGACAAAGTGAAGTTATATGAATTCTGAAATGGTTGGTATAAAGACTTAATTTCTTAATTAAAAGGTGTATTTGTTTACTATCCTTTCAAAAGGGAAAGCCCTTAGGGTTATGCTGATCTGCCAAGTGGTTTGGACCAGAAGTAGAAACTTAAGGAGAAAAAGTTATAAAAATTGTTACCTCCTGGCTTGCCTGCAGACCAGCCTAACCGCGACTATTTCCCAGCAACATTAGTTATACTTTGATATTGAAAAACAAATGTGACTACAAAGTGAAACCCACAAATAAGATGCTTCCTTTGCTATTTTAGACCCTTTGTTGAAATAAATAGAATTATTGTTATAAGAAAGCCTCAAAAGATTACTACAATGAACTTCTGTCCAGATTGCGGGGCATTGCTCCAAGTAGCCAAAAAAGGCACCACACTTAGGTGCCCAAAATGCAACTACCAAAAAACTCTAGAAAAAGAAGAAACAAAACAAAAAACATCCATCAGTTATGGTAAATTAGCAGAAATCGCTGTAATAGACAAAAAGGCAGCTTCGTTAAAAAGAATGCCCACAGTCAAGATAGTTTGCGAAAAATGCAGACACACAGAAAGCGAAACATGGAATGTTGAAACAGCAAACCAAACAATCCATTCAACAATCACTTTCTTTAGATGCACAAAATGTGGAGCAACAAGAAGAGAATCAGGATAATTAAAGCTTAAATTTGTTTTTTAGGCGATTTTGGGTTTACTAAGCATAAACGGATTAAAGATCTGAGTTTCAAATATATGTGCTTTTTTGGTTAATAACTCGTCATGCCCAATTACGTTCGCTGAACTTACTTGCTTTTCGTAAAAGCGACGGAGGGTCTCCTAGTTTTAAATAATTTTCCGCAAAATCTAAATACTATACCCTGCAAAAAGGAACATAGGTATAGAGGCAGAGTCAAATTGTTAATTGAGGACGAAGCCGAGGTTTTTACAAATCTTGGATTAACTTACTCTCAGGCAAAAGTCTACCTCACAGTGGTCAACGCGGGCGAAACAACTGCAAAAACAATAGCTACAGCCGCAAAAATGGATCGTCCAGATGTTTATCGCGTAATAGCTGGTCTAGTGAAACAAGGGTTTATAGAGAAAAAAATTGAGAACCCCGTTCGGTTCAAGGCTTTCCCTATAAACGACGTCATTGACTCGCTGATTAAACGCAAACAGGACGATGTTTTAGCTTCTAAGCGAAGTGCAATAGAGATTCTTAGGCGCTACCAAAACAGGAAGCCCGTAGAAGAAAATAAAAGCGGTACATTCTTTTACAGTTTAATTCCCGGTGACCCCGAAATCATTGATAAAACGGCAGGCAGAATAATAAACAACAGCCAAACGTGCATCGATTTTGTCTGCGTTGACATCGACCCCCACATAATTGGTTTTCGACCGCTAGAGCTTTTTTTGGAGCAAGGCGGAAAAGACCGTATATTAGCTTTCAACAGAAACACGGCATTAGCCAAGAAGGTTCTTGAAGCCCACAAGAAAGGATCAATAGAAATCCGCTTTACAAACGAGTTACCTGTAGTCGCCCTTATTGGTGACAAGCGGGAAGTTTCAATTGTGTGCCTTACTTCTGAGTGGGGAAACCTCAAGAAAATGGAGTGCCTCTACACCAACAGCCCCGCAATTACAGAGTTAGCGGTGAATTATTTTGACCGGTTATGGAGCGCAGCAGAAAAATTCCCGCAGAGTTAACTTAAAATTTTGTTTATACTATGAAAAAGAAAAAAAGGTTTTTGTTTGCTCAGCTTTTGCTTATTTTTTCTTCATCATCATAACTACTACCAGAAGTAGCACTATAATGACTAAGACGAATAAACCTGCAATTGCTGGAACAAAGTATTGATCTGAGACTGATGCGGTTGTAGGTGCTGGAGTTGGGGTTGATAGTGCTTCTGTCACAACCATAGCTGTTACTGCTTTTGATCCCCAATACCCGTTGGTGCCGTCGAATACTGCGTAAACAACGTAATCTCCTGGAATGTTTGGCGCTGTCCAAGTTAGGTGATACATGCCGTTGATGTCAGTGTTTGTTGTGCCAAGGGTTACGTAGTTGTTGTTGGGGTCAATTGCAACGATGTTCACTGGAACGCCTGTGAAATTTGTTGGGGCTGGTTTCTGCTGGTAAATGTAGCCCATCCAGTCTTTCATGCTTGCGTCTGATGCAACTGGCACTGCACTGTTGAAGCGAGAGGCTTGCTCGTCTTGTTTGGTGCCCGAGGATATGTCCATGACCGTGCCTTGTATGACTACTTTTTCGCCTGCAGTAATTTGGGTTTGAGGTGCCTGAACTGTTGTGGTGCTTGGTCCTTTGCCTACGCTGTAGATTTGGTTGTCGTAGCCGTTGAAGAAAGTGGCATAGCCGTCTGCGATGGCGAAGCTCTCGGGTGACGAGAATGGTCCCGCTAAGTAGGAGGTATAATCTGAGATTGTCCAGATTTCTTCACCTGTAGTCGCGTTGACCGCTCGCGCGAGGGCGCCTTTGTAGATTGGGTTAGTAGCTGTGTGTTCACTGGTGATTAAGTAGATTATACCATTGCCGACTGCAGCGACAAATGTTGGGTAGTGGTTGTAGGCTGTGTAAAATCCGCTAAACGTGCTGTTACCTTCTCCGCCAGTGCCATATGTCCATTCCAAGTTTCCAGTTTCTAAGTTGTAGCAGTAGAGTATTCCTCCGTATTGGCTGCTATACATTTTGCCATCTGCCATGACACCCTGAAGATACGAGATGCCTGTGTTTCCGTAGTAGTCAAATGCTGTTTGGGATGCGGTTGGTCCCCAAATCTGTTTCCCAGTTTCCATGCTATAGCCGACCCACTGCATTTTTTCTTTATATGCCTCAACGAAGACGCCTGATTTGACGTCTGCACCTCCTGCGAGGACAGTTACGTTGCCTGCGGGGGGTTGAACGGTGTTCTCCCAAAGAGTTGCACCTAATTGTCCATGAGTGGTGTCCAAGTTTACTCCATAGTAAGTATAGGGGCTTTGGCTGGAGGAAACCATACCCATAAATGCTGAGTATGAGGGCAGTGAGCCGCTGTAGCAGATAAGCATATTGTTATAGAATGCGTTAGTTACGGATAGTGCCGATTTTGCCCATGGTATTGATATGTTCCAGTCGTAGCGGTTAGCTGTGCCGCCGTTAATGGTTCCTGTTGCTACTGGCCAGTTACCTGAGTAATCCCAGAGTTTTGAAGAGTTCCACTCTGCAAGGTAAAAGTTTGGATTAGTGGCTGTGCCGAGGTTTGATATGACATATCTGAGAATTTCGCCCTGTGGTCCAATTACGGCAGTTCCAGATGGGACATTAGTTACATTAAATAATGCATCACCGGTATCCGCGTCGTATGCTTGAGCAAAGTTACTTGTGAATAGAATTGCTGGATATACTCCATGTTGATTGGGGTCTTGCAAACTATAAACGTAACCAAATGATAGCGGTGGGACGTCACTGCGGCTCCAGATTAATTCGCCCGTACGCAGGTCAACGCAGTCTGTTGGACCGAATGGTCCGGGGTTGAAGAAACCACTGTTTGGTGCGTTTATGAATGATATGGGTTCGGTGTAGTATATTTTGCCGTTCAGTATGATTGGGTTGGCGTATCTTTGGTTGTATGCTGAACCTTCGAAGTAAGTGTCCCCTTTGATTTCAAAGTTGTCGCCTCCGGCTACACCGCCGCTTTGTAGTGGTTTAGTCCACATGACGTGGCTGGTTAAAGGGCCGATGGCGTCGCCTGGGTTGACTGCTTGGTTAGATAGTGGTGAGTCGAAGCCTGCATAGCCTGGTGCGCCCATGCCGAGCCAGTTGGATGAGACCGTCCACCAGTCGTTGTTTTCACCGTAAATCGGACGTGTCCAATACTCTGACGGCAGGGGGTAGCTGTAGATTGGTTCGCCGATGGGTTCTGATGTTACTGTTAACTCTGTTTGTGCGCTGCTGGGTAAGTAGGTGTCATTGACTAGTGGCGAGTTGGGGTTATGGTCGAATTGGTTGTAGTCTTGTCCGGGGAATGTGAAGTTGAGGGTGTATGTTCCTATTTGGTCGGGGGTAAACAATGTGAATTGTGAGGAGGTTGAGTCGGCTATATAGTCGAAGGTTTTGGAGGTTGAAGTGCCGTCTGGCGCATTGATTGTGAGGATGTAGTTGTGGAATCGCCAGTTGTTTGTTAGTGCGGTGCTCGGGTCAAAGGTTTTGTCAAGCCAAAAAACGATGGTGACTTGTTGACCTACTCCAACGGGGTTCGGAGCAGCTTCAATGTAGGCGAAGGTCGGTATTTCCCATTTGGGCGTATGAGCAGTTGTTGGTTGTACCATGGATATGGATGTTACGATTGATACTGACAACAGAAGAATTAGAATAATTGTTGCTTGTTTATCTCTTATATTTCGCATTTCTGTTACTCCTTTTCTTTGCTATAAAAGTCGGTGTTTTTTGGTTTTAAGCCATTGTGAGTGTCTGTCCCACTGACAACTCTTTGAAAACACTTAGTTTATCCCTAAATGTCAGTAGTACAAGTAGACGTTATCGCATGGATTTTTTTAGTATTTGCAACCATCTTTTTAAATTCACGGTGCTATTCTAGCGCTGCTGTTATTTGATCCTGAGTATAGACCCAAATTTGGCAATTTTTTGGGACTTGCGAAGTAAATAAGTCAAAGATCAAAAACTATAGTTTATTAGGAAGTTTTTAGATTGTTCGTTGCGCGCTGTATGCGGTAATAGTACAGCTTGGTTAGTACATAGGCTTGCCAAGTCTAGGACCCGGGTTCAAATCCCGGTTACCGCACCATTCACAATTTATGATAATTTTTTAGGAATTCGACGATCGCGGGCGTTACTTTTTCAGGCATTTCAGTCTGAGGATAGTGTCCGGCACCTTCAACTATTAGCAGTTTAGCGGACAGTTTATCAGCGATTATATGAGCTTCACTTTTGGGGTCAGACCAATCGGGGTCTTCACTGCCAAAAACCACTAATGACGGTTGGTTAACTGAGTGTAGACTATTTTCGATCCGTTCCTTTGTTTGAGAACCCAGAGCCATTGCTGCATCGAACCGCCCTTTCTCCTTCAAATTAGAGCTTAATTTTTCCAAATATTCTTCAAAGTCGACGGGTTTTCTGGTTGGATAAAGCGTTTTGTAGTAGGTTATCCAAGCTGAAACCTTCCAAGGACCATGGAGTAGAAGATCCATTGAGAGGGTTTTGGCTAAGCTTAGTTTCTCGTCACGCAGAAAGGGGCTGATCAAAACAAGCGACCGAACAGAGGACGGACACTTAATTGATGCCCAAACGGCTGGCGCCGGGGAAAAAGAAGTAGCAACAACATGTGCAGGACCAGCCTCTAAATGATCAATCAAATCAAGTATGTCTTGGCCAACGGCTTCAATCGTATATTCTTCCCAGGGCACACTCGATTCGCCTTGTCCACGCAGATCCATTGTGACTACGCGAAAGCCTTTTTCAATTAATACTGGTACAAGGTAGCGGTATTCACTGCGGAGCGCACCCATTCCAGGGAGCATAAGCACCGTTTCGCCTGACCCAGCGCTGTCGTCATACGCAAGCGTACCATCTGATTTTTTAAAAAATGAAGTCATAAATGCTCAATAATTTATCATAAAAAGTTGGATTTAAGGGTTTAACGGTGAAGTAACCCTCTTGTCCTTTGTCTAAGCTGTTGCTGGGGATGTCTGCATTGGTGTTCGTGTACATGAGATTGCTCATGGGCGAATCTGATGTGGGATAGGTTCCTACGATGTCGCCGTTGTTATCCCAAAGGTAGACTCTGGCTACTCCCACATCGTCGACTTGACCGCAATTAATCAAGTACACGCTTAAGCTTACCTGAAGAAAATGAGGAATACTCAAAGGCCAGACGCTCTGAAGTAGAGTTTTGGTTGCTGGTTATTGTTTCACTGTACTGGTCGTTGGCTATGTTGCCCCATGAGTAAGCCCAGTAAAGAACTGATATGCCTGCAGCTACTACTACAGCCGAGATTATTAGGGTGCTTAAAGCTACGCTGACGGCACTTTTATCCGAAAAAAAGTTTTTGTTTACGATTGTTTCTTCTAAATAGAAAAAGTGTTTTTCTCAATTTTTAGAATCTTCCTTTAAAAGCTGCTGTTAATAACCCAGCAATGGGCATCATTACCAGCGTTAAAATTATCAAAAGCTAACTTGCCGAAAATGAGTTAAATTCGCTTATGCATTTTGTTCTTTAGAAGTTCCCTCAAATCTAAAATAGACTGAATTGCCGGACGCACATGTGAACCTTGCAGTCAAAACGGTTACTGCGCTATGCCATATCCGCTAACCTGAACCGTTGCGCCCGTGGAGATCGCTGTAGTTTTTGCATCAACCAAAATCGCCCAGATCACGCTTTGCGATGGAAATAGCGTCATCATATCGTCATCGTTTAGCCACTGGGTGCCGCTGCTGCTAAACGATTTTGTTACTCCAGTTGAGACCGATCCATCAAGGTACTCGATTCGAACCCGCACCATCACAGTTTCACTTTGGCCAAGGGTTCCCGAAACCTCGAGTTTGGGTTTAAACTCTGAAATCCGCAGGGGTTTGCATTGGATACTTACATTACCACCATATTGACCATTGATTCCAACTGGAACAGCTTCGTTTTTGCGTTCAAAAACGCTGCCTGCAGCTGAGAGCCAAACTGCATAAGGGTTATGTACTTTCGCGGTCCAGTTGCCAAGGAAGCTGACGCCGCCATCAAGGATTGGCGCGGGGTCGCAGTTTGATTCGAGGTCTATGGCGAACATGTAAATGGGTTCGTTTGCAAAGGACTCGAACACTACGCCTTGCAGAAGCGTTTGGTACATTGATCCATCGACTTTCAGCGCCGTCTGATTGGAGCGGACATCGTTTTGGCCCATCCAGAACCGTGTGTCCATTATTTGGCTGTCTGAAAACTCTGCCAGAGGCTCAACGGTTATGCCCACGGAGAAGTCCAGCAAGTTAAAGCTGCAACGGTCAATCACGGAGCTGGCGTATGAGCCCGTGGCGTTGCCAAGGTCGTTGCCAATTCGGGTGCCGTTGATGGGTGTGCGGAAAACAATGCCGTCTGTGTTGTTGATGAATTGGCAGTTTTCTATTTTGTTGTATTCGCTCCAAGTGTTAGTGTTAGCGAATTCTAAGGCGACTGTGGAGTTTATGAATTTGGTGTCGGTGATTGTTGAGGCAAAAGAGTTCTCAACGCGCAGGGTGGCGTTAACGATGTTTAAGCCTGAAATGGTTGCGTACTGCGAAGAGGTGTAGTTGTCGCCGTAGACAGTTATTTTGTGTCCGTTTCCCTCGATTGTGGCGCCGTCACTTACGATTTTTGGGTTAAGCTTGTTTTTGACAAAGACATCCGCGGTCAGGGTGTAGGTTCCAGCGTTTAGGTAAACGGATTTACCCTCTGACAAAGCGGAGTTAAGGGCTTCCGAAGCGCTGCCGGATTGTTCTGAAATGTAGCCGCTTAACATGTTTTTAAGTTTGTAGTTGCTGCCGTCAGCCGAGAGCACGTAGTCATAGTTTACCACGTTAGTGCTATTGGATTCGCGGGTGCCCTGTAAAATAAGGTACGTATTCAGAAATGTCATGGCAAGTAAAACTACCAAGACGATAGTTATGCCGCGTTTAGAGAAGATGTTTTTTAGGGCAGTTTTCATTTTGGAAGGCTCAAGAGTTTAGTATCAAAGTACAGGAATTCGCTAATTAAATTTACTGGCAAACCTATAAACACAGTCTAATGTGATGGTGGCACAAAGGATTAATCTAATCAAGCAATAATGGAGGTAGAGACGACTTTTTATGCCGGAACTAGATTTTGAAGGAACAGCCACTTGGAGTGGCGCAACCGAATGTGCATTATATGTTAAAGGAAAACAAATAGTCGCTGTTTCGCCACCACCCTCGTTTGGAGGCAAAGAAGGCTACTGCACCCCTGAAGATATTTTTGCTGCGGCGTTGGCGTCCTGCATCAACACTCTGTTTCTGCTTGTAGCTAAGAACAGTCAGTTAGATCTCAAAAACTTAGAAACCAAGGCTACTGTGAAGATGAACGTCGAAGGTATGGAGAAGCTGATTTTCACCAACGTCCATTTTGCCATGAACGTTGCCCTAGAAAAAGACAATGACCATGAACGCAAGAAAGCGGAGATGGTTTATGGGATAGCGCAGAAGATTTGCCCAATCAGGCAGTCGTGGGGCGAAGCGGTGCCGATTGATTTCGAGTTAAAATTCACCTAAAATCTTTATTCGGAGGCGAATTCAGTTTTTATCATTTAATGCAGCCTTTTTCCTTTGTTGATTGATTTTACGGCAGCATATACACATTACACTTAAATATTGAGGCTTTCCTAAATTCAAGCGGGTGCATAACAGTATGAGCTTTAACGCCGTTGAAATAAAAGGAGTAACCAAACGCTTCAACGAAATAGTGGCAGTAAACAACATCGACTTAACTATTCCACAAGGCGAAGTGTTCGCTTTGTTGGGACCCAACGGTTCAGGAAAATCCACCACCCTCAAAATGCTGCTGGGTCTGGTTCAGCCTACAGCAGGCGCCATCAACGTTTTAGGAATTGAAGTCGCAAAAGACCCTGTAGCTGTAAAAAAGCAAGTGGGCTACGTGCCTGAATCTCCAGATGTCTACGAATTTCTAACGGGCATCGAATACTTAGACTTCATAGGTGACATTTACGGTGTTTCTGCAGCTGAAAAACAGCAACGCGTTACTGAATACCTCAAGGCGCTGCAGCTGGAGGGCCGTGAAGGCGACATGATAAACAGTTACTCCGACGGCATGAAAAAGAAAATCAGCCTCATATCAGCTTTTCTGCACAAACCCAAACTGCTCATACTCGACGAACCCCTAAACGCTCTTGACCCGAGAAGTGCCAAAATCGTAAAAGATTACATTCAAAGCCTCAAAGCGCAAGGCGTAACAACAATCCTCTCCACGCACGTGTTGGAAATAGCAGAGGCAGTCTGCGACCGCATCGCGATCATGTACCAAGGCAACATCTTAGCATTGGGCAACATGTCAGAGCTGCGTCAGGAAGCCAGCTTGCCAAGCAGCGGCTTAGAAGACATATTCCTCAAGTTAACCGGAACAGGCGACCTCAAAGCTGTTGTTGAGGAACTTCTCAAATGAACTGGAAAAATGTACTGTTCCTGCTGCGGGTAGAACGCAAGTCAGGTCGACTAATCAGGGGCGTAAAAGCGACCCATTACCGTGAGCACGGTGTCTTAGCCTACTGGCCATACTGGGTTTCAGCGATAATCGGCATAGTCATTGGGTTTCTGGCGAACCTTATTGTGGAGTCAATTTACACGCCAGGCGCAAACATAGAAGGTTTACCACCGCTGCCTGAAGCAGCAAACGGCTTCTTCGTAACAGTGCCCACCTTAATCCTGATTTTAGCCATAGTATTCACTATGCTTCAGCAAATCCAAATCGCTGGCATCAAAAAAACCTCGCAAGTCATGTATTGGATACCAGTAACTTGGCAAGAACACACCTTAGCATCCATCCTTGCAAACCTGTTGGGTTTCCCAATGGCGTTAGTCACGGGCTTCGCTGCTGGTATGATAGTTTTTTCAGTTTTCAACGGCTTAATCGTCTCTGCTCTTATAACCACGGTAGCTATGCTTGCAGCGGCATTTATGGGCAGCGCCACGACCGAAATACTGCGAATATTGCAGGTTCGTTTCACCGGTGCAGTTTACAAGTCAAGTGGACGCGCAGCCATCTACATCCGCCTCATTGGTTCGCTTCTGATTTTTTTGGTTTTCTACCTCGTCTACTTCTCTATATTTACCGGTTCAGGCTCCCTCGTTTTTATACAAACTATAGCCAGCTTCCAAACCTACCTGTGGTTTGTTCCTTTCGTTTGGTTGGGTATAGCCATGTATCATCTGTTGATAACTGCCGAGTTGCTGTTGGGATTAATATTTGCTGCTGCGTCAATTCTATTTATAGGCGGATTATATTACCTCGCAATTTTGCTTAATCAACGCTACGGGCTTTACGAGCCCCCTGCAATCAGGGTGCAAACAAGCGGAGTCTACACACCCAAAACAGGTTTCTTGGGAAAATTAGGCTTTACCAGTGGAGAAGCAGCTCTTATCCGCAAAGACGCCCGTTCGTTTACCCGACGCAGAGAACTCTTAGGCGTATTCATAGTGCCCATAGTCTTCATGATTGTTCCCATCTTCAACACCGTGAACACAGCCAACCAAGGCGCGCCGCCGGAATTGGACTTAATATTTGTAGCAATGATCTTTTTATTTCCCTCAGCTTTCCTAGCGATGCTTTTAGGAAACATGTTAATCGGTGAGGAAGGGCAAGCAGTTTGGAGAATCTATGCTTCACCAATTTCGCCTCAAAACCTCGTTAAAAGCAAATACGCATTCATAGTGATATTTGCTCTAATCGTGCAAGTAATAACTACCATAGTTGGGATCGTCTACTTTAGACCAAGCATCGAAATCAGCGCCGTAGGCGTTTTAGAGGGTATTTTCTTGACTTTCGCTTTAGGATCTATGGGTTTGACATTTGGCTTTAAGGGCGCGGACTTTACTGCGTCAAGAAGACAGCGCATGATCCGTCAGGAATGGTCACTGATCAGCCTTATTGCATGTGCTTTTGCAGGCTTAGCGATTCTTGCTCCACTTGTACCTTATGTGCTTTCAACGTTGGCATCGACTTTTCTGCCGTTCTCCATTGCTCCTCTCGATACTACAGCGCTCATAGTTTCGGTAATCATCAGTGGCGTCATCGCAACGATATTTTCAGTGGTCTTTTATAGGATTAACTTGAATAGCGCAGCGGAACTTATCCGTAAAGCAGAAGTTTAACCTTCTCTTTTCTTTTTATTTTCTATTTCTTGGATATGAGGGTTCTTTTTGGATGTGTATTTGTGTTGAACATTTGATTAACCACTTTTGATGCCTTAAACGCAAAAACAACAAAACGAAAACTCTTTATTTACAGGGAACCCTGCAACTAAGTGTTTACTTGTAGAACAGTTGTACACTTCACCATCTAAGAATGTAATATCCTATAACCAGCCATACTTTATTTTGAGTTTAGCACTCAGGAGAGGCAAAACGCAGTCAGCAGTTGGACCCCTGCTGCTGGTCACGTCAGTTGTTGTACTGTCATGTCTAGTGGTAGGTTATACGGCGGACTTAGCGGTGGAGATACTGCAGAACCCCCAAGCAATCGCTCAAGATGCGCTACACAATTTAGAAGAGGTCTTCTACAATCAAACAGATTCGATGTTCAATCAGACCCAAATAGCAAGCATTTATGACCAAAACTTAAACCCCTAAAATCCCCAAAATTCCCTTTTCTTTGGGTAGCAAACGTTAATTCGTAAGCTATATTCAAGCCAATGCTTTTTTGTATAGCTAACAGGCAAATTTAAAAGCGATTACCGAGTTAGCACGCAGGGATATCCCTTGGGGAATGAAGGTAAAGGTAGACTATTCAAAAGAAAGGACGATAGGTACATGCTTTATCTGCCCGTCCGACTAGTAGATGACAGTATGTTCCCGCTTAAATGCAGCGGCTCCATCCCTGTTAAAGTCCATTTCTGCCCCAACGACGGCAAATTAATTGTCGAGAGATGGGAAAAAGAACGCCCAGAGTCACAATAAATGCTGTATTAAACGGATTTTGTACTTTTATTAAATAGATCAACAAACTCTATACAGTGGAGATTGTTATGAAAGAACTAAAGGTTACCAGTCCAGCCTTCGAACACAACCAAGCTTTTCCAAAAAAGTACAGTTGCGACGAACAAGACATCAACCCGCCTATTAACATAGAAAACATTCCCGAGGGTACAAAGAGTTTAGTTTTGATTTTGAATGACCCAGATGCACCCGCAGGCTTATTTGACCATTGGTTATTATTCAATATCTCACCACACCAATCTCGAATAGGGGAAAACTCTGCGCCAGGCACGGAAGGGTTAAACAGCGGGGGTACACTCGGCTACACAGGTCCTTGTCCGCCACCTGGAAAGCCGCATCGCTACATCTTCAATGTGTATGCTTTAGACATCAAACTTGATTTGGAAGGCGATGCCAGCAGTGAAGATGTCGAAGAAGCCATGGAGAAACACGTTTTAGCCCAAGGAAAATTGATTGGATTATTCAAACGAAACAGGCTTTAACTGGAATATTCAAATACTGTGTGGCTTGATTAGTTAATGTTCGGTTGAACACTTTGAGCCGCACATTCATTATAGCCGTAGCTGTAGGTTTAATAGTCATAATCATTGTGTCACTTTTCATAGTGCTAAACTGGTATGGCAATAACCAAGCTGCAGGCAGAGAATTCTATGTGGGAGTCGAATATGCTTATGGAAATCAAATCGGCGAGGTTAAGGCGTTGGTTGATAAAGTCAAAGACTTCACTAACCTTTTCATTTTAGGTTCTGTGGAGTTATCTTTCAATAGGACCGCCCTGACCGAAGCCTGCGATTACATAACCGCCGCAGACCTCAATCTAATTGTGTTCTTCACCAGTAGCACAGATTATGATTACTCCCGACCCGGCGTATCAAACTATACTGTTTTTGATTGGATGCGAGATGCCCAGCTGAGGTATGGCAGTCAATTCTTGGGCATTTATCGCTATGACGAACCCGGCGGACACCAAATTGACGATGGTCCCGCTCAGATCGTAAACAGGACCGTAGTCCCCCCAGACGCAAACTATGCATATGTCGCAAATAGTTACGTCGGAAACCTCAGCGTGTTCCCTTACTACTACCTTAACTATGCCCCACGCATCTACACATCCGACTATGCTCTTTACTGGTTTGACTACAAAGCAAACTACACTACACTCTTTGCGGAATTCGTGGGAAACGAAAGTCACGCACGTCACATCGCCCTCTGCAGAGGGGCCGCTAACGCATTCCAAAAAGATTGGGGAGTAATCGTCACATGGAAATATAATCAGGCACCCTACCTGGAAAACGGCGAGGAACTCTATAACGACTTAGTTTCAGCGTACAGTGCAGGCGCAAAATACACTGTTGTTTTCAGTTACCCCAAAATCACGGAATACGGAACCTTAACCGAGGAACATTTTAAGGCAATGCAACGCTTCTGGAGTAACCTTCACAGTAACCCTGAAAGCTTCGGCTCTAGCCCGCCTGAAGTCGCATATATTGTTCCGAAGGATTACGGGTTTGGCTTCCGAAGCCCAACAGATTCCATCTGGGGCTTATTCCCTGCCGACAACTTATCCGCAAAAATTTACAATGACGTAGTAACCCTAACAGAGAGGTACGGGAATACCTTGAACATTTTTTATGATGAACCAGTAGCGATGGCGCAGCTTCAAAACTACCAGACAGTTTACTATTGGAACCAAACAATCCAGTAAAATTGAAAAAGACGTGCCTTGTCTACCGTGTTTTTATGGCTACTCTAAAAAAAGAAAGTGGAAGCCCGTTTTGGGCTAAGAAAAGTGGTTTTGTGGGGGTGCTGGAATATTATAGTCCGATGGATTAGGCGCAGAGTAATCAATATTCCAGATGTTGGACCATGAGGCGCCGCCTCCGCTGAAGTCGCTTGTGCCCGAGTTGTTAGGTGTTGAAAGTACGCCGTCTCTGGATTGCTCGATCCAGAATTCTTGTCCTGTCTGTTGGTTTTGGTATGCGAGATACTTTACGTGTAGGTGCCATGTGATTGTTTGAGCGGTGTCTTCATAGGTTTTATCAGCGTAGTATTGAACTCTGACTTGATAGGTGCCATATAGGTTATTTGCGCTTGGTAAAGTGGAGCCGTATTTTGCGTAGTAATGTTCGGGTCCGTAGCCTTGGGTGTTGTCTAAGTCAAGATAAGGTGTGCCTGCTGATTCGTCGCCTTTATACGAGTAGTAAATGTGGCGTCCGTCTGCACCAGGTTCTAGCACGTGTAAGTCAACGTCGCTTTGTCCTTGGTCCCAAGTCAAAGTAACTGTTAGTGCAGCGGGGCTTCCTGTGCATTTGATTGTGTCACGCAAGAATCCAGCCCAGTTAGAGAATGTGTTAGCATCGGTTGCTAGGACAACCACATCGTTATCGCCAGTTAGCAATGGAACTTCAACTGAGAATTCACCGTCAACCACTGAGGCAGTGTATTTCTTGTTATCAACGAACACCAAAGTTGAGTTGATTGTGTCAAGTCCACCTGTGATGGTTCCTGAAATTGTGGTTTTGATTGCTGCAGTATCGCGTATTCCGTCGGCGTCTGTGTCGATTGGGGTAGTTCCTTCTGGAGTGGTAGTTTCATCGGTTAAGGTAACGGTTGGGAATGTGCTGCTACCTTGGAATTTGCTTTGTGCAGCGTCGTAGAGTCCTTGGTAGTCGCTTGGGGTGGAGGATAGTTTGGAACCCGCGTGGTAAAATATGTTAAAGACTAAGCTGTCTGAGCGTGTAGTTCCTGAAACGTAGGTTTCGTTAAATCCTGTGTTGTAGTCGAAGGGTATGGTTCGCATTCGGTCGCCCATAGCAGAGCCGGGGAAGTTGGGGTCATAGATTTGGAAGCAGCCGTCAGAGTAGCCATAGGTCATGACTGCATGGGCATAGTTTAGCCATGTGCCGCTGTTGTCTCGGGCTTTTAAGCCTATTAGTTGAGGTTCACCTGTAACAATCATTCCTGAGAGCCAGCTTAAACCTACTTCACGTGCATTAGCTGTTGCCCAGTTGCGTTCTTCTTGCGTTAGTGAGCTCCATATGCCGCTGGTTGCTAAGTGTGCTCTGGCAGCCAGTTGGATTGCAGTGTTGTCATCTCTCCATTCTGCTGAGTCGCCTTCGATGTATTTGGCGTGTAGGTCTGTGTCTGCGTAGTGGTAGGTGTAGTACCATTTTGCGTAGCTGACCATGCCTAAGCACATGCCGCCGGGTGTCTGCACGGAACCGTAGTTGGGTATGAACCAACCGTCAAATGCAGGGCGGAAACCAGTGTCAAAGGAGTAGCTTGCTTCGCCGTTAAGTTGGGATATCAAGATGTCAACTTCGACTGCTAGGAAAGTAGAGAATGAACCAGTCAAGAATGTTATGGTGTGTGCTGATTTGTCTTCACTCAGGAAGCCTGTTGAATCAAGTTTGCCCGATGATGAGTCATACCAGTAGAACCTTACGGGTTTGTTGTCATCATTTGTTGCGGTAGCATCGTAGGGTAATGTGACTTCTATTGCTTTGTCGAACATTTGGTACTGATTAAAGTCTGCTGAACCTGTGGCGTGGATGGTGATTAGTTTGCTTGCAGGTGACGCACCTGTGGGAAGTCCCGTTGCTGTTGAAACATCGGCGTAGCTTATTTCGAATTGAACTGGGTCTGTGGTTGCTGCTGTGGGAACGACGATTTTTAAGCCGTAGAGTGGACTTGATGAGTCAGTTACTTGGATTGTTCCTCCAGATGAACCGATGGATTGTGAGGTTACAGATACTGATGAGCCAGAGGTTATGCTTACTACATTAGTGGTTGTTGAGGACGTAGTGGGTGAAGGAGTTCCTTGTGAAGTCGGTGCAGTACCAGTTGGAGCTGCTGTTGGAGGGGGGTTTGTTGAAGGGCCCAAGTTTATTGCTCCTGATAAAACGAGGGCTGAGGGTACAAGTATGATGACGATTAATATTATGGCTAAGAGTGATAGGAATTTTTTTCGTGATTTTCGTGAGGTTGTAGGCGGCGGTGGGGGTGGCGGAAAATTCATACTGAGTTTTATTCTTTGAGTTAATTTGTTTTTTAACATTTTCTCCTCTCTTTCTTCAAGAATTGAATAAACTCATTCTTTTGTTTACTTTTTAAGGCTTGCGCTAACTTGGTATTATAGGGTTTTACGCAATATTTTGTTTTTAGAAATAAAAAATGCTAAAATCAGGAAAAAATTTTTAATAAATACGGTTTTAACGAAAAATCATTCAGAATCCGAGTAGTTTTTTGTTACTGCAACCCTATAATACAATTTTTTTTGTAAATAAAAGCATTTAACTTCTATCTTACGATAATCTTAAATCACGCCTTCGCTATAAAATGGTTAAGACTTTAAAGGCGAATAGACACATGAATGATAAGGTAGAAAGCGCTAAATCCCAAAAATACGTCACTGGCTACTCGCCAAAGGACATAGAAACCAGAGTTGTCAAAAGCTTCCTCGACATTTTAATTCTCATTGAAATGAAAAAGCAAAGCAACCTAAGCGGATATGATATAACATCATTTGTTAACAACAAATTCGGCGGCATCCTCAGCCCCGGCACAGTCTACGCAACCTTATACGCATTGGATCGCAAAGGAATAATTAAAGGCGAAAACGACGGACGAAAAACTACCTATAAATTAACTGAATGTGGCGACCAACTCATTTCAACCATGATGACAGACTTTAACGAACAAATGACAACTTTTGTAAGAAAATTCTTGATGCTTTAAAATTAAAAAAATTCCCAGTCTAACTGGGATGAAGGTTGGGGCAGTTAAGCTTTTGTTTGAAGGTTGGATATGCTCTTGGCAATATCCAATATTATGGTTAAACGGTTGCCTTGTTTGCCGACGCCTAAGATGGATTCGTCAAGGCATGCGGCAACTTCAGTGTTTTTTTCGATATCAGGTCCGTGAATCGTTGAAACCTCAGTCACGGAATCTACTACTACACCGATGGCGTGTTTTCCAAGGTCTATGATGATTATTTTTTCGCCTGCACCTTCTTTTTGGGGTAAACCTAAGCGTTTACGCAGATCCATAACTGTTATGATTTGGCCCCTAAGATTAGTTACACCTTCAACGTATTGAGAAGATCCTGGGACAGGGGTAACCGCTTGCATATCCCTGACTTCTTTTACCTGCTCCACTGGAACACCATAATTAACTTCGCCTATGGTAAAGTTGACTATTTGCATGTCGCCATTTTGCATAACTGCCTGCATAATATCGCCTTGCTAATCCGTTTTGTATTTCGATTTAATTTCTTTGAGTAGGTTAATTC
The DNA here is from genome assembly GCA_963760925.1 of uncultured archaeon. Classification (GTDB taxonomy): domain Archaea; phylum Thermoproteota; class Bathyarchaeia; order Bathyarchaeales; family Bathycorpusculaceae; genus Bathycorpusculum. The sequence goes on along the minus strand of CAVXES010000006.1, from coordinate 28,368 downwards.
GGTAATCGATTAGTTTCTGCAGGTCAGCATTTGTTTTTTCGGCTGCATCAACGGCTGCTAAGGCTTGGGTTCGCATGGTTTCGGTTACGGATGAGACTTTAGTGATTTGTTCTTCGATTTCTTTTGCTGATTGCTCAACTTTACTTGCGTCGCCACTTACACCTGATGCCAGTTGTTCCATTTCCTGTGCGCTTTTAAGGGCTGCTTTTGAATTGTTTTCAAGGAGCTCAGCAGTTTCAGAAACTTCCTTGGCGATAGCTGCCATTTGCTCTGCTGCCGCAGTTTGCTCCTCCACCGCAGAAGAAGCCTCCTCCGACGCAGAAGAACTCTCCTCAGCAATACTAGCAACCTCCTCAATAGTTTTGGTTACGTGAACAATTGCTTCTAATCCACGTTCTACACCGTTGGTTAAGTTGCTGACTTTAATTGTCATGTCGCCCATAACTTTAGCAATGCCCTCGGATTCTTTGATGGCGCTTAGTACAATGTTTGCTCCTTGTTGTGCACCGTTTTGAGATTGCTTTGATATTTCAGTTGTTTGTGTTCCCGCATCTTTGATGTTTTTTACCAAGTTGATAGCTGATCCTGCTGCTTCTTTGGATTGGCCTGCTAAGCCTTTAACTGCATCTGCAACAACAGCAAATCCGCGACCTGCTTCACCCGCACGAGCAGCCTCAATAGCAGCATTAAGCGCCAACATATTAGTCTGACCAGCAATATCCGAAACAGAATTAGCCATCTGACCAACCTGCTCAACAGAACTAACCATAGAAGTAACAGCATCAGAAACACGCGTAATATCAGTTTGTATGTTTTCAATGGCTAAAAGGCCTTTTTGACTTTTCTCGTTAGCTTCTCGAGAACGTCGTAGTGCTTCGTCGGTGACGGCTGTTGCGTCTCTCGCTATTGATCCTGCTTCGTCCATAACTTTTTTGAGTGCTTCAGTGCTTCTTGCTGCATTCTGGGAAAGTTCCGCGAGTTTTTGTGCACCTGTGGAGACTTGTTGTGAGGCGGTACTGACTTGTTGCATGCCTATAGCCATCTGGTTAGAAACGTTTGCGGCTTCTCGACCCATGTTTAAAACTCGCTCGCTTGCTTTTGTGCCGTTTTCCGCGTTTGAGGAGACTTGCCCGGCTACATCGCCTACGTTTTTAGCTGCAACTGCAACTTTGTCGATTGTTAGGGCTGTGTCAGTTGCAAGTTTTTCGACTAAGGAAGCAGATTGCTGAACTTGAGCTGAGAGCTCGGCCATTTGGCGGTTTGTCTTAATGGTTTCCTCGTTGCTGGCAACGATGTTTTGTGCGCCTTTTATAGCGTCTTCGAGGACTTTTGCCTGCGATTTTATTAGTTCAGTGTTGATTGTTTTTTGTTTTGTAATTTCTTTAACGAGTAGATCAAATTTTCTTTCGTATTCAGCTATTTTCTTTTCAGCTTCATCGGTCAAGGGGGTAGTCTCCGTTTAGAGTTTGATTTGTTAGGTTGGATTTTTGTTTATTAATAGATTATGAATTAGGCGTCCAGTTTGAAACTTGATAAATTTGCATGTTCAATTGCTAAGATTGAACTTAAAAAATAAAAAAAATGGTGGGTTATTGTTTTTTCAGGTCTTATTGAAGCTTTCTTAGTGCAATAATGACTAATGCTCCAACCAAGAAGATAGCAACGATGATACCGATTACTGCAGTAAAGAAGTATTATTCAACAGCAGATTTCTCAGCCGCGGAAGCTTCTGTTGGTGTTGGCGGGGTCATCTACTGATATTGCAGTTTCAGCGTGAGAGCCCCCATAGCTTTTTTCACCCTGTGTTTAGACCTTCCAATATATGCGGTCGCCGATGACACAAGTTCCGTCTCACCAGACACTGGCAAAATAACGAAGTAATTGGCTTAATTTACGCGGAAAATTTTCAAAAAAATTAAGTAACAAAAAAGCGCCGAGAATGGGATTCGAACCCATGCGGACCGGGAGGTCCACGGGCTCTCAAGGCCCGCGCGTTAACCACTCTGCCATCTCGGCACTATAATTCAACACTTTAAATCCATTCTGTCTTAAATCTTTACCTCAGCAGGTTTTTCTTTACTACACACTATACAGTTGGGATACTTCATTTAGGTGCGTGCGATTGGGCTTAAGTTTATGTCCAACTAACCGTGAGACAGCAAATTTCTCAATAACCAGCATGTAGCCTCCCAGCAACGCAACTTTAAAATTTTTATAAAACTTTCTACATTCTGAAAGATAGAAAATAGAAGTGAATACCAGTTGTCTGTAAAAGAACTAGAAAACAAAGGCGCATTGCAGCTCTTGCTGTTCCTCCATGAACATGGAAAAACGAAAATCACCGACATAAAAATCGACGCCGCAAAAAGCACTCTCTACCACGCACTCAATACCTTATTTGAGATGGAACTAATAGAAGAGAAAAGACAACCGCCAGTGACCAGATATATACAATTAACCAGCCATGGGAAAACTCTATCTAAGCAAATAGTCGAAATAAAGCAGATTTTAGAAACAAAAAATCAACGAGAAGCTAAAAGGGTTGCTTCCCAATAACACCCAACTCAACCCTAATAATTTCAGACTTCTTGGCCTTCACTAAAACTTGTACACCTTCAACCTTGTCCCTAACACAGTCAACACCTTCAACATCACTCAAAATATCCAATATTACATCCAAACAATCAGCCCATCCGCACCAATAGGCTGTTTCAATAATACTTCCTTTTACCTCAGGTTCATTTATCATACAACCAAAGCCCTCGGTACTATTTCGAAAATACAGTTTTTAAATCCATTATTCTGAAATGGAATAATTATAATTTGTTAAACTGTTATTCAATTCCGTTGCTATCGGCATTGCGTTTTTTAGCACTTTGTGGTTCTTTATTTGAATTAGCCTTATCGCGGTTGACTGCAAGGAGCTGTTCTGGCGACATCTACAAGTACCATAAAAAGCAAGTGGAGACGCCCAAAACACATCGTCATGTGTGTACCCTGAGGATGGCTAAACGCATACCCGCCAATAGTCCACAATGCAACAGCTTATCAGCGGATTTACTTCAGTTGGTTAAATCTGATTTACCTGTCAATTGCTTCCCGTCGCTTCTTTTCTCCAAATCTCCAATATGTCAGGACGATAATGACCACCATATTGTAGCGATAGTTTCTTGCCGTCTAGAACTTTTTGCGCTAATTTTGCCACATCTTTAGCGTCATCAATCGCCCAGCCATCGCTAATTAAGAAGGCCTTCACCTCCTTTGGATTAAAATCTTCACGTCCATCCCTAAGAATCATAAACGTTTCAATTGCTGCGTCTCTATCTAGTGGATGAGTAATACCTGTTGATTTGTTAACGTATGCTGATAGATCGTTAAGTGCTTGGATAACAACCCTATTGGGTATTAATTGTTGGAAGGGAGTAGTATCGGATTTAGCTGAATTCTTATTGTTCATCTTCACCAAATTTCTTTCACCTCCTCCCTAGCCCTACCGTGGTACAACCACTAAGGTCGGTTCGAAATCTTCCTCAATTGAAGCAGCCACGGCTAGCACGATACTCCAGAACCGGTCATCATGAGTACCGTTAGCATGATAAAACCTAAGCAAACCCTCACCGACTTCTTGTGCGGCCCCTTTAGCTTTACCAGGTAAAACCTCATACTGTTCAATAGCCAGACCCGCTACAACCTCTGGGTCAAAATAAAACCTGAATTTCTTTTTTCCCATCAACTGTTTAAGAAAACCAGCTGCCTTTTGTTTCCAGGGCTGAGTAAAAGTTACTCCCTCAAACCCTTCGATGTCCCTCTCCATATTCTCAGCTAGCGCCCGCTCATTGGTTTTATCGCCTAAAGATCGTCGAATACACCAACGATCAGTCATCACCTTAACATGAGATGCAATCACATCATATGATGTCCCAAGCGGAAAAGCATAACAATACCTCAAAAACCTGATGTCACCCTGAACCTCAACCACACTAAAAACTGCATTATCATTCTCTTGACCGACGTCAAGACCGCCGCAGAAATCTAAATCATCAAAAGAATCCTCGAAACGCCATGGCTCCACAATACTATGGTCAACGCAGGCAGTGATTAGTTCCTGGCTAAGCCAACGCCCCTTGTCTTCGGTGAACTGCAATTCATACTCTCGAGAGAATCGGTCAGGGTCCAACTGCTGCTTCTGGAGGTCAATGAAATCTTGAGAAATCAAGCCTTCTTTAACCGCTTCATGATAATCAGCAACAAAGGGCGTCCAAAACTTGGAAACCGTAGGCACACGCAAAGTCTTGTAGTAGTAACTCCTCTTATCCCATGGTGTGCTGTCTAAACAAATGATTGAACCCTTGTCGAAGCGTGTTGCCATTTGAGGCATCAAGGTGCCTTGAACCAGCTCCTCGCATTCCTTGATAAAGGCAGCCTCCGCTACAATGACGTCATCACTTGTCTCGCCCCGCAGTTTTTCCAAACTGAACGGAAACGCCTTGATCCGTGAATGATTATGCAAACGAATTGCGGTACGTAGAACCTTCTCAACCCAAGCCTTCCTCGCTACAGGATTCATATTAAAAATCGTATCAGAAAGCTTTTCGATAACAAGCTTAGACTGCCTAAAACCCGGTGCCGTAACCGTTGCTTGAGTACCGGGGCGCTGCACACGACGCCTAAAGAACTTCAAGCCCTCACATGTTGTCTTACCCCCTTGGCGAGTCCAAAATATCGTCTCCTGTCGGGCCTCACTTAGCAAGAACTTGAGCTGATATTTTTTGGGTTGAAAATTCATGAACACTTCTGAAAAAAGTGGATCCATACCAAGTTCTGCAATAGTATGATTTCCCAATTTTTTGAATAATGCCCTAGCGCTAACAAGGTCTTCTTCACAACGAGGGTTAATCCTTCGCAAAACGACATCAATATTTTGCCCGCTTAGCACTGCTAAAACCTTGGCAACATAGCGGACCTGCCGAGTCTCCTCTTTAGATATTTTAATTGCTTGTATCTTCTCGATTTCTCGCCATAAACCCGAAATGCTTTCAGGCAAAGTATGATAACTCATTGTTCCATCTTTTCCGCTGCCTTCAAATCAGATAAAGTCCGCTTAATTTCATCTAAATCACTAAGCTTCTTTGGGCGCAAACTCAAACCCAGCATCTTCGCGGCTAACTTTGTATATTGCAATGCTAAACGCTCATCATCCTCCTTTCTAAACTTCTGCGCCAAATCAAAACACTCAGCAGCAAAAGTACGCATAACAGCATCACGTTCTGCGAAAGATTCAGCCTTAACAAACTCCTTCGACGAGAGCTGACGAGCTATCCGTGCAAATTTTTTATAATAAAAACCGTTAGAAAAAAAAATATTTTTTTTATTTTTTCGCCTCATCGTTTTCTCTCCATAAAGCGGTTAGCCAAGGGTACCCACAAACCATTGATGACCGAAAGGTCTTGCTTACAATCACTGTGGCGGGTCATTAAGCATCGAAGACTGTTTGATAGCAAGCGCCTAATATAATTTTCCATATTTCAGAATATAGAATAAGCCTTTGCAAAGGTAAAGCATGAAGTACTACCGCATACTGAATGCTTAAGCAGTCAACTGAAAATGGGCAAAGTTCATAACTTACAACTATAACTTCCTCTTATGCCAACCCCCGTGACAGTGCAGATTCCATCAAACATACTAGAAGCCATATACGCAGGAGCAAAAGAACTCTACCCCCGCGAAAGCTTCCTACTACTCAGGGGCAAAAAACGAAAAGGAAACATCAGTATCACCGATTTGGTTTTGGCGCCATTTGCCATCCACGGCGAAGGAGAAGTTCACTTTAGCTCATACATGTTCGCTGGTGACTTCTCGCTGGTAGGTACCGTGCATTCACATCCTTCAGGCAACATATCTCCAAGCCATGTAGACTTAAACTATTTCTTCGGGCGAATCCTAATGATTGTGGGGCCTCCTTTTGATGGATTAAGGTGCATCGCCGCCTACGACTCTAACGGAGACAAAATTCCAATAGAAATTACAGCCGCAGTGGAACACAACGATGAAGAATTCTACTGACCGCCAAATTGGCTTCTTAATACAAAGATTTTGTATTGTTCGATAAAATCTAAGGCAAATTTGTCAGCGTTGCCCTCGGTTCCTCTGTGTACTCGGTCTACGCCTTTGCTTCTGATGTGATGATAGAACTCGTGGATTATAACAAAAGGGTTGGCAAGTATGTCACTGTTTAAGACTGTGATTATTTGTGTTTTGGCTGTGTAGCATCCGTACGCCGTGGTTTTGTGGCCTTTTGGTAAGCCAACCCTTAGTTTGGGCACCGAAACTTTGTATTCTTTGGCAAGCAACTCTAAGGCCTCTTCAGTTTTGCCGTTAAGAATAAGCCAAACAACTCTTGCCTTAAAATCTAGCTCGCCCATAGTAAATCACCAAATCAACATCGGGGACCCTAATAAGGAGAATCATTGCCCATAGGTGCCGCGACGAATCTTTGCAGCCAGCAAATGGATAAACTCAATCGGCCAAACATCATCGCATACGTCATCGGTTAAGATTTTACGTTGATGATACAGCGGAATCAAATCGTTTTTCAGAAGCAGTATGAGTAGGAATTCGTGACCATACGTTCGTTTAAAAAGAGCGTATTTTCGTGCCTGTTTCTTGGTCATTTCGAAGTGGGGTTCAAGAATGATTTTCCTACCATGCACCCGCCGCTCTAAAATGAAGTCGGGGGTGTAAACCTCATTTGGCAACGGAAAACTGATGGTTTCATACCCATAAGGAATATGCAGCTTCAGCAGGGTCAGCGCGGTTTTCTTTTCCCAGCCGCTTTTGTAGCGACTCATCTTCTGATAATACGCTTGAGATTGCCCCGTAACGTTTTGCATCCGCTCCAAAAAATCCAAAGCCATTTTGAGGGTATAGCGGTTAAGCGACTTCTGCTTAAGCCAGCGACCCAACAAAAAGAAAGGATAATCCACTTTTGCGGGGTCATGGGGATAGAGGCGCTTAGCAAAATCTGTCAACCTCTGCCTCGCTTGCGCTGAGGTTTGTTCATCTCGCCAAAGCGAAGGCGACGCATAAGAAATAATTCCTAAACTGGCGGCTACGTTAGCATTTTCTTTAGTTAAAGGCACATAAAGGTCCTCAGGCAGAAGGTGATCATAGATTTGGAGGTCAGGTTGAGGGCGAACCATCCAACGCATGTAACTCCAAGCGCGATCTTTATGGGGACCGCTCAATGCTGGGATGTTTTGAGAGAGGTCTTCGATGAAATCTTTGGGTTTAGTGAATTTCTGGGCGTACGTTAGCAGGTTACGTTCAGCTTTAGTTCGGATAAAAAGGTTTACGGAAGCGAGGATTTCGGAGGCAGCTTTTTTGTTTGGACCCAAATTATTGTAGAAATATGCTTTGACGATTTCTTCTTCGAAGAGGTGTGCTTTTTTGATTTCGAAAAGAGAGTTGCCAAGCGCCGCATGTAAATAAGATAGCAGCATGCGGGCATTTTCAGGGTATCCCACTATAGTGTCGTCAAGTATTGCTGCAGCAAAAAGGAAGTAATGGGCGATAATTTTTCTTTCCTCATACTTCTCCGAGTACGGGTTAAACAGCAACCGTGGACTCATACGTCGGTCCCATTGTACGTCGGCGACGTCAGAGTTCTTGTTTATGAACTCCACTAATGAAGCCAAAACTTCGTCGGTTGCCACCATAGCGCCATCTGCACCATAATATATAGGAAGATGCTTAAAACTTCTTACATTACCAAGCTAGCTGAGGCGTAACGGTTTAATAGTTGCCTCTAAATGAAGTATTGCATTGCACCATTTAGACGAAGCGCCTATATAGGAAAGCGACGTAGAAGTGGATGCAAACGTGTGGGCCGGTCGTCTAGCCTGGTTAGGACATCTGCTTGACGTGCAGAAGGTCGCCGGTCCGAATCCGGTTCGGCCCACCACTTCTCACTAACTTGATTTAGTACATTATTTTGTTCATCCTTGTCGAGGCATAACACAACATTACCCTTGGTTGTCATTTGCACTTCCACACGAGGTATGCAAAAATGTTCAATGTTGGCTGTTTGGTTGTTTGCCATTCATTAGATTTTCCTTCGAGTGAAATTCGACTAGTATATCACTAGAGATTAATAGTGCGATTACCATGTATGTGGTGTGAACTATATGTCTAAAGATATTAAGAGCAATCAACTAGTCACGAAAGTTACTCCAGTGAAAGAGATTCCGGAAGGAAGGAAAATTATCAAAAGACCAGAATATGACGCAGTATTCAAAAAAATCGTTGAAAGCCCTGAGGAAATGTTCAAAGTTGAAGTCGAAGGCAAAACCGTAAGATCAATGTATGCACCGTTCGCGTTCCGAGTAAAATCATACAACAAAAAAACTGACCGAAAATTCAATCTAGCGCTTAGAATCCGCAACAAAGAAGTATACGTAGTAAAACTCGAAAAGAAAGAATAAAACAACCTTTCTTATCTATTGCACAACAATAGTGGCGCGTTATTCAATTTTTATTAATTTGGAAAATATTCTGCTAAGTTGAAGTCTAAAAATATGACTTAAGTGATTGCTTGCAACCTCGAAGTTGAAGACGACGTTTCTAAAACATTTAAAAGTTATTCAAGAAAGATATGAAGCAACTTGAAGCAATAAGCAAGGAAATTAAGGAAATATTGATTGCCCTTTTTGCTTTTAAACCGCTAAGACAGTCAATGGATGGTTCGCGAAGGGTTCACATAGGCTCGTTTGTCCTAATATACCAAGTAATAAAAAAGCCTTCAACCGTGAAAATCCTGAAGCATTATGCCAGCAGAGTCTACAAGCTGAGCTAAGGCAAATCTCTTTTCCACTTGACACCGGTTTCAACAACTTTGCCTGGAACTCCAGCGATAAGCGAGTTTTGAGGATACATTTTCTCTCTCAGCAACGCCTTAGTTCCGACAATGCTGTCGTTGCTAATTACTGTGCCTTTCAGAACACTGCAATCTGGACAAATCCACACACGATCACCAATAACAACATCTGATTGACTGGAAGTTGGTTTCCCATTATGCTCAATATAGTGCCAATCACTATCAGTAATAAGACAATCCCACGAACAACCAAAATCCTTGCCTATAATTATTCTTTTTAAAACCATAATTCTTGAATCACTAGTAATTCCAGAATGCGTGTCTTTATCTCCGCCAATCTCTAACAAGGCACCCTTTTGCACAGAAATCTTTACGCCTTGACCAATCGTGAAACTCCCATTTATGCGAAAAGTTGACTCAGGTGCCAGAAAAATTTGAACGGGATTTCTTCCATAACCCTCCAAAAATTCGAATCTTAAAGTTCCATTAACTTCCAGCGTTGCATTTTTCGCTTTAATTATATCGATTTTAATAAAAGGGTCAGATATCTCCACTTTAGCATCTTTATTTGATAATTTTTTTTGAATTTGTCTCTGTTTAATTTTTATAAGATTGCGATAGAGAAAAATAGGCATCAAAAAGCGTTCAGCTCTTTACAAGTAACAAGGGCTTGCCCCATTAATTAGCGATTCGGTTGAACGCTTTTGGCCCTAAGCTGATAGTATAAGGTCTTTGAGTTAGTCTCTCCTCAAACAATTAGGTCCGAAAACCGGGTGGATTTAAGAAATATTAGGATTAAACTTTGAACTCTTTGTGATTCTCAGAATTTGGATAGATTAATGATTGCTTAATCGATGTTTTTAGTCGTGGGAGTTTTGGCGATGTCTTTTATGTTACCCTCAGGCGAAATATGGCGGTATTTTTGCTGCAAGTTATAACTTGTGGGGCACAAGATTGGCGTATTTGTCTAAAACCCATTCTGTATTCATCCCAGTTAACTCTAAGATCGCCTTGACGTGCAGAAGGTCGCCGCTTCGAGCCCCTCTTTTCAGGTACTTACACTATAGGCATTTTTTGGGGTAGATTAGATGTTTGAATGTTTAGTTTTTGGAATAAAAATGCTTTAATTTTTGTTGGGTTCCAGAAATATTTATTAACAATATCCACAGTGTTACTAAAATAATAAAAAGTAACACGAAATTATTGATGGAAGTGTGCAAATGGGAAAAAACAAAGTCTTCGCCTTAGTGGCGATAGCAATAGTCATAGTCGCCGCAATAGGCGCCGTCTACGTTCTAACTCAAAATAAAGAAAACAATGCACCAAGCACAACAACAGTTACCGACGCCTTGGGAAGAACAGTAAATATCCCCGAACAGGTAGATTCAATCTACTGCATAGGCGCATGCTCGTTGAGACTGGTATCTTATTTTGATGCAGCGGACAAAGTCCAAGCCATCGAACCCGCAGGCACCTTCAATACGTTAGACGACCAAACATACTACCTCATCAACAAGGCAGAATTTTCTGAACTGCCACAGGTAGCCACAATCCCTGAAGCCATATTAGACTTAAACCCAAGTCTCATCATTACATCTACAGCTGAAGATACAGCAACCGCAGACACTCTTCAAACCCAAACAGGCATCCCAGTCTACGTCATCGACGCCAACGTGGAATTCGGACAAGCATTCTACGACCAAATAACCTCGCTGGGTACGTTACTTGGTGAACAATCAAGAGCAACTCAACTAAACGAAGGGGTCGCCGACATGATTAGCGACATTACATCTAAAACCACTGGCGCCAGCACTGAAACTGCATATGCCTGTGGCATGTTCTATTATGGCGGAGCGTCATTCCTGAAAGGCTCTGGCAACTACCTGCCCTTTGACTACTCTGATGTCACCAACGCCCTTGAGCCTGCTGTCAATAGGCAGCCATACGTAATTACGCTAGAGACTCTTATCGCTGCAAACCCAGACTACATATTCATTGATAGCATTGGCTTAAGCAGCTGTGTCGACTCAATTAATGAGTACGTTGACACCAACACTGGGTTAGGCGACGTTTCAGCAGTGGAAAACGACAACATCTACTCAACCATGGTCTACAAGTGCTACGGCACTAACTGGGACAACCAGTTGGTCAACGTGTACTACGTTGCGGCAGTAATGAATGGAAACCTGTATTCGTGGAATTTTGAGGACAAAGCAAACGAAATCATACAGCTGTTCTATCCGGGAACCACCATGACATATCAAGACATAGCGGCGGGTCAAACAGGTAGCGGATGTAGCAGCGTTACGCTGTAGCTGTGATTCGTTAATAAAGCTCTTTTCCATTTTTTTGAGGGCGGTGTAACAGAACGGCAAAGCAAATCAACCATCACCATCAAGACGAAAAAGAAGCCTTCGACATATACGAGGACAATGAGAAAGACACTAACAAAGTTTCAAAAGTTTATAGAGGCTTCGTAAAACGCAAACGCCTTTTCCTCATCGCCGGACTACTTATACTAATTCTCGGCATAATCATAGCTGCCCTCAATGGCCCAATCAAAATACCCATCCTAGACGTTATTAGATACATCTTTACGTTTGACACTTCTGGAATGGGCGGCACCATATGGAACATCCGCATGGTTAGAATTGTCGGAGCTTTAGCTGCAGGTGCAGGTCTTGCTGTGGCAGGTGTTGTTATGCAATGCATCCTGCGCAACCCCCTCGCATCACCTTTCACGTTGGGAATTTCTAGCGCTTCAGCCTTTGGCGCGTCGTTTGCCATTATCTTCCTTGGCGCCGGTAGTAGCTTGACCAATGTAGTCTCCATCAACAACCCATACATAACCACGTTGTGTGCCTTCGTGTTTTCGCTGTTGGCGACAGGTTCCATACTTTTGCTTACTAAGGTTACACGGGTCAGCGCGGAGACTATGATATTGGCGGGGGTAGCTATCAGCGTCATGTTTTCTGCTGGGCTGTCTTTCATGCAGTACATAGCCACTGATTCACAGTTAGGCAACATTATATCATGGACTTTCGGCGACTTAGGAAAAGCAACATGGTCTTGGAACACCCTGATTCTCTTGGTGTTTTTGCCAGTGGTGCTTTATTTCTTCTATAAAAGATGGGACTACAATGCCTTAGATGCGGGAGAGGACACCGCTAAAGGATTAGGAGTTAACACAGAGCGAGAAAGAATAATTGGTATGGTCCTAACTTCAGTGCTTTCCGCAATTATTGTTTCATTCTTCGGTATCATCGCATTCATTGGTCTTCTGGGACCGCATATCGCTAGGATGATTATTGGCAGCGATCACCGCTACCTCATCCCCCTTTCTATAATCCTCGGAGCCATAATTCTACTCATAGCCGATGGGGTTGGGCAGGTAATCCTTTACCCCTCCGTTATACCTGTAGGGATAATTACTTCAATGCTTGGTGGACCACTTTTCATTTACTTGCTTATTAGGAGATACCGGAAATGACCTTCTTTGAAGTAAACGGTATCAGTTTCGCCTACCGCAGCAAGCATGTCTTGAAAGGCATCTCGTTTAAGGTAGAGAAAGATGATGTCGTCTCTATCTTGGGTCCCAACGGAGTTGGAAAGACCACTCTGATTAAATGCATAAGCAAAGTGCTTACTCCTAACGCTGGCGCAGTGTATATGGAAGGCGTTGACATGCATCAAATGAACAAGCGAGACATTGCCAAGAACATTGGTTACGTGGCGCAGAAGAGCGAAACCGCCAAGACCACAGTTTTCGATTCCGTGCTACTGGGTAGAAAGCCGCATTTTGATTGGGACGTCACTGAAAAGGACATACGATTGGCTGGAAGAGTGCTTCATCTACTTGGATTGGATGAGCTAGCCCTGAAATACGTTGATGAGATTAGTGGAGGAGAATATCAATTGGTGCAAATAGCAAGAGTACTGGTTCAACAGCCCAAAGTAGTCCTGCTTGACGAACCTACAAGCAGCTTGGATCTCTCTAATCAGCACATGATCATGCATCTAATCAGAAACATCGTTAAGAAAAACCATATGGCGGCTATCATGATTATTCACGATCTAAACTTGGCTATACGCCATTCAGACAAGTTCATACTGATGAAGGAAGGAATGGTTTACGCAGTGGGAGACCACGAAGTCATCACTCCTGAGAACATTAAAGCAGTTTACAACATCGATGCGTATGTTGAAAGTGTGCGAGGTATACCCGTAGTTATTCCCCTTTAAATGGAGATAAAGCAATGGACTCAAAAACTATTAATCCGAAACAAAAGGATTTTTTCAACCAAAAAGCTGAGGTATGGGACAAAATCACCATTCATAACCTCGAAAAGGTGCAGTATATCACTGAGTTGCTAAAAATACGTAGCGGCGATAGGATACTAGATGTTGGTACGGGCACCGGAATTATGATACCTTTCTACGAAAAACATCTCGTGGACGGTTGTGTTGTTGCGGTGGATTATTCGGAGAAGATGATTAATGTAGCTCGCTCGAAATATCCCCAAAAGGACCATCCATTGATTTCCTTTATTGTGTCTGATGTTTATGAATTAAAATATGATTCGGAATTTGACTTAGTGGTGTGTTACTCCTGTTTTCCACATTTTGTGGACAAATCTCTAGCTGTTCAGATACTAGTTAAGGCGCTAAAGAAGGGGGGACGTTTAGTTGTGGCACATTCTGATTCTTCTGATAAGATCAACGGGGTTCATATGAGTGGCGGTGTAGAAATTAAAAACGATTTTCTGCCCAGGATGGTGCAACTTAGAAAGTTGTTGACTGAGCATGGTCTTGAAGTGACTTTTGAGAGAGATGACGAAGACTACTTCATCTGTATAGCCAAGAAAGTATAGCTAACTATCACTTTTGGCTTAGCAGGCAGGTTTTCATCTGCATAATGTCTTCATTTTGTTTTAGAGTATCAACGAATTTCTCGATCAGGTGGGCTTGTCCTTTTAGGATTATTACTTCTAGGCATAAACCTTCTTGGATGTGGGCATGTAGGAATGTGGTGACTAAGCCGCTGTATCGGTGTTGGCTTTCCATGATTCTGCGGCGGTCGGCGTTTTCTCGGTAGATGACGGTTATGGTTGCTACTGCGTCTCCTTCGATTTCGCTAATTTTTAGATCTTCGGAGAGGTATTGTCGGAGGGCTTGTCGGGCGATTTCTGAGCGGCTGGCAAATCCTTTTTCAACTATTTTTTCGTCAATTTTTTCTAGTAGGATGTCGGGTATGGATAGGCTGATTACGGTCATTATTTCGCCTTTGTTAATTATGGTACTTGAGATTAATAGCTTTTATTAATTTTGTATGTTTTTTAAGCATAAATTATTAACATTTAGAAAATACTTAATAATCAGTCGTCTTATCCTCAGGTATGAACAATAAACAAAAAATATTCACAGCAAGCATCGCAGTCATCCTCATAATCTCCGTAGGCGTAGTAGCCCTAACCACATCCACCCCCAAATCAAACAAACTCAACCTCGTAGCCACCATCTACCCCTTGGCGTATGTAAGCCAAGAAATCGGCGGAGACTACGTACAAGTAACTCAGTTGGTACCCAGCAACACAGAAATCCACTCCTGGGAACCCTCCGCCTCGAACATAGTCGCCACTGAAGACGCAGAAATTATCGTTTACAACGGAGGAGGCGCAGACCAATGGATGGAAAACGACATCTTGAATTCCCTAACACAAAATACAGAACGTATTGTCATTGATTCCACACAGGGATTGACACTTGTAGCCAACCAGGACCATGACGCAGGTGAAGAGCATGGCAACTATGACCCGCACACATGGGTTAGCCCCTACATGCTTAAGTTGCAATCAGAAAAAATCTACTCCGCCCTCGTTCAAGCAGACCCCGCCCACCAAGACTACTACACTCAAAGATGGCAAACACTTGAAGGCAAACTCACACAGTTGGATACAGAATACAATGAAGGCTTGGCACAAGTCAATAAGACATCAATTTTCGTGTCTCATGAAGCATTTGGATATTTAGCCTCAAGTTACGGGTTTGAGCAACACGGCGTTATTGGATTATCAGCAGATGAGCAGCCAAGCACAAACACCATTGCTAAATTGGTTTCGGAAATGGAAAGCCACCAAATTTATGTTGTGTATGTGGACCCCGTTTACTCAAACGAATATGCGCAGACAATAAAAAACGAAGTTGAAGCCCAAACAGGACACAACGTAACAGTGCTTGAATTGTACTTGATGCTTGGACCAACCGGAGACATGGATTTGTTGGCGCAGATGCAAACAAACCTAACCAACCTCAAAGTTGGTTTAGAGGCGACTTAGCAAACGCTAAGTAAATAAGCACGAGGTAAAACAGGTAAAACGGAATTCCCCCCATGACCCAACTCGCCCCCATTTTAGAAGTCAAAAACCTCTCCGTAAACCGAAGCGGAGACTTAGCAGTAGAAAACGCAAATTTCTCCATAAACAAAGGCGACTATGTTGGAATAGTTGGTCCAAACGGTGGAGGAAAAACCACACTCCTAAACGCTATACTAAACTTTCTACCTATAGCAAATGGACAAATTCGTTTATTCGGCGTTGACATTGACAAATTTACTTCTTGGGAGAAAATCGCGTACATTTCCCAGTATGCAACTAATTTTGAAAACCAGTTTCCCTTAACTGTCCGGGAGCTTGTTTCGTTAGGCTGTATAAGGAAAGGAACCATCGGCAGGATGTTTAAGCGTGAAGACTGGGCAGCTGTTGATGACAGCATCAAATTCATGGGACTAACTGATCTTGCTGATCGCAGAATTGGACAGTTATCGGGTGGCCAGAAGCAGAGGGTTTTTGTAGCAAAAGCCTTAGCACGTAAGCCCGAACTCATTTTTCTTGATGAGCCTATTGTTGGAGTTGACTCGGAAGCGCAGGAAAGGTTCTACAAGAAACTAAGCGACTTAAACAGTGAGCGCCAAACCACAATCTTGATTGTTACACATGATTTGGCTTCTGTGTTCTGCCGAATGTCTAAGGTACTGTGTGTTAATAAAAAAGTAGAAGTATCACAAATCACAGAAAACTTGGACGCAAATACACTACTCAAACGCGCTTATGGCGACCACTTCCACTTCGTTTTTCACAAACATGACTGCAGGGGCGTCTTCGCTAATGAGCGTTAATTTACTTGAACTATTCAGTTACCAATTCTTCCAAAACGCCATAATAGGCGGCGTAGTTGCCGCGGTAGCATGCGGCTTAGTCGGACTGTTTCTGATTCTTAAAAAGGAAGCTATGATTGGCGATGGACTTTCGCATACGGCTTTTGGCGGCATCGCAATTGGGTTGCTGTTGGGCATTAATCCGCTTTTGACTGCACTAGGAGTTTCTACGCTCGCCGTGTTTGCAATTTCTTATATGCGCCGGAAAAAGATTGCCACTTCAGACTCCGCTATAGCAATAATGTTAGCGTTGGGTTTCTCCACGGGGTTAATAGTTATCAGTTTAGCTGGAGGGTTTAATGTTGAGTTGTTTAGTTACCTCTTCGGCTCCATCTTAACTATTGACTTAACCGATTTAGCGTTGGTTTCGCTGTTGGGCGCCGCCGTAGTGTTATTCATCAGTTTCTTCAGACGGGAACTTTTATCGATGGTTTTTGACGAAGAAGATTCTCGAATAATGGGAATCCCCACACGAAAACTATCAATCATTTTCGATTTGTTAGTTGCAGTGACGATAGTGTTATCCATTAAAGTTATTGGCACAATCTTGGTTGTCGCTTTGCTTGTGATACCGGGTCTTTGTGCTTTGAAACTTAACCTTTCGTTTAGAAAAACGCTTTTTGCAGCCGTCGGCTTCAGTATAGTCAGCACTGTTTTAGGAGTTATGTTTTCAGCTGCGTTTAATGTGGTGACGGCGGGTGTAATTGTTTTTGTTCTGGTACTATTTTTCCTGCTAACTTTGCTTTACAAGAAACTGGGCTAAGCGTATGGTCTTTTTTGCTTTAAAGAGGTAGAGGTCAATGCAGAAAGGAGAATTAAGGAAGAAGTGGCTTTCACTGGCGCTGGCCCACGCCACCCACTTTATGTCAAATTTGGGGCTCCCAGCAATTGGGAAGCGTGAAAGGGGATTTACGCGTGCATTCCGAACGGCACTGAGTGAAAGCCAAAATATACTTTGACGTGGGGCTTTTTGAGGTTTACGGATGTTGAAGGTGAATTACAGATAAACAAAAAACTCAAAAAGCGGTTATTTTTCCGTGGGCTGGACTGGAATAAAATCAGTGACTCAGCCCGAAGCGCTCAAATTGTTAAACATAGTTGGCATTAATTTTTAGCTGTTTTTTCCAACTCTTTTTGTTTAGTTATGTCGCAGGCTGCAAAACGGATCCCAGTGATTTCGCCTTTTTCGTTTTGAATGGATTCAAAACAGCAGTCAAGAATCATCAAGGAATTTTTCACTTTGACTGAAACTTCGCGCTCTAAAAATCCGGCGCTCTTTAAAAGCTTAAACATAGAACTTCGAACTTCACCGCAATTAAGTATATTTAGAACTTCGCCAAAATTTTTGCCGATAACATCTTTCGGTAGCTCTATGCTTGAATTGTAAACCCAAGTGTACTGCAAATCCTTGTTTAGCGCGGCCATCATAATCGGGACATGCCGAACGGCTAACCTAAAAAGCTCTTTGCTTTCACGAAGTTTGGTTTCAGCGTTTTTTGTTTCAGTTATATCTCGAATTATATTTATTATTTGAATAATGTTTCCGCTCTCAATTATCTGTGAAAAAGAGTGGCTAACCCACCTTACTTCGTCTAGTTTGGTAACTATTCTGTATTCTGCTGAACCGTTAACTTCGGTTGTAAGTGCATTATTAAAAATTTTTTGAACTCTCGTCAAATCATCAGGGTGCACAATCCAGGGGACCTTGCCGATTAATTCGCTGGGTTCATAACCCAAAATGTTTTTGCAGGATGAGCTTAAATAGAGGATTACGCCGTCGTTTCCAGTAAGCATAATTAAATCTTTGCTGTTAGCCATCATTTTTCTGAAGCGTTCTTCGCTTTGCCAGAGTAGCTTTTTTGCTTGAGCTTTTTCATGGGTTTGGTAGATACTCACGGCTAATTCTGTGTATACTGCTTCGGGGTCGCCGTGTTTGTCTATGTAGCGGTCAGCGCCCAAGTTGATTGCCTGTACGATTATTTCTTCTCTCCCTTTACCTGTGAACAGAATAAAGGGGGTGTCTGAGCCTGATTCTCTGATTGTTTTTAACAAATCTAAACCGGTTTTGGATGACATGTAGTAATCTGAAACGACAACGTCAAAGCTTTTTTGCGCCAATTTTTTAAGTGCTTCATCTACTGAAGAAGCGGTTTCAATCCTGAAGTGTCCATGGCCCTGAACTTTTAGGATACGCTTAGAAACATTAACAAAAGATGCGTCATCGTCAACATGCAATACGTTGATTTCAGCGGTGGCGTTCAATTTGGAAACTCCAATTGTTTTACCTCATTTATTCAGAAAAGAGTGTGTACATCAAGAAACCGACAAACAAACCATTTGTGTGATAAAAAAGAAAGAAGTTAGTGTTTTCTTGATTCTATGATGCCTCGGCATTTATCCGCGAATTGGCAGTATTCAAGGCAGGCGGCGGATGGGTCGGGTCGTTTCCATTCGGCTCCGCAGCTGGGGCAGGTGGTTTTGTCTTCGTCGCTCCATATTTCGAGTTCTCCGCCGCAGACGTGGCAGTTGATATATGCGGGCTTAGGCTGCAACAAATCGCGCAGTCCAGGACATGTTTCGGGGTTTTTAGCAACTTTGTCTTTAGAGCTCAACGATGTCACCTCCTACTTTCACTTCGTATTCTTTAAC
The DNA here is from genome assembly GCA_963760925.1 of uncultured archaeon. GTDB lineage: Archaea > Thermoproteota > Bathyarchaeia > Bathyarchaeales > Bathycorpusculaceae > Bathycorpusculum. The sequence goes on along the minus strand of CAVXES010000006.1, from coordinate 9,634 downwards.
TGGGACTTGCTTGCCAGAGCCTTCAATCGCCTTGTTAACAGCCCATTTCAAGCCAGTGCAGCAGGGTACCTCCATGTGCAAAACGGTGATACCTGCAATGTTGTTTTGCTTGAGTATTTCAGTTAATTTTGCTGCGTAAGCGCGTGCGTCGTTGAATTTGGGGCAGCCGATTATGACTCGTTTATCTGCCATCCAATCTTGGAAGTTTTTAATGACAACAGGTGCGCAGTCGGCGGTGAGCATAAGGTTTGCGTTCTCGAAGAAAGGCGCTTTAGGCGGTACCAAATCTAGTTTTACAGGCCATTGCGGCTTCTGAGGTGTGCTACTAGCGGGCGTTGCTGCTGGTTTGGGGGTTGCGGTGGTTTTTTGGTATTCATGGACTTCTTTTTCGTCAAAAGCATCTGCTTCACGTTCGGTAACGGTGATTGCGCCTTGGGGGCAGTGTCCAAGACATGCGCCTAGTCCATCGCAGTAAGTGTCCTTAACGAGTTTGGCTTTTCCATCTACGATTTTGAGTGCGCCTTCTACGCAGTTGGGGATGCATTGTCCGCATCCGTTACAGAGGCTTTCATCTATGTGAACGATTTTTCTTTTCATGTCTTATCATCTCTCAGGCATTTTCCGCCTGTGGGGCAGAATTTTTCTGCGTGGTTCTCGATTGCTGCAAAGATGGGTGCGATGGTTTCTGTGTTGACTGTGTAGATGTGTTTTTTGCCTTCGCGGTGGAGGTTGATGATATTGCAGTCTAGCAGGGGTTTTAGGTTGTGGCTTATCATGCTTTGTTCTTGTCCTAGGGCGGATGCGAGTTGTGTGACACTCATGGGTTGGTTGAGGAGTTGTTCGATGGCGGCGAGGCGTGTGGGGTTGGCGAGGTTTGTGAAGAATTTGTGGCAGATTTGGGTTAGGCTTTTCTTCATTTGTTTCACCCATCAAATTAATGAATAATTATTCATATGAGTAATATTTCATATAAACTTGTTGGTCAAAAAAACAAATCAACCCAAAAAAAGCTTATCCCGAACTATCAAAGCTGATACCGATCAAAATCCGTGCCAGAACCAGTATCAGGCGTAACGAAGTAGAAAATCATACCGCACTTGAGGCATTTAACCTCCTGATTTCTCAGCCGATCAACCTGTGCAGAACCGCATTTGGGACATCGTAGCTGCGCCGACGTATCCAACACCACCTCAATAAAAGGGGGGAGCCAGTTTAAAGTTTCCCCATAAACTATTAGGGTGTGACAGTTTTCTTGTTTCTTCTAAAGCGCATCAGACCTATTAGCATTAAGCAGCCGCTAGCTTACCCCCGCCAACACTGATGCCCAAAGCCCCCACTGCATCCACAAAGGTTGCGCCGCTGCGTCCGCTGTACTGCTGAGTTTGAGCTCGTCAATGGTGCAGACTGCGTCGTGTCCGATGTAGGTTTCAGTTTGGCGAAGTGTTGAGCCCTGTGGGTTTGCATCGCCCGAGGTGACTGCAACCTGTTGCTCCTGTCCGTCAATGTAGATGTGCATACCTGTTGTTAGGCTGCGGGTGAAAACTACATGCGTCCACTGGTTCAACTCGATCACAAAGTTTTTGGTTACTATCTCGTTTAAGCCGTCTTGGGTTAAAACGTAGCCGCGAATTGCACCTATTTTTGGGGCGCTGCTGTTTTGGGGTTCTTCACCGTTTATGGCGACGCCGAAAGTTCGGGTTGGCAGGGCGTCGGTGGTTCGGCGTGCTTCAACGATGATGTTGTTGTAGGGGATGTCTTTGTATTCCTGTACTTTAATCCAGACGTCCACTGTGACTTCGCCGCTGATTTCAAGGCTGGGAGAGGAAAGGACGTTAACGTATTGTTGCCCATCAAATGATAGCGCGTTGCCGACTTTTCCTTTGATCGTTTGGGGCACGTAGGATCTGGCGGTGCTTATGGAACCTAAAATGGCGGGGTTGTTGGCTGTATTGTCGGGACTGATGCCGTTGGCGTCGATTGTGTCGAAGGTCCAGTACGCCGCCATTCCGTCGATGACTTTAGGTGGTTCTGGGTGCGCTGGAGGGTTGAAGTCGTTTGCAATGTCAAATTGCTCAGTCAAGGGGTAGTTGTCTTGTGCGCCTGCGTAAACTTGGTAGGGAGTGTTGTAGATTCCTGATGCTTCGCTTGTCGGGGGGTGTTTGGCGGCATAGTCACTCCAGTAGTTACCGCCTAATGTGTTGCCGCCGTCCCAGAACTCCATTGGCGATGACTCGTTCACGTAGACGCCGTAGCTGTTTCCGACAAAGTTGTTGTGATAGAATGTATTGTTGTGGGGCGCTGCAAGCTGCGGAGTAATATAGACTCCCCATTTGTTATCTTGCATTTGGTTTGCAGCAACGATGTTGTTGGATCCAGCCAAAAAAACGGCTGATTCGGTGTTTTGAAGCATACTATTTGCATAAACCACCGAGTACGAGGAACCTAAGCCTAAAGCGCGGTAGTTGCCTACAAACGTGTTGTTAGTGACTTGGTCGAAATAACCCTGCAAAGCAACTCCAGAAACTGCGTTGTTTTTGATTAAATTGCCTTGAATGGTGTAGAAGGCGCCGCCGTAAAATCGCATACCGTCTTTTAGGCACCCCGAAACTGTGTTGTCCAAAATTGTGGTGTATGCTTGCGCGGAGCTAAATATGCCGAGGTAGCAGTTACTAATGGTGTTATCTTGGATTTTGCAGTGGTCTGCTTGTACGTAGACGCCTGTGGCGTGTAGGTTGCTGCTTGTGTAATTTTGGCTTTTAATAGTAAAACCGCTTATGCTAGCGCCGTCACCTGCCAACGCTACCACTGGGTTTGAGCCGCGTTCCAGTCCGCCTTCACCGATTAAGATCGTGGCTTCTCGGTCTTCGCCTATGATTTGGATGGATTTGTTTACTTGGATGTTTTCGTAGTAAACGCCGGGGTCCACAGCGATTGCGTCACCATCTACAGCATGCAGTAACGCCTCGCTGATGGTGGGGTAATCGGTGGGCACAGTTAGGGTTTTGGCTGCGCATCCAGTTTGGAAGTTAATTAAGTAGATAGAGAAGAGCAAAATTACTGTCAAGGTTAGTGCTTTTTTAGCGTTTTGATTCATCTTTGTCGCCTGATATTGTAGGTATCGCTCTTAGATATTACTCTCCCCAAGGAACACGCCGTTCTCCAAGCGGAACACACCAAACAGCAAGCAATCCACCCTAAAAAGCGCATTAAAGGCATAAAATAAGAGATAGCTTTTTGAGTGCCCCCAACATAAATTTCACCTAAGGATGTAATGTCTTGTCTAAGAAAGCAAAGAAAGTTGAAGGATTAGAACAGCACAAGAAACTGCAACGGGAAAAGGACCAGAAAAAGAAAGCGAGAAAACAGGTTGCCCTTCCTGCCAAACACGCAGCTAAAGGCAAAAAGTAGTTTGAATTTAAAAGCCCTTGAAGATTCCTTTTTTTCAATAATTTATTTCCGCCGCGGGTTTAGATTTTAGTTTTCAAAGTAACAATAACCACGTCAAATACATAATCAACGATACAACGAAAAACATTGCCCACAAGCTTTTTTTGTGGTTAAAGATTGCTTTGCCATTCATTGGCTCCACTGGAAAAGTATCTACCAACCCCATAATGATACACATGGCTAACCCTGTGCCGCCGATAAGCGCAAAACCGCCGATTAAGAGACCGAAAAATAATCCTGCGAAAGCCATCGTAACGAGCACCGCCACAGAAGCGACTTTGCCTGAGAGTTGTGTGGTCATTTTTTCGGAGCAATACACATTTCTGCTTGGAGAAGAAAATGGTACGCCGAAAGTGAATGTGGTGACGAGAAACATGGTTAACCCCAAATACCATACGCGGTGTTCAGTCCATAACCCTTGGGTTCTTGCGTAGACTTCTAGAATGTATGTTTTAGCCAACTCTACAATCACTGCTGTCGCTAAAATCGTTGGCAGAACAACCCAAATCGCGTCTAAGCTTGGAACTTTAACGTAGGAAAACGCTATCGTTAAAGCTATCAAAGAAACGCCATAAGCTAGTATTTCCGCTTTTGTTGGCATGAAAGGTGAACAGGTTTTTTCTTTAAGGGGCAAACGGCGTTTTGATGAAATAAATTCTTCTATCCATTTCTTTGCGCCTTCTGGAAGTAGATCTCGGATTTTCCCGTTTAAACCTCCAATTGAGCCTCCGCTGGAGCTGGTTGCAGCGACTGCGACTGTTGAAACGACGCCGACTGCTACGACTGTTGAGATTGAGGCTGCTACAACATTGTTGTCGGGAGGTATCCAAGCGGTGTATGCGCTAGCGGGTATGTTGGTGGTGTTTTGTTGATTGGGGGTTGTGGTTGGTGTTGTAGGTGTAGTGGGTGTAACAATTGGGGTTTCCTCGGGTGTAGGAGTCGGGGTTGGGGATAATGGAGTTGGTGTTGGACTGGATGGATTTGTTGTTGAAGTGGACGTTGGCAGGGGCGTTGGTGTTGGGGTTGATGGCTCGGGCGTTGCGGGGGAGGGTGTGGGTGTAGCTGTTGGAGTTGGCGAGGGAGGATTCAGTGGGAAAGCTGTTGATTGACCCTCCACTGTCAAAACAGCGTTGGTCACATCGGTCAATCGATCAGCAAAGGGCAGCATATTAAAAGTTGAGCTCTGGGCTGGCTCTAAAGTTGTATCTTGTAGGTAAGCGTAGTCGGTACATACTACTTTGCCGCTGGCATCATAACAGGTGAGAAAAATTTTTCCGAAAGATGCATTTGTTGCTCCGGTGTTTTCTACCGTACCTGTCACATTAAATAGCAAACCGGTTTGAGTGTAGCCGTAGTCGTATGAAATAAGTTTGAGCTGAGAAGGCATATCAGTTGCAGTCGAGAAGTTTAACGATAAGTCGTAGTGGTCAACTTGTGGGCCTAATTGAGAGGCGCCTTCAGAGGTATTCCACAATAGAGTGAAGAAGGGTGCTTTATGGTTTGGGTAAATAACCTCTGGAAAGCCAATATACCAATCCTCCGCGGCAATCAAGATGCCTGAACTGTCGTAGTAGTTTGTTGTGATATAGTTGATTTTTATTGGTGTTGATTCAATATTCTGGATTTCGCCATAGACGTAGTAGGCGTCGACAATGTCTAAGAAACCTCTGCTGGACAGTACTTGCACGGATTGGGCTTGTGTGGATGTGACAAAGAAGGTGCAACTTGCGGCCAATATAAGGAGAAGCGTGACGGGGGCTAATTTTGTGTCCATAAAGAAACTGTGCTTTTGTGAGGAACTCAAGGATTTGAATCTCCTTAAAACCCGTCAAAAAACCATGTATTAAATGCAATTTGCAATATTAAAATATTAGCAAACTCTACAGAACAACAATTAAACGCTCATCCCATTCAATGAAATTAGTGCAATAACCGCAACAAAGCGGTCGTTAAAGTGGGGTCTGCCGTTTTTCATTCCTCATCTTTCCCAATCAGTCTGGGACGGCGACATCATCCCCCAACGAACCAAACATCGCCTCAACAACTTTAGGATTGCGGTTAACACAAAACAAGAAATGTTGGAAGCGAGCAACCACAAGGATTGCCGCCGACTAAACTCTTTTAATCGAATTCATGACTTGTCATGAAAGGAAAATGGCGAATTAAGGTTGAGTATGTTCAATCAAAGTCCTTTCGGAGTATTGTATTGATTCGTTGTTTATGGGCTAGTTTGTCTGTTGTGTTAGGTTGCTTTGATTAAGAGACAAGTTCACTGTTCAAAATAAGTGGTACCGTTTATCTGTAGAATCAGTCCATCCACACCGATAATCATATGTTCTGTCTGAATGGCGTGTTTAGAATATTACTTGTTATCTATTCTCCAAATAACTAAAAAAACTATCAGACAACCTTGGTATAAGGAAAAATGGAGAAGAGTATTATCTACTCCAAGTCGTGGATTCAGTAGGTACTATTGGCTGGAAAGACTCTGCTTGGAAACCTGCATCAAGAAGGACACCAACTGCATTAAGATCGAGTCCCGCTTTGGCATAGCTGTTAAGCACCTGAGGACTTATGCCTTCATCGAAGACAAGACTTTCAATGTACTCCTCGTCATATCCTAAGTCACCCATTGTCATCGTAAACGCCCCACGTGTTATAGTATGCTGTAAGATAGTCGTTGTCATCTACATCTTAATTTGGTTCATTTTTAACTTTTTTCTCCTTGAAAACGAAATTTTTCTCTCCAAGTGAGCGTATATTTGCGCATAGTACTTATAAAATTAACTGATTGCAATATTTTATAGATTAATTATTAAAAAATGAATTAAACCTAATGAAACCTTTTTGTCAAAAAAAAACTTTTGACTAATAGTTTCAACACTTGTCAACAGAATTATACAAAAACTTTTATATTTAGAAAAAAAAGCTTAAAACGTAGGGAAAATATGCGTAAAATAATAGTTTGGCTTCTCATTATTTTTCTCTTAATGTGTCTATGTATAAATGAATTTTCACTTACAAAGGCTACAGATAAAGTAAATGTTGTTCCTGACGACTACTCAACAATTACAGACGCTTTGATTAACTCACAAAATGGCGATACCATCTTTGTTAAGAATGGAGTATATCGCGAAAGCCAACTAAACATCAATAGATCGATTACAATTATTGGAGAAGATGCAAACAATACAAAAATCATAAACACTGACAAACTCGAATGGGACCCTACTCTAAACCCCTTTCCTCCACCTGCTCCCAAAGTAATGCAAATCGCGGCAGATAACGTAGTGATTTCAGGGTTAACATTTAGTTGTGATTATGGTCGGTGGGTACCTGTAGAAATCAATTCAAACCTCGTCGTTGTCGCATGTAACATCTTTGGGGAGACTGGTAGCTCTCTTATAAATGGCAATAATAACACCTTTATTCAAAATGTGTTCACAAAGGATGTAGCAGAATCTTTCATTGATTGTACTGGCTCAAATAACACCATTGCATCAAATTTTATGATCCGCGACTCAGAGATAGCTAACGCTTATTTGAATGTTGACGGAGAATCCAACTTAATCTATAACAACACAATGAAGAAATGTATTATCGAAGTATCTGGCTACAAAAACATGGTACTTAATAACAATTTTACAAATGGTGGTCTTGTAATCAATAAAGACTCATTTAACTGCACCATTTCTAATCAGCGAATAGAATCCCTTAGTCTAATGGGGTTCTATAATACAATCTATGAAAATGAAATAGCCGGTATGGAGATTGGCGGCATACATGGCAGTTCAGATTCAGCTAACAATTCTTTTTACAGAAATAATTTTGTGGGGGTACCTCCAGAATTAGGAATTAACACTAAAACTCCTGGTCCCATTATATGGAATAATGGTGTGGAGGGTAACTATTGGGTTGGTTATGCGGGATCAGATGTGAATGATGACGGCATAGGTGATGTGCCGTATGAAGTTAATGCTGCTTACTCCTATTTTAATGGAGCAATAAGGGAAAAATCGACTGTATTGTGTGGGCAAGATAACTTCCCGCTTATGCAACCGGTACAAATTAATAACGTAATAATTGAAGTGCCAAAAGCGACAAATCTCCATCCATCACTACCAACAGATTTTAATTTGCAGCAAATGCTTTCTCAAGCAGCGAATACTAGTGACGGTTCTTGCGATTGTTGCCGTTTTAACGTTATTGCTTCTCAAAAGACATCGAAAAACAGCCAATATTATGTAATAAAAACGGGTCTTTTTGCTTGGCTTTTGATTTTTTTTGCATTAATTTTTTGCTTCACTAAGTTGTAGTTAGTAGCCCTTGACAAAAGTGTTTAGAATTCTAATTTATAAACAAAAGTACTCCGAATTTTCCAGCATCCATTAAATAAATGAATGGGAAAAGGCGGCAATTTTATTCGTTTTCTTGATGCATCTACAAAATGCTTATAACTAGAAATATACAATGTTACCTTTGTAATTAGTCTCAGAAATTTACTTTGCCCTAAGGCTGAAATATTGAAGTGCCAAAACCAGCTAGATTACATGTAATCCATGTAAAATATGAACAATAATAACGATATAAAAAGTGAACGCTAAAGCCAAATGAACAAAACGGTTTGTTAGTGGGCTAAAACTTTGAATCATTCGATATCTAAGCAGAATTCCTGTCCCCACGAGCAAAAGCATTGCAATGTACAAAGCAATGCCAGTTCCAAGCTGTGGATAAAAATCTGATGGTCGGCCTAACTGACCTGCAAAATGCATTGATATAAGTAAGAACGCAATCAAGTTCCCAAAAGTATGCAACCTTAAATATATCGTGTACTTTCGTGGATTGCGGCGCTTAAGGACTGAAAATAAAATAACGCCGAAAGCTATGTAAAGTGTACCAGCAAACGCGATATAGTGAATTATTCTAAAAGGTCCAACGGTTGCTGCGAAACTAAACCAACGGTTATAATAAGCAAACATCAAAAAACATGTAAGTCCAATGATGACTGCTACAATAGAAATCTCGAGTTTCTTAGCGAGTTTAGTTTCCAAAACTTCTCTATCCCGCTATTAGGAGTTGATGCCTTTTCCTTTTATATTTTTAGTTACTCCGATTCTCGCCCCATTTACATTTTCTTAGATGAAACTGATAAAATGCATTACGAAGTCATGAAAATGTTGAAAATAAATTCCTTTTTTAGGCGAAGGCTGCAATTGTATTTAAGGCATAAAAGAACAAAGAAACAGCTATTGCAAATATTATACCCAATATTGATAGCATTCCTAGTTCATGTTTACCGAATTTAATGGATAATACAGCGTTAATTACTGGAAAAGCACAAGCAATACCAGCTAACCATAATAGTTCTGATTTATCAGCCCAGCGGTTTGCAATGCCATCAAATCCAAAATGAACTGGAACAATTTGAGGTAGGGAAGCGTAAACCCAAAAGAAGTAACCGAGGAAAACAGCATAAATCAAAGATACTGATAAGATTTGAGCGTACAAATATCTTTTTACAGACTGCTCTTCACGTTTTATCAGATTCAGGTCTATCTTCCCAAAACCATTCCTTACCTCGTTTATGGCATTAAGAAAACGGTCTGATTCTTGAGGTGATATTGCAATTTTTTCGTTATCGTGCAACGTTATTACTACATAATCGCCAGATATTCTTGTGCCATAAACATGAGCGTTTCCTAAATTGGTTCTACACAAACCCCAATGAAATCCAGGTAGACTAGCTCCGAAAAGCCGCAAACTTAGTGACAGCACCTACTTTCCACCCGATTAATTTTTGAATAGGCTATCTTTTTGTTGATTAATCCAAATCTTATCCTCAATTCTTTGGAAGATAATCTATTTCAAACTACCGCTAGCTAAATAAAGTATGCCATACCAATGTACAGACCTATAAGAGTAGAAACATAATGACGGTGAAAAAAAGCGGACCTTCTAGGCATTAGGAAAAGCAGAATACCTATTGGAATTGCAAATATCAAAAGAAAAATTAACCCATAATATTAATTGTTTTAGAATTGTGTGAATCGTAAATGACATCTTCTCTCGGTTAAGCATTTTTGCAAGGTAATACAAAAGCAATTAATAAATGTAGGCTTGAGCGCTTCCGTACATCAAAATGTTTTATGCAGATACATTGATCAGTTCTACGGTAAATTTGAACTCA
>CAVXES010000005.1:0-534325 GCA_963760925.1 uncultured archaeon | reverse complement strand
TACCTTAAAGTAGTGAAACCCAAACATCAGAGAGTGTTCATCGCCCGTTCAGACCCCGCCCTCAACTACGGCTTAATCTGCTCCGTACTCCTCTCAAAAATCGCACCAGCAAACTTAAGGCGCTCGAAAAAACGCAGAGTACACAGATCCACCCAATCTTGGGAGTTGGCTCAAAACCTTTTACAGGCCACCTTGCCCCAGACAACATCGACAACTTCCTCCAAAAATACAAGGGATTATCCACTGTAACCATCCAATCAGCCTTCCGCTACGATTACCCAATAGAGCAAGTCAAAGATTGCATCGAAACTCTCAATGAGCGCCTGCCAAACAGCAACCCCGAATTCATTGACCTGCAAGAAGAACAACTAATGTTGGGTGTGCTTGCGAAATTCAGGCATGAGTACGAACGCCAAATTGAGGTCCTTGCGCTATTTATCAACAGCATTGCCGCTTATGTGCCCCACGCAGGGCAAGAAAACTGCACATTGGACTCTTCGGTTACAGCCCATGCGTCGCAGGGGTATGTCTGCCAAGAGCAATCAGCTTCGCCAGTGCACTCTATAGTGCGGGATTGCCGCCTGAATTTATCGGGTTAAAAGCACTTGACCAACTCAACGAGGCAGAATGGAACGCACTAAACAAGAACTACATTAAGATGAAGTACGACCTCAAAGTAGTGGGCGAATATGTTTCTGTCAGCAACGTTAACATGCTAATTGAAATGTGTCAGGCAGTAGCAAAGCGTGTTGGCATGGGTGAAGATAAACTCAAAAACGCTTTCTCAATGATACTTGAAGACTTAAATGTTGTTGAAGCAAAACTCGGCATTAAATTAGGACCTATGGGGATGGCACAGCGTAAACATGAGAACTTTACCAACAACTTCTTGTTATCGTATTTGCAGAAGCAGGATATTGAAGCAAAGACTGCGCTTACGGAGTCGGCTAAACTTAGAAAATGCCTTGGTTAACCAAACCAGCTGCATGCCTACGGATTAAACCCAAAATGGGCAATGCAAGCAACTTATTTTTCTTTATTTTAAGATAGAAGAGACCCATTGAAAGAGCAACTAGAAGTTTTATCCTTGCATTTTGAAACGCAGCATAGCGGCGATGCCACCGAAGGCGTTTTTGAGCATTTGCCCCTCTTCAGTTTCGCCTGAGATGACTTCTACTTCACTGTTGGTTAAAGTGGCTAATTCGGCGATGTCGTCGACTATGTCTTTTTTGTCCACAATCGCCATGGAGGGGGCTTGGCAATTTTTGCATGGTTTGCCTGTTAAGCCTTGCTCAAATGCTGCCAAATCTTTGGTTTTGATAGTGTGTTCTTCTTGGGTGGCGCATGCACCGATTTGACTGTGACTCTAATCATTTCAGATCTTCGGATAGCAGTACCAACCGGACTGCGCCGGTGTTCATTAATCGCCTGAGTTCTGCTTCTCCGTAAGTAATTAATCCGCTGTCGTGGCCAACCTCGTAAAGGAATTTCTGCATGATTTCTTTCTCTTCGATGTAGCGAACTTTCTTCATGATTTCAGGTGCTTTCTCCACCACTTCTTTCACGCCTTGCTCCTCTACGTACGCTGTGTCACGACGTCGAGGATTTTGCCCTGTAATTGGTAGTTGAGATAGTTGCCTTTTTGGAAGTCATACTTTGTTGGTCCAGGACCACCCAGAATGATGCCTTTAAGGTTCTCCAGAGGCATGAAAACGTCATTTGCATGGCCGGCAACCCGTTGGTAGTATTCATTTAGCTGCATATCTCTAAGACGTTCATAACGTCTTGAAGATTGCCCACCAGCACGGGTTTTACCTGCTACTCCGCTGTGCATTTGCATAACAATGTTTAGATGTTTACCCTGCAACGTTGCGATGGTTGCGTTGTTAGCGTCTACCAGCAAAATTCCGTATGCTTCTTTTTCGCGGAGCATCTCTTGGAGGTGCTCGGTGTGGAAGCGGTTGTCGCATCGATAAAGGAAAATCTTGATTGGTTCCGGCGGAACGATGACGTAGGATTCCATGCGTTCAGTTCCGTGTCCTCCGCCTTCCTGTGGCAGAGCGCCTGTGAAGACAACGATGCCTTTTTCGCCAGGGTCTTTGAAGAGTTTGAGTTTTTGTTGGGCTTTAGTGATGGCGTCAAGTACGTTTTTGCGGGTGACGTTGGATTTGATGTTGCTTGCTGTGCCGTATTCGTTTCTGAGCAGGTTGAGTGCGTCGCTGATTTGTTTGTCTGGGGGCACGTAGATGGTGATGAGTTCGGTGTGGCTACCTTCTTTAGTAGCTAACGAGTTGATTGTTTTTCTTAGCCTGAACAGTTCAAGGGAACTCTTTTTGGAGGTACTCAAAGTTTTTTTCACTGAAACCGATTTTCAAGTTATTACTATCGCAGAGTGGAAGAAAATAAAAGTTCCGACTTAAAAATTGGGGGGTCAAACTTTTGCTGCCTTGGGCGCTTTCTCCGCTGGCGGTTCAACTATACCAAGAGCTTCTTTCAGATACGCTTTGAATGGACCTGAGCTTGCCGCCGTAGTTACCCGCGGATATTTTGAGGATACCGGGGCAGTTGATGGATGCTTGCACACCGACAGTCATGGCTTTCTTAACCGCGTCTAGTGTTAAGCCGTTAATGACTATTTCCAGTACGCTTTCACATCCTTCTGGAACAACGGTGTCAGGTACGATTGTTCGTAGTGTTGGGCAATAGGTGTGGTTTGTTGAAGCTTTAAGTTTGTATTTGAGTGAGCCTGCTTTGCTTCCTGAACGGCATAGTCCACCTGGGAAAGGCATGATTACATCGGGGACCTGGGCGCGGATGGCGTCTGCGGCTGCTTCTGCAGCAACGAGACATTCTGCGTCAGATTTGGCAAATATCATAAAGTTGCCACCTGCAACTGCTTCCATGGCACCGAATCCATCTTCAACGATGAAGTTCCCTTCCATAACTGGAATTTTCCAGCATTTGCGACCGCCGACCATGGTTTTCTTTTGGAATCCATCTCCGAAGTAGCGGAGGCTGCTTCCAATTAGTAGGACGCGTTTACCAAGCAGCCCATTGAAAGCGGCGGTGGTCGGGCAAGTCATTGTACATTGTCCGATTCTGCCCATAAGTTGGTGTTTGAGTTCGAAGCGGTCTTTATTGTAGATTTGAATGAGTATGCCCGGTCTTTTATCGGGTGTTTGGTCCGCTGGTACAGTGCGCTCAATTGATGCCTCTGCGGATGCTGCGATGACGCTTGTGGCGTATCCAGTTGTTATCGAAGCTGCGATTTCGGCCCATTTTTCGTTAGCAGCCGTGATAAGTACTCTGCCAGCCCAAAGCGGAAACATCTCCGCGAAAGTATCGTGAACCTTCACAATGCCGAATTGTGTTTTAACATCGTACATTTGTGTTTTTTCATCATAACCTACGATTTCAAGCGCACTATTTTTTGCCGACATTGGTGAGACCTTGCCAGTTCTGTTATCTTTTGTATAATTTAAGAGTTTTCATGTTTTTATTGGTTTCAACTTGACCAAATAAGCCACTGTAAACCTGATGTTTGGGTGCAGAAAAACGGAGATAGCCCTGACATTTTAGGGTTTAGCTGTTGCTTCGGGTTTTATAACTAAAGTGGCTTTGTCGGTTGTCGCGAGCTCGTATTTATTGGAGTAGGTAATGCATTTTTTGGGGCAAGTTTCGGCGCATTGATAACAGAAAACGCATTTGGATAGGTTGACTTGTGGGCGACGTTTCTTTTCGTCTACTTTAACCATTTCGATGGCTCTTGCAGGGCAGTCTCGAGCGCAAAGTCCGCAACCGATGCAGGCGTCGTAGTCGAAGATGGGTTCTCCTCGATACTTCTCGGGCAAATCTGGCTTCTGTGAGGGGTACTTTCCCGTCACAGGCTTAGAAAAAGTTGACTTCACGGCGCGTTTAAACATTCTAGGTAAACGAGGCTTCCTAACCATACAAAGCAACCTGCATACCAAAATAACAAACCCGAACAATTTTTACATTACCCTCACAATGGAGCATAAATGGTTTTTTCTCTTTGTGTGGGTGTGGTGTTTCTAGATTCTGCGCAAATCTGCAAGTGGGGACAGCTGCTTTTTGTGTTTGCAACATTTTTTAGCATCTATTTAGTCATGGATACACTTTTTTATTCCACATCCATGTTAAAATGAATAGTTGAGTTTAAGGCACCATACCAAAGACCCACCTTTATTAAACAAAATAAACCCAACAAAGTCGGGCACCAACATAGCCCACCGAAAAACAGTTACCCCTCACAATCCAAAACAAAGCAACAGCCAACAACAAATTTCACAAACAAAACATACAAAACACACAGACATTATGCAAGGAAGTCAAAGGAAATGATTATTAAAAACGCCAAACACAGTCCTATTGTTTATTTTTGAGAGGTTAATTGATATGCAGAAATCGGCAGATTTTGAAGGTAAAGAGGCCGAATATAGAAAAATTGTAACTGCGTACCTCAATTTGGTTGCGTTAGGAGAGTTTGAGGAGGGGTTGCGGTATTTCTCAGAGGACTGCGTGACCCATAACCCCTATGTTAAGGGCACCATGAGAAACATTGCTGACGCCCAGATTTCTGCGAGCAAAGGAATGTCGATGCAGAACGCGGAGTTCGCGGTTAAGAACTTGTTAAGTAACCGTGACACTGTGGCTGCTCACACTGAGTTGTTATTCAACAAAGCCAGCCCCGAAGAGGGCGGATTGCGGCAGGTTCACATTTTCCGTTTTAAAGGCAACAAAATCGTTGAATACTGGGACGTCACCCAAATGATAAATAAGGATATGCCTAATGCTGCAGGGGCTTTCACAGCCAGCGTTTAGGCGCTGATTTTTGGCGGTGGACGCACCCGCTTCTTACCCAACTTCACCCGCAAAGCTACTCGATAAAGTTTGCGCAGAGACATTACCAGTTGCTCAACGCTGGGCGCTGAAGAGTAAATCAGTGGTATCTGTTCGTATTCGGCTATGCGGATTGCTTCTTCGTCGGGTGTAGTTTTGTGGAAGACAACGACGCGGGGTTTGAGGCTGCTGACCCGAACTATCATCATGGGCAAGCTGCCGCAGTCGACGTTGGTGAAAATCAAGGAGCGCTCGGTGGATGCACCGAAAAGCTGAGCATAATCCGAACCCGAATAGGCTTCGACTGCGCGTCTGCTGTCCACGACGGTGTAACCAGTGATTTCTTTCACGAATTTGTCTTTGCATGCCACGACTTCGCCGTCGATTGCTTTGCAGAGGTACTCGACGCGGACGGGGATGGGGAATTCGCGGAGATCCACAACGGCCATGCTTGGGCTGCTGGTAAGTTTGGCGAATTCGCGGATGAAGCGGCTGCCCTTTTCTTCATCAATATGCAGGAGGGCAAGGACGAATCGGCGAATGAATTTGGCGCCTGGACTTTGTCGTCTACCGCTTTCGTAGTCACTGACCACTGATGGGTTGCAGCGCATAACTTCTGAGAGGCTAGTTTGGGAGACAGCGAAAAGTTCACGCCATTTGCGCATGGTGGCGCCTGGTTTACTTGAGAGAATAATTTCTCCAGCTATTCTTCTTGCCAAAATTTCCCGCAGACCCGGCGACACAGACATGGCTTTTCTTCCTAACGTACTTCCCTTCAAGCAAGAACTATAAAACTATAACGCTTTTTCTTGAACTCAACTAGGAACAAACCAGGGAGTTCCATGTGGGATTTGCTATTGCTGTTCGGTTTTTGAAAGCTTATTTTATAAGGAAGTTTAACGTACTAAACAGGTAACGTTCACGTTCAAACTCTACGGAGAGACAGCTTGAACGTTAATACATCGCAAAAAGCACATAAAATAGGAGTTGAAAAATACATGTCTGAAAAAGCTAGTGACGTAATTTTCGTCGGAAATAAACCACCCATGAGCTACGTGCTCGCAATCATAACCGCATTCTCAAGTGGTTCTCAAAAAGAAATAACCCTGAAAGCAAGAGGCCAAGCAATCACCACCGCAGTTGACGTTGCCGAAATCACCAGAAGCCGTTTCATCAAAGATCTCAAAGTGACTAAAATCGCAATCGGGACCGCAGAGATGCCGCCAAGAGAAGGCGAAAACAGAGCCAGAATGGTTTCCACGATAGAGATTACTCTAACAAAAGCGTAAACCAAACTGGAAAAAAGAGAAGCTTAGCTCTCTCCAATATTTTTTACAATCTTATTTTTTGTTTTTTATGTACTCTTGAACTTTTGCAACTATCTGCTCAAAAGCTTTTGCTGCAGATGATTCCTTGTTTGAGTACACAAACGGTAACCCATTGTCAGAGTCCACGCCTACTTTGGGGTCGATAGGGATGCTGCCTAAGAAGGCTACGCCGGCGCCTTTAGCCATTTTTTCGCCGCCGCCGGAACCGAAAATCTCTGTTTTTTTGCCGCAGTGCGGACAAACAAACCCACTCATGTTTTCCACGACCCCGATTGTTGGCATCTTGAGGGTTTCAGCAAAAGTGATGGCTTTCTTGACGATGTTGCTGGATAGCTGGGTGGGCATGGTTACGATGACTACACCGTCCATTTCAGGCAGCAACTGCGCCACACTCAACGGTTCGTCGCCAGTACCCGGAGGCAAGTCAATAAAGAGGTAATCCAACTCGCCCCAGACTACTTCAGAGAGAAACTGCTTAATCGCACGCATCTTCAGCGGTCCACGCCAAATCGTGGGAGACTGCTCATCTAGAAAGAAGTCAATAGACATAATCTTCATGTTCAACAGGCTCTGCACGGGGAAAGCGCCTGCCGGAGAAGCCTTAACCTTACTACCCTCAACACCCAGCAGCCGAGGCACGCTAGGGCCATGGATGTCAGCGTCTAAGATACCTACGCGGTTACCCTGCATTGCAAACGCGGTGGCTAAGTTGACTGTGACTGTGCTTTTACCGACGCCACCTTTGCCGCTTATGATGGCAATTTTATGTTTGATTTTGCCCATGCGACTTTTAAGTTCTTGTTCCTCTTGCTCCTGCTGCTCCTTGTGAGCTTTAAGTTGAGCCATGTTTCTCTCGTAGGATGCCATAAAAATCAACCAGTTTTTGTTTTTAAACTCTGATTCTGATGAGAACTAAAATAGTTTATGGTTGCCCACGCTGCTGGGATTATGGGCGCAGGTTAGAGTTTGTAGCCGATTTTACGGAGAAAACTCCGACGCTGTTCTACGTTTTTATCATCTTCGATGCCGTGGCTTTTGCAGCCGTCCACCACGCCAACTATGCCTCGGCCCTGCTCAGTCTCCACTACCACAACCTCCAATGAGTTAGCCGTCGCAGCAAAAACACTGCAAACCTCAGGCACGACCTTAACCTTATCCAACACGTTAAGCGGGTAAGCTCCCTTGAGGAAAATTAGAAAGCTGTGTCCGCAGCCGATTTCAAACGCCTTCTCCGCCGCTAATTTTCTCAGCTCTTCGTCGTTGCCTTCATGACGCACAAGGCATGGACCCGAAGCCTCACAGAACCCCAACCCAAACTGGACCTTTGGAGCCGCATTAACCAGAGCTTCATAGAGGTCCTCAACGGTTTTAATGAAGTGTGCTTGACCTAAAATCAAGTTGCAGTCAGCAGGGGGCGTAACTTTTACGGTTTTCAAATCCACAGTTGCATCCCTAAACATTGTGTAGTGGTTTAGGATTTAATGTTTGTTTCTATGGTTAGTTTGGGAAAGCAACTGTGAAGGTTGTTCCTTTGCCAGGAACGCTTTGCACAGAAATTTTGCCGCCGTGCGCTTCGACGATGCGCTTACTAATTGACAAACCAAAACCCATACCCTGCGCTTTCGTAGTAAACAACGGCGTGAAAAGTTTCGCCATGACATCGGGAGGTATGCCTTTGCCTGTATCCGAAAAGAGCAGTGCAGTGTAGCCGGAGTTTTGGGTGCTTACTATACTCAGCTTGCCGCCGTCAGGCATAGCGTCAAAAGCGTTCTTAATCAGGTTAATAAATACACGTACGCTTTTTTCTTCATCAACTTTCAAAGCCAATTCAGTCACCGAATTAACCAGCTCAACGTTATCTGGGACCTTAACCATTAACATTGCTTTATCAAGCAGATCTACTGCAGAGCAATTCTTAATCACCAAATGAAGCTCCCGGGAGTACTCCAGCAAGTCGGCCACGATGTTGTTGGCGTGGTTAATCGACTGGTCAATTATGTCAAGCATAGGCACAACCATAGGTTGAGTCTTTGTACATTGAGTACACTTCTTTCTGAGAATGTAACCAGCGTTTCTAATAGACGCCAAAGGATTACGGATGTCATGTCCCACCATCCCTGCCAACTCGCCAATGGCTGCAAAACGCTGAGACTTAACCAATTGTTGCTCAAGCAGCTTCTTCTCTGACAAGTCCCGAATAATGCCCACTGCGCCAACGGGTTTGTCATGTTCATCTTTTAATAGGTTAACTGAGATTTCCACGGGGATTTCGGTTCCGTCTTTTTTTAAGAAGTAAGCTTCAAATCGCGAGGGTACTTTGTTCTTGGTGAGTAAAGTGGTTATTTTCTCGGTGACGGAGAATCGTGATTTTTCCGAGATGAATTGCATGCTGGATTTGCCCATTAGGTGATTTCTGTCGTAGCCGCTGAGTTCAACTACTCTTGTGTTGCATTCCGTGATCACTCCAGTTAGGTCGAACGCAACAATAGCGTCTGGTGACGCTTGTAGAATACTTTCAAGTTTCTTTTTGTTCGCCGCTAAATCTTTAGTACGTTCCTTCACAGTGTTCTCCAAAGCCATCGTATTGTTGTCGATAACATCTAACATGCTGTTTATGTTGGCGCTTAAATTCGACAATTCATCGCTCCCACTGATTTTCAACCGAACCGAATTATCGCCACTCTTTCTTACGCGGGTAACAGTATCGTCAATTCGGCTTAAACGTGAAACTACCAATTTATCCAACAACAAAGCAATAGAAAGGAACATCACAGCAACTATGACAACTATGGACAATCCGCCGTAGGTCAGTGTAAGGCTGCCCTGAACGTATTCTGAGCGATAATCAATAATCTGGGCTAAAAGCAAAGGTTGTCCACTAATCCCGTTAAGTAAAACGTAGCTAGCCATTATGGTTTCGTTTAGAGGACGCGTAAAAAACGGTTTCTCAACAGAAAGGGTATTTTTTGCCAATTCAAAGTCTGAGCTGACTGCAGCGTCATCAATACAAATTATTGTAACGGGTAATCCTGTTGATGATGAGAGGTGGGAAATTTCGACTGCATCAAGAAATCTGCCTATCACCATTGTTCCATGAGGTGGACCCCGCTGCATGCTTGTCAATATGGGATGTGCAGCCACTAACATAGGTACATCATCAATCATTATAACTCCGCTCTCATGACAAGGTAGCGAGCTAGAGAAAAGACAAGGATAACGTTGAATTTGTTCAACAGTGGATTCATCTATTGGCATTGGAACTTGACTTGCAAGATCATACCTTGAACCAAACGCCAAATTGTTGTCTTCATCAAAAAACAACATGACACTTATCTGAAAATTATCAAAGGTTTCATCGATAATATTTGATACCATGTAATTGGTGTTGTTGTCTTTAACGAAGTTGTAAGTGTCATCCCAGCTCGCCCAGTCGCTAACAATATGGTTGAGGGATTCAACATCACTGTTAAAGTTGTTCATGAACCGCTCTGCGTCTTTGATTGCGTGTTGTTTTTCTGAGATATCGATGCCGTTAAGCATGAGAGTTATTGATACGGCGGAGAAAGCCGCCATTAAGGTGATGATGATTAATCCAAGAATCAGTAGTATCTTGACGCGAACTCTCATGGGTATTAAACACTGAAAATAAATTAAAACCATTATGAAGTGTTAATCAGAATCCGAAGTATTCAGTTCCCGAATATTTTCGCGAGTGCTGGCAAAATCGCCCTGCAATACCAGAAAACCGCTACTAATCATAAGTTCAGCGTAAAACCCAGTTAACTCTAGTTTTGGTTTATTTTTTTTCTGATTTTTGTGCTCTTTAGGGTTTAGGCGGCAAAACCTAAATATCAAAGATATGCATCAAGTTTGGCTACGCAAGGGCCGGTAGTTCAGCTGGTATGAACGCTTGACTTGCACTCAAGAGGTCGGGGGTTCAAATCCCCCCCGGTCCACTTTCCTTGCTTCTACATTTTGAGCCTATCTTGGTGTTCCAGAGCGGGAACAATATGTTCCATAAGTAGAGTAAAAGGCATCTTCCAAAATACATACCATAGGTGACAGGTTTGCGTAACCAAAGATGCACATTTATGCTAATCTCTATACTAATTGTCTGTTTAGGCACACCTTTACCAGCCTTAACTTACAGCAGCCAAACAACATATGCTCACGCAGCAACATCAACAAGTTCTATACCGACAGCAGAATGGAACGCTACCTTTGGACTGGGCTACTATAACACAGCACACAAAATCATCCAGACCAACGATGGCGGATACGCAGTCTCCGGCATGTACGGTCCAACTAGCAGTCCACTATACGTCGCAATAGTAAAATACAGTACAAACGGCAGCTTGCTCTGGAAACAAAGCTACAACATACGATTCATCAATTACCCCAGCACTGGAATGCTGCAAACTAACGATTCTGGATTTGCAATAGTTGGGAACCAATATGAAAACAGAATTTTAACGCTAATTAAAACTGATTCAATGGGAAAAATCCAATGGAAACAAACTTATGGCGTTAGTTGCATCGCTTCGGGGATGACCCAAACAAGCGACGGGGGGTATCTAATCATAGGTTATACAGCGTATGATGGGAAGACCTCTCCTTCAGTTCTTATTATCAAGATTGATTCCTTGGGTGAAATACAATGGAAAGAAGCATATGGCACAGGAGCAAAATATTTTCGAGCGGTTCTCGAAGCAGACAATGGATGCTATGTTGCAGCTGGTAACTCATTTTCTATTTCAACTCAACAATTCAGTGCTTGGCTGGTAAAAGTTGATAATTCAGGTAATGTATTATGGGATAAAAAAATTACCTCGACAATCGAGCCTGAGTATCAAATCTGCGATAACGATATTTTCGGATTAACTAAAACAGTCGATAACGGCTATGCGTTAGCGGGGCGGATAAACTACGGAAATTTCTCCGGCAAAGGAGGAATTACCAAGGGGTTACTTATTAAAACCGACTCGGCAGGCACCGTGCTTTGGAACAAAACTTATGATGCGTCTGGGCAGATTCAGATATATTCAGTAATTCAAACCAGCGATAATGGGTATGCAATGGCAGGTTCAGCCTTCAACGATATGTTACTAATCAAAACTGATGAAACAGGAAATGAGCAGTGGCGGCAAACCTTCGGGGGCAGTAAGGACGCTGATGTTGCATATTCGGTAGTTGAAACTGTAGACGACGCATTCGCTCTTGCAGGCAAAACCAACCCTGGAAACACAGCCACCGGAGGCTATTACTATGTTGTAAAAACAACTTCTGCTTCTGTCTTTGCGGATTCAGGAGCATCTAGTTCAGTGCAAACTGAAGAAACCAATAGCCATTGTGAATTGACGGTTGTAGCTGCGTTGTTGATTATAATAATCATAGGTATTTTGTCATTTGCGCTGATGAGAAAGCACAGAACACATCCGGTAGCCCTTTAGACGTTGTCCGCAGCTTTGAACTTATTCCAAAATTATTTGTTACGTAAAAGAGGGGTTTACGGGTGTTATCTCCATTCTGAGGTCGGGGATTCAAATCCCCCCCGGTCCACTCGCAGGTATTTTAGATTCAACACTTACTTGCTCAGTTCTTTAGTGGCACTAACAAGACAGAAGGCTGCAACAATAAGACGATAATAAGCAGGATAGATTTATTTTTAAGATACGAAAAGTGAGCAAACTGGGTTAGCTGAAGCTCCTCATGGCTTAAGGAGATATGAAAAAATTGAAAACCAACTGCGACTTGAACAATAGAAATCCATTCAGAGCTTTTTCAACCCCAGAATGCTCATTGACTTTGAACTTAAAAAAAGAAAGGAAGGGTAGTTTTTGCAATCCGTTTCACTCTATGGTCGTTTTTTTAGTACGAGTGCGCCGACTATTGCTATTGCGATAATTATTGCTACTGCAGATAAGACGATGTAGGTCATCAGATCGCTTGTGGTGGCTAAATTATTCATTGGAGTAGCTGTTGGTTCTGGTGTTACTGTTTCCATTGCGTAGAAGGATGTCTCTGCCGATGATCCATAGTAAGCGTTTGAGCCTTCAAATACTGCATAGACTGTGTAGCTTCCTGAGATGTCGGGTGCCCAGTTTAGAGAGAACATGCCACTAGAGTCAGTTGCTGTTGATCCAATTGCTCGGTAGTTGCCGTTAGCATCTAGTACGTAAACAGTGACTGGAACGCCTGTTACGTTGTTGGACATTGGTTGATCTTCGTATAGAGATGCCATGAATTGACTCATGCTGTCGTCAGAAACTGCTGGGACGCCGTTGGGGAATTGTAGTAGCCTGCTCATTTTGTTGTGTTCCTGCTGAAATGTCAAGCACTTTGCCGCGTAATCGTCAAATATGACCCTACGGTTGTTGCCATGTCTAGGTGCTGTAACTGTTAATTGACTAGGTCCTTTTCCAACTGTGTATAGTTGGCTGTCATAACAGTTGTACATTACCCCATAGCCGTCAGCCATTGGGAATGATTGCATAGAGTTGCCGAGTCCGCAAGCAGACCAGTCAAGCAGCGTCCAGATTTCTTCGCCAGTAGTAGCGTTGATAGCGCGTGTTGGTGCTCCGTTATAGAGTGGGTTTGATGGTGAGTGCTCTCCAGTGAAGGTATATAGTATGCCGTTACCGAAAGCTGCTATGTGGGTTGGGTAATTGCCCCAAGGTCCATTATCGGCCATGTTTGTAGAGTTTCCTGCGCCGCCGTTACCGTAAGTCCATAGGAGGGCTCCGTCGATGCATTGAGTAGCAATAGACAATTCCGCCGAATCCTGAGACATAGAGGTTTCCGTTGTATGTAACGCCTGACCGTGAGCTGTAGTATTGGAATCCATGCGTTTTCACCTAGTAGGACCCCAAAGTTTTTCTCCAGTTGTCAAGGCTGTAGCCAACACGTTGACCTGTTTCTGCAATTGTCATGGCAAAGGTCATTGTTGTTGGGTCGATTGGGTTGTGTGCAGAACATTTGTGTTTGGTTGTATTGCTGGTGCTGCATATTGCTTCTTCCACATCAGACTGCCTTCATGTGTCGGGTCGTCGTTTAGAGCCCAGATTGTCCATGGATCATTGTTGGGTCGTGGCTGTGAAGTAGTTGCAAGACTGCTGCTCGCGCCAAGAATTGCTTGACCTGGAACAACACCAATAATTGCTGGGTCTGTATCACCAATTAAGTCTGCGCTTATTGTTACGTTCCAACTGTAAGCATACTGCTGATGTGCCATCAAAAACACGTCCGGTGCTGCCCATACGTCTATGCTGCTTGTGCTACCGAATAGTTTTGTCATGTTCCATAGAGCCAACCAGCCAGATTTTGCTGCTTGATTGTAGCTTAATTCGTATATGCCAAGGTTCCGTCGTTGAACTAACTTGTGTTCCTGAGGGAACGTTAGTTATGTTGAATTCCCATTTGACCGTCGAATGCACTATAACCAACCCATGTTGATGGCCCGGAAAAACCGCTGCGTACAACTTGCCATAGTATGGCACCTCCAGGTCCGTATCCGTTAGGTGACTGGAAGTCAGTCATTGTTGCAAATGTTGGGTATATGTCATCGTTGCGCCAGATTTCTTCACCGGTCAACAAATCCACAGCGACTTCTCCACCGCCATAGCCTGCTATAACCGTCATGGTTCTTGGTAGTAAAGAATGCCGTTGATTATGATTGGGTTTTGGAAGCGAATGTTATATGCCATTCCTGAATAGTATGCGCCTGTAGTATCAGCGTCTAATGTTGGTTCTGATATTGTGCTGCCGAGTAGCACCTCCGAATTCGATTGGTTTTGTCCACATTACGTGTGAAGTTAGAGGAACTGCGCCGTTGTATTGGATGTAGCTTTGTGGTAATGACTGTCAAACCTGAAGATTGTGCAGCGCCACCTAGCCAGTTAGAGCCAATGGTTAATGCATTGTTAATGTTTTGGTTTTGGTTTATTGGGCGTGCCCAGTATTCGCTTGGAAGTGGGTTTTGGGGTAGTACGAGAGACTGGTTCTTCTTGAACAGTCCATTGGTATGTTGCGTTGGCTGGTGTGTAATAGTCGCCGTTGGTATTCGCCGCCGTAATCTGAAGTTTGTCCTGGGAATAGGAAATGTAATGTTGTAAGTGCCGACTTGTTCAGGTGCGTAGGAAAGCGCTTGTGCGGATGTTGTGTCCAAAACTTTTGGGAAGTCGTATATATCCTGCGTTCCGTCGGGTGCTGTTATAATAAATTTGTAGTTTTCAAATCTGTTGTCGTTTGGTGCGAGTGCCCCGTTTATGACGTAGTTAAGCCAGCCATAGATGAGTGCAGATTGACCAACGCCACAAGGTGAAGGTGCAGCATATGTATATGCGACAGGGGTTATTGTCCACGGAGGCGAATGTGCAGTAGCTGTATTGTCTGAAATTAATGAACCGCACATTGAAATTGCGAGTATCGATACGATTACAATAGCAAAAAGTTTCTTTTTAGATATTTGCATTTTTCTTTTCTCCATTTTTTATAGAAGAGTGAACAATGTTTTGGAACATTGCCCACAATTCCAGAAAGGATTCAAATAACAAGGTTATAAGATGGTGTTGGTTGGTACCCCAACAACTGAATAAACCTTAATCGAACAACCTATAAAGAAAACAGAAAATACTACAATAGAAAGACGTCTGATGTATGTTAAATTTGGAACAAAACTAACTAAGCACCACAAAGTAGGGCTTAGAAAAGGTGTTGTTTGCAGCAGTCGCTAAATAAAAGGGCAAAACGAATCAATAATTTTATTCTGTTTACAGCTTCTTTTACGCCAACAAAACCCTGAAAACTCCTAAAGCCACACCCAGAAAAGCAGTAGCCACAATAAGAATTGCAAAAAATAGGGCAGGGTAGAGTTTGCTGGGTTTAATACCTAATAGTTTGCCCACTATAGCCAGCTGTATCGGCGAGAGAACCACTACCCCCATGACTATTCCATAGCAACCGTACTTATCGATGAGTTTTTGACCTCTGGAGAGCCTCTTTTCAAGCCACGTTTTGAAGCCTTTTTTCCATTCAAACAACCGGTCCATAATAAAAACAGCGGCAAATATCCCAAAGAAATTTAATGCTATAGCCAGCGGGAAAACTAGCATGGGATCATAGCCGACCGCGACGCCGTAGAGTATTCCCATGCCGCATTCGAGGGTAATGGATAGTAAAATGAAAACAAGTAATTCTATGCCCATGCAGCCATCGGTTGATTGAGGGGTGCCGACTTGATATTAATTTTTTGGATAAAAACCTCAAACATGAATGGCAAGCAGGTGAGCAGAACCACTCAGCGCATCCATAATGTTTCCATCGTGTGCATGGCTTTCTCCATAAGCGACAAAACGGCTTGGTGGGGTAGGTTGAGTTTTCTTTCTAGGTAGCGGCTATCTTGTTCAAGCAACTGTTTAATGAGCACGATACCTGTATCGACAAGGCGAATCCTTGTATCTGTACTTACGCCGCGCAGGCAACTAATTGGGTAGAGTTTGTGCTTTTCAATTATGTCGCGAAGTCCAGAACCTTTGGGCGTGGCCCACCCAATCTGCATAATGCCTCGGCAGCTACCGTATATTACTGCGTGGCCAGAGTACTTAGTGTTAGTTACTATCATTGCTCGGTCAATTTTGACGTTGGTTGTACCGCGGATGAAACCTTCTGTAACGTCTTCTATTATGGCTCGTGCTATGCGACTCTCATCCAGCCCGGTCAATGCGTGATAGTTAATGTGGTGTTTTGCTTCAATCAAATAAGTTACGCTATCTTTCGTGGCTAATGCGTCCACTTCATGTTCCCCGCATAATCCCCTCAAAATCTGGTTAGGTTGAACTTCAAAGCCACTGTGTACAAGAACGGCTCGAACAAACATTTCAAATTCGGGTTTGGGGTCCATTAAGCTGATACCGCGGCGGAGGTCAAAGAGATGCTTGATAGCGGGTTTGGGTTTACGCATTAAGACAAATATTTTCTGCAAAATCTTGCGGGTTGGCATACCGTCGTAGAGTTTATTCTCTATCTGCTGGGCAAAGCGGTGAGCTTCTTCTCGGTTTGCGCCAAGTCTTAGGCAGGTCTGTATGATTTTTTCTTTATCGAACGGTTGTTTTGAGCCGTCTGCTTTGGTTACAAAAACAGCCAAGCAATTCACCAATCATACATTCAGGTTTGGTAACGCTTAAGGTTTTAACGCTAAACAGAAAAGGAAAAAGAAAAAAAAGGTACTGGTTATTACTTTAAGTTTTGTTTTTAAAAACCAACTCACCGTTCTTCTCGTCAACCACAATAGCCGAGTTCTTGTCAACCTTCTCCGCCAAAATAATCTTTGACAACTCGTTTAGCACGTTTTTCTGGATTACCCTCTTTATTGGTCTAGCGCCGAACTGCGGGTCAAAACCGACTTTAGCTATGTAGTCTACGGCCTTCTTTGTGAATTCGACGTCTACGCTGTTTTTCTCTAACATCTTCTTTACGGCTTTAAGTTGGTTTTCAACGATTTTTTTGACTTCGTCTTCGCTGAGCGACTGGAACATTATGATTTCGTCGACGCGGTTGAGGAACTCGGGTTTGATTGACCGTTTAAGGAGGCTGAAGACTTGTTCGCGGACCTTATTCCAGATTTCCTCTCTGTTGTCGACTGTGACCTTTTCAAGATTTTCCTGTATAATTTGCGAACCCAAGTTGCTAGTCATGATGATTATTGTGTTTTTGAAATCCACTGTTCGACCTTTATTGTCTGTTAATCTACCATCGTCAAGCACTTGCAAGAGGATGTTGAAAACGTCAGGGTGTGCTTTTTCGATTTCGTCAAGAAGTACAACCGAATAAGGTTTCCGCCTTACTGCTTCAGTTAACTGACCGCTTTCTTCGTAGCCAACATACCCTGGAGGTGCACCGACCAGTCTGGAGATTGTGTGGCGTTCCTGGTACTCAGACATGTCGATTCTGACCATGTTGTTTTCGTTGTTAAAGAGGAAATCAGCCAAAGCCTTAGCCAACTCTGTCTTACCAACGCCCGTTGTGCCAAGGAAGATGAATGAGCCTATGGGGCGTTTGGGGTCTTGCAGCCCAGCGCGGCTACGGCGAATTGCATCGGAGACAGCTTGAATAGCCTCTTCCTGCCCAACCACGCGCATATGTAACTCTGTTTCGATGTTTAGCAGCTTCTGCTTTTCACTCTGCAACATCCGATTAACGGGGATGCCTGTCCAATGCGAAACCACCTCAGCGATTTCTTCAGCATCCACTTCTTCGTTAACCAGCGGCTGACCCTTCTGCAACTCAGACAGCTTTTGCTTTAGGGTTTCGATGGTTTTGGTGGCTTCGGGGATTCTACCGTACCGGATTTCGGCTACCTTGCCCAAGTCGCCATTGCGATTAGCGTCTTCGCTCTCGAATTTTAGTTGTTCAATTTCGTTGTTTTTGCCTTGAATTTGTTCGACAATGTCTTTTTCTGCTTGCCATCGGGCTTTAAGTTTGTTGCGTTCTTCGCTTAGGTTGGCTATTTCTTGGTTTAGGGTTTTAAGTTTGGATTCGTCTTTCTCTCGTTTGATTGCTTCGCGTTCAATCTCAAGTTGGCGAATTTTGCGTTCGATGGTTTCGAGTTCTACAGGCGCAGAGTTGATTTCTAATCGGAGTTTGGAGGCGGCTTCATCGATTAAGTCGATAGCTTTATCGGGCAAGAATCGATCCGAAATGTAACGCTGCGAAAGCTCAACTGCGGCTATTATGGCTTCGTCCTTGATTCGAACATGATGGAACACTTCGTAGCGCTCCTTTAAGCCACGCAGAATAGATATAGCGTCAAGTGTACTTGGCTCATTAACCATTACGGGCTGAAAACGTCGCTCAAGTGCTTTATCCTTCTCAAAGTATTTTTGGTACTCCTTTAATGTGGTGGCGCCGACTGCACGCAACTCACCCCTTGCTAAAGCAGGTTTGAGGATGTTAGCTGCATCCATGGCACCTTCGCTTGCGCCTGCGCCGACGAGTGTGTGGATTTCGTCTATGAACATAACGATTTCGCCTTCGGACGAGATGACTTCTTTTATCACGCTTTTTAGGCGCTCCTCGAATTCGCCCTTGTATTTGGCGCCTGCGATGAGTGAACCCATGTCCAGTGAGTAGATCTGTTTGGATTTGAGGTTCTCTGGTACGTCGCCGTTGACTATGCGGTGTGCTATGCCCTCAGCTATGGCGGTTTTGCCAACGCCGGGTTCACCGATTAGGATTGGGTTGTTTTTGGTTCTTCTGGATAGGATTTGCAGGACTCGGCGGATTTCTTCGTCTCTGCCGATAACTGGGTCTAGTTTGCCTGTTCGCGCTCGCTCGTTTAGGTTTATGGCGAAGCGGTTTAGGGCGTTGTAGGTTTCATCTGTTGTTTGTGAGTTCACAGTTGATCCTTTCCTCAATTGTTTTATTGCTTCTTTTAGTTCTTTTTCAGTTACTCCGTTGCTTTGTAAAAGGTGCGACACAGAGTCATTAACGGATAGGAGCGCCAGGAGGAGTTGCTCAATGGAGACGAATTTGTCTTGACTCTGAGAAGCTAAGTCTTGGGCTTTTTTGAAGACTTTGTTTGTGTTAGATGACAGGTAGTGTTCTCCGCCTGTAACTTTAGGTAGTCCATCAAGCAACCTGTCTACTTGGCTGGAAAACACTTCTAAATTCACGTTTAGCTTCTTTAGCAGATAGGGCACTACATTATCGTCCACAAGCAACATGGCTTTTAGGAGGTGGACTGGTTCGATGGCTTGGTTCTGCTTTGAAGAAGCTATCTCCAATGATTTTTGGATTACCTCTTGAGATTTAGTGGTAAAATTTTCTAGGCTCATCTAAGAAAAACTCTCTAAAAACTATTTAACTTTGATGCTTAAGAAGATTTTATCCTTTAACGGGATGAATACTCTGTTTTCAAGCGCTAATAAAGAAGAAATCTTGGTCAGCTACTCGTACAGCCAAAACTTTTATCCAAAACCCAACAAACTATGGGCGGTTATCGATATGTCCCGAGTAATCGTGGTTTACCGCTCAATTTCAGGCTTCACAAAAAGGTATGCCCAATGGATAGCAGAAGAACTAACAGCAGACTTCTGTGATGCAAGAAAAATAGAAGCGCAAACACTTCGAAGCTATGATGTGGTTGTTTTCGGCGGCAGCTTACATGCCTCGGGAATTATCGGCTTAAACCTCATCAAAGACAACGCTCAGTTGCTGGCGGGGAAAAAGATTGTTGTGTTCGCCGTGGGAGCTTCTTTACCCTCAGAGCAGCTTGTCGAGGAAGTCAAAAAATACAATTTCCCCAAGTCTCCAGACATGAAGCTCTTTTACCTTCGTGGTGGCTTCAACTTTGACAAACTTGACCAAAGTAGTAAAGTTTTGATGATGCTTTTCAAAGCCAGAATAAAAATTAAAAAACAGAAAACCCCTGACGAAGAGGAAATGCTGGCAGCTTATGATATCCCGTTGGATTGCACTAAGAAAGAGAGCGTTCAAGAACTGGTCGAGTATGTCAAGTCGCTGCTTTAGCCGACTTTAAACCATTAGCATAGTGCGGATGAACAAGTAATCCAGAATACCCACAACATAGGACAACGCCCAAAAGATTGTCGTTAGTTGTGCGGCTCTGTTGCTTTTCTCTGGGAAAGTCGGAGAGTTTGGGCGCCAAAGCGCAACAAGCCACACACCAAACGCAATGGCGGGAATCGAGAAGACGCCGTGAGCCAAGAACACCGCTAAATCTGCGGGTGAAGCGAAGTATTCGCCCATGCCTTCAGTGTTTGGAGGAGACATAATCAGCACACCTGAAAAGCTAACCAAGGTAACGGTGACAACCAGCACCATGAGGACGCCGTGGATGAGGTAGTTGCCTTTTTTTCTAAACCACATGCTTATCAGTAGCAAGCTTAGCCAAAGCGTTTGCATGAGAAGGTTGATGTCTCTGAAGCTGAGGGGCACTTGGCTTTCGCTCAGAGGGGTGACAGCTATTATGCCGACTACAACTATTAACACTGCTAAAAGGGCGACACTAACGATTTTGTGTTGCATATGAGTAAGCGTAAGCTTGTTTCTTTTTGCAGCCAAAAACACTATGGATAGAATCAAGCCTGCCCCCAAAAACGCCGCAATCACCAAAGTACAAAGCAGAGTTTGGTTTTGTTCCTCAACCGCTTGTGGGCTCCACATGTTGGTTGCCGTTGACTGAACGGTGACTGTTAAGTCGTTAATGTAGAAGCCCGTTTTACTGGTGAAGTTTTGGTAAGTCTCAGTGGACCAAACGAAAAATCCAGTGGCTTTATCCCACTCCTTATTCCTGAAACTGTCGTTGCCGAAAGTCACTGTTCGAGTGGCGCCTAACAAATCTTGTTGGGTTTCGCTTTGAATGGTTACGTTGACTGGGATGTGGTTATGTATCGAGGAATCAAAGAAGCAGTCGCCCACCGCGAGGTTAGCGGGGATTATTACCCAGCCGCCGACATTGCCTTCGCTGAAGTTGAAGTTCCAAACTGCGCTGCCGACTGTGCCGTTGGTATATCGGGCTGTAACGTTGATGGAAAAAGCAGGACCGTTCACATGTAAAACCTGCATCCGCATCCACCTAACGTCATGGGTTGGAGGCGCAGGTCCTGTTCCGTTTACATTAACGTTGTATTCTATCCAGTCGCCTTCTTTAACGCCTACTTGAGGGACATCGGAAGCAGCGGCTGAGGCGGAGGATAGAATTAAAACTGAAACAATTAGGCATGCCAAGATTAGGGATGTAGAGGTTTTCATGTTTCATCAAAATTAGCCTGAAGTTTTGGGTTTAAAACCGTTTTCGTCAAGAAACCTTGACTAAACGTTTCTTACCAAAACAGACTCTATCAGGCAGTATGATAATGCTTATAGCTAAATGCAAACCATTGTGAAATACGAAGAAAAATGGCGCCGCAAAACTGAAAGCAGCAACCCGTTAGGATACCCTGTTTTTCAGGGTTGATTTAACCTTAAATATTCTGGGTCTCATACTTGTTGAAAAATACAAGTTAACGCTGAGTTAGGGGAGAAAAGAAGTGGATGAAGTCTTAGATTTACTGGATAAAACCGCTAAGCGGTTCAAAAAAAATGCAGAGGAAACTAAAGAAGCCATTTGGAGGCATTCGGCACTCTACGAGCAACTTCAGCAGTCTCCTGACGCATCTCAGGAACAAAAAATTCGAGCGTTCATCAAGAAAACAGTTGAGCTTGAGCGGTTGGAACGGCTTAATTCGCAGTTGAGTCTGCTTTATTCGCTTCAGATTTTCGCTTTCAAAGTGAAGGTGCTTGAGGTTTCAGTTGATAAAATTCAGGAGCAACTCGTCAAGTCAGGAGTGCTACAGAGCGGTGTGGAGCTTGAGGATATCAAAAAGAACATTGACACCCTTAAAATTCTCATAGAAGCCCAGTATGAGTCAATGAAGGAAGCCCGCGACACCCAAAACCAAAACTTGGGGTACATCCATTAAACTTTTAAAATAATAAAAAGGGCAGCTTGGCGATTCAACCAGAAGGTTGATTGCCTACAGCTATGTTATTTTTTGTTCCAGCTATTTTAGAAGAGCTTTTCCCAGCTTGTGACTAGGTCGAGGACTTCTTGGCCTGCTTTGCCGCCGTAGCTCTTTAGACGTTCGCGAGTGTCTTTCTCTGCGATTGCTTTCTTTTGGAATTCTTGCATCTGTGCTGCTTTGTCTGTGAGGTATAGTAAACCGTCAGCGCCTGCGCGTGCCATACGTACTGAGACTGTGAGAAGTTCGCTTGGTGTTGGTGTTTCTCTTGGGTCGTCGCCGGGACCGATAACGTAGAGTGCAATGTTTAGTTTTTTGTCTTTGAAGAGTTTTTTGAAGTTGCGTGTGAGCATTTCCCAGTACCAGGGTGTAGCGTAGTTCTTGCTGAACATGACGACGAACATTTCGGTTGTGAGTGGTAGCATATCGTCGAAGTTGACACCGAAACGTTCATAGTTTGTGACTGGGTCTGGTAAGACACCGATGTAGAGTGGTTTTTTGGCTTTGTTGATTACGCGGTCGCTTGTTGCTGCCATGTAGTCTGTTACTTCTTTGCGTCTCCATTCGTACCAGGATAAGCCGCTTTTTGCGTGTAGTTCTTTGCAGCGTGGGCAGGTGCAGTGGCCGTGTTCTGCGAAGTGGATGCTGTTTAGCCAGACACCTTGGCTTTTGCGTGCAGTGTCTTCCATGTAGTCTAGTTGTTCTGCTCTGTGTTCTGGTTGTGTTTGGCAGAGGACTTCCCAGCGTACGTTAAAGTTGTCGTTGGTTCTCCATGCTGGGCCGAGGTCTGATTGGCTGATCCAGTCTGGGTGTAACCGTGCTGCGACGTTGTCTCCGAAAATTGCAACGTTACTGTACATATCAGCTTTGGGGGGCATTCGTCTTCCGACTTCAGGTTTAGTGCGGAAAAGGTCGAAGTCGAAGCCTGGAACTTTCTTTGCTTCAAACATGTATGTGCCGAATTTCATTTGCTACTACCTTTTTAGAACTCAAAACGTTCGGCGCTGTTATAAAGTTTTGCATAAATGACGTATTAAGGGTTGCAAAACCTAAAATGGTATTTGGTGATTGATGTTATTGTTACGTTATTATTATGCGGAGATAATTAGAACTTTTCTGGGCGGTTTTGCTTACGATACAGTAATGTTTTTCCAGTGCTTGACCGATTAGGCATTTCCTGTTCAAATCTGAGACTGTTAGAATTTACCCCGATGGCGCTACGAAAACGAAAACTTGGAAATAAATCATTCGAACGTCTTAAAGGTTGGGTTCCAAGTTAAGATCACCCTTCTATTTTCCATGAGTTTCTGAACTAAATTGCTTAAATATCGGCATTAACCCAACCCATGCAACATCTCTGCATTGCCCCCTCCCTTATATAAAGAACAAAATACAGTAGCTAAGCGATGACAACGCACACACTTACAGAAACAGAGGTAGCCATAGTCGGAGGCGGACCCGTCGGCTCTTACGCAGCCCTCCAACTTGCAAAACAGGGCATCCAAACAACCGTGTATGAGGAGCATTCCCAAATCGGCGTCCCCGCTCATTGCGCAGGACACATAAGCATCCGCAGCCTTAAAAACCTGAAACTGTACCCCCTGCCAAAAGGCATCATCGAAAACAATTTCTCCACAGCCAACTTTTACTCGCCCCAGGGAACAAGATTTAGCCTTCACCTTAACTGCCCAGTCACCACCGCATTAAACAGAGCCAAGTTTGACCGGATGCTTGCATGTCAAGCTGAGGCGGCTGGTGCAAAGTTCGTTTTCAACTCGCGTGTCTATTCATTGCTCAAGCAGAACGGATCTGTCAGGGGGTTAAGGGTCAAGCAGTCGGGTGGAGCAGAAGTGCAGTTTAACTCTAAAATCGTTTTCGACTGCGAAGGCATCTCGTCACGGCTTCTTCGGCAGGCAGGCTTGTATGCGCTTAAACCAAGCGGCTTAGTTTACGCTGTGGAAACTGAAGTCGAAGGCATACAAGACACCGAAATAAACGCGGTAGAAGTCTACTTTGGCAAATCCTACGCCCCAGGCTTCTACGGGTGGCTAATACCCCGTTCCGACGGTACAGCCAAATTCGGCTTAGCCACCAACCACGGCAACCCCCGTGACTTCCTCAAACGACTTATGACCAAGCATCCCGTCGCCTCGCGGCAACTCGCTAAAGCTAAAATCCTCAATGCAAGCTACCATGCCATTAGCCTAGGTGGACCAATCGAGAGGGCATATACAAGTGGGTTCTTGGCTGTTGGCGACTGCGCCTCGCAGGTGAAACCGACGACGGGAGGCGGCGTGATTTTCGGATTGACTGCCGCAAAGGAAGCAGTAGAAGTGGCGGCTGAGGCGATTCGGCTTGGTAACGTTTCAGCCAATGTGCTTTCGGAGTATCAGCGGCGTTGCAATAGCCTTTTCAACTTCGATTTCAGAGTCATGCTCCGGCTTAGACATTTTTTAGATTCGCTCTCAGACGAGAAGATTGATGAAATGTTCCGCGTCTGCGGCAAACTTGGCGTCGATAAAGCCCTGCAAAATGCAGATGAAATCGATTTCCAAGGAAAACTGCTCCTCAGCGCAGCCTCAAAGCCGCAGATGCTGGCGGCACTGGGGTACTTCGCTTTGCTGTACTTAACTGCAAACCCTTAAAATGTCGATTGTCAAACAATAGAAGCGGTAAAGCAGATGTCCGACGAATTTGAGTACAAGCAAGTGATAGTTTTCCGCACTGACCTGCAGATGGGCAAAGGCAAAATCGCCGCACAGGCGGGGCATGCAGCCATCTCCGCAGCCCAAGATGCGTTCGTTCATCATAAGAAGTGGTGGGATGCGTGGCTGTTTGAGGGACAAAAAAAGGTGGCGTTGAAAGTTCAGACTGAAAAAGAGTTGCTGGAGTTGGAGGAAGGTGCCGAAGACTACGGTTTGCCCCACGCTCTCATTGTTGACCGCGGTTTGACTCAGATTCCAGAGGGCTCAATCACCTGCCTCGGCATCGGACCAGCCCCAGCAGAAAAAATAGACCGTTTAACAGGTAAACTCAAGCTGCTATAGGCGACTCAGTTGTTGGTTCCCGAAGTTGACACGTTACTTGGATTGGACGCCTACGCTACCACGACAGAGGGTATCGGCGGTGCAATCAAAAAGGCCGCAGAAGACTTTGTTGTGGAAGAGGTTTTGGTAGATGGTTCTAAGGCAAGTGTGTCTGGAGATGTTCTAAGCAGAGTCATCGGCTCCACCCAGCAAAGGCAGTGGTACTTGTTGTGTTTGATGGTTAAGCGGAACTGGGACACTTTAATTGCAACGAAAAATGTTGCGAAATCATTGAGTTTAGAGCCGAATAGGGTGCAATTTGCAGGAATAAAAGACGCAAAAGCCCTAACCTCCCAATACATCACTATAGAAAACGTCTCCATCGAAGAAGCAGCGAAATTTGACTTTACTGACATCAAAGTTATTCCAGTTGGTTATATGCGGGAAATGATTTCGCTGTTTTACCTCTTAGGCAACAACTTTACAATTACAATTAGAAACCTCGAAGTGAGTGAAACAATTGTTAGGGATCAAGTGGAAGAGGTGATGCGGCAAATCGTTGGGGTTGGTGGAATCCCGAATTTTTTTGGTCACCAACGCTTCGGCACCACTCGCCCCATCACGCACATTGTCGGAAAAGCTCTGGTGCAAGGCAAGTTTGAGGAGGCAGCAATGCAGTTTTTGGCTAAACCAAGCGTCTATGAGCATCCGCATTCACAAGAGGCACGCCAGCAATTGCAGGAAACTCACGACTTCAAGGCTGCAGCAGAGAACTTTCCAAAACAACTCCGTTACGAACGGCAAATGCTTAGTCACTTAGCGGAGAACCCAACCGACTACGTTGGCGCTTTTAAGCGGTTGCCTCCGAAGTTGCAGGCGCTTTTTGTCCAAGCCTACCAGTCGTATTTGTTTAACCAGTTCCTAAGTCAACGCCTCAAAAGCGGGTTGCCGCTGAGTAAGGCGGTTGATGGGGATTTTGTGGTTGCAGTTGAACGCTCAGGACTGCCATTAACCACCATGGCTAAAGTAGTTACGGCGGAAACAGTTGACGCCGTGAATGGGCAGGTTGCAGCGGGTAAACTTCGGGTTGCACTCCCCATTGTGGGTGTTAAACAGAAACTCAGTAGCGGTGCCATGGGCAAAATTGAAACCGAAATCCTGCAAACTGAGGGCATTGTAGATGATTTGCGTAGGCTTAATGAGTTGTCGCGTGCGGGCGGAAAAGGTGGTTTGCGTTCAACGGCGGCTCCGGTGCGAGATTTTAAGCTGCAGAAGGTGTCGGCGGATTCAGTGCAGTTGAGTTTTATGTTACTGCGGGGATGCTACGCAACGATTCTTCTGCGGGAAATCATGAAACCAAAGGACCTTGTAGCCGCCGGCTTCTAAGCAAGCGAAAACGCTGATAAACCAGAAGCTTGTTTTGTATTGTTGAGGATAAAGTTTTTTATGGGTGAACAACCGGCTCAAACGCCCCACTGCGTTATACCTATTCATAAACCTAAGGTTAGGGAATACGCGTTCTTTTTTGCTTCCGGGATTGTGGTGAGTATTCCGTTTGCGCTTTTCTTTGAAAACCTGTATCCTGCAGCGGCTTCGGCTGCGATTTTGATTGTTTTGGTGGCGCCGTTTATTGAAGAGTTAGCAAAAGTTTTCCCTTTGTTCTATCGTCATGGCGAAACCGAGCGTAGCATCGTTACGTTGGGGTTACTGATCGGAATAGGTTTCGGAATAGCGGAACTCGTAGAATACGTGGTCCTCGCAGATGTGCCCATAATCGCAAGAATACCTGGTATAATATTTCATGCTTCCAGCGCAACAATAGCCGCATACGGAGTCGCTAAAAAGAAGCCAATACCTTACTACCTACTTGCTGTACTGCTTCACATGGCCAACAACTTTTTCGCCCTCTCCCTAGACTTCATTGTAGTGATTCCAGAGTTGGTGGTGCTGGTTTCGGTTTACTCATTGGCTTGGCGGTACTGGCATAAGGCCCGACCAGACGTAATAGTGGTTTAGGAAACCCTGTCGGTGCGAGCTAAGTCTTTAAGGCGGTTGACGCCGTCGATTTCCAAAATGAATTCTTCAACGCTTTTAGGCACCAACGAAGCCCAGTTTTCGTTTTTAAGCATTTTTTCTCGCACAACAGTGGACGAGTACTGTTCACGGTCGAAGTAAGGTATCTTGACGACCTTGTAGCCGGCTTCCATAAACAGTCTGTGGGTGAGGGGCTCGTTTGAGTAAACTACTTCGAATCGGGGTGTGTAACCTTCAACTGCGCTAACCCATAGCATGTGCAGGTGCACGTCGGGTACGGGAACAATCCATACCTTCGAAGCGTCCACGCCGCATTCCAAAAGCGCACGCTGAACCATAACGAGGCGTTCCCCAGCCGTGAAGGGGTTGTAGGTGTGGTGACTGTATTGTGCACTGCCGATTACTACAACTAATTCGTCTACTTGTTCAAGGGCATATTTTATGGCGTCTAAGTGCCCAAGGTGGAAAGGCTGGAATCTGCCGACGTATAAGCCGCGTTTAGTCAACTGTTGTAGTCCTCTGCTTTGAGGTTGGGCTCGGCTGCATTTAATACTTGCGCAAGCAAGCTTTTTTCCTGACTCTATTGGGAATGTGAGTTACGTCTTTCTCGGCGGTTTTAGGCGCCCACCAGAGCTATATTTGTGGTCGTTATTGTTGCAGCTTTTTGTTTTAGCGAACTGAGAAAAGAGATGTTTGGGTGTTTAAACATCCCAAACGTTGCTGCTGACTAAAGTCCAAATGACTTCTTCACTTCTTTGGGGGTTGTTGAATGCTTGATAGTTTTGTAGCGATACAAGCATGCCAGTTTGTTGGTCAAAGTCGATGTTTCGGTAATCGTACATCAGTGTGCTACCGGTGGGGTCATAGGTGTTTTGGAATTGGTTGTTTATGAACCAGAAGTCGGTTTCTCGACCGCCGCTAAGATAAGTTTTTGTGTAGGTGTTGTTGACGTATGTTTCGTCGTAGCCGTGTGGACGAAGTAGATCTCCTATTTGAAGGCCTGCGGGGTAAATTGCCCAGAAGTTGACGCCTTCTTTTCCTGCTGAAATGTCAAAGTTTTGTGAATCTGTGATCTCGGTTCCGTTTAAGAAGCGCCATACTGTGTCGAGTGAGACGTTGGTGCCGCTTACGTCGGTGACTGTGGCTTTGAAGTAGTCGGTTTGGTTGTATCTTTCAAAGCCTTCCGAGGGTAATGCGCCTTCTCCTTCTAAGTTTACTATGCCTTTGATGCTGTAGGTGAATGTGTCGCCTGCTTTAACGCCTACTGTAATCGGTTTAGGCGCTGACAGAACAACGTACGCTGCTGCGCCAGCTGCTATAATTAGTATGAGCGCTAAAAGTAATGCTAAATAGTAGTTTTTGCGGCTTTTTTTGACGTAGGTCATAGCTATGGATTGGACTATTCGCCTATTTAGTTGTTTTCCCAAAATCAAAATTTTGACGGGTGTATCTCTTAAAGTAGAATTTGTCTCATTGCTGTCTGTTATGTTATTTGTTTTTATCGAAAAACTGTAGCGGCTATTTTTGTTGTTATTTTTTTTTCGTTATTGTATTTCTGCGGCTAGCAAAGTTGCGGTTAACATTGTTCTGCGACGGGGAGCGTCTTTGAAAATTGCAATAAAACAGTGTAAAGCTAATTTGGGTATGAGTTTGAGTTCAAAGTTGCTGATGGTAAAGTCTTATAAATAAATATGGAAGACAATAGTAAGAAGCTTTCAAGCGCTTCACAAAAAAGAGGAAAATAAAAATATGCTAAAAATAAAAACAAGAACAGCAGCTTTAATGTTTGTATTTTTGTTGGTTGCCTCAATGAGTGCAACCATATCTATGATTCCGGCGGCTTCCGCTGCATTGCATGACCCTGCATGGGAAATTCCGACGTTTGCACACATTTTCCCAACTGTCAACCCGATTGGCGTTGGGCAAACTACCGTTATCTACATCTTCTTAACCCCAACATACGCTGACACTTTAATGACAAACGACTACCGCTTCCACAACTACAACTTAACCATCGTTGACCCCGACGGACATGCGACAACAAAAATCTTTGAAACCGTACAAGATACAACCTCAAACCAAGCTTACTCTTTCACTCCAGAAACAGTCGGCACCTACGAACTGTACTTTGACTTCCCAGGACAAAACGTCACTGACTACTCACACCTACCAGGCTCAGACTACACCAATGACTATTACCTTCCAAGCAGCGCACACGCAACGCTGACAGTTACCGAGGAACAAATTGCAGAAATCCCCCTGGCACCTTTGCCCACCGAATACTGGACTAGGCCTGTTTACGGCGAGAACACTTTCTGGTACCTCATTGCCTCCAACTGGTTGGGCAGTGGCGCACCGGGATACGGTGGCATGGTTGGACCTAACCAGATGCAATTCGTTGACAGCGCCATCGGCTCAGAAACTGGTCACATTATGTGGACTAAGGAAGTTCAGCCCGGCGGAGTAGTTGGAGACGACAACTTTGACATAAAAGCAAACACCTACTTTGAAGGCACAGCTTACGCTCAAAGATTCGTAAACCCAATAATCGTTTACGGACGACTCTACTACACTGAACCATTATCCTTCGATACTCCTTCAATGTTTAACCCCAAGGGCGGCGACACAGTCTGCGTTGATATACGCACCGGACAAGAAATCTGGAGACGAAGCGACGTACCAGCATTATCCTTTGCATTCATATACGACCTTGAAACCCCTAACTTCCACGGCGTTTACCCAGCGATTCTGTTTACAAGCAACTTTGCACGCGCATTCGATGCAGCCACAGGCGAACCACTATTCAACGTTACAGGTGTACCTTCCGGCACAACAGTGTTTGGTCCATTAGGTGAACACATCAGATACACGTTCTACAACAATGGAACAACCGCTTCACCAGACTGGTATCTCTGTTCATGGAACTCAAGCAGAATGTGGGATGGATACAGCATTAACTGGGCTCCAGTTACCTCAACCGTTAACGGCCAAACCGCAGTCCGCGCTAACCAAGGCAGAATGTATGACTACCTCAACGGCAACACCCAGAACGCTTCAATCTCTTGGCGCAACACAATGTCAACCACACCCTCAATAGTCGCAGCCTGGTACAACGACATTATGCTCTGCAGAAACGGCTCATACCCAGGATTAGGCGACAACGGCCAACCCTACACATACTTCGCAGTTAACCTCAACGCATCCAGAGGCGCAGTCGGCCAAGTTCTTTGGCGCAACACCGTGGAACGTCCAGCAGGCAACATCACCACAATCTCATACGCAGGCGGCGACGCACAAGCAGGCTACTTCTGTGAGTCATACCGGCAAACCCAGCAGTTCGTAGGCTTCAACCTTAGAACAGGTGAAAAACTCTGGATAAGCGACCCGCAGCCAGCACTTGACTACTACGGCAGCCAAGGACCCGGCACCCTATCCAACGTAGTCGCATACGGCAAAATCTACAGCAGCGCATACGCAGGCGTTCTCCACTGCTACGACATGGCAACAGGCGAAGTGCTTTGGACTTACGGCAACGGCGGCGAAGGCAACACCACAGCAAGCGGCTTTGAAGTCCCAGGACCATACCCGACATTCATCAACGCTATAGGCAACGGCATCATCTACCTTGTCACCTCAGAACACACCTTCGAAACTCCAATCTACAAAGGCGCATTAGCACGTGCAATCAACGCAACCGACGGCTCAGAAATTTGGACTCTATCAGCAGCAACAGGCGAATTCGTTGGAGAAAGCTACGCAATAGCAGACGGCTACTCAGTATTCTTCAACAGCTACGACGCTCGCATCTACAGCTTAGGCAAGGGACCAAGCCAAACCTCAGTTATGGTTGGACCTAAATCCTCAACGTTCGGCGGCGCAGTGGTTATCGAAGGCACAGTCACTGACATCTCTGCAGGTATAAACCAGAACGAGCAAGCAGCACAGGTTCCCAGACGGAGTCCCAGTTTCATCTGATAAAAGCATGAAGGACTGGATGGGCTATGTCTACCAGCAGCAACCAATGCCCGCAAACTTCACAGGTGTAGACGTTACCTTAAGTATAGTGGACGCAAACGGTAACTATCGCACCATCGGCACAGCAACCACCGACGAAACCGGCTACTACAGCTATGTTTGGACACCTGACATCAGCGGCAAATACTCGCTTTATGCATCGTTTACAGGCACCAACGGATACTGGCCTTCAAACAAAGAAACCACCTTCAACATAGTTGATGCACCTACAACGGCAACACCGCAACCCACTCAGCCTCCATCCACAGCTGACTTATATTTCATGCCAGCGTTCGCAGGTCTCTTCGTAGCCATAATCGTCGTTATAGTGCTCGTACTGCTGTTATTTAGGAAAAAACCATAAAATAGAACAAACTATCCCTTTTCTTTTTTTATTTTTTATTATTCAAGGCTTTTGTTTAATTTAGAAACTAGTTTTTTTTGGGTTCATTTGGCGTGAGATTGGGTCCATGAGTTTTATTTTTCTCAGAAGAGAGCGTATGCTGTGAACTATCTTTTTTGTTCTTTGTGAGAAGTTTTTGTTTGGGTCTTTCATCCCGCGGTGTGCTGTGGGATGCGTTGGTTTTTTTTGCTTGGGCTGTTTCTGTTTGCGTTGTGAGTGAGGAAGCAGCTTTCTCTACTCACCTCAACATAGCGCTATGTTGGGGGATATAGGTGAGTGTGTGGAAGTATGCAACAGACCCTTTTAGTAAAGGCATTTTTGTTTTTATTAGTGGTAGTCTGGAAAATTTGGGCGACGACTACTTCTAACCCTCAATTACCATTTATGGATTTTCCAATGCCTGCTGCACGTAATGGCGGGGCAGGGTTGCGACGACAACAAATTACTCTTCTTTCAATCACGCAATTACAGCATACCGACGATGCTTCTTTTAATTTTTTTTGTTTTCTATGATTTTGAGTTTCTTCCCAGATTTCCTTGGCACAACGGAAATTGTTTTGCGGGGCTTGGGGAAAAAAAATATTTTTTTATTTTTTACGTTTCTTCTTTTTCTTCAAATAGAAGCTCATTCTCTTCGATGAAACGGACCTGTGTTAGAGAGAATATTATGGCAGAAAATAGTGTTTTGACAAATTTACTTCAAATTGTTGTAGTTGTTGCCTCATTTTCTTTCGCTTTTGCCATAAAGAAAAGCCAAAAGAGAAAAGTATCCATCAATGTAAGGGGATAAAGTAGTTAAGACATTTAGACCCAAGGCTTCAAGTTAACGGTTTTTCGATGCCATCAAAAAAGCAGCTGTTAGGTATATGTTATAGCCTTAAAGAACAAAAGGGTTAACGATTACGATGCAAAGAAGCACTCAAACTGAAAAAAAGAGCTGTTATTTCAAATATTTCTTATAGTGTTCGATGGCTGTCTCTTCGGATTTTCATGGGAAGTCTTTTCACAAGAGGTATTGAAATATTTCGACTCTCTTCCGCACCAATCCATTTCAATTTTCATAATGCTGCCAACCTTTATGACGATATTGTTGTCATTGATTGGATTATCCCAATTATCGGTTTGCTTTCAATAGTCATAGGTGTACATCGCTTACAAAGGGAAAAATAGTTGCAGGAGAGGGATTTGAACTTATGACATGCTGGTGCCTTCTTCCCCCCTTTTTCTTATCCGTTGAAACTTCCAGCGAAGGATCGACACAAGGCAACAAACTTTTAATCCAAGCCAACCAATAAAGCGAGTAAGTGGATAGTATGGAAAGAAAATTAAAAACAATACCTGAACCCAAAAAGGGAACCCAAACCGTTTACTCATCTAAAACCTTGCCAGTCATAAAAAGCAAAGGTGGCAACACAACCTATCTATGCGGCAACTGTGGAGCAAAACTAGGTGAAACTATAATCGAAGGAAAATTCAAAAACGTTGTATTAAAGTGCCCAACCTGCAACCTATACAACGAAGTATAGCTTAGAGACTTTTCTGCCCAAGTACAGAGATTCAACAAAACCACCGCATAAAAGGTAGAATATTCTACTTTTCCATCTTTGTTGTGGTCGCTGGTGATTTAATTTTTAATTGCCGCACGCGTTTCACTCTTAAACGCTGAATCTATTTTTATCCAGCGTTATATAACAAAATAAGCCAAAAACGGTTTACAGCACAACCAATGGCTACGCCATTTTTAATTAGATAGTGCAGGTAGAGAAAAAGCACTGATTTGTGAAAATTTCTATCTCTCAAGTTAGCGATCCGTTCTTGTTTAGGTTTCTTGACTAAGCCAAGTCTACATTTCTTGATAAAAGCTTCAATCGCTTAAGCATCGGAGCTAAAGTAGTGTCCTTTCTACCTTGACTCTTAAGCTTCAAAATCACGGGTAAAACTAATGCGATGGGGTCTTGAATTGGTGCAGGGGGTGGGATTCGAACCCACGAACGCCTACGCGATAGGGTCCTAAGCCCTACTCCGTTGACCTGGCTTGGAGACCCCTGCACACGTCGAGCTTGTAGTATAGACAATTTTACCTTAATATCTGTTAAGGCGCTTTTATGCATACATCTTTTTTAGCATTTATCGGGTGCTGCTTTTGGTTGTTGCGTTTTCGGGGTAATGTTTCGTTGGGGCTTGTTTTATTTGATAAATTTTGTGGCAATCATATGTTATGTTCTACCTGAATCAATGATTGAATTTTCGTTTACGTGAAGTTCAAGGTCAGAAGCCTAATATTCAAAAACCGAACACCTAAGGAACTAATAATTCAACGTACAGTGAAACATAATGCATGCCCCCCAAATATCAAAAATCAACGTAAGACGCCTAACAAGCGAATTTCTACTCATGATCATAATATTCTCCATGATTCTATTTGTGCCACCAGCAACATCTGACTCGCCCCAAGGGAACAACGTTTCCTGGGAAAGCCAAGATGACACCACCCAAAATAGCTGGGACTGGACCAATCAAGGCTGGCAATTCGGACCCTTCCCCACATTCACCGTAATACTTGAAAACGGCACAGAAATTACAAATGACAACTACGTCCCACTCGACCAACAATTTACGGTTCGCATGGATATTCAAAAGAGCATTTTCGTTGGAAACGCCACCCTTGGTCAAGCGGGACTCTATTGGGGCACCGATTTACGTTCACAGAACGGAAGCATAACTGGCAGTGCAAGCTGTAACATGATGTATGTTAACGATTTACAGGGTCAGGGTTGGAATCAATCAAACATATGGAACATTTACAGCAACGTATACAACCAATCCTTAACAAATGAAGTTAAAGACCCTCCACAACCCCAACCTATACAACAAGTAGGTTTCTTCCAGTTTAACTCAGAAGCAAGCAATATAACTGAGAGCGATATGGGCTGGAGAGTATACATAGTAGGCACATTCAACAGCTCTACCCCTATGGGGCCATACTGGGTAAACATGCAAATCACTGATCAATACAACAACTGGATTGATGTCTACTCACAATCAGGATCAGACGCAACCAACCGCCAAATCGCCGTTGGAAGAGGCGGCTTCGTATTTGGAGGCTATCAAGATTATTACACTTTTGAAAAAGTTGACATGCAAAACAACCCGTTGATGTCGGTCACTAAAGGCGCAAAATGGAAAATGAGACTAAACGTAACCAGCAGCGACTTCGATAATGCAACCATCGGACTAAACTTACCTTGGAACATCCAACAATACGTTAACGTTACAGGTTGGTACGAAAAAGTCA
Organism: uncultured archaeon; assembly: GCA_963760925.1. Classification (GTDB taxonomy): domain Archaea; phylum Thermoproteota; class Bathyarchaeia; order Bathyarchaeales; family Bathycorpusculaceae; genus Bathycorpusculum. The sequence continues at coordinate 499,847 of CAVXES010000005.1, read as the reverse complement.
TAACTGAAAATGGCGGCTGGATGTTTAATGAAACCTCGAGCGTCTACTACTGGAATAGCTCCGCCGTAGTTACTCGAACTCAGCAAGTATATGGACCACACCTTGAACAACGCTGGACCAGCTTAACTAACAGTAACCATCCAGTTAACCGAACATACACAATGTGGAACCCCGTTACAAACGAAAACGAAGTAGTTAGTGAGGTAATGTATGTTCAAGACCAGCTTTTCTTGATGTTCAACCAAGAAACGGAAACTTTCTCAATAAAAATCGGTTACAGCTATGACTCATATGATGTTAACACTCAGAGATACGTGCAATATCAGGTTCTAAATGACCTCAATGAAACCGACCTGACGAGTCAGTTTTACAGTCTTTCACTGTCTGACTGTCGCTATTATCAGACAGCCCCAAACAAACACGTTGTAGAATTCGCAGGAATATTCTCAAACAGCACTAACTATGATCAAGACCAATATTACTTACAACTAAATGTATTCACCGGTACCCAGCAGATTTGGGCTAACTGGGAAGAAACCGATCAAACCGACATGCAAGTTGTCGTGGATCGCCCTGTAGCAGTCTCCACCGTACTGGATAGTCATGGCGACCCCGCAAGAACACAATCAATGTTTATGATAAGCCAAAGCAAACCATTCTCTGTTGAGAGCAATATCTATGGTTGCTCACAAGTCTATCAAGATATGGATGCAATCGGCGTTTCCTTCTATTCAAACTTTGGATCATGGAGCGAGACAGAAAACTCAAACTCTCAAGTTGAAATTCGCTTAACTAAAAACTTAAACACCAACGCCATAAGCAGCGTTTCGTACAACCGCACAAACGTCAACAAATACGTTTACGGTTCACACCTCGGATGGGCATACGTCAACGTAACAGACTGGCACACAGAATATAATTCAACTACAGGAATGTGGGACTGGGTGGAATCACCCCACCTCATTTGGAACCAAACTACCCTAAATGATTGGCACTGGGAATACTACCGCCTCAACCAAACCGAATACGCCATAGCCCCCAACTCACCCAACATTTGGATAGACACCACAACATGCTACATTGACGACATGGATCCAGCCTTTATCATGCCAACAAGCTACGCCACTCTTAACTCAGCTAATATGACTTTAGTGGAGGGTATAGTTGTTGTTGACTTAGGCGTCACCTTTGATTCCTCTGCGCCACAGGGCAACTATTGGTACAACATGATCTTCCAGACAATGACATATGGACAAGACCCGAGTCAAGGATGGGGACAGCACCGCATTACTGAGTGGACTTCAGAATCAATTTACTACATAAACAGCGATGCTACTGGCAACGAGAACTGGCTAGTTAGCACACCCTCAACCCCACTGTACACCATCTACAATGCACAGCGTTACCAAGTTAGTCAAGCGCCTTACATAACCATAAACGATCATGACTATCTTATCAAACCCCAAGTTCAATACGACCAAGCCCAGCAACGCGACTGGACCCAGTACCTCTTAACAGGAACCTATGATCCGTCTATAGGTAGACAAACACGGTACTATGAGTTGCAAAATGGCACAAAAATCTACGTCGACCAAGCGTACCAAACAATCATACGCACCCTACAATTAGCTACACCAAACGCGTACAAGTTTGTCGGCGACTCGAAAATCGCCTTAGCAAACGGCACCTCCATAGCTACCTACATGATTCAAGCGACACCAGACTACTCCAAACAATACTGGAACCCTGGACAAGGCAATATTCTACCTTACTATTATGAGCAGTTAAACGGCTCCCGAGTGTACTATGACGGAAACTTTGAGCAATCAGCCTATAACAGTACAACCGACCACTGGGAAATGACCAATAAAATCTACACAGAAAGCGACCAAACCCTGCTCGTTGAATCAGCAGGCTCCGGAGTAAAACTCAACAACACAATCGTTCTCCTCCGAGACCCCGGTTACTGGCAGACTCTCCCAGATGGCACAGGCTACTACCTGGTCATGCAGAACGGAACCCGCATCATCGTAGCAAACCCGTACAATGTTCCAGATGACCAACGCCTTGCAACCATAAACGGTGCAACCTACATAGTAGGCTGGCCAAACCAGTACTACCAAGCCACCTACAATGCTCAGAACCTGCTTATCCCATACAACGGTCCAAACAACGACTACTACGTACAGAGTTACTTCTACACTGACCTAAGTGTAAACGGAGGCGAAATGCATGAGCTCCCATATCCAGGTGCCATGGCAACCTCATGGTGGGATCTAGAAGGCATTGAATCCTCAGGCCAAAAGCTCAAGACACTAAAAACAATCACGGTCGATGGAACAGAGGTTCTTCTTAACTTCGACGGCGATACCCAAACATACTACATAGAAGTTGGGAGCGAAAGACAAACCGTTACCTATCCAACAGTTGATAACAATAACTTCTACGCTAGTATCAACGGAGAAGACTCTTGGGATGTCACCCAGAACGGTTGGACTGTAGACTATGGCGCATACTCGATGCAGTCATGGCAATTAACATCTGAAGGCAGCTTATCCACCACAACCGGATATGACCCAATCGCAAAGAGTTGGTCAGCTAACCGCTATGGCTACGACTACGAAAACTCCACCCTCTACTTGACTATGCCCAATGGCACACGATTAGACGTGAGTTCCACAATGACGCTGGCTGTTTGGAGAGTGGACGTTAACGGAGAAACCTATTACACAACAGATTGTGGCTCAAACACCGAGAGTGTAATGGATAATTCAGGCCAGAGCGTATTCCGTAACTACTTTACAGCGCTCAACGGAAACAAAGTCTATTTTGACTGGGATAACCCAGCTAACTGGGTCCAAGAAATCCACGTTCCCATCACAGGAACCAACTATACCAAACTGATTCCTTATACTTGGCAGTCACAATCAGTCTTTGACAAAGTCGTCATTTACAACATCACCATCCCCGAAATAGGCACAACCGGTCACACCGGCGTGTACTTCCAAGACGGAACAGAAGTTGCTCCGAACACTGCCTTCAAGGTCATCGGCAGCACTTATGGTCCCGGCACCTGCTATTCGTTCTCGCAAAACGGAAACACGTACAACTTTGACGGTGCATACATACCTTCCACGCAGGCGCCTTGGAATGGCAACATTTCCGTTGGCTACTGCATTACCTTGGATGGCAGCAGACTCTATAGTCCAGCTCAGTTTGGCTGGAACGGCAACATATATGGTAATCCTTGGAACACTGAAAAACAGTGGACCTTCAACGGTGATGCTGAATCGGCAAACCGCACTGTTTCAGTGGTGGAAGGCGGTTACGCAATTTACCTAAACAAAACCATAAAAGTTGACGTTACAACCAACAATATCTTTGGAGACAGCAATGGCAACTATGTTGTCATGACTAACGGAACACGCGTTGAGGTGCAATGGCTAAGCTCGCTAAGTAGCTATTTCACAGTGATTAATGGCGAAAAATACCTCTTCCAGTCCGTAATAACCTACAATATCCTCACTGACGGCGGAGTAACGTACTCCATTGCAGACCCCTTAGTCTACGACCAAAGACACCTCTACACACCATCCACCTATCAAGCACCAGTAGCCTCCACCGATAGCAACTCATACCTAAACATCAACGCCACAACCTCATCGATCCTTCACGACGAAACCGGCTACTACTTCATAAACGCCCAAGACCAAAGCAGAATCGACCTAACCCTCGTAGACGACTGGTGGGCACTCCCCGAAATAGTCCGAGATCAAGTATTCACTAACCAACAAAGCGACTACTACCCACGCTACAACATAACCATAAACGGAGTGGAATACTTCGTCATTGACCCAAGCCCCGTAGTAGACCGCTGGAATGGTGAATGGTCAATTCAAAACGCAATGTACCGATACTCCAACACAGTAACAACTGAACTTGGCGGAGTCACCTACACTATAACCCTATACCAACCTGGGTTCTCTTGGTTCAATAACCTAACCATCAGACAGACCAACACCATAACAATCGATGGCACAACATACGATGTAGCAGAACAATACAGCTGGAAACCCTCTTACCAAGTAAGCATCAACAACCAAACCGTACCTATCGAGAGCAATACAATGAACATCTACAAGACTCATGAAAGCTGGGGCAACATCTACACTTGGCGCCTTACCGACTTAGGCATTTCAACCACAAGTCAAGTCGGCTGCCTAATCGTAGGCACACCTCAATTCGGTATGTGGGGTATTAGGGCCTACAAGGTTGTTGAGAGCTCGGGTGCAGTTGACCTAGACGGAGACACTACAAGCAGCCAAGACCAATACTTTGTCCGCAGAGTCCACACAGGCGAAGAGTCAGAGACATCAACTACAAAACGTATGCTGGTCGATGTTGATTGGAACCCAAACAGCAACTTAGTCGGTGATGATATCCAGTTGAGTGCATGGATGGGTCAACTCCAAGTAAGCTGGACTAGCCAATGGACTGAATCATATGTGTGGTATCGCGCATCTGACATGTCTCCTGTAGATGCAGATGAAATGCTCCAAATTAGCAATACGATCGTCAATAACGAGACTCAGCAGCCTAATCCCGGCTACTGGGATATAGCCCACATGGTCCGCAACCAAACCTGGGAAGACGTCTTAGCACAAGCGGAAGCTAACGGCTGGGATTGGATAAACAGTAACCAGAATGATTGGAACTGGCTATGGTTCGGAACAGACCAAAACTACAACGTAGACGTACTGCAAAACGGCTTAGAAACCACTGCAGGCGTAGACTTGAAGTATGAATTCGCTGGCTTAAACATCCTCAATGGCACGGAGCAGACCCACTACTTCATGCCAAAGAACGTGGGTAACGTATCGTTTGTTACCCCCGGTGAAGCCTTCGGAGACTACAATGCCTCAGGAAGCATGATGCTTCCGCTCAACTCAAAGGTTGACTTCGGAGTCACTTACACAGATGTCAACGGCACCTTCTTCCCCTACAACGAGCAGCGCTCCATGTGGGGTTGGTGGGATAGACCCATCTATGGCGCCGACTTTAATGCACCAAACCTAATGAACAAACCAACTGAAGCATCTGCTGACTACCTGCAGTTCCTGGTGCACTTTGCTGGAAACCAAACCGATTCCCAGTACAACAGTGCCTCCATGAAGATTGACCAGTGGATCGGCGACTGGGACCTTCCCACTGATGTAGTCGATGGAAGAACACAAAATAGCAGCGGCGTCATGGTGCCACTAGTCGGCAACGAAGTAATGCAGAACCGAAGCCTCGCCTTAAACTACTACGTAACCGCTTCAACCTCAATGGGTTGGACCGTTAAAGATGACAAAGGCTCAAGCGTCAGCAACAATGGCGTCACCAACTCATCCCAGTTCAACGTTGCATCCCAACTTAACGATGTAAACTTTGCATCGGTTAAACTGGGCAGCACCTACGATTGGGGTAAACCAACCACAGCAACCGACCAAATTCGAACCTTCAACGTCACCAGCCAAACAACATCCATACAGAACTTCCAATCAAGCTACCAATCAGACGCAGGCAAATCCTCAACAGGCTTTGACATTTCAAGCTCAATGTACTTCCTGACCCAGGGCTTCCCAAGATGGGACGGATACTCCATCTACAACGACCCCGAAGTTTCCGTATTGGTCAGCAAAGGCACCGCCCCAACGGAACCAACACCAAGTCCAACCGTACCCCCAAACAATCCAACCCCAAGCCCAACCAATTCACCCTCAGGTAGCTCAGGAACCTCAAGTAGCGGATCTAGCGCCTCAAGCGGATCAAGCAACCCCGCGCCAACCACAAACCCAGACAACCACAACACCAACCCAACACCACAAAACACAGCGACCCCACCTCCAAACTACCAAACACCAAAACCAACAGAATCTACACCCCCAACAGAGATACCCAGTACCATAATCCTGATCGCTGTCGCCGTCGTGGCAGGCGTCGTCATCGGTTCCTTGGCACTGGTACGGGTCAAGAAAAAGAAATAAGCGAACCTTTGTTCGCAAGTTTTCCTTTTTTATTTTCTTCTTTTTAAAACCAACGCAATAGCTAAGGCAGCAACTGCTATAGCAATTACCATGACTATTAACCAAGTTTGCGTCTGAAGTGTCACTGGGTTTTCTGATTCTGTTGTTGCTTGTGTGGGGGTAACTGTGGGTTTTCCCAGATCAGGAGAAAGGCTTGGTGTGGGTGCGCTAAAAGGTGTAGGTGTCGGTGTAGGTGTTGCAGTTACAGTGGCTGCTGGTGTGGGGGTTGGAGTGGCTGTTTGCTTGGCGACAAACCATGTCCAGGTTGAGGGGTTGAATTCTGTGGTACGAGTGGTTGTGGGGGCGGCGTAGTGGTTTTCGAGCATGGCTTGGTTGATGTTTTCGTAGTGACTTGAGTTGTAGTCAAGGTATGCGACGCAGAGAAATTTACCTTGATCAGTAACAACTCGGGTGTCAACGTCGAGGAACAAGGTTTTTGCTTCAATCAGGTTTGCGAGGTAGCTTCGGGCGCTTTCAAATCCAGCGTCCCCCGATGCCGGGGTCGTGATCTCGGCTAGCTTTATGGTTTCGCCTGTGTTTATAGTAAAAGAACTGCCATCAATTACTGAGGTTACAGTGCCCGTTTTGTCTGTTTGAATAACCGCTGCGTAGGCGGTAGTTGCGAAAACTGAGACTGTGACTGAAAAGGCCAAGATTACGACTGAGCATTTATGGTCCATGGGAATCAACGATTATTACTTTGCCTCAGCTTTTATGGCTTTTTAGTAAGTGCCCTAAAAAGAGGCACTGTTTAACCACGTTCTATTTGGTTTCTGGTGCTTTAAAGACCGTAAGTGTTTTATTGACAAACGCAATTCTTTCACCGAACACACAGTTGCCTTCGTAGCCTAGCCCGGTGGGGCGTTACCTTGGTAAGGTAATGGTCGCGGGTCCAAATCCCGCCGAAGGCTCCAAACTTTGCCCGGATTCATTGAAAGGTCTTGTTTTGAGTTTTTACCGTTGCTGCAGAATTCAGTAGCGTTGTTGCAGTTTTCCGCAATACCGAGGAGAGAAAGTTCCGCCCGCATCTTTTCGGCTTTGACTTTCAATCGGCGCCTCAGTGAACGTTGGTAGTTTGAGTTGAAGCTGGATGGTTTTCGAAGGAATTCTTGTTCTGTTTTGCTTAGCATACAAAAAATGTGTTTTGAGCGGTATTTAATACCCTCTCTGAGTTTTTCTGTAGTAGTCTCGTTCGCTGAACCTCTATCCTCACTCTCTGCAAAGAAGCTTGGACCTTCTCGCCGCTCGCAAGTTTGTCTGCCGCTGCGGAAAAGCCGGCTATCATTGCAGCTGGCACAGGCATTAGAGGCGTTCAGAGCAGACAGGGACTCAAAAATGCCGACTGTTACCGAGTAGCTACGTGCGCTCGCGGGTACTGGATTTTTCGGTGTAAACATAGCGCCCCTTTTTTGCAAGGTCTTCAGTCGGCGGAGGGGTATAGAGTGAGCCGATTGGATATTTTATTTTCTTGTTTTATATGCTCTGATGATAAGGTAAACCGTTGAAAGCCTTCTCTTCCCTCTATACCCCCAGATTTTTGAAGGCCTTGGCTAAAGGTACCGGCTGGTCACATTATACGCATTGTTTGCGTCAAAAGCAAATAGCGAGTAACCGTTTGTGTCGAGCGGCCACCAGTAACAATTTTGATATACTGTGGTATTGTTGACAACCAGATCGTTAGGTGCATGTGCACTCGAATCGACTTGCATCCATGTGCCATTGAGTTTTACTTCGCAGAACTGGTGAGGGCCATCAGTGTAATTGGAGTTTATAACAGTCACGATACGAGCATCATAGCCGGAGGAAATGCAAGCCCCAGTAAATAAGATAGCGAATTCTCCGCATTTGCCTATTTTTTTCTCAAGTATATCGGTAGGAATAGGCTCAGGTCTTTCTGCATTTGTCATATTTTCTTTATAACTAAGATGTTGGTTTTGCCACTGGAACAACTCAGTCAATGTGAAGCTATTCTTTTGAGGTCCAAAAAATTCGTGGATGCTCTCATTCACCGCCTGAAGCTGCTCTGGTCGAATTATAGTTCTCATGGTTTCTTTGTTGCCCTCTATGAAACCATATTCAGGACTTGACATCCACGATGCCCAGGATAGAAAAATCAATGAAACAATGATGATTATGGCACTTGCAAGATACAGTAGCTTTTTTGGTTGCACAGCCATTACCCAGAGGAAAGCTCGGTTGCCCTGTCTTAAAAAGCTTGACTTTAAAATTCAGGGTGCTTAAAAGCAGACAGATATGCTCACGTATTGCACTCTGTTTCAAACGAGCCTGCGGCCAACCCTGCAAAAACCAAAAATCCGTTCAGAAACTTTCACTCAGATAGAAATGTTGAATCCAAACCCAGCACCAGCCTTGCTCACACAGGCGCTTCAAAAATTTCCCGGAAAAATTTCGGCTATGAACTCGTCATTGAATGCAATGAGGCGATGTCATGGTTCAGAATCTTCCAGCAAATTTCTCAGTGTCGTGTACGTAGCAATTAACTCAATTTTTCCGCACTTAACACAAAAATAAACCATTACAGGCAAGAGCTTCTCCTGCACCTGCCCTACCTTCGTTACCAACGGCGACACAAGAAGATCACTTGCAACATTTGTTTTCCCCGACCAACCGCCAACTCTTAAGTCAACCATTGAACGGAGCATAAGAGTATCGCACAGAGGGCAACGCATTTCTTCAATTTTCTCAAATTTTGAAAGTGTACGAAGCTCTTTTTTCTCTTTTTCACTTTGTTCAATTTGAAGGCATCTCTTCCAGAACTCAACAGACTTGTCCTGATAGAGTAAAGCGCTCCCTTTGCCGCCTTTTGACGGATGTTTAAGTCTTAGGTGGACAAGGTCTTGGCAATCTTCAAAATCGTCTGATGTCCATCTTGCATGGCATTCTTTGCATTCAACGCTGTTTTTGGCAAACGGAATGAAATATCCTTTGTCGGCTCCGCAAAGAGGGCAATTCGGGAAGTATTTCAGCATCAGAGCTTCGATTTGCTCGTTAATAGACATATTCTCTCATATTCAGCTGCAATTTATAACTTATTCGGGGTTAAAGGGCTTTCATACGGACCCGAATTCTAGCTAATGTGCCCAATAGATCGATTTAGTTACATAATACAATCCGATTGTATGTGATGTTTAGAGATGCTTTGATTGATCTAGATAAATTCGCCGCTTGTCAAACTATCTCCTTAAGAATTTGCATGAGTGGTTTCAATGAGGGGAGCATATACTCCTGCAAATTGACCTCATACTCTTTTGAAATTATTACCTTCTGATTTGCTTTCCTAAATTGTTTAATAGCATCCAAATACTGTTTCTCGATTTCGATAGCTACAGGTGTGTTCCTCATTGGGGCGAGCCTAATTTTTACAATCTTAAGGTCCTTGCCTGCTTCATCGATAGCAAGACTAGCTCCCGCACTATACAAATTCTTCAATTCTTTCTTATGTAGAGTGGTGAAGAGATAGAGGCTTTCAGTAACGACCAATCGATTACCTTTCGTTAATGCGGCAATTTGAATAACAAAATCATGCAAAAAAAGGTTGTATGTTTTTAAGTTATGCATGAAAGCGGGGTTAGTCTCTTTCAATACCTTCATAGCTTTTGATAAGGAGATGAAACTTTCAATCCAGTCTGAATAGGCATAAGCTAATTCTGCACTAATTTTTCTTAGATTGTTGATGTCGCTTGGTGTTGCTTCTCTATATTCCAATGGATCTAACAATGGAATCATTTTTTGAGGTACTTCAATAAGTTTTTCGTATGACTGCATATAACTTGTTATTCTAATCTCTAAGACTTCAAAAAGTGCTCTTTTTACTTCCTTATTCTTGAGATGCTCTGTGACCTTTTTTTCTAGGGTAGGAACGATTGATACGGCAAGACTTAGGACTGCAAGGAAATCAACCACACGTTACACCATTGGTGCTATTGGCAACTAAGCTCTTAATCCTTTACCTCGACATGCCCTCCAGTTGACTTACTGCAAAGTATTAAATACCTTTTAAAAAACAAAATATCGCTTGGTGCTTGCTTGGCTTTAGAATGGCTTGCTCCTGTCGCTGGGCTTGTTGGAGTAGTTATAGGCGGAAGTATATCTTACCTTGTTCAAAACAAAAATCAGAAACGAGCATGGCAAAGAGAATACGCTGTTAAAACCGCTGAAACCGTCTATGGTCCTTTATATAACGATGTGACTAATATCATTTCATCATTTGAGAGCTTGCCGATTGCGTTTCAATGCATAACTTTTGGTAAGTGGCAAGAATTTCAGGCGGATCACCGGCATTTAATGGTTAACGACGAGAACTTCAGGAATAAGCTGGACAATTTTCTTGTACGGGCAAAATCTTTCAATAAAGATATCGTTCATCTCAATAGCCAAATTATTCCAGTGATAATTCAAGAGGAGTTTAAAAAGAAATTCAATGTTGTGTGCCCTAATCCTACACTTCACTTTTATCTAAAGAGGCATGAAAGCTGCCGTTTTGAAATCTATGTGAGCGCCGTCGATTGCGTAATTAAGAACAGTTATCCGCAAGTAGCGATACATTGGGATTATCCTGAAGCCGAAGTGGTTTCATGTGAATTTGTTGATCGAGATAAAATCGAAATTGATATTGACGAAGCCAAGTTTAATTCCTTTATTTGTCGCTGCTTTTTGCGTATGCATGATGACGGTACGACCAATTCTTTGCTGCAAGAACGGGGGTCACTCTTAGAGGAGGCATACAATTTAAAAAGGGACCTTAAAAAGCGCATAGAGTCACCATGGGCTATTTAGACGGCAATACCGCTTTTCGGCGCCCTCAAGCGCTCATCAAGATAGTCTCGTCTTGCTGACCAAGTTAGATTTTAAAAAATGACGGAGCAAAGGTCTTCAGCGGATTGGGCGGCATAGAAGAAGACAATTCGAATATTATTTGTTTGTTTTTATAGGTTCTGATGATTAGCTAATTAACCGAAGACCTGTCAGCTTTCCTCTATACCCCCTAATTTATCGAAGACCTTTGGCGCTCATTTCTTCCACAGCATTCAATGTCCGTTCCTTTAGCTCCTTTATCGCTGGCGAAAAATAGTGTCTTACGAATATGCTTGGAGGAATGCGTCCACAAAGCAAGTCGGCTTCTTGAGCGACCAATCCATGCCTAATCATGAAGGTGCCATAGTAGTCTCGGAGTTCGCTGGTTCGGGTCGGAATCTTTCGCCTTTGTAGTTTCTTTATTATGGCTGCATATGTTACAGGCTGGCTTCTGACGACTTCACTGATCAAGCTCTCTGGGACTATGCTGATGAAGGCGTTTTTTGTGCAGCGCAGGAATTTCTCTTTGTACCTGAAATGCTCCAGAATTCCTGTTTCAGCGTTGAGGTACTCGTTTAATTTTTGCTGCTTGGAAAGCTTGATGATTAGGTTGAAGCTTTCGATGCCCTCGCTGCAGCGTAGCCCTGTGAGGCGCAAAAATTTCAACAGTAAATTCTCATCTGGCGTGAGTATCGGCTTGACTTTGGCAAACCACTCGTCCAAGTTGCTGTTGGTGTTGTTGTAGATTCTTATGAAGGCGGCAAACACGTCTGGTCGGGCGTTCTTGATTCCATAGCTTTTGAGGGCGGATTTGAATTGCTCGTAGCATCCGATGTACTTTGAAATTACGATTAGGCTTTTGGTTACTTCTGCTCTGCAAGTTGGTGGTACGGCGTTGAGTTGTCCGATGTTGCCTGTTTCAAGGATGTTGTAGTAGCGTTTGGCGTAGCACATGATTTGTTTGGCGGTGGTTTTTCTGTATTTGTTTTGGACGTATTTTTTGAATTCAGCCCAGTTAAAGGCTCTAAAGCTCATTGGCTCAATGATTTGGCATTTTTGGTAAGGTAATGGTCGCGGATCCAAATCCCGCCGAAGGCTCCAACTCACATTTTGAGCTTGATTGTGCTTTATTTTGCTCAATGAAGTATGCATTAACATCTTGACAGGGGTCAATACTTGATAATTCTCCAAGTTTGCCATTAACGTACTCTATGCTTTGTTGATGGTAAAAGTACTTCTTGTTGGCTCCTAGATGTCTGGCGCGAGCGTAGCCTACTTTGCCATCTTTACGATAAAAAACCTGAATAGATGCCTTAACGTGACATACTTCACATTGGAATCTGCAACTTTTGATTTTTGTCATAGTTGACCAAATCCTAATTTTGGGTCCTGGACTGGTCAACTCTGAATATAAAGTTCTATTCAAAACTATTTTTGGAGCGTAAAGTATTGCAGTTTTTGTTGTTCTTCTTTCCATTCGTTTTTTCTATCAACTCTATATGCAGCAGCAATTAGCATAAAGGCAATTGTTGCAAATGACAAAAAGAGAAAGCCACTGTTTACGATTTTTAGATAAAGTAATGAAATAGCAGCAGCCAAAAGTCCTCCTATTATAGCAAACAAAGTAATTTCATATTTGTTATATGGTGGTTTACTTTGTTTTCCTCTTATTCTATCATAAAATTCCCTTAATAGAGAACCTGTCAACACACCAAATATTGCAGTTGGTGCATAATTTGCTGTAGCAAATGAAGTTATGGTTATGATTACTAGTGTTATAGCGCCAGAAAGAATCAGCCAACTTAGTTTATCTATCTTTATTCTGTTAGCCCCTCAATCTACTTAGGTTATTTCAATTATTAGTTATTTACAATTGTCTGTATACATTAAATTTTGGTAACATCCCAGACTGGTCAATTAGGGATTTAAGGTTCTTCTAAAAACTATTTTTGGAGCGTTCTTCTATTTTTTTCTTTAATTGAGCCATAAATGGCAACTGCTATTCCAATAGTTAGAGCAATCACTCCAACTACAACAAACTGTAATGGACTGAAAACGAAAATGCCATAAGGATAATACACAAAGCCTGAGAGAATTATTTGAATAACGCCAGTTATTCCTATTATCAATGCTATCTTCTTGTAGTGCTCCAGGTAGAAACAAGAATGTTACTATGCCTATTATGGTGACTATGCCAGTAAGCAACATGAAGTAGGATACATATATCCACATTGAAGGAACTACTGTAAGGTAAACAAACATTGTTGTCTAAATCCCTGTACTGATTTGTTAATTTTGTTTAAGAATTTTTGTATCTTGTCAAAATTAATTCTGGAATGTCTGCTTCAAGTAAATTATATAACGCCAGATTGCTAAGTTTTCAGTATGGCTAGATTGGGTAAATGTCTAACATTGTGCTTAGTTGCAATATTAGCAGTGTCTAGTCTGGTTATGATTATCTCAACCAGTGCTGAGACTATACCTAAGCCATCAGCACCAGAGTTTACTATAAAATTCCCAAATGACCAAACAATACAGATAGTAATAGAGAAACAAGCATTTACTAGCAGCAGTTCAGTGAATGCAATAATTTACTACTATAGAGTTAAAGACCATAACTCTCAACAATGGTTAATAGACAAAGATTACAAACTCCAATCTGACTCTAAAACTACAACCATCACAATTCCTTCAGTTCCAGGTCCACTTTTTCCATCAATGGTTTACAGTACAATTCTTAACAATAGCACATTGTTAGATTTTCAGGTTCAAGCACAAGCTGGTTATTACGCCGTATCAAATGTGTCAGGTGCTCCAGCTATGATTTCTCCTGCTCCTCAACAGTGGCATACAGAGATTACCTTTAATGAGTCAGCAATTAGTGATTGGAGTAGTTCATTAACCGTTGACCTTAATGAAATGGCTGTGGTAACACCAAGTGCAACTCCGAATCCTTCTGTGCCAGAGTTTCCATCTCTGCTAATTAGCCCCTTACTGCTATCAATGTTAGCTGGTGCACTTATAGTTAGAAAGAAGCAAGTAAGCAATAGAGTAGAAATCTGCTCTAAAAAAGCTCTTGATATGAAAGTGATAAACGCATTCTTGGTATGTCTAATGAATAATTTAGGATATTTGAAATGCATTAAACAGCCTAAGCCTTGTTTAGTCTTGCTCTAAACTTTGAATAATTCCCACTAAACTTGGAATACAGAAGAAGTGACTTGACTACGCTGCTATTTACCTCATTAGATAGAAGCTCTAATTCTCTAAGATTACTATCAGCCTCAAGCAAGTGACTATACTTCTTTACATAGACTTTTCAGGAGAATTTAAAAATTTCATTTCCACTTTGCTTAACACGAATTACACTACATAAAACTAGCTTACTTTCTACTTAACCTCTATTCTTAACCAACCGTATGGCAATGTCGAAGCAAATTTCGTAAAAAATAAAAAAAAGGAAAATGTGAAAATTACTTTCGGTTTCTAGACGCATAGATTCCAAAGCCTATCAGCATAATGACGATTACTACAACCAATGCAATTATTATCCATGTTTCAGTACTCATGCCGCCCATGTTTTCTGCAGGTGTTGGTGTTGGCGTTGGTGTTGTTTCAGTGGAGCCTACTGGAATGAATGTCGCTTGGTATGAAAACGTAGCGCCATATCCATGATTAACATTGTATGGGTTGTTAGTTGGGTTGAAATTGGCTGGTGCGGCACCATGTCCAGTATCTACACCATAAATCGTCCAATGTGAGAATTGCCAGCCATTACTTGGCATCGCTGTTAAATCTAGGGCTTCGGCATTTGCCAGGGCATAAGTTCCTGCGGGAGGTATCGTTGTTCCGCCAGCTGAAGGTAAAACGACGACGATGGCAGCTGTGCTCAAATCAGTTGGCAAAGTTCCCCCGGGAATTGAAGAGGGGATAATGAATACTGGGGTAATAGTGTATGTAACTCCGCCGGTCACAGTGAAAATCAATGGATTATCATACGTGACCATGTCACCTGAGCCGTCACTTGGGGAGACTACCCAACTTGAAAGGACGAATTCATTATTTGGCATGGCGTTTATTGTTACTGATGTTCCATCGGCATATGTTGTAGTTCCCGTGATATCAGTTGTTCCGTCTGCAGAAGTTTGTACGATAACTGTGGCGTCACCCTGTGCGCTAACAGTAGTAGTGCTGATTGCCACTGTTAAAAGCAGTGCAAAAATCATACTCAAAACTAGAATTTTTATTTTTATCAAGTTAAAAATTCTCCGTTCATCATTGATTGCTATTATTCACCGCTTACTTTAAGAAAGCTTGTGGTTGTATCGACACAAGAACAATTAAAAACAAATAGTTAGTACGTAATTATGTAACCTCGTGGTACGCGAGATTACTAAGTATTTTAGAGCATCAAAACAGTATGTGTAATAGGGTCAAGAAAATTAGGTGCCAATGCATGATCGACATCCGACAAAACTACCCTATCACCTCTATATTACTGCAAATTTTTGTTATCTATTAGGGGCATATATTTACACTCTATTTCCCAACAATTAAGCTCATCCGCGCTCGCCTTATGCTTTGCTGACTTAAGCTAAACAAAGATTTTGACGAAGGTCTATCGCTATCAGGCAGTATAGAGACAGGAGCTAAAAAAAGTATACAGTCTAATAAATGAACTAAAAACTAGCTTAATCCCAATTTTTCCTAAATCCTCTTAAATAGCAAACCGCAAGGTACAGTTAATGAAAACCAAAATAGACCTCAACAACTGGCCCAGACGCGACTACTACAATTTCTTCGGCAGCTATGACGACCCCTACTTCGGCGTAGTGGTCAACGTTGACTGCACCGCAGCTTACGATTATTGTAAAAAGCATAATGTATCTTTTTTCCTTCGCTACATCTACGAGTCGATTAAGGCGCTTAATCAGGTTGAGAATTTCAGGTATCGCATCATAGACAATGAAGTCTGGCTGTTTGACCACGTTTGCGCAAGCCCCGTCATTGCGCGAGAAGACCACAGTTTCAGCTTTGCAGTGTTCGATTATACTACTGACTTTGACGGTTTCAGGGTCAATGCTGAGAAGCGGATCGCTGAGGTCCAAACCTACACTGGGTTACCATTTTGTGACGTCCCAAGACTGTTCGATGTGGTTCACTACACTACGCTTCCGTGGTTTAGTTTCACGGGGTTTAAGCATGAAAAGAATATAAGCTGTGGCGAAAGCATTCCAAAGTTAGCGTTTGGAAAGTTTTTTGAATCTGAGGGTAAAAAATTGATGCCTCATTCTATTAATGTGAATCATGGTTTGGTTGATGGGTATCATGTTGGGCAGTATTTGGAGTTTTTCCAAGAGGGCCTTAACAGGCGTTTTTGACGGTTGTTTTGTGCTTTTGTACAACACATATTTGTAATATGTATTAATACATAAGATACTTAAGGGGGGGTAACCCAAACAAAATCAACAAACAACTCACAAAAGTGAGCTGAACAACATTGCACAAAAAAACCGCACCTATCCTCCTAATCTTCGCCCTACTAATTTCCATTTTCGTAGTAGTCAATCAGGGTACTTCTTTTGCGGCCACAACCAATCCCTCAAAACTCAAAATCTACACAGGACCAACAAGCGTCCTAGTCTGACAACAACACATACACCTGCGTATTTGTGCAACTACAGGATTCCGACGGAAAGCCCACAAGAGCCACAGAAAACACTACAATCACGCTTTCCTCTTCACGAACCGACATCGGAATCATCCAACCAAAAATAACCATATCCGAAGGAGAAACCTACGCCCCAGCCAACTTCACAGCAACCTTCCTCCCTGGCTCTACCACAATTTCGGCGTCGGTAAACGGCTTCGAAACAGTCCAAACTACCATGGCAACTATTGGTCCGGTTCCTTATTCAGTAGCAGTTTTTGGTTTGCCATCTACGTTGCCTGCGGATGGACTGCCTTATGAAGCTATAATGGTTCAGGTTCAAGATGTAGAGGGGAATCCTGCGAGGGCGCCTAAGGGCGGTGTGTTGGTAACGCTTTCTTGCTCGAACACTACTGTGGGAATGGTTAGTTCCAGTGTTATCATTCCTGAAGGGCAAAGCTTTGCAATGGCAAATTTTACAGCATTGAACTCTGGAGATGCGGTGGTGACTTCTGTTGCTCAAGGGTATGATTCTCAACAGGTAACAATAACAACCACACAAGTGCAAACACAAGCTAATTGTCTTGCGATCTATGCTGGTTCGGCCACAGTTCCTGCTGATGCAACCTCTTATGCATTTATCGCCGTCGAATTGCAACAGGTAGAGGGTTCAAATACTTACGCTTCTAAATTGTCCTCCCCTGTGGAGATCACTCTAAGTTCAAACAACCTGCCCATCGGTCAAATACCCTCAACAATCACAATTCCCCCAGACCAAAGCTACGTAGTAACTACACTCAACACAACCTATACACCTGGAACTGCCATCATAACCGCAGTTGCAACCAACTTGCCGATGGTTCAACAAGTTATGACCACCACTGGCTTCACTCCCTCAAAATTAGCGGTTTACCTTGCACCCTCAACCTTGCCCTCTGACACGGAAACTTACAACACAGTACAGGTTCAACTTCAAGATGACCAGGGGAACCCTGCAAAAGACCCAGACTCCAACGTGACTATTGACATGTTCTCATCTAAACCTACAGTTGCCTCCGTTAGCTCTCAGTTGGTGATTCCTTTCGGCCAAACGCAAACCAACGGAACTATACAAGTCACAAACACACCTGGCACAACGGCGATAATTGCCCAGGCTTCCAGCTACTTAACCGGTCAAAAAGTCCTAACGACTTACCTTGTTGACATGCTACCTTTGCAAATAACAGCGTCCGCTGCGTCGTCTTCCATTACTAATGGACAGACAACCGACGTAACCGTCTCCGTAACTTCAGAAAACGTGGCGGTTCTAGGCGCAACAATACAATTCACCTCAGACAATGGTGGCTCCTTCTCCTCAACGGCAGAATTGGGAAGTGGCAACTACAGAACCACTTTCACTGCGCCAAGCTTCACCCAAGCCACAACATGTACTATAACCGCCACCGCACAAAAAGCCAGTTGCATCTCCAGCTCCGCCACGACTCAGGTTACAGTTCAGCCACCGCCCACGGCATCTCCCTCGCCTTCACCTAGCCCATCACCTACCGCAACGCAGTCAGCCACATCAAACTCCTCTCCCGATTCAACCCCAACACCCACCCCAACGCCAGCAACAACCCAAACAACAACCACCGCCAAAGCATCCACTCTAACCCTGCAGATTAAAGACGCAAGCGGCAACCCACTAAGCGACAGCACAGTATCCTCAACAAACCAACCTACAGGCCAAAGATACCTCTTTGGCATAAGCAACGAGTCAGGTTACGTGACCTTCCGAAACGTCACCGCCGGACAATACACTTTCAACGTGGAAAAAGAGGGCTACGGACAAACAGACAAGGCCATCACATTTAGCGGTCAACCAGCGAGCGTTGAGGTGGCATTTTCAAGCGGCGAGGCATCAATGGACCTAACCACAATCATCGTCATAGTTGTTGTGGTTATTGTAGTAATTGTACTTGGTATCCTCTTGGTGAAACGGAGGCGCTCCAAAGCAACGGAGTTGCCCCCGCTTTCATCCTTCAAATATTAGATTCTTTCTTTTCTCTTCTGAGTGCCCTTTCCTGGGCTGAGCCGCTGATTTTGGAAAAAGCTTCTTATTCCCAGTTTAATGTATGTTTCTTTGAGAGGGAAACATGGTTAGCTTCTCGCTTGGGAAACGTGACACCGCAGTTGTAGCCTCAGTGCTTGTTGCTGCCTTCTTAGTTAGAGTTCTTTTGTTCTCCCAGCAAGGATACCCCATAGACACAAACGATTTCACCTCATGGTTCAACACAGCAGCTTCGGGCGGAATAAGATCATTCTACCAAAATACCTGGTCAGATTACCCTCCAGTTAACGTTTACATTTTCTGGTTCTTCGGCAACATAGCCAACGCAGCTTCAACCATCGGCACTAACGCGGTTAACATTGTAAAGTTGGCGCCAACCCTATTCGACCTCGCCACAGCAGGCCTCATCTACATGTTTCTGCGTAAACAGTTCGGCTTCAAACAAACCCTCATCACCACTGCTCTTTACGCTTTTAACCCCGCAATTATTTTCAACGTTGCATGGTGGGGACAATTCGACGCGATATACACCTTCTTCTTAGTCCTCTCGCTCATGTTGGCGCTTAAGAAAAAGCCTGAACTAGCCGCAATTATCTACGCCATTGCCTTGTTGACTAAGCCTCAAGGCATCGCTTTACTGCCGTTGGTGGCGTTGGTTATTTTCATGAAAGACGGCATAAAACGAACGCTAACTTCCATAGCCGCTTTCGCCGCAACAATATTTTTAGTGATTTTGCCGTTTGAATGGGGTAACCCCATAACTTTTCTGAGCAACATATACTTCGGCGCTTACGGCGGCTACCAGTACACATCGATTAATGCTTTTAACATTTGGGGAATGTTTGGGATGTGGGTTCCTGACGATGGTTTCTTCGTTTTAGGCTGGATATTATTCGCCTTCTTCGCGGGACTGTTCCTGTTTGTTACGTATAAACGATTTAGAGAGGAGGGCGAGCCGCTTGTGTTCTTCTCAGCGGCTATGCTTTTCTTTGCCTTTTTCATGTTGCCAACCCGTATCCACGAGCGCTACCTGTTCCCAGTGCTAAGTGTCTTGGCAATATTGTTCCTGTTTTACAAGAAATCCCGCATAATGTACGCGGCATTGACAGGAACAGTGTTGGCTAACGCAGCCTACGTACTCTACTGGCTAAACGTCTCCTACCCCAACGCTTCACCGAACCTGTCAGGTGACCCTGTGGTTTTGGTGGTAAGCATTATTAATTTAGTCATGTTCCTCTATGGCACACTGTTGATGATAGGGATATACCGAGGGCAACGCATGAAAGAAAAGCCGTTGCCAACCCAACAAGAAAAAGGAGAGAAGCCACAGAGTGATATTTGATTTAAAACTAACCAAAGTCGACCTCTTCACCATAATTCTGCTATCAGTGCTGTTCTTTGGCATAGCAGCGACAAATCTGGGCGAACTCAACGCGCCCGTCACTGACTGGCAAACTACCACCTCAACCAGCTTCTATGTGGACTTAGGCTCCGCACAGCAAGTGCAAAACGTATATTTCTGGGTGAAAAGCGGCAACGGCACCGCAACCGTGTACTCCGGCGCGCCCGGCAGCTGGAACTACGTCGGAAACTATTCCTTGCAGGACAGAGCAACCGACTACTCAGTCCAACCTAAATTAGTTTTGAACACGAACACTCAGTACCTGCGCTTCGACTTACAAGCAGTTACCTATGACTCGCGACCTGACTTCTCAAGCTGGGGCATAACCAACCCCGGCGACCAAGACCCCTCTCCTTTCCTTGAAGTAACCGAAATCGGAGTTGAATCCCCAAGCAACACCCAAATTCCCATAACTTCGTTAACTGCCCTGAGTGGCGGTTCAACGACTTCCCTGCAACCCCTCGCTGACGAACAGGACTCGCTTGAAATTCCCCCGACTTACATGTCTAAAATGTATTTTGACGAGGTCTACTTTGCAAGAGCAGCCGAAAACTACGTGCACCACGACATACCCAAGGAACGTACTCATCCACCTCTTGGCAAACTAATCCAAGCCACAGGCGTGTTGGCGTTCGGCGAAACCCCGTTTGGCTGGCGCATCATGGGCGTCATCTTCGCCACCTTGATGGTTCCGCTGATGTATTTGATCGGCAAGAAGCTATTCGGAACATGGATAGGTGGGTTCTCAGCGTCTTTTCTGTTCACATTTGATTTTATGCACTTCACCATGGCACGTATCGGCACTGTAGATACATATGTAGTGTTTTTCTCATTAATGACACAGCTACTTTTCCTCATTTACTTGGGTCGCGTGCTCAAAGAGGGATGGCGAACCTCTGTTATCCCACTGTTTCTGGCAGTAGTTTTTGCTGCGTTGGGTTTCTCGTCTAAGTGGTTTTCGCTTTTCGGAGTCTTAGGCATGCTTGCACTACTCCTGGCAGTTAGGCTTAGAGAAGTTAAGAGCATAAAAGGCAGCTTGAGCGACAAGTACCTCGCGGTCTTTAGTCACCCATTCCTTTTACTACTGGGTTTCGCAGGTGTATTCGCCGTCATTTACTTCGCTACATACATACCCGAAATGATACTTGGCGACTCCCCATTAACCATTTTTAGGCTTCAAGATGCAATGCTTAGCTTCCACGCCGGCTCAGTAGTTGATTCTTCATCGGCGCCCTGGTGGACTTGGCCCCTTATGATTAACCCGAGCGGCACCACAGTCCCGAAATGGTTCGACATCACCTACTTGCCCAACAACTCAGTGTCCACAATTTCCTCTTTTGGTAACCCAGCGGTGTGGTGGATTGGTTTCGGCGCCATGATCCTACTCGCTATCAAAGCTTTCCACATCGACGAATACGTCAAAAAACTCATCTCTAAACCACCCACAGAGACAGCGGAGACTGCTCCTAAAGTTGGTCGCCGTTGGGACCCTGCTGCCCTCTTCATCGTAGTTGTTTTCCTGTTCTCTTGGCTTGCCTACGTCTTCGTCGGCAGAGCTACCTACATCTACCACTATTACCTAAGCGTTCCCCTAATTTGCTTGGCAATAACATATTTCCTAAATAAAATCTGGAGCAAACCATGGGGTAAAATCGTGGCAGCTACGATTTTCGTAGCCACCGTGGCTTTGTTTGTGGTGTTTTACCCTGTAATTTCAGGAGCCCCCGTATCGTCGGATTATGTTCACATTTTGAAGTGGTTCCCCAGCTGGTATTTTGCGCCATGACCGCATCCCCTTCATCCTCTGTTTCATTGCAGGTTTCAGTTGTGCTTCCCGCATACAACGAAGTAGACTACCTAAACTCTGCAGTAGAAAAAACAGCTGCTACACTCAACAAGTTCACCAACTCATACGAAATTGTCATAGCAGAAGACGGCAGCACCGACGGCACCGCTGAACGCGCCGAAGAACTCACACAGAAATACCCTTTCGTCCGCCATATTCACCGCGACGCCCGTTTAGGCAGAGGCACAGCGCTAAACAATGCTTTTCCCCAGTGCAAAGGCAAAGTTTTGGTTTACATGGATTTAGATTTAGCCACTGACCTCAAATACCTAAAACCACTAATCGACGCCATTGAAGTGGAGGGCTATGACTTCGCCACGGGATCACGGATGCTATCAGAAAGCAAAGCACAACGCACTTTTAGCCGAGGCTTCAGCTCGAAAACCTACAATTTCTTGGTCCGCCACATGTTAGGCTCCAAGCTTCATGACCACCAATGCGGCTTCAAATCGTTCAAGCGGGAATCGCTTATGTCAGTTATGGATGACGTGGAGGCAAAGCATTGGTTCTGGGATACTGAGTTGATGGTTAGAGGTTACCGCCGCGGCTACAAAATCAAAGAAATTCCTGTTGAGTGGAAGAGCGGCAGAGACACCAAAGTCAGCTTAGCAAAAGACTCATGGAACATGTTCAAGCAGATTTTGAGACTTTACTGGAAACTCGCCGGTGAAGAAAAAATAGTTTAGCGCTTAGCCGCTATGAGCACGAATGCCCGTGCGATTAATGCTAAGCCGAAGACTAAGATTACGCCTGCCCAGAAAATGAACCACTCCGCAGGAATCGTCATGTTCACTAGGTACGTGATGATTAAGTAGCTTGTACCCAGCCAAAACACGAGATTCTCCACAGTTTCACTTTTCCGTTTGGTGGGTGAATGTAGCAGTATACGCAGGGCTAAAATGACAACTTCTATAACGCCTACAGCTATGGCGAATTGGAAGGCTGCCATGTAAAGCTCAATATGTGCCGCGGGGTTAGAAGGCGCCG
The DNA here is from genome assembly GCA_963760925.1 of uncultured archaeon. Taxonomy (GTDB): domain Archaea; phylum Thermoproteota; class Bathyarchaeia; order Bathyarchaeales; family Bathycorpusculaceae; genus Bathycorpusculum. The sequence goes on along the minus strand of CAVXES010000005.1, from coordinate 477,029 downwards.
GCAATGGGAGACCAGCGGCTGGCGACAACGTAAGAGTAGTGAAGAAATTTATGAATTGATCCCAGAGGCTGACTGGAAGGTGTACAGCGTAGATTACCGCTAAGGTGATACAGACTGCGCCGACCCATATGGCAGTGAAAAGACTTTCCTTTCTCTTCTCAGTAAACCCGTGATCCTTAGGGGCACTAAACAAGCTTTCTTCTCCACGCGACAATGGATTAATTATCAAATATATGTTTCTCTTCCATCGCTAAGTGTACATTTTAAATAGTCAGAGCTGATTTAAAATAAAATAGGAAGACCAAAACATGTCGTATTGTCCAAAATGTGGCAACAAAGTAGAGGATGAAATGACGTTTTGTCCCCGTTGCGGCGCATCCCTACGAGGCGTTCCTCCGCCAATGCAATCTACACCTGCCCCAGCTTACCAGAGAAGAAACGAGAAAGCCGAGAAAAACGAGAAGAACGAAAAAAATGAGAACAAAGAAAAACAGGAAAAGGGCGAACGAGGCTTCGTGGGCTACCTCATCGGCGGCTTAATCCTAATCACTTTTGGTTTGTTCTCTGTGCTACAATTAAGCAACTACTTTGACAACTCGGGTCAAGCATGGGCTGTGATGCTGCTGGTAATCGGCGTAATCATCATCGTAGGCGCCATCTACGTCGCGGTAATTGCCCGTCGCCATACGCCTAACCCCGTTTAGAGCAGCCAACCCAAAAAAGCACGATATAACCTGTGCTCCAACACCGTTTGGAAGTTGTTTCTGCCAAAAACGCGGAAGTAGTTTTTTCCTGCCGCTTCAATCAAGTCACCCATGTCATAGCGGGGCAACATACAAGAAGACACCACTAGCCTGCCCCACTCGCCCCGTTTAAGCTCATGCAGCGCCTTGACGCCTTTACTGGTAGCGACTTCGAAGAGGTAAGCGTCATAGTTAGGGGTAATGTAGGGGTAGTCGTCGAGTTGCTGTCCAAACACTCCTTCTGTGGCAGTGTACATTTCCACGATTGGGGCGTCGCCATAGTACTTTTTGAGGATGGGACCGTACTTGAACTGAATTTTTCTGACGCTTGTGCAGAATAGCGCTTGGGGTTTCCAGATTTCTCGTGGAAGTTTGCCGTATCTGTGTTTGATGTAGCGAGCGAAAGAGAGTATAACGGGTGTGACGCCCATAGTGGCGGTTACGTTTTGGTCTTTCGCCATCTGATAGACGAGGTCGAAGCGTTGTTCCCAGTCCTTGCGTCCGATTCCGCTGCCGAGTTTGTCGATTTCTTCTTGACGGGGCAGAAGGCTCACACGATCGAACATAGGATTGAGGCGAGCGTAAGTCCCACTACTGTAGCCATAGCTGACTTCCTTACCATCCATCGTCATAGTATGAACGCTTGAGGGGAAATTGAGGTTCAAAATGACGCCAAGGAAGACTTCATACAGTTTTTTCCGCACAGCAAAATTGATGATGGCTCTGGCTCCGCAACTGTAAATTTGTTTTAGGTGGGTTTGAGTGGCGGGGATGACCTTACTGTGGCCCGTAGAGCCGCGGGTCATAACCCAGCATTGGGGCGGTTCAGACAAAAACGCCCGGTAACTCCTTTCTCTCACCTCTCGGAGGTAGGGAGAGAGCCCAGAATAGTCAATTATGGGAAAATTAGCCTGATAATCGCTGAAGCTGCCTATTTCGGCGGCGCTATGGCCTTCGCCGTATTCGGACATGGCGTACTTGAGCAACAAATCCGATAGAACCTGTCTCTGCGCCTTCTGTGGCTCGGCAACCGAATCATACCACGGCTGCACATACGGACGCAAAATACTGTTAATAGAGTCTTCATCAGGCAACATGGCGCTCGTCATCACTTCTATACAAATCTGCTTATATGTTTCTCCACAAAATACTAGCATAACACAGAGATTTAGGGTTTTATGCCATGACGGATTCCATTGAAGTTATTGCGGAAAAGATCATAAAGCTCCAGGTTCAAGGCGCAAGAAATGTCGCCATTGCAGCAGTGCAGGCGCTACAGACCTTGGCGGAACAAACCACTGCCACAAACAAAACAGAGTTCTTCGCAGAACTCAAAAAAGCCCAGACGCTCTTCTCCAATACACGCCCAACCGAGCCATTAATGAGAAACGCCATCCGCTACATAATCAACCAAACTCAAAACGCCCCCGAAGACAACGTCAAAGACCTCCGCGACATTGTGACTTCAAGCGCAAATGGCTTCCTAAAAGACCTATCAGCATCAAGGGAACGCGCAGCCGAAATCGGCGCAAAACGCATCGGCGAAGGCTCAGTCGTCTTCACTCACTGTCATAGTTCCACCGTCACCCGCCTACTTGCCAAAGCCAAAGCCAACGGCGCAGACTTCCGAGTTATCTGCACCGAAACCCGCCCAGCATATCAAGGAAGAATCACAGCCAAAGAACTCGTCGGCTTAGGCATCGACACCACTTTCATCGTGGACTCGGCAGCCCGCACCTTCATGAACGACGTGGACGTGGTTTTCGTGGGCGCCGACGCGATAACCTCAGAGGGTAACGTTATTAACAAAATCGGCACAGGCGGCATTTCAGTCATCGCCAGCGAAGCACGAGTACCTTTCTATGTGGTCTCGGAACTGTTAAAGTTTGACCCTGAGACTTTGGGTGGAGGATGCGAAAAAATTGAGCAACGCAACCCCGCCGAAGTCTGGGCAGAAGCGCCAACGCAACTCAAAGTCAAAAATCCTGCGTTTGACGTGACACCTAACCGCTACATCCACGGTTTAATCTGCGAAGAAGGCGTAATCCCGCCACAGACGGTGTTGGAAATCATGCGCAAACGGTACCCTTGGGTTTTCTCATAGCTTTCCCTTTCAAACTCCATAAAGCGAAGATAATAGTAATCAGAAGCACCCAAACTGGAAACTCGGGAACTGAAGGCACTGGCCTATCTTCAGAGTTTTGACTTTGGGGAGGTGGGGGTAAAGCTGCAACGTGTATGTCGTATGGGTTATAGAGTGGATAACGATCCACCAAATCACCCTGAGAGTTAATCACAAATGTTGTATCCCATATTCCCGAATCATCAATCATTGAAGCATTACCATATTTGGATGAAAAGGCAATCCAGTAGTTACCACCCGAAGGATACCCGTTATCCCAAGGCTCAAGGTCGCTTATGCCTGCCATTCCAAACAGGTAAGCTTGACCTCTTTCAGGGAGTAATTCGCTAAGGAAGTTGTTGTGGTAGACTTGTAGGTCACTATTGCTGTCGATACTTACAAAGGAAGTTGTTTGGTCTGTGAATATGAACTCGTTTGCTTCTATTATGATGTTTGTACTGTTGCTTACCCAGAAGGCACTTCCATAGGTACGAGTTTGAAACTTGTTTTCATAAATGCGGATGTTTGATCCTTGAATTCGTACATAGCAAAGGTAGTTCTGGGTGATTTCGCAGTTATTGCCGTAGACAGCGATGTCGTAGCTGTTGCTTGAGAAGGCGTTGCCTGCTATTTTGTTGTTGTCGTAGGCGCCAAGTATACCAACTTGCCAGTTGTTTATGTGCCAATTTCTGACGGTAACCCCTGTGCAGGTCAAGTTTATGGCTGCTTGATTGTTGGTGGCTCCAGTGCCTTGGATAGTGAATCCTTGACCATCAAGCACGATGTTGTTCCTCTCAATAACTATGGTTGTGTTGATGTTAGCTGTGGCTTTGTATGTGCTGCCAATTTGCTCTATTGAGGCCGTTACTGGGTGTATAGTGCCGTTGGATAAAATGTGAATGGTTGAGTCGGTCTGTCCAGTTGATGTCTGGGTTTGGATGCTAGAGAAGAGGATAGCTAACAAGAGAAGAACTGCGAGCGTAACACCTTGTTTCTGCATTCTGCTCATCACTTAGTTTAACAACCTCTGAAGGCTATTACTCTATTTTAGGAACAGTATGTTCCAAAATTGGAACACAAGTGACAAAATGACCCCAAAACCAAACCATCCTCCCGAAATGGACACGACCTTCTGCATCCACTGGCTGGGAGACAGAAAAACAAAACATTGCCGCAAATGCGCAACAGAAAGCACGCCTTGTTTTGCACTTTGGAACACAGTGAAAAACCTTGCAACCCGCAACTTTATACTCATCAACCCGAAGCCAGGTCGGGCATATGACCACCGTTACCGGTTAGAGCCACCCAAAAGAAGCCCCATGCTCTGTTACTTGCAGACGCTTCAGGACAAGCACGCGGATTTCGGGTTGTCAATTGAAGATTTCCTCTATGTAACCAAAACGGGGCTGGGCGGCATGTATGAGACCCCTTCGAGTACTAAGCAGCAGCCGTTTGTTGGGCTAATTTTGGAGCAAATCGCCAGTGACCCAGACAGTGCAGAGCTTATCAGAGCTGTTAGGGCGATTCCACGGAAGAAAAAACTATAAGATCAGTTTTGCAAGCTATTTGAATCTTAATTACCCAAGGTATTCACAAACCCATGCCCTTTTGTTCATAAAGGGAGAAGAAAGTGGCAGAGAAAAACGTTATAGCTTCCACTGCTGCAGAGCCAACATCAACTCTTTGTGGTTCTTGGAGTATTCTTCCAACGTTTTGCCTTCCAGAGTTGCATCGACTGCTTGGCGCATGGCTTTTGCACCTGCCACGGTCCCTTCTGGATGCCCGTGGATGCCGCCGCCCGCTTGAAGTACAACGTCGTTACCAAACGTCTCCAAAAGTGCAGGAATCAGCCGCGGGTGAAGCCCACCTGAGGCAACAGGCAAAACAGGCTTCAAACCACTCATCTCGCTTTTACATGCACTAATATTCTCAAGCACCTCAGGCTTAGTTTCAGACATCTTACCTATAACTGTGCCAACGTGCAGTTGGTCAACGCCTATAATGCGTGCCACGGCAGCAATTGGTTTCATTGCGATGCCGTGTAACGGATTTTTCGTAAATGCAGCGTGCCCTGCGCGGTGCGCATGCAAAACCAGCTTAAAATTATGATCCCTCAGCGTCTGCAACCCTGACCAGCCAACGGTAAGAATGTCGACCATAACATATTCGCCGCCTTGATCTAAGACCTCTTGGGCTCGTTCCAGCATGAGGTTGGTTTCTGCAGTGATGTTTATCATGTATACTTTGCGTTCTCCCGTTTCGGATTGAGCTTTGTCCCGAGCCTCAAGCGTCTGAACTAAGCGGTCGTCGAAGGGGTTGAATTTTTGGCTGCTCAAATTCTCATCATCTTTAACTACGTCACAGCCGCCCAGCCAAGCATCGTAAGCGACTTTTGCATGATCCTCAGTTTTCAAGCCCAATTTAGGTTTGATTATGGTGCCTACTAAGGGGCGTTTGGGGACTTTGAGCAGTTTACGGACGCCTGCAATGCCATATTGGGGACCTTTGAAACTGTCCAATAAAACCTTTGGAAATTCAATATCGAGTAGCCGGAGGTTTTTTAGTGCTTTTAACCCGAACACGTTGCCTGCAACACTACTCAAGATGTTAGGCATGTTCGCAGGTTCAAACAGCTCTACAGGGTAAGCAATTTTGATAGTTTTGCCTTCAATGCTGTAAACATGCGCAGCCAGCTCCTTCACATAAGGCTTCTCAGTGGTGAGCTCGGTCCATGTTCCCACGCTGCTTTCCGCTGCCACGCCTCCAGCAGCCTCCTCCAAACTGATGCCTTCAGGCTCCACAACAAACATGCAGAGTAAATCGGTTTCTTTAGGTTTATACTTAGAATCAACAAAGTCAAGGTACTTCAAAACGGGTTCCTCGCCAACAGAAAATAGCCATATATCCCTTAAAATCTTTAACTATACGCTAACTAATCAGTAAATAGCTTGGATGCCAAATGGAACTTATCGTGGAACTTTTAAACATCACAACAGGCGGAAACCGCGTCGCCGTCATCGGGCAGCAAACCGCCAACCTCTTGGGCGTACATAGTTCTGACAGAATCAAAATTGCTTACGGCAAAAAAGAGTTAATTGCCATATCCAACATCGCCGAGAACTTCCCCGAAAACCGCATAGGACTCTTCGAAGAAACAGAGGGAGCACTAGGAGGCATCAAAGACGACGAAGTTGTGCAGGTGCAGTTGGCGCCGTTACCTGAGTCGCTTTACAACATCCGTGCCAAGCTCAGAGGCGAACGACTCCGCGACAGAGACATAGACGCCATCGTCAAAGATGTGGTGGAACGGCACCTGAGCACTGTGGAAATCGCTGGTTTCCTCACTGCTTTGAGCATCCATGGGTTAAGCAGCGCTGAAACTGAAGCCCTCTCAAGAGCAATGATTAACACGGGCAAAACAATGGATTTTGGGCCCGGACCAATTCTGGATAAACACAGCGTCGGCGGCATCCCAGGCGACAAAACCAGCATGCTCGTGGTGCCCATCGTGGCGGCGGCTGGCTTTACCATCCCCAAAACCTCTTCACGCGCAATAACTTCGCCAGCAGGTACAGCTGACAGAGTGGAAACCCTCTGCCCAGTCACTCTATCGATAGACGAAATCAAAGCCACAGTCAAAAAAACAAGCGGCTGCCTCGTCTGGGGCGGCTCCCTCGAATTAGCGCCTGCTGACGACCTCTTTATCCAAGTCGAGTACCCACTGGGCATAGACCCAATGCTCCTTCCATCAATTCTAAGTAAAAAGAAAGCCATAGGTGCAACCCACGTCGCCATCGACATACCCACAGGCGTCGGAGCAAAAATCAAAACCCGCCAAGAAGCCTACACACTGGCCTCAGACTTTGTGGATTTAGGCAAACGGCTGGGCTTAACAATCCAATGCGCCCTCACCTTTGGCGACCAGCCACTAGGCTGCGGCATGGGACCCGCCTTGGAAGCCAGAGAAGCCCTTAACACCCTCATGGGCCAAGGACCACCTGACCTGCGCGAAAAAGCAGTCAGCTTAGCAACCATGCTCTTCGAAATGGTCGGAGTTGAACACCCGCGTAGCATAGCTGAGGAAATGGTAGATTCAGGTAAAGCTCTTAAGAAAATGAGAGAAATTATTGCTGCACAGGGCGGCAACCCGAATGTAAATCCGGAGGATTTGCCTGTTGGGCAAGAGTCTGCTGAGGTGCATTCTAAAGAAGCGGGAAAAGTTTTGTGGATGAGCACTGATGCTTTGGTTCGCATTGCTAGGGCTGCTGGTGCCCCTAAAGAGAAAGGCGCAGGCTTACTGTTGCATGCTAAACTGGGTGATACTGTGCACAAAGACGGGGTTTTGTTTGAGGTTTATGCTGAGCGAAGCAGTAAGTTAACTGCAGCGTTGGAGCTTGCTGAGAATTTGTCTCCTCTTGTGTTAAGTAAGAAGCCTGCGGAGCAGATGGTGTTTGATACGGTTCCTGAAAAAGCGTCGCATGAAAAAACTTTCATGCTAGACAGATAAAATAAAAAAAATATTTTTTTATTTTTTTATCGTGTGATTAGTCCGCCGATAAATCCACCTAAAGTAGATGCTACAGTGGCAACTACACCCACAATAATGCTTACCGCCGTACCGACTAAACCGCCGACTAACGCTCCGAGGAAACCGAAGCTGCCACCGCCATAAATTGCAAAGCCGAAAAACGCCAAAACCACCAAAACAATAGTACTTAAGATACCTGTGACGAAACCGGCTATGGACCCACCAACTACGCCTCTGGTAATAAGGCCCGCAACAAAACCACCCAATAATCCGCCTAAAATGTATCCCACCCCAGGGTAAATTACACCTACTGCTACAGTAACTAAAAAGCCGACAAATACGCCTAAACCAACGCTTCCCAAAGTAATCATCACTTATCTGTTTGCTAAAGAAAGGGGGCAGGGAGAAAATAAAAAGATTGTTCCTATCTAGAACGTTCTGCTCGCACTTTGGGTCCAAGTAGCGTCCAAAGCCACTCAGTGAATTCTCGGAGGTTCTTAGTTTGAATGTGTACTTCTCCGGGGCCAGTGATTTGGGTGACTAAGCCTTCGCCGCTGAACAGGGTTTCTTTTAACCCGCCAAAACGGGTGACCTTGTAGCTGCATGATTCGCTGAAGCCAACGAGGTGAAAGTTGTCCACAACTAAGAGTTTGCCCAGGTGCAAGCACATGGGTATCGATGGCGCCAAACGTGTTGATGAACATTTGCCCGCCGCCAGTGGCTCTTAACATGAATAAACCTTGTCCGAAAAGACCTTTGGTGAAGCCTTCCCACTTTACGTCCAAATCTATGCCTGCAGTGGATGCAATATAGGCAGATTTCTGGATGACGTAGCCGCTACCGGGCGCAATGTCGAGTTGTTTAATATCGCCGACTGGCGCAGCCACGAACGCTAATTCACCATGCCCATTTTGGGCTGTATAATCGTTAACCCAGAAAGATTGGCCGCCGATTATGCTGAGTCCCAAACTCCCCAAAAGGCTTTTTTCTCTTTTACGCGTATGCACTTCAATGTTAGGAGTCATATATGTCATGGCGCCTGACTCAGCCGTGATGGTTTCGCCCTGCTCAAGAGTAGTGACTAACATGGCGTAAGATGGTTTGTATTTGATTTCAAACTTCAAAGGGACTTATCTCCTGCCTTACTTTGTAGCTGTGTCTTGCTTAAAAAACTAAAGGAAGTCAGCGACCATGCGCGCAGCTTATTTGTGATTAATTCTCCCTAAACATGCGTTACTTATAAAAACCGCTAGATTAACCATCTTAATAAAACCCAAAGAAAGGTCTCCGCATAGATGACGTTTACCGACTCCGCTCGTGTAGTCTGAAGAAAACATTCAGCATAGCGTTAATCTTCAACGCCCTCATAACCATCGCAGCTATATCAGGCATCGTCTACGCTTTTTTGTGGGCTTCCCCAACCTGGAAACCTTACTCGCCCTACCTGGTGAACGGCAACATTTTCTGGCTAGCTATCGCTGCGGGGCTCATCAACATTTTCCCCTCCGCTGCAATCGGCAGAGCTCTCCACACAGGCAGATTCCTTTTCCACCACTACGTCTACGGAGCATTCGTCGTCGCATCATCCTCCGCTTTCGTCATGTGGTTTACGCCTATTCCGCTACAAAAACTGTTTCTGGTTGATTCCAGCGACCTAGCAGTTAACGCTGGTCGTGTGTTCCTCTTAGCGGGCATGGCGTTGTTCCTCGACGACTTACCCGATGTATCCAAACGTATAGAGCAGAGTTTGAACTGGATGAAATGCAAAGCCTGCCAAGCCCAAAGAATACTGCATTACGCCCAAGTCATCACTGGCGCAGCAGCCATCTACTGCGGCTTAGCCATAACCCTCTCAACAATATACCAAGACCCCGAACGCGCCCTATCAAACTCCTTCGCAATCGTCACCTTATTCATAACGGGCATCACTTCGTTTGCGCTTGCGAAGCAGAAAGCATGGCTGAAAATCACGCCGCCGACGCCTGAACCGAAACAGGCTAAGCTTTTTGCTTAGCAATTTCTTCCCCGATTTTCTCCAACAAATCCCTTGAATACCGCCTTTGCGAGCCGTATTTTTGGATGTAGTTTGGTAGCTGCTGAAGTTTGAGGATGGGCACAGTGGGGCTGTTAAGCTCAACGGAAGCGTGCTTGTTTGTTAGAACGACTATGCCTGCTACCCAAATTCCTAAACCGTGTAGTTTGGGCGAGTTGTCGATTATATGTTTGATTTTTGCGGCGTTACGTTTTACTTGGTGGCTTGGGCTGCTGTTGAAGTTACGTTTACCTGACCGGTGCCAAACGTCTTCGACAACTGTGATTTTTCCGTTCCAATTCTTTGTTTCCAGCACAAACACTCCGCTGGGCGCCAAAACAATGTGGTCGATGTCTCCGCCGCCTCCCCGCAAGTAAACGTCGTTTAGCAGGTAATAGTCGTCACTGAGTGTTTGACTTAGGAAAAGAGTTACTTGTTTTTCGCCCTCTGCGCCGCCGCTGTAGACTCGGTACTTATGCAAGAAATAGTAGAAGCCACCAAGTGGGATGAGCAGAAGAATCAAACCGACCTCTTCGAGCAAACCAAACTGCAACGTAGAGATCAATCGTAGAACAAGGACAAAACCTCCTGCAATCAAGATTAGCATGCAGAGAGTTGCTTTGGCGAGGTTTTTGCGGGCTTGGTTTTTAAGGTAACTACTTGACGCTTTAATCTTGCGCATACAAACAGGTTGGCTCCGATGCTATATTACACTATGGGGTTATGGTTGGCTTCCTTTTCGGAATGGACCTCTTGGAAACCGATATTGTTTATTCAAAAGACCTAACGGTGCAAAACAAGTTGCCGGTTACTAACATTAAACGGTTCAGCTGTGTGTCGACTAAACAAGAAAGCACCCTTAAACCCATGTTGTCAAGCGCTATTAGTTTTAAATACAACTTGCCAACTAAAGAAAGTGGCATGTGCAGCTTGGCCGCAGGAAACAAAATGCACAGCCGACTCCTTCTTCCAGTCTTAGCGCTTTCTGTGCTGTCAACTTGGCTCATAACTGTCACTTTCCAACTGCTCCTAATCGAAGTATCCCAAACTTTCAATGTTCAAGTCGGAACTGCCAGCATGATGGCTTCTGTGGGTGCGATTTCGGGTGCAGCTTTTGGAATTTTGATGGCGATTTTAAGTGTCCGATTCAATCACAAATATCTCCTGCTTATCGGTTTAGGCTGCACTTGCTTAGCGGCTTTGGGCTTCTACGCAGCTCCAACTTTTCTGCTTATCCTTCTTCCCAACATTGGAGTCGGCGCGGGAATCGCAATTGTGACTTCTATGGCATATTCCATCGTTGGCGACCATTATCCTCTCGAAAAACGTGGTAGAGCAATCGGTGTTTTGGTAGCAGCGATAACTCTTGCCTACGTGGTCGGCGCTCCATCCATTGGCCTGGTTGCAGATTTAACAGGTTGGCGAGCAGTTATGCTGCTGATTGCTTTGCCGTTTGCGTTTGTAAGCCTAATTTTGACCTTATTTGTGGTCCCCAACAAAGCCCTCAACCCATTGTGTGAAAAGGAACCGTTTTCGACAGGTTGCAAACGGGCATTTTCCAATCGCTCCGCAGTTGCCGCCTTAACCGTCACGATGCTTATGCTCTGCGAAAGCGCAATAGGATACTACTCCGTTTCCTTCTTCCGCGAACAATTCAGCTTGTCAGTAATAGATGGCTCATTTTTTGTATTAGTCGGAAACATCGTGGGCACTGTGGGCGGTGCAGTTTCGGGTTTAATGGTGAACCGTGTCGGGCGCAAACGATTAGGCACTGTAACGCTTGTTATGGCTGGGTTACTTACGTTGTCGTTCATGTTTTTACCCACTCTTGAGGTTTCTTGGGTTTTGGGTATTGTTCGTTTCTGGTTCTCCACAATGGCTTTCACGGCGGGTGGAGCACTAATTATTGAGCAGTTACCAAAGTTCCGAAGTACCATGATGTCGCTTAACGCTGCCTTCATGAATTTAGGGATGCTTCTGGCTTCAGTAGCGGCTGGTTTAATCCTCAATTTCGGCAGCTACCAAGCAGTAGGCATAACACTGGGAACTTTGGGTATTCTCGGAGCGGCGGTGTGGATTAGACTGGTTAAGGAACCAGTTCAGTAGCCGACATAAAGGTCAATTTTTCGTAAACCTATAGACCCTATGGCAACACTCCAACAGTGATTGAAATGCCAAAAATACAAAAACACTTTACTTACCTTTTCATTCACTCAAATTCCAACCTAACAATCCTAACCAACAACATTCAAAGACCAAGCCTTAACCTACAGCAACAACGTTTTACCGCTTGACATAACCCAATACAATGTATGCGCGCCTGCTACGTCAGCTGGTTACACCACGGATACCAAAATACCAAAGTCTAAACCACTTGCGTTAACCTATCGACAGCTAATAGTTCAGGTAACGTTGGCTTTGTATCCGTTAATGGGTATAGCGCACAATGCACCATTAGCTACCTGTCTGTAACACCTCTGATGGAGCCCAACTATGGCAGCATGAATCAAGCGGTAAGAAGTTTTAATTGGCAATGAGAAAGCATACGCACCTCAGCTTCCGCTTAGAGGGTTTATAGAAAATCGCAACCGACTCTTATGGGAACCTTCTTGGGTCAGTGTCAATATCCACAATCGTCGCCTTCTCAGACTGCAATGCCTTAACCACAGCTGCCTCCAGATCCTGCGGCTCAGTAACTTTAATGCCTAATCCGCCAGAGTGCTCAGCAAAGTCAGCGAAACTATAATCATGCAACTCCGTCTGCCAGTCTTTGTAACCCTCGACTTTCTGCTCCTGCATAATCATCCCAAGATGTTTGTTGTTCATCACAAACACTTTGATTGGCAAATTGTATTTATGCGCAGTCAAAAAATCGCCCAAAACCATCGTTAAGCCTCCATCGCCCGTTAAACAGATAGTTTGCCGTTCAGGATACGTCAAAGCCGACGCCAAAGCTCCAGGTAAACCAAAACCCATCGTTGCCAAATTGCCGCTCATCACCAGCTTCTGGGTACGTTTCATAAGGAAGTTACGTCCAAACCACCAACAGTTCTCACCTACATCCAACGAGATAACTGCGTCGTCTGCGACTTTTTCGGTTAGCACCTTCATGATGTATGGTGGTCGAATGGGTTTCATTGATGAGTCTGCTTCTTTTTCAATCTGTATAAGCCACGCTGCTTTGAGCCGAGCAATCTCGGTAGCGTATTCGGGGTTGTTTTTCTCTTTGACTTTCTCGGCGAGTTTAGGAACCAAAACAGCACTATTGCCCAACAATCCAACCTCAACTGGGTAACGCCTTGCAATCATCAAGGGGTTAATGTCAATTTGCACCATGCGTTTTTTCGGAGCCTGAGTCAAATCCGAAAAAGACAAACCAACAGCTATGACCAAATCGGTTTTCTCCATCAACGCAGCCGCTGCAGTTGACCCAACTCCGCCGTGGCAACCCACGTAAAGTGGTTCCGAATCATCAACTACTCCTTTGCCTTTGAAAGTCGAAATAATTGGGGCACCAACTTTAGCTGCTAACTTGAGCAGTTTGGTACCTTGACCCCTGCAACCCTGACCCATCAAAATCACAGGACGCTCAGAAGAATCCATTACTTTCGCAGCTTTCTCAATAACCCAGTCCTCCTGCCCATACGCCAAGTTAGGCATTCTCCCTTCAAAAGGCTCTAGCGCTGTCTTGTATGGGAGCTTTTGCACATCGTTAGGTATTCCAATATGCGCTACACCTTGGTCTAAGAGCGCATGTTTGATAGCTAAAGTCGCCAGCATAGTAGTTTGGTCTTCAGTCATCAAAGTTTTGTTATAGACACTGATGGGCTGAAAGAAGGCTTGGTGATCTATTTCCTGCAAGGAACCCCTACCAATTAGTTTACGTGGCACCATGCCAGTTAAAGCCAGCACTGGAGAATGGTCCAATTGTGCATCATAGAGTCCAGTGGCAAGATTAGTAGTGCCCGGACCTGAAATTCCAAGGCAAGCCGCCACGTGACCCGTTAATTTGCCATACGCTGAAGCCATGAAAGCCGCGGTTTCTTCGTGGCGAACTTGAATGTAGCGGATTTTGCCGTCAGCTTTCCGAACCGCGTCCACAATGCCCAACGTGGAAGTTCCAGGTATGCTGAAAACGAATTTTACGCCCCAAAGCGCCAACTGATTAATTAAAACGTCGGAAACTGTGCTTTCGGGTTTCTCTTCTTTGATTTGATCCTCAACTTCACTCAAAAGGACAAAAGCTGATTTAGGTGCCCCACAGATTGGGCAAACCCACTCTTCAGGCAGATCTGTGAACTTTACTTTCTCTTTTGCATCATCATAAATCCAGTTGCAGACTGTACACCTATACTTAGTCATAAATAACCCTCAGAAACACAGAAAAACTAAGCGGGTTCGCCTTAATCAGCTTATTGGCTTTTCACTTATAGGCGAAAAAACAGAACAATTCATAAACGCGTTAACCAACTATCAAGTAGAGGATGCTTATTATGGATAATTGGGATGTCATTATCGTCGGCGCTGGCTCAGCTGGATGCGCCGCAGCAATTTACGCTGTACGAAGTGGACTAAAAACACTGGTTTTAGACGAGAAATTCGCTGGTGGAACCATCGCAGATGCCCCAACCATCGTTAACTACCCGGGGTTTGCTTCAATTAGCGGCAGCGAGTTAGCGCTGAAAATGGCAGATCACTCTAGAGGTTTAGGCGCAAACATTCATGATGTCGAAGCCGTAACTGCTCTGACCCTCAGAGATGAAACAAAAACCGTAACCACCACCGCAGGCACCTACCAAGCCAAAGCAGTCATCATCGCCACAGGATCTCACTACAAGGAAATCGGCGCTAAAGGCGAAAAAGAGTTCCGCGGCAAAGGAGTTAGCTACTGCGGGGTTTGTGATGGCCCCTTTTTTAAGGGTAAACGGGTATTGGTTATTGGCGGCGGAAACTCTGCCTGCATAACCTCCCTTTATCTATCCGGATTGGCTTCGGAAGTTACAGTTGTTCATAGACGGGAAATGTTCCGTGCGGAAGAGTTGCTTGTTAAAGATATAGGCACTAAAGGCAACGTCAAAATTCTCTGGAACACTGAGGTAGAGGAAATCAAAGGTGACAAACAAGTGAAAACCGTCGCCTTGCGTGATAACAAGACTGGACAAACAAGCGAAGTGGCTGTTGATGCAGTGTTTGTGCAGGTAGGTGAAGCCCCGAACAGTCAACTTGCAACGGCAAGCGGCGTGGAAGTGAATGAGCACGGTTACATCAAAATTGATATACGTCAACACACAAACATCGAAGGAGTTTTCAGCGCAGGAGATGTAACCGACCACCCCGTAAAGCAGGTCGGCACAGCGGTCGGGCAAGGCATAACAGCAGCTCTTGAAGCATACGCCTACATTCGGCGTCCCTACTACAAACGTTAGTTCTTAGCGGTTAATGGTGGTTGAATACTGTTTGTAAAGCCGCAGTGGTTTTCCTTTTTACATAAAACCCATCATTCAATACGTTTGTTAAAGTCTGATTGACGGAGAGTTTTCTCTTTTTTCATAGCAAGGATTATATGATTCTAAAAACCTTTTTGTGGGTTCGGAGCTTCTAGCACTTAGCTAAAGCAAGAGAAGATGTTTGCTAATGAGTGAGAAATGTCTTGCTGCTGTTGAGATAAATCAGGATTTATGTAGTCGGTGTTATGTGTGCCAATCCATTTGTCCCTATGAAGCCATTAAACGTGATGAAAATGGCAAAGTGGAAATCAACTTGGAGGATTGCCAAGTCTGCGGTATCTGCTATAGTGCCTGCCCTGCTTCAGCAATTAAAATGCAGTATTACACTTACGATACTCTATCTGAGTACCTTCAGAACGCGTTGGCTAAAGCGCCTAAAACCGAAACGCTCGTTTTCATGTGCAGAGGTAACTCGCCTAATACAGGCGAAATAAAAGATATCCTAAAAGAGCAAGGTCTAAAAGTAGAAAATTATCTTGTTCTGAGGCTGCCCTGTGCGGGACGTGTCCCAACTGACTTTATTTTTGAAGCACTCAACTTAGGCATCCAAAACATAATTTCAATTCAATGTGAAGACCCCTTCTGCCGCTACAAAGAGGGCACAAAAATCAACACTCGCCGCCTCGCTTTAGCCAAAAACGTTCTTAAACAGCTTGGCTACGACGACAAAGTTGTTCGGGTGCTCAAATACAGCCGCAAAGCAGTCTACGATGTCCTGGCTTGTGTAGGCTGTGACAAATGCATCTTTATCTGTCCTTACCAAGCTTTGGAGTTTGAACCTTTCGGCACTCCCAAACTGATTGAGGATAAATGTGTCGGGTGCGGCGCATGCCAAATGGTTTGCCCGCAGCACGCAATCCAAGTAAAAGGGTTTGAATTCGAAGATGTCCTCAGCCGCTACAACAATTCGGCGCAGAAATTTGTGGAGCAAAATAAAGGACCAGTGATTTTAGCTTTCATTTGCCAGTGGTCAGAGTTTTCGGCGCTGGATGATCCTAACAAGGCGTTTGAAGGCAAAAACGTGTTGGCACTTGAAGTGCCTTGCTTCAAATCTCTTGATCCAGTTCACGTGGTGAACGCCTTGAGCTGCGGTTTTGACGGCGTCGTAGCTGTGGTTTGCCTTGCAAAGGACTGTAAACTCAAAGAAAGCAGAGATATCGCAGAACGCAACCTAAGCGTTTTGCTTAAAGCGCTTGAAAAGAAGGGTTTGCTTGACCGCTTTGAACTCATTGAAGAGTCTCCGTGCTGTGGAGGCGAATTCCAGCAGAAACTTGACGCTTTCTACCAGAAAATCTCAAAGTTACCTAAACAAGCAACTGAGGAGGCACCAGAAAAGTGTACAAAATAATCAGCAAAACAGAGCTTGTACCAAAAATCAAGCTGTTTGAAGTAGAAGCCCCAGAAATTGCTGCCAAAGCACGTCCCGGTCAATTCCTGATCGTGTATACCGGCAAAAAAAGCGAACGCGTCCCAATAACCATCTGCGGTTATGACATGAAGAAAGGCACGGTTTCATTTGCCGTGCATGAAGTAGGCAAAACCACTAAAGATATAGGTAAACTCGAGGTCGGTGAAAAAATCGAGAACGTTACTGGTCCTCTTGGTAACGCCTCTGAAATCAAAAACTTCGGCAAAGTGCTCTGTGTTGGCGGAAGCGTGATGATTGCTCCGCTTATTTTGCAGGCCAAAGCCATGAAGGAAGCCGGCAACCATGTGACTACCGTACTTGGAGCACGCACTGACCCCTTCATCATGATGGAGGAGGAAGCGGCGAAATTCAGCGACAAAGTATACATTTCTACTGACGATGGCACAAAAGGCTACACGGGCTTAGATTTCCTCAAAGATTTGCTTAAGAGGGAAAAGTTTGACCACTGTGTAGTTATGGGTCCAGTTATACTTATGAAGGAAGTGTCAGCTATTACCAAACTCTTCGACATCCCAACTGTTGTTACGTTAACGCCGATTATGGTTGATGGCATGGGCATGTGCGGGGTTTGCCGTGTCACAGTCGGGGGGAAGATGTTTTTCGGCTGTGTGGATGGACCGGAATTTGATGGTCACAAAACAGATTTTGACGAGTTAATTCAACGTCAAAGAACTATGCTTCCTGAAGAGAGGTTAAGCAGTGTTTTATCTGAAATAAGTGGAGGATGCAAGTGTGGCAGAAACAAAGCCTAAACCTAAGTTAAACAAGAAATCTGTTGAAATGGCAAAGCAGAACCCGAAAGTTCGAGCTAAAAACTTCAGCGAAGTTGCTTTAGGCTACACTGAAGAGCAAGCCCAAGAAGAAGCTAATAGGTGTCTGCAATGCCCCAACCCGTTGTGTCGAGCAGGCTGCCCCGTTGAAGTTCCTATTCCACAATTTATCAAGGCTATTAGAGAAAAGAAGTATGCGGAAGGCATCCAAATCATCAAATCAAAAAACGCGTTGCCCGCAGTGTGTGGAAGAGTTTGTCCTCAGGAGTCGCAGTGTCAAGCTAAATGTGTCATCGGCAGAATGGGCGAACCCGTTAGCATCGGACGCTTAGAAAGGTTTTTGGCAGATTGGGAACGCGACAATGGCGCGCAAATACCTACCAAAGCAAAGCCCACAGGAAAAAAAGTTGCTGTTATCGGTGCAGGTCCAGCAGGCTTAACCGCAGCAGCAGATCTCGTCAAGATGGGCCATGAAGTCACTCTTTTTGAGGCATTACATGTCGGCGGCGGAGTGCTCTCTTACGGTATTCCCGAATTCCGTTTACCTAAAGCAATCGTGCAGAACGAAATCAAGTACGTACAACAACTCGGGGTTGAACTTCGACTGGGCAACATGATCGGCAGAATCCATACAGTCACCGAACTTTTGGATAAAGGCTACGATGCCGCCTTCATCGGTTCAGGCGCAGGCTTGCCCCAATTCACTGGTTCTCCCGGCGAAAACCTCGGCGGCATCTATACTGCCAACGAATTCCTAATCCGCGTAAACCTGATGAAGGCGTTTCTGTTCCCCGAATACGACACACCAATTCGCGTCGGCAAACACGTCGTGGTCATCGGCGGCGGGAACGTTGCCATGGATTGCGCAAGAAGTAGCATGCGCCTTGGCGCTACTGTTTGCCTATTGTATAGGCGTGGACGTGAGGAATTGCCTGCTAGAAGCGAAGAAATCGAAAACGCAGAGGAAGAAGGCTTGGTCTGCAAGTTTTTAGCGTCTCCACTAGAGTTTTACGGTGATGAACGAGGCTGGGTGAAAAGCATGAAGTGCATTGCCATGGAATTAACTGAGCCAGATGCCCGAGGCAGACGCGGCGTTAAGCCGATTCCGGGCAGCGAATTCGTTATGGACACAGATACAGTCATCATCGCCATCGGCCAAACCCCGAACCCCATCATTCAGCGCACTACAAAGGGCTTGCAAAGCGACCCCAAACACGGAACTATATGCGTGGATGAGGACGGTAAAACCAATTTGGAAGGAATCTATGCTGGCGGCGACGTTGCAACGGGTGCAGCAACTGTTATTAGTGCGATGGGTGCGGGTAAGCGTGCCGCGAAGGCTATTAATGAATACCTTACTAACAAGAAGTAGACGTGACTTTTTGCTGTTTTTTTCTCTATTTTCTTATTTGAAAGTACGGGATGAAATAATATTTTTCTTTGGTGTTGCTGGACCCTGCTTATTTTCACAAAACTAATAGACGTAATGGCGAGTAAATTTGAGTTCTGTTAGCTTTGGCGTTTGCAGGCTGGATTGTGGAGTATTTTGCAAGTAGAAAAGAATCTTCCGAGAAGGCGTTTGTTGCTCTCAGCGAGAGACCTTCCAATGAAAAAGAGATCTTTCTTAAAGCATAGTTAACGGATTGTTTTCAGGGTTTTTTCTGCCGTTGACGCACAAAAAAGCAGGTCGTCAATGGTTGCAGTGAACGTCGTAAATTTTCCTGCGCAGGTTATCTCTGTTACAACTTTGATGTTTTCTCTGGTGGTTATGACCTGGAGGCCTGCGGGGATTTTGTTGTTGTCAGGGGAAACCGCCTTGGCTATAGCTTCTGCCATTTTAGTGTCTCTGTATTCAAGCGTTATTTTCGCTTCCAAGTTTCTCACCCTTCAACTGCCTACCAACCAACTCATCAGCCGACTTGATGAACTTTTCAATCTTGTCAAGGGGCACCTGTGAACCCGCAGCAATGTTATGTCCGCCGCCTTTGCCGCCGTACATCTCCGAAGCAACCCGCATTACGTCGCCGAGGTTGACGCCTTTCTGCAGTGCAGCTTCGGTGGTTCTGCCCGAGAATTTGGCTGCGTTCTCTTCCTTAATGTTGGCGAATGCCAAAAGCGGTTTGAGGTTGTTAGATAGGGTGGATACGAGGATGCTTGAGATAGTGCCTATGATTTTCTCGTTTATGTGGTCTTCGCCGTAGATGACGTAAATGTTTTGGAATTCTCTGAGGCGTTCGCTTGGTTTCTCATTGACCCAACTGAGGTACTTGTTGATGCTTTTGCGGTAGTCTTCGAGGAGTTTGTTTGCGTCTTCTAAGGCTGCCTTGCGGTCTCCCATGCAAATGGCTATGCCTAAGCTGGGGCGGTCCATTCTACCAGTGGAGTTAAGCAGCACAGAGAATTCGCGTCCGTCGCGCAGTGCCGTGTTTGGTTCTTCCTTAGTGAGTACGTAGACGCAGCCAATGAGGTTATCCACTTCCACATGCAGCCCCTTAGAGAGCAAATAGTCACCCAGTGCTGAGCAGAGAGTTTTGCGTTCCATCTGGTTAAGGTCGCATAGAGAACGTAGTTTGTCGTCTTTTTTTAGTGGGAAACCAAGGTTGGATACGAAGTTGAGAGCTTCAGTTTCTTGACCACTTAAGCCAGGGATGAAGGGGTTAGTGGTTGTTGCGAGCATACGGTGAATGGGGCGTGTTTCTCTGCCGAAGAAAGTAAGATCTTTTTCCACTTTGAGCAGTCCCGATGCTACGGCATCGTTGACTATAATTTCGTTGAGGCCTTTGAGGCTACGTTGCTCATACTTGTCCTGCATGTCGCCCAGTGCACCTATCAAGGCGATTGGTGCCATGTCCACGTTGGCTGGGTTGACGGCTTTGGCTGCAAAGTAAGCGACGCCTGATCCGCTGACCTCCGTTGCACCGTCTATGCCGTAAACGTGAGGGTTAAGCATAGTA
Source organism: uncultured archaeon (assembly GCA_963760925.1). Classification (GTDB taxonomy): domain Archaea; phylum Thermoproteota; class Bathyarchaeia; order Bathyarchaeales; family Bathycorpusculaceae; genus Bathycorpusculum. The sequence continues at coordinate 456,944 of CAVXES010000005.1, read as the reverse complement.
AAGTTAGGATTTTTGTTTTCCCCCGTGATTTGGTGGTGGTCTAAAATTACGATTTTGAGGTTTGGGATCTTCTCGTTTAATAGGTCAAGATAGCCGCTGCCAAAGTCCGACATGATAACCAACTGCGGCTTATCTGCGGTGACTTCAGCGATAATTTTGTCGTCTACCCACTGCATAACTTTGATTCTGAACCGTGCATCGAGGCGCTGAAGCATCTTGCCCACTACACCAGCCGCCGCTACGCCGTCAGCGTCAAGGTGGCTGAAGCAACTGATGAAGCCGTCTTTAGCTGCCACTTCTTTGATGACTTTGGCTGATACGTCGGCTTGGGCGAGGAATTTCTGGATGTTTTCGGGTTGCTGTGCCATGCACGGGTCACTTCAGCTTAGAAGGTGGACGATTAGATTTAAAGCTGGCGTATCAACAAATAGATATAAAATTAGTTAAGGGAAATGGGAAAGTTTAGGTTACGGAGGCGATTTTTGCAACGTACTTAAAGTTTTTGTCTATGACGCCTTCACGTTTGTAGTAGCGACCGAGTTTGTGGATACGTGCTTCAATGATTTGCATGTTGCGTTTGTTGTGTAGGTCTTTCTTGTTTTTGTCCATGTGAACAGCTAAGCTCTGTGCCTTCTTTATGAGGTGAGCAAGGTCTTCGGGCATTGATGGTGCGAGACCTGAGGCTTTAAGCGTTTCACTTATGCTTTTGCCAGTGAGTGGCTTAACCAGGGGGATTGCGTATTGGTCGCGAAGAATCGTGCCTATGGCGCTCATGTTGTGACCTTCCTTGGCGAGTTTTATGATGAAGGCTTCTACTTCTTCTGGCTGGTACTTGCACCAGCTTGGTGGGCGCCTGCTAACTGGCCGAGTTGAATGTGATTTTCCTTTTTCTTGCTTTGGCATTGTTACACCTTATTGCGCACCTAAACCACACCGCACCGATATTTAAAAGTAACTAGTCACATTGATGAAAAAACAAAATCTGGGGCTAATGCAATTTTAGTTATGGATGAGAGCGGTTGTTTCCTCTCAAGCTCGTCGAGAAATGGATGATGCCCCGCACAACAAGCGAGACCCCGACCACTATGATTAAGCCAGCCCAGAATGTAAACCAACCGTCCAATGTACCTTCTAACAAGTAGAATTGAGCGAGGATAGCAGCGCCGAACCAGAATATCAAGTTTCCAATGGTTTCCGCTATGCTTCTAATTCTGGAACGCATGTAGAGCCGGGCCGCCAAAATCGCTACTTGCAACAAGCCTATGCCGATTGCGAAATTGAAAACTGCTCCGTAGACCTCTTGATGAGTTGCGGGATGTGCTGGCGCCGGCAAAATTAGGGTTCCGCTGCCGAATGGAAAACCCTGCACCGAGAAGTCCTTAAAGAAATCCCATAGTTTCTGTGGGACACCTGGAGTCAACCCAAAAACTACACCTAAAATGATTAGGAATCCGCCAACTGCTAACGCAGTAATTAAGCCTTCGTTAATGGCTTTGTCTCGCATTGTTGGTTGAGTCATGGCTCTCCTCAAGTTTTCTATCAAAGCCCTGACTATTTAACAATTTGGTGCTATGGTGTGTTTGTCCAAACTGGCGTTATATCCCAGCTAGCCACGGTTCCAGAGTGATAGATGGATATGATGGCGGATTGTGTTTGCGTAGGCAAAATTGAGCCGAAATTTGATGAGGAGCTGAAGCCATTTTGGTGTACTTCAAAGCCTATTGAGCTGTATAAGTCAATTAGAACTTCGTGGTTTACGCTGTAGCCAACGATGTGTAATTTTGCATTGTAAGCTGTGGTGACGCCGTTGTTAATTACGTCGCCTTTGACGTAGAGGTAATGGTTGGTTGTATTGCTTTCAACTAGGTCCTTCACGCCTAACTCCGTGATTAGTGAAGCCGTGTACTTTGCAAGGGACTCCCGTAAATCGTCCACTTGCTGGTTCATTTGGTCAACGGTGGCGTTTAGGGCGTCGATTTGATGTTGTTGCTGTGCAATTCGCGCTTGCTGGTCCGCGATTTGGCCGCTCTGAGAGTTAATCTGCGGAACATAAATGCCCACAACTAAACCTGCTAAAACGGTAACTGCAACCGCCAAAACAGCTGCAACAACACCGAAAACGTTTGCTTTCCCACCTTTACTCGCCATCAAAGAAGTCCCTACCTTTCCAAGAGAAGGCTTGGCGATATAACGTTTACTTAAATACGGTTTTGAGGGAGACTTAGAGGTTTTTATACCACTCTGCGAATTTGCAAATCGCCATTGACCTATGAGAGTACCCATTCTTTTCCTCAATCGTCATCTCAGCGAAGGTGCTGTCGCTGTCTTCCGGCTTGAAAATGGGGTCGAAACCAAAACCTGATTTGCCTTGCTTAATGCGCTCAGCGGTTGTGATTTCTCCTTTGGATTCGCCGTAAAAGCTCAGTGGGTCGAGGCTGTTGTCTTGATCGCAGTAGGAAATTATGGATTTGAAAGTGGCTTTGCGGTTTTTTTCTTCCGCCATGAGCTTGAGGATGCCACTGTTGTGGATGGTGTGGTACACGTAGGCAGCGTATGGACCCGGAAAACCCTCTAATGCGTTGATGAATAAACCTGCGTCCTCAACAAAGATTGGTAGGTGGCAGCGTTGGTAGGCGTTACGGGCGCTTTTCTCCGCGATCTCTTGGAGGCTTTCGCTTTGCACTTCGTCGCCCTTCAATTTGAGCATGCCCACTGCGATGCCTCTGTTACCCAAGATTTTGCGTGCTTCACGGAATTTGTTGATGTTGCCTGTTGCAAAAAACACGACTTTGCCTTTAAGCCTGAATTCACTGCTTGCGTTCTTCAACATAGCGTCCACGCTTCTCTATCTCGCGGATTTTCTCATAAACCTTTTCTGCATGCTCCTCGCCTAAGACGGCGCTGTAGCCTTTTAGGACTGCATGGTAGCATTCTTCCCAGTAGCCGAAGTGGGTGCTCTGCATTGCGCGTTTGAGGAGGTGTAAATCTACGCCTTTTGCTTCACGTTCCACGCTTTTTTCGCCAAGTCCAAAGTCCACAAAGTAGATTCTGCCGTTTGTGGCTTGTATCATGTTTGAAGTGGTTAAATCGCCGTGAATTAAACCGTAGCAGTGAAGATAAGCAACGGATTTACCGATTTCCACACATAAAGCCTCACGCGCCGTTTTCGAAGTTACGCCAAGCAGCTTTTTTATTTGCTCTCCCTCAATATACTCCATCACAATCGTGGATTCCGCCACATTAACCATGTAAATCAGCGGCGTAGCAACACCGGCAGCCTTTGCTTCATGTATCAACTGGGGCTCATGTACAGTGCGGTAACTTCGGATTTGCCGATCCAACTCAACTGGGCGGTACCGTTTGGGTATGCGAACTTTGAAGATCGATTTTTTGCCATGCCAATCTGCTAAGAACAAGCTGGCTTCTGCACCTTTCTTAATTAGCTTTGATCGAGGGGTTTTGTCTATTGTATCCATGGAACATCCACCTTGTCCACTCGCCAACGCAACTTAACCATACTTTCATCAAGAGGGGTAACCAAGCCATGCCTAAACGCTAAGGTTCCTGTCCATGCAATCATGGCGCCGTTGTCCGTGGCATACTGCTGCGGCACCACCTTAAAAGTGGCATCGTGTTCCTCCGAGATTACTGCTAACATGGCTTGGAGCCGTTTATTCGCCGCCACACCACCTGTGAGCAGCACCTCTTGCTTCTCGGTGTGCGCAAGTGCCCGCTCCGTAACCTCTGTAACCATCGAGAAAGCGTGCTCTTGAAGACTAAAACATACATCTTCAAGTTTTTCGCCTTTTTGTAATGAAGCCGAAGCCGCCGTCAACAAACCACTAAGTGAGAGATCCATCCCTTTTACCACATACGGCAGCGTCACGAGTTTTTTGCCTTTAAGCGCCAGTTGCTCGATTGCGGCGCCAATCGGCAACCCTTTCCTGCTTTTTAGCCCTGCTTCTCTGCCGAAAACGTCGAGGCAGTTGCCTAAGGCGATGTCGAGGGTTTCTCCGAAGACTCTGTACCGTCCTGACTCGTAGGCGGTGACCAGGGTGTTGCCTCCTGAAGCGTATAGGGTTACGGGATCCGCTGCGCCTGTTTGGAGTTTGCCGATTTCGATATGTGCGACTGAGTGGTTGATGCCTACAAGCGGTATGCCGAGGTATGAAGCAAGTGCCCTTGCAATGGTGGCTCCTGTGCGCAGAGATGGTCCCAAGCCGGGACCTTGAGAAAACGCAATACAAGTCAAATCTTGAGTTTTGACGCCTGATGCAGTGAGGGCTTCTTGCAGCACAGTATCGGCTACTTCTGCGTGGTGTCTCGCCGCTTCTCTGGGATGAATGCCGCCTTCAACTGGGATGTAACTGTTGGATTTATTAGCCAAAATCGCCCCATCAAAGGTGGCGACACCGACTCCGAAGTCATCTGCTGAAGACTCTATGCCTAAGCAAAATTTGCACGATAGGTTCTGCTCAACTTTATTCATAAGATTCCACAGATAATCAGGCATACATATTTTTATGTGAATCCAACGCTTATAATACTGTATTATCTTGGAATTGACCCTACTATGCCAAAGCGTAATGACCTCGAACAGAAAGCACTCCACTATGTTGTAAACACAGGTTATCAAGGTGTGCTTCAATCTGATTTATGGCGGGAACTCGGAGCAAGCAGCCGTGAAGGCTCCCGCGTTAGCATTAAATTGGAGGAGAAGGGTCTTATCCGTCGAGAAAAAGAACTTCAAGACGGAAGGTGGACATACCGCCTCTACCCAAAAAGGCTGCCGGCTTCGATTGAAACCATAATTGACTGCCCATGCCTACTATGCCCCGACAACGCACGGTGCGACCCCACAACCGCAATCAGCCCAAAAAGCTGCCCCCGATTAACCGATTGGATACTGAATTTAGGAAAAGAACCCGTTGAAGTTCCTGAATGTCCAAGCGCGCCAGATGAACTTAACATCCCAGAGGATGATGACTCCGTTGCCGAAAGCTTGGATACGTGAACGAAAAAACGAGTTTTACTATAAAAAAGCTAAAGAAGAAAACTATCGTAGCCGAAGCACATACAAGCTGGTTCAAGCTAACAATAAATACAGCTTCATAAAATTTCGCGACGTAGTTGTGGATTTTGGTGCAGCGCCTGGCGGCTGGATTCAAGCAGCCCGCAAAATGACGGGGAAACACGGCTTTGTTTTAGGCATAGACCTCAAACCGATTGAACCGTTCACTCAGGAGTACATCCGTACCATCGTAGCAGATATGACAGAACCCGACATCGCAGACCAAATCCTCTCGTTTCTACCTCGCAGACCAGATGTAGTAATATCTGATGCCGCTCCAAACGTCACCGGCGTTTGGGAAGTTGACCATGCATGCCAAATCGATTTAGCAATCAAAGCCTTCGAAGTCGCCAAATGTATCCTAAAACCTGGAGGCAATTTCTTTGTCAAAGTCTTCCAAGGCGGTCTGCTGGATGATTACATCCAAACCTTAAAGGTGAACTTTGAAACACTCAAAATTGTCAAGCCTCACGCTAGCCGTGCCAAAAGCAGTGAAGAATATCTTTTAGCGATTGGTTTAAAAACCAAGTGCAAAGACTAAACAGAAAACTAATTCTGCTTCGCCCTCGAATTTTGTTTGGTGCAAAACATGAAAGTAGTTTCTGCCGATTCAGGAGCAGCGATATTAGACAACCAATTTCAGCCGACTCACATTGTGGCTTCGGTTGCTGTGCTAGTTGAGCCACCATACCGTGAACCCTCAGCTTATCGCTTAGCTGAACCTATCTTCAAAGAGATGGATACGGGGTTGGATGTGATTGTGCATGAGGCAGAACTTTGTCTTCGGCTACTTGAGAAGGCAAAGGCTGATGTGGTTCATTTGGACATGACATTGGGTGGCGTGACAGTTGAGGATTTGTCGCCTGTAGAACTCACCGGCATGTGTACCTCCAAAACCGGCAAAACCAACATTCTAAAAATTCTGCCTCGCCTCAGAAGGGTCGCTGGCGAAATTATGCGGCTCTACGGCATTGACATGTTGGCTATTGGCAAAGAAAGTGTTCCTGTGCGGGTTGCGGAGTTAACTGTTGGCGCCGAAGCAATCCTTTATGCTTGTCAGAGGGCTGTGGAGAGACAAGAAAAGGTGCTTTTGGGTTTACCTCTGAACTGTCAGCCCATTGTTTTGAATGATCGCGTGTATATGCAGTCGCTTATTGCAGGCGAACATGACGTACGCAGTTGGGCATTTGATAGCGCGAAAGTTTTGGCAAAGGTTAAATTGGCAGAAACGTTAAACCCAGTGGCAAGGGGTTTTCGAGCCCTTAAAATACTACCAAGGAAGGATTAATCTTGAATTACCCGCAGTTTTGGATGGTTGCTTCGCCGAGACGTAAAAGAATCTACTCAATTACCTTCATGCTTATGTTAGCAGTTCTAGCAACACTAGTTGGCATGTTGGTTCCTGTTAGCCCCACAGAGGCTCAATTAATCAGCGATCAACTGAACAAAACTGTCTCTGACGGTACCGCAAGCGGCACCCTTAGCCAGATGATATTTGTCAACAATTTTAGTCTTTGCCTGCTCATGTTTGTTCCTTTAGCGGGTGCTGGAATAGGCTTATTCATCTTGTTCAATACGGGGCAGGCGTTCAGGGCGATATTTGAGATTCAAGCGGCGAATGGTGCCTTGAATGCTTCTGCAGCGGCAGAAATGACTGCGACCACTGCCATTTTGACTTTAGCGTTGGTCGGCGTGGTGTTTTTGCTTGAATACGTCTCTTACACAATTGCAATGACAGAGAGTGTATGGCTGTTTCGTAGGTTACTGCAGAACAAGTGGCGGGGAGAACTCAAGTACCTGCTCATTTTCATCGGGTTAGTAACGTTGTTCCTGGTTGTAGGTGCAGTTGTAGAAAACTTTACAATCGCAGTCGGAGCGTAAATCGCTTTATTTCTTTAGTATTTCTAAGCTTATGTCTAAAGCTTTGACGCTATGTGTTAAGGTGCCCATGCTTATGACGTCAACGTTGGCGGAAGCATATTCCAGAAGGTTCTCAGCTGTTATTCCGCCGCTGACCTCCAATAGGACCTTGTCGTAGCCTCCTTTGCGAAGTTTCTCACTTGCGTCTTTGGCTTGTTTAGGAGAAAAATTATCCAGCATCACAATATCCGCGCCTGCCTTCGCCGCCTTCAACGCATCTTCTATGGTTGTTACTTCGACTTCGATTTTTTTGCTAAACGACACGTTGGCTTTGGCTTGTCGGACGGCGTCTTTCGCGTTGCCAACGACAACTATATGGTTGTCTTTGATGAGAACCATGTCATCTAAGTGGAGCCTGTGCGGGTCGCCGCCGCCGACCAGTACGGCTTTTTTGTCAAAGTAGAGTAGCCCAGGGGCGGATTTGCGTGTGGATGCTATTCGAGCTTTGACTTTAATTTTTTCCAGTTTCCCAATTAAAGCGGCGGTTTTAGTTGCTATACCGCTCATACGTGAAAGAAGATTCAGCATTGTACGTTCGGCAGAAAGGATTGTTCTTGCGTCGCCTGATAGGGTCATTAAGACCTGTTTGTTTTTGATTTTTTCGCCGTCTGTGACTTTCGCTTCCGCTTTAAGCCCCAAGTACTCTACGAGTATTATTGCTTCTTCGATTCCTGCGGCTACGCCGTCTTCTTTAGCGATAACTTCTGCGTCTGCAACGGTGTTTTTCGGGATAATGGTGGCGGCTGTTATGTCTCCTTCGCCGATGTCTTCAGCTAAGAGGTTTCTGAGTTTCTCTTCCACAAGTCGTCTAGGCATAAACATAGCTTTTATTCTCTCGTTGGAGCTTAAAATTCTTCCCTTCCCCGTTAACCAAGCTATAATTCAAATATGCTTGTGCCGTTTAGTGTCTAACATGCGAATATTGCTGAGTTGTGCCGAGTTAGGATTAGGGCATGTTTCACGCATCATCCCACTTGGCAAGAGGCTTCAGCAACGCGGGCACGATTTGTTCTTTTTTTCAGGCGGCAAAGCCTACGAGCTGCTCAAAAAAGAATTCACTAACGTACATGAGTGTACGCCTGTGTCGTGGTACGAAAACGGGCATGGCATCATAACTTCAGCTTCGTTGATTAACTTGCTTTTTCCACTTCCTCTGTTTAATGTGGAGCGGAACCGTTTTGAATTGAAACAGTCCAATGCATACGAAACTATTCACCGCTACTACAACCTCAGAGAAAACATCATAGACTTAGCCCCCGACGTGTTGGTCTCAGACGGCGACATCAATGCACTGCGGCTTGCAGGCAGATGGAAGATTCCAGCCGTTTACATTGAAAACATGATACGACCCAGCTACGGTTTCTCATCATTTTTAAGCCCGGGTGAACGCTTCATTGAGCGTTACTATCGAGTTAGCAGAAAAGTGGTTATTCCCGACAATCCGTCGCCGTACACCATTTCCGAGTATAGCATCGGTGACATAGGCCAATTGGGCATAGCGGACCGAACCGAGTACGTGGGCAGTTTCATAGACACCAAACCCGAAACAGGCGGGCAAGAGCACGTTTTTGTGCCCATCAGTGGACCCGTCGGAACTCGCTCGCAACTAATCAACACCCTGCTACCGGTGCTCAAGAATGCTAAGTGTAAATGCGTCATAAGCTTAGGCACGCCCGGCAAGAAAGCATCTGCCAAAATCGGCAACCATGAAATCCACACTTGGCTCTCGGTGGAGGAACGTCGACAAGCAATGTTAAATGCGAAGTATGTGATTTTCAGCGGCGGTCACGCCACCTGTTTCGAAACCATAAAGTACGGTAAACCCAGCATCTGTATCCCAACCCAGCCTGAGCAGTTGGGCAATGCGGCGAAGCTGGAGAAGTTGGGTTGTAGCATAGTCGCCAAGAAGCCAAGGCAACTGATGGATGCTGTGGCAAAGATGGAAGCTAGTTTGGATACTTATACCCGGAACGTCAAAGTACTTAGCGCGTTCTCGGGCAGATTTAATGGGTTGGGGCGATCAGTAGAGATAATTGAGGGCGTAACTCGTTAAGTTTCTGGTTTGAGGCTTAAGCGTTTGATTGCACCGCATGGTGTTTCTTCTTCGAAGATAATGGCTTTGAACTTGTAGAGTTTTGTGTTTTTGTTTAGCCAACTGTCGGGTGGCAAGCCGGCTTTCATGCAACACTGGCAAAGGAATTCTTCTTCTCCCCAGCCCCACTCGATGGGTACCTGAGGCAATAGTAATCCTTTGTGCCAGCCGCTTTCAATGATTAAGCCGTCTTCACCCACTTGGATTTTGCTTATGTATTCTTTAGGGTTATCAGTTTTCACCTGTTCGGGTGGGGTTAAGACGCTGACTTCGAAGACCACTTGGTCGAGTTCGCTGGCGGTCATGGGGTTGAAGCGCGGGTCCTGTGTGGATGCATTAATTGCCGAGTCAATGACTGCTTCCACCAAGGGGCTGGTTGGGTAGGGGTAACCGATGCAGCCGCGCAGCATCTTCTCGCCGCCTTGGAAGGTGTTAATGGTAACAAACACTCCGCATTTTTCAAAAAGCTTCTGGGGCGTATCCTTGGGTGCCTGAGTGGTTTTGTGGGTTTGCAGGTACTGCTTTGCGGTTTCACGAGCTAAGTGGACAAGGAATTCTCCTTCTTGCTGGGACAATTCAAAAACCATAATTTTTGCCTCTTGCAAATCATTGACTAGTAGCTGTTTGCAAATATAAAATTTGAAGAGAAAGAAGAGGGTTTAGAATTTGATAGATTCTTCGTGGACGCCGTCCTTGGTTATGAAGAGAAAGTCTATTCCGTCTCCGCTCATGGCATCGCGGTTAATGGCTGCTTTGATGCCTCTTGTGACGAGTTCTTTTGCTTCTTCTTGAGTCATACCATCTTTGAAACCTTCTTCAATGACGCCGATTGCAGTTTCTGTGCCTGAGCCGACTGCTGCATATTTGTCTGGGATAAGTGAGCCGAGTACGTCAAGGACGTAGATGGATGAGCCTTCTTCGTCTAAGCCGCCGACGATGGTTTGGGTGATGAGTGGTGCGTATCTGCGGTTAAAGAGTACGTTTGCCATGAGTTTGGATGCGCTGCGGACTGTTATTGGTCTGCCGACGTCCATGCTGTAAAGGTTTGATTGTGCCTCCATTTCTCTTGCGAGGATTTGCATGTCCCCGATGAGACCTGCACAGGCGACACCGATGCGGTCTGTTACTTTGAAGACTTTTTTGCCGCCTCTACTCATTATGAAGCCGCCGTAGGTTACTCTTTTTTCTGCGGCTAAGAGAACTCCGCCTTGGAAGACTAAGCCGACCGTTGTGGCGCCGGGCATCCAGCTCATGCCTTGGGCTGTGTTGGGCTGAGGCTGCTGTTGTTGCTCTTGTGGCGCTTGTACTTGCGGCATGAATGGTATTTGTGGAAGTTGATGTAACTGTGGAATTTGTGGTTCGTATTCCATAACTTTTCGCCTTTTCGGGTTGGTATTTACACAAGATAAGCTATTAAGGTTACTTATAACCATTATACAACAGCGAGGTACGCCCCATGAGTGAAAGCGAACCGCTTAGGTGCCAAAAATGCGGTAAACCCATCGGCTACGTAAATATTACTTCTAAAAGTATCCTTGACACTCGACCTAAAACTGATAACGTTCGGCTTGTTGGTACCTGCTTAGACTGCCAGGAATCCAGAGGCTTTTACCGCAGACCCTTTTAACTTCTCCGCCTTTTAGTAGTGGGTTGGGCAACGGTTTTGATTGAAGTTTACTTTCAGAGCTTTGAAGGCATTATCTTTGCAGTAGCAACAACGAACCACGAAGTCGTTGCATCAGCGTTTAGCTCGGATAAAAAAACTGCGTTAAACAGCATCCTACGCAACCTGCCCCTTAACATGCCCTTCCAAGTTTACGATGAACCCACGCCAAAAGCTAAAGAGGTACTGAAAACGCTAAAGGACATTTACGACGGCAAAGACCCCAAAACTACCCTTGCGTTGGCAACGGAACGTAAGCCTGGCTACACAAAAAAAGTGCTACAAGCCACCTTAGTCATCCCCGTTGGCTACGTCACCACCTACGGTGCAATCGCCAAAGCAGTCGGAGGAGGCGCTCGCGCTGTGGGCAATGCTATGGCCTGCAACCAGTTCCCCATGATCGTGCCTTGCCATCGTGTGGTGAAGTCAGATTTTGGGTTAGGCGGCTACGGTGCAGGCGGTTTAGGCGTGAAGTTGGAATTTCTACGTCGGGAAAAAAGGGGTTACAGTGAACCAAAAACTATCAAAGTCTGCGGCGGGCAACTTTGCATTTTTCCAGTTGAACACGTTTTAATAAAATATGAGTAGCACTTAGTAGAAGTCACGATATAATATTGCAATCTCCATAACTTCTCTGGGGAATAATCATCGCCTAAGCAGGGTGTTTTCTTAAATACGTGAGCAACGCTGAGCCAGAAGCAATTCACCCTAAAGGGTAAGAAAAGAAGTTAGGGCAAACATGCACGAGGATGCGTCGCTGGGCAGGTTTTGTTGTTTTGTTTGGCTTTGATAAGAGCCAATTTTCCACCTGCCTTCACCTGCGCCTTCTCCACGTCGCTTAGGTCAAGGTTCACGTTGATTTTTGTGCCCTTAGTTTCGTTAACCAAAACAAGATGCTCCTTCAAGTCATCAACTTCTAACTCTAAAGCGTCGCCTAACTCAATGCAGTCATAGTCCATCTTGTTTGCAAAAGTCAGGGGCAAAATTCCGAAGTTAACGAGATTAGCCATGTGGATGCGGGCAAAAGATTTTGCGATTATAGCTTTTATGCCGAGGTATTTCGGTGCCAGCGCAGCATGTTCACGTGAAGAGCCTTGCCCATAGTTTTCGCCGCCGACAATAAATCCGCCGCCTTTCTCTAGCGCTCGTGCGGCAAAGGACTTGTCTACATGGCAGAAGGCGTAGGTGCTTATTTCTGGGATGTTGCTTCGAAGAGACATTATTTGGCTGCCTCCTGGGATGATGTCGTCGGTGGTTATGTTGTCGCCTGTTTTGAGCAGAACCTCACCGCATAGCGTGGGTGGTAGCGGAGCAAAGTCTGGCAATGGCTTGATGTTGGGTCCCATGGGTACCTCGGTGTTTACGCAGAAGCTTGGCTGGATAAACATGGCGTCGCTTAAGAGGAATTTATCTGGCATTTTGATTTCTGGGAACGCCCCGAGTTTACGGGGATCAGAAATTTTGCCGGTTAAGGCTGCTGCCACGGCGGTTTCGGGGCTGACCAGGTAAACTTTAGCGTCCTGTGTACCAGATCGGCCTTTGAAGTTGCGGTTAAAAGTGCGCAGCGAAACAGCACCTGAAGAGGGGGCTTGTCCGATGCCAATGCAGGGCCCACAAGCGTTTTCTAGTAGTCGCGCGCCGGATTGGATGAAGGGTTCGATTTCGTTTGCTGCTGCCAAATTCAGCATCACTTGGCGTGAACCTGCTGAGACGGTTAGGCTAGTGTTCTCGTTGACTCTCATTCCTCTGAGCAAGGCGGAGACAATTTTTAGGTCACGCAACGACGAGTTGGTACAGCTGCCTATGCAGACTTGGTCAACGGGGGTACCTTCGAGTTCTGAGACGGTTTTTACGTTGTCGGGACTGTGCGGCATGGCGATGAGGGGTTCGATTTTTGAGAGGTCGATTTCTATTGTTTCGTCGTATTCTGCGTTGGGTTCGGCTTTGAGTTCGAACCACATTTCGGGTCTGCCTTGACTGGTGAGGAAGGCTTTGGTTACGTCGTCGGAGGGGAAAATGGATGTGGTGCATCCTGTTTCGGTGCCCATGTTGGTAATTGTTCCCCTTTCTGGCACGCTGAGGGTTTCGATTCCGGGGCCGTAGTATTCGAGGATTTTGTTGACGCCGCCTTTGACGGTTAGGATTTTGAGGATTTGTAGAATCACGTCTTTGGCGGAGACGAAGGGTTGGAGTTTGCCGGTGAGTTTTATGCCGACGATTTTTGGCATTTCAAGGTAGAAAGGTTCTCCGGCCATGGCTGCTGCGACGTCTAAGCCGCCTGCACCGATGGCTATCATGCCCATGCCGCCTGCTGTGGGGGTGTGGCTGTCGCTGCCTAAAAGGGTTCTTCCTGGTCTGGCGAATCTTTCTAGGTAGAGTTGGTGGCAGATGCCATTGCCTGGTCGGCTGAAGACTATGCCGTATTTGGCTGCTACACTTTGGAGGTAGCGGTGGTCGTCGGCGTTGCGGAAGTCGTTTTGGAGCATGTTGTGGTCAACGAAGCTGATGCTGAGTTCTGTTTTGACTTTGGGGACGCCCATGGCTTCGAATTCAAGGTATGCCATGGTGCCTGTGGAGTCCTGTGTGAGGGTGTGGTCGATTTTGATGGCGATTTCTTCGCCTGCAACCAGTTTACCTTCAACTAGGTGCTTCTCTATTATTTTTTGAGCTAATGTGTGCGTCGCCATAATTTTTTCCTCATGTGTGAGCTTGACTGTTATTATATGGAAGTTGGTTGGAGAGAAATTTTAAGGTTCGCATACTCCTTGAAGGTTTAAATCTTAAATCGAAGATAAAAATGCAGCAGCAAACAACATACTGCGCAAGAGGCAACGAAAAGTGTCGTTTAAAGGTAAAATGCAGGAAGCAAAAAAAAGCAAACAATCTCCACTCGTTTTGGCGCTGGACTTTCCGTTTGAACCCGCTGAAAACCGCAACAATATCCTAATCAAAGCACAAAGAATTCTCAAAGCAGTACACCCCTATGTCGCAGCTGTAAAAATTAACCACCACCTAACCTTGCCACTAGGCACCTTTGACGGAGTTCAATACCTAGTAGAGCAAATCCGTGGTCAAGGCATGCTGGCGATTATGGATGCAAAGGTCAACGATATAGGCGCAACAAACCAAACTATAGCCGAATACTACTATGCAGCAGGCTTCGACGCCATAATTGCTAATCCGTTTGTGGGTTGGGAAGAAGGCTTAAAACCACTCTTCGACGTTTCAAAGCGACTAAACCGCGGCGTTATTTTGCTAACTTACATGAGCCATAAAGGCGCAGCCGAAGGATATGGACAAACAGTGGTGGACCCTTGCACTGGATTGCAAATTCCTCAGTATATGTCATTTGCTAAAAAGGCAGTAGAGTGGTGTGCAGACGGTGTAGTTGTAGGTGCAACGGTTCCTGATAAAATCGCTGAAATTAAACGTGTTTTGGGGGATAAAGTAGCTATTTATTCTCCGGGTGTAGGTGCTCAGGGCGGCGGTGCAGCTACGGCGCTTAGGGCAGGGTCTGACTACCTTATTGTTGGTAGAGAAATAACAATGTCGTCTGATCCAGCGGATTCAGCGCAGAGAATTCTTTACTCACTAAAGGGGCTCTAGCTGCGGTTTATCTGCCGCGTTTGTTTTCCCAGAGTTCCTTTTTGAGCAAGTCGCGTACTGATGAGCGGATTACGCTACTTCTGCTTGGGTACATGTTGGCACGAACTAATTCGTCGAGGCCTTCTAGGTAGGCTTCGGGTAATAGGACTGTCACTAATTTCATTTTTGCTATACTCTCCCTTAACTATGTTAGCCATATAACATGTAGCAAATATAAGAGTTAGCCCATGCAGGTACAAAGACCAAATGTTTAGCTAATCACAAACGTCTGAGTTGATTCAATGTTCCCAAAAAAGTTCCATCTAAAAGATAAAGTTCCGAGTCATCCACATCCACTGCTTCTGACCGTAGTACAGGTCCAATGAGTGCTTCTGCGCCTATTTCTTTTTTGGGTCGGGTCTCGTTTATGGGTCTGCCACCGAGGAAGTCGTTGAAACTGGGCATAATGTAGAGTTCCTTAGCTGCCAGTTTAACGCCGAAGTGCTTTTTCAGCGTTTCTTCAACTGAACCCACTATTTTGGTTTTGCTCTTTTGCAGCAGGGTCTTCGCTAACGCTTGACTATCCAATGCCACTCGCATCCAAATCTGCCGCGTCATCCTGTAACCTGTTGGGTCACGGAAAACCACCACCGGATGAAGATGCCCCATTACAAGAGTCTTGCAGCCTAACAATGCCGGAGACGGCCATTTGTGCCCGTGGAAAACGCCGACGTCGCCCAATACTGCGCCTGTGGCGGGTAACAGTTCGATGTTTTCGGGTAGGAGTGGTTCGAGGTTGGCGTCGTGGTTACCCCGTACAATGGCGATTTTTGGTACTTGTTCTTGGAGTTTTTTAAAGAATTCTGGGATATCACGCCATTCGCTGTGTTCGCTTGAAATCACTGTGTATTTCACGTCGCCCAAAACAACCATTGCGTTAGGTTTGTACTCACTTATGAGGGCGGTTAATTTGGTTAAGATTTTGTTGGTTTGGCTTGGTACGTGAATGCCTTTGTTTTGTAGTTCCATTTCCCAGCCGATGTGAGGATCAGCGATAAGTAGAGTTTTTGTTTTTGCAGTTTTTACTATGGCAACCGGGTGGGGAAAGAGTAAACTAAGCATTTATGTTTACCAAGCGGAGGATTTGGTTGTGAATTTGTTTGTTGGCTGAAGCAACAAAACTCAGTGTTTGGCGTGGGTCCAGCTTGACGTTTATGGGTTGGTTGTTTGGGTCTGTTACGGTTGCGCCTGCTTCTTTTGCTATGAGGAAGCCTGCTGCCACGTCGGTGGTTCGGATTTTGTTTCGCAAGTCAATGAAGGCGTCGGTTAAGCCTTCTGCGACGTAGCAGATTTCGAGTGCGTTTGCTCCGAAGTGGCGGAGGTGTTTGGTTTTTTCTATTAAGGTTGAGATTGTTTTGATGTTGAATTTGCCTTTGTAAGCGTTTATGTCTAAGCCTATAAGTGCATCTTCGAGAGACTGGGTTTTGGATGTCTGCATTTTTTGACCGTTTCTAAAAGCACCTTTGCCTCTGAATGCTGTGTAGGTTACACCGTGGGGTAAGTCAGCCACCATGCCAGCGTAGACCGTGGCTAGTTCCGGTTTGCCGGAAACGGCTATGGAGGATGCATAGAAGGGTAAGCCGTGGGTTAGGTTGGTGGTGCCATCAATGGGGTCAACTGTAAGGTAGCATTCGGTTGGGGAGTCTCCGTAAGTTTTGATGCCTGATTCTTCGCTGACCAGAGTGAAGGATACTTTATGCTGTTTTAGGGTGTCCACTATTGCTGTTTCGGCTGCTAAATCAACGGGTTTCATCATGTCGCCTCCTGCGTTCATGCCTAAGTTGGGTTGTGGTGTTTGTATGTTTGAAAGGGAGGGGATGATTGCGGTTTGCACGTTGGATTTGATTTCTTGGAGGATTTGTTGCCAGTCAGGTTGGTTTTTCATTGATTTACCTTCAAATCTAGTATTGTGTTGGATTCATAAAGAATTTACCTTCAGTGTATTAGTAACGTTGGCAGGTTAATTTGAGAAATAGAAGAAATGGAAAAGTTGGAGTTTACTAGATGAGTTCGATTCGGCGTTTACCCCTAGCCATGGAAGAGGTGCGGATTTTTCCGCTGACTTCAAGCTTAAGCAGCAGGTTGTTGAAGTCTTTGAAGCCTAAATCTTCGTATTCATCTTTAAGTAGGTCGAAGAGGTCGTCGTCGGTCATGTCGCCCTTCTTAGTTAATACTTCCACTAAGTAGAAGTAAGCTGGGCGTGTTTTCCAAGTTTTCATCTGCGGCATCAATTGTTTCCTTCTGGTTATGCAACTGGGGTTTGTGGCTTTTGTACTTGTCGGATTTGTTGCATGAAGCCCTTGTACCATTTCTCCATGTCAGGCGTGATTGATGGTCCCATTTCTTTCATGGCGTCTTGGAAGTCCTTCATGGTTACTATTTGGGCGTTTACGTCTCGACGCAGTGAATGCATAGCGGCTTCTCTGCAGAGCGATTCGATGTCTGCTCCGCTGTAGTATTTGGTCAGTGTTGAAAGTTGGTTTAGGTCGACGTCGGTGCTGATTGGCATGGTTTTGGTGTAGAGTTTGAAGATTTGGTATCGGCTTTTGTCGTCGGGTTCGGGGACGTAGATGAGGCGGTCGAATCTGCCGGGGCGTATGACTGCTCCGTCAACCATGTCTGGGCGGTTGGTGGCTGCGATGACTACGATGTCTTGTAGGGTGGTTATGCCGTCCATTTCGGTAAGGAGTTGGCTGATGACGCGTTCGGATACTCCGCTGTCACTCATGCCCATGCCTCTGCGTGGTGTTAAGGAATCGATTTCGTCGAGGAATATGACGGCGGGGGCTGCCATGCGGGCTTTGCGGAAGACTTCTCGGATGGCTTTTTCTGATTCGCCGACCCATTTGCTGAATACTTCAGGACCTTTAATTGAGATGAAGTTGGCTTCTGATTCTGTTGCGACTGCTTTTGCGAGTAGGGTTTTGCCGCAGCCTGGTGGGCCATATAGTAAGATGCCTTTTGGCGGGCGGATGCCTAAGCGGGTGAACATTTCAGGGGTTTTAAGTGGCCATTCGACAGCTTCTTTGAGGTGCTGTTTCACGTCTTCTAGTCCGCCTGCATCGTCCCAGTGTACAGTGGAAACTTCGATGTAGACTTCACGCATGGCGGTTGGGGTGACTTCTTTGTAGGCGCCGAGGAAGTCGTCCATTGTGACTTCCATTTTTTCTAGTACTGCAGGTGGAATGCGTTCTTCTTCGAGGTTAATTTGTGGTAGGTAGCGGCGGAGTGCTTTCATGGCGGTTTCTCTGCCGAGTGCGGAGAGGTCTGCGCCTGTGTATCCGTGTGTCATGGCAGAGAGTTTGTTTAGGTCTACGTCTTCGGATAGGGGCATGCCTCGGGTGTGGATTTGTAGCACTTCGTGACGTCCTTGTTTGTCGGGGACGCTGATTTCGATTTCGCGGTCAAATCTGCCGGGTCTGCGAAGTGCGGGGTCGAGTGCTCCCGGGCGGTTGGTTGCGCCGATGACGATTACATTTCCTCTGCCTGAGAGGCCATCCATTAGTGCGAGTAGTTGTGCAACTACGCGGCGTTCAACTTCGCCTGTGACTTCTTCGCGTTTGGGTGCGATAGCGTCAAGTTCGTCTACGAAGATTATGCTGGGTGCGTTTTGCTGGGCTTGTTGGAAGATTTCGCGGAGTCGTGCTTCGGATTCTCCGTAGAATTTGCTCATGATTTCGGGTCCGTTGATGCTGTAGAAGTTGGCTTCTGATTCGTTTGCGACTGCTCGGGCGAGTAGGGTTTTGCCGCAGCCTGGTGGACCGTGTAGTAGGACGCCTTTTGGTGGTTCGATTCCGAGGCGCTGGAAGAGTTCAGGGTGGCGTAGTGGGAGTTCTACCATTTCTCGGACGCGTTGGATTTCTTCGTGGAGTCCGCCGATGTCTTCGTAGTTTGTGCGGGGGAGTCCTTTGCCTTCTGGGGCGGGTTCGTTTAGGATGGTTAGGCGGGTTTCGGTTGTGACTTTGATGATGCCGTGTGGGCGTGTTTTGGATACTGTGAATGGGATGGCGTGTCCTAGCATCATGACTAGGGTGGTGTCGCCTTCTACGAGGGTGCGTTCCATGAGTCGGTTTTTGACGAAGTTTGTGAAGTCTTCGTCTACGTTGAGGCGCATGTCGACTGGTGCAAGGGTTAGGGCGAGGGCGGTTTTGACTTTAGCTGGGCGTACCACGACGTATTCGTTGATGGCCACGCCGCTGTTTTTGCGTGTGAATCCGTCGATTCGGATGATGTCGCGGTTTTGGTCTTCGCTGTAGGCTGGCCAAGCAATGGCGCTTGTGGTGCGTTTGTTAACGATTTCTATGACGTCTCCAGCGCTTATGCCGAGTTTCTGCATGGTGCGTTGGTCAATGCGGGCGATTCCTCTACCAACATCTCTTTGGCGTGCGTCTCCGACGCGCAGTTGAATTTCGCTCATGTAAATTCTCCAAATAATCTGACACTGATTAGTGTGTTTGAAAAAGAACGGATTGCTATATAAACTTTAAAGCGTAGATGGAAAAACTTTCATTTGTGCGTTAAAAAGGAAAATTGGCGGTTTTTGGTGTTAAAAGCTGTTAGTCGCGGCTTGTTCTGCGTATGTTGAAGGCTTCTGCTTGGCTTACGCCGGGGATTTTGGCTAGTGCTGACTCGAATTCTTCGACTATGCCGCTTTTGTCTTCTGGGAAACGGACTTGGACAAGTAGGGCTTTGAGGCCGAAGGCAACGTCTTCTGTTCCCCAGCCTTCGATGGAGCTGAATTGGGGCAGGATTGCTGAGACTTTGGATTTTAGGGGTTCAAAGTCTTCTACTATGTCTTCGGGGAAAACTTTGTAGACTACAAGTATTGCGCCCATTGTGTTTCGCCTATGGTCCTTGGAAGCCGCATTTGGGGCATTTGTAGAGTCTGCCGAATTTTCGGCATTTGCCGTCGCGTTTGATTTGGATTTCGCCGCAGTTTGGGCATAGGAACTTTGTAGATTCGCTGCCTGGCGGAATTGGTTTTCCGCAGCTTGTGCATGTAACTAAGGACAGTTTTTCTGACATAACTGTGACACTTCTGTGCCGAAATATTTGGTGGGCTCCCTTATATCTGCTGTGCCTAGAAAGTATGGTTAATGCTGTTTTTAGGGGGTGGTGTGTGGGGGTTAGTTGTTTTTTGTGGTTTTTTCCTTTGGTTGGGTTTTTGTTAAAATGTTATTTGCTTTTGTTTCTTTGTGAGGATGAGGTGTTTTGGGTTCCTCATCTTGTGTGTGGGTTGTGGGGGGTTTGGTTTTTGGTTTGGGCTTTTGTTTGTATTGGGGTGGGATATGGCTTTTTTCGCTTTGTCAGATTGGTTGATGATGCTTCCTGTGGGTTGTTTTTGCTGTTTGGCAGTTCATGTTTATTTCACTTATCGGTTACCCTTTCACCTTATTTTATTATACTTATAGTTTTTCCAATAATTACTATTATAATTATAATTATAGAAGCTAACCTTAAATCTAAAATTACTGCTTTTATAACTTTTATGGGAATTATAGCACTAGCAAGTTTTACAAATGGTACAATGAATCTACCAAAAGAAGTCAAAGAAGCGCTTAATATCAAAGAAATCAAAGGCAAAAAAGTGTTCATTCAAGATGAGAATGGTAAAATCTACATTGAAAAAGCGTAATCCGTACTGGCTTTCTTTTCTCCAGCAACATATCTAATCAGCGTTCTGTTAATTTTAGCAGCTAATGTTTAGTATTAGTCATTCAAGCTCAAATCGGTTTGCGGGTGTTTGCAAAAATAATCTACGACAGCTTCTTTTTCTACACACCAACCATACATTAAGCTGCCAAACCTTGGAAACCGAACCCTACAGGACCCCCATTGGTTATGGCGGTTACGGAGAGGCAGGCGGCTTTGTATTTTCGGCTGATCGGAGGAAAAGTGGATTACGCCAGCTTCTTCGGCGAAACACTCGCGTTCCACCATTGGGCAAAAGAAGTGTTTCTCTACTTCTGAACAGAGAGCAAGCTCCCGTCACATAAATCAGAGACTTAAGGTGTTTGGTCGATAGATGCTCCACCAGAAGTATTTATGTTCCCCAAAGTTGGGTTCCCTCGATAATACAGGTGAGCGCCACCGCTTACATCCGCGTTCAAGGTGCCTGAAGCGTTGACGGTTCCTTGGCTGCCTCCGCTTAGAGAAACTTGGGCATCATTCACTTCGAGGTCCTGAAGTTGCAGGTTTGAACCGCCAGAACCCCCAGCAGTAAGATCCAAAGCTTGCCCCGACATAGTGACTCTGCTTCCACCACTAAGATCAACGCTGAGATTATGTGTCAAATTGAAACCTGAAACATCTCCTTTCGCGCCTCCAGACAAAGACACCGCCGTCATATCAGGCATAACGATTTCAGCCCTCAGAACAGAAGGAAAATGAATACCGGATAAACCTAAATTCAGGGTTTGCCCAACCACTTTGACGTCTAGGTACTGCATTGTGTTCTCGTCAGTAGTTATTTTCACGCTATAGTTACTTCCCTGAGTGATGACAACTTCAAAACCGTATCCAGCATCAACAGCGTAGAAACCACTAAATGCCATTTGCTGCGTTTGCAGATTGCCTGATGGAGCTTGCCCGATGGGCAACAATCCTGTTGCAATTAAAGCCACAAAAATAATGATTATCGCCGCAACAACTGCGACGACTGCAATGACTATCGACCCAAAGGAGTAACGCTCACGCTTATGAGGAGGGTAATTTGTTGGATTAGTGACTGCGGTGCCACATTTTGGGCAATAAGCCATATTATTTTCAAGTTTATTTCCACACTTCCCACAAAAACTCATAATAAAACCCCATAATTACTGCAGGAAACTAAGGACTTAAAGGTTCCTAATACAGCAACCTTGCAGCTTCAACCAACTGACAAAATCCTTCAACCCCGAAAACAAAGAACAGAAGCCAATCGCTCCAGTACTTTCAAGATTCAAGACAATTCGCAAACCTCTTAAGGCACATTTCTGCCTATCTTACCTTGTGGTGTCCTTTTGGGCGTAAACTTCAAAGACCTCATCCCTAAAACCCAAGTCAAACTCGAAGACCTCGGCGGCAAAATCATAGCTATAGACGCATACAACACCATCTACCAATTCCTCAGCATAATCCGCCAACCCGACGGCACACCGCTAAAAAACAGCAAGGACCAAATCACAAGCCACCTAAGCGGACTGTTCTACCGCACGATCAACCTCGTCGAGTTAGGCTTAAAACCAATCTATGTTTTCGACGGCAAATCCCCTGACTTAAAAGCCAAAGAAGTCGAGAGGCGCCGCCAAGTCAAAGTCGAAGCAACCGTCCAGTACACTAAAGCCCAAGCAACCGGAGACAAAGAAAAAATGCGCAAGTACGCCACCATAGCAACCACCATGAAGCCCTACATGGTGCCCGAAAGCAAAAGGCTACTGGATTTGATGGGTTTACCGTGGATTCAAGCGCCCAGCGAAGGCGAAGCCCAAGCAGCCTACATGAACAAGAAAGGCGACGCAGACTACTGCGCAAGCCAAGACTACGACAGCCTCCTCTTTGGCGCCCCCAAACTACTCCGCAACGTCACCATATCTGGCAGAAGACGAAGGGGCAAAGCGTTTATTGAGGTTGTTCCAGAAGTCATAGAGTTGCGCAAGGCACTTGGTGAATGCGAATTAACCCGTGAGCAGTTAATTGATGTGGGCATTCTGATTGGAACGGATTTTAATCCTGACGGTATAGAAGGCATAGGACCAAAAACCGCGCTAAAACTGATTCGCCAACACGGCACCATAGAAAAAGCGTTGCCGTTTATCAAAAAAGCGTCTTTCCCTTGCGAGCCACAATTAATCCGAGAAGAGTTCCTGAATCCTAAAGTAACCGACACCTACACGCTTGAATGGAAAGAGCCAACCGAGCAGGGAATTATCGATTTTATGTCGGCTGAAAAAGAGTTCGGTGAAGAACGCATTCGAAAAGCGGTGGAGCGAATGACTGTGGGGAGCAAGAAAGCAAAGGGTAAGGTTTCGCTGGAAAAATGGTTCGGATAAACTATTCGGAGAACTGGCTGCAGGTACAGCCTATGACTTGGCATTCTTTGTCGTTCTTGTGGCTACCCCTTGGGTGACCGCATCGGGCACATTTTTTGAGCACAGTTTCGGTTAAAATTGCATCCGTATTTAGCAAATCACTCATTCAATACCACCAACCTAAAAAAACCAAAAGAGGAAAATGGAGGATTACTTTACCGTAACCGACTTCGCCAAGTTCCGTGGCATATCAGGATTCAAGTTCTTCTCAAGCGCCGTGTAGTATGCAAGTAGCTGCAGAGGCACAGCAAATGGGATTGGCGAGAGCACACTGGGAATACCTTTTGGCACTTCGATAAACTCGTCCGCCAAGTTTTTGATGTCTTCGTCACCTTCCTCTACGACTGCGATGATGTGGGCTCCACGGGCTTTCATCTCCATAATGTTGCCGATGACGGTTTTGTGGGTGTCATCTCTGGGGCAAGCGAACACAACTGGGAAACCATCTTCGATGAGGCTGATGGGTCCATGTTTGCTTTCGCCAGCGGGGAACGCTATAGAAGGGATGTAGGCGATTTCCATTAGTTTCAGTCTGCCCTCAAACGCTGTGGAGGTGCTTATGCCTCTGCCCAAAAAGAAGAACACAGGGCAATCACAGTACTTCTTTGCTATGACCTTAATTTTTTCTTCCTGAGTCCGCACGATAGTGTCAACGTATTGTGGGAGCTGCTGAAGCTTTTCTTCTAAGCAGTCGATTTCGTCCTGCGAGATTTTCCCGCGTTTCTTAGATAGCTTAAGCGCCAACTGCGCTAAGACTGAAAGTTGCGAAGTAAAGGTTTTGGTTGCTGCAACACCGATTTCAGGACCCGCCTGAGTGCCAATGTAGACTCGACTGATACGGGTCAGGCTGGATCCGATGACGTTAGTTAAGCCCAAAATTGTTGCAGCACGTTGCTGAGCACACGTGACTGCTGCAAGGGTATCCGCGGTTTCACCTGACTGACTAACGGCAAGTATTGTGCTGTCGATGCTAACGGATTTGCCATGTTGTTCAATGAATTCCGAAGCATAAACTGGGTAAGTGGGCAGAAACGCCAGCTTCGAGAACATATACGACGCTGCCAAGCAGGCGTGATAACTTGTCCCGCAAGCAACCATGAAGACTTCGCTGGCGCGATCCAGAAAAGTCGAGAGAAGATCCAGGTAATGGTCTTGGATACGCAGAGTGTTGCGGAGCACTTCGGGTTGCTCATGAATTTCTTTTATCATAAAGTGTGGGTAACCCTGCTTAACCGCCATCTCTGGAGTCCAGTCAATGGTGATTGGTTCCCGAGTGATTGTGCTGCCGTCGCTGATTTTCTTGATTTCATACCCATTAGGGGTTAATACGACGAGTTCACCGTTGTTGATCATAACGGCTTTGTTAGTTACGTCCAAAAACGCGGGGATGTCTGAAGCGCAGAAAACACCGTGGTGGTTTATGCCCAAAACAAGTGGACTTTCG
Organism: uncultured archaeon; assembly: GCA_963760925.1. Taxonomy (GTDB): domain Archaea; phylum Thermoproteota; class Bathyarchaeia; order Bathyarchaeales; family Bathycorpusculaceae; genus Bathycorpusculum. Next base: position 433,040 of record CAVXES010000005.1, on the reverse strand, counting down.
TTTCTGGCACAGATGATTTTGTCAGGTTCCCGTGTGGAGATAATGGCGAATGCGTATGAACCTTCGATTCGTTTTAGGCTTTCGAGCACGGCCTGCTGGAGACTAAGGTGCGGATTTTGTTTTAGAACTTCTTCGATTAGGTGCGGCATGACTTCGGTATCGGTTTTTGAGACGAATGTGTGGCCGAGGTTGGTTAATTCGGCTTTGAGTTCGATGAAGTTTTCGATGATGCCGTTGTGTACGACGACGATTTCGCCGGTGCAGTCGGTGTGGGGGTGACTGTTAACTTTTAGCGGTGCGCCATGCGTTGCCCAACGAGTGTGGCCGATGCCGATGCCGCCTGGTAAATCGTCGAGGTTTACGAGTTTGTGTACTTCGTCGATTTTGCCTTGGTCTTTTTTCATAAAAATTTTTCCATCGCTTAATGTTGCGATGCCCACGGAGTCGTATCCGCGGTATTCTAAATGCTTAAGAGAAGAATGAATTAGGGGCGCTGCCATGCCTTCTGTTAAAACGCAACCAAAAATTCCACACATTTGTTTTCAAAGCCTTCGATATACGGTTTTTATGTTGATAATGGTTGACTGTGCATGGCTAATAAGGATTTTTTAATATCTAATTCAACCATTACAAATTTTTTTTGAGTAGTTTTTAGCGGTTGCTCGATATACAGCGCTAAATCTGAGCATTCGACTTAGCAAACCACAGAGTATTATAAAAAAATTTTTTATAGTACCACTGCGCCTTACCCATAGAGACCAAATGAACAAAAAACTCCTTCTCCAAGCCCAAGACAAAACCCAAACCATCAAAGAAATCAGCATCACAGAAAACAACCAAAAACTCAAAATGATACTCGGCAACCTAAGCTGGAAAATCCTCACCATGCTCCAAGAAAAAGAAATGTACCCCTTAGAAATCGCCAAACAACTCCACATGCAAGAACAAAAAGTCTACTACCATATTCGAAAACTCGCCCAAGCAGGCGCCATAAAAGTCGTCCATGAAGAGAAAAAGAAAGGCCCAACAGCCAAATACTACCGAACCGTCTCACCAGCTTTTGGCATCGAGTTCCCCGGCGGCTACAAACCCATAAAAAACCTCTGCCCGCCCAGCCTCAGCGAAGACTTAGCAGGATTCTTCGGAGAATTCCTAAAAGATGGAACTTTCGACGGCAAAATTGTAGTGGGCAGCCCCCAACCCCACGGCCCCTTCAAGACTAGTGCCCGAGACGGCCACTATGCAGCACATTTAGCTTTGTTTCTGGGGCAGTTTGCCAAGTTACCCGAAGAGTTTGCCGTAAAATTGGACGTGGATGTAAAGGCGGAGAAGGAAGAAAAAAACAACCTCATCTTAGTCGGCGGTCCAGGAACCAATCTGATTACACAGGAAATCAACGATTACCTACCCATCAAATTCATCATGCAATCCTCCGAACACGGCTTCCTTTTAGGTGGCTTGTCTTCACAGAAGACTGGACAAACTTACCTCTCAGACATGTCGGGACTGGTAGCTAAAATCGTCAATCCATGGGACAAAAGCAAACGCATTGTAGTTTTAGCGGGCAACAAAGCAGTGGGAACTAAAGCATGTGTAATTGCTCTGGCTAATTTCTGGAAGAAAACCTTAGAAAAGTATAAGGATGAAGACACATTCGCTGTAGTCATAACTGGGTATGATTTGGACGGAGACGGCAAAGTGGATTCAATTGAGGTGCGTGAGTAATGCCGCCAAAAAGAGTGGTTGAAGTCATTCATGCGTTTGGGCACCCAAACATTCAGTCAAGTCACCCAACAACAATTATGTTCACCAAAGAGCGACAGGTAACAAAAAGGGGCGACTGCGTCGTGGCGGTAGCAGCGGACAAGTCAGTAGCTGATTTAAGTGCAGAATTCAAGAGTGCGCTGCGGCAGCCAAATGCTAAATTAACTATCCAACTTGAAGTCGACGGTTTAGTGGGGATAATAAACGCATATGGCGCCCCGGAACTGGCACTAAACCATCCAGACGATTTGGTAATACGAAAAAGCGAATTCATTTCAGATAGAACTTTAGCTGTAAAAGCCGACAAATCATCCGGTGACCTCTCAAAAGCAGTTATAGAAAAACTAAAAAACCCAAAACAGCAAGTCACATTAACTTTAATTGTGGAAGCCTAAACCCAAGCAAAACACCGTTTAACAATCTGCCCCGCGAATTCATTTGAAAAGTGAAAATACTAGATCAAAAAGTTAAAGCTACTCTCCAGTTACGACGCAGATTTTTTGCGGTTAAAGCCACCTAGCAGATTGCCGCTTGTTTTCAGCAACGGAGGCAACCCGACAAGATCAGTGGTAACGGCTATTAAGCGAACCAAAAGGGCAAAGGTAACTGCAAACGGAAGAATCAAAGCTGGCTGGGCGCTAATACCGCTGAGCAAAAACACGTAAGCCGCCTCCTGCAACCCCAACCCAGCAAACGTTATGGGCACATACATAAACGCCGCGGTTAAGGGTCCCATGAATAGGAAATCGACCAATGTGGGTTCAGTCATCCCTATAGCCTGCGCCAAGAGAAACAGCGATATCCCACTGAAGACGACTGAGCCAAGCACCGAGGCAACAATTACTTTGAGGGATCTGCGCATTGCAACTTTGTCTTTGGCGAACATAATGCGAACTTCTTCGAGTTTCTTGATAAGTTGACCGATAAGCGGCATCCTACCCAACTTCTGCAACAGCCCCGAAAAGTAGTTCGTCCAGACTAGAACAGTTAAGCCAACGCCGCAAACCAACAAAATCACAATGCCCACGATTAAAGCGTTAGTTATTGTGGAGTCCATAATTGTAGCGGGTATGCGATAGAGGAAGTAGAGCAGAGCAAGCGAGGAAACAATGGCTTTAACAAAAAAGTTGCCTGCACCTACCGCCATAACACTCATCAACCCCTTCTCGATAGGCACCGCTTCGAGCTGGTTTAGAAGCAAAGGCGTAGCGAAGTAGCCTGATTTGGCGGGTGTTACATCGCTTAAAAGTTGACCTCCAAAGTTAGCCAGCATAGTAGACTTGAAAGGCGGAGCAGCATCGGCGGCTTTAAGAGCGCTTTGCAAACCTATCCCAATTGCAAATGAGGAGAGGATAAAGAAGACCACGGTTACTGCGAGCAGAGGCAGGTTGGTGGTTGTTAGAATTTGTTGAGCTTGCGCCAAATTGACATTTTGGAACAACAGATACAAAAGAAGAATGCTGACAGCTACCTGTACAGAAATTATGATAGCGCGTTTTCGTTTAGGGGACAAATTCAACCTTAAAGCTCCAAACGGTCTTTTTAGCCAAAATAATACGCCATTTCGTTTATGGCTTTACATTCAGGCACAGTTAGGATTCGGTTTCCACCATGTAGTAGGTAGTTAATGCAGCTGCAAACGCGAAAGCAATCAATCCCACCAACGTCAAGCCATCGTTGACCAATACCTGCCCTAACGCAATCAACGCGACAAACGAGACGTATAGGCTAACGACGCCAAGTCTTAATTCAGTTAGTTTCTCCATTATTTCGCTCCGTCTGTTATAATTTCTTTGGCGTTTTCGGGTTATAGCTCTACCATTTAGAAGAAGAGCTCTAAGTCTTAGAGCCAAAAGTTTCCACTCTTTTTTACTGCTTTTGAGCATCCCAAGAACAGCCAATGCAGCAACTAAACTTGCAGCTAAAATCACAATATAGACGGGTCTATCATCAGCGGGAGCGTTTCGAGGCGGCTCAAAGCTTTGACTGCTCGACATCACCATTACGGTTGCAGGTCCTTGTAGGGTTACGCCGAAGTCTGTGGTGTTCCAGCCCATGCCTTTCTGCCGAGAGGCTCCGTTAAAGTAAACTGACATGCTGGTGTAGTTGAAGCCCATAACATCCAGATAGGCTGTGCCATTGTCAACAATTACGCAGTTAAGGACGTATGAGGTGTTAAACCAGTCGCCGTCCAGAGCAATTCTGGAGATATCGAGTGAATTTATTGTGAAATTGCAGTTTTGAGCAGAAACCCGCAGATTAGCGGTTCCGTTCCCCGAAGAAAACAGCGGATAATACCAAGCGTAAATCTGTCCTTCCAAGTAGCTGCCAGGGCTGTAGGTGACACCGTTTTGTGCACAAGTGAAGCTCTGTGGCAGAATTATGGTACCACTTTGTGCAGGAACCAAAAACACATTTCGAGCCACATATGTTGGCGCTGCAACGACAAATGGCACCAACACTAACAAACAGAACAAAAAAGCAACCGCAGCCTTCAACTTCATATCTAACTGTTTCTCTTTGGCATATTAATAACTTCAGCAGCTAAAGGCTACTTTATTTTGGAATCTAAAACAATCTGAGACTCAAAGGGCGCAGTCTCACGAATACTTCTAGCCACAAGGTACGCCTCAACTTTTCTGCCACAACGCTCCACCTCCGCTGCAAAGCGCTCTTTGAGGTTGCCCACTGTATCAGGCTGACGCACAAACCCATAGAAATGCACTACTCCACCTGAGGATTTGATGGCATTGCATGCCGCATCGACAAAGTCAATGGCGGTTTCAGGCAAATTCATTATCACTCGGTCAGCAACACCATTGAGTTTGCCTGCGGCGATTTCTCTGGCGTCCGCGCAAAAGGGGAAAACGTTGCCATCCACCCGATTAGCACAAACGTTCACTTTAAGCAACTCCACAGCATCAGGGTTCAAGTCAACAGCATAAACCTTCGCCTCCGCACATTTTTTGCCAATCAAAACCGAAAACGGACCCACACCCGCAAACAAATCAGCCACAACCTCACCAGCCTGCACCTGCTCAGCCACTCGCATGTGCTCATGGCCAAGCCGAGGCGAAAAATACGCTTTAGCTACGTCAACATGGTATTGGCACCCGAATTCACGGTGTACCGTTTGGGTTTTATGCTCGCCAGCGATAAAAGTATAGTCTCGAACACGGAAAACACCGCTAATGTCACCCGCTTTGGCGAGAACGGTCTTAACGTTTTTCTGAGTTTGGAGAATTGCCTCACCAACCAAATTCTGGTAAGGCTCAAGTTTGTGGGGGATATCGATTACAACGATATTGCCTATTACATCGAATGCCTGAGGAACAGCTGCAACTAAGTCAGGGGGCAGTTTGTCTTGGAGAACTTGGGTTAAGGTTTCGGGAGGAAGTTGTTTTTCGCTGAAAACCGCATTAAAGAGGGTAAATTGAAGTATCTGACTTTTCAGAGTCGCTAACTCAATGCCTTCGGGTTCCCTAATCAGGGGAATAATGAGGTGCTCTTCTTCTCGTTGGATAACCAGCGATTTATCAGCAAGCCCCAGTTTGGTTACTAATGTAATTGTTTTTTCGCCTTGGCTTTTGAGAACTTTTATGCAAACAGACGGTTTAGGCATAGCTGTTTCAGCTTTTCTGTACTCTGTAGAGGTTGTTTACCTTTTCGATTGTAAATTTGACGTTTAACATTTTTTCCATCAACCAAATGTTGGATTCAATATGTTCGGATATGGTTCGAGTTAAGAAAACAGATTTGCCGCCTGATAGCGCCATATAGGGAATAAGCATGTCGGCTAGGAAGGTGTCCGCTGTTGCTTGTACGTGGAGCTCAGCGAGGAGTTTTTGGGCGGCTTCTTTACCGACATCTTCAGCCATCTTCCGCAGCTCGCCGATGCCGTCTGCGCCCACAAGAACCCCCGAATCAGTTTCTGCCCATAAAACGATGGAAGTGCCTTTCTGGATGGGATTCGACTGGTCGTTTACCACTTGAATGTCGGCTCTATAACCGCTTTGGGCAAGAAGCGCCTGTGCCGCTTTGGCTTGACGTTCAGCAACCTGGCGCTCAGAGAGGAAAGTACAAACAGAAACGCCGCGGATGCAGCTCAGGTTGCCAAAACTTTCAAGCACAATCGGCGGCAAATCGTGATTTGGCTTAACCGTTAAAGTCGCTTCCCCCATGCCCTTCGGGTAATAACCATACTTTTGAACCGAAATTTCCGCGTCTACACCCATTTTGGCAATGGTTGGCAAGAGCACATGTCGGAGGTAGTTGATGGTTGGGGCGTGGCTGGTGTCTGTGCCGCCTTTGGCTACGTGGAGGTGGACGGGTTTTTTGGCGTAAAGACATATGGGCAAGATGGAGAGAAACAGCATGGGTATGCTGCCCGCGGTTTCGATTGTTGCTTCGATGTTTCCGCCTACTATTTCGCCGGGGGTAAACCAGAGTTCACGTGAGCCCAAGGTTGCGCCTTTGACTTCGGCGCGGCAGAGTTTAGCCGCTGTCAACACGGATTCAAGGTGCTGAGGCTTCAAGCCGGACTTAGGGCGGTTCTCCCTGATGTTGGTTATGTGCAGGGGATCCCCTTTAATTGCCGCTAATGCCACGGCTAAGCGAAGTATGGTTCCGCTTCCGCTTTTCTGGCTCCCATCAACGTTAAACATACATTCTCTCTATACGGTAACGGTTTAAAAAACTAATAACGAAAAATCCGCAAATCCAACAAAACAAAAAGTTAATTGAGAAAACCACACAAAAAATAACTGTGTGGAGCTTAAAGAAAAAGCGTCTAATTTAGGACCTGCCTATAGGCCCCAGCTTTGTGTCATAGATTGGTGAGATGAGTTCTTGTCGTGTTTTTCTTTCTTCTTCTTAGAACCCTCAAACCTGTTGATTTTAACAATTTTATCTTGGACTGCAACCCAGTGAGTTCTGCCTAAATTATGGCGATGAATATACTTTGCCACTGAATGATGCAATTCCAAAACGGACAGCTTTTCCGAATCTATAATAAGCTTATTTTCGCCTTGGGCAACGGATACATTTAGGTTTGTCTGCAGAAAACTGGCCAAGTTTCCTTTTTCATTTTGTAAATCGCCCAAAGCTATTTGGAGCCGGTTTTTATGTCCAAAGAGCAAGGTGCTCACACGATTAACAACTTGGCGGTTCTGATATTAAAAATGTACCCTTATCCAAGTCGGCACCTTAAACCAGAAGTCAAAAAAAATCGCATGTAACTACCGTGCTGATAGTGCTTTGTCGATTGTAGTGTAAATAGGGTTTTGCATCAAAAACTATAAGAAAAAACAACAAAGGAATGAGTTATTTTTGTCGTTTTTTGGGGAAGTCTTTGCATTCGTAAATGCGCAGTTGACGTTGAGGTTCAATTCGGCACCGTTTACGACTGTTTTTTCGCCGCAAGATTTGGGGAAGTTGAAAAAAAGGGCATTTTGAACATAGAGTGCTCATTTGCGTTTCTCCTATCTCGTCATCATTCTCTTAAAGACTGGCAATGCAATAGCGATCATTACTATTCCGAAGGCGATGAGGATTATGAGTTCGTTGCTTATCTGTGGAATACCTGCGCCTAACACCATGACTTTTCGCAGGGCATCAGCAGCGTAAGTAAGTGGCAGGAATTGGCTAATTGTCTGCATATACCATGGCATCTGCTGAATCGGGAAGAACACCCCGCTTAGGAACATCATGGGGAACATCAATGTCATCATTAGCATCTGTGCGGTTTCCTGGTCTTTGGTGAAAGAGGTGATTACGATGCCGAGTCCAACGAAGCTAAACACTCCCAGCAGCAGCAATGCGAACACTAGTAGGATGCTGCCTTGTATTGCGACTCCAAATATACCAATTGCCAAGCCGAGAATTATGACACCTTGGATTAAGCCACGGATTGTTTGTGCAAGCGTTTTGCCCAGTAGTATCGAGAGTCGATTTACTGGTGCAACCATCATGCCATCCATGGTTCCGATTTCTTTTTCCTGTGAAATCGCAACTGGTAAACCTGTCATGACACTCATCATCACGGTCATTGCCATGATGCCGGGTGCGATGAAGTCGAAGTAGCTAGGGTTGCCAGACACCACGCCTTGAGTTTGTATATTGAATGGTTGTACCACTGCAAGGGAGTTGGTCGCGTTGAGCGGCGCCACATTCTGAATTGCCTGTTTTGTACCCATTTCGGTGAAGACAGCTTTCAATGCGCCTTGGATGGTGGCGGAAATCTGGGGATTGGATTCATCGCTGATTATGATTATTGTTCCTTGCTGTCCTGTGGCGATGCTTTCGGAGAAGTTAGCTGTAAGAACTATGCCGCCTTCAAGCTGCCCTCTCTGCACCATATCTTTGAGGTCAGCAACACTTGACACATTCGTCATTATTAGCATGTGGGTTTGGTCGTTAATCACGTTGAGACCCGTTAGGAATCCTTGACCTGGAGCGTAATTTCCATGGAAGCCTTCGTCGTTGTTGACAACACCTATTTTCAGATCGCTAATGGTGCCGTTAGTCGGATAAATGAACCCAACCATAACCATCATAAACAATGGCATCACGATAAGCAAAACCAAACCTAAGCGATTACGGAAAAGTTCTGTAAGGTCTTTTTGGGCAATTCGGAAGCTGTGTTTAAGAATAGATTGTGCAGTCATCGTCTATCACCGTACTCTCCTTTGCGCTCCACCAAACCTTGCGCCAGGTCCATGCTGCATCGGAATTTTTTGATCAGCGCTATCCCTAACCTCATGCCCCGTGATATGTAGAAATACGTCTTCAAGGCTGGGCTGCAGGTTCGCCATAGAGGTAATTTTGCCACTTTTCTTTCGGACAGCATCAATTATCGAGTCAAAAGCTTCCTCGCCATGAACTATAACATGCAAGGTAGTAGAGTTCTCTTGAGTTACCGCATCAGCACAGTTAAGCGCTTTTACGCCTGCGGTCATTTCAGCGGTTAAGTTAGCAATCTCAAGTTTCACAATCATAGTATCTGCTCCAGAAATTATCTTTTTCAGGTTAGTTGAAGTATCTAAAGCTATGATTTTTCCGTGATCAACAATTGCTATGCGATCGCAGAGCAGATCAGCATCAAGCATCATGTGAGTGGTTATGATGACCGTGGTTCCTTGTTCCTGATTGATTTTCCTCACGAACTCTCGGATTTCAACCGAAGACTGAGGATCCAAACCTAGGGTTGGCTCATCCAAAAAGAGCACCTGGGGCATGTTGAGCAAAGCACGTACAACGTTCATTCTTTGACGCATTCCCGTGGAGAATGTACCTACTTGTGCATCTGCGAATTTGGTTAACTGAACAAGTTCGAGCAGTTCATCAATTCTTTTGGTTAGGGTGTCTTTTGGGATGTTGAAGAGGCTGCCGAAGAATCGGAGGTTTTCTTTGGCGGTTAAGCGGTTGTAGATTATCATTTTTTCTGAGACTATGCCGATGAGTTGGCGGACTTGCATGTCATGTTTGACGGTGTCGTACCCGCCTATGATAGCTGAGCCTTTTGTTGGTCTGGATAGCGTGGAGAGCATGCGTAGTGTCGTGCTTTTGCCTGCTCCGTTTGGACCCAGTAGACCAAAGATTTCGCCTTTTTTAACTTCGAAGTTGATGTCGTCCACGGCGGTGAATTTGCCGAAGGTTTTGGTGAGGTTTTTTACTTCAATTATGTTACCGTTATCCAATCGAGAAACCTCTCATTGCACATATAGTTTACTGCAATATATTGCGGCAAAATATAAGTATTGCTTATAAATACTATACAATTGACCTTAATGAAACCTGAACTTGAAGACGAAACAACACAAAGCTGGCTCAAAGAAGCACAAAAAGGCTACATACGAATGGGAGTTCTCATCCTACTCAGCAAAAAACCCAGTCACGGCTACGAAATCATGAAAGAAATCAACAGCCGCACCCGCGGATTCTGGCGACCCACTCCCGGCGGCGTCTACCCCATCCTACACGCGACCTAGAAAAAAGCAACTACATCAAAGGACAATGGCAAACCCAGAGAAACCGACGCCTAAAAGTCTACAAAATCACCAAACAAGGCGAAGACATCCTCAAAAAAGCCATAGTCAAACAATCCGAAATCTTTACCAACATCAGCAGCCTCTTCACCGAATTCTCCCGCGACGTCCTAAACATCGAAGTCGCCAACATCCCACCGCCACCAATGCCCACGCCATTCCGCCCATTCCTTGAAGACAAAACCTGCCCAGAACCACTCGAACAACTAGAACACAAACGAAAACACCTCGTTGAAAACATCAAAACCATGAAACAACACCTAAGAGAAATCGACGCCCAAATCGCAAAAACCAAAAAAGAAGCAAAACCCTCCCCAACAGAAGACCAAAAACAGCCACCATAGAGCTTTGTTTTGTTAATGGTTTAAATCATTGGCTTCCTTAATCAGTAAGCGAGAGTGACAAGCTTGTTCCGCGTACGAGTCAACAAAATCGAATCCACCCGAGACTTAGACGGTAATCTTGGAAAAAGAATCGAACTCCTCGAAGAAAGAGAAGTAAACCCCTACATTGTCAGGCCACAATCAGACGAAGCAAAAATGGCACAAGACATAATGCAAGCACTACAAACTCAAATGCCATTTCTGCCCCAACGCCAACAGATGGCAACTCCAAAAATCATCCTGTTCCTAACAGAACATGAATACGACAGTTTAGGCATAAACTTCGACGTTAACCAAGTCCACGAGGTTGTGCTAGAGAACCAGTCAATCCGCTTTAGGAAAGTTTAAGCAGCTCACTCCGCATCCGCGCCAGCGCCGAATGCTTAGGATGAAAAGACAAGACGAACATCATATGCCGAAGAGCGCTGCTTATTTCTTCCAAACCCGAAATTTTTCCCTCATCACAATACAGCGGAATAGGTTCGCCATTGTTTTCTTCATAGTAAACATAAATGGGCGATGTTGCTCTCTCGAACCGGACGAGTTCAAAATCCAAGTTCAACCGTTTAGCGGTTTCTTTTGCTGCTGACCGCACGGACTCGAAGCGTTCACGGCTCGGAAGACCCGTTGACACATAAACCATCAGTTTACCTGTATTCTCCACTTTCTCACTCTCAGCTCTCCAGTTGGCTGAAACTGCTTTTAAGGCAACTCCACAAGCGACATCTGTCAGCGGTGGAGAGGTCAGTTAAAGTGAAATGCGGTTGCTGTGCAAATGCAACCACAACTGCTTAAATCAAGCCAAAAAAGCCCTTATCTATGTGACCTAAAATGGAAACTCCGATGATGCATGAGTGGCAACCGCCTAAATGGTGGTTTAAAGGTAAAGAGCCTCCCAACGACGATGCCTACTTTGAGAACCTAAGTCATGTTATTTTCCAAGCAGGCCTCAACTGGCATGTAGTAGACTCTAAATGGCCAGCCATAAAAGAAGCCTTCTGCAATTTCAACATTAACCAAGCTGCAGCCCTAACTGACTCGGAGGTGGCGACTATGCTTAAAAACCCCGAGTTAATTCGCCATAAAGGAAAAATCCAAGCCACAATCCAAAACGCCAAAAACTTCCAGCTCATACAAAAAACCTACGGTTCCTTCCCAGCATACCTCAATTCCCTTGATAAGTCAGACAACTATAAAGCAGTCATAAAAGACTTGGAAACCAAATTCAAGTGGCTCGGCGACTCCTCCGCAACTACATTCCTCTACTCAGTGAACGAAAACATCGACGTTTGGGGACACGCATAAAAGCAGGCGCACACGAAAATATTTTATGACAAAAACACGAGCACACGTCTACGTCACTGGCAGAGTCCAAGGCGTCTACTTCCGCCAAACCACTAAACACCAAGCCCAAATTCAAGGCGTGAAGGGCTGGGTCAGAAACCTCAGCGACGGCAGGTTGGAAGCGGTTTTTGAAGGCGAAGATGATGCTGTTAAGGCTATGGTTGATTTCAGCGGCAGAGGTCCCGCTGGAGCAGACGTGACTGATGTAGCGGTAATTTGGGAGAAGTTTAACGACGAATTCTTAGGTTTCAACATTTTGTACTAAGCAGGAATGGTTAAATTAAAATTCACTTCGACGCCTATATTTGGGCATGAAAGTTTTGGGCTTAATTGGTAGTCCCCGCACAAGCAGCAACACCGACTTGCTTGTATCTGAAATCCTCGCTGGCGCAGAAGAAAACGGTCACGTAAGCGAGAAAATCTATCTTTATCCCCTCGCAATCGAGGCTTGCGTAGATTGCAAAGCCTGCAAAAAAGGCAGCTACCAATGTGCCCTCAAAGACGACATGACACAACTTTACCCTAAACTCGAAGAAGCTGACATCATCGTATTTGGGACTCCGCTTTACTGGTATGGACCTTCAGCCAAAATGAAGCTATTACTTGACAGGCTCCGTCCCTGCATAGCGTCAATGGAGTTGAAGGGTAAGAAATCGGTTTTGGTGGTTCCCTCCGAAGAAGGCGCTGATGCCTGCAACTGCACAGTGGGCATGTTTAATTTGTCGTTTAAGTATTTGGGGGTGAATTTGGTTAATGTATTATTGCCGAGGGCTTCTGAGCGTGCAGAAATTAAATCGCAGCCGTCAGTGCTGAAAGAAGCCCGAATAATCGGGAAAAATCTGAAGTGTTAGGCCTTCTTTTTTGGCACACGGAAGTGGCTGTCTTTTCCAGCACTGATGTATTCGCCGCCCATGCCTCGGACTGCTGAGGCGATTTTGGAGAAGTTGTCGCTGCCCAAGAACTGTTTGGGTTTAATGATTATGTAGTCGCCTTTTTCGTCGAAGCCCAGTCTGGATTCGAGGTCCTCGGGGAAAGACATGCGGATGTCGTCAAGTGAGCGGGTTCTGCTGTTTTCAGCGGGTGAAGCGGGTGCTGGACGTGTCGAAGCAGGTGCAAATACTGTAGGTTTGGGTGCCGAGGATACATGGAGTGTTGTGGGCTGGGTTATTTGGCCAATAGCAAGCGATTTGAGCGAGGCGGAAACAGAACGCAGTTCTTCAGAAACCTTGTTCAAAGTGGCGTTAATCTCTTCAACTCTAGCCAAAAGCTGATCAAGCTTCTCTCTATCACTGCTCACTGGTTACTCCCTCTCAAACCCCTAAACGCCCCGACGCTTATTACTTTTTTCTTATAGTAGCTGTTGCCTTACCGCCCTTATTTCTTCTTCTACCAGTAGACTTGGCTAACAGCTGTCTCAGCATTCACATTGGAATCAAGTTGCAAGTTGGTTGCAGCTGATCCAAAAGCAACAGCCCAAAACCAAAAACTGATTTGAAGTTAACTTAACCGATTATCGCGTTGAGAATTTCGTTTTGAAAATCCACACTAAACACTGTTTGGCGCCGTTACGGTTTTATATCCAGCCAGATGCAATACACTGCAAGAAGAGACCTTTCATGTCTGATACTGGTGTAACAGTTAAGAAAAACGTGGATTTCAGCGAATGGTACGTTGAAGTCGTCCTCAAGGCAGAACTTGCAGATTACGCGCCCGTCAAAGGCTGCATGATTATCCGCCCCGATGCATACGCCGTCTGGGAAAAAATCCAAGAAGTCATCAACAAAAAAATCAAGGAAACAGGCCACAAAAACGCCTACTTCCCCATGTTCATCCCAGAAGCATTCCTCAAACAGGAAGCCGAACACTTCGAGGGCTTTACCCCAGAAGTCGCATGGATCACACAAGGCGGCAACACCCCACTTGAAGAAAAACTGGCCGTGCGCCCCACCAGCGAAACCATCATGTACAGCATGTTCAGCAAATGGATACGCAGCTGGCGAGACCTCCCATTGAAAATCAATCAGTGGTGCAACATTGTTCGCTGGGAAACTAAGGCGACGAAACTGTTTTTGCGGACCCGCGAGTTTCTTTGGCAAGAAGGCCACACAGCCCACGCCATTGCAGAAGACGCCGAAGCCGAAGTCATGTGGGCGCTCAACATGTACAAAGACGTTATCGAGAACACTTTGGCAATCCCAGTCCTCATCGGCACCAAAAGTGACAGCGAAAAATTCGCAGGCGCCCTCTACACAACCGCCTTAGAATCCATCATGCCAGACGGCAAAGCACTACAGATGGGAACCAGCCACAACCTCGGTCAACACTTTGCCAAAGTCTTCGACGTGAAATACATCGGCGAAGACAAACAAGACCACTACGTCTGGCAGACCAGCTGGGGAATAACCACCCGGCTCATAGGCGCCATGATTATGGTACACGGCGACGACAAAGGCTTAATGATGCCGCCCAAAGTTGCGCCAACACAAGTCGTCATAGTGCCAATCCCATTCAAAGGCTTAGAAGCAGAGGCAATTGCAGCGAAAACCAAAGAAATCGCTGAACTACTAAAAGCCAAAGGCATAAGCGTCATCCTCGACGACAGAGGCGAATACACACCAGGCTGGAAATTCCACCAGTGGGAACTCAAAGGCATCCCAATCCGCATTGAATTGGGACCCCGAGACCTCAAATCGGGTCAAGTTGTCATGGTGCGCCGCGATACAGGTCAGAAAACACCCGTAGCCGAAGCAGACATCCCTGCCACCGTTGAGAAGCTACTCCAAGAGATCCAAGACAACATGCTCACAAAAGCCAGAGCAGTCCTAGCCGACAAAACCACCCTCGTCAAGAGCTATGACGAGTTCAAACAGGTACTTGAGGCAAAAGGCGGATTCCTCAAGGCAGCGTGGTGCGGCAACCCCGATTGCGAAGCTAAAATCAAAGACCAAACAGGCGCCACCATCCGCGTGTTGCCTTTCAATAAGGAAGCGCCAGTGTCGGGCTGCGTGTTCTGCAGCAAAGAAGCTAAAGATGTAGCGTACTTCGCAAGGTCCTACTAAGCGCCAAATCTGGCTTTTGCTTTTTCTTTTTCAAATTCATACGTGCAGTTGAAAAGAAGCTGTATATTGGTCGACTACGTATCGCTTTTAATGTTTAAGTGGTGTTCGGGCAGCCGAACATAACTGTTCGGTGAATAGAGCTAAGAGCGGTTTAACCGTTACTCGATTCAGGTGAAAAAATGAAAAAAAGCTTAACACTGTTCATAGTTGCAGCTTTAGCCCTTGGCATAGGCTTTGCTTATGCTACTCCAATGTTAATTGTACCAATGGATGTTGAATTTTACCCCCGCGTACCCGTGGGTCCCAAAGCGGACTTTACCGTGGACGTTGTCTACGCCAACTTTGACACCGCCAAATTCCAATTTGACTCCCCCGTCTACAACGAGGAGGGACAACTCAACCACACTGAAACATACCCGGCCATAAACGTAACCTACAACGTCGTTCTCAACGTCACCAACACTGCATACACACCTGCCACACTCTATGAAGTTTCCTTTGCCGCCGCACAGAACATATCAGTGCAACAGTCGATTCTGGGTGGTTCCATCTACGACTACGGGTACACCCCAAACAACCCCTTCGGCGCCATCGTCGACGGAGTTTACCTTGATGGCAAATGGGTAAACGTCACATGGATACCTCAAGTGCAATACGAAGACAACGGCACAATGGTTACAGTGCCTTACCCTGAATGCCTAATCTCCTTGACACAAGCCCGATGGCTTAACGGCATAATTTCAGGACCCTTATCTCCTGATGAAGTAGAAGCCTTCAGCGTTGACCACACATTAAACGGCACCATCCCTGAGCTACCTGAAAACGCAAGCAGCACAGGCACTTGGTTTGAAGGAGTCCCCATCGCAGAGTACTACAACCAAACAGGCACCCCTCTGGTGACGGAGATGTACGTTAATGGGGTTTGGGTTGACGTTACGGACAGAGTAATGGTTTCTAATACACAACCAATGATCACAGCAACCAACATGCTAGTTAACGAAGTCTCAACTGTGGGTGCACAGCCATATCAGAATATGAACTCAACCGTTGGACCAGTCACCGCATTGCCAACTTGGGGAGACTGGGGCAGCGGAAAAGCGTTCTTCACGTTCCCCTGGAACTGGGCTAACCAACACTTCAACAACACCTTTGCCCCGCATGAATCCAAACTGATCGCATTCAACCACACACAATTCTTCATCCTCAACCCCGAAGATGCACCGCCAACCAAAGGCATCGAAGCACTCCAAACAGGCAACATCACAATCTACGCCTCAGCCTCCAACTACCTCAACAACACACCCATAAACGGAACATACCAAAACACCGTCTCAACAGCCAACCAAATAACAGAACTACACCTCGAAAAAACCCAAAACGGATACTTATACAACAAAATCTTAGCAGGCAACCAAACCTTCCAACCAATCAACAACTTAGAAGTGACCATAGCGCCGAGGAACACACCGTGACCAACGTAACCGCAGAAGACCTTGAAGGCACCACCCTCAACGTGTACGCCTACATCATCAAAGAAGGCAAATCCGTTGGACCCAGAGAAGTCATGCGCGCCACCAACCTCACTAGTCCCAGCGTAGCACATTGGCATCTCCAGAAACTCGAAGGCTTAGGACTCTTAGCCAAAACCCAATACGGCGAATACAAAGTTAAAGAAAAAGTCAACGTGAGCGGACACTTCTGGGTCGGCAGAACTCTAGTGCCCCGACTCATTTTCTATTCTTTCTTTTTCATGGGCATCCTCATAGTGGAAATGGGCGTACTCGCATATCCACTGATTGTTCAAGGCCAAGCACCCAGCATTTACTTGTACTATTTAATTTCGCCAACCGCCATAGCAACAGTGCTATTTCTGGCAGAAGGCATGTGGCTGACCAAAAGAGTCAAAAACGAAAACAGAAAGAAAACACAAACACCAAAACAAATCTCTTAACTTTCCTTTTTTTAACAAACACCAACATCGTGGGCTTCAGGTTTGGGACGGCTTGGTTGGGGAACGTTTATTTTTTAGGGCAGTAGAGTGTTTGGGTACAGGTAATGGCAATTGGCCACCGTTAAAGTAACTAACGCGCGCAAGCGACATCGAATACGCCATACGAGACGTCATAGTTCACACAAAAGATCTAATCCAAAATGGCAAAAAAATCTATTACTTAAACATCGGAGACCCCGCAGCGTTTGACTTCAAAACGCCGGACAGCCTCAAAGATGCCTTGTGCAACGCCATTGCCAAAGAAGACAACTACTATAGCCCCTCCGAAGGGCCTGCCCGAACTCCGCCAAGCAGTGGCGAATAAAGAGAAAAAAATCAACGATGTCGACATCACAGCCGACGACGTACTCGTCACCGATGGCATCTCAGAAGGCATAGAAATGCTCTTAGGAGCCATAGTGGAGAAAGGCGACGAAATACTCTTCCCCGGCCCCACCTACCCACCCTACATCAGCTACACCAAATTCTTCGACGGCACACCAGTCGCGTACGAGACCATTGAGAAGGAAGGCTGGCAACCCAACATCGACGACTTGCGCAGCAAAATCACATCCAAAACCCGCGCAATCGTCATCATCAACCCCAACAACCCCACAGGCGCAGTTTACGACCACAAAACCGTCAAAGCCATCTTAGACATCGCAGGCGAACACAACCTCCCAGTGCTAAGCGACGAAATCTATGACCAACTCACCTACGAAAAACAGTTTGTAAGCGCCGCCAACGTAACCAAAGACGTCCCCGTCGTCGGCTTAAACGGCTTCTCTAAAGTTTACCAGATGACGGGTTGGCGCCTTGGCTACATGTATTTCAAAGGCGAAGGCAACAGCCTTACAGCACTCAAAGACGGCGTCGAGAAACAATGCAGAATCCGAATCTGCGCCAACACACCTGTGCAGATCGCCGCAACCGCCGCACTCAACGGTCCACAGGACTTCATCAAAGACATCGCAGAGCGGCTCCGCGAAAGACGTGATTTCAGTTATAAACGCTTAAACGAAATCGAAGGCATATCCACAACCAAACCCGAAGGTGCCTTCTACATTTTCCCCAAAATCGAAGGCATCGGCCAACGCTGGAGAAACGACATGGAATTCGTAGTGGAACTGCTAAAAGAAACGGGAGTCTTAATCGTGAATGGCTCAGGCTTTGACCCCGTATATGGCAAAGACCACGCTAGAATAGTTTTCCTGCCACCAGTCAACGAGCTTGAGGAAGCCTACGATGCCTTGGAGAGATTCATGAAAAAGAAAATAAAAAGTGACAGCCGCGGCCACGTAGGCTACGGCTAAAAAACTCTTTTAGATTTTAACGCCGTTTTTCGGGTCAGCGATTACTTTTTGGAATTCAGCCATCAACTTTTTAGTGACTACTCCAGGTTTGCCGTCGCCTATGACGCGTTTGTTAACTTCTCTTATTGGAACCACTTCCATAGCTGTGCCCGTGAAGAATGCTTCGTCAGCGGTGAAAATCATGAAGGGGGTGAGGTTGGTGGCGGTCACTTTGAGTTTGAGTTTTTCGCATAGTTTTATGACTGCTTCTGAGGTGATGCCTTCAAGTGCGCCTGTGCTGCTAGGCGGGGTTAGGACTTCGCCATTTTTGACTATGAAGACGTTTTCGCCAACTCCTTCAGCAACCAAGCCGGTGCTGGGTTCAAGGCAGATGGCTTCGTCAGCGCCGTAAGCGTTCGCTTCGATTTTGCCCAAAACACTGTTGAGGTAGTTGAGGGATTTGATTTCGTGGGTAGTTGCGTCTACGGCGTTTCTTCGGACCCAAGTGAACACGGCGGTAACCCCTGTTTCTTTAGCGTTACCTGAGCGGATATTTATGGTGTCTGCGATGATTATGACAGTTGCTTTGGGGCATTTACGCGGATCTAATCCGAGGTCACCAATTCCTCTGGAGACTATAAGACGGATGTAGCTGTCTTTCATGCCGTTTTTACGTAAGGTGTCAACTATAGCGTGTACCATTTCTTCTTTGGTTAGAGGGATGTTTAGCATTATGGCGTGCGCGCTGCGGTATAGGCGATCAACGTGCTCTTTGAGTTTGAAAACTACGCCGTTGTATGCTCGGATTCCCTCGAACACGCCGTCGCCATAGAGGAACCCATGGTCGTAGACGGAGACTTTCGCTTCCGATTTCGGGTAGTATTTGCCGTCTATGTAGATTTGCAGTTCGTTAGTCATTTGTTTATACCTTCTTGGAGTAAGAGTTCATATTGTCCAATCTGTAAATATATGTTCCCACAGTGATACATACGATTCATTTAGCCTAATTTTATTAACCGTGGAACTGCGGACGCTTAGACAAGTACAGTGGAAGGGGCAGAGGCTTGAAGGGTTTGCCAACGATTTTTTCAGCCACTTTGCCTATGAGTTGCTCGGCAGTCAGGACTTCCTGTTTCCCTCTTGCCTCACGAACACGCACAGAGAGGGTACCAGATTCGACTTCTTTCTCACCCAATACGATAATGTAGGGGACCCACTCCTGCTCCGCTTCACGAATCTTCTTTTGCAAAGTCGAAGAGGAATCGTCAATGTCCACACGAAT
The DNA here is from genome assembly GCA_963760925.1 of uncultured archaeon. Classification (GTDB taxonomy): domain Archaea; phylum Thermoproteota; class Bathyarchaeia; order Bathyarchaeales; family Bathycorpusculaceae; genus Bathycorpusculum. The sequence continues at coordinate 413,881 of CAVXES010000005.1, read as the reverse complement.
ATTGTGACCGGCTATTTGCCGGGCTAACTCTGTGACTTTGTCAAGGAACTTGTCCGAAATCGGAATCAAACGCACTTGAGTCGGCGACAACCAAAGAGGCAGCATAGGAGAACTACCCTTCATCTGTTCACGGTAAGCCTTCTCCAGCAAAGCGTAAATGTCGCGCTCGATCGCTCCGCTGGGGCTACAGTGCAAGATGAGCGGGTGCTGTTTTTCACCCTTCTCGTCCACGTAGGTGATGCCATAACGTTTGGCGTTTTCAACATCGATTTGGTCTGTGCTCAGGGCAGCGGCTTTATCCTGGTTATCTATAAAGTTAAGGTCCCATTTCAGGGCAAAGTAGAAGAACCGCTCGTTCCAGACTTCAGCTAGGACAGGTTTACCGAATTTCTGCACCAAACTTGTGATGAAGTCTTTGTTTTCAGCATAGAAGTCTTTAGTGAAACGCATGGCAATTTCGTAGTCGTCTTTGACTAAACCAACATTTTCGAGCACGCTGATGCAGAGGTCGAAGCGCACCATGAACTCTTGCTCTGCCTGTTCAAGATCAATACAGAAAGCGTGGCAATCCGGCATTGTAAATGCGCGAAGACGCTTTAAACCAACGACTTCACCGCTTTTTTCTCTGCGGAAACTGTAGCGAGTGAGTTCATAGAGTTTTATGGGCATTTGTTTGTAGCTAAATTGGGCATCGTGCGCCATGAGGAACTGACCGAAGCACGCTGCGAACCTAAGAAAAAGCTCCTTGTCCTCGGATTTGAGGACATACTGGCGAGCTGGGAACCTGTTGAGGTAGCTCGAGAGACTTGGGTGATTGAAGTCATACATGATAGGTGTTTCCACCTCCATGCCGCCATATTCAGCTACCCTGAGGCTCACGTACTGCTCCAGAAGCGACTTAATCATACGTCCCTTAGGATACCAACGAACGTTTCCAGGGTCACTGCCTGGTTCGTAATCCGCAATTTCGAGGCGCTTCATCAATGGTACGTGTGGGGGCATTTGGGTGACTGCGCGGGTTTTCTTGATTTCGTAATTGCTAAATTTCTGGAGGTTACTATGTCCCTTAAACTTGAATTCTTCAACAGGCACAAGTGAGCCGTCGGTCTGCAGGACATGCCAGTACGATTTCATAGTATCCTCGGCTTTAAGCGCCGCTGAGACCGGTTCCTCTTCTTTTTTAGATTCACAGACCACTTCGACTTCTCCAACTGGAGGTAGGGGGACTGGGGCATAGCTGCGAGCCTGCTCAGCCAACGGATGCCCTTTGATTGAAATAGTAAATTGTTTGTTCCAGCCGAATGGGGCACGGAAGGTTTCTATGCCTTTGGATTTGGCGTAGATCTCCATGTCTTGGATGATTTTGAGGGCTTGGGAAGGCTGACTAAGGTTGCTGCTGAGGTGTGCAAACGGGTAGATTAGGACTCGATTGACTTTGAGTTTACCTAAAAAAGCCCTGACGTCGTCGATAGCTTTCTGCGCTAATACACTTGTGTCTCCTTCCTCGACCGCGGTGAATAAGACCACGACATCTTCTACGCGGCTCTCCACTTTCTCTGCTTCTTCAGCGATGTTGATCTCTTTCTCAATCGGCTTGAAAACTATAAAGTTAGAATGTAACTGCAGAATACGCATGACCCAATACCCTCTTAACCGTAGCGCCACTTGTCAAGAGTCTTGTCTTTCTTTGTTTTCTTCTTGTACTCTTTGTAGTGATCCTTACAGAGGTAAGCACGTTTATCGTTGCCAGCGTTCAATCCGGCGGCTTTCACTTTGTCAGCGGGTAGAGAGCGGATAGCTTCTTTTCCGCAGACACTGCATTTTTCGCCTTTTTCAATGCGACCCAAACAAGTCACGCTCAATTGTATGTGTTTACTTACGCTATTATTCTACTTTTGCTTAAGTTCTTTTTCGTATAGAATTTGAGCTCTACGATAGATCTCTTCTTTATTGCCAAAGTAAGTTGGCCCAAGCCCTTCCACCACCATAGAAGCTGCGGCTGAACCGACAGCGGCACACCAAAGAGACTCCTTTTGGCGGATATACTCGGTGAGGAAACCGCCGATGAAAACATCACCTGCACCTGTAGGGTCAACAAGCACCTGCGACGGACAAGCCGCAACATTATACAGTGCACCCTCCACGGAGAGCACAGAGCCTTTTTCCCCCATAGTCACAATTACTGTTTCTACTCCTACGTCGTGAATGGCTTTTATCGCTGGCTTAATTTCAGACTCGCCTGTTAAACGACTAATTTCGCTTAGCGAGGACTTGTAGATATTGATTAAACTGAAGATATGGTTGTCCACGATGGCCGCGTCGCCGACATTGCCTTCAGCGTCGAAACTACGTATCAAGCCTTGCGGGTCAAACGAGAGGACTTCTGCGCATTTTTTGAGTTCCTCTGCTACTTCGAAGGTGATTTCGTTGTCGATGGGTGCAAGGTGAACAGCTTGGGCGTGGAAATCTTTAGGTAAATCGTCTATGGTGATAGGTAAACCTTTGTTTTTGATTTTTAAGGTTCGGTCAGCGAAGTTTTTGGTATAGATTAATTCGAAGCATGTTGTGGGCTGTTCGGAATGGCGGATTACGTTTTTGATGTCGATGCATTCCTGCTCAAGCCACCATAAATATGCCTGCGGGAAATCTCCGCCGACTTTACTGATAACGCATGCTTGGGCACCTAGGTATTTGGCGGCGAATGAGGTGTAGGTCGCTGGTCCGCCTAAAATTTTGAAAGCTGATTTTCTGGTTGGCAACACTAAGGTGTCGATTGAGAAGTGTCCGACGACTGCCACATCAGAACCTTGAGATGCCATGTCTCTAATCGCTTTCATTATTGAATTAGTCCTATATAGGATTAGCTAAAGTTTTGCATCGGATAGTAAATGTTGAACGGGCTGTTTTTGGTAGTAAAAGTTAAAATAAGGTTGAGGCAGCCTCATTGGTGGCTATGGCATTAGCCGTGGCGTCCTGCCAGAACCGCAGCCAACTGGATTGCTAATAATGCCTACCACAAAAACGGATGGAAACATAGTTGAAGTGGATAGAGTTCGGTCTCTTGGTGGTAGGCGCAGTTGTTGGAGCCTTCTTAAGGTACAAACTTGTGGAGTCGCCGATGACGTTTTACGGGTTGCCTGTAAACGTTTTGGCTGTTAACATTGCGGGCAGCTTCATTTTGGGTCTATTCTCTGTGCTTGCCGTAGGGTTAAACGTTGACCCACAATACTCTCTGCTCATCGCTGTAGGTTTCTGCGGTTCATTAACCACCATGTCATCGTTTGCCCTAGAAACCACCAACCTAATGGAAGGCAACCAATTAATGCTCATGGCACTTAATATTTTAGCGAACGTGGGCCTGTCGCTGAGCGCAGTCGTAGGAGGCAGAGCGTTAGGCAACGTTGTAATGGAGAGAATTGTAACATGAAAATAAAGATGTGGCAACTTTTAATACGCATTAAACGTAACGACGAAATCGGCGGCAACCGCCTTGAGAAGTTGATTATAGATTTGCTCATGAAAGCACACGTGGAGGGCGCTACTGTGTGGACTGGCGTGGACGGATTTGGCAAACGGGGCAAATCCACCATGCACCTTGAAGGCGTAACTATCAACATGCCCTTAATCATTGAAGTTGTGGATAGCGAAGAGAAGCTGGAGCCGCTACTACCTGAGTTGAAGCAGTTAATAGGCAACGACGGGTTAGTTACTGTCCAAGAGACCTACGTAGTCTAGGTGTTTCTTTCTGAGATAGAAAAACCCAAATAATCTAAACAAAAGCTTGTTAACCTGCAACTATTTTTTTATTGCTTTTGTGTCCAATTTTAATTGCAGCCACCAGCAAAGCCACGACTATCACAATCAAAAGGACAATTATTATCCAACTTAACGCGTCAGGTTTGCCGCTTGGAGGAGTCGGCGTTGCTGTCGAAGTAGCAGTTGCTGGAGGGATTATGTCAACTGTAATGGATTGTGCGGGGCTCCATTCGCTTGTCACGCCTACAAACACATAGGGCAAAATCCCTTCATGGAAGTCGCCTCTGTCGCGGTGACCAATCATGGCTTGCACCTCAAACTCGACTTCGCCCGACGTCGGGATGGCAGGATGACCTTGGCCTGTTTGCTCCTCTGAGTAAGCGTCTTCGCCAGCCGTATAAGTAAGCATTGTGGTGGACTCGTTGGATTGCGGGGGATACCAGTCTTCTGCACTATAGAGATCCATCCAGTTTCCGCCTTCGCTACGTATGCGAACGTTGTAAACTAAGCGGTCAGAGTTGGATGCACCAGCTTCAAAGGGCTGGTTTTCTATTATTAGCATTATTATGGTTCCATTGGCGCCTGCGTGAGTTTCCAGAACAAATTCAGGGACTCCGGGAACTATTTGGGTATCTTCAGCTTGAACTCCCGCATAAAAAACCGTAGACAACGTTAAAAGCGCAATTATCGTCAGAACAAGCGTTTTAACCATTTTTTTCGCCGCTCTTTCCTGTTGTATCTTCACCGATAAATAATTACCGCGACTAAATCCACAACGATGAAGCTGGAAATGCTGCTAGGAAGAGGAAAGGAGTAAGAAGTAAACTCTTCCCAGCAGGCGTTCATAGTACAATATGGACTTAATTTGCAATTAAAGCGTTCTTGTATAGATTTCTGGACATACATTTACTCCAGATTTCTTGACTAACTCTGCGAACTGAAAAAATGAAAAATTAGTTGAGGAATTAAGATTGAAGCAGCAGAATCGCTTTAGCTAAGTCACCGTCGGCATCTTTTAATGCGTCTCGGGCTTTGTCAAGACTTTTACCCGTCTGGTCCGCCACAAGCTGCACGTCTTCCTCACTGAAGGTGGGCTTTGCCAGCGCCGCAGTTGCCCCCCTCGCTGAGGGAGCTTGTTCGCTGACTTGCCCGCCGATGACTTGGTACATTTTTTGGCCCTGAACCGCTAGAATCGCCACTTCAGGTTCGTCGATAACTATGTCTTTATCGGCGGTTCGAATGATAACTTGTTCCACGTCGGGCACGCTATCCATGTTCATGCCCATGCGTTGCATCATACGTTTCTGTTCTCTGGGGTTCATGCGCTTATGCATACTGTTCGCCTTTACACCTATTTTGCGATCAAACTGATATACTTAACTTTCGTTTGCGCCATGTCGGATCTTGACTGCGACGCCCGTTTTGAACGCATGAATTTCAGCACTGGACAAAAGTGTGCGTCCAACACCTAGAACTTGCTTATCCTCGTCCATAGCTATAACTTCGTCTTTCGCACCCACTGCATCATCCACTTTAACCACGTGCACAGAGAAGACGTCTCCGCCTTTAGCTATGTACGGCGCCACATCGTTTTTGACAGTTACGTAGCATTTGGCTTCGGGAATGTGCTCTGCCATGGTCTGGGCAGCTTTAATGCTCAATGATAGGCGTCCGTCAGTGGGGCGTAGCGTTGCGAGGCGTTCGCCGTTCAGGTTGATGTAGCGTATTCTACCCGTACGAGGTGACAACTGAATCGCTATGTCATCGGGAAACAGTTTGGCGCCTACGCCTTTGCCGAATTGGTAGTCTGCAATGCACCTGACGCGTTCCTTAGCATTTTCCATGGCTAAATCATTCCACAATTAAATGTTGATTCGACAAGTATAAACAGTACAACATAATAAAAGTCACTGAAAGGCGAACCTTTATGCGTTGTGAAGTCTGCGGACGTAAAATACACTCTGAACCCGTAAATGCAATTATTGAAGGAGCAAAATTAACTGTCTGTGTTGAATGCAGCAAACACGGAAAAGTCGTCTACGGCGAAGAAGCAGCCACCGCGCCCAGCCCAACCAAATCATTTGTCCACATCCCAGTCATAATGAAGAAACCTCCGGTTGCACAGGTGCAAATCACCACCGAAATCGTCGAAGATTACGCAACAAAAATCCGCAACGCTAGAGAAAAATTAGCGCTTTCTCATGAGGACTTAGGCAAAAAAATCAATGAAAAAGCCTCGTTACTCCGCCACATCGAAACAGGCAAAACCACACCCAACAACCAGCTAGGCAAACAAGCTGGAACACACCCTAAAAATCACATTGATGGTTCCGATTTCAGACGAAAAAGTCACAGCCGCACCTGCAAAAAGGGAATTGGGAGGTATGACTTTAGGGGACCTCATCGAATTGGGTAAAAATGATGAGGAGGCTTCCACTAAACGAAAGTCATCGTAGTTCAACGCCGATTGAACCGTGAAGAATCCACTTTAGACGAGCTTAAAAGCCTCGCTAAAACAGCGGGATATAGCATAGTAGGCGAAATGGAGCAAACTAGACGGCCCGATTCACGTTACCAAATTGGCGCAGGTAAAGTTGAAGAACTCGCCAAAATGGTTGATGAATTAGGCGCTGAAAAAATAATTTTTGACAACACATTGCGCACTTTGCAAACCTACAATTTGGCGAAGGCAACGAAAGTAGAAGTTATTGACCGTTTCCAACTTATTCTTGAGCTTTTTCGAAGACGCGCTACCACAACTGAGGCTCAACTGCAAATCCAACTTGCCACCCTCCAAAATGAGCTCAAGCATGCCCGAGAAAAAGTCAGATTATCCAAAGGTAGCGAACAACCCGGCTTCATGGGATTAGGTGTTTACGAAGCAGACGTTTACCGTGATGCTATAAAACTTCAAGTGCAAACCATCAAAAAGAAACTTGTCCGTATTCGCGAAAAACGTGTTCTGCAGCGAGACAGACGCACTGAATTGGGTTTTCTAACTGTATCATTAGCGGGGTACACGAGTTCAGGTAAAAGCACTCTGTTTAATGCCTTAACAGCAGAAACTGCAATGGTTGACAAATCTTTGTTCACCACGCTTTCCACTCAAACGCGTATGATAGAGTTTTCTAACCGCAAGTTTCTCTTAACTGACACAGTAGGTTTCATTGACCGCTTGCCCATTTCACTTATCGAAGCCTTCCACTCTACCTTGGAAGAAACCATCTTTTCTGACTTAATCGTTCTCTTAGTTGATTTCAGTGAGCCTTTGGATTCAATCAAGAAGAAGAACAATGTATGCCTCGAAACCATTGACCGACTTGGAGCCTCAGGTATACCGATGGTTACTGCGCTCAACAAAATTGACCTCCTAAAACAAGAGGAGCAAATGGAAAAACTCGAAGCAACCAAGGAATACGTCAAAAACCCAATTATGCTCTCGGCGAAACGCCAAATTAACCTTGATGAACTCAAAAAACATATCCTACGCGTATTGGAGAACTATCAGGCAGCAGAGTTCAGCATCCCCCTAACGGGTGCGGTGATGCCGTTTATTTCTTGGATACACCAAAAAACCGATGTGCACAAAGAAGAATTTACTAATACCTCGGTGGAGGTAGATTTCGAGGCTAATCCATCCATCATGGAGCAGGTTAAAAGGAAAGTACAGGATTTCAATGGACGATTCCAGCTCAAATCAACCCCAAAGTAGGCAACCTAAAATTGTGATTTTGCGGTGGGGGCACCGTGTGCAACGAGACGTTAGGTTAACCACTCATGTTGCGTTAACTGCTCGGGCACTCTGCGCTTCAGGCTTTATCTTAGCCGACACCCAAGACAGCCACATTGAGGAAACTGTGTCCAAAATCACTCAGGCGTGGGGTGGAAACTTCCACTTCGAAATGGGGACCTCATGGAAAAAAGCTGTACGTAAATGGAAAACGGACGGCGGCGTAGTCGTACATCTAACGGCTTATGGCGAAAACATTCAAACCAGCGACGTCATGAACCGAATCAGAGCCGCCCGCAAAGACGTGATGGTCCTGGTGGGCAGCCAAAAAGTGCCTGGGGAATTCTACTCCAAGGAAGTCTCCGACTTCAACGTCGCAGTGGGTAACCAGCCACATTCGGAATGCTCTGCGCTTGCCATATTTTTGGACCGTTACTTCGAAGGAAGAGAACTCGGTAAACCCTTTGAGAAAGCCAAAATCAGCATAGTCCCAAAAGAGCGGGGCAAAGAAATCAAAAATAATAGCGATTTTTCATAGTTTATGTAAGAAGAGTTTTATTTCAGCATGGTGCATTATTAAGGGTGTCACAGTCACAAAAGGAACCTCAAATTATGTTATCCACTATTGATGATGCAACCCTGAATAAGGTTGCTATGGCTCTAGGCGAAGAAGACGCTGTTAACCTTATCGAACACTTAAAAGGCGTAGAGGAAATCACTGACGATGAAATCGCAAACAAAACCGGCATACGCCTAAACAGCGTACGAAAAATCCTCTACAAACTCTACGATCATTCACTTGTCAGCCTCCGCCGCACACGTGACCCTAAGACAGGCTGGTTTATTTTTCACTGGAAACTCCAACCCGACCAACTTGAGGGCTTCATCCTAAGTCAAAAACGCAGGGTTCTGGAAAAACTCAACGTACGTTTAGAATACGAAATGAAACATGACTTCTACTATTGCGGCAACCAAGAATGCAAACGCATCCCCTTCGAAGAAGCAGTTGAACTTGTTTTCCACTGCAGCGGATGCGGCAAACCACTGGTGCACTTCCAAAACGAAGAAATGATTATTCGACTTTCCGAAAAAGTAGAAATTCTACGCAAGGAATTAGGCGAGTAAATGCATATGCTTCCGAGCAGGGAGCAAGCCACCGGCATTCTTAAAGAAAACAACTGCCCACCCCAAGTTATTAGCCACTGCTTAGCAGTAGCTGACTTCGCATTAGAACTCGCCTCTAAACTCAAGCAAAAGGAGTTGGAGGTGGATTTGGAGTTAGTGGAGGCCGGCGCGGTGCTTCACGACTTGGGTCGTGCCAGAAGCCACAAAGTTGACCATTCGCTTATAGGAGCCCAAATGGCTGCCGAACTCGGGTTACCTCAGTCACTTATTAACATCATCAAGCGACATGTCGGAGCAGGCATTACCCAACCCGAGGCGGATAAACTAGGCTGGCCCAAGGGCACCTACGTGCCTCAGACGCTGGAAGAAAAAATCGTATGCTACGCCGACAAACGCATTGAAAACGGCAAAACGGTACCCATCCAAGTCGAAATAAAGAAACTTGAAAGCAGAGGCTTCACAGACGGCGCAGAAAGAGTTAGAAGCCTCCATAACGAAATAACAAGCCTACTCGGTGAACAAATATGAATTTGACTTTGCTGGCTAAAGCCAACAGCGGCGCCCAACTAAAACAAGTAGATGAACTCCTACGAGGGCAATTTGAAGAATTAGATGTAGATTTTAAAATGTTGGGTAACCAGCAGAACCGCTGGGTACAGGTCTCATTGGAAGGCGAAGATGAAATTGTTGCAGCCGCTTACATCAGAAAAGAAATCGGCACATGCCCAGTCACCCTCGACACTGTGGAAGAAGGCACAACGTTGAGAGGTTATATTTCTAAAGTTGAGGACAAACAGTTAATTGTGGATGTTGGAGTGTTTGAGCCTAAAATCACCCAAGCAACCGTGCCAGTGGCGGCTTTGCAGATGCAGCTTGTAGGCGGCAAAAATGTTGACCTCAAAAAAATCGCTGAAGCCTACAGCCTCGCAGAAGGCGTCCCAGTAGGCGTCAAAGTAGTTTCAAAGGCGGATGTGTTAAGAGCCGAGTTGTCGGCTGAGCAGGTGAAGAAGCTGCATAGTTGGCAGCAGTCGCTTCTGGACAGGTTGATTATTCTTAGAGTGTCTAAAGATTTGATTTCGTCTACTTTGGAGCGGACCCACCTTGACCGAGATGTTATTGATGTGGAGCAGCTGGGGTTGTTCGAGTATGCGCTTACCTGTAAGTTGGGGACGGATGCGAGGGGTGTGATTCCGCGTGTTGGTCGCTACATGCGTTACGCGGTTTTTGTGGTTTTTAATTCCAAGAGTAGCCTGATGTTTGTTGGCGAATAAGGATTAAGCTTATATGGTACATAGATAGTTGAACTTTTTATTATCCAAGTGGATAACTTCAGGAAGAGAGTGGGGTATAATGGAACAAGACATGGATAGTAGAAAAAAATATCGCATAGACATCGGCGCCTACGGCAGCGTAGCTGTTGAAGCACCAACAAAAGAGGAATGTATAGAACTTTTCAAAGAAGTCACCCGAACTAAACGGGACTCCCGAATCGACGAAGCCATAAGATAAACCTTAACCATCGCCTTTCACTCAGCTAAAGCTAAGCAAAAAACGGATTAGGGCTCTACAGGACATCATGTTCTTCTTTGCAGTGCGCCTCATAATCAGATTTGTTATCGTAGATTTGCTGATCAATAGGACACCTATACTTCTTGTCGGTAGTCATTTCTGGTTGAGGCACAGTCACACGCGGCGCAGTGCGCTTCAAATCATTCATATCATTTGACAAACAGGTCACCTCCAACTTAATGTGGATATGTGTTCACTATTTCATGCGGTATGAATTGTTAATAAAAATGTGTGACTACGCGGCGTAGGCTACAAAAAAGGAATAGAGGAGGGCAAAAATTTACTGCGGGTTTTTGTGGGTTTTGTGGTGGTTTACGATGCCTACTGCCACAGCTTGCGATGGCTACTGCGGTTGTAGCTAAACCTGTAAGGGGTAAGGTTACATCGGGGGTCTTGTATCCGGCTTGGAGATGAGGGTATCGTCTTCGCCGTTGGGTCCGGGTACGTTTGGTCGTCAGGCGAAAAGGTAGAGTTGTCAGCAAAGAAATCAGGGGCTTCTCTTGCGGACAGAGACGGTGTGGTAACAACAGAGGAGTCAGGTGCGTAGGGCGCAATGGATTCCTGTGCTGATGCAACAACCACAAAGGCGATAGCAGCTAAGAGGGAAATCCTAAGCAGCGCGATTTTCGCATATTTGATTCTCCATTTTGGTTGCTTATGGCAAAGTGAACTCGTTTATTTAGTCATCAACATGAGAAACCGTCTAGAACTGAGAACTATCCACTAAAAAAGAGGGGACCCGCTGATTTAGATGCCCAGCGCGCCTATGCCTATGCCAATTCCGATGCCTATCAAAGCCAACAAGAAAAGCAGAATGGCAAAGATAATCACTGCAATTAAGGCAATTGCAAATGCTTTGAGCCAGCCACAGTCAAAGAAGTGCTTGATTAGCCCCAACCAAACAAAGAACATGATTATCGAAGCGATTATGCCGCTGATTAACCACCCGATTACAGCGCCTATAATGATACCTAGCACGACGATCCAGATAGCATCGGTGAACTTCGCATTTTGTTTGCCGGCCAATGCTCTGCCTACAATCCAAAGTATTGGCGCAATGACAATTATGGAGACTACAATCTGTATCAAAAGCCCAATTAAATCCAAAATATATCACTAAAATCTAGTTGTTATTAGGGTTCTTAAGGGAATCGGCGCATTGTTATAGTTTTTATTGTTGAAATAAAAGTTTAGAAAATGAGCAAAAGCTAAATTTGGAGATAAACAGACTAGAAAAAACGCAGATGCAATCATATATCTGAAAATCACGGAGATTAAAATCCTATTAGCCCATCAAGTTATTTAATTAATAAATTTCAATTAACATCAACTCAAAGACACAGTCAAGAGGAGAGCAAGCAACTGACAACATTAAACTGGACAAAGATTGACTCAGATGGCAGCCTCTTTTCGAGAGGAAAAAAAGACTACTACGCCATAATTGTAAGAGGAATACCAAAAGAACGACCTAAAGATTGTATCTTAGAGCTTTACGTTACTGATAATGAATTGTCTTTTTTAGAACTAAAATTTAGTTCAAGTAACGAACAAAAAAAATTACTATCGCGGATACTCGTTTTCGGTTCCTTAGAATCGAAAATGAGTGTAGAAAAAGCAATTGATGAAATGAAAGAAACTGCTGAGAGAAAAGAAAACGAGAATCCCTACAGCTCAATTAGTAGCGATTACCGAACATATTAAGCAAACAAAAATAGCAGGGTTGGCTAAGTCGGGCTTGAAGCCAGCGCCTTTGGTCAGCAAGCCAATTAGAAAAAGAGAACAGGCTTATGTAGCTGTTCAAACCGCTGGTATTGCGGCAAGAGCGTGGGGCTTAGTCACTGGTTTATCTTCGTGCGCCATTAGCGTTAATGTTGCTCGAATACTGTCGAGTTTTCTGATGCGCCAAGTTATTATTTGCTTAAGCTCCTCCATTGACTCTGAGGATACTCGCGCCATGATGTCGTAGGTTCCATAGAGGGCAAAGGCTTCCTCCACTCCTTCAACCTTCTTTAATTCTCTTAAAACGTCCGACTCAGACCCTATATCGCTGTTGATTAAAACAAAAGCCGTGTGCATGGATCATTGCCTCCACATAATAATAGCAGGCTTTGTTTAAATAAATTTGCATAATCCAACCTGTTCACTCAGCTCAAGAAATTTTGGAGAAACGAAGTGGGCCGAGCCGGACTTGAACCGGCGACCTTTGGCTCGTAAAGCCAACGTCCTAACCAGGCTAGACGACCGGCCCACAGATGCTGAACATAGAGATTGCAGACGGTTAATATTAGAATTTTGTTTTCGCAAACACAGTTCCACATTATAGTTTATTAAGGAAAGGGTTCTCTCCGCTAATGTGGCATTGCTTAAGTTATTTGACTTTGCCTCGGAATAGCTGCTGGAACAGGTAAATTATGATAAACACATTAACAAATCTAACTGCGTTAAGCCACACCTGATAGTAAATGATTATGCTGACGCTAGTGCTCAAAGTGTAGGTCAGCACGAATATTGCAAAAGCGAAACCCCATTTTTTATTAGACAGCAAAGCTGGAACAGCGGTGAACCATAGGGCTATTTCGATCCAGTTGTTGATGTCCTCGTAGTCGCCGTTGACAATAATCAGCACCATAAGCAGGATGTTGATGGCCATCCAAGCAACTATACCATATAGAATGGGGGGTCTCTGGGTTGAGTAGGTATTCATTTCAGGTCACACTTATTTTAGGGTTTTACTCATTTATTTTTTGCTAAACCAAAACTCAGCGGCAGCTTCAAACCAAACGGACAACAGGAGATAATTATAAAACCAAACTGCTAGTATGGCTACTTTAGTGAACTCCGGTTGAACGCCCAAACACTCAAAGTCATCATCGAAAAACATTACCCCCTGCTGGTAGTGTTAATCGCCAGCTACCTCTTGACGACTTCGATGGGCACATACACCAACTGGGACGCAAAAACCGAATATGAAGCAGCAGCCACCATCCTAACCCGCGGGTTTCCTTATGTGCCAAGCGGTTTAATGATTAACCAGCCGCCCCTATGTTTCTACATCACAGCAGCAGTTCTCCAAGCAGCGGGAGCAAGCTACCTAAACGGAGTCGCTGTCGTGGAGACGTTCGGGCTAGGCTGCGTTGCCGCGACCTACGCTTTGGGAACGGTACTTTATGGCAGAAAAACAGGGTTGGCTGCAGCAGCTATCTTTGGCTTCACTCCATGGCACGTTTTCCTCTCACGCATTTTTCTCATCGACAACCAGTACCTGTTTCTAAGCCTGTTGTTCCTCACCATGGGCGTTTTGGCGGTGAAGCGCAACTCTGAGAAGCTTGTGCTGGCCGCGGGCATGGTTTTCGGGTTGTCTATACTGACCAAACTCTTCGCTGTCTTCGCACTCGTCCCCATGACGTTGCTGGTTTATTTTAACCATAGAAACGGCGGCACATTTAGACTCACCAAACGCAACCTCCTCATCTTCGCCTCACCCACCCTGATACTACAAGCCGTCTGGTATGGCATATTCGCAAACCAGAATTTCAACGCGGTCTACTTCAACACGGACTTTTTCCATCCGAACCGCGTCGCAGATCCCATCTTAACGTTTGTACCTATTACAATGGTTAATAGTGCTGGGTACTTTGTATTTGCCGCGGCTGCTTTAGCGGTTACGGCTGGGCTGACTTACTGTCGGAAGATAGCGGTGTTTTTGCGATTGGACATAATTCTGTTTTTATCGGCAGCCTTTGTCATCGGCGTAAATACATTAATGGCGGTTGGGCTCCATTCTAACCCCGCCTACATCAGCGCAGTCAAGTACAGCTACATGTCGCTGCCGTTCTTATGCATCATCGCGGCGTCCATGCTGGATAAAAGCAAACTACTACTTTCCCCAAACGATCCACAAAACAAAGTCAAGTGGGCGAAGTGGGCGCTCGTCGTAGGAGCCGCAGTGCTGATTTTCGCGTCCCTTCTGGAAAGCACACTATTCAACAGCACGTGGGCAGTGTTTGCAGCTTTCGGCGTCGACACTGTAAGTTACTTCCCCTTCTTCCTAAACACCGACCCCATGTCCAAAAACACAGTACTGATTATGCATTTTTTCGCTTTAGCTTTGGCGGTGTTGAGTATGTTTCTGCCGTTTCTGTTTAGCCACATGAATAAGTCGCTGAAGCTGTTGTATGCAATATTGAAAAGTTAGAATGCAACGTTTTTACTTTGGCGCTTCGACAGCAGAAACACCGCCACCGAGACAACCAAAAACACGCTAAGCGAAGCAAACAAACCAAAGTAACGCAGGCTCGTCGCGAATACTAAACCGCTAAAGATAGGCCCAAGCGTTTGCCCTATATCCATCATAGTCGCTAAGAAACCCATAGACGCCCCCACCAGAGAAGCAGGCACCAACTCACTAATCAACGGAGACGTGGACGAAAGTACAGCTGCAAAGGATACACCGTAACCGATGGATAGCAAAAGCAGCAGCGGAAACGCCGACGTGAAAGGAAACGCCGACACCAAAACACAACTTGCTAACGCACCTGCCACGATGGGTTTAGAGCGTCCCACCCGATCAGAAACGCGGCCGATGAGCGGGCGGGCAATTACAAGCGCCACAATCTGGCTACCCGTTATTATACCGACAGAGAAAATGTCAAGCCCTACAACATCCGTCAAGTAACCTACTAAAAAAAACTCCACGGAACCAAACACGAAGTACTGAATGGCTTGTACGAAGCTGACGCCTAAGACACCGCGGTTTCGGATCAAGTTCAGCCATCCCTCGAACATGTGCCGAGTTGACCGCTGTGTCCGCTGTTGAGCAGGGTTTCTTTTGTCCGCCAAAAATAGCAAAGCAGTTACGAACGCTGTTACTCCTGCGACAGCTACACCTAAGTAGAGGGTGAAGTAGCTTTGGCTGCTAGCAAACAGTATGTAAGCTCCAAAGAAAGGCGCTAATGCTCTGCCCACTGCGGTTGCGGAGTTGAAGAGCGAGATGCGTTCGCCCCGTTTAGTGGAGTACAATTCAGCAATGGAGGCTTCAGCAACAGGCATGAACATGGCGGTAGCGAAGCCATGATAGAAACGAACCAGAGCCAGCGTATACCAAGAAGTCACGCCTAAATAGAGGAAAGGCGCAGAGGCAAAGATGAAAGCGGATAAGAGGAGGACTTTGCGTCTTCCGAACACGTCTGAAAGGGAAGCTGCGGGGAGGCTAATGAGTATGCCGGGTATAGTTGATGCTGAAGCTACGATACCGAGCAAGTCGTCAGGGGTACCTAAGCTGGTGGCAAAGGGTTTAAGCACGGGGTTTTTGGACATAGTGGAGCTCAGGATTGCAAAGAAGCCCAGTACGCATAGGATTATGAAGAAGGCTTTCTGTGTTTTCGTCGTTTTTATCATGCGCTTAAACCCTTGACTGAACGATAGGTGTTTCTTCGCGGGATATTTCTTGTTTACTATTTAGTTTTGAAGAATGCGGTTTATTAAGAGAAACACGTTTCCTATAGAGAGACTTAGAAATCGGAAGGCAAAGGATTGAGTGACAAAGCAAAGGTTAGTCGAAAAGAATACATTAAGACTGCGATTGCAATTGCAGTAGTTGTCATTGTGGTTTTAGGCTTCTTTTTCGGGCTACGTTTCGTGCTTAATAATGACACACCAGTCCGGGTTGTCGAAAGCGGCAGCATGTGCGTGGACTACGGCGTCGGATGCGACGGCTGGAGCCACACCTTCGAGCCCACACTACACGTCGGCGACATCATCATAATTCAAAGTGTAGATCCTGAAACAATTAACGCGAATTACCCTAACAGCGACATAATTGTATATCAACGACCTGACAATCCAGATGCTACCCCTGTAGTTCACCGAGTAGTTGCCGAATACGAAGAAAACGGCGTACTCTACTTCCAAACCAAAGGCGACGGCAACGGTGACCCATACCCCGACGTGCCCTCACAATCAGAATACGACTCAAACGGACTTTGGCACACAGGAGAAGGCGTCCCTGCTGACATGGTTCTTGGCAAAGTCGTCATGCGCATTCCACTGTTCGGTCACATCACACTGTTTTTGAAGGAAAATCCATGGGGGCTTCCGCTGGTGATTGCTTTAATATTTGTGCTGCTAATCATAGAGTTCATTATTCCCATAATAAAGAGCAAAAGCCCCAAGCCCGAAGAAACAATTAGTGAAACCGAAGCTACGCAGAAATTCACTTTAATAACTAAATAACCAGTTTGCAGTGGCTGCTTGAGGGAGACGTCTTCTTTAAGCGGTAATTACTGGCTGTAATCAACTTCTGTGAAGTAACCGTCGGGTCTTTGAGCACCGTTCAAAAAACTTTCTGGGCAGCTTAACAATAACTGCGCCCTGTTTTGCGCTGCACCAAAAGGTAGTCAAATTCAGATTCGCTAGTTGTGAAGTGAAAGAGGGGTTTACACCGCTAAAGACAATGCCTACATCTACAAAGGAGACGTCTTCAGCCAAAAGCTTTCTTGGATACAAAACTAAAGCGTTGGAACCCCAAGAAAAAAACAATTAGTCTCTCCTGCGCTATACGCTAATTTTTTTCATCCCAGACACTTAAAGTAGAAACTGGATTTCTCTAATCGTTGACCCTGAGAGTTAATCATTGAGTTTTTTTGTTCACAACAACAAGATCGATTTGAGAGTTTAAGGCAGTAATGGTTATTGCTCTTGTAATGTCTAATAATAATTAGAGGGCAGTTACATGAGTAACTGAGTAACGAAGTTTTGGCTTTGAATTTTAATATCGCTGCTTGAGACGATTTTGGCGGTTGCAGCTAAGTTTACAGTGCTATCTGCAGGCAGTGGCGCAACTTCGTTTTGGACTGCATTAGGGTTATCGACTGAAGCGTTGCCGTATCCGAATACACCAACAGTGGCATTTTGAGTTGGAGCAAAAGTCCTTAGGTAGTCCTGAATAGAACCCGCAGGGCTGCCCACATAGATGGGGCCGCCTACCACAACCACGTCGTAGCTCGAGAGATTCGCTGCTGCGGAGCTTTTAACGCCTGCCAACAGAACTTGATATCCGGAGTCTTGTATGTCGAAACCGATCTGAGAGGCCACGTCTTTGGCTTTACCGCTCAAGCCAGGATCGTAGACGACTATGGCTTGGCCTACAGCCGAGTCATTTGGCAAAATATGGGTTCCAGTAGCAAAACCGCCTGCAACATCAAAAACAATTAAGCTAAAGCCTGCGAATGCAACAATTAATATTACTGCGAAGACGGCTAAGACAACTTTAAGTATTTTATTCATAAACAAATTCTCCTCTAAAATCACGTTGAACATAACAAATAATAAGGGTATTGCCTGAAAAAAGACAAAAAGCGCTGTTATGTCTATACTTTAGTTGCTAGTTCTTTCGCCCAGCCGCGGATTTCATCCCAATTGCGCAGTTCATAAACTCCGGGTTCAACCTCTTGAAATCCGTCCTTGACCAACTGCTCACGAACTGAGCCCAAAGTTTTTTTAAAAAAGAAATTCATCTTGTTATAGTTCAAAACTCCGCCGAAGAAGCCCACGCTAACGGGTTGGAAATTGTATTTTGGCAATTTGTTTTCAATATCGAATTTTCGGGCGTTTTCCAAATCAGCTATTTTGCCTTCGCGTTCGCTGACTGTTTTCATGGTGGAAACAAACAGAGCCATCTTTTTCTGAGCGAGTTCTTGTTCGTGTTTTTTGAGGAAATCTTCCACTTCGCCGGTCCATCTGCCCATTTGTACACCGGTTCCGACAACAATCAGCTCGTATGGGGCTATTTCTTTAATTTTTTCCTCTTTCAGGTTTGCAACTTTAACAGTGTGACCGTTTTGGGTGAGGATTTTTGCTATCTCCTGTGCAGTTCCTGCGGTGGCACCATATCGGGTACCAAAAGCAATTAAAGTGTTCATTTTTTTCTCACATGTAACTACTCGAGGACAATTATTTATAAAAATTATTCTATACGCGCAAAAGTTATGTGCGTTTACACCAGCGTCTCCAACGTGAAAACAACGTTTTGATTTTTTGGGAAAAAGTTATAGAGTACTGAGACATTAAGCCTACACTTAATCAACTAATAGGATGGTATGTTTGTGCCAGAAATTCGCGTAGCAATCATCGGCGTTGGCAACAGCGCATGCGCATTAGTCCAAGGAACCCAATACTACAAGGACGCAAAAGAAAACGAAACAGTCCCCGGCTTAATGCACGTTAACTACGGCGGCTACCATATCCGTGACATTCGCTTCGTCGCCGCATTCGAAGTTAACAAAGCCAAAATCGGCAAAGACCTATCAGAAGCCATCTGGATAAAACCTAACTGCTGCGAAAAATTCGCAGATGTCCCAAACCTCGGAGTTAAAGTTTCCCCAGCCCCAATCCTCGACGGAGTCGCACCCCACATGAGGGAAACCTTCAACGTTTACGACGACAGTGCAAGCAAAGAAAGCGTTGTCCAAATCCTAAAAGACACCAAAGCAGAAGTCCTCGTGAACTATTTGCCAGTAGGCAGCCACGACGCAGTACGATTCTATGCTCAATGCGCCATAGATGCAGGTTGCGCTTTTGTGAATTGCATGCCTGAATTCATCAGCAGCGACGCAACTAAGGAGTGGCCGAAAAAGTTTGAGGCAGCAGGTTTGCCAGTGTTGGGCGACGACATTAAAAGCCAAGTCGGCGCAACTATTCTGCACCGCAACCTCGTCAGGCTCTGCCTTGACCGCGGAGTCATCGTTGATGAAACTTACCAGCTTAACTTAGGTGGAGACACCGACTTCCAAAACATGACCGTTGAAAACCGCTTAAAGTCAAAGCGTATCAGCAAAACCGAAGCAGTCACCTCACTGGTACCATACGCGTTACCCACTCGCATCGGACCTAGCGACTACGTAAGCTTTCTGGGCAACAAAAAAATCTGCTATATCAGCCTGAAAGGTCGCAAATTCGGTGACCGCCCCATAAACATCAGCGTCAAACTCGAAGTCGAAGACTCTCCGAACAGTGCAGGTGTAGTAATTGACCTTATCCGGGCAGCAAAAATCGCTCTCGACCGCAAAATATCGGGTACACTGCTGAGCATGCCCTCATACGCGTTTAAGCATCCACCTGTTCAAGTGCCAGACAATCAAGCACGTCAGGACACAGAAGACTGGATCGCAGGCAAAAAAGAAAGATAAACAATCAATCTTTCATTTTATTTTATATAAAAATTGTTTGCCCATAAAAAAGGGCATTTCTATTCTTCTAGCTCTTTCTGTATAGCATTGACTTTCTTGGTTAATTCGCTGATCGCTGTTTTCATCTCGTTTAGGTTCTTTGATAGTTCTACTTGTGTGGTTGAGGGTGGTCCGTATCTGCGCATGCCTTCTAATCCGAAGCTAAGTCCAAACGTTACAATGAAGGCTACAATTACGAGTAATGCTACTGCGATGTCGGTGCCCCAGTTGACGCCTCCAACGTAGATGAATGTTAGGGCGATGAATGCTATGGCTATCCAGCAGCTTGCGATCATTCCAGCTCTACTGTCCATTCTTTTCCACCTCCTTTTTGAGGGTTTGGGGTGAAACATGTATGTCAAAAGGTAGGAGCTGGTAGTAGCGCAGTGCTTTGGCTTCGCCTTCTGCGGTGACTATGCGGCTTTTGACTATGCCTGCTTTTTCGAGTTTTTTTAGGTGGATTTTTGCTAGGGCTCGGCTGATGCCGATTTTATTTGCGATTTCGTTGAGGTACATTTCGTTTTGGGGTGAGGGTGGCAATGATTTTTAGGCGGAGGGGGTGGCCGAGTGCGTCGAGTTTGGTTGCGAGTTGTGTTAGTTGTGACATACACATTCATCGCATCTTTTTGATTACATGTAATTAAATGATTACAGATTTAAGTTTTTTGCAGCCCACAACACAAACCCCAAACACCAAGTCGTTAACCTTTAATAGCCATAACCACAGTCTGATAAATCACGCAAACAAGAAGGTTCAATCATCATGGTTAAAGTTGAACAATACGAAGTGCCAGAAGGCCTCTATTACTCCAAAGACTTCGCATGGGTAAAAATCGAAGGCGACAAAGTCCGCGTCGGCATAACCGACTACGCCCAAAAATCCCTACGCGAAATCGTTTACGCAGATTTACCCAGCACTGGAACACAAGTTAAACAGAATGAGCCATTCGGAACATTGGAATCCGTAAAAGCCGTCTCCGACCTCATCTCAGCCGTAACCGGCACAATCGAAGAAGTAAACGAAGAAGTCCAGTCTAAACCGGAAATCCTAAACGAAGACCCATACGAAAAAGGCTGGCTCCTCGTAGTCAACCCTGCAGACATAAAAGCAGACTTGGCTAACCTGATGGATTTTGACAAAGCCGTCGAGTGGCATAAAGATCAATCTGCAGGTAAATGTTAAGGCGACGCCAATGGCGAGACGCGTACTCATCATAGGCGCCAACGCAGCAGGCGTGGAAGCTGCTTCCGCCGCAAGAAAAAAAGACCGCACAGCAGAAATTACGCTGATTAACAGGGAGAAGACTGCGGGGTACAGCCGCTGCGGTTTACCCTTCGTCGTAGGCGGACACATCGCAGCCTTCAAAGACTTGGTGGTTTATCCTCCAGCGTTTTTCCAGATGCTTAAGTTGAATTTGCGCACAGAAACCACAGCCACTGCGATCTGCACTAAAGAAAAAACCGTCATAATCCAAACCAAAGATGGCGCAACCGAAACGTTGCCTTATGACAGTTTGGTGATTGCGACTGGTGCGGAGCCGTTTATGCCACCGATTAAGGGGAGAGAAAAAAAGGGTATCCTGAGTTTGCGCTGTATTGAGGATGGCGAAAAAATCGATGCGGCGGTTAAGGCGGGCGCTAAATCCGCGGTGATTATGGGGGCAGGCCTAATCGGTTTGGAACTTGGTGTCGGGTTGATTGAGCGCGGTTTGCAGGTAACAGTTGTAGAGATGTTGCCGCAGATTCTGCCTCAGCTTTTAGATGAAGAGATGGCGAAATTGGTTCAGCAACACCTTGAAGACAAAAGCATGAAGTTCATGCTTTGCAAATGCGTCGAAGAGTTCCTCGGCGACGACAAAGTTACTGCGGTGAAGGCAGGCAACGAAGTCATCGAAGCAGACATGCTCATCAGCGCTTTTGGCGTACGCGCCAACACCAAGCTGGCGGCTGAAGCCTACATCCCACTAGGAGAGACCAAAGCAATCAAAACAAACGCGCGCATGGAAACAGAAGTTAAAGATGTTTACGCTGTGGGCGACTGCGCAGAAACACACCATATGATCACTCACAAAGCGGTTTGTCCTCAGTTGGGCACGGTAGCGGTTCGGATGGGTAAAGTGGCGGGTGCAAACGCAGGCGGCGACTACAGTTTGTTCGGCGGTGTGTTAGCGTCGGCTGTTACACGGCTCTTTGACATTGAAGCAGGCAACACGGGCTTAACAGAGAGGGCGGCTAAATGCATGAGCATCGAAGTTGTAGTGGGAGTAATCACAAGTAAAACACGGGCAGACTACTATCCAGGTGCTACCCAAATTAAAATCAAACTCGTCGTCGAGAAGGAGTCACAGCGCATTATCGGAGGACAAATTGTGGGTGGAGAAGAAGTGACTCAGCGCATTAACAGTTTGTCGTTTGCGATTAGCCAAGGCATGACTGTGCGTGAGCTTGCTAAGGCAGATACAGCTTATGCACCACCGATGAATGAAACGTGGGAACCCATGGTCCAAGCAGCTGAAATGGTACTTATGAAACTTCGGTAAACCACTGAACCTCTCATAGGGTACCGCCCCTTTCCATTATTTAGAGCAAAACCGAGTTTATAGCAAGGAACCAAACCATAACTGTTTTAACTGGCAAGAACTAGATTATATTAGGTGACTATTTTTGAAATTCAGCGAATTGATAAACAAACCCGTTCTAGTTCAAAACGAAAAGATAGGCGAAGTAAAAGACTTAACCGTAGACCCTGTAGAGTGGAAAGTAACTCACTTAGAAGTTGAGTTAACCAAAAGCGCCTCAGAGGAACTTCTCGGAGTCACGCCCGCGATAACCAGAAGCGCCCGAAACACACTCGCCATATCAGCCCTAAACAAAGGAGAGGCATGCTGCACAACAAAAGGCGTCGAATTAAAAGTCTCCAAAGGGCAACTGCCAATCTACCTTAGACCAACCTAAGAACAGTCAAAACCTTTTTTGGCTGAGGTAGATGTTAGCAGCTCATAGTTGAAGTTTCACTGCTGCAGTGCCAGCTCCCCTCCTCTATTTAAAACAGTTTTTTTTATGCCCCGTAAATCGCCGAAAAATCTTTCTTTTTCTTATGGTAAAATTAAAATGCTCCTGCTCACACTGTTAGGGTTAGCTTGAGTGGAGAATTGTAGGTTTATGTGTGAAACTAAAGTTTCTGTTTCTTATGAGCCTTTCAAAGAAATAGTGATTATGGAGAAAAACCGTTTTGGCAGCCCAGAAGATATCGCCCGTTTCACCTCGGTCATTGCAGGCGGCAAGTTAGCGGGTTTGTACTGGGTAGACGGCGTCGTATTCCTTTACTTCCCACTTACAGCATCCAACACTGCAGTCGCCAAGGAACTGCTTGAAAAGCGCAAAGTATACTGGACTTATGTTGGGTACGCTTTGATGCCCCGCTATACCCCAACGATTGAGACTAAGGAAAAAATGATTGTGCCAGTTGTGGACATTTCCTCTGACCCCGTTCTGAAGTCGGTTGCGCAGTGGTTAAAAGAGCAGCCGTGAGCGGGTTTGCCGCAGCTCACTCTTGAAGGGATGGTTTTTTCGGGTGAGGGCAAAGGTAAATGTTTCATGGCGTTGCCGTGGGTTAAACAGCAGATACGGCAGAAACTTGGTTTTGAGGTGTATTCGGGAACTCTAAACATCCGCCTATCCGCGGAAAGCACCAAAAAAAGGCATCAACTCAACCCCAAACTCGGCATAACCGTGGAACCCAAAGAAGGCTTTTACAGCGGAGTCCTCTTTAAAGCGGAAATTGAAAAAGAAAAATGCGCAGTTGTGTTACCGCTTACACCCAACTATCCCCCAGAAATTCTGGAAATAATATCCCCCGATTATCTAAGGGGTAAACTAAAATTGAGGGATGGGTCGGAATTAACGATTGCCGTTACTTTTTGAGGTTTGGTTGTTGGCAGTTCTTTTTGAAGTTGTCGACGTATGCATCTAGGGCGCCGTTGCGTTTGAGATATTCGCCGTACCAGACTAATGCTTTCATTGCATGGGCTGCATCTTCGGGTGAACCGTAGCTGGGCACGCAGAGCCTATCAAAACGGCTGCGGGTAAAGAGCGCCATTTCTGTTTCTCCGATGTCAACCATAACGATGGGTTTCTTGTATTTCTGAGCGACTTCAAAGGTTCCGTCAATGTAAGTTTCGCGTAAACCAGGCATGTGGTGCAAACCAAGAAGGATGATGCCGTAAATTTTTGGGTCTTGGAACATTATGTCCACTGACGTGACGAATTGTTCATCGGTGACTGAACCAGTTAAGTCGACTGGGTTGTGTGTGGCTGCAATTTGGAGAATTTTTCCTTCTTTTTTGAGTTCCTCGAATTTTTCTTCGGTTTCTTTAGTGAAAGGCTCAGCGGTTAAGCCCACTGTTTCGAGTTCGTCAACGGTCATGACTCCGGGTCCGCCTGCATCGGTTAATATGCCGATGTTTGTGCCGTCGGTCGGAGGCTGCATTGCAAGGGCTTTGCCAATGTCAAAGAAATCTTCCATGCTGTGAGCACGAATAACACCACACTGCTCAAAGGCAGCATCATAGACTTTGTCTGAGCCTGCAATGGCACCTGTGTGGCTTGCGGCTGCACGTGCACCAGCACTGCTACGACCTGACTTAATTACAACTACAGGTTTTTTGAGTGTCACTTCTTTGGCGACACGGATAAAGTCGCGTCCGCCTTTAACATCTTCGAGGTAAACTAAGATGACTCTGGTTTCTTCGTCCTGCATGAGGTAAGCCAAAATGTCAGATTCAGACACGTCACTCTTGTTACCGAAAGACACAAATTTGGAAACGCCCATTTGGCGACCAGTCAGGTAGTCCAGAGCTGCTGAGCCGAAAGCGCCGCTTTGGGTCACCATGGCAATGTTACCGGGCAGTGGACGGGGGGTTGCAACAACTTCTTCGCCGGTGCTCAATGTCTTCATTTCGGGCAAGAACAAAGTGTCGATTCCGCTTTTGGAGTAGAAAACACCGAGGCAGTTGGGGCCCAAAATGCGTATGCCGCCTTTTTTGGCTATGGCAATAACTTGGTCTTCAAGTTCTTTATTTCCTATTTCTTTGAAGCCAGCGGTTATGATAACTGCCGTTTTCACTTTCTTCGCGACAGCTTCTTCCATTACAGATGGCACAAATTTGGCTGGAACAATAATAACAATTAAGTCAATTTCAGTTCCTGGAACTTTACTCAGTGATTGAAAGCATTTGAACCCTAAAATCGAGTCTTCGCCTGGGTTAACAGGATACAATTCGCCTTTGAACACATTACGTTGCTTGTTAGTAGCTAAATTCTTGAAGATGACATAGCCGGCTTTACCAACTTTTTTGGTGGCGCCAATGACTGCTACTGATTTCGGATTAAAGAATGCGTCTAACTTTTGCAGTGATTCTTCCATGGACAATCCCATCGTTTTGGAAAGAGCTTACAAACCCCATTTTTATGTGTTACCCTCAAAAAACACTGTTTTCGTTAACCACCCAGTAGTTTTCGTTAACAGCCAACATCTAAAGTGACCTTTTTCTGACTAGAACTACGGGTTTATGTGTAACTTCCTCAAGCATCGCCCAGCTAACCTTGTCAATACCCACGTGAAACCTTGATGCCATATCCCAAACGGTGGCGCCTGAACCGGGACCGCGGGCGCGGTCAGCAATATTAGTGAGCGTTAAAGCTTGACCGGCAGTCAACCTGCAGCCCGCTACAGCCAACGGAGTAGAGCTCCGCTTAAACTTCAACAAACGACCCAACACATAGGTTACCACTCCGCCGAAAGAATAAATTCCCTCCAATGGGTTAGGGCGTGGCGTAAAGTAAAAGTTGCGGAAACGATAAGTCTTGTCTGTGTCAGCAATTAGTACACAAACTTGTTTACCCAGCTTTTGGAAAATTTCTGTCCGAATTCCCTCGGCTAAAACATCTGTGTTCTTCAAGGGCAAACTCATGAAAGAATATGCTAAGTTGGAGCCATCAATGCCACCCTCCGAACCAAACATAAGCGCATCCAAAAGCCCCGCTTGCTCAAGCGCAACCTGCTTGTGGCGACCACCCGAATCCAAAGGGTAACTCCGCAGCCGATTAATCAAACGCAACCCAAAGCGGCAAACAAAGCCGAGGCAGTAACCCCATACCTTGCGCATCCAAAAATCCGCTATGAATCTGGCGTTTCCCCCCGCTGCAACGTTGGCTTCGTCAATGATGTTCCCTGTGGCTACTGAGAGAGCTTTTTCGGAGACAACCACGAAGTCACCGTTTTGAAGTTTGCCGTTTAGGGCAGTGACTATTTTTTTGTTGTAGTCATCGCGGGGTTTCCAGTAGCCTGTTGCAACCGCCAAAGCAGAGTAAACAGTCATTTCTGCGGCACTTTCACTGTAATGCACATTGAGCTTGCTTAATAAGAATTGACTAGCTTACCTGAAACCCGGGCAAGTGGTTATGCTTAAAATAGTGCGTATGGAAAGCGCTGGTTGTTCTGGTACAATTTGCCTACAATGGGGATGGCGTTTCCACAGACGGGGCAATGCATGTCGGCAGTGAGGTTCCACGTGGTGATGTCGAAGCTATAACGTTTAATCACTGGGGTATCGCAAACAGGGCAGTAAGTGTTTTCGCCCGGATGCCCAGGCACATTACCCACATAAACATAGTGCAACCCCTGATTTTTTACAGTCAAAAGCGCCTGCTCCATCTCATGCACACTCGTAGCGGGGATAGTAGACATTTTGTATTCAGGATGGAAACGCAGCAAATGGAAAGGCGTGTCGGGCCCCAAGTAATCTTTTATCCATTTAGACAATGTGCGGAGACGTTCGAGTGAGTCTCCTGTTTTGGGGACGACAAGGTTAGTGAGTTCTATGTGGACACCGTGGAGTTTAAGTTCTTTTAGGCACTCGTAGATGGGTTCCACACTGGGCACCCCCATGCTGGAGCGGTAGAATTCAGGGTCAGCGGCACCTTTGAAGTCAACTGTGACTGCGTCAAGGTAAGGCGAGATGGTTTGCACTGCTTCAGGCGTCATGTACCCGTTGGTGACAAACGTATTAAACAGCCCAGCTTCTTTAGCTAGTTTAGCAATGTCAAGCGCATATTCCATGAATATGGTGGGTTCAGTGTAGGTGTAGCTTATGCCTTGGCAACCAGCTTTCTTAGCGGATTTCACGACTTCTTCAGGTGGGAAGGGGTTACCGGGGGCTTCGTGGTCTTGGCTTATCATCCAGTTGTCGCAGAATTGACATCGGAAGTTGCATCCAGCCGCTGCAATCGACATAACTAGAGCGCCGGGGTTGAAATGTGAGAGGGGTTTTTTGCTGATGGGGTCTACGCCTGCGGAGACTGCTTTGCCATAGTTAAGAGTGAAAAGCGTGCCACCTATGTTTTTTCTGACTAGGCAGAAGCCAGGTGCTGCTTCACTGATTAGGCAACGGCGTGCGCAGAGGCTGCATTTAACTTTGCCGTCGGGTTGGCGGGTGTAGAGCATAGCTTCATGTAAAGAGGACATAAACATCTCACAAAAGAATAGAGAGTAGGTTTTCGTTTAAAAGTATTAACTACAGCAGCTTGTTATAGAAGCAACTGTACTCACCAGTGTGGCATGCAGGACCCGTCTGCGTAACAACATAGAGAAGTGAGTCGTAGTCGCAATCTGTAGAGACGGAGACGATTTTCTGGGTGTGCCCAGAGGTTTCTCCTTTAACCCAGAGTTCATTTCGGCTACGGCTCCAATACGTGGCTTTTTTGGTTTTAAGCGTGTTCTCGACGGCTTCTTTGTTGGCGAATGCCTGCATCAGCACCGTTTTGGTTTCGGCGTCTTGAGTTATAACGGGGATAAGCCCGTTGCCTTTGGTAAAGTCCAGCTTTATTAGTAGTTCTTCAGGTGTCATGGTCTAATAGTCACCCCCATTTTACGCAAGTAATCCTTCACAACAGGAACAGGATACTGATTATAGTGAAAAATCGAGGCTGCAAGTGCCGCGTCAGCTTTGCCCGCTGTGAACACGTCATAGAGGTGTTTTGGTTCACCTGCACCTCCACTCGCTATGATTGGCACATTAAGGCGTTCGCTTATGGTTCGCGTGAGTTCGATGTCGTAGCCGTTTTTGGTGCCGTCACAATCCATTGAAGTCACCAAGAACTCACCTGCACCCAACCGCTCAGCCTCAGAAGCCCAAGCCAAAGCGTCAATGCCAGTGCGTTTTCTGCCGCCATACGTCACAACTTCAAACCACAACTCACCCTCTTCAGTTTCAACCAAGATGGCCCCTTCTGCAAGTGTGTGGTTACGTTTGACATCAACGGCACATACCACGCATTGACGACCGAAGACATCTGCTAACGCGGTGATAAGTTTCGGGTTCTCAACAGCCGCGGTATTAACTGAGACTTTGTCAGCGCCGCTGCACAGTACGTTTCTTGCGTCTGAAACGCTTCGGATTCCTCCGCCAACGGTGAAAGGTATGCTTATTGCTTTTGCTACACCTTCTACGTAGCGACGCATAATATCACGTTTCTCGCTAGATGCAGTGATGTCGAGGAACACGAGTTCGTCGGCGCCGTCGTCGCTGTATCGCTTAGCCATTTCAACTGGGTCACCAGCGTGTTTGAGTTCCAGAAAGTTTACACCTTTAACAACTTTTCCGTGGTCAACATCGAGGCAAGGCACGATTCTTTTTGCAAGCGGCATTTTTAGGCTCCTATTTTTTGTAAGGCTTCTTTTAATGTGAAGCGCCCTTCATATAGGGCTTTGCCGATGACTGCACCATCACAGTTGATTTCATTTAGGGCTGCTAAGTCGCCGACGGTACCGATTCCGCCTGCTGCAATGATTTTTACATTTGGAAACATTGCAGCTGAACTGAGAGTTTGCAAGTCAGGGCCGTTTAGCATGCCATCCTGAGCAATAGAGGTTATCAAGAAGGTTTTGACGCCGAGCAAAGTGTACTTGGTCAATGCCATGTCTACGGTCATAGCGGTTTCTGTTTGCCAACCTTCCACCATGATGCGGCCTTCGCTGTTGTCTAATGCGACTATAACTGAGTCTGGACCGAACCGATTCTGGATTTTAGTTATAACTGTTGGGTCGCTGAAAGCTAAAGAGCCAAGTATCACTTGGGCGACCCCTACTTTGAGGAGTTGTTCTGCGATTTCGTAGCTTCGGATGCCCCCGCCGACCTGAATGGGCAGAGAAACGTTTTTGGCTATTTCGGCGATAACTGCGCGGTTGTTGCCGATGCTAAACGCTGCATCTAAGTCGATAATGTGGAGTTTGCCTGCGCCCTCGTCTCGCCATCGTTCGGCTGCTTGGAGTGGTGTTCCGAATTGGGTTTCGTAGCATTTGGCGGTTTCCGCTTTGCCACGGGTTAAGCGTACGATTTTGCCGCCCATCAAATCAATAGCTGGAATAAGCTGCATCTAAAATCACCTAACCACTGCTTTGGCGAAGTTTTTAAGTATTTTCAAACCAACGTCACCCGATTTTTCGGGGTGGAACTGGGTGCCATAGATGTTTTTGTCACCGATTGCTGAGGTGAAGGTGGTACCGTAATCGGTTTTGGCTATGACTATATCGGGATTTTCGGGAGCTGGGTAAAGTGAATGGACGAAGTAAACGTAGGTTTCCTCGGGTACCCCATCGAATAACGGGTCTGCTTTGGCGAAGTTTAGGGTGTTCCAACCCATATGGGGGACTTTCACAGTGTTTGGCAGTTGCTTGACGGTACCTTTGAAAAACGCCAATCCAGAGCCGGGACCTTCCTCGCTTGTTTCAAAAAACAACTGCAGCCCAAGGCAGATGCCCAAAAGCGGAGTGCCCTCTGAGATTTTGGTTTGCAATGTTTCTTTGACTGTACTTAGACGCTCCAGTGAGGCAGTGAAGCTGCCGACTCCGGGCAATGCGATGGCGTCGGCGTCTTTGAGGTCTGCTGCGGAGATGCCGATGGACACATTTAAGCCCACCTTTTCCAGCGCAGTTTTGAGGCTGAGAAGGTTTCCAACGCCATAGTCGAATATGACTGCATTCGCCATGCTATATTACGCCCTTGCTGCTGGGTACGCCTTTGCGTCTAGGGTCCACTGCGGCTGCTTGCCTCAGGGAAAGCGCCAAGGCTTTGGTGGCGGCTTCGGCTTTGTGGTGGTCGTTGCTGCCGTATTCCACGAAAATGTGCACGTTAGCCTGAAGAGTCTGCGTGAGTGACTCGAAGAAGTGCACTATGTCCTCGGTTGGCATGTCCTCTACTTTTTTGCCTCTGAGTTTAAGGTCGATTTTGAAATATGGTCGCTTGACGAGGTCAAGTGCACAAAATGCCAGTGAGCAGTCCATCGGAGCGGCTGCATTGCCGAAGCGGGTGACACCTTCGCGAGTGCCCAAGGCGCGGTTTAGGGCTTCACCTAAGCCGAGTGCGAGATCTTCAACCATGTGGTGCACCAAGTCGCCTTCTACGGATGCTTCGATGTCGATTAAGCTGTGTGTCGCCATGGAAGCCAGCATGTGACTTAAAAAAGGTACGGGAGTTTCGATTTTGGCTTTTCCTTCGCCGTCAAGGTTGACTTTGACTTTCACTGTTGTTTCTTTAGTTTTACGGTTAACCTCTTCACATCTCATAGCTAGTCACTTTGAAATTTGTTTTAGAGCCTCAATTAGCTTTGCATTCATTTCGGGCAAGCCAACTGTGACGCGGAAGCAGTTGTCGTACTGCAACAGTTTACCCCATTTCTTAAGCATAATGCCTTTACATAGCAGTTTTTGGTAGACCTCGTCGGCGGGTGCTTTGGTGTTTATGAGCACGAAATCCGCTTGGGACGGAAACGCTTCTACGCCTTCTATTTGGTTAAGTTGCTTTATGAGTTTTCCCCGCTCAGTCACCAACGCGCCAACTGC
This sequence comes from uncultured archaeon, assembly GCA_963760925.1. GTDB lineage: Archaea > Thermoproteota > Bathyarchaeia > Bathyarchaeales > Bathycorpusculaceae > Bathycorpusculum. The sequence goes on along the minus strand of CAVXES010000005.1, from coordinate 383,577 downwards.
TTCGCGCATGATGTCTCGGTTGTCAAGCATTTTGATACCCATACGGATCGTGAAACCACTCACAGGGTAGGGCAGAGGAGCTTTGTCTCTGAGAACCGCAGCTAACTCGGGGTTCGCAACTGCGTACCCCAATCTGAGCATGGCTAAACCAAACGCTTTGGAGAAGGTGCGCAGGATAATCATGTTAGGAAACTCGCTGATCCGCGGTACGAAACTGGAGTCCGCGAATTCTCCATATGCTTCGTCGAGGATGACGATTCCAGGGAAGGCTTTGGCGAGACATTCAATGTCTTCGGGTTTCATCTGGTTGCTGGTGGGGTTGTTGGGTGAGCACAAGTATAGCAAGCGGGTTTTATCTGAAAAAGCGTTAAGCATGCCTTCAACGTCAAGTTGGAAGTTACCCATTAAAGGAACGGTGATGTATTCACCGCCTTGCCGCTTCACACAGAGCCTTGGAATAGCAAAAGAAGGCTTAAACGAGAGTGCAACATCGCAGGGTTCTACGAAAAGGCGAATCATACGGTCCAATAACTCGTCGCCTGCGTTTCCAACCACAATGAAATCCGGCGGAACCCCCATGTAACCTGCGATTTTGTCACGCAGTTTCCCCTCTTCATCTTCGGGGTACATGCGTAAGTCGATTTCTTCTGCCAATTCTTTCATCAAGGCGGTTTGGCGGGTTCGGTCGACAAAGAGGTTTTCGTTAAAGTTGAGTTTAACGATTTTTGATTGGTCAACGCATATTCGCTCCGCTAAACTTTCCGGCGTTACACCTGCAGTGTAGCAGTCGATGGATTGCAGCTTTTGCAGTTTAGCTTTGAACCATGCTTGGTAGGATGCGCTCATTACTCGAACCTCGCCGCGATTGCTTTATAGTGATTAGGAAGGTTCTCCGTGTCAGTGAGAACTTTGACTTGGGCCTTCACTTTTTCGAGACCTTCGCGAGAGCACTCTACGATGCTAACTCGACGCATGAAGTCGATGGCTGAAAGCCCTGAGAATGAGTGCGCGAAGCCACCTGTGGGCAATACGTGGTTGGTTCCGCTTGCGTAGTCGCTGAGCGGCACGGGACTGCAGGGGCCTATTAGAATTAACCCCGCGACGAGTTTGTCGGCGAGTGCTTTAGCGTCTTTAGTCATGACTTCAAGGTGCTCAGCTGCGAATTGGTTTGTTAATTTGACAGCTTCCTCCATGTCTTTGCAGACAACTATGAAGCCGTACTTGGCAAGGGATTCTACAATTTTATCGCTTCTCGGTGCAACCGCGGCAAACTTGGATAGATTGGCTTGCACTTGGTCGGCGAGTTTCTGCGAAGTCGTGACGAGTGCAGCGACGCTGTCGGTTCCGTGTTCCGCCTGCGAAATCATGTCGTAAGCTATTAAGCGGGAGTCGGCTGTATCGTCGGCTAAGACGAGAACTTCGCTTGGACCAGCGGGCATGTCAATGGCAACGTCCTGAGATGCCAAAACCTTTGCCGTGGTGACGTATTTGCTGCCGGGACCAACGATTTTGCGGACTGGTGCAACAGTTTCGGTGCCGTATGCTAACGCTGCGATGGCTTGGGCTCCGCCGACTTTGTAAATTTCGGTGACGCCGCAGATGTCTGAAGCAACCAGCACCAGCGGGTTAACTTTTCCCTCTGCATCAGAAGGCGAACACACAATAACGCGGGGCACACCCGCGATTTTTGCGACCAACGCAGTCATAACTACAGTACTTGGGTAAGCTGCTTGGCCACCAGGCACGTAGCAACCGACGCTTTCAATTGGGCGCAGATCGGTCTGTACCATGATGCCCTCGTTGAAGGCCCTAACAGCGGTGTTTACTAGCAGCTGTTTTTGAAAGACGCTGACCCGTTGCTTCATGAATTGAATTGCGGAGATCTGCTCTTTAGTAACTTTGATGTAGGCTTCCTGAATTTCTTCTTGGGAAACCTTCAGGGTTTGGAGGGATAGGGGGGATTTGTCAAATCGTAGCGCAAACTCCAATAATGCCTTGTCCCCTTCCGTTTTAACTTGGTTTATGATGGCTTTTACAGTGTTTTCCAGTTCAGCCGTAGCTTTCTGGTCAACCTGCTGCCTTCTAAACCAATCGAGTGGTAACTGAGTTGAATTCCACAGTTTTACGATTGTTCCGTTTTGCATTGGCCTTCATTTCTCCGAGTTATCTCATCCAACGCCAGCACCTGCCGCGGCTCAAACACAATCAAGCCCTGCGCGATTTTGCGGATTTTAGGAAGTAACCCAATGAAGCAGTCCTTCTCGATAACGGTGTTCACGCCCACCCAAGCATCGTCCGCTAGCGGGGATATTGTTGGGTTTTTGAGTGCTGGCAACTCTGTTAGCAGGGTTTGCAGATTTTCCTTTTTGACATTAACGAATATGTGTATGCGTTTGGAGCCATCCACTACACCCTTGAGCAATGCAACTATGTCGAAGATTTTCTCGCGTTTCTCTGGGTCTTCCATGGTTTTTTTGTTGGCGATGAGGATGGCTGAGGAGCGCATTACGGTTTCGATTATGCGTAGGCTGTTTGCTTCGATGGTGGTTCCTGTTTCGGTTACATCCATGATGCAATCGCTGTTTTCAGGCGGCTTGGCTTCTGTGGCGCCAAACGAGAGGAAAATTTTTGCCCGTACGTTGTCCCCTTTCTTCCACCATGGCGTAACAAGTATGGGGTCGGCGTCGCCGAAGCGGGCTTTGTATTGAGGAGTACTCTTGAGGTATTCGGAGGCGATGTTGAGGTATTCAGTGCTTATTCGGAAGTTTTTGCCTGCCGCCCAAATTGACTCCATGAACTCGCCCAGTGAAGTACCTTCGGGGACGCTTTCAGGAACAGCTATGACTAAGCGGATTTTTCCATATTCAAGATTCTGCAACACTTCGACGTCTGCTTTGTTCTCGCGTACCCAGTCTTCGCCCGTGATACCTATATCCTGTAAGCCTTCGCTGACAAACACTGGGATTTCTTGGGGACGCAGAACTTTCATTTCGATTTGAGGGTCATTTATGCTGGGACGGTATGTTCGGTCTGATGCACCGATTTTGAAGCCTGATTTAGAGAAGAATTCCGCTGTCGCTTTTTCTAGGGAGCCTTTCGGTATTGCGAATTTTATTTTATCCATAATTTTTCACCTAAACATTTAGAGAGTAATCTGATGGGTTTTGTTTTTTCAGAAACGTTTTGGTTGGGGGTTGCGTCTAATTTACAATAAGAAAATCTTAAGCTTTCAATGAAGGCAATCGCCTTGTATGAACGCAATCCCTCATCATACGTCACTAAACGACACCACAACAACTGTCTCCCATATAAATCTAGTCACTAATATTTAACCTTCGAAAAGTGCAAGCGACTAAACTGTTGCAGAAGCAAGGTTTTTTATTTCGAAAACCAGTGGAGGCGCCGAGTTATGCGTTTCCAAATCCACTCCGAGCAACCCCTGAAGGAGGCTGCGCCAAATTTCGCAATCCTGGATAAAGGGTGTTTTGAGCAGTAAAAATTTGTCTTTGAGGTAAAAGTCACCGAAACCCTGCACTTTAAGGCGCTGAAAAACGGCTTCCCAATTCGCCTGCTTAGAGGCGTCTACGCCCAGAGTGGATTGGATGGATACTCTTAAGGCGTCGCCCATATGTGCACCGACTTCGGGCCATTTTTCTCTTGGAATTTGCTTGGTTAGAATATTTAATAGTTCGACGTTTATGAGGGCGATTCGGCTGATGCCGCAATAGTATTCTCCGGGGAACCGCCAGTCGTCAATGTTCATGCTTCGGTAGATGTCAAGCATCTTGGAGATAAGGGATTTGATACCGGGTTCCTTACCCTCTGCTATTAAGGACTCAATGTATTCGCGTTCGCTCCGCTCCAAAATTATAGTTGTGCGGTTAACTTTATCCTTCCCAGATAGGGAGTTGGGGAGGCGGGGCTTGTCCTGCATAGCGAACCTATTTTGCCGCAAAGATCTAATATGTCTTATGTATTCTGAAAGCATATTGCAACTAAACAAAATTATCCGAGAAAAGCGAAGAATAGTTAATAAAATAGGTTTTGCCTATTGGGAGTGCCGATGAAGAATCTAAAAAGCTGACTGATGATGCACTCTAGGGTATCTGAGGCAAAATTTCCTAAAGTGAAGGTTTAGGTTATGACTTTTTTACGGATCAAGTAAATAATCAGACCTAAACCCAAAATGAACAGCACCAAACCGACGCCGATTGAAGCAAAATATTCAATGCCCGCCACATCCGACATCAAGTAGGGAATATATGTTGGACCAACGAAAATCAGAAGCACCGCAACAAGAGTTAAAACTACTTTAGTGAATTTAGATTCTACTCCGCTTACTTCCATGGTTTCAATATTTTTGTTCATTCAGCGCCCAACTTATGACTCTTCAGATTGATTGTTTTCTACCAAACCTTCTTTTATCTCTTTTCCTAAAGCCTTCATCAGAAACTTGAAAACCAGAAAGCCAGCGCCCTTATCAGCCTTAAAACCCATGGTTGTACCAAGCAAACTGACACCGTCAATTTTGCGTTCCTTCGCCAAAGCCAACGTTAAGCCGGTTCCACCGACAATTCTGCCTTTGCTGTAAATGACGCCGCCCTTCTCCATAAACTCTGTGGCTAATCTAGTCGAGGTAGCGGCGATAAACACTTGCGTTTTGTCTTCAGTTATAGGTACGCCGCCCATTGTTACTAGGAAGTGGCAGCCGAGTTCCTCCACAAAATCCAAAACAGAACCACAAACAGTGTAATGAGCAACAACATCGTCGAAACTGGGCTGAATTTCACCAGTCATGATAATAAGATTGTTCTTTTCCATGGGGGCATAAAAGAACTCGTAACGTGGCAAATGGGCGATACCTTTGGTGGATATACCCACGTAATCGGGAAAAGTTGGGGAATACAGTTCGGCGAAGGGTTTGGCGTCGCAGAACTTTATCAGGAGGTGAGCCGCTATCCGCCCAACATTGCCAAAGCCCGGCAGACCCTGTACGAAGATCGGGTTGTCTAGGGGCGGATTTGAAAGTTTACGTAAATACGGCTTATCCAAAGTGAATCATCCAGTCTTAGGGAAATATGTTCGACACTAAAATGCTTTTGCTGAGATGCGAAAGTGAAACTATTAATATTCGACGAGCAAAGTAATAGAATGCATTGAAGCGTTTTTTGCGAAACGCAGCGGGGTGGGGTAGCCAGGATCAACCCGCTGGGCTCATAACCCAGAGATCAGTAGTTCAAATCTACTCCCCGCTACCAAAATAGTTTAATCCAATTTAACCAAAATACATCTTAAAACCGCTTGTAACAACCAGCACAACGCAAACTACGCCCTGAACTCAAAAACCGACTTTTTAAACGGATAAGTAGTATGTAGTTGCACACTGGAAACCACCACCACAATATAAAAAGAAACAACAACACCAAAACAATCAAGCGCCAAAGTATAACTTATAAAACCCTTCACAATTACTAATTAAACGTGATTTTTAATGACTAAAACTGATGATAACCTAAAAGCTGCTTTTGCAGGCGAATCCCAAGCCAACCGAATGTACCTCGCGTTTGCTAAAGCCGCAGACCAAGAAGGTTTCCCTCAAATAGCAAAACTCTTCCGTGCCGCGGCAGAAGCCGAAACCGTACATGCACACAATCACCTGAACGTGATGGGAAAAGTGCAATCCACCTTGGAAAACCTTGGAACAGCAGTTACAGGCGAAACCTATGAATTCAAAACCATGTACCCCCAAATGATTGCCGACGCCAAAGCAGAAGACAACAAAAAAGCTCTCCAAAGCTTTGACTACGCAAACAAAGTCGAGCAAATCCACGCAGACCTCTACAAAAAAGCCATCGACGTAGCCAAAACTAAAAAAGACCTCCCAATAGCCGAAATCCACGTGTGCCCAGTATGCGGGAACACCTTCTCAGGCAACGAACCAGACATCTGCCCAATCTGTGGAACAACCAAAAATCTGTTCATCAAAATAGCGTAAGCTATTTTTCAATTTCTTTTTTCTTCAAGCATTTTGTATTTATGCTCACTGAATCCTTACTTGCGAGACGGCGCAGCTTAGGATTAAGGATTTGCCCACAACCAGTAACAACCCAGATCAAACGCGGACACAAAAATCGCCTTCACCATGCCCACAAAAAAATGATGAATAGGGGGCATTCTCTTCTACTAATAGGAAACAAAAACAAGCGCACCATAAAAAGGGAAAAAATTTAGGCTTTGACTTTCTGGGCGATTTGTACGCCGTATTCAAAGCATTTTTTAAGTTCCTCATCAGTGGGAACCCATTTGAGTTCAACACTTGGCTCCATAACTTCGAAGCCTGCTTCCTTAGCAATTTTGACCATGCCGCGGACTGCGCCGCCGCCCCAGCCATAGCTGCCAAAGAAGCCCCACTTCTTACCTTTCGGCTTAAGCCCAGTAGCGTAAGTTAGAAACATAGCCACTGTTGGGAACATGCCGTTGTTGAGAGTGGGTGAACCGACAAGAACGACTTTGGCAGTTGGTGATTTCTGTGACGATTTCGGTTTCGCCTGTAGCTCTGAGCTTGAGCAGTTTGACTTCGACACCTTGGCTTGCGATGCCGTCGCCGATTGCCCGTGCCATCTTGTTGGTGCTCTCCCACATTGTGTCAAAAACTATGACTACTTTGTCTTTGACTGTTTTGCCAGTACTCCAATCCATATAGGCGTTGACGATTTTCATTGGGTCTTTGCGCCAGATGATGCCGTGGCTGGGTGCAATCATGTCAATGGGTATGTTCATGGCGACGACTTCCTGGATTTTTTTGACGATCAAGGGTGCGAAGGGCGTCAGAATGTTGCTGAAGTAGGTGACTGGCTTCCTCCATCAGGATTTTCTGGTCAACTTCGTCGTCAAAGCGTCCAGAGCTGGCGAGGTGCTGTCCGAAAGCGTCGTTAGGCATCAAAATTTTGTCTTCGATTAGGTAGGTGAACATGCTGTCTGGCCAATGAAGCATTGGTGCTTCAAGGAACGTCAACGTTTTTTTACCTAAGCTGATTTTATCGCCGCTCTTCACAATTTCAACGCGTTCGAAGTCTGCACCGTAATGCTTGATGAGTTCCTCTTTGCCCCTTGCGGTAGCGTAGATTTTGGCGTTCTTTGCAAGTTTAGCAATTATGGGCAAGCTGCTTGAATGATCCATTTCCACGTGGTTAACTATGATGTAGTCGATTTTCTCAAAACTGGTTAACTCGGAAACATGTGCAATCAATTCGTTGACAGAACGCAGCTTTCACTGTGTCCACTAACGCGGTTTTTTCGTCTTGAACTAAGTAGGCGTTGTAGCTGGATCCACGATATGTTATCGTAATCGTGAAAGTCACGTATGTTCCAGTCGACAACTCCAACCCAGTACACTTTTTCTTTTAAAGTTACCTTCACCATTTAAATTTAGTCTCCAAAAACAATTGATCTAACTAAAACTCAGTTTGACAATCCCTTATAATGGTTTTCGTTCAAAACCAAACTTGCTTAAAAGATTATATGCAGGAAAAAACAGAGTTTAACTTATAGCTAAAACGTGTTTTTGGAGGAAAAATTTTGAGTTTAATCCCAGCAGACAAAAGAGAATTGCTACGAAACGACTTTAAAGACAAAACTGGTTGACCCAGTCAAAATATTCATGTTCACTCAGGAAATTGAATGCCAGATACTGCAACGAAACAAGACGATTATCGCGGAAGAAATGGCGACATTAAACGACAAAATCACGACGGAAGTTTACGATTTCATGGCTGACGCAGACAAAGCCAAAGAATACGGCATTGACACAAATTCCTGCCATTGGCAATTATCGGCAAAAAAGATTACGGCGTACGCATGTTATGGCATCCCATATCGGCTATGAACTGCAAACACTCATCGAAGCAATAGTCAACGTATCAAAAGGCAAAACAGACCTCTCCGAGAAAACTAAAGATATCCTAAAAGATGTAAAGCGCCTGTACACATCAAAGTCTTCGTCACCCTTAACCTGTCCACATTGCCCATCGCGCCGCGGCAATCGCACACAAATTAGCCATTGAATGTGACCAAATCAAAGCTGACGTAATTGACAGCAGTGAATTTCCCGATTTAGCCATGAAATACAATGTGATTGGGGTACCAAAAATCGTTATCAACGAAAAAATTGAGTTCATGGGCGAATTCAACGAGGACCTGTTTGCCGAACATGTCTTGCTTGGGTCTATTAAAAAATTAATAGAGATAAAAAAGAAATTTTGTTTAGTGGTTTATTTCCACTGCCACAATCCGCAGCTGCCACTGCCGTCGTCTTCGCCTTCGTTCTGTGATGATGATCGGTGGCTTTCCTCTGTACTTCGCGTTTATGTAGAGTTCCGGGTCTTCTTCGAAAGCTTTCTTGCAGCCGGCGCACAGAAATAGTAGGTTTTGCCTTTGTAGTCTGTTTTTAGTTTGGCTGTTTTCTCGTCAACATCCATGTTGCATACTGGATCTTTAGCCATAACATTTCACCTCCAAACCATTTGTTGGTTTCTTAGAGTTTTGGTTTAAACCGCCGCAGCAGCGACGCATTGCTACCACTGTTACGAGCTACTTGCCATCGCAGCCGCAGCCCACACTGGGTCAAATAGCACGTCAGTTAATGGGTAAAGGCGCCAGCCGCCATTGGAATCATGATGATGTTGTAGAAGAACGCCCAGAACAGGTTCTGCCGGATTTTACGCATAGTCTCTCTGCTCAACTGAATTGCGACCACAACATCACGCAAGTCATTTTTGATTAGTACTATTTCGCCAGTTTCCACAGCTACGTCTGTTCCTGTGCCAACTGCAATGCCTATGTTTGCCTGCGCCAAAGCAGGTGCATCGTTTATTCCGTCGCCGACCATCGCAACGACTTTGCCTTCGGATTGCAGCCGCTTGATTTCAGATGCTTTGTCGCCGGGAAGCACTTCAGCTAGCACGCGGTCAACGCCGACTTGCACGCGCGATTGCGTTGGCTGTGCGCTGGTTGTCGCCAGTTAACATGATAACTTCAAGACCCATAGCTTTTAAGCGCCGACACCGCCTCTTTGGAGTGCTCTTTTAAAGTGTCAGCCACAGCTATTAGTCCCGCTGCTTTGCCGTTAACCGCCATAAGCATCGCGGTTTTGCCCTGCTCCTCAAACGCCGCCATTTTATGCTCAACTGTCTATGTCGATATTGTTGGTTTCCATGAGTTTACGGTTGCCTAGCAGCACCGTTAACCTTTGTACTGGACTTCAACACCTTGGCCTGGAACTGCATTGAAGTCATCTGGATATTCTACATCGACGCCTTAGCAGTTGCCAGTTTAACGATGGCGTCTCCCAATGGGTGTTCAGAGTTTTTTTCTGCAACTGCGGCGTATTGTAACAGTTGTTCTTATTGTAAATTGTTGCCGGGTACTATGTCGGTGACTTCAGGTTCACCTTTCGTGAGGGTACCTGTTTTATCGAATACGACCGCCCTAAGTTTATGCGCAGTTTCCAATGCTTCGCCGCTTTTGATTAAGATGCCGTTTTCCGCCCCTTTTCCGACACCGACCATGATGGCTGTCGGAGTAGCCAACCCCAAAGCGCATGGGCAAGCGACAATAAGCACGGCTATAAACACAGTTAACGAGAATATGTAGGTTGCGCCGAACAGGAAATACCATGCAAAAGCCGACAGAGTCGCCGTGAGTATAATTACTGGCACGAAATACCCTGCTGCAATGTCGGCTAAACGCTGCACAGGCGCTTTCGAAGTCAGGGCATCTTCGACTAGGTTGATGATTTGTGCTAAAGCGGTGTCTTTGCCGACTTTGGTGGCTTTGAACTTGAAGGTGCCAGTTTTGTTCATGGTGGCGCCAATAACGTCGTCACCTTTGCGCTTCTCCACGGGAATTGATTCGCCTGTGATTACTTTCTCGTCTACACCAGAATAGCCTTCGATGACTATGCCGTCTACTGGAATTTTTTCGCCTGGACGCACAACTACAACGTCGCCGACCTGCACTTCTTCAACTGGCAACTCACCTTCGATGCCGTCTCGGATTACACGGGCAGTTTTGGCTTGAAGCCCCATGATTTTGCGTATAGCTTCTGATGTTCTCCCTTTAGCGATGGCGTCAAGGAGTTTGCCAGCGAGAATGAAGGTCATTATCATGACTGCGGTATCAAAGAAAACCGCTGAGTTAGGGAACACATCGGGCAGGAAAGTTACGACTGTACTGTATATCCACGCGGTTGAGGTGCCCATAGCGATTAAGGTATCCATGTTAGCGGTTTTGTTTCGCAAGCCTTTGTATGCGCCGACGTAGAATGTCCAGCCCACCACAAACTGCACGGGAGTGGCGAGGATGAATAGGAGAATTTTGTTTTGTTCCATGGGCAAAATGGGGAACCACATCAAAAGCAAGATGGGCACGATTACGATGGCGCTGGTAGCTAAGAGGATTTTTAGGCGTCTTATGTGGCGTTTGCGGGCTTTGTCTTCGGCGTCCTCAACTGTGCCTGCGCCTTGTTGCTCGGCGACTTCGTAGCCGGTGTCGGTTATGGCTTTTTTGATGCTGGGTAAGCTGATTTGGTTGGAGTTGTATTCGACTATGACGTCGTTCCGCGGCGAAGTTGACGATGGCGCTGTAGATTCCATCTTTGGGTTGGAGGACTTTTTCGATGGTTTTGGCGCAGTTGATGCAGGTCATTCCATTGACTTGGATGCTCACTTTGTCGTGGATTACTTGGTATCCTGCGTCGACTATGGTTGCTTCTATTGTTTTCTGGGTTACGATGTCGGGGTTGTAGTCGATTAGCGCTTTTTCTGCAGCTAAGTTGACGGTTGCTTGGGTTACGCCGTTGAGTTTTTTGAGTGCTTTTTCTATGGCGCGTGCGCAGTTTATGCAACTCATTCCGCCGATGTTGAGGACGATTTTTTTGGTTTGGGGTTGACTCAACGGTTTGCCTCCGTGCTCTCTGTACTTAAGTTTATAGCGGCGGCGATATAAGTATTTCTTTTAAAGATATATCTTTTCAATAACATCTTCACCCTAAACAAATCAGCAGAAAACAACGAACAACAAAACAAAAAATGAAACGCCAAAAAAAGGTGACTACTCAATTCGCTTAATAACATGGTAACCAAACTGAGTCTTAACTGGACAGGAAACCTGCCCCTTCTGCAACTCAAAAGCAGCCTTCTCAAACGCCTTCACCATTTTGCCCCTTGTGAAAGTACCGAGGTCGCCGCCTTTTTTGCCTGACGAGCAGAGGGAAACTTGTTTGGCGATGTCGCCGAATTTTTCGCCTTTGTCTAGGAGGGCTTTTATGTTGTTGGCTTCTGCAAGGGTTTTTACAAGGATGTGGGCACAGTGGACTTTGGATGACATATGTTTTGTTAGGGCGTTTTTGGGATATTAACTTACTGGATGACAAAGCGTTTCACATGCGAAAACGGGTTTTTTAGTGTTTAGACTAAACTTTACACGGAATTAACAGAGCAAAACTGCATAGTTTTTACAGGAATCTGTCAAAACACTCACAACCCCAACAGAGGTTACTTCGAAGTTCGAAGTAACAACCTCAGATAGTGTTATAGCAAAAACTGTCCCTATCAGTAGCTATGAAACCCGATAATGCACTAGTAAAGATCGACGAGGAAGGAACACTTGATCACGCCACAGCAGAGCAGCTAGCTAAAATAATCCAGTTTTTACGTAATCTGGAAGACTAAGCCAGCATTTTCAACCAGTTGCTTTTTGGGATGTCATTGGTTTTCTGCTTGAATTTTGATCCACAACCAACCTGCAGCCTATATCCGACGCTGATGCAAAAAAGCAGCCGTCTGTAAAGTCCATAGGAAGAAGATGAGTAAGGGCAACCGTTTCTTCTTCTAATACTAGAAAAAACTAAAAACTAAGATTGGTTAAAAAAGTTAAGGTTTAATAAAAGAGGAAACTCTCTCAACGAGTGAGAGACAATTTTTGGTTTACTCGATTACCTGAATTGCACCTTCAGGACATTGTGCTTCACAAGCTCTGCAAACCAAGCATTCGCTTTCCTTGGTTGGAACTGATTTGCCGTCTTTAATTTCATAAACGCCGACGGGGCAGGTGTTGACACAAGTCTCGCATCCAGTGCATTTGGCATCGACAACAATTTTTACCATTTTTGTCTTACCTCTGGGATATTTTCTTCAAAAGCTTGTGTGTAAAATAAAAGGTTTTAGGTGAATTAACGTATTTTTTCATGTAACCTCAACAAGATTCCGGTTATGGCCGTTTCTGCTTTATCACGGACTTTCTGGTATTCAGCGATGTTTTTCTTGTAAGCCTGTAAGCTGATTTCGCCTCTGCTTTGGCGCGCTTGAAGGTTTCGGATGGTTTCCTCCGCTTCAAAAAGGTCTTCTTCGGCTAAATCAAGTTGTCTAACTAAATCTGGGTACGTGCCGGTAGAGCCTCGGAAAACAGCTTTGGTTCGCTCTAAACTTCGGTTGAGGCTTTCGAGGCGGACTTCAATGGTTTGCTTTTGCACTTTGTATTGCCGACGCGGAAGTTTCCCTTTCTGTGCATTAAAATCCAGAGACTTAAGTTCAGTTCTAAGCGCTTTCTTATCCTCGTATGTACTTAAGAAACCGCTGATTATGTCGGCGGTGATTGGTTGCCCCGTCTTAATTTCTTGCGGGCGATTATTTTGCTCGGAACTCATCACGCGTCGCCCTGCGAGTTTTTCTGCACGGATCTTATAGGTTTCCTCTTTAGGTCTGAATCTGCGGTAAACCACTGCACCGATGCAGACGATTGCCGCGGTAGAGGCTGCCCAAAATGTGGTACGGAAAGAAACCCAAACAGGATTGTAACTGTACGAGAGTTGAAGGGCATTTTGTTGTGTGGTCAGGTAATTTACGTAGCTTATGCTTTCTTCTGTGACGACCAAGGTGTCTTGGAAGGTATCACGGGTTAAAGTTGAAGACTCATCAAGCATGCCTACTTGGGGAGTTGTGATAGTTGCGCCTTCAGGGGGAGTAAAAACCATAGTAGCATGTTCCACCACGTACAGGAATTTGGGGAACAACTGGAAATCCGCCAAAACATAATTGTCACCTTGTAGTGTTGCACCGGGCAAATTGTACTCTACGTTTAAACTCGTAGATTGACCAGTGGACACGAAAGTCGATAATGTAGTGTTGACGTGCAGTACGTTGTTTCCTGTAGTTTGGTAAGTGGTTAGTGGGGTTCCGAATTGGTCTAAGACAACCACGTTTGATGCGTCGGGAGGTATATCGACCACAAAGGAACTCATTGGGGCACTGGAGTTGCTAATTAAGCGGTAAGTGTCTGTGGAGGTAACCGCACCAGTGGGGTCAATGGTTATTTGCCGGTTTAGGTTGCTGACGGTAGTGGGTTGAATTGAACCGGTTGAGAGCCTCACGACTGCGGTGGCTGTTGAGTAGGTATATGCGGGAAGGTTTACAGTTAAATATGAAGCTTCGTTGGTGTCACCGTCACTTTTGCTTATGGATATTGTTGAGGGCGAAGCGGGGAAGGTTACTTTGACGCTACAAATAGGTATGTCTTGCGTTAGGCTTGGATAAGCTGGGTAAATTAGAGTGTAGTTGCCGCCGCTGTTGTCGGTGACTAAACCAGTATTTAGGACAAAAGCCACTGTAAATGTACTTGGTGCGTATCCGTTAAAGTTTACTTGTGCCCCGTAGAATCCTCCGCGATCGCCTAAAGGCAAACCCAAGCTAACCCGGTAGACGTGTGTGTCGTCGTATGCTAAAGCTTTAAGCACGTTTGCGCTGTACTGCAGCGGTAAGCCGATCATAAAGCCATCCGAGACTGGACTCGACAGGTGAATAGTGTCTAATATAACGACGTTTCCTGAGTACATAACTTGGACTTGGTGGTCAACGCTGGTTATGCTGTAGCTGTTTGGTTGCGCAACCGCGCCGCTGGGTAGGGCGGATAAAATGAACAACAAAGTGAATGCTGCTATGAGGAGGGGCGCCGCGGTTCTCTTCAATGAATGTTCACCAAGTTAGGTTTTCTGTAGGTTAACCTGATTATTTACCTTTACCATAATTTGTAAAGCCTCAAATTTGCGGTATATGTGTTAAGCGGTGGGATTACCTTTTTTCGCTAATTGTAGTGGGTAAAAAGTTTCTGGGCCCAACTACTACCAGCGAGCTCTGAATCTTTTGCTTTTTGATGTCTGCATTTGGAATGCGCTGCTGGCTGCTTGTGCAGGTAGTCACAAGTAGACCGTTTGAATCAATATCAAAGGCGTTTATAGCAGTATAAACAGGCGGCTTGGGCGCTTAATCACTTTAAGCAAAGTATATATGGCATACCGCACCACTGAAAATATTGGTTTTTGGTGAAAATTTATGGAGAAAGTAAAATCATTTACCCTACCCAAACTACCCTACGAATACAACGCATTGGCTCCATACATATCAGAGGAGCAACTAAGAATTCACCATGACAAACACCATCAAGGCTACGTAAATGGAGCCAACGCAATTTTCGCAAAAATGGACGAGATAAAAGAAGGCAAAACCATGCTGGACGTGAAATCCGTCGCAAAAGAACTCTCATTTAACATCGGTGGACACATGCTGCACACAACTTTCTGGGAAAACATGGCGCCTGCAGGCAAAGGCGGCGGAGGACAACCTGGCGGTGCAGTAGCAGAGATGATTGACAAACAGTTTGGCAGCTTTGAAATGTTCAAGAAGGTATTTTCAACCGCAGCTACAAGCACGGAAGGTTCAGGCTGGGCTGCCCTGGCAGTTCATAAATGCGTGGACCGCGCCTTGATTATGCAAATCGAAAAACATAACGTGAACGTATTCCCCGACTTTGAAATAATCATGGCACTCGATGTTTGGGAACATGCATACTACATTGACTATAAGAATGACCGCGCTAAATTCGTGGAGAACTTCTGGAACCTTGTCAACTGGGATAAAGTCAACAAAAACTTAGCCTTAGTAAAATAAAAGTAGAACTGGCCTTTTTGGGTCAGTTACTTAATTTTTTTTTAAATTAGTTTTTTATTTCAGGTTCGGTTAGATGCCCGTTTATGGGGGTGGAGAGATTTTTATGGCTCCAGCGGGGCACTGCATTTCGCAGGCTAAGCATTGGATGCATGTGTTTTCTCGGGCAGGGTCGGCTTTGCGGTTTGATAATGGGTGCCCAGGCGTGTCAACCATATCGTAGAGAGAAACAGGGCAAACATCGGCGCATACGCCATCTCCAACGCATGAATCCCAATCTACTGCAGAAGTAGTGCCATGAATCCCTAGGGTTGTGGGAGGCTCAACGGGGCCCCAAACTTTGTGTCCATTATGTTCAGATACAATTTTACGTTTATCTTGAAAATCAGGGTCTATCGGCAAAACAATTCACCACTTAAACTGGACTTAAGCGGACATATTAGTTTTTCCAATTTTCAGATTCCGCAAAACATTTTGGCAGGTTGATGTAACCTGTCTAGCGGTGTTTATGGTTAATTATTACTTGCCAATGGGCATGCGCTATTCCTCCCTTGAAGAGAGAAGAATGTTCTACACCGAAGAGTTTAACCTCCAAAAAGTCTCTGAGTGGTTCGGGCAAGATCTGGGCAATATCAAATTCGCAGTCATCATGGGCAGACACACCAAAATCGTCTTGGACAAGTATAAACAAGACGCCGACACCACTGTAATAATCGATGATTACAGGGATTTAGTGGATGTGCAAGCGCAGGTGCTGGATTTTCTGCCTGAAGCCGTCTACTACGACCGAAACATCTACAACAATAGCGACAAAGCAACGGGTCAAGAATTGGCGTTTGATTTAGACCCTGAAAACGTAACCTGTCCAATCCACGGCAACCTCGCCGACAAAATGAAGCGGAAGCAGGGTTTGAGCTTCTGCGAACTCGAATTCGCCATCGTCCAAAAAGAAGCAGGAGGGCTATATGAGTTCTTATCCAAAACTTACTCGAAGTTGAGGGTGACTTATTCGGGAAGAGGCTTTCACATACATGTGCTTGACAAAGACGCATACGCCTTAACTACCGAGGAACGGATAGCGTTAGCAAAAGAGGCTAAAAAACAGGGATTTCAAATCGACGAGTGGGTGACATCTGGAGAATACCGCCTTATTCGTTTGCCCTACAGCCTTAACGGTTTGGTTTCTAGAATTGTGTTGCCGCTAAAAAAAGAAGAATTGGAAACCTTCGACGCTGTCAACGACAAACGTTGTCTACCAAAATTTCTAGCGGCAAGTACTATTTGACGGAGTTAGCTTTCTTTTCACCTTTACCAGAGCAGTAGGGCTTGCTTTCCTTTGTTTTTCAACATAAGGTTTCGACGAACATCGCCACCTAGAAGCTATCTTTGTGTTGCTTTAAGGCCTTTCCAAGCAAACGCTTGCAATTGAAAGGTTTATTTGCTGTGAAATCTCCACTCTAATTTAGATATTTACTTGAGGCTGACTTTATGGAAGAATACGATATTTTAGTGATAGGTTCAGGTTCGGGCATGCTTGTTGCTTCAGCAGCAGTTGAAGCAGGCTACAAAGTAGCATTGGTCGAGAACGGCAAAATGGGCGGCACATGCATAAACGTTGGCTGCGTCCCCTCTAAAATGCTGATTCACCCCGCCGACGTAATTCAAACCATAGCTGGAGCCCAGAAAATAGGTGTCAAAGCCACATTAACCGGTGTGGACTTCCAAAACATCATGAACCGCATGCACAGCATCGTCGAACACGACACGGGCATGCAAGCGGCGGGCGTCGAAGCCACCTCCGAGATGATGTGGTTTAAGGAAAGCGGCGAATTCATCTCTGACTACACTATGCAAATCGGCAGTCGCACCGTAAAAGCCAAAACAATCTTCATCGCCTCAGGCGCACGGCCTTCAGTGCCGCCAATCAAGGGCATCGAAAAAGTTAGCTACTTAACCAGCGACACCGTTCTACAACTGCAGACTCAGCCTAAAAGCATCATTATTGTGGGGGGTGGCTACATCGGCATGGAGTACGGTCACTTTTTTTCAAGCATAGGCACAAAAACCACCATAATCCAGCGGTCAGCGCGGCTCCTGCCAGAGGAGGAACCTGAAATCTCCGAGTTACTCAAAGCCGAAGCGGAAAAACGCATGGATATTAACCTTAACTGTGACGCTCTCGAAGCTAAAGAGGAAAACAGCCAAAAAATCCTCATAGCTAAAAACCGCTTAGACGGCACAGAAAAAACCTTCACAGCCGACGCCCTGATGATTGCGGCGGGCAGAGTCCCCAACGCCCCCAGTTTCCACCCTGAAAAGACAGGCGTTAAACTTGACGAGCGCGGATTCGTTGTTGTAGATGAGAACTTAGAAACCACAAAAAAACACATTTTCGCCTTTGGAGACGCCATCGGTAAACAAATGTTCAAGCACGCAGCCAACTATGAAGCAGGCGTTGTGTGGCATAACTTCTCAAATGACCATCATAAAGCCAAGATGGATTTTGGGGCTACACCGCATGGAGTTTTCACTTATCCACAAATTGCTTCCGTTGGGCTGAAAGAGGAGGAAGCAAAGAAATACCACAACGTACTCGTTGGGCGAGCCGAATACAAGGACACGGCGATGGGCGCTGCTATGGGCAATCCAGAGGGTTTTGTTAAAGTCATAGTTGAGAAGGAAACAGGGAAAATCCTTGGCGCACACATAATTGGACCCGAAGCAACAACAGTTATTCAAGAAATCACCAATGCCATGGCAACAGGAAACGGCGACTATGGTCCCATCGCAAGAGGCATGCATATTCACCCGGCACTAAACGAAGTTGTGCAGAATGCATTTGGCAACCTGCATGAGCATAGTCACGAACATAAACACTAGAACAGCTTCGGCTTCAAAATAGCTGTTTTCCAACGGGAAAGCTGACATAGCTAAACAGTTATATTCGCCTAGACGCAAAAATCTAGTTGGTGAAGTTTTTACATGCAATTATCTAAGGTTCCTGGGAAGAATAAGAGCCATAAAGTAATTCTCTATGCTTTAAGCACCTGCGTCTGGTGCAAATTAACTAAACAATTCCTAAGCGACAACGGAGTCGAATACGAATTCGCAGATGTGGACCTACTGGGTTCAGAAGACAAAGGCAAAGTGCACGAGACGATTTTGAGTAAAGGCGCCATCCTCAGCTACCCAACAGTCATAGTGGATGACAAAACAGTTGTCACGGGCTTCCGCAAGGACCAACTTAAGGAGGTGTTGGGTCTTTGAGCCAATCAGTAACCATCGAGAAAGTGCGTAAACGCGCCGAAGCCGACGCAAAAACCAACGGCTACTACCTAACGCCTCAAGCTGACTTGCTTCAGATGTTTCTGGAAGGCTTAAAAACCAACGAGGAACGCTACGGATACCCCGTTTGTCCCTGCAGACTGGGAACAGGCAACTTGGATTTGGACCGCGACATCATCTGCCCATGCGACTACCGAGACCCCGACGTGGCACAGTACGGCGCATGCTACTGCCGCCTCTATGTCAACAAAGCGGTCTACGAAAACCAGAACCTACCCGAAGTGCCGGAGAGGCGCCCGCCAGAAAAAATGGAACGTGCTTACGGAACATCAATACCTCAACCGAAAGGAGCAACTGATTCAACAGAAACTGAACAGAAACTTCAAGCATCTAAGCCAATGGAAATTAAAAAGAAACTATGGTACTGTAAACAATGCGGTTACGTCGTTTACCGCGAAGACCCACCCTACGTCTGCCCAATATGCAAGGCTAAGCGGGAGATGTTCGGTGAAATCGACGCAAAAGTGGAGTTTAACGGGTAGACTTCTCTATTTGGATGTCTATCTTTTTCCAGTCTCCATCTACGCCGTGGAGAGTGGTAACTGCGCCCGAGATGGTTGAGCCAAGGATGTTTTCAACAAATTCGTTTAGGGGGATTTCTTTATCGTTGACTTTTAGTTTAACGCTCATCATTTTTCCGCCTTAGCTTTGCTATGTGGCGGCTGATGGCAAAAAAGGTTTACCCCAAAAAAGGGGATTTAGGGTTTGGATGGTATTTAATATGGTAAGTTGTGCCTTTTTTAGGCGAAGGCTAGTTTATTATTCCTCATGTGATCGTCTGCGTGCATTGTTTTCCTCTTGGCTAAGGTGTACTTGACGAAGGCCGCTGAGAGGGAAACTACGCCGAAAACCTCCAGAGCTATGGTTCCTATGTCCATTTTTAATCACCTTTTGGACGGGCTGTAGCAGTTGTAGTTGTGATTTAGACCTGCGCTTCCTCCACTGATTTTTTTCGCTAAATATATCTGGCTTGCGAAGGACCCCACCGCTGTTGCGATAGTGCCTAAACCTACTAACATTGTGCTCATCATTTGTTTTCACCTTTCCAGTTACATTCCATATTTGTTTAATAAAATATAAATGTAGTTAAGATACATTCATAATTTTTATGATAAACCAAATAAATGAACAATAAATCGGTGGTTTAACTGGACATTTAAACTCTAGTGCCGCTGGGTTTAAGGATAACACGCAGTTTAGTAAGGTTCTCCTTAATCTCAACCTTAACACCCATAGCTGTAAAGTACTCCTCCAAAAAGATCCGGATAAAGTCCTTAGAAACCTCCGAAACCAACACCAACGTGTAATCGTTGGGACTGTTTCGGATTAAGCGGTAAAAGTTGCAAGCTTCAAGGCGAGTGAGCATATCCTCAGTCGTATGCACTTTACCCTTAAGTTGTTCCCAGTGGGCACGTGCAAGGTCGCGGTGTTCTTTCCAGAACTGCTCTTTCATCGGCGAAGTTTCAATCAAACGCAAAAACATAAGCCAGTGGTCAACATCGACGATTACGTGTTCTCCGCTTAGCAACATGTCTATGTATGCGCGTATTTTTTTCTTAATGACGATGTCGTCTTGAATTTTGTTTTCACTGTAGAATTTTATGGCGCGACGCATAATTTCACTCTGAGAAGCGTCCGCTTCTGTGCTGATTTTTTCCAGTAAATCAGCTGTTGCTTTGTCGAAGGCTACAGTGATTCGGGTGGGATTTGTCATGGTTTCACTCGGCAATTTTGACATACATGCAGTTTAGTCTAAATTATTTAAACATTACGTAGTAGTATAGTCATTTTTGTTTGCAATTTTTGAATTACATATGTTTAAACTAAACACCTGTTTAACAAGCTGGTGATTCGGGCAAAAAACTTTTTACTAACCCAAACCTAAACATAATCAACAGCACATATTTCTTCAGAGGAGATACAGCAGTGAAAACACCCATCATGTACCTTGAACCAAAACAGAGAGCTGCAAAAATAATTGAGATACTCGAAAAACAGTACCCCACCGCTAAGACCGCCCTAAACTACACCAATCCCCTAGAACTGCTTGTCGCCACTATGCTTTCCGCGCAGACCACCGACGTAAGAGTCAACATAGTTACGCAGGCGCTGTTCAAAAAGTACCTCACCCCCGAAGACTACGCAAAAGCCAACACACAAGAACTCGAATCAGACATCCGCTCCACTGGCTTCTACCATAACAAAGCCCGAAACCTCAAAAGATGCTGCCAACTGCTTATAGAAAAGTTTCATAGTCAAGTGCCTAAAACCATGAGTGAGTTACTCGAACTGCCCGGCGTGGCGCGCAAAACAGCTAATATCGTTCTCTACAACGCTTACGGAATCACCGCTGGTATCGCAGTAGACACACATGTGTTGCGGTTGTCTAAGCGGTTAGGGTTAACGGCGAACAGTGACCAAGACAAAGTTGAGTTAGACCTCATGGCGATTGTGCCAAAGGAGAAATGGATGCCGCTGACTGATCTGTTGATTTATCATGGAAGGCAAGTCTGCGAGGCAAAAAAACCCAAATGCAACATCTGCGTCTTGAACCAGATTTGTCCCAGCGCCTTCACATTCGATTAATGCAGTAACAATTTAATAGAGCAATCCCTTCCTCTTTTTAGAGGATGTTTTATGGCAAACGTTAAAGTTGGGGATGAAGCCCCAGATTTTATTCTTTACGACACAGACATGAAAAAGCGAAGTTTACACGAGTTTTTAGGAAAAAAAGTTGTTTTAGCCTTTTTTGTTGGAGCCTTCACAAGAACCTGCACGATGGAAGTGTGTGCTTTTCGAGATTCCATGGCGCGGCTAACTGACTTGGAAGCCAAAGTCATCGGCGTAAGCGTCAACGACCCCTTCTCGAACAAAGGCTTTGCAGAGAAAAACTATTTGCCTTACCCAATTTTAAGTGATTACAACCGAGAAGTCGTCAAGCTGTACGGTTTAGAATTGACGGACTTCGCGGGGTTATTGGGTTACACAGTCGCGAAGAGGTCGATTTTGGTTCTTGACCGCCAAGGAGTAATTCGCTACATGTGGGTGTCTGATGACCCGGAAGTGGAACCTAACTACGAGGAAATCGAGAAGGCATTAGAACAAATTTCATAGCCAGATCCCTTTTTTGTGGGGTTTCACAGCGAAAAATGTTGGCTAAGCCAATAAGAAAATAAGTATTGCAGTAAAAAAAGTTATTAGCGGCTACACGCGAATATGTGATTGTTATTTGTAATGGTGACTAGCTGCAGTGTCTTTTGAAATCCAAGAGTTACCTGACGTTATCAGAGTAATAGTTCTTCTTACCCTCAAAAAGGGCAACAAAATAAAGAAAAAAACCCTTAAAAATCGACTGGACCGAGTTTGCGCAAGCTATGCCTGCATCGAAGTGAGCGAACTTGATAAAGCACTCAACGAAATGGCTGCTGAAGGTCTAATATCTATAAAAGACGATTTGGTGCAGTTGACAGCGCAGGGTGTACGGTTAAGTAAGGAATGGGAGAGCCTGCTGCTCAAAAAAGAGCCAATAATGGAGGTTGTAGCGGGACTCGTTGACGGGTCAATCACCAGCCTCGTTGTTATCTTATCGGCCTTCATAGCCTCAATTACTCAAACCTCAAGTTTCCTGTCCAACCAAGCAGCCATTATCTTCGCCGCTTTCCTAACACTCAGTGCAGTCGCAATCACCAACTTCTCCAGTTTTCTGCTCGGCGGCATCACCGAAGACCTAAACGACATCATGACCCTGCAGAACTTGATGAATTACAGCTTAAGCGACATACCCGACAAGAAAGAAAGGGACAAATCGTTGCTTCTTGTGCACAAATTGTTCACTGTGCTCAGTAAGGAGATTCACCGCTCTAATCTTTATGCAGCGATAATCTGCGCTGTAACAACATTCATAGCAGGCATCATTCCCATAGCAACGTACTTGGCACTCACAAACTTTGCACCACTAAACATTATCTTCTCAATGATTGAAGTCGTAGCTATCTCAGGGGTATTTCTGGTCCGTTACCGGTCAAAGAAGACAAGGGTAAACTGGAAGGTAACGCTTGCCGAAACCTTGGCAATTGTGATTATCGCAACTATTGTGTCGCTACTGCTCGGAGCCGCCTAAACCTTTGGATGTTTATGCGCATGCATCAAACATTCATCCATAACCACAACTAACCCTGCCTGTCTGGCCGCTGAAGCAGCAGACTCGTTCACTATGCCCCGCTGCAGCCAGACCAGATATGGTCTTCCACATTTCTGCTTTAACTTGATAGCTTGCTGCATGATAAATGGAACATCTTCGCTTTTCCGGAAAATATCAACTATATCGATTGATTTTGCCAGCCGCGGCGGTATAGCTTGGAGGCTACTGTAGCTTTTCTCGCCTAACACGCTGTTCACATTGGGGTTAACGGGTATGATGCGATAGCCGCGTCTTTTGAGGTAAGATGCTACTAGAAAGCTGGGTTTTGTGGAGTCGCCTGACACACCAACCACGGCTATAGTATGACATTTGTCTAGAATTTTTTGCACTTCATTTTGACTCAAAGGTGTCAGCTACCAAGAGTTCAAGGTTAATTCCCTAAAAAAGAGGGAACAGCGATTGTAATAAATCAGACGTTTGTGGAGCGACAGAAAAAGCAGTTTTGGGCCCAATCCTGCTGCATTTCCAACTGGCATTTTGGGCACATTAAACCCTTTTCTCGGATGGTTACGCAGGTTTTGCAAAAAAGCTCAAGTAGGCGGGTTTTGTTTTGGGGTTCTTTTATGATTGAGAATACCATTTGGTCAATGAGATTGAGGACTTCTTGAGTATTTTCGATGGCTACTAGGTTAGCGCCTCTTTCTCTACCGACATAGCGACTGACAGCTGATTGGGATAGGCCGAGCAGGTTGGCGGTTTGTTTTTCGTTGAAGCCATGTTTTTCTACGATTTTTCGTGCCATTATGGCTTTGACTGCTGGAAGAACGGTTTTGACGCCGATTTCACAGGGAAGTATCAATTTGTCACCTAAGTATGGTATTTTGGTGGGATAACCTATTTAAGTATGACGCCCGTCATAGTTTATGACACGTGTCAAGACGGAGTATCAATCAACAGAACAAAAACCAGCCACACCATCCTCTTACACCTACCCGCCCTGACACGAAATCAACAGGAGAACAAAAAAAATGGGAAACGTCCTCCAAACCGCCTACAACGGCGAAAAAAAAGACCTCGCAACCATGCTAAAAACTCTCGACGCTGAATGCCGAAACTGCGCACCCACCTCACCACTGGAATGCATAAATCGTTGCCAAGTCTACAAATTAAAAAATGAACTCCGTACTCTCCGCGAAACTATGGACAACCCAAATTACATCAAAGAATTGTTCAACGTATTAAAAAACGAAACTCGCCTCCACATTCTAAAAGCCATAGTTGAAGGCAGATACTCAGTAAGCCAGCTTCAGCAGGAACTTAAAAAAAACGGTTATAGCCACAGCCAAGACACCATTAACGAAGAGTATCTTCAACCGTTAATGTCAGTGGGATTAGCGATGGAGTCCTGTGACCAATACTTCGCAACCACATTCGGCGGACGCCTAACAAAAATCTTGAGTGTTTTCCCCGAATTCGCCGAGGCTTTACCAGCACACTCAGAATGTTACGAAGAAACATTACTAAGGGCACTACTGTCGGGCCCCAGAACCTTTGAAGACATCGAAAAAGTGGTTTCGCCAAAAATTGCTTCCCGAATACTCAAACGCCTCCGCCAAGTCGGCTTAATCGAAACCCCGGAAGAGAGGGATTACATTTTCTTCTTCAGATCTAAACGCGACCCAAATAAAGAAATTCTTACTACCACCGAACAAAAAGTTTATCAAGCCATACTCGAAGACGGCATATCTGCAGGCAAACTGGCCAAAGAAACAGATCTTTCCATCCGTAGAATCTACAAGTACTTGCGGGGCTTGAAAGGCAAAAAACTTGTATTCATTAGAAAAACACCCAAATCCTACTGTTTAACCTCAAAAGGCGAAGCTTTAGCGTCAGTGCTTGAAGAACTAAATCAGATAGTGGAGGAAACCTGGAGTTATTCACAACAGGTTTTCCACGCTGAAAACGCGTAATCCACTCTTTTTTTACCCACCGCCCGGTGCACCATGGAATGGAACATTTTCCCAGAGCATCTTCCACCAATCATCTTCGGTGATGGTTTCTCCGTGAACAATGATTTCCAACACCATTTTGAGCATGATGTGATGGCGAACTTCATCTTCCAGGATGGCTTTTAGCAGGAAAACGACTTTGTCGTTTTTAATTTCAGGTATGCGCTGTTTGAGGACTTTGATGAGTTCGGCTTCGATATCGATGTGTTTCTGAATCAGCGCCTTGTGCGTGTCGAGATCTTCCTGGTTGAGAGCTGTAGAAGCGCTGGTTAGAAGAGTAATGGCTGAAGTGTAAAGTTCAGCGTGCTTAACTGAGTCTAAAGATACGCCTTTTAGGACCCCGCGTACAGCGGGGTTTTTCATGTCTTCGAGAGCGTTTTCAAGAGAAGCCACGATATTTTTTTCGACAGTAACCTGATTTTTAAGGAACGCAATCAGGTCATCTTGCTTTTTTTCTTCCATAACAAAAGTCTCCATTTGGGTTATTGTTAAGCCTGATTCATCAAGCTTTCGGAAATTTTTTTGCCCAGACTTTTACAGGCACCGAGAGCGGCTTGGTCAGGTATATATTTGGCAAGCAATGGCTCTTCAGGGGTTTGCATTCCAAGCTGCAAGTTCATGATTTCGAGAATCATTCGGGGTGCTTCTCCGCTCCAACCGTAAGAGCCGAAAGTCGCTCCGATTTTTCCCTTCAAGTTTATGTTTTTTTCGGCGACTTCCTCGAAGAGGTTTTTGAAGTCCACCGGTATTTCTTTGTGGTAAGTCGGTGCGCCCACTGCGATCGCGTCGTAGGAGGATAAATCTGCGGCTTCAACATGGTAGTTAATGTCCACAGTTATGTCGCTGACGGTTTGGGCGCCTTCAGCAACTGCTTTAGCCATCTTCTCAGTGTTTCCACTGCGACTATAATACAAAACAAGTAATTTCTTCATACTTCAAAATAGATTTTAAGTGAATATTTCAATTTTTTGCTTAACCCCTTAAAAAACAACGCTCAGAAAAAACTGTGGTCGAAGGGTATCTTTGTTTTTTCCTGTTGCGCATCCTTTCTTGCCGATTTCCCGGTAAACACTGTCCCCCCGTGACCACCACTAGCACTGCCCTTCTTACTTACAGCCTAGAAAATTCTGTTCCAGCAATAGCTGCTTTTTTTGCCGTACCTTCTATCTACCTCTTGCCAGTCAGCTCTTCTCTGAGCAGTTTACCACTCACCTCAAAGTGAGGTTTCCAAGCTAAAAAATGAGGGGTTTATTGTTTTACTGGATTTTTCCTATTTCTTTTGTTATGTCAATGGGGGAAGTGTAGGTTTTCTCTGGAAGCCGATTAATCAATTTTAAAACGTCATCAGATGCCCCTCTGTTTTGGGCGTTGTCAAAGAGCTTCTGTCTTTCCGCTGGGAAACGAGTACCTGCCAAATATTTTTCAACGATGGCAGGGCTAACATGTCCAGTGATCCCTCTGCGATTAGTGTACTGCTTTCTAGCACCTCGGCCTTGACCGATCCCTCTGCGCCTTTCACTAGTTTCTTGTTGACTCGTACTTTTTCACCTCCGAAATGTAAGCGTTAATAAAACAGGTAAGGAAGGGCTGGAAGCTACTCGGTTCTCTCACGTTCTTTGCCTTCTTCAATTAGCCTTCGAACTTTTTGACCGCCTTTATGCCCTATTTCGCTGTAAAATTGCTCTCCATGAGTTTGAGAAGTTCGCATTCCACCCATGCGTCCTGCTTCTTCAACTGTCATTTTACCTTTCTTTTTTTCACGCGACAAAAAATTCACCTCCACATAAAACGATCTTGAAACAATATTATTATAAGAAACTGGTTACTTGGCTTCTAGCCCTTTGCCTTCTTCAATTAGCCTTCGAACTTTTTGACCGCCTTTATGCCCTATTTCTTCATAGAATTTGCGACCATGAGTCTGCGCGGTTCTTCGACCACCTTTTTGGCCGCCCAAACGCCCAGCTTCTCCCACGCTCATAGTTCCTTTTTTTCTCTTCTCAGCCAATAAAGTCACCTCCTAATAGAAAACAACTCCCAAAGTGAATTGTTTATGTTTCTTCGTATTCTTTGCCCTTTTCGATTAGGTTCTTTATGCGTTGTCCTCCTCGGTGACCTGCCTCTTCAAGACTTGTTTTGCCTTCTGCCTCTGCGCTGCCTTCATGCTGTTGCGCTCGTCTGGAACCGCCTTTGCTACCTATTTCACTGTAGAATTCTGGACCATGAGTTTTGGAGGTTTTTTCACCGCCTAATCTGCCAGCTTCCTCAACGGTCATTTTACCTTTCCTTTTGTCTGCACTCAAACAGTTCACCTCCAAAAAAGTTAAACGGTGGCTTTTTCGTCAATGTCCTAGCTAAAAAACCATTCATAAACATATGTGGCTGTCCATCTACAGCAACAGCTAGGAAAAATTACACGGGATAAAAAGAGCCAGCTAAGTTTTAATAAAAAAGTGAAAAACAAATGAAAGGTCCAGGTGCGTTTTATTCGCGTTCATATTCTTTGCCTTCTTGGATAAGTTTACGAACGCGTTGACCACCCTTAGGTCCACCTATGCGACCGCCTTTCCGGCCAATTTCACTGTAAAATTCTTCTCCGTGCGTCTGCGAAGTCTTCAAGCCGCCTCTTCGACCTGCTTCCGCCACTGTCATCTTGCCTTTCTTTTCCTCCAAAAATTTTCACCTCCACAAAAAATTTCCGCCAAAGAGCATGGGAAGTCAATTTTAAACCAAAAATGAAATACAAAGTGAAGACTATTCGCTCTCGTGCTCTTTGCCTGCTTGAATTAAGCGTCGTACTCTTTGTCCGCCTCTATGACCGGCTTCTTCAAGGCTAGTTTTCCCTTCGGCCTCCATTGTGCCCTCATGCTGTTTAGCACGTTCGGAGCCACCTTTGCTGCCTATTTCACTGTAGAATTCTGGACCTCGTTCAGCGGAGACTTTTTCACCTCCTTTGCGACCGATTTCCTCGTAGAATTCTTTGCCATGTGTTGCAGCAGTTTTCAATCCGCCTTTCCTTCCTGCTTCAGCAACGGTCATTTTACCTTTTCTAGGCTCTTCAATTCGTGTACTCAAAAACTTCACCTCCTACTATACTACGGAAAAATTAACATGAATAATGCCGAACAAGGGCTCATAAACATATGTTGTTGTAGCGTGGTAGCAACATGCCGCTTTATATGAAAAAGCAACCTAGTGTAGGCATAATAAACCCTTTACAAAGCCATGTGCAGTGATAGTTAACTTAAATATGTTGTATTTACCAACTTAATAGTCACTAGGTATACATCTGATGAAGATTCTCCTGATTAATCCGCCGCAGACGTTTTATCCGGGTTCAGAGCCACCAGCAGGAAATTTACCCATAGGCTTAATGTACATAGCTGCCGTTCTCAAAAAGGCGGGTTACTGCGTGGAGATTTTAGATGCCTTCTTTTTAGGCGCCGACTTAGTGGGTGACAATCGCGAAACCGTAACTGTGGGTTTGTCGTTTGAGCAGATTAAACAGGAAATCCTCAACCGCAAACCCGACGTTGTAGGTATAGCTGGACCCTTCACTAGCCAAATCAGCAACGCCATAGAAACCAGCAAAGCTGCTAAACAAGTAGACCCTACCATCCTAACAGTCATGGGTGGACCACATGTATCGCTGGTTCCTAAAGAGTTCTTGGAAGAAACCGGCATGGTTGACGTGGCAGTGATTGGTGAAGGGGAGTATGCGATGCTTGAAATCGTCCAGTGTCATGAAGCGAAAAAAGGTTTTGGCGACGTTTTAGGAGTGGCTTACAGGCAAAACGGCGCGGTTACTGTTAATGCGCGTCGCCCGTTTCTCAAAGATCTTGACGAGTTGCCTTATCCAGCATACGAATTAGTGGATATGGAGAAATATTTGGGTCAAAGCAAAATTGGTTACCGCAGTTTCCAAGATCGTGCCATCTCTATGGTGACCAGCCGTGGTTGTCCGTTTAACTGCTGCTTCTGCGCAGTGCACTTGCACATGGGTCAGGGTTTTCGTGCCCACTCAGCCCAATATGTTTTAGACCACATCCAATACGTTGTGGATAAGTACAAAGTCAAAAACATCTTCTTTGAAGACGACAACTTAACCCTTGAGCTAAAAAGATTTGAAGCTATCTGCGACGGCATAATCGAGCGTAAAATAAAAATCGGTTGGGAAACCCCCAATGGCGTGCGAGCAGACTGCCTCAACATGGAACTGCTTAAAAAAATGAAGCGGTCAGGGGTGAAAAGCATTTTTGTCGGCGTTGAGTCAGGTGACCAGCAAATCCTTGACAAAGTTATCTGTAAAAGCCTCGACCTCAACAAAGTGGTCGAGTTCGCCAAGAACAGCTATGAACTTGGGTTAAAAACTGGAGCGTTCTACATTATCGGTTTTCCAGGTGAAACCAAAGAGAACATGCAGCGAACTGTTGATTTTGCTTTGATGCTTAAACGCAAATACGATGTTGGTATGCATTTGTTTATGGCAACGCCCTCCTATGGCACACGTCTTTATGAGGAGTGCAAAAAGAAGGGGTATGTTGCAGAAGATTTGTCGTGGAATGCGTTTGCACAAGCGCGTCAGCCTAAGGGGTTGCCGTTAATTTCGACGGCTGAATTTACGCCAGTGGAGGTTAAGGAGATTGCTGCAAGAGCGTTAGCGGAGTACAAGAGGCTTTCTTTGTTGGGGCATATTAAGCATCCTCGTAAGGCTTTGAGGACGATGTTTGATCAGCCGCAGTTGATTGTGAAGTATTTGAAGAATCTTTTTTCTTAGCTGTTGTGTTTAACAGATGCGAAGGGCAACCAATTGTATGCCAAAGTTTAAATGAAAACTCGCAACACAAAACAGTACATAGGCGATTGGTAGAATGGACCGTCACGAAGCAATCACTTGCCTAAAAGAAATTCAGAAAGCTTGTTTTAATATGTCTCCTGATATAGTTGAGCTAGTGAATTCTAAAATCGACGACAAACTATCTGTTGGCTATCAGTTGCATATACAAGCAGCGTTGGATCAATCCGCAAAAAAACAAATCAGAGCCATCGCCGAAAAACACCAATTGTCAATCCATGAAGAACCAAGAAAAATAGTAATCTACAAATCAGCCGTTGCAACCTCGTAGAGGTAGACTGTGGCGGGCCCGCTGGGATTTGAACCCAGGATTCTCGGCTCCGGAGGCCGATGCCTTAATCCGTGCTAGACTACGAGCCCTTTTCCATACTTTTAGGCTAGATACCGAACACCTTAAACATTGCATAATATGGATTTTTCGGCTGAAAACGCTGGATTCTTTTGCTTGCATCAGTAGACGCCTTTCTCCTTTCTTAAGTAGTGCCTGCCTGTAGTGCGGTTATAGTTGTATTCCTGGTAGCCTTCAGCGCCGTAACGGCTCATCTTTTCGCTGTAGTCAGGGTCAGTCTCGGAGATTTCGATGGGTTCCCATTCTTTGTTGCCGCCGTAGATTCGTTCAGATAGGGGAGCGTAAACTTTCACGTATTTGTCTGAGTTGTGTCCCAACAGGATTGCGACTGCGTCGGAGTTACCTTTTAGGTATCGTTCAAGGACTGCTCGCCAATGCCGGTTGCTGTAGAATGTGATGTCGTTGATTTCTGGCATGCCGTTTTCTTTTGCTACTCTTGCTCGGGCACGTCTGAAGCATGCGCCTGCTGTGCCGGTGTCTTTGTAGGTGAAGATCAAGTTGGTGTTGCGTTGTTTTCTGCCGTTGCTGACGTGCTAGGTTGTATTGTCGGTTTTTCCATTCGGTGAGCATGTCGAGTACTTTGGTGAAGCGTCCGATCAGTGGGGTCGAGCGGGTTTTGCCGTGCTTGGCGGGTTTGTTGATGTGGATTTCTTTTCGGATGAAGTCGATGTCGCCCCATTCGAGTCTTAGAACTTCTATGGGTCGGGCGGCGGTTGCCATCTGTACGAAGCAGAAGACTTTCATTTGTAGGGTTAATGCGAAGTAGAGGGCTTCCATGTGTTGGGTTTGGGGGATTTTGTGTTCGGGTGCGTTGTACTCAAAGGGTTTGATCTTGACGTCTTTGTGGAGGTAGTTATTGATGAAGCTGAGGTAGGCTTTGATTATGTTGTTTTTGTTACCGTTCTGTTTTTGGCTTAATTCAGGGTTGAAGGCTAATTTTGTTTTGAAGTCTTCGGGTTCAAAGAGGTTGACGCCGATTTGGGCTGCGAGCCATCTGAGTCGTGAACTGTATTGGTCAAGCGTTTCAGTCGTTTAGTATGCGTTCTTTGCGGATGTAGTACTTGTAGTCTTCAATCACTAGGTTTATGTCTGCTTTGACTGTGGGTTCGGTTGGTTTTTCACTCTGCAAAACGCTACTTTCCATGGGCGTTTTGACAGATACCAAATTTTTCGTCTCCTCAACAGAGTTGACGCTAAATCTGCTCGTTTCCTCATCGCGTATTTGGCAAGAACTAAGTATAGCTTCTGGACTTTTTAACGTCTCCGATACATTCCTTCTACCCATCTCCTTAGCCCTTCTGCAGTCCTCAGCGTCAGAAAAACGCCGCCCACAGCCCCTGCGAGTACATATATATCGCTGAACTCTCACGCCGGAACTACTTTTGCCATGCCCATCCCGAATAGAAGCGCTTCCGCAGTCAGGACACACAGGCCTACTGCAGAACGGGAATTTGGGAGCTGGCTGAGAGCGCAGCCTCAGAAGATATATCGCCAAATACGCCTCCGGAAGCAAACCCGCCGACCTTTCCCTCCCCACCCGATAGCAACTACAAAGGCACCTCCCGAACGTAGGCTAAGCCTTCGAACACTGCAGGGTAAAGTATGCCAGAAGAGGCAGACTCTAACGCTTTTCCCCGAATCTTAGCCTGCGCCATAGCTCCATCGCCTATGATTGGAAGCCTTCACATGCTTCATCGCGAGCTGTATTGTTAGGGACGCCTTTAAGGCAGCGACCACACCAACTTGGGCAATCCCAGCAGCGATTAATCCTCTCTCCATTTATGGCCCTATGTAGCAAGTTAACGGCTAATGCATGGCAGTCTGCAAGAGCCTCTAAGTAGCCTTCAGGCAGCGGATCTTCGACCTCTGAAGAATCACTGGCCTCAATTGGTGTTCGTAAAGTCAGAACAGGCAACCTCCCTTATGCCTTCGGCGTTAGCTTTTGACGGCAGATTTCGTCATCAGTCATGTCAGGTTCTCCTTTGGCAGCGTGCAGTTCTAGGTCGCTTATAATAACCCGCAGACTTCTGATAACATCGCTTGGATTTGCGTTTTCAGGGTAGATTACCGCCGAGATCGTGTTGGGGAGAAGTTTTAGGTTCCTGCCGAGTGCCTTTCGAATAATTTTTGGTAAGTAGATGTGCCCTTGGGGTCCTGTTCTTAGGTCAAATTCCATTGGTTGTTTCTCCTGTTACAAGTTTTTTGCAAACACTTTATATAACACTTGTGAGTTATAGCATTCCAAAGAAGTGATAGTATGAATGGGTCAAACGAGGAAGCCGAAGAACACCAGGGAAAAATCGACGCACAATCAATCGTTATCAAAGCATTAGCAGAGAAAAAAGCGCTTAAACATGTGGGAGATAAAAGAGCAAAAACAACTATTCTACTCCACTGTACACAAAGCCATCAACGCCTTGCAAAAGGAAGGATTAGTTGAGCCCGTAAAATCACAAATGTCTGAGAAAGGCGTAACCACAACGCTCTTCGGCTTAACTTTCCAAGGCTTTGTAAGATACCTCGCTTCACAGCCTGAGCTATGGTATCCAAACGAAATTGTATCAGTACGCGAAGTCGAGGCACTTAAGAAGAAACAAGCAAAGAAAAAAGAAGACTTCTCAAGGTTGCTAGAAATAACACAGTCATATGGAGAGTTGCTGGATTACGCTATTTTCAAAGAAATCAATTGGTTGACAGAACGATACGGCCCATATATGCTTCATGAAGTCATGGATGTTGCACGGTTGGTTGAGGCTTCAGGCGCCATGGAATTAATTGAGCGCTACCGAATAAAACTGAACCAAGCTAAGAAGAAAAAACAGAAACTGCTTAGAGAGTTGGAATTTGAGCGCAAAGCCAAGATGTCTATTCAGGATGAAAAGACCGTCGAGGCAATGTATAATGAATCAATTGTGGAAATTGACCAAGAGATACAGGATGCGGAACGTTGTCTGGAGATTTTGCTTCGAAAGCAGGCAGATTGGTGGAAGCGAATGTTCGCTGTCCGTCTCGCGGAAAGAATTCTTGCTTCCCCCGCCAAAGGTGATATGCATAACGAGGCTTTGTATTTGCTTTTCAAGCAGGTGGCAGATAAGATTAGGGAGCTTGAGGTTCAACAGGCAGAAGATGCGGCTGAGGTCTTTAGGACGGGAGATGTGAAAGAAGTGCAAAAACGGCTGCTGGGTGGCTTAAATGAGAAACCAACCGATAGGAGCGTCGATTCCAATGCCTAAGGGTAAGCCTTGGACCCGTGAAGAAGAAAAGCAGCTGCGTGATCTGCGCGAACGGGGCTGTAAAGTTTCCGAGATCGCAACGGCAATGGGTAAGAGTGAGGAAGCTGTTATGAAAAAACTTCAGCGTATTGGCTTAAAAGTAGTCCCGCAAGGGGAATCTAACTGGACTACTACTTCTACCTCTGCCTCCGAGATTATCCTGCCTAAAGACTTGTATAGTGTGGAGGAGGCGCTTGGGATGTTGGCTGGCGCGATGAAGGCTCTTCAAACGCCTGGTTTACCCAAGACTGAGGTGTTGCGGTTCGCGGTCTTATCCAAGCTGCCAGTGTGTATCAGGTAAAGTTTGCCGAGTACCTGGATTATAGAGGAATTGAGAAGAGACTTGTCGAGTTAACTAAAAAATATGAGGCGCTGGTAAAACAAGAGCCTGCCCAGAATAAGCCTGTTGAGAATAAACAAGAACACACTGGGCTTAAACAGGAACCTGTCGAGATTAAACAGGAAGCTATTGAAGCCAAAAAACCCATTGAACCTACGCAGGCGAATACGCCGGTTGAAGTAACTCAGGAGGATAAAAATGTCGTCGAAGAAAAGAGGAACCAGAATCAACCTTGACCTTCCAGGCAATTTGCCTACGGTTGAAGAGAGCCTTTTGGATTTGGCAATAACATTAGAGATGCTCTCTCAGCCAGGACTAACAAAGCCTGAAATTCAACGTTTAACCAAAAGAATGAAGGCCCAACAGATATATCAAAGAATTTTTAAAAAGTACACCCGCTTACCGAAAGCTGGAGCTTGAAATGATCAAGTTAGCAACACAATACCAAGAAATGGCAACGCAACCCTAAGGCTCATTTTCCGGGTTATCAGGCTCATCAGAAATAGGCCAGTCTTCCTCTTCCTCATCTGGTTCCTCCTCAAACAACAACATTATTGTCACAATCAAAAGTCGTCATCCTGATCGTCAAATTCTGGAGGAAACATCGATCATCAAAAAGCATCAAGCCATCCCCCTCACTGTCCTCAATGCTGTCCTTCTCAACTTGGGTCGATGTGATGAGTGCTCTTGGTTTACCGAGCTGTAATTTTGCTGGGCTTCGTTTCGCTCTTCTTTTAAATATTGCTAGAAAATCGCTATTATGAACAATGCACCAATGAAGAGTAGGAAAAAGATGAAAACTGTCAGCCAGATAGAAAAAGCATCCATTTTTTCTCCTATCCTTTGTTTGCTTATTGTTGTTGTCGCCTTATAAGTTAGTATTTTGGGTATTGATGCTTTTTACTGTTTCAAGTGGTGTGTTGTTGGAAGCTTGGAGATTAGCTTGGTGTTTTAGTAACGAAAGTATACATTTCGCTAATTTTTAGGCATTTGGAAATCAGAACAAAGCTTAAGTGCTAACCACTTGAAACTGAGATAAGGGGTGAACGCTTTGCTTAGTGAGCTTACACTTCAGAACAAACTATAGCCAGTAGATTAGTTTTTAAGAAGTTAGGATTTCGCTTAGGTCTAAGTGGCGTACACATCGGTCGAACTATAATGCTTGAGGAATTAGAACGCTGTTTTCCTTTGTTCCATCTCCAGACGCTCAGAAACAGGATTATGTTAAAGCAATCATAAAGAAAACTGCTTGGGCAAGCGTCGCAGAAAAATAGGGAGCTCTCTGCAAAACATTTAATGATTCTTTATGCACTTGATCCATCCGTTGCTGCTTTTCAAGCCCTTAGGTATTCTTGGACACGAGAAGTGGCAGCCAACCACTATCTAGCACTGCTTAGCGCATATTCGCGCGATGGTTTGCTTAGAATGAGTGCGCCGTATATCCTTTCCCTTAAGGAAAATGAGGTTATAGACAGAGATGCCTTTGAGGAGTTTCTCAAGAGTAAGGGCGCCGATCGCTTAAGCAATTCCTGCTTAGAATCGTTGGTGCGAAATATTGCTGGAACTTGGGCACGGTCAGGTCACCTTGTGAAAGCTTCAAAGCGTTCAATCGTTAAAGCAAGCGTGGGTTCTGTGGGCGTTTGCCTCTTTTCCTGGGATATTTGATAGAAATTCGTGGAGAAGCTTTGTTGGCGAGCGATTTCATGAACCTCTTGGATTGCTCATTATCCCATTCAGTTGAATTTGCGGAGGAAGCATCTTGCAAAGGCTGGTTAACTTTCAATCATATAGACAAAGTTATGGATGTCCAGTTTCCCTATCTTCTAAAATATTGCCACCTTGATATTGACTATAGCCCCATAACCTCTCATTAGCATCCATGCGCAAATTCTAAATACTGAAAGAATGACTATGAGGTTATCCAAGAGACTCTTCCAGGGTGTGCATCGAGGACTGAATAATTCAAGTTGCAATGAAGAGACGTTATCTCGCTTTGGTTTCCGTTTTGATAACGGAAGTGCACATACCGCTCGCACTATGATGTTTAAAGATTTGCAGCTTCTGTTTGATTATCTAAATTATGCTGACGCCTCAAAGAATGATTATTTAAAGGCCATTATTGAGGAAAATTGTTTGAGTAAGCGGTCTGAGAAAACTCGCCTGTTGACTGCTAGGCATTTGGTTTATTTGTATTCTTTAGACCCTAATATAACGGTTTTTAGGGTTTTAAGATTCTTTTGGGAACGGGACCTTAATGGACGTCCGCTTTTAGCATTGCTTTGTTCCTATACTCGAGATAGTCTTCTTAGAACGAGTGCATCTTTTATTATGCCCCAACCTGAAGGAGCAAATGTTAGTTCGCATGCATTAGGTGGTTATATTGAACAAAAAGAGCCTGGTCGTTTTAGTGAAGCTACATTAAAATCCTTAGCTCAGAAATGAACCCAACGTGGACTGACTCGAAGCATTTAGTCGGTAAAACAACAAAGACTCGCACTAGGGCTAATCCTACAGCTGGATCTGTATCTTATGCCCTTTTTTTGGGGTACCTGGCAGGGTTTCGTGGCGAATCGCTTCTTACAACAGAATACATCCATTTACAAGAATGTTCTTTCGGTCATTGCATAGAGTTGGCTGAAGAGGCCTCAAGTCGAGGATGGATTACTTTTAAGCACATTGAAAAAGTTATTGAGGTCCAGTTTCCTGAATCTCCTAACTTCACAAGAAAAAAAGTGGATTGATAGCTAATGACTAACATCGAAAATCTTAGCCGCAACTACGGCACCTACATTGCGGTACCTTGGCGCAGCGATGCAGCCGCTGCACAAAGAGTTATTTTTTGCGTATATGACGAAGATGATGAAAGAAAGATTCGAGCAAGAATAGGAAAATTTGAAAATGAAACTAGACAAGCAGATCACGACTTGACGGTTTTCGATCTGACAAATACATTTCCCGTCTGGTTATCCAGCCTTAAGTATAGGCAAAAATATTTTGAAAAGCCAGAACTGCTGCCTACAGTAATGGCCAGCTACCTGGCGTTTATCCAGCAAGCTTTTGAAAAATTTCTTACCACCGAAAAGGTATGTGAGAACACAGTTGTAGCTTTATTAGGGGCTGGCTCAGTTTTTGGCTTTCTAAAAGTCAAAGAAGTAATTGAAAAATGCGCCCCTTTAATCGAGGGAAGGCTTCTCTGTGTTCTTCCCAGGAACACACGAAAACAATAATCACCGCTTACTAAATGCATATGACGATTGGAATTACCTTGCAGTAACAATAAGAGCAAATGAAAAGGAACTGGAATAATGCAACTGCTTGATAAAACGCTAAGAACCCAGCTAAGAGAGAGCGGTTATTGATGCAAGAGATATCGCTGAAGCTGCAGCTGCTTCGGGGCTAAAACAGCTTGGCGTAGACAGCCCAGATTCGCCTAAGATTATCTTGATGAATCACAACGTAAATTGAGACGCGAACTTACGCGCACATGGACGCCAGTTAGGTGACGTCTTAAATGGCGGCACTCTTCAATCTATGAAAAACCTCTCAGAAGAGGTTGCTTATGAGCATTGGCATCGAATGTTGTTTGCCCGCTTCCTGGCAGAGAACAACCTGCTTATGTATCCTGAACAGGACTGGCTTGGTCCCTATTTCTTTAGAGGAATGGTACAAGGATCTTGCCGAAAAAGTAGGCAAAAACTGGCTGGGAACTGGCGGCTCGAGTTGGCGCGTCTGGTTTGTTGCCTCAGATTTTCCGAGTTGATTCCCCTGTACTGAAGCTATGTTTTCTCCCGAATACGAGCAAAAGCTGGAGAGCCTAGTTGCAGGGTTGTCCCTCGAGGTATTTTTTGCCTCTGATGCTTTAGGATGGGTTTATCAGTTTTGGCAGTCTAAAAAAAAGGATGAGGTTAATGCTTCGGAGGTTAAGATCGGGGCACGAGAATTGCCTGCTGTCACGCAACTTTTCACAGAACCGTATATGGTAAGTTTCCTGCTAGACAACTCACTTGGAAGCTTGGTGGGCTGCACGAAGGCTAACAAAGGCGGATCTATCACCTCCGCTGAAACCGAGGATAATCTCCGGAAAAAGGCATCACTTCCAGGTGTACCTTTGGAGTATTTGCGTTTCATCAGAAATGAGAGATAATTCTCTGGGCACTTGCAGCTGGGACGTTTGATTATTTGGCCCAAGGAGTTAAGTGAATTTAAAATACTTGATCCATGTTGCGGCTCTGGTCATTTCCTTGTTGCAGCCTTTCGATATGTTGGTACAAATGCGAATAGAAACTGAAGGGTTCTCTCAGTCGAAAAATGCTATAGATAGTGTTTTGAAGGATAATCTTCATGGTCTAGTAGATAGATCAACGCTGTGTTGAATTGGCGGCTTTCTCTCTTGCTCTTTCAGCTTGGCGTTATTCGGGTGCACAAGAGGATATCGACTACTTCCCAGGTTAAACATTGCTTGTACTGGGTTAGCAATCTATAGCGCAAAAAAGGAGGATTGGCTTGCACTGGCAGGTAATACATACCAAACTCTCGGTATGCTCTTGGCTCGAACTTTACGAGCAATTCAGAAGATGCTCCTGTACTAGGCAGTCTTATTAATCCTGAGATATAGGCTTGGGCAAGGGCACTTTGATTGAGACTAAATTGGGATGAATGTTGGACCGCTGGTGATCCGAGGATTTATCTCAAGAAAAAGATGACGAAAAAGACAGAGATGGGCGTTGTGGCACAGGGCTTGGCAAAAGCAGCGGAACTTCTTATCAAAAAATATAATTTAGTTATTACAAACGTACCTTATCTTGCTACGAGGTAAACAGAACGTGAGATGCTAGCAATTCATCTCGAACAAAACTACTCCAAGAAGCAAGGAATGACTTAGCCGTAGCATTCATATCTAAATGCATTAATTTGAGTTCTGTTTACTTAATGGAGTCGTTTGCCAGTAGTGTATGCCCGCAAGACATGGCTATTCCTTGGATCATAGTCGTAAGTTGCAGAGAGCAAGTTTACTTAAAGAACAATACAATTAATTTAGTGGCTCAGTTTAGGGGCTGGCGCATTTGAAACTATTTCGGGCGAAGTTGTTAAAGCGTTTGTAATTGACAATTCATACTATCGAGGAAAAACAATAACAATTCTCAATATTATGCGATCTAGATGTTTCAAGGACATTAGAACGATTCATGAAAAGGCCAATTGTCTTAGAACCCAGGAACTCGGTAAAAGGCTAAATCAGTCAAGAACTAATTAGATAATCCAGATGCGAGGATGATCACTATTCGAAGATATCAGCCGGATCTTACTTTGCTATCAAGATTTTGCATAGGCTGCTCAAGGGAATATGGAACTGCCGACGCAGCCAACGATTCGTACAGTTTCGATTTTGGGAAGCATTACATATAGCGACAAACCAGAATGGGACTTTGATTCAAAACTGCTTGAACTCACAGAGCTTATTATGGTGGTCGCAGTTTGTCAGTATTATTAGTGGGAAGATCGAAGAAGGTCAACTTCATGCTTTCGCCAGAGAGGCTCTAAAGAACGTCTTCATGACGCTCATAGACGAGGATAGCGAAGCTTGGGGAAAAAAGGCATAGCAATATTCCCGAATGGGTACAATCAATGCTACACTATATTGTGGAGGATTATTTGATGACCACAATGTTGCCGTTATCATTGCCAAAGATCAAACAGATTTGCCTGCAATATGGTTCCTTTATTGTTCATCAGAAGAGTACCAAACTGCCCTAAAAATAGTAAACCCAAACTTAGCAGTCACTGACGGCACCTGTTGCTAAAGTTCCATTTCGATCTAAAGATAGATGGACTGAAAGTTGCACGAGAGAAATACCCAAAAGGTCTTGCCCAAACCATATTCCGATGATTCTACTCAATGGATTTTCCATGGTTATCCTACGAAGAGTAATAATCCATTGCAGGTTGCAGTTGCAAGACTGCTAGGCTATCAGATGGCCCGTCGAATTGGACAAAACTATTGAGCTTTCCGAAGAAGCTCGTTCATGGATGAAGAAGTCCGAGGCTTTGATGTCTTACGTTGACGAGGACGGCGTTGTTTGCATTCCCTCAGTGCGGGGTGAAATGAAGGCTGAAGATCGGTTGGAAAATCTCTTAGCAGCTGCGTATGGTAGCGAGTGGTCATCTGGTAAGAAATCTGAGTTGCTCGCTCAGGTTGGTTATGCTGGCAAGTCTTTGGAGTCTTGGCTTACGGGATGCCTTTTTTATTCAGCATTGTAGGTTGTTTCATAATAGGCCTTTTGTTTGGCATGTTTGGGATGGTTTAAGCGATGGTTTTGCCGCTTTAGTTAATTATCATAAGTTAGACTACAAAAAGCTTAGAGACTTTAATTTACACGTATTTGGGTGATTGGATTAGTCGCCAGAAACAAGACAAAGTCAATGGTGTGGACGGGGCTGAGGAAAAGCTTGCTGCTGCAGAGGGTTTGAAGACAGCAGACTAGAGCTTATTCTTGAAGGTGAGGCGCCTTATGATATTTTTGTCAGGTGGAAGCCTATTGAGAAGCAGCCTATTGGTTGGAATCCGGATTTGGATGATGGTGTGCGCTTGAATATTAGACCGCTTATGAGTGTACCTGACGTTGGCAAAAAGGGAGCCGGTGTGCTGTGTGATAAGCCTAATATTAATTGGGATAAGGACCGCGGAAAGGATGTGGAATCATCACCGTGGTACCACTTGTTCAAGGGTGAACAGAATTAACAATCACCATTTAACCCTGGCTGAGAAAGCGAGCAGCAAAAGTAGAGTATTAGAGTAATTAGGAGAATTAAGAAAATGCTAAATAGAGACATATATCGCAGAAACCCAGCGGACATAAAAATCGTAAACCAAGGTGTAGTAAATGTAAACGATGACAAAACTAAGCAGGCAATGGCTGTCCTAC
The DNA here is from genome assembly GCA_963760925.1 of uncultured archaeon. Classification (GTDB taxonomy): domain Archaea; phylum Thermoproteota; class Bathyarchaeia; order Bathyarchaeales; family Bathycorpusculaceae; genus Bathycorpusculum. The sequence goes on along the minus strand of CAVXES010000005.1, from coordinate 343,350 downwards.
AATATGAACTTAAGACTTTTGTTTGCGATGGTGAATATAGGAAAGGCTTGCATGATATTCTCTACGCTTATCTGAATTGCATTGAGTCGCCGCAGCAGCAAGGCGTTTGGATTAGCGGGTTTTATGGCTCTGGAAAATCGCATCTTGTTAAGATGCTTCGTGCTTTATGGGTTAACGTTCAATTTGAGGATGGTACCACCGCTCGTGGACTTGCCAATCTGCCACAAGACATACTGGATGAATTAAAAGAGCTTGACACCCAGGCAAAACGATATGGCGGAATACATGCGGCATCTGGCACACTTGGTGCCAGCGCCAGCGGAAGTGTTCGGTTGGCGTTATTGGGTATAATCTTTAAGTCTGTGAGTCTTCCAGAGCAATATCCTTCCGCTTGCTTTGTAATGTGGTTAAAGAAAGAGGGAATACTTGATTCAGTTCACAAAATAGTCGAGGGAAACGGCGACAAATGGGAGGAAGAGCTTGATAATTTTTACGTTGCAGACGGTCTTCATAATGCGCTTGTTAAGCTTAAACCCAACTTATTCTCCTCGCCACTAGCTTGCGCTGAAACATTAAGGTACCAGTATCCTCCAGTAGAAGACATCTCCAGCGAACAAATGGTTAAAGCTATTGTACAAGCACTCAGTATCAATGGCAAATTCCCGCTCACTCTAATTGCTCTTGACGAAATCCAGCAGTTTATCGGTGAAAACCCTGAGCGGTCTATGGCTATTCAAGAGGTCGTCGAAGCTTGCTGCAAAAACATCGGAGGAAAACTACTTTTCATCGGCACTGGTCAGACAGCCGTGTCAGGAACTCCGAACCTCCAGAAATTGGAAGGAAGATTTACCGTTAGAGTCGAGCTAAAAGACACTGATGTAGACACAGTTATCCGCCAGGTTATTTTAGCTAAAAAACCTGATGCAATAACTGAAATAGAAAAGGTAATGCAAAATAATATAGGCGAAATATCGCGACACCTCTCCGGTACTTCGATTTCCCATCGCCAGGATGATTTGCCCTTTTTTGCCCAGGATTACCCTATATTGCCCGTTCGTCGACGTTTTTGGGAAAGCACCCTTAGAGTCCTTGATAAAACAGGTACCGCAAGCCAACTCCGCAATCAACTCAGCATGGTTCACAAGGTCATACAAACCAATCTAAATCAACCGCTTGGAAATGTAGTCCCTGCCGATTACCTTTACTTCGACTCTGCAGACAGACTGCTTCAAGCACGCATTTTACCAAGAAAGGTTCACGAGAAAACTATGCTATTGAAAGAAAAGGGCTCGGAAGAGGAAAAACTAATGGCTAGAGCCTGTGGCCTTGTCTTTCTAATCAATCGATTATCTAGTAGCAATAAGGAAATAGGTATCACTGCGTCAGCCAATACCCTAGCCGATTTAATGGTAGAAGATTTAACGGAAGGCAGCGGTGCTCTTCGGAATAGACTGCCAGAAATCTTGAGTAAATGTCAACTGGTAATGAAAATAGGTGAAGAATACCGCATTCAGACAGAAGAAAGCGCCGCATGGACAGATGAATTTGCAAACCAATCTAATACAGTTTCAAGCTTGAGAATAGACGAGATACGAGAAGAGCGGATTAAACAACAATTTGAAAGATTAGTAAGCAAGTTTTCCATTCTTGAAGGCATTTCAAAAGTTACACGAACAGTTGAAAAAACCTTCAGCGCATCCCTCCCCTCCGATTACACTAAGAAAGTATATGTTTGGGTCCGAAATGGTTGGAATATTCAAGAAAGCTCTGTTCATGCAGAGGCATTACAGGCCGGTAACCAATCACCCACAATCTATGTGTTTTTACCTAAACAGTCTGCGGATGAGTTACGCCATAATATAATCGAATATTTAGCAGCCACTGCTACAATAGAGCATCGGGGAGTACCAAATAGCGCTGAAGGCAAAGACGCCTACCTCTCAATGAAAACAACCCAAGAAACGGCTGATAGCCAAATTGATAGTCTTATTGTCAAAGCATTTGAAAATGCGCATGTCTACCAAAGTGGAGGAACTGAAATCCTTGGGAGCACTCTACAAGAAAACGTTTCTACCGCTGCCAAGAATGCCTTATGCAGGCTTTACCCACAATTCAGCGTTGCAGACCACGCGGGCTGGGGGTTGGTTTACGCCCATGCAAAACAAGGCTCGCCAGATGCTTTAAAGGCTGTCAACTTTACCGGTAAACCAGGAGATAATTCTGTTTGTAAACAAATCATGTCATTTATCGCTGCGGGAAAGAAGGGATTAGAAATTCGAAATCAGTTCCAAGAAGCTCCTTTTGGCTGGTCAGGAGACGCAGTGGATGGAGGTCTGCAAGTGCTACTTCAAGCTGAACTTGTTTTAGCAGAAGATGACCACCACCAAGTAATGGACCCAAAAGCGTTAGACCGCAAAGCAATCGGAAAAACCATGTTTAAGATTTCATCAGGAATTATTGATGTTACTGAGCGGATTAAGATTAGAAGTCTTTTCATAAAAGTCGGTATTAAGGACTCATCTAGTGAGCTTGTAAACGCTCCAAAGTTTTTGCAGATAATGCAGGCCAAAGCTGAATGTGCAGGTGGGGAAGCACCTAAACCAATCTAGACCTGATACGAGACTTTTAGACGAAATAAGACTTACTTCAGGAAACGAACAACTAAGAGCGATTCTTACCAACAGTGACAAACTAAGCGAAGCTTATGACGAGTGGACTAAAATAGCCGTTAAAATAGAAGAGAGATTGCCTATTTGGAATGACCTGCAGCGACTGCTTAAACTTGCAGATGATAGTAAGGAAGGGCAAGATGCAAAACAAGGAGCCCAAGTAATTGAAAATAAGCGTTTCCTCCTTTACGAACCTGATATGATAATGCCTCTGGTTGAATCTTTAGAGAGCGCTTTACGTAGAGGACTATTGGAGAGCTGCCAGCAATATTGTTCCGAGTTCGAACGACAAATGCAACTTCTAAATACTGATACATATTGGCAAAAGCTACCTAAAGAGACATGCGACAACATTAAAAAGAGATTTGAAATATTGCCTATTTCAAATCTCTTAGTCGGTACTCGCCAAGAATTGATTACAGAGCTTGCTGCTCACTCAGCCAAAAGCTGGAAAGACAAAACAGATGCATTAGATCGCAGGTTCACCCAAGCCAGAGAACAAGCGATGAAAGAGCTTGAACCAAAAACACAACCCATAGTCATTCCAAAACGGCTGTTAAAAACTGACCAGGAAATCGATGACTGGATAGAGGAAGTTAAAAAGAAACTTAAAGAAGCTTTAACAAAAGGGCCCATAGTTCTTAAGTAAGGTTATAATCTCACAGAGGAGAGCTCAGAACGAAATGCAAGTCATTGATAAAGTAGTGGAAAAAATACGAGATGCAGGCCTAAAATTTGACCCCTCCATCCAAGTAGCTCCTGCATGTATTCTTTGGCCTGATAGGGAACGTGAATGGGAGAAAGCACTTCCGCTTTTTTTAGAAAGGATGCCCGAACTTTTGATCTTTGGAGATTATTCGCCAACCAAACATACTGGGCCTGCAGTTTGGCTGCGGTGTGTAATCGCAAACAAATCACCAGATTTAGAGCTCCCTCCTGATAAAACGCCAATCATATACCTTCCTGGAGTTAGCAGGCAAGAATTACGCCAAGTTGAAAATATTCGGGAAGGACTCAAGCCCTTGGCTGAGCTGCAATTCCGCGGGGTTATCTGGTCCAATGGAAACAAAGACTGGACTGCACACGCTTACTTGAAAGTAAATCCATTCGGTTTTCCTATACAAATAATGGACAACACAGAAACAAAGACAGCACTACTCAATTCACTTAAGGCTCTACTTAAAACTGAAATTGAAAGCTTGGAAAATAAGAGCTTGGATAAAGAATTCTTCAATAATCTTCTCGAGTCAGACTATGTTGACTCAATGTTACAGTGGCTTAATCAAAAGGATGAATTCAAATCCACTTTGAGCGAAGAAGAATGGCGAGCATTCAATGAAATCTGTAAATCCAAGTTATCGTTTAATCCCGACAAGGAAGGTTACCTTACAGCAGCTACAAAACTTGCTTCATGCACACCATCTTGGGATGATATTTGGAAGCGATTCTGCTTTGCACCAAACCGATATCCCAACATACCTGCACTAATCAAGCAGTGCAAACCCCCAAAAAGTCTACTATGGCAGAACCCCAGCCAACGCACTTTCGATAGGTGGCCCCAATACAATCAAGAGCAAGAAAATAGCCTGCGAAAAGAACTAAAAAGCCTGAAAACGCTGCCTCCACATAAGGCAAGAGATCAAACAATTATGCTTGAAAAGGAACATGGGTATCGCAGAAATCTAATATGGGCTGAATTGGCTGAAACACCTAATGCACAAGCACTGAAACACCTAGCAATACTTTCAAACATTACTGCAAATCCAATAAATTCTCTAACTGCAGGAACAGCGGAAGACTTGTCAATAACTTATCAGAATAAATGCTGGTTAGCAGACAAAGCAATGCTTCAAGCACTTGAAGCAATTGAAAAACAAGAGGATATTGAAGGAATACAAACTGCGCTTATCGCTATCTACAAGCCCTGGGCCGAGAATGCTGCATGCTACTTCCAAAAAATCACTTACATAAATGGTTACCCCGGATGCAAAAGTTCGGCTGAAAAAGCTCCTAAATATGAAAAAGGCGAATGCTTACTTTTCGTTGACGGATTAAGATTTGATGTGGCTAAATGGCTTACTCAAATGTTAACTGATAAAGGCTATAGAGTTGAGGAAAAGGTAGTCTGGGCGGCGATTCCTAGTGTCACCGCTACGGCCAAGCCGGCAGTGACACCGATACGTGATAAAATAAGCGGTGATCAAGAAAACACTGAATTTATACCTATAATCACAGCAACAGGTTCGCTCCCTTAACACATCAAACTTCAAGAGCCTTTTAGAGGAGGCCGGGTGGAAGACTCCTAAAACTATAGATAATAATGATTCAAAAGGAAACGCTTGGTATGAATCTATTGGCAATATCGATAGTGAAGGCCATGATAGAGGTTGTAAACTTGCAAAACATCTGGAAGAAATCTTGATGGAAATCCAAGAGCAAATAGAGCTTCTATTGAAGGCAGGATGGAAGAAAGTGCATGTTGTTACTGATCATGGATGGCTGCTACTTCCAGACGGTCTACCTAAAATAGAGTTGCCGCGTTCATTGACTGAAACACAATGGGGAAGGTGTGCAGCGATAAAACAGGGCGCGTCAACCAAAGAAAGCTTATACCCCTGGTATTGGAATCCAAATCAGCATTTTGCTCTCCCTGAAGGCATAGGGTGCTTCATTAGCGGAAAGGAGTATGATCATGGGGGAATTAGTCTACAGGAATGCTTAACCTTACAGTTAGCAGTGACACCAGGAGCATCAGTTTCACACATCGCACCTCAAATTATACAAAAAAACTGGAGGGGTCTACGATGCAACATAACGGTGGACGGTATATTTGAAGAGTTGAGCATTGACATCCGTACTTCACCTGCAGATCCATCATCCACTATTTTAACTGAGACTAAACACCTTAAAGCAAATGGTGAAATATCTCTTTTCGTGGAAGATGAGGACAAAGAAGGAAAAGAAGCGGTAATAGTGTTGACAAATGCCAAAGGAGAGCTCGTTACCCAAATAATACTATTGTCGGTGAAGAAAAGAAATGACTGAATTAGACCAAATAGACAAATTAGCTGCATCCTCGCTCGATGGATATCTTGTTAGAAAAGACCTTGTTCGCACCTTCAGCCGCCAATTCCCCGTCCAACATATGTAGTGGAATTCCTCTTAGGACGCTATTGCGCAAGCATTAATCAAAAAGAAATTGATGAAGGCTTAGAAATTGTTCAACGCCAACTAGAATCCAGAACCGTCAAAGCTGGAGAAGAAGAACTTTTCAAATCAAGAGCCAGAGAAAACGGCGAAGTAAAGCTTATAGACCTTATCACCGCCAGGCTTGATGCCAAAACCGATTCATATATAGCAACTCTGCCAAGTCTGCAGTTAATAGATGCTCGGATACCGGATGAAACGGTAAGAAAACATGAGCGCATGCTTACTGGCGGCTTCTATGCCGAAATCACATTAAGCTATGACCCAACAATCACTGAAGAAAACAAAGGCAGACCGTTTGGAGTAACAAACCTCAGAGAGATTCAATTATCGAAACATGACATACTTGACATATTGGCAAAAGCCAGACAGAATTTTACAACAGAAGAATGGAAAACTTTCTTGCTCCGTAGCGTAGGAATAGAATCAGCAACTCTATCGGAAAGAGCAAAAAACGCGCTACTCCTGAGAATGGTGCCTTTTGTAGAAAGAAACTATAATCAAGTAGAATTAGGACCAAGAGGCACCGGAAAAAGCCACCTATTCCAACAAATTTCTCCTTATGCCCACTTAATTTCAGGCGGCAAAGCTACCGTCGCCAAAATGTTCGTTAACAACTCAACCGGTCAAAGAGGGCTTGTCTGCCAATACGACGTCGTCTGCTTTGACGAAATATCCGGCATCTCCTTTGACCAAAAAGACGGCGTCAACATAATGAAAGGATACATGGAATCAGGCGAATTCAGCAGAGGAAAAGAAAACATACGCGCCGACGGCAGTATAGTAATGGTAGGCAATTTCGAGGTTGATGTTGAACACCAGCAACGAATAGGACATCTTTTCGGTCCTATGCCTGACGAAATAAGGAACGACACCGCTTTCATGGATCGCATTCATGCTTATGTGCCAGGCTGGGATGTGCCCAAAATCGGCAAAGACTTGCTTACTAATCATTTTGGTCTTGTAAGCGATTTCCTTTCCGAATGCTGGAGCCAACTACGAAATCAAAGCAGACTCTCGCTATTTCAAGGCAGAGTACTATATGGCGGAGCTCTTAGCCCTCGAGATGCAAATGCAGTCAATAAAACTGCCAGCGGATTATTGAAACTACTCTATCCTGCACCTAACTCAGAAATCCCTGATGAAGAAATCGAGTGGGCTATCAGAATAGCGATGGAATCCAGGACGCCGAGTTAAAGAGCAGCAGAAGAGAATTGGCTCAGCAGAATTCAGAAACACCGCTTTCAGCTATGTTCTCGGAGTTGATGGTGTGGAGAAATTCGTCTCAACACCAGAACTTCTAAGCGAAAACAGCATAGGCGGAGATCCTCTGGAACCAGGGCAAGTTTGGACCATAAACCCAGACGGAGTTGACGAGCATACCGGGATTATACAGAATAGAGGTTAATGAAGGACCAGGAACAGGTGTAAAAATCCTCAACAAACCCGTTCCTCCCGCTTTCAGAGAGAGCGTTAGCTACGCAGAACAAAATCTCTACGCCCGTTCTAGTCCAATTAGTCGGCGATAAAGACCCAGAAATCACGAATTCGCCGTCCAGCTGAGAGCTTTTGATGTTTCTAAATCGGGTGCAAAACTAGGAGTGGCAACTTAATTGCTCTTGCACTTCATTATTGAGAAGAAACGTTCGCGGAGGATTAGTTATTGTGGGAGAAATCGCTCTTGGTGGCTCAATCGAACCCCTCAATAATCCTGTTTCAATAGCCGAAATAGCAGTAGAAAAAGGTGCAACCAGCTTACTGATGCCAATTTCCTGCAGGCGTCAGCTTATTGACTTGCCAGATGAGATGGCAACCAAAATTGCTATCCAATTCTATTCAGATGCACGCGATGCTTAGTAAAAGCAATTCAAAGCTAATAAACAAATATGAAAGAAAACCCCGAGCCTATCTTAAACATTGAACAGTTCCTCGTTTTCCTTGTGAAATAAAGCCCGGCCATAGTAATTAGTCTTTTGATCCTTCGGGTTCCGATACCTTTTGATTTTGATAACACGAGTACTAGCATTTTTTAAAAATCTCTATTTCTCAGTGATATATACTTCTGGTTCTTTATCATTTAGAAACGCTTCTTGCCATATTTTAATAAAGCTTCACCTTGAGTCAGGAACACTATTTCCTGGATCGTTTCCTCGCCAATAATCTCTTTTGAAGATGAGTACATCGAATAATAATCAATTCTTTCTGACAATTTTAAACTGTTCCTAGCAAGGTCTTTGACAAATATATTCCTTTCTTCCACTAATAGCCTATTAATAAATTTTTTTGGAATCGGAAAGTAACTACAGCATACTCATCCTTATCAATACCGTCACTTTTTCGCCTTGACACCTGATGTTTCTTGTTTCCATTCATCAGTGCAATTACATTGATTCACCCAATGTGTCTTTAGCTAGAACCATATTTATTTCTCAACACATGGATGAAATTCTGAACTAGGAAACATCAAAGTCATTTACCTTAATAGTGACTTGTATGACAATGAAATAGGTCCTTCAGAATCATTGTATGACTGATCTTTCAGATAACTCGAATACCCAGCAGCAAGAGACAGTAAAATAAAGGGAGAAGCCTGTCCTTTTTATGGCAGGCACACCATCAGACAAGACTCTGGACAATGACAAACAAAGTAGCCTATTTAATGGGACAGGATGCAAAGTCAGAGAACGTGTAGACAGCATTGCCTTAAACCAGAAGGCTCCAGAGGAACTAAAAGAAAGTAGTGGGAGGTATGCTGAAAAACTATAAAGAACCTGTGCATATGAAGGATTCATTCCTTCTGCAAAATCAGTTATAGAAGACAATATTAAAAACACTCAATTTGAACACTAACTTTCAAGGTTGTCACTGACACTGCTGGACTGGGGGACCTAACCAGAGACCATGAACCAGTTAGGTATAGAACATATGGAACCGGACCATGAACCCTACACGTCAGCAGAGGAAGTGCAGAAGTTCATCTCCAGATGCAGAGACAAAGCTTCATGAGTCCAAAGGATCTGGAAAAGTACATCGAAAAGAAAGACGAATAAAAGCTTGATAGAAGAACCCAAGACTCCCTATATGTCTTTAAAGATATTTTGAAAATTAAAAGCTCCTACCAGATTACAAGTTAAAGATGACATCATCAATTTCGGGTACATCATATGCACCGTTTAGTATCTGATAAAAAATAAGCACTTAATTATAAGAAGATATCACAAGAAGTTAGAGTATCTAATTGTCGAACGGGAGCCAGGACACTAACTCTGTCCAAAGCTGCAGATAGTCCAGATTGATGGCTGGCGAGCATCGTCAGCATCACAATCGTCGCAGATGACGACCAGAGCATCTACAACTTCCGCATCGCTTTCCTCACTAATATTCATTCAACGAGGATGACCCGCGGTGTCTCGAAGCTACGCTGGAACACCATTACATGATCACCGAGAGAGTAGTCGGCTCTGGCTGACGAAACTGGTAGAGGATAGACGTAAGAAGACATTTAAGATTCTGAACACTAACGACGCGGAAGGAGGAAAAGTCACAATAAGGTACCATTCCAACCGATCGTTCGCAAGCAGAACTCTCTTCTCGTAACACTCAACGGGCTCCTGAAATTATAAACCATGCAGGATCTCGCAGTTGCTCTTGCAGGGGAAGAGCAAGCGCTTACCCAATCATCACAGCATTTAGAGAACAAGAAATACGCTTGAACTTTGTCGCCCAAACAAGTTGCTTCCAGACCCCATCATAAAAGACATCACCACATCCCTTCAACATCATCAGCAACCCATTGGAAGACAACGCTCAAATCATCAAAATCCTGAACCACCCAAACTTAGGCATCAAGCAAATCAATATCGGCAAATTATGGTCGCTATCCAGACCAAAATGACCTCTCACTCTACGAAGCATAAGACCAGATGAACAAAATTAATGTCGACGAAATCAAGTACCTAGAAATGAAAATAACCATAACGACGACGTTCTTTATTGCCAACAATCTTGTGGAGCCTTGGATTGATGAGCGCTTTGCTGTTTGAGAAAGGAAACCTACAGATACGAAAGTCGCCCTCCAAAACGACAGAAACATCTAGGCTGATAAAACAATTCTTCAAGTTGGCGGAGGAGTTTACGACAGCATCTATCCCGACGATGAAATTGAAGAACTTCAGCCAAGTTGCTGTCGTTTGCTTCTGACTTTGAATTCGAAGAAGCAAAACGCTGGAAGAAGCAGGCCATCATTTTGTCAACAATTCATGGCGTGAAGGACATACAAGTAGAGTCGTTCTCATCCCTGATCTCATCAATGACCAACTGCAGACAAGATACCGAAGAGACAAATTCGCCATACCCAGAAGAGCTCCTCAAAGGCATACAATCGCAATTTGACGAAAGAGAACTTCACATTCAAGAAGAAACACCGACTGGCTCGTCGCCGTAACCAGCGAAAAAGAGAAGCTGATAATTTCCTATGCCGACGGTATCGAAAAACGAAACAGAGGCTTACCAAAAAATACAAGTTCCTGAAAGAACTAAAATTCAAAGAGAAACCGAAACATCACCTTTCCAGCAGACCGAACGGGTAGCCAATCTTGCTCCAGAGTGAACAAACCAAAGAGACCAAACTCCAGACTCAGCTGCTAAAGACAAGTAATGTGTGACGTGCTACAGGAGTTTTCGTGAAGCCAGTGGAACAAGTACTACTATACGCCGGATCGAACAATCAGGGACCCTGGCTATCAGAAGCACAGTTTACCAAACAAAGATGAGGACCCGACTACGCCTGGTATAGAGCAGACATATGAGCCCGCCGTAGACGGTTCCTGAAAAGTCACGTGTTTAGCATTTCACAGTTTGTGGGCTAGAAGAATTGTACCAGGCTCTTATCAGTACCGTCACGTTTTCAAGATTCCTGAGAGCCTCGTTACTCCTTGCAGCTTTCGCTCCTCGTCTCGCGGCGTCGCAGAACGATCCGACCAAACTACAGAAAGAAGGCAAACACTACACACGAAGACGATCGCCTATGGAACTATTAGCGAAACTATTTCAGATCCTAAAGGCTTCAAATCAGAAGATCAAGCGGAGAAAGAGAATTTGATGAGGCAAAAGCCGTACCTCAAGGTCTTCCTCGATGGAGCGGCTAAGAGCAAAACTCGAAGTCATAGATATTGAACGTACGTTTTGAAGATCCTGAGGCGATCTGAAGCTGAGGGGGCATCGTTCACATCGACGGAGACGGCCTAGGCTTCACAGTCATCAACTACGGAACCAGGCAGGAAGCTTCATCACTTAATGAACTAAAAGAAGACATGCAGATGGTGGTAGACAAGCTTTACTGTCCTAGATTCTACCCTAACGACAATCAGCTGGAAAAATCGGAAACTGGTACTTACCGCACAACGGAAAAAATATAGAAGAAACCGGAGGAGCAGGCGAATCGAAACGATGCAGACAGAAGATGAGCAGATATGACGGCTGAAATTCAGGCGGCCTTCGTTTGAGCCTACAAGAAGGGAAGCTCAAAATGCGCACGATGCGACTACAATGCGGTATCCGAATAAAATTGAGCGGCATGATTTCATAGATGCGGGTCCAAATATCATCGATTCGCCTTTTTCACTACAATTTGGGTTGCTGGTTTCCCAGGAGCAACATTACACCCGTGACTGTTAACGGGAGATCCAGCAGTCGTTATTGACGTATTAGACTCTAAACCGCTGAATGTTGTTTTAAGTTAAGGTTAAAGATAGCCTTTAAACGGTCAGATCTGTTCATAGAGTGAGTGGGCCGTTTCGCGATCCGTTACATTCTCAAGCGGATCACGTTTGTTCCTTTCGTTTCATTTCATGAACGCTGAGCGGAGTATCTATGGAAAGATTTTACAGGCTTCACCAGGGTGCGGAGCAATTTCGTCACTGGGGTCTGCTTCTATGATTCTTGAATCCGAAGAATATATCTGGGCTTTCTTTGCATACGAGAATCTGCGTGTCAACTTGTGCTTCGTTGAATCGATGGATGCACTTCTTCAAGAATAATGTGAGAAGGATTAAGGTTCATTCATTTTGTTAAGCAATAGAAGAATGTGTAACACACCCAGTTCCTCAGATTATATAAATCTATTCTTGAAACGCTCCTCAAGCAATTAAGCGGATGACTCGAACGCTTCATCGATGGTTTGCATATCTGTGAGTTCTTGAAACTGCTCCAATCAATACGAGAGCAAGTTGAGGTATGGCAACTCTGAAGGAAGCGTCTATGTATCGAACTTTTTCAATTTCCATCAATGCTTCGGTTTCGGCAGTTACTTCTTCGATCTCACTTGATCTTTTTCTTTCTGCTGCTTCTTCCAATTTAACTGTTCGAATCGATCGAATGGCGCTGGCAAGCAAAACGAAAATAATTACTTGGTCTGGCCCGATTGGCAAGAATCTCGAACAACGTTTATGGGTTCAAACTGAAATTTACTGCCAGAAACTGCCCAAGAGATCAATTTCGTTTCCTTGGTTATTTGTGGAACCGCTAACCACTATAGTACTCAAAAAGCTTACCAGGTTTGATCGCTCATTTCCCAAATAGGGTTATGCCAAACCAGAATAATGCATCCCTCGATTTGACAAGATGAGCCGGACTTCTCTTCAGCGCGGCACGGACCGAGCAGGGGAGTTTTCAGCGCCAGCGGCCTTTTAAACAGAGTACAGGAGAGCAGACCTGATGAGCCCACGACCAGTATTTCGACGCTATGTTAATTCAGATCGCACCAGACCATCCGTCTTATCATAGTTACCCAGTTCATCAGTCCACACTTTTGAAGTCCCTGTAATTGGGAACCCATTCGGGGGATACCACCAGACGGCTCAGCGCCCACAGCGGCGCAAATTTACCTGTAATTAGCGCTTACTTAGCCTACGCCGAAAGAGTAAGCAAAGCTAATTTTCTACAAAGATCACGCCAACATTAATTATTTCTTCGGCAGTTCCCGCGTAAAGATGCTCCAATTCGCAGGGCAAAAGAAATATCGTTGGAAGAAGACTTCTTTAGCGGAATTATTCCCAAAGCTAAAACCATTAACAAGTCCATTTACTCCGTCGATCACCAGGGATAACAGTGCAGTTAATTTTAGCTACTCATCACGGGGTTATCGCTAAACCCAATACACAGAGTCCACAATTTATCCTCCACACGATCCAAACAAGTGCCTCGAACAACAAGACAAGCGTTTAATATACTTGACGAGAAGGAGAGACTGCTAAGGCCATCTCCGAGACTTCATGTCTTTTCCCTTGATTATCTGGCGTGCAGTCCAGAATCATAGGGCTAGCAGACCAAGACTACTTTGCTCTCTATGACAGCCGTGTTTCGTATTTCCCTCGAAACACTTAACGGATAGCGACAGAAGGCTCATCGAAATTTCCAAGTCCAGCACCACGACCCAGGAAAGACCTTGCCAATGGATGCCTGCGACGATAAAAAGTAGGGTGCCCAACTATCAAAGGTAGATATCATTACTCGAAGATAATCGCTGACGTTGCTTAACGAAAGAGGGCTCTCCGTTTGACCTTGCAGACGTCGAGAGATGGCACTCTTCATGATGGGACAATAATTGATGAAAAGACCCACGTTAACCTACACTTCCTGAGCAAGTGGAATATACGTCAGTTGGCTCTGGCGTCACATAGGAATATACAAGAGGATTGTCGATATTAGCGAGTCATGTCTTTGGTTTGGGAAATAGAGATATTTGTGACTGCGATGAGCGCTTTTCTCGTTTGTTTTTTACGCTGCTTTTCATTATATCAATAGCAGCCGTATCAATCAACAACAGGTATCTCGTTATGAAAGTCGGATCTGAACATTTGACTGGGTCAGAAGACATCACCAATATTTTTAGTACGAAAGTTTCTGAAATGGAGGATGCTTGAATCTTAACAAGAATACACTTGGTTTGAAAGGGTCTAAAATAAAGCAAATGGCCAAGGAAGTACTAACTAAGATTAAGTAATGCTTGGTAAAATCTTAAATATTCACTGCTTGAAAAGTGCACTCAGGCAAGCATATGAAACCTCTGCTCAAGCTATCACTAACTAGATTGTTGATCATCACGGTGACGTTCATTGTCGGCATTCTTGTTGGTGTATTCCTATTCAGTCAGTCGGTGCATGAAGATGGCCATGCGATAGCTTGTTGGTTCTTCAGAGTTCCTTTTGTTTATTCAACCTCTCATGTTGACACGATTCCGCTAACGGGGATACCTAATACAGTTATAGGATTGGCTGGCGGTCTCTTTGAAGCTCTGGTGGCATTGTTTTTCTTCTTGCTGATGACTGTCATAGAAAAGCAGAGAGGTAACTGGTTTTGGGGAGCAGTTGGATTTGAGATTCCCTTTTTGGCGATAGTATTAACAGGAGTAGTTAATGCATTATGGGAAGGATTCTTTACGCTAAACTATCAACAAAACTTCGATAATAGCATCGCAGCCTTCATGCTTTTTGGTACAACGCTTGTTCTGTCCGCTCTTGTTTTAATGGTCAAGAAAAGAGTGAACAAAAGAATCTTCTCGCCTTCACCATTTGACTAACGCCGGCGCTTACAAGAGCAAATCAGTTTTTAGCTAACGCTCGCCAAGTAACGCCGCAGTAGATATAGCCTCAACTATAAAGACTATCTGTTCTGGCAAAGTTAAAAACAAGAAGCGTCAATCTATGCTTTAATGATAAAACATCAGTCAAACATTGGAGTGAAAAAGAACGAAGAGTTGTTGTCGCTAGCTTTGGCTTTTCATTACAGAAAAATCGACACAATATATCTGTACATTAAGAATTTCGGCGGGATGTATGCTGGTCGTACAAAAGATGGCATGACATTAGGTTACCTAGATAAATTGAACAAGATTGGAAAAGAGGACCATGCCACTGTATTCTATAACACCACTGTAGGATTTTCAGGGCTTCGCAGGACTATAATCGACTCTGAAACTGTTACTTACTTAAGGTATTCAATGGACTACGTTACTAGAAAAGACGGGCTAAAACGATTATTGATTGACCTTCTCAATGATGAACAAACTCCAGGCTACATGAAGGCCATGCTTTTGTTCATATTTTATGAGATAAGGCTTTTTTACAGAAGGGGCGCCAAGAAAACAAGCCTCTTGAGTAATTCAAAAGCAAAAACTCTGAAGATGAAAAGCCCTTGCATATTTATCGGAACAGGTATTATTGGTAAAATTCAGCTGGCGGTTTTTTCTAAACTACTCCCATTTCTCCATTACTATTCAGAACAGAAATTTGGCGATAACCCAAACAGGGGATTTCAAGAAAAGCGATTTCCTGGCGCCATAATAACTAAAAAACCGATTCCCAAGATTAGATTTCAAGGCTAATTGAAAAAAGAAGAATTTACTTCTATTGTTCTGAGTGTCCAAAAAGCCTCAAACGAGAGAATTCTATCTGGCCAAGCGTTGCCTTGACCGCATCATCAGAAAGCTTCACTTCTCTTAATGACTTGAAAGACTATGCTTTTTGTCAGCACTGCGTCACTTGGATGAACTTCTTCATTCCTCCAATTCTTAAGAAAATTAAGATCAGATATGACTACTTCCCCGGATTCATTATTTAAAATTCAGTGAGCCTTCTGTGAAGATGGCTGCCACGTTAAACCTTGGGGTTTTTTGCCAAAGTGTTTATGATATAGTATTTGAAGAAGTTCTTCAACTCCTTTGGTTGCATTTCGCACCGCATTTTCGTAATCTAAATCGTCTCTCGGATTCTCGAACTCTTCTATAGCCTTCTTTAAGTGGGATTCGACGTTGTTGATTTTTTCCCATTCGAGCGCAATAATTAAGATTGGACTATTTGCTTTTAAAGACTCAAGGGTATCTGTTCTTATGTTAACCCATTTTGTTAGTTCAGCCTCTCTGTTATTCGCGAGAAACAAACTTATCAACGAATTCATCTATTGAAAGTAAAGATATATTTTCAGCAGCTAATTTATCAATAATTTCTTGCAGGCGATCGCCAAATTGTTGCCTTGCGTTCTTATACGTTTGAGGCCTAACAAGAATATAGTTTGCACAAGACGGGTCAATAGACGATAATGCTTGCCATTTCTTTAGATCATCGATTTCAAACTCATCAGATTCTATCCACCTTGAACTCCGATCGGCAATATTAGTCCCATTGACCGGGCAAAGAATCGGCGAAAATAACCTTTATTCGCCTATGGCTTTTTTCACTCTCGAAAACATGACTCCAGGAACCAAAGAAATTGAGCAGTTCCTCGATTGCCAGGTCTACTGTCTCTCCGAATTTATCCCATAACTCATTTACTTCCTCTGCCCATGCAAAAGAACTCTGTATCCACTCGCTCCAGTTCACGTCCCCCTGTTGCACAAGTTTTTGGTTTAATGGACAGATCTCACAGTTGTGCTCAAGAGCATATATCTTGCCGTTAATTCGCCACTTCTCGCAAATGGTTTGGTTGCAGTAGCCAGCCTGGGCAAGTGTTATGTAACAAAACCAATGAGCAGCGATTTGTCCAACTTCTTGAGCTCTCGGTAAGTACTGGATATTTGCGCCATATCTCCAGTTACTTGAACATTTAGTAGATGTGAAAAATCACCGTAAATGAGCTGTTCTCCTCTCAAGTCAGGTTTGATATTCAACCGCTCCTTCATTATGGCTCGCTTTCCGGATTATCTTCCTCGCTTTCGTCTTCATCGAATTGCTCATGTGGTTCTTCCTCATCAGCATACCAACACCTTTCCACGTTACAGATTTTTTGATCCCTTCAAAAAGTTTCGCTTTGCCCGTTCTCCGATACAGTCATAAAAGGCATGTTTTAGGTACTTTCGTGTCCGTGGAACCAATGAAGCCCTTTCTCTACTTGCCCACCAAACATACTCTATACCGTTCGCTTTTAGAACGTCTTGTCGATTTTTGTTTTTTAGAAGTGCACATTTAGGCGAAACATCACATTTTGTGCATTTGTCATCACATTTTCTGGGGACAGGGGTTAAGCCACAAGCTTTGCATTCAATGGCGATTTCTGCTTTTGGAACATAGAAATCGACAATTGCATGGGGTTGAAATGGAAACTTAACCTGCCTTTGTATCTCGGCATTGGATAATATTTTCTTTAGAATTTGATAAGTCTCTTCTTCCCATTCATCCCCACTAATTTTAGGAGGCTTGTCTGAGTAGTGTGGCCCATACATAGAGGCATGCCCTTGTTCTCTTCAATTTCCGTCTATATTGATAAACTTTAGGGATTTCGAGAGGGCAGTAATTGTAGAATCAATCAAGCGACCGTTAATTAACTTTTATTTAAGCAATAGGTACTATTCTGTAATGGTGTCTCAAATGCCTCTCAGCAAGAAAGAAACAATTGAGGAAGAGGATAAAGAGCCAAACGAGAAATGGATTTGCGACAAGTGCGGCTTTGAAAACGATGAGGACGACCTTTTTTGCAGTAATTGCGGTGCATCAAGAGATGGTTATGACCAAAGCGGTCTTTATGCTGGCGCTAGTGAGGAGGATTTTGGCGGAGACCCACTTTGGGTAACGACCAAGGACTAATGTAATGGCCATTAGGGAATTGAAAAATAATAAAGAATATTACGGTATCAAAAATAATCTCTATTTTTATCGATTGTTTTAAGTTAAGAACCGAGAATATAGCTTATCGGGTATCATAATGCCGGTGACTTGTCCTCAATGTGGCTTTTCATACGGGGGTAACTACCTCGTATGCGTAAAATGTGGTTATTACCCTATCCTTGATGATAAGGGAAAATTTGTCGAATTAATGCGCCCAATATTAGTCGAGGAAAGGGAAGCTGAAAAAATAGATGCTATACGGCACACAATTCTAGGAAAAGTAACGTCGATTTACGGGGATATTGTTACAATAGATTGCAATGCTCCTCTATTCCAAGAGGGATGCGTCGTTGGTCAAGTTCGAAACAACTCGGTCTTACCAATTGGTACAGTTTTCGAGGGAGGACGAGAAATCTCCGTTAGTATGTTTGCAGGTTCTACTGCTGAAATCGAAGAAGAAAGAGTCTTGCAACTTTGCGAATGCACGAATTTTATGAGCTATGAGCTGCAACTAGACTTTTTGAACGATATATTGTCAGGGAAACTATCCAGACCGCCCAAGCGGTTATCTCGACCGTCTTCAGCAAGAACAAAATGGGAAAACCAAAAAAGATTGCGCCTTCTAACAAAAGGGATGTTCAAAATAGATATGATCTTGACGACTCACAAATCAACGCAGTTGAGACAATCTTAGGCTTAGAAACGGGCGAAATTCTGCTCGTTATTGGCCCACCAGGTACAGGAAAAACGCAAGTAATCGCAAAAGCTGTTTCAGAGCTTAAGAAGAGAGGTCAAAGGATCTTAGTAACCTCTCACACAAACCGTGCTGTTGATAACGTTCTTGAATTACTAAGTCCAAATGAATGTCTCAGAGTTGCAGCGAAAGCCCCGAGCAAAATTTCAGATAAAATCAAAAAAGGGGGATACCTACTCGGTTACAAAGCTCGAGAAAAATTAGGAATTCAATTTAAACAGCTTGAGAGAGAAATCGAAACTCTCAGTAATGAGCGCCGAGCCAGACTCCAATCACTTAGAGTACTTAACGAAGAAAAACTAAAGAAAGAGGGTCCCCGGCAAACCTGGAAAGACTGGCAACCAGACAAGACTGACGAATTAATAGCTTCTAATAAACGTCGTTTAGGCGAAATCAATCGCTATCTGAAAGAAAAGAAAGCAAAAAAGAATGAGCTTATCGCCAAGGAGAACGTCCGGCTTGTAAAAGAAATTCCGATAATAGGTTCAACATTAATAAAATCTCAAATTTCACCGCTTCAAGAGGAAGACTTCGACATCGTTCTGATTGATGAGTGCAGCCAAGTATCAGCCATTATTGCGCTCCTGGGGATGAAAAAAGCTAAGAAATGGGTACTGGTAGGCGATGATAAACAATTATTACCGATTTTTAAAGGAAAATCAATCAAAAACAATAAGGTTATACAAGAAGCGTTAAGTGCCTTTTGCGTTTTTAGAAAGAAATACGAGGACGTGGAAAGCCCGCTTCTAAACCGAGCATTGCCTTTGCGATGGCACTACCGTTGCCACCCTAAAATTATTAATTTTTCAAAAGAACATGTCTACAAAGGCAGCATTGACATAAGCCGCGTAGTAATAGCGGAAGAAAAAGAACTTATCCTAAAACGTGAACCTTCATTCGGGTTCTTAAGCCCCACGTCCCCAGCAGTTTTTTTAAATACGAATGGTTTTGAATCAAAAGAATCTGACAGAAGTGGCTCTCGATTCAACCTGGACGAAATTAAAGCTGTTGAACTAATCACTAAAGAGCTTAAATCGTTAGGGATTGAGAGCGAAAATATCGGCATAATTACGCCTTACATAGCGCAAAGAAACAGAATAATAGAACGTCTAAACGATCCAACAATAGAAGTTCGAACGCTTGATTCATTTCAAGGAAGAGAAGCCGAGGTAATAGTTTTTAGCGTAACAAGCACAGACGATATGAGCTTTGTCGATGATAGACATAGACTAAACGTAGCTTTTACCAGAGCTATTAAGAAACTAATAGTCATTGGGAACGCCAAATCAGTGTTGGACGCAGACTTTCTTCCAAAATATTTGAAGTATTGCAAAGATATCAATGGTTATTACGATTTTGATTTAGATAGTAGCAGTAGTAGCCAGAAAACCGATGGGCCAAAGCCTTCATCAGACATTCAAGACTTCTTAATCGAAAATTCAACTAAAGAAATAGTGCCTGCTCAAATCTTTAGCAACCCCTCTGAAAAGGTCCCATGTCCTTTTTGTTCAGCCAAAGTAAGACGGAAGAGATTTGATAATCACATCAATAACTCTCATCCAACAAAAAAGGGAACAGCAATACCACCGGAAAAAGGAACAAAGAACGAGACAAAAAATGTGGGGCCACCAATAACTCAACCAAGAAAGCCCATTGCGCCATTACCGCCAAAATCCGAAAGCTTCGAGGCTGCAAAAGAAAGAAGTGTGAGTTATCTTTTGAGAGTGTATATGTGGCCAGTGAGTAAAATTGCAGCTTACACAGGTATACCGCCAGAAGAAGTATCGAAAATAAAAAACAGATTAGAAAGCGGAACTGCACCCACCAAACAAGAAACAAGCGTGCCAGTCCTGGACCGAAGCAAAATATTGCAAAGTAAGACAACGCCGGAAAATACACAACCAGTTTTTTCCGTGCACCAAAAAATCCTTGATATTTTATCGCCAGGCAAAAGCGTATCAAGAGAGACATTGATAAGAACACATAATATTCCACTCGAAACGTTAAAGGCAGAAATTGCTACGCTGAAATCTACAGGAAAGTATACTCTTGAATGTAGTGTAGGGTATTGTTTCGAAACAAAAATGGCTGACGAATGGTATACGCTAAAAACAAAAGGCTTTCCTCAGAAAAAAACTGGAGAAAACGATTCTAACCGGAAGGACAAAGGACCAAGTTCTCAACCACCTGCGCCAAAACCGCCTCCTCCAAAGCCCCCCAAGAATAAACCAGACAGCGGCATTTACTATGGCAACAGCAGCCAAGGGTCATATGCAGCCTATATTAGACGTTCAGGACAAGCAGGTACTGACCGAGCCGGTCAATGGTAACAAAACAGCTCAAAAGTCTGTTCAAAAAAGGGAATAGCTAGTAGCGATATTTTGCATCAATATCGCCAGTAAGTCTAGGCTCAATCCTAGCGGCTCATCCTTAAATCGCACATAAGGGTTTTGTCGCCGAAAAAAAAGCTACAATTTCTTACGGTATGTGGTATTAGTAGTAGGTACTCAGAAGAGCTATTCCTCTTGGTAGCTTTCCATCGGAGTGCTGCGAGAAAGATACCGAATAATAACGATACTGTCAAAATAATCGTTGTTTGAAGTGATGCGATAGCTACTTCTTTGCTAATCAAGCTGATGCTGCTATAGCAAATTGCTATTCCGACAATACTACCAGCGACATGTCCTAGGGCATATTGTGTATGCAACAGGCATCCAGCAACGTTTCTCAGCAAATCTGCAGAAGCGAAAACTACGAAAAACCATGATAGGTTTGGAGCGCCTGTAGCACTACTAATTGCAGAAACGGCAATTACCATATAACTGATTAGTAACTCAATGATTGGCATGGCAAGCCCTTCACCGAAGCCTGCAACTATCGGTATTTTGCTTAGGCCTCTTTGTTAATACATATCGCTTAATCATCAGATTATCTTGCGGGAGGAAGACTATCTTAAGCGTTTTGTCTGCAAGTCAGATGTCAAAATTAGACTTAATCTTTTGCCTGTTAGCATCTGATTTAGACAAGATATTATCAAGAAGAAATGCTCGGATGCATTTCCAGTTTTGTTCCCTAATATGGCAGCACTTTGTTTCCAGTTTAAGGGCCTCTTTTTGCGGCTGGCGAATTGACAATTAATCTTAAAGAGGTATCAGGACAGTTGGCAGATAACTAAATTGGACTGGATAAAAGGGGCTTTTGCAAAATAGATTATAGATATCTGGTGTTAGTTTCCAGAAATATTTTATAAGAGTCAATGGGAATCAACTAGTGCAGATGAAGGTATCTTAAGATCGCATGCCCAGCGGGGTACGTGGTCTCCAGAGGAGGCAACGTCCGCGTTACAAAGGCATGCGACGCCCGATAGTCCATAACCAAACTTGCTATCTGGAGAAAGTTTCCAGAAACACTTTATAAGTTCCCGAGCACTTATCTGGAAATGTAAGGTACCAAAGACCGTGCGCCCAGCGGGGAACGCGGCTTCCAGAGGAAGCAACGTCCGCGAACCAAATATTGAAGGCACACGGCACCTCACATTTCTTCATCAATTAACTTGGAAACCAATAGTAGACTTTCGGCAAAGTACCCTTGTATTTCTTCATCTTTCGAGCGTCAAAAAATAGAGGCTTGAGAGGGTCAATAGCGTCACCATTAGATAGCTTGGTCCTAATCATACCGACCAGAATATCCGCAATTTGGATAGGCTTCGATTCATGAGACCCTAACGCAGCGCACAACGGAGTACATAGCTCTGAAAAACCATTACGCCTAGCTAAGGTTGTAACTACCGATTTGGCTATTTTTATGGGAACCAAAGGACGGAAGTCATTGTCACAATGGATTGCAATGTCATTTACCAGGCCAAACAACCTCTGTCTTAAGGCAGGCCGTAGCTTGCTTTGGACTGGGTCCGCTTCATAGCCAGAGAAGCATCCTTCCATGAGGTTGTTAAACAAAGTCTCTGCGGGATCTCTCCGGTCAATAAGAGCATTAGTCCTTATCACAAGTAAGCCATCACAACAAACGGATAAAACAAGTTCAAACTCGTTAAGAAGCGCATTCTTGTAGGATCGGCCTAGTTTTACCCAGTGCAGTTCGTCCTTAACATGATCCTTGGGCAATTGTTTATGTAGCGCTAGGAAACTGTAAGCGCCCACATAATCAGGTATGCAGCAAATGGCAAGTACGGTTTCATCAGATCCAAGTCCACTCGTGTCTATCCCAACGGAGCGACCGGAACCATAGTCCGGGATTAGGAAAGAGTCTCTACCGACGGAAACCCGAAAAATCTTTTTTCCATTGAACCCCTTGATGCCCTGATCTATCCAACCGGTTTCAGCCCGATAAACCTCGCTGCGTGCAACCGTCTTAAATGTAATGTCAAGGTCCCTTAAGAGAGCTGCATACGAGCTGTCGGGAGTAACAACTCGTCGAAAGAAATCTGCAGGCCTAACTAAAGTTGGCTTAAGCTGGTATGATTGATTCTTGTAGGTAAATCTGCTGCCATTGTATGCTTTCTCTATTATCTCAAAGAAAAGTTCAATCCAGTTCTGGTCTTTCGCAGCGCTTGACATATGTTTCTCAAGAATAGTGCTTAGAAGTAAAAATAACTTGCCACTCCTACGCTTCATGCTTTGCTAGCAAATGGCCAAGGAATTACTAACTGAATCGATGGTCTCCAGTGTTTTTAGACGAAATATCGGGTGAAAAAAGGTCTTATTGCTTAAGCTATCATGTTTCTGTCAACTAAATTACTCTTGGACTTTGGGGAACTGACCGCTGCTAAATACTCGTTGAACTGCTCGATAATTCTGCTATTTTTAGCCAGCACATCATTTGATACTTCAGCGCTTGATTTCAGCAAATCTACAAGCTTCTCATAATGTTCAACTATCTTGGGCTTTGCCACCTCGACCTCCAGCTTGTTTCTATGACTGAAGTCCCCTGTTTTAATCGCCTTCACGCCAAGAACCTCATAGGTCGTTATCTTCATGTATGGCAAAGGTTTGTTGTCGGGAGTGTCGTAAGTATCATGGGAGCTATACCAATCGGCTGAGTTAACGAACTGCTCCATAATCGCCCAATCAAAAATTAATCCAGTGTTATTGAACGCATGATAAAGCAACGTCTTGACCCTTGCCATCTGAACGGGTTTAGCCACATGCACAAAGATAGTTCCAGTTTCCCACCATTGAACACGCCCAAGCCCTGGTTCATCCCAAAACAGAATCCTATTCCTATTTTTGCTCAGATGCCAACCGACCAAAACAGCGTTAGCAGTGACATCAACGTTCTTTTTACGATCCAAACAATCAGGCGCCTTTGCCTCAGCAAAAACCGCATGCTGCTCATCAGGTTTTGAGCGAACGGCTGTTTTTGAGCCTTGCTCATTTCTGAGGTCAGTTTTCCATTGGCTACTTAGCTTCCAGAGGTATTTTCTATTTTTCTGGTAGTCCAAGCCCAAATCAATGGCTAATTTGCGGAGTTTTCCTCGACCTTTAACATTAGGGTGCTCTTGGAACCACTGAAAAACTCGATTTAACAATGGCTCATTAGAAGCCTTACCTACCTTACTCGATACCTGACCTTCCGGCGAAGAATAATTGGGAGATGAGACAATGGGCATCAGTCCAAATTCTCCTTCAGCTGTGCCAGACGCGCTTGCGACCATGGCGCCCCAGGGTCAAAGTCCCCGCTCAAGAAAAATAGTCCAAGTAAAAAATGGGCGAAAAAAAGAAAAAGGGAATTTGAGTTTTGCAACAGTAAAAAACCAAAGGTGACTTCAGCAGCGCAGTCGTTCCGTGCTAGACTACGAGCCCATAAATTCACAAACAAACATCACAGATAATTTAAAGCTAACCCAACTTATTGTTGGATTATTTCTTCGTCCAACCACCATGCCTTCTTCTTACCTGACTTTTCGCCCGCATAGTATTCGATGATGGATTTTCCTGTTTGTTTTTTGCTGTTTTTCTCAATTTTCTGCAGGCGATTAAGAACTAGCCAGCGGTTGGTTTTGAGGTAATCCGCCAATTCGGGGGTGGTTGCTGATTTATAGTTGAGCAAATACTCGATGATTTTCCGGTCCATATCGTCAATGGCGAACTGGTAGGGGTTGATTTTACCGTGTTGGAAGGTGAGAATTTCGAGATCGGAGAGATACTTTTTGATTTGCCCAAACTGCTCTTCTAACTGGGACATGCGTTGTTCGAGGGCTAAGAGTTTGTCGGGTCTAGGGGTTTTCTGAAGTTTATCGTTTATGGCTTCTCTTATGAAGTCGCTGCGGTCTCCTTCTGGGATTCGTAGTGCCATTTCGTTGTAGACTTCTTCGGGAAGTTTCACAGTGACTATTTTTTGGTCCATCAAGTCTTTGCCCCCACGCAGTCATTATGAGTGCTTTAGTTATTTCTTGGTTTCTATGCAAACAATGCAGCCAATTGTCCGCCAATTAATAGCCTTAACATAGGTAGTCATCTTTTAGCAATAATGTTTTATTTAGGTAAAAACAAGAGTAAGCGCGGTGAGCATGTTGACTGATTGGTCAAACAAAGATTTACTAATTTTAGCGTTCGATCACAGATCCTCTTTTGTTGAGAAACTCTTTGGGATCAAAGGACGCGCCCCTACAGCTGAAGAAAAAAAGCAGATTGAAGAAGCTAAAAAAATTATTTTTGACGGCTTCAAAATGGCGCTTAACAAGAAAGTGCCAAAAGAAATCGCTGGGCTGTTGGTTGACGAAGAATATGGCGCAAGCGTTCTCCGCGAAGCCAAAAAGGAGCGCTTGAACTTTGCTATGCCCGCTGAGAAATCTGGGCAAGACGAATTTGATTTTGAGTACGGTGACGAATTTGCCAGGCACATTGAAGATTTTGACCCTACTTTCCTCAAAGTCTTGGTCCGCTTTAACCCTGAAAGCGACGAGGTACTTAACAAGCGTCAGCTTGAGCGGCTAAAGAAACTCAGCGATTACCTTGCAAAAAACAGTCGAACATTCCTCTTTGAACTCATCGTCCCCGCTACCCCAGTGCAGCTTGCAAAGGTAGGCGGTGAAAAAGCAGCTTACGACACTCAACTGCGCCCCAAGCTTATGTGCGAAAGCCTAAAGCAAATTCAGGACGGCGGTGTGGAGCCAGCCATCTGGAAGCTTGAAGGCGTCGACAAACAGGAAGATGCAAAAGCCATAGTTGCGCAGGCTCAAGCAGGCGGGCGAAAAGCAGGCGTAATCACGTTGGGACGCGGCGAGTCAAAAGACAAAGTTAAAGAATGGCTTAGCGTTGGAGCAAAAATCCCCGGTATCATTGGCTTTGCTGTTGGACGAACCATCTTCTGGGATCCCTTGGTCGAGTTCAGGGCAGGCAAAGCTGACAAGCAAGCTACAGCCGAGAAAATCGCTCAGAACTACATAGAATTTGTAGAGTTATGGCAGAATGAGAGGAAAAAGTGATTTAATATGACATCCCTACGATCTTTAGGACCATCATTAATCAGAATAACCACTGCCGGTGCCGTTGGAGCAGCACTACATATTGGCAAAGGCAATCCCGACATGGTAGACCAAACCGCTCTGGACTTCTCAAGGGCAGTCATGAATCAGATGGAAATTGACGGCGAAGTAATCTGCTGTGAAGGACCAAAAGACAACGCCCCCGCCTTTAACAACCGCGAAAAAGTCGGCACAGGCAGTGGACCAAAAGTTGAATTCGTCATCGATCAGGTGGATGGCACGACTGCCACCAGCAAAGGGAAAAAAGATGCTATCTCTGCTTTAGCATGTGCCCCTGCAGGTTGCCTCCAAGTTTTGCCCGACGACGGCTACTACTTTAAAGTCGCAACCAATGGCGTGGCAAAAGGCAAGATCAACTTGGACATGACTATAGAAGAGATCGTCACAACAATAGCCACACTCAAAAAACGTCCATTAGCAAACTTTACAGTTATCATGCTTGAACGTCCCAGACACGATGAGTTGCTGACGCGCCTTAGAAAAATGGGTGTAAGAATCATATTGATCGCTGACGGTGACATCGCAGGCTCCATTGTGACTTGTTTGCCTGATTCAGGTGTTGACTTACTGGTTGGCGCAGGGGCAGGCGCAGAAGCTACCATTGCAGCCACCGCAGTGAAATGTTTAGGCGGAACCATGCTTGTTAAAGTGTGGAAGGACAAAAAAGACGATGCGAACCGAATGAAACGGCTTGAAGCTGCAGGCGTAGATGTAAACAAAACGTACACTGAGAAAGAGTTGGCGAAGGGTAATGAAATGATTTTTGCGGCTTCAGGCATCACAAAAGGGGAAATGCTTGATGGCGTACGCTTCATTTCAGGCGGCGCAAAAGTCCAGTCTATCTGTACACGGTTACCAAGTGGAACAATTGAGTGGTCATCGACCATTCTGAAGTTCAAAGAGCACCCAATATACAGCCAAATAACCTAAAACTTTTCTTTTTTCTTTTCAGCTTTTTTGCCGACTAAATTTTCGT
This sequence comes from uncultured archaeon, assembly GCA_963760925.1. Lineage (GTDB taxonomy): Archaea > Thermoproteota > Bathyarchaeia > Bathyarchaeales > Bathycorpusculaceae > Bathycorpusculum. Next base: position 316,643 of record CAVXES010000005.1, on the reverse strand, counting down.
GTTTTCAGAAAACATAGAAGTTAAAAAGAGATTTGTTTTTTGATTTAGTCTTGCGTGTGCGCGTGACCGTCATGCGGGTGGACATGTACATGTGTATGACTTTGGCCATCCTCATGCGTATGCTCATGTACGTGTTCACGAGTTGGTTCGGCTTCGTCTTCGGGGAACACTTGCCCTGTTAACTTGGCTAGTTCACGGTAACGGGTCTCCACGATGCAGTGTAGCATGTTCCTCAGTGCTTCGCCTTGAAAGTTTCTTTTCCGGAGCAAAACCATTTTTTTAACCAGTTCCTCATCGCCGAGGCCTTTGAACCAAGCATCGAAATCTCCGCGTTTAGTGTGGAATTCCAGCGAGAGTGGGTCAGCGCGGGTGGATTTAGAAACGAAGTCGCGTAGGTTGTGAGCATGCATGCTTAGGGGTTGACCAACTGTGGCGTAGAAGTGGAATGCCTGATCGTGTGGTGCGTAGGCGAGGATTTGTTCGGCTTTTTCTTTTGTGACTTCGTGTACGCCCAGTGCGTGCTTGCCTTTGGTGGTTATTATGTAGAGGCCTTTTTCAGGGGTTGTTATATAACCCATTTTTTGGAGCCCCAAAAGGTGCATCATGACGGGTTGAAACTCTTTTTTTGCGTCTTTTGCGATGTCCATGGCTTTCATGGGTTTCTCGCATAGAAACATAGATTCCAGAATTTCCTGTTTAATAGGTGATAAACTCATCTTCAGGCACCTTGCCTCTTAGTGCTATACACGTGGTGCTAATCAAACTTTTCCGTCATAAATCCCTAAAAAACATAGTCGCCAACCGCCAGAGTGTGACTCGCACTTTAAGTAAAGGTTTAGTAGAGACGGCCACATTTTTTCTAACAATACACGGTGACTATTGATCATGAAGATAGCGGTTTTTGTTTATGAGTATCCCCCTAAAATCGTTGGCGGCTTAGGCACTTACGCAGCTGAAATCACTCGAAAATTCGTTTTAAACGACCACGACGTAACTGTCTTCACCATGAACGATGATGACGGGTCTTTGCCGACTAGGGAGATTTGGCGGGGCATAGAAATCCATCGGCCACTTCATATTGATGTGTCCGATTCATTGCCTGACGTTATCGCTGAGGACATACGCAAATGGGGCAGAGGCATCCACTTGTTCGGAAAACTCATGGTATATAATTACCTCTCAGCCGCTAAACTGGTCAACGAACTCATCAAACGCGAAAACATGAAGTACGACATCGTGGTAGCGCACGACTGGCTCAGTGCCATGGGCGGAATCACTGTGAAACGCGAAACTAACCTGCCGTTTGCATTCCACGTCCACAGCACCGAGAAAGGTCGCACCTTGGGCAACGGCTCTAGTGTTGTGAGTAACATTGAGTTGCGTGCTGGCAGAACCGCAGATATGGTTGTCACGGTCTCATACGCCATGAAAGACGAGTTGGTTGGGTTGGGTTTTCCGAAAGAAAAAATTGAGGTCAGCTATAACGGCGTAGATCCACAAAAATACAACCCTGCAAACGTCAGCAAAGAAGACATAGCACGCATCCGAGCCAAATACGGCATAAAAGACGATGAATACATGATCCTCTTTCTGGGGCGCCTAGTTGTGGTGAAAGGCGTGGATAAACTAATTTTGGCTATGCCACATATCCTAAACAAAATCCCCAAAGCGAAACTAGTCATTGTGGGTGTCGGAGACCTCCAAGAATACCTAACCAACCTAACCCGTATGACAAAACTTGACCAATATGTCAAATTCTGCTTCGACTTCATTCCCGAAGAAGAGCGCATACTACATTATGCAGCCTGCGACATCGCAGTGTTCCCAAGCTTCTATGAGCCATTCGGCATTGTAGCATTAGAAGCCATGAGCATGGAGAAACCCGTAGTTGTGGGCGCGGCAGGTGTAAGTGGCATGCGGGAAATCGTTATTTGTTGCGGACCCGAACAATGCGGTTACCACATTGACCCCAACAACCCATCTGACATCGCATGGGGAGTCAACAACGCCCTATCAAATCCAGAATGGCGAAAGACCCTAGGCAAAAACGGCAGAAAACGCGTCCTCTCAGAGTTCACATGGAACAAAATTGCTGAGCACACCATTGGACTCTACGAAAAAATAGCCAAACGGTAACCCCACTTGAGTGATGAACAGAAGCGTCGAGTTGCGCGGGAAGCCGCCACACTTCTTTATTTTGGGGCAGAAAAAGAGTACAAACAAGCCAAAACCCGAGCGGCGGAGACACTAGGCACCCACTTTTTGCCATCCAACTTTGAGGTAGCGTTGGAGCTGGATAAGGTTGCGGAGGAGAACGAGGGCGAAGGACGCAGGGAACGCTTAATTGAGATGCGAAAGGAAGCCCTCGACGTTATGCGAGTTTTGAGTGAGTTTTGTCCTGTTTTGATTGGCAGCGTCTGGCGGGGCACAATTAAGCAGGGCAGCGACATAGACATCGCCGTCTACACCGACGCGCCCGATGAAGCTGTCTCTGTTTTGAAAGCGGGTGGCGTCAAAATCACCCGTACACAGTGGACGACTGTTAACAAGAAGGGAGCCACAATGGAGTCTCTCCACATATACGCCCGAACATCCTCGAAGCACAGCTTGGAGATTGTTGCTCGAAGCAGCGAGGAAGCACCTAAAAAACGCCGGTGCGAAACGTTTGGCGATGAAATACGTGGGCTAAGCATCCGGCAGCTTGAAAAAGTTTTGCAGACTCATCCGACGCAGCAATTCATACCCCAATAGTTCCCAGAAAATTGTACATACAAATCGAAAAAGGACTTAAACAACCAAAGCAAATGTTTTTGCTGATGCCTCATGGAAAAGAAAGACATCAAAAAAATGTTCCCTCACCTCTTCGAAGAACTGGAAGGCGGCGAAGTCAAAATTCCAATTGACGCCGTACGCAAAGATCCCTTAGCAGCTGAAGAAGAGGTCGAAAGCGGAGAATACGCCTGCGACGAATGCCAAGAACCAATAGCCGAAACAACCGAGCCCGATAAACTGCGTCACTTTAACCCACAGGCAGTCGATTTCTTGCGCAGATGTGACACTGAAGCCCAAGCAGAAGAAATCATTTGTTATCTCGAAAAGAGGGGCGAAATCACCAAAGAATATGCCGATAAGCTACGGTGCCAAATGAAAAAAGACGGCATCAGATGCTTCGGACCGAAAAAGGAAGAGAACCACTACTTCAAAGAAGGCGGCCTCTGCTAAGAACCAAATTTATTGAATCTGCTCTAAAAAATATTTTTCAATGTTTAGTTCATTCAATAATAGAAAAGAAATCAAAGCAGATAAAACATTAACCAATCAAACAAGTCATCCATTGACTATTTGTGGGTTGGCAGAAAATTAATAATACAGTGTTGCCTTAAATTTTTAGTATTGGAGACATTTCATTATGGCGATTAAAGTTGGAATTAACGGTTTTGGCAGAATCGGCAGACTCATCTACCGTGCCGCTCTTGAAAAGAACGCTAACATTGATTTTGTTGCAGTTAACGATTTGGCAGACGCAAAAACCAATGCGACCCTGCTAAAATATGACAGCGTTCATGGAAGGTTCCCCGGCACCGTAGCGGTTGAGGACAATGACCTGGTTGTCAACGGTAAACCGCTCAAATGCATCCAAGAAAGAGACCCTGCGAATTTGCCTTGGAAACAACTCGGCGTTTACCTCGCAATCGAAAGCACAGGCTTATTTACTAACCGCGAAGGAGCATCCAAGCACCTCACAGCGGGAGCCCAAAAAGTCCTGATATCTGCGCCAGCAACAAACCCAGACCGCACCATCGTTTTAGGTGTAAACGACGAAACCTACAACCCACAAACCGACAACATCCTCAGCAACGCCAGTTGCACTACCAACGCCTTAGCACCCATCAGCAAAGTCCTCGCCGACAACTTCGGACTCGAAAAAGCCCTCATGACCACCTGCCACAGCTACACCAACGACCAAAAAGTCCTCGACCTCGTCCACAAAGACCCTCGCCGCGCACGCGCAGCAGCCCTAAACATCATCCCAACCAGCACTGGAGCCGCAAAAGCCATCGGCGAAGTCATCCCAACATGCAACGGCAAAATGAACGGATACTCACTACGAGTCCCAACACCAGACGTCTCCATCGTTGACCTAACCGCAGTCCTCGGAAAAGAAGTTACCAAAGCCGAAATCAACGAAGCAATGAAAAAAGCCGCAGAAGGACCACTTAAAGGCATCCTACAGTATACCGAAGACCCAATCGTATCCTCCGACGTCCTCCACACAACCTACAGCAGTGTATTCGACTCTCAATTAACCATGGTGCTTGGCGAAAAAGGCAACTTTGTCAAAGTCTTCAGCTGGTACGATAACGAGTGGGGATTCAGCAACCGCATGGTTGACTTCATCGAATTAATCGGTAAAAAAGCTGGCTTATAAGCAAGCAAGCTTTAAATTTTCTTTTTCTTCTTTTTAGTTTCAAGGAATACTTTAGCAGAGTGTAGAGCCATGGCGAAGTACAAAACCATAGATGATTTTAACGTAAAGAACCAGACAGTCCTTGTCCGTGTAGATTTCAATTCGGAAATTGACCCCGATACTAAAAAAGTAACAAGCGATGTACGTATCCGCGCTCATGCGGAGTCGACCCTGAAAGAACTCTCAGAAAAGGGCGCCAAAGTAGTTGTTATTGCGCATCAAGGCAGAAAAGGCGACCCCGACTACACAACACTAAAAACCCACGCCGAAGCACTCCAAAACATCTTACCCAGCATCACAGTCAAATACGTTGACGACGTCTTCGGCGACAAAGCCAAAGTCGCAATCAAAACACTTAACCCAGGCGAAATTCTGGTTTTGGAGAACGTCCGCAGTTGGGACGGAGAAACAAAAAGCGGCACCCCAGAGCAGCAAGCCAAAACCCCTTTGGTGCAGAATCTGGCGCCACTTGCAGACCTCTTCGTCAATGACGCTTTTTCAGTAGCTCACCGCGGCCATGTATCCATGGTTGGCTTTACGGCGGTGTTACCATCCGCGGCAGGACGTATAATGCAGCGGGAACTTTCTTCGCTTAGCAAAATCGTTGATGCACCCGAGCATCCATGTGTTTACGTTATGGGCGGCGCAAAAGCCGATGACAGCCTAGAAATTAGCAAATATGTTCTAAGTAACGGTGTAGCGGATTCCGTGTTGGTTGGAGGGGTAACGTCACAGTTATTTTTGACGGCTAAAGGCGTCAGTTTGGGCAAGCAAGTGGTGGAGTTCCTCGCCAAAAAGGACCTGCTCAAATTTGTCGAAGGCATCAAAGCATTGATGGAGCATTACCCCAACAAAGTTGTTGTACCTGTGGATGTTGCTTTGAATTTTGGAGGCATTCGCAAAGAAGTTGATCTCAGCACCCTGCCCACAGACTACTTGATCTTTGACATTGGCCACCAAACAGCTGAAAATTACGCCAAAATCATCTCAAAAGCCAAAGCCATCGTCGTCAGCGGACCCATGGGCGTATACGAAAACCCAGAATTCAACTATGGCACCAAAGCAGTCTTAGAAGCCATCGCCAACAGCGGCGCATTCAGTTTGGCAGGCGGCGGAAACACGATTGCAGCCATCCAAGAATATGGCTTAACTCCAAAAATCAGCTACATCAGTACTGCAGGCGGCGCACTTATCGAGTTTTTGATGGGCAAGAAGCTGCCGGGTGTAGTGGCTTTGGAATCAGCGGTTGAAGCTAAGAAAATTTAATTTCCTTTTTTTATTTTTAACAAAAGAAAAAAGTTGGTTTTCCAAAAAGCTTGGCTTTTTGACTCAGTATTGCTGTTTTCCGCAGTTAGGGCAGAACCGCACGCCAGGCTGCACCATCGTTCCACATTGGGAGCAGGGGTGTGCTTGTTGCGGTGGCTGGTATGTTTGCTGTGGTGGTGTGCCATAGTATGGTTGCTGTTGAGCATAAGGTGTTGCGCCTACAGGTATTGGTTTGTAGACGATTGCGAGTATGCCGCCGATGAAGTCAAGAATTGACCATCCCCCGATTATGGAGAATACTAAAATGATCGCGCCCCATTTGCCGTGCTCAAAGGGGTTAGATTTTAGCTTTGACGCGGCAATCATTACAATTAGCGAACATATCACAATCCATATTCCGATTCCGCCTGCTAACGCAAAACCTATACCAAAAGTGAAGATCCCGACGAATGTGCCAAAAGCAATTAAAACTAAGCCACCGATAAGACCTAGTATTCCTCCAATCATTGATAGCCAGTATGCTGCTGTTGGTTGGTTCTGAACTTGATTTGACATTTTTTGCGCTCCTTAAAGAGCAAACTCTGTTGAAGGAGTATAAAAAATTTGCCAGTGCTTACACGGTTGCCTACTCAAAAGCTACTTCTTTTTGAAGGTTACACCCAACTTTTTAGCGCGAATCAACGCTCCAACCAGCACAATAACCATTGTCACAACGACTAAAGCAATTATCCCGACTACAAAGTCCAGTGGGAAAGGCACAAAGTTTCGGGTGACTTCCACGTATCCGTATTGTCCGTCTTCATTGTAAGCCATGGCTCTGAACAGATGTAATCCTTCGGTGTAGTTGATTGTGTCGAAGTGCCAGCTATAAGGTGAGGTTGTGTCGTTTTCCACTAGGTGCCCATCAAGGTAGAATTCGACTCGTATAGTGTCAGAGGAAACATCGGCGTTTAAGGTCCATTCGCCGTTCATATCGTTGCCCATGCCGTAGCCGTTGTTTTTATAGAAGCTAACTTCTACTGTTGGGACAGACGCCGCTGCTTCTATACATGTCAGGGCTAAAACTGAGCAGACAATGATTGCTGCGAGTGTAAATGGTTTTGGTTTCATTTGGTTGCCTCTCTCAAACAGAATTATTATTTCGCACATATAAAATATACTTGCAGACTTTAGAAAAATGGCTGCTGTTATGCAATAATAATTTAATAGGTGTCTCAATAGCTTGATGTTGGCTAACACGGGAGGTTAATTGTAGTGAAAAGCTTAAAGCGTGCACTAGTAATTGGAGAAGAAAACATATTCGGTGAACTCACCCAAATCATCGATATTGCGGAGCAAGCCAACATCCACTTGGTCAGCATGCTTAGTGACTGCAAAAACGGGCAGTGCCTTGATGTTGGAGAGCGCGCAATAAAAGTTTTAGAGGATGAATCTGACGCTGTGGCTTTCAAAATCACTGAAGACATTACCACAGGTGCAGTTAGCCCAAACATCCTGGAGCAACTTCTGCAGTCAGTGAACGTAGCCGACGACATCGTTGACACATACTACTACCAAAGCCGAGAAATTTGCCGAATGTATAAGGCAAAGTTCCCATATTCAGAGGAAGTTGAAGACGCAGAATGGATAGCGCTGTTTAAGAGTATGCTGGAATTAGCTGCTCAAGCGTTGGATAAAGTTAATCAAATACTGTCGAATCCGGATTTAAACGAAATTTTCAAGCTACGCAAGGAAATCGAAGCACTTGAACAGCGGGGCGACGAAATCAAAGACCGAGGATTCGATGCCTTGTATCGTCAGGCACCGCAGATTCATTACCTACAGTTTTACCATTACAGCGAGTTGCTCCACAAATTCGATGACATCTTAGATGGGTGTGAAGACCTCTCTGATCTGGTGCTCTCAATAATAACTTCAATTCTCAAGTGATCTACACGTGATATTCGAAGTAGCTCTTGTCATTTTGGTTTTCTTGGCGGTTATGCTTGTTTCAGGCAACAACCTTTCTGCTTGTGTTGGCCCAGTCGTAGGCGCAAGCATTCTCAGCAAACGTACAGGCGCACTGCTTGGGGCGGCAGGGTTTGCAGCAGGATTGCTTGTTCAAGGCAGCGGCATGACAAACTCTGTGAACAATTTGATAAATAACGTGACCACGGTATTTCAAGCTGAAGTCTTGATCGTTGCTATAATCATATTCATCGTTGCACAGCTTGCAAGGGTACCTATGTCGTTGAGTATGTCGCTTGTTGGTTTGCTGGCAGGTTTTGCTTTGGCGAGGGGCTTAACCGCGGGGATTCCATATATGACTGAAGTTGTTGCAATGTGGTTCATTGCCCCAGCGGCTGCCGCAGCAATCGCATACTATCTTTTGCGATACATTAACAGCCGAAAAGTCACCGACATCTGGAAGAGAATTCGAACATATAAAGCGATTTTGATTTTGTTGGCTTTTACTTCAGCGTATAGTTTGGGTGCAAACACGTTGGGGTTAATTGTTGCAACAGGCAGCTTTAACCTAGCAACCGTGGCTGCAGCAGTTGTAGCTGTTTTTGTTGGTTCATTATTTCTTGGTGAAGGGGCAATCCGGCGGGTAAGTGAGGAATTTTATCTTATGCGTTACTCAAACGCCACAGTTGCCTTAGCGGCTTCTACAGTTCTTGTGGAAATCGCGGCGTTTCTAAACATCCCGCTCTCTAACACTCAAACAACAACTGCGGCAGTCTTCGGTGCAGGCGTCTCGTACAAATCCAAGTTCCTCTCACTCAAACCCTACATAATCATAGTTGCAGGATGGATTGTGGCGCCTGCCCTGAGCTTCGCAATCGGTTACCTTATTGGGGCATAGGAGCTGTGATTTTTTTCTATAGTTACTGTTGTGGGGGTACCCTTATAATTCAACAACAAATAGGCATTTGACGGTTGTGTTTTGAGGTCTGTCAGCTTTGGCGTCTGCAGGGTTAGTTGGGCGGATTTTGCAAGCACACAAAATAGAGTGTTGTGAATCTCTGCAATCGCCTCTTCTTATTTAAAGCGAAAAAGAGATGTTAGATACTGAATGTTTGGGGACTGTTAAGCGGTTGTGGTGTACCTGCAATTGCGCCAGTATCTGCCCATATTGCAACTGAAATCATGAATACTCCGCCTGCATACACCTTATTTAAGTAAAACGTCACTGTCCACTGTGGATAAAGGGATACTCCGTTTTTGGTGTTTGGGTGGAAAACAACCGATGCTGGGTCAGGGTTATATTGGAAGTTCGAAACTACCACGCCATTGTATTCCCATTGAAAACCACTAAGAGCGTTTTTTGCTAACGTTACAGCGCGGTCGCTAGAAATTGTGACGTCTGTACTTCCAATAGTGAATAAGCTCCACCCGTCTGTTAACTGTTTCATTATACCGTTTTCGAAAAGTATGTCTATGCTTTTCGGTGAGAAATCAACGCCGTTTTCGGTGTATTGCATTAATACTTCTGCGCTGTTACCTGAAATGGTAGCATTAAGGTTTATGTCGCCTTCTTTGATTTGTATGCTATCTGAGGGGTTTGAAGTGGTTACTAACGACATAAGGTGACTCATGTCAGTTAAGTAGCTGCCATTTGAATATGTCTCTAACCGCTCAACAACGTTTTTCATGGCATCCAATACGAAGGGTGATTGGGGATTAGCGTAAACCGGTGAACCTTCTTCTACGGTTAACTGGTACCTAAGAATTCGCCGTTTCGGAACCTAAAAATGACTGACAATTTACTGTTTGCACTACTTACATCAGTTCCAATCAACGAATAATGCATAGTCTCTTCTGTTAACCCGCCTAAACTATCTCTATTTTCCACTGTACGCTCTAGGGAAGTTGCTTGATACTTAGAAGTATCCAACTGAACTACGTTTTGAAGAAACTCTATTGCGTCATCTGTTGTGCTTGTCCAAGATAGAAGCTGGTTATACTTCGACTGCAAATTATCTCTCTCTGTACTAGTTGGTTTGCAGTGTTAATCTGAAGTGCAGAGACCCCTGCTAACAAAACTACACAGATAAGCAAAATGCCCGCGAGCATTTGCCATTTTCGGGTTTTGCCATTGCGTTTTTTAGGTTGAACTTGCGGGGCTTCCTCGACAATCTTCATGGTGCCTACTGAGGCTTGCCCAAAAGTGGAAAGGTGGTAAACGCCGATCTCGTCTTTGGAAACGAGTTCCCCAAGACTGTCTAGGTGGTAGGTTAAGTTGGAACTGGAAATGCCTAAAAGGTCAAGCATATCTGAAAAAGCTAGAGGCTTATCTGCCAGCACGCGGAGAATCTTGCGGCGTACTGGATGCTTGAGTGAACTGAACATTATAGAGTAGATTTCTTCTTTACCCTCAGGCATGCCGCTTCCATCTGTCTTGTAAAAATAGCAGTATATGTAGATTAAAACTTTGCTCAGTATATCAACCAGAAATAAAAAATCGTTGATGAGCAGTACAAATAAGGCGGGGTAGCAAATTACAAATAAATAGACCGCACACACACTTTCTGGTTAGGCGACTGCTATGACGGATGTTGTGTTTGTCTTTGAGGTCCACCAGCCTCACCGACTAAGACGGAACCTGTTTTGGGAAGGAAAAGTTTTCCGACGCCAAACCAAAAAGGAACTTTTCAACTACTACTTCGACAACGAAGTTGACAAAGAAATTTTCAAGCGGGCAGCACGTAAATGCTATTTTCCCTCTAACCAAATCATCCTCGATGTAGTGGATCGCCTAAAACACGCAAAAAAAAAGGCAAAATTCTCTTTCAGCGTCTCAGGTGTTTTCCTTGAACAATGTGAAATGTTCGATAAGGACCTACTAGATCGTTTCGTCAGCTCGCAGCATCGGGATGCGTAGAATTTCTCAACCAAACCTACTACCACTCCATCGCCAGCCTTTACCCAGAAAAAGACGAGTTCATCGCCCAAGCCCAACTTCACAAACAAACGGTCAAAGATCTTCTCGGCTACACCCCCACCACCTTCGAAAACACAGAGTTGCTCTACAACAATACCATCGCCAAAGTCGTCGAAGACATGGGCTACAAGGGCATTTATACTGAGGGCGTAGAAAAGATTCTGGGAGAAAAATCTCCCAACTATGTCTACACGCCCAAAGGCGCCAAAAAAATCCGTGTTCTTCTGCGCAATTACAAATTAACTGACGACGTGGGCTTCCGCTTCTCCGCCAGGTGGTGGCCTGAGTGGCCTCTTACCGCCCCCAAATACGCAGGTTGGCTGGCGACAACCAAGGGTGAAGTCATTAACATTTTCCCTGACTACGAAACCTTCGGCGAGCACCATTGGCCTGAAACGGGCATCCACAGTTTCCTCCAGCACTTGCCAGATGAAATTCTCAAGTATGAACATCTAATGATGGTTACGCCCTCCGAGGTTTTAGAAAAGCATGCGTCCGCAGGCGAAGTAGATGTGCCTGAGGCAGAAGGCACGGTTTCTTGGGCTGACATTAAACGTGACCAGTCAGGCTGGCTGGGCAATGTGATGCAGTGGGCGTATTACACCACAATACGGAGATTGGAGCCTCTTGTAAGGGAAGCTGAAGATGAAGAGTTCATGCGGTTATGGAGGGATTTCCAGACCAGCGACCACCTCTACTACATGTTTACTGCGGGCGGCGGACCCGGAGAAGTCCACTCCTACTTCAGCCCATACGAGTCACCGATGGATGCTTTTGTGGCTGCGCAGACCCTTATCAACGACTTCGAAGCGCGTCTGAAGACTGGCAATTTTAACCGCTAACGAACCCTTCCTCTTCTACAAAGGGTTAGGCGAAAAATGCTATACTGGTGTGATGGCTTGGAGCCTAAAAGGGTTTTTAAAAGCCCTCAAAGAAGTTGACGCTACGATTTTGGAGTTCCATTTGGGCAAAGGTGACTTTGAAAGTTGGATGCGTTGCTCACTTAAAGATGAGAAGTTAGCCGATGAAATAGCAGGGTTCAAGGGCTTAAAGGGTGAAAAGCTCAGCAAAGAGTTGGTTTCAGCGGTTAAGAAGCGATTTGCGGTCCAAACCACTAAGGTGCAGGATGCAGCTCAGCTTAGTTAGCCATTCGTATGCGTTTATAAAGTGAGCCGCACACCTATTTGGTGATACGGTGCATATAAAATGAGAGAGGAACTCCCGTTTCCGGACAAGGTTTTGCAGACGCTTCACAACCTATGCGCCACCGCCGCCGATTTGGCACGGAGAGGCGACGAGGTTGCGAGGCTGCTGCAGATGGACCCTAACGAGATAGAAAGCATTCTTGACCGCTACAAATCTGAGGGTTTCGCTGAAAGCTTCTACGATAGCGAAGGCAAGAAACGGTATTATCTCAACGGAAGAGGAATAATTAAGGTCTGTTCGCTGTTCACGTAGTGGAACTATGCTGCGCACAATCGTTTTGTCTTGGGAGTATCCGCCTCGGGTGGTTGGTCAACTCTCCGATTACGTTAAAGCCTTAGCAATTTCTCTTGCGAAAAACAAAGTCGACGTTAACGTAGTCACTTATGACGAGCGTGTTACAAGTGAGACATTAGAGAACGGCGTGAAGACTTTTCGTGTAACTAACCCAGTTAAAACCCACATTGGTGTCCTTACGTGGGTGCTGACGCTCAATCAGGAAGTGGAACGGGCAGCGGCAAACGTCTATTACAATTCAAAGAAAAAAATCGATTTAATAGACGCTTTTGATTGGCACTTCATCCCTACTGCAGTTACCTTAAAGAGCGGTTTGGGTATTCCCTTCATTTACTCTGTGGAGAGCCTTGAAGACCACCGCTCACCAACTGCTAGTTCACCGTATAACATGGCGATTAAAAGCATTGAGTGGCTGGGTTTCTATGAGTCCGACATGGCAGTTGTGAAATCCGAGTGGATGAAAGAAGAGGTTAATCGCATTTATCAGGTGCCTAAAGAAAAAATTGTAGTCATCAATGTCAACTCTGAATCGTGGGTCGGAGAAATGTTGAAATTGTACGGCAAAGTTGCGGAGGCAAAGAAAAATGCAACATAAACTGTCTGTATTGATGCTTAGTTGGGAGTATCCGCCCAGAGTAATTGGAGGAATCTCACCTCACATTTATTTCTTAAGCAAGCACCTCGCAAAACAAGGTGTTAAAGTGTACGTGGTAACCTGCGATTTCCCCGGCGCTCCTGCCCATGAAATCATTGACGGAGTAGAAGTTTACCGCATCGACTCCTACAAAAACCCTTCACCGGACTTTGGCACATGGGTTTACCTCATGAACATGAACATGCAGAAGGAAACGGCGGCGTTGATACGCAAAATCGGCAACAAAATCGATGTTATTCACGCCCATGACTGGCTCGTTGCAGACGCAGGCATTGGACTTAAGCATGTTTTCCGCAAGCCACTTTTAGTTACTATGCACTCAACCGAGATGGGGCGGCGCGATGGGCTGCGTACGACGGCTGAGAAGATGATTCATGAAACCGAAGCGTGGCTCACTTATGAAGCGTGGAAGGTTATCTGCTGCAGTGACTACATGATAAATCACGTCAAATATGTGTTCGGCTTACCCACCGACAAACTGGTTATGGTGCCTAACGGTGTAAATACGCACAACTATGACGGCGACTTCGACGTTGCGGAGTTCCGTAGCAAATTTGCTTTGCCTGAAGAAAAAATTGTCCTGTTCGTAGGGCGCTTAGTCTATGAAAAAGGCATTCATGTACTAATCAATGCGGTGCCGAAAATCCTCAGCAAAGTCAACTCTAAATTCATTATAGTCGGCAGTGGTTACATGAAAGAACAGCTTCTAAACATTGTCCGAAGCATGGGGTTGGAGCATAAAGTTCTCTTTGAAGGCTTCCTCGATGAGTCGACGCTGTTGAGGTTGCAGAGGGTAGCGGATGTGTCGGTTGTGCCATCGCTGTTTGAGCCGTTTGGCATTGTGGCTTTGGAGGCTATGGCGGCGAAGAGCCCAGTGGTTGCTTCTGATACTGGCGGTTTGTCTGAGATTATCGAGCACGATGTCACTGGCGTCAAAGTCTACCCTAATAATCCTGATTCGTTGGCGTGGGGCATTAACAAAGTCTTAACCGATGAAAGCTATGCAAGAAACATCCGTGACAACGCTTACCGACGTATGCTAGAAACGTTATGACTGGGAAAAGATTGCGCAGCAAACCAAACGCATCTACGAAGGCGTCTTAGGCGAGTATAGTAAGAGTTTCTGGGCTAAAACTGTTGAGACAGTTAACCCATAAACTGCTTGGTGTAATTGAGACCTCAGCGTGTGCTATTTGCCGATTACCCGTACATTATCGGCAATCACCCAAGGAGCAATCAAACTTCCCATTTGCCGCTCGTTACCTCCGACCACTGTGATGTTTTTGAGCAAATCAAAGATGTTGCCCGCCAACATGACACCTTGGCAGCTGTGCGCTATTTCGCCGTCTTTGATTTTCCAGCATGGCGTTGCCACCACAGAGAACTCACCGCTCACTGGGTTGCTGCTGTGCGCCCCTTGAAGATAGTAAATAAGGAAGCCGTCGCTCAATTCGGACAGTATTTCCTCGCTGGTTTTAGTTTGTGGTTGGATGTAGAAGTTTGTGGTGTCGATACTTGGCGTGCTTAGATAGCCTGCTCTGGATGCGTTACCGGTGCTTTCCACGCCGTCTTTTCTGGCTGAGTAGTTATCGTAAAGGAAGTTGCGTAGGACACCTTTCTCGATTATTGGCGTCTTTTGATGGGGGACACCTTCGCCGTCGAAAACCGATGTGCGTAAGCCACTGGGGTATAAACCGTCGTCGTAGATGGTTAATTCTTCGGAGGCGACTTGTTGCCCGATTTTTCCTTTGAATGGTGATTGTCCGCGTTGGACGCTGTCAGCTTTAACTGTACCCATGAGCGTGTAAGCGAGAAGGTCTTGCAGCGCGAACTGTGTTAAGATGATGTTAGCTGTTTTAGTTTCGACCGGCTTGGGTTTTAGGGCTTTGACTGCGAGTTTAGCAGCTTCGGTGCCCACCCATTTTGGGTCTAAGCTGAGATTTCTGGATGCGTTGAATTCGAAGCATACTGGTGTGACTGCGCCGCCGTCTTTTGCCAGTGCCGCCAAACTACACTCAACGATGGTGCCTCTGTCGTAGCCCACGACGCCGTTGGAGTTTGCGATAGCGGCTGCGACGTATCCGCTGCCCACTCCGCCCTCAATGGGGAAAACGCGTTTATCGACGTCGCCTGCGGCGTCAAGCATGGTAGTTGTTACTTTGACGAGGTCATCAGGGCTCAGTTCCACGATTTTTTGGTCAAATGTTCCCTCAGCTTGGCTGGGTAATTTTTTGTGGGCAAATCCTTTCCAGTCGGGGTCGGGTTTGCTTGCCCGGCCGTGCTTAAGGCTCTGGCGGCGGCGTTGCGTATGGCTTCTTGATCATCGATTATGTTTGTGTAGGCGAATCCGATGGCTTTGTCTGCGGCGACTCTGATGCCGACGCCTCGGTCGATGATGCGGTTGGTTTTGCTGATTTGCCCCAACTCGATGCCGATGCTGGTCGCTTGTCCCTCGTACACGTAGGCTTCTGCATCCGTTGCGCCAAGTTTCAGGGCTGATTTAAGGGCGTCTTCTGCCAAACTGATCAGAAAATTTTTTTCAAGCACTGCCACCGACAACAACCTCACTTAATCGTATGTGCGGTCCACCGTCACAGATAAACGCTGTCTGACCCTTCCCGCACCTGCCAGGATCTAAGGCGAAATCCTTTCCCACACCGTCCACCTTATGAAGAGTCTCCAACGTGTTGCCGCTGATAGATGCGTTTCGCACTGGCGCTGCGATTTCACCGTTTTTGATTTCGTAGCCTTCTTGGATACCGACTTGGAATGTGCCGTCTAAGCTGGCTTGTCCGCCGCGGAAGCTTTTGAAGTAGTAGCCTTCTTTGACGCCTTCCAAAAGTTCGTCGAGGGTTTGGTCTCGGGGCGCCATATAGGTGCAGCGCATGCGGATGATGGGTTCCACGCGGAAGTCCTCTGCCCGTGCATTGCCGGTGGGTTCAGCGTTGAATTTCTTGGCGGATTCGCGGTTATGCATCAAACCAGCTACTACGCCGTCTTTGATTAGAAGAGTTTTTTGGGTCGCAACGCCCTCGTCGTCGTACTTGAATGCACCAAAGGAACCATCTAAGGTGCCGTCGTCGTAGAAGGTGACTAAGTCTGAGCCAAGTTTTTTGCCCATATTGCTTGCCAACAAACCGCCACTCAGAGCCAAGTCTGCTTCGGCAAGGTGCCCAAAGGCTTCATGTACAAACACACCCACAACGTTAGGCCCCAACACCACAGGGGATTTACCGCCCTTAGGCGACTTCGCATCCAACTGCATTACGGCTCTCTCCGCCACTTTTTTACCCAGTTCCTCGGGTGGTTGAGTGTCAAAGACTTCCCAGCCGTGGGTCGAGCCGACTTCTTCTCGGCTAAAAGTGAAAACACCGCTGCTTTCCGCCGACGCCGTCAACCGCGCCCAAACGTAGAGTTTATCCTGCTCAATGCAGGTTCCCTCGTTGTTCACGAACAGGCTGCTACCTGTTAAATCCATATAGTCAGCGCCGCAGCTTTTGATTCTGCTGTCAATGCTCAGGGTGGTTTTGTTGATTGCCAGTATGGTTTTGATTTTGTCTTCCATGGAGATGTCTGAGGGGTTCTTTTTGGGTTTAGCCACCACATGGTCCTCTACGGTTTTGGCGGCTGCGAGTTTTATTGGGTTTTTGAGGCGTGTGCTTGCTAGTTTCGCCATTCTGCATGCGTCCGAAACAGCAGTCTCTAAAATGGTTGAGTCCATGGAACCCACGGATGCGAATCCCCAAGCGCCACCAACTAGGACTCGGATGGCGACGCCTGACTCGATGCCCTGTTTGGCGGCTTCAACCCGCTCCTCCTTAAGCGTAAGCATGGTTTTGGTTAGCCGCTGCGCCCTTGCCTCAGCATACGTAGCGCCGAATTTGGCGGTTGCCGAGTTTGTGATTTTTTTGAGAAGGTCCTTCAAGGTTATCTGCCAAAGAAGCTAGGTTTGGGGTGGCACATAAACAATGCGTTGCGAGACAGGTCACCAGAAGTCGCTCATGCTTCGCTGCTGCACTTTGGGGGCATAAGGCGGCTTGGGTTTGGCTTTAGGCGCGTTCATTCCAAGCTCCAGTTGCCCGTAGACGCCATCGTAGCCAGGGGTGACTTTAGCGGTGCCTTCCCGTACCTTAACTACGGCTTCGGCGATCGCTGGGTCAACCACAGAAGCCATCGCCTCCTTCTGTGCTTCGAGAAGTATGGTGTATTCGTCTCCGAACCTCTCGATGAGCATCATGTAGGGTTTCCACACTGCTTGAATCGCAGGAGAGTCAGTGCCTATCACTGCAGCGATGACTTCGCTAAGCGGCAGCAGCCTCTTGAAACCCGGTGCATCTGAACGTTTATAGTCCTCTGGGCGATCCGCCAATTCCTCCACGCGTTGTTCGACGCCTTTGGTGAGTTTGCGGCGGCACACTGGGCAGATGTTGCCGAATTTGATGGCTTCCGAGGGTGAGAGTGCGATTTTGCAGTTGCGGTGCCCTGTCCAGTGATATTTGCCATAGGCAGGGTCAGTTTCGATGGTAAACTTGAATCGCTCCGGGTCATTGTCGGAAATAGCAGAAATCATATGATTGTAGGTAAAGTCTGGAAGGTCGAAAACGTTGGCTTCTCTGCCGATGCGCCATGGCCAGAAGCTGTGGCAGTCACTGTTGGAAATCAAAGCGTAGCGGTCGAGTCCGCTGAGGCGCCAGTTCATTGGCGGGTCTGAGGAGAGACCAGTTTCGAGGGCGTGAATGTGCTTGGTCATGTCTTGGTAGCAGTCTTCTATTGTGTCAAAGCCGCTGAAGGCTCCGAAAAGGCTGAACCATGGCGTCCATGCGTGGGCTGGGAAAACCATGTTTTCGTCGCTGTCCGCCATGACTTCTTCAACGAGTTGGGGTGCAGTGCAGTTGAGGATGGGTCTGCCGTCGGATTTCAGGTCGCCAAACCGTTTCAGGCGCTCGTTGATTTGGTCTACAGCTTCTAAACTGGGTGTTAAGATTACATGATGTATTTTTTTTGATTGTGCTTTGTAATCGAAGATTGTGCAGACTTCGGTTTGTAGCATAAACCGCACAGGCGAATCCACCGTAGCAAATTTGAGCAAACCTGTGTCGGCGTCGGGGGTTAGGACTTCTCGGATTTCGCTGAGCCACAGGGGATGAGTGAAATCGCCTGTTCCGACAAGGTTGAGTCCTTTGATTTTTGCGTACTTCGCGATTTCGCCGAGGCTCATCTGTTCACTGGTTGCGCGGCTATATCTACCGTGGATATGCAGGTCAGCAATAACTTTCATTGGATTCGCCAACCGTTAACGTGGCGGTGGTTAATTTTAAGGCTTTGCACATAACCCGCCCACGGTGCGTTTAGAGGTTAGTTTGCATTTTCTTTGTCCACGCAGCCAAAGCCTCAAGTAGCTGCTTAATTAACTGTCGTGTCTGCTCGTTAGTCACCCGTCCGTTTTCGTCTACGTAATGAGAAGCGTCGGACAGCATAACCTCGGGCTTGTTAATCGGATGCATATCAAGAAAAACAAAAGCCTGCCTTAGGTGATATTGGGCTCTTGCTCCACCGAACCTGCCCGTTGAAGCACTCATAATGGCCACAGGCTTACCCTGAAGCGGATTCCCCACTTTAGGTCTGGAAGCAACATCAATGGCGTTCTTTAAAACTCCAGGTATGGAAAAATTGTACTCAGGCGTTGCAATAAGTAGAGCATCTGCGTCCCTAATTTTGTTCTTAAACTCAATCAATTTTGGGGATGGCGACACTTCAAGGTCCATATTGTAGAATGGAAGCCCCTCCAAATCATAAACTTCAATTGGGATATTTGGAGGTGTAACTTCTACAGCTGCTCGTACAAGTGCTTTGTTGTATGAACCCCTACGGAGGCTGCCTGCAAAAGCAAGGACTTTAATTGGCTTATCCAAAAAACACACCTATACCCGTACATCGTGAATCAGCTTTCGAATTTAAACCTACTTGCATAAGCTCGTATGCAATATTTTTTATTACTCAGAACAGCGTAAGATTAAGTATGCATGAATGGGCATTAGCTGAAGCAATCATAGCTTCAGCAAAACAAATTGCACAACAAGAATCCTTAGGGTCCGTGTCGGAGGTCACAATTCGAGTGGGAGCGCTTCAACAAGCTGAACCGCCAATCTTACGGTTTGCGCTTAAACAGTTAAGCGAAGGCACCCTATTTGGTTCCGCTAAATTTCGGATTCTCAAAGCTAAAACACAACTCAAATGCAAAGTCTGCGGTACAACATGGCAATACAGCAGAAAAAGCCTTGACAAATCCGCCCTTGAAGCCATCCACTTCGTCCCCGAGGTCGCACACACCTACATCAAGTGTCCCAAATGCGGTAGCCCAGACTTCGAAATCGCCTCTGGACGCGGCGTGTGGCTTGAGGACATAAAAGGAGTCAAATCCGAGTGATTGATCCCCGAACAAGCGTAATAGGCGATCGACTGGCAAAGACTAAGCGCATAATCGCCGTTTCAAGCGGCAAAGGCGGTGTAGGGAAAAGTATGGTTGCCACGGCTTTGGCGCTGTCGCTTGTTAAGGAGGGTTGTCGAGTGGGTTTGTTTGACGTGGATTTTACAGGTCCTTCAACCCATATCATTTTAGGTGTGCCTAAATCTGTGCAGCCAAAAGAAGACAAAGGGCTCGTACCAGCCACCGTGGAGGGTTTAGAGTATATGTCACTGGTTTACTTTGTCGGCGATAACCCTGCACCATTGAGAGGCGAAGACGTCTCTAACGCATTAATCGAGCTATTGACTGTAACCCAGTGGGGTGAACTGGACTTCCTTGTTGTGGATATGCCGCCAGGGATTGGCGACGCCGTTTTGGATTTGGTGCGGTTAGTTAACCGTATTGAGTTCTTGATCGTTACAACACCATCGCTTCTCGCTTTTGAAGTTGTTAAAAAGCAGATGATTTTGCTTTTGGAGTTAAAGATGCCTATTCTCGGCGTTATCGAAAACATGAAGATGGACAAGTCAAATGCGATTCAGCGAGAAACACATAAATTAGGACTAAAGTATCTGGGCGCTGCCGCCTATGACGCAAAAGTCGAATCTTCAATTGGGCACCCCCAGAAGCTCCTTTACACCTCCCTCGGAGAAGCCGTTGAAAAAATAAAGAAATTCTCAGGAGAAGGCGGTAGATGCCAATCAAAGCAGTAATTTTCGACTACATTGGCACCTTGGTTAACTGCCGCGGCTACAGCATGGAGGATTCTGAGGATAACCTGCATCGGGCGCTTGCCGCTGAGGGCTTCGATGTGGAGAAGGAAAAGTTTATGGAGGCTTACAATGTTGCGCATCAGAAGTACCGTAAAATCCGCTATGAACAGCATCGGGAAGTTACAAACGCCGTTTGGGTTTCGGAGGCACTTTGCGCTTTAGGCTTTATTGTGTCGCCTGATGATGTAAGAGTTAAGGCGGCGTTGAACGTGTTTTTCCAAGACTTCATCGATACACTTGAACTGCGAGAAGGTGCTAAACTTCTGCTTCAGCAGGTCCAGCGGCAGTATCGAACAGGTTTAATCAGTAACTTCACCCATGGTCCCGTCATCCACAGAAGCCTAAGAAAAGTCGACATAAACCATTATTTCAACGCTATAGTTGTGTCTGAAGATATTGGTTGGCGCAAACCTTGCCTACAAATTTTCCAAGATACTCTTAAGCGGTTGCAGGTAAAGGCGGAAGAAACAATTTTCATCGGGGACAGCCCATTGGAGGACATTAAGGGCGCTAAAGATGCGGGTCTTAGAGTTGTGTTTGTACCTTCGCAGTTCAACAGCTTAGAAGACTTGGAAGAGAGCGGGCAGGTGCCAGATGAGGTGGCGAGCGACTTGTTGGACATTGCTAAGAACTTCTCAAAAATAATCACCTAAAGATGAGCAGAGTTTTTTTTTAAATAATGGAGAAAAGGTAGGCTGAAGAACAACGGCGTGTTTCCCTCCTTCACCCGTGGCTACATGTGGGAAAAATCTTATATGAACAATAGTAACCTTAGAGGTTATGGCTCCCCGAAATAAAGAACTTAGAAAGAAAGCAAGAGCGCTTCCGCCTCCTTCTAGACGCAACTCAAACAAGTCAATGATTCTGGCATTCGTCATAATCGCTGTTGTAGTCGTAGCTTTCGGCGCATTAGTATTAACAGGTCAGCTGAATCAGCAGGCCCCTGAACCTTTGGCGCCAACTAAGGTGTTACTGGAAACCACTGCTGGCAACATAACCATCAATTTAAGAACTGACAAACCCATAACGTCTAGCAACTTCATCAACCTCGTTAAAGAAGGCAAATACGACGGTTCAACCTTCCATCGCACAGTAGCAAACTTCATGATTCAAGGCGGGAAAGTAAATGGCTCCGTTGCATCAATACAAGACGAAATCGGAACTAACAACCACAACTTGCCCTACACAATTGCCATGGCAAAGACAAACCAAGCTAATTCAGCTACAAGCGAATTCTTCATCAACGTAGCAAACAACGCTAACTTGGACTCAACTTATTCCGTGTTCGGCACAGTCATTGATGGCAAAGACGTTGTTGACGCAATCGCCAACGCCCCGGCAGTAGAAAACCCAGACATGCCCTACGAAGAAATCAGTTTGCCAGTTAACCCGATTGTAATCTTGCACGCTACAATAGTGCCCTAACTCTACTTTTCTTCGATGATCTTTTTGCAATACCCATATAATAGTCTACACTGTAGGTTTAAGTGGCGTTAAATTATGGTAGACGAATATACTAATGGCGTAAAAGTTCGCTTCCACACAAACATGGGAGACATAACTATTCAGCTACGCAACGACATGCCCATAACCACAGGGAATTTCAAAAACCTCGTGGAAAAAGGCACGTTCAACGGCACCATATTCCACCGTGTCATCCGAGAATTCATGATTCAAGGCGGTGACCCAACCGGCACCGGATATGGCGACCCCTCAGTTCCTGACATCAAGGACGAATTCACCAAGAAAAACTTTAACGACCGCGGAACCATCGCGATGGCAAATGCGGGACCCAACACTGGAAGCAGCCAGTTCTTTATTAACTTAGTCGACAACCACTACTTAGACTCTAAGCACCCACAGTTCGGCAAAGTAGTCGAGGGCATGGATATCGTGGACACAATCGGCAAAGTAAAAACTGATTCCCGAGATAAACCACTCAAAGAAGTGGTAATAGTCGAAGCTTCAGTTGCTTCTTAAATAAAAAACAAAGAATCTAAAAATTAGTTACTTTTTCTTTTCTTCTTCCGGTTTAGGTTTAGAACCGATTTCGACTACTTGGATGCTGATTTGGTATTTTTTGCCTGCAGCAACCATTTTACCGGTTCCATAGTAGCCTCTGCTGCCCGTTTTGAAGTCTTTTTTGTCCAAGATGAAATTCTGTTTATCGCCGTTCAACTGGATACTTGCCATATTTACGTTTTCGTCGCTCATTTATTTCACCTGTCTTTAAGAGTTTAATCAGCGTCTGTTGCTTTTCAATCTTTAGGCTGATGCGCCCAAAACGGGATTGGCGACGGCTTATTTCCTGCGTCTTACTGAGTGCAAATCAATCGTTAACATGATGATGAAGGGTAAAGCGATATAGAACCATGCGAAAACTGTGTTTCCAAACAAGAGAGCTGCTGGGCTTGAGAGTATACTTGGGTTAGACAAATCCACGCCTAAACCGGCTAATGCACCTAACAGGGTTGAGCCAATCAAAGTTAAAAATAAACTAACTAAAAACTGGATTGATAAGCGGCGCTCTTTTCCAAACATCAAAGTAGCAACAATGGCGGATAGAACAAACATCCATGCGAAGGAGCAGATGAAACCGGCTAATTCGGAACTTGACGTCAACCAAGAAGCAATTGTGGGCGCTACAGTGGAAAGTGAAGCAGCAACGGTAGATAGGGCTGTTTGGGTGAAGATTTGGTAACTAACCATCAACGCCCACGCGCTTAGTAGATACGCTACAGTTAACAGGATTGGTCTACCCAAACAGGACACTGCTCTATTGGGATTGGTTTGTGTTTTTAAATTTGCTGCCCAAACTTGTTACGTTTGGTGAGCAGGATTATGTAATGTAGATAGTTCCGTTCCAGCTCTGTGAGCAGCGAGTGCTAACGCCGACGGTTTTGATGTTTATCACTGTGTTCTCAGTGCAGGTGTTTCCAGTGATTAAGTTGTCTTGGTTTTTGCCGAATTCTCGAATGCCATAACTCTGCGGGTTCCCCCAATCTTTAGTGTTGAATACGACATTGTTTGAGATTACGCAGTCCTTGATGGATAGAGTTGAGCCTTCGGTTTGGTTATCGCCGTTTAAGGCAACCCCTGAGAAGCCAACGCCACCATTGTAGCCGTTGTCGTATATGGTGTTTTGGCTGATAATGTTCTTGTCACTCCAATTCTCCGTAAGAACCGAGATTCTTACGCCGTCGGCAGAGTTCGTGTTAATTCGGTTATCGACTATACGGTTCTGTTGGGCATCAGTTAGGCGTATGCCGCAGCCCTTGTTAAGAAAAATTGTGCAACCTTGAACTAAATTGTTACCTGCAGTGTACATTCGCAGTCCGTCGTAGCCGTTTCCGCCGAGTTCGCAGAAGTAAACTGACGAGTCTGATTGAAGCTGTTGAAGTATCCCGTTCATGTTGTTGTGGCGGATGCTACAGTATAGGAGGCGGTTTTCGATGCTGCCTGCGCCAGTTAAACAAACGCCGTTGCCTGCGCAGTCGTACACCGCTATCCCCTCGATTCGGCTGCGTTTTATGAGGTCAAAGTATACGCCATCGCAGTTTTCAGTTGGGGTGCTGTTTGTTTTTGCCCCAATTATTGACAGGTTCTTGATTAGTACGTTGTAGATGTTTTTGCCGTAAACGATTGGTCCGTTAAGCGTTGGGTCCCGAAGTAGCCGTGTCGCTGAATCGCTTTGACCCAATGCTGGGTCGTCAACTCCTTCACCTTCTAGATGTGTTTGAGAAAAGACGACGATGGGTGAGGTTATGTTGTATGTGCCTGACTTGATGAAGACATAGTTTCCGCTTTGGAGTGCCTCGTTGATTACGCCAGATGCATCTTCGCCCGAGTATGCTGTGAAACCGAAGGAGTTTTGGGCGTAAATCTTTTCGTTTTTTTGATAGATGACATAGTCGGGTGCGTTTGATGGCACTATGATGTAGACACCGATTACTACGCCGACTAGCAAGCAGGCTATGCATAAGGAGATGATTTTTAGGAAGTAACCTGTTTTGCCTTTTGTTTTGAGTTTTTCTGTCATGGGGCAACCACGACTGGATAGCCGTTAACCGTTAGCTATGAAGTAGATTAACCTTAAATATACTCGGTTTTGGAAAGAGAGATAATGCGGGATGTCTGGAAATTTGGATGCGCAAAATTTTTACTGTTGAGGTATCTGGCAGAGCCTTCAAAGTACTATGGTGCGCGTTATGTTTGGCGTTTCGGGAGTTCACATCGTGTCCGTGGTTGTTTTTTATGTTCCTTTTACCCAAGTAACGCATATGGCTTAGTTCTTTTACATATTGATTTATTGCTCAGCTGTGGTTGCAGCATTTCTTGTCGGCAAAGGCGTATTACCTAAACCCACAACAAGAGAACGCAGGCTAAACTTCTTGTTTTTGGCGGTAGTGGTGATTGTTATTTTGCTATTAGAGTACTATGGGGCTGTTTGGACACGCTTCGCTTCTTAGCTTAGTTTAGGCTCCGGGTGAGTTCTTAAGCCGTAGTAAAGCGTAACTACGAACAGAAAAACGAAAACCACCTCAACCGCAGCTACAATAAGCAAAGTCGTTGTATGGCTTTCCTGCAGTTCCTCAGCGGTTGGAAGCGACACGTTGCCACCTGTCGCCATCCCAGCGGGGTTCTGAGTTATAATGTAGTTGTCTAAGTCGTTATCTGCCTGTATGAGCAGGATTGCCATTGGCACGACGATGGATACTGCCAAAAACACTCCGGCTAACACAAAAAGTATTCTGTGGACCAAAAAAATCCTCCATTATATACAGGTCTAGCTGTGGTAATTAATGTTGAGTGCTGCTTGTTGGCACCCACAAGACAGTATGCAGAGGGCTTCTCAGATTAGCTTTCGTGTTTGCCGGCGAGGAAACGGAGCAGAGTGCCTAAATTCTTCGGATTAACAAAGAAGGCAGGGGTTTTCTTGCGGTAGCCTTGGTAGGACTCGCCGAACCGCTGAATTAGCTCCCTTTCCTCAACCAAGTACACGTGGATGTAGAAGCCAGCAAGGAACACTGCAAAAGCAGCAAGTGAAAGCAGCGTGAACATGAAGAAGGTTCCTCCGAGGCAAATCAGGATTGCCCCAGCGTAGGTGGGGTGGCGAAGCACTGAGTAAATTTCGTTTTTCTGGACTTTGCTTTCGTTTGGGAAGTATAGGTACAAGACAACCATGTAGTCCACACCGAAAACCTGCAGTGCCCTAGCAGACATCAATAAACCGATTACAAGAAAAACTAACGCTAATGCTTCTTTTAGGACAAAAATCAGTGCGGCTGCGGTTCCAAAGAAAGTTTCAAGCGGCGTGGCGAGGATTTGAAGTGGAGAAGACGCCCAGAAAGCAGGCGCTAATGAGTAGAACGGGATGTATTGGTTGACGGCTACTGTTAGTATCCACACGATGCCTCCGAACCCGAAGAGAAATACCCGTTGATAAGCCGCGTCGCCGTATTTTGTTCTTAGGTGGTCACGCTGGAACCACATTTGCCACACCATCAATAATCCGAGGGATTCGATTACTAAAACGCCGAACAGTGGAAACAGCGAAAGCAGCGTCGCATCGGCGGTTAAGATGACGGGTAATGAATCGAAAGCAGTGTAGACGGCGAAAGCTAACGCGGTCATGCAGATTACGTAGATGGGTAAGAGGATGATTTTTTTGCCTGCAAGGGCGGGTAGTTTTTCTCGGAATTTTTCTACTCCTTTGATTGGTGACCGCTCCATTATTGTTTAGGTTGGAGATGTTATAACAACCTATCGCTTCGCTTGATTGGGATGGCTAAATTAGCAAAAAAAAATATTTTTTTTTATTTTTTTCTTTTTATTAAATAAGGTAGACTATTACTGGTTTTTAGTCCATCAATCAAACGAATTCTCAACTAATTTAGGTTTTCAGGTCAAAAGAGAAGCGCCTTTTTTTGTGTTTTGTTGGTTGCAACTGGTTTGGGGCTGGTTACAGTGATAATTGTAACAAATCGATTCTTTTTTGGTGCCTGTTTTTTTTGTTTTATGGGGATATTGTGGTTTTGGGTGTCCCATCCTATGTGTGGGTTGTGAAGATTGTTGGTTTTTTTGTTTGGGCTGTCTTTTGGTTTGCCTTGTGGGTGGGATAAGGATGAGGAGCCATGTTGGCTCAAAAATTTTATTTTCTTTTTGTGGGTATTTTGCCCCTAAAAGCCCACAAGTTTCGACGCTAAATATAGCAAATCGCGTAGGCATCGCATTCGAGGAAAAGTATCAGACTGCTGGCGGGCGCTGGATTCAAGGTTACAGAAAATATAACCCGGTTACAGAATTCAGTAACCCTAATCAGAGCTTAAATCGGGTTGTATTTCGAAAAATGGAAATGGTGCGGTCGCCGGGATTTGAACCCGGGATCATTAGCTTGGAAGGCTAAAGTCCTAAACCAGACTAGACGACAACCGCCCTTATTTTGCTGAACAGAGGCTTTCTTATGGCTTTTTAGGTCATGGACTTCTCCATTTTGGCTTTGACCTAGTTGACCACTCAATACCTTTTCAGTAGTCAGATTGATGCTTTGTGTTTTTAATAAATCTTTCAGAGAACACAAGCTTTGAGGGTGATAGATGAATTGGGGTTTGCCATTGTTTTTGCCTGTGGGGTGGCGTGCTCTTCCATAAACTAATTCTTCATTGCCTCTGAAGAATAGCTGTATGGTGGAAACTTTACCGTATACTTGGCATTCAGACTTCACACACTTATACTTCATAGGGGTTGCTTCCTTTGGCTTGGACCCCCTGAGTGCGCTAAGTTGTATTTAATGACCATCTCAAAACTAATTTTGGAGCGTAGAGTATTGTAGTGCTGGTTGTTCTTTTTCCATTGGGCTTTTCTATCAACATGATATGCAATAGTAATTAGCATTAAGGCAATTGCTGCAAAAATCAACAGCATATAGCCATAAAAGTTTAGGAATCTTAATTCCACCAATAAAGTGGAAGAAGCCGCAAGTCCAATTATTAGACCAAATAAAGCAATTTCGTATTTGTTCATTGGTGGTTTATTTTGTGCTATTCCTATTCTTTGAAAAAACGCTAGGAATAAAATTATTGTCAAAAATTGAATTGTTGCCATTGGTGCATAGCTGTATTTTGCTGTAACAAACAAAGCTATGGCGATTATTACTAATGTTATAGCGCCAGAAAAAATCAGCCAACTTAGTTTATCAATTTTTATTCTATTAGCCCCTCAATCTACTTAGTTTATTTCAATCATTAGTTATTTAATATGATTGCATGTATGCATTAAATATGCGTAATATTTTAGCTGTCAAATAACTAAACTTTCTATAAACAAGGGAAACGGGTTTACGTATATTGTTTGTCTGCGCACCTTTTCTTAGAAGCTTTTCTTCCTTAGAGGTAACTTATTATGACTTCCAGCCAGCTTCCGTATCAACCATTGGAAACTTTAGCTGTGGTCATGGTCTACTATTGGTCCTTAGCCTAAATAGCTTGATACCCAAAACAACATTGACCAGTGAATAAAGTAGTTATTGCATATTTACTCTAGAAAACAATGGAGGGTCATAATTGGGTCTGGCTATATTTCTCTCAACTCTCTGAGAATGTAAAACATAAGGCGCTCAACTGTCTGAAAGGATAGAGATGATCACTATTTAATTTTGAGGGGGGTCAAAATTCAAGGTTTTTTTGTTTTTACTTAATAGGTCTTACATCGTAGTATCTCTCTTGATATTTTTTCGTCCTTGACCCTCCAAGCAGGAGGACATGCAAACATGAATATAAAATACAAGGATAGAGAATAGAGGGTCATTGGTTAGTCAAGAAACTTCAACTCAAGTTAGTCAAGGAATGTAGACAAAAAACTCTTATCTGTATCAATAATAGATTCAAAATGGGGATAAAACAATGAAAGCAATAGTTTCTATTGCTATTTTTGTAATCGTTATAGCTTCTATTGGTGGTACTGCTCTTTATTATCAGAGTCTTGTAAATGATAGAGACAAACAGATATCTGCACTCCTCTCTCAAATAGAGGATAAAAATAATCAAATAGCTAATCTAAGTAGTCAAGTTTTAGATCTAGAAAGTGAGCTAACAAACCTAAAACATCCTCAAGCTAAAATATCAGCTGTTTCTAGAGACACAATTTATCCAGAAGCGATAGTAGGGGTAACAACTGTGATATTTTTTGATGTCAATATTACTAACACAGGGTTAGTCCCCATCGATAACGCTTCTGTTGTTGTTGAAGGTAACCCGCAGATACCTAATGGCACCTACAATTCTTATGCTCAAACAATAAGCCTTCAGCCTAACCAAACTGAAAAGGTAAGGTGCTCTATTTTTGTAGGATTAAATAATTATAAGAAATTAATGGATTTGGGCTTCTCGATTACTGTGGAATATAATGGGAAAGTTTTGGCTCAGATGCGTTATGGATTTTAATTTAACAAGCAAAAGTTTTCTCTAAGGTGTCCAATAATCTGATTGCTGTATTAGCTAGTTCCCTTTGGGTTTTCTTTGAGATAGAATTGTGTAAATACTGTCCTCTCTACTCTGCCTTGTAGTAGTGAATTAGTTCTTGCATTAAGCCCAGCTTTCTCATGTTAGTTGCACAGTAATGTCTTAGTTCTTTGGATCTCTGAGGCAGTCTATTTCTAACTATCTTCTTACGCATAAATTAGAAACTAGTTGGGTTTTATGTGTTTTCTATTTGCTGTATTAGCTCATAGGGTATTGCTGAGACATAGAGGTTTTTTGTGCCCCTTAGGAACTGTTTGTATCTGAAATGCTCAAGCATCTTTGTCTCAGAGTAATACTCATCAAGCCTTCCAGCGGTACCCATTTCCTTATCTTATCATAAACAAGCTTTGCCTTTGTCTTTCGCACACCACTAAGGGCCAGCAATCTTAGGTACAATTTCTCAATATTGTCAAAGATTGCATAAGCCTGCTGATACCACTCTGTTAAGCCTTTGAGGTTGTTACCATTTAAGATTCTAACAAATGCTGTTAAACTGTTATTGTTGTTAGCCCACTTAATCACATGGTTCTTGAGGGCGGACTTGTAGGCTTCATAGTTGCCTAAGTATTTGGAGAGAGCAATCATTGCTTTCAAAACATTACTATGAATAGGGACGGGGATAGTTAGCAACTCTGAGGGGTTAGTGTAGCATTGATGGTACTTCAGGTAGTTAAACTGTATCTCTGCAAGAGGTAGGAGTACTTTGAGAAAAAGTATTTTCCGTAATTTTTGTGGGTCAAAATCTTTGAGACCTTGGAAGGTTAAAGTCTTAAACCAGACTAGACGACAACCGCTCGTGGAAAGCAACATAGCTACGAAATTAGTTTATCTGGAAGCAACTCAAAACCCGCAAACACACGTTTCTAATGTAGAAATATAGTTCGAAAACGGAATGGTATATCTTTGGGTTTACGGTACCTTAATTATTTGATGTAAATGAGTTCCAAGAAGCCGCAAAAGGATTTGCATAAAGTCACTGCCAGCCGAATGAAAATCTTAACCAAAGACGCCAAACAAATGGTTAACGGCCCCTACTACTGTCCCAAATGCCGCAAGGAGCTATTGCAGATTTACGCGGATACCAAAAACAAGAAAGCTTACGCCGTGTGCAAGTGCGGTCTAGAGTGGGAACTTGCTTATGCACCGGTTTTTCAGCCTGTGGATTATTATAACAAATTCCGTGATGCATGGAAAAAACAGAGTTACGGCATTATAAAGCAGAAATAATTTGCATGTTTTTGCTTTGTTTTTGTGTTTTTACCATTTTTGCCTGAGACTTAATTTTCTGGTTTAACTGCCAGGTGTCTGAAAAATGGTAATTTGGGAGAAGTTTTAAACGTAACCCCATTGTTCATACGATTACCGAATGGTTAAACCATGAATCCGCCAAATCTTAACCATAAACCATTCCGAATCCTGCTAATCATAGCCTTAGCAGCTTTAATGCTTTCCACACCAGCAATTTTTATCCAGTCAACCTCAGCCCAAACCGAACAGGCCACACAGTACTATGACAAATCATTTGCTTGGGACTACAACGGCAAACACTGGACTTGGAACTTAAGCATCCCCAAAACCCTATACAATGTCTACAAATCCGTTCCCATCTTCACCCGAACCCATTCTGGACCAAGTGGTTACGGCTTCTTAACAACAACCGAGGATTACTACATCAAAAGTCTAGCGGATAAACTAAATGAAACTGCAACCAGCCAAGGTTATGGCTCCTATGACAAGGTCAGTTTTGCGTTGGCGTTTGTTCAGAGTTTACAATACACTTCCGACAACGTGACTGAAGGCTACAACGAGTACCCTCGTTTCCCAATTGAGACGTTGGTGGATGAGGGAGGCGACTGCGAAGACACCTCAATCCTTTTCGCAACCATCACGCTGATTATGGGTTACGGCACTGTTTACATTAACCCACCTGACCACTATGCTGTGGGCATCTTAGGAAACGGCTTAACAGGCACTTCTTGGACTTATCCTGAAGGCTCCAACAGAACATACTATTATTGTGAAACCACCGGCAGCGGATTCAAAATCGGGCAGCTCCCCGCCGCTTTTATTGGCCAAAACGCCTACATTTACCCCATAGACCAAAGCCGCCAGTATGTGCCCTCTGTAGCGGTTGTGCCCACTCCTGAACCTATCCCAACTGGCTCTACGGTTTCCACCACTTCCACGCCAGCGCCTACCGTCACAGACCCAGATATTCAGAAAGCCAAACCCCTCTCCTTAAATCTAATCACGGAGTACCCCCTTGCGTCTGCGGCGATTTTAGCTTTGATTGCATTCTCTGTGGTATTGGCTATCTGGTCAGTTAGAAAAAGCAAGCACACCGGAGCCGACGAAGCTTCATCCGACTCCACAGCAGAGTCAATTGAAACGGAGTCTACGGAAGATAAATTCTGCATTTACTGCGGCCAAAACAACAAGGGCTATGCGGCTTACTGCGAGAAATGCGGCAAACAAATCGGCTAAACCAGCCGACCAGCGATTTCTTGTGCGGCTAGGTTGATTTTGTTTTTTGCGAAAACATACACTGCAACTTCCGTGGCGATTATGATGAACAGGAAAATTGCTAAGCCCCACGTTAAGTTAATGAAGGCGTCTCCAGCTTGAAACCTCACGCTGCCACCGGCTGTGACTATCCAACTCCACACACTCGGGTTGCCGTCAACCAGAAAACTACTAAGATCAAGCGCCATCCAAACGCAAACAGCAACGAGCACCGCTGCCAATACGCACCCAACAAGCGTAATGTTGACCCAGTCAGAAGTCAACTTGGAAGAAAATGAGACAACGGTTTTCTCCTCTGCCTGCTCTTTAAGGGTTACTTGGATGGTTTTTTTGGCGGTCTTCGGTGTAATCCCCCAAAGCGACCCCTGCCCAACAATAAGGTTGTTTGGCGATGCTTCAGAGAGAATTTTAGTTTCACCTTCTGCCAAGACCGCTTTAAGTATCTTCCAAGTTTCCTCAACGGAGTGATTAACGATGTATCCGCTCAAATGCTCATCCACTACAATTAAGGCGACAAAGAGGTTATTGTGGTTTATTATCTGTAAGGCGACTTCTGTTATGCGGCTTCCCCTTTAATCCCCGGATGGGTTGCTGCATGTTTCGTTGGCGCTCCAAGTTTTTGATTCTGGCATAGAGTTTTGAAACCTTGGTTTTAGAGGGCACCTTTGAGCGCAGTGGCCGCACGGGAACGGGTTTGAAAGGCTGGGTGATTTCCAGTTTCTTTTTCTTGGTTCTTCGTGGTAACTGGCGGACCTTCTTGAAAGTCACTGTACCTTCTTTGAAGTTGATGTCCTGCACTTCCCAGCCAGCGTTCAACCATGCTTTAGCATGTTCACTGGAGGAGGCGTTGCTCCACCACAGCTTGTCACGGTAAGCGCTCATAGGTAGATTGGCACCGATTAAACCGTCTATGCGAGCAAATTTCAGAGTAACGGTGTCGGTGAAGGAAGCTCGGAATTTTAAGTGGCCTTCCAAACCCGCATATCTGGAAACAGAGCGGGGTGCAACAATTTTCCGGGCGCAATGTAGACACAGCATCGCCATCGAGTCGCCTGTAGCCACATCTGGAACCATGCAGTCGCGGCAAAACATTTTCTTGCAACGCTGACACTGACGCATGTAAGTTGTGCGCATGACTCTGCCGCAGATGCCGCATTCATCCTTCACTTTAGTTTATCTCCGTCAAGAGCGGTTAGAAAGTGTTTGTTATTTGATTGGTTTTTGTGGATATTAATTTTCGGTTGCCATAACGCGTTTTTACCCAAAAAATAAGTGAAAAGAGGAGAAGTTAGCCTTTAACGACCGCTAACGGAACCAACCGAACAACTTTGGTGGCTATGCCGATTTTGTCGCTGACATCCGCAACCATATCAACGTTTTTGTAGGCGGGATCGGCTTCCTCCGCGAGCACCTCTGCACTAGCAGCCCGCACAGAGATACCTCTCTTTTCCAGAGCAGTTTTGATATCTCCGCCCCAGAACTGACGTTTAGCTGCGCTGCGGCTCATCATTCGTCCTGCGCCATGTGCTGTTGAGCCGAAAGTAAGGTCCATCGCCTTCTGTGTGCCAACAAGCACCCAACTGCTGGTACCCATACTGCCTGGGATAAGCACAGGTTGACCTTCGCTTCTGTAATCCTCAGGAACTGCCTCGTGTCCCGCTGGGAACGCTCTTGTTGCGCCTTTGCGGTGCACCCAAACCTTCTTCGTTACTCCGCCGCCGACATGGTGAGTTTCCATTTTGGCTATGTTGTGGGCTACATCGTAAACTAGACTTAACCCGAATTTCTCTGGGTCTTGACCGTATACCTGCTGAAAACTCTGCCTTACCCAATGCATGATGGCTTGGCGGTTACAGAAAGCATAGTTTACTGCGCACGCCATCGCTTCAATGTAGTCTTTGGCTTCAGGGCTGTTACCAGGGGCGCATGCGAGTTCACGGTCGGGCAGGCTTATTTTATATTTTTGCACAGCGTGCTCCATAACTCTGAGGTAGTCGCTGCAGACTTGGTGACCATAACCGCGACTTCCGCAGTGAATCATAACTGTTACTTGCCCCTCATGAGTTAAGCCGAAGGCTTTGGCGGTTTTCTCATTAAAGATTTTGTCCACTTTCTGGATTTCAAGGAAATGGTTGCCGCTGCCCAATGTCCCGAGTTGGTTGAGTCCTCGGTTTTTTGCGGTGTTGGAGACTTTGTCGGGGTTAGCGTTTGGCATGTGCCCGTTCTCTTCGCAGTGTTTAGCGTCTTCTGTCCAACCTAAACCGCGGTCGATTAGCCACTGGACGCCTTCGACTGCAAGGGCTTCAAGGTCGTTTCTGGTTACGGTGAAGTCTTTGCGTCTGCTGCCTAAACCTGAGGGTACGTTGCGGAAGATAGAGTCGGTTAGGGCGGGCAGTTTGGGGTGTATTTCTTTATCTGTGATGTTGGTTGCTAGTAACCTGACGCCGCAGTTGATGTCGTAGCCGACGCCGCCGGGACTGATGACTCCTGTTTCGTAGTCTGTTGCTGCTACGCCGCCGATGGGGAAACCGTAACCTTCATGGCCATCAGGCAATGTAATGGCGTGTTTGTAGATGCCTGGAAGATGTGCAACATTTGAACACTGCCAGAGTGTGCGGTCAGTCTGCATCTTCTCAAGCAAAGCTTGATTAGAAAAAATCATGCCTGGAACCTGCATGCCAGGTTTATACTTGGGAATCTGCCACATGTAATCGTTAACTTTCTCTAAAGGAACCCGCTCAGCAGCGGCTCTGCGCTCGTTTTCGCCCATGTTCTTTGCACCTTGCACAGAAAAGAGAAGCCAATTAGTTAAACATTTATGACTTTATTAAACGCGCAGTTGATTCAACATTGTTGCAGTCAGGTTAAAATTTTTGCCTAGCCTTCTCGCTAAAACCTGAAAAGTGTAATCTAAGTAGTAATGAACCGCCGAGTTATTGTCCTGGACCACAACGTGATTATGCCTTTTTAAAATTACAAGGTAATTGCGGTATTGCAGGGCTTTGCGCATCAGCAAACTTCTCTGGAAAAAATGCGGTTCAGTGATGTTATTCCAGAGTTTGAATTTACGTTCGATTTCGCGGCACTGCAAACAGAGAATGTCCTCACACTGGTTCAGTGCAGGGTTGTTTCTAAGCATGGCAGATTCATAATTGATAAAATCGCTGGCTAAAGTCAGGTGTGCATTGGCGTAGCCGATTTTTCCATGTTTAAAAATACCTATACGGTCAAGTTTAGGTACGAGACTGGGCAGCTTTTTCTCGCAGGGCGGATGCTCCCACACGAACAGACCGATTTCGCCTTTGGCGTTTTTGTATTGTACTCCGTAGCGGAGAAACCTTGGGATGCCTGCATGGTACTGACCTTCGTGGCGTATTGCGACTAAATTGTTGCCTGTTCCAATAGCGAGGTATTTTCCGTTTATTTGCGCCAGCCGAGTATAGGGTAAGTAGGGCCGAGTTTTTTCAGTGTGGTCACGGGTTAGGTATTTGGCGTTTTTTCCGATAGCGACAACTGAGCAGACTGGATGGGTGCTTCGTATTGCGTTTTTGCGTTTGAGTAGCTGTTTTGGAGCTATGCCTGTGTTGGGTGAGGTAGTGGCTGGGTCAAAAATGTAATCCGGATGTATTTCTGAGATGGGGAAAGTGTGGGTGTAAGCGTTCATCATTATGGTTCCTTGGGGTCCAACGGCTTCCAGCAGGGCATCTATAAATGTGTCCGCGCCGCCCTCAATGGCGCCTATGCTTTTGAGCGAAAGCGTTACGGCAAGAGTGTCGTCTGCGTTGATGCCTATCGCTTTAAAGTCGTCTATAAGATGCGCTTTAGTGACTACCTTTGGGGCGGTGTGAAGCTGCATTTAGTTCAAACCCAAAAGTTCCCTCGCATCTTTCGGAGTCGCGATCTCACGACCCAACTCTTTGGCTACATTAACAATTCTCTCAACGAGTTTTGCGTTAGTCGCCAGTTCCTGCTTGGGATAGTTGAAGTAGATACTGTCTTCGATGCCAATACGTGTGTGGCCACCCATAAGGACTGCGGCTGCGTTGATTTGAGTTTGGAAACGACCTATGCCAGTTGCGGACCAATTCGACTCTGTAGGCAATGAATTAGCGAGGTAGGCAAGGTCGTTTATGCCTGCGGGCATACTTCCTAGTGAACCCAATAACATGCAGAAATGCATGGGTTTTTTGAGGTAACCTTTTTTGAATAAGTATTTGGCGGTGTTGATAAAGCCTGGTTCAAAAATCTCCAGCTCAGGCAGAATATCACGTTCTTTCATAAGGGTGGCGAGTTTCTCTATAGTCTGCATCGGGTTCACACTTGGGTGTTGAGGAAAATTCAGTGACCCCAATGTGAGACTTGCCATATCTGGGTAGAGGTCTAAGACTTCAGCTCTGTGTTCAACTTGTGGGTCGGTTCTGCCGCTAGTTGTCGCGCAGATGATGATGTCGGGGCATTTCCGCTTGATTTCCTTAAAGATCCTTTCGAATACAGCTTTGTCACAGGTAGGTTTGCCAGTTTCTTCATCTCTGGCATGTACGTGAACCACGGAGGCGCCGAGTTTGTAGGCTTCGTAGGTGTCCGCCGCGATCTCCTCAGGGGTTATCGGTACATGGGGTGTTTGATTTTTTGTAGGAATCATACCTGTGGGGGCTAACGTAATAATGAGTTTATCGACTGGTAAAAAATCACAATCTTTAAAAAGATACACGGTGAAAACCTCACCAATATATTAGAGGTTACTTGCTTGGTAATAAAGTATGTGCTAAATGCATTTGTTAAAGAAAGTTCTGTGATATCGATTTAATTAGCCGCAAGCTCAGTGATATTAGGGTTTTTCTGACGCTGCCACTCTTTTAGCGTACTCCACAAACCCAACCATATCATTCTCCATCACAGTGATCGAGTAAACCGAGTGCTCACTGAAATATCCCGCGAGTCTATGCATAACTGGGTCCTGCTGAAGGATGACTTCGCAAATCTGCTTTGTACTCTGATTCTTTCTAACGCCGTCAATAGCGATTTGCGCCCATAACTTCAACTGCTCTTTGTAGTCCTTAAGCCGTTCCACCCCGAGTGTTGCTTTTCCGAAGTGACTAAAGTAGAGGGCAGTCGGGTTCAGACTGATTAGTTTATCCAGCGAATCCAATGCTGCTTCAAGATAAAACGGAGGAGGCGTAGTTGGAACTACAACGTTCCAACGTGGATTATATGTACCCGCTGCGTCTCCAGGGAAAACTCCGCGGTTAAACGATTCAAAGTAGCTAAGGTTGTGGGAAGCATGGCCAGGTGTTTCAAGCGCCGTTAACTTGCCGCCGTTGCCCAAATCAAAGGTGCCTTCAGTTATGGGGATTATGCGGTTTTGGGGAACCGGTGCGGGTTTGCCAAATATTTTGCTTACGTAACCAAGTACTGATTGGGCGGATGACCAAAGGCGATCTGGGTTGACTAGGTGAGGTGCTCCTTTTGGATGCACGAGTATTTTTGCATTTGGAAGGTACTTTAGAAGTGTGCCTGCGCCTCCCCCATGGTCAAGATGAACATGGGTAACCGCCACATATTCAACGTTTTCACGTTTAATGTCTAATTCGTCTAGGGCTTCGAGAAGTCTCGGTATCGAGTTGGTGGGTCCTGCTTCGATGAGAAAAGGCTTTTCGCCGCAAAAGATGTAGCTGCATATGAACTCTTTAATGCCGCCCGTTTCAAGTTCAACTTGGAAGAGGTTCTTACCGATTAGCTTGGTGTGCACAGAATTCGCCTTAAGTTGGTGATGGTAGAGGATGCCTTAAAGCATAAACGTTTCTGAAATGATAAGCTAAATGCACTGCTGACCGAAAAGAATATCATGCATGTTAAGCCATAGATAATATAGTTTTATCAGCGTTTGCTTCAATACCCCGTGGTTTTCTTATGGTTTTAGTCAGTGTAGTGATGAGTTCTTATAACCATGAAAAATACATAGCTGAAGCCATAGAGAGCGTTCTAAACCAAACCTTCAAGGACCTTGAACTCATCATAACCGACGACTACTCCACTGATACTTCCCCAGAAATAATAGGGAGTTACCAGCAAAGAGACCAACGTGTCAAAGCTATTTTCCACGAAAAGAACATGGGAATAACAAAAACATTAAACGATGGCCTAGACAAAGTCCATGGAAAATACGTTTGTTTCATAGATTCAGACGACCTCTGGATGGAAAACAAGCTTGAAAAACAACTCGAAATTCTAAATCGAGACGACACAAAACTGGTATGGTCAGAAGGAGAAATAATAAACAGCCAAGGACAATGGACAGGTCAACTTTTCACAAGATTCCTCAACGCTCCACTATATAAGAGCGGTGACCTCTTTCAGCCATTGCTTAAAGAACAATTCATTCTCTTGCAAACCCTAATTATTAGGGCTGAATACATTGAAAACCTCAGATTTGACTCAGAACTCGAGTACGTCAATGACCACCGACTTCTGGTGGATTTAGCAGTTAATCACGAATTTCTTTTTATGCCAGAACACCTCGCAAAATATCGCTTACACGGAAAAAACATCACGTTCAAAAAAGAGAGCGAATGGGCAAAAGACAAAATCCGAATACGAAAATACTTCCTCACAACCCATCCAGACAAGATTTCCTTTAAAGCTAAAGCAGACATAAACTACCAAATCGGCTTCTACCTTTCTCGACTCGGGCAAAAAGCAGAAGCAAAAAAGTATTACTTGCAAGCACTAAAAATTGATCATTCACACATAAACAGCGCCCTCTATACTGCGCTTGCCCTAACAACTGGGGATGGTTTAGCGGGTCAGTTGATGGTGAACTCTTACAATCTTAGCACTGGGTTATTGGATTTGTTAAAATCGGGCTGCTACTCGCTTAACAGCCTACCTTCAAAGGACTTGTTTTATGGTTTTTTTCCGCTAAATCAAAAGAAGGAAAAGACCACAAAATCGATATCTGAACGTTTGCGTTTCAGCAAGGAATCTCACTAAAGTATCAGACGACTAAAATCGCTGGGTTTCCAAGTATACTTTTCAGTTAGGTAAGGTCTCGAAAAAAATAGATATTATGATACTGTGAAACTCCGCTTTTTCTACGCAGGAGAGATTTCTGAGAGCAACAGAACGTTTTCTGTTTTTCCTTGTGGTTTACGCCAAACTATCCTACAGCCTCCAAAACCAGCAGACCTCGAAAAACAAGTTTGAGTGCAGTTTGTTGGTCGTTGAAACAAAATGGGTTCTGGGTAACAAAAGCTATAGACTTACCGGTAAATGGGCTTTAACGATAAAACTTAATTATGTATTGCATTGTATGAAGAGTAAGTTGACAGGTGAATCAGAGTTGAAGGCTATTATCTTTGGAGCGCCAGGCGCAGGAAAAGGCACCTATTCTTCAAGGCTGCAGTCAAAGCTTGGCGTCGACGTAATCGCGATGGGAGACATCTTCCGTGAATCCGTAAAACAGAACACTGAACTAGGCAATAAAGTCAGAAGCTACGTCGAAAAGGGCGCATTGGTCCCAGACGACGTGGTTATTGAAGTGCTAAAAGACCGGTTAGCCAAAGTGCCTGAGGGCAAAGGTTTCCTGCTTGATGGATTCCCACGCACCGTTGAACAAGCAGACACACTTGAAACAATCACAAAAATCGAGGTCATCTTGCAACTGGATGTTCCCGACGAAATCATTATCCAACGCCTCAGCTCAAGACGCATCTGCAAAAAATGCGGAGCAGTCTACAACATCCGCTTCCTAAAACCCAAAGTCGAAGGAGTCTGCGACAAATGCGGCGGAGAACTTTATCAACGTGCAGACGACAACGAAGAAGTCATAAAAAACCGTCTGCAAGTCTACAAGAACCAAACTGAACCACTTATTGAGTATTACCACAAAAAGGGTATTCCATTCGTAGTCAGCCAAACCAAATCAGTAGATTCGCCACCTGACCCGATGGTTGCCAAAATGCTTGAGGACCTAAAAAAGATAGGCTTCAGCTAAATATCCAAAATAAATTCTAAAATCACTTGCTCGGGTTCGCGGATAACCGCCATCAAATGGTACGTTATCGCTTTAACCCCTACTTTTTGTTTGTGCTTTTTAGGGTCAAATTTTTCACCCCAGATTTTAGCTTCGAACTTGAAAGCCTCAGGGGTTTCTCGCCAATGCTCAACTTGGAATCGGCTGTAAAGCATACCTTCCGTTTCAGACTTAACCAGTAGCATTTCGAGCCAGTTGTAGAGCAAAGCGTATTGATCTTCAGCTTCCACTTCAAAACTTTCCTCAACGGTCTGCGCCACTTTGCGGGTATCAGTCATAGTTTCAAACATTGCTAAAGCAGCGTTTTCGTAGGCATCCCACATCTTTTCGCCATACGCTCTAACATAAACGTCTGCAGTATGTTCTAGAAACTCGAATTTCCCTGCGAACTGGTCCTTTTTCTGCTGCTTGCTCATCAGTATCACGTGGCTAACAAAAAAGAAGAAGCAACATAAAAACTAATGCTGCCTAGAAATACTTCGTTGCCCTCAATATAGCTGCGGCGCCAAGTTTGGCTGTGTTCTCTAGGTCATCCAGATTCATGATTGCAGCGGGGCTATGGATATAGCGGGTGGGAATCGAGATCGTTCCGCTTGGGATGCCCTGTCGTGTGAGGGATATACGGGCGGCGTCGGTGCTTCCCGGCAAACCTGATTCGAGTTGAAGCGGAATTTTTTCTTCTGTTGCAGTGTCAAGTATCCAACGCATGATTTTGGGGTGAGTGATCACGCCTGAATCCGACACAGTTAAAGTGGGTCCTTTGCCTAACTTTACGCTTGTGTCAAATTCCCTCACACCCGGCATGTCTCCTGCAACGGTTACATCCAGTGCTAAAGCGAAGTCGGGGTCCACGCCGAAAGCCGCTGGTCCTGCTCCACGCAAACCAACCTCTTCTTGCACAGTGCCAACGGCATAAACGGTGCATTCCGTGTTGCTGAGGAGCTTCATGACTTCAACCATGGCTGCGCATCCAGCACGGTTATCAAAAGCCTTGCCCATCACATTCTGCCTTCCCACTTTAGTATACTGCACGTCGAAGGCGATTGCATCTCCAACTGCGATGCCCATGTTAATTGTATCCTCTTTGCTATCCGCGCCGACGTCGATGAAAAGGTCGTCGTAAGTCATGATTTTTTTGCGTTCCTCCTCTTTTTGGATGTGCGGTGGCTTAGAACCCACAATGCCTGGGTAAGCAGCGTTTTTGGTGTACACGATGACTTTCTGCGCTGCTAAAATGCGGTCGTCGATTCCACCTAATTTGCTGAACTTTAAGAAACCATCTTTTGTTATGGTTTTAACCATCAACCCAACTTCGTCCATGTGTGCAGCGAGCATGATTTTGGGTGCATCTGGTTTGCCTCTTTTGACGGCGATAAGGTTTTCCATGCGGTCAACCTGAATTTCGTCCACGTATGGTTTAAGCATTTCAGCCATAAGTTCTCGAACGTGGTTCTCTCTGCCGGTTACTCCGCAGGCGTTTGAAAGTTTCATTAAATTATCGTTTAGGGACAAGTTCTGTGCCTTCCGGGTTTGTTGATTAAAGTTTGAGGGTTAGTTATTAAACGGTTTTGGTAAACCACAGCTTTAACACCCAGAGATTGACAGGTCGCAGCCAAAACTTTCGCTCTCTAATGGGGATCACCATTTAGAAGTGCCCTTTTTTTCTAAGTTTTTGCTGGCATCCAAGCTGTTGTGGAGTATCCCGCCAGCATAATGGTACTGAAGACAGCCGCTTTTTTCTTTAGCCCTATAAAGAAAATCAGGGTTTTGTTGTTTGAGGTAGCACCACCATGAATTTAGTGCCTTTTCCTGCTTCACTATCAAAGGATATTGTGCCTTTTAGAGACTCCACAAGACGCTTCACAACCGCTAAACCTAAGCCCTGGCCCTTGGATTTAGTGGTGAACAACGGCGTGAACAGTTTAGATTTAACTTCTTCAGGGATGCCTTCGCCAGTGTCTTCTATAACTATTTTTAGGGAACCGTCTTCTTTGGCTGCATAAAGAGATAGTTCTCCGTGTTCCTGCATGGCTTGGACAGCGTTTGTTAAAAGGTTAGTTAAGATGCGCCTCATAAAAGCAACGTCAACTATAGCGCGTTTAGCTGTTTTTTCAACTTCGGTTTTAACTTCAATACCTTTCGGTATGATTATTGAAGTAAGGATGCCCTTTACTAATTCGGCGAAGTCTGTTTCTTGCAGGTTAGGCCGCAGAGGCTTGGTAAAGTCTTGCAGGTCGCTGACGATTTTGTTGATGTAGGTCAAGTTCTGGTTAATAGACTCTAGACTTTCCATTACCGCTTCTTTGCTTTCTTCATCTCTGATGGTTTTTGCTTCCTCAGAGATAATGTATATGTCACTTGTTATCGCCTGCAGGGGATTGCGGATGTCATGGCCCACCATACCCGCCGTTTGCCCAATAGCCGCCAATCGCTCAGCATTTTGCAGTTGCTGTGCTCTTTGCTCAGCGAGTTTCTCCATTTGATCAGCATATTCCCGGAGCTCAAGCTGGAAATTAGCACGGGCTTCTTCAACCTTCTTCAATTCGTCAATGTCTGTTGTGTAGATTCGTATCTGCAAAGTCTGGGGAACAAGGTAGAATTGTTGCTGGTACCAGTGATCGTTCATTTTTATTTCCCGATTGAACGAGTTTATATTCTTGTTATCTTTGAAGATTTTCACTATATTTGCCCAGTTAGATAGGAAAATGTGTTTTACGCCTTGGGTTTTGAGGTCTGGGAATAGCTTGTAAGTTGCGGGGTTAGCGTAGTTTATTCTACCTTTGATGTCCACTTCAAGGACGGGGTTAGGATTGAGAGTGGGAAAGGTTGCTAGCCACTCGATTTGTTTTTCAGCTTTCTTTCGTTCAGTCAAATCAACGTTGGATTCAAGAATACTTGTTATTTTGTCATTCTCTGCCTGCTCAGCAAGCCACGAACTTTGAACAAAAACTTCTTTGCCTCGTTTAGTTCTGTGAACAAGCTCACCTTTCCAGCGGTTCTTTTCTTGAAGCTCCCCAATTATGGCTGAGAAATCTTCAGG
Organism: uncultured archaeon; assembly: GCA_963760925.1. Classification (GTDB taxonomy): domain Archaea; phylum Thermoproteota; class Bathyarchaeia; order Bathyarchaeales; family Bathycorpusculaceae; genus Bathycorpusculum. The sequence continues at coordinate 274,477 of CAVXES010000005.1, read as the reverse complement.
ATATTTTGTTCCAAACAAATCATGCGTGGTTTTCCCAAGAGCTTCTTCTTTTTTCCAGCCGTAGAGTTTCTCTGCGCCCTGGCTCCAAAAAGTTATGGTACCATCCATTTTCCGCACGATAATAGCGTCGGGACTCAAGTCGATTAATGATGCTTGCCGACGAAGTGCTTCCTCAGTTTTCCTGCGTTGAGTAATATCTCGGAAAACCAGAACAACACCACTTACCTTTCCATCCCCGCCGATTATAGGGGCTCCACTATCATCGATAGGAATTTCGGTTTCGTCTTTACGAACAAGAATGGTATGGTTAGCTAAACCCACAACTAACCCGCTAGATAGAATCTTTGAGACGGGACTCACTACCGGTCTGCGGGTTTTTTGGTTAATTATTTTGAATACTTTTTTTATCGATTTACCTTTAGCTTCGCCTAAAGTCCAGCCAGTTAATGTTTCTGCTACTGGATTCATGAAGCTTACTTTGCCTTGAATGTCTGTGGCAATCACTGCGTCGCCGATACTGGATAAAGTGGTTGCCCAACGCTGCTCGCTTAAAATTAGCGCCTCTGTACGTTCAGCGACCAACTGCTCTAGATGCGTTTGGTACTTCTTTACTTCCGCTTCAGCGAGTCTACGTTCCGTGATGTCAAGACCCATTTCCAAGATGAGTGTGGAACCATCTTCATCTTTGAAGGGAAAGTCATAGATATCGTAGTCACGCCCGTTAGGACCTCTCCATTCCCAGCGATAAGGCTTATTGTTTTTCAGAACTTTGTAGGTTTCACAGTTTTCACATGGTGAATCCCGTTTGAAGAGGAATTCGTAGCATGGACGCCCTTTTGATTCACCGAAGAGTTCACGGAAAACCTTGTTAGCAAAAGCTACATGATAGTTTTTGTCAAGCAAGATGATGTAAGGCGGTAGCGTTTCCAGAACGTTGTACAGACGCTGACGTTCGTTGATGGCTTCTTGGGTGCGTTCTCGGACACGTTCTTCAAGGGTCTCGTTTAGTGTCCTCAACTCTTCTTCAGCTTTTTTCCGTTGCGTGATATTTCGGGCAACATGAACTGAACCGATGAGTTTTCCGTGTTCATCATGTAGTGGTGTCGCGCTGACAATGAAGTCGCCTCCAAGTCGAGGCTCATGCAATTCGGCGGTGTGCTGTTTGCCATCTTTAATTAGCTGGGCATGTGGACAATTATTAGGAGGAGAAGAAGTGCCGTGGATACATTCGTAGCAGATAGAACCAGAAGCTTCTTCGGGGGTTACGCCAAGCTGCTTTGCCATTGACTGGTTCGCCCTAACAATATGGTAGTTAGTATCCATAATCGATACAAAGTCAGGCACGGCATCAAAAGTGCGTTCCCAATCTTCTTTTGCTTTTCTGAGTTCCTCTTCCGCCTTTTGGCGTTCGGTGATATCATTCACCATACCGACTGAGCGGATAATCTTCCCCGATTTGTCACGGAAGTGTGAGCATTTTTCTTGGACAAACCGTACTTCTCCATTATCTTTTCTTATCACGCGATGTTTAATTTCATAGCCGTCTCTTTCCTCACTAACGGAACTAGAATAAGCGGTATCAACTAAACTGCGGTCATCAGGATGGATAGCAGCCAAAAAAGCTTCATAAGTGGCTCCAAATTCTTGAGGTTTTAGCCCGAAGATTCTATAAACTTCATCTGACCAAGTAAGCTTGTTTTCTGTTAGATCGAGTTCCCAGCTTCCAAGATGAGCGATTTCTTGACTTTGCTGGAGTAATTTTTCGCTTCTAAGCAGTGCCTGTTCATTTTTTTTGCGTTCGGTTATATCTCGGTCAACAGAAACATAACCAAGTGGTTTACTTGAACTATCACGAAGAAGAATTACGTGCGCTTCAATGTTTACGCAGGAGCCGTCTTTGGTCGTTCTAATTGATTCAGTTTCTAGGTGATCTTCAGTTAATAATTTGTCTATAAGTTCATCTCTTGAAACACCGACATACTGGGGGTTAAACAAATCGGTACTAACTTTTCCAAGCGCTTCAGCAGCTTTGAAGCCATAGAGTTTTTCGGCGCTTTTATTCCAAAAAGTAACTTTGAAGTTGAGGTCATAGCCGATTATTGCGTCGTTTGCGTTTTCAAGCATGAAAGCTTGCTGATTAACCGTCGCCTCAGCTTTCTTTCGTTTAGTAATATCCTCAAAAATGGCAACAAAATAGCCTTTATGAGGACAATAAGCAGTAACGTTGAACCATTTTCCAAGAGGTTCAGCATAGTTTTCAAATTGAATCGGCTTACAAGTGAGAGCAACTTTGCCGTAGCGTCCAATCCAATCTGCAGGGTCTTTTTCGATACCTTTAAGGACGTCGGTTACTTTTTTGCCGAGAACTTCATCTCTTTTAAGACCTGTCATCCTTTCAAAGACGTTATTTATTTCAAGAAAGACATAATCAACTGGTTTTCCTACTTCGTCAACAACAATCTTGTGATAAGCAAAACCATCTATCATTCGTTCAAAAAACGTTTTAAAGTTTTTTTCGTTTACGCCCAAATTCTTAGCCCAATCATCAGCGAATGAATCAGTAGACAATAAAGTCACCAATGAACCGTTATCAAAGGGTTATCCAAACGAATATAAAAAAGTTCATTAAAAGAAAAAAGAATTAGCAAAGCGCATGCACACAAAAGCAAGCTTAATCGTGCAGGATTAGAAGCACTGAATAAAAAATTGTTTTCATCACAATCCGACTCGCGGAAAAATATAACTCAACAAACAGAATAAATTCCATCAATTAATATATAAAATAGTTTTTTCCACACAAATGCTAACGCAACCTCTAGATAATTCTTAAATTCCCAAACTGCATCAGAGAACAAGACAAAGGTGTAATTAAATTGGCACAACCCACTTTCAAAACAGTTTTCGTTTTCCTTGACACAGACAAATACTGCAGTCCATTTGACATGCTCGTCGCCGTCGATGCTTTCCCAGACTCCATGATATTCAAGTTTGAAAACGTCACCGGCGAAGACGCCCCAAAAATCGTCTTCGACTTGCTTTTCCCACGTGGACCCGCAGGTGCAGCCCACACTAAAATTTTCATCAACGGCAGCAACTTTGAAGAAGTCGAAAAAGTCGTTGCAGCCACCCAGAAAGCCATGAAGTCCGCTCCATGGGGAAACAGCATCATCGTTGACCCAAGAGGCGGATACAGCACCGCAGCCGCAGCAGTCGCCAAAACCTTCGGCGCATCCATGCAACAAGGTCTCGGAAGCTTAGAAGGCAAAAAAGTAACAGTCTTGGCAGGCACAGGACCAGTCGGTCAAACAGCCGCACGCATCTACGCAGCAGAAAAAGCAGACGTAACCATCACCAGCCGCAGCTTAGCTAAAGGCCAAGCAGTCGCAGAAAAAATCAACACAGAATGCGGAGCCGCACGCGTCAAAGTTATTGAAGTATCAAAGCCAGAGCAAACAGCCGTAGCCGTAAAAGATGCAGAAATCATCCTCTCTGCAGGTGCAGGAGGAATCCAGCTTCTCAGCGCAACAGATCTCGCAGCGGCACCCAAGTGCAAAATCGTCGCAGACATCAACGCAATCACACCACTCGGCGTTGAAGGTCTCGGTCCAAACGACGACAAAGAAATGAAACCCGGCACCTGGGGCATCGGCGCATTAGCCATCGGCAAACTCAAAATAAAGACCGAAATGGAAATGATTAAACGCGCTACCGCTGAGCCGCAGGGACTCTTCGACTACGCAATCGCCTACACCATCGCTAAAGACCAAATTCTTAAAAAACTCGCTAAAGCAGCTGCAAAATAAGCAGCCTCTTTTCATTTTTTGTTTCCATTTAACATATCCTAGTTTAGGCAATACGTTTTAGTGCATTGAGGAATAAGAGAAAGTTCAGTTGCATCTTTTTAGTTTATTATGCAAGAAATTTAAATAGAATGTCGGAATAACAGAAACCCAAGATGGCTACTCTACCCGAAATCTTTAAGCAACTATTCAATACCAGCATGGCAAATGGAGAAATTATAGCTTCTATAATTATCTTTATCATTGTTGCCTGCGTCGGGTGGGGTGCCTACTTGGTTTTCAATAAGTATTTCTCTAATTGGGCAAAGAAAACCGAAACCACCTTAGACGACGACATCATCTCCTCCGTAAAAATCATTATAATCATCATGATAGTCATATTTGGCATCGAAGGCGCATTGCAACCGCTGTCATTTCTGCAACCATACCAAGTAACGCTCAACGAAGTCTTCACAGTAATAGAAATTCTATTAGGAGCATACGCAGTCACTCGTGTCGCAAACATATTTGCAGACTGGTACACTTCTAGAATGGATTTAGAAAACAAAAACAGCCCGCACCTCCTTTTCCTTTTAAAGAAAATCATACAGATAGTCGTTTTCGTAGTAGCATTTCTCATAATCCTCTACGTGTTCCAAGTGAACCTAACAAGCGCAGTCGTCGGGTTAGGAGTTGGAGGCATTGCTATAGCATTCGCCCTACAAAGCACGTTAAGCGACTTCTTTAGCGCGTTCGCCATCTACTTTGATCGACCGTTTGAAATCGGAGACTTCATCGTTGTCGGCGACTACAGCGGAACAGTCAAAAGCATAGGTGTACGCACTACAAGACTTCAGCTTTTGCAGGGCGAAGAACTCGTTGTCTCAAACAAGGAACTTACTGGCGGCAGTGTACGAAACTTCCGGAAACTCGAAAGACGTCGGGTAGCAGTTAACATAGGAGTAACCTACGAAACATCCTCTGAGAAACTCAAAAAAATCCCAGGCATAATAACCAATATAATCAAAAGCACTGAGATAACGACTTTTGACAGAGTACATTTCACTGAATTCGCCGATTTCAGCCTAAAATTCTTGATTATTTATTACGTGGAATCAGCTGACTGGGGCGAATACCTTGCGGTGCAAGAAAAAATCAACTTCGCCATAAAAGAAGAGTTTGAGAAAGAAGGAATAGAAATGGCTTATCCAACCAGCACCGTCTTTGTCAAAAAGTAAGGACCAACAAAAAAGGCAACCATTTACTTTGTAATTAAGACAGGGCAGGGCGAATTCTTCACGATACCTTGGCTCACACTTCCTAATATGAGCCCGCTCAGTTTGTTTATACCTCTGGCGCCGACGACAATTAAGTCGTAACTGCCGTTATGAGCTGTTTCAACGATTTGGTCTGCCGCGTCGCCTTCAAGCAGCAGTGCTTCAACCACTACGCCCTCGCATTTGTCAGCGATCATTTTTTGGGCGTTCTCCAACACGATTTTGCCATTGTCTTTTAGATACCGATTAAACTGCTGTGAAGCTGAAATCAACACAGAGTTTGATGGGTCTGCTGGGTAAACATGAACGATTGTTAAGATGCCTCCGGTAAGTTTGGCGACTTTAATAGCTTCATGTAATGCCCGATTAGAAGGTTCAGAGCCGTCAACGGCGACCAATATTTTATCGTATAACATATCCATCGCTTTCACAGAAACGGTTTAAGCTATAATAGTTTTCTCATCAAGTGCTGCTAGCACAAATCAAATAGTAAAAAAATGAGTTGTTCAAAATCACATCAAAGTTTAAGTGCAAAGCACAGTAACGCTTAAATCTAAAAAATATTTTTTGCTTAAATCCCCCTTAAAGGGTAAGGAAGCGGTTGGCAGTGGATTTATTTAGCGCAGATTTCCTCATCAACGTAGCGATAATCGCGGTTTCAATCATTTTCCTAAACCTAACCAGCGATGTCGTGATAAAATACGCTACAAAAATTGCTGCTATAAGCAAACTGGGAAAAACCTCCGTTGGTTTCACTTTAATTTCTCTGTCAACCACGCTACCTGAATTAACAGTTGCATTATCCGCCGCTATCTCTGGGGGAGCAGCTTTATCGATTGGAAACGCCATAGGCTCTAACATCTTTAACATCTCGGCGATACTTGGGATAGGCGCTATTGTTTTAGCCCTAAACATTGGTGTAGCTTGTAAAAGAAACAAGAGCTTGCACGTAAATAACAACAATATAATCCCGCACTTTGTCACTTCGGAACTGAGCAACATCGAATTCGGCTTGTTCATAGCTTCGGTGGTGCCGTTGGCTCTGCTTTACGTTTCTGCTGAGTGGGCGTGGTTTGTGGGGCTAATTTTGCTTGCTGTCTTCGTCGTTTACTTGTATAGACTCTCTAAAGTCAAAATAACCACTGAAGAAGAAGAGGTAGAAGTTTCGCCTCAAGAGAGAGGCAAACTCAAACAGTTCATAATCTTCACAATTCTAGGCGCCTTAGGGGTGGTCATCAGCGCCAACTATATGGTGGAAGCAGCGATCTCCATAGCCACCTCCGCAGGAGTTCCACAGCAAGTAATTGGCGCTACCATAGTTGCTTTAGGCACAAGCTTGCCCGAGTTAACCATCGGCGTAAAGTCTATTCTGAGGGGACATGCCAATCTGGCATTAGGCAATATAATCGGCGCAGCATTTTTCAACACTACCCTCATCTTAGGCATAACCCTGTTTGTACCTGCCTTGATAGGGTCAACTTTGATGCTGAACATGTCAGTTTACCTCAACCTGATACTGTTCTCTATAATCATCAACACGTTCTTCTGGTACTTCCTCTCCAGAAAGAAAATCACATGGAAAGAAGGCACAGTACTACTAATCATCTACGCCCTGTTCATAATCACTACAATAGGCGCTAGTCTCTAAAGAAAAATAAAAAAACAAAAATAGGAAACTAAAACGCTTCAGCTATTCTTTTGCATGCTTCGGCTATACGTTCTTTTGGCTGCGTGAACGTTATTCGTGCGTATCCTTCGCCATGTTTGCCAAACCCTACACCGGGGGTTACAACCACTCCTGCGTCAAGCAGTTTAGCTGCGAACTTCATCGAGTCGCCTCTGCAGTTAACCCAAACGTAGAAGGTGGCTTTGGGTTTCTCGCATGGATACCCAATTTTGGTCAATGTGTCAACGAGGAGGTCGCGACGTTGCTGCATTATTTTGTTGTTTTTCTGAATAAATTCTGGCGGTTGATTACCCGTGTAGCTGCCCAACGCGGACACGGCGACTCTCTGCGTATAAACTGGGGGACCAGAATCAATCTGAGACTTAACCTTCGCCAAACCAGCAACAATCTGCTTATTGCCTACTGCGAAGCCAATGCGATCGCCAGTCATGTTGAAAGTCTTCGAAAGCGAGTGGAACTCTACTGCCACATCCATCGCCCCCTCGATTTCCAGGATGCTCGGGGCTTTGTAGCCGTCGTAGGTGACCTCTGAGTAAGCGTTGTCATAGCATAGGATTATGTTGTTTTCTTTAGCGAAGTCTATGGCTTCTTTGAGGCTTTTTTGTGTGGCAATTGCGGCTGTGGGGTTGTTGGGGTAATTGATGAACATCATTTTGGCGCATCGAGCGTCGACTGATTTAAAGTCAGGCAGGAAATGGTTTTCTTCTAGAAGCGGCAGAGGAATGGTCTGACCATCGCACAGGATAGTGCTGCCATTGGCATAGACGGGGTAAGCTGGGTCTGGGCAGAGCACGTAGTCACCGGGGTTGATGAATGCCCGGGCAATGTTTGCGATGCCTTCTTTGGAGCCCAATAGCGCCACGACTTGGTCCTGTTCCAAGTCAACGTTGAAGCGGGTTTTATACCACTTTGTTACGGCAGCGCGGAAGTCAGATTCGCCTTGGCTGAAGCTGTAATTGTGGTTTTTGAGGTCAGAAGCTTCCTTTGCCAATGCGTCCACAACGAACTGTGGAGGCGGCAAATCAGGGTCCCCGATGCTCAAAGAAATTAAATCAATACCCTGGGCTTTCTTTTCTTTTTGAATTTTTTCTATTTCAGCGAACAAGTACGGTGGTAACCGCTTGATACGTTCTGCATATTCAAACGTCAAATCAGGTTTTCTCCTTGAATAGTGTGCCTTCGAATACTTTCTCGGCGGCCCCACAAAGCAGAATGGTGTCTCTTACTTCAACTTGGAGATCTCCGCCGAGTGCGTGAACTATGACTTCGGTACCTACTTTGCCGAGTTTGTTGGCCGCTGCGACGGCGGCGCATATTCCTGTTCCACATGCAAGGGTTTCTCCGCAGCCCCGCTCCCAAACACGCACCTTCATTTCGTTGCGGCTTAGAACTTGGGCAAAGCCAGCGTTTACTCTGCGTATAAACGATTTGTGATTCTCTATTACTGGACCAATTTTTTCAACAGGGTAAGTTGCTACGTCTTCGATAAAAGTTACACAGTGAGGGTTACCCATTGATAAGCAAGTAACCTTGAAGATTTCGCCGTTAACATCCAAATCCTGATTTACACATGTGCCTTCACCGGTCATTGGAAGTGCACTGCGTTGCCAATTAGGCGCGCCCATATCAACCTTGACACTTGAAACTTCATCACCGCTAAGAGTTAACTGGACTTGCTTTATACCTGCCAGAGTCTCCACTGAGAATTTGGTTTTGTTTGTGATACCGTTTTCGTAGCAGTACTTGCTGAAGCATCGCATTCCATTGCCGCACATCTCCGCCTCGCTGCCGTCAGAATTGATTATTCTCATCTTCACATCTGCAACTACTGATGGACAGACTAACAGTAAACCGTCTGCGCCAACTGAGAAACGGCGGTCACAGAGCTTCTTAGCCAATGCGGGAGCCTGCTCCGCGCTGATTTTTAGGTCTCTGTTATCGATTACTACGTAATCGTTGCCTAAGCCATGCATCTTCCAGAAACGCATCACGGATCACTCTGCACTCGCTGATTAGTCATCAAATCCTTAAGCTGCTCACGTTCCCGAACAATTACAGGTTTACCTGCCCGAATCATAACTTCTGCAGCTCTTGGACGAGAATTATATTGGCTACTCATACTAAAGCCGTAAGCGCCAGCGTTTAGAACAGCTAACAAGTCGCCCTCTGTAACCTCAGGGAGCACACGGTCTTTTGCTAGCAGGTCGCCTGACTCGCAGACTGGACCCGCTACGTCGTATGTTTCTTTTTCAGGTTCGTTTAGCTTGTTAGCTACGAGAATAGGGTGGTAGCTTCCATACATGGTTGGGCGAAGCAATGTGTTGAAGCCGGCGTCTACACCGACAAATTTGCGGCTAGGTGTAACCTTCATAGTATTCACTGATGTTAACAAAATACTTGCGTCACACACCAAGTATCTGCCGGGTTCCACAAACAGGAAAGGCTTTCCTAACCCGTACTCCTTAACTTTGCTCTTGAACATAGACACAACTTTGGTGGAGAACGTTTCAAGATCAAGCTCTTTCTCGTCTGGCCTGTAAGGAACACCTAATCCGCCGCCGATGTCTATGAATTCGAAATCTATACCTACTTCCGTATGCACACGCTTTGCTATGCTAAGCAGCTTTTCAACTGCATCTATGTAAGGTTCAAGTTCAAGGATTCCTGAGCCGATGTGCATGTGAATGCCAAAACGTTCAACGCGGGCACGTTGGGCGATGGCGTACGCTTGGATGACCTCCTCTTCCCAGAGACCGAACTTAGATTCTGGACCAGCGGTGATACAGTGGCTGTGGTGACCTGCGCCTACTTCTGGATTAACTCGTACGGACAGAATCTGTGGAACAGCAATCTGGAGTAAGCGATCCATTTCGGATTGAGAATCAATGTTTATTGTAATGTTGGCATCCGCGAGCATTTTGAGTTCGTCGTTACGTACGCTGGTACCTGTGAATAAAATGCGGTCAGGTGTGAAGCCACTGCTCAGCGCCAAGAAGACTTCGCCGGGGCTAACCGTGTCCAAGTAGGCACCTTGCGACTGCAATATACGCAGGACGTTCAAGTTGGTGTTTGCTTTGGCAGCATAGTAAATGCGTACGTACTTGTAGTTATTGACTAAAGCGCCATAGAGTCGGGCGTAGTTGTCACGGATACGCTTTTCACTGAGCAAGTAAAGCGGAGTATCATACTTCTTTGCCAATTCAAGCGTTGAGTAACCGTCAAAGTAGAGGTGCCCCTTTCTATCTTCTAGGGGGTCACGAAATTTTCTCTTAACCATATCGAATTCACCATCTGATTAGCGGGTTTTAGGATGTTTTATGCTAACCCTTTAGCAACGTAAAGCTCGGCGCTGAGGATGCCGCCACCTGCTGCGCCTCGAATAGTGTTGTGGCTGAGGCAAATGTACTTGATTGACATTATAGGGTCCTTGCGGATTCTGCCAACTACTACGCTTTGGCCATTTCCTGCGTTTCGGTCGAAGCGTGGCTGTGGGCGGTTCTTTTCGTGGCGAACGATTATGGGCTGCGCTGGGGCAGAAGGCAACTTTAACCTCTGAGGTTCACCCTTGAAGCTTTCAAATGCCGCCTCAACTTCCTCTATTGAGGGTTCCTTGTCGAGTTTCACGAATACAGATTCAAGATGCCCATCTTTAACATTAACGCGGTTACAGCTGGCACTCATCTGGAAATCAGCAAACTTTATTCCTGCTCCGTCAAAGCTGCCTAATATTTTGAGGGCTTCAGTTTCCATTTTATCCTCTTCGCCAGAAATGAATGGAACCACATTGTCAATTATGTCTAGTGAGGGCACACCTGGATAACCCGCGCCGCTGAGAGCCTGCATGGTTGTGACCATCACCTGCTTTATGCCGAATTGAACGAGAGGCTTCAAAGTAATCGCTAGACCGATTGTGCTACAGTTGGGGTCTGTTGTGATGAAGCCCTTCCAACCACGTTGCATCTGCTGAACCTTGATGAGTTCTGTGTGGTCAGGGTTGATTTCGGGAATGATTAATGGAATATCTTTACCCATTCGGTGCGCACTTGCCTTGCTGAAAACAGGGTATTTTGCGCCGAACTCGGTTTCTACTGGACCCGCTAAATCGCCAGGTAAGGAAGTAAATACTAAGTCAAAGTCGCCTGTTTGCTCCGCTGATTTAACGTCGATATTAGCAACGGGCATGTCGGCGATTTCTTGAGGCATCTCGGATTCCATGAGCCAGGTACAGGCATCTTTGAATTTTTTCCCTGCGCTCCGCTCAGAAGCCGCAAGCACCGAAACCTCAAACCAAGGGTGCCCCTGCAAGAGTTGAATGTAGCGTTGTCCAACGGCGCCGGTTGCGCCTAAGATGGCGACTTTTCGCTTATTTGACATTTTTTTCTTCTTCCTTTAACTGTCTGATTGTATCTATTTCTCGATAAAAAAAGTTAATGGTGAATTTCGTGTTAAGTTAATCCTAACACGTCAGCCATAGTGTACACTTTCGGCTGGGTCTGTTTACTTAGCCACTCGGCAGCGTACACTGCGCCCTGCGCTAACGCGTTACGGTTAAATGCTATGTGTTCTATGCGTAGCATTTCATTTGGTCCCGCTACGATTACATCATGGATTCCAGCAACTCCACCCGCTCTGATTGCTACGGATTCAAGTTCCCCCGTTTGGCGTGGGCTGATGCCTTCTCTACCATACACGGTTTTGCTGTAGCCGCGTACCTGAGAAATTATTTCCTCAAGTTTCTTGGCGGTCCCGCTTGGGGCGTCCTTTTTTCCTGTGTGGTGGATTTCACTTAGGCTAACGTCATAGTCTGATGGGAACGCGCTCGAGTTGACGTGCAATTTTGAAGAGGATATTGATGCCTATACTGTAGTTTGGTGAGAACACCGCGGGAACGTTTCCCGACATAGTAGCTACTACTTGCTGGTTTTGTTCAGGTGTGAAGCCTGTGGTGCCTAAGATTATGCGTTTGCCAAGACCTACCGCTGTGGGTATGTTGATTATATCGGCTGCAGGCGCTGTAAAGCTAATGAATGTGTCGGCTTCCCGGAGAGCTTGGCGGAGGTTTTCGGAGCTGAGTATAACTGTGTCGGAGTCGTTCCCGAGTGTGCGAAGCGTTTTTCCGACAGCCTTCGAATCGGGCGCTTCTATTGCGCCTACGATCTGGTGACCTTTAGCAGTGGCTTCGTTGATAATTGCTTGGCCCATTCTGCCGGCTACACCGGCAACGCAGAGCTTAAGCATAGTAGAAGCCCTCAAGGTACTTGTCGTTGTAGAGGCGCTCATCCAACTTGATGTCGAAGAACTCTGCTGCTGGCTGGAGAATCTGCGGGTTGGACTCGTAGATTTTGCGTGCAGTCGCAACTACGATTTCGATTCCGGCACGGGTCATTTTTCCTAATGGTTGCCTGCATGGTCCGGCGGGCATACCTAGGACGTTCATAAGCGTCTTGTATGCAAGTGGGTTACGTGCTCTGCAGGTTACTGGCCCGTATGGGGTTTGCTCCTGAGTTTTCACGGTGATAATGTCGAATAGGGGCTGAAGTGCTTTAACGAGCACCTGAGCGGCTTCTTCATTACCATCTAGGAAGTAATGTACCAAGTCAGATACAGCCTGTGGTGCCAAGTTGGATGTGACTGATATTGCACCGCTTGCGCTGATATCGGGCGAAATCATCATATTGTAGGTTTTGTCGTCATCGCCGCTGAGTATGTCAAAGTCTTCTCCACAGAGTTCACGAGTTAACTCCATGTTTTTGAAGTCACCTGTGGCTTCCTTTACACAGCGCACGTTGGGGTACTGTTCGTGCAGAACGGCGATGTCTTGCGGATACATTTGTGTACCAGTTCGGCCTGGGATGATGTAGGGGATAACTTGTACTTCTGGGAACCTCTTGGCGATGGGTTCAACGTATTCTTTGCGGATTTCCAGTGAACTTGGTCCATTATAGTATGGGTCAACTAAGAGGACTGCTCTTACGCCTGCGTTGTATGCGTGTTCGGTTCCAGCCATGGTTTCCTGTGTGCTGTTGCTACCTGTGCCTGCGATGGTGAGGCTTTCGCTTGCGGAGTACTCGTGGATTTTTTCGATGACTTTGCTGTGGTCATTCCAATCAAGCGTAGGGCTTTCGCCCGTTGTGCCGACACCTAATATGCCTTTGACGCCATTTTTTATTTGGAACTCTACAAGTTGATGTAATCCTTCGTAATCGATTTGACGATTACTGTTCATGGGTGTTATTAATGCAGTGTAGCAGCCGCTAAATGTTATCAATGTGTATTCCTTCTTGTCAGGTACAAATCAGTTAACGACACCATATTTAAGCATTACGTTTTACAGACTATTTTTACGAAAAACGAAAAACCCTCAGGATTACACCATTAGAAACAGCTAACATGCAAACGATTTCCGCAGTAATAAGCCAAAAAACGTTCAAGGCACAACAGAATAAGCAGTAAAAACACCATCATAACCCCCATAAATCCCACGCACATAACCCAACGCCTCCTCCAAATTCGCCGCAGAAGGAATAACCTGCCTAAAATTATCCTCCCGCACAACCTCACCCAACTTGCCACAACGAACCTCAACAATCCGCATCTTCAACACATGAGGACCCGAAGTAAACACAGCAACCTCACCCGGTCGAGGCTTACCTTTGCGTACGTCAATGGTTTTTTTGCCTTCTTTTAGCCATTGGAAAACTTCTTTTTTCGCCAGAAACATCGTCAAACAGGGCACCTAAACCTTGTTTATACAGCTAGAAAATAAGGTTTAGCTCAAAAAGCGAATACAAAAAAATGAAAGATAAGAGTTGGGAAAACTGAAGGGAACAGGCTTCTTTAGAGATTTCTTCGTTTGCATGATAAACTAACTATTGCATTGCTGCTGGGTTTTTGATTAATAAAAAAAGGGGGAAGCAGGTTTGTTTGCTTTTCTGTTGTTATGGATCGTAATAGCCGAAAGCATTTTGGTCATGTCCAAAGACTGCCGAACACAAGATTTTTTAAACAAAAAAGGCTAAACTAATTTTAAAGTGCTTGAGATGAAACAAAAAGTCGCCTGTGTTTTGATGCTGGTGGCCTTCATTTTTTGCATACTTTACGCTAAACCTGTAGAGGGTCAATCGCAAAATAATCTTGTCCTTGTCATAAACGTTGACGGTACAGTAACGCCCTCAACAGCGCCAATACAACAAGAAGGTGGCGTCTATACCCTAACAGAGGACTTCCAAGGGAGCATTCTGATTCAGAGAAGCAACACATTGTTCAATGGAGCAGGACATTCACTTCAAGGATACAGCGTTAAATTGCTTGAGGTGACAAACGTAACCATTAGAGACTTGGCTGTAAGTGGCTTACCGCATGGAAGCCGTTATGGAATTGTACTAGTAGATTCTACAGGTTGTAGAGTCACTAACTGTACCGTCACGGATGTATGGTCGTTTTTAGGGTTAAACGGTATCTCGTATGACGGGATTTATGTCAACGGCGGGGGCTCAAATGTATTTGCTAAAAATTCACTAGTGAATAATTCGTTGGGTATGCATTTTGAATCTACCGACAATAATATAATTACTGAAAACTCGATTAATTATATCAAACACAGCGTTGATAGTAGCGTCAGCGGTATCTATTTCAATAATGCCCACGGCAATATCATATATCATAACAACTTTAACACAGAAGTCGGCGCACAAGCAGCGGCATATGAGTCAAGTAATATCTGGGATAATGGTCACCCCAATGGTGGCAACTATTGGATCGACTACCAAACAAAATACCCTAACGCCCAGCAATTGACCAACTCTGAATCATACGATACAGCTTATGTGATTAATGACCAGAACCAAGACCGCTATCCCCTCTTGGAACCGTATAGCGCGAAATTTCCAGCAATAGCTGTTCTATCAACTGTTGAAATTTACAATGTTTCGAGTGTTCCGTTGGACTTTATAGTTGACAAACCAGTTGCTTGGATGGGTTATAGTCTTGACGGAACACAAAACGTTACCCTAAGTGGCAATGGAACCTTAACTGACGTTCCCAATGGGGTTCATACTGTTACAGTATATGCTAACGATACCTTCGGCAACATGGGTTCGGAAACGTTTAGGTTCACAGTAGCTGTGCCCGAGGTTTTTCCCGTCGCAATTGTCGTGGCTGTTTTGGGTGTATCAGCGGTTGCAGTTGGGGTGGGTTCAATTGTTTACTATAAGAGACGGCGCCGTTAGCATGGTGTTTTAGGAAGTTGCAGTTTCTGTGCTTGCGGCAGCCCAAAAAAACGCCACACCCACATAAAGAAAGAAAACCCATTTTGCTCTCTTATAGGGGATCGGGCTCTGTGGCAGAGCAACATAACCCTAAAGGCACCAAAGCAGCATAACCTCTGGCACAATTAATTAGCTGCCGAGTAACCCATCCTGCACCTACACAACCCAGGAGCCCTAAACCAATAAACGCGCACATTACGTTTTCACTTTTGATCGAGTGTTTAGAGTATAAATAAGGGGGTTAGAGTCGCCTGGAGCAACTGAGAGCTACCTCTCCCTTGTTCTGCTTGTGGAAGTCGCCACAACCAGCCTGCAGCCCCTACCGCAACCTGACGCTAAAAAGCAACGTTTCTCTCAAACCGCTGGAAGAAGAAGGGTATAGGGGGTTTTCTGCAACAACAACTAACGAAAAACTCAAAACAGTAAAAACGATTTAAAACTAAAAATAAGAAAAGTTTGGAATTTGTAGAAAAGTGGGGTTGGTTTACCCTTTGCCTTTTTCTTCTTTACCGAAGTACTGAGTCCACTTCAGCTTGCGTGCGTCACGTTTGAATCCTAAGCTGCTCTTCTTGCATTTGCTGGAATCGTACCAAAGGATTGAACCGTCGTTTTTGACGTACATCATGCCTGTGCCAGCTGGGAATTCAGCACCACAGAATGAACATTTTCTCGGTTTTGGCATGACAAAGTCTCCATTAATTTATCTTGTAATTTTCTTTGCTTCACGGTCAGTTTCTCGAAGCATCAGGATATCTTGTACGCGGACGGGTCCTTTAACGTTGCGAGTAATGATTCTGCCTTTGTCTTTCCCTTCCATGATGCGGACGCGAACCTGTGTAATTTCGCCTGTGACGCCTGTGCGACCGATGATTTGAATGACTTCGGCTGGAACTTGGTCTACCGCTGCGTCTTTGCTACTCATATCACTGAGTGCCTCGTTTAACCTGATCGATACGTGTCACGATTTCTTTTATGAGACCTGCTGCTTCTCCTTCTCTAATAACGCATGCTGCTGCGCATGGAACGTCGATGCCGATTGATTTGCCGAGTTGTTCTTTGCTTGGTACAAAGACGTACGGGATTTTGCGTTCGTCGCATAATAGTGGTAAGTGTGCAATGACTTCCGGTGGGTCAACGTCTTCAGCGATGACGATAAGTTTTGCAGTTGAACGCTCCACAGCTTTAGTAGCTTCGTTTGTTCCTTTCCTAACTGATCCTGATTTTGAAGCAATCGTTAGGGCTTCATAGGCTGCATCTACGAGTTCTTTGGGGACTTCATATTTTACATAGAATGGTTTAGTCATATTTCTTAGCCTCACCCTTGTTAAGGCACAGTCTTATCCACACTTCCTATTTAATAATCTTTCTACTCAAAAATGACGCAGTAACTTCATAATATATAGAGTCCAGAAACCTTTAAATGTTCAGCTACGGCTACGTACTTGTTTTCGAGAGGGGAAATGCGTTTGCAAAGACTGGGCAGAATTTCAAATGTATCTCCTTCAGGAAACGCCATAGTTAAAGCTACTGATAACCCTCCAAAAATCGGCTCCGAAGTTGTCGACGAGAACTTAACAGTCATTGGACGAATTTTTGACATAATTGGCCCGGTCTCTGCACCTTATGCTGTTATTAAACCAAATGTTAGAGAACCCGCCAAACTAGTTGATAAGCCCGTGTACTTGCTTCTCTCGAAGACGAAACGGAGCAGAAGAGAGAATGATCGGAAATAGCAAGTTACAAGAAGATGGAAATAAAGAGCCCGCAAACAAAGGCGAACCCTATAAGGCTCGAGTTTGCCCCGAATGCGGAAGTCAACGTCTTATGCATGATTCTGAAGCAGCCGAAATAGTCTGCATGGACTGCGGTGTTGTTGTCCAACAGAAACTAGCTGATCGCGGGCCAGAATGGCGCGCCTTCGACGACGAGCAAAGATCTAAACGCACCCGAGTTGGTGCACCATTAACATACACCATACACGATAAAGGCCTCTCAACAACTATTGACTGGCACGACAGAGACATCTACGGCAAAAGCCTATCTCCAGGTCAGAAAGCTCAGGTTTACCGCCTCCGCAAATGGCAGCGCCGTATCAGGGTTTCAGATGCAACTGAACGGAACTTGGCGTTTGCACTCTCTGAAATCACAAAGATTTCCAACAACCTTAACCTACCGAAAAACATCCTTGAAACCGCCTCGGTGATTTACCGTAAAGCAGTCAAAGAACGCCTCATAAGGGGCAGGTCAATCCAAGGCGTTACATCAGCAGCGCTTTACCTAGCGTGCAGACAATGCGGTTTACCTCGAACCCTAGACGAAATCTCTCAGGCATCCACGGTGAACAAAAAAGAAGTGGGCAGAAGCTACCGTTTCCTAATCAGGGAACTCAACTATTCCATTCCACCACTACGACCAAGCCAATACATCACAAAGTTCTCCAACCAGCTAACAATGCAGGGAAAAGTGGAGGAAATAGCACACAAAATCTTAGCAGCAGCAAAAGAACTCAAGTTGACTTCAGGCAGAGGCCCCACAGGAATCGCCGCTGCAGCAAGCTATGTTGCTTCGGTTTTGACTGGCGAACGAAAAACGCAGAGAGAAATCGCTGAAATTGCGCAAGTCACTGAAGTCACTATCAGGAACCGGTACAAAGAACTCGTTGAGCGCTTGATGTTCCAAATCAGTATCTAAATCCTTCTTTCCCTTTTTTAAAGATGATGTTGATGGGTGAATTCGAGGCTGACTCTGAACATAAACTGTCATTACCTCAAGTGTTTACTAAACTTGAACATATACAAGACGACTTAAGGGAAATCACCGCGAACCTGCATGAGAGCATAGAAGTTATTGAGTCTAACCCGCTTCAAAAAGTCTGGTTGGACGCTGAAGTTAAAGCAGTCAGTTTGGAAGAGGAAGTGAAGCGGTTACGGGAAGACCTAAAGGAAATAAAGGAGCTTTTAGGTTTCAATCTGGAAAAGAAAAAGGCGCAAAAATCTTGAAGTGCATACAGGTATTCTTTTAAGGCTGTAAATAAATATCCTATCTCATGCCCTATAAGTTCACATTTGATTTATCGCAGGTGCCGCGTTTTTTCTTCACTGAATTAACGTTGCTTAGTTACCAAAAGGGCATGCATAAAACCCTGCTGAAAACCACTCATGACTTAATTATTAAATTCAAAATTCAAGAAGCAACTGGACTTAACCTTGCAGATGCAGTGGTTCTCCTCGAAGATCTCATTGACTTACAAGCCATCAACCTAAACGAAAGAAAAGGTTTTTTGGAGACAAAAAAAAGGGCACTTTTCTTGCCGCATTGCTCGCGCAAATTCATGGATAGCCGCTGTAAAGCAACTTTTGAACCAAGCATTCCAACTTATGTTTGCGCCCATTGTTCTGAAGACTGCATAATTAACAAAGCACAAGAATACGCAAAAAACAAAGGCTACGACGTGTTCATCGTTCCTGGCGGTTCATGCATCCCGAAAATTCTGAAGAACAGCCACTATGAAGGCGTGGTTGGGATAGCATGCGGAGAGGAAATGAAGATGATGGGGCACATGTTACCGAGCCTTGATGTCAAGGGTCAGGCGATTCCGTTGATTAAAAACGGATGCGCAAACACCGTTTTCAACATGGACACACTTGTGAAAGTCCTGTAAGCGGCAGCTTGGTCTGCACATATATCGGTTAATGTTAGGAAAGCTTATAATCCATTACTTATCCAGATGATATTTTGATTTACATGCCAACTAAGAAAACTGTAAAGAAGGCTGCCCCGAAAACTAAAGTTAAGGCAAAAAAGGTTGTCCCCCCTAAGGCGAAAACAGAGAAGAAGGTAAAAAAGGAAAAAAAACAACCCAAGTTTTATCGTACAGGAGAAAAATGTCCTGAGTCAGGATTATATGAGCACTTCTGTAAAGAGAAAGGGGATAAAGCTCGGATTCCGCTATCTAAAACTGAGACTTTTCCACCGTGCCGAACGTGCGGTTCGGTAAAGTGGGTACTAGTTATGGCAGCTTAAACTTGCCTTAATTTCTCAGTTTGTAATAGCTCGACTGGTTCATAGTTAAATTCAGGCCTAAAAAAGACTGAAAAACTAAAGCCCCTTCTCCAAACTATACAAGATTTCTTGCTTTAAAATAGGGATACCCTCACATAGAACAAAAGCTTAGGGCGTTAAGCGGACGCGGTCCCGGGGGTATAATGTGACTTCGCGGATGTTCTTTTTACCTGTTAGAATCATCGTTAACCGTTCCAAACCGATTGCCCAGCCAGCGTGCGGCGGCATACCAAAGTCGAAGGCTTGAAGATGCATTTTGAATGAATCAGGGTTTAGACCTTTCTCTTGGAGCCGTTGGATCAACTGCTCTTTGTCGTTGATACGTGTGCCACCAGAGACCAATTCTATGTAGCGCCACATCAAATCGAAACCTTCGCAAACTTTGGGGTTGCCTTCTCGAGGTTTGATGTAGAATGCTTTGGCGTGTGTGGGCCAGTCAGTGACGAAGTAGAAGTATGGGTAAAGTTTACCCAGTTCGCGGAAGGCTTCAGTGGGAATGTCTTCACCCCATGGAATGTCTACTCCGTGGGCTTTGAGGTTTTCAAGAACCTCCGTGTAAGTGAGACGCTTAAAAGGCAATGTTGGAACTTCGAATTTGTAGCCTAAAGCATCGAGTTCCGCTTGGCATTTCTCTTTAACAATCTTGAAAGTGTAATGGATGACGTTTTCAAGCAGTATCATAACGTCGTCTGCGTTGGCGAAAGCTTGTTCAATGTCGACAGAGGTGAATTCGCTTAGGTGCCGCCTTGTATGAGATTCCTCGGCACGGAAAAACGGCCCAACCTCGAATACTTTCTCAAAACTCAACGTGAGTTCTTCTTTATAGAGCTGTGGGCTTTGGGCGAGGTAGGCTTTCTGGTCAAAGTAATCCACGCAGAAGAGCTCGGCGCCGCCTTCGGTTGCTGAAGCTATTATGCGAGGACTGTGAGCTTCTAAGAATCCTTGATCGAAAAGATAGCTGCGAATGGCTTCGAGGGCAATGTGCTGCACTTTGAAGATTGCTAAGCTTGAGGGTAAAGTAAGGTCTAGTGGTCGCGCGTCTAAGCGAACTTCAATGTTTGCGGGTGTTTTACCTGTGATGTCAATGGGCAACTGTTCGGTTGCAGAGCTGAAGATTTTGATGACGGATGGAACGACTTCTACTCCGCGGTTGGTCATGTTAGTTTTTTTAACAGTGCCCTTAACACCAAGGCTGAAGCGTTTCTGAAGTAAATCAGATTTCGCTAAAACTTCGGTGGCGACACGTTTCTTGGGAATTGTGATTTGGACTGTACCCTCGCGGTCCTGAAGAATAACGAAACGAAGCCCGCCAAGGTCCCGGACTTCTTGTACCCAACCAAAAAGGGTTACTTCTTTGCCATCTAAATCGGGGGTAACTTGAGAAGTGTAATTACTTCTAACCCAGTCGCCGATAGAGTCCAAGTTCATACTGCTCGCCAACCTTTTTAGTCTGCAATTTCAACACGTAGAGACATTTTACGTGTCTTGCTTGCAATTTCCTTGAGTGCTTTTAGGTCCATTGGCATTTGCGTGCCGCGTTTGCGTTTTAGGATAACACGTGTTTCAGTGGTTCCATCTGGAATCCAAATTGTGTTGATGGTTAAGATGTTGAATGGTACGAAGAGGTCTTCGAGGAATTTACGGTCATCAACACCATATTCGAGTACACGCACGTTCTTGTTGGTTTCGTCACCAATTGTTTTGACGATTTTGCCGCCGTAACCTAAAAGTTTGGGAACATCACCGTGACCAACGAGGATGGCTAACGTTTTTTCAACGTCGACTGCTTTATAGAAGCAGACGTTTTGCAGGGAAGGATACTTTTCTTCTAAATTAAGTAGTAAACGGGCGATTTTCAGGTCTAAGTCACTGATTTCGCCAGCCTTCACTTTAGCTGAACACTTCTGGCATAGTATGCCGCTTTTGAGGCAGAAACTGCATAGTTCTGTTTTCATCGAGAGTCGGTTTTCCTGCAAAGGAGGAGTTTAGCTTCTTCGTGATTATCTTGTTAACGTGATTTCTATGGTGCTCACGTTAGTGGATCCTTGAGTGTTGCCTTCCTCTTGGTCAATGGGAAGAAACTGGTCGGTGCCAATGCGTATGGCTTTGATTTTCACTTCAGGAAGGAATCTGTGCCTAACCACTTCAGCGACATCTATAGCTCTGCTGATGGATCTACCGCGTGCTTTGATGCTAACGTCTTTCGCTCCGCCGTGGAAGAACGTGATGCATGCGAGGACGTAATTCATGATGGGTTTCTTGCCGATTAGGACTGCGCTGGTAGTGGTCTCCGTCACGGTTCCGCTTCACTCCTAGTTTACTTTTAGTTGGCTTCTTTACCTTTTTTTGAGCATAAATACGTTGTGGTATATATGCTGGGTTCTTGTCAAAAAAAATGTTTTGCCACAACTGCATCTAATGCGGCTAAAACTCTGGTTTTTCTTGTTTGTTTCTGTATTGGAAGCGCCAAATTCTTAAGCACCCGCAACTATTGTAAAGGTTTAACTCAGCAAACATTCACAAAAGTGACGAATTTGGAGCCACTAACTAAACGTTCAATCCAACTATTGAAAACCCTCTACGAAAAAGGAAAATCCACAAACACCTACACTCTTCGGGTTAAGCAAGATGAGTTGTCGGGGCAACTGGGCGTTAGCAGACAAGCTTTAAATGTTCACCTGCGCAAACTCAAGAACCGAGGTTACATCCGCACTGGACGAGGCTTCATAGATGTAACTGAAAAAGGCTTGTCGGCGCTGGGCGTTTCAACTACTCCAGCGTTTATTTTACTCAAAGTTTCGCCCATAAAACGCATACACGTTTACGAGCAACTTCGCGAGTTAGCTGTTTCCCGGGCTTTTCGCATTGCTGGCGAAGTTGACGCTTTAATTATTGTGGAACGCGAGAACCTTGATGAGTTACTGAAGAAACTCTACAGCATCGACGGCATAGAGGACACCCGTTCCTACGTTACCATTGAGGTAATCAAGTAAGCCACAAAGGGCGGATATGGTTGCCGATTAGACAAAAGGTATATCAGAGACTAAAACATCAAAATGTAACCCTAAACGGAAGGAATACAACACATGCCGATATTAGACCCAGTCAAGAAATCCATAGCGCAACAGCACCGCCTATACATGAAAATCTGTAGAGACTGTGGCGCACGCAACGCTAAAACTGCGCTGAAATGCAGGAAATGCAAAGGCAAGAACCTGCGCTGGAAGAAACGAGAAATCGTGAAGTAATAGCTTAATTTCTATACTTTCCTTTTTAGTGTTTTAAGCATTTGTTGAGTGCTCTTTTTGTTTGTTAAGTAGTTTGTTTTTTCTAGTTTTAGTTGACGGCGTGACCGCTTGTATTCATAATCAACCTGTCTGGCTTGATTGGCGACTACGTTTTTGTTTGTGCGTACGGGATGCGTTGCTGGATGGGTGAGATAGCATTCTGCAAGCAGCGACGGCTTATTGAGTCTGCATACACAAACTATTAACTACCCATCAACCCACTAAACCCTAAACACAAACCAGAAAGCGACCGTCTTGCAGAAAAACAAACTCACAGCAGTCCTAATCATCGCAATTTTAGCCATATCCGTAGCCTTACCAGTCATACAAACAAACCTTGTATCCGCCCAACCAAACAGCAACAACGCTGGCGCATCGATGCAAATTAACTACGACGGACTGGGCGTGGTACAGCATAAGATGACGCCATCTGAACTTCAAGCATACAAAGAAAATGCAGGCATCAACCAAGAAAACCATACCTACCAAACTAAGGGTGAATTCGGCACAGGCTTAATGGCTCCTACCGAAGAAGGCTGGAGTGAAATCGCACAAAAAGCCTACATAGTCGAAAACGTAAATTATCAAGCCGCTTTGCCCTCCGCCGTGGATTTGTCGGCTTCGCCGTGGTTCCCGCCTATTGGAGACCAAGGTCAGCAGGGTTCATGCGCCTCGTTTGCCACCGGATACTACTGCAAGACATATCAGGAAGCTAAAGAGCACCAGTGGGACCTCTCAGGGGCAACTTGGACAGGCGGCGACAGCGACGGCAACATTTCAGCGATTTATCAAAGTAAAGTTATGAGTCCAGCGTTTGTTTACAATCTAATTAACGGCGGCGAAGATGTTGGCTCAGATTTCGAGACACCCATAAGATTAGTTTCTAATGTGGGTATTTGTTCTTGGCAGAATATGCCGTATTACTGGCAGGATTGCACACGGTGGCCGACGGAAGCAGCGTGGACGGAGGCGCCGCTTTACCGCTCTAACAGCACCTTTAGCTACCAGTATCTCTACGCCAACACAACTCAGGGGTTGGAAAGCTTGAAGAATTGGTTAGCGGCAGGCAACCCTGCAATTATTGCAATTGACGCATACGATAACTTGTGGAATTACACTACTCACTCGATTAGTCTAAGCAGCCAAGACCTTATCACAACAGACACTTACACGTTGGGCGACATAGACCACGCAGCTACAATAGTCGGCTACGACGACCTCTTCACCTACACCGAAAGCGGCAGCGTACATCATGGCGCCATTAAAATCGCAAACAGTTGGGGAAAAGGCGGTTGGGAAAACATAGCCGACGGATGTTACTGGATATCATACGATGCTTTCATGGAACTTTCAACTGCAAGTAACCCGGTTGTTTTATTCCAAAATCTTGACGCCTATCAACCTGAAATTTTAGCTTCCTTCAACATTGACCATCAAGCCAGAGGCGACTGCTTCATCACTTTCGGGTTAGGCACACCACAGGCACCCATTGCAGCCAAAAACTTTAGCGACTACGTGACTGGAGGCAACAAGCCCTTCTGTACAAACAATGTGGTGTTCGATTTATCAGAATTCAAAGCTAACCTTACAAGCAACTACAATCAACCATTTTTCATGTCGGTTTATGATAAAGGACTTGACCATGAAGGAACTGCCGACACGGGAACAGTAAAGTACTTCGCCATCGCAGACTCAGCTTCAACCCAAACGCCCATGGCAACCGCTAACGGCCAAGATGTTAACTTGACAGTGACGTATTCATTTGCCCCAACAACGTTGAGCGTTTTGCCTGTGTCGGGTCCAGCAGGTGCTGAATTAACTTTAACGGGCACAGGTATAACGGGCACCTCGGTGGATATTTCATACTATGACCCTGTGGTTGAGCAGTGGGTTCCAGTGGTGGACGATTATGGTGTATCAACAAACTTCACTTTCGTTGTCTCTGCGCCGGACCTGTACCAAAACAGCCCCATAGACGACCACTCTTCGAGCAGCGACGACGTAGTGTTTAGGGTACAAGACTCCAGCAGCCAATACAATGCAACCTACACTGAGATGCGCAGGGGCTTAACACAAGTTTACAATCAAACTTCAAATGGAATATTCGGCAACAACACCGATTTGTCAACCGATGTTTTGCTTCAAAATGGGCAGTCAGTTCAGATTGCTGGTGCATGGTTCAAACCGGGTTCAGCCTCTATTTTCTGGGATGCCCAAAACGTCGGATCCACCACTGTTGATTTCAATGGCTCCTTTAACGCCTCCTTAACGGTGCCAACTGCAACGGCTGGAAAACATAGTCTCATGGTAAGCGATGGTAACTCTAATGTGTCTGCAACGGTGACGCGCCTGCCCACAGTAGCCAACGACTACACTGCTAAGTGGCAAACTCAGGATTTCACTGTAAACCTAACTCCAGATTACACCGTAACAGAGACATATTACAGGATCAATAACGGACAAACCTACACCGTAACCGCAGATGGGCAACCAACCATAACCACACAAGGCGCCGACAACACACTGGAATACTGGAGTACTTGGAGTATTTATGGAAAGGGTAACATGGAGTTAACCCACACGACCGTTATGGGAATAAAACTGGACAAAACCGCACCCTCTGCTTTGTTATTGATTAATGGCGGTGCATCAAATACAACCTCGAACTCTGTCACTTTGGCGTTGAGTGCTTTAGATTTTACGTCAGGCGTTAAACAGGTTCGCTTCAGCAACGATGTCGCATTTACAGGGGCATCTTGGGAGGCATATGTGACTTCTAAAAGTTGGCAACTTGCAAGCGGTACAGGAGCTAAAACGGTTTACTGCCAAATCCAAGACATTGCAGGCTTAATCACTACTGTCAACGGTCAAATCACTGTGGATTCGCCTCAACCTTCGGCTACGGCAACACCAGAACCAACTCCTACAGCGCCCGAATATAGCATGCCGCTTCTGGTTTTGCTACTTGCTCTGCTAACGGCCTCACTACTAACGGCAACAAAGATTCGAGGAAAAGTTAAACTGAAAAGTTAGGCATCCAACCGCTACAGTTTTTCCAAAATCAGTTCTTTAGCGAAACCAGCCATGAACTGAACATTAATTTTTGTCAAATAATAGAATGTGGTGGAACTTAGATTTGAGATAGCTGCAAACGGCGTAAAAAGAAACCGCGCAACCATTCGGCGAGCGAGCTTGTACACTCCAAAGTGCCCATAACGGCGATACGAAATGCCAATGGTGACATAATCCTTGGAGGTTCCTAAATGGGTGGCTCCTAAGAAAGGCAGCACCTTCCATACGTAACCAGTTTTCTGTATGTATCGTTTGAAGACTTGGTCTTCGCCGAAGAACAGTTTGGGCGGGTTATAGTTTTCCATGAGTTTGCGGCGGATGAGGATGTTGTTTATGTGTGGGTTAGTGTCGAGTTTGCTTAGGTTGTAGACGGTGCCGACCATGCGTTCGTAGGCGGCTACGTGGCGGTTTTTGTGGACTGCGACTGTGCCTATGGCGCCGACTTCGGGGGTAATTGCTTTGGTTATGAGTTGTAGCCAGTTTGGGGGCAAAAGCATGTCGTCATCAACCATCGCCACCCACTCCGTCGAAGCCGACAAAACCCCATGCTTCCTTGCGACACTGAGCGGTTTTTCGTGGGTGTTGATTATTTGCCCCGCGCACGGCATCTCGCGGATTTGACGAAGCAAGGTCGGGTTTGCTTCGTCTCGCGAGGGCACTACAAAGTCGACTTTGAAGTCTGTGATGGAGCAGGAAGGCATAGCCTTAATGTTTTAGTCTGGCAGATAAAAAGCTTGTCAAAACGGCTACGTCATTTTTTTCTCTCTATGTGGGTATGGCGGTTTTGCGGCACCACAAGATGAGAACTGGAGGCGTTTGCGTTGTTTTTTTGCTTGCAGACACAACAAGACACTTAACACGTTCTTGGCGAAGGCAAACCAATCTGTTCGAGAAGTGTTCAAAGGTAAGGTTACTTATTTCTCGGTACTTATTTCTCGGTTCCTCTTGAGATGGTTGATGGGAGCCAGTTTGATTTTGTAGCGTTTACCTCTATCGGGATATCAGAATTAAAGACGTGTTTGGCAAATTGGTCAGCGGCTACCTTGCATACAATAACCCAGTTGTGATAGGTGAGTGCGGCTGCTGCACTTACCGCGGGACAGACATGCTTAGCGGCAACGGCTTTGTCATCGTCTACAGAATAATGGCTGATTACTTTGGACCAAAAATAAATATCCCCAAAACCATCGGCGAGACGCTCAAGATTATTCAAAAAGTTGATTGTCACTACATCCGCGACGAAACTATGCAGGCTAAAGAGAGTGGTGAACAACTCGTTGCATTCGACGGCGCAGGCGTTGAGGGAGCATTTGTTTTCATGTTTGTCTCTCCAACCTCCACCTATGCCCCAGATTCCCGATTCGACATGGACTTGGGCAGCTACAGCTTAGTAAAAAGCTACCCCGAAGAGGAGACAGTTGACCTAATAGTTTCGCAGACGGGACGCAAGAGCAGAAAGTCTTTAGGTGTTGATTTATCGCCTGAGGATTTGCCGAAAATTGGTGGCGAGTTTGACAAGAAAGGGAACACGTATCCGGATATGCCGTGGGAACCCAAAGAATCCTTCAAAGCAGTGGCTAACTACTACGATAAGCATTAGACGGTTACATGTTCAGGATTTTGACGGCTTTCTGCGCAGCCCTCTTGTAACTCTTCTCAGTGATCATGCCCTTCTGTATGCCGTTTAGCAACTGCAGTATCATGCCTTGCTTGACGTGCTCGACCATCTGCTCCTCGGTGATGCCGGGTAGTTGCATGCAGTTGCCGATTTTGACGTTGTGTGTGGCGATGCCGTATTTTTGGGCTATGTGGTAGAGTTTGCTGCCGATGAGGGGGTTTGTGATTGACCATGAGATGTATTCGATGAGGTTGTCTCGGAGGCACATTTTGGCGAATTCGAGGGTGTTATTGACTTCTTGGGGGGTTTCGTATTCTAATTTGCCGTTTGTTTCCCATGCGTTATAGAGCATGAAGAAGCCGTAGACTTTGATTTTGTGTGCTTTGAGGATTTCGAGTGTGCGGAGGTTGTCAGCTTGGGTGGCGTTCTTGCCGATGCCCTTTAGCACGCGGTCGTTAGCAGATTCCAAGCCGATGTGGACTAGCCACACGTTTACGTCATGGAGTTTCTGAGCTAACACATCGTTTAATTTATCCGCCCTTAGGTTGCATTGGAATGTCATGTCTTTGAGGTCGAGCTTTTCAATTTCATCCAGCGTTTCAAGGCACCATTTGATGTCTACGTTGAAGGTGTCGGAGCGGATGTAGATTTCTCGGATGCCCCGCCCGTAGAGGTAATTGACTTCTTCAGCGATGTTCTTGGGTGAGCGCTGCCGAATCCAGGGCTTCTCCAGTTTCCACACTGGGTTGCTGCAGTAGGTACAGTAGTTGGGGCACCCCCTTATGGGCAAGAGGTATGCCATGCGTTTTTTTTTGGAGACGGCGATGTCATAGTCCTCGAAGTCAATTAGGTCCCACGCTGGGAAAAAGTCTATATCAACGAGTAAGGGGCGGACGCCGTTGTTTTTCCCCTTGTTAACAGTACCCACCAAATCAGTGAATGGGTCGCCCGCCTGAATTTTTTTAAGCAACTCAGTGGTGGTTTCTTCACCCTCGCCCAAGATGCAGATTTCAACAGGCGTGTTGTCCAACACGTCTTGCGGGTCGATGGTTGGGTGAGCGCCGCCTGCAACCATAATCATATCCAAGCCCAGCGCCTTGACTTTGGAGAGGGTTTCGTAGGAGAGTTCTCGCCGAGGCGTCGTAAACGAGAAAGCGTAAACGTCAGGCTGTATTTCCTTGACTTTAGCCAGATGCTCCTCCATGGATAGGAAGGGTTCGAGGTAAGTGAATTCCACGTTGGGCAATCGGGGTCTAGCGTAACCGATGATGTAGAGGATGCCAAGGTTCGGGGACTCCGTTACAGCTTCTCCTTTGGATTCCCTGCCAAACGGCGGGTCAGCAAAAACAACTTTCAACTTCTTTTCTGCGGCGGTTTTTTGTTTCACCGAAATCTCATCCTTACCCAACTCACTTTTCGCGGCAGTGTATAAATTTTGTGTGCACAGCGGGCACTGTGGGGGAGAGGTAAACTTCTTTAGCCACATCACACGATGGTATTTTACCCCTAACAGAGAAGAGACTGAAAGCCTTGGCAAAGTTTCTCGTAGTGCACCCATACCTTGACATTTACGGCGGCGGCGAACGCGTCTGCCACAACGTAATCAAAACACTAGTTAACCACAATCAGAAAGTGGAACTGCTCACCTTTGACTTTGACGCGGCCCGCTACTGCGATATCGTCGGTGAAGAATTCCCCAAACAAGTCAAAGTCCACTCGCTGGGCAAACGCACCCAAGAAGCACCGCCATTCACCATTTACAAGCGCCACCACAACTACGTAAAACTCCTCAAAAAATACCGAAACCAACTCGACTACGACTACCTCTTCTCCACACAATCCAGTTCACCCTTTGAACCAGTCTTCCTAAACAAAGCCAAAAAAAACATTGCCTACGTACATTTCCCAGAAATCCACTTCGACTACGCCAGAAGCGCCACCAAAAGAAGGCTGTATCTGTGGCTATTCAAGCGGTGGGTGGAGCAGGGTATTGACAAGTTGGATTTGGTTTTCTGCAACAGCAACTACACAAAGGAAGCCATTATGAGGCTTTGGCAAAGCCACGGCGTCAAAGAACCCATCGTAGTTTACCCAGCCGTGAACCTAAACAAGTTTTGGAGCAGCAAACCGCTGGTGGAACGTAAAAAAAGAGTCGTTTACGTTGCCCGCTTCATTCCCGTCAAACGGCACGAAATACTAAAACGGTTGGCGGCCGATTTGCCCCAATTCGAATTCATAAGCGTTGGCGGTTTAATTGAAGCAGAAAAACCTTGGTTCAACACCTTCTCGCAACAGTTGCCCCAAAACTATACCTTAAAAACTAACCTACCCGGTCCCGAACTGCTCCATTTGCTCCACGACAGCCGCATCTACGTCCACCTCATGGAAGGCGAACACTTCGGCATCGCCCCCGTTGAGGGTTTAGCCAGTGGATGCGTCACTCTGGTACATAACAGCGGCGGCATGAAAGAATTCATCCCCGAAGAGTACCGATGGAACAGCTACGAGGACCTAAAACAGAAAATCGTCAAAAACATGGAAGCACAGAATGTTTGGGAACTTAAACGCAAAGAGTTATGGCAAAAAATTTCTATTTTATCACCCGAAAATTTCCAGTCAACAGTATGGTCCCATATTGAAGGCTACCTACAAGACAGCTAAGTAGAAACTATTTTTTCTTTCTTTTACTAAACGACATTACCCAGTTGGATTTAGCAGCATAAATCATTCGATTAGTGGGACAATAAACCGGTAACTTAAGCAAGCGGCTTATTTCTTGTGCCTGATCAACTTCGCTTTCCCAGAACCACTCCGCACCAACCTTCCTAATGCTATTAGCCTTATATTTTGAAACGTTAGATAATGACCGCTCGCTTTCTTTTCCACTAAACATAATCAACTGATTATATTTTACCCCGTGACTTTTTAGCCAACTTTCAACCGCAGCACGGTCTTTTTCCAGACGAGCAGTAATCACTGCCTCAACAGGAAAAGCGGGAATCAACAGGGGGTTACCAGTTTTCTCTTCAAGCAAAACGCCATCTAAGTCAACGGCTAGAACTGTGTCTTTGAAGAAGGAGTGCATATGCCACTCGGCGGGGGCATCACTTGTTGTTACATAGTAGTAGTCTATCCACTGCTGCATCTCTTTTCCATACGGAAAAAGGCAGGCGGTCTTAACTTCCAACTCGGGGTTATAATTATTCAGTTTTTCTATATCTGCCTTCATAGCTCGAGCGTTAGCCACAGCGTCTTCTACCAGAAGAACGCGCCTGTAAACGGTAGGTTTCTCAGCGTCTTTTGAGTACCATACAATTCCCCGTATGAAATCGTCAGCTGTGCTTAGGGGCTTGCCCATTTTGCAGGCTAAAACGTTTGCAATTAACAATCCGTTTCGCGGTACACCGATTATGCAGTCAAAATCTTTAGGTAACATATCTGCCCAGTCAACTGCTAAACCGAAAACATCTTCAAAAGATATAACATGCCAATCGTGCTTAACGGGCTTAAGAGCCTGTTTGCATGCTTTAGCAATAGCAAGTAGCCGCCTATGTTTTCGGATTACATTTTTGACTGCACTCATCTGGTTGACTGACCCCCTCAATGTACCTTTTATGGATTTTCTTTTTACATATCAATGTTACTATGAACGCTACATCTTAGTTAAGTATCAAATTTTTGATTTGCCCAGCTACGTTTTTCCGGTTAAGCTTAGACCGCCAGAAAACAGCGATTTTCTGTTGATCATACTGATTAATATCCCATTTGAAAGCATCTTGTATCAGCGCAGCAAGTAACGCTTCTTTTTGGAATGTCGACGCTGTTGTGCCGCTGAAACCCTGCAGAGAAAGATACCGTAGACTCTCAAGAGGCGTACCCACTAAGGTTGATCCCATACAGAGGGCTTCACCCGAAGCAATAGAGAAACTCTCCCAACGCGATGGTACAAACAGCATCTTTGCTTTTGAGAGCATCTGGGGAATTTGCGGTTGTTCTACAAAACCTAAAATTTCCATCCGCTCTTTGACGCTTCGAGGCGTATCTGCTAACGCTGCGTTGAGGATATCTATTCCTCCGCCGAATACAATAAATTTGAAGTCAACTCTATTTTCAAGAAAAGCCGCGATTGTCTGTATCATAACCGCAGTGTTTTTTTGTTTATAATCATCCCAGCGACCAAACGCAACTACAGTTTTCTCTTTCTTATTTAACGGTGCTTCGGTAAATTCTGGCCGAACAGGGTTTGGAATGAAAACGGTTTTTTTAGTAAGGTCACTTCTGCCCCATGCAGTCAAGAAATAGTTGAGGTTCGATTGGGCATCTGGACTCTCTATTATAACGGCGTCGCTTAACTCCACCCGTTTAATTAATTCTAAAGCGACCGCCGCATGTCGATTTCGCTTTTGAGATTCGGAAGCAACATGCCACCAGACATCTCCGACAATATTGCGTAGACTCAACCGTTCCTTGAGAGGCACCATAAAGTAGTCTCTCTGCAATGGATAAGCGATTTTTCCGTCGCTATCAAGTTTAAGCAGGACCTTTTTGCCCGAAGCCTTAATCTTAGCCAGCAACGGCGAATACAGCGTACCCCTCAACGGATAAGCCAAAATAACATCTGAATTGTCTTTTGTCCAGAATTCGTCACTATATAATTCGTCTAGCGATTTCTGGGTAAAACCAAATTTTGGGTGATAATCCGCCAATTCTGGTTTTGCAACAGTAATAACAGCAGCGTCTAACCCATTCTCCATTAACCCTAATGGTATTTGACCGGGGTCTTTTTGCTCATGAAACGGAAGATAATTATCGAAGAATACAGAGACTTTCATGCCTTCCACTGTGCTTTTTTGGTTGTTTATTGATGAATTACTCGATATATAACTTTTAGAAGTGCAGAGGATTTTATGTGGGAAAAGAATTAAAGGGTTATATCACAAAAGTGTTCAGCAACCTGTTGCTGTGGATTCTAAGTGAGTGGCATGAGTAAAGGAGTTGTGAAGCGAGTAGGGAAAACAGTTGGACTTAACTTCTTTAGGAGACGCCAACAACGATGCATGCACACACCCACCGCAGGTAATACTTTAGAGATTAATTTGGTGACTTCTTGGGATAGACAATGCGGCATAGCCACATACTCAACGTATTTGGCATGGGAACTAAAAAAAACCAGCAAAGTTTACGTGACAGCGCTACCACAAAAGAACCCCGCCAATGTCTACTTTAAAATTTTGGGTTACACAGTTGGGCGCAGCCATGACTTGGTGCATGTGCAGTTTGAATATGGCATCTTTCCAAGCCTAAAAATCAAAAAAAGAACTTTCACCGCCTTCGCAGCCCTGCCATTCTATTTAGGCTTGGCACTGGGAAATCGCAGGGTAATCACAACGATTCATGAACCCAGAAAAACAGTTTCCGCAGGCGGCAGAAGCGGTCTACTCTATACGCTGCTGCTAGACAAAGTGGTTTTCTCCGTCTCCGATGTAATAATTGTGCACACCAAGGAAAGCAGAAAGCTACTTGAAACGGTTTACGGCGTGGAACCATCTAAGCTGCGAGTTATTCCCCACGGCAGCTATGAACAACCAAAATTCAGTGACAAAGACGCCGCCAAAGCAAAATTCGGGTTACAGGGCAAAACCGTTGTTACGGTTCTGGGGTTTGTGACAGCCAAAAAAGGCCATGACCTTGTTATTCCGCTTTTACCTAAAATCGATTCTAATGTGCAGTTGGTTATTGCGGGTGGTCCACAAAACAGTCAAGACGAACAATACATTGAAAACCTCAAGGAGCTCGCCAAGCGATATGATGTCCTCGATAGAGTGACCTTCACGGGTTACCTCGAAGATTTGGCGCCCATCATTAACGCATCCGACATTGCCTTGCTTCCTTACCGTTATGTGACGGACAGTGGCGTCTTGCATCTACTAACTGCATATAGAGTGCCGATTTTAGCGTCGGATTTAGCTGCTTTCAGGGAAGTCTACGACGAATTCGGCTGCATAGACCTCTTCGAGACAGGTAACTCAAAGGATTTATACTACAAACTACAGGTTCTACTGTCGGATACAAAACACAGAATTGCACTTAAAGCGAAATGCGCCGACATGTGGAACGCCACACGATGGAGCACTATCGCAAAACGACACTTTGAATTATACCACGAAGTATTATCAAAGTATCCTGCGCAGTTTAGGGCGCGTTTGTCGGGTCCAGATACAATCTTAACCCGTCAAAGCCAGCCTTCAACCACATAAACGCCCCAACCTTCGAGTGATGCTTGAGTTCCACCGCTGTTTTTAGCCACAACTCAAACCCAAAAAAGTACAACAGAAACTTAGCTTGGTTGCCCCAGCTTAGGTTGCGTCGTGCGAAGAGGAGGCGGTTACGGTTAAGGAAGTATTCGCGTTTTAGGTTGCCTTCGCCGCCGATTGACTGGGCGACTTTATGCCAAATTTTCGACTGTGGTACATAGTTGACCTTGAAACCTGCTTTTTTTGCGCGGAAGCAAAGGTCAGTTTCTTCCCAGTACGCCCAGTATTTGGTGTAAAACAATCCGATTTGGTCAAGGACGGCTCTACGGATGAGCATGCAGGAACCTTCGATTTTGTCCACTTCTCGAGGCTGCTTGGAGGGTTTAGTGTATTCTTTGCCTTTGACTCGCCACAGCGTGAGGTTTTCGCCTGCAAAATCCACCACGTCTGGACGATTGTAGTAATAAATTGTTGGTCCCAAAACGCCGATTTTGGGGTTAGCTTCGGCTACATATACAAGTTCGGCGAGGAAGTCTTTGTCAACGACTATGTCGTTGTTTAAAAGCAGGATGTAGTCAGATTGTTGTTTTTGGGCTAGACGGATGCCAATGTTTGTGCCTAAGGCGAACCCATAGTTAGTTCCATTGTGAACTAAGAGAAGTTGGCCGTTGAAGTAGAGAGGCACCGTCTCTTTTTTTGGTTGAACAAGTTTGATTGGCTTATCACTTGAGTTATATTTGAAAAATTTTGATTGTGTAAGCAACTTGCCTGAAGCGTACTCTTGGATGCGCTGTAGTGAGTCGTCTTTTGAGCCGTTGTCAACCAGGATGACTTCGAAGTTTTGGTAGCTGTTTTGGTAGAGACTTTCAAGGCATTCGATAGTGTTTTTCCAGCCGTTCCAGTTTAAAACTATAATGGCGACTTTAGGCTGTTCGGGTTTAGTTTTTTGACTGCTGAGTTGCTTTGCCATCGTTTAGCCATCCAAACAAGAGAAGTCTGATTTCACTATAAGTGTTTAACGTTAAGTCGCAACGAACAAACCCTTAAGGAGCTGATTTTTCGGTTGCTATACATGCGGGGAAGACAGAGGGTTTATAACTTAAAATTTCTCCCTTAAATGGCAATTGAGTATGCAATGATAAAAATCCGCGTCGACGTTGACTACCCGTACGAGTCAAGGCTAAAAAGTTTCCTGTCAGTAGCCCTGAGAAGAAAAAGTAAAAACGGACACGACTACCTAAGAAATGTCTTCATAATTGCGCGGATGATTAATGAGTCGCCAAAAGAAGTTAAGGCATATTGGTTCTTCACACCGTATACTATCCCAAACAAGGAGCTACTGGATCTCCTAAACCCCGAACGACATGAAATAGCCCTACACGTAGCCACTAAACCGTTCAAAGAATGGAAAAAACTCGAAGAGCAAACAGGACGCGTCGTAAAATACTACACTATACATGGCACAAAACGCAAATTCGCCAGGTTACTTTGGGGACGAAGACTTTCCCAAGCCCAAGCAGTAATTCCCAGCGATTTCCCCCTCGAATCTTTCCATGAACACCATACAATGAGTTTGGATAGAGTCCGCTTCCAAGAGGGACCCGAAAAAACCCTGTTCGAAGCCCAGAAGTGGAGTGACATGGGCATTGTGCTTGAGATTCACCCTGAATGGCTCTTTAAGGTGGGCGGCGGTAGAGGACCATACTATGGTGTACTTGAGAGACTCTTAGAAGTGGATACTGACATAGACAGCTTAAGCGTAAAGAGAAAAGCATTCTTCAAAATCGGGCATGACACTTACGAGTACGAGAAAAACATTAACCCGACTCAGTGCTTCATCGACAAATTGTTGGATCGCAACGTGGACATTTACACTTTTTTGGATCGCCGATGGTGCTGCCCCATCCAGAATCTATCCGCTGATTGGGTGCAAGAAGACGATAACGTTGGATTGTTGGAGATATCTACCTATGATGCATGGTGGCAGGCGATTGGCAAAAAAACACGTAACATGGTGCGTAAAGCTGAGAAAGCAGGCGTCAAAATTGAGGTCGTTGAGCCTTCAGACAAGTTGGCGGAGGGCATCTGGAAAATTTATAATGAAACGCCAATCCGTCAAGAACGTGCCTTCAGCCATTATGGAGCGTCGCTTAGCACAATCAGCCGAGACATGTACACCGCTAAAAACAACACCTTCATAATTGCCTACCTCAACGACGAATTGGTGGGTTTCATTCAGATTCTCTTTGGCGACAACATCGCAATCATCAGCAACATCCTCTCGCTTCAGCAGCATTGGGATAAAGCATTAAACAACGCCTTACTCGCTAAAGCCGTCGAAGTCTGCGCAGCCAAAAACCAGAGGTGGCTCATGTATGGACGCATAGGCAACCACCCCTCATTGGACCGTTTCAAAGACAACAACGGCTTCGTTAAAGTTCCTATAAAACGCATTTACATACCACTTTCAGTCAAGGGCAGACTAGCCATAAAACTGGGAATGCATAGAGACCTCAAAGATGCAGTGCCAGAGAAAATCAAGAACCCGCTTATTCCAGTCACCAACTGGATTAGCCGAACAAAAATCAAAACCAAACTTTTACTGAAGCATCCTAGAGCAAAAGTTTAACCAGAAAATCCATCAAGTCAGTTTTAGTTCGAAAACCACGGAAAATTGCTTTGCCGCTTGCGTAAAGCCGAAAAGAAACACCTTCGTAGGTTAACTCGAAAATGATTCCTGCAATGGTGTTTTTCAGCGTGGCTTTCTTCATAATGTTGGCGATGACTTCGTCTTTCTTTTCAAAGCGGAAGTTAACGATGACGTCGCTGTCTGCGCCACAAGTGCCCTCGATTTGTGAAACATAGTCCGTGATGGTGGGCATTACTTATCGAGTTCTCCTATGATTTCTGCGAAGCGATCCACTTCTTCTTTGGTGTTGTAGAGGTAGAAGCTGGCCCTCGCCGTGGATTGCAGCTTAAAAATTTCGTGGAGAGGTTGGGCGCAGTGGTAGCCACTACGTAATGCAACCCCGTACTCGTCGAAGAAGGCTGCTGCTTCATGCGAGCTGAAGCCTTCCAGCCCGAAGGGTATGATGCCGCATTTCTTGGATAAATTCGTGGCTCCGTAAAGCGTTACTTTCCTAAAGCTTCGGAGGCGTTCGTAGGCGTATTTGGTGAGTTCTTTTTCGTGGCTAAACACATTTTCCATTCCTAAGCCCTGCAGGTACGTTACGGCGGCGCCTAAGCCGATTGCACCTGAAATGTTGGGTGTACCGGCTTCGAATTTCCAGGGTACCTCGTTCCAGGAGATGTTACAGTGACCTTTTTGTACTGAGACTTCCTTAATCATTTCGCCACCGCCCTGAAAAGGAGACATGTTCTGTAGCACTTCTTTTCTGCCGTACAATACGCCGATGCCAGTGGGCGCAAGCATTTTATGCCCTGAAAACGCCAAGAAATCCATACCGATGTCCTGCACGTCCACTGGCATGTGAGGTACGGATTGGGCACCGTCAACCAGCATCAACGAGCCGTTGTCGTGGGCAACTTTAGTTATCCGTTTCACATCGTTTATGATGCCTGTGACGTTTGAGACTTGACTTAAGCAGCAGATTCGGGTGTTCTTTGAGATTTTTGATTCGAAGTCGTCGTAGTCCAGTGTGCCGTCGTCGAAGACGTTGGCATATTTGATTTTGAAGCCTCTGCATTTTGAGAGGATTTCCCATGGCACGATGTCGCTGTGGTGCTCCATCAAGGACACCAGGACTTCGTCGCCTTCGCCGAGGCTGCTACAGCCCATGGAGTGTGCGACAAGGTTTATGGCTTCCGTTGTGCCGCGAACAAAAACGATTTCGTTTGCGGATTTGGCGTTTATGAATTTGGCGGTGCGTTCTCTTGCTTGCTCGTAAAGTTCGGTGGCTTCAAAGGAGAGTTTGTGGACGCCGCGGTGGACGTTGCCGTTGTGGTTCGTGTAGTAATCAACGAAGGCGTCTATGACTTGGCGTGGCTTCTGGGTGGTGGCGGCGTTGTCAAAGTAGATGAGGGTGTGGCCGCTGATTTTCCTCTCTAAAATGGGGAAGTCTCGGCGTATGGCTTGGATGTTCACTGTTACTTTTCTGCCTCAGGTTTTAGCCTCTTCGATAGGGTTTTTGCTAGTTCCTCTTCTTCAAGCGCCTGTTTTTCTTCGTAAGTGTGGTCTGCTGGCAACCAAGCGGGTGCGGGCAGGTTCTTTTCTTGGAAGTATTGCCTAATTGCGCGTTTAAGTGCGCCGACGGCGAGGACGCCGCAGTGGAATTTGACGCTGGGTAAGCCGCCGAGTGCTTCGGTGACTTTTTGCCAAGTGATGTTTTTCCATCCGTCTTCTAAGGTTAAGCCTTTGACCATTTCGGTGACTATGCTGCTGGTGGCGATGTTGGCTGCACATCCGTAGCTTTCAAACTGGGCTTTCTCTACCACTTGCGTTTGCTCGTTAATTTTCAGGTAGAAGGTGATCATGTCTCCGCATGCAGGGTTGCCTGCGATTGCGACGACGGTTGCATCTTCCATTTTCCCCAGGTTTTTGGGGTTACGGAACAAATCCATGACTTTAGGGTTGTAAGGTAACGGTATTCGTGACATGTTTAGTGTACTCCTGTTGAGCCAACTATCCCTCTGATACGATTTACTGCTGTAGGTAAGACTTTCAAAACGTAATTTATATCGTCTTCTGTTTGGTTACGGGTGACTTTCATGAGGATGCTACCGTGTGCTTCTTCGAATATGCGTCCGATGGCGATTAAGACGTGGCTGGGTTGTAGGAGGCGGCGGCTGCATGCGCTTCCGCTGGATACGTAGACGCCACTAAGGCTGAGTTCGATGGTTAGGGCTTCGCCTTCTGCTCGGAGGATGCTGATGTTGGCGTTGTCGGGGCTGCGTTTGTCGCCTTTGGGACCGTTAAACCGCAAATCAGAAAGTTCGGCAAATATGCCATCCACCAGTTTGTCTCTTAGCATGCGCATTTTGGCGACGTTACCTTCAAAATCGGTAAATGCGAGTTCGGAGGCTTTAGTGAAGCCGACGATGAGTGGAGTGTTTTCGACGCCTGGCCACAGTTTCTGTGTGCCGATTGGGCCTTCGATGATGCGTTCAAGGTTTACGCCTTCTTTTAGGTACATGACGCCGATGCCTCTGGGACCTTGGATTTTGAAGCTGCTAACCGTTGCCATATCCACGCCCAAGTTTTGGACGTTTAGGGGGATTCTGCCGTATGCGTCGGAGGCGTCTGTGTGGAAGAGTACGTTGGCGTTTTGAGTTTTAGCAATGTCTATGGCTTCTTTTATTGGTTGGATGGTGCCTATTTCGTTGTTCACTGCTGCGATGCTGACAAGTATGGTGTCTTTGTCGACTGCTGATTTGAGTTTTTCAAGATTAATGAAGCCTTCACCGTTAACGGGGATTTTCTGTGTAATGAAGCCGAATTTGTTCATCATCTCGGCGACTTGCAGGACGTTGATAGGTTCGATTTCAGATATGACGATTTTTTTTCCTTTGTTTTTCTGGGCGAAGCATGATGCCATGATGGCGAGGTTGTTAGCTTCGGTTTCTCCTGGAGTGAAGGTGAGTTCTTCGAGGTTTTTGGCGCCGAGGTAGCGGCTGATTTTGCCGAAGCTGCCCATGATGGTTTCGAATGCTTCCCATCCGGGTTTGTGGGTTAAGCTGGGGTTGCCGTAGGCTTTTTTGTTGTAGTAGGGCATCATGGCGTCTATGACTTCTTGTGGCACTATGCTGCTGTTTTCGTTGTCAAGGTACACTTCGTGGGTGATGCCTTCGTGTAGTTTGAGAAGTTCTTTGACGTTTTCAACCATACAGTATCCTACCATAAGTTTTGTGGATAGATAACTCGTCACCTTTGCATATGCAGGTTCCAGTAGAAAAATGTAGCTGAAAAAAATAACGGCGTTATCCATTGTTTGATTGAAGTGTCGCCCTTCTGGTGATCGTTGTTTCTGTGGCTGTTTTAATGTCTGCTTGTTTGGGCGGTTGCAGGGTGGTTGTAGTGTTTTTTACAAGTAAAGTGGGGGTGATTGGCTGTTTTTTCATCGTGCAAGGGTCTGATTTAGTTAGAATCTTGTTGGGCAGTTATTCCACTAAAAGAATGTTAGTGTCCATGGTTATACTCGGTTATACTCGGGCAAATTGCTGCAAGAATCTAAAAAACCCTAATAATCCCCCAGAGCATACATACCGACTACTAACACTTATTCGGCGAAGAAATTGAAGATTGCAGAGTTACCGATTGCAGATTCAGTCAAAAAAGTCTTAGAGGACAAGGGAATTTGTGAGCTGTTCCCACCTCAAGAAGAATGCATACGGGCAGGAGTGCTCGAAGGCGGTAACATCGTTTTGGCAAGTCCAACGGCGTCGGGCAAGACTTTGATTGCGGAGCTCTGTGCCATGAAGCACGTTCTAGAAGGTGGCGGCAAAGTCATCTACCTCTCGCCTCTGCGTGCGTTGGCTTCGGAGAAGTATGAGGAATTTCAAAAGTACACAAGCATCACTAAACCCGGCGGCTCCAAAGTGGCTGTCGGAATAAGCACCGGCGACTTCGACACCGCCGACAACTGGCTGCAACGCTACGACGTAATCATTACCACCAACGAGAAAGCCGATTCGCTACTCCGACACCGCGCCAAGTGGATGGACAGCATCAGCGCTGTCATAGCTGATGAGGTGCACCTGTTAAACGAAGCCGCACGCGGACCTACTCTGGAAATCGTTTTGGCAAGGCTAATGCAGTGTAACCCCCAAATCCAAATCTTAGCTTTGAGCGCAACCATCAATAACGTGGATGAAATCGCTGGGTGGCTAAACGCCAGACACATCGTAACCACATGGCGCCCCATCAACTTAAAAGAAGGTGTGATTCTCCAAGAGGAAATCCAGTACCGAGACGGCGAATCCCGTAAAATCGAGCAGGAAACTCGCTTAACCGTCATCAATATGGTTCTGAACACGCTGCGTAATGGGGGGCAGGCACTGATTTTTGCGTCTACTCGAAAGAATGCGATGTCGACAGCAAAACTTGTTGCCAGTCATATGGATAAGATTTTGGTGCCGAAAAGGGGCAGCAAGCTGGTTAAGAAGAGCACCGAAGCGCGTAACCGTGAAGTGCTGGAAACTGAGGCGAAGAAAATTTGCGAAGCGGGCGAACATACGCAGATGAGCGACGAACTCGCTGAGCTTGTGCGTAATGCAGTGGCGTATCACCATGCGGGGTTGTCGGGTGCGCACCGCAAAATAGTTGAGGAAGCGTTTAAGGAACGCAAAATTAAAGTGTTGACGGCGACGCCGACGTTGGCTTGGGGTGTTAACTTACCAGCGCGCACCGTTATCATTCAGGATTACCGCCGTTTCGAAGCAGGTTTAGGCAACTACCCTATTAGCGTCTTGGACTACAAGCAGATGGCTGGACGGGCTGGCAGACCGAAATATGACAAGTTCGGCGAATCTGTCCTAATTGCCAAAACCGCTGATGAGGCTGATTATCTCATGGAAAGCTATGTGTTAGCTAAGCCTGAGCGGATTTGGTCACGGCTGGCTGTGGAGAAAATCATCCGCACCCACGTACTTTCCACCATCGCATCGGATTATGCTCACACAGAACGGGGCATCTACGAGTTCTTCGGCAAAACATTCTACGCCTACCAATACGACGTCAAAGCCATCGAACATGTCATCAACAAGATTCTCCGTTTCCTCCACGACGAAAAAATGATTTGCTTGGTAGGCGACCAGATTTTGGCGACGCCATTTGGGAAGCGCATAAGCGAACTCTACATTGACCCCCTCAGCGGTGTCATCATCCGAGACGCACTCCAAACAAAGCCCTCGCTACTCACCGAGTTCAGCTTGCTCCATCTCGTCGCCCACACGCCCGACATGGGACCAATCATGCGCCCCTACCAACGCGAAATGGACAAACTCACAGTAACCACAGAAGACCACGCTCAGGAGCTTTTTGTGAATGTTCCTGACCAGTGGGGCGACAACATCGGCTATGCAGAGTTTCTAGGAGAAGTCAAAACCGCCATGGTGCTCAACAACTGGATTGAAGAGTTGCCTGAGGACAAGTTGATGGAGCGCTTCAACGTGCAGCCGGGCGACTTGTACCGCACGATTGAGAACGCTAAGTGGCTTCTGCACGCCACGGAAGAGTTGTCGCCTGTAGTCGCCAAAGACAAAGACGTAACCAAACTGAGCAGTGAATTGGTCGAGCGGGTTTCTAAGGGCATTAAACGGGAACTTTTGCCCATCGTTGCCTTGGAGGGTGTCGGCAGGGTCCGTGGCCGCATAATTTTCAACGCTGGCTACCAAACAGTTGAAGACCTCAAACACGCCTCCATCGAAGAACTAACCAATCTGCCCTCAGTTGGGCCACGTTTGGCGAAGAAAATTAAGGAGCAGGTTGGGGGCTACCTCAAAAAAGACGAGTGGGAAAGCCTCCAAAGTGCCGCTAAGGCGCCAGAGCAAACCCAGCAGCGGGGACTCTTCGATTTTTAAGCACTTTTGGCGAAGCGTTCGGCTTGCTGGACTGCGGTGCCTAAGTAGTTTTTTGGGTTTAGTGCGACGTCGATTTCGGTTTCCGATAGTGTAGCAGCGACAAGCTTGTCTTCAATCAGCGTTTGTTTGAAGGTTTTCTTCTCAACTGCGCTTTTGATTGTTAATTGTCTCAGCATTTCGTGGGCTTCCTGTCGGTTTACGCCTTTTTTGACCAGTGTCATCATAACGGATTCCGACATTGCGCGGCCTTCGGTGGCGGACATGTTCTGTAGCATGCGTTGGCTGTCGACACGCAAGTTAGAGACTATGTTAACCATGAGGCTTAGAATGTAGTCGAGTGTGATTGAGGATTCAGGCAAGATGAAGCGTTCCGCTGAAGACTGAGTAAGGTCGCGCTCGTGCCAAGTCACCATATCCTCCAACGCTGGCATGGATAGGCTGCGGACAATTCTTGCTAAACCGCATACGCGCTCGCATGTTTCGGGGTTCTGCTTATGCGGCATGGTGCTGCTGCCGACCTGTTTCTTTGCCTCAAACGATTCAAAGACCTCTGCGATTTCGGGACGCTGCAACTCGCGGATTTCGGTGGCAAAGTTCTCCAATGAGGAGGCTATCATGGCGTAGATGGAGATGAGTTCTGCGTAGCGGTCCCGCTGCACGATCTGCGTGGAGATTTCGGCTGCATTGATGCCCAGTTCCTTCATGACCAAGGCTTGGATTTCTGGTGCGTGCTCGCCCAGTCCCGCCTGTGAGCCAACGGCGCCGCTGACTTTACCTGCAACGACACGTTTTTTGCATTCGTCGAGGCGTTGGATGTGGCGGTTAACTTCGTAGCCCCACACTGAGAATTTGAAGCCCAACGTGATAGGTAAGGCGTGTTGGCCGTGGGTTCTACCAATCATGACGGTGGCTTTGTGGGCGTCAGCTTGCTTTTGCAAAATGCATTTGAATTGGGTTAGGCGGCTTTCTAGGCACGGCGATAGCGTCTTTTAGTTGGAGTGCGTTGGCGGTGTCGACGATGTCGTAGCTGGTAGCGCCCAAGTGCACGTATGCACCGCTTGAGCCGCATTGCTCAGAAAGCGCCCGAACTAGCGATGCGATGTCGTGTTTGATTTCTTTCTCAATCGCCTTCACACGCTCGACTTTGACGTATTTGGTGGAAGCCATCTCTGCGATTTTCTCAGCATCCGCCCGTGGAATGTTGCCGACTTCCGCGTGTGCCAAAGCCAAAGCTGCCTCAACATCAAGCAATTTCTGTACACGGTTCTCTTCCTCGAAAATTCTAAGCATTTCAGGCGTTCCGTAGCGCCCAGTATCTATGGGTAAGATTGGCAAGTGAGGTTCCTCAGCAGAAGGTATTGACAATTAAAGATTAATGTTTTACCGATGCAATAGCCTCTGTATAGGCATACCCGGTGTTATGGATGA
This sequence comes from uncultured archaeon, assembly GCA_963760925.1. Taxonomy (GTDB): domain Archaea; phylum Thermoproteota; class Bathyarchaeia; order Bathyarchaeales; family Bathycorpusculaceae; genus Bathycorpusculum. The sequence goes on along the minus strand of CAVXES010000005.1, from coordinate 231,208 downwards.
AAGTTACTGTTGCACTATTAAATAAGTATGGAGACAACGCAGTTACAACGATTCTGGATGTATTGCAATCTTTTGATGCAGGGCAGGTTTCGCATTTTGCAGTGGTTTCGCCTAAGAAGAGCTTCTTTGAGAAGCCTCTGGGCATAGTTAACAAGCAAGGATTAGAAGCGTCAACCGTGCTTGGTTGCATCAGCACACGATCCATCACTTCAAGTGACTACGATTTTTTGCAGCTAAACGATGCCGCAACCTGCTTGGAAGGAAAAATCTACAAACCCATCCCCAAAACTGCAATCACAGAGCAGCTTGCCAAGGAGCCAACGCACTGCGAAACCGCCCTCCAAACCATCATTGAGCAAGCAGACGGCGACTACCAATTCATGATGCTAAAAAATGGCTGGATGGCAGCGGGCAGAGACCCAGTTGGCGTGCAGCCCCTATACTTCGGCGAAAACAACAACATCGCAGCGTTTGCCACTAACCGCACAGCGCTCTGGAGGCTGGGCATCGAAAATCCCACTTCGTTCCCGCCGGGCACCTTGGGCTTCGCTGATAAAGACGGCTTCAAGTTCAAACCCATAAAATCCCTCACCTACTCCCAGCCTGAAACGGTGACGTTGATTGAGGCCGCAGATACCGTACAGGCACTGCTGTGGGAATCTGTAAAACGGCGGGTGCATGACAAAAAAGAAGTCGCAGTGGCGTTTTCAGGTGGCTTAGACAGCAGCTTAGCTGCGTTTTTAGCCCAAAAATGCGGCGTTAAAGTAAAGTTATTGCATGTAAGCTTGGAGAATCGACCTGAAACCGAAGAAGCCATCGAAGCGGCGGAGGCACTGGATTTGCCCATGCAAATTCATCTCTACAAAGACTCCGACGTCGAAGCAGCACTGCCCAAGGTGGTTGAGCTGATTGAGGAGTCAGACCCAATTAAGGCAGCAATTGGCGTGCCGTTCTATTGGGCAGCAGAGAAGGCTGCGGAGGGCAAGTTTAAGGTGTTGTTGGCGGGGCAGGGCGCTGACGAGTTGTTCGGCGGCTACCAACGCTATGTTAATGAGTGCCTCAAGGATGGGGCTGAGAAGGTGAATCGAACCATGTTCAACGACGTTGTGAACATCCACGTGAGCAATTTGGAAAGGGATTTGAAGGTCACAGGCAGTTTTGATGTCGAATTGCGGTGCCCGTTTGCCAACTTTGAATTGGCGGAATATGCAATGTCTTTGCCGGTTGAGTGCAAAATCGATACAAAATCCGACACTTTGCGTAAGCTTGTGCTACGTCAGGTCGCCAGAAACCTCGGTGTTCCGACAGTTATTTCCGACAAACCTAAGAAAGCTGTTCAGTACTCGACAGGCGTCAGTGACGCGGTGAAGCGGATTGCCAAAAAACAGGACTTAAGCGTGGGCGAATACATCAAAGAATTGTTTTTGAGAACAAAAAAATGTTAGGTTGAACTTTTGGTTCACTTACAGATTTAATCTATTTACAGGAAGGGAAACGCACAGAGAGTAATAACAACCTTCGTATACAGAAACATAAACCAAACACAGTTTCTGCAACAAAACACACGACCCCAACGACAAAACTATGCCAGTCTCGGAGCAATGAAATCCCTTATCCAAGGGATACCCCAAACTCCGAAAACTCAACATTTGTTGAGCCTGTAAAGAGAATAGAGAAAAAACCGCACTAAGCTAAGCGCATTCAGATTTGGGTTTTCGATTTTGTGGAAGGGTCAAGTTCTGTTCACCAGCTAGCTCCTTCTCCAACGCATCTGCCCTTACAGCGACCTTTTCGGCTTCTGCTTTAATTTCAGGGTTCTGCATCTCCTCCTCGCGTCTTCTCGTTAGACACTAAAATCAGCCGCAACATATCCGAATCGTAACTTTTAAGCAACAACTCTGTGTTAGGAATCAAACAGTGACCCCCAATAAAACCCGGAAACATAATCGGCCTATCAAACCGCTTCCGATGAGTATCCTCCAAAAAATCCACTGCCTCATTAAAATCCGCATCAAAAGCCCTTGAAATCCGATGCATCTCCTGAAAACACACAATCATCCAAGCACGATAAGTAGTCTCAAAAAGCTTCGCAAGCTCAGTCTCCGTGCAGCCTTTGAGCACCTTAACCTTTAAGCCGAGCTTTTCAAAGTGCGCTTTTGCAGCTTCCGAAGCTTCCAATGTTGCTCCACCCACATATTTTGGCCAACGCTTCATCTCCCACAACATATGCTCAGAGGTAATATGCACACCACGTGAAGGCGAATGAGCCACAAGACAGTTACACTGATTTGCAACTTTAAGCGTTGTTCCAGGTGGAACAGTACTGTTGTTGACGATCACTTTGGGCTTGTATTCTTTGGCGTATTCGGCAGTTATTTTTGTGAATTTGTCAGGGTTGCCGCATGGAAGACAAACGTGTAAGGTGTCGATTTGGCTGGGAACAGCTGCTTTGGTTTGGTTGAGTTCACTCATTTTGGCTTCATCTAAATCAATTCCAAAAACTTCAAACTCCGCTTTCTTCTCTGCAAAAAGCGAGAAAAGTGTGTGGCCGATTTCGCCTAACCCTACAATAAGCACAGTTTCTTTAGCCAACAGTATGCCTCCAAGTAGTGGATTCTCATTTAATGTTAAACTATTTAAATCTGGAGCCCAGAAAAGACAAGCATGCAGACAGCTAAACGCGGTGTTGGAATTGTGGAGGGTAAAAACGTGCAGGTCGGCTTAGGCTGCGCGATTTGGAACTATGTGGTCATAGGTGACAATACAAAAATTGGGGAGGGCTGCATTATTGGCAGCTTTGTGGATTTAGGCAAAGACGTGGTTTTGGGTAATAACTGCAACATCCAAGCGCACGTAACGATTTCTAATGGGTGTGTATTGGGGGACAATGTGTTCATTGCGCCTAACAGTAGCCTGCTAAATGATAAGTACCCTAAAAGTACCTTTCTGACTCCTCCAATCATCAAAGATGGTGCTGCAATCGGCGGAGGAGTAACCATACTTCCCAATGTGACTGTTGGCGAAAAGGCGATTGTTGGCGGTGGAAGCGTAGTCACACAAGATGTGGCGCCGGAAACGGTTGTTGCTGGTTGTCCTGCAAAAAAAATCATGACTCTAGCGCAGTTTGAATTAAAGCGTAAAGAGTTCTTAGCAGAAAAACAAGGGTGAAATGATGAAGGTTTGGTATGATGCCTGCACTGGCAAACACACCAGATACGGTGCAGCCATCGGAAAAGCCCTCCGCAAACGTGGTCACGAATTCATATTCACCACCCGCGAGCACCCTGACACTCTGCCGCTTATGAAAATCCTCGGCGAAAAACCAGTCGTCGTGGGCAAATACGACCCAACTACTTTGGTGTCGAGGCTGCAGGAAAGCGCAGAACGCATTATCGAATTCTCAAAAATATTCGAGAGAAACAAACCTGATGTGGCAATCGCACATCAATCGGTTGAGTTGTGCAGAGTAGCATTTGGGTTAGGCATCCCCATAGTTTTAACCGCTGACACACCCCATGCGCTTGCAGTGAATAGGTTAACCCTACCCTTCGCCCATACTGTTGTGGTTTCTGAGGCGCTACCAAAAAGCTTCACACGCCAATATTGCGCCAAAAAAGTTGTGCCGTTTAAAGGCGTGGACGAAGTTGCTTGGATCAAAGACTTCAAACCAGCCAAAATCGAAAAAGCTAAGAAGCCTCTGATTGTGCTTAGACAAATAGAAAAAAAAGCTGCCTACGCCAAGGGTAAAGCGGACAACGCAAAAACTCTATCTGAACAGCTTGCGGAATTGGGAGATGTGCATCTCCTTGAACGATATAAGGATAAAGGAGCAGCTTTTGGCCAAAAGACAGCGTTTGAGGATTCAGCCAGCCTCGTCGCCAACGCCGATTTAGTGGTTAGCTACGGCGGAACTATCAGCCGCGAAGCCGCCCTGCAAGGTGTCTCAAGCATCGCCATCAGCGACATGGCGAAAACGCCTGTTAACACTTACCTCGCCAAAAAGGACTTCCCGCTTTTCATAACTTCCGAGCAGAAAGTCATGGGCTTGGCAAAGTCGCTTTTGGGCAAAAAATTTGATGTTAAAGAAAAGCTTTCAGCACTTGAGAACCCAGTTGACGTTATCATTCAAATCGGGGAAGGGCTCAAAGCTTAATCTGGCGCGACTTCGACTTTGTCACCTGGGTTAATACAGTATTTCTCTGCGAAACTTCCACAGTTAAGTGCAACCTCTAAAAAGCCGCTGCTTCCAAACAGTGCAACTGCTTCCCGCAGTCCAACGTCGCCGTAGGTTTTGGTTAGCGACAACTGAAGCGACACATTATGAAAAGCGATCTTGATAGAGCCAGCCACCGCCAAGTCCTTTCTAACAAAATTAGTGATTGCGTTTCCAAAACAGTCCACATGCAGTACTTCGCCGACTAACACGCCGTCTCTGGATTCAACGCAGGCAAATTGTGGGGTAACTACATCAGTGATTTCTGTGCCGAACTCTGAAGGTGCAACGCCCATGTCGAGGTGTCCAGCTACGGGTGCAAAAATGTCTCTGCCGTGGAAGGTGTTGGAAACCTGTTGCAACATGAATTTGGGATTGGAGATTTCGTAGATGTACTCAATTCCCTGCTCCTCTGCTGCCAGCATCAGAACGCCGTTGTCTGGACCCACAAAAAAGCCACGTTTGGTCTGCACCACAATTGCCCGACGAGATGTGCCCACGCCCGGATCCACCACAACCACATGCACAGTGCCATCGGGGAAGAAAGGTGCAGCGGAAGCCAATACGAAAGCACCCATACGAATACCAAAACTGTCAACGTAATGCGTGACGTCAACAATTTTGGCGTTTGGATTTACACAGTAAATAACTGCTTTCATCTCCGCAACATATGGATCTTTCAAACCAAAATCAGTGGTTAATGTAATCATGCGCTTAACCGCCGTGGACAACTGGCACAAAAACCACTTCGTCGCCGTCACAAAGCCTCGTTTGATAACCGTCTAAGATGCTGATTTCTCTGCCGTTGACTAGAACCAGAGAGTTGGAGCGCGCATCGTTGAGTTCGGTATCGCAAAAAGTTGATTTAAGCGGAGGAGCCACCATACCCATCGTAACCACTAGACCTTTCACGGTGAAACCTTCCTCGAAGTCTATGGTTAACTCTTTTTTTCCCGAAATGTGCCGCAGTGCACCAACCAACTTCACCTTAATTACCAATTTTCATCCAACGAATAAGTTATAGGACGATTATTAAAGATATATCGTTAACATTTGTGCCTGTTTGCCCAGTAAAAATGAGGTCACCGAGTTTTTGGAAAAAGTGGTAGGAGTCATTGTCGGCTAAGAAAAATTTTGGGTCCAAACTCATTTTTGCGGCATGTTTGGCGGTTACTCCGTCAGCGATTGCACCAGCAGCGTCGGTTGGTCCATCCACGCCATCAGTGCCCAAAGAAGCAACCACAACAGCGCAGGCGCCAACCCGCCTAAGTTTTGATGCTGCTGACAGCACGATTTCTTGGTTTCTTCCGCCAATACCGTTTCCAGTGATTTTAACGGTTGATTCTCCACCGATTAACAAAGCGGCAGGCTTTGGCAGTGGGTTACCTGAGATTTGGATTTCGTTGGCGATGGATGCGAGTTGTGCACCGATGCATTGGGATTCACCCTCCAAAGTGCATGTTAGAAGTGCAGTGTTGAGACCTTGGCTTCTGAGGTAGTTGCTGGCGGCTACGCTTGCCACTCGGTTGTTACCGACCACGAAAGTGTGAACTTTCTTGAAAGCATCGTCATTGAGCTTAGGTGTTTCAGCAATGAAACCATGCTCTCCATCAGAAATAATTTTTTTCACTGAAGCAGGCGCATCATTCCACAAGCTATACTTCGCCAGCACCGTGTATGCATCAGCGAAAGTAGAGGAGTCAGCCACTGTGGGTCCAGACGCAATCACATCCAGCGGGTCGCCGACAACGTCTGATAGGATAAGGTTTAGGAGTGTGGCGGGGTAAGCGGTTTTGGCTAGCCAGCCTCCTTTGAACCCAGAGAGGTGTTTGCGGACAGCGTTGAATTCGTTTATTGTTGCGCCACTTTTCAGCAACAAGGAGGTGAGTTGTTGTTTGTCAGGGAGGGTTAGGTCCTCTCTGGGGTAAGTCATGAGGCTTGAGCCACCACCCGAAATAAGGCAAATCAGCAGATCATCTGATTCGGCTTTTTGGGCGATTTCCAGCATTTGACGAGTGCCTTCGATGCTGGATTCGTCTGGCAGAGGATGGCTTGCCTCATGAAGCTGAATAGTGCGTGTGTTGGCAGTGGTTCCGTATGGAACGTTAACTATGCCAGAGGTTATGCGGTTGCCCAAAATTTCCTCGATTGCTTCAGCCATTGCCGCCGCAGCTTTTCCGCCGCCTACAACGTAGATGTTTCGGTGCTGGGCGAGATCAAGTGTGAAGTCTCCAGCGTTAAGTATGTTGTTTTTTAGGGTTACTTTGGAGGTGACGATTTTTTTGGGATTCACGGCGCTGATTGCGTATTCGAGGCTGTCCAGAGCTAGTTTGCGGGCTTTTCTGGTTAACTCGTTTTCAGTATTCTCGATTAGGCTGATTTTGTTTTTTATCGAGACCATAACGGCAAAACCTACTAGAAATATTGCCAATATGATGTAAGAGAGAATTTAGATAAATGATTTTGCAAAACCACAACGTGGGGTTGAGAAAACTAAATAAAGTTAGAATTTAGCTGAAGCTGTCAAATTTTTCCTGCGTCAAGGTCTCCACGATGTCCGTGGCGATATCCACAATGGAATCCGCCTGCTTCATCATTGCGTCACCATTAACTTCTTCAAGCTGAGAAATCTGTTGCACAATCGTCTCGATTTCCATCAGAAAACGCAGCACCGAATCCTCAGTAGAAGGATTCTTAGTGACTTCTTCACGGATAAGCACTTCAATAAAGGCAGGTTCGCCTAGACTGTAGTAAATGGCGTTTCGTGCTTTCCGAATGGCCTCCAAAACTAAGCTCGGAGCCATATAAGGAATTTTGCGTGCCGCCTCCAATTCTGCTTTTGCTTCACGCAGGTACCTTAATGCCCAACCTTTTCGGTACTCATCCATCATAGCGATTTTCCTAAGCTTACTCAGCGATTTCTTCTTCGATTTCAGAATCCATTGCAGAATTGGCTTGAGCTAATGCGTTGGTACGTGTAATGTAACCTGCGACTTTGTTCCGTACACGTGTAGTGGTGCCTTTTGTCAACTCGTCCACCGCGCGTTTGTTATCGTCAAAGTTAATTGTGAATTTCCCTGGAAAGCGAGTCATTAGTTCTTTGCCGAGGTGTTTAATCTGCTCTGTCTTTACTTTTCCCAGATAGGTTTCCTCCGATGTAACAGTATTTTTTCTCCGACACATAAAGCGTTGGAGCAACTCAGAATAGAGAATAGGCTTAATTTAAGGTTGCGCCTCCAAGAGATAAAATAAGCCAGCTGGTAAGCAGGAGAGGCAAAGCCAGCTCCATAAACTGGTGGATCAAGCTAGTTTTACGCCGAAAAAGTATTCAAAGTTTCTGGCTATCTGCTCCGCAACTTCTTCCACAGGCAATTTTTTGATTTCTGCCACTGCATCAACGACATTTCGTATATAAGCGGGCTTGGTTAATTGACCGTTATAGGGTTGCTTCCAATAGGTAACTGGACCATCGGTCTCAGTTAACAGGTTAGTCAATGGCGTTTTTTCAACAACGTCTCGGATGCCGTTGGAATATGTTACTGGTGGACCTTCGGTGATGTAGTATCCGTTATCGATGGCTTTGACAAGTGCTTCCAGGGGGTGACTGAACCAGTGTAGAAGCACCTTGTTGAGACGGTATGAGGGAAGCATATCGACGATTTTATCTGTTGTGCCCCTTGAATGTATGATTACTGGGAGGTTAAGTGATTCGGCGAGGTGAAGCATTTTGTCGAAAACCATGGTTTGTTTTTCCCAGATAGTTTCGTATTTGTAGTCTAAGCCGATTTCGCCGATGGCTTTCACGTTGCCTTTCTGCGATTCGATGTAGCTTATTGTTTCTTCGATTTCGTTTTCGCTGAGATAATTTATGTTCCAAGGATGGATACCCAATGCAGGGTAAACCAAGTTAGGGTACATTTGGGTGAGTTTGATATCGTTTTTACAGGTTTTCAAATCCATCGAATTTGTAACCAAAGCCGTTACACCAGAACTTTTGGCGTCAGCTATCACTTCTTCTATGTGTCCAGTGTACTCTGCGTCTGAGAGGTGAACATGAGCATCTATTAACTTCATTTTTCTCAGCGCTATAATCGCGGTTGATGGCTTTAAAATTTTCTTAAAGACACCCAAACTTGCGGTGTGGAGCAATTTAGAGCAAAAACAGATAACAAAGGTTAAATATGGCTTTAATTAGAAAAAGAAGCTGAAGAGATGTCGATATGACGGAATTAGAAATAGCTGTAGCTCCCATGCACAGATTATGCAAAAAAGCAGGCGCTGACAGAGTAAGCGAAGCAGCAGCAAAAGAACTCGCCAAAGCACTCGAAGAAATCGGCGTGAAAGTCGCCAAGGAAGCACTTGACTTCGCGATGCATGCTGGAAGAAAAACCATCAAAGCGGAAGATATTGAAATCGCCGCCAAAAAAGTCATGGGAAAGTAATAGGGTAACAACTTCACCTTAATTCCCTTTCTTCTTTTTGTTAACTGAGTTGTGATTTTCTATAGATTTTTGCTGAGAACTCCTTATTTCAACAACTGCAGGTTTTGGTAGGCGATTGTATTCGGTGTTCTGCGCTGTATTTGGGTGGGGTGCTGGTTGGTTGTGACGTAATCCGCAACCAGACAGGAACCAATTTGCTGCTCGCATTAAGATTCCAGCACCTACTAATAGATCAAAACTGAGCCCGAAACCTTTTAGCATTACCACCTAAGACTTCCATTTAGAACAAGCCGACAGGAAAACAACCCGCATAGAAGGCACAATTATAATGCTTGAGTATCTTGTTTTCGTTGCAGCCGCCGCCTCGTTAGCCGCCGCACTGTTCTATATACGCTCAATGTTTAAGGGGCAAACCAAGCCGAACAGAGTAACATGGCTCATGTGGTCAGTGGCACCTTTCGTGGCAACAGCCGCAGCAGTCTCAGATGGCGTAGCTTGGGCAGTAATCCCCGTGTTCATGTCAGGGTTCTGTCCATTCCTAATTTTCACAGCGTCTTTCTTCAGCAAAAAAGCCTACTGGAAACATACCCCCTTTGACTTACTCTGCGGGGCACTTTCGGCAGTTGCGTTGGTGTTATGGTACATAACCAGCAACCCAGAGGTCGCAATCGTTTTTGCAATAGTCAGCGATGCATTAGCAGCTGTACCCACCTTGCTCAAGGCGTGGCATCACCCCCAAACTGAATCTATTTGGCCCTTTCTCATCGGCTTATTCGCCCCCTTGACGAGTTTCATAGTTGCTTCCTCATTTGTGTTCTCTGAAGTGAGTTTCCCCAGTTATTTAGTAGCGATAAATATCCTGCTGGTTACGTCGATATCTAAAAAATGGATAACACAATCAAAAAGGAAAACAACCCCGTAGGAGATTCATTATAAATATATCAAGCACTGAGTATAATTTGAGGATGCGGTTGCCTAAACGCTCCAGACTCGTAATCTTATCTGCTCTGATTCTGCTAAGCACACTATTGTGGATTGTAAACATCCAATATCCCAATCAGTACATTCAAAAAACATTGTACAGTGCTGTGGCAGCTTCTATGATCTATTTTCTTTTCGGAATTTTTTTTGGAGAGCTCGTGGGCAAAAGAATCAAGGATTCAAAAACAAGATACTCATTAAGAAAAGTAATTTCTATTTTAAGTATCGCCGTTTTTCTGGTAATCCTCATCAGTATTTGGATTGTTGAAACCCAAAGTATTCTGATTACTGTTGGCTTAATTGGGGCTGCAGTGGCATTTGGAATTCAAGATATTTTCAAAAACTTCGTTGGTGGAGTAACCATTCTCCTAAATGGACTCTACCATGTAGGCGACAGAATAGAAATTAACCAGAAATACGGTGATGTTATAGACGTAAGCATTTTCTATACCACCCTTATGGAAACAAGAGAGTGGGTATCAGGAGACCAAGCAACAGGGCGATTAACAATAATTCCAAATGGCGCTGTTTTAACCGGCACAATACAGAATTACACGCGCGACTTTGATTTTATCTGGGACGAAATAACAATCCCTATAACATATGATAGCGATTGGCAGGAAACAGCAAGCAAACTTTTAGAAATTGTTCGTAAGCAAACAAGTTCAGTAAGTGAAAACGCCCAAAAAACCATGCAGAATTTGGAGGGCAAATACTATTTCACTAGGAGATCGCTTGAGCCAGCGATTTTCTTAACACTAACGGATAACTGGATAACTTTTGGAATCAGGTATGTAGCAGAGGTAAGAACCAGAAGAATACTTCATGATCACATAAGCAGAGAAATCCTTTCAGAAATCCAAAAATCCGAAAACATAAAAATCGCATCGGCAACAATGAACATCACAGGATTCCCAACACTTAACATCAAAAGGGAACCAGCTGAGTCAACTTTTTAAAGAAAATAATGGCGGGCCCGATGGGATTTGAACCCATGACGTCCGGCTCCGCAGGCCGGTGCCCTAATCCGTACTAGACGACGAGCCCAACTATTTATTAGTCCCTCACAAAAATGAGAGCAGAGAAGTAAATACTTTGCTTAAACTTAAAATTAGTGGTTACAAACACGCTTCAATAGGGGAAAAGAAGAAAATTTACTCTCCTTTGGGCGAGTTTAATGTGCGCTCTAAAGCTGCAACCACATTGGCTTTACCCATTGCCAACACGTATGGACCAAGTCTTGGACCTTGAGGTGCTCCCATCAGTATTTGATAGAGCAGCTTAAAGAAGGCGGCGGGTTTAATTGCGTTGTCCTTGGCACTGTTAAAGATGGCGTTTTGGATTTTATCTGAATCATCCTCGGTCTGTAGTTTTGCTACGAGTTCAATGACGGCTTTTCGTTCCTCCGCTAACAACTCAACGTTGGATTCCTTGATTTCTTCGAAGTCTCTTGTCCAGTTCAAGGCGTATTCGATGCGGGTTTGCAATCCAGCATCGATTACGTTGCCTTTTTGAAGGTAGCCGTAGCTTTGTAGTTTCTCGGTGACGTAGTCGTTTATGCATTCTTTAGGAGCCATTTTGACGAGGAAAGCCATGAGATTGTAGGGTACGTGGATACTGGGTTTATCTGGAGGCTTCATGACGTAGCAGTACTGGAAGAGGCCTTTGAGTTTGGTAGCTTCTTTTTCGCTTACCTGTTTCTTGCCGAAGTAGATGTCTTCTAGATAGTCGAGTTCGTTCATGTATGAGGGAATGTCAGAGACATCTAAGCTGCGTGTGCCGACGAAGCGTTTGAGCATGAGCAGTAGCAGTGATTGGGGTGAGCCGTAGTTGAACCATACCTGCGGCGTGAATACGTTGCCTGCTGACTTGCTGATTTTTTTGCCGCCTTTATCGAGGAACATCTCATATTTGGCGTGACTGGGCGGTTCAAACTGTAGCACCTCGCGGCAGATGCGGTCGTTAATGCGCACGGAGTCGGCGATGTCTTTGCCGTAAGCCTCAAAGCGGATGTCGAGGGCTTTCCAGCGAGCTGCAAATTCGCTTTTCCAAGTGAGTTTGCCTTCACCGCTTTTAATGTCCACTTCTCCCTCGTGACCACAACCAACAATCTTTTTGCCTCGGATTTCGAGACCTTCGCATTTGTAGGTAACTTTGTCGGTTTTGGGATCGAACTTGTAGGCGCGAGTAGTGTATAGGTGTCCGCATTTCTCGCAGACAGCAAAAAATGGCAGCACTTCGCCGTAGGTTTCCTGACCTACTTCTTCTTTTATGATTTCGCCTACTTTTTTGGCGTTTGCAAGTATGGTACGGATTTCGTTTAGGAGTAAACCTTTTTTGTAGACTTCATTGGCGCTGTAGTACTTGTACTCGATGCCACATTTATCCAATGCTTCGAGCAAAAGTGAGCTCATATGTTTGCCGTAGCTTTCGTGGCAGCCGAAGGGGTCGGGGATGGTTGAGACAGAGTAGCCAAGCCACTTCTCCATGTCTTTACTCAGGCCAGCGGGGACTTTGCGGAGTCCGTCTTTGTCGTCGCAGAAGGCAACCAACTCCGAGTTGCAATTGAGGTTTTTGAGGGCTAATGTGACGGCATAGCTGCGGCTGGCGTCACCTAAGCTGCCGATGTGGGGGAACCCTGAAGCGCCAAGTCCCATTTCTGTGCGGACTTTACTCATGTCCCGCTTTAGTGATTGTTCGCGTTCGATGACTTTCTTGGCCATCATGTCATACCATGTTCCCATGCCGACGATTTCTTCGCTCATGCGTTTTGCCTTCTGCCAAATTGACTATGCAGGGGTATAGAAAAATGTTCTGAGCCAAAAAGGCTCGGGATTTATTTGCGTTGTGTTGCAGCTGCAATGGCAAGTGCCGCTAGAACTATCAGTATCACTATGAGAGAGTAGAGCCAGTTGATACTTGAGAGGAACCATGCTCCGCCCACGGCGATTGCGATTAATCCCAGCGCCATCGTGCTGAATGGGCTGCGTTCGTACTTGACGGGTTTGCCCATGCGAATTATGCCTAAAACAAGGAACCAAAACCCATTGAACAAGAAAACCAAAGGCAAAATCAGCACCAAATCTGAAATTATTGCGGTAACGTAAAGTAGCACTGCTATGACAATGGTGATTAAGAAGACGCCGATGGTTAACAGCGTTCGACTATTTCCATCACTCATAGTTTATGATGCTTCCTAAGCGATTTTGTTTCCGCATTCAGGGCAGAATTTGCTGTTGGCGGGGATGGATTTGCCGCATTTGGGGCAGGTCATTGCTTGTTGGCTTGGCGGTGAGAGGTTGGTTCCGCAGTTGGGGCAGAACTTGCTGGTCGCTGGTACTTTTTCGCCACATTTAGGACAGATTACCAGTGCCGCTACAGGTGCTGCTTGTGGTGCACCCATTTGGTTCATGACTTGCGGGATGAGGACCATGCCTGCGCCGAGTGCTCCTGCGCCGCCTCCGCCTTGCCCCAAACTTGCGGCTGCGCTCTTCACGGTTTCCATGCGTAGTACGTCGCCGGGTGCGGTTTGTCCTGTTTTGAGCCAGAAGAGCCGTTCACGGTACTCTGGTGTGGTGTCTATGCCTTCGAAGCGCATGTCGGTGATTTCTATTCCGACGCGTTTGAAGTAGTCAATTAATGTGTTTTTGACGATTACGCTGGTTTCGTCTAGGCGTGTGAAGACCGTGATGAGGTCGTAGTGGCTTAGTTCATCGATAATTTTCTCGTTGAGGAAGCCTCGTAGAAAATCGTTGACACCCTGTGTGGTGTAGGCTTTTTGTCCGCCCACAACTTCGTTCACGAATAATGAAGCATCCGCCGACTTTAAACCAGAACTGCCCATACACCTGTAATGGAGCAAGCTCGGTAGTCTGCGCTCGGGTACCCCATTTGCCTGCAAAGATTTTGGTGCTGATAAACAGAACCGTAGCCTTGAAGGGTTTGTTGCCACCGAAACCCGCCAATCTTGTCAGTAAGCCTGTAAGCAAGGGCAGGTTGAGGGTGGTAAGGGTGTGTCTACCCGCTTGGAAAACATCATATGCTTTTCCGTCACGGAAGAACACTGCCATCTCATATTCATGGACGATCAACTGGGCACCCCATGTGAGGTCCTCGTTTGGGTACCGCCAAACTATGTCGTCTGCTCCGACGTTTGTCCATTCAATTACTTGTGGCATTATGCGGTCACTCCTGCAATTACTTCTTGACGTTTATCAAAAGTGTCTTCAAGCATAGCAAGCTTGTCGGTTACGCCTTGGATTTTGTCTTTAAGATTAGAGTATTCTCCGCTCAGTAGTTGGGCTTTGAGAGCGTCGATTGCGTCAGTTAATGCGTTGACCCCGTCGAGTAAGCCGTTGTCAAAGGCTATCATGCGATCAAGGTTTTCCTCCTTGATTTTAACTACATCGTAGAAGCCTGAGTAACCATAAGAGGCGTGATTAACCTTCTCGGTTATAGCGTCCATTTTAGCCACTAAACGATCCATCTCTACCATCACGTCAAAGTAGCGTTTGTCGCTGATTTTCTGTGAAATCATTCGAACGTTATCTTTGTCTCTGCTGAGTTTGAGGTAAAGATGACTACGGATAAGTTTGTCTGATTCACGGCGAAGCTCCTTCTCTTTGTATCCACGGAATCCTGGCAGCGCCGCTGCAATTTTCTCGGAAAGCCTCATTTGGCTTTTCGCTTGGGCATAAACATCTTTATTTTCGCTCATTTCCCATTTCCCCTGTTTTTATCACTTCCAATTAAAAAAGGGGTACCTTTTAAACATTATTCAAGCAACCTAAAACTTGCTGTTTGGGATGTCACCCTTGAGAACCATGCCTTTTGCCCCATCAACCAGCATTTGGAAGAGGTTGCCTTTGTACTCGTACTTAATGAACCAAACTGGCGCATGCAAATACACCATCTGCTGCACCTCCACAGAAGTGGTTTCCTCAACAATGCGGTCAATATCTTGCTGTAACAGGAACCGGTGGTGAGCATCGATTTCTTGGCGAGCGGACTCTAAAGCCTGCTCCTTCTCCATTTCGCTGTTGAGAACCTGAGCGAAGCCTTCGATTTTTCGGAAATCATAGGGTACTTTACCCGCCAAGGGCACATCGTATTCGCGTGTGGGAAAATTCGAGGCTTGACGTGCGAGAACCAGCCAATTGTATTTCTTCTGAATTCGTCCCTCTTTGACGATTGGCGGTGCGATGCGTTCAAAGATGCCTTTGTATGTGGTTGTGGCTTCGACTGAGATCACCCAGAAGGGTAGGTAGATGAGATTTTTCTCTATGATTTTGGATTTTTTGGCGAGGTCGCCGGGTTTCATGAAGCCAGAACGCATCCAATCTTGCACCAATTCCTCAATCTGCGGGGGGCTGTAACTGTTTAAAAGTACGGAGTGTTCGAAGTTGAAGGCTTGACCGGTTTCGATGACTGTTGTGAAGCCACAGTATTTGCATGTAGCTACGAGTTCGCCAGGCTTAAACTCCACGGGGGCACCGCAGTGCGAGCAACGAATGTTCTGAGCCACAGCTGCCATTAATACTATGCCTTCGATAGTTTTTCTCGTTTGAGAATTTCTCTTGCTACGATGACCCCAGAGGCAGATGCTTGGATTAAGCCGCGAGTGACACCTGCGCCGTCGCCGATGGTGAACATATTCTGGATTTTGGTTTCTAAGGTATTGTTGAGTTGAAGGTGACTACTGTAGAATTTAACTTCGACCCCATAAAGCAAGGTTTCAGGTGAGGCAACGCCGGGAGCGATTTTATCGAGAGCCTCAAGCATTTCTCGGATGTCGGTTAAGTAGCGGTAGGGCAATACGAAACTCAGGTCTCCTGGGGTAGCGTTTTTGAGTGTTGGAGTGAGGACACTGTGGCTGATGCGTTCAGGGGTGCTGCGTCTGCCGTGGTTGAGGTCACCAAGGCGCTGCACCATGACACCGCCACTTAAGCAAGTTGCTAAGGCGAGCGATGTATTTGCCATAAGCGATTGGTTCTTTGAATGGTTCAGTGAATTGTGTGCTTACCAGAATCGCGAAGTTGGTATTAGCAGTTTTAATTTCTGCTTGGCTTCCGCCGTTGACGGTTAAGACGCCATCGTAGGATTCGGTTGTGACTTCCCCGTATGGTGACACGCAGAAAGTACGTACTTGGTCATCGAATGAACGTGAGAAATAAATGCAGTTTAGGCTCATAGAGAACTTTTGTTAGTTTCTCCATTACGGACTGCGAGAAATTCAACTCGGACGCCGATGTCAACTGGGTTGTTAACAGTTTTCAGCCCACGAATCTGGGCTTCTGTTTGGAGCCATTCTGCGCCGCCTCTGCCTGGGGCGATAATGAGGTATTTAGCCATATTTTTTCGCCGCGAGCACTGTTTCGACGCCCTGAATGGTATGGTCATCCACGATTAAGCCCTTTACTTCGGTTTTGGGCATGAAAGTTATTTTGCTGTTGAGATAGTTGCGCATGCTTTTAGGACTTCTAGGCATCGGTCTGTACCCATGTGACGAACTTCTTGCTTGATTAGTTTAAGTCCAGCGAGGGAAGCTTGACGTCTATTTCGTCTACTTCTTCGTTTTCACCGCCGAACACTTCTTTGCTGGCGCCGAATCGGATGTAGAAATCGTCACAGTACTTGACTAGGTCATGGAGTTCTTTTTTGGATATGTACTGGTTTAGCCAGCCGCCGACTTCAGTGGATAAGGTGAGTTTACCGTCACTGTAAGCTCCTGCTCCTCCCCATCCCGATAGGATGCACATGGTTCGCAGTGTACGACATTCGAAGCCGCGTTTGCAGGGGCATTTCCGTTTCTCTATGTCTGTGCCTCTGTCGATGACGAGTACGTTTAGGTTTGTGTTTTCAGTTAGTTCTAATGCTGAGAAGATGCCTGCAGGGCCTGCGCCCATGATGATTACGTCGTATTTCAAAGGATATAATCCCTCTTGGAACCCTTTATTACATGCTAAGGTGGCATATATTTTTGGTGCCCGAATGCCCCTAAAGCGTGCTGGTGCTTCTGCTGGGGGTTACAGTTAAAGCATATGAATTTTAGGGTTTATCGCCAGTTGTTTTTAGCTGGTGAGGCTCGTTTGAGTTGCATTGTAGACTATGTCGCCTGATTGGATTGCCACTGTTTTTGGCCGTCGAATACTGATCTTTCTAATCTATTATGATTAGTTTGTGCTGTGAAGGGTGGCTATGGAGTGGGCTGTAACCGTTGGGGTTCTTTTCGAAAAATTCTATGTTCAAATTGCTGCAGCCTGCCATTCGGGGTTGCTCCGGACTGCGTGTTTATGCAGCAAGTTTCGGTGTTTTCTGGGGATGACATTTATCGTGGTATACTTTCATTTGACCATTTCCCTCACTACTATATGTGTATATTTCAGATATATCTAATAAACATTTGTAACATAAACTTACCCATACAACAATGAACAGCATGACCCAAAACACAGAAAACAACGGCATGGATGAACTCGATCAGCGACTTCAGCCGCTTCTACATACTCACCATACTCTACGAAGGCCCATCCCACGGCTACCACATCATCAGCCAATTCAAAAAAAGCGTCAAAAAAGAAATCAGCCCTTCACTAGTCTACCCTTTTCTTGAGCAACTTGAAGACAAACGCTACGTCAAACACTCTGTGAACCAGTTGGGGACAAGGAACGCAAAATCTTCGAGCTAACCGAAGAGGGCAGGGAACTCTGCACGTGACTATTCAAACGCTTCGCCGAGTTAATATCCATCGCTATAGCACCCAGCCTCTACGTTTGCGCGCACTGCGGATGCAAAGTCTACGAAGGCGCCTATCACGAAGAAATCGACAGCGAAGATGGCGTTCTGCTGTAGCCACTGCGCAGCCTCATACAAACAATGCAAAAAAACCAGCTAAATGGTTAGCAACTACACTTTTATTCTCAAGGCAGCTAATTAGTGATGCTGTTGAGTGGTTTCTTTGGATTCAGCGTTTATCCACGTCGCAAGTGTTTCGGAGATTGTAGTTGGACAAAAAAAGACGGTTACTGCAGGAGACTTGCCCATCTTAATCATTAACGTAAGCGGCAGCTTTTATGTAATCGACGTGTTGTGTACGCATTACGGCGGCGACTTATCCCAAGGCACACTGGAAGGCAACATAATCACTTGCCCAAATCACGGCTCAAAATTCGACGTGACAACGGGCAAAGTTGTTTCTGGTCCTATGGAGCCGCTGGACCGCCCTGATATCGAAAACTTAACAGCGTACCCCCTGAAGTTAGAGAAACAAGAAATATACATCAAAATTTAGCTTGAAAAGCCCCCGCCAAAAATGAGGCGAAATTTAGTCTTTTATGGCTTCTATGAAGTTAAAATGGCAAAATCTCCCGCTTACCCCTTTTTTAGTTAAGATTAACCTTTTTACAATAAACCAGCTGTTTAAATAAACACTTAAGGCTCTTAGATTAGATACTGCCTTGAATATTTTATATAGAATCTTTAAATGGTATGCTCTTCAACCCAAAAGACGCCCTTTGCAAAGTTGTCGCCCTTAAAATTATAACTTGCCATAACAATTAGTCCATCCAAATTTGTCTAGGATATTGCCGATAGGCGTACATTTATAGAGTTCTAGTTGAGTGTTGCTTGTACCAAAAAACGATAGGTAAAATCTAGCATTAGTCGAAGCATACTTTGTTACTTCCTTTAACATTATGTCAACATATTGCTCTTCAAAATCTAGGTCTACGCATTGACCCGCAATAAGTGCATCAAAACTTACGCCAGTTTGAAAGGCAGGTCGCTAATAGAGGCACATATTAAATTAATTGCGGTTTGTTTTCGCCTCTTGGTCCATTTTAAGGCTTCTCTGCTGGTATCTATTCCAAATAGTTGACTTTTTGGGAAGATTTCCTGCATCATCAGCAAGTCTTCTGCTTTTCCACAACCTAGGCTGATAATTAATTTATGCTCAATAGGATTTTCTTGTTAGAAATTCTCGGATCAATTGTTCTATCCTGCTGAAATATTGATCCTTTTTGGTACATTTAATTGTGCTTAGCAAAGTATAGTCGGTAACTGTGTCAGCCATCTGTTTGACGAACGCTTCCAGACTTCCCGGTAACCATTTACCACTCTTCATATGATTGGTAACCATTTTTTCCTTCTAAGTAGGGTATAGTGAATTGGATTTATCCTTTTTGATCATGCATAACGGTTAATGAACATAATGCATAAGCGTAACGATTAACGTTAATGTTAAATTGAAACTTTTATGTTAAAACGTTACAAATATCTGTTAATCTTATGTTAATGGAAAATGCTAAATATTATATATTAAAATAATGTATAAAAGTAGATGGATAACAGTGAATGATACTGAAGACAAAATATATCAAATGCTAAAGCAAAACGGTGAAATGCATACAAAGAAAGTGGCTGAAACAGTGAAAATTGCTCCGAGTGTAGCTTCAAAATACTTGGGCTTTCAGAAAAGGAAGGAAAAATCATATTAAGAGAACAAAAACCGTTCAAATTCTGGAAGGTCAAAGAAAAAGGTTAAAAAAGAGAGGAGAGAGAAGTATGATGCTGTCTAAAATGCATGCTGTGCAATTAAGTAACGTTCACGATAAAAAATAAGAAGAGACGTCTCAAGGCACTAATGGAAGAGAAAGCCTTTTTGGTTAGGTCAAAACTGAATAGTGATAAACCATTTCTACTAGCCTCCAGGCGATGAAAGTTGGGTTTTCTTCGATTGTAAACCGGTAACTCAAAATCCTAGAAGGAATTTCGCTAATAGCTGAAATATATTTTGATATGGTGAGAGATTATAAGTCTAGACGCAATTGGGGGTATTCAAACAGGTGCTATTCCGATATGTACCGCAGTCGCTCAATTAAGTTATTTGAAGGGAGCACCTATTCCGGCGTTTTGGGTTAGAGAAAAACGCAAAGAACATGGTACGATGAATAAAATTGAGGGACGACTTCAACCAAATTCCCGAGTTGTTGTTGTTGACGATGTTACAACAAAAGGTACTTCGGTTCTTAAAGCCGTGGAGGCAGTCAGAGAAATTGATTGCGAGATTATGGAAGTAATTACCCTTGTGGATAGAGAAGCGGGAGCAAAGAAGACTTATTGAACAGCAAGGTCTGAAGTACTCTTCGATATTTAAGAAATCTGATTTTAAGATTCAAGCCTGATCTTAAGAGGAATAGGCTTAGTCTTTTTCCCCTCAAAAAGGCTCCCAACTATACTTACTTTCCCTTCCTTAGTTTTTGACGATTGTAGTCTTTCAAGCTCTTCCCGTCCTACTTCATAAGCGTTTAAGTCTCTTGCGGGCTATCATCAGAGACAACTATTCCAACTTGATTAGAACCACTCATTTTTTTTATTTCTGTTGTGAAGTAATTGAGTGCCTCATTATCAGAAAAGCTAAGTTCAGGTTCTTCAATGTGGTAATGGACCAAGCCAATGACACTCTCAGCGGTTAGCTGTTTTTTAAAATAATCTATCAATTCAGGTAGTCTTTGTTTTTCAAAAATGAGTTCTTCATCTGTCAATAATATTGTGTTATACTTTTTGCTAAAAACAAGTACTTGTTCCAGACAGTCACCCCATTCTTGATCAATATAAGCGGCAATGTTCTTCCCTAGCGCAGTAACCTTTGGATATACAATCGGTTCTACAGGAACACATCTCACTCTTTGCCCTTCCTGCAGTAAATAACCAAGCGGTTCTACTATGACAAACCGTTGATAGTGTTTACTGTAACCAATGTTTCGATAGAGTTGAGTCCAAAGCGGCTTGAAGACATTAAATGATAGTGCAAAATCCAAATTTCTTCAACACATTATCATTCACTATCTTTAGGTTTCATAAAAACCGAAGCATCACCCAATTTCTTCATCGCTCTCAAGCGAGCCTTTCCATTTAGGCGAAACCTCTTTTTTAAATCGAGCCTTGCAACACCATGCTTCATGCATAGATTCTGGCTATACATGATTTTTTCGCATTCTTCTTCGGTCATATTCTCTATTTCGGCAGGTGAAATATCGCAAACCGCACAACTTGTCGGTCCTTCTACCTGTCCCACATTCCCTATCTTTTTGAGAATTGTCAATGCTAAAATGAAATTCAAGTGTGCATTTTCAAATGCCTCAAGTCTTTTTATCTCTTTACTTAACTCTATCAAAGTTCCAAGAGGTAAAGGCATAAAGAGCCCAATAGCATCACTTAAAATTGATGCCTTAGAGACGTTGCATCTTTTTAGATTCTCGGGTTGTAAAAAAACCAGCAAGCGTTGCTCATCGTTGGCTATAGTATTCTTGATATAATTCTTTTGTCCATCAGAAAGGGCATAACTTCCTTTAAAACATTTGGAAATTATAATACACCCTTTTGAAAATCCTCTTTAAATTCTAAAATAATGTGCTAAATTAGGGCCTGCTTGATTCGATCAAAAGCTGGAATTTCTTGTTCAAATATAAATCCATTATACTGCATAACAAAAAATTCTTCCGCGTTCTCAACAAAATCAGTCTTATTCGTCGCAAAAGTTAACAAAGCCTTCCCTAAACCAGGAAGAACATAAAAGTACCCATTTTTTTCCTTTACGTATTCAATAATCCCATGGTTCCAAAATAAGCGTATAAACCTCCTTCACAATTAGGTTCATCCCCTAAAGCTCTACGAAGGTCTTCAAGCTGATCTTCAGTTGGATATTCGATTTTCTTGCTCAGCAGGGTCTTAAACGGTATTTCAAGTAGTTTTGCAAATGGCTCGGCATATAGGAGATCGCTCTCTGGGGGTTTATCAAAATAATAGAACTCGTCTGAAACTAATAGGTATCTTGGCAATATAGACTTGAGAACTGGATGACGACCAACCTTGAATCCGACAACACAATAAATATACGCTGATGCCTCCATAATTATTGTTAGCAATCCATTCACCGCTAAAACTTTCTTCAAATTGCATTATTAATCAATTCGGCTCTCGCTATCTATCATTTCCTTTTGTTCGGATTAATAAATTGGGCAATTAATCAGTAAGTTTTTTATCCATTAATTGCTATTTATGTTATCGTTGTCTTGTTTTGTGTTGTCTTGAGTGCTAACTCGCTTTGTTGTCTTTTCTCTATGGCGTGGAGTATAAAGCAGAACTTGGCGCATGAACTTTGAGTGAACCTCAACAGAAACCGATAAGAAACCATCATTAAACCGTTCGGTAAAGGAGCGCAGAAACACGTTATTTAGAGTTTTAGACGGAGTATTAAGCCTCTCTCACAAAAAAATTCATAACGACGGTAACAGTGACCGAGCTAAGCAGGGTGGGCCAGGGTTTTAGTTTCAGCAGTCTCAGCCTACTGGTCCCTTGCTAAAGGATGAGGAGTTGGAGCTTAGGGTGTTAACGTTAGAGGAGACAGCTCAAAAACAGCATACTAATACCCAAACGGAGGACTAAAAAGAAATGAACCTCCTAAGCCGCAAGCTGCATGAGTTAGAAAGAAATGTGTTTGCCTGAAGACCCTAAGGAAGGCACTACAAAGATAACATGGGAAAATGGTGACCCCGAGCTAGACCGAGCTGAAAACGAATTACAAAGACGAGCCAATCAAATCCTTGAAGCTCACATGCAAGACATGCAACAAGCCGTAGAACGAGGGAGAAACCACTTATACTCCGCTCTTGTCAAGCGAACAAGCAATTGTGGACGCAGCTAATCGCCGTTTTATGGCTAGGATACTTGGATGTTTTTCAAGTCTTCACAGATGCTTTTGTAACTTTAAAGATCCTATGGCTAACTTGGTTTTCTACACGTGGTTTTATTGGCTAATAGAGGAAACCCGCAAGTTCAAAGAACAATACGACGCTGAAAAAGCAGTGTTTGATCAACCGGGCTATTGGGAACTTTGTGAAGGCGAACAAGAAAAACTTATGGCCCCCGTTTATGCGGTTTGGAATCATAACTTGTTTACTCCAGAGAGTTTTCAACGCTACTGTGAGCAACATCACGTTTTCAAAACCACCCAGGAACTTGAACAGTTAACCGCTGGCCGCACGCCAGAGCAAGCAAGGCAAGAAGAGCTAGAAGAGCAACAAGAAGAGGCAGAGGAAAAAGCAGCCGCAGAGAGAAACGCACGTTACCTAAAGGAAAAATGTCCAACATGTACCGAAAAGTGCGATTGGTTTTGGAAACTACCGCAGAACGAGCAGTTTTCCAAGTCAACGTTTAGGGAGAATTTGAAAATATGAGCTACAGAAGTCAATGGATAAAATTCTCGATTCCCATGTCAGAAAAAGTGAAAATTAGCGACTTAAAATTTGACGAAGACAACCCCAATCAGATGTCTCTGGCGCAACTTGAACGCCTGAAAGCTTCAATTAAGCGGTGGGGCGACATCGTTCCCGTCGTCACCAATAGTGAGCTGTTGGTGGCTGATGGGCAGCAGCGTGTTACCGCTATGAAGGAGCTTGGCATGACCGAGTGCAGCGTCATCCGCCTGCCAGTTAAAGATGTTGATCGCCGATTGCTTCGGCAGGTGCTAAACAAGCTCAGAGGCAAGCATAACAAGGAGATGGATAGCGCCGAGTATCTGCGCATAATTGATGAGGGCGAAAAAGAGGAGTTGAAGCTGTTTTTGCAGTCTGTAGGCGAGAAGCTTCCCATAGAGGTGGATGAGCGGGAAGTTTCTTTTTCGGTTCCTGAAACCTACGAGATAATCGTTGAGTGCAAAGATGAAGCAGATCAGAAAGGAAACTTTGAGAAGCTAAAGTCGGAGGGGTATAAGCTACGGATTTTGACATTGTAAAACGCTGGGAAGAATCCGACAGTTTCCGAGCCCAAAGCGTAGTTGGCAGTTACACGCTAAATGATGTAAAGCTGGAGAAGCGGTTTAAGGGTTCTTTGCCGCTGGAAGAGTTTGATTGGCAAGTCGGAGTAATCGTTGGGCGCAGCGGCTCAGGCAAAACCAGCATAGCCAAACAGCTCTTCCCCGACGCCTACATCACGAGACTTCGAATACAAAAGCAAATGTGTTCTTGATGATTTTCCCGAAGGGCTTGAGACCTCTGAGATAACTCGGATGCTTTGCAGTGTTGGCTTTGCTTCGCCGCCGGACTGGCTAAAAAGCTATGATTGTCTGAGTCAGGGCGAAAAGATGCGGGTGGACATTGCAAGGGCGCTTTGCTTAGATGAGTCTTTGATTGTCTTTGACGAGTTCACCTCTGTTGTTGATAGGGAAATAGCCAAAGTTAGCGCCTTTGCGATTAGCAAAGCTGTTAGCGCCGCTCAAACAAGAAGTTTATAGCCGTAACCTGCCACTATGATGTTGTGGATTGGTTTGATCCCGACTGGGTATTCTGTACTGACACTATGGAGTTTAGCCGAAAAAAAGAAGTCGGCCGCCCGTTGAACTCCAAGTTTATCGGTGCGGCGCTTACCTTTGGCAGATGTTTCGGCAACTATCACTATCTAAACGGCTCCTCGGCGCCGGAGTCCGCTGCTACACAGCACTCTACCAAGACAAACCCATAGCGTTCATAGCTGTAGCATGCATACGAATGAAAGCAAAATATTATCGTGTTTCAAGACTTGTCGTCTTGCCAGACTATCAAGGAATCGGTGTGGGAAAACGGCTCTAAACTTCATCGCTGAACTTTACTCTTCACAAACAAAAATGCCCTTCTACATACTAACAAGTAATCCTCAGATAATCAGAGGCGGCATGAAGAATTGGAAAGTAACTCGTTTTGGTCATGCAAGCAAAGGAAGAGGCAACACCAAAATAAACAATGAATTACATGGCAGCCTTAGCCGAAACCGTATAACCGTTTCTTTGCAGTATATTCGAAAACGATCAGAGCATTGATGGGAGGTCAAGTGTTACCACATCTGACCTCAAAATGAAAATATGCTACCTGATTATCTTTGCAAGGCACTTGAATGCGTAAAACTTAAATATTTAGCGGTGCTATGCTTAGCATAACTGCTAATCAGCAATAATTAGCATGCCAAAGGAACAAGAGCTTAAATGAAATCACCGCTAAAAATACCGAATACAATACTGTCTTCTGAGAAGATTCAGACACTCCCCCAAAAGAAAAGGATTTTTACATCAGAAACGTGATCTTGGAGATTCTTCGTCTTAACACCCTGAAAGGTATAACAGTTTCTCAGCTTTCCGAAACTACAGGATTCAATCGCATGACCTTGAGCAAGCACTTGGATGTCTTAGTTGCCACAGGTGAAGCATACAAAGTACAACACGGAAACACTTTCGTCTTTTTCAAGAATGGAAAACTTGTTGATGAATCAGACATGGGAAGCATAGTTTTCCTTGATAAAACATATACCTTCTACAAGTTGGAGAATAACGAAGGCACATTCGTTTACATTCAAGAAAAAGATTTGGATGAATTTAGAGTTCCTCAAGTTAAGGGCGGCGTAATGATTAGCATGAAAGATGTGCCTAACTTTCTCTTGAGGTTACAGGAATTTATTTCTAAAGGTGCTTCAGAATGGAAAATGAGCTAAAAATAACCGTTAAAGAAGAATATAGAGACCGATATGCACGAATAACCCAAACAAGAATTGGGCAAAAAATAGTTCCTACTCCAAGTTTTTGTGTGCAATTAAAAGACTCCGCTGAACTTGAGTTAATGTTACGAATTAAAAAGCAATATCCCTGTGAAAGGTTAACTACTAATGTCGTTCGTTTTGTAGACCTGCGAAATGCGCTCATGATGTTACGACCTGAAACCCCCCGAGATATTTTTGGAGTTTTGAGGCAAGATAAATACAGCTTATTCTTTGAAAACCAGGTTTTATTGATAGACAAGAGCTTGGAATATTTATACTACCAAAATAGAATGCACGGGTTCTATACGAATCCATATACCCCAAAAATTATAATGGAATATCTAATCAAATTAGAACATTTAAAAGAAGGAGAGGCCAGCAATAGTAGAAAGCCTCACAATCCTTCGAGAGCAAGAAGGAGAGTTTACACCGTGAATTTTGGAGAAGTTTGGCAGATGAACAAAACAAAGAATCAAATAAAAGAAGATTTGACTTAATCAACTCATTTCTAAAATGTGACCTTGACTACAAAGCCGATGTAGCCATTCCGGCAGTTCCTCTAATTGATGATCATAAAATGCTTGAAATAGCTAAAAAAATGAACTCAGATACAAAAGAACTTGCTAGAGGAAAAAAGCCATGCGCTACATATTTCCTGTTTAAAAATTCTGCTTTATCCGATTGGTCTTTACTTGACAAAGCCCTTGAATATATAAACGAAAATTCAAAAGAGACTCTGACTGTTATCAAGTTCAAATACCTTGATCTAACAAACAAAGATCGTCAAACAGAGAGAGATAACTATAGAGAGTTCATGTCAACCTTAGAATTTTTTGGTCGAAGCTTCAGAAACCGAGCATGTATGGTGCTTGAAAATAATTGTCAAAGCTTTGTATCTCATGCGGGCTTTGACATTGTGTCAAGTTCTTTTACCAATTATGATATAGAAGGCAGTTTTGGAAGATTTGCACCATACGGCAAATACCTTGATCCAAAATTATTGATCCATAGACCCTGGAATGATATGATCGAAATTTATGGAGACAAAAAGGTATTGCCCCACGCATGTCCCTTTTGCAAGGGTGTGACAGTTCATAAATTAGGTGACCTGAAACCTTCCGAATGGTCTGCAATTAGAAGAGGACATGTTGCTTCTCTGATGGACGAATGGTTTGGCTATTTAGCAAAATCAATCAAAAGAGGATAAAAATGTTGAGCTTATTGTTGACCGATTAGCAAACTCAAAAATACAGATTTTAAAAGACTTGCTTCCCAGAAGCTGGTAGTAAAATACAAAAACTCAATAGAAATAGGAGTCCTCAAGGTATTTCTTCTTCTGAAGATACCTCTATTTTTAAAATGAATAAGCGTCTTATCAAATCTTCCCTGAACTATCAATTATTCCCAACGCCTAATCCCTCCACCGCATTATTGATATGAGCTTTATAAAGTTGGCAACATGGCTATTGCATAACTTTGTAACATCCTTAGGATTCATTGGCTTTAATCTTATAACTTACACTTAAGAAAGGCCTGTAGTATATGCTTTTTATCCCTCTGTTAGCATGTTGCTTCTATCTAAGGCAGGTGGACCATACAGCACATAAGCTGGCCAGCTAAAAATACTGTCTGCATTGCCCTTTTTCTGCTGCGCTTCTGGCAAGTTTCATTGCTTCACCCAGACTGTGGTTTTTATATCCGAGAAACTTGCGATAAAATGTGTCGGCGAAGATCTGTTGCCTCATGCTCTAAAACGCTCCATTGAGTACCTATAAGCCGGTTTCCTCCTTCCATTGCCATTGCATATGCCCAACTGTAGGGTCTCCAAGTTACCTTTCCATTCTTTGAAGCATCAATACTTGATTCGCAGGCATTAAAAAAGGAAAGACTTGGTGCTGGAGATTTTTTGAGAAAATCATTTAGGTCCTTAGCCCATAAATCTTTGTCGTTTAGAAAAATCTTCGCTTTATTCCAACTTACTGCGCCATGCCCGGTGAAATGGAAAATATCTACACCCTCCATTAATTCGCTGAGGACTGCATCCCATGTAGCCTTTTTTCCAATTAGACGATTAACAGATATATCATTGCGTTCCAGTGTTGTTGATATCTTTTCTGCTTCATCTTCAGCACGTGTTAGTACCCCTAGTTCTGGTCTATCATCGTAGTTTATTCCCACAACTAGCGCTTTCTTCTTCTTCTTTTCTTGGGTGAAGGTTCCCAAGAAGGTAGTTGTATAATTCGGAGTCTGCCTGTACATACCGCTTGGCACAAAAGCATAGGTTGTTTTAGTCCTCGAATTTTGGATAATCGTCCTAATTCCCAAGGGATTCTCTGAGGTTTGTTCATCAAGTGCTAATGCTAAACTACATGATTTTTCAACTTCGAATGCGAGTTTGCGCAAAATGGGGTTTAAAATTTTGCCAATTTCCACTCCAAGAGTTTTTAGTATACTGCTGAATTGGGTTGGCGAAGGTGCATTTTCAGGATATAGCGCCATAATTTTGATAATTTCATTATATTGACTTATTATTTGATTTTTATCCTTTGAAGAGATTTTGAGTTCTATACTTGATACTTGCATTGAATTAGGTTCGGTAAGTTCGCACTCAAATTTGCCATCTTTTTCCATTATTCTTAATACGGGATAATCTTCAACCACCATTTTGCACCAGTTTAAGGCTAACTTGAATTAATTTAAAACTTTCTGGACACCAAGCCATTGCCTAGAAGAAATCAATGGTTCAAAATAATTAGTCGATATGTACTCGCTTGGTAGCTTTTATAAAGTAATCAACTGCAATATGTAAGATATGACAGAAGATGTACTGGATTATTCAGCTGATGAAAAGGCAACCAGAAAATACATCGACCTGCGATTTAGCCAATAGAGGCTGGATTCCAAAGTACCTCAAGGCAGAGGTTAACTCAGTAAAATCTGACTTCGTAAACAAGCGGTTGATCTTCTATGATGGGCATCCGCAGAAGGGTGTCGATAGATTCATCGATTACTTGTTGCTTGACGAGGACTATTCTGTTTTAGGTTTGATAGAAGCAAAAAAGTTCTCCAAAGATGAAGAAAAAGGACGCATCCAAGCCCGAAGCTACGCCAAAGACATCGAGGCACAGACCGGGAAGAAGATTCCTTTTTCCTGACAAATGGCAAGGTTTGGCGTTTTGTTGATGAAGATGGAGTAGAACGCAAGGTCAGTGGACCGTTTAGCCAGCAAGACCTCAAAAGAAGAGGCGACAACTACAACAAACGCCGCAACCCCTGCGAAGTAAAAATTAACTCAAATATTGTTAGCAGACCCAGAAGTGTGCAGATTGTTAGACAACTAAGCGAACACTTCGCCCAAGGACACCGCAAAGCCCTAGTGCAAATGGCTACCGGGACAGGAAAAACAAGAGTAGCCATGGCACTAATCGACGTATTGATAAACGCCAATCATGTCAGAAACGCCTTGTTTATCGCAGACCGAACAGCCCTGGTAAATCAGGCTAAATCTAGTGGGTTTGAGCAGTTCTTCACTGAGCCCGTAGTTGATTTGCGTGATGGCTTCTCAACAACAGGGCGGCTATACGTTTCAACAGTTCAAACTTTAATGAGCGGCAAACCCAGACTAGCAGAAAAGTTCAGCCCAGGCTTCTTTGACCTAATAGTTTTCGATGAAGCCCACCGATCATATTACGATAGGAACCACTTTGTAGACAAATTCTTTGATGCCATAAAGATAGGCCTAACAGCAACCCCGAGAGAATGCGAAACCAAAAACACGTTTGACTTATTCGAGTGTGAACACGGCAAGCCAACAGTAGATTACTCTTACGACGAGGCCATTGTTGATACCATCCTTGTGCCTTACAGAGCAGAAATAATTGACACAGAACGGCTATCTTTAGGGATTAAAGGCTCAACTCTAACAGAAGCACTAAAAGACCAACTTCGACGCCAAGAAGTTAATCCTGAAGAAGCAGAGTTTACCGGTTCAGAGTTCGACAGGGTATTTATGGATGACAAAACCAATGAAGTAATAGTCCGAGAGTATCTAAACAGCTGCTACCGCTCCGACGATGGCAAACCTTGCAAATCCATTTTCTTCTGCGCAAGCCAAAGACATGCCAAGCATCTAAAGCGAATCTTTGGAATTGTTATCCCTAGCATCAGTAATGATGTACAGGTTATCACTTCAGAGATGTATCGTTCCGACGATGAGGTTAAGCGGTTTGGTCTTCAATCAGAGCCAAGAATCGCTTTATCTGTTGGCATGCTCGATACCGGCGTGGATGTCCCAGAAGTCTGCAACTTGGTTTTCGTTAAACCTGTTTTCTCACATATTCGATTCTGGCAAATGGTGGGGCGCGGCACAAGAAACCGCGAAGCATGCAAACATCCGCTATGGTTGCCTAATAATGAAAAAAGCGATTTCTTAATTCTTGACTTCAAAATCGGCGGGCACTCAAATGTCCTTTATCATCAATTCAGCCAAGCAAAAGAACATTCACCAACCAAAGATGTCATCACAAGAATTTTTGAAAACCGAGTAAAACTCTTAGAGCAACCTCTAGATCAGGAACAAAAAAGCATTATTTCTGGAAAAATCATCGCATGCATTGATGATTTAGACAAAGACTCCTTCATTTTACGAGAAAAGCTCTCAGTGTTAGAAAAGATCAAAGGGGAAGCCTTCAATTTAGAAGCATACACCGCTGAGTTAAAAAAAGAAATTGCCCCGCTTATGATTTTTAGTCAAGGCAAAAACCCCAATGTCGCTTCATTTATACTGCGAGTTGAGAAGCTGTTCGGGTATGTCTTGGAAGGCAAGAAAGACTTGATTTTTGAGCTTCGAGATTACGTTCAAGGCATGTGCGATAACATACGCAGAAGAGATACCCTCACTGAAATAAAAAATAACCTGCCCAATATCTTGCGCGGTATCCGACGATTCTTTTTGGGAAGACCTAACTTTTAGTGATGTCGAGTTTTTGGTTGTCCAGATAGCCCCTTTAATGAAGTACTACGAACCTAACCCAAAAAAAGTGGTTCAGGTTGACCAACCAGATTTTGTTATACTAAGAGAAACCTACGCTAAAGAGGTAAAAGAGGACCCGGCGATCAAAAAATTACTTGATTCAAATGCAATAGCCCAAAAAATTCAAAGCGGCGAAGGAATAACAGCCAGCGAACTAGGTGAATTAGAGCTAGAAGTTATCCGCCCTAAAACCCGAATTAACTATTGAAAACGTACAGAAATACCAAAACACCGACTTCCTATCTTTTCTACACAGAATAATGGGATTAACCGAGAAAGAAGACCCCAAGGAACTAATCGAATATGAATTTGACCAATACATAGTAAAACAAACAAAATACAGCTCAAAACAACTTGAGTTCTTGCTCATACTAAAGAAAATCTTTGCTGACCGGAAAAGGATTGTACTGGCAGATTTATCAAAACCGCCATTATCTAATGAGCGCCCCCTTGACTTGTTTAAGATAGATGAACTGAAGCTTGTTATACAGAAGTGTAACCAAATAAAAATGAAATAATAGGTAAACCTTGGTTTACACAAATACTTATTAGGGCTTACCTGTATTAATCAAGGACATGGAATACCGAACCGCTTCAACGAAACTTCCAAGCACCGAACTAAGTTTGTTCAGGGCTCATTGTGACAAAAAAGGGGTAACACCTGCAAACCTGATTAGAACACTAATTTTGGCAGAAATGAAAATCACAGTACCTAACTTCATGGCAGGTAAAAACAAAATAAAGTATAACAAGGCGGCTGATACTTACGTGTGGTCAATTTTACTCGACACAGAAAAAGAGATACCCATACTCGAACATGTGTCACCTTGGTTCTTGAGCAACTTAAACCAAACAATTCAGAGGTGTCTTGAGGAAAGAGACACATTTATTCAAAAGACAAAGGATGGGTCAGTGCCTATTCCCAGCGAATTTTTTAGGCGGTTTGAAAATGAGTAATCAGTCAACTAATTGGGAAGCAGATGTTTTCACTAGTTGTGTAAAAGATTTAACTTCTTCTAAACTTAAAATCCCCCAAAGCAAATTCCAGCGGAAAGGAAAGTATGCAATTATTGACCAAGGGGCTAATTTTATTGCTGGTTACACGGACGATCCAGAAAAAGTATACAAAGACTACTTACCGGTCATAATTTTTGGTGACCACACTAGGATCTTAAAGTACATTGATTTCCCCTTTGCCCTTGGTGCTGACGGGGCTAAAATTCTCGTTCCCGATAGAAATAGACTGGAAACTAAATATTTGTATTATTTTTTAAAACATAAATCGGTAAGAAATCATGGGTACAGCAGGCATTACAAGTTCTTAAAAGAATTAACAATTTCATTCCCGCCAATAAATGTCCAAAAAAGTATTATTTTAATTCTTGATAGAGCTGAACAGTTGAGGGAATGGCGAAAACAATCCGACAAATTGACGGAACAATATCTCACTAGCATTTTCTTTAAAGTGTTTGGTGATTTGTACGACAACAGAAATAAATTTGAAATTAAGAAATTGAACGACCTTAAACAACAAGGCACGATAATTACATATGGAATAGTTCAAGCTGGACCTAATATTAACGACGGTATTCCCTACATTAAAACTGGAGATATTAAAAATTGTTCTATTTGTCAAGATAATTTATCTAAAACTGACAGAAAAATAGCTCAAAAGTATAAGAGGTCAGAAGTTCACTTTGGTGATTTGATATATAGTATCAGGGCTACCGTGGGGACAGTGGCTATTCTGCCAAAATCACTAGAAGGAGCAAATCTAACACAAGGAACCGCAAAGATCAGTCCAGGTCCCCTACTTAATAGCCGATATTTATTTTGGTATCTTAGAAGTCAGGGTTGCCAAAAATGGGTTAGGAGCAGAATGAAAGGCGTAACATTCAAAGAAATTACATTAAAAACACTGAGAGAGACACCTATATTATTGCCGCCCCGGGAAATTCAAGATAAGTTTGCTGATCTGTGCCTTGAAATTGAAAATACAAAAAAATTGCAAGTTTATACTTCGATTAAAATTAACCAATTAAACGGCGTAATTGCCCAGAAATTGTTGAGGGAAAATAAGCAATGTTAGAAAATGATTTAAAAATAAAAATTAATTTATTATGGGGTAAATTCTGGAGCGGGGGTATCTCTGACCCCCTTGTTGCCATTACACAGATGTCTTATCTTATCTTTATGAAGAGACTTGAAGATGAGGATATTCAGAAGGAGCAGGAGTCACAACTAAACGGTAATGGGTATTTCTCGATCTTTGAGGCGCATCCTGAATATAAGTGGTCTGAGT
Source organism: uncultured archaeon (assembly GCA_963760925.1). Taxonomy (GTDB): domain Archaea; phylum Thermoproteota; class Bathyarchaeia; order Bathyarchaeales; family Bathycorpusculaceae; genus Bathycorpusculum. The sequence goes on along the minus strand of CAVXES010000005.1, from coordinate 198,676 downwards.
GGTCTAATCTTCCTGCCGACCAGATTTTAGAGTATGTTAGAGACAAGGTGTTTCCTTTTCTTAGGACCTTAGGTGGGGAAGATTCTTTGTATGCTCAATATATGAAAGATGCGGTATTCACTATCCCAACACCCTCATTACTCATCGAAGCCGTTAAAATCATAGATGAAATGCACATCAAAGAGCAGAACAGGGATGCCAAAGGTGACCTCTATGAGTATCTGCTCTCAGAACTAAAGACAGCTGGAAAGAACGGGCAATTCAGGACACCGCGGCATATTATTAAGATGATGGTTGCTATGGCTAACCCGAAAATTGGCGATTTAATCTGTGACCCCGCCTCGGGCACCGCAGGCTTTCTGGTTAACGCCTATGAACATATTCTTAAAACCAATACGTCAAAAGACTTAATCAAAGTAGACGAGCAGGGAAACGAGTACAATTTTGTAGGCGATAAACTCAGTGAAATGCAGTGGAACCAATTAAGAGAGCTTATGCTTCATGGCTACGATTTTGACTCTACGATGGTTAGAATTTCATTAATGAATTTGATGATGCACGGCGTTAAACGACCAAATATAAAACAACTTAACACACTGTCAACTCGGTACAACCAAGAAAAGAACCACTATGACATTGTCCTTGCCAATCCTCCCTTTAAAGGCAGCATAAACAAATCAGATATCAGCAGAGAGTTCTCGATTACTACAACTAAAACTGAGATTCTCTTTTTGGAATTGATGTTCAATATTATGGCTAACGGCGGAACTTGCGCTGTAATTGTTCCAGACGGCGTATTATTTGGCAATTCAAATGCTCATAAGCAGATAAGGCAAAAGTTGCTCAAAGAATGCCGGCTTGATGCTGTTGTCTCTATGCCTTCAGGGGTTTTCAAACCGTATGCAGGCGTCTCCACAGCAGTATTAGTCTTCACAAAAGGCGAACCCACAAAAAAAGTATGGTTCTACGGCATGACCTCAGACGGCTACAGCCTAGACGACAAAAGAACTTTCATCGACGGCAAAGGCGACATAACAGACATCATAAACAAATTCAACCGCAGGAACTCTGAAAAGTTTGGGGATAGAAAAACCAAATGCTTCTTTGTACCCATAGAAGAAATCGAAGCTAACAACTTTGACCTTAGCATCTCGAAATACCGGGAGTTTGAGTACAAAGAGGTTGTCTACGAAGAGCCAGAGGTCATTAAACAGAATATTCTGGAGCTTGAGAAGAAAATAATAGAAACGTTACAGGAGATAAATACTGAGGAGCTATTCAAGAAAAAATAGCTTCCCTCAGTGCCTACAAGATTCCCACAAAAACGGACATATCACTTCGCATCTGCCGTTGATCTGGCTTACGAGAACTAAGGTTTTCCATTGCTTTTAATGCATATTCGTAATGTCCTATCTGATCTTTGTAATATTCTATACCGTCTTGATAGTGGCGCTTCGCCCTTTCCCTAAACTCTTTATCCTCTAAGAGTAAGTTAAACCAGTTAGAGATTGTTTTACCATTTCTTGGTATTATGGCAATCAACCCGTCTTCTAAATCTTTGATTTTATCATCATGCATAAAATGAAAATTGATGGGGTCGAGTTTTTCTAAGAATAATTTTACATCTTCCTCAACCCCCTGCTTGCGGTACATTGGAAACCTGCCCAATATGAAGGGATGAATGCTGCTCCAGTCCGCGATAACTTCATCAAAAGCCTCTGGGAAAAGTTGGAGTGCTCGATACGTACCCTTGAAAGACAATCCATAACTTCGCAGAATGCGGGGGCTCGTATGTTTATCATCCGCATCAATCAACAGGTTATAAAATAGTGAGGTGACAGGAAGCGGCTTGCCGCTGTCGCTACCCCAAATTATTTCCAAAAGCCTCTGATCATCAATTCCAGTTTTGCCTGCCAATTCATCGACAGTTAACCACCCATTGATGGCTATAGCGCGAAATATCTGCTGCTTATCTTTCTCATACAAAGACTTCTCAACTATGACAGCTTGCTCCTCAGACGATTTATTCCTAAACTCTTGATCAGCACGTCGCCTTTCTTCAAGCTCAATGACCTCTCGGTGCTTTTCTTTGGGAACGAAATAATAACGATAGTTATCCTGAGGGCCTATGTCTTTACTTAGCCAGCCGTCCTTTACCAATTCTCTTAGATAATTAGACATTGTTTGTCTTGCAAGCTTAGTCTTTCCTTTAGAACTAGGTTCATTGTTGCAAAACAGAGCAAAGTCTTTGAAGAAGGTTTTTTCTCTTCTGAATGCAAAGATAAGTAAGTCTTCGCTTGTGATTCTCCCCTCAACTGACAGTATAGACACCATACTGTAGTATGACTATTAGACTATATTAGATTATCACAAGTTATCATAGCCCATGACAAAACAAACAATCTCTTTCCTAGAAGAAAAACAAGTCATCGAAAACATTGACAAGATAGCTTCCGAACTCGGCAGCGACCGCAGCGCAATAATCCGCGAATGCATCAGAAAACAAATCAAAACAATCAACCAGGAGGCAACATAACCTGCTCAAGGCCCTAGTCATTTCTCCAAACGACAAAACAACAGAGCACGGCAGTCTCTTAGCCATCGCCCGAACTGAAGCCCGCAAAAAAGAACACCTCGACCAAAACCCCCCAATCCGAACACTCCACTACCTACCAGAAATCAACATCTACATAGCAGTCTACGAGGCAACAGAGAAAACCAACAAAAAATAGCGGTGAAACAAAAAGTGCACTTTTCCAAAACCCCCTACCCCGAATACATGACTGGCATACGAGAACCCATAAGCATACGCATCGACACAGGACTCTATTCTACCTTTAAACCGCTAAGCAAACAAGTTTACGGCTCAACCTGCCACGCCATCGAAGTCTACATGATAGGGTTTGTCGAAACCATAGAAAGAGGCGGAGTGCACTTTAGCAATACTGCACAACCCATCAAAATAGAGAACATAGTAATTGAGCGTAGATTGCGAGAACGTCGTAAGCTTGAGGTTGAGACTGAAATTACAGAGAGGATGTTTGTACAATGTGCCATCAAGGGCTGCAAAGAAGAGGCGACCGGTAAAGGCATCTGGAAGAAAACTCGACAAGAATACTTACTTTGCCAGAAGCACATGGTGGAGTATGGGTCCAGCCCGCTTATGTGGAAAATAATTGATAGGTGAAACGATTGGCTGAGGGAACGGTTGGCTTCCACAATTCTGATTTTAGCGTTCTTGGCGGAAAGCAAGATTCAGAGAGGAAGTCGGTTGATAGCCGCTTGCACCAACCCCCTAAACAGCCAATCAACGAATGCCCCCAATGCCACTCTCAAAGACTCTACAGAGGAGGATTTCGCTATCTATTTGATGGGACACCAGTGCAGAGGTGGCTTTGCCGAGACTGTAACTACCGTTTCAGCCCTCCCGACAAAAGAAAAAAACCTCTCAGAACTTCAACCTATCCCATAAATACAACATCAGTCCTAAGAGTTAATCGCCAAGAACGCAGTGAATCCCGTAGGGGACGAGCATCGACCCTCCTGGCAGGAGGATTAACCTTGGTCACAAGTGAAACCCAACAAAACGCCCAGCGGGAGGGCACAACGCAGCCAACCGACAAAACAGGAAAAATCGTAGAGTTCCTCTGGAATCTAAGACAAAACGGAGTCAAAGGCAACACACTTGGAAGCTACAGCGCAGTCCTAAGAAAACTCGCAAAACACACCGACTTAACACCGGAAGCCGTCAAAGAATACTTAGCCAAAACCCAAGAATGGAACGAAGCCACAAAACAAATGGTCGTCATAGTCTACGGCAGCTTCCTAAAATTCAATAACCTCACATGGCAGCCACCAAGATATAAGCCAGTCGATAATGCACCCTACATACCAACAGAAGCCGAAATCGACGCGCTAGTCTCAGGAAGCGGCAGAGTACTCGCAACATTCCTACAATTCCTAAAAGAAACTGGCGCAAGAACCGGCGAAGCAGCAAGACTAAGATGGAGAGACGTAGACTTCGAACGGAAAATAGCAACAATTACCCCTGAGAAAGGAAGCAGAGCACGCATACTACCCATAAGCCACAAACTTATCGATATGCTAAATTGCCAACCGAAAAGAACAGAGAAAATCTTTGCAACCGCATATAGCCTAAAATCAAACTTCTACAAAACACGAAAAAGCATAGCTTTCAAACTTCAAAACCCACGCCTTAAAGAAATAGGCTTGCACACCTTCAGACACTGGAAAGCAACCATGGAATACCACAAAACAAAAGACATACTTCACGTTCAACAGCTACTCGGTCACCGAGATCTCAGAAATACACTAATCTACATCAACCTCGAAAAAGCAATCTTTCAAAACGCCGACGAAGAATACCACATAAAAGTTGCTGAAACCTTACAAGAAGCTTGTAACCTTCTAGAGGTAGGCTTTGAATACGTTACAGAAATGAACGGTGCTAAAATATTCAGGAAAAGAAAATAGTAGTCTGATATACTCTGTACTAATCTTTTATGGCTTCGATAAAGCTCATAACATTCCAAAGTTTAACCCGCGTATAAGGCGGCATGTTGGGATCCTGCAAGATTTCATCAAGCATAGAAACTGCATTTGAAGCTTTAACAGCTGCCGTGTACTCTGTACCTTGCAAAGCGTTCATAGCGTCTTTTGCGCTACGACGAATATTCCTGGGGGTTGTGCTGTCTTCAGAAACCTCGCCCAAAACAACCAAAGCCTGCTTAATTTTGGCTTCATATTCCTCAGTTTTCTTTTTACGCACCATAAGTTGAAGTCCCCTTTAATGCCTCTTGGCAGTAATCAAGTTATATAGGTATTTATACGTATTTACCTTTGGGATTTATATTGCAACAAGACAAAGAAGGCAATCCAATAAAGCGAATGGCGGAACTACTCCGGCAAGGCGCCACATTAACCGACCTCTCCTGCCCCGCCTGTGCGTCGCCACTATTTCGTCTCCAAGATGGCACGCTCTGGTGCGAAAAAGACCAGAAGAAAGTGGTCGTGGTAAAGGAAGGCGAAAAGACCCCTGAAGAGACAACAGCACCTAAAAGCAGCGACGTCTACGACAAACTCGAAACGACTTTAATGGCTAAAATCGACGAAATTGAAGGCAAAATCGCTGGAACCGAGGACATGGATGAACTTCAAAAAATCACCGTGGCACTCAGCGAACTGCTAAACAGCCTCGAAAAAGTCAAGAAAATGAAGGCTTAAACTGTTTGGCACTGGGTTATTACAGCAATTTTCCTCCAAACCCGCATTTCATCCAAAACTTCACTTCAACCATATCCAGTAGGCAACTGCAACGAAAAATAATCCAGCAGCTAATTAGCATTAACCGCAAAGAGCTATCTTTTGAAGAAGTCTCAATCCCCACTATTCCTGACGCTGTGATTATTTTTGAGTTCGGATTGGCAGAAGAAGGCGACTTCAACTTTCTAAGCGAAGCAGAAGCGGAAAGAGCGCTGGTTTATTTGGGTGTGCATCAGGTGCAGGTGCTGGATTTTTTCTGTTCCATCCGCTACTACAAGAGCATTTGCGAGGGCAGGCAGGCGTTAAAGTTTGATTATTTTATGTTGAGGTTAGCTTTTGGGAAGGGCATGTTTGAGGTGCAGTTGTTTCATGAGCGGGGTCCGCTATATCTTTCAGCTAAAGACATCACAGAGTTTATTATTAAATGCCTCAATAGGCAATCGAAAAAAGCTTTCCTCAAAGAAGCAACTCGTTAAACCTTAATGTACCAAACGGGATAGTTATCGTTTCTATAGCCGAAAGTTATATGTGCACCCTTCATTTCTAAACAGAAAGCGCAAATTTACACTTAAAAATGCAGAGGAAACAAAGGTATGTTACCTATAGAAGTGAATTCACTCAAAAAATACTATGGTAACCTGAAAGCTGTAGACGGCATCTCCTTCACAGTTGAACAGGGTGAAGTCTTCGGGTTGCTGGGTCCAAACGGCGCAGGCAAAACAACCACCATCGAAATAATGGAGGGACTTCGTGAACGCGAGGGCGGAGACGTCAAAATCTTCGGGCTTGACCCATGGAAAAACGGGTATGAAGTCCACAAAAAAATCGGCGTAATCCCACAGAACTTCACTTTCTTTGAGAAAACCTCTCCGAGAGAAGCCATAAACTACTACGCCAATCTCTTCAATGTTAAAGTAGATGCAGAGGTCATCCTTAAAGAGGTACTTCTCGAGGATATGGCAAAACAGAATTTTGAGAACCTCTCGGGTGGCCAAAAACAGAAAATGGGGCTTGCATTGTCACTTGTTAACTCTCCTGACCTGCTGTTTTTGGATGAGCCTACAACTGGTTTAGACCCCAACGCTCGCCGAGCCATCTGGGAAGTTATCCGTGGCTTAAAAGCCAAAGGAAAAACCATTATTCTAACCACCCACTACCTCGACGAAGCACAACAACTCAGCGACCGCGTCGCAATCATGGACCACGGCCGCATTGTCGCTATGGGCACCACGCAAGAAATCATCCAGCAACACGGCTCAGGCGAACGCCTAGAAATACAGGGAAACAAAAAACTCGCCGACTATATCAAAGCCAACACAGAGTTAGAAGTAGATTTCGACGTAGCCAGAAGAACCGTCATAGTCCCCCTCAAAAAACGCATTGATGCGTTGGCGGCTTTGGCAGCGGCGGAGCAGTCGGGGCTGGAGTGGGGTGAAATTCAAACTCGCCAAGATAGTTTAGATGACGTGTTCATAAAGTTAGTTACTGAACCCCTCGGCGAACAAGGAGACACGCAAATGGAAGAATCATCGGGTAAAAAACGGAGGCGATAGAGATGCCAAGTGCGAAACGTATCTTTGCAGACTTTAGAGTGTTTAGTGTAGGGTACCTCAGGAACAAGTTCGGTTTGTTCTTTGGTTTGATTTTTCCTGTTATTTTGATTTTGATTTTCGGCGCCATCTTCTCCGGCGGCGGTTCAGGAACAGTTAACGTTTATGCGCAGAATCAGGATACTGGCGCTTTTGGGCAAAACGTCGGAGAAAGCTTCCTAATGGCATTAAACGAATCTACAACAATCAAAGTCATAACGGTGAACGCTTCGGAGAACTTTGCGGATTTCTTAGCGGCTAATTCAGCCTCGGACGGAATAGTTATTCCTTCAAGTTTCTCGGCGGATTACAGAGCGGGTCAACACGTGAACATTACAGTGTATGGTAATCCAGCGTCAAGCACCAGTGGTATAGTTAGTGGAACAGTTAATGGGTATGCCAACTTCTTCAATCTCAAATATTATCAAATTAAAGCCAACGATTCCTCTGTTAACCCAAACATAATCAGTATTGCCTCAGCAACCGTTAATACGCAACAAACATCTTACGTAGACTTCCTCATCCCAGGCTTAATCGGATTCTCCATCCTCACAAGCCCAATGTTCTCGCTAGTCAACATATCCAGCGAATACAAGAAAAACAAGCTGTTTAAACAACTCTCACTGACCCCGCTAACCAAAATGGAGTGGTTGACTAGCAAAGTAATGTGGTACATCGTTTTGACAATCGCAGGTTTTCTGTTAATGGTTGGTGTAGGAGTTTTCGCCTTCGACGCACACGTCACCCTGTCGCTTTGGCTATTACCCTTCTTAATCTTAGGTCCAATGCTCTTCGCAGCGCTAGGCATGTTAGTGGGCACCGTAACCAAAAACCCAGAAACAGCAGGCGTCATCGGTAACATCGTCACTTTCCCAATGATGTTCCTCGCAGGCACTTTTTTCCCAATCAGCAGCATGCCAGACTACCTCCAAACCTTCGCCCACGTTCTGCCACTATTCTACGTCACTGAAGGTTTAAACAACGTCATGGTCTACAACAACATATCCAACGCACTCATCGACATAGCGGTTCTCGCAGTCATAACCGTAGTCATCTTCGCTTTGGCAGTGAAGCTGTTCAAGTGGAGAGAAGACTAAACTAGTAAACTCCTTTTCTTTAATTTTCTTTTTCTATAAAACGCCACTTGTTTGGACCTTATTAGCAACTCTATGCATAACTACAGAGAAACAGGTCAACTTCTGGCTAAACATTGGCGGATGAATCCCATAAGAACTGGAAATACTCCTGTGCAAACCCTACCAAACCAACGTGGTTACTCCATATTACAAGGTTCGGTTTGTCTTTGCCTAGAAACAACATGGCTTCTTTTCCGTCTGCGATTACCCCGCCTCCGAACATGTGGTCCCTTATTCGTAGTTCGCCGAATCCAGCGAATCTTTTGAGGAACTGCCATTCCTCTTTATCGCCTGCAGCCATCAATTTAACCTTCACCGACTTTTTAAGCCCACTTCCTAACAAGGGCTCGGCAAGGGCAATAAGGGGCTTAGCAAATTCAGGTGCAGCGACAACAATTTCAACAGATGCTTTCTTGACGATTTCTTCCAGTTTAGATAACACAGCCTGTTGCCCACGTAGAATAAGCATGTCAGGACGTTCAACCAACTCACGTTTCTCATAGAGGGGCTGAAGTGACTCCGCCACGGTGTTTTCCCATTGCGCATACTTGTCCTCAAGACGCAACTTAGTAGAGCGGGTAGCATCAAGGGGCGGGACGGGGTAGTATTTGAAGGGTCTGCTTTCACTGCTCTTAATCCAACCTTTTTCTTTCAGAGAGTTGAGGACTTCATACATTTTGCTGTAAGGAACATTGGTGTGCTGGCTGATCTCCATAGCCGTCATCTGCCCACTTTCAAGCAGTACTATGTAAGCGTCGATTTCGTAGGCATTTAAGCCCATTTCACGCAGTACAACACGGGTTTCCTCACTAACTGTCATAGTTGTCCCCTCAATCACCTTAGGAAACGTTTGGAAACCTTATTATCAAGACTTTGCTCTTAAGCACTTCGAAAAGAACGCTTACTACACAGAAGGCAACAGTCCATGAAAGATATTAAAACTACTCAAAGTATCTGCCCTGAATGCCTCAAACCCTTAGATGCAACAATCTACGAGGACGACGGCAAAGTTTTCATCAAAAAAACCTGCCCAGAACACGGACCATACACTGAACTTTACTGGTCAGACTACGACCAATACGTACGCGCCGAAAACTTCCGCTATGAAGGCGACGGTGTAGAAAACCCAAGAACAGAGAAGAAACTGGGGTGCCCAAGTGACTGTGGACTCTGCCCAGAACACCACTCACATACTGCATTGGCAATTATAGACATTACTAATCGTTGTAACCTTAAATGCCCTGTCTGTTTTGCAAACGCGAACTACGCTGGATACGTCTACGAACCTACCATGGAGCAAGTTGTTGGCATGCTTGAGAATCTACGTGCCACCAAACCGGTACCGGCGCAGGCGCTTCAGTTCAGTGGCGGAGAACCCACTATTAGAAAAGAACTTCCAGAAATGGTTCGCAAAGCTAAAGAACTGGGCTTTAACCATGTGGAAGTCAATACTAACGGTTTACGCATCTCCCAAGACGTGGAGTACTGCAAGGAACTGAGAGAAGCAGGCGTTAGCACCATTTACCTGCAATTTGACGGCTTAACCGCAGATGTTTACAAATTCATCCGTGGCGTTGATTTGCTGGACATAAAAATGAAGGCGATTGAGAACCTCCGCGCAGCCGGTTGGAATAGCACCGTGCTCGTAGTCACCCTCGTTAAAGGCGTCAACGATGACCAACTAGGCGACATCATCAATTTTGCGGCTAAAAACAGCGACGTTATCCGATGTATAAACGTTCAGCCAGTTTCATTATGCGGGCGCTTACCCGCTGAAGAGAGAGAAAAAATGCGCATCACTATCCCCGACTTCATGAAAAAGGTGGAAGAACAAACTGATGGAGTAATTAAAGTAAACGACTTTTACCCTGTTCCAGTGGTGGTTCCAGTTTCTAAAGCCGTCGGCGCTATCAAAGACAAACGCTACGTAGAATTCACAGCGCATCCACACTGCGGCATGGCAACCTTCGTCTTCATCGAAAACGGCAAAATCACCCCAATCACACGCTACGGCAACATCGATAAGTTCGTCGCAACCCTCCAAGGAGTATACGATGATGCATCCAAGGGTAACAAAAGCAAAGCCAAACTTCGCCTCGTAAGCGCAAGCCGCCACATCAAATTCAGCTTCCTACGCAAATACGTTCTAAAAGTATTGCTAAACGGTGACTACAAATCATTGGGAGACTTCGCACGTTCAGCGCTCTTGATTTCCTCCATGCACTTCATGGATCCCTACAACTTTGACCTTGAAAGGGTTTCTCGCTGCGTTATTCACTACGCTGTACCCGATGGGCGCATTATACCTTTTTGCACCATGAACTCGATTCACCGTGCTAATGTGGAAAAGAAACTGGGCGTACCAATCAAAGAGTGGCAAAACAAACATAAAGTTGAAATAAGCCAGCCAGTCTAGATGTTGGAATTAAAATAATCAGCAAGGTGAAAACATGGGTGGAAAAAAGAAGCTTGGCATAAAGCAGATGGAAAAACAGCAAGAAGACAAAGCTACAGAAGATAAAGCAAAAGAACGCAAGGAAAAGAAATCAGGACTTCCACAGAAAAAAACCACAATCAGCATCATCGCGCCAGACGTAAAGGACCAAAAAATAGTCGCTGAAGTCAAAAAGATGGGTGTCCTAACACCATACGCAGTTGCAACACGATATGGCATACGCATCAGCGCAGCAAAAGATTTTCTTGAGCAGTTAGAATTAACTGGAGCAATCCAGCTCGTCAGCGCAAGCCACAGTATAAAAATCTATAAATCAGCAGCTTAAAACTGCTTTCAACCTATTTTATTAATCCAAATTAGTTTTGGAGTTAATTATTTTGAGTTTCCCAGAAAAAGTGTATACTAAAAGAGAAGTTAAAGCCGCCAAAGAACTAGTGGACCAAGGCTACAAGCATGACCTATCTATAAGCGGGCAATCTGAGTTCACATGGAAAGTCAAAGAAGCCCTTGACCACGTGAAAACCGCTGGCTACTATGATTACCTCAGGACTTACATTCGAACAATTGTGGAAATCGACGGCATGACCCAACTTCGACAAGCAGACGTCGCGATTTGGGCAAACAAATTCGCCGTTGACAACCCCATAGATGCAGCCAGCCTATTCATACAAAAAGCCTTCAGCATGTCAGAGTATTTGGAAGGAAAATTGTATTATGGGGGTGCAGCCGAAAAACGTTCCATTAAAAAACGTGTTGCGTTCTTAGAGGCGCTTAAAGAGAAAAGCGGAGACAAAGAAGTAAAAGAAGAGTGCCAACGGCTTTTGGCGCTTTGGCAAGACAACTCTGCTTAGTTTGTTGCAAGTACAACTTTAATTGTTGAGCCGCTCTTCACCTGCTTAAACAAGTCCAAGTTTGAGGTTATTTTTCCAAGCACACTAACTGGACTGTAAGGCTGTGATTGACCCCAGAACACACAAAGAGCGCTGCCCATGGGCCAAAACGCTATTGTGCCTGTTTCAACTGTGGGTTTAGCTTTTTCTTCACCCAGTTTCAGGGGAGTTTCAAAGTAGACTTCTTCTTTATAGATGGCAGCTCTGCCTTCAATGGGAATCTTACGCATAATTGCGTCTATGCTCCTTGGCGCCAGAAACCTGACTAGTTCGCCCTCTGCTTCACCCAAACCTTCAATGAGGAACTTGATTTTGATACGAGAGATATTATCTTCTTCAGTACTCAAATTTCTTTACACCCCGTGAAAATGAACCTGCTTTATCGCAAATCAAAAAGTATAGTGTGAAAGAGAAATTTAACTCTTACACTTCCATATACTGCTTCATCGCAGAACTAAATTAGGTTCAAGGTAGTCTCCGCGATTTGTGCTTCTTCCTCTTTTGTAACGCCTGGGTGAATAGGTAGCGAGAACACTTGTTTAGCGGCTTTATCCGTTTCAGGCAACGCACGTGAACCGTAGTTGTCACGATAAAAAGGCATTGTATGCACGGGGTTAACGTAGTATGCTTCTGCACCTATGCCCTTTGTTTTGAGGGCGTCAAGTAGTTGGTTGCGTTTGGCGTCAGTTGCATCGATTAAGCGGGCAGTATAGAGGTACCAACTATGCAGTCGGTCAGGGAATTCATATGGCAAAGCCAGTTTGCTAGAGGTCTTGAGAAGTCTAGTTAGTTCTTCAGCGTTTTGGCGGCGCTTGGCAATGAATGAGGGGAGCTTTTTTATTTGGACGTTGCCTATGGCGGCTTGCAACTCGGACATTCGGTAGTTAGTGCCCAACATTTCTGAGGCGTACTTAGCCTTTTCGCCGTGAGTACGAATCATACGCAGTTTTTCGTCGATTTCATCGCTGTTGGTGGTTACGACGCCGCCTTCGCCCGTCATCATGTTTTTGCTGGCATAAAGGCTCCAACATGCTGCATCAGAAAATGAGCCCGCAGGTTTGCCTAGGTAGGTGGCGCCGTGGGCTTGAGCTGCATCCTCCACCAAACCTAACTCATAGCGATCTGCTATTTCGCATAGCGGCTTCATATCAGCGGAAAACCCGTAGAGATCCACAGGGAGGATGGCTTTGGTGTTTTTGGTTATGGCTTTCTTAACCGCCTCAGGTGAGAGATTGTAGGTTTCGGGGTCTATATCAGCGAAGACAGGTTTGGCTCCTGCCAAAACAATGGCTTCGGCAGTGGCTACAAAGGTGAAGCTTGGCAAAATTACTTCGTCGTCACGCTTGACTCCTACTGCCACGACGGCAGCGTGGAGAGCAGCGGTGCCAGTGTTAACGGCGACTGCGTGTTTGGCACCTGCGAATTCTGCGAAGGTTTTTTCGAATTGTAAAACTTGGGGCCCAGCGCCTAACGCGTTGGTCAGGGGTCCTTTACGCATGACTTCTAGGACTGCTTGGACTTCTTCTTCGTCCATTTGTGGCTTGTTAATTGGTATCACTGCATTAGCCTCATTTCCAAGGATTACGGTGAGCTGGTATATTTCAATTTTCCAGAAAGTTACTCGATCGCCACTTCTTTGGTGGTTTTGTAGTCAGTTACCACTCTAACGCCTCTTGAGTGGAATTGGTTGTCGAGCTCAGTGTCGCCTGTATCCACCCTTAAGCTGTTAAGGCGATCAAGTTTGCTTTTGGTGGCAATGACGACTATGTTGCTTAGACCGACTTGGCGGATGACTTTGCTGCTGATTTGCTGGTTGCCTCTGCCGAAAATAAAGCCTTGCCCACCGATTGGAGTAACAACGATTTTTGCGGCTTTACCAGCGGTTTGCTTGAGGATTTCGGCTTCGTTTACGTCGTGAGCAACTATTTTCTTATCCAAAAACAAGTCAACGCCAAGTAACGTTTTTTTCTGATCCAGTAAGTCGGCGACTGTTCGAGTTGTTGTACCTGGACCCACAATGTAGAGAGTACTTGGCTGCATTTCCTCGATTATGCAAACTGCGATTGCTGCTTGATTCTCCACTTCATCCTCAGTGGCAGGGCTCTCCATTTTGTTGCCCTGAATCAGGTGCGGCTCAAACGGGCTAAGCATGTAACCGTAAAGTTCAGCTGAGAGGTGCCCTTCGCGGAAGGCTTCTTCGTCTATGTCCATAACTTCGGCTTCACGCACAGGCAACCCAGCCCACAAGTACTGGATTGCAACTCTCGCTGCCGCTTGAGGACTAATGGCAAAGAGGGCGCTGTGCATTTTGACGCCTGTAGGGACACCTAATGCTGGGACTTTTAGGTCGATGGTTTTTTGGATGTCTCGGGTTGTGCCGTCTCCGCCGCAGTAAACCAGTAAATCCACCCCCGCGTTGGAGATTGCTTTGGCGGCGGCTTGCGTGTCCGCTGAGGAGGTTTCTGTTTTGGGTTCGCCTATGACTTTGGTGTTGTATCCGAGTTTTTTTGCTTCTGCTTCGCCCATGTCGCCTGCTCCGACCACCAGTTTAAGGTAGTCTTTAGCAATGGCGAGTTCAGAGAGAAATGTTTCTGCGCGTTGCGCGGCTATGGGTTTAGCTCCCAGCACTTTGGCTCGTTGGAGAATTATTTCTCCGTCCGTGCCTTTGAGTCCTACTGCTCCGCCCATACCTGCGACTGGGTTGACTATGAATCCAATGATTTTGGTTGAGAATACTGGTCTGGGTATCGCCGTCAAAGTTGGTTAACCTATGTAATAATAGTGTATGGGTTTATTAAAAATAAAAAGTTCCTCTCAATCTAAGAGAGGTGCAGGGGAAGAGCTTGTTTGTCAGGGGTCCGGGTGGGTTCCCTCTCTTAGTTGCTAAAAAGAAGAGGGTTAGGGTTGTTGGGTTTTGGCGCGGCTAAGCCAGACCACCAGTGCAATTGCGGCGGGAATTGCTAATATGGTGACTATCCAGATTAGAATTGTCACCATGGAGCTGACGACGTAGTCTACAGTCCAAGTTGAGATGGGTTGGCCCCAGTTTCCGTCGAGGTAGACTTTGAGGGCGAACGCGATGAACAGCAGCGGCGAGATTGCTCCTCCTGCATCTCTGCTTTTGTGGCTTTTGTTTGGGTTACGGTAGAGTCGTTTTTCTGTTTCAGGTAGGCGTCTCCACCAGTGCCAGCCGATGACTGCGCCGACTGCCACTGGGATGCCGATTAGGACGAGTTCCCAGAAGATGGCGTGCACCATGAAGATCACCACGTCACTCATTGACCACAAACTAAGCGTAGAGGGCACGAAGCCTATTGCTTGGATGTTGCCTGTAAACCAGACAAAGACGTAGACTGCGCCTGCGACTGCCAGGGCGGCGGCTGCAATAAACGCCGCTAAGGCACCCCAGTGGCGGCGCATGAAAAGGCGCCAGTCTGCGGCGATTGAGGTTTGGGTTGTTTGAGTCATGGTTTGCCGCTCCTTATGGTGTGTTTGCTACGGGTTGGGCTTGTTGTGTTGGTGGCTGCTGTGGGTACCCGTTTCCGTTGGTGTAGGGCTGATATTCTTTGGGCTTCATGCTGGAGAAGCCGATTATGACGAATATCCATGAGATTAGTATCAAGATGACGCCGATACCGATGATTGTTAGGATTGCGCCGATGAAGAGCAGTGTTGATGCGGTGGTGAATGACGCTTCGCCTGTTTTCTGGGCCAGTGTTTCGTAGACTTTTTTTAGATTCATTGCTGCAAGCAAATAGAAGGCGAATGCAACTGCTAAGCCTGCGAAGATCGCGACAAAGCCGCCTACGATACCTGTGGCTAATGTGAAGGGCTGACCTGCAAATATGCCTGCAGTTGCAAAGCTTGCTATGCCGATGCCTGCGCCGACTGCGAGGGCAATTATAGCGACTATGTAATATTTGAGACCTGTCCATGTGTTTCTACTGATGTTTTCATCTTGGTAGTAGTATGATAGTTCTTTTGTTGCTTTGAGGAGTAGGATTACGCCGATTATAGCTAATATCCACCCCACGGTTGGAATTGGACCAAGCAGAAGAAGTACTGATCCTTCGATGGCCAATGTTTTGCTGTATTGGAAGTTTACGTTCATATTGTTTTGCCTCCGATTTTTCGGTGATTCAGTAAATAGTGAACTGTTGATATAGCCCTAACAGTTAGAAAGCCAGCACTATCGGTTAGAGGGGGAACTCTAAGTCTTGGAGTCATCCTTAAAACCTTAAAATGAGGTGCAGCTATGGAAAATAGTGAGTATAACTTTTTATTTGCAGACGGTAAAACATAGCAACGTTAGGTTGATTGGGCAATTGGCGAAGTCACGTGGAATCAGCGCAGACATGCAGTCGCCGAGAACAAGGCTGCTTTACCTAATTTACAGTGCACCCAACAGTCGCATCAAAACCGCCCCCGGCACTAAATCAAGTATAAGCACTGCTTTGGGTTACAAGTCCGATGGCCACTTCCACTATGACTGGAACTACCTCCTAGGCTCAGGCATGATAGAAGAGAAGAAGGGCTATTATCAAGTCACTGACACGGGCAGAAAAGAGTTCGCACTGTATTCCACCGCATCGATGGGTAACTGGATAATGGTTGTCATGGGCATCGCCATTGTCTCTTTCACGGTTGGCCTGCACTTTGAGTTGCTACCAGTGGAGAGCATAGGGGTTTTCGGGGGAGCTCTGATTTTGGTGGGCGTTTTGTTCCTTTTGATTGGCAATAGGAGCAAGCCCAAGCTGTCGGTTGAAGCTAAAGAATTGCTCAGGGAATTAAACAGGCGTTAAAAAACATAAAAGAAAGAAGAAAGTTGGGCGAGCTGCGGTTTAGGTTGCTTCGCAGCCGATGTATTTCTTGGTGGCGTCGTTTAGCCAGGGGTAGAGTTTGCGTAGTTTATCCATGGATTCGGCGACTTTCTCAGTGGGGTACTCGTATGGCTGCAGTTTGCCTGCAAAGTATTCTTCGTAGGCGGTCATGTCGAAGAAGCCGTGGCCTGTCAATGCAAACAGTATCGTTTTTGGTGTGTTGGTTTTTGCGCATTGGCGGGCGTCGTCAACGACTGCTTTGATGGCGTGTGCTGATTCAGGTGCTGGAATTATGCCCTCGCTGCGGATGAAAATTTTTGCGGCGTCAAATGCGTCCACTTGGTTAACTGCTTGTGTGCTGATTTGTTTCTCTTGGGCTAAAACGCTGATGGTGGGTGCGATTCCGTGGTATCTGAGTCCACCTGCGTGAATGGGTGCTGGCATGAAGTCATGTCCCAACGTGTGCATGGGCACTAATGGGGTGAGTTTGGCGGTGTCGCCGTGGTCAAAGGTGTAGTAGCCGCGTGTGACTTTGGGGCATGCGGTTGGTTCGACTGCGACGAAGGCGGTTTCTTTTGGTGCCTTCTTTGAAACCCTGTCATAGTAGAAAGGCCACATCAATCCTGAAAAGCTACTTCCTCCGCCGATGCATCCGTAAACCGCATCAGGATAATCTTCCACAATGTCAAATTGCTTTTGTGCTTCAAGTCCAGCAACGGTTTGATGCATACAGACGTGGTTGAATACGCTGCCGATTGTGTAGTTAGCTTTTTTGCCGGTTTTCTCGCTTTCCAAGCTATCCTCTACTGCTTCGCTGATGGCTATGCCGAGGCTGCCTTTGGTGTTTGGGTCTTCGGCGAGGATTTTTCTGCCAGCGGCGGTTTTGTTGCTTGGGCTGGCAACGCATTCTGCGCCAAAAGCGTTCATCATGGCTTTGCGGTAAGGTTTCTGGTCGAAGCTTGCACGGACCATGTAGACGGTTGCGTCTAAGCCGAATTTGTTAGCGGCAAAGCTGAGTGCGCTGCCCCATTGTCCTGCGCCGGTTTCGGTGGTGACGCGGGTGATGCCTTCTTTTTGGTTGTAATAGGCTTGTGGGACTGCACTATTGGTTTTGTGGCTGCCCGATGGGCTGACGCCTTCGTATTTGTAATAGATTTTTGCGGGGGTTTTAAGTGCTTTTTCGAGGCTGAGTGCGCGGAAAAGCGGAGAGGGTCTCCAGATTTTGTAGACTTCTCTGACTTCGTCGGGGATGTCTATCCAGCGTTCTTGGCTGATTTCTTGTCCGATTATTGCTTTTGGGAAGATTCGTGGGACGATGCCGACGCCGGGTTGCCCTGTTTCCGCTTCAAGGAAAGGCGGGAGTGGGTGTGGGAGGTCGGGAACGATGTTGTACCATTGTTTTGGTATGTCTGATTCTTTGAGAAGGATTTTTTTGTCTGGCAATTCAGTTCGCCTTTGGTAATAAATTGTTCTTTCAAGATTTATTTAAGCCTTTTCTGTACACTTCTGCACATATGCACTCCTGAATTTATAAAACATTAAACAACACATTTATACCGAAACGCACAGAACATAGCACAAGCGACTAAAAATGTGGAATAAAATCAAAAGCCAACTCGAAGCATACCCCGAACGCCTCAAAGTCGCACGGGTCCTAATAGAAAATGGACTCAGCGCACAAGGCGACAAAATCTACCTCAACCAAATCGAAATTCCACCCATCCGCGTCGCCCGAGTCGCAGATGTAGACCGCAGAACAGTCAACGAAACACTCAGCACAATCCATGAAAACCCCGAATTAAGGATGATTTTCGAGGAAATCCGCCCCGCGGGTCATTCACTCCGAGAAATCGCCAAACACCTCAATCTCGGCGTAGTTGAAATCACCCCTACGAACGCAGCAGCCCCCGGCATACTAAGCAGCGCTGCTACGGTACTCAACAATTCGAAGTTGAGCATTCGACAAGCCATTGTAGATGACCCTGAGTTGTCGCCAGAGCCGAAATTGACTTTTATTGTGGAACGTAAAATCCCCGGTGAACTCATCCCAGAGTTGCTAAAAATTTCAGGTGTTGCCAAAGTCTCAGTATATTAACTGTTTCTAAACAACTACAGGCTTTTTTGTAGCTATACTTCGCAGTAACAACGTTTTATTAGAGTTACGCGCGTTAGTTTTGTGTAGAATCTGCGTATTTTTTGAAAGTGATGTTTAAGTGAGCCAAGAAGCAATCACTACTGAAGAATCTAAAAAAATATCAGTCCAAGACCTTTTTGATAAGCTTGCCAGCAGAGGAAAAGGACTTTCCTCCTCTGAAGCGCAGCAGAGACTCCAAAAATACGGCGCCAACGAAATCACCGAGCAAAAAACTAGCTCATTTAGAAAGTTTCTAGGTTATTTCTGGGGACCAATACCATGGATGATTGAAGCCGCAGTTATTATGTCAGCGATAATTCAGCATTGGCCTGACTTCGCAATTATATTGATGTTACTTTTGCTTAACGCGGTTGTGGGGTTCTGGCAGGAAAATAAAGCGGACAACGCCATCGAGTTGCTCAAGCAGAAACTCGCTCCAAACGCTATGGTTCTCAGGGATGACAAATGGGTTCAAAAACCAGCAAAGGAGCTTGTGCCTGGGGATATAGTTCGGGTTCGAATAGGGAGCATTGTGCCTGCCGACGCCAAGCTGGTGAAGGGCGATTATATTCAGTTGGACGAATCAGCTCTAACGGGAGAGTCCATGCCTGTGGAGAAGCATGTGCAGGATGTTGCTTACTCGGGGTCGATTGCGCGGCAGGGCGAAATGGATGCTTTGGTCGTCACAACAGGCATGAACACTTATTTTGGAAAAACCACCCAGCTCATCGAGAAAGCGGGTACTGTGAGTCACTTCCAAAAAGCAGTCACAAAAATAGGCGATTACCTCATCGCGTTGGCGGGCATAATTGTGCTCATCATAATTGTTGTGAGTCTTTTTAGGTCGGAGAGTCTGCTGTCAACTATCCAGTTTGCGTTGGTCTTAACCGTCGCTGCGATTCCAGCTGCGTTGCCCGCTGTGCTCTCGGTTACTTTGGCTTTGGGCGCTATAGCTTTGTCTAAGAAGGAAGCCATCGTGAGCAAGCTGGTTGCCATTGAAGAAATGGCTGGCGCAGACATTTTATGTGCAGACAAAACCGGAACCATCACCAAGAACGAGTTAACCGTTGGTAAGGTACAGCCTCTGGGAGATTATGGGGAGAAGGATGTGTTGCTGTTTGGTGTGTTGGCTTCAAGGGAAGAAGACCAAGACCCGATCGACACGGCCATAATCGCAAAGGGTAGAGAAGAGAAAATAAGCCATAGCATGGGCGGCTACGAGGTTGTCAAGTTTACGCCTTTTGACCCCGTTCGGAAACGTACTGAAGCAGATGTCAAGAGCAAAGCTGTCACCTTCAAGATTTCCAAGGGTGCCCCACAGGTTATTCTTGCCTTGGCAGAGGACAAAGACGCCATCGCCGACCAAATCACCAAGTACGTCAATGACTTCGCCGCCAACGGTTACAGAGCTTTGGGTGTGGCTGAAAACCGCAACGGCAGATGGCGATACGTGGGTTTGATTGCGCTCTACGATCCGCCGCGTGAAGATTCAGCTGAAACCTTGAAAATTGCAGCTTTGATGGGTATAAAAGTTAAGATGGTTACGGGTGACCATGAAGCAATCGGCAAAGAAATCGCCCGCCAAGTTGGTTTAGGAACTAACATTTTGCCTGCTTCTGCGATTATTAATAAAAGCGACTTGGAAGCTCAAGAAGCCATTGAGAAGGCAAACGGATTCGCAGAGGTTTACCCCGAACAAAAGTATCGCATAGTCAAGTTGTTGCAGAGCAGAAACCACATTGTAGGCATGACTGGTGACGGCGTGAATGATGCGCCTGCGCTGAAGGAGGCGGATGCAGGCATTGCGGTGGCGGGTGCAACTGACGCTGCTAAATCCGCCGCAGACATTGTATTGACTAAGCCGGGTTTGTCGGTCATTATTGATGCACTCAAACAGAGCCGCCAGATTTTCCAGAGAATGAACAACTATGCAATTTACCGAATCACTGAAACCTTCCGCGTACTCTTCTTCATCGCCATAACGATTCTTGCTTTCCAGTTCTTCCCCGTAACGGCACTGATGATTGTGCTCTTAGCCATACTCAACGACTTACCCATAATAACCATAGCCTACGACCACGTAAAGTACTCTAACAGCCCCGAAAAATGGAGCATGCACGTAGTCGTCGGCATGGCAACGTTTCTTGGAGTCTTGGGCGTCGTGGAATCCTTCGCCCTTTTCTACGTCGGTTACCAACTGCTGGGGTTGCCGCCTGAGGTTCTTCAGTCGTTTATGTACCTGAAGCTTTCAGTCGCAGGGCACTTAACAGTGTTCATGGCAAGAACAAGAGGCCACTTCTGGTCCGTTAGACCCGCAAAACAACTTTTAGTAGCAGTAATTATAACACAGCTAGTAGCCACCTTAATCACCGTGTACGGGATTTTGTTGCCTGCAATGGGATGGACACTGGCTGGGCTGGTTTGGGGAGAAGCTATCATGGTTTTCTTGATTATTGACTTCCTTAAAGTCCGTTTCTATCGCGTCTTGGATCACAGCAAAATACAATTCCATCACCCACCAGCTAAGGAAACATAAGATGTACATTAAAAGGCCGACTTGAGCTGTGTTAGCGGGTTAGCCATTGCAAAAAAGGTTTTTAAGAGCCAAAAACAGTAAAACAACCTGTTTTCAAGGTTAAAAAGCTATTTTTGGAGGAATATTGTGAGCAATTCTAATCAATATATCATGTGGTTTGAGGATGTCAACATTAACGACGTCACTAAAGTCGGCGGCAAAAACGCTTCACTGGGAGAAATGATTGGTTCAATAAGGAAAGAAGGCATTCGCATTCCTAACGGATTTGCCACGACTGCCCAGTTGTACTGGGATTTGGTTGATAAAAACGGTTTAAGGAGTAAAATTGATGGTCTTCTGCAAGAGCTTGTTAAAGGCGAAAAACCGCTAAAAGATGTCGGGGCAGCTATTCGTCAGATGTTTCTGGATGCTACCGTCCCAGTGGAAATTGAAAGAGAAATCACAGATGCATATGATAAGTTAAGTGAGCGGTACGGAAAAAGCGAAGTTGATGTAGCGGTTAGAAGTAGCGCCACTGCGGAGGATCTTCCGAGCGCAAGTTTTGCGGGGCAGCAAGAGAGCTACCTGAATGTAAGAGGGAAGGAGCAGCTTATTTTGGCATGTAAGAAATGTTTTGCCTCGCTTTTCACTGACAGAGCAATAACTTACCGAACCGATAGAGGGTTTGAGCATATGAAGGTGGCGCTTTCTATTGGCATCATGAAGATGGTTCGGTCGGATAAAGCGGGTTCCGGAGTAATGTTCACTCTCGATACTGAGACAGGTTTTCCCAACACAATAATCATCAATGCAGGCTGGGGACTGGGAGAATACATCGTGAAAGGAGTAATCAACCCCGACCGGTATGTCATATTTAAGCCGACGCTTGATAATCCAAAAATGGTTCCGATACTGGAGAAGGCCATTGGAACAAAAAACAAGAAACTTGTGTACTCTGAGGGAGGAGACAGTTCAACCAAAAACGTTGAGACTACACATCAGGAAAGAGAAGCCTTTGTCTTAACTGAGCAAGAGATTTTACAGTTAGCTAGATGGGGTCTCAAAATTGAGGAGCACTACAAAAGACCAATGGATATTGAATGGGCTAAAGATGGGGAAAGCAACGAGGTATTTATTGTACAGGCAAGACCTGAAACCGTGCAGAGCAATATCAAAGAATCCAGCGAATTAATGACTTATACCCTCAAGGAGAAGGGAAAAGAACTAATCGCGGGAATTAGCATCGGTCAAGCTATCGCTACCGGCAAAGTGTGCAAGATTCTGGATGCCAAAAACATTGACCAATTCAGGAAAGGGGACATTTTGGTTACGCAAATGACTGACCCAGACTGGGTCACTATCATGAAAGAGGCATCAGGCATAATAACGGATTATGGCGGACGAACCTCCCACGCAGCTATCGTGAGCAGAGAATTAGGAATCCCCGCTATTGTGGGAACAGAAAAAGGAACTGAAGTCCTGCAGCCCGAGCA
Source organism: uncultured archaeon (assembly GCA_963760925.1). Taxonomy (GTDB): domain Archaea; phylum Thermoproteota; class Bathyarchaeia; order Bathyarchaeales; family Bathycorpusculaceae; genus Bathycorpusculum. The sequence continues at coordinate 176,361 of CAVXES010000005.1, read as the reverse complement.
AGAGGTTACGCTTTCGTGCGCTGAAGGAGAAACAGGCCACGTCTACGAGGGCATTCTAAAGTTTGAAAAAACAAAAGTGGAAATTGAGGGCATTCCGAAAACCAAGACACAGATAATGATGAACATGGCTAGCCCAGACGCTGCATTCAGGTGGTGGAGGCTTCCGTGTGAAGGCATCGGCCTAGCAAGAATGGAATTCATCATCAATAACATCGTAAAAATTCACCCCATGGCACTCGTAAAGTTTGACAGCCTAAAAGATGAACAAACAATTTCGCTCATAAACGAACTAACAAAGGGTTACGCTGATAAAACAGAGTATTTTGTAGACAACTTAGCCAAAGGAATCGCCCGTATTGCCTCTGCACAATTCCCCTACCCAGTTATTGTACGGATGAGTGACTTCAAAACCAACGAATACGCGAACCTCATAGGCGGAAAAACCTTTGAGCCCAAAGAAGATAACCCCATGTTAGGGTTTAGAGGCGCCAGCAGATACTACAGTGACCGATATAGAGAAGGCTTTGCTCTGGAATGCCGAGCCATAAAACGCTCTAGGGAAGAAATTGGGTTAACAAACATTGTTGTAATGATTCCTTTCTGCAGAACGCTTGAAGAAGCACAAAAAGTCATCGAGGTTATGGCTGAAAACGGTATAGAACGCGGAAAGAACGGATTTGAAGTCTATGTTATGGCGGAAATACCTTCGAACATTATCTTGGCGGATAAGTTTGCGGATTTCTTCGACGGCTTCTCAGTGGGCTCCAACGATTTGACTCAACTAGTGCTGGGGATAGATAGGGATTCTTCTGAGCTAGCTTACTTATTCGATGAACGCAACGAAGCAGTGAAAGACGCAATTAAAATGCTCATTAAATCCGCCCACGCACATACCCCGCCCCGAAAAGTCGGCATATGCGGGCAGGCACCCAGCGATTACCCCGATTTCGCAGCCTTTCTAGTCAGACAGGGCATTGACTCTATTTCAGTTAACCCCGACAGCGTAATCCAAGTTAAAAAGTGTGTGGCAGAAACAGAAAAGGAGACACCGCAGGAAAGAGCCAGATTAGAGGCGTGAGAAGTTACGTAAGCAATATGTTAGCTACAGACTACTGTCTGCGGCTCTATTTCCCAATTTTATTTTGTTGCGCCCTCTTGTGAATTCTCGGTTAAACTCAACTGGTTCCACATCCACATTAAAGAGAAAAAACAGATTTTACCTCTTTTAAAAGGGGAGTCTCACAGAGTGGCAGAATCAGCATACAATGAGTGTAACATTTTATGTAAACAACTGACCGCCGCTTTCTGCCTTGCGCATACACGTGTAACTAAACAGGTCAGTTAGTTTGAATTTTGAAACTAAAAAAATGGCGTTTAAGAAAGCCATTTCAGAGGTATATCTTGGAAGGTGCCGTCTGGCAATGTCCTGCGTATGGTGATTGGCAGGATGCCTGCGTCGAGTTCGGTCACGGCTATATCGATTGGGTTGGTGTTTTCTTCTGCATCAACCAAGATTGGTGCTCCCATCGAGATTTGCAAGGCGCGTGCGCCCACTATCCGTGCTTTCTCGAAGCGAGTAATTTTTGGGGGTCCTACAGTTATTTTTTGCATTTTACATCATTCCCGGCATTCCACCCATACCGCCCATGCCCATTCCGCCGCCTGGCATGCCTCCTCCTGGTGGCATTGGAGGAGCCTTCATTTTTGCGATGCTGATGACGTCGTCGATTTTGAGGAGCATTGATGCTGCTTCGGTTGCGGATTTTATAATTTGTTTTTTGACTGCAAGCGGCTCGTAAATGTCAAGTTTCGTCATGTCGGAGACTTTGCCTTCGACTACGTTTATGCCTGCCCAAGTTTGGCCTTTCTCGTGAGCTGAACGCAGTTGAGTTAAGAGATCAACGGGGTCTAAACCGGAGTTCTCCGCCAACGTAGTTGCAATGGTTTCAAGTGACTCAGCGAATATGCGTACCGCAAACTGCTCCCTGCCAGACAAAGTCTGAGCGTACTTTTTAAGTGCATTAGCCATCTCCATCTCCGGAGCAGCGCCGCCAGCAACAACCTTAGGCTCCTCGATAAGGTCCCTCACCACACAGAGGGCATCATGAATTGAACGTTCCGCCTCAGCGATTAAACGCTGATTTGCACCGCGAATGAGTAGTGTAACGGACTTGGGGTTTTTGCAGCCTTCAATGTAAGTCATTTTGTCATCGCCAGTTTTGCGTTCCTCAACCAACGCCGCTGCACCTAAGTCAGTGGCAGTTAAAGCGTCAATGTTTTGGATGATTTTGCCGCCTGTAGCTCGGGAGAGTTTCTCCATGTCAGATTTTTTAGCCCTGCGGATAGCAATTATGCCTTTGCGGGCCATGAAGTGCTGTGCCATGTCATCGATGCCTTTCTGGCAAATCACAACGTTTGCGCCTGAAGCAACGATTTTTTCCACCATAGCTTTGAGCATGGCTTCTTCCTGTTTGAGGAAGGCTTCGATTTGCGCTGGACTTTCTATGTTTATTTTTGCATCGTACTCAGGCTTCTCATTCTCCAATGAAGCGTCGAGCAATGCGATTTTGGCTTTTTCAACCCGTTTAGGCATGCCACTATGGACGATTTCTTTGTCGATCACGATGCCGTTTATGAGTGAAGTATCTGCTAAAGATTCGCCGGGTTTCTTCTCGACTTTGACGTCGTCAACGTCTGCTTTGTAGCCGTCTTCGGTTTTCTCTGCGACTGCAAGCATGGCTTTGACGACTATGTCAGCAAGTGCTTCCTTGTGTTCGGAGACGATTTTGCTGCCCATGGAAGTGACTGCGGCTTTTTTGAGGTAGTCGCTTTTTTTGGGGTCAATGGTAATGGCGATTTTGTCAAGTGTTTCGAGTGCTTTGGCTGCAGCTAGTTTGTAGCCTTCGATAATTATGGTTGGATGAATATTTCTGTCTATGAGTTCTTCGGCTCTGCTGAGGAGTTCACCTGCCACAATGACGCTTGTGGTTGTGCCGTCACCTGCTTCTTTGTCCTGTGTTTTAGCGACTTCCACCATCATTTTTGCGGCTGGATGCTGAATATCCATCTCGTCAAGGATTGTTCTACCGTCGTTTGTTATTGTGACATCGCCGAAGTTATCCACCAGCATCTTATCCATGCCACGTGGACCTAGTGCGCTTCGGACGGATTCAGCTACAACTTTGGCGGCTGTAATGTTCCCGTGCTGAGCATCTCTGCCCCGGTTACGTTTGGTGCCTTCTTTTAGAACCATTATGGGAATTCCGCCTGCTTGTGTAGGTGCTGCTGACAAATCTCATAAACCTCCATTAATGCGAACAACAACATGATATGCCTATCAATATAAGTTTTTCTAGCAAAAGCATACCTATGTGGACAAATAGCAAGTAAAAAAAGTAACTTGACACCACAGCAAACAGATATTTTGCCGAAAACTATTCGCCAACTGAATCAACCAAAACGGCTTCGCAGCCTTCATAAAAAACCAAAACAAACAACAACCCATTACACATTCCAATACCAAAAGCTAAAACCGCGAAAAGCCAGTACCGGTCTCACCTCAGAAATGCCCAAAATAATTTTTAAAACAAAAGAAAAGAAAAAGTTAGGAAAAAATAGCAACCGTTAACGCCCACATCCGAAACCGTAGCCACTTCCACCCATCATACCGCCATAGCGATACTGGAACTGCTCTTGCTCGCCAACTCCGTAACCGAATCCATTGCAGTAACCGTTCTGGAAGGCACCGTCACCTGCACCACTCAAGCCATAACCATAGCCAGCAAGAGTACCGTTTTGGAAATAACAAGGCTCACCAGCAGTTGCATTAACGCCGTACACTGGAACCTGGCTAATGCCACCCGTTACACAGGGCAACTCAACTTGACCATTAACCACATTTGCGATTGGAGTTTGGTTAGCGAACTGCGCAGCAGAAACGCCGATTAACGCCGCAGCCATCAAAGCCACGGCAACAATTGCTAAAATGATTTTTGTTTTCATATCATTTTACCTCAACAACTACACTATGGACATGGGACGGTTTGGATGTTAACTGAAACAAAACTGAAACAGTCCAGTGAAACAGTTTTCAATGGAAAAATACGGTATTTCGGAGTATCAGTCTTTGATAGAACCAAGCAGAAATAAAAAAAATATTTTTTTTATTTTTTTGGTTCTAATTTAAGGCCAAGGAAAATCAACCGTTATTCATGGTTGTTTAGTTCGTCCTCAGCGCGGTGAAGGATCCCACGCCCCTTTAGTGTACCGAAACCGTCGTTTCCAAGTTTGCCTTTTGCCTCTTTGAGGGTTTTTTGAATTTGTTTCCAGTGTGCGCCTTGCCAGTAGATTTGTCCGCAGTTGGGGCATTGCCAGAACTGGTTGTAGTAGCGGTATGTGTTGGGTTGCAGCTTGTGTTTAAGTTGCTCTTTGGCTGCGGCTTTGACGGGTGTGTTGCAGACTGGGCAGTACATGCGATCCATGTCGATGTCGAGCGCTAACCCTAATCGTTTGGCTAATTCAGCTAATCGGCTGGATTCGGTTGTGCCCTCAACGTAAAACGCCTCCAGCCCACGGGCGACAGCACGTTTGTAGAGCTCTAAGTCCCTCGTCAACAACACCCGCCTCTCAATCTTCGCAAGCCCCAACAACTCATCATCGCTAAGTTGCACCGAATATGAGACGTCGTGTCCCATCATACGTAGCCAACGCGCAAGTTTCCCAAGCATCGCATCCAAAAGAAACTTCAAACTGTGCCTCCCCGCACAACTCTGCCCACGCCGCCCTTGGCAACTATTTCGCAGTCCTCATAGACGACTTCGCCGTTGACTATGGTTTTGGCGGGTTTGCCCCAAACATCCCAGCCGTTGTAGGGACTGAACTTTGCCTTTGTTTTAAATTTTGAAGCGTCTAGTTTGAATGGGCTGTAATCTACAATGGTTAGGTTGGCGGTTTTACGTTCTTCGAGCACACCGCTGTCAGTTAAGCCGAAGAGTTCTGCGGGTTTCTCAGCCAACAAACAAACCAGTTGCGAGATAGTGAGGCGGTTCTTCTTCACCATCGTAAGCATCAAGGGCAGAGTTACCTCCAAGCCGGGGATGCCGGGTTTCACGTCCCAGATACTACTCGCCGTTTTCTCTTCTAAAGTATGCGGCGCATGATCAGAACCCAAAGTATCAACTACTCCGTCGGTTATGCCCCGCCAGAGTGCATCGACGTGGTTGCAGCTTCGCAGGGGGGGAGCCATTATGGCTATTCCACGATAAAGTTGGATTTCGTTGCTTGTGAGTATAAGGTGGTTTGGGGTTACTTCGCAGGTGACGGGTTTGCCTGCTTTTTTTGCTTCATCAATCGCCGCTAAACCCTCAGCGGTGGACATATGAAGGAAATGCAAGTGCACACCCGTTTCGTCGGCTATTTTTAGAATGCGCTCGACAGCTTTGAGTTCAACGGCTTCGGTGTGAGCTCGCAGGTAATTGGTTAGAGAGGTTTTCTTTGCTTTTTTAAGCGCCTCTTCGTTGGCGGCTAGCATCATGCGGTCTTCGGCATGCACTGCCAACGGCAACTTTGAGTCGCTAACGGCTTTTAGCGCTTCTTTTAGGGATGCGTCTTCGTCAACGTTTACTCCGCCTGTCTGGTGACCCATAAACAACTTGAACCCTATTGCGCCTGAACCAGCGATGGCTTTTATTTCGGGGAGGGTTTTGGGGAGTTCAGAGTAGAACCCAACATTAACAAGTAATCTCCGCTTGGAAAGTTCAATCCGGTTCTGCAGCCGCTCAACACTCATAGTAACTGGGTTGTTGTTTGGCATGTCCAAAACGGTTGTGAAACCTCCAGCGGCAGCCGCGGAGGTGCCCGATGTGAAGTCTTCTTTGTAGGCCATGCCCTCGTCTCGGAGGTGCACATGCTCATCAATCAACCCAGGCAGAACCAACAGATTGTGGAGGTCGGTTTTTCTGTCAGCTTGGGGCATGTGAGTTTCTCTGCCAATTTTGTAGATTTTCCCTTCTTCGATGGCGATACTGCAGTCCACGATTTGGCTTTTGAGGTAGGCTTTGGCGTTTAGAAGGACAGAGTCAACAATCACTTTAATTCACGATTATAGAGTAGCGGAGAGTTCGTTAATAAGTTGTATAGCTTTAAGCAAAATACTTAACTTCTATTCAATGATATGTTTGCTAAAAGAGAAGGGATGAGTCTTAAAAAGACGCACTGACTGGTTTTTGGAGTTGTTTCTTCTCATTGTTCTGCGCCCTGTAGTTTATTCAGGATCTTCTTTTCTTGCCAAAGTTGCTCTATCGCTGTATGGGTTAATTCACAGTGTTACAGTTGTTCCAAGAAAGAGGCTAAATTCAGTAAGGAGCCTGCTAAACTACGGATTAGCTATAATTCAGCAGAAGTTAGGGTCAGCTACCTAAAAAATAGAAAAAGAAAAATTACTTTTCCTGTTCAAGCTCTATTCTGCATTCTTCGCAGATGTTTTGCCCGTTGCGCTCCTTGAGGTTCTCAGAGTAAGAGTTACATCTGTCACAGTACCCAGATAGGGGAGCTTCTTCGATTTCGTCGGATTCTGCACCACCTTCGATTCGTTGACGCTCCTGCATAATCTCTAACAGTTCAGGCATAACACCAAGGATGTCTTTGCTTGTGATAATTCCAACCAAGTTCCCTTTGTAGATAACTCCGAGGCGTCTGATGTCGAGCCGAGTCATTCTTCGGGCAGCATCACTTATGGTGGCTTCGGGTTCAATTGTAACAAGCGGGGTAGTCATGACTTCTTTAGCTTTCACGGTGTCTGGTTTGAGGTTCTTGGCAACTACGCGTTTGACTAAGTCACGTTCAGTTATTATGCCTATTGATTTTCCAGCTTTGCTCTGCACAATGACCGCGCCCAAATCCTTCATATCCATGCTTGAAGCAGCGCGGTTCGTGGTTTCGTCTTCGTCAATGGTGACAACTGGACTACTCATGATGTCTCTAACTATCATTTTCGGTCTCAAACCCATTTCAGACATGAACGTTTACCTCGACAATTTAGATAGGCTTAACTTCTGATTGAACAATAAAAAGAAACGAGTGATTTAAGAGTTGCTTAACATCAAGACAGCAACCCAGCAAACGCAAAAACGGCTACTAATGCATCTGAAAGAGAACATCGCATCTCAAACAATTCTAAGAGCATATATATAAGACAGTTCTATCCATAAATGGACAAAAGGAAAATAAAGTAGGTCAAAATAATGCCCGTTAAGCGAAAAAGCCGAGGAAGAGCAAAAGGAAGCAAAGGAAGCAGTACCTTAGTTCAATGTGCAAATTGCGGTGCATCGGTGCCACGTGATAAAGCAAAGCGGTCTACACGCCGAGTGTCCTTTGTCGAGCCGCAATTAGCTAAAGAGCTTAGACAAAGCGGAACATTCTTAGCATCTTGGGTGGACACTAAATATTACTGTATTTCATGTGCAGTCCACCGTGGTATCGTCCACGTTAGAGCTGAAAACGAAAGACGCTCTAAAGGGTATAAGCGCAGATACTAAGCGGCTACACTGCTGCTTTTTTCTTTAATTCTCTATAAACATGCAACGCTCTTTGTAGAACAGTCACAATTGACAGAACAGCAATTAAGCCTACACCATAACCAAGGGCGGGCAACCAGAAGAACCCAATTATACTAACAGTAGCTAAAATCAGCATCCGCTCTGCCCGCTCAGCAATCCCAACCGACTCCATCTTTACTCCAATTATTTCTGCCCGAGCACGAGTATAACTAACCAGCATTGACGCTACTAAAGCAATTAAAGCCACGATGGTTCCCCAGTAACCACCAAAGGCTGCACTACATAAACCGGCTATTATAATACCTGCATAAGAGGCGCCATCTGCAAAGCGGTCAAGTACTGAATCAAAAAAGCCGCCAAAAGCTGTTGTCTGCTTGTAGGTTCGGGCGACTATACCGTCCATGGTGTCGCAGAAACCAGAGGCTAAAAGGAAAAACACCGCTAAAAGCAGAAGCCAAGACATCTGTGAAGCCAACGCATAAGACATTGCCGACACGAGGGATAAGACAAAGCCGATGACGCTGATGCGGTTGGGGGTTAAACCTATTTTATGCGCTACTTTTGCTTCGCCTGCTAGCATCTGCTGGATTTGCTGTTTAAGTTTGGTAAGCAAGGCATTCAGGTCTCGGTTGATGTTGTAGGCAATAGGGGGATAGCTGTAAAAAAGCCTTTCTTAACTGGATTGTCAAACACTTCTAGAGTATAGTACGGTTTTCAATGAACTTATTAGGGAGAAAATCTAATATTTGGAAGTGACGTTCTATGCGCTACTAGCGCAGTACAGCAACGTTACACAAAGATACATAGGAGAAATATAGTATGACAGAAAATGCAGACGTTATCTTCGTCGGAAACAAACCCCCAATGAGCTATGTTCTCGCAATAATCACAAGCCTCTCAGCAGGCAACCTGAAAGAAATCACCCTCAAAGCAAGAGGCCAAGCCATAACCACCGCAGTTGACGTAGCCGAAATCGCAAGAAACCGCTTCATTAAAGACCTCAAGGTAAGCAAAATCGCTATTGGTACAACCGAGATGCCACCACGTGAGGGCGAAAGCAAGTCCAGAATGGTTTCCACAATGGAGATAACCCTTACCAAAAAGTAAGCTGGACTAAAACATTAGAATCTAAAATCTACACAATACCTTCATTTTCTTTTCTAAATTATTCATTTTAGCAGACACTGCAATGTAGCTGCATCGATATTTCAGCGAACTTTTAGCGGTTATTTTCAAGGTGAAAAAGAAAACACCGTCTGAATTCTTTGTTTAATAGTTAAAACAATATTTTTTTGAATCTTTTTCCATGAAAAAAACGGCTGACTGATAACACAACTTTAAAAGGGTCTTTTGCGAATGTCAACAGCAATAAAGGGGTAATCCACTCTTGGCGCTAGATGCAGTTTTAACCGCTATCGTGACAATCTGCATATTGGTTTTTTCAGCCAAGGTGCTGGGCGAGATTTTCTCATGGAGAAAAATCCCGTCGGTTTTAGGAGAATTATTCGCGGGTATACTGCTTGGACCCTTTGCTTTAGGGTCATTATTCGTCATAAACGGGACGCCGCTTATTGAGATTAACGAGATTGTGCGAGCATTCGGCGAAATAGGCGGCATCCTAATTCTGTTTATCGCCGGGTTAGAGATGACTTTTAGGGATTTCCGCAAAGTCGGCACTGCAGGTTTCGTCATAGGCACAACCGGAGTCGTCATACCTTTCATTATGGGTTATGGAATTACAGTTCTTTTAGGCTTTGATACGATAGCGGGAATGGTGATTGGCGCTGCACTGGTAGCCACAAGCATATCCATCACCGCCTTAGTGTTGCAGGAACTAAACCAAACTAAACGCATAGAAGCCAGAGTAATGATCAGCGCAGCAGTCGTTGACGACGTATTGGGACTGGCAATTTTAGGTGTCATTGTCTCGTTTATTTCATCCTCGACTCCAATGACACCCCTTAACATAGCAACGGTCATTGGTACTTCACTGGCGCTTTGGCTAGCAATGACAGTATTCGCCTCAATCATCCTTCCGCGGATAATCAACCTCACCTCAAAAGGCAAAACCGAAGGAACCGTAGAAGCAGCGGCGACAGCGTCATGCTTCGGTGCCTCAGCCTTAGCCGCCGCACTTGGCTTATCCCCAATCGTAGGAGCCTTCGCCGCAGGCATGGCAGTAGCCAGTTCCAAAGCCATAGAAAAAATACGAGACTACACAAAGAATCTCAGCGTCGTTTTCTCGCCTGTCTTCTTCGCATTAGCAGGCGCTCAATTTGATGTCAGAGCGTTCCTCACCACTGACTGGTTTTTCTATGCCTTCTTCATAATCCTAGTTGTTGTTGCTTTGCTTAGTAAGATGATTGGCTGTGGATTACCAGCGGCGTACTTCCTCAAGAGTAAAGACAAAGGCGCAAAGGTGGGTTACGGCATGATGTCACGTGGAGAGGTTGGCTTGATCGTTGCAGGAGTCGCCATATCAGCTGGAGCAATCACACAGAGCATATACGCCGCCATCTTAGGCATGATTATGATTACCACTATTTTGGCACCACTGCTCCTCAAACGGGCCTACGACAAAGAAAAACTGGAAGACCAAGAAACAAACCCTGAAGTTGACACAAACGCCCCCGATTATATTCCAACGTATCCTCTGGATTTCGTCGAGTAGCCTTTCTTAAGAGCGGCAATACATCAGAATATAAGAGACACACATTTCGTTGAGTTAAATCTGAAAAAAGAGTAGCCACTAAATAGAAAATACTCTAAAAGTGGAAAAAGGGAAAAAGAATGGATTTATTCTCTACTTGAGAGCACCAAGATGTAGTCTGCTGTGTCAGCGCACATGTCGGCGGCTTGCTCAATGAACTCTATTAAATCGTCAAATATAACCATGGCACCGCAGTTCATGGCGACTCCATACTTTACAAATAAGCCTTTAGCGGCGAGGTATTCTTCGTCAATGGAGTGTTCAATTTCGCCGACTTTCTTGGCTTCTTTTATGGCCTCGTTTGGCGCGGACGAAATTTTTTCTATGCTGCCGCGAAGTGTCTGGGCAGTTTCCACGAGTTTGCTGGTCATGAAGACTGTTTTGTCTGCAAGTTCCTTGGGAATCTCGGTTTCACCTAGCATTTCGAGGCATCTGGCTGCGTCTTTAGTGTGGTCAGCTAAAGTGTCCAGTCGCTTTACCAAGTGAAGGAGGTCTTCTCTGTAATCGGAAACGAGTGCTGCACCTTTAGACAGTTCCAAAAAGGTATTCGTGCGTAACTCGTCAACTTCCTCTTCGGCTTTGTAGAGGTTCGTAATGTATTTTTTAGCGTCTGCATATTTCTTCTCTGAAAAAGCTTTTGTTGCTTTCTGCAGCCAAGTAACGGTATCAAACGCTTTAGTTATTTGTTCATGGGCGAGCTCTAAGCCTCTTGTTTTGCGGCGTTGCTCGAACCAGTCGTAACTTTTCTTTTCCACTACCACCAACTCCGGTTATCAATGAAATATTCTAGCTTGAAGATATAACCCTTCTCTATATATAATAACCGAAGGGCAACTGCCAATTACGCCGAGCAATAGACTTCAGGTCTATTTTAGGCTGGCGTCTATAGCTAAAAGCCAACTTTCGAAGTCATAGTTTAATTTAGCTTTCCCTTGTCGCTTACTACCTGCTTTTTGCTTCAATAATTTCCCCTCTAAAATAAGGTATATGAAGTCAAAGACCATGCAGGTTCGACTTTGCACGCTGTTTGAATAATTTTTTATTTTGCATGATTACATCATTCATAGAAAATTATCGGTTCTGCCCTATTTAGAAACCCCAAATAATCTAAAGAGACGACATTAGTCTATATGTGAATAGGCGTCCAAAACCACTTTCGCCAACGAAGCCTTATCAGCAAACGACGTCATAATCGTGTTAGTCACCGCAACCTCAATACCCAAACTCACAATTCTGCCCGCTTCAGCCGCATCTTTATCGTCAACAACAAATAGATCTAGAAAATCCGAGTATAGTTGAGCAACACCGAAAGCCGAAACCTCAAAATCCAACGCCCTAAGCATTTTATCTGCGGGACCCTTAATCACTTTACCCGCCACAATTGGGCTCACCCCAACCACCTGCGCCTCAGTCTTGCGCAACGCATCCCTCACGCCTGCAACCGAGAGAATTGTGCCGACACTAACAATCGGGTTACTAGGGCAAATCACAACCAAATCCGACTTCGAAATCGCATCCAAAACTCCAGGAGCAGCAACAGCAGAGTCAGCCCCCAAAAATTCAATGCCTAAAACTTCGGGGCGGCACTGGTGTTTAACAAAGAATTCTTCAAGATGCATCGTGCGCTCAGGGGTTTTGATATAGGTTGCGAAAGGATCATTTGTCATGGGCAAAATCTTGGCATGCAATCCCAATGAGTGGCAGATTTCTTCAGTAATCTGTGTGAGAAGTTTGCCCTGTTTTAGCTGGGTTGTGCGGTAGATGTGAGTCGCTAGGTCTTTATCGCCGAGGTTAAACCATGCATCCACACCAAACGTTTTGAGGGTGTCAAGAAAATTGAAGGTATCGCCTTTGATTCCCCAACCTTTTGATTCGTCCACGATGCCTGCTAAAGTGTAGGCGACTATATCCACGTCAGGTGAAATGTGGAGTCCAAAAAGTTCAATGTCATCACCCGTGTTGGCAATCACCGTTAAGTCAGCGGGGTTTATGTGCTGAACTAAACCAGTTAAGAAACGGGCTGCACCCACGCCTCCCGCCAATGCTGCGACTCTCAAACCCATGCTCCCCTGTGTGACATACAGAATCAAGGGTAAGTTAGAGGGGAAATACTAAATTGTTTGTGTTGGAAAAGGGAAAAGAAGCGCCAGTTTATTCTGCTGGAGCTTCGGCTTCTTCTTCGGGTTCGGGCTCTACTACTGGGATCGGTGCTTCTTTTGGCAGGTCTTTAGGTGCTGCGATGAGTTTGGATTTGCGGATACCAACATGTCTTAGGGGGGCAACGAGTTTAGCTTGGTTGTAGATGTCTGAGGCGATTTTGCCCAAAACCATTTCCTGAACGAACTGGTCGAGTGTTAGTGCGGCGGCTTTCTCTTTAATGGTTTTCTCCATCATATCGCGGATGATTTTTTCTTGAGAAGTCTTTATACGTGACAGGGTCAACGCTGAGACGGATACGCGGAGTTTGAAACCGTCTTTAGTTACCAAGTTAAATAAGCCGTCAACTTTGGTGGTTCTTCTTCTGACTAAGCTTCGCAGGTAGTCACGTGAGTATTCGTGGCCTTTGAAGAGGGTCCGAGCGGTTTTGTTTTCAATAGTGTTGATTTGGAAGAACATTTTCAGGTAGTGATGTGAGAAGTCACCGGTAATGTCGAAGAGGGTGGATTCTACAACTCTTCCGATTAACATTTTTTCTTCTTGAGCTGGAATGCTGCCTAACTCTATATTGCCGAAGAAAGATGGCGCAATAACCATATACCATGTTTTGCTACGCCATTTATCGCGAATATGCTTTGCTGATTTCGTTTTTGCGGACAAACTTTATTTCTCCGAGACGAACCACAACATTCTCAAGCCAATATTAAAACTTTTACCGTTTCTTAGTTATTTTTTCACTGTCACCCATGTATTTTCTTAGAACTTCAGGTATATTTATCGAGCCATCTTCATTTTGATTGTTCTCCAACAGAGCAACGATGGTTCTGCCGGTGGCAATGGCAGTTGAGTTCAGCGTGTGTAGCGGACCAACGGGGGGAGCGCCTTCTTTTAGGCGATACTTTATGCCTAAGCGGCGTGCTTGGTAATCAGTGCAGTTGCTGCATGAAACCACCTCGCGGTAGTCGCCCTGCGCAGGCATCCACGCTTCAATATCATATTTTTTGGCGGCTACCGTACCGATGTCGCCTGTACACACGTTAACGACGCGGTAAGCTAAACCAAGTTTTTGCAGGATGTTCTCTGCGTTTTCCAGCAGTTCCTCATGTAGCGCCGGCGAATCCTCGGGTTTGCAGAAAATAAACTGCTCGATTTTGTTGAATTGATGCGTGCGGAAGATTCCGCGGGTGTCTTTGCCGTGTGCGCCTGCTTCTTTGCGGAAGCATGTGCTGACTCCTGCGAGTTTGATGGGCAAATCCTCGATTTTGATAGTTTCGTTCATGTACATGGCGGCCATGGGATGCTCGCTAGTGGCGATTAAGTAAAGGTCTTCGCCTTCGACTTTGTAGAGTACATCTGCGAAATCGGCCAACGAAGTTACGCCTTCATATGCCTCTCGAGTCATCAAATAAGGCGGGACAACTGGAGTATAGCCTTTCTTGGCTAGTTCGTCAATGGCAAAACTCATCAGCGCCATGTCGAGGCGTGCTACTTCGTTTTTGAGGTAGAAGAAGCGTGCGCCGCTGACTTTGCCTGCGCGTTCCGTGTCCACTTGGTCCAGCGCTATGGCGAGGTCAATGTGGTTTTTAACTTGGAAATTGAATTCCGGCGGCGTGGCCCATTTTTTGACGATGATGTTGGCAGAAGAGTCGACGCCAACTGGAACCGTTGCATCAAGCAGGTTTGGCAGTTTAAGGAGGTAATCGTGGATTTTTGCTTCTTCTTCAGAGACTGCTTTTTCGGCGCCTTTGATGGTTTGGTCGATTTCGACGGCCTTCGCGAATTGGGGGTCGGCGTTTTGGCATGCTTTTTTAAGTTTAGCGATTTCGATGGTGACTTGTTTTCGGTCGTGTCGGAGCTCGTTTAGTTTGGTGTTGTTTGTGCGCCAAGTTTTGTCAAGTGTGATGAGGTCATCTAGCATTCTTAGGCATTCGGGGCTGTTGCGTTTTGCCAAGTTTTCCTTTACTAGGTCGGGGTTTTCTCGGATGAGCTTGATGTCTAACATTATGGGTCACAAGGTAGTTCTGTTACAGGAGAAAGTTCTATTTAACTTTACCATGCAACTACGATTTGGGTAGAGCTTTGTTGCTCTGCCGTCTATCTCCCCCTTATTCATAGGCTCAGCAAACATGAAGGCAAGTCTAAGGATTTAGCGAGCAATGGAGCAAAAAAGGGTGTCTAGGTTTGTGTTGTGTTGCCGCTGAGTTTTACAAGCGTTTGCCAATTAGCTAGCCAGGAGTGTTAAGATAGGAACTCGGCGACGGGTTTTAGCATCTCCCCTACTTTAGCATACAGCTCATCTGCCACCAACTCTTTTTCTCGGTCGCCGTCAATTCTGATAAGCTCATTTTTCTGTACGTATTTGAGGTAGATTTCCCGCACCTTCTGCTGCGTCTCAAGGGTCTCCATAACCGACTTCTTCCGTTGCAACCTCTCAAGTACAGTCTCAGGAGGCACATCAAGAAAAATACTGAAGTCGGGCTGCAAGGCGCGGGCGTTAGTGGTTTTTATCCAGTCCAAACTTAACCCTGCGCTGCCCTGGTAAGCTAATGTTGAGTAGACGTATCGGTCGCAGATGACCAGTTTGCCTTCGTCAAGGGCAGGTTTAAGTTCACTCTGCATGTGCTCAACACGGTCCGCAGCAAAAAGGAGCGCTTCAGCTTCAACTGGGAGACGCACATGCTCGTAAAGGCAGCTTTCGCGGATAAAAGTGCCGATTTTGCCTCTGCTTGGCTCAGCCGTCAAGTGAACCCGATAACTTGATGAGAGTTTTTCGGCTAGAAGGTTTGCCTGAGTGGTTTTGCCGCTTCCATCTAAGCCTTCGATGACGATGAATATGCCTTTTTTAGTCAAACAGCTTCAGCCCCTTTAGTCAGCGTTACACATTATAGGGAGATACATAAATAATAAACCTACCAACCAAGGCGACGCTTATGTCGAAAATTTATTGGGGAGAAATCAAAGATCCGGTACACGGCTACGTGTACATTACTGAGCAGGAAAAAGCAGTAATCGACAGTTACCCGATGCAGCGGCTACGCAGGCTACGGCAGTTGGCAGGGTCAGAGTATGTGTACCCCGGCGCCAACCACACCCGCTTCGAGCACAGTTTAGGCGTCATGTTCTTAGCTGGGCAAGTCTTGGTTAATCCTAACATTTCGCGGGTGGTTAGCGACGAAGAAGTTGATATGTGCCGCCTCTCAGCCTTGCTCCACGACTGCGGGCATGGACCTTTCAGCCACGTTTTTGAGCACTTACTCATCAAGGATTTAGAGAAAACTCACGAAGACATCACCGCATGGATAATCGAGAAAGGCGAAGTCGCCTACAAACTCTCAAAGATGGGTTACGACCCCAAAGAAGTCGCTGGATTAGCTGTGGGTAAATTGCATAAGAAGAACAGGGCGTTTCTGGACCAGATTATCAGCAGCGCCGTAGATGTGGATAAGCAGGACTTCATCGTGCGGGATACTTACCACACGGGCGCAGAGTATGGCTTCATTGATGTTTACCGCCTTATACACGCATTGGATTTGCTGGGAGAAAACCTAGCCGTCGAGCTGGGCGCGCTTTCCGCTTTGGAGGCCTTCGTCATCGCCCGTATTGAATCGTTCAAAAGCATCTATTTCCATCGAGTCGGACGGGCAGCACAAATCATGCTCGCCACCGCCATGGACAAAGCAAACGAAGAACTCGGATTAACCGCGTTCAAAACCCCTGACGAATATATGGAGCTTGACGACTACACAGTTTGGTCGGCACTTAAAAAATGCAAGGCATCAAACGAAATAATCAGCAACCTCGAGAACCGCCGCATGCTCAAATGCGCCTACGAACGCACCTTCTACGAGAAAGACGCCATGATCTCTAATTTGTTCGGACAGGAATCTTACCGTAATCAGATTCGAAGCGAAATCGCCAAGGAAGCATGTGTGGAAATGGATGCGGTGATAATTGATGTGCCAACGGTGCCTTCAGTGCCTTACCACCATGCAGTGTTGATGGAGTCAACGGAGATCCCTGTTTTTACGCGGAACCCCGCTGGAGAAAAAAAATTGCAGCGGCTCAGTGAAAGCTCAAAAATCTTTGAAACCCTCAAAGGCTTCATGAACATCCTGCGCGTCTACACCGAACCTGCCAACCGAGCGAAAGTCGAGAAAGCAACCTCGAAGGTGCTGGGCAAGATTCCCTCTGCAGCAAAAATCTCTTTTTAGTTCCAAGATGCTGTTTCTTAAATACTAGTCCTCGCTTAGGAGACATAAAGAGAAGATAGCAAACGCTGGGAAGGAAAAATGTCAAGCCCAATCAACAATAGTGAAGACAAAAAAATAATCAGCGTAAGAATCAAACGCAAAGCAGACGAGTACACTGAACCGACGATACTATACACTAAAGAGCAAATCCACAAGTTCGTCTCAGAGTTTGTTTCATCTTGGATACGGGGCGATATAATAATCCGTTTCCCAACCGCTGCGGAACTCGCCAAAAAAACGCCGCTCAGCATTGCCTTCCCTACTGACCCCTCAGTGAATGCGGAACTAAAAATCAAAGAACATTATATTCAATTGCTATCTGTAGTGGCGGGCATAAAATCGGCGTCAACTAAAGAACAGGATGAAGCGATTAACGAGGTTTTCAAGATGATGCTTATGTTCCGCAGCGCTAACCGCATCGAAGGAAAAATAATCTCAAATGACATAGAAAAAAGAGTAGCTGCCCTCGAAGAAACATCAAAAAACCAAGCTAAACTCGTCGACCAAATAACGGGTTTTCTGTTTACTCCAAAAAAAGCCAAAACTACCCGAGCTGCCCGTCAAAAGAAGCTTGTTAGCTAAAAAGATGAACCAAAGAAGGGTAAAGTTTATTCATGGGAAATTGTATTTTGCTTGTGCTTTCGGACTAAAGCGCGCTCCGGTAGTATAGTCCGGCCAAGTATGCCGGCCTTTCGAGTCGGCGACCCGGGTTCGAATCCCGGCCGGAGCACTACTGTTCACTTTTAATTAATGCGACGGATGGGGTTTTGTGTGGGTTTTTTCGGGGTTGCCATGCATGTGCTCCATGTGGCGGTCAAGTTCACTATGGGTTTTGAAGGTCTTGCCGCAGAGTTCACAGACAAGCGCTCCATGAGGCATCTTATCAAGGGGTTGTTCGGGTACTGGTGGAGCTTTGGGTATAGAAGCCAAAGTTGGAAAAGAAAAGAGACATTCCATAAAACACACTTCAATTTAAACTGCGTTTGCTTGATTCTTAAATCTGCGTGGTTGCGTGTCTGCAACAACAAAAAAGTAGAAGGGGTTTATGGTGGTGGAAGCTGTTTTCCACAGTGCGAGCAGAAGGTAGCATTTGGGTCTACTGGGCTGCCGCAGTTAGGGCAGTATCGGGTGCCCTGCATGGTTGGCGGGGGAACTGATGTTGGAGATTGCTGGTAGGAGTATGGTGGCCCCTGAGTGGGAGATAGCTTCATTGAGAAAAATGCAAGTGCAAGAATTATCCAGGCTATCCAGATCAGTATTAAGCCCACAAAGATTATGGTTAGGACTGCACCCCAATAAAGCAGAGTTCCAGCTGTGCGGAAATTATTTTCTCCTGATCGCTCTGCTAAAGTGTTGAAGGCTCGTCTTAAGTTCATAGCCATTAGCAGGTAGAATACGAAAGCGATGATTAACATTACAACAGTTATCACTATCGCGCCTATTGCAGCTAAGACTCCGACGGCGGGGGCGATTGTAAACAAGCTAAAAAGACTTGTTGCTGAAAGCGCTGAAACAGCAATAATACCAATTATACCAAAGATTAATCCTTTGAATGCGTGCCTATAGATGCTTTCGTCTCGGTAGTACTCTGAGAGACCTTTCATCCCAATGAGCAGTAGAATGATGCCAATTAAGCCGATCACAGGGATAAAGCTGAGAAACAAAAGTAACGCGCCAATCGTAGCTAGAGTTTTACTAGAGTCAACGTTAGTGCTCAAATTCAAAATCCTCCATAAAAGGGCAGTTAATTAAGAATAAAAGCTTTTCACTCAACCCTTTCTTGGAGGGTGACCCAACGGTAAATAAATGCCCCAATCATTGAACCCGTAGGATGAATCAAGCTATGAACGGCAACGTAGATTCAGCTTACAAGCAACTTTTAGCAAAAACCAAAGACACAATCGTCCTAGGCACCGCGCAGGGCATTATTCACTGGGACATGGAAACTATGATGCCGCCTAAGGCCGTAGAGCAGAGGGGGGAGCAATTGGCGCTGCTTAGCCGCATCAACCACAAACTTGGCACGGATCCACAAATCGGCACGCTTCTAAGCACCATCCAAACCAGCCCAGAATACGGGGCAATGGGGCATTTGGAGAAACGCAACGTCTACCTCATCAACAAGGGCTATAGAGAACAAACTGCGTTGCCTGAGAAGCTTGTAGGGGATTTGGCGATGCAGGAAGCCGTCACCGTCAACACCTGGAAAAAGGCGAAAGCTAAAAAAGATTTCAACCTCTACAATGGGGAGTTACAGAAGCTTTTTGATCTAAGTTTGCAAGCAGCCGAAATCCTCATGAAAGTCAAAGGCACCAAAACTCCGTATGAAGCCCTCATCGACAATTTTGAGCCCAACATGTCCGCTGACACAATCACAAGCACATTCACGCAGTTGCTCTATGGGCTTAAGCCACTCATCGCTAAAATTGAGAGCAGCCAAGTCAAGCCCGACCCCAGCCTTCTTACGCAGCGGGTGCCAGTGGAGGAGCAATGCAAAATCACCCAACTTATCACCCAAACCCTCGGCTATGACACCGCTTCACCGTTAGCAGGCGGCAGAGTAGACGAAACCGAGCATCCCTTTACCACAGGCTACTACAACGACATACGCATAACAACCCACTACTACCCCAACAACTTCACCAGCTCCATCTTCTCAGTACTGCACGAGGCAGGACATGCCATTTACGAGCAAAACCTCAAACCCGAATGGATTTATCAACCCGTGGGCTCCACCTGCAGCTACGGTATCCACGAATCGCAATCCCGCTTCTACGAAAACATGCTGGGACGAAGTAAAGAGTTCTGGATGGGTTTTCTGCCTAAAATGCAGCAGACAGCACCAAGCATTGCCAAGTTAAAACTTGACGATTACATGCAGGCGGTTAACAGGGTGGAACGCTCAAAAATCAGAATCGAAGCCGACGAAATCACATATAGCGTCCACATTATCATCCGCTTCGAACTCGAACGCGACCTCTTCGCAGGCAAAATCAAAATCAGCGAGCTGCCGGAAGCGTGGAACCAGAAATACGCCGAGTACCTCGGAGTGGAAATCCAAAACGATTCCGAAGGCGTCATGCAGGATACACATTGGGCAAGCGGACTCTACGGTTACTTCCCCAGCTATGCACTGGGCAACATATACGACGGCCAAATCAACGCCGCAGTAACCAAGGCACTTCCAAACTGGCGTTCACAACTTTCCGAGGGCAAACTTGAAGGAATCAACAGTTGGCTTAAAGAGAACATTCACCAAAGAGGCAACCTATATGACCCCGAAGAACTCATCAAACAAGCCACCCAAAGCAGCCTTGACTCAGCGCCATTCATAAAATACCTAAACGAGAAATATAGCACCCTATGCGGTTTCTAGCTGGTTGGTTTCTTGTTCAATTCTTTATAGGCAAGCATGATTAAGTAAACTGCGATGGATCCCAAGAATAGGTAGATGCCACTGTATCCGATGACTGCTGCTTGAGTGGAATTCAATGCGGCACCACTCCAAATTGTCATGTTGGCTCCGTAGAGGAAAAGCAGAAAACCAACAATAGAGGCAGCCAGTAGTATCCAGTCAATCCGAGACATCAATGTCCCCCATTAAATTTAGGCATTCAATAGAAGCCATTGAAATATAAAGATTTACAGCTAAAACACCTATCAACTGAGCCCGCCGCGTTCAAAAACAGCCGAATCGACAGTTGAGGGCTAAAAGAGCCACAGCAGACTCTGTTCACTTAATGTCTATCCGACATTTTTATATAGAACATGCACTACAGACACCGAACGAGGCAAATTAAATGTCGGGAACAGATATTAAAAAACCAGAAAATCGCAATGACCTCATAAAAATGCTTGCTGAAGCCGCTAAAAAAGAAGTTGCGGCCAAAGGTAAACCGACAAAACCGACAATTATCGGAACCGCCAAAGAAATAGAAATACACCGAGATACACTTTATTCCTGGCTAAAAGAGTTTAAAGTCGATTTTAAGGAGATTGTTGATCATATGCCGACAATAAATAACGATAAAAAAGAAAATTCAGGACCCGTTTACTTGATTGGTGAATCATTAGTTGGAGAAGGAAACGAAGTTGCGCATGTTGACCTCATGATAGGTGACAAGTCCGGTCCCGTTGGCCAAGCATTCGCCAACGGCTTAACAAGCCTCTCAGCCGGTCACACCCCGCTCCTTGCAGTTATCCGACCTAACCTCCCATCTAAGCCACACACACTCATCGTGCCCAAAGTCACAGTTAAAAACATGGAAGACACTGGCAAAATTTTCGGTCCAGCACAAGCAGCAGTTGCCAAAGCCATCGCTGACTCCGCAGAAGAAGGCATCATCCCACTCGAAAAAATTGACGATTGGGTCATCATCTGCAGCGTATTTATTCACCCGAAAGCCACTGACTACCGCAAAATCTACCAGTACAACTACGGTGCAACAAAAATGGCGCTGCAAAGAGCAATCAAGAAGTACCCAACCCTTGACAAGATCAACTATGATAAAGACCGCGCAAAGCACCCAATCATGGGCTTCAAAGTTCCACGCCTGTGGCGTCCACCATATCTCCAGATAGCACTTGACGCACCCTCACTTGAAGGCGCATTGAAAGTTATTGAGCAACTGCCGGGAAGCGACAGGATAATCCTTGAAGTCGGAACCCCACTCATCAAACGCTACGGTACAAGAGTAATCAATGAAATACGCAAATCAGCAAAAGACAAATTCATCATCGCAGACCTCAAGACCCTTGACGTCGGCAAAGTTGAAGCTGACATCGCATATGAAGATACTGCCGATGCAGTTGTCGCAGCAGGCTTAGCACCTCCAGAAACACTTGACGCAACCGTGCAAGAAGCCAAACGCTTAGGAATGTATGCAGTCATCGACATGCTCAACGTAGAAGATGTTCTCGTTAAATTGAAGTCAATCAAAGACTTCCCCGACATCGTCATACTTCACAGAGGCATCGACCAAGAAACAGGCAGAAGCTGTGGACTTGAACGCATACAAATGATACGCAAAGCATTCCCAAACAAGAAATTCCTAATCGCAGTCGCAGGCGGCATAGTTCCAGAAACAGCCAAAGAAGCACTTGAACAAGGCGCAGACATACTCATAGTAGGCAGATACGTAACCCAATCCAAAGACGTTGAACGCTCAGTCAGGGACTTCCTCGAATTAACACCTAACATGCGCGAAGATGTCGACTTATACAGAGTCCACACCGAATAACAAAACCCAAAAAGCGAATTTTCGCTCAACTTCTTTTTATTTTCTTTTCGTTTTATCTCGATGCTTTTATCGTTAAATAAGCGACTAAAAACAACACACCAGTGATTGCAAAGATGGGTACATACACGAATTGTTTGGGAAGAAAAACAAAGTAGTTAGCCAAGAAAGGTCCCAAAAAAGCACCCACAGCAGCGCCTAAATTGACCATGCCGTCGAAGAGCCCAGATTTACCCTCAGGAATAATCTCCATGGATAAAGAAAGCATCATAATGTAGTACATGGCGAAAACGAAGCCTAAACACACAAGAATCACACAAGTCAAAATCGTGGGTGCAATAGCAAAGAAAATCACGCCCGCCAAAACGAAGACTAAGAGACTTCGGAGCAACATATACCGAGGCATTTTTTGTCTAATATCAATTGATTTCGCTTTTCGGCGGATCAAAAAGTACCCCACAGTTGCGCCTACGGAACAGAGAATATAAGCTAAGTAAACGTACTGCTGCTGACCGCCAAAAGCGTCTCGAAGGTAAATCGGTAAAGGCGTAAAAAAGACACCTGATGCAAGAGAAAACAAAACAATAGATAAAGCATATCTGACAAAACTATCTCGCTTAAGGGACCCATCCCAGTGCAGTCCATCCATGAGTCGAGAAGAGCCCTCGAAACCGCGATGTGTATAATCAAGTTTCCGCTCGATACCTACAAGACGGCGTTCAAAAATCATAAGCGGATCAGCAATTAACGCCACCGCTAAAACGAAGGAGACCACGCTTAAGCCGCAACACAGATAGAACGTATAAGTAGCTAAAACGTAGAAGGCAATTGTGGAGGCGAAAATAACCATTCCAAGGGCTAAGCCGATAATGAAACCGATTTCTGTAATGCCCTCATATAATCCGAAAGCGCTTTCCCAATCTTTGCGGCTGTAATGTTCAGTGACAAGGACATTTTTTGGTGATTCATGGGCTACATGTGTCACCTGCATGCCGACGTAGAGGGCTACAAAAACAAGCAGGTTCTGTGCTATCGGCAGCGACATGAGAAAGAGAATGATGGATATGGAGCCGAAAGAAAGCAGAATGAAAGCTTTGTAGTGGCGTGTTTTATCGCAGAGGTGCCCCCAAAGATAAGACGCAGGAATGGAGCTGAAAATGGCAATGGAAATCATGACACCTAACGCAAGTAAGGGCCCACCGAGAGTACTAGTATCTTGGAAAGTAACCACGTACAGGGGTATGAAAACTGTCAGTAACCCAAACGCCATGTCGTGGAAGAAAAATCCAAGCCGCCACATAAGCCAGACTCCACTCGCAGGTAGAATTAAAGCTTTTACCCCCAGAAAATGGGTAACTTAATTGAGAAATAGCCACAGGAATGATGTTTTTTTCATAAATACTTAATAATTAGATGCCCAACTTCATATCTCCGCTGGAGAGATAATCAGTAATGGCAAAGTTCAAAGTCATAGTTTCCGACCCACAGGCGGGAACATCCAAAGTGGTAGAGCTGGAAGAAGCACGTGCAAGCCCATTTCTCGGAAAGAAACTTGGGGAAACCTTAGACGGTGCAGTAGTTGATTTACCAGCACACAAAGTCCAATTAATGGGAGGCTCCGACAAAGACGGCGTCCCAATGAGGTCAAATGTCCACGGCGGTGTCCGTAGAGCAATCGTTCTAAGCGGAGGCACAGGCTTCAAACCCAAAAGGAAAGGTCAACGCAAACGCAAAACAGTCCGTGGCGACATCATAACCGACGAAATCTCGCAGATTAACATGAAAATCGTCGATAGACCCGCGCAATCAGCAGCACCCACTAAGGTTGAGTAAGCGGCAAAACATTTTTTGCTTGAGCCTGCTTAAACCTTATAAACTCCATAATTAATTCCTTTTATTTGTTTCCAGTAAAAGTTATTCCCCGAGAAGAAGAACCCTATGAGTAACGCCAAAGCATTACCTAAGCAGCCAGAAGTCAACATTGGCACGATAGGTCACGTTGACCACGGCAAAACCACTCTTGTCCAAGCATTAACTGGTAGATGGGCTTCACGTCACAGTGAAGAACTTAAACGCGGCATCACCATCAAACTTGGTTATGCAGACATGCCCATCTACAAATGCTCCAAGTGTTCACCGCCCAACTATACGATTCACCCTATCTGTGAAAAATGCAACAGTGAAGCAGAATTTGTTCGCGCAATCAGCTTTGTTGACGCCCCCGGGCACGAAGCGTTAATGGCAACTATGCTTTCAGGCGCAGCCATCATGGACGGCGCAATTCTCGTAATCGCTGCAGATGAACAATGCCCCCAACCGCAAACCCGCGAGCACCTTGCAGCGGCAGAAGTCAGCGGCATCAAAAACATCATCATAGTACAAAACAAAATTGACATTGTGAACCATAAACGTGCTTTAGAGAGCTACAAAGAAATCAAAGCCTTCGTCAAAGGCACAGTAGCAGAAAACGCCCCCATCATCCCAATTTCAGCGCAGAAGAGCATAAATATCGACGTGCTTTTAGAAGCCATGCAAACCATAATACCAACACCCAAACGTGACTCTACCCTACCACCACTCATGTACATAATCCGCTCATTTGACATTAACAAACCCGGAACAGCTATCGACGACATAGAAGGCGGAATCATCGGCGGAACCATAGTGCAGGGTAAATTTACCGTCGGAGAAGAAATCGAGATTCGTCCAGGCATCATGATGGAGCGAGAAGGCAGAACAGTTTACGATCCACTCATAAGCGAAATAGTCACATTACACGCTGGCGACCAAACCGTCAAAGAAGCAACCTGTGGCGGATTAGTTGCAGTTGGCACACTTCTTGACCCATCCTACTCCAAAGCGGACGGCTTAACAGGCAGCATCGCAGGCAAAACAGGCATGTTACCACCCACCGTTACAGAAATCACAATGGAAACTTTTGTGCTTGAACGCGTAGTCGGAACCAAGGAACTGCAGAAAGTCGAAAAAATCAACCCTGACGAAGCGTTGTTGCTTCACATCGGCGCAGCTGTTAACGTGGGCAAAGTCATCAACATCAAACAAAAAACCATCAAAGTAAAGTTGACGCGACCCATTTGCGCGTTGCCAGGTGCAAGAGTTGCTATCAGCAGAAAAATCACCGCCCGATGGAGACTAATCGGCTACGGACTTATAAAATAAAAAACGCTTAGTCTTTTACTAAGCCCTGCTTTTGCAGAAAATCATGTGCATTCTGCAGCACATCTTTTGCGTTTTTGAAAGATAACTTGTCCATGGCTTGCGGGAGGGGTAACCAAGTGAACCCTATGTGCTCAAAAGACAAGGTCACTTCATCTGTTCGCGATTCGATAATGTAGAAGACAACTTCTTTGTTAATGGTTTGGCCTTGGCGACGATAAAAGTAGTTGATGGATTCTCGGAAGTCGCCGACGAACTCTGCGCAGGTTATTCCTGTTTCCTCCATTAATTCACGTGTAACGGTTTGTTTTTCAGTTTCGTTGGGTTCAACGTTGCCCTTTACGAAGTCCCAGTGCCCAGCCGTATAATTCAGAAGAAGATAACGGGTTTTTTCTAGATTATTAATGTAAATAACTGCGCCACAGGATTTTTCACGAAGCACTAAATCGGTCACCTAGCCTGCACCAAATCACCAACTCTTAATATTTAAATTAATACCAGATTTCCCTTTAGACTGAGGCGAAAACTTTAAGCCATTAAACCAACCTAAAATAGTAGGAGCCACAGCCAAGTGACGGCTCAACACAAAACTTCACAACCCCTAAAAGTTATTTTGGATTCTAACGCCCTATTCATTCCTTTAGCGTTCAAAATCGACATATTCGAAGAACTAAAACGCGTTTTGAATAGGAATGTAGAGTTTGTTTTGCTTTCAGCGGTTAAAGATGAGCTAAAGATTTTGGCTTCAAGCGACGAACCAAAACGTAGGCGGCAAGCAAGTTTCGCTTTGCGGTTAACCGAAAAATGTAAAATTGTGCCAGTAGATGCTAAGGGCGAATCAGTAGACGATGTAATTGTTCGAATTGCGAAAAGTTGGGGGAGCCCCGTTTTAACAAATGATATCGACCTGAAGAGGAGGCTAAGAGATATAAGTGTGCCAGTGATTTATCTGAGACAAAAATGTCGCTTAGACATTAACGGGTTGATATCGTAGATGTTCAAACTGATTACTCTTCAAGATACTATTCGCATCCCGCCCGAAACCTTCGGTAACCCACTGGAGAAAGTGGGCCGCGACCAAGTTAAGCAGAAATACGAAGGCATAGTGGACGAGGAATTAGGTTATGTCATAGCCGTAACCGGCATAGAAGTAAGCCCCATAGGCAAAATAATTCCAGGCGATGGCGCAACCTACCATAAAGTAAACTTTTCACTCTTAACATTCTATCCAATCATACAGGAAGTCGTAGAAGGCGACGTGGTAGAAATCGCTGACTTCGGCGCATTCGTACGCATAGGACCAGTTGACGCACTCCTTCACGTTTCACAGTTGATGGATGACTACATCAGCTACGATGAAAAACAAGGCGTTCTGTTGGGCAAAGAAACCAAACGCAAACTCAGTAGCGGAGACCAAGTTCGAGTCCGTATCACAGCCGTTTCATTGGGCAGAGCAGGTAGCAGCGGCAAAATCGGAGTAACCGCAAGACAACCATTCTTGGGCAAGCTTGATTGGCTCAAAGAAGACCAAGGCAAAGGCGGCGGAAAGAAAACAGTTGAAACCCCCGCTAAAGAAGCGTAAGGAGAAAATGTAGATGAGCGAGAAAGCATGCACTAACTGTCATTTCATCACAAAAGAAAACGTTTGCCCAAAATGCAAATCCACAAGCTTCAGCGAAGACTACAGTGGTTTAGTGGTCATGTTTGACCCAGAAAACTCGGCCGTCGCTAAAGCCATGAATATTAAAGAGAAGGGAAGATACGCCCTTAAAGTGCGTTAACGCGGTAGCTTCTTAACCTACCAACCATCATTCTATTTTTGCAGGTTTATACCCGATGAAGGTAAAGTATACTCTAACGCCGAGGCTGCGTGTTTTTTTTAAAGAGCCTTTTGGAACCTTAATTGAGGGTACGCCCCAGGAAACCATGAAGAAACTCAGGGAACTGGTAGATACAGAGAAGCCACCTATTGTAATCACTGTTGGCGACATAGTCACTAAAAACCTGCATAAATACAAAATTCATCCAAAACTCAGCGTGATTGACTACAAATCTCTCCGTGACCAACCTTTGCCCAAACACACGCCAGTCGAAAAAACAGTTTATGTGGAGAATCCTCAGGGAACTATAACCGATAAAGCGATTGCAGCCGTCAAAGAGGCATTAGAGAAAAACGTGCACACGCACATTGTGGTTGAAGGCGAAGAGGACCTTTTGACGCTGATTGTACTTCTGCATGCGCCGGAGCAAGCTTTTGTTGTTTATGGACAACCCTACGTGGGTGTGGTAGTTGCAAAAGCCACAAAAGAGCGGAAAGCACAGGTAAAAGAGTTCCTAAATGAGATGAAACCTTCGAAAAGCTAAATAAGAGGTTCATTGTTTGAATTTACGCCTTAAGTGAAGATAGATGCAAATCAAAATTGAATCAACCAAGGAGAACCCGCTTCTTAAACGGACAGAAGTAGGCTTCACTATTGTTCAGGGTCCAAAAGAGAAAACTCCGCAGAGGTTGGAAGCGAAGAAAGCCGTTGCCGTAGAAATGAAAGTAGGCAACGATGTTGTATTCATCAAGCGCATGCGCACCAAAACCGGAACCTCAATCACCCAAGGAGTAGCTAACGTTTACCAGTCCGTTGCTCAAGCTAAAATAGTTGAGCCTGAGTACATCCTAAAGCGGAATGCCCCACCAGAGAAACCTAAGGAAGAGGCGAATGCATAATGGCACCTAAACCCGACGCGGCAAAACCTGCAGAAGCAGCAAAGAAAAGTAAGAAACAAAAAGGAACTGGCGTCAAAGATATGTACAAAGTTGAAGGCGACAAAGTTACACGCGCACGCCCAACCTGCGAACGGTGCGGTACAGGCTATTTCATGGCAGACCACCATAACAGGTATACATGTGGTCACTGTGGATTTACACGCTACAAGCAGAAATAAACAGTTTTAAATCCCTCATCCGCACTTATTCTTTTTTGATCTAACATGCTTAGAGTTAACGTAGTCTTATCAAGCATCTCAGCAGAACGTTTCTGGGACATACGCAAACCTGTGCCACCCATTCAGATCAACACCAACATAAATGTAGTGGGAATGGAGAAAAAACAGGACGAATCCCTCGAGGTGCCTTTTGTTTTATCCATCATATATAATCCTTCAATAGCTCAGATGAGCCTAAAAGGCAATGCATACGTAGTCGGCGAAAAAGACGAAGTAGACAAAATCCTCAAAGATTACGAACAAAAAAAACCCCCAGCACCAATTATTGTTCAGTCAATTTCAAACGTGGTGTTCATCGAGTCAGTGCTCATCTCACGAACATTAAATGTACCCCCGCCAATTCCGCTACCGCAAATTCCTGAATCGGGAACAAAACCCCCCAACTCAAAGCCAGAAGGCAGAGACTACAGCCGTTAAGCTTTCGAAAGCAGAGCTGTGTTTGAGAAGTTAAGCTTCGTCTCTTCTTCGTTTTTAAGTTGCCACCAAATAAAAACAACTTTACAAAAATTATTGCTATGATTAAGATTCGGAAGGAAAAGGAACTGTTTCCTAAGTTACGCATAGCTAACTTGAAAGTCGTCATCGTCCAAGTTGTTTTGCCCGAAAAAAATAATTTACCATGCGCCACCTAGATACAAGTTTCAAGATTTACAAACTCACCTGAACAGCCCAAAGCGTAATCAAAAAACGCGCTGGTGAGTCCGTTATAAGATTTTAAGAGGGGAATATCAACTTTCTATGGAGGTAGAAAGTCGTCTCGTTGGTCGACGTTGATGAATCCACAGCAAAAACTGAAGATAACTTTCTCCTATCCGATTTAAAATGAGGTATAAGAGGTCAACTTAAGAGAAGTTAATCTGGTAACTATTTTTTGCGGAATAAAATTTGATATAAAAAAGCTTAAAAAACAAAAAAGAAAGATAAAAGAATCGGCTTACTTAAGCGGCACATACATTGAAGATCTGGATGCACCGATACCTGGAGTTCCATGTCTAACAGGTTTGTTAGTTATGGCGAACTCGCCGAGGTAGTGACCGATCATTTCTGGGCGTATTTCCATGGCTACGAATTCTTTGCCGTTGTGTACACTGATTTTTGCACCGACCATTTCTGGGAGGATTATTAAGTCGCGTACATGGGTTTTGATTCCGCCTTCTTTGGGGCTTTGTTTGCCTTCTTTGGCTTTGCGTAGTTTTTCGAGCAGAATGCGTTGTTCCGCTGTTAATCCGCGTTGGAGGGTTCTGCGTTGACGTGATGGAAGCAGGTTGATGAATTCGTCCATAGACATAGCTGAGAGATTTTCGAGACTGTGTCCACGGTAGTTAAATTCTTTTGGCATTATCAATTCTCCTATCTTTTTATTCTTTAACCTCTAATAGCACGTTTCTTTTTCTGACCTGGACCACGAGCAGCAATTAAGCCGACTTTTTGTCCTGGAGGAGCGCCGTGTGAAGTTGTTGTACATCTGCGTGCGCTGCGTTTGCTGCTACCATATGGGTGAACAGCTGGAACCATTTTTCGACCGCTGGTGCGTGGGTACTTGTGTCCTTTGGCTTTCATAAGGTGAAATTTCTCCCCTGCTTTAAGGAACGGTTTATCGATGCGTCCTGCAGCGGAGATTACACCAATGGTTGCTAAACAGTAATCGTTAACATAGCGGGTTCTTCCAGAGGGCAAGCGGATCATGGTACCTTGTGGAGTGTGACCGACAACAGTTGCGTATGCGCCTGAACTGCGAGCCATTTTTCCTCCGTCACCGGGGCGGAGTTCAAGGTCGCAGACTAAGGTTCCTTCAGGTATCTTGCCAAGTGGGATGATGTTGCCGATTTCGGCTGATGCCTTTCCGCCGTAAGTGATTTCTTGGCCTAAGTAGATGCTTTCTGGTGTGATGCTGTAAATTGATGAGCCATCTTCGAATTCGATGAGTGAGAGTGGGGAGCCGCGACCGGGATCATGAACTAAGTCAACAATGACACCGACGAGTTCAATGTCAAAGGATTCTTTTGGTGCAATAGCTGGATATTTGGCTGGTGCAACACGTTTGTGAGTTGAGGCGCGCCAGTTTTGGCCGCCACGACCTCTTCTTTGTACACGAATACGTTTTCCCATAAGTCAAGCCTTCTGTGATTAGAGGATTCCTAGTTTAATCGCTACGTCGGAAGCACGATATTCTGGTTTTAGCTTCACGAATGCTTTCTTTACGCCTTGTGGAGTAACAAGCAAGTTAACTTTTTCAACTTTGACTTCATACATGACTTCCACTGCGCGTTTTATTTCTGCTTTGCCTGCTTTGAGGCTGACGACGAAGATAAGTTTGTTATCGCGTTCAACCATGACGCTGGCGGATTCAGTCATCATTGGATAAGAAATTATGTCTTCCGGTTTCATTATGCTGTCTCTCCATAAAGGGTAGATAGTTTCTCGATTGCACCGTTGGTCCACACCGTTAACCTGCCTGGGTGAGTTCCTGGAGCAAGCATTTCGGTGTTGAGAGTCGTTACGGTGGTTACTTCGACGCCTGGAATGTTGCTAGCTGCCGAGAGGAGGCTCTTTCCATCGACGACTACGATAAGCGGTCCAACAGCTTGCTTCATTTTTCGACCTCTGTGCTTGCCTTTTCCTGCGCGGACTGCACGGCTTTCTTTGACACGTGTAAGTTCTGAATCGAAGCCAAGCTTTGAGAAGACTTCTTCTACTTCTTTGGCTCTAGTTAAGCCTTCAAATGAGTTATCAACTATCAGTGGCAAGCCGAGGACTGCATCGATTTTGTGACCACGTTTAGCAACAACTTCTTTGACTGCAGTTGCAGCGATAGCGGAAATTAGTGCCAACTTGGCTTCTTTTTTGGGTATGTTTTTAACTATGATTTTTTCTGCACGTGGAGGATGTGGTTGTCTGCCTTTGACGGTGCTTGGGGCAAATGCTGCTCTGCCGCTGCCGCCTTTTACGCGTGGAACTCTTGCGATGCCGCTGCCTGTGCCGCGTGATTCTGCAGTGGTGCGTTTGCCAGCCATTGGATCTCTGCCTTGTGGCTGTAGCCTGTTAGATTGGATGGCTAAAACTGCACGTTTAATCACATCTGGGCGGAGGGGGGTTGAGAAAATTTTGGGTAAATCAATTTTGCCTGTTGCTTTGCCCTGCAAGTCAAAGATTTCTGCGGTTTTCGTTGCCATTATCTATTCAACCTATTTTCCTTGAGGAGACTCCACAGAGATATATGTTAATTGTGGTGGTTGCTCAGGTGTTTCTGTGGGTGGACGAGCAGGTACACGTAGGCGGATTGTTCGTTTCTCAGTTCCAGGGATACTGCCTGAAATCAGGATGTATGGTCCGTTGACTTCACCGTAGCGGATGAAGCCGCCTTTAACAGTGACTTCTTTGCCGTCCTTGCCGATTTTGAGTATGCGTTTGTTGAATTCGATTCGTTGGTGATACCCCATTTGACCAGCGCGAGCGATACTGTACATTAGGTGGTGGGGATTCCATGGACCCAAGGTAGCGATTCCACGTTTGGTTTTTCTTCCTTTATGCTGCAGTTTAGTGACGCCCCAACGTTTAACTGGACCTTGATAGCCTTTACCGACGGTTACGCCTGCAATGTCGATGAATTGACCTTCTTTGAAGACCTCTTCGGGAGTAACGGTTTTGCCCAACAATTGTTTAGCATATTCAAATTGCTGCTGAATTGTTCCGCCGCCGATTTGTATTTCCATTGATTCGGGTTTTTTCTTTGCCAGACTTGCTTGGTTTGGTTGTGTGGCTGTGATAACGCGGACGACTGCTGTTTCTCCGAGGGTTTGACTGATTTTCTCAAGCATAGCATCTGTATCAAAGGCTTCTGGCAAAACAAGTAGACGATCTAGGCTTGCCGGAGGCTCTTTCATCCATGCCTCTGTAATGTTTTTGAGTCCATATGGAGTTTTCATGTAAGTTCGTATGCCACAAATTATGATTGGTGGCGTTTCTAGTATGGTCGCTGCTCGCATGACTTCTTTACCAAAGTTCGGAGAACGTTTCCGGTCTTCGATTGTGAAGATGTATGTCATGCCTGCCTTGTAGGCTGAGAAACCTAAAAGCTTAGGTGAATCTGAATTTATCTTTGGCCAATACCTGATTCGTGCAACAGGTTTTTTAGCACGTTGCCTAGGTAAATAAGCTAGTGAACCATGTCTTGGAGCATGAGTTTTTCGATGTCCCATAGTACTTCCGCTTCGCGCCTTTAGCAATAAGAAATTGTAGTTATAAATGTTACCATCAAAAACGCAAAAGCATGGGTAAGGTGACTAAAAATCAACTTAAGGCTTTTTTGATGAATCTAGAAAGGCAAAATGGCGGTAGTGTTTAGCTATCGTTTGCAACACTATGCGTTCGGGTGGGGTTTTATATAGGGAAGTCGACGTGAAGGAGCTGTTATGTGCACCGTTTCTGGAGTGAGTTTTTGTTTTTATTGCTAAAGAAGAAGGTGTGTCTATTACTTCTTCCAGCTTCAGTGTGCTAAAGTCTGCTTTTAGTCGTCAGCATATAAGGGGCGTTAAAGGATGTTTGTGGAATGTTGTACAAGCAGCAAGAAGGCAACCCTTATAGTTGCGAATTTATTTCAGGCAACACGAGGAAAATAAAAAAGGAAGACTCGCCAGTAAACAAGCGTATACGGAAGCATCAACAAAACACAGTTTTGAAACTTTAAATGCCGCTGAAACCAACCTTGAGTGACCTGTATGCAGATAAGCGAATTTCAAGAAATGATGAAACAACTCTTCGGCTCACGCGGACAAAGCCCGCGGCGTAGAAGGCACATACAACTGGCTGTTTGACGAAGTGCTTGAGTTGGGCGAAGAACTAAAAAACGGCAACAAAGAAGCCACCGAAACAGAGTTCGCGGACGTTATCGCTTGGCTGGCGTCGCTGGCAAACATTATGGGCATAGATCTCGAAAAAGCCGCCTTAGCCAAATACCCGCATAAATGCCCCAAATGCCAAAGTTCCCCGTGTCAATGTACAGTCTAACTTAGCCGCTTCTGACCCAGCCCTGTTGAGAGCCAAATGTAGCGGCGAATACCACGACGCTCCACAGTGCCCTCTGCTTTGAGAAGGCGCAGATGATACATAACCACGTTGTAGTGGAGGCGGGATTGCTTGGCGATTTTTGCTGCACTGTAAGGTTCCACATCTAAGCATGTCAAAATTTTAGTGCGCGCCGAAAGCCCACTGTAGACGTTTCGAATACGCGTCAGACAAGCGTTGGGATGCCATGTTTCCTTAATAGGAGCCACCGATAGAATAGGCACCATTGCCATTGAAAAGCTTATGCTACTTAAAATCGAAAAGCGTCGCCTGCTTAGGCTTCTTGTTATCAAACATCAACAACAACTCCTCCTTGATAAGGTCCATACGCTGCGTATAGTAATTAGGTAAACCGTACTTATCCACCAATTGCTGCGCCGCCACCAAATACTTCTCGATTCCACCCCGATAAACAGTCAAGGTAAGTTGTCCACCGCAGAAGGGACATTTACCCTTAAGCGGGAGCCGCCGGAATTTCTTGTTGCAGGATTTACATCGAAAACCCTGCGTGGAAAACGCACGCATGTTTCCAACGATGTCACGCATAAAGTGAGTGTTAAGAACCTTGAGTGCCACGCTTCTTGCACTTACTGCATCTATTCTTTCCCTAGCTCCAACTGCATATGGAGTTTGTCTATCATCGATTTGAATTCTTTGTAGCTGCTGTTTGCGTTGCCGAGGTTGATATTGGTGCAGGGCGTGGTGAACTGAAAACCTTCGAATTGGCCTTCGGTGCCGAGGCGGTGGCTAATGGTGTCCATGAAGGCACTGACCTGTCTGGATTCACCTTTCTCCAACGTTTTAAGATAGAACTCAAGCGGGTAGGTTTGGCTAACGTCAAAGTCGTGAGCTTGGCGCTGTACCTCTTTGGTATTACAAAAAGGAATCATCAAAATAGGGGCATCCATGATTCCACCGATTTGGCTGGGCAGAAACACACGAGAAAAATTTAGAAGCGTATCAAGTCCAAGCATGATGGCATCTTCATCACCGTCACAGTCGCGACGTTTAGCCGAATGCCAAACCGAGTGGGCATAGATCACGTTGCGGTCGGTGTAGCCGACGATTCTGCCCATGATACAGGCGCACGTGTGCGGAGCCAACCCAAAGATTATGTGGCCAACGAGGTCTTCGGGTTTCTTAACGTTATAGTAAGGCTGCTGCTTGTAAACACGCACAAGCAAATCGTCGATGAACGCAGCAATCTGTAAGAAGTACTCGCCTGCTTTCAACGGAACGACAACATCTTGGATTTTAAGTTCACAGATTTGATTAGGGTCGGTAAGTGGCAGCCCATGAGTATCGGCGAGATAACCCATCTGATGCATCTTCTCAATGGAAACACCGATTTCAGCTGGCGTGATGTGACTAAGCGGAGCATTGGTGGCGTCGAAACGGATTGTGCCATCCTTGTAAACTGAGAGGTCATACTTCGCCCGCAGAATCCCCTTCTCCACCATTTCAGGGGTCTTGTCCAAGTTGGTTAAGCCTTTAACTCCTCGCAGCATCTTTGGAGCAGGGTAACCCAAGGTGGTGCTGGCTTTCTCAACGACCTCTTTGAAGTTGACGGGTTGACGCTGGTACAGGATAGCTTCTGCTCTACAGGTGCCGCAATAGTTGTCTTTCAGGGTTCTGCCGCATCTGGGACAAGCTTTCTCTTGGAAAGTGGGTCCGCCGCAGGTTTCGCATTTGACTTTAATGGTGTAGGTTTTGCATTCAGGGCACTTGCGCTTAACCATTTCGACAAAGATAGGTCCTTTTTTCGCGGCTTCCATAAGGTCACGGTGTGAACCACCTGCCAAGGTTACAGGAAATAGGACGTGTACGTTGGGTTTCATTTCGCGGTGTTTAGCTTTTTCTGGTCTACCCATACGTCCGCCAACGTAGGTTGGGGCTTTGTCCTTGATGGTCACACCACTAAGCAGGCTTACCAGCTCCAAAACCGACGCCGCCTCCAAATGCTCAGTAAAGCATGGAGTACCATAGCCCAACGTGAAAGCCAACGCCGCAGCCTCCTCACCCACCAACACCGCTTTGCCCTCAACGATTCTATGAGCAGCAAAAATCTTCCGCAGAATCATCATAGCATCACTGTTAGCATCACCAGTGATTTTCGATGCAAAACCCTCCTGCAACTCTATGTCACAGCTAGCCAGCCACTTCTGTAGGCACTCAATGTCCTCGATTGTAGGTGTGCCTGTCCAGAACATGGTGCTGCTAGGCGCCAATGGAATGTTTAGGGTTTGGCTGAGGGCAGCTGCTTCTTTGGTTGTAGGCTTGTTTTTGAAGGGATCAAAGATAAAGCCTTCGAGTTTGTCACAGGAGATTTTGCAGGCTTCCGCTGCTTTACGAGTGTCGCCGCCGTACTTGGCTAAAAGTGCGTTTTGGAGGTCTTTGCTCCACCACTCCTCTACATAACCCGACGGAGGCAAAGTCTTGTTGCTGTAGAGGAAATCTCCAAAGTCAATCAGCATGTCGCCGAGGAAGAGGATTTTCTGTATTTTGCCCTTAACCTCTGGGAAATTCTCCAATGAAACACGGACGATAGAACCGTCTTTGAGCTGCACCACGGGTT
The DNA here is from genome assembly GCA_963760925.1 of uncultured archaeon. Taxonomy (GTDB): domain Archaea; phylum Thermoproteota; class Bathyarchaeia; order Bathyarchaeales; family Bathycorpusculaceae; genus Bathycorpusculum. The sequence continues at coordinate 140,638 of CAVXES010000005.1, read as the reverse complement.
TCTCGATACTGTCCACGGGCATTGTAACGCCGCCTTTACCAGGCAGTTCAAGGCGCATCTGGGTGCCTGCGGCTAGAAAGCTCTCCACCACCATCATCGTGGCGGGATGAATACCTACGGCTGAGAGGCCTGTGTTGCGGGAACGGCCATAGCGCAGTCGGAAACCGCCTCGGGTTGAGGGGAAAGCGAAAATGGGCCTACCAGCAATCACGTCGTCCATGAAGCCGCCGGATTTCTTCTCCGACTTCTTCTTGAAGTTTTTAAGCCAATCCCACTCATGAAAACCAATCTTATCAACGATAACAAAAACTTTTTGTGCGCGACCCACAATCCCGTCGTTGATGACTCTGAGTGCACCCCCCCGGACACGGTTGGTTTCTACTCGGGGCAAGTTGCGGTAAGAAGAAACTTCAACCGGGTCGGATTCGGTGCCTGTGCACTCCACTGGAACCAGGTTGAGGGCTTTGCGCAGTTCCACATCAGGAATGTGATATTGGAAACGCCCCACGGAGCGCTCATAGAGACGGAGTTCTTCAACGAATCGGGAAATCTCTTCTTCGGTGGGCTTGTATACGTCTAAGTTGAGTGCAAGTCGCACATAGTCCCCCACCACTAATGTCAGAGCTTGGTCGGTGCCTCCTGCCGAGCGGATTGGTCCAGCAAAGTATATACCGAGATAGCGGGTTTGGTCTGCGTTCTTCTTCACCTTAACTTGTGCAATACCCTGAATGGGAGCAGCGGTTAATCCTTCAGTGAAAATCGCCAACGCTGTACGAATCGCCTGCTCCGCCAGCTTCTCCTCAGTCTGCTCTTCATCGCTTACTGCGAATTTGCCCTGAGCGATTTCCTTGGCGACTTCGAAGGCGATTTCTTCTCTTGGCTTGGTTTTGCTGAGTTCGCGGATGCTAAGTGCGACGCCTTTGGGGCCAACGAGACCTTCGACTAGGTCGGCTATGTCCTGGGCGATTATGCATTCGGTTTTTAGTGCAGGGTCTAAGCCTACGGATCTAGCGTTGTCGCTAATTTCGTAGAGGTGTTTAAGTTCAGCCTCCATTTTTTCAACGTATTCTCGGTATCCCTTGCTTATGCCACTGCTAATGTTCAAAGCGCCAACTCACAGCACAGCATATACACTGAAGGGTATTTTGGGCTTTCTAAAAACACAGAGAAAACTTTCACGATGCATACTGGACTAGTGTTTGATTGCTCTGATTATCTGTGATATGCGTTTGTTGCCATCGTTGGACTCTGTGAGGTTGCCTGTGACAATGATATCTGCGCCCGCAGAAGTTGCGGCTAACGCCTGCTCTTTGGTTCGGATGCCGCCGCCCACGATAAGCGTTGCCTCGATTGTGTTTTTTACTTTACGAATCATCTCGGGAGGCACTGGTTCTGCTGCGCCAGATCCGCCTTCAAGATAAATAAAGCGCATACCCAAGTACTGACCTGCCAAAGCGTGGTCCGCGGCTAGCTGCGAATTGCTGTAAGGTACCGGAATGGCTTTGCCGACTTTGCCTGCCATGCCACCGTCGCCAACTATGATATATCCCATGGGAATTGGTTCGATGTTGAATTTTTTGATGTATGGTGCACCTAGGATTTGGGCGCCAATTAAGAAGTATGGGTCTGCCGAGTTCAGCATAGACATGAACCAGATAGCGTCGGAGTGGCAACTTATGCCCGTGACGTTGCCTGGGAAAAGAATAGTTGGAACAGACACTGCGTCTTTTATTGCTTTAACAACGTTGTCGAGGTGACCCTGTGATGCAACGGTTGAACCTCCAATCATTATAGCGGCTGTTCCGCTGCTCTTAGAACTTGACGCAACCATCGCGGCGGCTTCCGGAGTAACCTTCTCGGGATCAATGAGCGTTATATGAATTGAGCCGTCGGCTTTAATTTTGTCTAGCAAGTACCGCTCGATTGCCCCAACCATTCAGCTATCCCTTAACTACTCTTAGTTACAGGTGTTCTCTTTTGGGTGCCGTAAATGCGGTCCGTTAACATGCAGTAAACGTCGACTTCGCCTTGTGCAGATTTGATGGTGAATTCTTCCTTCAATCCGCAGCTACTGCATTGTGCAACGGAGCGTCCGCCTTCCTCTCGATAAATTTCCACTCGGACAGTCTCTTTGCCGCACATGGGGCAAGAGAAGAACTTGGGTAACTTTTTCTTCGGAATATGAACAACTTTCTTTCTTCGTCGCCCCATCTAAACATCCTCTATATTTTTTGGTAATGTTGATTATTATTTATCCTTGCCCTTAAATACTTGCCTACTAACCATGAATGTGAGGCTGCATAAAGTGAAGTTAACGCCTGCAGTATTGGATATTGATTTTTGTGAAGCAGAAACAAGAATCTGCCGTTTCATAAAAGAGTTCATAGACAACATAGACGCAAAAGGAGTCATCTTAGGCTTATCAGGTGGAGTAGACAGCGCCACCATCGCTGCACTGGCAAGCAAAGCCCTCGGGGGCGACCGCGTCCTGGCATTGCTGATGCCAGAGAACGAAACTTTTAAGCAACACGACATCGACGATGCAAACGCTATCGCCAAACAATTCAGTTTCCAAACACAAATCTGCAACATAACAAACGTTCTCGAAACATTCTACGGAGGCATACCGCCGTTTGACACAACGGATAGGATTTCTAAAGGAAACATCAAAGCACGCACCCGCATGATCTACCTTTACTACTACGCTAACAACCAGAAACGTATCGTCTGCGGCACCTCAGACAAATCCGAAACCATGATGGGGTACTTTACAAAGTGGGGAGACGCAGCAGCCGACATCGCCCCAATCATAGACCTATATAAGACGCAGGTACGAAAGTTGGCGCTTCACCTGGGCATTCCAAAGGCACTCGCAATGAAACCCTCAACACCCTCTCTTTGGCCAAACCAGCTAGCAGAGTCCGAGCTGGAAATCAAATACGAAACCCTCGACCTCATACTGTTTGGGCTGGAGCGATTCATGGAGCCAAAAGAAATCGCAGAGCAAATAGAAATCGAAGAGGCACTTGTCGACAAAGTTAAAGACCGCTGGCTCTCAACCGAGCACAAACGCCGCATGCCATTGGCGCCTAAACTAGGGTTCCGCACGGTGGGAAACGATTTTAGGCTCCCCAGACACCTCTACTAAGTGAATACATAATGAAAAATAAAATCAAGCTTGCCCTCTGCCAAATCGCTCCGAAAAGAGAAAACAAAAGTGCTAACCTCGCAATAATCGAGGATCTTACAATTAAAGTCAAGGAGCAGGGGGCAGACTTGGCGATTTTCCCTGAAATGTGCCTAACAGGTTATGTGCTCCACGACCAAGTCTACGAGTTAGCCGAACAAATCCCTGGGCCTACAGTGCAGAAAATCGAAACCTTAGCCAAAGAAACAGGTATGCATATTATTTTCGGGATGCCGGAGCTTAGCGAGAAAACCAAAGCCACAATCTACAACACTGCCGTGTTAGTCGGACCCAAAGGCTTCATTGGAAAATACCGTAAAATGTATTTGCCCACTCACAGCGTATTCGAAGAGAAACGCTATTTCCGCCCCGGCTACGAACCAGCCGCAATCCAGACCGAGCTTGGAATCATTGGTTTGACGATTTGCTATGACGTTTTCTTTCCTGAAGTGTTTAGGATGTCCCGTCTGAAGGGCGCACAGCTTATTGTTTGCATTTCTGCGTCTCCAACGGTGCGCAGAGGCTACTTTGAAGTTTTGACTGCGGCTAGAGCTTTGGAGAACACGGCGTATCTTGCTTATGTGAACCTTGCAGGCATGGAAGATGGGCTGCAGTTTTGGGGTGGAAGCCGCCTTGTTAGCCCCACAGGCGACGTTTTAGCCAAAGCCAAGTATGATGTGGAGGATTTTGTGCTTGCAGATGTAGATTTTGGTGATTTGAAAACGGCTGAAACTTTTATTCCAACTATCAGGGACCTTCGTCCGGAGCTCTATGATAAACTCAAGGGGTTTTCTGAGCAGATTTAGGTTTGGCATATAAACTTGGTGTTTTGAAGTGGTATCACAGGTGCATCACAGGGTTGTGATGTCAAGTGATTTTGGGGCAAATCACGGTGATTTGGGCGTGATTAGTTGATGTCACGGTGTTTTTTTTGAAGATGTCACGTATGTTGTTTCGTCTTAAAAGTGTGTTTTAATGTTTGTTTAGGTTGGGAAAAGGTAAGGTTATTTCACTGAGAATGTCAAAATGGAAGAGATTTGTTTTTTGGGGTGTTTGCAAAAGTGCATTTTTTGTGTAAAGTTAAGGCATAATTGTGGAAAAAATTACGGAGAAAATAGCCTTTTCCATGTTAATTGCACTAAATTAAGCTTTAAATTACAAAATAAGAGTAAATCATATCTATTTTAATTAAAAAGGCTTTTTTCATCCGTTTTATTTTGCCTTATGGAGGGTTTGGCGCTCAAGTAAAGGTTAAAAACCTGAGGAGGTATACAAAACTGTATCCATTTAGACTATGGAGGAAAACGGAAAGATGAAGTTAAAAGACGGTGTAACTGCGTGGTTAAACGGAGCATTAAACGATCCCATTGTCCAAATACTGGCTAAAAACAGCCAATTAACAAAAACCCAACTCGAAACGCTACTTATTGACATTTTAAGCGAAAATATATCAGGTAAACAGCTAAAGTACGACGATAAAGCCGCTTTAAGACTAACAAGGGCTAAAATAAGCCGCGGAAGCTTCAACAGGACTTTAAAACAGTCCCGCGAAAACGTCATTCGATCTATCTACACGGTGCTACTTTTAGGGTATTTGGGAGTTTTTGAGAGCACAACTCTTGACCCTTACCTCGAAATAGCTAATAAACTTCACGAATATGTCGATGCTCATCAAGACGTACCAAGCAAAGAAGAGGAACTGAAAGATCACCTAAAGGTCATAGAAATCATCCGAAATGAGCTTGAAACAAGCCTAAAACGGCTTTCTAGCTCATCAGCAGAGCCATTGTGACGTCACAAGTCACAGTTTTTTTCTCAGTTTTATTATATTTAATGACGTTATAAAGCCTCCGCAAAGGCGTTTATTACAAGGTTAAATAGCCAAAATAAGCCTAAATCAATACCTTTTTACCAGATTTGCAAGAAAGGGTTCGTTATAAATGATATTATGTGATGTGTGATGTCATGCCAAAGATGGGCATATATCACCGATAACCTTAAATTTCCATGGAAAATAATGTGATGTGTGATGCAACTGTTAAAATCACGGAAAATCACGTGGAATCACGGTCAAGTCACGGTATAATCACAGGGGTAAAACATCACGGTTGACCTCACACCAGTAATATTAGGAGTATTAGTAGCCGTCACAGCAATAGCTTGCTTACGAATACTACAAGCAAATACGCATAGCACACAAAGAATACATCAAAGCTAAAGATTTCGTTGAGGATATAGTGTTAAGTTTTGACCGTGAACTTAAACGTGAATCAGAAAAGTTTGATTCAATGACGGCAAAAGTGGAAAACAGTTTCTCTACTGCAGATGTGAGTTACCGAAAAGCAGAAGTCGTAGAGAAAAAAATAGAGCCCATCACAGAACAACTAAGCATCCTAAACCAGTCATATCAACTTATGTCCCAAGCAATCACGGCAAACTCGGTGAAAACACCCAAAACAATACCACACTACTATCTGGGCTGGCAGGATTAGAGACTAAACTCAAAGACATAGAAGCCACCCAGGAAACTTTGAAAAATAAAATCGCAGGCTTTGAAGAGCAAATTCAAAAGATAGTAACTGCCTCACCGCTTCAGCCACAAGTTGCTAGGGAAGTTGTGCTGCCACCGATTCCCATCAAACGCGATAAAGCCTAGGAGCGCTGACAGAGACAGAAATCGCTGTGTTAGAAATGTTATCCAAAGAGGGCCCTAAAACTGCGCCTGAAATCAAGGAGAGGGTGCAGCTTAGCAGGGAGCATACTGCGCGGTTGATGAAGAAACTCTATGAGGAAGGGTATTTGGAGCGGGAGGCAGATAAGATTCCTTTCAGGTATAGTATAAAGAGGGAGATGGAGGTTTTGCTGCGTAAAGTTGAGAATTCTGCAGCTTTATAAAAAGAGCAGGTGTTTCTTAATTTGGTTTTTGTGTAACACTGTGAAGGGGTGTAAACTACTTTATGCTGTGTTTCAGTGTTACCGCTGGAATATTTGGCGCTGTCTTGTACTTGAGGCTGTTTGACCCACCGGTTCGCATAAGCAACCCTTTCACTGCCATCCTTGAAAGATAAGTGGATATAGTGCTTAAAGTAACTGGTTCTTTGAGTTCCTGCTCATACACGGATTGAATATCTTTTGATGTAAACCAAATTAATGGGAAATTTTTTTGAATAACTTGTTGTACTTTTTCAAAACGTGAAAGTGAGCGATTCTGCATAGCAGACCCACTATTAACCATTGGAGCCTCACCCTGAGTGCCACCTAGCAACTCGACAAGATCGAGGAGACGGAGAGCTTTATCGCGGGTCACTTGACCCTCAAAAGCAATAGTATATCGATTACCATCGCTGTCGAACAGCTCCACGCGCATTTTACGAGCCGGCACTAATGTACACCTATAGGTTGTTCACAAATTTAGGTTTCACAGCTTATAACTGTGATGGTGAAACATGTTATTTAAAAAAGATTGAAAAGAGCTTGTTTTCACCGATTTAAGTGTTTTTTGGATTGTTTCTGGAATTACCAGCTTCACAGAAAAACGATTTTGAAAAATACCAATAAGTTCAAGTTAGTTTTTGTTTTCCAGTAGAAACGTAGGGGTGGCTGCTTCACTGTTAACTGACAGGATTAGGGTAATTTATGGAAAAACAGGCATTTTAAAGAGGCATATTTAGTGCTATTTCATATGTATTCACAGGTTTGTGAAAGTGAAGTAGCAGCCAAATTTTGAGCTCAAAATTTTTGAAACAAACTTTGAATTTATCTCAAATAGTTCACGTCTATTGAGGCGGTTTACGGATTGTTTATAGTGTTTTTCCATGGAGTTAGCGTTGAACAGACACCCCTACGTTTCTTGTCGAGGATTTTGGGCAAAAAAGAGTTCAGGTAAGGCTGAAAAAATATTTGCAGAGTTTCAGTTTAATTTCTTGGATAGGTACTATTAATATATAATTTAGCTATTTATGATTTAGAGTATATGTTATATATATTATAATTATAGGGTTTTTCTATAGCAATCTTCTTTTTCCAGTAGAAACAGTGGTGTGCGTGTATCACTGGATTGTTACGGTTTGTTTTCATTCTTTTTTAGGAATGTTGGTGTTCTAAACCAGTTTTTTGTACTATATACTTTATCTGTTCCACACGAAATAACGGTTGTACCTCTGAAGAAAGAGGGAGTGGGATAATGGGCAACTCAAACGTATTAGATGATGTATTCGACAATTTCGTGAATGGCGCTAAACTTTTCAAAGACCGCGAGGTTCTAAGACACGATTATCTTCCAGAGAGACTCCCTCACAGAGAGGACCAAATTAGGCTTTTAGGTTCAACAGTCGCACCTGTACTGAGGGATGCCAGATGCTCAAATATTTTCATCTACGGCAAAACAGGAACAGGCAAAACCGCTGTTACAAAATATGTTCTAAGCCATCTTGAATCCAAAGCAAAAGAGTACGGTGCACACGTAAAGTTCTGCTACATCAACTGCCGAATGACCGGTTCAGAGTACCGTGTATTTGCCAGTTTAAGTCAAAGCGTAGGCTTAACAATTCCCTTCACAGGTTTATCTGTTGGCGAAGTCTTTGACAGATTCCGCAGTGGACTGGACCAATCAAAAATCATATTCATCATTGTACTTGACGAAGTAGACGCCTTAATCAAGGAAAAAGGCGACGCCTTTATGTATGAGTTAACCCGCATAAACGAAACCCTCACCAAAAGCAAAGTTTCAATAATTGGCATCTCCAATGATCTGCGCCTAAAAGAATTCCTCGACCCCCGTGTCTTCAGCTCATTAAGCGAAGAAGAATTGGTCTTTAGACCATATGATGCAGGCGAACTTAGAAATATCCTTCTAGAACGTTCCAAAATCGCTTTTCAAGAGGGCGTATTATCTGACTCCGCTTTAAGCATCTCCTCAGCGCTAGCCGCGGCAGAGCATGGGGATGCAAGACGCGCCTTGGACCTGCTACGAGTTGCGGGTGAAGTTGCTGAGCGTCAAGGTGCAAAAGCCGTAACTGAAGAACATGTACGTCAAGCGGAAAAACACATTGAACACAACCGCGTCATCGAAGCACTAAAAAATCTAACATTGCACTCAAAACTGGTGTTGCTTAGCGTGTATCACCTAAACAAGTCCAGCGCAACCACAGGGGAAATCTACGATATTTACAACGAACTCTGTGGCGAAATGGGCTCTGGGCTTCTGACGCAACGGCGTCTTGGTAGTCTAGTTAATGAACTTGATTCGATGGGTCTGGTGAACGCAAAGGTTGTTAGCATGGGGCGTTATGGGAGAACCAAAAAGATTCGATTAGAGATTTCCCGTGGCTTAATCCGTGATGTCTTCAATGAAGATAATCGTTTTAGCCAATTGCTTAATTACTCACCCAAAGGGACCCACAAAAGCGTCGATGCTTAAAGTGGATCCAAAAAATCAAGAACAGTTGTTTCCATCGTCTGCAAGTTTACGACAGGAACTTTGCCTGGTGTAGGCATCAAACCCAGTTTCTCCATGTAATCGGTTTGTTCCTGCCATCCGCCGCTATTTATCACCAAAACGCCACGGTAGTTACAATATCCCAAAACGTGAATGTGGCCTGAATGGAAAATATCGGGAACTTTATCTACCACAAGGTAATCGCGGCTTTCTGGTGAGAGCATTGTTTTTCCACCATAAACAGGAGCTAAATGCCTACCCTGCATAAGCAGCCTCATAGATCTCTCAGGGTGGTCATTATCCATTCCTGGAACCACACCGATTATATCATTGAGGCTAACGCCGTGGTACATCAACACCTCAACGCCGTGCATGCTGAGGTAGCAGGGGCTGCCCACGGAGTGGATGTTTGTTTTTCCCTGAATTGACGTTAGATAACCTTCTGCGATGGCAGGTTGCGGCTGGGATTTGCGTGCAGCATCGTGGTTGCCCGGAGAAATCACGATTTCTATGTAACTAGGAATCTTTTCTAGGTACTTGATTGCGAAATTGTATTGTTTGTGTACATCTCGGATTGTTAGTTCGGTTTGTTGGCCTGGGTAGATGCCGACGCCATCGACCATATCGCCTGCGATTAAGAGGTACTTGACTTTGCCCGCTATTTCCCGCATCTCAGGCGTGCCATATTGTCCCCGTAGCCACTTAACGAAGCGTTTGAAGGCTTCTTTGTTGAATTTTGTGCTGCCCACGTGAATATCGGAGGTTAACACGGCATAGACAGGTTCCTGCGCACGCTGCGGGGGTTTCTTGCCGACTTCGGGTAAAATGATGTCTTCAGCCATGAGCAGGTTAGTGCGTGTTTTGATGATAGCAGCGCAGAATACTGTGTCTGGCAGAAGCATCAGCGCCTTCTTTTTGACTTCTTCAGGAGCCTTCTGCGGAACTAGTATTGTGGCGCTTCCCTGTAAATCCTCCACGGAGAGGATGGTGTTATTTTTTGAGTCCCGCCTCTCGGTTAACATGCAGATGACTTTAAGTTTGGTTTTGGGCTGTGACTTGAGTGCTTCCACAAGTGGCGTGGCTGCCCTTACGTCCATTCTTTGGCGGAGCAGTTTCTCGATGCGTTTGAAGCGGTCTTGGAAGTAGCCGACGTATTCGCCGAGGGTGCCATTAGAGGTTAGTTTTCCAGTGCAGTCTTCGAGAATTTTCAGTTCGGACGAAATGTATTTGGCGTATGGGTAAAATGCGCTTTCTGCATGGCTTTCTAGAGGTTCAGTGGCTGGCTCTGGGTAGCTCGGCGTCTCATGAATTGTTGGTACTGGCTCATGCTGCTCAACTACAACTTGTGTTGATGCAACGGTTGCCTGCTGCATAACCGACTCCAAAAAAGATTTCTCGATAAACATAGGCTTATCCTGAAGCGCAGCCATTTTCTTGAGCGCCAAATTCATAACCAGTACTGGATCAGTGGCTTCCGCGTTCTGGGTGAGGAACTCGAATGCTTCACTGTTTAGCTGATATCCCGCGATTATGATGGCTTCGATTGCCTGTTGAAGTTTATCTTGTGCATTCATCTGCTTGCCCATAATTATTGCTGATTTAATGATTAGGCAGTAGTGCATATGAGCTATTTACTGTTTCTTGTTTGCCGCTAAAATATTGAGACCTTCACTACAAATCTGCTGTCACTTCCGGAACTATTTAATGCGTAAGTTCGAGTTGACTTTTTTAAGTGGCTGTTTGGGTTATATTTTTTCCATCATTAAACGATCAATTTTGGGGAATTTATATAAGCTCTTCAATGTTTAGATGTGTTATACCACGGTGCTATCTCATGAGTGACCTACGCAAAATTCAGCAGACACCCACCGGAACATTTTTTGTATGTTTACCCCGCGACTGGGCAAAAGAACACGGCCTACGAAAAGGCTCCCAAGTTAACTTGGAAGTTGCAGGTGACGGCAAACTCTTCATCGACACCCAATTCGACGTTGAACCCACACCTAAAGAAGCAACACTAAAAGTTGGACCCTACTTAAGCCGCGAAATCGTTGGACGCTACCTCTTGGGCTACGACATCATTCGTGTGGAAGCAAAAAACCGGATAGACCCTAATGTACGCAACCTTATCAAATCCACAGCTAACTCACTAGCGGGGTTGATGATTGTCGAAGAAACCACCTCCATGATGACGCTTCAGTGCCTCATGCAGCAACCTTTCACTTCCCCAGAAAAAATCTTACAGCGTAACCAAGCCAGCGCCGCCCGCATGATCCGTGACGCTGCTAGCTCCTTTGTTAATTTAGACATTGATTTAGCCAAAAACGTCATTGAACGCGATGTTGAGAACAACAAATTTTACTTTTTGCTCGTAAGAATCTTACGTACTATCTTGCAAAATCCGCGGTTAAGCGAGAAATTCGCCATTTCTCCCATTGAATGCCTTGACTACAGGCTGGCCGCGGGTTTCATTGAAGGTATCGGAGACGCTTGTGTGCAGATATCATCTAACACTTTAACGCTTGAAGCTAAACTTCCTGATGATCTGCGGAAGTTGCTGCTTGAATTGCAGTCTATTTGTTGGGATGCTAACGAACAAGCTTTCAAGTCTTTTTTGGGCAGAGATATTTCTCAGGCTGAAGGGGTGCGTAACTTAAGGGTTAAAATTGATGAAAGCTGCCAGCGGATTGAGAAGACCACAAAAGAGTCGACTATGGATTTGTTGTCGCAGGTTTTGGCAGCAGTGTCTTTTCTGAGGCAGATTTATGAGCGCAGTGTAGACATGTCCGACCTCGTCGTGTAGCGGTGGCTTAGTCACACGACGTCTCAAAGCTGACCTCCGATCCCTTATTTAAACATTGGATTAAATGTTTGGGTTGTTGTTTTTTTAGTGTTAGAAGAAGAAATCACCGCCCTTATTCTTCATATTCCAGCGTACTTTGCGGTTGATTGCTTTTTGATGTCTGCGTCTCTTGTTGGGTTGCTGACTGTTGTGAAGACTTCCTCAAGTACTTTAGTTCGGCGAGACAGTTTGGGTTGAGGTCAACTGCGATTTCCGACTGTGCATCTCTAATTTAATTTAGAAACCCCGGCTGAGATGGTTTCTGGTTTAGCTTAACGATGTTGCGATCGTAGTGTTTTTTGCATTTTTTCTTCTTAAAGAATAATGGTCCAGAATCCCCAGCAAACCCAATAAAGGACTCATATATTTTTTCTGCAGTGTCCTTCTTTTCCTTTAATAACGCTCTAAACGCAAGTTCAATCTATTTTTGGCTGCTAAAGGGTTAAATTTGCTGTCACCCATTCTCAACGGGGAAACCCTATGTCTACAGTAACCGGCGAAGTCGCAGACGCGCTCTACTTTTCAGGATGCCTGAAATTCGGCAGCTTCAAAATCAAATCCGGCGCAACAAGCCCATACTACATCGATTTAACCCGTTTGCTAGCCGCGCCCAAACAACTTGACGTAATCGCTGAAGCGGCAGCAGAAAAAATACGCCAAATTGCCAAGACAGAGCGCATCGACAAATTAGCTTCCATCGAACTCAAAGGTGCCCTAATTGTTCCCAGTATCGCAGTCAAGCTGGACTTGCCCTGTGTGATTGTGCGCAAAGAAGCAAAAGCTTACGGAGTGACTGGTAGAACCGCAGGCGCCGACATAGCCAAAGGTGACAACATTCTCTTTTTTGATGACGTTGTAAGTGAGGGCCTCTCAAAAATCGAAGGCGTTAAACCCCTTCAAGAACTCGGCGCAACCGTTTTGCATATGATGGTGGTTATTAACCGCGAGCACGGTGGCAAAGAAAACCTCGAAAAACTAGGGTACAAAGTTCACTCGCTGGCAAAAATCACTGACATTGTAGCCTCATTGCAAGTGAATAAGCGAATTTCAAAAGAACAGGCCGACAACGTACTTAACTACGTCAAAAACTTCAAGTCAGCATGAAGATAATATTTGATTATCTTTTCAGCTAAGTCACCACTATACCCTTGACTTATTAATGCTTTTTTTAAGTCATTCTGTTCTTCAGGCTGCATCATAATCAACAATTAACATCCTGAGCCCCATATAAAGTTAGCCAATGACTCAGTGCTAAAGTACGTACACCTCTACGTTTATTGGCTTCTAATCCCACAACACTACACCAAAAAAAGCGGTGGAAAAGTGGAAGCAAAAAACCCCATAGTCGAAGCCATGCTAAACCCCCAAACCTACCCCGAATCCACAGCAAAAATAGACTTAATCCAAACTCACATATCCTTTGTCTTCCTGACCGACAACTACGTTTACAAAATCAAAAAACCAGTAAACTTCGGCTTCCTAGACTTCTCCACTCTCGAAAAAAGACACCTCTACTGCGAAAAGGAACTTGAACTCAACAGGCGGCTGTGCCCCGAAATCTACCTTGAAGTAGTTCCCATCGCCAAGTCGGACACTCTTAAAATTGGCGGCAGGGGCGAGGTCGTTGAATATGCCCTGAAAATGAAGCGGCTGCCACAGGACAGCATAATGACTCAACTTCTGCAAGAGGGCAAAATCGACAGAAAAATCATAGACGACATCGCCAAGAAAGTAGCTAAATTCCACTTTGAAGCGCAAACAAACGCAGAGATAAGCGAGTTCGGTGGATTGGGCACCGTGAAGACTAATTGGGATGAAAACTTTGCTCAAACCCAAAAATACATTGGTCAAACAGTCTCCAAAGCCGACTTTGAGTTTATGCAGACCAAAATTAACGAATTCATGACTAATAGCACGTTGCTATTCCAGAGCCGCATCGACGGCAAACGCGTCCGGGACTGCCACGGCGACTTACACTCAGGAAATATCTTTGTTACTGACAAAATCTGCATATTCGATGCCATAGAATTCAACGACCGTTTCCGATACAGCGACGTAGCAGCAGACGTAGCTTTTCTCGCCATGGATCTTGACTACCAAGGCAGAGTTGACCTAGCCGATTATTTCATAGCACAATACATCAATTACTCCAAAGACTCCGAACTGACGCAGCTGCTACCCTTCTACAAGTGCTACCGCGCCTATGTGCGTGGCAAAGTCGTCAGCTTCCGACTCGACGACCCAAACATCAAACCAGAAGAAAAAGCAGCAGCAACCAAAGAAGCCCAAGCGTATCTGCGGCTAGCCGTAACGTATGCAAAAAACCTCTAACCCTTACTAAATTGTTCTTCTACCCAGCTGGAAATATCAACCGTACCCATTATTACAGGTTTCTGGTGACAATCGCTACCCCCCGTCGCTATTAATCCGCACTCTTTGGCGAACGCAATGTAGTGCTTCGTAGCTTCGAGGCTATGGCTGGTGTGCCAGCATTCCACTCCGTCAATGTAGGGCAGCATGGTTTCTTTGATTATCTGCGTCTGCTCATCTAACACTTTGGTGTATGCGATTAAGGAGACTCCGGTGAAATCGTTTGGGTGTGCAAGCACCAGTTTTCCGCCCGCGTTTCTGATGAGTTCGGAGGCTTCATCTATGTGTAGCGGGTACTTGGGTACGTCGTAGCGGACCAGATATTTATCAAAAGCTTCTCGGCGGCTATCCACAATTCCTTTCTTAACAAGATAATCAGCTATGTGGGGTCTGCCCAAGCTGCCTTCAACGGTCTCCTCAATTCTGTGAAGGTCTTCTGGCGTTAGAGCTGGGATGTTTTCTTTTTGGAATTCTGTGTTGAGGTTGTCTATGATTCTTGCCGCCCGCTCCTCACGATACTTAGCCATCACTGCGAGTTTGTGCGCTAGACTTTGGTTGTCTGGGTCAAATTGGTATCCTAAAAAATCCAGCGGCACTGTTTTGCCGTCTTTGTATCTTGGATGCGAAAAACTAACGTTCAACTCGACGCCGGTTACATAGTTGATACTTGCCTTCTTTGCCTCTGCAATCGCTTGAGTTTGGCAGCTGATGTTGTCGTGATCAGTGATGGAAATGAAGCTGATTTTGCGTGCTTTTCCTTCAGCGATAATTTCTTCTGTACTGAATTTGCCGTCGGAAGCTTTTGAGTGAATATGTAAATCAATCATATGTGTCGCTACCTTCTTTCTTCTTTAACTATCGCCCAATTAGCTAACCCGAAAACGCAGGTATCAACGATTAAATGCGTGATTTTCAGCGTTGGAAACTTCTGTTTTATGGCGTCAACGTTTACTGGCTCAAATTTGTTTTTGTTTGCTAAATAGGCTTCTTCGGTTAGGGCGTTGGATTCATATTTTTCTTTGGTACGCTTCTTTATTCTTTCCAACGCTATTTCTTGAGTGCAACTGGTTTCAAAAATAGTAAACGCCAAGTTGTTTTTCGCAGCTATATTTGCGGCGCGTTCCCGTAGCGCTCTTGTAACGAAGGTAGCGTCCAAAATAACTCCACCTTTAGATGCTGCTTCTTCTGCTCGCCTAAACATTTCATCGTAAACAGCCATTCGGTTGTTCATGTCACCCGCAACTTTGGTGTCAAAAATGTCTTTGTTCTTCAGAACCTCTATCCGTATGAGGTCGCTGCGCAGTATTGGGTACCCCTTCATATTGTGGATTTCCTGTGCAATTCCAGTTTTGTAGCTTGCAGGCAACCCACAGGTAATCACCAGAGTCTTCGATTCCAGTTCTCTTTCAACGAAGGCTGCAAAAGGCTCTTTCAAGACGAATCCTCTTATGGTTAGCTTTCGCCAGGGTGTACTTTAACTTTTCCAGCTAAGCGAGCCATCGCCACACTTTACACCTTATGAAATGTAGGTAAATTCTAAATAAGGAGAACCACACACAATCTCCTAAAAGAAGGAACCGCTCATGGAAAACTTTCAAGTTAATAACATGAAATTAGCACCGCAAGGTCACTTACAGATTGAATGGGCAGCAAAGCACATGCCCGTCCTAAACATCATTAAAGAAAGATTTGAGAAAGAGAAACCCCTTGAAGGCCAAACTCTCGCCGCATGCCTCCACGTAACAAAGGAAACAGCGGTCCTCATCAAAGTTCTTATTGCAGGAGGCGCCAAAGTAGCCGTCTGTGGATCCAACCCGCTTTCTACCCAAGACGACGTTGCCGCTGCATTAGCAGAGAGCGGAGTGCACGTTTATGCTTGGAGAGGACAAAACACTGAGGACTACTACAAATGCATCGAGAAAGTCCTTGAATGTAATCCCACCATAACCATGGATGACGGGGCAGATGTAGTCGGCATGATTCACAGCAAACGCCAAGACCTCATCAAAGACATTAAAGGCGGAACCGAGGAAACCACCACAGGTGTAGTCCGCTTAAAAGCCATGGAAGTAGATGGTAGCCTCAAATACCCCATCGTGGCCGTCAACGAGGCTCTTACCAAGTATCTCTTTGACAACCGTTATGGAACAGGCCAAAGCACCATAGACGGCATCCTGCGAGCCACCTCTGTGTTGCTGGCAGGCAAAAACTTTGTTGTCGGCGGATACGGCTGGTGCAGCAGAGGCATTGCCATGCGTGCACAGGGCTTAGGTGCAAACGTTATAGTCACCGAAGTCCAACCCACCCGCGCATTAGAAGCCGTTATGAACGGTTTACGCGTCATGCCCATGTCTGAGGCAGCGTCAATCGGCGACATCTTCGCTACAGCCACGGGCGACATACACGTAATTCGCAAAGAACATATGGAAAAAATGAAGGACGGCGCCATCATGTGCAACAGCGGACACTTCAACGTTGAAATCAACGTGCCCGAATTGGAAGCCTTGTCTATTGCTCACCGCACAATGCGCCCCAACATGGAAGAATATACTCTTAAAGACGGAAGAAATCTCTACCTTCTCGCAGAGGGCCGACTAGTAAACCTCTCAGCAGCGGAAGGCCACCCATCAGAAGTCATGGATATGTCGTTTGCTAATCAAGCACTCTGCGCTGAATACGTCGCAAAATCCGATAAACTACAAACCAAAGTCTACGTTGTGCCAAAAGATATTGACGAGAAAATCGCTGAACTCAAATTGAAAAGCATGGGCATTACGATTGACGAGTTGACTGAGGAGCAGAAAAAATATCTTTCCTCATGGGAAATGGGTACAACCTAATCAGCAGAGCGCTTAGAAACATGACAAACTTTAAATTGATTAAGCGAATACATGGCTACTAAAGTGGTGAATCACTAAATGGTTAGCAAAGATCAAGGAATCGGTGGAGCAATACTAGTCGTCTGCGTTGTGGTTGCTATAGGTTACTTGGTTGCACTCTTTGGTTACAAGGACTTAATCCAACCTTGGCTTAACATTGGTTCTGCAGCAGATGTGAGGTTCTGGCTAATTGCCGTGCCTGTATTTGTAGCATTCATTGCAATACTCTTCATAGGCGCATGGATCGGCTGGACAATGGCAACAACCCCCCCTCCAAAGCCAATCGAAGAAATCACAACTGAAATCGAAGACAACAAAGTTGAATCTGCATCTGCACCAGAGCCATCAGCACCTGAACCTCCAGCCGCCGAAGATAAATCAGCAGCAAAGAAAAAGAAATAAACAAACTTTCTTTTTTCCTAATTTTACTTTTCCTTTTATCTTTTTTAGACATGCTTTATGAAACTTGTGTAGACGCCTTTTGTCTGCCATTCAGGTGAGAATTAAAGTTCACGCATTTTCTTAAGCATGCATTCCACAATGTTTTTACACGTTAAACAGTCATCTGGAATCTGCTCCTTTTGTACCCGCTCACTCAAGTAACCCAAATGAAAACGACACTGTTGCGGCTTCTCAAAAATTTTAATCGAAGCCAACTTTTCACCGCTGCCTCTGTCTTGAGTCACCTGTTGCGGTTTCTCTTGGATTTCAATATCAGCCTCTCCCACTTTTGTCAAACATATGGGACAAGCATAGTATGGCTCCGCGGGGTTATCCTGCAAGTTTAAGGTTTTAAGGGGAACGCTAAAAGTTGCTTCGCAGGCTAAGTTGCGACAGATATGTGTTTTTTTCTCCCCCATAAAGCGTCACTTGTAGCTAACACAGTTTACACTGCAAGTTAGCAATGGACGCTTATAGTGTTAATGAATCCAAAATAAGAATTAGAAGGTCAGGAGTTCTCTTCCTCTTCGCATTCCTGATTGGGTGAAGCAAGCTTATGTAGCGCGTCAGCGCCTTCAGCGTATCCGCTGGCAACAAGCACGTCGCCCACTATGATCTTAGATTCAGCTCTTGGTCGGATGCATTTATTGTCCCGCTTAATGACGAGGACCCACATGCCTGTTTCATCATGCACGCGCACTTCTTTGAGGCTCTTACCAACCAGCGGTGAATCAGCAGTAACGCAGGCCTGTGTAACCGTTTCTTCGGCTTCGGCAATTGCCATCTTGAGGATAGGATGAGGCTCCACTCCCCGCAGTACAACTTCAGCCATGTCAGCGGCGGCGTCAGCGATTTTTTCCGTGGCGATGCCTAACCGGATTAAACCTAAGAAGCCTGCTGCTTCGCTTTCTTGGAAGTCACTGGTTAGTGCCAACAACTCAAAATCTGTGTGTCGCTGGTCCATGTGTTCTTCTAGCCGTTCCACTTCTTCCGCGAGTTCTTTGTTGTTTAGTAGAAGCGCTGAATATGCTAAATCCATCATTAACTCGGATGTGTCTTTTAACTCGACGAAGCGGGAGACGATCTCCTCAAATTTAGCTCTTTTCTCCGTGTCAAGCGTAGTTAGCTTGCCTTCGGCAGCTTCCTTGAATTCTTCAACGCCAGAGGGTGCGCCACGAGTGATTAAGACGTCTCCTTCATAGACTCTTTCGTTTTCGTCGGGGTCAAGTATCCAGTCGTGGTTTCTTCGGATGGCGATGATGTCTACGCCCATGGTTGCTGCTAAATCGAGTTCTTCGATTTTTTTGTCAATCAATGCCGAGTTAGCTTTCACCGTCACTTTCATCAGTCGCTCTTCTACTTTCTCGAAGATTTCGCCGACGATTGGGTGAATGCCGATGTCACGGGTCACGATAGCTGCGATGTCAGCGGCGGCGTCGGATATTTTGTCGGCTGAAGCCGCCACTGTGGAAACACCGATTAGTTGCTCGGCGTCCTTGGGGTCGCGGGCAGCGACCATAATTTCCATGTCTAAAAGGTAAGATAAATTGTCCACTCTGCTCTCCAGCGCCAACACGTCTTCAGCCAAATCTTTGTCATTGTATAAGGCGGCTGAATATGCTAAGTCAATCATTAACTCAGAGAGGTTCTTCATTTCCAGAAGCAATTGACGAACTGGAATTGGTTTATACTCGATTTTTTCGAACTGTCGCAACTTTGATAGGTCGCTCCGAGACTATACTTACTTTATTTGATATTTTAATTTGTTTATTCAACTAAACAATTAACATAAGCGCCACGAACAAAGCCACAGTGGCGAGGGTGTCGGCTAAGGAACTTCCGACTGGAATTACAAAGCTGTCGGGGTCCAATCCGCGTTTAAACGTCAAGATGGATATGACGTATAACACCAAAACTATAGCTGCAAAAGCAATAACATTAGTCAATACAAGAATAAGGATCAGATTAGTTACTTCAAAGAAAGTGAACATGCCATTAATCGCCAATGCAATAGTGCCCAGTACTACAAAGAGCAGTAGCGTTGAAGCCCAAGCGCTGAAAATGTTTTTCGCGTGATTCTTAATTGAGGCCAAAGACGGCGTGAGTACGCCTAGGGTTAGTTTTACGGTGGCGGCGGAGCTGACAACTAAGCCTGCGTCACCCATCATGTCAATCATGGCAGGGTAAACAGTGTAGATTTCCCGTCGGCTCCCTACGAGGTCCCCTATTCCCTTGAACAATGTGCCTGTGACGTTAACTAAGAACGCTACTATTACCATAGTGGGAAGGGATTCTCGCATGATTTGGCGGAATTCTCGGTTGCGAATGTTTAATGGGAATATGAAGAGGACTAAGAAGACGTTGATCAGTCCAAAGAATATAATTGCCCATTTGCCGTTGATTCCTGAAAAATAAACATGCAAAACTGCGATGTAGATGAAAGTTATGACTATGTTGGCGATGGTGGAGACGGCAGGGTAAAGCACGGTGTCGGGGTCGAGGCTTCTTTTAAACGAGATAAATGTAACTTTCACAGTTGTCAAAGTCACTAGCAAACCCAAGGATAGAGTTGCTACCATAACGGAGAGGATAGCGGGGAACTCGTTTATCGTTATTCCCCAAAACAGAGTTCCGAAAGCAAGTGAAAATACGCTGATGGTTGCGCTTGTGCCCAACGTTAAAACTATCATGGCTCCAACTAATCTGTAGAAGCTTTTGGTGTTGCCGAAAAACTGGGGTGCCATAGTGCCAAGATGCAATGCGGTGCTTAAGCGTCCTGTTAACAAACCTGTGGTTACTGCTTTTACGCTGATTACTGCTGGGTAAAGCGCCAGCGCCCACGGCGTCAAGCTAAAGATGCCTAGTTGCAGGGCAATCATGAAACCCGCGATTAAGCTGATTACGTCAAAGAGGCATGCAAGCGTGGTCTCTCTAAACATTCCAAAGAAACTTTGAGAGATGCCAGCATGAGTTATATCGCCGGCCTCCTAACAAAAAACCTTTTTCGCCTTTGATATTGCGCAGGCACGGTTTTTCCTGGGGCTAGGGATGGTTGCCGCTATTGCGGCTAAAGAATATTTGAGTATGTGGAAATTCTGCATTTCTGAGCCTCCCTTTGGCGGTTCACATTCACTAAGCCCTGGTGTTGCGGGCTGCCAAACCCTATATTAACTGCCAGTTAAACTTTTTGAAAGAATGCTTCTGCTTAATAGGTTTTTGGTTGATAAACACACCAGGGGTCCTCTGTTAAGTAGTCCTTTTTCTGTTCAGTTGGCACATGGAGGTCTCCGCAGTAATCGATGAAGTCGCTTGAGAGGCCATAGGCGCGGGCTCGGCATCCACCACATATCTTGTTGAATTCGCATATTCCGCATTTGCCTTTAAGCAGACAGGGCTGGCGTAAGTTCTTGAAGACTTCAGAGTTAAACCATACTTCTTTGAAGCTTGTTTCCCTCACGTTGCCCAATTTAATTGGCAGATATGGGCAAGGGGTAACGTCGCCGTTGGGGTAGACGCGGCAGTAATACATGCCTGCTATACATCCTCGGATCCACTGACGCATGTCAAGTCCCATGTTTTTGGCTATTCGCATAAACTGGGGTGCACATGAGGGGCGCACGTTGAGGCTGTGTTTGTGGACTTTGGCGAAGGTTTTAGTTATCATCTCCTCGTACTTCTCAGCGGATATGTCTTCGAGTTTCTTGCCGCGGCCAGTGGGAACAAGGAAGAAGAGGTGAAAGTTTTCTACTCCAATGGACTCCGCTAACGTCATGATGTCGTCTATTTGGTCGTAGTTGTCATGTGTTAGGGTGGTGTTGACTTGGACGAGAACATTGTTTTCGCGTAGAGCTTTGCACGCGTTAACGGCTTTTTCCCATGCGCCCTTAACTCCGCGGAACTCGTCGTGCTGCGCTGGAATGTTTGAGTCAATGCTGATTGAGACTGTGGCTATGCCTGCCTTCTTGAGTTTCTT
Organism: uncultured archaeon; assembly: GCA_963760925.1. Taxonomy (GTDB): domain Archaea; phylum Thermoproteota; class Bathyarchaeia; order Bathyarchaeales; family Bathycorpusculaceae; genus Bathycorpusculum. Next base: position 119,509 of record CAVXES010000005.1, on the reverse strand, counting down.
TGCAACCTCGTCGTCTAGGAGATAGCCATTGCTGCCTAACCCCATCTTTAACCCCCTTGAGTTGCCGTACTCGATAAGTTCATAGATGTCTTCGCGCAGTAGGGGTTCGCCGCCGCTAAGTATCAGCAGTGGATGGCTGACTTCGGCGATTTGATCCATAAGTTCTTTGGCTTCTTTTGTGTTTAATTCGTTGGGGAGTTTCTTCTCTGCGGCGTTGATGTAGCAGTGACTACACTTCATATTACACTCCCGAGTCACGTTATAAGACATGACCAACGGTACAAACGGCTCATCCTGCTTAGCCTCTGGGGAGTAGGCGAGTTTAAGGTAGTATTGGCACAAATCATCGGACGCCATCAGCTTAGGTTGCCACAGCGTGAATGGGAAAGGTAAAACAGTGTTTAGCATGGCTTTAGCATGGGCGAAGCAGAAATGGCGACAGAATAGCGTGGAAACTTTGGGGGCTAATCCGTATTTTTCTTGGGCGTATTTGTGTCCGCCATGGATGGGGCAGTTGAGGAACTCCATGTTTCCGTCAAGGTTTTCTCCACTCATGTTCATCTTGATGAAATGATCCGCTAGCATAACCGTCTGCAGTTTCTCGCGGCGCATGCCAACTTTGAGTGTGACGTCGAGAGCGATGTTGACTGTTTCCTGCCCGAAGCTGTCTTTCACTTTTTCCATGGCTGCTTCCACTTTTTCAAAGCCCAAGGTTTTGGTGAGTTCAGAGAGCACTAGCAACCCCTTGATGGTCTCGTACTCTTGGATTAGCCGCATCAGAGTGACGGGTTGTGCCCAATCATCAAAGAGTTTATTTAACGCAGAAGTAGCGGTGAAGTCTTTGTTGGTTAGCAAGTTTTCGACCTGAATTTGCTCCTGTTTCAGTTTATTGAAAAGACCGATTTTTTCTTCGTTGTTTAAATGTTTATTTTTTGCAATTGCTTCGGCGCCGTAGTTTAGGGTCATAAACTCTTTAGTTAACTCTTGGGCGTCTGCGTAGAATTCTCCATAAATTTTTGATAGCCGCTCTTCTATATAGGGTATGCCTACATTTAATTCGTCAAGGAGAACCCGTGTCTCCGACTCCATCTTTGTAACCATTGCCATGTGGTAAAGAAGCGAACCTGCCATGCCTGGGTCTACCTGTTTGCCCATCGTGCCGTTGAAAATTTGGATAGTCAACCGCTTAGCCGTATCGAAATCTCCTACTTCAATCGCGCTTATGGCTTGGTCAAGTTTAGCTTTTCTTTCACCTAAAAGCTGTGCCCATTTATGGCAGTGCCTAACGTCAAAGTTCGTTATCTCAATCCACACCTACAAGTGCATATGGATTAAAAATAGATACTAAAAAACCCTAGCGAAGTTAAACCGTTAACCCTCAATACATTTCAGGCATCACAGGCTAGAAATCCGATATGCTAATTAACCCAAAAGCCAACATAGCCCCCTTAAGGGAGAACCTATGGATTTAGATCCTAATACTATTAACTTGCTTCTAGCTCTAGTCGGTTTCATAATCATGTTCGCGTATCTTGGAAGTATTGGCATTAACAAGCCCCGTGGCATGAGCATGAAAACATGGTGCGCAGGTTATCTTGCTATGGCAATCGTTTTCGACGTATTAGCCGTCGTGGGCATGGTCTTCGGTTATACTTGGTTAACGTATCTGCTTGTCGGTTTGGCTGCAGGCGCATCAACTGGGCTAGCTTTGCACGTTTGGCACCACATCACCGAAGAAAACGAGCACGACCACGGCGATAACGTCTCCATAATGGGCATGTAATTCGCCCCTTTTTGTTTTAAAGCTCGTCCTCAACAGTTCATTGTATTTTTCGCTAAAAATTTCCTCTATAAACTGAAACAAAGATTCTATATAGACAATCAACTCTACATTTACACGGTGAATCAAGTGAAAAAAATTTCCATCGTGCTAGCAGTCGTAGTATTAATCGTCGTAATTGCAGGCGGCTACCTCGCTTACAGCTTTCTCATTCCAAACAATAACAATAACGACCAACCCCAAACCCCCGCGCTTTCAATTGAGAACATACGAGATCAAGCCATGACATATGTAGCGGCAAACCATACCCAAACCCTGCCTATGATGACAAACATCCACTGGACAGGTGGCAGAGATGAATCCGGTCTTTTAGGTGCTGAAACCTACCAATATACCGGCAGCTACTGGGACCTCAAAATCCAGTACCCAGTGGTTCCAAACCCAACTTATACTATAAGTATTGACTACACTGGAGAAGGTGGTTTCAGCTGGATCGGCACCTGCATCAACGGCGTCATAGCGGAAACAAGCTGTACCCTCCCGGCAGACGCTACGATAACTCAGGAGCAGGTTCGCAATTTAACTTTGCAATACATCAACGCGTACCACAATGAAACTTTGCTTTACATGCATGATTTGTCTTGGATGGGAGGCAGAATGAACATGGGTATGATGGTGGGTTCGGAAACCTACAATTACCAGAGCACAGGCTGGAACGTAACCATGCAATATCCGGTGGTGCCAAACACCATTTACAACGTGACCGCAGACTACACCCTAACAGGCAACACACCTGTAATGATGTGGCAAGGCACACTGCAAAACGGCACCATAACCCAAACCAGTTACAGCTATCACCCATAAGCCCTTCTATTTTTCTTTTTTGGAACCTAAAAATTCCCCGCCCGCTATGCCCTAACGTGAGTGACGTTCTGTGATTGTTTTAGTGGTAAGCGGCAGCCTAAGGGCAGACGGCAATACAGATTTCCTCCTAAAAGTAGTACAATCTAGGGGCGCAGAAACCGGAGCTAATACGCCTTGATTCGGAGGGCTTATAGGAAAATTCATCGATACCAACTTAAGCAAGCATTAATTTGTGTGTGTTAAAATGTTGAGATAAACTCTCTGGGCAGAGGCCAAGCGCAGAACAGCTTCGACACCATGACCTCCATGTTAGTTATGTTCTCCATATGCAAAATTTCCTCTTGCACAGTTGTAAACTGTTCCACGTTTTTTATCATTAGGCTTGCTATGCAGTCGAATTTTCCGCTTATTTTATGAATAAAATTGAAGTCCGGAATCAACGAAAGTGTATCCACGCTTTTGGTTAAGCTGTCTTCAGAAAACGCCATCTTAAAGAGTGCGAATCCTGGGTACCCGATTTTTATGGGGTTAATTTGAATAACCGGTTTAATATGATTGTTATCTCTGAGTTTCTCATACCTTTTAGAGACTGTGTCAGTGGAGATCTCGAGTTCCTCGGCAATTTTGCTAAATGGAGTCCGCGAGTTAACAATTAACTTTTCAACTATTTTTTTGTCAACCTCATCTATTTGGGGGTAGTCTTCTCTTTTTGGGTTGGCTTTCAGTTCTTCTATTTTTAGCAGTTTCCCATTGTTTAGCAGTGACAGGTTATGCGGGTTATCTCTCATCCCTATCCAAATATCTGTTTCTACTTCCAAAGTATCTGGCATTTCCTTGAGAGCCTGCCTTGTTTGCTCCAATTCAGTTATTGATTTTATGGTGAATACGGTGTTTATGCTGGGATTGATTCCTGCTGGGTAAATTTCAATGATATTTGGAAAGGTTTTGAGAAGTTGAAGGGCTGCCTCTGATCTTGGGGGTCTAGTGAAAATGTGGAATGATACTACGAAGTGACTGTCATAGCAGGCGCAGCTGTTTTGGATTGTTGCTCCGACTATGATGCCTTGTTCTTTTAGTTGTTTATACCTGTTGGCGATGACTTCTTTGGATGTACTGTATTGTTTAGCGATGTCTGTGAAGGATTTGCGTCCATCTGTAAGTAATTCTTTTAATATTATTGCATTTAGCTGGTCTAGTTTCATTTTGCTTACTTCGAGTTTCTTTTGGGAACACTATTATATGTTTTTGCATTACTTAAATTGTTCTTAATTTCTTACTTTGTTAAAAGAAAATTGCATTATGTTTGTCTTTTTTTGATTTTTCATTTTACTAATCGAAAAAACTATATATCGTGTTTACCAATGCTAAATTGGGTCTTAAAGTGCGATATTGCGCTTTGAGGCGCTGAGGCTCTGGCTTAGGTTTCACGATGCCCATCTGCCCAATGTTTCGTGAAAGAGCTTAGCATTTGCTCTTACTCCTTACTCAGGGCCTCAGCGAACCCTCTGTCCAAGAACTCAGAAAAATTTTATACAATTATCTGCGGCGAGGTCTGATTTTTGTATATTTATTTTAGTAAATAACTTAAGGTTGAACTTTTAGTTATTTTGTGGAGTGTAAAAAAATTACTAAATATTTATTAAACCACTTTTGTAAATGTATTATCGGGCAGGCAATTTTTAGGCAAAAAATGACTTGCTCATTAAAAAAGGAAGTAAGAAAAATGAAAACAGTAAGAACTTTCGCATTGGCACTATTAGTTGTCTTTGCGATATCAATTGTAACATCAATACCTTTGATACCAAATCAAACAGCACAAGCAGCAGCACCTACAATGAAAACCTATCCGATTTCAGACGCTATTCCCAACCCAATTGGGCTTGGTGAATCAACACTGCTTAAATGCGGTATATCGCAGCCAGCACCCTCAGCATCCTACGGCTGGTCTGGACTAATGATTATCGTCACTAAACCTGACGGAACAAATGATACTCTCGGACCATTCACAACCGACTCAACTGGTTCAACCTACACCCGATACACTCCAACTGAAGTAGGAAACTATACCCTAACGACAATTTTCCCAGAGCAAACGTTCCCAATCAACTACACTGACTCAGAAAGAGGCCAATTTATCACCTCAGACACTATATTGCTAGCAAGCACAATATCCAGCACGTTAACTGTCGTATCAGAACCCTCAGCAAAATATCCAGGTCATGCTCTTCCAACTGAGTATTGGAGTCGCCCCGTCGACCCTCAGCTCAGAGAATGGTACTCTGTATCAGGCAACTGGGTAGCAAGACCAGATAACTCACTAGCACTCTACAACGACTATGCACCAGAAACAGCACACATTCTATGGGCTAAGCCATACACAACAGGCGGTTTAACTGGCGGTCTACTAGGTGACCCAGAACCACTTCCAGCAGCTAATTATGCAGGCGATGCGTACGAAGGCAAATTTTCCAACTCAGTAATAATAGACGGCGTACTATACTACAACACAGCACCTGCAGGTACCTATGCCCAAGTTGGAATTAACGGAATTCAAGCAGTTGACCTGCGCACAGGCGAAAATCTCTGGTTCCTTAACGGCACCGCACTATCATTTGGTCAAACTATGTTCTTCCCAAGCTACAACGTAAACGGCGTATTCAACTATCTTTGGTCAGTAACCGGCAGCAACTACACAGCATACAGCCCCTATGACGGCTCATTCCAGTACATGTACTATAATGTCCCGTCAGGCACCAGAGTCTTCGGTCCAAGCGGTGAAATTCTGATTTACCAAATCGACTACACCCACGGCTGGATGGCACTTTGGAATTCAACACTTGCAGGACAACAAAATGATGTCATAGGACAACCATCATACGGCAGTTGGTCTTTCGGTGTTTTAGGTCTAGGCCCTAACGGTGCACGCGCAAGCAATCCAACTAATGAAATAGGTCAACAGACAAATTCAGCATTTCCATTTACACGCGCTTTAGACGGATCACTAGCTGAAAGACTACTCATGGAACATCACAATACCAACTGGCTTAGCAACTAAAACGGAATTAGGCGCAGCTTCAATCAAAGTTTACTACGATGACAGAATTGTCGGCATGAACTACAACCAATCAATGGTACGCATCTGGGCATTACCCATCGATTCTAACCATATAACAGTAACCCGCACAGCAGACCCTGCAGATATGACAACAGCACAACAATCTGTATCAACAATCTACGATAAAACATGGGCAGCACCAGCTGAATGGCTTGACGGATCAAACACTATACACTACACAGGCGCAACCAATTACGTTACAGACGATACATACGGTAACGGTGTCATGGCGGTATTTGATAAAGAACTAAGAACCCACTATGGCTTTAGCGTTGTAGATGGGTCATACCTTTGGGCTACAGCTTCAGAAAATTACCTAGACGAATATGGCTGGGGTAATGCAGAGCACACTTGGTACTTTGCTTATGGCAAATTGTACTCAGTCGGTATTGCTGGCATATTATATGCCTATGACCTATCTAATGGTCAAACTGCATGGACATACACATTGACCGACCCCTATGGCGAACCAGTCACCGGCGAAAACTGGTGGGGCTGGATTGACCTAATCGCAGCAGGAAAAATCTACATCGGCACACTTGAGCATTCAGCAAACAACCCAATCCCAAGAGGCGGACCATTCGCCTGTGTTAACGCAACCGACGGAAGCGAAATCTTCCGAATAAACGGTCTAATGCGTGAAACTCGTTGGGGAGGTAACCCAATCATCGGCGACAGCATCATCGCAGGCATGGACACATACGACAACCGCATTTACGCAATGGGCAAAGGTCCAACAGAAATAACCGCTACTGCACCTGACGTGTCAGTTGACTTCGGCAAATCCGTGGTGATTAAAGGTTCAATAACTGATATTTCATCAGGAACCACTGACCCATCAATCGCTTTACGATTCCCACACGGTGTCCCAGCAATCTCTGACGAAAGCCAAAGTGCATGGATGCTCTATGTCTATAAACAATTCGAATGCCCAACCAACGCAACTGGTGTCCCGCTAACAATCAGCGTGATTGACTCTAACGGAAACTATAGAACAGTTGGAACAACCACAAGTGATTCCAATGGCGGATACAGCTTCGCATGGAAACCAGATATCGCAGGACAATACACAGTTTACGTGACCTTCCCAGGCTCAAGCGCATATTGGGGCTCAGTAGCTCAGAACGCATTCGTAGTCGATGAAGCAGCATCAACACCTGCACCAACAACAACACCGCCAAACGCAGCTGACATGTACCTACTACCAGGTATAATCGCCATCATCGTTGTGATCATTGTCGTCGGCTTAGTAATCATCCTCGCGCTAAGAAAACGTCCATAAAAAAATTCTTTCCCTTTTCTTTTTTTTGTTTAATAAAAAAAATATTTTTTTATTTTCCCTGTTCTGAGTTAGCTAAGTTTCTGGACGCTATTAGGCATTTTTCGAATCCCCCAAGAAAAGTAAACAGTTCCCCTGAGGGTACTTGCTCCACCACTAAAACCCCACTGCTCACGTTTACACAGCCATCAATCATCAAATTGTCCACTAACATGTTTTCCTCAATAAACATGCCAAACTTGTCCCTTAACTTGCCGTCTGCGTCACGTTTAACTTCGCAATCCAGCGCTTCGATTGTTCTCTCCGTAAACGGCGCTGAAGTGTTAGTGTACGCCAAAACTTTTTTGTCCAAAGCATGGGCGTACCCTAACTCGTAAACAGTTCCCACATCAGCACTTGGACCCCGAAAAGGTGTAAGGTTAGCTATGATAAAATCGCAACTTCTAATCAAATCCTCGTTAACGGCGCTTATGAGCAGGCCGGCTTCTCTGGGTGTTTTGCCTTCTGCGTCAACCTCAATGTCGATTGGGAAAACCCCTTCAAACCCGTATTTTTGGCATAGGGCCTTTTTCTGTTCGCCGACTTCTTTGGCGTTTGATAAGAAAACGTCAGGGCCTGCGAGGTAGATTCGTTTTGCCACAATCAAATTCTCCTTATGGCAAATTGGATGGTTTTCTATTAAACGTCTGTGGTTGGAATTTGCTAATCTCGACATTTAGGCAACGGAATCTCTGATCTCATACGCTAAGATAACACCTACTAACTTTGCATTGGATGTTTGAGAAAAAACCCCAACTACAATCAATTTTTTTAAGTTAAATGCCGACATCAGCATTGAAAGCAAAAAAAACATTTGTTTTTTGAAAATATTTATTAGTGAATTTATGCTGTCTTATTTAAGTGACCATACTCAACTGGTTTTAGATTCTTGTACTCGGAACCGATTTCCTTTTTGCATAAACAAGTTGGATTTGAGGTGAGTTTTTGAAATCTTCAGTTGTAGCAAACGCTTTTTCTCATTTTATCAAGAATGTTGGAGAGTTGAAATTTGCATTCGTTCAGGTAACAACCAGATGCAATGCTATGTGCTTGGATAGATGCAATATTTGGGCTACAAAACCCATTGACCTTTCTCTGGATGATGCGAAATTTGCGGTTGATGTGCTTGAGAGAAACGGTTTTTCTTTTGTTTACTTCACTGGAGGCGAAACTGGATTGTATCCTCATTTAGCTGAGGCGTTAAAGTATGCAAAGAAGAAAGGGTTGTTGACTTCTATAACGACAAACGGCACAATTGGCGCTGACATTTTGGTTGAAATCAGCAAAAATCTCGACATTTTATCCGTTTCTGTGGACCACTACAATGAAGACCTATGGGATGAGGCTAAACATGCTGTTGGGATATCCAAAAAGGCTAAAGAAACAATCAGGGTTGCAAAAAACTGTGGACTCAAGCAGTACGCTATTACCTTTCTTAATCCAGCTTGGACCGTGTCAGACGTAGAAAACATCGTACATTACGTCAACGATGAATTAGGTGTTTCATTTGCCTTGTCCTATCCTTACGCTTCCCAAAATACTGGAACATTCACAGTTGGCGGCAACCTCTGTCACTCCCACTTTCAGACCCAAGCAAACCTCAGAAACATGGTTGCCAAGGTCCTGCAGATGAAACTGCTCGGCTCTGATGTGGCAACCGTTTCCGGCTATCTAAGAGATGTAGTTAGAGCGCATGACGGATTGCCTATACATTATCCATGCACAGCAGGCAGAACCTCGCTGGTAATTGACTGTACCCTAAACGTTTTCCCCTGTTACATGCGGGAAAAAATGTTCAACCTAAGAGACTGCCAAAACTTCAAAAGCTACTACCCTGATAAGGCATGCGACTGCGACCGGTCATGTTTTATAAACTGTTTTCGCGAAGCTTCCCTTGGCTCAAAGAAAACGTTGCTTAAGGCAGTCAAGGAAGAAATTTTTTCAAATCCGAAATTTTACCTCAAATTCCTCAGTTAGAACAATGCATGGTGTATTTGGAAGTTGACGAAGCCTATCCGATTTGAAGCCAAAACTGATCATCGCGAAATTAGCGATGGCGCTAGGTTCTTGGGCGCGGCCCTCTCTTTAGTGAAATCTCGGCTTTTGCTTCATAAACCGTTTTTCTTAGCCCACGCAATCACCTATGCATGCAATTCCAAATGCAAAACCTGCACCTATTGGCGCATGTCAAACAGACGAAACGAAGACTTGTCAACAAAAGACGTTTTTAGGCTGCTCGACGAAGCATACGACTCTGGAATGCGCGGCTACTACCTGTTCGGCGGTGAACCTACCGTGCGAAGCGATATCGGACCAATCATCAATTACGCGAAAACTAAAGGTTTTTTGACAACAATGAACACAAATGGTTCATTGCTGTTATCAAAAGCGTATTCATTGCGATATGTTGATTTCCTCTTCGTTTCCTTGGATTACTTCACTGAATACCATGACGTTATTCGAGGGCGACCGGGGTCATTTAGGGAAGTAATTGATGGAATTGAGCGAATAAGAAAAGTAGGTAACACAAAAGTTGTTTTAGTGACTACTATAAGCTCCCTGAACTTTAACGCCATCGAACCTATGGCGCGGTTAGCCGAGAATTTGGGTGTTGAGATTTCTTACAATTCAGTTGAACCAACAGTTCAGTTGAGTTTTGAAGAAGGAAGAACATCAACGCCTGTGGAAAACTTTGGGCTAAATAGTGCACGGCTACAGACTTTCTACAAGTTGCTTTTGAAACTCAAGAAAGAAGGTTACCCTTTGATGGAAACCGAACATGTTTTGAAGCATTTTGTGGAAGGACGGCGGTGGAAGTGTGTTTTTCCAAAAATGTTTGTTTACGTCTCCGCTGACAAGAAAATCTTTAGCTGCACCTACGACCACACCTACGACCTCAATGGAGGCTCTTTTAATGATTATTTTTCAAGCAGGCTTTATCGGGATCACATTAAAAAAGCCGAAGCTTGCAACATGTGTACTCGAACCTGTGTCAGGGGATACGCCTATACGTATGAGCTCAACCCAGTTCACCTGTTAAATTTGCTTGGCGAAGCAAGAATTCTACTCCAATAAAAACAGTTTGTAGTCCTGAGACATTGATATTGAACACTAATTGCCCCCATTTTGGTAAATATCCTGAGTAGACTTAGTACCTCGATTTTCACATGAGCACAACTATTAAATGTGTGTCCACGATTTTTAGTATTTACTCATCTAATGTATATTATTTCACAATTTTTATGAACAAATCTTAACTACATTTATATTAACCTAAACATAAGCATAGTATAGAACAATGGGAGTTAAACAAAATGAAAAAAGAAATGAGTTATAAAATCCCAGAGAGTGTTAAAAAAACAGGAATTCGGACGGCGGCAATACTGGACGCGGCTGAAACGTCAGTAGTGCTGGCTGCTTTCAAAGCGATTTCTTCCTGCACCTCATTCGCTTTGGATAGGATCTACCCAAATAGTAAAACCTTGAATAATGGCCTAAATTAGAACCCTCATTTTCTAATACTCCAAAAAAATACGTGCCTAATTTTTGGGAGTAATTTTTTGCTACTTTATGTTTGCTTTGGAGATTTACATTTCTTTCTTGCTCTATATTTATGAGTTACCGCTTGGCGCCGGGGAAGGGACTCGAACCCCTGCGAGCCGAAGCCCACCAGCTATCTTGCCATTTTCTGGATCTGGCTGCCCAATTTTTAGATCTCGAGGCTGGCGCGATAACCACTCCGCCACCCCGGCTCCGAAGAGTATCTTTGCCGTTCCCTCATAAAGAGTTTTCAGTAGATCCATTCAGTTTTTGAGTCAGCAGCCTTGTTCTGCTTGAGAAATATACGCGAACCAGCCTGCAACGTATCCTAAACGCAGATAACAAAATACACGCCGCCAACCAAACCTGTAAGTTTATAATGAGCATAAGGTTATGTGCCATTATCTAACAATAGAAAAACAATTATCATCCCAGTTTACCTGAGCTAAAAACGTTTTTCAACGCAAGATTAATTAGTCCAAAACAGCATAGCCATGTAAACAGAAATGTGGAATGAACCGTTATGGGTATGAGAAAACGGAAGAAAGATAACAGCCCAATGCCCGCAGCCAGCGCAGGTTTGCTTCGTTTCTTTGAGGAAGAAACCGAAGGTATCAAAGTTCGCCCAGAGTTGCTTGTGGGGATGTCAGTGGCTTTAATTGTTGTTTCAGTTTTAGCAAAAGTTTTCTTCTAAACTATTTTATTACCTGTTTCTTGCTTGCGTAGTGCGCAGTACTTCTATTCGTTGGACGTTACTTAAGTTCAAAAAGATGTCGCCGCTTTCTTCTCTGCTGGCTACTTGCGGAATAGGTTGCGCCATTGTAGAACGTAAAACGATTGTTTCTGCTTCTGAGAGCCAGATGCCTGATGGTGACTGCGTAACGGCTGCTAAGGTGCCTTCAAAACCGTAAGCTGGGTCTAAGACTGCTCTAATTTTTTTGCCGACGTTGCGTTCCAGCATCTGAAGGATTGATGGTGGCAATTCTTGCTCTGGCATAGATTATACTTCGGGAATATTATTGATGGCGTTTAAGGGATAAAACATTATCTCCTCGCTGGTATGGATAATTATGATGCTGAACAGTCAAAAACAGTTTTTTCGGGCTTAACGTTTGCATTTTATTTGTCAAATCAATGATCCCTATTTTTTGGGTTTTGAAAAATATTGTATTTAATGTTCAGCCTCAGCCAGCGTTTGTAAGCTAAATATTAATATGGCTACCTGATTTCATAGTGAAAGACGACTACGATGCAACCTCAAAGTTCTCTAGGCAATTCGATGGATAATGCCAAGAAACATTACTCCTCGCTGTTCGCTTTACCATCCATTAGAAAAGCCATCACGTATATGGCTGCTATCTGCGTTGTAGGCGTAAGCTTGGTTGCCTACGTGTTTTCACCCACCCTAAACAGTTTCCTCTTAGGAGTCACAGTCCTAGTCGCAACTTTGTTATCAGACACATTCATGAGCAAAGTACTCTTAAAAAACGACCCAATCTTCATAATGCGCAGAACATCCGCCATATCTTACTATAGTTGGGTGCTATGGCTCGGATTCGCTGCTCTCGGCACCGGTTTAGGCTACTTTTTAGGTTGGCTATTATGGGTCAAACTTGTATTGCTTGGATTCGCAGCCGTCGTAACCTTGCGTACAATCGTGATTGCTTCAACTTCTACTTCCTCACAGTGGCGTCAAATCCTATCCACACTGCTCCAGCCCATGCTCTGTATTGTTTCATTCTTTGTTTTCTGGGCACTACTCGCAGGTAACTTTATTCTCCAATTTCTCCCATTCATAATACTAACTCCCATAATCAGCTACACCGCGGTCTATCTACTACTAAACTCTATAGACCGATTAGGAAAAACCTACTCTCTACCCTCCATGTCGCTGTTCAGGGCGTTTCTACTAAACTGGGTCACCGACCTAAACGCACCCCTCGAAACGCACCTTGAAGAGATGGGTGAAGACGCAGACATAACTGTAAGTATCCTCAAATTCGAAAACATAAAAACCCAAGCGGCAATCATTGTTCCCCTGGTGCATCCTGGACCCTTCAAAAACATCGGCAGCAGTCTTTTGCCCTCACTTCTCAAAGAGAACTTCGAAAAAGAATACCACTGCGACGCTTGCACCCCACTGGGCATTTTGGGGCACGAACTGGATTTGGCTTCGCAGGCACAGAACCAAAAAATCGTCAACGAAGTATTATCCACCGCCAAATTCCAAGTGCATTCAGCTGTGGCTTCGCCGTTCACCCGCGTAACCGACGGAACAGCTATTGCTTCATGCCAAATCTTTGGCGATACTGTTTTGCTCGCTTTTTCGCTTGCACCTCAGACTACAGAGGATTTGCCGCAGGAGCTGGGTCGCATGGTGGAGCAAGAGGCCCAAAAACTCGGTTTATCCCATGCAATCGTGGTTAATGCCCACAACTGCCTAACTAGCATTGACGACACAAAAGAGCACATAGCCGAGTTGGAAAGAGCAGCCAAAAAATGCCTCCAAATCGCTACCTCGCAACCCAAAAAGCCCTTCAAGGTTGGCTCCGTGTCGGTGTTTCCAGAGGAGTTTACTCAAAAGCAGGGAATGGGTACAGGCGGCATAACCGCTGTTGTGGTTGAAGTGGAAGACCAGAAGACAGCGTATGTGGTGGTTGACGGAAACAATATGGTGCCGCATCTCAGAGAAAAAATGCTCGATGCATTGACGTCTTGGGGTTTTAGCAGTAGTGAAGTATTCACCACCGATACTCATGCGGTTAGCGGCATAGTGACTGGGAAGCAAGGTTACCACCCAGTTGGTGAAGCCATGAACCACGAAGCCCTAATCAGCCACATCTGCGAAGCCGCCGAAAAAGCAGCCTCAAAACTTGAAGTTTCCAAAGCGGGCTGCGCCCAATTTGTTGTTCCGAAAGTCCGCGTTATCGGCGAAGAACGCTTAGACGCAATATCCAACCTTGTGGATAGAGCAATAACTAAAGCCAAACACGTTGCCGCACCAATCTTTGGCACTGAAGGTTTGCTGCTGATTTTGTTGTTGCTGCTTTTCTAAGCTTGTCGTTTGGGTTTTCTTTTGAGCTCAGTCCCGCAGACTTGGCACTCCTTCACTCTTGTGTCTGCTGAGTACTGTTTGTGGCATGCAGGACAATACCTTATCCACTCCAATTGCCGCTTAATACCAAACGTTGCCAAGGCCAAAAATTCTATACTGAGTTGTTTGGCGACGTTTTGGATGCTATAGTCATCAGTGACAATTTGGGGCCTACAACCTTCGGTTTTTGTTTGGTGCGCAAGCGAGAGCAGTTGCATGTCTGCTTCAGAGAGTTTGTGGTAATCGCCTGCTTTGCTGGCTTCCGCTTTAATGGCCAAAGCCGACTCTTTTGATGGTGATTTAATATTGACTTTTCCACTTTCAACTGCTGTTTGGAACCGCAACTTAACCATGGAATTTCTCAAGATTTCCTCTTCAACCTTTGGCACAGTAACCTGCTCATCAGCCACTGCAAAAGGATCGTATCCTGCCAGAAACGCTGAAGTATCCAAAACAACCACGCGTCTGACTATTGTTTCAGGCATGTTTATTCGGTTCCCTTAAACAGTAGCCTGTTACGCAGTCGATCGTAAAAGTTGGTTTCAAAGCGAATAAACGCGGTTGAATTCTTTGACTTTGTAACTGAAACCATAAGCTTGTCAGTGCTTATCAACTTGCGGAAGCTGCCGTCAATCAGCACCAGCATCTTCTCGGGGCGCAACACATTGAAGGTTAAGGTGGAATCCGTGGGAAAAACCAATGAATGAAAAACTGTCAACGAACAAATCGGCGTTAAAACAAAAGCAGCCACTTCTTGGTCAAGCACTGGTCCACCCGCAGAAAGCGAGTAACCAGTCGAACCCGTTTGTGTACCAACAATTAATCCATCAGCTTGGCACTTCAAAATGGATTTGCCGTTCTTACAGATTTCAGCATAGAGTATTTTTGCTGGTTCACCAGTGGAGATAACTACGTCATTTAGCGCGTCTGGGAGGCTTTCTTTGCCAGCTGTGACTGCCATTTTGGCGGATTTCTCGATTTTGTAGTCGCCTTCTAAGACGCGGTTAACCGCTTCGCAGGCACAGTCTGGCTCGACTTCAGTTAAGAAGCCGCGGACACCCATGTTAACTGCTAGCAGTGGAGTGTCTGGTTTAGGGATGTTCATGGCGGTGCGTAAGATGGTGCCGTCGCCGCCGATTGTAACTATGAAATTTGTTTTCATTTCGGCGAGTGGAACAAATTCTTCTTCGCTTGAAACCCTGCCTGAGAGGCTGTCTTCTATGTATACCTTCAAGCCTTTTTTTGCAAGGTAATCCGCCAGCATTTCAGCGAGTTCCAAAGCCTGTTTCTGGTCGAACCGTGCTACTAACCCAACGGTTTTGAACATTTCCACCGCTCACCAATATCGGTGAAGCTTACTCTATATTAACATTCGCAGTTAGCATAGGCGTTTGTTAGGTGGTTTACTCCAAAGCCGTTTCAAAGAAAAGCAAACTGTGACTACGAGTGGTTAGTTTAAACTGGTGTGTGATTTTTTCTCTACCCCTTTATAGGTCAACAATTGCTAAGTGCGGGGTTTCTTGGTTGGCGCATTCATTGGTGAATCGCTGGAGTTTCCCTTGGTGTGCGCGTTTCGGTGTTGTTTTGTTTGCATGTGTTTTCGGTTTTAGGTCCGTGTAGACTGAGTTTGGTTGATGCTCTTGATACAAAAGCGCTCCTGTTGCTCTCAGATGTCTCCCCTATAGCAGATCGAAGGGTTCGCAAAACAGATTAACAGGGTACATGCCCTTTAAAAGAGGTGACTTACCGGTAAGCTATGCCCATACGCTTCATAAAACCAAGCACTTTCTCATATTCAACAAGATACTCTTTCCCTTTTTCCGTAACTTTAAGTGAGGTCTCATCTTCAATCAAGCCTAAGTCCTTAAGCTCTGTGATGTAAATTTTTAATCTATCAAAGGGAACTTTAATCTGAACTTGAACTCGGGTTAAAACTATCTTTTCATCCTTGTTACCTGCGTAAAGTATCGATAAAAGATCGCCATAGATTTTCATCCTGTCTCTACCGCGCGATTTTTTTCATTTAACCCCCTCTTGATGCTATAAAAAGACCTGTATGAGACAAAAAGAAACACGGCAAAACCTGCCCAGCGTATTGCTAGTGAGCTAAAAAAGGCAGACATACTTCCGTCTAAAGAGTAAAATATCAGGGTATACTGGCTTATTCCGAGAAAAATAAAGCCAAAAGGTGTCCATATGGTTTCTGAGTCCTTTGATTCTAAATGACTTCTAAGCGTATGAGCACAAATGTATACAATACATGCTAGATTTAACACTCTGGTAAACATGCTTGTAAGTTGATAACTTGGTAAACTATCGCCTGGAATAATGTTTAGTATCAAAAATGAACCTATTAGTCCTATCATTAATAATATTAAAGGTAAATTCCAAAGAAACCTTTTATTATCCGCGCTTTTCCTCGAAAAATAATAGGTCACACACAGTAAAACAAATGCAAAGGTTCTTACAATAAGTTGAAAATATAATGTTCCTTTACCAAATAAAAACGGCTGAAAATAAATAAACGCAGATAATGCATAAGTCAATCCAAGAAATCCAAATCCAAGCGGTAAACCGAGATAGCGGCTTTCTTTTGTGATCTGGTATGGCTTAATCATGAATCTTACAAGAATTAAGCATATTATGGCTGAACTTATTTCATAAATGATTCGGAATGTTTGATAGGAAGCCTCTGCCGTGTATTTTCACCTATTCTATTGTTTTTGTTGCTTATTTACTAATATCATATACTCACGATAGGTGAGTGTGATTTATTGAAATTACACCTTTTTTGCTCTTAGGGTAAGACGAAAAACAGTTCGGATAGCCGTTATTTGATGTCGCTTGTTTGGATGTTTATCTTGCTCACTATAGGTGAGTCACTATAGGTGAGCCAGGCTTATTAGCGCTTCCAAACCGAATTATGTAGGATATAAAAATAGGAGAAAAACAAATTGAATCTGCAAAAAAATATACTATCAAAAAAGACTATGAGCATCGTCGCAGTACTTCTTATGATATCAATGATTATTCCATTGTCTACACTGTCGACTACTAGTGCCCATTCACCCGCATGGGAAATCCCAACTTATGCGTATGTGGATGTTCCAGTAAACCCCGTAACAGTAGGTCATACCGCTACTGTTTACATGTGGCTTGACAAACTAATTAGTGGTGCATTGATGAATGGAAACGAAATTCGATTCCACGGCTACTCACTAATAATCACAGCACCAGACAGCACAGAAACAACCAAAACATGGGACGTAATACAAGACACAACTTCTTCTCAAAGTTACACATTCACACCTGATCAAATCGGCACATACACACTGGAATTCAGTTTTCCAGGTCAAAACTACACTTGGAGCGGTGCATACCAGTACGACTATTACATGCCCAGCAATGCAACAACAACCTTGAACGTAATTGAAGAAGAAACGTCCTCTTCGATTGGCGGAACCGTTATGCCAACAGAATACTGGACACGACCAATCTTTGGCGAAAATAGTGCATGGTTCACTATTTCTTCAAACTGGCGTGGTTGCCCAGGCGCAGCCGCAACTAATCAGGGATATGGTAGTTGCTATCCAGGAGATGCCGTCGGATCCCAAACAAGCCACATTATGTGGACGAAGTCGATCCAAGATGGTGGAATAGTTGGCGGCGATTTCGAAACACTTGGCGCTTCATTCTTTGAAGGCACAGCATATAATGGAAGATACAAGAACCCCATTATAGTGGCTGGAAAGCTATACTACACTGAACCCCTCTCTTTCACAGGTGCCGTTTCAGGAGAAACAGTCTGTGTTGACCTTCGCACTGGAGCAGAATACTGGCGCCGAAGTGACATACCCGCCCTTTCACACGCACTCATATACGACGTTCAGACACCTAACCAACACGGAACCTATAACCCAATTATAGTCTCAGCTATAGGCGCATCAATGTTCGGGTTAACTTCACCATATACATGGATGGCGTTTGATTCTTACACAGGCGATTTCCTATTCAATGCAACTAAGGTTCCAGCAGGAACAACCGAAGTTGGACCAAACGGTGAATTCCTAGTTTACACAATTACAAACTACGGCAACTCTACTAACCCAGACTGGTACTTAGCTAGATGGAACTCAACAAAACTTTGGACATGGGGAAATAGCCCTGCAATCGGAACAACTGTAGACGCAAACACAGCAAACCGTTATGACTTCAACATTTCCGTTTCATACTCTGGTATTACAGGTGCAGCAAGTAAAGTGCTTATTGCTCATGACGATGAATATGCAATTTGCTTGTCTGGATCCTATCCATCTATAGGCGGATCGAGTTTCTCATGGACATACTACAGAGTCAACTTAAACACTGACAGCAGCTCTCTCGGTAACATTCAATGGACAAAAACGGTAAACGCACCAAGCGGTAACCAAAGCATCTCTTACAGCGGTTCTGACTACTCAGCAGGCGTATTCGTTGAGAAATACAAAGAAACAATGAAGTACGTCGGCTACAGCGTGGCAACAGGCGCTCAACTCTGGACTACAGACGGCGAACAAGACGCACTTAACTACTATGCAAGCGGATACAACGCAGGCGGAAACCAAGCAGGCGCAGCTTATGCCTATGGTAAACTCTACGTTAGCGGCATGTCTGGAATACTTTACTGTTATGATCTGTCAGACGGTAATCTCCTCTGGACTTACGGCAACGGCGGAGAAGGCAACAGCACTTACAGCGGCAATGTCGTACCTGGAAACTACCCAATTACCACCTATGCAATCGGAAACGGAATCATCTACACAACGGTCACTGAACACACCGTTAACACACCCATATACAAAGGAGCATTCAACCTCGCAATCAACGCAACCGACGGCACAGAAGTTTGGAAAGTGCGGGCAGTAACAGAAGAAGCACAAAGTCCACCAACAGGCGCTATGGCTGATGGCTTTAACACGTTCTTGAACGGCTACGACAACAGAATCTACGTAATCGGTAGAGGATCAAGCGCAACCACCGTTTCAGCTCCAACACTATCAGTAAAATCTGGCGACTCAGTTCTTATCCAAGGTACAGTAACTGACACATCAAGCGGCACCACACAAGACGAGCAAGTAGTAAGATTCCCAGACGGTGTTCCAGTATCCTCAGACGCAAGCATGACCGAATGGATGGCATATGCCTACCAACAGGCAGATAAACCAAGCAACTTTACAGGTGTCGAAGTAGCAATCAATGTGGTCGACGCAAACGGGAACTACCGCACAATTGGAACAGCAGTGACAGATGCAACTGGTTTCTACAGTTTTGTCTGGATACCTGACATTGAGGGTAAATTCACCGTTTACGCAACCTTTGAAGGCACTAACGGCTACTGGCCATCAACAGCAACCACCGCATTTAACGTAGACCCAGCGGCAGCAACACCAACACCAGTGCCAACCGCAGAACCATCATCAGCTGACCTCTATTTCGTACCCGCAATTGCAGGACTCTGCGTCTTGATCATCGTGGTTGGTCTTTTGTCCGTCTTGATGGTGAGAAAGCGTCCATAAGGTGACTAAAAATGGAAAATCAACTTTCCCTCCCTTTTTTAGTTTTAGCGAAGAAAAAAGGGGCTGAAAAGGCTTCATTGAGTGGTTACGGTGTTCGCAATCATCGTGGTCGCGGTTTTCTTTATTTTCTTACTCCTTAAGTTAAAAGTCAACCTGTCCGAAGCCTCAGCAAACCCTCTTTTTTTCTTAATCCAATTTTGGTTACTATACTTTTTGTGAGAAAGTGCCGTAAGATCGTCTTCAAATGAACAAATTTGCCAATTATATATCCATGACCCCGAAATGCTGCTTCGTGAGCATTTTAATTTGCTGCCAAAATTAGCAAAATACTTGCCTATTCCTAATAACTCATAACGTATCGATGTACCTTTTCAAAGATCTAATTTTTTGTGGACTCACGATAGGTGAGCCAGCCTTATTAGCGTTTTTAAACCGATTAAATAAGATATAAAAATAGGAGAAAAACAAATTGAATCTGCAAAAAAATGTATTATCAAAAAAAGGCTTTTCTATATTCGCAATACTTCTAATGATTTCAATAGTTATTCCAATGACTACTCTATCGACTGCAAGTGCACACACACCTGCATGGGAAATAGAATCATTTGCTTACGTAACAGCTGCTCCAAATCCTGTAGGACAAGGTCAGACAGTTTACGTATACATGTGGGTTGACATACCTGTCTCTGGCGCACTAGTAACCAACGACATTCGACGACATGACTATAAATTAACTATCACCCACCCAGACGGAACAAACACAACTGAAACATGGGATACGATATCTGACACAACAGGCATACAAGCATACTCGTTTACACCCGATACCGTAGGAAACTATACTCTCACATTTAACTACGCGGGACAAGTCTACACTTGGACCCAAGCTAACACGGCAGGACTCTCAGCAGCAAACGCACTCTACCAAAACGACACCTACCTCCCCGCGCAAGCAGTAACACACCTAAGTGTGCAAGAAGAACCCATTCAAGGCGTAACACCAAGCGGCGCTCTTCCAACCGAATACTGGAGTAGGCCAATAAACGGTGAAAACACTGACTGGTACTTGATTTCATCTAACTGGCTAAACGCCCCCTACATCCGCAGCGGCGCTACCGCTACTGGTGGTTCGGGTTACGGTAGATACCAGCAAGATGGGTCAGGACCTGAAACTTCACACGTTATGTGGACTAAACCAATTCAAAACGGCGGAGTCGTCGGTGGAACTTCAACAACAAAC
Source organism: uncultured archaeon (assembly GCA_963760925.1). Classification (GTDB taxonomy): domain Archaea; phylum Thermoproteota; class Bathyarchaeia; order Bathyarchaeales; family Bathycorpusculaceae; genus Bathycorpusculum. Next base: position 99,003 of record CAVXES010000005.1, on the reverse strand, counting down.
TTAGGCGAAGGTTACTACACAGGCAGCTCATACAATCCCCGATTCAGTAACGCTATCGTCATGCAAGGAACACTCTACTATCAGGAACCATACGGCAACTCAGGCAGCGGCGGAGACTATATCGCAGTTGACTTACAGACAGGTCAAGAACTCTGGCGCATAGACCGCGAACAAATCCTACAAACTGGTGTACCTACATTTGGCTATCTATACGCTTATGAAGACGGCAACCAACACGGTGTACTACCCAACGGACTCTTAATTGTACCCTACTCAATAGGCGGCACACCTGGTCCATTCGGTTTGACTGGAGGAATATCATGCTGGGCGGCATACGATGCTAGAACAGGCAAACTCACTGGAATGAACCTAACAAACGTTCCTTCAGGATCAGCAGCATCCGCCACCTTAGCAGCAAACTCGGCAAACGGCGCATCAGCAGCAGGTCCAAAAGGTGAATACCTAGTTTACCAATTAGCCAACCTCGGCACCACAACAAACCCCGCATACTACTTAATGCAGTGGAACTCATCAAAATACCAACAACTCGCAGCAGGCCAAATCGGAGCCGGCAACTGGTACCCAACAACATCATTCAATGCAACTGATACTCGCATGTACGATTGGAACGTATCCATACCCTCGCTTAAAGGACAAGGCTGGACTATCTACAGAGACGTAATCGTCGGTGACAAATTACTACTCCTCCAAGGCAACCTGGGATCTGGTCCAAGAACAGAAAGCTTCGGCGCAAACATAACCTCAATAAGCATAGACCCTGATCACGTAGGAACCATTCAATGGACAAAGAACTATGCACCAGCAGACGGCAACGTAACTAGAGTACTTGTAGCAGTTGATTCAATTGCAAACACTTTTGTTACAGAAGATAAAGAAACCCTAGAATTCAACGGCTTCAGCCTTACCAACGGAGACCACGTCTGGACTGCAGAAACACCAGTAGTGGAATGGGATACCCTAAGAAGAGATACACTCAGTGCATACGGTAACCTCTACGCTGCAGGTTACGACGGCATAGTCTACTGCTATGACGACGCAACCGGTGATTTACTTTGGACTTACGGCAGAGGCGGAGAAGGCAACAGCACAAGTTCTGGCTCAGATACAGTGTATGGTCACTATCCAGTATTCATAGACGTCATCGCAGACGGAAAAGTCTATGTTGGAACCACAGAGCACTCACCAGACCAGCCTCTCTACAAAGGCGCAATATACGCATGTATGAACGCAACTACAGGCGAAGAAATCTGGAAACTCACCGGCATGGGCACAGGCATGTACGTTGGCCAATACGACATTGTCGCAGACGGATACTTCACATTCCTAAACATCTATGACATGCAAATCTACACAATCGGCAAAAGCGCAAGCAAACTAACCGTAGACGCACCAGCAGCCGCAATCACACAAGGTCAAAGCCTAGTAATCCGCGGCACTGTCACGGATCTCGCAGCAGGCACAACTCAAGAAGAGCAAGCAGCACGCTTCCCCAATGGAGTACCATGCGTTTCCGACACGAGTCAATCCGCATGGATGGAATACGTCTACATGCAACAAAACAAACCAACCAACACAACGGGTGTTGACGTTTCAATCGCTGTTATCGACGCAAACGGCAACTTCCGCACTATCGGAACCACAACAAGCGACGCCAGCGGAACCTACAGTCTACAATGGGCACCAGACATTTCTGGCAAATACACAGTCATCGCAACATTCACAGGATCAAACGCTTACTATGGATCTTCAGCGGAAACTTCATTTGCAGTGGACGACGCACCAGCAACCGCTACTCCGCAACCGACTCCGGCACCCACCAGCACTGACATGTACTTTGTACCCGCAGTCGCAGGCATCATTGCAACAATCATCATCTGCTTTGCCATAACAGTTCTAGTCTTAAAGAAAAGACCATAAGGGGTAGAAACAATGAATTTCATCTCCCCTCCCTTTTTTAGTTTTAATCGAGATCAAACGGGGCTGAGTAGGTTCTGGTTAAGTTCACGATACCCATCTTGCCCAAAGTTTCGTGAAAGAGTTTTGCATTTTGCTCTCACTCCTTATACGTTATCCAGAGCCTCAGCAAACCCGTAAAAAGCAGGTTTTTGACGTAATTATTCTGGATTTTCAGGGGCGCCAATGGAATCTATTAAAAAATTATTTTCGGGCAATAAGTCAACCTAAAAATTGCAGATGTTTACTCATATGCCTAAAAATTAATGCATATCTATATATGTGTGTTATCCAAAATGCATGAGTAGAATTAATAGTGGTGAATATATGAGCAGACCAGTAGATGTCGGAGAACTACGCGTTGGCGGATACATGATGATCGAAGGAGAGCCCTGCCGCATCGTGGACATTGCAAAATCTAAACCTGGAAAACACGGGGCAGCTAAAGCAAGAATAGTTGCTATAGGCGTTTTTGACAATCAAAAAAGACAGTTTGTTAAACCAGTTGATGCAGGTGCAGAAATCCCAATTATCGATAAACGACCCGGTCAAGTCTTCTCAGTAAACCCAAATGGTGTCCAAATCATGGATCTCGAAACTTACGAGTACATTGATGCGCCATTCCCAGAGGAAGAAGATCTCAAAGCCAAACTAGTTGCCGGTACAGAAATCGAGTACTGGAAAATTCTTGGCAAAGTAAAAATCGTACGAGCAAAATAAGCTGTTCGCTGGCTTTTTCTTTAATTAATTATTTTCTACTTTGTTTATAAGTTCCACCATTTCCATCCTAATTTGCTGAAGCTAAGGTACAACACCAGAAGGATTATTCCCCAGCTAAGCGGTATGGTTGCAATAACCAGAATTATGTTTTCCTGAAATGGCACATAGGTAAAAACTGCCCATAAGCAAAGTGTAGCTATCCCTATTAGTAAAAGGAAAAAGATACTTGCATGAATTACCCGTTCAGCGCCCAACCGATTCCACCTTGTATTTACAGTTTGGTCGGCTGCGCTTTAAAATTTTCCTAAAACAAACTTTTGTCTCCAGTTAATTCATATCTCAAAATATTAAAAACTCAACGTGCACCACAAGTAGAACTCAAAAATGTAACATGAATGTTGCAAAAAAACCATTACCCACAACCCAGAGACAATAAAAAGCAATCCAAAACAAAAAGCAACAGAATCCATAGCCCAATGCTGGAAAATTTAAAACGCCATAACCACAAAAAGACAAAAAACAAAGAAACCCGCCAAAGTTTATTTTCTACCTCGGAACCTTCTTTGCTGAAGCCAATGATGCATGAAGAGCCGTCTGAATTGTGAAGAATGCTTAATGGGGAAAAAATTAACTGAGGCTTCACAGACCAAAAATGCTGAGAAACTGGGTTCAATAGCGGACTTTATTTGTGTAATCTTTATTTGATTGGAAAATAACCTGTATGGCTGTGGACTCTGATGGCACTAGACAAATTAAGTTCCTCGCTAACCGACGCTATTAAGAAACTGTTTAAAGCAGGTATAGTTGACGAAGCGGCAGTGAAGGAACTGGTCCGCGACATCCAGCGGGCACTGCTGCAATCCGACGTAAACGTTCAGCTTGTTTTACAAATCAGCAAAAACATCGAAGAACGCGCCCTCAAAGAAAAGGTACCTCCGGGAGTCTCAAGACGTGAACACGTCATCAAAGTTGTTTACGAAGAACTAACACGCTTCATCGGCGAAAAACCCGTTCAACTCAAAGTGGAGCCAGGCAAAAAGAAAATCATAATGCTCGTCGGCATCCAAGGCTCAGGCAAAACCACGCACGCCGCCAAACTATCACGATACTTCCAGAAACGCGGCATAAAAGTCGGCTTAATCGCCGCCGACACTTACCGACCCGGAGCCTACGCTCAGCTTCAGCAGCTAGCAACACGAATTAATGTGCCCATTTTCGGTGAAGCCAAAGCAAAAGACCCCGTTAAAGTTGTCAAGGAAGGCCTCAAAGCGTTCAACGATCGAGAACTTATAATCGTGGACACCGCTGGTCGCCACAAAGAAGAAAAAGACCTTATCAAAGAAATGAAGGACCTCGAAAAACACATTCACCCCGACGAGGTTATCATGGTTATCGACGGTACCATCGGGCAGCAAGCACTGGCTCAAGCTAAAACATTCCATGAAGCCACCCCCATCGGCGCCATCATAGTTACCAAACTCGACGGTTCCTCGCGTGGAGGCGGCGCACTCAGCGCAGTTGCTGCCACAGGTGCACCCATCAAATTCATAGGCACAGGCGAGAAAATCGAGGACCTCGAAGCCTTCATACCCTCACGCTTCGTGGGTCGCCTATTGGGCATGGGCGACTTGGAGACGCTTCTTGAGAAGGTGCATGACGCCGAAATCAAAGTGCCGCAGAAAAAGGCTAAAGAAATTCTCAGCGGCAACTTCACATTAACAGACATGTATGACCAGTTCGCAGCAGTCAAAAACATGGGGCCATTCAGCAAGGTCATGAAAATGCTGCCTGGCATGTCGGGTTCAAACATCCCCGATGACATGTTAAATACTGCAGAGGGACGACTAGACACCTGGCAAGTCATAATTCAATCCATGACGCCCTCAGAGAAAGAAAATCCTAAACTGCTAAACTCTAGTCGTGCCCGTCGCATCGCCCATGGTAGCGGAACCAGCGAAAAAGAAGTCAAAGAACTTGTTAAACAGTACTTTATGATGAAGAAAATGCTCAAGATGTTTAAACGTAAAAAGAAGCTGCCTTTCGGATTGGGCGGCGGCAAAGGCTTCCCGCCGATGGGTTTTGGACAGTAGGTCTAAGTGATGGATGTTTTAGAGAAGGCTTATGAGTTACTCAGCAAGTATCCGCTTTGTGACCACTGCTTGGGCAGACAATTCGCCCTGCTTGGCTATAGCATGGAAAATAACGTGCGAGGTGCCGCGCTTAAAGTCAGTTTAACTTTGCAGGGTAACAGTTTAGCCATCGAAGACGAAGAAGAAGGAGTTAAGAGGCTCAAGGTTTTAGCCACCAACGGCTTTTGCCAACCGGCGCAGGAGACGCTTAACCACCTCAAGAAACGTATTTCAAAGCAGAACACGGACATAACATGTTTCCTCTGTGAAGGCAAATTCGAGCAAGTCTCTGCTTTAACACAGACCGTCCTTGAGGCACTTACCGAATACGAATTCAATACTTTTTTAGTTGGCATTGATTTGCCCATTGAAGTTGAGGAACGCGAAGACGAGTTCAAGGGCACCCAAAACATAGTACATGGCGAAAGTATGCGCCATGAATTTGGCAGAGTCTTCGGGAAAGCTCTCGCTAAAGCTACAGGTAAAGAAGCCGAGTACCTAATCCCAGAAGTAGTTCCAGTAATTAACCCGTTCCACGAAACAGTGAGACTTCAAGTTAACCCGCTTTTTGTTGGGGGCAGGTACCGCAAACTGGTTCGTGACGTTCCCCAGTCTGAGTGGTTCTGCAGTTGCCGAGGAAAAGGCTGTGATAAATGTGGTGGCACAGGCAAACTTTACCCTGAATCAGTGGAGGCTTACACTTCTAAACCACTGCTTGAAGCAACAGGTGGCAAAGAATCTTTTTTCCACGCTTCAGGAAGAGAAGACATTGACGCCCGAATGTTGGGGAATGGCAGACCTTTCATAGTTGAAGTTTCCCAGCCGAAAAGGCGTTCAGTTGACCTAAAACAGATTGAGGAGGCAGTAAACGCTAAAGCAGTTGGCAAAGTTGAGGTTTCAGCGTTGCATTTTGCTTCTAAAGATGATGTGCGGCACCTCAAGAAAGGCGAGAACGCTCAGAAGGAATACCGTTTGCTAGCTGAGTTTGAGAAAGGCCTCACTGAGGAGGGGTTGCGGATGATAGAAGAAAAACTCACCGGTGCATTGATTAAGCAGCAAACTCCATTGCGGGTTGTGCATCGCCGCGCCGACATCGTGCGAGAAAGGTACATATATAAGCTTGAAGTTAAGAAGGTGACGCTTAAGAGTGCCCTCCTCTTTATTCGATGTCAGGGTGGGCTCTACGTAAAAGAATTGGTGTCTGGAGATGAAGGACGTACAGTACCCAACGTGTCGGCTTTGCTTGATAACCCAGCGAAGACGCTTAAGCTTGACGTTCTCAATGTAATCATGGAGTAAAAGGTGAATAAATCATGAAAGGTTCAAAAGGCTATTACTCTGGTACACGCAGTCTTCTGCGCAAGCCAACTCGTGAAAAGGGTAAACCGAAACTCAGCAAATTACTTCACGAATACCAGGCTGGTAACCAAGTAATCATAAAGATGGATTCTAGCACACAGAAAAGTATGCCTCACAAACGGTTCCATGGCAAAATTGGATTCATAGTTGAGAAACGCGGAAGAGGATACGTTGTTAGTGTTCCACAGGGCGAAGCTACCAAAACCATAATTGTCCGTTCAGAACATCTGGAACCCTATACCGGAACTTAGGTGAAACAAGATGAGCAAGAGAGAAGTAAGCGAAAGCCGGCTAACATTGCCGCAAGTTAAAAAAGTACTTGAAACAATCGGCGAAGAAAATCTAGATCAGTTCCAGCGTCGAACACTAGACTACGTAAGTAAATTCTCGAAAGTTGAGCCTGGAACAGCTGAAGAAATCTTGCAGAAACTTGTCAAAGAATATGAACTCGACGAAGCCGAAGCAGTTCAAATCTTAAACTGTGTACCTGAAACGGTTGATGAGTTGCGGGTTTTCCTTGCTGGTGGACGCAAAATCATCGAAACCCAGAAACTCAATCAAATCGTTGAACTCTTAAACGAGAATCGTCTGCTCAAGTAGTCCCTAAGTGGCTAAGTATTTTTAAGCAGATTAAGAGAATACTGTATACAAGGCACAAGAGTGACAGTCATGGAAAAACGTTACGAAGAGAACGCTTACGTACTAGACTTTCTCCCACATGGTAAACCCGGTACGCGTCCAACTGGTCGAGCAGGTTACCGTGCAGGCGCCCTTATTCAATGTGTCGGCGAAGAATTCTTCACTGTTTTGGAAGCGTTGGTCAAGGAAGGGTTGATGCTTAAACCCGGCGACCGCGTCTACGTGGGGAAAGATAGCCGTGAAGAAGTAACCTACATTATCGGCAGAATTGGCTACGAAGAACTAACAGCCGCAGCACGCTCAGAGCTTCCATCAGTCATTGGCAAAATCGTGGCGAACCGCGAAAAATGGTTTGTAAACTTCTTCAACACTGCACGAGCAATAACGCCCCGTATGCACGCTCTCGAACTTGTGCCTGGCATTGGCAAAAAATATATGTGGCAACTCATCAACGAACGCCAACGCAAGCCTTTTGAAAGTTTCGAGGACTTGCAGAAACGCACAGAGCTGCCTAACCCAGTTAAGCTAATCACAAAACGCGTTATGGAAGAGCTTGAAGGCGACAGCAAATATAGGTTGTTCACGAGGGCGCAGTAAGGACTAAAGATGAGTTTAGAGCAAATCCGCAATTTTCTTTTATTATATAATTTAAGTCCAAACAAGCTATTGGGCCAAAACTTCATGGTTGAACCCGCTCTCTACCCAAAACTCGCCGACTACGCTGAACTATGTGGGTCGGATGTGATTTTGGACGCAGGTGCAGGTTTCGGGTTCTTTGCCCGCTTTCTATCTGACAAATGCCGCGGGGTCGTTGCCGTCGAGAAGGACGCCAAAATCGCAGCGGTTCTGCGGGAGCAAACTAAAGATTTAGCCAACGTATCGATTATTGAAGGCGACGTTTTGAAAACCAAATTACCTCCATTCAACAAAGTAATTGCTCTTCCACCCTATTACTTGTCCACGCAACTGGTGACTTGGACGCTGGAACAACCAGTGGACTGCGCTGTGTTGGTTGTACAGCGAGAATTCGCCGAACGGCTCGTCGCCGAAGTGGGCACTGAGAAGTATAGCTGGTTGACGGTGGTGGCTCAGCAGCAAGCAGAAGTCGAAGTGCTAAGTGAGGTGCCAAAGGATAATTTTTATCCCCCGCCTGAAGTAGACTCCGTGATTCTCCGCTTCAAACCATGGCAGACAAAACCTTTCCAAGTTAAAAACAAAAACCTCTTTGTTCAACTTACCAAATGGCTCTTTACACAACGCAACAAAAAACTCGCCAACGCTACAGTGCCCTTCCTGAAAAGCTATCAAAAAAAAGACAAACAACAGGCAGAACAAATCGCCCAACAACTGCCCTTCCACGATAAACGCCCACGCGAACTGGCGCCTAAAGATTTCGGAGCAATAGCAGATGCCCTATCTCACTAAACGCCTTAGCGTCGGCAACCTAATTTTCGACATAAACGATAATGTGTATGAGCCTGCCGAGGATTCTTTTCTGTTTGCAGACAACCTTCATGTAGCGGCGGGTGAGGCAGTGTTGGATTTGGGAACCGGCAGTGGCATCTTGGCGGTTTCAGCAGCAAAGCAAGGTGGCAATGTTTTGGCGGTTGATGTTAATCCCTATGCAGTTCGTTATGCCAAAACTAACGCAAAACTAAACGGAGTCGGAGATAAAATTGGTTTCATCCAAACCGACCTCTTCGCTGCTTTAACTGAAAGAGTTAGATTTGATGTCGTGTTGTTCAATGCGCCGTATTTGCCTTCTGAAGCTGGGGAAGATGCGACTTGGATTGGCAAGTCTTGGGCAGGCGGAGTCGACGGCCGTGTAATTGTTGACCGTTTCATCAATATGGTTCCCGCTTATCTAAAACCATCTGGGCGGGTTTTGTTAATGCAGTCGACCCTGACGGGTGTAGAAGAAACCATTAGGCAATTCTTCATGCAGGGCTTTACGGCGGCGGTAGTGGCGGAGCAGAGCTTGCCTTTCTTTGAAACCCTCACTTTAATAGGGGCCAAAGTAGTGGAAAGTAAAAAAATGTTTTAAGGCGCAGTCACCCCTTAGTTATTTGGCGTATAATTATGACTATTTGGTTTTATGTTAAAACAACTGATGACCCCAAAGTAACCGGCGATGTAGTATGCGCTTTTAACTACGCGGAAGGTAAACATCCTGGAGACAAATACAGCTGGATTATGAAGCCTGGCAGAGACGGATCAGGCTACTGGGAAATAAGAGGCAAATATGAGAAACTAAAAGACTTGACGGAAATCGGCATTGTCTACCGAATCGGCGACGCATTGGTTTTCGCTGAAATCGATGACGAACTATCCCCTGACTTCATAGATCCACTCATCACTAAGTATGGTTTTGACAATGTGAAGTGGATTGTTGTTCCAACAAAGAAATAGTGCCCAATTGAGGTTTGTGAATCAGGGAGTAGACTCTCTCTATTTATAGCTTCAATAATTGATACTTTTTCTTGCTCATCGATTTTTGCTCTTCAATAAGACAGCGGTTGTTGCTTGAATTTGCATGTTCTCCATTGCATGTTTGCCGCAGTTAAAATCGTATTGTGGGGTAGTTATTGTTTATCGTACTTCATGACTTCATCTTTTATGATACAGAGTTCAATTCCTGCTTGCTTAAACATCTCAATCGTATCTTTATCGGCGTGGTAGCGTTTCTCGCAGACAACCCGTTTTATGCCCGCGTTGATTATCATCATGGCGCAGGTACGGCAGGGCGTCATCTTACAGAACAATGTAGCGCCCTCAAGGGGGATGCCGAAGCGTGCAGCTTGCAAAATAGCATTCTGCTCCGCGTGCAGAGTGCGTACGCAGTGCTGGGTTACTTCGCCGTTTTCGTTGATCATTTTGCGTAGGTCGTGACCTGCTTCGTCGCAGTGAGGCAAGCCCGCAGGTGCACCCACATATCCAGTAGTCATGATGCGCTTGTCTTTCACGATTACTGCGCCGCATTTTCCGCGGTCACAGGTGGCCCGTGCAGCTACAGCTTCACACATATCCAAAAAGTATCTATCCCAATTCGGGCGAGACTTAGTGTTAGCGGTCATTTGTTACCCTCGATGGTTTAGAAAACAGTTTGCAAAACAAATTAATAAATTGTATCTGCCTTAAAGCGGCTATTTTTGGAGGATGTGGATTTCTCTGCCGATTTTGTGACGTTCATCCATTTCCACCAACGAGGGCATCCAACGCAGTTTTCCATGCTGCGGTGCATTTTCAGTGAACATGTCATCAGTGAACACGTAAACCCGCTTAAAACCGACTTCGCCGAGTTTCTCATCAATGGGCATAGTTACTGCTTCTCTGGAGCGTGTGCGAATGTAGGGTGTAACCACCACCAGTCGCCCATTAGGTCTCAGCGTCTGGTAGGCTTGTTCGATGAAATCCAAAAACAGCGGCATCAACTTCTCAATAATCTTCTGTGCATACGGTCCCGTCGGAGTCTCACGCAGCGCTGGACCTAAATCCGGCTCCGACACGATGCAATCCACGTTTTCCATCCCAACTTTTTCAGTTAACCGCTCTATGCTCCCCTGAACCACGCGAAAACTCGCACTTGCCAACCCGTATTCTTTTGATATCCATTCTAAGTTTTCTTCAGCTGCTTTAACACACCACGAATTTACGTCTACGCCGACTACGGTTGCGTTTTCAAGCAGAGCCTCTTGGAGGATGGTGCCGACGCCGCAGAATCCATCTAGCACTGTCTTGCTTTTGGTGCATGCGGACAAGTTGACCATCATGCGTGCTAGCCGCGGAGGCATGCCGAAGATGACGCGTTGGTTAGGCTTGTAGATATCTCTTTTTTGGAATTCGAACGGGTTGTGCACGGCGACTGTGTTAGCTATCCATGTTTGGGTTTTGCCGATGCAGACGAGCACTTCAGCTTGGTTATCCACAAGTTCTTTTTTAAGCACTTCAACGTGGCTAAGGTGGGCTTCTGCTCGTTCTTCCCCAATGCCCATGAAACTCGACTTTTTGCCCCGAGCGGCTAATTCGTCTTTGATGGCGCTGCCGACTAAGCGTTGGATGCGTCCGCCCATCACTTTTAGTGAGTTGTCGGAGGTGTAGATGCTAACTCCGAAAATGAGTTTGCAAGGTGCCTTTGCCATTCCGTCTATTGCGCCGCTTGTGGTGACGGTTTGGGCCAGTTGTTTTTGGGTGGATTTATTCTTTTGGAGGAAGGCTTCTTTGATGGTTTCTGAGGGCAGGATGGTTTTAATCTGGGCGATTTTTATGGTTCCACCTAAATCGTCAATGACGCCTGCGTTGAGGGGGTCGGTGAAGTTCAGGACGAAGAATTCTGTGGAGAAATACTCGATTTTGAAGGGGGTTTCTCTGGCTTTGAAGTACTCGCTTAGCTCTGCTAGTGAAAGCGTCCAGTTTTTGCCCGAGATGAAGATGTAATTTGGCATTTGCGAAAAGAAAAGTAAACTAACTATTTAAGGTGATGAGCGGCTGAGGTATCATTCAGACGCAGAAAGTAAACTGTTGGATTTTGAAGTTAGCACGGATACAACGCTGAAGTTTTACAAATCGTTTAAATATTGCAGAACGCGAGATTATGCTACCAGAAAGTGACGTCGCATGCATGCAAAAAACTATCGGCACGTAAAGAACCGCGCTTATACTAGAAAGAATATGCTCGCGGTTTTCCCCCACCAAAAATTGTAAAGTTTACAATGGGCGATACTAAAGCAGAATTCCAAATTCAAGGACAATTAATTGCTACCGAGCGAGTTCAAATTCGCCACTGTGCCTTAGAGGCGGCACGTGTAGCAACTAACCGTATCTTAATGGATAAACTCCTCACCGATTACTACATGCTGGTACATCCATACCCCCATATCATTTTGAGAGAAAATAAAATGATTTTCGGCGCTCACGCTGACCGTCTTCAACAGGGAATGAGGCGCAGCTTTGGATCAGCTGTTGGCACAGCAGCAAAAGTCGAAGTTGGTCAACCAATCATAACCGTTAAAGTAAAGGCTGGTAAAGAAGAAATAGCCAAAGAATCACTCAAACGTGGCAGCGCTAAACTACCCATCGCCTGCAAGATAATCCTTACAAAGATTGAAGCTCCTGCAACAGCTGCGCCTGAGAAAGCTGAACCGGAGACGGAGACTGCTTGAGCGGCAAAGACAAAGCGCTTGTCTTATGGTTTGATGAATTAAGAAACACTGATGTATCTGTTGTTGGCGGAAAAAACGCTAGCCTCGGCGAAATGATTCATGCCGGGCTTCCTGTTCCTTTTGGTTTTGCTGTAACTGCATATTCTTATGAGCGCTACATCATCGAGAAGAAACTTGCCGAGCAAATCTACAAAATCATAAATGAAACAGTTACTAATCCAAACGACCCCAAACAGTACGATACAGCGTCAAAACATATTCGCGAGTTAATGGAAAAAACTCCGATGCCTAAAGACATCGAAACGGCCATTAGAGATTCCTACAACGAACTTAACAGGCGCCTTGCACTTAAGGACACTTTTGTAGCAGTCAGATCCAGTGCAACAGCAGAGGACCTCCCAGATGCATCTTTTGCAGGTCAACAAGAAACCTATCTCAACGTGAAAGGTCAAGACGACCTCATCCAGAAAGTAATCAAATGCTGGAGCAGCCTCTTCACACCCAGAGCAATTTTCTACAGAAACGAAAAAGGTTTCCCGCATGAAAAAGTTTTCATCAGTGTCGGCGTGCAAAAAATGGTTAACAGCCGCGCCGCAGGTGTTATGTTCACAATTAACCCGGTTACTGGTAACCATGAAGAAATCGTCATAGACGGCAATTTCGGTTTAGGCGAAACCGTTGTTTCAGGCTCAGTTAACCCAGACAATTTCGTTATTGACAAAAGTAGTGGTGCAATTAAGGAACGCCGTATCTCGAAGAAAACCATCAAGTACATTCGAGATCCCAAAACAGGCAAAACTCTGCACCTTGACATACCTGAAGCTGAACAAAAAAACGTCTGTTTAACAGACACCGAAATCGGGTACTTAGCCAACTTGGCTAAGCGCATCGAGAAGCACTATGCTAAACCTATGGACATTGAGTGGGCAATTGACCTTGATCTGTCTTACCCAGAGAACATGATGCTGGTTCAGGCGCGTCCAGAGACTATCTACGGAACTAAATCTACAGAAGGAGCAGAAATGGAAGAAAACAAAGCTGCAGAATCCCTGAAAATCGCTGTTAAAGGCATCTCTGCTGGGCGAAGAGGATATGGCGTGGGCAAAGCCAAAGTCGTCCTTAACCCTGATGATGCAAACCGTGACATGCAAAAAGGCGACATCCTAGTTACCGCTATGACTGATCCAGATTTCGTGCCGTTTATGAAGATGGCCTCAGCTATAGTCACTGACAAAGGCGGAATCACTAGCCATGCAGCCATCGTTAGCCGTGAGCTCAACATTCCATGCGTCGTCGGCACAGAAAACGCCACCCAAATCATGAAAACCGGTGTAGAATACACAGTTGACAGCAGAAACGGCGTCATCTACGAAGGCGTCCTAAAAGAAGCAACTCAACCAACCGCAGCAAACGGCGCAGCGGTTATGGCCGCAGAATCCGCTCCAGTTACCGCAACCAAGATTTACATGAACCTCGGCACGCCCGAAATGATTGAACAATACAAGAACTTGCCTTTCGAAGGCATCGGCTTAATGCGTACCGAATTCATAATGGCAAGCGCAATCGGTCAGCACCCGATGCTCTTCGTAGAAAACGGGGAAAGCCAAAAATTCGTTGACATATTTGCAGAGAACGTTGCAAAAGTAGCACGCGCAATCCAGCCTAAGCCCGTCGTAGTACGCCTAAGCGACTTCAAAACCAACGAGTACCGTGGACTCAAAGGCGGCGAAAAATACGAAATCAACGAAGAAAACCCAATGCTTGGCTGGAGGGGATGCAGCCGCTACATCAGCAAATGGTACATCGAAGCCTTCAAGCTGGAATGCAAAGCCATCAATAAGTGTCGTAGCGAATGGGGACTAAAAAACGTCTACGTCATGCTTCCCATGGTTAGAACTCTTTGGGAAGCAAAAGCTGTTCTTGAGATCATGAAGAGTGAAGGCTTAGAACGTAACAAAGACTTCAAAGTTTGGTTCATGGCTGAAACGCCCGCGATCGCAATCATGGCAGATGAATTCAGCAAACTCGTCGACGGCTTCAGTGTCGGCTCAAACGACATGACTCAGGGTGTACTCATGATTGACCGCGACTCTGAGCGCCTTGGTCAAATGGGTTACTTCGACGAGCGCGACCCTGCAGTTAAACGCATCATCGCACGCCTCATAAGAGTTGCACACGAAAACGGCTGCACAGTGAGCATCTGCGGCGAAGGTCCAAGCAACCTTCCGGATTTCGCAGAGTTCCTCGTCAGAGCAGGCATTGATAGCATCTCAGTTAACAACGATGCAGTCGTAGCAACCCGCCGAAACGTTGCCCAAGTGGAACAAAAAATTATTCTGGAGCGTCTCGCCGAGCAAGCGGCTTTGGCAGCGGGTAAACCCCTGAAGAAGCCTGTTCCTGACTGGGATTGGTAAACTACCTTCCTCTATCTTTTAATTTTCTTTTTTGTTTTCTTTTGTTAGTGGATTGAACATGTTAGGCTACGATTTTGAAGAACAACGCATTAAAAACGAAATCCGTCGCCTCGGCTCTAAACGGGTGCTGCTGCAGATGCCACAGGGTCTTAAACCTGAAGCCACCAAAATTGCGCAGGTCATAGAAGCTCAAGGCGCAACCGCCATAATCTCTTCTGACCCCTGCTATGGCGCATGTGACATCGCCCTCGCAGAAGCTGAAGCGCTCAGCGCAGATTTGATAGTACATTTTGGGCACGCAAAAATGGTTAAAGACGGCAAAATCCCCGCAATTTACGTTGAAGCACACGCTGATATCTCCGTCGACTTTGCTGTCCAACAGGCTTTGCCTTTGCTCACAGGTTATAGTAGGCTGGGGTTGACAACTTCCATCCAGCATATCCACTTGCTGGATAGGGCAAAACAGCTACTAACCACTGCTGGCAAAACTGTGTTTGTTGGCGACGCCAAGCAGATACCTCACGCGGGGCAAGTGATCGGCTGTAATTACAGCAACGCTTCGGTAGTCGCAGGTGACGTGGATGCTTTTCTTTTCGTTGGAGGAGGCATGTTTCACGCGCTGGGCATCACATTGGGTACATCCAAGCCCACGGTGGTTGCGGACCCATACGACAATCGTGCTTACTCCATTACTAATCAAGCCCAAAAAATCCTCAAACAACGTTATGCCAACATCCAAGAAGCGCAAAGCGCCAAAACCGTCGGCGTCCTCGTCGGGCTCAAGCTAGGGCAGAAACATTTCGAAGACGCCCTCAAAACCAAAAAACTTGCGGAAAAAACTGGGCGGCGGGCCTTCTTATTGGCGGGACGGGAAATCACTCCCGATGCACTCATGGAATTTCCCCAGTTTGATGCCTACGTGAACACGGCGTGCCCACGCATTTCGCTGGACGCTCCCGGTAAATTCCAAAAGCCAATTCTTACAGTTAACGAGTTTATGGTGGTCTGCGGCGAAGTCACATGGATGGACATGCTCAAAAAAGGGTTATTCGAAAACTAGATTTGGAACTGTTTTTGGGTTCTTTAGCGACTCAGCCTAGTCCGCAGTGGCAGCTGGAACAATACACTACGCCTGAGGGGGTAGCCGCGAACATGCTTTATCTAGCCGCTTATGGAAACGGTGATGTTGTGGGCAAGAGGGTTTTGGATTTGGGTTGCGGAACAGCACGACTGGGGTTGGGTGCAGCGTTCCTTGATGCGTCGGAGGTTGTGGGCGTGGATATTGATGGGTCAGCCATAAAAACTGCGTGCAAAAACGCGGGCAAAGCAGATTTAGGCATTCAACTTATCCATGGTGATATAGCCGCTATTTCGGGGCGGTTTGATACGGTAGTTATGAATCCACCTTTTGGTGTGCAGCATCGTGAAGCCGATCGGGCGTTTCTAATCAAAGCTTTGGAAGTAGCGAACTCAGTTTACTCGCTTCATAATCACCCCGCGGTGGACGAGCGCCTCATCCGGATGCTTAAGTCAGTTGGCGGCATGGTGCATGTAAAGCCAAATCCGTTTCTTGAACGCTTCATCGGCAAGAATGGCGGCTTTGTGGTAGCAGTTTACTCAATGCTCATGACTATACCTAAAATGTTTGACTTTCACAAGAAGCTCAAACATGATTTCGTAATTGATCTATACGTAATCCGAAAAAAGTGATTTAACCCAAATTTAGACCCTTAATGAGCTACGAAATGCCCTGACGCTGTACCAAGAGGGTGCACTGTTATGGTACACGAAGACGTGGTCGTAGCGACGGTCGGCAAAGATGGCGCCGCCTAGTTTTCTAATATCTGACGGTGTTTTCACCCAGCTCGACGTTTTTGTATCGAATTTTCCGAGTTTCTGTAATTCGCGGTATTGTTCTTCTGTTAAAACTTCGATGCCCATTGCAGTTGCCATGTCAACTGCGTTACCTTCTGGAGGTGTACCTCGCTTTTCCGCCACCGCTTGCCCTTCATGGTCGTAACTAACTTTTCTGCGGCCTTTAGGGCTTTCCGCTGAGCAGTCAATAAAAATGTATTCGCCCGTCTTTTCGTCGTAGCCGACAACGTCGGGTTCACCGCCTGTTCTCTCCATTTCGTTGAGTGACCACAGTTTTTCACTATTAGCTTCCAGTTTTGCTTGTACTTTAACCCATTCAAGACCTTTATGGCGGTTTAAGTTTTTATCAAAACGGGCTTTTAATGCTTTGAGTAGTTCTTCGAGTTGTTCTGGTGACAACTCTTTTTTGGACTCATTATTTGTTGAGAGCTTGCGCATAATCGTAGTATTCATGCTAAAGTTTATAAAATCAGCTAGCAGGGCGGCGTTTACTTTACAGCTTGAAATCATCAATTAGTGAGCGTTTGGCTGCTCACTTGTTTTTGATGAGCAGTGTTGTGAACTATCTTTTTCTTTGTGAGTATGAGGTGTTTTGGGTTCCTCGTCTTGTGTGTGGGTTGTGGGCGTGGTTGGTTTTTTGTTTTGGGCTGTTTTTTGTTTGCAACGCTGTGGGGGAAGGGTTGCAGTAGCAGCAACACCCATCAACATCTTGGCGATTTTTTCCGCTCCCAGAAATGGGTCAATAACCATTTTACTAATTTCTACCCATTGTCCTCCATTTCAGTTGTTGCTGCTCCTAGCTCATCAGTTTTTTACTAATAGAAAAAACGTTAAGCCAAAAAACTGAGTTGGCGGCTTATTGTTGTTTGTTTATCAAAAGGTTTATTGCGGTGAGTGGAAACTAAAACTATGCACTTATCAAATTAAGCTTATAAATTCACAATCAAAGATGAAGAAACATGGCACTAAAAGCTCCTGAACAGCAAAAAAGCGGTCAACTGGTGATGCCCGGCGAACGCCTCGGCGTCATCGAAGAGTTCATTCCCGACGCGGGAACATACGTTAAAGACGGCGTTATCTACTCGAAAATCATCGGACACTCCCTTATCGATTTGCAGAACAGACGTGTCTCAGTTTATCCTGTCTCAGAAGGCGCAGTGTATCCCAAAGTGGGCACAGTTGTTATCGGCCAAATCGGCAACGCCCAATCCGACAACGTGCTTGTAAAAATTTTCAAAATCGGCAAAAAAGACATTTCTGGAACCTTCGGCGGCATCCTACACGTAAGCGACGTTTCTGATCGCTACGTTGAAAGCATGAGTGATGTATGCAAACCAGGCGACATCGTACGTGCAAAAGTGATCAGCGAGAAGAACCAGGTTTTCCACCTATCTACTAACGACAAAAACTTAGGTATAATCGATGCTTTCTGCAGCAGAGACTCGACCCTGCTCATCCAAGACCGTTATGACCTAAAATGCCCCAAATGCGGCAACATTGAACGCCGCAAACTCGCTCCAGATTATGGCAAAGAACCCTTATAGAGAGAGAAAAAAAATGAACATTAAAGTTTTGAAAAAAGCGGACAACGAGTTAAAAATCGAAATCGAAGGCAGCAGCCACGGCTTATGCAACTTAATTCAGAAGAAACTTCTCGAAGATAAACGAGTGGATTTCGCAGGCTACGACTTGCCTCACCCCTTAGCTTCCAGCCCCATCATATACCTTCGCATGAAGGGTAAAGCTAAGCCTGAAGACGCATTAATCGACGCAGTCGTAAAGGTCAAGGAAACGAACGAAGCCTTCGGCAAGGAACTTGACCGTGTCCTAAAAGCCTAAACCTTCCCTTTTCTGCTTTAACTTCTTAAACAGAGTTGGCATACTATATTTTAGGTTAAACTCTTGAGCGGCAAACGCGGCTTCCGAGTAATAAAACAGGAAATTCGAGTGCTCGGCGTGGATGACGGCAAATTCATACCTCGTACCAAAGGCGAAGTACTCCTTGTCGGCGTGGTTTTCCGCGGTGGCATCTCCATCGAAGGGGTCATGCACACCAAAATCAGTATAGATGGCTTAGATGCCACTGAGAAACTTTCTGAGATGATTAGTGAATCGCCGCATTGGAGACAACTGCGTTTGGTTATGCTTAGCGGGGTGACTTTTGCTGGTTTCAACTTGGTGGACATTCAGAAGTTGCATGCGGCTACAGGGTTGCCGGTTATTGCACTAACTCAAGACAAACCCGACTTGGCTGCCATCCACGACGCCTTAACACACCTCGCCGACTCAGAGGAGCGTTGGCAGATTATGCAGGCCGCCGGAGAAATATTTGAAGTAATCAACAGGGGCGCCAAACTTTATGTGGAATTGGCGGGTATGACGCTTGATGAGGCTAGAAAGGTGTTGGCTTTAACTTCAACTCGGAGCAGTTTGCCTGAACCGTTACGTGTCGCCCATCTCGTTGCGTCGGGTGTTACATCCATAAATGTGAAATTAGAAAAAGTATAAATGCTTCAACGCTAAGGAAATCCCCCAAATGGGATGTGTAAAGACTTATGGAGTTTTGCCCAAACTGTGGTTCTCGTCTTGAACCAAAAAAATCCAAGAGCGGTAAAGAAGCAACCTTAGTGCTTGCCTGTCCGAAATGCGGTTATAAGAAGTCTGACGCTGAAGCTGTTGAGCCTAAGGTGGCGCCTAAAGTTATCCCGCACAATCCTCAACAATTCGTTGCTGTTATAGGCAAAGAAGAGCAGAAACTAAACACTTTGCCCACGGTACGTATTGAATGCCCAACATGTGGAAATAACACTGCTTATGTGTGGCAAGTGCAGACTCGTGGTGCTGATGAGTCTTCTACGCAGTTTATGCGATGCACAAAATGTGGACACACATTTAGGGAATACAGCTAATTCCCTTTTTCTTCTTTGCGCAAACCCTCTCTATCGTCGTTTTAGTAACTTTTGCACATCGTTTTTAAAGTTCCAGTAGCCTCTGTTAAGTTGTGTTTTGGCTTGAAAAAACTGTCTGCCCCAACGACACTAATGCAGTATTCAGCCGTTTTGCTTAAGCTGCTGCCGCTCATCGCCTTCACCGCTCCATTGGCAATGCTGTTCTTTCTCAACCCCTTGGAGCCCTTCAACGTTTCAGCACAGGCATCCTTTGAGCTCATGTGGAAGGGTAGAACTTTCCAGATATTCTTCATCTGGCTGATCGCTTTGGAGTTTATTCTAAGCTGGGAAACCTTCAAATTAAAAATTAATTTACAAAACAAAATCCAAACTTTCGCCTTCGCTATTGCACTGCTCCTCCCCACAATCTACGTAGTAGCCGAATACTACTTGGGCTTAAACACAGCCATAACCAACTTTTCCTTACAAAGCGGTGTAGCATGGGCTGATTCTATGCCTCTTGCCATCGAATACCTAACATTCGCCCTGCTCTTTCTACTAACTGTCTATCTTGGCTTTGGCAAAAAAGGCTTAACAGGCTTTGCGTTGCCCGCATTATTTGTGGTGATAATCGGAGTGTTATACACCATTGATAATGTGTTCCCCTATGGCGAGTTTACTCCGTTCCAGCTGCTTGTCCCCACAACGGCGTCGCTAGCCGGAGCCCTTTTGGGTTGGATGGGAAACACCGTGGTTCCGGGAGTGGATGCGCCGACAGGAATGCCTACCTTGGATGTTTCGGGTCCTTCTGGCTCGGCGATGTTTGCGATTGCTTGGCCCTGCGCCGGAATCGAGAGCCTGCTGATTTTCACGGCGGTTGCGCTTTTGTTCCTTAAACGAATGAATATTTCTTGGAAGGCAAAAATCGGTTTCTTCGCAGCAGGTGCCGCAGTAACTTATTTCATTAATGTAGTGCGTATCGCAACGATTTTCACTTTAGGAATGCAATATGGAGTCAATGCCGTAGAGGTTTCTGACTTCCACTTTTACTATGGACCTCTGTATGCGATGGCGTGGATAGTAACCTACCCCTTAATCATACTCGGCGCCATTGTTGTTTGGCATAGAATCAGACGACGTCAACCAGAACCGCTAAACCCTGTTTAATCAAAATCTGTGCGTTCAATGCAGGCAGCGACGCCACATCTTCAGGTACAAAAGGACCATACGATTTCATGTCGGCGCCCATGATGGCTGGGATGGCTTTGGTGAACCGCAATGTAAGCCTTTTGTGCGTCACGTGCACGGTGGGTTTAATTTCTGCTTTAGGCGTTTCAACTTCAGACCCCGCTGTTGATTGTACTATGGTTACAGTTATTGGGGTTTGCTGTCCCTGCATTAAGTTCTTTGCAAACTGTTGGTAAGCGTTGGCGAAGCCTGCAAAGGTCTGGCACATCTTGGCTTCTTCTGTTGCCAACAACTCTATTGGAACTTTGTGGAGGCGAGTAACGGTTTTGACTATTTTTCTGTACCTCATATCCAACAGTTCGCTTAGCATGCGCTGTACGTTGCGGGCTTCATGCTCAAGAAGAAAAACCTTCACTGACTTTTGGTCCAGTGAACTGTGGTCTTCGTTGATGCGGCTGAGGTACTCTGCGATTTTAACGTAAAAGTCAGGTTCTAACCCGCCAAGCGTGGGGTCATCGATTTCTCGTCGCCAAGCCGAGTACAATTCCTCATACATTTAGGGCGACACCTCAGCCCTTCTTTTACAAATAAGCAACACTGCAGCTGCAACCGGCAGCTCAACCGTTTGGTTCTTGTACGGACCCAACGTTTCCCCACTCATCCTAAACTCTGGCGCGTCAAACACCAACATCTTCACTTTGCCCTTTTTAAAAGCTACTGCTCCACTGAAAGGGTCGAAATCTTGCAGTTCATCCGGCTTAAACTCGACCTTTTTAAGTCCAGTTTTGCCATGTAAGGTGCCGTTCATGCGAATAAGTCTGTGAATGTCGGTGGTTACAACTGTGTCGATTTTGGCAGCTTCATTTTCTTTGATGCACTCTGAGAGTTTTAGCCAAGTTTGCTCGCTGACGCCATTGATGCTTTCCCACCTGCCCTCTTGAATCGCCCTTTTGATAACGGTGTCGCGGTTTTCCAGTAGCGCCTTGTTTTTTATTCCTGCTTCTTTAATATCTTCTTTAGTTGCGTTTAGCAGAAACTTTTCCATGCCGATTTTTAGGCGCCTGTTCCAGCCGAAGTCGTGCAAAAGAAACTTTTTTCCTCCACCCTTTCGCTTAGTTTTCTCTTCTCGGGCATCTTTATCCAAAATCCCCAAACCCAACCCAGTGACGTAGTCCACGATTTCTTTGCGCGCCATGGCGTCAAGTGAGCGCACAGCTTCGTTTTCGAGGTGCAGGTGGTATCCTCGGTGCCCAGAGAAGAACACCCGCATTTCCTGCTTGGAAAATCCGAAATCGTTCTCCAGCATGTCGAGTAGTTTGGCGACTTCGTCTCGGGCGGATTCGATGCAGAGGTCGCATGCCCAAATTTTGGTTTGGAATTTGGTGGCTTCGCAGCAGGGACAACTGTCAGGTGTGATTCCTCTGCCTTCGAAACCGCATTTGACGCATCGGAATTCGTCGTGGATTTTGTTGCAAGGCGTTGGGATGTGGTCGGCGTCTATGTCGAAGACTACGTCCGCTCCTATCCAGCCTTTTTTGTCCATGTCGAAGTCGGGGTTCTCGTAGTAGGCGACGCTATGGTAAACGTCGCTGGGCACAGTGTTAGCGAGCACAGTTCGGAAAGCTTCGATTTTGTTGAAACGGCGGTGACGGACCATGAATCTTTCTTTAAAAGTTAAGTAACCAAATTCACGTTGCTCAGGCAGAGGTGGTGAGGGAACAGCGTTGGCGGGGTCACAGTAGTACTGGCTGAATTTCTGGTACACAAACCCCAAAGAAGCCTCCATGCCCAAACGTATCCCTCTTCTGTTGATTGGTTAACCTATTGCATGTTTCCACAATTTAACTATAACCGACAATAAAACAGAAACCCGTGTCGGTTGCTGGCGGGCTGTTTGGTGAAGAATCAACTTTAAAGGTGCTGTGTTAGCCTCTTTATATCATGGGTGGGGTTGCTGGCAGAGCAGGCAACACATCCAGCTTTTATGGTTCTAGTGGTCCCGGTTGACAGGCTGCAAGCGCCTGTTTTTAGGTTTAGCTGGACTAAATTTATAAACTAAAGCTGTAATGATAACCTATTATATCACTAATCTTGAGCGAGAGAGTTAACATGTTCAAACTTAAGGTGTCAGACGCTAAACTGTTGCGGGACATGGCCACCGCAATTTCCATTTTGGTTGATGAAGCTACTTTCAAAATTGAACCCGACGGCTTGAAACTTCGAGCTATGGATCCCTCGCGTGTTGCCATGATTGATTTTGAGTGGCCAAAAAGCATCTTCCAAGAATACGACGCACCCGAGCCTAGGAAAATGTGCCTAAACATAAGCGAACTTCTCAAACTGCTTAAACGTGCAGGCAAAGACGAATCCGTTGAACTTGAGCTTGACGACAAAACCGGCAAACTCCTTGTCACTATCACTGGTAAATACGCGCGCAAATTCACCATGAGCATGCTCGAACCCAGCGAAGAAGAGGTTCCCACACCTAAAATCAGCTTTAACGTCAAAGCAAAAACCACCACTTCAGGCTTGAGCCAAGCAATCGAAGATGCACAACTAGTAAGCGACCACGTGAAAATCGAAGCTGATCCAGAAAAATTAACTCTCTCCGCATCCGGCGACATTATGGGTGCAACCATCACCTTAAACAAGGGCAACGATGCACTTCTCGAACTCGACGTAAAAGAAAACGCCAAAGCAACCTTTAGCCTCAGCTACCTTAGTGAAATCATAAAAGCCGCAGCAGCCACATCAGAAATCGCTACACTCGAATTCTCCTCTGATATGCCCGTTAGAATCGACTTCCAGCAAACCAAAGAAGGCAAACTGACGTTCTTCTTGGCGCCAAGAATCGAAACAGAGTAAACCACTTTGCAACTGGATATGGCATTATCTTCTGAAGATTTTGCCAAATACCCCTTTCTCAAACTTGCTTCTAAACAAATTGAAGATTTAGGTTTAACCATCGAAAACCTTGCCGCACCGGAAAACAGCCGTATTTTAGCACGCGCTAAAGATCGCGTGATGCAAGCAATCGTCGAAGTCAATGTCGGCACTGCTGAAAAGGACCGACGCACAGAAATCGCTTCTTTCGCTGCCTCAATGATTCTGGTTTTAGCCACCAAACAGAATTGGATAAAAAAACGTTACGCGCTTGCTGTCGCCAAAACTGCCCACATCCAACTGCTTTCTCCGGAAACATCTAAAGAAAAAATTTTAGTGGTTGCCCATGACTTCGGCTGGGACATAGCTGATGGCAAACCATACAAGGATTATCGTTTAGGCTTCACTTTCTATCTTAACAACGCTGGGCACCTGCATGGTATTGAGTGGAAGTTGGTTAACCAGATTCTGGACCGCGGCATGGTTTTCCTCAATAAAGATAAAGTTGTTCGGCTGCTTCAAGAAGAAATTAAGCGACGGGTGGAGAAACGGCTGGACGTGGAGGATTTGAAAAATCTGCCCGAAGAAATCAACATCGCATCATTCCAGCTTACTGAGAAGGCCCAGGAGATTATGGGAAGAGAAATCGAGGAGATGCCCAAAATGGTTACCCAGAGTGCTTTTCCACCTTGCATAGTGGCGTTGTATGAAGAAGCCTCAGCTGCGCATCATCTTTCTCACATGGGGCGTTTCACTTTAACATCTTTTCTGGTAAACATAGGCATGACCTCCGAAGCGATTAGCGAAATGTACAAGACCTTCTCAGACTACAACGAGCGTTTGACGCGTTACCAAATCGAGCACATCGCAGGCGAACGCGGTTCAGGCACACAGTACACCTGTCCACAGTGTTCGGTACTACAGACGCATGGGGTATGCAAGAACAAAGATGAATTATGCCGAAGAGTAGCTCATCCGTTAAAATATTATTTGAGAAAACAGAAAACCCAGAAAACAGGCTGAATATTCCTTCAAAGTTTATTAATTTACACCAACTGTACTTTGTTGAGTCATAACAATGGACTATCAGCTTTTTGGAAATTCCCATTCTGTAAACGAAATAGGCGTGATCTTGCCAACATATAGGGAAGCTGAAAACATCGACAAATTAATTGAGGACATCGAAAACCTTCCCTTAGACTCCACCATACTGGTGATAAACGACTCAAGCCCAGATGAAACTGCAAACATTGTAATGGGAAAACAAAAAAAGTACCCAAATGTATTGCTCTACAATCGCCCAAAAAAGCTAGGCTTAGGCACAGCCATAACCGATGGCTTCAAATTTTTTCTCTCAGCCCAAACTCCTCCTAAGTACATCTTTACCATGGATGCCGACTACTCCCATAACCCACAGGATATTCCAATGCTCTTTTCGACTATGACGCAGAACGAGTGCGGCATGGTAATCGGCAGCCGCTACGTGAAAGGCGGAAAAATCGTGGGTTGGCCTTTCAGCAGAAAATTAATCAGTAAAACCGCCAACGCTGTCGCTAAATTTTCACTGGGTCTAAAACCTAAGGACTGCACCAGCGGCTTCCGTGTTTACTCCACTGCTTTTCTGAGGGAAGCCATTGGTAATTTGCATAGCCACACGTACGAAATTCAGATAGAGACAGTGAGGCAAGCTGCGTTGAGAAACCTCAGAGTTAAAGAAACCCCTATAGTTTTTGTTAATCGCAAAAGGGGTAAATCGAAGTTGACATGGACGGAGATTAAAAGTTACATCTCATATACGTTGAAGGCGACTGTGCGTCCTTAGGTTTTTTTGTTTTAAGCGGTCGTTTTGTTAGGATTAAATATTGGTTAGTTGTTCTTGGGATGGGTTGAATGGTGCTTGGTAATGAAGGTGGGAGCCGCCAGAATCATCCTGTACGCCGCTCTGCTGGTTTTGGTATTTAGCGTAGTGCTAACGGTTGTCAGCCTTTATCCAGTTCCCACTGGGCAACTCCAGTCGGTGACACGCATTGATGATTCCTTCAACCTTTCTGTAAACGAAATACGAAGGCAGGGTTTGGGGAATTTTCGCGGTGGAGAGAACGTATCTATACAAGTTGATTGCCCCGTAGCGTTTGGAAAGAATTTCTCCATAGCAGCATACAGTGGTTTGAGTTACAATAACACGTTAAGTTCCAGTTTTGTCTATAATTTTACCGCTAGTGCTGACTACTACGAAGCAGTATTCCAAAATGCTTCTCAACGAGGACTAATTAATCTCAAAGTAATCGTTGAACAACCTCAAAACTACTATGCACTATCTTGGTTAACCACACCAGCGAAAATCCTCTTTTTTCTAGTTTAGGAACCGCAATCCTCGTCCTGTTGAAACCTGCCATATCCAAGCAGACCAAGGCGACTCCAAGTCGCCCTGTTTCATCGTTGAGTAAGACCAGCAAGCAGCGTTTGCAAGCGTTGATTGTGTTGTCGCTGGTTTGTTGGCTATCTGTTTTAGCGGTGAAGTTCTCAGCCCGTACGCCAGTTTCGAAAACTGGTATACCGATCATCCGAGGCACAGTTATACAGCAAGCCTATTTCTTAAGGACGGCTTCGCAGTTTTCAATCAACCGCTCGGTAAACTTGCAAGCCAAGACAACTCTCCGTACATATTTGTCACTTGGCCAGAGATGCCTCATCTCTACCCGCTTGGCAGTATTTTGCTATTTTTGCCTTTTGGGGTTTTATTGCAGAATGGCGTAGACGCTTTGCTTGTGTATAAGCTTGAGATATCGTTGTTTTTGGTTTTTGCTCACGTATGTCTCTTCTTTTTCTTGAGTCGCTATTGGAAGCAGGATCTTTATAGCCCCTCCAGCCTGCGGGGTTGGAAAGAAAAACTCAAGCAACTCTTCCAAGCAGGAAGCTGGGGTCAAAAAAAGTTTGAAATAGGTCAACATGGACAGTTTCTGCTTAAACTCTTAGGCGTCTACGTAATCTATACAACACTGATTATTTATGCTGCTGATGGCATGTTTGACTCTGTGGCTTTTGTCTTTTCGCTGTTTGCAATACTTGCGCTTCTGGCTAAGCGTTACGACTATTTCTTTTTGCTAATCGGGGTCTCAGTATTTTTCAAGTATCAAACAGCTATTTTTCTAATGCCCTTGATCATCTATGGCTTTGTAAAGCTGCTTCAAACTAAAAGATGGGAACTGCTAAAAAACAAGGCTTTCCTTGTCGGAGCGGCAATCTTGGCTGTTAGCGCTTCTACCGCTTTTCTTAGTGCACCCTTTCTCATTGGGACGCGTCCTGAATTGGTTATGAACAGCATCAACGCGTTTATGCCTAACTCGCAAATCCCGTGGAGTGTGCAGTCCTCAGCGGTTTTGTTGACGCTTCTAGCAACATTGGTTTACGTCCTCTATATGCGTAACAAAAACCCGTTGCTTTCGTTGTCTGCTCTTTTTCTTTTGTTACCCAGTTTCCTATTGCCGTTTTTCCAAAACTGGTACATTCCTTTCATCTTTATGTATACATTGATTCCGCAGCGAAAAGATGAGATGGTCACCACCACGATATTGATTATTTTTCTAATCGTTGTATTGGCTTTCGGGGCTTCCGCATTCAATCCGATATCAATCATCGACAACATGAGGCAAACTCTAAAAATCTAAACAGCCGCAGTTTTGGGACGCTATAATCTTCCTCTTAAAAGCGTTTAAATGGTTCTTTCTTTGTGTGGCTGTGGCGGGTTTTAGATTTTGTTCATGTCTGCGTTTGGGGCGTTTGGTTTTTGTGTTTGCATTGTTTTTTGGCTGTGTTTGGTTGTGGGGTGCACTTTTTTGTATCCACATTTATGTTGAGGGTTGGGTTGTGGTGGTATGTTGAGGTGCTTCTTGAGGGCGAGTTAAATGTGAGGCAAGTAAGTCGGTACTATCGTAGCTCATTCGGCGAATTCAAGTCACCTCACATCTAAACCTCCACAGACCAGTCGCCTATGAGCATTTTGTGCAACAAAAAGCAGAATAAAAAATATAAATAGTTAACACCATTTGTAAACTGCGAGTAAGTGCCTTTCTGAAGTAAATGATGCACGCACCAGTAGGCAATAGCACTATGTAGGTTTGTACTATACCCAAACCGTTTGTAAATCTCTAACTTGCTTGAAATGGGCGTCATCCGAAAAAAGTTGGCACCCCAAAATCTCCGCGGACGCAGCAATCACACTGTCAGCCATAGGCATCTGGTGTCTGCTTCTCAACTCGGAGCTCTTCAGGGCAATCTCATAATCCACATCGATTACTTCGAAATCCCGCTTTATCGTACTGCATTTCAAGATCGCAACCTCTTTGCCTTCTGCCTTTAAAACAATACGGTGGATTTCATGGATTGTTAGGGAGGAAACCAATTTTTGGTCTACTGACCTGAATTCATCTCTTAGCTTTTTAGCCAATTGTTTGTCGGATGTATAGAATGACTCGGCAAAGAAACTCGTATCATATAGTCGCCTATCAGGCATCTTTAGCCCTCATCTCATCGAGCATCCTCTTAGCTTCCTCAACGCTCATTTTACTCGCACCGCTCCCAATTAAATCAATAAAGCTAGGCTGCTTCTCTATCACTATCTTGCCGTCCTCCTCGACGATTTTGACTTTGGCGTTCTCTTCGATTTTGAACTTTCTTCTCAACTTGACAGGTACGGTGACTTGCCCTTTTCTTGTAACTACCACTTCTTCAATAGTCATACTTCCAAAATAGTCCTGATTCTGTCAAGATAGCCACAGCAAACCGCGACCAAACCCCCGTTCCACAAATCAGGTCCCCTACCATATGAACGATGAATTGCCCTATTTGTTTATCTTCTGTGAAAATAGGAGCTTGCCATTTGTCGATATATCAAATATTTGTTCTGTTCTGATTGCGGTTTGTTCCACAACCCGCCTGTAAAGCCTATGATACACTAACGCCAAAAAACAAACTTTACGTTTTCTGAGGGTTGTTGTGTATATAGGGTTTTTCGGAAATAAGTTCTAAAGTAAAAACGAGTCTTTTTCGTTTATATGTCATAAAGTATAAGAATAAGTATGTTTCCTTATTGGGAAGCTGGTAGTGAAGAACGTGAACGTTCCTAAAGAAATCAACACATACTGTCCTAAATGTAAAGCTCACACAATTCATAATGTTAGCCTCTACAAAGCTGGCAAACGCCGAGCGCTCGCTCGCGGTGAACGCCACCACAAACGTGAAAAAGAGGGTTACGGCGGACAAAAATACCCGCTGCAGCATGAATTTGCCAAAACCACCAAAAAGCAGACTTTGCGTTTAAAATGCAAGAAATGCAACTACATGTACCACAAAGACGGTATCCGCCTAAGAAAAATGGTAATCCAATAAATTAACAGGAGAAAAAAAATATGTCAGAATGGAACAAACTCATCCCCAAGCCGAACAGTGTGTTTCTGCGCGTTAAATGCCCCAAATGCGGCAACGAGCAGCTTGTCTTCAGCAACACAGTTAACAAAATCACCTGCAACGTATGCGGAGAACTCATCGCTGAGCCCACTGGCGGCAGAGCAAAAATCAACGGCGAAGTCCTAACCGTCCTCGAGTAAGGGAGGACCAAAAAATTGGCTGAGCGTAAGCCGCAGTGGCCTGAAGTCGGCGACCTCGTCATCGCCACCATCGAGACCGTAACGGATTATGGCGCTTACGCAAAGCTCGACGAATACGACAAACGTGGCTTGCTCCACGTCTCCGAAATTTCTTCTTCATGGATAAGAAACATACGCGACTTTGTACGGGAAAACCAAAAAGTCGTCCTTAAAGTTCTCCGCGTCACACCAGACAAAGGACACATAGATCTCTCACTGCGTCGAGTAACCAAACGCGAACGCATCGAAAAAGTCATGATGTGGAAGAAGGAACGAAAAGCCGAAGCATTACTCCGAGGCGTCGCAGAGAAACTCGGCGTTTCCGCAGAAGAAATCAACCAGAACGCTGTCAATACGATAGTGCAGAAATACGACTTATACGAGAGCTTCGAGAAAGCCGCCGTTGAAGGACCCGAAGCACTCATCGACATAGGCGTCCCCGAAAACTATGCTAAAGCATTCAGTGAAGTGGCGCGGGATCGCATTCAGGTTAAAATGGTTAAAGTCCGAGGCGTCTTAGACATCCGAGTGGTTAAACCCAACGGCATTAAAGTCCTAAAAGAAGCCTTCCATAAAGGCAAAGGTGAAAAAATTAAAGACGCCAAAGTCACTTTCCAAGTCATAGCTGCTCCGAAATACAGCGTTGAGGTGCAGGCGGAAAACTATAAACGTGCCGAAGACGTGATGCAGAAAACCGCGGACAACATAATTTCGTACGTGACAAAGTCCGGTGGACAGGGCAGTTTTAGAAGGGAAAAATAATTGGTTTGGCAACTACGCAAATGTACAAAATGTGAAGCTTACACGCTTAACAAAGTCACGTGTCCCGTCTGTGGCGGCGAAGTCAGAATTCCGCATCCCCCCAAGTTTTCGCCAGACGACAAGTACCTCAAGTACCGTATGGCAGCTAAAAGGAGCCAAGAAAACCAATGAAAGAAACCTACATTAAAGAATTTGCAGAATTTCAACCCAACAACCCAGTGCTAATTGAAGGCTTACCTGGACTGGGCTTAGTTGGAAAAATCGCATTACGCTACCTTATAAAACAGCTTAAACCTAAAAAAATCGCTTACCTCTACAGCCCCCACTTCCCCTATTTCGTCTTAGTTAACAAAAAAGGTAACGTACGCCTGCTAAGAGGCGCATTCTACCATTTTCCCAACCCGAAAGGCCAAGACATCATCCTATTCACAGGCGACAGCCAATCACAGACTATTGAGGGTCAATACGAAATCGCCGACCGAATGCTGGACTTCAGCGAACAGCACGGCGTCAAAACAATCGCAACCATCGGCGGCTACCGCATGGAACCCCAAGAGAAACCCCGAGTCTACATAGCCGCAACCAACCAAGATATCCTCCACAAAGCCCTCGATGCAGGCGCCACTCTCAGCGCATCAGGCAGCCCAATCGTTGGCACTGCAGGACTCATCTTGGGTCTGTCAAAATTCAAAAAAATCGAAGCACTCTGCCTACTCGGCGAAACCCGCGGCTACCTCCCCGATCCACTCGCAGCCAAAAGCGTCCTGGAAGTACTCAAAAACAACATTCAACTTCGACTTAGACCTCAAAGGCATAGATGACGAAATTTCCAAAGCAGAAACAATGGTTGCAAAGCTCCAGCAAATCGAAGCAAAACGCGCAATTGAAGCTGAAGAAACCAGAAAGCAAGACGACAAGAAAACAACTTACATTTCTTAAGCAAAATTTTTCTTTATTATTTCCACGGTGCGTTCCGCTGCGTGCCCGTCCCCAAATGGCGAAAAATACGGTAGCGGCTCCTTTTCTTGCACTGCCTCGTTTAGGGCAGCTAAAATCTTTCTACTATCAGTGCCCACGACAGTGGCGAATCCCGCTTCCACAGCTTCTTGACGCTCCGTAGATAGGCGAATCACTAGAACTCGCTTTCGGATACAGGGTGCAGTGGCTTCTTCTTGAATACCGCCGGAATCAGTTATAATCAACTCGCAGCGGCGCATCAGGGTGAGGAAGTCGAAGTATCCCAGCGGTTCAAAAACCTTCACGTTTTTCATGCCCTCAATTTGGGAGAGCTTGTTGTTTTGTTGGAGGCGTTTGCGTGTGCGCGGGTGCATGGGGTAAACAATGGGCAGAGGCGACTTTTCAAAAACTTCCATAAACGAATCCAAAACTTGGGGGTCGTCTACGTTTTCTGCTCGGTGCGCAGTCGCCAAAACAAACCGCTCAAATGGAATCTGCTCCATTATAGTTGATTTCTTCTCGGCGATGGGCAGGTGTTCGTTGACGGCGTCAATGGCTGTGTTGCCTGTGAGGTAGATTTTGCCCCAAACGCTCTCTCTTTGCAGGTTCGACTTTGCCCTCTCAGTAGGTGCAAACAAGTAGTCGGAAATGTGGTCGGTTAAGCGGCGGTTATGCTCCTCAGGCATCCGTAAATCAAAACTGCGTAGACCCGCTTCCACATGGCCAATGGGAATAATTCTTTTGTTTGCCGCCAAAGCCGCGGAGAGCACAGTGTTGGTGTCGCCTTCCACCAAAACAATGGAGGGCTTCACTTTACCCAGCAACTCATCCATCTTCATCATAATTTCTGCGGTTTGGGCGCCTGGAGATGCGGATTCGATTTTAAGCCAATAGTCAGGAGTGGTGAGCTGGAGGTTTTCGATGAACTGCTGCGCCATGTTGTAGTCGTAGTGTTGACCGCAATGCACAAACACATACGGCAACTGAGCTTTTTTGAGGGCGCGTATGATAGGTGCCATTTTGATGATTTCCGGTCGGGTGCCCGTGACTACAACAACTGGCTTCACGTCAAATCACCTAAGTTTTCTTTAAGGAACCCTCGCGTGGCTCATAAATCGTGCCTTCACGCAGCAACTGGCTAATCATGCGCTCAATTTCTCCTCTTGGAATCTTGTGCTTAGTTTCCAACTCGTTAACCAATGCATCTCTCTCGACAATGCCTGTAACCTTCTCCATATCCAAAATGGTTGAGAGTACTAGCCGAAACGGTCACGGATGCTCTTCGGTCTGCCCGTCATGATTAAGTCAATGTCAACTTTGAAGTTTGACAAATCGATGCCGACTTCTTCAAGCGAACGCTTCATGATGACGATGGCGGCTTCTGCGTCTTCCGCTGTAACTTCATGGCGCAACGCTACTCGAGCTCGGGCTTCAGAGATCCGCACAAGAGACTCTAACTGGCGAGCAGTAATGGCGACGGGTGAACCTTCCGTTTCGCTGGCGTTACGCATAGCCAAATAGAATTCACTTAAACGTTTGAGCGCTTCTTCACTGAGTTCTGGCTTGACAGATTTAGCATAGCTAACATATTTACGTAGCAATTCAGCGTTGACTTGGGCTTCAACTGGGCTTACGCCTCTGCGGTGCATTTCCAGTATGTGCCGTGACATTCTGCCGTCGGCCTCTTTATTGGGTACGTCGCGAAGTACGAAAATTAAATCAAAACGGGAGAGGATAGTGACTGGCAGTGAAATGTTTTCTGCAACAGTACGGTTTGGCTCGTAGCGACCCAAGGAGGGGTTAGCGGCTGCCAAAACGGCTGTGCGGGCGTTTAACGTTGCGACGATGCCTCCTTTGGCTACGGAGACTGTATGTTGCTCCATGGCTTCGTGGATGGCGACGCGGTCTTCTGGACGCATTTTGTCCATTTCGTCGATACACGCAATACCTTTATCTGCTAACACAAGAGCGCCAGCTTCAAGACTCATGCTTCCACCTTTCTCGCGCACAACAGCAGCGGTTAAACCTGCGGCGGTGGTTCCTCTGCCCGACGTGTACAATCCACGCGGTGCAATACGCGAGACGTATTGGAGCAACTGTGACTTGGCAGTACCAGGGTCACCGATGATTAGAGCGTTCATTTCGCCTCTAATGTTAACGTCTGGGAGACTTCTTGAGACTCCACCAAACAAGAGGTACATGACTGCTTCTTTTAGGTGTTCGTTGCCGAAAATTGAGGGTGCTATGGCGGACATGATTTTTTTGTGCACCAATGGGTCTTTGGATAAATCTATAATTTTCGCTTCTTCTTCAGGGGTAGCAGGCGAAGTTTCTGGCTCTTTACCCAATAACTCTATTGAATTAGCGTCAAGTTGCAGTATGAATGTTCGGAGTTTACCCATACCCATCAGCGACGGCGCAAATGCACGCACAATGCCTACTATCGAGACGTGATCTCCGGGGCGAGCGACATCCACAATTTCGTCACCAATCAACTTCACTGCTAAAACACGAGGTAACTGCCCAGGTGGGAGGTCCTCTGGCTTCTCTTGTAAGCGGAGGTCTTGGGAGTCAATGAATGTGGATTCTTCTTGGCTGAACTCAAACGGTCCATCTCTGCCGCAGTCAGGTGCCAAACACACGCTGGGGGCTTTTAGGAACTGTCCTGTCTGCTCAACTTGGTTCATGGTGCCGCAACGTTTACATTTGAACGCCCCAATCTGAACCATCGGACGCACAGGGGTCGCGCGAACCACGATACCTTCGACCATAGCTAATTTGCTCATGTTTCTTGAGCCGAGTTTACGAAGTTGCTCTTTGCCAAGCAACTTGACGACTCTAACGATAATTTTCTCGATTTTCTCAGCGTATTCGGCGTCCTCAATTTTCAGCTGGTCATGTGCACCTTTACCAGCAAATTGCAAGTACTCTTCCGGCTTAGCCAGCAGCAACTCCGCCAAAGTCTGGTCAAAATTGTAGAGTTCCTCAAAATCAATAGTTAACGAACCTTTGCCGCTGATAGCGAGTTGCGCAATTCTTTCCCTGTACTTTTCTTTCTTAAAGAATTCTTGGAAACGCTGCTGAGGGTCCATGGCTTCCAGAGTCATTACCTATCTGCTCCGTTCTCCAAAATTCTGGCTTTCCACTCAGAAATGATCTTTACCAACTGTTCATGAACGATTTTTTCTTCTTTAGTGAATTTGTTGAGGACTTGCTCACTTTGTCCCGGACCCGCAGCAAGTGACACGATTTTCTTTAAGCGCGCATTTACTATGTCACGAGCTAAATGTTTAGCGCGGTCGTATTCCTGGAACTTCTCTGATTGCTGGCTTTGGGTCGCTTGGTCCTTTAATTCAGTTAGGTACCTGCGGAGTTTGGGGTAGAAGTCGCTGGGTAACTCGCCGATTTGCCCTGGGATAGCGCTTACTTCTTTCCACTGTGCCTTGTTAAGTTTAGTGCCGTCAAGCATGTCGTCTTCGCGAAAATGCACCATGGCGGCTTTGGCGAGCTCTTTTGCCACCCAAAAAAACACTTCATACTCGTTCCCTTCGTCGAATGGACCAACAGTTAAGCCTGCGAGCTTGATTTCGGGGCAGTTGCGGTTCGCTATGATTTTCGCCATCGAGTTTTCATAGCAAAAGTCAAGTGTACAGATTTTGTTAGCTGCCAACGCTGTTGTCCCTCTCAGTCCCTTGTTCCCTTTTGGGATTCAACAGTTACGCCAGCTAGACGTTTAAGGGTTTTTACCAAAAACGTGTAAGCTGCTTTATCTTGTGAAAATGCATTTTGGGTCTTTTTTGCCGTTTTTTAGCCTATTTTAGCAGTTCCAAGCATGAGGTAACCGGTTTTTTTGGTTCAGAAAAATGTTTTAAGCGTAATTACCTTAAAGTTGCGTGAATAATTATGGCTGCGTCTGATGTTCTTCCCGATTTCAAAGCAAATAATCACTGGATATGCGAGAACTTCTACAAACTCAAGCAGCAATACAACAACGAGTGGATTGCCGTCCTAAACAAGACTGTAGTAGACAAAGACCCTGACTTGAAAAAACTTGTAAATCGGCTAAAAAATGAACATTTAGCCGTCTACAAACAAATAGCTGTCGAATTCATCGCCGAAGAGGAACCCTGAGTCGCCAGTTAAGGCCATAACCCCAGCGTCTTAATTGCATTTGCAACTCTGCCCACACCCAGCATCAAGGCCCCTGTGCGCATGTCGCTTTCTTCCCGAGCAACAATCGCCTCCACATCGTTGAAGGCTTTAGTCATCTTACTCTCCAACTTCTGATTAACCAACTCCAGAGACCACTGCTCTCGCGTTAGGTTCTGGACCCATTCAAAGTAGCTGACGGTGACGCCTCCGCTATTTGCCAATATGTCGGGGATAAGACAGATTTCTCTCTCGTAAAGTATCCGGTCAGCTTCAGGCGTGGTTGGTCCGTTAGCCGCTTCCGCAACCATATGGGCGTTGATTTTGTCGGCGTTTTTGGCAGTGATTTGATTTTCCATCGCCGCCGGCACCAGCACGTCGCATTCAAGTTCTAAGAGTTCGTCGTTGCTGATGTTTTTGCAGTCTTTGTAGTTTTGAACAGTTTGGCTTCTTTCCTTATGCTCCAAAACCGCCTCCGGATTCAAGCCTTCGGGGCAGTAGATTCCGCCTGTGCTGTCGCTTACAGCAACGATTTTGCAGCCTAACTCTTCTGCTGCAGCAGCCGCGTGGTAGCCCACATTGCCAAAGCCCTGAACCACCACTCTAGCGCCTTTGAGTTTTAAGCTATTGTTGAGTGAGGCTTGTTTAACGCAGTGGATGACCCCTCTGCCTGTGGCTTCGGTGCGACCCCATGAACCTCCGATTTCTACGGGTTTGCCTGTTACGGATTCGGGGACGCGGTAGCCTTTAAGTTGGCTGTAAGTATCCATAATCCACGCCATAGTTTGCTGGTCAGTGTACATGTCGGGGGCTGGGATGTCTCGTTGGGGTCCGAGGTACTCAAACATTAGGCTTACGTAGCGGCGGGTTAGGCGTTCTAGTTCAAGTTGGCTGAGTTTTTTGCTGTCTACGTAGATGCCGCCTTTGGCGCCTCCGAAGGGTATGTCGGCTATGGCGCATTTCCAAGTCATAAGCATCGCCAACGCGTTTACGTCTTGGGCGGTTATGTCGGGGTGGTAGCGGATGCCTCCTTTGAAGGGTCCCCGTGCATCCCAATGTTGCACTCGGATGCCATTGAATACGCCTATTGAGCCGTCGTCGAGGTGGATGTCCATGCTCACGTTTATGGTGCGTTTGGGGTGCCTTAGCATCTTCTGCAGGCTTGGGTCCAGCTTGAGTTTTTCTGATGCTAACTGAAGTTGTTCCAATGCAACGGAGAGTGATGTGCGTTCTTCCGCCATAAATTGAGACCTCGTATAGAAAACGTAACTGTGCTTTTGGCTAGATAAGACTTGCCATAACTATGTTCTGTTGATGCTTTCGTATACAGAAACATCAGGTATGTAATTTCACCTGATTGCATTTTATGAAAATAAGAAACCTAGAAAATGTTGTAAAAAATAAAGAAAAAGTTGTGGTTAGTAGTCAAGGATTTTCTTGACTGCGTCATTTTCCACTTCATGCGCCAACGAAATACCTGTCACTTGCTGGGCGATAAGACTTAAACTCATCAAGTCGCCCCTGTTAAGCAAACTCAGGTTCCATTTGCGGTTCCCCGCCATCAACTGTTTCAACCCCACACCGACGCGGTCGGTGAGATAGGTGTAGACACCGATGCTTTCCAACGGGATATCACTGAAACGACTGCCATACTTCGCTTTTAGCTCTGGCGCTGCTATGAAGAACTTGTCGGGTGTGTCGCCGAATTTTTCTGTGAAGCTCTTGGGTAATTTTCCCTGGGCTGCGAGTTGCTTGTAGTAGCTGGCCTTCATGGCTGCTGTGATTGGTGAACGCCCCATCAAAACAGCTTTAACCAGTGGTTCCTCTCCCAAGTTACTTAGTGCGATGGTTTTGAAGATGCTAGTTTCTTCGATAAATCCGCCTGCCATCACCAAGTCGGGAACATATTTGCCCTTTTTCTTGAGGATTTGAGCGCACTGCAGTACAAGTGCCTGCAAATACACGGTTGGTATACTCATTTCATCCATCATCGGCACGGGGCTCATACCTGTTCCGCCGCCTGCGCCGTCAAAACTCAATGCGTCGATTTTTGCTTCAGAAGCCCACTTCATGGTGTAAGCAACCGCACTGGGGCGATAAGCGCCTGTTTTTAGGAACACTTTCTTGGCGCCTTGTTCGCGTAGCAACTCGATGTCTTCTATGAAATTTTTCTCTTTGGGTATGCCGACTCTGCTATGTCGCTCAAATGTGTGAAAGACGCCATCTTTGAATGCTTGCTGTACTACTAAGTCTTCTGGGTCGGGAATGACTACGTAGCCACGTTTTTTGAGTAAGATGGCTTTTTCGATGTTTTTTAGGCGTACTTCGCCACCGATTGCTTTGGCTCCTTGCCCCCACTTGCGCTCGATGATGTTGATTTCGAGCTTAGATAAAGCATAAACATCAATACCTAACCGTTGGTCTTCCACATTAGTTTGAATAATAACATCGCCGTATTCTCCATCCCAAAACTTACGGAACGAATCTACTCTGCGTTTCAACTCGGGAGAACTTGTAACTTTTCCACCAGTTAGAATGGACTCTACATCCATACCTGCAATGTTTTCGCCGATAGTTACGGACACACCTGAAAGCGCCGCGCCGATGGCTAAGCCGTCCCAATTTACACGTGCCACTTCGGTGCTGCCAAAGGCACCTGTGAGTATGGGCAGCTTAAGTTTCATACCGCCGACGACAGTTTTAGTGTTAGCGTTTGGGAAAATTGCTGCCTCACTAGTTTCAGGGATGCCTTGAGCTTCTAATAAGCCAGCTTGGATGCTGAAGTGTGACCAATCTAATCCGAAGTTTTTGAGAGCTCCTGCGGTGCTGGTTCCGAACTGGCTGGGTTCCGGGTAGAGTGCTTCTCTTCCTCGGAAGGCTGAGAGACCGATTTCGCATAGGACTGAGCAATCACGTATGCAGATGGGGCACATGCCGCTTATTGTGTTTGTATCTTTTAATCGGGTGTTTGTTCCAACGGTTGATTTGCCGTTGAGGTATGCACTATTATTTTGGGTTCTTTCACTCATTTGTTCAACTCTCCAGGCTAAATAAGGAAGCTTTGGATTAGCGTGCGTTTGTTTAGTATTTAATACTATGCAATAGCAAACATGTAAAAAATGTGGCCTTTATGCGAAATAAATGTAATAGACGTTCAACACTGGACCTATATTATTTTACGAATAAAAGCGAAAACCAACTAGACAAATGTCTAAAATTTAGGGTCAAACGAGGTACCCTCAGTTACCAAAGGTGATAACTGCAAAGTTCGGCTACAAAAAATGCTAGAATTTAGTGAGGTATTCCTCAAAGTTTTTCCTGTCCCGAAGACACTGGGGGCACACACAGCTAAACGGCAGGTTTCGTGTGCTGCAAATGTCAAAGTAGTTGCAGCCTCTGCAGGCGAAGTCTTTTCCACATCGGGTGCAGTGCTGGAGAAAAACCACTTCGTCGCGGAGGATGTCTGCTACGGCGTCGATTACTTGTTCGATGTGGTCGTAGCTTTTGATTGAGAACAGTTGGGTGTTACGGTCGTAGTCCAAGCCTAAATGCATGAGGTTAACGAATTTTTCTCTTTCCAGCCGAGGCAATTTGAAACCTTTACCGTTTATAACAATCGTCATTTTTAGAACCTGCCCATTTTAGTCAAGTATTCCACTTCCTCAGCTGTGAACTTGAACCACGCTACGAATGGGTGGTTGCGTTTCTTGGTTAATAACACTCGAATGTAGGGTATGAAGTCCTTTTTTGCGGTTTCGATTGATACGTGGCACTGGTTTCCGATTTTGCTGCAGATACCATTTAGCATGTTTCGTTTGCCTTTTGTCCAGAACAACGTCATGATTCGGATGGGCGGAGTTATAAATGCAAATGGCTTGTACGAGGCAGGGTTTACGGCGGAGGCTTCGGATAAGGAGTTGAAGAAGTATTTTAGTAGATGCCAGTTTTCAGTGCCGATTCTGCCGCGGAAAACATCTGCTTTCGAAACGTAGTTAAACGCTTTAGCCAACTCGTAGGAGTCCGGATAGCGTTTGGGGAGGTTGTCGGCGACTGAAAGTAGAAAGTCATCGTAGTCGACGCTTGAGTAACTTAGCATCCGTGAAGTATCCGCGATAGACTGTGTCGAAAAGTACCCTCGAAGGGTGTCGTCCATACTTATGTCTTTGTTGCGGCTGCTAAGCATCATTGTGTCCTGCAATGTTAAGCTGTGGTGCTCTTCGCTGAGGCTCTGCAAGTCGTTGATGGCGGAGCGCACGTCGCCTTTGCAGTTCTGTGCAATGCGTTCAAGCGCTTCAAACTCAGCTTTCACATGTTCCAGTAGACAGATTTTCTGCAACAACGCAATGATAAGTGGGATACGTACCGCTTGGAAACGAACAAGTAAACACACCTTTTTTAGTGGACGCAACTTATCGACGTCGGGATCGTTTGCAGCCATAATCACCGGTACAAGCGATTCCTCAATGATTTTAATGATAGCACTGACGCCGCCGCGGTCCTCGTTACCCGCGATGCCGTCTACTTCGTCAAGAAACAACACGTTGCCGCTGCCCTTTTTTGTTTCACCTGAAAAGTTATCTAATGACCTGTAGGAGGTGGCGGGTTTTGCTATGGCGTTGATTGCTTTTTCTGAGCGGGTGTCGCTGGCGTTCATCTCGATGGTGGTGAAACCGAATTCTTCGGCCGCAGCCAACACCAATGTGGTTTTGCCTACGCCCGCCGGACCATAAAGCAGAACGGCTTTTTTGGTGTGTCGCTTGTTTTTAAGCCACTCAAGAAACAGAGCCTTAGCTTCGTCGTTACCTGTTACGTCCTCAATTTTTTTTGGGCGGTACTTTTCAACCCAAAGCAAGTCACTTTGACGCTGCATAACTTTCCTCTATGTTTTTGCCGAATTTAGATAATTGCGCTAGGAGCGCGCTGAGTTGGATGTCGCTGTTTGCGCCTTCCGTTAAGCGGAAATCGTATTCGCCGATGACCTGTGAAATGTCCGCTTTCTGCTCTGGCGTTAAATCCGACATTTTGAAGATTTCACGTTGGATTTGTCGGATGATTTCTGTGCCTGAGAAGCCGAAGCTGCCCATTATGTCGTACATTGTTTTGCGGGCTTCCATGAAGTCGCCGTAAAGTGCTTTTCGTATCATCTTCTGCACCAGCATGGGGCTGGCTTCGCCGATGACTAACGCCACAGTTTTGTCGTCTACGCAGCCCTCTTTGTACGCTGAGGCCGTCTGCAGTGTGTTGATAGCATGTCTTAGGTCGCCCTCTGAGAAGTCTACTATGCGTTCCGCGGCTTCAGCGGTGAGAGTGACGTGTTCTTTTTGGGCTATGTATTGCAGGTGTTCTTTCATGGCTTGGCGTTCAACGCGGCTGAAGCGGAAAATGGCACATCGGCTCTGGATCGGCTCAATGATTTTGCTGCTTTGGTTGCAGATGAGGATGAAGCGGCTGGTGCGACTGCCGACTTCCATAATTCGGCGCAGTGCAGTCTGTGCTGGACCTGTCATCTGGTCGCATTCGTCAAGGATAATCAGGGCGAACGGGATGTCTCCCCCGAAACCAGTGCGGCTGTAACGGCTGAAGTCTTTGATTCGATCGCGAACGGTGTCGATGCCTCTCTCGTCAGAGGCGTTAAGCTCCAATGTGAAGTTTTTCCAGTTCTGCCCGTATAGAGTGTGGGCGATTGCTAAGGCTATGGTGGTTTTTCCTGTGCCTGGAACCCCTGCCAGCATGAGATGCGGCATGGTTTTTGGGTTTTTCATGAACGCTTTAAGGCTCTCCACTATATCTCTTAACCCGATGACCTCATCAAGGTTTTTTGGGCGGTACTTTTCAACCCACATAACTGCTTCTTCTGCTGCCATAAGTTTTCCTTCCACAAACTTAGATAGAATAACCGTTTAGATAATTAATTTAAGTTTTCGTAAAGCAACAGGTTGATTTAAACTGTTTTTTCTTAGAACCAGCTGCAAGTTACTACGCATAACTTCTAAGGGTTGGTTTTGTTTTTCGATTGTTAGATGATGGAATGGTCTGCTATACTCGTCACCAACACATCGGTTGGTTGCGTTTTCTGTTTTGTTTGAAGTTGCGATTTAGGTTGCTGTTTTGTTGATGCGTATTCCACAAGCAGAAACTAGTACGTAGGACTTTTATCGGTTGGGTTGCTGGACTGCACATTTAGACTTAAGGAGAAAGATGAATTAATGCAACACCAACTAACATTGTAAACATCCAAACCTACTTACTCAATTAAAAAAATCGAAAAAGCAGAATTGGATCTGCTTTTTTCACCTTTAGAATATTCTTAAGCATCAGGATGGTCAGTATACCGTTGATGAATTGCAGCGAACAGACCTGAGATTGCGGTGACTGAGGCTGGTTGTGGGCAAATCTACCAATTAATCAGTTAGCCGCTGTAGCTACTACCTACAACAGGCTGCTTATTCTTAGCCAGAACTACTTGCAATTACTGCTGAGAGCACTCTTTCCTCAGTTACTGAAGGCGTAAGCACTTTTTCCTTTACATTAAAAGACTGAAAACTCGTTTTGTTTGCCAACGAATGGGCAGGATTCCCAACATAAACCAAACCCTCAAAGGTATCATGTAAAACAACTGCTCCAGCCCCAATAACGCAGTCCTTAGCTACCTTCACATCGTTTGCTAAACATGCGTTCACGCCAATAAAACAGTTCGCGCCGACTTCGCAGAAACCAGAAATCGTCACATGAGACGAAATAAAACAGTTTTCTCTAATTGCTGTTCGATGGCCAATGTGGTTGCCCGACCATAGCACGACATTGTTTCCTATTTTAACGTGATATTGCAAGGTATTGTTTTCAAAAATGAAGCAGTTTTCTCCGATCTCGACGTTTCTCCAGACAAACGCTTTCGAACTAACATACGAGGCGAAATGATAACCTTTAGCCTTTGCTTGCATGTATAGTC
The DNA here is from genome assembly GCA_963760925.1 of uncultured archaeon. GTDB lineage: Archaea > Thermoproteota > Bathyarchaeia > Bathyarchaeales > Bathycorpusculaceae > Bathycorpusculum. The sequence goes on along the minus strand of CAVXES010000005.1, from coordinate 57,313 downwards.
GTGTCCTTATGCGATTAAGCTCTGTGAATGAAATTGCTACAAAAAGCAAGTACTCTTGTGGTTCGTATAATTCTTCCACTATCTCAAAGGGAACTACAGGCAAACCGAAAAGAGTTTCTTTTTTGAGGTATGCCTTTTCTACTGAGAAAGCAACCACTTCAAAGTTTGAATCGTGGGTAAAATATTCATATGCAATTTCGGCTGTTTCTCCATCGCCAACTATTACAAGCTTTTGCCCACCCATAAAAACACCTAACTAAACTAACGTCTCAAAATAAGCTTGAGAAAGCCTTGCGCCTGTAATAATCTATACGCTGTTTTGACAAATAAGTAAATGTGGATTCGCTTCGATGCAACAAACTATCTCTTTTGTGAATGTTCACCCGTTGTTACTAAAGGTTTGATGTGGGTTTAGCCTATTTTGCTGCCTTCACCAATATCCTTCTCAGGCTGCAACACGGAAATGTTACCCGCTTCGTCTTCAGCTGCCAAAATCATCGCCTGCGACTCCAAACCCGCCAGCATACGCCGCTCCAAGTTAAGCAGGAAAACACATTTTTTGCCGACCAACTCTTCAGGCTCGTAATACTTATGCAGTCCAGCTATGCACTGACGCTTTTCCTCGCCGCCAAAATCCACCTGAATCTTGAGCAGTTTTTTGGATTTGGGGATGGCTTCTGCCTCAACGATTTTACCAATACGCAAATCAAGTTTCTCAAAGTAATCGAAAGTAATTTCTTCGGTCTGTTTGTTTTCTTCTGCCATGCATTTCACGCAAGCGTAGTTACTGCTTTTTTGGATATTTACTTTGCCTTCCCGTGAGCTCAAGTCGGGTTTGGGCGGCAAGTTTGTGGGCTTGGCGTAGCGGTTCAGGGATGCGTGTTTTGCTGAGGTGCCCCACGATTTCGGTTGCTGTTTGAAGGGTGACCATGTGGCCAACGCTGACGTAGACTGGTTTGACGCCTTGACGGGTGGTTACGACTTCGCCGATAACTTCTCCTTTGTCAAGGAGCAGGGTTCTGCCGTTTTCCAATGTAGGTTCGCCGATTAACCTGCTTTTAGCGGAGCCAACAGTTGGTTTAGCCAAAGCTAATCCGAGGTGGCTGGCAAATCCACACCTGTAGGGGTGAGCCCAACCCTGCCCATCCACCAAAAACACGTCAGGCTGCACCTTCAATCGCTTTATGGCTGCTATTGCAGACGGGATTTCCCTAAACGACAGAAGTGTGGGAACATATGGAATCTTGACAGGATAAACAGCAACCGACGTCTCCAAAACCTCCAACGAATCATAATTAACGACTGCTACTGCTCCAACTCCAGATTCCCCGGCGTAGTGTACATCAACGCCGCCCACCAAACGGATTTGCTTGGGCAAGTGGTCTTGGTGGACAACAAGTTTGGAGAGGCGCAGTTGTGCGTCATGAGCTTTTTTGACGGAAAAGTTCGAGGGTAGCTTGGGCAATTACTTCTTTGCCTTCGCCTTTTTGCGTTTGACTTTGGGTTTTTCGGGGTCGAATTTTTTAAGTTGATCTTCTAAGGCTTTTCTGCGAACTTCGAGAGTGATGTCGCCACGGGTGGATTCTATTATGCGCCGTGAAATGTCGGATTTATGTCGGAGCCCCGGAACCAACATGTATGCTTCATCAAGTGCTAATAGTTGAATGAATACTTGATCCATAACCTCGAGGCATTCCTCGCCCTTTTTGACTTCGCCATCACGCAGATAATCCAGCGCCAGCCGCCTGTATTCACCAATAACATCCGCCAACCCCAAAACGTAATCCACTGACGGCACACAGATTTCCTCAGGTGTAACAAACCGGTTCTCCTTAACCAGTGCCAACAAGATGTTTGCTTCAGCATACTCCTGCAATGCCGCGCTGAACATGCCGCCGTAGATGATTTCCGGGGACTTCTCTGCCTGCATTTGGAGTGCAGTTATGATTTTTTTTGCTTCAGAGAGCATTTTCGTTGAGTCTTGAAGCCTTTTTTGGTGAATTAAAAGAATAGACTGTTTTGAGAGGCTGGTCGCTTTCCGCATAGATTCGTGGGTTTCTTCGCGGACTTTGTTTTTCGCCACTAATTCATCTTTGATTTTGCCTATTACGTTTTCTAGTTGAGCCAAGAAACGCACCAATAGCTAAATGCAGGGGAGTGACTTATTTCAATTTCCCAATTATTTTAGGGTTGAGCGTTTTCCCACTTTTCAACCATCAGTTTAACGTCGCCTAACGCAAAACTAACTTTTACAAAAATGGTGTCTAAACCCTTAAACGGGAACATACTGTCCTCTGCGAGGTCTTTCGGCAAATAAAGTAGATATTTACCGTCTTTTCTGCGGAATAGTCTTCCTTTTCCTTCACTAACCATTTACCTAGGTACCCCTCACTTGAATGCTATTAAAAACATTAAGGGCAAAAATTAACTATTTAAATTTACTCTATCCTCGAAACTTTTCTGCCGATTTAACTCCAAGTTTTCCATATTACCCCGTCATTCAGAACCTAACTTTACCGGCGTATCCAATTTACTCAACAGCACCACTCGACTCTCAGGTGCCTCATCCAAAACATAATACCCCGTTTCTTCTGCAAGTTTAGCCGCGAACTCTTTAACTTCCACATGCATGGGCATGTGGTGGAACCCCAAACGCAGATTCGAAAACCCGATGTGCATATACGCTTTTACTTCAATGTAGGTGGGCTGAGCTTTCTCGACAAGCTTCGCATAGCCCTCAACTGCGGTCATGTTATGATCTTTAACCATAGTCATTCGAACCGCGGTTGGACAGCGGAAACTCCTAAGCATATCCAGCGTCTCGTTGAGTTTCTCCCATGCCTTTGGAAACTGGGGACGACATACTTTGTCGTAAACTTCTTCGTTGGGAGCACACATGGAAACGTAGAGTTGACTCGGCTCTTGACTTAGTTTGGAAAGCTTGCTGGGTAAGGTCCCGTTAGTGACCAGGAAAGTGGTTAAGCCTCTTCTGCGGAATTGGTTTATTAATTCACCCAGCGGCTCGTAGAGAGTGGGTTCGCCTGTTAAGCTGATGGCGACTTGACTGGGGCGCTGTGCCTCTTGAAATTTGCGCCAATCCGTCTTTTCGTTGCCTTTGTAGCCCGAAATGATTTTTTTTTGCGCCTCAAAGCAGCCTTCCACGATTTCTTTAGGAGTGTCTCTGTTGGGGTTGCGCATTTCATCCCATTTAACCTGTTCCACGTCGCCGCTTTGTGCCCGCCAACAGAATAGGCACTGCTGTGTGCAATAGTACAGCGATGGCGTCATCTGTATGCAACGGTGAGATTGGATGCCGTAAAATTTCTGTTTGTAGCAGGGTCGGTTGTGAACGATTGATTCGTAGAGCCACTTGCACCTCTTCACCGCGGAGTGAGCTCCAACTAAGTGGTACTTCTGCTTTTTGAGGGACGTCAAAAGCGAGGAGGAGGCGGATTCTTCCAAGATGATGCACCGAAATTTCTTTAAGATAAGAAAACACTGCCTTTTAAGAATCCCTATGACGAATGGCTTTTTGGGATAAAGTTTAAAATCATCACTGGGCTACAACATGACTGTTAGCTTACATAGTTGTCTAACTTGGGGAGAGACTGGTTGAACCAAAAAATTGCTGCATTATTCATCCTATTCGCACTTGTTTTCGCAGCTTTTATGGCACCGGTCGCAACAGACGCCCAAAGCCCCACAGGCGTAAATATTGTACACATTAGTCCCAAAGCCAATGGACCGGCAGGTGCCGCCATAAATATCCAAGGATCACTCTACACAGCCAACGGTTCCTACCAACTCTTAGTAGGCAGAACTTTAGTCGCCTCTGGAACCGCGGAAGGCTACTATGTCGATGTTAACTTTACAGTTCCTGAACTTCCAAGCGCCACCTACCCTTTAATTTTAAGAGACCTAAAAATCAATGTTAACTCTTCAACCCAATTTACAATAGCAACTGGCTACCAAATAAGTGCTCAGCCGACGTTGGTGCAGGAAGGAGGCAGCGTCACTGTGAATGCAGCTGTCACAGGAGGTCAACTTGGCACATCATACGGCGCAGATATCTCTATAATTAGCCCTGTAGGCTTTGTGTACTCGGGAGCCATTACCTTGGGCGCTCCAAACGTGCAGGGAACCGCCAGTGCATCAGTGACTTTTCCAAGCAGCAGCTTTACAGATGGAGCTACCGATTACGCTGGCGTTTACCGGTTAACCTTCAATGGCTCTTTAGCTACCAACCAATTCAACGTCAACATATTAGATTCAACATCTTACCACCGTGGGCAAACTGTAACCATCAGAGCAACAGGTTACCAAGTCAACCAAGCCGCCATAATAACTGTCAGTAGCGGATCAACGGTTATCGATACTAAATCTGTGAGCGCCGACGGAAACGGCGTAATCAGCACAACTTGGATAGTGTCTGACAACGCTCCCATAGGCGAATTAATTATTAAAATATCCACAAGCGAAGGTACTCCCAAATCACCCGCTGACCAGGAAACCCTCACCGTTTCAGGCTACACCGTAAACGTGAAATTAACTAACCTCTCAGGCAAAGACGTACCTGATTTGTCTGTTAAAGCCACCGATTCAACAACTCAAATCTCTACAACAGTAACGGCCAACTCCACCGGCGTAGCAACTTTCAAACTGGAAAAAGGAGCCTATGACCTAACAGCATACCTAGACGATGTAATCGTGGGCTCAGCAAACATTACCGTAACCGAGGATGCAACCTTCACGTTGCGTTGCCAACTTACTGATTTGAAAGTAAGCGTTAAAACCGCCGATGGCGTCACTATGCCATTCGTTGATTTATACATCGACTACCAGTATCAGAGCGGCAGCATATCGCGAAGCGGCAACGTTTCAGGACAAACAGACCCCTCGGGAAGCTATACTTTAACTTCCATGGTGGCTGGCGCAACTTACAATATAGACGCCTCCATATACGACCACGTCTTTAATACTCAAAATAACACTGTCACAAGCTTGTCCAACCAAGCCACAACCGATGTCGTCATTATCTGCCCAAGCAAAAACGTAACCTTTTCCATAACAGGATTCGACACTCACGTCATTCCCAACGCACGCATAGAACTTGTCGAACTCAATAATGGTTTGTTTTTTTCAGGTTCCACTGACAATTCAGGAACAGCCCAAGTACCTGTAACGTTTGGCATGTACCGCGTAAGAATCTACAAAGACAACTCCTTACTCAGCCAAGAAAACCTCCAAGTTTTCGAGGACACCCAAAAACAAATCCGCTGCACCCTCTACGGCATCCAACTGCAAGTTGCAGTGGTGGACTTCTTTGGTTCGCCAATAGCAAACGCCAAAGTAACACTAAACGGACCCTCCCGCGCTTCAGCGTCAACACAAGCTAACGGCGTAGCAACCTTTAACAACATCGTAGGCGGCGACATACAAATAATCGCTCAAGCACAGGGCACATCTGACGCTTCACAAGCTATAAACCTCAACATAAACGAGCCAGTGACGGTTCAGATAAAAATAGCCAAATATATCTCCGTTGGGGGAATGTTAATGCAAGCCAGCACCCTCATCACTTTCATTGTAATTTTCGTTATTTCACTGATGTTTGTGGGCGTTGAGGTTTATCGGAGAAGAAAAGTTTCGGCTGAGATGTTGAGTTGACGCTTCTTTTTGCCCTTGATTGGAAAAAAGTTTATATTGTATCCACGGGACAATTAGAAAAATAAGGACTCACAAAAACACATAGATTTTGACACATTGAGGTGTATTTGTTGGCTCAACCAAAACCTTGTTCTCCAACATGTAATTCCTTCAAATGCGGTAAGAATGCTGCAATTTTCCGACGTGACTCCGTTTGGTGTAGAGACGGCGATGAACCATGTAGCGTCGCAAAATGCACATATTCCATGTGCTTCAAACGACGTATGCTGCCTGGCGCAATCTGCGGAGAAACTGTGAAACGAAAAACTTACGAACACGACTTAGAAGATGACTTCAAAGATGACTCTGCCGTTAAGCTGAAGGGAAAAGCGCTGCGTAAACTCGGAGACCAAGATTACTACTAAAAAATATACTAAAAACAAATGGTGCTCGTGCAAGGCACGAGTATTTTCCAAATTTATTTAACTTGAACCCGCTTAACGACTGGCGGCTTAACTTTCTTTAAGATGCGGTAGCCGCAGATGATGCATTTGGTTTCTCCTCCACGAAGTTCTAACTCTTCAGAGGGCACTCTTGACCCGCATCTCATGCATTCGTAAACAATTCCTGATTTTTCCATAGGAAACGCCTGTTCCTACAAAGAAAAGCATTTTACTTTTAAACATTTCCAATAAGTTGAACCAATGAGGATATGCAGTTGAGAGTTCGCCTTAAAGAGAAACTTGCAGACACCCTGCCCCCAGAGTCATTGAGTAAAGTATACAGCTCATTCGACTTAGTAGGCGACATAGCCATCATAAAAACTCCTCAAGACAACCCCAAAGTTGCCCAAGCAATCGCAAACCAAATCCTCCAAATCCACAAAGGCGTAAAAACCGTTTTGTCTCCCACCAGCGGCGTCAAAGGCGAACACCGCGTCCGCACCCTCCAGCTGCTGGCAGGCGAAAACCGAACAATTACCAAACATAAAGAAGCCGGCTGCTTCTTCTTGGTTGACGTAGAAAAATGCTACTTTTCGCCACGCCTTAGCCATGAACGTCAACGCATTTCAAGCCAAGTTTCTCCCAGCGAAGTCGTAGTTAATATGTTTGCGGGTGTGGGTTGTTTCAGCATTATTATAGCCAAAGTCGTCTCCACCGCTAAAATCTACTCGATAGATGTTAACCCTGCTGCTTACCAGTACATGGTGGAAAACATTAGAGTCAACCGCCTCTATGGCAAAGTAGTTCCCGCATTAGGTGACTCAAAACAAGTTGTGGAACAACAACTTCAAGGCGTGGCAGACAGAGTTTTGATGCTTTTGCCCGAAAAAGCCTTAGAATACTTACCAACTGCATTGTCAACACTTAAAAAGTCGGGCGGCTGGATACATTACTACGATTTTCAGCATGCTTCCGGCAAAGAGGACCCACGCGAAAAAACTCAGAAGAAAGTCGCAGAGAAACTTGATAGTTTAGGTGTCAAATACCTGTTTGCATGTTCTCGCATAATCCGCCCAACAGGTCCAAACTGGTACCAAACAGTGCTTGATTTTCGAGTAGCTACTTTGCCAAGCAAGTTTTAATAGCATAGACGCTCACCTATCTTAACCGTGGACCCCAAATGAAACGCAAACTAATGGAAATCCTCGCTTGTCCCATAGACAAAACTCACCCCCTTGAGCTTCACGTCTTCGAAGAAAAAGACGAAGTTGTAGAAGGCTTAATTGTGTGCCCAACATGCAACCGTTGGTACCCCATACGCGATGAAATCCCTGAAATGCTCCCCGACGAGCTGCGAAAAGAATCCGAAGATTTGCCATTTCTCAAGAAATGGAAGGATAAAGCGCCCCAGAAAACGGTTTCTGAAGGCAAACCCTTCAACCTAAAATAATTTTTTAATTTTTTAGTTGCACCGCAGTGTTTTTGGCTGAAGATTCCATTGCGGCGGTGGCGATTTCTAGGGCTTTTACGCCGTCTTCGCCTGTTACGATGGGTTTTTCTTTTTTGGTGATGCAATCTATGAAGTGTTGTAACTCGGCTTTTAGTGGTTCTTGGAAAGGTAGGCGTGGTTGTATGGTTTGGGTTTTTTCTTCTATGTAGAGGTCTTGGGTGTTGTAGTCTAGGCGCATTATGGCTTGTGTGCCTGTTGCTATTAGGGTGCGGGTTTTGTAGGGTGTTAGCCAGTTTGATTCTATGAATGCGGTTTCTCCGTTTTGGTATGTGAGCATGATTTGGGCGTAGTCTTCAAATTTTTGGATGCGTTTGCTGCCCATTTTGGCGTAGACTGATACTGGGTCTTGTTTTGAGATGTAGCGCATGACGTCTATGTCGTGTATGGCGGTGTCTTTGACGACTCCGACGTCGCCTATGCGTTCGGGCCATTGTGAGACGCGTTTGGCGGTGACGCAGACGAGTTCGCCTATTTTTTTGTTTTCGACGTTTTGGCGTATGAGTTGTAGTCCTGGGATGAAGCGCATTAGGAAGCCTACGGTTAGGTGTAATCCGTTTTCTTGTGCGGTTTTTACTAGTTGTTTTGCTTGTTTTGGGGTGGTTGCCATGGGTTTTTCTACTAAGACGTGTTTGCCTGCGTTTAGTGCTTTCATGGCTTCTTGTGCTAGGATTGTTGACCATGTGCAGATGTTGACTGCTTGTATGGTTTTGTCTTTTAGCATTTCTGTGCTGTCGGAGTAGGCTTTGACGCCGTATTGTTGCGCCATGGCTTTGGCACGCTCCGCGTTTACATCGCAAACTGCAACTAATTCGGTTGTGGGGAGTTCTTTGTAGACTCTAGCGTGGTTTTTACCCCACTGCCCCGTCCCAATTACCGCAACACCCAGTTTCGTCATTTCTTATCTGTTCCTCTTCCCAATCCAGCGTATATGAATCCTTCTGTCTCCACCTTAACACGGTCAAGCTTGCCAACCAAATCCACTATAACCGAAGGTGGCTTCATAAGAGCCTTGAGTTTTTTGAGGTTAAAATGGTTGAATTGATCTGCCTCTGAGAGCAGTACAATGCAATCGGCGCCTTCCACTGCGTCACTCAACCCTGTCTTAACTGAACCCCCATCCAACGTTTCCTTCTTCGCAGCAGGATCATAAACCATGACTTTAGCGCCTTTCTGCTCAACCAACTTAACGAAAGTATAAGCCGCCGTCGACGGGTTTACTGGACCCAAAACCGCCAGTCTTCCCCGCCTCAAATTTTTACCGCATCCACGTAATGCGTCTTGGGTTAAATTCACCGCGTGCTTGACCATCTCCTCGTTGATTTGCCGCGCCAAAGCGGGAAGCCGCAGTTTAGCGTTAAGGTTCTCGGCGCTTTCAAGCAGCAGGCAAACTTCAGCCTTGTTTTCCTCTGCGATTGTAGGTCTGAAACTGGGTTTGTTGAGATTTAATGTATCAAGGACTTTGTAGTAGTCGATGTTTGCGTTTTCGCAGAACGCAGCTAGCTCGTTTGTTAAAGCTGTTTCCGCGTCTTGTTTGGCGATGGAAAAAAGTGCTGCTGCTTCAGCGGTTTTCAAGTCATCTACAAGGTGCACGTTGCCTGCCACTGTTTTTAGTACAGTTGCTGCAGTTTCCAAACTGGCAGGGTCTGTAGCGGAAACAGAAAGATCCATTCTAGCCATTGGAATATCAGTGTTAGTTATAGGGCTGTAAGCTAAACCGAAATCTTTCCCTGCTTTCAAACCAGACGTGTTTTCCAGCAGCTCCTTCACTTTGCCCTCCATGAAACCTAAACCCGCCACACCGCCGTAAACCACCAAAGAGCCTGAATGAAGCGTCGCCCCAACTTGTTTGCACGTGTTGAGCAGTGCCGTTAAATCGCTCTTTTTTTGATCATCAGCCTTAGCCGTGATGGCAACGAGAACTATGTCGCTTTTGCTGACTGCTTTTTTAAGTTCACTTACCGCGTTTATTTTTTCGTTGGCTATGTGTTTTTTAAGTTTGGTTTCAGCCATGGGGCTAGCGAATACTGTTTTACCTTTCGCTGTTTTTTTAACCACACTAGCGTCGGCGTCAGTGCAGATTACACTGTAACCTGCGTCTGCGAAGGCGTTGGCGTAAAAAATTCCTTTGTGCCCACAGCCTACAACGGCAACGCTGAATTTTGACCTTTTTTCGACGGATTCAACTTCTGCGGGGTTTAAGTTGAGAACTGGGGGCACAAACTACTCCTCTACTTTGGCATGCGTTTAGATGGTTGCTAAAGCTTTTTCTAGCCTGTCAGTGTACTCTGAAACCAACTTTAAAGCTTTGTCTTGGTCTTTTGCTTCTGCGTAGAGTCTGAATACTGGTTCGGTTCCGCTGGGGCGAATCAGGATTGCGCTGTTGTCTTTGAACCAGATTTTGACGCCGTCAATTGTGCTTATGTTCTCGCCTTTAACCTGCTCAGTGATCACTTTTAGTAAGGGCTCCTTTTTTTCGTCGGAGCACTCGATTTTGCCTTTCTCAATAAAGTACTGTGGTTCCTCAGCGACGAGTTCACCCAGAGACTTGCCTGTTTTCGCCATAATGTCCAGCAAGAGTGCAGTGGTCATGGCGCCGTCGCGTACTGCTTGGTGGGGACGGTAAAAGATGCCGCCGTTTTCTTCTCCACCCAAATTGGCGCCCTCAGCTTTCATGGTTTGCGAGACCGTTACGCTGCCCACTTTGGTCCAGATGAGTTCCCCTTTGTAGGCTTCCACTGTTTCTTTGATGAGTGTTGAGCTGGATACCGGTGTGACTATTTTCGCACCGGGGTTTTTGAGGAGGTACTGTTTGATGACTACTGCAAACGTTTTGTCTCCCCAGTATATGGTGCCGTTTCCGTCGCAGAAGATTGAGCGGTCTGCGTCACCATCGAACGCGACACCCAAGTCCGCGCCAACTGCTTTGACTGTGGCTGCCATATCGCCGAGACTTTCCGGTCGAGGCTCGGGGAGGCGTCCGGGAAAGGTGCCATCGATGTTGGCGTTTATAGTTGTGACTTTGCATCCTATTTCTCTAAGCAATGGGGGCAATGCGATTCCTCCAACGCTGTTAGCTGCGTCTACAAGCACATGGAAATGCTTCGCCGCAATTTTCTCTATGTCAACATGTTTTTTGATAGCATCTTTGTATTCATCATTAATGCTGGGTAACTCATGTTTCTCGCCCAGTTTATCCCATTGAGCATAAACGATTTTGTTATCGAAGTAGATGTTTTCGATTTCTGCTTCCTGTTCATGGCTGGTTTCGATGCCATCACTCCAAATCACTTTGATGCCGTTATATTCGGGCGGGTTGTGTGAGGCAGAAATTATTACTCCGCCATCCATATTGTGGTTTTTAACAGAAAACTGCAACGCAGGCGTAGACGCTAAACCTGCAAAGTAAACGTTAACTCCAGTGGACATCAAACCTGAAATAACTGCTTTGCTAAACATTTGTCCGCTGGTCCTTGCGTCATGCCCCAAAACAAGTTTTTTGCCTTTCCCAAAAAATGTTCCAATTGATGCTCCGATTTTAATTGCCATTTCAGGCGTTAATTCCACGTTAACTAATCCGCGAACTCCGTTTGTTCCAAAAAGTTTTCTAGCGCTCATTCAATTTCAACCCAGACCAATTTGTAACTATAAAACAGAGAGATTAAGTTATAAAACGTTTTCAGAGATCTCTTTAGCTGGACAAACCATTGTTCCGTCACGCATGTGCACTTTTTCTCTGACTTTTGCTTGATCGGCGATTATACAGCCTTTGCCGAGGTTTGCATGTTTGCCTATACGTGCGCTTTCACCGATTATTGCGCCATGTAGGTTAACGTTGTCGCCGATTTCTGCATCTGGAAACACTACCGAGTCTGTGATGGTCACGTTTCTGCCGACTTTCACATTTTTACCGATGATTGCATATGGACCGATAACCGAGTATTCGCCTATTGTGACTTTTTTGTCTATGGCAACTGGCGAGGTGACTTTGAAACCTGCATGTTTGGGCTTTCCGATTGTTGCTACTATTGAATCGAGGATTGTCTTGTTGGCTTCAAGGTACTCCTGTGGTTTGCCGATGTCCATCCATAACCCTTTGATTCGGCACCCGAAAAGTTTGCCTTCGTCTGCGATTTTGGGAAATACTTCCCGTTCAATTGACACTGCTCTGCCCTCGGGGATGTAGTTGAAAACTTCGGGGCTCAAAACGTAGGCGCCTGCATTGATGAAGTTGCTTGGGGCTTCACCTTTGCGTGGCTTCTCCACGAAACGCTTAATTTTTTCTCCATTGAGTTCAACTACGCCGAAGCTACTGGGATCCTCGACTTGGGTTAATGCGATGGTTGCCAAGGCATGGTTTCTTCTATGTGTTTCTAGCAGTTTCTTATAGTCGATTTCAGCGAAAATGTCCCCGTTTAAAACGATGAATGGTTCATTGTGCCCGATTAGTTTCTCGGCTTTCTTTATGGGCCCCCCAGTCCCTAGGGGCTTCTTTGGGGGGTCAATGGAGTACCTGATTTTTAATCCGCTCTTGGGCGGTTTTTGTTGCTTAATGTAGAATTGGGTTAAAGCGTTGACTGCGAGGATGGCTTCGTCCACGCCGTCGCTGGATAACCTTTCAAAAATCCATTGTATTAGCGGCTTGTTAACTATTGGAAAAAGAGTTTTGGGTCTAGTGCAGCTCAGCGGTCGAAGTCGCGTGGCAAAGCCGCCTGCTAGTATTAACGCCTTCACAATGTCACCTGAGTATTCCTATTCTATGAACTCTTTTTTTGTTTTTGTATATAGAAGTATGGGTACGGTGTGCAATTGGACCGCTCTACTCCCACTCGATAGTTGCAGGCGGCTTATGAGTAACATCATAGACTACACGAGTCACCTGCGGAACCTCGTTGGTTATACGCGTCGAAATCCGCTCTAGCACCTGATACGGCAATTTGGCGAAGCTGGCGGTCATGGCTTCACGGCTTTCCATAGCTCGGACAGCAACGACATAGCCATATGCCCGTGCATCGCCCTTCACACCCGTCGCTTTAGTATCCGTAACCACAGAGAAGTACTGCCACAAACCCTCAGCAAAGTCGCAGCGTTCAATTTCCTCCCGCACAATTCTGTCGCTCCTCTTGGCAATCTTTACTTTCTCATCAGTCAATGGTCCGATGATGCGCACAGCTAAGCCTGGTCCCGGGAACGGCTGGCGATTCACGAGTTCTTTAGGTAAATTCAGCATGCGGGCGACTTTGCGGACTTCGTCTTTATAGAGGTCACGCAGTGGCTCAAGGATTTTTTTGAACTTTATTTTTTCAGGCAATCCCGCGACGTTGTGGTGGCTCTTGATTAAATCGCTGTTTTTGCGGAAACCCGACTCGATTCGGTCAGGGTAAATGGTGCCCTGTATAAGATATTCTGCACCAGACTGGTTAGCGAATTCCTCGAAGACGCGGATGAATTCTTCGCCCATGATTTTGCGTTTTGTTTCTGGCTCGGTGACGCCTCGGAGCCTGTTCATGAAGCGTTCTTGGGCATCGGCTACTATGAATCGGATGTCGAATTTCTCGAAGGTTGCTCGGATAGTTTCTGTTTCGCCTTCCCTCATGAACCCATGGTCAACGTAAACAGCGGTTAGTTTTTCGCCCAGTGCCTTTGCAGCTAACGCTGTTGCGACGCTGGAGTCTATTCCGCCACTGAGACCGATGATGGCTCTGCCGCCTGCGGTTTCAGTCTGCAGTTCTTTGACCATTTTAGGTATCAAGTCTTCCATTTGCCAGTTAGCCTGTGCTTTGCAGACTTGGAATATGAAATTCTCTATCATGCGCATGCCGTGTTCGGTGTGGATGACTTCGGGGTGCCATTGTAGGCCGTAGATGGGTTTGGTTTTGTGGCGGAACGCTGCGACGGGGCAGTTGTCGGTGTGGGCTAAGGCTTCGAATTCTGGGGGTGGCGCCATGACGGTGTCGCCGTGGCTCATCCAAACTTGTTCTTTGTCGTTTAAACCTTCGAGAATGCCCACGGGTTTGTCGATTTCGACTTGGGCTATGCCGTATTCTTTGCAGGTAGCGGGTTCAACTTTGCCTTTAACTATCTGAGCTAGGAGCTGGTGTCCGTAGCATAAACCAAGTATTGGCAGGTTAACGTCTAAGATGTGTGGGTGCAGCTTCGGCGCGTTGGGCTCGTACACGCTTGAGGGTCCGCCTGAGAAGATTAAGCCTTTAATGTTGAATTTCTCTTTTAGCGCCTCCACTTCTTCGGGTGAAATGTCGTGGGGCACGATTTCGCTGTAGACACCATGTTCTCTGATTCTTCTGCCTATTAGGTGGCAGTATTGTCCTCCGAAATCTAAGACTATTATGGTGTCATATTTGGCTGGCATGTTGGGTGGTTCCCAGCTATTTTGGGGTTTAGGCTCTAATTTAAGATTGCTATCTTTTTTTTGTTAAAGTTATGCAATTGCATGTTATGACCGTATTGGTTAGCATGCGATGTTTTACGTTTAAAAACTAAACTTTTATAAACTTAATTATCTGATTATCAAAAGAGTGTTCCAAAAAAAAGGATTTGGCTGAAAAAACGTACAAGAAGAGATGTTTATGGAATTAAATGATACTGACGTAAAAATTCTTCAAGGTCTCCTAGAAGACGCACGATTTAGCAGCCGCCAAATAGCCAAAAACGTTGGCGTATCGGTCGGAACTGTCCTTTCTAGAATTAAAAAAATGGAAGACGACGGCCTCATCAAAGGATACTCCGTAATATTAGACCACGAAAAATTAGGTTACCAATTAACAGTTGTTACCGAAATCACAGTTTCCAAAGGCAGGTTATCGGAGACCGAGAATGAAATCGCCAAAATCCCCAACGTATGCGGAGTCTACGACGTAACAGGTTTAACTGACGCTATCATAGTTGCTAAATTCAAAAGCAGAGAAGATCTCGGCGGATTCACAAAGAAAATGCTTGCACTGCCGTACATCGAACGCACCAATACACACGTCGTGTTAACGACGGTTAAAGAAAACTTCCGCTTACTCTAAATTAGAGGTTTTTTAAGTCTCTGCCTTTTTACCGATTTTTTTTAAATAATGGGCGGGTTCCTCGGCGAGAGCAGCAACACGCTTAGGGCGTTAAGCTTTGCCTTTTTATTTACTGTGGTTTTCCATTTTGTACTTCTGTTCTGGCTCTGCAATGGTAATTTTTGTTCCCGATGCAACTGGACCTGTCAGCCAGACGTTGCCGCCTATGACTACGTTGTTACCGATAACGGTTTCTGCGCCAAGCAGTGTTGCCCCTGAGTAAATGACTACGTTGTTGCCTACTGTTGGGTGGCGTTTGCGTCCTTTGATGATGTTGCCTTTTTCGTCTTTTGGGAAGCTCAATGCGCCCAACGTGACGCCCTGATAGAGTTTGACGTTGTCGCCGATTTCTGTGGTTTCGCCGATTACGACGCCAGTGCCGTGGTCAATGAAGAAGTTTCTGCCGATTTTCGCGCCAGGGTGAATGTCTATGCCTGTGAGTGAGTGCATATGTTCGCTCATTATACGTGGAATCAATGGCACACCATTAAGGTAAAGGTGATGGGCGATGCGGTAAGTTGCAATTGCCAAGACACAGGGGTAACTAAGTATGACTTCTTCGTTACTAACCGCTGCAGGGTCGCCACTATAAGCTGCTTGAATGTCTCCGCTGAGTTGTGAGCGGATTTCCGGCAGTTTCTCAAGCAAATCACGAACCACAACATGCGCCCTCTTCTGACACAAATCTTGTGGGCACTCGCTGATCTTTCTGCAGATGTACTTGAGGCTCTTCTCAACTTCCTCTGTGAGGCGTGTGTAAACGGATGTTATTTTTGTGCCTAAATGGTATTTTATGTTGGCTTTTGTGAGTTCGCCGTCGCCCAAGTAGCCGGGGAAAAGAACCGTGAGCAAGTCATCTAAGACTTCAAGAACCACTTTTTTGCTGGGTAAGTCGCGACCTTCAAGGTGATCCATGCCACCGAATTTCTCGTAGCTCTCTAAGACTTGGTCAAGCACTTGAGGTAAACCCTCCATAACCCAGTCCTCTTCCACTTTATCAGTATAATTTATGAGCGTAGTAAGCATGCGGTCTGGGTTCCAGCAGTCAAGGTCTAACTTTTTCTCTATGCATTCTTTGCAGTCTTTAGGCATTGGCTGATTCGCGTTTGTAGTCATGGTTGTTCACGTTTTCCTTTTATAAATGAGGAAGAGGGGAATATAAAAGCGTCTAAAAATAGGGTCGACTTATTGCACTGGCTCTTGGAACAGCGCGGTGCTTAAGTACCGTTCGCCAGTGTCCGGCAAAATCACCACAACCAGTTTTCCCTTGCTTTCCGGGCGCTTAGCCACTTCCAAAGCGGCGTAAACTGCGGCTCCAGAAGAAATGCCAACAAGCAAACCTTCCTTAAGAGCCAGTTGCCTAGCAGTTTTTACCGCCTCCTCATCAGAGACCTGAACGACTTCATC
Organism: uncultured archaeon; assembly: GCA_963760925.1. Lineage (GTDB taxonomy): Archaea > Thermoproteota > Bathyarchaeia > Bathyarchaeales > Bathycorpusculaceae > Bathycorpusculum. The sequence goes on along the minus strand of CAVXES010000005.1, from coordinate 41,240 downwards.
AACTAGCTCCATTTGCAGAACGTCGGGTTTGAAACCTGCCCCGATTCCTTGAATTTTGTGTGGCCCCTTTTTGCCTCCGCTAAGTACCGGCGACCCTGCGGGTTCAACAGCTATAGCTTTGAACGTTGGTTTTTTGGCTTTAAGGAACTGTGAGACACCCGTTATTGTTCCGCCTGTACCCACTCCTGCGACGAGAATGTCGACTTTGCCGTCGGTGTCCTTCCAAATTTCAGGTCCGGTGGTTTGAAAGTGGATTTTGGGGTTGGCAAGGTTTTTAAATTGCTGGGGCATGAAGCTGTTGGGTGTGGCTGCGTGAAGTTCTTCGGCTTTTTTAATGGCTCCACCCATGCCTTCTGCGCCGGGGGTTAAGACGAGCTGTGCGCCGTATGCTTTGAGTAGGTTGCGGCGTTCGATGCTCATGGTTTCGGGCATGGTTAAGATGAGTTTGTAGTCTTTGACGGAGGCTACCATTGCTAAGCCGATTCCTGTGTTGCCTGAGGTGGGTTCGATTATTGTTGCTCCGGGTTTTAGGCTGCCTTGTTTTTCGGCTTCTTCAACCATGGCTTTGCAGATGCGGTCTTTTACTGATCCACCGGGGTTGCGTGATTCAAGTTTGCCCACTACAGTGGCGTCTATGTCTTGGGTTAGTTTGTTTAGGCGAATCAGAGGTGTTTTGCCTATTGAGTCTAAGACGTTGTTGTTTATTTTCATAAGCCTCACTCATTTTATAACAGTGTTATGACGTTTTTAAAATCTTTGCGGTGGACTCGTAGAGCACACCACAAATTGAATAATCCAGAAACAAAAACACACTTAAAAACAGTACTAAAGCATCCTAAGCAAGTCCGCCTTAGTAATAATGCCCATGATAACACCCTTCTTAGAAACCAATACCGCCGAATAAGTCTGTAACAAGGTAGTAATTAACGAAAGTGGTGCATCCTCGTTAATCTGCGGAAACGCCTCCTCCATAATCTTCTCCGCCGGCTGCCTAGAAATCACATCCAAATCCTGCCCAGCCAAAATCTGATACAAAATGGCTTTTTCGGATATGCTGCCCACGGATTGTTTGCCGTCGAAAACAGGCAGTTGTGAGATACCGTGTTCTTTCATGACTTTGACGACTTCTGAGATGGGTTCACTTTTTTGTACTATTATGACTTCGTGGTGGAGGAGTTTTTCTGCTTGGACTTTGGTTTTGAATTCGAGACGTTCGAGTACATCGAAAATGGTTTTTACTTTGTTGTAGGAAGAGTCGATGGTTCCCGCTTCGAGTTTGGCGATAAGGGATTGGCTTACACCTGCGGCTTTGGCGAGCTCGGACTGTTTTAGGCCTAGTTGGCGTCTGCGTTTGGCTATGTCGTCGAGTGTGGGAAACATAACAAGTAATTTTTTATGTATGAATATATTATTTTTGGAATAAATCATGGTGATTAACCATCAAACCACACAAAAAAATTCGGCATCGGTTTGCTGGAAAAGTTTTTACCTATTAACCCGCTATAAGCAAGACGGTACCAATGTCTCCACAATGCGAATTCACTGGCAAATACATCCTGCCTATATTCCGTTCAATGATAGCTAAGGAACTAGTCCAAAAGTACCGGCTTTCCCAGACTGATGCAGCTAAAAAGCTGGGAACCACCCAAGCTGCCGTTAGCCAATATCTCAGTTCCAAAAGGGCATATAAAGGCATGGACATGACCCAGGTTGAGGTGTTCCTGCCAAAAATAAAATTGGTGGCGGAGGCGACGGCGCAGAAACTTGTGAGCGGGGACGTTTTGGCTGGGGATGTTGCGGTTGATTTTTGTTGTCTTTGCTCTTCTTTTTGCCGCAGCAGTGCCGATATCTGTGGTCCGGTGCCTGATTACTGTATTTGAAAATGAATATTTTTTTCATGGTTTATTCTTTTTAGAATATTACTATCAAGAACAATTATAACGCCGTTATCAACTTTGTTGTTCCAATAAACAAAAGGAGCACAACCAAATGCCCAAAAAACTAAACACAATCGCCGTCCACGCAGGCCAAGAAACACCCTGACCCAGCGACCGGCGCACGGGCTGTCCCAATCTACCAAACAGCCTCATATGTATTCAAAAGCCCAGAGCACGCAGCGAACCTGTTCGCGCTAAAAGAGTTAGGGAACATCTACACGCGCATGGGCAATCCAACACTTGATGTTTTTGAGAAACGTGTTGCAGCCATTGAAGGTGGCACAGGCGCTTTGGCGGTTGCGTCTGGGCAAGCAGCCATCACGCTCGCGCTCTTAACAATCACTGGGGTGGGTGACGAAATCGTAGCCGCCAACAACCTCTACGGTGGCACCTACGAACTCTTTCACTATACCTTTCCCAAACTTGGACGAAAAGTAACCTTTGTAGACTCCAGCAAACCCGAGGAATTTAAAAAAGCCCTAACCCCCAAAACCCGAGCCATCTACGCTGAAACCATCGGAAACCCCAAACTCGATTTGCCCGACTTCGAAGCTATATCAAAAATCGCACATGAAGCAGGTGTCCCTTTTGTGGTCGACAACACGGTCGGCGTCGGCTTAATTGCCCCGATCGAGTACGGCGCAGACATAACCGTCCTCTCAGCAACCAAATACATCGGCGGACACGGCACAAGCATAGGCGGCGTCATCGTAGACAGCGGCAAATTCAACTGGAACAACGGCAAATACCCCGAATTCACTGAACCTGACCCTACATACCATGGTATCAAATACTGGGACGCATTCGGCAACTTTCCCGGCTTGGGGAATGTAGCATTTGTGTTCAAAGCTCGTGTGCAATTACTACGAGACTTCGGTCCGGCATTAAGCCCCTTCAACGCTTTCCTATTCATCCAAGGCTTAGAAACACTGCCGCTTCGACAACACAAACACTCAGAGAACGCCCTAAAAGTCGCAGAGTTCCTCCAGACACACCCGCAGGTTAGCTGGGTAAACTACCCCGGACTACCCACGCATCCAAGCCACAAACTGGCAGAGAAGTACCTCAGCGGCAACTACGGCGGATTGGTGGGTTTCGGCATTAAAGGCGGCTTAGAAGCAGGCAAAAAACTCATCCAAAGCGTCAAGCTATTTTCTCACCTAGCAAACATCGGCGACACTAAGAGCCTAATCATCCACCCGGCTTCAACCACGCATCAGCAACTAACCGTAGCAGAGCAGGCCGCAACAGGAGTCACACAAGACTTCATCCGCCTCTCAGTAGGCATTGAAGATGCAGAGGACATCATTGACGACTTAAATCAAGCACTCAAAGCTTCCGCACATCCATAACATCAATTTTTGTTGAAGGAGGAAACAAAATTAACAACAATATCAACCCAAACCCGCAAATACACTTTCGATGAGTTGACGCTGGAGTCGGGTCAAAAAATTTCTCCAGTTACGCTTGCCTATGAAACATATGGTACCCTAAACAAAGATAAATCCAACGCAGTTCTGATTTTGCATGCACTTACTGGCGACGCCCACGTTAGCGGTGAAGGCGGCTGGTGGAACACCCTCGTCGGTGAGGGCAAATCCATTGACACAAACAAGTACTTTGTAATCTGCTGCAACGTGGTCGGCGGCTGCCAAGGGTCCACTGGACCATCCTCAAATAATACCCAAACTGGTAAACCCTACGGCTTAGATTTCCCGCTCGTAACCGTCGGCGACTTTGTTAAAGCGCAATTCCACCTAATCGACCACTTAGGCATTAAGCAACTGCTGGCGGTAGTTGGTGGCTCCATGGGTGGCATGCAGGTGCTTCAGTGGATGGCGGCTTACCCAGACCGAATCCGAGCAGCCGTCCCCATTGCCACGGCGCTTAAGCATGCGCCTCAGCAAATCGCCTTCAACGAAGTCGGACGCCAAGCAATCATAGCCGACCCCGACTGGCAAGCAGGAAGCTACTACGGCAAAACTGTCCCAGCCAAAGGCTTAGCAATAGCCCGCATGATAGGGCATGTAACATACATGAGCACCGCTTCAATGGAGCACAAGTTCGGACGCAAAACCCGCATCGACCGCTCACCCTTCAAGTTCGGCGCAGACTTCGAAGTAGAGGGCTACCTCCACAACCGAGGAGACAGTTTCGTTGGACGTTTCGACGCCAACAGTTATCTCTACATAACAAAAGCCATAGACTACTTCGATCTCCTCAACGGCAGCAGCCTAAGCAGCATCTTCAAAGACTTACAGGCGAAGGTGCTGGTGGTCTCTTTCAAGTCGGACTGGCTCTACCCAACTTGTCAGTCACAGGAAATCGTGAAAGCCTGCAAACTCAGCGGAGTAGATGCCAGCTACTGCGAACTCGACGCGCACATACGGGCATGATTCTTTTCTTTTGGAAACGGAGCAGGATGGGGCAGCTCATCGCCAACTTTCTGCAAAGCGTTTAGTAACGGCAACGGAAAGGGAGCACGAAGCAATTGGCGCACAGTGTTGACAAAAAAATCTTTGCAAACTGGATTTCTGAAGGTGCTTCGCTTTTGGATTTGGGCTGCGGCGACGGCGCACTTCTGGCATACCTTACACGAGCAAAGAATATCCACGGTCAAGGAGTAGAGTTGGATGCGCAAGCCATCGCCCAATGCGTCGCCGAAGGCTTGAGTGTGTACCAACAAGACATTGATACGGGTCTATCGGAATACGCCGACGGCGCTTTGACTACGTCATCTTAAACCAGACACTTCAGCAAGTCAAAAAACCGGCTTGCCCTAAGAAGCGATACGTGTGGGCAAAGAAGCCATAGTGGGCATCCCCAACTTTGCTTACTTAAAAGCACGAGTTCATATCTTTTTCTGCGGTCGGAGTTCCTGTGACAGCGGCGTTGCCTTATCAGTGGTACGACACGCCTAACCTACATTTCCTAAGTCTGAACGACTTCCGAGACTACTGCAAAAACAAAGCTATAACCATCGAAGACGTGGCTTATCAAAGCGAGCAGTAACACAGTTCGTCTCTTGCCCAATCTAACAGCCGAATTCGGCTATTTTCTGCTTACAAAAAAGCAACCTTGATGTTGGCTTGGGCTTTAACCGCCGTTTATCTATGGTAAAGCCTTTAAATGGGCTGAGTGTTTCTATATCTCCGCAAAGCCTTAAACTGGTTTGTATTCGAGCGGAGGTCGCCCAGCATGGCCAAAGGCGTAGGACTGAGGCTCCTATCCTGCAGGGGTTCGTGGGTTCAAATCCCACCCTCCGCACTCCAAGAGAACCTATGGAAGTCGAAAGAATCTGACTTTTTCAATTTTGGTTTATGGCTAAAGTCACTAAAGGAAACAGAGATTCTATTATTGCCAGAAAGATGCGATTCTTTGCTAACCTTTCAGGTACACCAAGTGAAATGACTAATCAAGTCCTTAATTCCTCATTGTGTGATAAATCCAAGTCAAACTGTCTTGACGCAATAACTTAGTATGCTGAGTTTAAGGGGATACCTTATCATAGACCTCATTTTAGGGCATATGCAACCGTTGGAAAAGGACGAATCCAATCCCCTTTTCCAGCGTCAGTGCATATCCACAATTGAAGGTGCAGTTTCATGATTTATGAACGTGTAATCGACACAGTATTCAAACTAGATACTGAACAAAAGATAGTTTGAATAGATGGCGCTAAATATGATTACGCTTCAGACGCTGAGAGCACTCTAATGGACGCTATACAGTATGACTTAGACGTTAGTGCCTTACTGTACTCTGAACATTGTGAAGTTAGCACTAAACTGCTAAGAGCACAAATAATAGAAGATGACGAAACTGACAATGAGGCAACCATTAACCCCTTGCTGGATGAGGCTTAACCACCTTTTCCAGCGATGTGGTGTACCCACCCTCTCATATCATGAATAGTATTTGAGTAAACTATTAATCGCAACTATTCTCAATAGGTTGATATGGGTAGAATCGGCAAAACATTGGCTTTTTCTCAATTATTATTGTTATGTCATGCCCCTTACTGGCAGTTAAACCTGCAATCGCCCAGTCCCCTGACGGTTTCATTCATGAATTAATCGTGACAAACCCCAACAACAGGACATACAATGAAACTATGCCCTTGAATTTCACAATCTATTGGGGCGTCAACTTTCCATCATTTTGGATGGACTTTCAGAATTCAGTTATTTCATAGATGACAGCATGGAAAACCACACCATTAACAAGTCACGGGTAGATTTCTCAAGTTCCTCATCATCAGTTGCCTTCTTAAAAAATTCGTCCTACAGCCGTGTGGATGCAGCAGGCAACACAGTTTCAAACAGCCTGGTTGACGTCACCAATTTAACTAATGGAAGACACAAACTCACAATCTCAGCCAACGGCACGTTTGATTATGATGGTTCCTTAGTTGTACCTTACAGCCACTCTTTCGACCCAATTTATTTCAAAGTGATACAAGACCAAGCCGAACCCTCACCCGCTCCCTCACCAACTGAGCCTTTTTCACTATTAGCCTTTGTTGCTGCTACAGCTGTCTTGTCTTTGGTGATACTATTAATAGGAATAGCTTACAGAAGGCATCGAAAAACCGCTTAGACCTTTTCCCACAGATGGGTGTATACCCACCCTTACCTATTGTGGGCGAACCAATAGTCAACATATAACGTTAAGAACTAGTTTTCGACCTACCACTACAGAAAAAAATATATGGACAAAAATATAGATAGCCGCTACTATGTTACTGCCTCTTGCAACTCAGACTATACTTGTAGGATTGGGAACGACTTTAGTTTTTGCAATAATTGGTTCCATAGCTCTAGGATTAGTGGGGCTTGTTTTGTTGTGGCGAAAGGGAAGAAGAATAGAAGCGGTATCTCTACTAAACACCATTCTATTGGTAATCATAATCATACTTTTGCTTCAGTCTATTCTGGGATAAATACTAATCTTCCTTAATTCATAGCTATCTAAAGCTCTTTACTAAGTGATGTAACAGAGGATGTTGGCAGAATTTTACTTTTTTTATCATTATTAGTGTGTTTGCGTAATCTTTTTCCCAAGACTATAATATCCCACCCCTATAGGATTCATAGCTAAATGATGACTATGAAAAATAATGCCAAAGTTACTTGATAAAATAACCAATAGATTGATTACTATTTTAATAATCAACTAATCAAAAGTCAATTACTAACTAGCTATAGTTCATATGATGATTTATACAGGGTGGTATACCACCTTCGGGAAAGGTATCCAATAAATAAAGGAAGTAAATTCTAGAATGAAATATTATCAGAGATGCCCTATGTGGGAAGTTTCTCGGTTGTTCAAAGCTTTGAGCTATCGAATTAACTAAGGACTTTTTAGGAAGCGTTTTAATAACAAATTACTTAAGCAAAAATCAGCTAAATATTATATGTAATCAAATGAAAACTCGAACTAAGTTATGGGCATCCAGTTATGCGGTAGTGCTTCCTATCTTATTGGTTGGACTTATTCTTGCTGTTGAAAGGGTCTTGACAACTAATCAATATTTTGTACTTTCTATGGGATGTTTATCTGCAATCGGCGTATTTAGTGCCATGATGAACCTTAAAGATAATACTGTCCCGAAGAAGCATAGTATTTTAATTACGTCATTTATGCTGTTAGTAATAGGACTTGTAAGCACAGTTTTTATAGCTGTCGAGTTTGACTTAACTTTTGAATTTGTGGTGTTTTTAGGTATTATTCTTGGTGGTTTGCTTGGTATTCGTTTAATCAATTGGAATGCTAAGAGGAAACAGACAATACAATTACCAAGTCTAAGTTTTTAATATTTTATCTATAGGTGTTTTTCCGCTTTGTCTACATCCCTCAAAGCCTTACCCCTAAAAGTTCTTCCGAGAAAAAGGACAAGCATACCGATGAGAAATAATACAAAAAACAATACCATCATTGCCTTAGAATGTACAAAATTCGCAATGGCTACACCACCCATGCCAGCAAAGAGAATAATTGTTCCTATAATTGAAACTACAAAATAAGTAGAATCAAGGTATTTATGTCGCGCTTCACCTGTTAATCCCCGATATTTCATCCTCTCTTTATACCTGAAACCAGAAATTACAAAGCTAATCCCCAAAAGCGTAACAGATGAAGAAATAATATACTCCATCTGTAAATAGTAAAGATATACGCCTACAGGAATCAGGAATAAACCAACAATTATAAAGTAAATTTGGTTTCTATCCATCTTTCTTAATTAATTTATTAGGCTTATATTATTTCTGCATGATTAACCGATAATACACTTGTTAGTAAAGCGAATGGATATTGTTTCCAATAGGGAACTAAAATATGTCAAGAAACATTGACGAGAAAGCATTTAAGCCCGAATTATCAAGTCAGAGATTGGTAGGAATGAAGAGGGCAGCAAAATTAGCTATTCTTATTTCTCTATTGTTAGTTGTAATAGTTGTTTCTTTGTTCAAGTTTCAGAATGTAATACTCCAGAAAGTTGGTTCCAATTCAATATAACGTCTGCATCTGTTCCAGAAGGCACAGGAAGCATATTAATATCAGTTGACTCTCCCAAAAACTACTCTTCATTTAAAACTAATAATGTTACGTTTTCTTTCATGGTAAGTTCGCCTGACCCAATACCTATCCCCAATGTTGTTAAGAACTATGTGAGTTTGGACATTTGGTCTGACTGGACTGATATTGTTCCCATTATTCCAATTTATGGTGCTGGTGTAAATGCCGCTATACGTGCGAACATGAGTATTGTTTCTAGGTCGGGCTCAGACTATAATCCGTCAGTTACAAGTAGATATACTAAACATACCTGAAGGCTTCCATAATTTAACAATAAGCTATTCAAGACTTTACTATACTAGTGGAGACGTACGTAACGTAAATGGGACATTTTATAGATTAGAGTCATCATCAACAATTTATTTTAGCGTTTCACATAACTCAGCTAATAGTTCTACAGATGTTTTTCAAGGACAGCTTGTTCCTGCTATAGCCGTTATTGCCACTATGATTGTTATTGCTGTAATCTTCGTTGATTTTATGTGGCATTCGAAGACTAAGCTAGTTTAATTGGATTATGAGAATAGGATTATTGAGTTTTAGAAGGCATCGAAACAGCATTAACTTGAGGCATGACTTTTTCCTAAGCAAGGGCGTACTCGCTCAAGACCTCACTTGTCAACAGGTATTTTGAACAGGCAATTTTCTCGACTAAATGAATAGCCAAAACCACCAAACTTGAAGCAATAGACCTTTTCTCGCGTTGGGCGTACTCACCAATCCCCCTAAAGCCAAAGAAAACTAAACCAGCAGCCCATGCAACTAAAAATAGAAACCCAACATGTTCCTCATCCTCATTCCACTCATCCAACATAGTATGAGCACAAAAAACCTGTTTGCCTCATCGCAACGCAACAAAAAAAACTGAACTTTAGACGCCCTCATCCTCCTCACAAAAAGAAAAAACAGTTATGCGCAACTTCCTGCAGTTATTTGATGTTATAGACGTTTTTTAGCAACAACGCCAATAGAACAAAACAAAACCCAAGTTCGACAACTCTTAAACTGACGACAATAAGCCCTATACCCAACGCCGCTAACGCGAAAGGCAGGTGCATTTAGCTTTAACTGTTAGAGGTTTGAATAGGTGGTTGCCTAGTTTATGCTCCAAAATCACAAAAGCACCCACTCCAAACCCAAGATGACAGCAAGAAAATCCGCATCCAACAAACCCAAATTACTATAGTCCACCCACTGCTAATTTTTCCCTTAAAAATTTGAAACTTGCCATTTCATGCCCTGAACGAAAAGTGGCGGTTCCGACCCTTTTTATTGTTTTTTAGTCATAGTTTATGTGTTCAACACACCCCGTTTAGGGTCGGCTGATTAACAGATGTTAAATATTAGTTCATTCAAATACTGAATTGTTTAGGAGTATCTTGCGTTGGTTAAAGCCGCTCTGGTGACTCCCGCCTATCTCTCCGTAGCTTGGGCTCTGATGCTGAGCTACCAAATTTTCACCCAAACAGCTGTCACAACAGTAGTGGACAGCTTAGTTGTTTACTTGCCGTTTTTAGGGTCTTGGCTAAGCTATCACCTTGATACCGTTGTCTTTGTCTATGCCTTCGCTTGGGTCTTTGTTCTATCCTCGATAATCCCTGGGTTGCTTTTGGGCAAAGAGCGCAGCGTATTTGTGCAGTTCATAGTAGTTCTAAGTTTAACATTGCTGGGGTTTGTGCTCATTGACGTCTTTAATAACGTCTATGGCTTTGACCTCTCCAACCCCGATGTGCTATTGGCTAACCCATACATGTACCTGTTCAGCAACATTTTCTTCGCAGTTTTCTACCTTGCACTACCCTACATACTTATGGTGGGCATAGACTACAACGCTCGACGAAAACGCAAATCACAACGTGACCATGTGAAACAAATAACCGATGAATACTTCAGCAAAACCGCACCCGCAAAAGAACCCTCAGAGCCAGCGGAAAATTAATCTACACTGCCGCCTCATCTTTTTATGGTGAAAAAATTGCCTTTTGTACAAGTTAATGTCTGGGCGGGAATGACGCCTGATAACAAGAAAAAAATTGTTGAGGGTATAACCAAAGTTTTTACAGACATCGGTGTTCCACCTCAAGCGACCACCGTATTGATTAACGAGATTCCCCTTGAGAACTGGGCAACCGGCGGCAAACAACACTCAGAAACAGTCCCGATTCACCCACCGAAATAACCAGTTCGAGGCGTTCTAAGCGTCAGCTGTTGCTGTCTGGGGCTTTTGGAATAAGAACAAGTTCCACGTGGGATAGCCAGTTTCGCCTAATACGGGTAACAGCAAACAAGATATGTGCTATCACTTGGTCTTTAGCGAGAGCAACAACTTCTACTGAACCCTTTTGTTCTTCAAAATGCCCTCAAAAGACATCCGTACCTCTGTTGTGTTTTTAGGGTTTAACATAAAAAAACTGTTTTTCTTAAGTAATGCATAAATGCATATGATGCACAGTGATAATCTTAACACCAAAAGGTCGGGAAACTTAAATGTCCATGTCCGCTAAACCTTTACCCAGAAAATTCGTGTCAGTGGACCCCAGCAAATGCATCGGCTGCGGAATCTGCGAATACGCATGTACAACAGAGAAAGGCGAAGGCAACTGGAACCCTATACGCAGCAGAATTCGAGTTGTCCGCATGGCTCCTGTGTTCAATTTTGCGTTAACTTGCCGCGGATGTGTCGATGCACGATGCGTAAAAGCCTGCCCCGAACGAGCAATCACTCAAAGCGAAGTCAACAGCCTCTTAATAATCGATGACAAAAAATGCAAAGGATGCGACTGGTGTGTCCAAGCCTGCCCGCACGGAGGAATCACCATCCACGCTGAAACAGGCAAAGCCATCGCATGCAACCTCTGCGAAGGCGACCCACAATGCATCAAAGTCTGCCCCGAAGAAGCCTTAGCAATCGTGGAGTCAGACGAAGAAGCCGACAAACGCTTCAACGAAGCCTTAGAAAAGCTACCAGAACAAACCGAGCACTTAACCGAAACAGTCAAAAAGAAAGACTGGAAGCCACTGTTAGCCACTGCAGAAGAACGTTCTGAACGCGTAGCAACAAAACTCGAAGCCCTCAACGAACGCGCAGAAGCAAAGAGGCGCCAAAAAGAACTCGAAGAAGAAAAACAATAAATTTCTTTTTTTGGGTTAACGGTTTTCTTCGAAACCCCTTAGGAAACTATCAATATCCAAACCCACGTTTTGTCCATTGTAGCCGCCTTCCAAAACGAAGAAGGCTGGCAGATTAAGTTTGGCAAGTCTTTTACCTATTTCATAGTAATCTTCAGTAACCAAACCCAGCGTTGCCAAGTCACAGAGATGAGTGTCAAAGCCTGCTGAAACTGCCAATGCTTCAAACTCGCTTGAGTTAACCGACGCCATTGCCTTCTCAAACGTTTCAAAATAAATTTTCCTACCCACGTTAGGCGGCAACGCAAAATTAATGCAATTCTCCTCAGATTTACCACCTGTGCCAGGATAGTTCGGTGACTGATGAATAGAAACATAAGTTACCTTTGGGTCACCCAGAAAAATCTCCTGCGTACCATTACCATGGTGCCCATCAATGTCCCAAATCAAAGTTTTCTTGCCTGACTCTTTAACCGCAATGGCTATGTTGTTGAGATAACAGAAACCCCTCGTATAAACACCCAATGCAGCTCCGTACCTGCCAACATGGTGTCCTGGTGGACGCGTAAGAGAGAAACCGCCAATTTTGCTGGCTAACAATGCGCCACCAACGGATAACTGTGCGTATTCCCAGATTTTATCGTATGCTGGCGAGTCGGAGTCTTCTACCATGCCTTTTTTGAGGTTCCAAATGTACTCCATGTCATGTGCAGAAAATATTTCGTCTTCGGTGGCTGAGGTTGGCTCCGTAAACTCGTAGCCCTTGCTTTGGAGAACGTCGTGGGCAACTTTTACCCTTTGTGGGCCTTCGATATGCCATGTTCCATAGCCTAAACATTTTTCGGAATAGACTATCTTCGTGTCCATCACGGTGCATCCAGCAGACACATAAAGGTGTCATCGCATTTAAAATAATAACCCCTCTTAAATTAATTTAGAGAAAGCGAAACGGAGCACAACTTGATGACTGCACATAACCCCTATGAATTATTCAGACAAGAATGCCAAATTACCCTCTCAAAAGCATTAGCCAAGTCTCTGCCTAACCAAGAATCCTGCCCGATCACGCTTAAGAAAACTCCAAACATCGATTTTGGGCAACTATCCACTTCACTGTGCTTTGAGTTGGCCAAAAAACTGAAAATGAAGCCCATGGATGTTGCCCAGCAAGTGGCTGCTGAAGTTGACAAATCCCGTTTTGAACTCATTGAAAAAGTTGAGCCTGCAGGCGCAGGATACATCAACTTCTACGTGAACTTTTCCAAATTCGCAGCCCTGACTCTGGGTTCTATTAAAGAGTTCAACAGCAACTATGGCTTCGTCAAAACTGAGGACCCAAAAAAAATTATTGTGGAGCATACCAGCGTCAACCCTTTGCATCCTATTCACATTGGGCAAGCCCGAAACCCAACGCTTGGCGATACTTTAGCGCGAATACTCCAGTTTAGAGGCCACGAGGTTTCAAGGCACTACTACATTGACGATGTGGGACGCCAAAGCAGTGTTGTCGCATATGGATACGCTAAACTGGGCAAACCTAAACCCACTGAGAAACCCGACCTATTCGTCGGCAAAATCTACACAGTCACAAGCTGTATAGTTGAAATCAACCGCCTCAAAAGAAATAAGCAAAGAGCCATTGAGGCCCAAAACGCAGATGACTTGGTTAAGGTGAATGGTGAACTAGGCGAGTGGGTTGGAATCGCGGCTGAGCTTCAAGAAAAATATCCTGTACTTTTCGAGGTTTTGGCACAGAAAATCGGGGAAGACGAAAATCCTGAAGAAGAAATCAGCCGCCTGAATCGCAGCTACGAGGATGGGCAACCAGCTGCCAAAGAGCTCATACGCGAAGTCAGCGATTTGTGTCTTGACGGTTTCCGCCAGACAATGCAACGAGTTGGCGTTACTTATGATTCGTGGGATTGGGAAAGCGACTTCGTCTGGACACCCCAAGTTGATGAGGTTATGCGTAAGTTGCAGGCGACTCCGTTTATTATTAATGAGAAGGGTGTGCAGCAGTTCGATGCGAACCAAGCCGCTGTAGCACTTGATTTGAAGACAAAGTTGGGTTTAAACAAGAGCAGCGAGGTTCCGCCGCTGACGCTGGTCCGTGCAGATGGGACCACACTATATACCACTCGTGACATCGCTTACACATTGTGGAAGTTCCGACATGCAGAGAAAGTCATTAACGTGATTGGCATGGAGCAGTCTCTTGCGCAGATGCAGCTTAGATTAGCATTGTATGCTTTGGGTTATAGCAAAGAAGCTGAGAATCTCGTACACTTCGCCTATAACCTTGTTACGTTGCCGGGTTACAAGATGAGTAGCCGCAGGGGACACTACATCACGTTTGACGAGGTTCTTGACGAAGCAGTGAGCCGCGCTTATGAGGAAGTCACCAAACGCTCCCCTCTGCTTACTGAGGAAGAAAAGCGCAACATCGCTAACTTTGTCGGACTCGGAGCAGTCCGCTATGCATTAGTGGATGTGGATTCGGGCAAAACCGTTATGTTCACTTGGGAACGTGTGCTCAACTTTGAAACCAACAGCGCACCATACGTCCAGTACACTCACGCTCGAGCCTGCAGCATTCTGCGCAAGGCTGGGCGGTCACCCGAAAACCCCGACTACGGCTTACTTTCGGAGAGGCTTGAAAAGGAACTCATATTCAACTTGGCAGGATTCGCTGACATGTTCATAGAAGCCACTGAGTACCTTAAACCCAACATGGTAGCTGACTACGTTAATGCTTTAGCAGACAAATTCAACACGTTCTATAACGCATATCCAGTGCTCAAAGCGGATTCCGAAGCGTTGGTGGACGCCAGACTTGCATTGACAAAAGCCATCCAAATAGTCATGAACAACACGTTGAACTTGATTGGGGTTACAGCACCAGAAAAAATGTAATTCTGAGTTAGGCTCTTTTATCATTTCTAGGGTTTTTCAAAATTAATAAAATGAGCGAGCCGTCTTTATTTTTCATCTTCCTTCGAGCTTTGTTGGTGACTGATTTTTGCTGTCGGCGTCTGCGAAGTTGCTGGAATATTGGCTGGATTCTACATATTTGTGCCTGCCTTCGCAATGCTTCTATCTCAAAGCATGTTGGCGTTTGGTTTATGGGAATTCTCGCTGGATATAAAGTCTACAAACAAAAATAGTCAAACCAACAAATCTCCTTTTTTTGAAAATTGTTCTCATGGCTGCCCAGTTTTTGGGATAACAAATTTCAAATATGACCCTTCGAACATAAAACGACAGGTGCAATTAACTATGGGTAACGATTACTTTAGCAAGAAATTGGAAGCCATCAAAGTAACCAAGCAAAAACCGATTTCTCAATTATTAAAAGAAATGAGCAGAACCGCCTATCAAGGACGAAAGCTAGGCGAAGCCGTTGACGTATGGGAGAATATGATTAAAGAAAAAGACACAGTCATCGCAATGGGCTTCGCAGGCTCCATGTCAACCGCGGGGCAGTGGACAATTGTTAACTGGCTTATGGAAAACCGCTTTATCGACGTCCTCATCTCCACAGGTGCAAACGTGTCGGAAGACATCGTTGACGCCATGGGCTTGGGCTACTACCAAGGCAGCCACATGGTCGACGACTCACAACTCCTCAACGACGACGTAAACCGCTACTACGACGTTTACGGCAAAGAAACAGATTACCGCCAAATGGAAGACCTCGTAACTGAATATGTCATGAGCTGCAGCCAAGACTACCAATACACGAGCGCCGAATTTCTCAATGGTCTCGGTAAGTTCTTAGGCAAAAAGAATATTCCAGCAATCTCCGCTGCCGCAGCAGCCAACGGGGTGCCCATCTTCAGTCCAGCCATGGTTGACAGCGCATACGGCGAAACCTTCCTCCTCGCCAAAAACAAGGGTCACAACGTCCACATAGACAGTGTCAAAGAATTCGACCAATTTGTCCAAATCGGTACAAGAACTAAGGAAGTCGGCGTCGTCTACATTGGCGGAGGCGTCCCCAAAGACCTCACCCAACTCATAGCCATCTCCGTCTCACCAATGACTGAAGATCAAGGCGTCAAAGGCAGACAAGGCGGACTGCGCAAATCACTCCAAGAATACTATTACCCCCACAAATACGCCATCCAAATCACCACAGATTCTCCACAATGGGGCGGCTTAAGCGGATGCACACTTGAAGAAGCCATATCTTGGGGCAAAATCAACAGTCAAACCGGGACAAGAGCAGTCTGCTACTGCGACGCAACCATCGCATTGCCACTTATATGCCACGCACTCGCTGAGCGTGTTCCAGAAAAGCGGAAGGGTCCAGACATGAGCTGGATCTTCAAAGACATGCCAAAAGCATAAAAATAATCTTTTTCTTTCTTTTGTACCCGCTGCTTGTCTATAAGGTTTCAATGAATTTTCTTTCTATTCCTTTAAGCCATCTGGGCGCTGATTTCAGGGTACGAATGAGCGTTACAACAACGGCAATATCAATCGCCATCATTGCAGGCAGCAAAATGTACACAAACAGCGGCGTATCATTTTCGGTTGCCACAACATAAGTGAGAATAGCTAGCACCGCAAAAACCATCAAGCAACCCGCGATGCCTATGATGATGAAGGCTTTTACGGTTGGTTCAATGCTTCTGTTTTGACTTTTTTCAGCTATGTAGAGGTAACGTCTGTCCTCCTCGTTAATCTCGAGGTGAAGCTGTTTTAGTTGGTTTACCGCTTTCTTCCCCAAAGATGTCAGAACATATCGGTGGACATTATTTTTTTCTATTAATCCCTCTAATTGTTCAAGGTGGTAATTCATTTTGCCTGTTGGAAGACCCAACTCAGTAATTAACTCAGTGTATGAGATTCCGTTTTGGTCGGCTGAGTTCAGAATGGTGATTATGGTGCGGCGCATTGGGTGAGAAAGCGCTTGAAAGACCACGGATTCTATTTCGTCGGTTTGTTTGTTCAATTTTATCCCTATGTTTTTAGGGCGGTGGGGCGGGTTTAACCCTTTTTGATAAGAAAAACTTGACAGGTTAAACTGTCATGCTTCACTGTTTTCTTTTTTAGCCAGCCGAGAAAGTAAGGCACTGGTCATAACTGGCAAAACCATTGTGGCGTCACCTTCGATCATGATGTGTTTGGCTTTCTCGCTAATTTTGCCCCAACTGACTGCTTCGCGTGGTCTTGCACCGCTTAAGCTGCCATCCCACTCGTCCGCCGTAGAGATATAGACGACATAGTCGAGGCCGTCTTTGAATTGGTTCCACCAAATCGTGTGGTGCTTGCTTATGCCTCCGCCCACAATTAAGGCGCCTGTCTTTTTGGAGTCAAACATAAGATCGCTTAGTTGTCCTTCGTCTTTCAGTAAGTTAATTCGGAAGTCCCGGTGCTCTTGGCTAAACATCCATAGTTGGTAACCGACTGACCCGTCGGTTATGCCGGGCACGTGGACGGGGATACCGTGTTTGGCTGCCCAATACAAAATTGAGGACTCGTCGCATAAGCGAAGTCCGATTTCTCGGGATAGCTCGGTTGTGGATAATTCTTTTTTGCCTTCATTGTACAAGTCGGTGAGTAATGCTTGGATTTTTTTCTCCAATACTATACCGTAACTATCGTTTGGTACCAATACGTTGCCAAGGCGGTTAACGCCTTCTTGGTGGAGTTTGGTGTCGTTCATGATGAAGCTACCTTTGTAGTAATCTTTGAAACAGCGTGCGACGTCGTGGTCAAGCGTGCCGCAAGTGGTAATTATAATATCCACAAGTCTACGCTTTACCAACTCGCGGATTACACCTCGGGTGCCCGTTGCGATTATATCAGCTGTGAACGAAAGGAACTTAACACATTTCTTGTCCCTGACCATCGCTTCCAAAATGTTGACTCCCGTAGCGAGTTTTCCAGCCGTAAAACCCCACGCCAACTCCATCTGACCCACCAACTCTTCCACGGTCATGTTTTCTGTGAACCGATAATCTTTTACTGCGATTTTGTGTGCTTCAAGATCTTTAGCCATATCTCCGATCTCCGATGCAATGGTTAAACAAACCAAGGAGATAAATACATGTCGAAACGAGCCGTTATTGAGCAAGGTAATTGATTATACGTGTGTAAATGTCGCTATCCATTTGATCTTCATAACCCGCGTAAATAGATGGGTTGTCGTTGACTTCCACGACCACGAATTCACCGTTGACTTCTTTGATATCCACGCCATAGAGCCCCTTGCCTACGACACTGCAAGCTTTCAATGCGACTTCTCGGAGCCGAAGCGGCATATCCTTCTTCTGCAAGCTAACGGTTCTACCCCAAACAACAGTTGGTTTACCCCTCAACTTAGCGCCGTGCTTCCATTTACCCTTAGGAATCATGTACTTGCATACGTAGAGGATGTCATCACCCAACACGCCAACGCGCCAGTCAAACGCCGTCGGAGTAAACTTCTGAATTGCCAAGACGTCCGATTTTTTGAAGAAGCGTCTAGCGACTTCTCGAAAACTGGTTTCACAGGCAGCTTTCTCAACGTAGCGGCTGAAACTTGTATAGGGCGCTTTGATAACCACAGGTTTTCCCAGCGACTCAAAGATTTGATTAATTTTTTTGTGGCGTAAATCGTCTTTGCTTAAGAACATAGTTGGGATGCGTGGGACATCATATTTTTCGAATAGGGCGTACTGGTGGATTTTGTTGGCGCAGATTTGAATGGATTCTGGGTCATCAATGACTTTTAAGCCGTATTCGTGAGCGGTTTTGGAGACAATGTAGCTTGTGAACAGTGGGTCAGTGGTTGCACGGATGAAGACTGCGTCGTAGTTAGGTATGTCCTCGATGTTTTCACGGAAGAGAAAGCTGAATTGGTTGCCAGTTTGCTCTGCAGCCTGCTTAAAGTTCTGCAAGGCGCCTTGCTCTCGCGGATCAGTGAAATTATATTTTTCAACAAAACAGGCGATTTTAGACACCGATATGTTTCCCCTGCTGAGAAATCAGCATAATCTCTTTCGAGATTGACTCTAAATCAACTTTTGACAGTTCGGTTTCTTTCAAAGGTTCAAGGCCACATAGGAATGCATTATCCTCTGTTTTCTGAACATGCAATGTACAGAGTGGAATTTTGAAGAATTCATAAACTTTTTGCGTGAGCAATTTGATTTGCTCGTCTGTGTGGTCGCATTTCCCAAAAATCGTCTTCACGGAAACCATTTGGCCTTTAAGTGGTTGAGCACAAACCGTAAACTTATAGTTCATACCTAAACTTTTCATGGCGCGGTACAATGCGGATTTGTTTTTAGCGATTTGGTAGCCTTGGTAAATGAAGGGGTTAACCGCGAAAACTACCACTGGGAAACCAACTTCTTCAACTATTTTTTTGACGCTGTCAGTTACCAAGAACCGTATGGTTGGGATTTTTGCCCGCTGCGCCCTTAGAAGCAGGATGGGTGTGCGGCTAGAGTCGATTATGTTTTCGCTGGACGGAATAACGTTATTGCCCAATATTTCAGCGTGCAGCGAAACATAGTAACTGGTTTTTAGGTAGCGGTAGTCGTTGGTTAGATTAATCGTGGTGTCTTTTATTGATGATTCGAGAAAAACTGACGGCGTCAGCGCATGTAAATCATCAGTTAGACCAATGCTTGTGATAACCAGCACCCATAGGACACCAGGTAATGATTGGCGTTAATCTTAGGTTGTATTTAAAATTAGCGATGCGTCTATCTTCAAATCAATCTGCTAAACACAAGAAAAACAGCGTATTATAAAGCCCGTTTCCCGTTTAAACGGTTATTTGGATGCCTTACGAGTTTGGGCTAACCTTATTACTGTCATCTATGTAAACAAAGATACTCATGAGCTTCGAAATTCAAGTCATCACTGACCTCGCCGTAGTTATGGTCATAGCTTCAGTAGTGGCTTTCATATTCTACAAGCTCAAACAACCCCTGATTATCGGATACTTAATCGCTGGCGTCATCATTGGACCCTACACACCACCGTTTAGCTTTGTCCACGAAACCGAGTTCCTCTCGGTGTTCGCTGAAATCGGCGTTGTACTGCTCCTGTTTACTGTCGGCTTAGAGTTTCCCCTGCGAAGACTCCGCAGCATCGGCCGAGTCGTCATAGGCGTCTCAGCCATCGAAATCACTTTGATGTTGATTATAAGCTGGCTTGTGGGGTCTTTTCTGGGCTGGGGCTTCTACGACACCCTCTTCTTGGGCGCAGCGCTCGCGAGTAGCAGCACAACTATCATTGCCAAAGTTTTAGGCGACAACGGAAAAATCAAAGAAATATCCTCCACAATAATGCTTGGCATCTTAGTCGTAGAAGACGTCATAGTAGTTATCGTGTTAGCTATGCTTCAGAACTTGGCAGTGACAAGCGCAATATCATTTACTTCCACTGCTTGGCTTGCAACTAAACTGGTTGTGTTCATCGGCGGCACCCTCGTAGTCGGCGGCTTCTTTGTACCAAAAATACTTGACAGATTCTCCAAAATCGAAAATCACGAGTTACTCTATATCCTGATGCTCGGCGTATGCTTTATCTTTGCAATTATGGCGACACAAATCGGTTTCTCCGCAGCCATAGGTGCCTTCATCATTGGAGTAGTCATAGCCCGGTCTAAACTACGTGAAGAAATAAACCGCGAAATAGGACCCTTCAAACTCGTTTTCGGAGCAATCTTCTTCGTCTCCATGGGAGCACTGATGGATGTAACCCAAATACAAGCATACTGGTTCCCTGCTCTTATCATAACTTTAGCTGTGATTTTAACAAAGCTCGCAAGCTGCGGGTTTGGCACCCGCGCATTCGGCTACAGCAACAAAACTTCCCTGCAGGTTGGTTTGGGCATGGGTCAAATCGGCGAGTTCGCCTTCATCGTGGCAAAAAGCGGTCAAGACCTCGGAGTTACAAGCAGCTTCCTGTTGCCAATCATCGGCGTCGCAACCGTAATCACAGCGTTCATTACGCCCTACTTGATAAATTTCTCATTTAGAAAACCCAAAGACCCCTTTATCTACAGTCAAGGTTAAATCAACCTGGCTGC
The DNA here is from genome assembly GCA_963760925.1 of uncultured archaeon. Lineage (GTDB taxonomy): Archaea > Thermoproteota > Bathyarchaeia > Bathyarchaeales > Bathycorpusculaceae > Bathycorpusculum. The sequence goes on along the minus strand of CAVXES010000005.1, from coordinate 20,558 downwards.
AAATAACGCATCATAAGGATGGTGCCTCCACGTATAAACCTCTTGAAGTCCTCGGACCCGAACACGAATACTCACTTGTTAGTGAAGACCTAACACCGTTGCCTATCAGCGACAAAATAATCAAAGGCTACTGTGGACGAACAATTAACTTCATAGAGTTACCCGATTTCACGTTTGGCAAGGAGCTTCAACTGCATGTTATGGAAATCAAAGCTAACCAGCCTTTCAAGTCGCCGCTGGAGTTCGAGGAAACAATGCAAAATGCCGTCACAACCCTCGCTGGCATCGTTGGGAAATATGGCGCAAGCTTGCTGGGAACGGGCATGCACCCTTTGCTGCAGCTTTCACAGACTGGGGTTTGGCCACATTACCACCGAAAAATCTACAGAGAATACGCCAAACTCTTCAACCTAAACCAGCATGGCTGGCTAAACATCCAGAGCTTCCACCTCAACCTGCCCTACCAAAAAGAAGCTGATGCCACAGAAATTCACAATCAACTCTGCAACCTCTGCACATATCTCCCCGCAATAGCTGCCTCTTCACCCGTTTTCGAAGGCAAAGCTGGACCCGACATCGACAATCGCCTCCAATTCTACAAAGTCAACCAGAAAGAGGTACCCTCAATCGCAGGCGAAGTAATCCCAGAATACGTTTTCTCACTTGGCGAGTACAAATGCGACGTAATTGGGCGGTACTCGGCTGATTTAGCTAAAGCCGGCGCAAACAAGGCGTTGCTGAATCGAGAATGGGTTAATTCTCGGGGCATAATTTTCCGATTTGACCGTTCCGCGTTAGAGGTACGGGTGATGGATGAACAAGAATGCGTCAAAAGCGATGTAGCCCTGTCCTGTTTCATCCGCGCTGCACTGCGGGGCCTGATTGAATCCAAAGTCGACTTGTCACCACATAAAATTTTAGTTGCTGACTTTAATGCAGTTATAAAAGAGGGTTTAAACGCCCAAGTCCAAAGCAGCCATGGAAAAACAGCAAGGCAAGTCTGCCAGCACTACCTCAAAATCTCCCAACAAAACGCAACTCAAGAAGAAAAACCGTACCTCTCCATCATAGAGAAACGCATCCGCGAAGGCAGCCTCTCAGAACTAATATCCGCCAAAGTGAAGAGGCGAGCAGAAAAAACAAGTTTCCAAGAAGCAATCCTGACAGTATATTCAACACTTATTAAGAGCCTCTATTCTAATCAACCCCTTTAAGGTACCTTTATGGTCGAAGACAACGAAGGAACAACATACTCCTACGACGTGTGCGGTCAATGCAAAATTACTTGCTGCCAAGACGCAAAGCCGCCCTTAAGCGAGAAACGTAAAAAAATCATATCTGAATACATAAAACAAAACAATATCACTGTTGAGAAACCTTTCACAACCGAAGCCTATTCTTACCCTTCTGTAAACAAAGATTTAGTCTGCGTTTTCAATGACCGAAAAACCAAACGCTGCACTATTCACTCGGTTAAACCTGAAACCTGCATTGCAGGACCTATAACGTTTGGCATCGACATACGCAAAGGAGTGATTGAGTTTTTCCTCAAAAAATCCGAAATCTGCCCATTTGCAGGCGTCCTCTTTAAGGACAAACCAACATTAAAAAAACACTACAAAGTTGCAAGAGAACAAATCATAGAACTCATCAAGCAATTAAGCGCCCAAGAACTCTTAGCAATAAATGCTATTGAGGAGCCTCAGACTTTCAAGTTCTGCGAGGAACCCCTGCCGCCTGAAGTTTCGAAGAAACTAGATTTATAAAAATCCTGCTTCCCGAAGCTTCAACGCTACTGCAATGTTGCCTTTAAACTGGACTTTGCCGGTGAAAAAGGCTTTTTCCGCACTTAACTTGCCATTAACCATGTCTAAAAAGTCCGTTGGCGTCATCTTCAAGGTCAAATCAGGCGCTTCATAGACGCCTTCGGTAACTTTCATTTTCTTGTCTTTAACTGTGATTGTCCAGTTCCCGCCTTCGGGTCCAGAAACGTTGATTTGAGCTGTCACATCGATGCCTTCAGCTTTTTCAGCTTTGAATCGGTCGGGCAAGATTTCTTCAAAAAATTCCTGTGGGGTGTTAGCTTGTTTCTCCATCTTTTCAACTCTGACTTAACTATGTAGGCGGCTTTGAGGTTTTTGAACCTTATTGAATCATTGTCTGAAGAGGTCTTTCTCTTTGGGTCTGGTAAGCAATGCTGCTGATGCGTCTTCCGCTGGGATGTAGTTGTATCCTCTTATGATGGCTGCTGGGATTCCTTCATCTGCTTGACCAATCACCAACTCTGCGGCAGATGCTAACTCGTCAGCAACCGCAGTCTGCTTTATGCGTAGCACGTAGCCGAAGAGATCTTTTTCGCCGCGACGATCCCGAATCGGCTTGAAGCCCGCAACCCCCACGGCTACATTAATTTCTCCCAAGCGAAACGGCCTGCCATGTGTGTCAGATATAATCACCGCCACATCCACTCCAGATAGGCGTTGGATTTCTTTTCGGATAAACTCAGCTGAGGCGTTAGGGTTCCTAGGGAGAGGCACTACGTTACGTTCGCCTGCAATATTGGAACGGTCTACCCCAGCATTGGCGGAGATTGAGCCGCTGTACGTTTCAGTGATGATGCTATTTGGACCAAGGCGGACGATTTCTTTGGTTTCCCGTAGAATAACCTCTACCAAGGCTGGGTCCTTATTAGTTTGCTTTGCAATTTCCATGGCTCGCTGTGAAGGCTCCACAGTGTCAAGGTTTACCACGTTGCCCTCTGACTTAGAAACCACTACATGTGTAACTACGACAACGTCATGGGGTTGAATGGTTGTGCCCTGTTTTTCTGTTGCTTCGAAAATCATTTTGCCCAAGCTATCTCCGGCTTGGATAAGCGGTAACCCCGTAACTGGAATCACTTGAACAGTGTCCGTGACTTTTCTCTCCTACCACAAAGCCTAAGCTCCTGAACTTAAGTTTTGTCTCTGTTGTGTCCTGATGGAATTGGGAATTCTCTTATTAACGGCGGCCGGAACATAAATTTCAGGGTTGGACCCGATTGAGTGCTATAGGTACAATCAAACGTAACCCATATGTGAAGACGATATTGCCTATTGTGATTGCTGTCTTTTTGGTGGCAGGCTCCTTTTTGGCATTGCCAATATTGCTTAATAACTCGACTCCGTTGCGGGTGGTGGAAAGCGGCAGCATGTGTGTTCCTTACGATTGGGCATGCGACGGTTTTCTATCAATAACTCACGAGTTTTCTCCGACGCTGCATACGGGTGACATCATTATAATTCAGGGCGTTAATCCTGAAACAATTAACGCGAATTACCCTAACAGCGACATAATTGTATACCAGCGTCCCGACAAACCCGACGATACCCCTGTAGTTCACCGAGTAGTTGCCGAATACGAAGAAAACGGCGTACTCTACTTCCAAACCAAAGGCGACGGCAACGAAACGCCCTACCCGAACGTTCCATCTTCCTCTGAATACGATTCTAACTATCTGTGGGGCAACGGAGAAGGCGTCCCTGCTGGCATGGTTCTTGGCAAAGTCGTTATGCGCATACCTTACTTTGGCTGGGTTACGCTTTTTCTAAAAGAGAACTTTTGGGGGATACCCCTGATTATTGCTTTTATTATGCTGTTGTTGGCTGTAGAGTTTGTTATCCCTGAAGTTAAACGCAAAAGAAAAGTCGTCACCATCAAAAAAGAGTTTTCAGTCGAAACCAAAAAAGAATAAGTTGAAATTTGGGAGGAAGAGACCGCGAGGGTCTCGATGGTTTTCTTATTGTGTGCGGAACTTTTGGAGTTTCTGCAGCATCATCTTGTCGCCTTCAGCGTCACCAGCGCATGTTGCGATGATGCCGTCGACGAGTCCAACGCATTTTGCTGCTTTCTCTTCAACAGTTTCCATTGTGGCTGTTACTGGCCAACCGATGATTTTCACTATTTCCTTGTTCTTCTCTGTACCTACTAAGAAGTATGCGAAGAGTGGCTTGTTGAGTTTCTTGCATTCAGCCGAAACTGCCTTGAGAGCGTCGAATGAGTCATCGTTTAATCTCATGAAGTACACGAAGTCCCATGGCTCGCGGACACGTTGAAGGGTTTCTTCAATTGAACGCCTTGCTGTGAGCAAGCATCCGAGTTTCAGGTTCTTAGTTTTAACATCGTTGCGTATGAAGTCACGTGCGGCTTCTGAGGAAGGCAGCATTTTGATAGCTTCACCATAGTGTGGTTTGTCTCCCATGGTTACTGCTAAGCCGTCTAATCCAACGATGTCTGATGCAAGGGCTAAGCCTCCAACTTCAACTGGGCCTTTATAGTGTAGAATGAAGATTGGACATACGTATTTTTCTGGGTACTTATTTTTGAGTAAGCAGCTTACGACTACGCCGCTTGGTGCTGGGAATCCGGCTGCGCTGTCAGTTACGTTCCATCCGTCGACTAAGTCTTTGAGTTCATCGGCAAGTTTGAAGAATTTACGTGTTGGCACAAACTCGTTTAGTATTTTCATGGAGATTTCATCTCAGCCTAACAGGGGAGACTTTTGGGTTAAAAAACCTTCTGCATTCGCATCATTTACTCAAACAAGCTATTTGCTAATATTGCTTAAACATAAAACCGCTGTCTTTTTATTTACCGCTCACTTCGGCGAGGCTCTTTTGAGCCCGTTGTCTCTTAAAATTCGTCAGCTTAGCAATATCGGTTTGGTTAACCACGGCTTTTTTTGCTTCAAGACCTCTTACCAGTTTTTCCCCTGCACTTGACCGTACAATAACGGTTGAGTAGCCTTCAGCGCTGCCCACTGAACCCACTGAAACATCTGCCAACTCCGAAGTAAAATCCCCACAGAACTTACAAGCCGCTTCCGAAGCGCAGTCGAGGTCTTTCACTTTACAACTGATTTCTCTGCCGTCAACTTTTGCGGTGAATTTTCCATTCCTAATTTGCGCTTTTTCGACGCAGTCTAAATCGACGCCTAATCTGCTTTTTACTTCTGCTTTGAGTTTGTCATGTTTGAATGCTTCAAAACAAAACAACCCTACTACAGTCACTTCGCAGTCTTTTCCGAGGTTCTGCTGGATTCTTCTTGCCGCCGCCGTTTCACAAGGCGTGCAGACGATGGCTATGTGCCGTTTGCCTTGAGCGATGAGTTCCCGTAGCATCTTTGTAACATTAACTTTAAGGTACACGGTTCCTTTTGCAGCCAAAATATCATCTGCGTTTTCCGCCACAAACGCTTCGGCATGGTAACCCTTGATTCTATGCACAATAACTGTCGCGTCGAACAAGCCTTCAGCAAAATTCTTTAACAAAAGCGCCGTGACCACGCCGCCGTCTTGTCCCTCAATTTTGGTCTTAGCGGAAAACAAGTCGCAGTAAAAACCAAACGCCTCGTCCTTTTTGCCTTTTAAAAACTGCTTTTCAAGTTTCTCTTTTTCTTCTTGCAAGCGCGTTTGGTTCAGTGACATTTTAGAAGTGCAACCTGCCTTGCTATGAAGCTAGTATGCCGCTGCAAATAAAGTTTTAAAGCCTAAACAACCCGGAATTCTGTTTACACTGGTGTTCGCACGCAAAAAAATCCAGCTAACCCACCAAAAATCCGCTACGAACACGGAGACGTAACAGGGTTCGCGAGGTCAAGACGCTCTGGGAAAACCCGAACCGATACTACCCCGGGACGCCTCAGACTTCAAACAGTGTTACTTTGGTATGACTTTTGAAATGCGCAAAGCTTGTTGCTGAAAAAAATTGTGAGTGGGATCTTGTCTATTGGGTTACGTTTCGAGTTGGTTTAGGTGTTTTTGGAGGTCAGATTCGAAGCGGTTTACGAGTTCGTTGAGGCTTTCAGTGATTTCTTCAACTCGTTGTGTAGCGTGTTTTTTGATTTTTTGTGGATCAACCATGGCGTATGTGTGGTAGTAGCCGCCGCCTTTGATGGATTTTGATTCTTTGGTCACTAGTCTTGGCGCTTACGAGTTTGGCGAGGATGCGGTGGATTGAGCTTCTGTCGCGGTGGACTTTTTGGGCTATGTCATCGAGGGTTGAGTCTGGGTTTTTTGCGACTGTTAGGAGGACTTCTGTGTCGGTGGATTTTAGGTTGTAGAGGCATGTTAGGAGGTCGGCGCAGGTTGCTTTTTTTGTTGTGATTGGTTGTAGGTTTTCCATGGGTTTATTGTGTTGGTTCTTGCATAAAAGAGTATTGTTTGGTATTGGCAATACCGCAACATATATTTCTGTGAGTAAACACTCACTACTAAACATGGAAGTGTATCAAAATGCAAAAAAACCTTGAATGCCCACATGGCATACCAGACGACCAATGTTGCAGAAGAACCTCCTGCGCAACCTACGTAGCCCGATTAAATGCACAAAAAAACCAACCATAAAATAAGCGGTAACCTTCATGGTAGACACCGAACAAAAAGTTGAAGCCAAAAAATTCTCCTTACTAGGCGGCCAAACTCTTGCCCTAATCTGGATATTAATTGGCACTTTGGGCTGCTACCTCATCGACCCCCTTTATGGCTGGTTGTTTCTGGCTTTCTCAGCTTTCTCAATTTATATAATCGCGAGGCGGTTCATGTGCAGTTCATGCTACTATTGCAAATCCTGTACCAAAGGTATGGCTAAACTATCTATCATGCTCCTAGGCGGAAACAACATACCTGGCTTAGGCAAAAGTACAGTAATAGGCTTAGACGTTTTCCTCTATATCGCGCTGACCGTTATCCCCGGAGCAATACTTGCCACTTCGTTGCTGCAAACATTCAGCGCCGTGAACCTTGCGGTGCTATCTTCATTGCTTGCGGTAACGGTTTTTAGTTTAGTCGCTAAAATAAAAAAGGGTAATAAAATCGTGACATCTTAACCCTTTTTTTATAGGGTTTTCGCTATTTCGCTAAGCGGTTTAACAGGTCGCACCTCTACCGACATGGGCCCAAAAAATTTTTTGATTACATCAGGGTTTTCAGCGTCGATTGTGAAGAAGCCTTTGTGGTCTACTGCGGTATCTTGGGGGCAACTCATGTAAGCAGCCACCATGTTAACTCCAGCGTTCTTCATGTTTTCCGGGGAGAATAACTGTTTCACCATGGCTTTTCCTTCGGATGAAAGCATTGGGCACTGATTGGCCGGATGAGTATGTGTTGCTTCAAACAACAAAATTTTCACCTCCCGTAAAAAGCTAAAAAGGTTTCTACTGAATTCTAGGTATTGAGAGAATTTAACTGTTTATTTTGTATGAAATTTTAGGCGTTTTTGATGGGAAACGTAAATTAATTTGGCAAGCGAATTCAATCTGTTTGTGGTTATTATGAAGGTAGCTGTTGCAGGTAAGGGCGGAGTGGGCAAAACCCTCATTGCAGGTGGCATCGCCCGAGGATTTGCTGAACGAGGATTAAAAACCATTGGAATTGACGCTGATTCTTCCCCGAACTTAGGTTTGACATTGGGATTGAATGCGGAAGAAACCCGAAAGATTGTCCCTATCTCTGACAATCAGCCGCTTGTTGAATCTAAAACAAGCACGGGTTACAGCGGCGTCTATAACCTAAACTTTAGTGTAGACGATATTGTCAAACAGTATTCTGTACCTACACCATTAGGTGTAAACTTGATTGTTATGGGCACAGTTCACACAATGGGCGCAGGTTGCATGTGTGCACCAACTGCTGTCATACGTGCTTTGCTTAGGCACCTTGTTGTTGATGCTAACGAAGCAATAGTTTTAGATCTTGAAGCAGGGGTTGAACACATCGGCAGAGGTACAGCGCGTCAAGTTGACGATCTCTTAATAATTGCTGACTCCAACATGAAATCGCTTGAAATCGCCAAACACATTCACGAGATGGCATCCGCGGCGGGCATGAAAAACCTTTACTTGGTTGGCAACCGCATCATGAATGATGCCCAGAAAGAAGCAGTCCAAACATTCGCGGACCAAAACGGCATGAACGTACTTGCTTTTGTTCCATGGGACCAAAAAGTCATAGAATCCGACATGCTCGGCGTAACTCCGCTGAAGAACAAAGAAATCGAAGCAGTCAAAGCCATCGACAAAATCTGCGAGGACTTGCTGGCTAAGAAAAAAGCATAAGTTCCCTTATTTTTTAGGTTTTTTCAGGTGTGTTGCGGCGGTTGATAGGCTGAGATAACTGCTTATTAGCTGTTTTATTAGTTAATAATAATCTTTTTAATAGACCAAAACTAGTTAATCTCATCTTTTAAAAGGTGATTATTTTGAGTGAAATCCAAGAAAAAATAGAGTTCCCCGTACTCGGGCATAAAGCCCCTGATTTTGAAGCTTTGACAACCCAAGGAACCCTGCGTCTCTCAGACTACAAAGGTATGTGGCTGATTCTTTTCTCGCACCCAGCTGATTTCACCCCCGTCTGCACCACTGAGTTCATGGCATTCTCCGAAATCTACGAAGCCCTCAAGAAACGAAACACGGAACTTTTAGGTTTAAGTGTTGACAGCGTCTCCTCCCACATCGCATGGATTCGTAACTGCCAAGAAAAAATGGGCGTAAAAATTCCCTTCCCTATAATTGCTGACTTAAACAAGGAAGTCGCAAAAAAATATGGAATGATTCATCCTGAGCAAAGCAAAACCGAAACAGTGAGGTGCGTATTCATCATTGACCCAGAAAGCAAAATCCGCGCCATGCTCTACTACCCAATGACCACTGGCCGAAACATGAGCGAAATTATCCGATTAGTTGATGCGTTGCAGACAACCGACAAATACAAGGTAGCTACTCCCGCAAACTGGAAACCCGGTGACTCAGTCGTTATTCCCGCACCAACCACAATTGACCAAGTTGAAGAGCGACTCAAAGAAGGTTACGAATGCAAAGACTGGTACCTCTGCAGAAAGAAGCTTCCTGAGAGTTGATTGTATGCCCTGTATATCTGGAGACGGAAAACCAACATCAACAGGGCTGGTAACACTCAAATCGCTTAAAGATGGCGCATTGACGCCTGAGGAAGTAGCCGCCAAAACGGGCCAGCCACTGTTTAAAATGAGAAGTGGTCTGCGTGAACTGAAAAATGCGGGTTTCGTTGAAGAAACAACGGATAAATATGTGCTCACCGAGAACGGGGCTAAGGCGATCCAATAAACTCTTTGCCTTTAATTTTTGTATTTGTAGCTTTTAAGGCTTTAAGCAAATCCAACGTGTCCGATACAACGATTATCGCCCTACCGTTTTTTGCTCTCCACGATCTCCCCCTTCCCCTATATAAAGCGCAAAAACATAAAAATCGGCAGAAACAGCATTTCAAATAGGAACATAATCGGGGGACTCAACGATGAAACCCTACGAGTTTAAGAAAATGGAAACTGCACTGATAATATATTGGTCTAAAACCGGTAACACAGAGAAAGTTGCTAATGCCATAAAGCAGGGACTAGAAGAAGCAAACCTCCACGTAACCATGAAGAAGCCTGAGGAAGCCGAAAACTTGGATTATTTCGATTACGATTTAGTTTGTGTAGGTTGCCCTTCTCACTCTTGGCATCCGCCTGAACAGATGACGAATTTTCTGAAGAAAAAATTCAATTTTTACAGAGAAAACGGCAAAATCAAGCTTGGCGCCCCAAAAGTCGGGGGCAAAAAAGCCATAGTTTTCGTAACCTACTCAGGTCCGCATACAGGACTTGCTGAGGCAACCCCTGTTGGCAAAGATATAGGACAATATTTTGAACACATTGGCTTCACTGTTGTAGCGGAATGGTATGTGCTAAGTGAATTCCATGGCTCAAAAGAACATAGCACACAAGGCAGATTAGGTGACCTTAGGGGCAAACCCACTGCCGAACAATTGCAGGGCATCAAAGATAATGCAAAACAGTTAGTCTCGTCATCACCCTGATTTCTTATTTTCCCAGTTTTTGGTTGATTTGCTATGAAGATAGAACGTAGCGGTTTCCAACGCTGTTAAAAACAAAAGCCTCAGGAAAAGCGTCGGCTAAAGCGTGGAGCGCTCGCCAACCTGTGCAATGCGACGGAACAATTAATTCTGGCTTGACCTTTTTTAGTTCTTCAACGGTGGGTGTAATTCTTTTTTCGAATTCCTTACCCGACAAATGGAACCCTCCTAACACTACATAAACCTTCGATATACCCGTGATTTGTTGGGCATAGTGTAGGGTGTTTATTATACCTGCGTGGGCGCAGCCAGAAATAACCACTAACCCCTTACTCTTCACATCAAAAACCAGCGCCCGCTCATCCATAAGGCGGGGGTCAGGATGCCAAGTGCCGTCGCGGTAAATTTTACTGTTGATTAATCCCTTCTCGAACTCTACCGCTCTTGGGATTTCACCAGTTACACAAGCTAAATCCTTGCCAATCAAAAGAGGCTGTTTTGTATTCAAAATTTTTGGTGAATTAAGCGGGGGGATTTCTGGAAAAGTCGGATATTCACGGATTTCTCCTTTGGCATTGGCGGTTCCTCTTCGCCTAAACATGTCCTCATGCGCTACAACCACCAAATCTTTCCTGTTAATGGCGTTGACTACTGCAGGTAAACCGCCGAAATGATCGTAATGCCCATGCGAAAGCACAACATAAGACACTTCACCCAAGTCAATTCCCATACGTTTAGCATTAGAAACCACGCCGTCAGCGCTCATGCCTGTATCAAAAAGAATCGTGCAAACCTCTTCGCCCCTGAAAACCTTGATGAGCATGGAGTACCCGTGTTCGGCAACTGGCATTTCTCCATGTCTGTTCCAATACCAATATGACTGCACTTCTTTTCGGTTTATGCTGGAGAGAAAATCCACCGTGTTATCCATCAAAGACACTACCTCGATTTTTGAAGCTGCCTTTAGTGCTACGTGTTCAGACAAATCTAAAAGCTCCGTTAAAGTGTTCCTCGGTAATTGTCGTTTGTGGGGCAACCGACGCATTTTTTGTTTTCATATCGGTTACAGGGAACGCAGTCAACATTGCAAGGAGTGTTAGTTTCTTTTTTCTGTTCTTTCTGAGCTAAATTTTCTCTTATCTGCAGAAAAGGCGAAAAATGGGTTTCGCTAATTGGGTAGAACTCGGAGCGCCTTATGCCTTTGCTGCATCTAAGCGAGCATTTTTCCATGGATATGCTTTCAAGTGTGTCTTGGTCTTCCGCCACTACCAGAGCTATTAGGTTGTAGCCGCCCATGGTTTTGAAAATCTGTATGACGCGTGGGCAATCTTTGAATCGTTCTAGGAGGTGCTGCATGGCTTCAGCGCTTTCCATTTCTAGCATTACTATGGCGGGATGGAGTTTGAGGGCGTTTGGGTTGATTAGGGCTTGGATTTTTATTGTTTTGGTTTTTAGGAGTTTTTGTAGTCTTTTTTTGGTGCCCATGCTGGTTAAGCCGATTTGTTTGGCTATGTCTTGGAGGGTTGTTCGACCGTCTGCTTGGAGGAGGGTGATGATTTTTTTGTCTGTTTCGTCCATGCGTTCCTATCTCTTGTCTGTTTAGTTTCTAAACCAAACCTATTAATATTATTTAGTTATTAAACTTTTCATAACTTTCCAGATCAAAAAAGGCTAATAATACAGCGGAACAAAACACGTTTTCGCTGTAAAAGTCGCCAACGGAGTAGTAACAAAATGAAAATATGCCTAAGCTCAACCGTCGATAACTTAGACGGCCAACTAGACCCACGATTCGGCAGATGCGCCTACCTGCTAATTGTAGAAACGGATAACATGCAATTTGAAGCCATTCCCAACATCGCCTCAAATGCAACAGGCGGCGCAGGAATACACGCAGCACAAACAATCATAAACAAAGGAGCAAAAGTCGTCATAACCGTAAACATTGGACCTAATGCTTTCAATGCGTTATCAGCCGCCGGTGTCGAAGTGATAATTGGGCTTCCTGAAAACATACGAGAAATCCTCGAGAAATTCAGAAGTGGTAAGCTAAAGAAAATCCCCGCTGCAACTGTTTCGGGTCATTCCGGTCCTCAACATGGGCAGGTGCCAACAGCATGAGACTCCACGATTTTGTATTAACCACCGATTACTCGGCGATAAATTGGAGGTGAATTGATTGACAGATAAAATCATAATTCCAACAGACACACAAGACGGTTTAACCGCTCAGTTAGCAGAACATTTCGGCCGTGCACCATACTTCACAGTTGTTGAACTTGGAGATAAATGGGAAATAACAAACGTCACTGCAGTTGCAAACCAGAGCGAACACGTCGGGGGCGTAGGCTCTCCACATGATTCTCTAACAAAGCTACACCCAAAAGCCATAATTGTTTACGGTATGGGACCTCGGGGGATTACGGCGTTCAAAGATTTTGGCATTGAAGTTCTAAAAGCGAACGCAAGTACCGTCAAAGAAAACGTTGATGCATTTAAACAGGGCAAACTTGAAGAATTATCTGAGGGTTGCCCAGACGCGCACCACCAACACTAGTTGAATCCATGGAGCGATAAATATTGACTATCAAAGATGTGGAAACTAAGCAACTCATCGAATTAGGCTACTCTGACAAAGCGATTGAATTATATCAAAACGACGTAAACTTTGGTGTATTGGATAAACCCGATGCAAACGCGGTTTTTCTGGGTGCCCAAGGCGACTTGATAAGGCTATACATAAAACTTAACGATGAAATCATTGAAGATGCCAAGTTCCTCTGCTACGGCTGTCCCGGTTCACTGGCTGCAATGTCTGCTTTGACCTTGATAATCAAAGGCCAATCCCTTACCACAGTGAAGACACTCGCTTGCGACGACGTGTTGAAGGCACTTGGAGGCTTACCAGAAGCAAAACAGCAATGCGCAGAAATAGCTATAAAGACCCTGAGAAAGGCTATCGCCGACTACGAAAAATCAAAATCATTTCCCTGATTTTCTTTTTATTTAGCAATTGGTGAAAAGTGAGTTGATTGTGGCAGTTGCAAGCGGCAAAGGAGGCACAGGAAAAACCTCTCTGACCGTAAACTTGGCGCTTTCATTACGACACGTTCAGGTCTTGGATTGTGACGTAGAAGAACCCAATGCCCAGTTACTTCTACACCCCGCACAGACAAAAACTGAACCCGTCTACACTGCAGTCCCTAAAGTAGACGAAGCGCTTTGCACTTACTGCGGAGACTGCTCTAAATTCTGCCGCTACAATGCCCTTTTAACTCTCAAAGACAAAATTCTAGTTTTCCCGGAGCTATGCCACAGCTGCGGCGGATGCATGATTGTTTGCCCCACCAAAGCCATCTCAGAAGAGAAACATCAAATCGGAAAAATAACCTTCGGCACAGTCGACGATCTAACAGTGGTTTGGGGCGAATTAACGGTTGGAAAACCCCTGTCTGTTCCGATTATAAAAGCAGTGAAACAACAAATCGACAAAACAAGAGACGTCATTATTGATTCTCCACCAGGAACCTCCTGCTCTTTTGTGGAGACCGTGCGTGACTGCGACTTTTGCGTTCTCGTCACGGAGCCAACACCGTTTGGTTTGTATGACTTGAAAATTGCAGTTTCAGTTTTAAGAAAAATGGCTGTTCCTTTCGGTGTGGTAGTTAACCGCGCTGGCGTAGGTGACAGAAAAATATATGATTACTGTGCAAGAGAAAACATTCGAATTCTCCTGGAGATCCCATTCGAGCGAAGAATAGCTGAACTCTACTCACGTGGTGTTCCCTTCTGTAAAGAATTACCGGGGTGGGTAGATAAATTTGAGGTGCTATACAGTAAAATCAAGGTGTTAGCCAAAAAATGAAGCAGTTAACAGTGTTAAGCGGCAAAGGTGGGACTGGCAAAACATCCCTTACAGCTAGCTTTGCAGTCTTAGCGAAAAGCGCGGTGGTTGCTGACTGCGATGTCGACGCCCCAGACTTGCATATGCTCTTGCACCCCAAAATCATTGAAACCCAACAGTTCAAAGGCTCACAAGTAGCCGTAATCAATGAATCCAAGTGCGCAAAATGTGGTTTATGCCAAAAACTATGTCGCTTCAACGCTATAACCGCCAAAATAAAAGTTGACCCTGTTGCCTGTGAAGGCTGTAGCGTCTGCGCAGCAGCTTGCCCAGCGACCGCGGTAACCTTGGCTGAGCGGGTGTCTGGAAGCGCTTACATCTCAAAAACCAAGTATGGCTTCATGTCTCACGCCATGCTTAACCCCGGCGAAGCCAACTCGGGAAAACTAGTTACTTTGGTTAGGCAAAACGCAAAAAACTTGGCAACAAAAGAGCACCTTGAACTCGTATTAATTGATGGCTCCCCCGGCATAGGCTGCCCCGTTATTGCTTCAATTTCTGGCGTAGACGCAGCATTAATTGTGACAGAACCCACCCTGTCAGGCATTCATGACCTCATCCGAGTTCTTCAGTTGCTTACCCACTTTAACGTGCCAGCATATGTCTGCATCAACATGTACGATGTGAACTTGCAGAATACCAAACAAATAGAGGTTTTTTGCAAAGAAAACAACGTGCAGTTTCTCGGCAAGATTCCTTTTGACCCCCAAGTAACTGAGGCTATGGTTAACGAAAAAACAATCATCGAATATGCTCCTCAAAGCGGCTCCGCCAAGGAAATTGCCCGAATTTTTGAGAAACTATCGACCTTTTTGGATTAGGACTGTTTATTACAAAGGAAAAAAGGGGTTTTATTTGTTGATTGTGTTGAGTCTTTCTTGGATTTTGGCGAGTGTTTCCTGCATGGCTTTTATTTGTGTTTCTATGACGGTTTTTTGTTCGTTGAGTAAGGTTGTTTCGTCTTGGGTGGTTGTTGGTGGTCGTGCGTAATATGGTGTGCCGTATAGGTAGTGGCATGCGCCTCTGCCGTAGAGCCAGCCTGGTCTTTGCCATGGTGGTAGGTTGCTGTAGGGTCCGTTTCCGGGCCAGTTTCCTCTTCCGTGATGCATTGGTTTTTTTCACCTCTATTTTGTGCTTATGCACATAATGCAATTATGTGATAATGCACAAAAATATATAAAAGTACCGCAAACAACAAAATAACGACCAAAAATGGGCTGGCGACACAGGCACGGCAGAAGAGGCAGAAACCCCAAACCAATCAACCTAGCCAACCCCCCAAACACAAACACATTCACACCCCAAACCCCACAAAACCAAACCCCAATAATCCTAGAAATAGCAGAAATAGAAGCCCAACGACTCGTAGACCTAGAAGGACTCTCGCAAGAAGAAGCAGGCAAAAAAATGGGCATCTCCCGAGGAACCATCTGGCGCCTACTACAAAGCGCAAGAAAAAAAACCTCCCAAGCACTAACCGAAGGCAGACCCCTACAAATTAACGTAAATTCCCCGGAAAAAACAGAATCAACCTAATATATGCTGGCTTCAATAAACCCCTAAGTGACTTTTATGCCGAAAATAAAAGCTAAAGCAATCTGGATTGAAAACGTTCACTCTAGAGTTGATAACCAAAGAAACCACAGCGTAGAATGTGACCTTCCTGCACCTGCAGGCGGGGGGGACTGTGGCCCAACAGCACTTGAACTGTGCTTAATGTCGCTGGCTGACTGCGGCATCACAATTTTCGCTGATGTATGCAAAAAAAGCAACATAAAACTAAACAAGGTAGAGGTAACTATTGAAGCCGAAAAATCTCCGGATTCTCCAATTGTAAGCGGCATTACAATGAAGGTTGATGCTTCTTCTCCCGCCCGAAAAGAACTTTTGGAAGCTGCATGGCGTAGAACCGAAGCGAACTGCCCAGTGTTCTTCATCTTCAAAGACCCAACCCCAGTTAAAGCTGATTTTGAAGTAAAAACCGAGTAAACAGTGGTAAAATGAAGACTGCATTGATAATCTATTGGTCAAAGAGCGGCAACACCGAGAAGGTGGCCAAAGCCATAAAGCAAGGTCTCGAAGAAGCCGAATTCAAAGTCACATTCACTAAACCTGAAGAAGCAGAAAAACTGGATTACTTGGACTTTGACTTGGTTTGTGTAGGCTGCCCCTCTTATTCTTGGCATCCCCCTGAACCCATGACTGCTTTTCTGAAGAAAAAATTCAGTGAATACCGCCAAAACGGCAAAATAAAAACTGGGTCCCCCAAAATCTCGGGCAAAAACGCCCTAGTTTTTGTGACCTATTCTGGTCCACACACCGGAATCAACGAAGCCATCCCCGTCGGAAAAGACATAGGACAATACTTCGAGCACTTAGGCTTCACGGTTATCGACGAATGGTATGTATTAAGCGAGTTTCATGGCTCCCTTGAACACACCACCAAAGGAAGATGCGGAGATGTCAGAGGCAAACCCACAGCGGAACAGTTACAAGTCATAAAAGAGGATGCGAAACGTGTTGGCAAAACCCTTTAAGCAAACCATAGAAAATATATGCATGCCTTCCCTTAAGGAAATATGTTAAAGTCTTGAGGTTTATTTGACATGAAAACTCTCGTTACTGTAGGCCGTGGTGGAACAGGAAAATCCAGCTTCACCGCCTTAATGGCTAAAGCTTTCATCGAAGCCAACCAATCACCAATACTTTTAGTTGATGCTGATCCAGACCAGAACTTAGCAGAAATGCTTGGTGTAGACCTCAAGGAAGCAGGCAAATCAACCATAGCAGACCTGATTGTAAGTACTTTCATCGATAGCGGAGGCACCACAGTCGGTGTTCCTCCAGCACAACGCATTGAAGCCCGCATTTGGGAAAAAGGCCTCTACGAAAGCGACCATTTCGATTTCATGGCTGTAGGCAACAAATGGGTTGAAGGCTGCTACTGCATGCCCAACACTGCACTCAAAGGCGCCCTTGAAAACCTGACAAAAACATACAAGTACGTAATCGTTGACTCCCCAGCTGGGCTAGAAAACCTCAACAGGCGCATAACCTCAAACGTCAACGACGTCTTCGACATATTAGACCACTCCAAAAAGTCACAGGATCACGTTAGACGTGCCTACAAAATAGCCAAAGAAGTTGACATGAAATTCGAAAACTTTTACTTAATTGGCGGCTACCGCTTCCCTCCCGAACTTGGCAAGCAAGCTGAAGATGAGCTTAAATTCAAGTATCTTGGCAAAATCGAGGCGGATGAGACGCTTGACCAGTTTGTGCTTGATGGAGAGTCCCTCTTAAAGTTGCCAAACGACAACAAGGCATATGTTTCTGTTAAGAATATTTTGGCTAATTTAGGCTACTTGTAACCGCTTATTTTTTTTTACACAATTTTTTTGAATCCTAGCATTTCATTAAGTGTAACCTGACTTTTGCATAAAGAATCTGGAAAGGTTTAAAAAGATTGTAATTTAGTAAAGTGGTAAACCTTTACAGAGGTTATAAGATTTGACTAGTAAAAACGTCCGTGTAAAAATTGACGAAATGAAGACCAGCGCCGGTCTTATCAAAAACCTCGAGTTATCCGTTGGTAAAGTTGTCACCGACAACTGGGATGAACCGATGGGTCCAACACCAATGCCCCATATTAGTACCCTGCGGGACTGGGATATGAAGCTGCTGAACAAATACAAGCCCTTCTATCTGCCTGACTGCGACCTCTGCTGTCTTTGCACATATGGCAAATGTGACTTAACAGCTGGAAAACGCGGAGCATGCGGACTTAACATAGCAGACCAGTCCTCTCGTATCGTGCTTATTGCATGTTGTATTGGAGCTGCAACCCACAACGCACATGCTCGCCACGTTGTTGACCACTTAATTGAAAAATACGGTCGAAAATTCCCACTTGACGTTGGCGGCTTAAACGTTAAAGTAGAAGCTCCAGTCACAAGGCTTATCACAGGAGTAAAACCTGACACTCTTGGCGACTTGGACGATATTTTAGCATACACTGAATCACAAATTACTCACTGTCTTTCTGCCGCACATACTGGCCAAGAATCTAACAACTTAGATTTTGAATCAAAAGCATTCCATGCAGGCAGAATGGACCAAGTAGGCATGGAAATAGCAGACATCGCTCAAATTTCGACACTTGGATTCCCCAAAGCAGAACCTGAAGCCCCACTTATCGAGATGGGTATCGGAACAGTTGACACAACCAAACCAGTCATCATGTGCATCGGCCACAACGTTATTCCTTCAGTCGGAATAATCGACTACATGAAAGACCACAAAGTGGACGATAAAATGGAAGTAGTCGGCTTATGCTGCACTGCCATTGACAACACAAGATACTTCGACCGTGCAAAAATCGTTGGTCCAATCTCATGGGAACTCCGATTCATACGCGGCGGATTCGCAGACGTCGTCGTTCTCGACGAACAATGTGTCCGCACAGATGCTTCACTAGAAGCTGAACGTGTCAAAGCACCAGTCATTGCAGCCTCGGAAAAGAACTGCATCGGCTACAAAGACCGCACAAACGACCCAGCAGACGAAATCGTCGCAGACTTAGTCAGCGGCAAAGTACCTGGCGTACTTATCCTTGACCCAGAAAAAGTCGGCGAAGTAGCAGTTAGAGTAGCACAACAAGTTGCACCACTCCGCAAGAAGATGAAGTCACTTCCAGAATTAGACCAAATCAAAGAACTTGCAAAGAAATGCCGCCACTGCAACATGTGCCAGAGAAGCTGCCCACAAGACCTTAGAATTGAACCAGCAATCAAAGCAGCAGCTGAAGGCGATTACTCAAAACTTGCAGACCTATACGAAGCATGCATCGGCTGCGGAAGATGTGAAGAAGCTTGCCCAGTTAATCTAGAAATCCACAGTTACATACTCAAAGTCGGCGAAAAGAAAATGCTCGCAGAAAAGAACTACTGTCGCTCAGGCAGAGGTGCAGTTTCAGACGTTGAAATCAGAAGCGTCGGTGGTCCAATCGTGCTCGGCGAAATTCCAGGGATTGTCGCTTTAGTCGGTTGCGCAAACTACCCCAACGGCGGCAAAGACGTCTACGATATCGCCCGAGAATTCGCTTCACGTCGATATATCGTGGTAACTTCTGGTTGCTCAGCAATGTCCGCAGGCTCTTACAAGAACGAAGAAGGCAAAACACTATACGAAGAATTCCCAGGCGGATTTGAAGCTGGAGGAGTTCTCAACGTCGGCTCATGCGTCTCTAACCCACACATCGCAGGTGCAGCAATCAAAGTAGCAAACATCTTCGCTAAACGCAACCTAAGAGGAAACTATGAGGAAATCGCTGACTACATCCACAATCGTGTCGGCGCAGTTGGTTTAGCTTGGGGCGCATACTCACAGAAAGCCGCTTCAATTGCAGCTGGCTTCTGGAGCTTAGGTGTTCCAGTCCTTGTCGGTCCACACGGAAGCAAATACCGTCGTATGCTCTTAGGCAGAGAAGACAAACCAGACAACTGGGAAGTTTACGATGCACGCACAGGCGACAAAGTAAACGTCGGTCCAGCACCCGAACATCTCTTCCAAACCGTTGAAACACCACAAGAAGCAATGGTAACTATTGCAAAACTCTGCATAAGACCCAACGACACATGGAAAGGTCGCTCCGGAAAACTAACCCACTACATTGACCTACACAAACGTCACTACGGCGTAATGCCCCCTGACATCGACAGATTCATCCGAACACAGGCCGATATACCCATCACCATGAAAGATGAAATTACTGAGATTCTGAAAGCAAAAGATTGGAAGGAATCAATAATTCCGGACCCAACAATGCTTCCTAGAATGATCAGGAAAGCTAAGGAGTGATCATGAATGTCGTGCGAACCATGGCAATGTGCAGAAATAGCTTCAACTAAAAAAGCAAACCCAATACAAAAACCCGAGATAGCAGTAGCAATGATTAAACGGGCCCAACGCCCCCTACTTATTGTAGGCAGCAACGTTACAACCCGCTACTTAGAAGGCAAACCAGTCATTGACTTCATTATTGACCTCGCAAACGCAAGCAAAGTCCCTGTAGTAGCAACAGCACACATAGTCGGCGAATTCGTAAAAAGAGGATACCAACCAGCAGCATTCATGAACGCAATGGACATCGGTAACCGTGTAGTAGACCCAACGTGGATGGGGCTAGACGGCAAAGGCCACCCAGACCTAGTTATGTTCGTGGGTTTACCCTACTATATGGAAGCACTGATTCTCTCAGGCCTCAAACACTTTGCACCAGACCTAAGAACAATGACTCTTGACAACATGTTCCATGTCCACGCAAGCTGGTCTTTCCCAAATGCTGGGGAAGAAGAGTGGGCTTCAAACCTTAAAGTAATGACTTCAAAGTTTAATGAAGGAGGAAACTAAGAAAATGTCAATGTTTAAAGATATTCCTGTAGAAGTTGGCGTAATTTACGAAGGCGAACGAATCCGCAGAAACGACATGCAAGTCGAACTCGGCGGACCAACAGTCAAACAAAAGTTTGAGTTGGCAAAAGTAAAACCCATGAATGAAATCGAAGATGGAAAAATCACCATCATCGGTCCAGACTTAAAAGACCTGAAGGAAGGCGGTGCATATCCATTCGGCATCCTCGTTGAAGCTGCAGGCGCAAAACTCGATGCAGGCCTCGAAGGTGTCCTAGAAAGACGCATTCACGGCTACCTAAACTACATCGAAGGCTTCATGCACCTAAACCAGCGCTATGACATCTGGATACGTATCGGCAAAAAATCCTTCG
>CAVXES010000004.1:0-240740 GCA_963760925.1 uncultured archaeon | reverse complement strand
TCTTTAAACCTTGTTTTTAACACATTCTAACAAAAAAACGCGTAGAAACACGGTTTCCTCAAGCATTTGACTCTTCTCTAAGACCCGAGCAGCCCGCAAAATACACTATGGAAACATTCATATGACTAATCCGTAAACATTGGCTGACATGAAAAACGCTTTCGGGTACGAGTTGCCCCAGATAAAAGAGATCATAACAGACAATAGCATCAAAAAAACTGTCGCATCCATGCTTCTACCAGTCTTAACATACTTAGAAATCCCCGAGGTTAAAGCCAAGGAAATCATAAGCGACTGCTTACTTGCCGTATCAGAGTACCCCCAACTTGAGGCCTACGAGCGACAGGCACACAGCATACTAGAAAAAGCAGGCATTACACAGAGGATTCCCCAGAAACTCGCCGCCAGAGCCAACATAGTTTACACCCAGATTGCACCTTACCTGCTGGAAGGTAATGTTTTGGATTATGGCTGCGGTGATGGACAAGTAGCAGAATTAATCGCTCAAAACAAAAGCAGCCAAGTTACCCTTGCCGATGTTTACATGCATCCACATATTGCAGAAACGGGTTTAAAATTCGTTTCATTCAAACAAGGCGCAAAAATGCCAATTGATGATAACATATTTGATAATACTTTGGCACTCACCGTTTTCCATCACAGCAGTAACCCAGTAGAATCCATAATGGACGTATGCAGGGTGACAAAAGAGGGCGGCAGAGTAGTTGTAATCGAGTCAGTTTACGGCGTTAACGAAGAAGAACTACCGCAAATCATGCAAGAGAAAACCCAAACATATCGAGCAATGTCAGCTGAGCAACAAAGAAAAACGAACATTTTCTTCGACCACTTCTACAACCGAGTTCTCCATTACAGCAAAAACCCAGAAACAAAGGTGAATGTACCCTTCAACTTCAACACACCCACAAACTGGAAGGCAGTGTTTGCTGATTGCGGGTTGAAAGAGGAGAAACTTGTTCACCTCGGACTTGATCAACCCACGGTTCCAGAATACCACACCTTACATATATTGACAAAACTTTAGCAGCGAATATGAATCGTGGCTTCATAAAATATTACTATAAAGTTGAGTAATTGCTAAATGGGTTTAAGAGGGAATGCATCTGATGGCTCGCCATCACACCATGCATGTCCGCAAAACTCTTACCCCCTTCTCAAACAATTTTTAAACAGATCAACTTGGAAATTAACGGCAGTCTAATAAGCACAAAAAACCAATCAGGACTTAGGAGTCCCACATTTGAAAGTCCTCTTTATCGAACCGCCTAAAGACATATGGTTTGTCATGGGCGAATACCTGCCGCCGCCCTACGGCATCATCCAACTCGCCGCTTATCTGGAAAAGAAAACAAAAATGCCCAACTCGAGATTCTCGATTGCAACGCAGAGAAAGTTGATTGGAAAATGATGGAGCAACGCATTGCCGCTTCAAACCCCGATGTAGTAGCTTGCGCTTCATTAGCCACATGCAACACTTATGCAGTGGTGAAAACTCTTGAAACCACTAAAAGAGTGGCACCAAAAGCGCTCACCGTAACAGGTGGACAACACTTCACCGCCACAGCTCAAGACAGTCTCCAACTTTACCCAGAACTCGACATCATCGTCCGTAACGAAGGCGAACAATCTTTTGCTGAACTGGTCAGGGCACACCAGCAGGGCATCGGTTTCCAAAACATTACAGGCATATCCTACAGAAACGGCGGAGAGGTTATCCATAATCCTTCAAGGCCTTTGATTGCGAACTTGGAAGATTTGCCGTTTCCAGGCTACCACCTCGTCAAAGATAACATGCCAAAATACCACTTCTCAGTCATGGCAGGCAAAAGGGCACCATACGCACTCATCGAGGGCGCACGCGGATGCAACCATCAATGCACCTTTTGCACACAGTGGCGTCACTGGCAAAGCTGCTGGCGCCTTAAACCAGCCAAACGAATCGCAGACGAAATGGCGTATTGCAGTCGAGAATTCGGAAGCAAAATGATTTGGTTAACAGATGACAACTTTGGAACCGGACAAAGACCAGCCGAAATCGCTGAGGAAATCATCGCCAAACAGTTACCTGACGACGTAACCTGGTTTGTTCAAGCACGCTGCGACGACATCATCCGAAACAAAGAGATCCTGCCACGGCTAGCTAAATCAGGGTTAAACTGGGTACTGCTAGGCGTTGAGAATTCAAATCCCGCTACACTGGAACACTTCAAAAAAGGCATCACACCAAGTGACGCAAAAACAGCAGTTCAGCTACTGCGGGAGAACGGTATCTTCGCCCACGCCATGGTCATTATAGGCAACCGCAAAGAAACCCGCCAATCCATCCAGCAACTCAAAGAATTCACCAACACTTTAGACCCCGACTTCGTCATGTTCGGCATCCTAACGCCCTTCCCCGGCACAGAAGTTTACGCTGAAGCAGACCGCAACGGATGGATCGAGGACCGCAACTGGAGCCACTACGACATGATCCACGCTATTATGCCAACCGAAACGCTTTCCACACATCAGATACAAGAGGAACTCTATGGTTGCTACCGCGACTTCTACGGATCATGGAACAGACGATTCCAAGGGCTATTCTCAAGCAACACTATGAAACGGCGCACATTCAGGCATATGGCAACTTGGGGCGTGACAGGAAAAATAAAATCATTATTCTAGGCGAAAAAATTGCCACAACCGGATCCCTCCAAGTTTCTTTTGACGTTTTTAGGAGCAACTGCAGTTTTCGGGTTGGTGCTCGTTCCCATCCTTTTGCTTCAGCCCAGCCTAAACGCAGACCCCTTACCTTTCCGACGCCCACTCATAGGTGCAGTATACAGTGCAGTCTGCGTCATGGGCGTAGTTGCAGTGTTTTATCCAGGAAGATGCCGAATGATGTTCAAAAAACCCAGCAGTTCCCCAAACCCAGACAAACCATCCGCTTCAACAGTACAGCTTAGAGGGCACCATCCAGACTGCGAAAACTTCGTCGCCAACCGATTAAAATTCAAGGGCAGAGTGTTTTGTGCTGCATGCACTGGCTTGTTAATTGGGGCAGTAGCCGCCATGGCTGGGATAATTTTGTTTTCTCTAGGCTTTTTTGATGGGAATAACGGGAGCATTTGGGTTTTGGTGGCGGGAGAAGTTTTGATGCTTATGGGTTTGGCTCAAATAAAAACGGGAGGCTACCTCAAGATGGCTGTGAATGCCTTGTTTGTGGTAGGCTCAGGCATTAGCTTAGTGGTGGCGGATTTGGCTGCTACGAGCTTTCTGATTGATGCGTTTATGCTTGGATTAATCATCTATATGTTGTGGTTTAGGATTTTGCTTTCAGAATGGAACAATAAACAAGTCTGCCGGGCTTGTGGACGCTGCATTTAAGATGGGGCAGGGGGACGTTCGTTGTATCGTCTGCGACTGTAAACTGCGCCTAAAACGATGAGTACGCCGAAAATGATTATTATGAATGGCCAGACATCTATCGTTATTCCATATGCTTGCAGGAACCAACCTAACCCTACGAGGATTATGATTAAGCCAAAAACTATGCCTACAATCATGCCGCCGTTGGGCAAACCGAAGCATTCGTTTTCCACTTTACGATAATGTTCCCGGTCGCTTCCGGGGTAGCGTTGCCCAACTGTGTAGAGGGGTGCACCACAGTTTGTGCAGTGGGTGTTGGTGTCGGGGTTTTGAGTTCCACATCGGCTACAGTAAACCATTTAGAAGTCCTCAATGAGAAGGTGATCTGTTTTGGTTTTAAGATTTGCGGTCGAACAAAATCCGCGGTGTCAAATTGACCTGACTTGAGACGTTTGTTTCCTGTAGAGGGGCAGGATTGAAAATTCTGCAGCGGCAGTATTAAAAAAGTTTTAAATATAAACACTAAACCTTCTATATCATGTCTAGACGTTACGCATATTTTTTCCTAATTATAGTGCTCATAGTGTCATTATCAGCAGCATCGGTATATGTTTTATTTGGGCAACAACCTACAACCCCAGCAAACACCCTTACATACTATACTGAGCAGTTTCCACCCTGCAACTACCAAGAAAACGGCACGGCAAAAGGCATCGCCGTTGATTTTTTAACTGAAATCACAGATAAAATGGGCAGCAAAGTAACCGCTGACCAAGTTCACATAGTTCCCTGGACAGAAGCATACCAAGCAGCCCTAACAAAAGAGAACACAGTTCTATTTTCCACAGCTCGACTGCCCCAGCGAGAGTCATCATTCAAGTGGGCGGGACCCATATTTTCAGATTCATATGCCCTGTTCACCAGATGGGACAATAACATCTCAATCGAGAGCGCCAACGACCTAAATGAATACAAAATCGGCGTGATCAAGGACTCCGCAGCCATTACAAAACTCACAGATGCAGGAGTAGATGAGAGTCAACTTGTTTACTTTACAAACGCAACATCAATCATAGAGCAACTTTCCAGTGGGGATATAGATTTTTGGTGTTACGCCCAAGTAGTAGGTCGAACCATCACCGAGCAGCTAACAGGCAACTATTATGCTTTCAAAAACGCGTTTCAACTGAGCACTTATGATTACTACTATGCCTTTAGCAAGGACATTCCAGACTCGACAATAAACGCTTTCCAGCAGGCAATGGAGGCGCTTAAACAGGAAAAAGACGATTCGGGCATCTCCACTTATGAGAGAATTTTAAGCCGCTATATCCCAACACAAGGGACATCAACAACTCCAGAAGAACTTGTTGAATTCGTGCATAATGCATACGTGTACGCACAACAAGAGGGCAAAGAAACGGCGCTTAGCGAATTTAATAATCAGAATAGCCAGTTTGTTGATGGCGAACTTTACATCTTTGCTTATGACATGTCAGGCAACACTTTAGCACTGCCGTTTCAGCCTGCGCTTCTTGGAACAAATCGGTGGGATGCAACAGACCCCAACGGAGTAGCGTTCATTCAACAGATTATTCACACCTCGCAATCTGGCGGAGGTTTTGTGCGTTACTCGTATGCAGATCCTGCAGACAACTTTGATGTTAAACCTAAGGTGAGCTACGTCTTGATGGTAAATCAGGAGTGGCTTATCGGTGCAGGCATTTACGAAGCACAGAAATAAATTAGGTCCATAAAGTTCAACCCAGCAGATTGGTCAAAGGATAAGGCAGTGCTCGGACAGTAAGTGTGCTATGCTGATCTTTGTTGTTACATCGTTGTGTAGCCCACATTTGTTTATATCAAAAGGAGCGGTAACATGCTTTGAGGGATAGCCAACAAGTTGAGCGGGTCTGGCTGTTACCAAAGGAGAAGGCGAACCCCACCTGCTACTTTTCCGCCACTACCTTGATAACACAAGGCTAAATCCGCCCAGCCAAAATTTTTGGGCCCATTATCTTAACTATTAATATAGCATTGACCCTTTTAAATGATTCGGTAAAAGAACACCCGTAAAACAAAAATACAGTTCAGAGTTTTTATGAAACGCTTTGGCTCCCCTTCACCTCAAGTCAAGACCTAAATCTTACCTTCCCATCAAAACTAATTTAAAGACAAAGGGTCAACAGTGCAGTGCTGACTGAAAACTTGGTCTCGTCAGTCGCCTGTTAAGTTAGGATCACTATGCGCTATGAGAATGTCATATTTCCAGATTCCGTGGGTTTTCACTGTAAGGGTTGTGGAGTCTGTTGTAGAGATCAGCCACCCGACATCAATTTGAAAGAGCAGTACAGGATTGAGAAGAGGGGTTTTGTGGATTTTTTGGAAGCACCAAATGATCCCCATAATAGTAGTATCCGCAAAAAGAAAGATGGGAGCTGTTTCTTTTTAACTGAGGAAAACACCTGTAAAATTCAGGATATCAAACCGTCCATATGCATTTTGGACCCGTTTATTATAACGGATTTTGATTATAAAACAAACACGATTCTTGTCGAATTGAATCCGCTTGCACTAAAAAATTGTAGGGGAATTTTTTGTGGAGAAAATGCTGCACCAGAAGAAATTGGAAAAGCAGCCCAAACCATCGTGAAAGAAAGCTTGGAAATTGTCTCAGCTAAAATTGGGCTTCCAATTACAGACCCAAAAGTGGCGGCGTTAACACGAGAGCTACTATGTAAGTGATTACACTGGTGAATTGTGCAACCCAACCAGAAATAGATGAAAACTATCACGCATCAATTACCAAAAAATCAACGGAAGAAATAAGCAAACAATAACCAAACACTAAAATAATGTGAATAAAATATAGCGGATGGATTTGTGAAAAACTTGACTAATATTGTATGTTCATGTTGTTCGTATTGTGGTAGCAACCACACTGAAGAAGATGAAGAGATCATAAAGTGCCTTGATTGTGGCATGGGAAAGTACAAGTACGGTAGACATAAGAAGTATTAAAAAAAATATTATTGTGCTATCTTTCTTTTTCTTATTTTAGAGAAACTAAAGTTAGCGGTAGCCAACCAAATTTTGGTTTATATTCGACAAAGAATTAGTTGAAAATTCGGAGCCATAGGATTTAATCTCGAAAAAACGGCATTTTGCAAAAATCAAAGGCATTGGGGCTCCCTGATTTGAACCGGAGTCTACAGAGCCCAAGTCTTTGTTCGGTAACGTAACACCATCTGAAGAAAACATTTTTCGTACGCAGTTACAGAGACTTAGTAACAATGACGCGTTCTGTCTTTGTCAGGTAAGGATTCTATGAAGATTAATATTGGGATAAAACTATTACTATTTTAATTTTTAAAAGGGATCGCTTATGCGTGAGAAGGGTTATGAAAAGTATTCTTGGTTAATTCTTTTAGGCATAATTCTTGTTTTAGCCGCTAGGTTCATACTATTCATAGTAGCTGGTACTTTATCTGGAGGGGTACGTCCGGATTCCCAGGCAGTCGAGAATTTAACTGGAATGACTTGGAACGAGCTATTGGCGTTAAATCCTGGCTTAGCTAATTTCTACGGCTGGCTTGAAAGAGAAATATCGATAATTTACCTATCTTTCATCGGTTTATTAGGTATCGTGATAGCATTTCCCTACAGAAAAGGTCAGCAGTGGGCATGGTATACAATGTGGATACTGCCAATCTTTGTAATTGCCGTAACCATACATGGAGCCTTGGTAACTGGTTTTAACATAGCGTTTCTTAGCCAAACGATAGTGCTACTATCCCTCGTATTACTTGGGCTTCTACTGCCTTATCGAAAATTTTTCGCACACACCAAACGATAATGACGCCACAGAAAACGCACAATTCTAAAATAGATAGTAAACAAAAGCCAATCCACGCTTAATTAAAATGGTGGGGCCTCCCGGATTTGAACCGGAGTCTATAGAGCCCAAGTCTACAAGCCTGGACCAAGCTAGCCGAAGGCCCCAACGCTTTGGTGCAAACAGTATTTCCTCTGCATCCATAAAAACTTTGTCAAGTCCAAACCTGAAACCTTGCGTTACAGCGTTTCTTGACGTGCTCTGAAAGGAGAGTCCATCCTGAATTTGAACGGTTTTTGGAGGTAGTTTGATTAATGGGTTTAATGTTTGGAAATCCTGTTAGAAGGGAGAAAAAGTGAAAAGTAAAGGACTCGCTGTATTAGCGGTTTTTCTTATAGCGCTTTTTTTAGTTATCGTGGTAATCGACTACGATAACACGCCCCTCGCAACACTTTTGGCGCCAGCAATCCCCAACCAAACCTACGACCCCACCATACCCACGCCGGATCAAAAAGTGGTATGCATCGTCTTCGATGACGGCTGGAAATCTCAGCTAGACGCCATCCCAGTTCTGCAAAACTACGGTTTCAAAGCCACATTTGCCGTTGCCACATCCTACACCAGCTACCCCGCCTACATGGACTGGAAAGATATAAGATGCATAGCCGCCCAAGGAATGGATATCGCCAGCCACACCGACACCCATATAGACCTATCCAAAGTAAGCTACAACACCCTCTACGGTGAACTATCGAAAAGCCAAGCGACTCTTCGCGCCAGAGGATATCCCGCCAACATATTCGTGTATCCCTATGGCGGCGCTTCAGATAATGAGACAGTGAGGGAGGCAGTTGCGCAGTTCTATTTGGTGGCAAGAGGCACTACGGAGGGGCAATGTAATTTGACAACTTGCGACCGATACAACTTGCAGTCCTTCGATGTCTTCCACGAAGTGAGCATACAGAACTTCGCCGACTATGTCAAGGGCACAACAGGCACAAACGTTACAATTCTTTATTACCACAAAATCAGCGGCGGAACCCAAGATACAGAGGTTTCGCTGGCAACTTTCCAGGCGCAGATGCAATACCTACACGATAATGGCTACACAACACAAACACTAAGCGGATTATTCCTCAAAAAGGCTCCAGTCACGCAGTAATTGTCTATTTGCCTATAAGGTTCAAGAAAGAAAAGCGCTATTTTCTGCGCATGTTACATTGCAACACTTTGGGACAGACAAGGCAGTCGTCCTGCGTAAGTATGCTGCCAGGCGGTGCGTTGAGCAATCCGTTAAA
Organism: uncultured archaeon; assembly: GCA_963760925.1. Classification (GTDB taxonomy): domain Archaea; phylum Thermoproteota; class Bathyarchaeia; order Bathyarchaeales; family Bathycorpusculaceae; genus Bathycorpusculum. The sequence goes on along the minus strand of CAVXES010000004.1, from coordinate 232,238 downwards.
ATGGGCGCATTTAGCTGGAGAATCAAAAACTATTGGGTACTCAGTGGGTTTAACTTCGATTATTTTAGATTTATCAACCACAATCTCAAGCCGAGACATGCAGAAGGGGCAGGCATAGTGGCTTTGGCGCGGAATCACAGAAGTGTCTGTAATCACGGATGGCTTATCGAAGTGCTTCTCACATCCTTTGTATGGGCACCGAAGCTTTTCTTGAGGGCCGTGACTAAAAAGGCGCATACCCATGTCAAACCTTAAAAAGAAGGGTATCCTAACATTTAATAAACGTATCCAAAAGCCCCAGTTTTATTCGGTTGCTGAACAAAAATACAATCAGCTACATTTGCTTACTTGGACATCAGGTACCGCAGGCACATCAAATTGCTACAAATGCGGTTTTCTATTTCTCAAAGGATTAGATGGAGCCTCGAGCGGGCTTTGATCCCGCGGCCTGCTGCTTACGAGGCAGCCGCTCTACCAGGCTGAGCCATCGGGGCACTATTGGCTAAACAATGAAACACCAATTTTTAAATCTTCACAACCCAACAGTTAACATGAGTGTACCGCACATGAAAAAAGACCATAGTTTGACGCCGAAAGTTACTGAGTTGGGTGAACACAAAATAATCGAAATAATCCAAAACCACCTCACCACCATGCCAAACATTGCAGTTTCATTTGGCGACGACGTATCCGCCCTAAATATAACCGACACGCAAGTCGCCGTGCTCAAAACTGACATGCTCATCGCTAAAACCGACGTCCCCAAAACCATGAGCCTCTACCAAGCCGCACGCAAAGCCATAGTGATGAACGTAAGCGACTTTGCATCAAAAGGCGTCCAGCCGCAGGTCGCTCTTGTGGCACTTGGTTTAACCCGTGGCTGCACAGAAAAAGATGTGGAAAACATTGCGAGGGGGTTGGATGACGGCGCACGGCAATATGGAGCATATATTGTTGGCGGCGACACAAACGAAGCCCAAGACCTAACAATCTCAGTCATGCTATATGGCACAGCAGAAAAAGCCAAGTTGATGCTTCGAAGTGGCGCTAAGGCAGGCGACATTTTAGCCGTCACAGGACCATTTGGCAAACCAGCGGCGGGGCTACATGCGCTGCTTGAGGAGCTAAAGGCACCAGGTGAAGTTGTCGGGGAGAAATTGTTGGAAGCGGTGTTTTTGCCTAAAGCCCAGCTCTCGGACGGGTTGGCGCTTGCAAAGTCAGGAGCGGTTTCGGCTTCGATGGATTCCAGCGACGGCTTAGCATGGAGTCTCCATGAATTGGGGCGACTTAGCAAGGTAGGATTCACTCTTACGGAGGTTCCTGTTGCGAAGGAGGCTGCGGCGTTTGCTAAAGGCAATGGGTTGGATGCTTTGGATTTAGCGCTTTATGGCGGGGAAGAATACGAGTTGGTTTTAACGGTTAAGCCTCAAATGTGGAGTGCTGCGGAGGCGGCTGTGAAGACGGTTGGGGGTCAGCTGTTGGCTATTGGTAGAGCCACTGAAAACAAAGAGATCCTCATTGATGCAAATGGTGAGAGGCGGATTGTGGAGGCTCGGGGTTGGGAGCATTTCAAGAGCCGCGTTTAATCTGCTGGTCCAACTTGTAATTGATAATAGTTATGCATGAAGTGGCAAGGTAGGGAGTTTTGCCGAGGCTGATTTTTTCTCCGAAGCGCAACACGAAATCTTCCGCCCTCTTCGGCAACCCCACGTGGTCACCCAACACAAAAAGGCTGTTGTCTGGAAACTCTACGTCTTCGACGTTTTTGCCGCCTTCCTCTAACACGTAAACGTGCTGGGTTTGTGCTTTGGCTTTTAGGAGGGGTTCGAAGGCGGTTTTGTCTTTGGTGATGCCGGGATGCGTTTTGCCTGCGAGGACTTTTTTTAGGATTTGCTGCCACGTTTCCATGTCGGTGCGTACGTCATAGAGGGTTTCGCCGTCTATTTGGATGTGCACTGGAGGGTTTGGGGGTCCGTTGAGGATGGCGTGGAAGGTTACGTCTCGGCGCAAACCGTGGCTAAGAAATAGGCTGCTAACGATGCATTCATGCACTATGTCGAGGCGTCCTGCATCATGCAGACTGGTGAAGGTATGGTCGGTTTTTCCCAATCGAGAGAACAATATGAATTCTCTGGGCAAAGCATGTCACTGCCACAAGGTATGTTTGGCTGCTTTAAAGTTCTTCCCCAAAGCTAAAACGTTCCAAGCAGAACCAAAACGTTGTTTACAACAACCACTACCAAAAAAACAGTTACACACAAGTAAGCAGCTCTCAAAGTGTTGTGCGCAAACCGAAAAGAACTGTCAGTAGTATCAGCGTTTTTTAGGAGAACCCTTTCCACTACGACAAAGGTTACGCCAACGGCGAAGGTTACACCTAACTTTATGACAACAAAAAAAGGAAGGTTGTTTACGACCAAACTAGAGATTAGGGGGTTTAATTCCTGTGTGCCAAAGTATACTGTGCCCACTACAGTGGTTAAGCAGTCCAGTGTACCCATGAAAATCAACAGTAAACTTGCAGGGTATTTTATCGCAAACAAGAAAACTGCCCCTTTATGTAGAAGCGGACAGCAACCATGAAAACCACAGACATAGATGTTGCTAAGTTATGGCTGTTCGGTTTAAGGGATAACCACAAGTTGATTGGCAGTCAGGTTGCTTCGTGTCCGCCACTAATGGATATGTTAACGTGACTTTTTATATGTTAACTAGCTTGAAAGCGCCTCAAAAAAATGAGGGCTAGAGATTAAAGAAGAATTCTTTTGACTATCCAAGCGTGGGCGCAGGTTTTTTCCATGAAAATGCTCAGCCGATTCTCCCCGATGCTCATGCACAACACCTTAACAGAGGAGCCTTCGACTATGACGCTTTCTACGTCGGTTAGGCTGAATTGTTTTGCCTAGGCTTCTGCCTGAAGTGCTAATCTGTGAAGATAACAAGGCATAATCAGTAACTGATTCTTTGGGCACTAAATCTATAACGGCAGCGGTGTTGCTGCGCAAGATGTAGCCTATGACACCTTTGAGTTTACGAACTTCCGCCAAAGTAGCGGCGAGGTCAGAGAAAACAGACGATTCCCCACCTACAGAAATAACCGGCGCCACGAGCTCTGTTTCTGATGGTTTAAGCTTCAAGGTACATTATCCTCCTACTCCACAACTGGTTTAACTATAACCAGTTCGCCCACATCACTATGAAGGGCTTGGATAATTTTTTCAGGAACCAAAATTTTGCCTCTAGCATCTTTGCGCGGCTTGAACTTGCAGGTAACGTTTCTGCCATCAAGAGTTTCCACATTGACGTGGGCGAATTTTTTGCTGCCAGGGACTTCCTGCCATTTTTCGATTACTTCGCTGTCGATGCGCACAGTGTCTGAAGCGACCAGTAGCCCAGTTATTTTCTCAATCATGAACTGAGTTGTGGATGCTTTGGGCTGGAAAGGCTCGGGCGGCGATAGTTGAATTTTAGGCGCTGTCTTGGGTGGAGTTGGCACTTCAATTTTTGGTTCAGTAATTTCGGCAGGTACTCGCTGCTTCGCTGTCGGTTTAGCAGGCGCACCCAACGCTAATTGTATGACTGTTGGAGCCACCACTTGCGTCAGCGACTTAACCTCTTTATCGTCAGCAGCCCGCCTGCTAACAGTAGCCAAATAAACATCGCCCACAGCGGTTACTGCTAACTGTGCGCTTACATCTTGGATAACAAGGTTTTTTATGCCACCGATGCATGCGGCGTGAGTAATGCTGTTTAGTTTGGCTATGAGGGTTTGGGTTTGTTCAGGTGTGGCGTCTTCGTTTTGCGCTATGGTTTCACCGTTTAAAGCGAAAACAACTGTGCTGGATATGTCTGGGCTGATTGTTTTGAATTCATTAATTACTGTTTGGATAGCCTCAGACAAATGATTGTGCTCCTTTCAGGTAGGTTTAGGATATTTTGAATAGGATGCGTTCAGGGATGCCTTCGTCTTCAAGTACAGCGTATCGGAGACCTTCAGTGTCGCCGAGTTGGTCCAGCCACTTCAATGCCTCACGAACCTTCTGCAGTACCAAAAGTCGCTCCTGATGACTGCGCACAACCGACTCAATGGCGGCTAACTCGTGGAAAGGCGTGGCGTCCAAGACTATGTTGAGTGTGCCGACGGTGATTTCGCTTGGGTTGTCGTTGGACGATTTCTTGCCGGCTAACTTGAGGACGGTGTCGCGGATTTTTTTGGATTTCTCCGCTAAGGAGCGAATGTCGTCTAATTTGCGCAGGTACTCGCCTAAGACGCTTTTTGTTTCCGCCAGTTGCTTGTCTAGGGCTTCAGCGATTGACTGTGCGGATGTGTATTCTTTGATTTGTGTAACCATGATGATTCAACCCTTCGGGTCTATTTTTTGTTTAAGAAAGGGAAATGGAGGTGAAAGTTGTTTCACCTTACCCCTTGGTTTGTTGTTTCTCTAAAGATTTGAGATGTTTAGTTGCTTATGGGCAGACCTGGGTGTATGCTAAGGTGTTGCCTTTGATTGTTCCCATTTTGACTTGGTAGGTGTCGCCTTGTGTAATGGTCATACCAGTTGGGACGTCGATTGTTATTATGACGTTGTTGTCATTTTTGGAGAATGTCACTGTAGACGCTTCTGTTGTACCTGTACTGTTAATGCTATATTGTGTGATTGTTGTCATTTGTCCGTTGATTGATGCACTGTTTACGGTTATCGGTGCGTTACCTGTGTTCTGAACCGCAATGTCAACCGTGGCGGCATCAGCCGTTAGTTGCATGTTTGTAATTGTGGCCTGCTCAGTTGTGTCCATCAGCCCGAATATTGATCCGCTCATCCATGCTGCGACGACGACGCTGACTGCGACGGTGACGGCGATGAGGATGATTGATGCTACGACTGGGCTTAGGGCTTTTGAGTTTTTCCTAAATTTTCTGTATATTTTTTGGGTGTTCATTTTGTTTCACTTTACGGTTTTATAATATGGTTCTCCCGTAAGTAACATTTAAGTATTGTGACTCAATACATAATACATTATATGTGTTGAACACAAATACAACTATAAAAAAAACAAGAAAAACAGAAAACAAAAGAATAAAAAATTGAAATTAAGCGTCTAACTCATCGAAAAAGCCTAAAAGCAGCTTAGCGACCTTCTCACCCAACGCAGTCTTCACATAATACTTCTTGAGCGGGTCGATGCGTTCACTCTTAGCCAAACCCAAAGATTCAATTTCAATCATCCTAGCGCGGAAAGTTCCATCGCTAAGGGTCAATTCGTTATCTTTCATGAAATCTTTAGCGTCTTTCCATTTGCCTCGTCCAACGTAGAGCAAAAGTAGACAATCGATAGCATGGTCCTTCTCCAGCATAGCTTTAATTGAAGCCATCTTTGGGTCTGTGAGTACGTGCTTAATCTTTTCTTCGGCCACATTCTTCACCATTTGCATGTCTCCTTTCATTTTTAATATCTGATAAGCGTCTCGGAATATAAACTATATTACGAATTACGAAACATATCTTCTGTCGCCTATCAACCGAATAAATCATATGCAACCAACCCCTTAATAAATATGCAACCAAACAAGCAGTAGCCGACATCAATCAACAACAATTGTCCATAACAAGGTGGAATTTCAAAAATATTAAATCGAAAACTTAAACAGTACCTGAAAAACTCTTAAGCCATAAAAACCATATATACAAAAACTTAACAAACCCAAAAAGCATCCATTCTTCATCAGAGGCACCCCCGTGGCAACAACCATAAAATACGAAATACCGACATGGAGCCAAATCTATGACATGCTCCTCTGCCAAGCAAAAAAAATCCACTCCGCATATGTCCCAGAAGTAATTGTTGGAATTGCACGGGGAGGTCTGATTCCTGCACGCATCCTCAATGACCTGCTTGAGACAACACAGTTTGCCACCTGCCAAGTCGAGTTCTACGTGGACATCGCAGAAACCAAAGAAGAACCCACGCTAAAACAAGCCTTATCTACCTCAGTAAGCGGCAAAAAAGTGTTGCTTGTAGATGACATAGCGGACTCCGGTAGAAGCCTCCAACTTGTAATCCGCCATCTCCAAGAAAAAGGCGCAGTCGAAGTCAAAACCGCCACCCTATACTACAAGCCCCAATCAGGCCTTAAACCTGACTTTTACGAAAAACAAACCGCTAGCTGGGTGATTTTTCCATGGGACACCAAAGAAACCCTTCGCAAAATCCTCAGCCGACAAACAGGCAAACGGCAAGCCAACAGCGAAATCGCAAAAATAGTAAAAGCAGGCTTACCTAAACAGTTAGCAGACAAACTCCTAAGGGATATGCAGTAGAGGTAACAAAATGCGGCACATAATCGAGGAATATGGCAGAATCGTGGAAATCACAGGCTACCGAAGCATCTCATTTGAGAGGGTGGACGCGTTTTTGAAGGCGAACCGCAAGCAAGCAGTCTCCAACGTGGATATCCAGTTCTTCGACGCAGAGTACGTCGCAACAAGTGAGCACCTCTTCTTTGCAGTCCTAAATGCGCTTCAGGCTTTTCGCAGCCAAACTAACATTTCTAAAAGTGTAGCCGTTGAAACCATGCTTTATGCAGCGGCAAAGCGGCAAATCAAGAAAGCCATTGATCAAATTGGCGTCAAACCGCAATCCGCAACTGTAGCAGCAGTAATCGTTGGCGCATCCGTTGAACAAATCGAAAAAACACTCAAAGAGTTGGCGGCGGCTTTTGGTGTTGTACAGGACGATTCAGTCCTCGAATTGACCCCGCAGAAAAGCCGAAAAATCCGTGAAGTTTTCGAAATTAGCGAAAAAGAGTTGGAAACGGCAACGAAAACCACTGCAGAGGCGGCGCTGGTGGATTTAGTTGTTGAACACGTTGCTTTGCTCTCAACGCAGTTATAGGTTAGAGCATTTTTTCTTTGACAACCGCTAAAACGTCGGTTGGTTTAATCAACGAAACGCCTGTTAGAGTGCCGAGGACTTCTATTTGTACGACCCAATCGGGATTGTGAAGGTCAACTTTGCATTTAATGTCGCCAACAGCAGCTTCAATTATATCTCTTGAGTGGAGTTCAGTGAAGCGTTTTTCAACTGTAACCCGGAAAGATTGATTTCCACCTATTTTGGCGGCTAACTCAGCGGTTGCCTTCTTGATTTCATTTAAATCTGTGGGCACAACCCGCTGAACCGGCACAATTCGCAGTGCATATCGAAATGCATATGGTCTTTCAGTAAGGATTTCTCGGAACTTCTCCAATACGGTGATGGGGTCGAGACTGGTTTTGGCTACAATTAAACCACGAATCTTGGTTTTGCTGGCTTTGGCTTCGGTGTCACCTAACTCGTCTTTGAGAAGGAAAGTGATTTCGTTGGTCATGGCGCGTTCGTTGCCGCGAGCGGTTGTTGCTAGGAGATTAAAGTCATTTATCATGGGAACGTTCTCAGAAGAAAGGTGGGCGGATAGTTATTTTTGGCTTTTGCTCCAAACTTCAGACTCCAATGATTTGGTTGTGAATATGTTTTTTGTGTTTTTATTTGCCAAAAATTCGTATAAAGCGAGCTATTGCTAAAACTTTCCTATACCCACTAAAAAGCCAAAAACCCCAAAAGCCCATTTTTCAATGTTTACAAAGCAAAAGGCTTTCCCCAATTTAACCTCGAATAAACCGTTTTTCTCAAAAACAACACATAAAAGAGGAAGACTTTTCCCAGAAGGCACCACTAACCATAAAAGCATGAACAACAAATTGTGCTTTGAGGTTCAAGTACAGCTAATGTCAATGAGAGACCCCGTTTGCGGAGCAGTTCTCGACGAGAACACTGCTAAATTCAAAATTTCCTACGATGGCGAAACCTATCATTTCTGCAGTTTAGTCTGCAAAAAAAGGTTTAAACGCCAACCAACAAAATTCATCAAATAAACCGCTAAAAGGGTTGGTTGATTTCTCGTTATTTGAAAGCTTTCCATATTAGCGCAGCTAAGATGCCGCCTATGTTACAACCGCTAAACCTACTGCTATAATATATCCTTAGTGGAGATATCCATAAGCACCAAACCCGAAACTAGTTTTGGGTAGAAATCAGTGCTTTTCTCTGGCAAAACCTCATGGCGCACCGCAACCTCCGCAACCGTGTTCGCGGGAATCGGATTCACCAAAAACGCTAAACTCGCTTCGCCGCGGTCAACCCGTGCAAGTGCATCTTTTGCCCAGCGTTCATAGAGGATTGTGTCGTCAATGTTTAATTCACCAGTTTTCAGTATCTGCTTAAACACCAGATCCCGCAGTATGACAACGTCGAAGATTTTGGTATCCTTCGAAGCAGTTGCATTAATGAATTCGTAGACTGATTTGTCGTGTTTGAGGGTTAAGCCGCATGCTTTTTCGCCGTCGTAAACGCAGAATGCATGTTCCCCCATATGGCTGCTCAAGAAACCGTTGATGGATTGCACGTTAGCTGGAATTTCGGCTATTTCGAAGAAGCAACGAAAACCCTCCAAAACCTCAGCGGTTAACCTGTAGTTTTTCAGCAGCCTATGTGTGGGTAAAACAATTAACCCTTTTTCTTGAACAGGAACCAAATAGCACATGTGAAAGTTAAATGCTGAATCCATGTTCACGTTGCCTTTACTGCGCATTTCATCGCGGTACGCAACTGCGCTTTCGTATCGGTGGTGACCATCATTAATCACCATAACTTTAGGCGCCAAAATTTCCTGGAGTTCACCGATTTTTTCGGGGTCAGATACTTTCCAGACTGTATGGTTAACACCTAACTCGTCTGTAACTTGCATAAAAGGCTGGGTTTTGGCGACTTCTTCCATGAACTTGATTGATTTTTCCTCGGGGTCCTGATACATCAAAAATACAGGTTCAAGATCCTTCTGCAACGTACGCAGCATGTTGAGCCTGTCGGCTTTGGGTGCTTTGTATGTGGCTTCATGGGGAAAAACCATGTTTTCGCTGTAAGGGTAAAGGCGCAACGCAACAATTAAGCCTGTACGTGTGCTGTGCTTGCCGTTTAGGGTGAATTCTTGGCGGGTGACAAAAAGTGCTGGTTCAGTTTCTTTCGTCATTACGCCGTCTTTGAGCCACTGGGTGATGCGTTCGTTGGCGACTTGGTACTTGTTTTGCTCCATTGGCAGAATCAAGCGGCAATAATTGAATGGTGAAGCATCATAGTAGGCTTTCTGCATTGCAGAATTTATTTTGTCGTATGGCTGCGTGATGAGGGTTTTGGGGTTGCCTGCTTTTGGCGTGTAAGTTATGGCTCTAAACGGTTTAACGTCAACCACTATTGAGTTCAACTCAGAGGTTTAGTTTTTCAAGCGCATCTATAACGTTATTGGCTATTTGTATGCTTGCGCGATGTTGCGCTTCAAAAGTTTGGGCGCCCATATGCGGCGTGGCGATGACGTTTGGCAAACATAAGAGCTTGTTGTTTTTGGGTGGTTCCTCCTCGAAAACGTCTAATGCTACACCCGCAACTTTACCAGAAACCAAGGCGTCGTAGAGTGCATTTTGGTCAATTACGCCACCTCTGGAACAATCGATGATTCGTACGCCTTTCTTCATAAGTCCAAATTCTTTAGATGAAATCATGTGTCTAGTCTTGGGCGTCAAGGGCACGTGTATGGTTATGAAGTCGGCTTTGGGAAGCATATCTGCAAGCGGCACAAAACGGTCGTGTACGCATTCTTCAACCACAATCACCTTCATCCCAAGTGCCAACGCCAAACGCTCAACGTCTTTGCCGATGTAGCCACAGCCGATTACGCCGAGTGTTCTGCCGTTGAGTTCGGTTCCCATCAGCTTTTCTTTTTCCCATAGACCCTCACGGAGCGTCAAAGTGCCTTCAACAATGTGTCGGGCAAGCGCAATCATGTGTCCAATGGTTAATTCTGAAACGCTTATGAACGATACATGTGGTGTGTTGACCAGTGAAATGCCCAACTGTTTGGTGCGTTCGTAGTCAACGTTGTCTAATCCTTCGCCTGCTCTGCCGATGACTTTTAGTTTTTTGGCGTTGTCGAGCAGTTCACCGCGGACTTTGGTGGCGCTGCGAACAATCAAAACGTCGTATTCGCTAATGACCTTGGGAAGCTCGGGTTTGGGAATATCCCAGCCTCGAGTGATTTGGTAGCCTTCTTTTTCAAGAAGTTTTATGCCTTCGTCGGCGATTTTGTCGCTAACGAGGATTTTTATGGTCACTTCAATCCCCAGAGATCATCAATTTGGGCAAGGACATCTTGGATTCCCGATAGATTCCATTCGCCCATGTGGCCGATGCGGAATGTTTTGTCTTTTAGGTTCCCGTAGCCTGCAGAAATCAGGTAGCCGCGTTCACCCAGTTGCTGGTTAAGGGCTTTGACGTCTCTGCCGTTTGCGTTTATGCAGCTGACTGTGACGGATTCGTAGCCTGGTTCGGGGAACATGCTGAAGTGTTTTTTCGCCCAGGTTTGGGTGTAAGTTGCCATGTCAACGTGGCGCTGGTAAACTTTGTCGTAGGTTTCCTCAAGCAGCAGGTCCATACGTTTGTTAAGTGCGTAAAGCAGGGAGATGTTGGGTGTGAAGGGAGTTTGGTGTTTCTTTTCAAATTCAAAGATGTCGACTAAGTCGGTGTATGCGCCGCGGTTTGGTATGGTTTTGGCGCGTTCGATTGCTCGGTCGCTAACGAGTGCTACTGCTAAGCCGGGTGGCAAGGCGAAGCATTTTTGTGTGCTGCCAAAGATTACGTCGCAGTTCATTTCATGCGGCAGGGTTTTGTCGCCTGCCATGGAGGAAACTGCGTCCACTGCGAAGATTATGTCTGGATACTCTTTTTTGACCATTTTGCCGATTTCGGCGATGGGGCTTTTGACGCCTGTGCTGGTTTCGTTGTGGCAAACAGTTAAGGTGTCATATTTACCGGATGCAAGTTTCTCTGCGACCATGTCGGGTTTGATGGCTTTGCCCATTTCCACTTCCAAGATGTCGGTTTCTTTGCCGCATGAAGTGAGGGTTTGTGCGCAGCGTTTGCTGAATGCGCCGTTGACGCAGGCTAACGCTTTGCCGTTTACTATGCTTCTGCCGACTACGTCAAACCACAATGTGCCTGAACCAGTGGTGACTGTTGGTTTGTAATCGGCTGGTAACTGGAAGTACTTGGAGATTTTTTCTGTGATTCCACCGTATAAGTCTGAGAAAGCTTTTTCTCTGTGCCCAATGAGGTACTGAGTTTGTTCATTTAGAATTTCTTTACTTACTTCTGTTGGACCTGGAATCAAGAGTTTTTTGTGCATTGCTAAACCTTCAAGCAGAAAGGTAAACTTTGAAAATATAAGGCTTGTGCGAGGGGAATTCACGCTTTAAACCAATAACCGGCAGAATCAGAAGCTAATTTTTCTATAGCCCCTAAACCCATAGAAATCGGTTGGGCTTTTGTTGCTCTGCTAGAGACCCCTACCTCCTATAAATAGAATCATAAATGGAGGCTGTCCAAACGTATGTTTCTATGTGATTGATTCATTCCAGTAGTAAACCGCTTTGTAGTTGCTGGGAATCCCATAGGAGGAATCATCATAAGCAATATCCAAAGAGTACCCATAGCGGCCCAGCAACATCTGCACGTTCTCCCAGATTATCGGAGATTTCTCGTCGGGTCCCCAGAAACCCCAAATCTTGTCCTCTGGAAACCGCATGCCCCAACCATAGTTTTTAGGCAAAACCAGCACTGCCTCCGCCTGCGGGTTCCGAGCGATTTTGTTTTGAGCAATGTCGTTCCAGAGCCGCTGAAGCGCATCAAAGTGCGCCTCCTCCATTACTCCATATGGGTTAGTGCTGTTGTAGGGAAAATCAAAGATTGTGAGGTATTTTGCGCCCGCAACGTAGGCGTCCCGCATCTGAGCATAAACCTCATCGCCATCCGCTAAATAGGGCGGTTGAGTGTTCTTCCAAGTTACTATGACTCCCCAGTCTTTATGCTGGAAGTTAGCTGCACCCCTCACCAAGGCTATGTCTTTAGCAAGCGTGTGGTTCCAGCCTGCTTCTGCAAGCATCACGTCGTACCCTGAGCGGTAGTCGAACCAATAGAGGGCGTAGTCGCTGCTGAAAATTGGGATATCGGCGTTCTTGAGAGCGACTGTTCCGCCGTCTCTTTGTAGTCCAGTTTCAAACATTGCTGCCACAGAATCATATGTGGCGTTAGCTGAGAGCAAAGGCCAATTGTTTTTGTCGCTGTCAAGATAGATGCCTCCCCGCTCATCATAGTAATAGACGCCCAGAAATTTGTCGCCATAAGCTACTTTGGCGTCGTTGACAAATGTTAAGCGCCAAGTGAGATTTTTCTTCTCCAAAACGTCGGGAGCAAGGTCTCCGAAAGCCACTACAATGCTTAAGCCTTCGGTGGTGGCGTATTCGCAGATTTGACGTGTAGCTGTCTCATTGATGCTAATTGGGCCTGATTGGAGGATAAAGAGGTTGGTGTAGTTCTTGGTTTGGTCAATCATTGCCTTGGCTTCTTCGAAGGTATCGCCGCCGAAGGCCACGCCAACGTAACATGAGTCGAGACTGGGTTGCGGAGTTGAAGTATTTGCAAAAAACAAGATGCTAACTAATACAATTATCAACATAGCCGACGTCAGAACGAATAGATGTTTCTTGGGCATCCTCAACCCGTTTACGCAACCAGCAAGAAGCATCCGCCAAGTCCAGTAATAAACGTTAAGGTAAGCAGAAAGTTGACGTCGAATGATTTCTTGAGCAGTAACTTTTATTTGGGTAAAGTTTTATGTGTTGTGTGTTCTGGGCGCATTCGGGTGCCTCGATAGCTCAGCCCAGTAGAGCGGCTGCCTTGTAAGCAGCAGGCCGCGGGAGCAAGGCCCGCTCGAGGCTCTCAAAATTTTAGCACCTCAAAAAAAGTTTTCTTTAAAATATTGTCAGTTGGCTAATAACAGAAAAGAATAGATTTTGGCAAAACGCCAATTACTCAGGGGCTTCTTCGTCTTTAGAGGCGAGTTTAGCCTTAATCGCTTTTGTATCAACAATCGTTAGTTTGTATTTGCGTGCTTGAGTAGAAACAATTTCGTTCTCGAATAGCTTTTTTAGTGACTTGAAGACCTTCTTTGATGGCTCACTGGTTTTGTCCACTAATTCTTGGAGAGATAATTCTTTGCTTTCAGCTTGGAGTGTTGCTACCACTTTTTCATCGACTTTGTTTAGTTTCCCCATTGACATCACTGGATTAAGTTTTTTCTTTTCACTATGGGCAGTTTGCTTTTTGTATTTTGCGGTTACATCGGCGAAACTTTGACGAGCACACGATTGGTAGTTCTGTTTTATTGTGTTGAGTGACTCCATTTACCATTGCAGAAAATACTATAATCACAGCTTTCACAGGAACCCTTTACACCAATTTCACAACACGCAGTTACTTCTTGTTTATCCATATTACCTAAACCCTTCTCCCAAAAGCACAGTGTAGGATTTAGCAATATAAGCCGAATTCCGGCTGAGAAATATATCGAATTTCGGAATAACGCTTTTATTCAATTTTTTGGGCGTCGTCAGCTGTAACTACGCCTTTTCTTTCAGGAGAAACTTTCAGGCCATGGTACTCATACATGATCCGCAGAGCATCGCGAATGGCTTCGTTGCGACTGTTGTATACGCCTTTCTCTATGAGCGTGTTTAGCAGGTCCAGATAGCGTTTGGTTAACCGAATTGTTATGCGTTCCCGTTTATTTCCGTCTGACATGTGCTTTCTTCCTCCGGCTGCCAAAGGTTAATTTGCGCGGCAGTCAACATATAAGTGCTTGTCAGACAAACAAACACCATAGATCAGCCACTACGCATCCGAGCAAGCTACATATTCAAAATCGGATTAAAACCTATCGGCAACTAAACACCAAGCCGACCCATAAGCACACGAAAACCACTCGCCCTCGACACCACCTCGCAGCTACCGAACGAACTTAAAAAAGCTTCAGGGAGAGTTTTAGCGCCGATTTTGCTGCGAATCACCATCTGAAAAGTCCCACCTGATACCAGAACTTTAGAGGCCCCCTCAATAATTGCCCTAACTGTGTCCATGCCTGCACTCACCGGCGGATTAGACAACACACAGTCAAACTTCATCGACTCCACAGGTTCAAAGAGATAACCATAACGCACTTCAGCGTTTTTAACTCGGTTAGCTTCAACGTTCTGCCTCGCCAAACGCACAGCCCGCATATTAACATCAGTCATAACCACATGCAACTTCGGATTAAGCAATGCCACAGTGATGCCGACGGCACCGTATCCACAGCCAATGTCAAGCACGCTGCCACTTTGAGGCAAAACCATCGCTTCAATGAGCACGTGAGTGCCTAAGTCGATTTTGCGTTTCGAGAAAACACTTGAGGAAGTTAAAAACTGCAGATTTCTGCCCCGCAGTTTGACTTTGATTATACCGAATTTGTCATCGGATTTTGGGGCAGCAGAGAAGTAATGGTCCACGGGTTTACTTTTTTTGCTCATCGCCACCCGCACCAGTTTTCCAGACTTTGGGGTAAATGTTGCGTGGCATAAGCACCCGAGCTAAAGTTGATACTACGCCGTGGCTCATGTCAAGGATTTCCTGTGTGGAAACCTGAGCGCGGCCCAAAGCGATTGCTTCTCCCTTGAGCGTGAAGATGCCTATTATGTTACTTTTCGTGATGCCGCTATCCACTTGGCAGACTCCTGGCGCAGTCAAGTTTGCACCATGACAGAGTGCATCAACCGCGGAATCGCGGACGACAATTTTGGGGAGACCCATAAGTGCGGTTTCCATGGGTTCGATGAATTTGCAAAGGTAACTTTGGTCTTTGGTGCGTTCATACTCGCCAAACCAGTAAGCCACATCATGAAGAGTAACGGATTTGGCACTGGTCTCTGTGAAGGGCCCCGCTCTTGTTCTTCGGAGTTCCTGCATGTGACCGCCGACGCCAAGAATTTCTCCAATGTCAAAACAGAGCTTGCGGATGTAAGTTCCGCCTTCGCATCCCACCTTGAACAGCACGTTTCTACCGTCCCGCTCAAAGTAATCAATATAATAAATTCGTCTTGTACGCAACTGGCGTTTAACCGAGGAACGCAGCGGTGGACGCTGATAAATCTCATCCTCAAAAAGCGACAACACATGTTTAATGCTGGGTTCATCAACTTCACCATGCAACTTTAGCACGCAAACATATTCTTTGCCGCTATAGAGCAACGCCTGAACCATCTTGGTGGCTTCCTCCAACGTGATAGGTAACACGCCGGTGACTTTGGGGTCCAAGGTTCCTCCGTGACCAATAGTGTCAATTTTCAAGATTTTTTTGGTCCATGCAGCTACTTCATGGCTGGTAGGACCGGCTGGTTTGTCAAGGTTTATGGTGCCGAATTTCATGTATTGTTTAGCGGGGCGTTCGCTGGGTTTGCACCCGTATTTTGGGTTGGTGTCGTCTTCTGCTTTGGTGAGTAATTCACGTTTAGTCTCCCAGGGAGGAAGCGTTCGGGGCATGCTCTGCGTTGGTCTCCTAACTTGAGTAAGAAAAAGAAGACGTGGTATTAAAGGTTAAAAAATTTAGAAGATAAGCGTCATTTCTTCTGTTAAGCCTGCATCCTCAAGTGCTTGGGCAACTTCGTCGTCTGATGCGCCCCGTTTAATGTCGATTTTGTCTTCGAGAGGCATAACGTGGTTGATGTTGACGCGTCTGCGCTTGACGCCTGTGACTTTTGTGGGTCCAGTGACTAAGACGAAGCTTTTGTCCATAACGTCGATGATGACGCATTTGGTGCAGCATTCGCGACCGGCTTGTTTAACGCATATTCTGCCGACTTCAATGGCGGGCATTTTTCTTTGTCTCCTAGAAAAACATGTACTGCAATCGGGCAATATAAGCATAACAGAAAAATACGCTTAAAAAAGATGCGTTTGAGCCTTTTTGGAGACATACACATTGTTATAGACACTAAAATGTTATGTTAAAAACAAAAACATTTCATTCCAAATGACGCCGCTTTTAGGGGAACAAACAATAGGGTGATTCGCTGCTAATAGCCTTCGTCTCTTAAGGTTTCTGCAATGAACTTCTAATGGCATCAAAATATCTGGGTTAACTAAGGATTTAACCACCAATCTCTCAGCGATTTGCATGCAGGTTCCCAAACGTTTTAAAAGAAACCAAGCGTTAGTTGTTCCCAACCAAACAGTGGTCCATTTGAGTCTCAGCTACCATTACATGCAGTTGCCCCGCGAAGTCATCGTTGGAAAAGGTACCCTATGCAGAATCCCCGAATTTGTAATGCGTTTAGGACTCAAAGGCAAAGCATTGGTACTATCAGACGAACAATGCTACAAAGTCGCGGGAAAAACAGTTTCTGGCTATCTTGAAGAAGCAGGGTTAATACCTGATTTTCTGCTTGTTAAATCGATGACTGTTGACGATTTAATATTAGTGGAGAAAACACTTAAAGAACAAAAGCCTCGAGTAGTTTTCGGCGTTGGCGGAGGAACAATCATCGATGCAGCCAAACTCAGTTCGGCAAGCCAAAACATACCCTTCGTGAGCGTGCCAACCACTGTAAGCCACGACGGCATTGCAAGCCCCCTTGCATCAATTAAAGGCTCAAACAAACCTTACTCAGTCCTCGCCCAAGCCCCATTAGCCATAATTGCAGATACAGAAATCATTTCTCAGGCGCCGTGGCGCTTCGTCATCAGCGGGTGCGGAGACATAATCAGCAAATTCACCGCTGTCAAAGACTGGCGTTTGGCGCAGCAAGAAAAAGGCGAATATTACGGCGGCTACGCTGCCAGTTTAGCATTGATGAGCGCTAAGTTGGTAACTGAAAACGCAGAGTTAATTGTGAATAAACAGGATGAAGGTTTACGTGTACTGCTGGAGGCGTTAATTAGCTGCGGCGTCGCCATGAGCATCGCAGGCAGCAGTCGCCCATGCAGCGGTGCCGAGCACCTTTTCAGCCATGCCCTTGACTTGGTAAACAACCACCACGCTATGCATGGCGAACAATGCGGTGTCGGGTCAATCTTAACTTCTTTCCTACATGGATCTAACTGGCCAAAAATCAAAGCAACTCTCCAGAAACTCGGCGCACCCACTACAGCACATGAGTTAGGCGTAAAAGATATGGATGTGGTGAAGGCACTGCAGGTTGCAGCTCAAATCAGGCCTGAACGTTACACTATTTTGCACAAGCTTAACTTGGGCTTTGACGCCTGCGAAACCGTCGCCAGAGCCACGGGTATTATCGACTAAGGCTTCATGATGGGTTCAAGGAGGGCGAGTGCGTTACCTTCAGGGTCTTCTGCTGCAGCGATCCAGCCGACTTCGGGAACTTCCTGCTTGGGTTGAGTGACTTTGCCGCCTAACTTTACTATTTTGTCGAGGAAATCGGTGATTGATTCAACTGAGATGTAATTGAGGGGTTTGCTATAGGGGATTTGGCGCTTGTATATGCCACCGTTCACACCTTGACGCTGCAACATGCCTTTATCGTCTGTGGGGACAGTTTGGATTATCCAGTACTCGATTGGTCCTGAGGCTTGGACGATTTTCCAGCCAAAAACCTTCTCGTAGAAGCTTTTAAGTTTCTCAACATCATCTGCTGGGATTTCAAAATGCACTATTGTGTGGTCCATCTTAGGTTTTCACCTCCAGATACACCTGTTTGTTTGTTTTGTAAGAAGTTAACTAATACTTAGGTGATAAAGGAGATTTAACTTTTTTTAATAAAAATAAAAACAAAAAGTTAAGCTAAAAGGGAAAGGGGATTAAAGTGCCTACTGGGGCGCTTCGGTTTTTGGTTCTTCGGCAGGCTTTTCTTCTGCTTTTTCTTCTTTTGCTTCTGGAACGGCTGGAGCTGCTGCTTCTGGTTTTGGCTCGGATTTGAAGGTTTCAACGAACTTGATTTCAGTGAAGACTGGGAGGAACTTCTGGATGTCCATAGCGATGCCGCGTTTATAGATTTCGAGGTGTTCAATGTAGAATGCGTCTTCTGGCACGTCAATTGTTAAGACTGCACCTTTGGTGGTTAGTGTGAATTTGCCTTCTTCAACAATCGGGATTCTGCGGTGAACGAGCGAGGCGATTTTGTCGGTTTTGCTTTCAAGTTGCTTGGTTACGGTTACGTCGTAGACAAGTGTTCTTCCCGCTAAGGGAGGGTTGAAGTCCAAAAGCACGCGTCCTGCGCCGATGCTGCGAACGGTGGCGTTTTTTCCTTGGAACTCGATTTGTGCGCCGACCACTGGGTTGATTTCTTTAGCGTATAGCTGCTTTATGGGAACACGACGGATTTTTTCAGGGTCTCTTTGACCGAAGCCCTGGTCTGGGGTAATTTCCACGGTTGAGGGTTTACCTACTTCCATGGTTTTAAGTGAGTCATCTAGGGCTTGTAGAACCCAGCTTTCGCCGATAACAACGAGTTTGGGTTCGTACATTCTGCCTTCTTTATGAAGGTGTTCTTTTTTAGCTACGTCTTCGTTGGTTGTGTCGAAGACTTCGTTTGTCTCTTTTACCTTTGCTACATAATCGATGAGAATGAAATCTCCTTTTTGTAGGGCCATCTTTTATCATCCTTTAACTGTACGGGGAAGGTAGAGTTTCAAAGCGCAATAAAAACTTTGTCCAGCCAAAAACGTTTGTAATGACACAAAACCGCTTCCAAGCTGAACAGCCCAGCGACATCGACAAAAAATTTAGGTATCTGAAATCACGGAGCCTCTCAAAGCACCTTGCCTCCGTTACTTAAAGAAAAATAAGCGTTAACTGCCCGAACTATATAGTAATAACTGATGTCCGGAAAAGAAAGAGCTTATCCATTTTTCCAGTGAAATATATCGAATATAGCAATCTAGTTCTTAAGCAAAGTCAGCGCTTTAGGATTTTGAGAAAGGCATAGGCAAGGAGCAAAGGAGAAGGCTTCAATGTACAGCATAAAGTCAGCGGTGCTGCCCAGTTTCTTACTGGTGCTCATGGGTTCAATCGACTGCGTAACTACAGTCATAGGTACGCTTTATTATGGCGCAACCGAATCCAACCCAGTCATGGCAACTGTGGTGGGCAACATCCCCTTGTTCATGGCGCTAAAGTTGTCAGCCACATTATGCATCGCCGGCACCTACATTTTAGCGAACAAAATTCTACACAGCTCCAAAGACAAAACCACCAAGAGCTTCAGAATTGGCAGCCGCGTCATGAAAGTGACATATGCGGGGCTTGTGCTCTTTCTGGTGATTGTTGTGGTTAACAACCTCATTGTGCTCTTGGCATGACTAAAGTTTTTTTGAGACAACGTAATAAACTCTCGCTCTCTTGGGCGCTTAGGCAGCGTTAACATTGTTTTATTTACTCTTAGCGTTTGTTTCATTTGTTTTGGTTGCTATAGTGGTTTTCAAGTTACCTCTTTGACTTAGATATCATGCCCAAATGGCTTCCTCCGCTTCGTTAGCTACATTCTTTGGCAAATTACTGTTCACTTATTTCAGTATCAAATCAATACGGAAAAGGCATCTAAAACTTGACAAGTTGATTTTTAAAACACAAATCAAATATTTGGGTTAGAACAAATCTACAATGCACAAGCGTCTAAAGATAAGAAACGCTTAACTGATGAAAATTACATATCAGGTTGAGAGACCAAAAATGCCGTTCAATCTATTTCATAGAAAAAAGCCAGAGCCAGAACAAGAACAGTCATCACCCGCTCCAGTAGAAGAAGCAACGCCTCAGCCAACACCAGAAACCACCCCTGAACAAGCGGAAGCAGCCCCCGAAGCGCCAGTTGAAGAAAATACTCCCACACAGGAACTAGAAAAAGAAGAAGCACCCGCACAAGAACCAACCGTGGATCAACCAGCGCAAGAAGAAGCAGCAGAACCACCAGAAGAGCAGCCACCACAGCCCCAAGAACAACCTGTAACGCCCGCCGTAGCTAAGCAGAAAACGCAAGTCACAGCGGAAAACCAAAGCAAAACATACCTCAAAGCAATGCCCCTCAAAGAACTTGCAGATATAGAAAACGTGGAAACAGAAGTTAAAAACGGCAACATTATAATTTTACGTGTAACCCCACTCGCGGGTAAAAGCATCGAAGATGTAAAAACAGCGGTTAACGAGCTTTTCCAGTTTGCTGAATCAATCGGCGGCGATATTGCACGCCTCGGAGAGGAACGCGTTGTCATCTGTCCAAAAGCAATAAGAATTTGGCGGGAGAAAACTCCAGCGCCAGTACCAAAAAGAGAGCCGCTTCCTACAACAGCCTAAAGGTTTCCAGCGTAGCTGGAACCACCGTGTTTATGCCGGCTTTGTTGTCTAAGAAGTTTCCGAAGTTCAGTGTCTTCTGTTTTTCACCGTGTACGACAAAAATGCGTTCAGGCTTCGGTGTCAGGTGTGTTAGGTAGTTGACGAGTTGGCGGCGGTCGCTGTGTCCGCTGAATCCTTCAACGGTGTTTACGCCCATTTTGACGCTGAATGCAGCCATCTTGCCTTCGTTATCCATCATGGTTACTTCGCCGACTCCTTTTTGAACTCGTCTGCCCATGGTGCCTTCAATTTGGTAGCTGACAAAGATTATTTGGTTACGTTCATCCGCCGACCAATTCTTGAAGTACTCGATAACTGGACCGCCTTCAAGCATACCGCTAGTGGCCAAAACAATGCAGGGTTCGCCGTCCATTACGCTACCTCGTTGGCTTGGGTGCTCAACGATAGTGAAGTAGTCGCTTTTGAAGGGGTTAACTTCTTCGTGCAGGATGCTGTGGCGCACCTCTCTACCGAGGTATTCGGGGTATGCGGTGTGTATGGCGGTGGCTTCGCTGATCATGCCTTCGAGAAACACTGGAGCTTCCTTCATCATGCCCCGTTTCATGTAACCGTCGATGACTAACATGATTTCTTGGGCTCTCCCCACTGCGGGTACTGGAATCAGGACTTTGCCTTTGCGTTCCAAGGTTTGGTTTATGATTTTGGTTAATGTTTCTTCAGCTTCAATGCGGCTAGGGCACTATATCGTCGGGGCCACTGTATGTGCTTTCGGTGATAACAGTTTCAATTCGAGGGAACTCTGTGGCTGCGGCTTCAAGCAACATGGTTCTGCCGAATTTGTAGTCGCCAGTGTAGACGATGTTGTGAAGACCTTCGCCGATGTGTAGGTGCACCATTGAGCCGCCGAGGATGTGGCCGCTGTTATGAAGGGTTAAGCGGATGTCGGGTGCGATGTCGGTGACTACGCCGAAGCGCAGTGGAATAGTGTGCAGGACGCATTCACGGACGTCTTTTTGGTCGTAGAAGGGTATGACGCCCTGTTTGTTTGCTACGTCGAGGTAGTCAAGCTGTAGCATAGTCATCAAGTTCGATGTTGGAGCGGAACAGTAGACTGGTCCATCGTAGCCGTACTTGTATAGGAATGGAACTAAGCCGCAGTGGTCAAGGTGAGCGTGGCTGATGACAACTGCGTCAAGTGAATCAATTTCGAATTCGGGTGAGTCGAAACGTGGGAAAGACTCGAACGGCCTGTTGGTACCTGGGTGAATCCCGCAGTCGAGTAGTACGGCGCTTTCTCGGGTTTTAATTAGGAAAGCTGAACGTCCGACTTCTTGTGCGCCGCCAAGCACGGTCATGCGGATGTCGCCGACGTCGTAGCTTTTTGGGCGGAAAATACGTTCGCCTACAGTTCTGAGGATACGTTCGCGTTCTTTACTCTCCGAGTGGAGGTAGTGACGCATGTGAGTGACAATTTTAGATTTAATCGGAGGGCTCCGAAGCACGTGGGGGCGCCACTTGGTTTTCTTGATGATTTCTTGAAGCACAGCGCCGTTTCTGCCGATAACTAAGCCCGGTTTTTTGGTTTCAATTATTATTTCGCCTAGACTTGGGTCAAAGTTTATGTCTGTAATTTCGGCGTCGGGCGAGATGAGTTCGCGGGTGATTTTCTCCGCTTCCACCTCTGGAATACGCACGGATGGATCAGGGCGTATGACGATTCTTTTTCTTATAACGCCGACTATCTCTGCTACTATACTGCTTTGATCAACCAAAACTTCTGGTCTTTTAGTATAAACTGCAAGCATGGGTCCCTCGTATTCTATGCGGGTGACTTCTGCTTCGCGAGGAACTTTTTGAAGAATATATTGGCTAATTTCTACTTTATCTTTGTCTTTTTCTTGGGTTCGAGCCACAGTAATTAACTTCCTGCCCTAAGCAGATTACATTTCTCTTCATCGGTTAACTCCTTGTAACCGAACTCATTGATGACTATAATGTTGTAATTGTTGCCGGATGCAACGTCACGCTTCATAGCTGCGTTGACGGCTTTGGCAATTGTGGGCAGTGCTTCATTAATGGTCAGGTTCTCTTTGAATTTGTCCTCTAAAACACCATACGCAACAGGGGAGCCGCTGCCTGTGGAAACCATCTTTTCCTCTGTTAAGCTGCCATAGGGATCCAAGTTGAAGACGTGTGGACCACTTTCGTCTAAACCGCCAACGAGAACCTGGGTAGCCAAGGGAATGTAGCGTGCTTGGAAAAGCAGGTTGGCGACTAAACGTGCAGCTGAAGCAATAGGGATGGGTCGATTCATGTTGATCTTGTATAGGTGAGCGTTGGCGGTTAGGATATCTACGACGCGTTGAGCGTCTGCAACGGTTCCGGCGATGGTCATGCCGATGTGGTCGTCGATTTTGTAGACTTTTTTGCCTGCTTTGTGAGCAACGTAGTAGCCCATGGTTACACGTGTGTCAGAGGCTAAGATTACGCCATCTTTGCAGACGACGCCGATTGTTGTGGTTCCTTTGAGGACTAGTTGGCTAGCTGGATTATTTTGTGACATATATTTTTGCTCCCTAAAACTCCGTTTTGCGGAATGCCATCCACTAGGAAGATGCAAGATGTAATCAATCTGAGCGCCTAATTAATATTTCGCCAAACCATAGCGCACCATACACCTATATATTTCCATCCAAAGGGAACATTTTTAGGGGAGCCAGATGCTTTAAAATGCAGTTTGGCGGGTGAGTGGAAGTCTCTTGCCCGTTCCGCCAAAACAAAAAATAAAACCCGGGAGCAGAGAGACATGCACTTAAAAATACGAACTAAAGATTTAGCCCTAATAACAGTTTACGCTGCATTGTATGCGGCGCTTGTAGTTGGTTTAACACCGTTTTCTTATGGACCTATCCAAGTCCGAGTTGCAGACGCCATGGTTGCTTCAGTGCCCATTTTCGGCATGGCAGGCGTTCTGGGGCACACGCTAGGTGTTTTAATTGCGAACATGTTTTCAACTGCAGGATTAATCGACTTACTAAACACAATACCATCCTTTGCAATGGCTTTCGTTGTCTACTACGTGTACAAACACACACAAAACGATTACACAGTCATCGCAACATGTTTGGCGTACTCCGCGGTTCTGGGAACCACTGTTGGGTGGATGCTATCCTTCCTCTATGGCTTACCGCTACTCGCAACCATAGCCTATGTAGCAGTGGGCAATGCCGTCGCCAGCGTACTCATAGGATGGCCCATATTCAAAATACTCAAACGCACAGGAATCTTCCAGCGGTGGTTCGGAGAAGACAAATGGACCTCTCCTCCACCCAGAAATTCAATATAATGGTGAAAGCTATGGAAAAAACCAGAAAATGTGTGGTCGTTCTCAGCGGCGGACCAGACTCCGCAACCGTAGCATACTGGGCTAAAGCTCAGGGCTACCTAATATACCCAATCACCTTCAACTACGGGCAAATCGCCGTGAGAGAAACAAAAGCAGCCCAAAAAATCGCAGAAAAACTGGGCACAACCACAAAAATCATCGACCTCTCAAACTTGAAAGAAATCTTCAGCGGCACCACGTCACTAGTCAACCGCAATATTCCATTAACATCGGAGTTCAGCAGTCCCATAATTGTACCCTTCCGAAATGCCATCTTTCTCTCTGCTGCAGTTGCCTACGCTGTCACAGTTGGTGCAGACAAAATTTTCTACGGCGCACAAGGCTCAGATGAACCCTTCTACCCCGACTGTCGTCGTGAATTCTACGAGGCATTTGAAAAAGCCGCACGATTGGGCACTTGCCAAGAAATCACTATCAAAGCTCCTTTTAGCGGTCTTAAAAAATCAGAGGTAATATTGGAAGGTAAGAAACTGGGTGTGCCCTTCGAGGATACATGGTCCTGCTACCTTGATGGAGAACGTCACTGCGGACGATGCGAGTCTTGCGTGAACCGCAAAAAAGCATTCAAAGAAGTCGGCGGCGCCGACCCAACAACCTACGAAGCTTAAAACAACGTTTTCTGTTTCTCGCAGGATTGCAGGCTGGAAACTCGGACGCCGATAAGCCTCATTTTCCTTTCATTCAAGTAGGGCAGTAAAAGCTCTCGGGCGGTTTTTTTCAGCTCTTCGAGTTGACTGGTGAAACGTGGAAGCGTTTTGCTTTTGGTGTGGGTTTCGAAGCCTTGGTAGCGGAATTTGACTGTTACGGTTTTGAAGAGCAGTTTCTGCTCGGCAGCTTCTTTGTGCACGTCCACGCACAATTCGTCCAGTGCCTGAAGAATAGCGGTCGGGTCGGCTGTGTCCTCCTCAAACGTGGTCTCGTGGCTCACACTCTTAACGCCCCCGCGCTCTTCGACTTCGCTGCGGTCTAAGCCTTTAGCCATCAGATGCATCTGCATGCCCATAACGCCGAACATTGAAGACAAAGCCGTCGGGTCGTAACTTGCTAAGTCGCCAATGGTGTTTATTCCCAGCGCTTTGAGTTTTGGTTCGGTTTTGCGTCCAACCCACAGCAGTTTGCGGACGGGCAGGGGCTCGAGGAATCGTTGGGCGTCTTCTTCTTTTACTACTGTTAAGCCGTCGGGTTTCTGGAAGTCACTGGCGACCTTGGCCACTAACTTGTTGGGTCCCACACCAATGGAAGCGGTAAGGTGCTCTTTTTCCTTGATTTCCTGTTTTATCTGGCGCGCCAATGCTTCAGCTTCCACCCAATCTTTGACTTTGTCAGTTACATCCAAAAACGTCTCATCAATACCCCACTGCTCAAACTTGCCAGCGTAGCGACGGGCAATCGCCATTATTTCCCCTGAAACTTTGATGTAGAGAGGAAAATGGGGCTGCAGATAAACTGCGTTTGGGCAGAGCCGCCAAGCCTGCGAGATAGGCATGCCACTGCGTACGCCTGAGGCTCGGGCTTCATAGTTGCTGGTGCTGACGACGCCTCTGCCTTTGCCTTCTTTTGGGTCCGCGCCGACGACGACAGGGTTACCCTTGAGGGCGGGGTTCTCGCGTTCCTCGACTGCTGTGTAGAAGTGGTCCATGTCGAGGTGGAAGATGAAGCGTTTTTTCTCTTTCATGGCGCGCTCACAAAGCCTTTGCGGTCTTAGAAATTTGAACCTATCGAAGAAAGCGAAGAGGTCAGGGTATGGTTTGGTTCCAGAAGAAAACTTGTCGATAGTTCCCAAGCAGCGGTGTGGTGACTTCGGGTTCATCGTAGAGGATATCTAGTTGGGAGCCGTAGCGTTCCGTAAGCGTTTGCACGTCGTTAAAGATTTTTGCTGACAAGGGGTCGTTTTGGAATAAGCCCCAGATGCGGTCATTGGGTTTTCGGAAGCCAAACCCGTAATCTTTGGGAACAATATATGCGACTTCGGCGTGATTTTTGTCTAAGCTTTCGGGTTCAGTTTGCAGTTTTTGCCAGAATTTTTCAAGTGTCAAAAAATGCTCCTCACCCATTATGCCGCGGGATGCGCCGGTTGCGTTTGGGTAGTTGAAGATAATGGCGTATTTGGCGCCTGCACCATACGCCAACGTTAGGTCACTGTAAAGTTCATCTGAGCTTTCAAGGTACGGATCTTGATTGTATTTCCAGTTGATAATGACGCCCCAATCCTTGTGGAAGGCTGTAGCTGCGCCCCTGTTTAGGGCTACGATTCGATTTTCGCTTTCGTTGCCCACAAACTCCGCGAAGATGGCTGTGTAGTTGGCTTTGTAGTCAAACCAATACAATGCGTAGTCGGCGGTGAACATTCTGGGGGTGTAGCTGCTGTAGTAGTTGACCATGGTGGAGAGGTTTCCGACGTAGTTTGCTGCGGTTTGGGCGTAGGAGGCAGTGTCGTTGATGATGGCGGATTGTGCCAAATCCAGCTGGTTTCCGCCGGGTTCATCAATTTTGTAAATGCCCAAGAACTTGTCGCCATACCGCTGTTGCGCTTGTTGCATCCAGTCGGTGATTTCGCCGTTTGACCAGTTGTACCTGTCGATGCCGGTGAAGAACACGATGAAGTTCAAGCCTGACTGGTAAACGTAGTCGCATGATTCATCCAGTGCGGTTCTGTTAAAGGATATGGCAAGCGAGCCGAGCACAAAGAGGTTAGTGTAAGCGTGGACTTCATCAACCAATGCTTTGAGCTGGGCAGTGTCGTCTGCGTAGGCGTATTCCACTCCGACGTAGAATGGTCGGGTTTGAGTTTGGTTCACGAAGTAGCCGTTTGCTAAGAAAATGGAAAGTAGAATAACCGCAAGGAGCATCACAGCGGCTGCAAAGACGAAATTGCGGTTCATCGCTTAACCTTAAATGTAATTTGTGAGGTACAATATTTAACGTTAAACCCTGAGTTGTCAGTAAAATCAAGAGGAGTTCTTTGTTCTGCCGGTGGAAGGCGCCTCAATCCGCTGCAATCCGAGGCAGTCGCTAAGCAAAAACAGGTTGTTCTGCATGCTTCTAATATTATGAAAAGGACGGCGGTTTCTTCTTCTAATTGTTTAAAAAATAAAAACCCCAAAATTTGATATTCCACAGTACACCATCTATTCTTTGAGGCAACCAAATAATGGATGTTTTTGAGGCGGTACAGCAACGCAAGTCAATCCGAGCTTACCAAGACACTCCAGTCCCCCGAGAGAAACTGGAGCGAATTTTGGAGGCAGGCAGACTGGCACCTTCAGCCCGTAATACAGAGCCATGGCACTTCTTAGTAGTCACCAACGCCGAAAAACGCAAAGTACTCGCCAAAGGGCTCTACGCTAAATTCGTCGCTGAGGCTCCGTTGGCGATTGTGGTTTGCGGCGACAAGAAAGCTTCCGATGACTGGTATGTGGTGGATGCATCGTTAGCGCTGGAAAACATGGTTCTAACCGCTGTTAACGAGGGCTTGGGCACCTGCATTGTGGGCAGTTTCAACGAAAAAGACATCAAAGAGGCACTAAAAATTCCTGACAACTTTGAAGTCATCGCCATGATCGCAATCGGTTACCCAAAAGAGAAAATAGATTTATCTCGTAAACTGCTCCATCTTTTGCGGACACGCAAACCTATAACAGAAGTTGCCAGCGAAGAAGAGTACGGCAGGCAATTTGTGCCTCAAGAAGTGATTAAACCATAATTTTTAGGCACCTGAGAATCTTATGGTACATCCAGTAACGGCTAAATACAACAAAGCCTAATTCCGTTGATACTTAGCGTGGGGGTAAACAAGATGAAAGATGTACCTGAAATTGTCACAGAGTTAATCGAAGCGTCTAAGAAACATGAGCAGTACCGCGACAAAGAATGCATCAACATGATCGCTAGTGAAGGCATAAAGTCTCCCGCCGTGTGCCAGATGCTTGATATGAGCCATGACCTCGCCACACGTTACGCTGAAGGCGACAACGATATAGAAGGTCACGTTAAGAAACGGTACTATCAAGGCCAAAAATACATGAGTCAAATCGAGGACCTCGCCACGGACGCCATAAAAAGCTTATTCCGCACAACTTGGGCTGATGTCCGATTAATCTCAGGCACCCACGCAAACACAGCAACCTTCAAAGGTCTGTCGTTAGCGTCAAAAAACAACAAGATGGTTGTTACACCGCTTAGTTGCGGCGCCCATATAAGCCATGACTACACAGGTTTAGCAGGCAGCATTTTAGGCATCGACAACATCAACCATGTCTACGACATAAAAGAATTCAACATTGACCCAGAAAAATCTGCTTACGTTATCAGAGCTGCTAAACCAGGCATCGTCACCTTCGGCGGCAGCTTATTCCTGTTCCCGCATCCAATCAAGGAACTAAAGCAGGTCTGCGACGAAGTAGGCGCTTACGTAGCTTACGACGCAGCCCATGTGTTAGGTTTGATTGCAGGTGGCCAATTCCAAGATCCACTCTGTGAAGGCGCAGACTTTATCACTGCATCTACACACAAGACTTTTCCAGGTCCACAGGGCGGCGTCATCATGGGTAACCCAGATACACCCGCCAAAGAAAAAGCGGTGCGGAAAATTCAGCATGCTGTGTTCCCATTAACTGCATCAAGCACTCACCTTGGCAGACTCCCAGCGTTAGGCATAGCATGCTTAGAAATGAGAGTATTTGGCAAAGACCTCGCAGCCCAAATCGTCAAAAACGCCCAAAGCGCAGGCCAGTACCTTTGCGAGAACGGCGTCAAAGTTTTAGCTGAACACAAAGGCTTCACACGCAGCCACCAAATCGCCCTTGACGTCCGAGGCTTCGGCGGCGGCAACAAAATCGCTCAAGACCTCGAAGACGCAAACATCATCATCAACAAGAACCTGCTACCCTACGATGACCAATCCTGCAAGGAAAACCCCTCAGGTTTACGTGTGGGCTTCCAAGACGTCACCAGGCACGGCATGAAAAACGGCGACATAAAGCACCTTTGCGACCTAATGATAGACATCATAAAGGGCAAACGTACGCCAGCAGAAGTCAAAGTTGACGTGTTAGCACTCAAAAAAGAGTTTGGCTGCGTCAAATACGGTTTCCAATGCGTTGAAGAAGCGCTGAAATACGGAAAGATCTCCTAACCCTTCTGCTATGGGGCTTTTCCGTGTTTTTTGATAAAACTTAATTAACGTAAAATTTCATTTTCTTTTGAAAACCTATGGAATTTGATTTACTATCCATGCTGTTTATGGCTGTGGCTATAGGAGCAGTTATCTTGTTTACACTACTGCCAAGGTACGGCCCCCACTACACATCACAGCTAACCTGTCCCAACTGCCGAAAAACATTCAATTTTCACTGGATACCCGGCGCAACCATAACTTCAATTATCCGCAGAAACTACCGCGACCTCAAATGCCCCTACTGCCATCGAAAAGCCACCTATGATATAGGCGCCACCAGAGTACGCACGCCAAGACCGCAAAAAGCCAAGCCTAAAGCTTAGGCGCCAAGGTTTTGGCAGAGACCTTTATTATTTAGGGTTGCAATCACTTTTTCAATGGCATTCAGGTGAAACTTGCATGAAAGTATTACTTAACGATGGTTTAGAGAAGGAAGGCTTAGCTATCTTCCAAGAAGCAGGCATAGAAACAGACACAAAGAAACGTGACGTAACGCAATTGGTTGCGGAAATCGGCCAGTTTGACGCTTTAGTAGTTAGAAGCGCCACCAAAGTCACCCGCGAAGTCATCGAAGCGGGCGCAAAAGGAAAACTCAAAATCATCGGACGCGCAGGCGTGGGATACGACAACATTGACTCAGCCGCGGCTTCAGAACACGGCATAGTCGTTAAAATCGCGCCTTACGGCAGCACCAATGCTGTCGCTGAGCTCACAATCTGCCTGATGCTTGCGGTTTCACGAAACACGCCCCAAGCGCATCACTCACTCAAAAACGGGGTCTGGATCAAAAAGAAGCTTCAGGGTAGAGAACTTGCTTACAAAACCTTGGGTTTGATTGGCTGTGGCAGAATCGGCCAGAAAGTCGCTCACATGGCTGACCACGGCTTTAGCATGGACGTCATCGGCTATGACATTAGACCCTGCCCGGAAAGCGGCATTAAATTCTTAGCAACTAAAGAAGAAGTGCTTCAGCAAGCCGACTACATCAGCGTTCACACAGGCGGCAAAGATATCATAATAGGCGCGAAAGAACTCGCCATCATGAAACCCAGCGCATATATCATTAACACCAGTAGAGGCAACAACATCGACCAGCAGGCTCTCTATACTGCACTTAAAGATGGTAAAATCGGAGGCTACGCAACCGACGTCTATAAGGAAGAACCCAAAGGCGAAGGAGACCCATTCAACGACAAACTAAAAGAACTCGACAACGTTGTGCTCAGTAGCCACCTCGGCGCATCCACCTTCGAGGCGCAGCAGGCAACAGCTACCGAAATGGCACGCGTCGTAAGCGGCTACCTCTTGGGCGGCGACTTTGCTAACGCGGTAAATGCAGGAGAATCCATCGAAGTTGAAGAGAAAGAAGTCTTCACCCTGTTCATTCACCACAAAGATGTCCCCGGAGTCTTCGCTAATATCGACAAAGTCCTCGCAGAAAACAACATAAACATTAGAGCTAACTACAGCCGGCAAATTAATAGCGGCTACGCTATCTCAGTTTATGTGTTACATCAGAAAGCAACTCCAGAAATCGTTGATCAGCTAAAAGCTATACCCAACATCTGCAACGTCAAATTCTAAAGCCCTCTTTTCTTCAAAAGGGCATATTAACTTCTTTTCTTCTTTTACCATCTTATGCGACTTGGTGTGTTGTTTTCAGGGGGCAAAGACTCCGTCCTTGCGCTGCACAGAACAGCAGAGAAAGAGAAAGCAGTTTGCCTTATCACTGTTGAGTCCAAAAATAAAGAGAGCTTTATGTTTCACACGCCCAACATCGACGTGACGGCGCTGCAGGCAGAGGCATTGGAGCTGCCGCTGGTTTCTGTGGAGACGGAGGGTCAAAAAGAGGTGGAGCTCAACGATTTGGAACGCGCCATCGCCGAAGCAAAAAGCACCTATGGCATTGGAGGAGTTGTCACGGGTGCGGTGGAGTCGGTTTATCAAGCTTCAAGAGTGCAGCGCATATGCAACCGATTGGACCTCTGGCAATTCAACCCTCTCTGGAAAATGAACCAGAAGCAACTTCTTGAAGATCTCATCGAAAAAAACTTCCAAGTTATCATCTCAGGTGTCTTTGCCTATCCACTGGACGAGAAGTGGCTTGGCAAACAAATCAGCCCCCAAATAATAGCCCAACTCGTAGAGCTCCAAGGCAAATATGGCATTAGTCCCTCAGGGGAGGGTGGAGAGATTGAGACAACGGTTCTGGATGCGCCCCTGTTTAAGCGCAGAATTGAAGTGGCGGATTCTGAAATCGAGTGGAAGGGTAGTTCGGGCGTTTATGTAATTGAGAGGGCGAGGTTGGTGTCGAAATGATTTTGGTTGTGGACATGAGTTGGAAACGGAATTCACTGGCATACACAGAGTTTGTTTCACCCATAGTTGCATCGGTTGAAGCTTTTGAATGTTGCAGGGTTGTGCATTTTTTGGATGTTAACCCACTGGAATTGGACAGGTACAGTCGAGTAATCCTCTCGGGAACGACTCTCAAAGATTTTGAGGCACAAAAACACCTTGAACGGTTCCAATGGTTAAAAACCTGCAAACAACCAGTTTTGGGGATTTGTGCGGGCATGCAAATTATCAGTTTGGTCTATGGGGTGCCTTTGATACAGTGTATGAATGTGGGCATGACAGAAATTGCTACTTCTAAAGATAATCCTTTGTTCGAAGGTACTTTCCAAGCTTACACCCTGCACAGTCTCTCCGTCGAGCCGTCGGAAACTTTTGACACCTTGGCAACATCTGAAAAGTGTATCCAAGCAGTAAAACACAAGCAAAAAGCCATCTACGGGATTCTTTTCCACCCAGAAGTCCGAAACCAAACAATTCTCTTAGCCTTCGCAAAACAGCCTATCATTATTGGCGGGCTAGGGCTTAGCAAAAAAAGTTAAATGCCAAAACATACTCCTTGTTAAGTGTGAATTTTTGGAGGATACCATTCTGATTAACAAGTTACCAGTCGAAAAACTCCGCAACATTTGTAACGCCGATTTTATGCGCTGTGAATCAACTGAAGAATTAGTACCATCAACCGAAATAATAGGGCAAGAACGTGCTGTTCGAGCCTTAAAGTTTGGGTTAGGCATCAAAAACCATGGCTTCAACATGTACGTTGCAGGTTACTCGGGAACAGGCAGAAAAACAGCTGTGAAAAGCTTCGTGGAAGCCCGAGCTAAAACCATGCCTGTACCCTCTGACTGGTGCTACGTGAACAACTTCAATAACCAGTATGAACCTTCAGCCATCGAGTTGCAGCCAGGCAAAGGCAAAGAATTCCGCAATGACATGAAAAACTTTATTGAAAATGTCAGAAACGCCTTGCCTAAAGCGTTTGAAAGCGAAGACTACGCTAACCGTCGTGAGGCCACATTAAGCAATTTGGAGAAGCAGCGCAAAAAGTTAATTGATGAAATTAATGCCAAAGCGCAAAGCGAAGGCTTCGTAATTCAAACTACCCCAATTGGGCTCTTACTTATTCCGATATTAGATGGGAAGCCGCTAACCGAAGAAGAAATGCTTGCACTACCCCAAAACGTCAAGGATAAGCTGGCTGAGAAACGCGAGAAGCTGGAGGGGGAATTCCGCAACACAATGCGGCAAATCCTCGACATGGAACGCAAAATTCATGAAGCCCTCAAAAAACTAAACAAAGAAGTTGCGCTTTACGCCATTGGAAGCATAACGCAAAGTATTCGCGAAAAACACCAAAACAATAGCCAAGTCACAGATTACCTAAAGGCGGTTGAAAACGACATTATAGAGAACCTACCGCAGTTTGTTCAACGAGGCGGGGAAGCGCAGCCACAACTACCTTTCCAGATGCCGTGGATGCGTGAGGAACCCTTCAAGAAATATGAAGTCAACGTTGTCATAGACAACTCCGAATCATCAGGTGCACCTGTTGTTATGGAAACCAACCCCACTTACCCGAATTTGCTAGGTAAAACAGAGAAGGAAGCCCAGTTCGGAGCCTTAACCACCGATTTCAGGATGATACGGGGCGGCAGCATCCATAAAGCCAACGGTGGTTTCCTCATAGTGCCCGTTGAAGATCTTCTGCGCAACCCACTTGCCTACGATGGGTTAAAGCGGGACATCAAAGACTCAAAATTAGCCATCGAGGAACCTGAGGAACGCTATGGATTCTTGAGCATAAAAACGCTAAAACCCCAGCCTATCCCGTTAACGGCGAAGATTATCCTCATCGGGGACCCAAACATTTACCAGATGATGTTTAGCCTCGACCCCGACTTCCGTGAACTTTTCAAGATTAAAGCTGAATTTGACACTACCATGCCCCGAACCGACGAAAAAGTCCGCCAGTATGCAGCGTTCGTATGTGGTCTCTGCGAAAGAGAGCAGCTTAGGCATCTTGATGGTGGGGGCTTAGCTAAACTCGTTGAGTACAGTAGTCGACTGGTAGAGGACCAGCAGAAGCTGTCAGTGCAGTTCTCGTTGGTGGCAGACGTAATCAGGGAAGCCAACTACTATGCTGATCAAGACAACGCCAAAGTCATAACCGCCGATCACGTTAAAAAAGCGGTGGAAGAAAAAATTTATCGTAGCAAACTGGTGCAGGAAAAAATCCAAGAAATGATTGGTCGCGGTTTCTTCCTTATCGACACTACTGAGGAGAAAGTGGGTCAAGTTAACGGTCTCTCCGTTATGGGTTTAGGGGATTTTGCATTCGGCAGCCCTTCAAGAGTCACAGTCAGCATCGGCTTAGGTAGAGAAGGAGTAATTGACATTGAGCGGGAAGCAAAAATGGGAGGACCCATCCACACCAAAGGCGTTCTCATTTTAAGCGGCTACTTAAACGAGAAGTATGCACGCGACAAACCGCTCAGCCTCTCAGCGCGGTTGGTGTTTGAGCAGAACTATGGCGGCGTTGAAGGCGACAGCGCTTCGAGCACCGAACTCTACAGTATACTCTCTGCCCTTAGCGGTTTACCCATTAAGCAGAACTTGGCCGTCACGGGCTCTGTGAACCAGAAAGGCGAGGTGCAAGCCATCGGCGGCGTCAACGAAAAAATTGAGGGTTTCTTTGAAATCTGCAAACTTAAAGGCTTAACAGGTGAGCAGGGTGTGATGATTCCTGATAGCAACGCGCAGAACCTGATGCTTAAAGAGGAAGTCTTAGATGCAGTTAAGGCGGGCAAATTCAGCGTTTACTCCGTGAAAACTATCGACGAAGGCATCGAAGTCCTCACTGGGGTCAAAGCGGGCGAGAAACAGCAGAACGGCGCTTACCCAGAAGGCACAGTCAACTACTTAGTTACCAAGGTGCTCGGTGAGATGGCGGAGAAACTCAAAGACTATGTAGCTGCCGAAATGAAAACTGGAAAAACTGATGAAACCTGAGCAAATTATCCAACCGCCATTTTTCTTTATACAAGTGAAGGGGTTAACTGAAGAGGCTTATGGGTAGGGCTTGATTTTTAATCTGTATTTGTGGTTATCAAAGCTTATCTTAGCCGCCAGCGGAGTAGTGTTTGGTTGTAAGGTTAATGCCTCAGAGACGGGTTAAACGTAAACGTAGCAGAGGTTTAGTGTTGTTGCTTTTGCCGGCACTTATCTTCATAGGATTCATCGGAGCCCTTTGTTACT
This sequence comes from uncultured archaeon, assembly GCA_963760925.1. Taxonomy (GTDB): domain Archaea; phylum Thermoproteota; class Bathyarchaeia; order Bathyarchaeales; family Bathycorpusculaceae; genus Bathycorpusculum. The sequence continues at coordinate 197,780 of CAVXES010000004.1, read as the reverse complement.
GCGCAGATTTTCCACGAAAAAACAAAGCTAAATCTCAACCAAAACAAGCCGCTAAAAAGAAAGACGACGGCGTAACGTTTTTGCCAGTGGTTTTCGGAGAGGAACAGGAACAAAAATTACGGCACTAAACCCAAAACAGCTTTTTTCTCATTTTGGTGAGGAGCTGTTGTTACCGCTTCACAGTCACAATTCCATTTATAGTTTGTGAATACTTGTTATTTTGCGAGAAATAGCCATCCAAGAGGTACACCCAATGCTTGGCGGGTTAGCAGTTTACCGGTGCATAAGTCGTTTTAAGACCCTAAGGGAAGGATTAGGGATCTACTTTTGGTTTATGCTCCGAGTTAAACCATGGCTGGTCCGCTAAGCTCTACTTTTAGTTACCTCTCCCCTGCAAGTATATGTCGTTTCTGTATAGTCCTTATATGCGCTTAGAAGCATTCTTTGCTCTGTGAACCTCTTTGAGTTATAAACAGTTGATGCATCCAAAAGTAAGCAAAGCAGAAATCGAAGTCTTCAAAACCCTCAGCGTACAAGGCTTAACAGGTGGTATGGTCACCCAGCAACCCATTATCCTCAAATCTACTATACCCGATTTCTGCTGGGTGGAGAAACGCAAAATCGTTTACCTCGATGGCAACCCCGTGCATAAAAAAGATAAACAACTCCGAAAAGACGAAGAAATCGACGAACTACTGGAGTTGCAGGGATGGGATGTGCTGCGCATTCCATATGACCCGCCGTTGACTGAGAAGGGCTTGCAGAAGGTTATGGCTCAAATTAAGCAGTTCTTAAATGTCATCGAAGAAGATTTCATTCAATAAATGACGCCGGGAGGGGGGTCTGAACTCCGCGGCGTTGAAAGGGCATAAGAAAAATTTAGATGCAATCAACGCATAACATGCTTGCAGGTGTGATAGAAATAGACGATTTTCCGCCTGTGACCTTCAAAATAGGAACCGGTGAAACAAAAAATGACCGCGAATGGCTAAAGAAGAAAAAAGAGCACTATGAGAAAATCTGGAGCCAAAGCGGTCTAAAAATCCTAAGAAAAATTGAAGATGCCTGTGGTGAACCTTTTACTAATACTGCCAAGCAGGATGGAATAATTGTTCTACTGCATAAGAAGACACCTAAGAACCATAGTGGTGCCCTTGCAGACGATAACCCTCTTGAAATCAGTTTATTTTTGTCAAAGTCGGATACAACGAATTATTTGAAGGAACTTTTAGTTCGCATGCTAGTTCAGTCCTTTATTCATCAGCAGTACGAGTTCCACTTTAGGATCAGAAAGCAAACGCTCTTTGAGGATATTCTTGCAGACGAATTTGTGATCTCGATGGTTAGTTTTATGGTTCTGGGGAGAAAGCTTGGGCGGGCAAATTGTGCAGAAGCGTTAGATCAAGCCATCGAGGAGACAGTTTATAGGCTCTCCCTTAAGGCTACAAGGAGCAAACTTGTGGATGTCGTGTATGGTTTCTACCAGGAGACCTCGAACAATGGCAAGACTCGAAGGACAGATATTTTGGCGGATCGCGAGGAGCTTATAGGTAAATTGTTGGAGTTTTTGCCAAAAAATGTGGAGATAGATTGAGAGGGTAGCATGGTTCTCATTCCAACAACCATATTTGTTCTATATGAGACTTAAGTGTCATATTTTGTGACATAAAAGTCACAATCTTTAAAACGCTTAGCAGAATATGTTCAAACAAAGGTGAAAACAATGATTATACATGGAAACTCAACTGCCCAAAAAGACCTCGCAACCAAATGCCCAGACTGTGACATGAACTTAAATGTCCCCTTCGACGTGGAAAAAGGTGAAATCGTGAGTTGCGCAGGGTGCGGACTTGAACTCGAAGTAAAACACGTCGCAGCTGGAGGCAAGGGTGTAGATCTTCAAGAATTAACCATTGAAGGCGAAGACTGGGGCGAATAGCCTGCTAAAAAGTACTTTGAATCCTTCAATAGGTAACGTCTGCAATATATTCTTGAGAAGACAGGGGAAATTTCAGGGAAGATTCTAAATACTCACTTTATCAGGCGGAATCTCAGGTGCGTTCTTCCAGCAGGAAGCTCTACTTGTTTTTGTCCTTTCCAACTTATTCAGTTGATAATGTCTTTGAAATGTCGAAAACCTTCATTCAAAAAAACCGGAATGATATCGATTTGCAGTTCATCGGCGAACCCCAAGTTTAAGCATTGCTGTACAGTCAGCTCGGCGACATCTTGGTTGGCAAATACCTAATGTTTAAAAGAATTGACAAATTAAGAAGCGCAATTTGTCGCAATTACTTTAAAGCACTTTCCTAACTGGCAATTTCCTCTAAAAGCCTTAGCCAGACCTAACTCGAGAATGAATTAATAAGGCAGGGGGAAGCTGAGGATGAATTTTGTTCCTTTTTGGTTTTGGCTTTCAAAAGTTATGGTTCCACGCATTGCTTCGGTTAGTTTCTTGACTACGGCTAAGCCGAAGCCTTGACCTTTAGCTTTTGTTGTGAACAGTGGCTTGAACATCTTGCTTTTAAACTCTTCAGGTATTCCAATTCCGTCGTCTTCAACCGTAATTACTGCTTTATCATTTTGGCAGAAGGCTGCTATCGTTAGTTTCCCTGTTGTGGGCATAGCTTGAACCGCATTGGAAATTAAATTCGTCATTATACGTCTCAAATATGACTCATCTAAAGTAAGCGTGGGGAAACCTTTCTCCATTGAAACAGAGAGAGCTATATGTTGCAGAACTGGCATTGATGTTAATACTTCCTGAATTGTTTTTTCCACGTTAACTGCAGCTAATTCAGGCGCCTCTTTTCGTGCAAAATCTTGCAGGTCAGTAACTATTTTGTTGATGTACTCAACGTTCTTTTCGATACTCTCTAAACTTTCCTTAATGCCGTTTTTTGCTTCACATTCAGGCAAAGAAGCAAAATCGGACTTCACCAAATAAATATCACTAGTAATAGCTTGCAACGGATTACGAATATCGTGACCTACCATACCTGCAGTTTTACCGATAGTCGCTAAACTTTCAGCGTCCAAAAGTGCCCCCGCTTGCTCTTTGACCTGATGTTCCAAATTTTCAGTGTGAAGCTTACGCTCATTTTCCCATGCCTTCATTTCTGTTATATCTGAAAAAGACAAGACTGCTCCGCTTATCTTCTTCTCCTGTGTTATGTAAGGGCGAATCCGCATCTGGTACCAACGATCTTTTCCCGCGTTAATTTCTTTTCTAACAACACTTAGTTTGTTAATCGCTGTCGAAAGTGTTTCTTGTAATTCTTCAGTGGGAATTCCCATGCGAATTTCAGTTATGGGATGCTCGACATCATTGGGTGTTAGCCTCAGAAGTTCTTGAGCCGAAGTCGTGAACCGTTTTATTTTATAGTCAGCGTCTACAATAACTACGGCGGTGTCAATGTTGCCCATGAGGTTAACAAGGTCATCATTCAAGTTGGACACAGTTTGATTTCGATTTTTTAGTTCTTCGTTTAAAGTTATCAATTCCTCATTAGTTGATTGCAGTTCTTCTTTTGCGGTTTCCAGTTCTTCGTTTGCGCTCATCAACTCTTCATTACCTGACTGCAACTCTTCCATCGACGAACGGAGCGCTTCATTAGTCGCTTCTTGCTGTTCAATAACAGATTGCAATGTTTGCTTGGTAGAGCCTAAATCTTCACTTAGCTCTTTGATTTGTTGGTCTTTAAAGCCTTCAGCTTCAACTAAAACGCTTGTGCCTTTAGCCGTTTGCCGTGTTGGTTTTACTTTAATGTTCTCGCCGAACAACACCAAAAAGTAACCATCTTCATGTTTTGATAGGTTTATGGGTTTAATTTGGATGGTAACCGTTTTTGTTTGCGTATCCTTTTCTATGCGAACTGTTTCTTTGATTTCTTGGTTGTCTTTTTTTGCTCTATAAACCGCTGTTTGAAGGGCAGGCCGTAGTTCTTTTCGAATGATTTTAGTTGCGTTGAAGTTCGCGGTACCGGCATCGACTGATAGGTAGGGGTCAACTTTTCCTCGGAACCCAAGAACATCCAAGTTACTGTTAAGCACCAACGAAGCAGGGACATATTCGGACATTAACAGTCGATCAACTTCTTTTTCCAACAGTGACAGAGAATCGGTTTTAATCGGTTGTTCAAACGGCTTTCTCATAATTGAGGGTAGGGGGGCTTCTGTTCGAAAATCGACTCTGGGCTGAGCCAGCTTTTTCTTGAAAATCATACGCTTCTTAGTCATTGGTTCAAAGAGGTAGGTGAATTTTCCTACGCTCTCTGATTCGCCCAGCACTAGATAGCCGTTGGTTTTTAAACCGTAATGGAAGAAGGGTATTATTTTTTCTTGAAGCTTTGCATCAAAGTATATGAGCACATTACGGCAGACAATTAGGTCCATGTTAGAAAATGGGGGGTCATTTGTTAAGTCATGTTTTGCAAAAACACACATATCCCGAATTTGTTTTGTTATTTGGTAGTTTCCGTTGATGGATGTGAAAAACCGTCTTAATCGTTTTTCTGGGATTGTGTCTTCAATAGCTTTGAGGTAGATTCCTCGTCGGGCTTTTTCGATGTTTTTGTCGTTTACATCCGTTCCGAACACTTGAATTTGTATGTCGATGATATTTTTTTCTTCGAGGAATTCTTGAATTGCTATTGCTATGGAGTAGACTTCTTCTCCTGTTGAGCAGCCTGGAACCCAAACTCGGATTAGTTGGTTGAGCTGTTTTTTCTCAACTATTGTTGAGAAGACACACTCTTTCAAAAAAGTGAATGTCTCAGGTTCTCTGAAGAATCCTGTAACACTTATTAGCAGGTCCTCAAATAAAGCTTGAAGTTCGTCTTTATGCGTACGCAAGTATGAGACGTAGTTCTTTATTGACTCAATATTTTTTAGGACCATACGCCGAGTTATGCGTCGGTCTGTCGTGGCTTTTTTGTAGTTCGCGAAGTTAACGTTGAATGATGCTTTTAGAAGAGTAAAAATTGCTTGCTTATCGTTTCCACCTTCTGCTGGTGGCTCGGGGATTTCTATTTTTTGACGGATAATTTCTGGATGCTTGGCAATTTCAGCCAATTCCTGGGCTATTTCCTCTGGAGGAAGCACAAAGTCGACTGTTTCGGCTGATATGGCGTTTTTGGGCATGTCGGGGTACTGGGCTGTTTTAGGATCTTGTGCAAATGTGATTCCGCCTTCCCCCTTTATGAATTTTAATCCTTCTGTCCCATCAGTGCCCGTACCCGAGAGCACTATGCCTATTGCATGGGTTTTCCGCTCTTGGGCTAAGGAAACAAGAAATTCATCGATGGGTTTATGGAATTCACGTTTTGGTTTAAGCTGCAGTGCGCCATCTTTGATAGTCATTGTTACTCCTGAAGGAATGACATAAACGTGATTTGACTCGATTTGCGTTCCACTTTGAACTTTGACCACTGGCATTTTTGTGAATCTGGAGAGTATTTCAGGCAACATACTTTCTTGCCCTGTGGCAAGGTGCTGAATAATAACAAATGATAAGTTCGTATTTGCAGGTAAATTCTCCAACAATCTTTTGATTGCGTCTAGACCGCCTGCGGAAGCACCTATCCCTGCAATTGGGAAAGCTTGTTTGGGCAGGTTGCTAAGAACTCCTTTTTTTTTGCGTTCTAGATATACGCTGTTTTCTGGCAAGAGCAAACCTTCAAGAAATTAATACTATTTTAGGGTAAGTTTGGCAATAAAGCTTGTGGTATTTGAAGAAATAACAGGAATCTGTTGAAGAATTTTCTTTATCAAAGCAACTGGTTTTTTTAGAACTTTGCCTTGGTACAGAATAGAATTTTAAATGTAGACGTATATCTACCACGCCGATATTGGGCTTGCACAATTTCCAAGATATTTCCAGTTTTGCACCTTCACCCAAAAGAAAAAGGGAGTGTGTTTTTCTAAGCTGAAACATAAGCGCGGTAGAAGAAAGTTAAATCAGAAGAGTTTCGCGTGCGCGCTCCAAAGTTCTATATTACTCCAAAAAAATGTTGGACTATTGTCAAATTTAAACCTCGAATTTAAAAATAGACAATCGAAATAAGCAAAAACAGAAGGGCAACAATTATCTTGCACAATACAGGTAGAAACGCACGTAAAAATAAACAATAATTAAGCAATTTTGGCGCCGGGAGGGGGATCCCAGCACCTTTTTACCAGTAAAAGTCAAAAGCCGGGGATGGCTTTTGAGTTGAAGTACAATTCCCTCCTCATTTGGGGTTCAAAGAAATAGTTTGAGTTTAGCATTGAATTCTGCAAGATCAAGTGATATTACTTTGTGACCGTTAACTAATATGCTCGATTTAGGCTTATTTTGTTGTAATAACTTTAAATAATGGCTTATTTGATAAATTGGCGCCGGGAGGGGGATTTGAACCCCCGAGGCCCCGAAAGGCCACAAGCTAACAGGTACACACCCTGAAGAGTGCTATCTCCAGGCTTGCTCCCTGCCGGGCTAGGAGACCCCGGCAAACAATTAAACCAACCAGTAAAGGTGGGTTTGCACAAGTTCTCTGACCGTAGCAGAATTTAAAGGTTTATCGAGAAATAAAAAATGCGAAAAAAACAGCAATCTCTCGCTTTAGGCAAACGCTAATGCAACCCCGCAAAAAAAGGCAAAGTCCCCACGCTGTACATTGACGGGCTTGTTCACCTTTTCTTTCAGGAGGGTAGTTACAGGCTACCTGCCCAGAATGGAACCTTCTTACGCATCATGTTAATGTATTCTCTGAGCACTTCCTGCTCCCCAGAATTCAAATCGTCCAAATGATCAGTCAAGAGTTTTTTTGCATCTGCTTCTGGAACCTTCACCCACAACACGTCACGCTCGAAAATGTGACGTCCAGCAATGGGTTTATCCATGGAAATCGCTACTTGCTCTCCCGATTTGGCTTCGCCGACGGCTTTTCCTTCGTCTTGAATCTGCTGAATTTCGCCAAGGTCAGAACCGTCTTCAGCGCGGATAAGCGAAACTTTTGGCTTAAGTCGACCACCCTGAATTTCAACACCAACCACAAGAGGTTTGGCGCGCCGGAAAATGCAGTTAGGCAGCACCATTGCTTTACCGGGTTTGATGAGTGCGTCGAATTCTTCTTCGTTTTTGCGTTCACGTTTCTCTTTAACCCATGACAGGTAGTTGTCTACGAGGTTGTAGATGATTGGTTCACGGAAAATCTTGACGGCGCTGGCTTCTGCTTCTGTTTCTGCATCAGGCAACGCTTTGACGCCGAAAGCCAAGATGGTGCCGACAAGTGGGTCATGTTGCTTGACAACAGATGCTTCAATTACATCGTGTTTGCTGATGTCGCCGACGTCTGCGCTTCGCACCTGCACGTTGTTGGCTTTTAGTATTTCAGCTAAGGCTTCCAATGAACCCAATGTGTCTGCTTTGATGATGACACCGTCGATTTCTTTGGTGATTCTTATTCTGCCGATTTCTTCCGTTATCATTTTGCAGTATTTGGAAACTTCTTCGCCCTGCGGGACCGCAAGCAAGGGCGCTCCAGCTAATGCATCTTCTAAGCCGGGCGCAACGATTTTTACTCCTGCGCTGGCGTAGACGCATTCAACGCTCGTGAATTTGTCTCGGGGATCACGCATCTCATCGAGAGGTTTAGGCACCAAAATAGTGCGGACTCGAGCCGAGAGAGGACCATCTCTGCCGCCGACAACCACCAAATCATCTCTATGTAACGTGCCGTCGTAAACGATTGTGTTAAGAGTCATGCCCAAACCTGGTTCTTCTTTAACTTCGAGGATGGAGGCTTTTGCGGGTCCATCAGTGGTTTGCAGGCGTTTCTTGAGGAATTGCTGTGTCAGCCCGACCAGCACCATAACTAATTCTGCTAAGCCTTCGCCAGTTTTCGCTGAGGTGGGCACCAACGCGATGTTTTGGGTGAAGTCGCGGATGTGGTCGAAGCGGTCAGTTTTGAAGGCTAAACGGCTAAAGTCGCCCATAACGCGGTATAGGCTGTTGTTTACTTCGTCTTGGACAAAGCTTGATTGTGAAGCGAAAGATTTCAGGAAAGGTTCTCCGTGGTGAGCTTTCCATCCGGGGACGCGGTCAATTTGGTTGACTGCGACAATGAAGGGGGTTTTTCGTGCTTTGAGGATTTCTATGCACTCAAAGGTTTGTGCTTCGAATCCACGGACAGCGTTTACAACAAGTATGGCTATGTCGGCGACGCTTCCACCTCTGCGTCTCAAGTTTGTAAAGGCTTCATGCCCGGGGGTGTCCACGATGAGGAGACCGGGGATTTCGATGCCAGTTTTAAAGGTGCTCATGTATGGACCAATCAGTTGCTTTAGGGTTTCAACTGGGAAAAAGCTGGCTCCGATGTGCTGGGTCATGCCACCTGCTTCTCGGGCTTGTACAGTGGTTTTTCGTAGTTCGTCAAGCAGTGAGGTTTTGCCTGAGTCTACATGTCCGAGAACGCAAACGATTGGTTGGCGAGTGGGCAACTCTTTTTTCTCCGTTACAAGTGTTATGGGGTTGATTTAGAGAGCGAGGCTTAATAAATACGTTCATTTTATTTTGTGTTTTGGCGTGGCTTTAGGGTTTTTTGTTTGTTTGGAAAAGCTTTTATGTTGAACGTGGCTTCTGCTGGTTTGGTGGATTTGGTTGCCTTATTGTGTTAAATGCGGATCTCCTCTAAAAGTGGACGACAAATTCTGTGCTGTTTGTGGGGCTGCGGCTCCGAAGTTTAGCAGTGAAGAATATAAGGTTGCAGGAAAAGACGTGGTGGGTCGTGTGGGTGAGCTTCTGCATGAAGGCAATGTCACACGCATCATCGTTAAAGACGAAGCAGGTAAAATTTTGTTGGAAATCCCAGTCACGGTGGGTGTTGTCGGGGTTGTTATTGCGCCTTGGCTTGCAGCTTTAGGTGTGATTGCTGCATTGGCGGCTAACTGTACAATTGTGGTTGAGAGAAGAGAGTAAAGAAATTTTACTGTGGCGGCTTCACGATAAGCAGAAACACGCCGATAGCGAGTACGACGACACTGAGGAAGCCGAAGAACGTGCCGAATCCGCCGATTGCTGAGGTTGTCGCAGTATAGTAGAGCAGTAATGCCCCAACGATGATTAAGAGTACACCGATTAATCGTTCAAATAAAGAAACCCAGAATGAATCGCCTTCATCGCTCATGACTTTGTTTTCCCCTGTGCAGTTATGTTTGTGTTTCTCTGATATAAACAGGAGGAGTTATTTTAAATTAACTAATCTACAAGTAGTCATATCTTTTTTGTTTCTGCCGCTTAAAGTGGTAGTAATTGATTTTTCGTTTAAAATCCGCAGCCGGCAATTCTTAAATTGGGTTCGGAAAGCCCCTAATAATTATTAACCTAAAAAAGTTTCCAGATGGTGCGTGTATTTGAGAAAAAAGCTCTGGATTGTAAGGCAACCAAACGCCAAGATATATGGCGCTACTGTCAGGTCTACAATAAACCGGTAATGTGATGTCAAAATGCTAAGTGTACCTATAAGGCAAAGTTTGCGCTAAAATAGTTCAATCTTTCAGCCAGTTTTTATTGAAATCAAAAACGGTTAATTGTTGTAATCATAGCAATGATAAGTTTAAGCAACTTCTGCATATGAAAAATTAATATAGATTCTTATGTATCATTAAGGAAGGCTTCCGACACAGAAATGGGGGTGATATTTTGGCAGAGGAAGAGAAAATCTCAACATCAATCCAGATGCTTTCTGAAATTCAAAGATTAGCTAAAGACGCAAAAACTAAAGCTATTACGGTGGAGCTCCATAACTTCGAGGGACAACCATTCAAAGTTGTCACTAGACCAGGCGGATTAGTGGCTGACTGGGGAGTAGGTGGAGTAAGCAGAATTAACCTAGGCGAAAAAGTTGTAAGACCAGCAACTAAAGTTAGCCGTATCGTGCGCAAATAAGCGCATATATAGTTTCAGAAAAGTTATTTTTCCCCTTTTTCCAAATATTTGTCCAACAAAAACCTGAACGCTAACAGGTTTAGGCTGAAAAAACAAGAATACCGATTGATGTTCAGATGGTTAAGCTTGACTCAAAAATAATTGTCCGAGAAGAATCCCATTGTTATCTTCTCTACAACGGCCAGAACCTCGGTTTAATTAGCGTTTCAAAAGAAGCTTTCCAAAGATGTATCCTCCACGATATATGGGAAAGTCAGGACAGATACTTTCGAGAATGGCTTTTTAAAAATGATTTCCTGACCGAAAAACACTCCAACCAAACCCACGGCGTTTACGATCAGATTAACGATAAGGTTCCTCAAACAGATTCAACTTTCTACGATATCAAAAGTGAATTAAGCCCCCTCAATATATTATGGGCGCTCTCTCCAAAATGTAATCTCAATTGCGTCTACTGTTTTCCTGATGTCAAAGCACACAACGCACAAGGAAATAAGCTATCAACCAGCAAATTGGAAATAATCGCAGATAAAATAATTGAAGCAAAAACTCTAAAAGTTACCCTAACAGGCGGCGAATGCCTACTGCTAGAAGACTTATGGGTTATTGTTAAAAAACTCAAAGCTGCAGGATTAACCGTGGCGATTTTAAGTAACGGCGTTTCAATGCCACAAGACGCTCTTAAGAAAATCAAGGAACACAAATTATTTGTCGGAGTCAGCCTTGATGGTCCAACGGAAGAAGTTAATAAGTTAACAAGAAGAGATTTTGCCTTCGAAAAAACTGTAGATACTATCAAAAAACTGATAGAAAATTGCATATCAACAACAGTTATGGTGACCGTAACAAGACACAATTTCTATGAACTTGAAAAGATTGCGGAGTTATCTTCGGATTTAGGGGTTTCCGCCATTACATTACAAGACCTCCGCCCCTTTGCAACTAAAAAAGAATATGACCAACTAAGATTAACTTCTACTCAAGAAAGGCAACTCAAAGACACACTAAAAAGGTTAATTGCTGGTTTTCCAAAAATTTTCTTCAACACCAGCGAGTTAATGATTTTTGACCAGCAAAATTTAAATGGTAACTTAATGCAGTGCCCTGCAGGCGACAACTTTGCATATATCGATTTTTACGGCGATTTATTTCCCTGTACCTCTCTTCCGACATTTAAACTGGGTAATCTTTTGAGTGACCGTAACATCTCTGATTTGTGGCAAAATTCAGAAGCCATAAAACTATTAAGAAAAATAAAAAAAATCCCTATCGAAAGCCTCCCTGAATGTGAGTTCTGCAGGAACAAATGTCACTGTGATGGAGGCTGTAGGGGTGACGCATTATTCTATAACGATGATTTGCTAGGATTAGCATCTCGATGTCCCAAAGCGTTGGGGAACCTGTGATAAACCTATGTTTAGCTCATATATTTTTAGGATTACGAACTTGTGCGATAAACGGTGTCCAACCTGCTGTTGTGACACTGGCGTCAATGCGCTTGACCCTGAGAAATTTAGAAAAAAAATATTCGAAATATCAAATTTCTATCAGAATAATGCAGACAAGAAATGCTTTATTTTTTTAACAGGCGGCGAACCTTTCTTTTACCGCTTCAAAAGCCCTAGTGGAATTTTATGGACTATCGTTGATCTCGTTCGACTAATCAAGACGCAGCTTCCTGCCGCCAGTATTATAATTAAAACCAGTGGCTGGAGAGAGCATCCTTTTTTAGATAAGCTGGTTTCGATGATTGCAACTCTCAAGGGCGGCCCTGTTGAAATTAGGCTGGGCTTTAACTTATTCCAGAAACTCGGCGCAGAAGCTGAAAATAGACTAAATCACATGCTATCTCTACTTCTGACTTTCCAGCAATCAGTAGTTGTTGAAACAATATACAACAAAGAAAACAAAGATCAAACACTGAGAATTATTGGAAAAGCATTATCACAGTTTTCAGAAAAATTCGAGAATTTTGGCGATGCGCTCTCAAGCCCCGATGAGGGTTACGTCGTTAATTTTCCATTTTCTCTTTTAATTCAAGATAACCTGGGCAAGAAGTTGACAATAGAAAAACAGATTAGTCTATGGACTATGCCGGCGCATTCAGGGAAATCAAAAAAACAAGGCGACCAGTATTTTGAGTGTAAAAACTCAGGAATCTGCACTAATATCAAATTTGGACCCAATCAAATCATGTATAACTCAGATTTATCGTTTTATCATTGTAATGATGCATTTGCAGACTTCTCACACCCAGCATTTACTCCAAAAAGTTATTGGACAATTGAAGACGAATTTCTCTTTCTCAATAAAAAATTCAATAAATTAAGGAGCCAGCTAATATAAACAAGCCAAGGGCTTTCATTCAAAGAATGAACAATGTGTTTTCTGCACAAAAATAATCCATGAAAACTCTACTGAAAGACCTGTAGACTGATTTGGTTACTCAAGCTCTGGTTGGACAGGATATCCGCAATCCTCTCTCAGCGCTGTGACAGCGTTACCTCAAGAACTCTTGGATTGCTTAAAGTGTCTAAAGTAAATTTAAAGATTAAGCGGTTCTTCTTGCTCCGCAATGTGGACAGAAAGTAGCAGTTTGGGGAAAGAGGGTACCGCAATACTTGCAAGGAATTACAACTACTTCTCGGATAACCTCTCGTGTCCTACTGTTGTCCTGTCTGGAACCAAGGATAGAACCGAAGATTGAACCACATCCACATCCAAACATTTTTTTCACTCCTTATTGGAAACTTTTCGCAAGTTGGTGTCTTTGATTTAACTGGTCAAGTAGCACTTCTCGCACCATATCGCAGGCTTGATTGATTTTTGGGGTAGTAACGCTATAGAAAATGTTTGTGCCTTGCTTTCTCGTTTTAAGTATCCCTTTCTGTCGCATAAGTGCTAAGTGTTGCGAAAGATTTGATTGGCTAATTCCCAATATATCGGTAAGTTCGTTTACGCTTTTTTCTCCTTCTCTTAAGGAGTGAAGAACTGCCAGTCGAATGGGGTTAGCTAGAGTTTTTGATATCTCCGCTTGCAAGTTGTAGATCGTCATGTCGATTTTTGTTTTCTCAGTCAACGCTTGTTCCTTCGAATATTCTAACATATTTACCCTCTCTTAAATTTTACACAAAAAAAGGAGATTATATTGGTTTAGCTAAACCACTTGTTCTTGCACGAAGGCTCCATGCCATGTGTGGTACCATACTTGACCAGTGAAGCTGTTAACGCTTAGCATGCCGTACGTTGTACCGTTGTTGAGGACTTCGATAGTGTAGTGACCGCTAAATGTTGTCACATCGCCAACAGTTGTACCTTGCAGGTAGCTGTCAAGATATTGCTGTGCAAAGGTTTTTGCTTGCTCAACCGTCACGGTCGGTGCTGCTGTGATTGTTCCTCCAATCCAGTTGCAGAAACCTGCTCTGAAGGTGTATTGAGTGTTCCACATCATGTTTGGACCGGGTTCAGGTGTGACTATCCCTGTTGCTCTGTTTATGAGCAGTTCAAATGCTCCGTTGCCTGTGCTTTTCTCGCTGACAACTACATAGAAGTTGTTGGTATATTCTTCGAGATGCTGAACTGTTAGGTCAGGGTTGTTTAGTGATGCAACGTATGTCTTTGCTATATCAACTGCTTGGGTTATTGTCAGAGGAGTTGTTAGCTGTTTCGGTTGCTTGATAGCCTGCGCCATTACCCCAACGTCCCCAGCAGCCGCCCCAACCGCCATATCCTCTAGTTGAATATTCCGGAGTGTAGAGCGTTGGTGTTTGTGTGTCAGTTTGAGTAACAGGGGCTGGATTCTGTTGCACATTAGCCTGGGGTGTGCCAACTTGATTTCCTACTGCTGTCTGAGGACTATACGGTGCGTGTGCAACCCATCCAAAGGCAAAGACGGATGCAAAAGTTGCACCCACCGCTAAGAGTGCTACGAACAATATTGTTGTTGCTAATTTCCAAGTTTTCATTTTTCTATTTTCCTCCATTTCTGTTAACATTATACTATTCGAATGATATGATAGTTCGCTGAAACAAAAGTGAAACAGTTTTGAAACGATTTTTAAATCGCCAAAAACAACTCCACCATGGCCAAACGACAGCCACCCACCATACTTCAAACATTATAATATTCTAATGTTACTTATACAGGTTGTGCTCTGAAATTAAATTACGCTCAAGGGGCGAAGGACTTCACAAACCGGGGAATTGCCGAGGATCTGGCACGCTTAAGGTGTAAGAACAAATGAAAACACACAATAACCAAAGATAGGCTTTTCTCCTACCAAACCTAATATTGAAGCAGGGCTTAAGCTTGAAGCTGAGTTTATCGAATGGGATTTTTAGCAAACTGCGCATAACCGAAAACTTCGCAGCCGTCAAACAACTCGGTTTTAGCGACATCGAGTTTAACATGAAATCCATCAAAAAAGAACACGACACCGACGTGTACCGCGAACAAAAAGCATTAGCGGCTTCGGGTTTAAACTGCTTAAGCATCCACTCCGCAGTGCTGCACGTAAAAGACCCAATTGAAGTACACCAAGCAGTGTACTATGGCAAAATCTCGCTGGAATGCGCAAAAGCCCTAAACACCAAACTCATGACTGTGCACTCAAACGTTTCCAAGAAGCTGCCCCCTCAAGCCAGAGAAGAATGTCTGCAAGAAGTGTTTGGACAAATCAAACCATTCGCTAAGAAGCTGGGCATCAAGTTGTCGCTTGAGAATCTGTCGTTTAACTCGACAGGGTTTGGCAAGAACGTCGAGCAACTTGAAGAAGTGCTCGGAGTAATAGACTCAGAGGGGGAGATGGGGATAACATTTGATCTGTGCCATGCCTTGGAAACCAAAGTAGTTGACGAGTTACTTGATGCTTACGGCAAGCGGGTATGTAATGTGCACATGGCAAACAAGTCGCACCAACCTTTCACACAGCGTACCCCCGAGTTGATGCATTTCCTCGCTAAGCTTCATGACTACGGATACGATGGCCCCATAACCCTCGAACTCAACCGCGACACATCCATGCACGAAATAGCAAAAACAAAAACCCTCTTTGAAAAGACACTAAAGCAATTCGAAAAGTAAAACGTTTCTTCACAAGTCTATTTTCAGTGTTTTTTTGGAAAAACGTAGGCATTTTTTTAAACTACCCCAGAGTTATCATATGTAACTTTATCAAGAGAGGGGTATAAAGTAGGGTTGCCTCAAGACCACATTTTGGATAGCGCGAGTACGCAAAGCGTAGACAGGTCAGACCGGAAAAGGGCAACCGCCATAAGAAATGCTGTTATCGTCATCGCTACTGCGTTAAGTCTCATAGGGCTGTATTATTTATCTACCTACAGCTACCTGCTTTTCCACAACATCGTAGAAGTATTCAGCATAGTGATCGCCTTAGCTATCTTCGTTATAGCATGGAACACCAGAGACATAATCGACAACAATTTTTTCCTTTTCATAGGCATTGCATTCGTCTTCGTAGCAGGCTTAGACCTTTGCCACACCTTAGCGTACAAAGGCATGGGCGTGTTCCCCGGATTCGTTGAATCTAATCTAGCGACACAACTTTGGATCGCAATGAGGTACATGTTGAGTTTTACATTCCTACTGCCGATAGTATTCATCAACCGTAAGGTTAAACCCAGCATCATCTTTGCGGGTTATAGTATAGCAACATTTCTGTTACTTGCCTCTATTTTTATCTGGCAAAATTTCCCAGCAGCCTACGACATTAACGCTCAAACTTTAACAACTTTCAAAGTAGTCAGCGAATATGCGGTATCTCTCATTATTCTCGTGGCTGCTGGTTTACTAATCAGGAAACGTAAAGAATTCAGCAACAACATCTTCAAACTCTTACTTGCAGCCATGTTGTTGGCCGCTGCAACCGATATGGCGTTCACGCTCTACACTGACATCTACGGCATCACAAACATGATTGGGCACCTTCTAAACGTACTCTCCTTCTATCTCATCTATAGAGCACTGGTTCAAACGAACCTCAACCAACCTTACGAAACATTGTTCCGCAACCTAAAGCATAGCGAAACAACCTTGGCTAAACGCGCAGAGGAACTCTCGGAAGCCAACACCCAACTGGAAAAAGAGATCACTCAACGCCAAACTACTGAACAGGCACTGAGACAAAGTGAAGAACGCCTACAACTGAAATTAGACTCGGTGCTCTCACCAGACACAGACTTAGACGAGCAAGACATAGCAAACATAATCGATGTGCCGTCGCTCCAAGAAACCATGAATCACTTCTACAAAGTGACAAACATGGGTTTCGCATTAGTAGACCTTAAAGGCAACGTCCTTGTAGGCACAGGCTGGCAGGACATCTGCACCAAATTCCACAGAGTCAACCCTCAAACATGCCAGAACTGCATTGAAAGCGACATCGAATTAGCCAACCAACTAAACAAAGGTGAAATTCGCCTCTATAAATGCAAAAATAACATGATTGATATGGTTACACCATTATTCATAGGTGACAAACATGTTGCCAATGTGTTCTTTGGGCAATTCTTCTTGGATAGCGAAAAAGTTGATCGCAGCGTATTCGTTGAGCAAGCGGAGAAATATGGGTTTGATAAAGAAGAGTATCTTGCAGCCCTTGATCGTGTGCCGCGCTTACGCAAACAAAACATTGAGCAACTCATGTTGTTTTATACAAGATTCTCGGAAGTGATTTCAAAAACAAGCTTTGCCAACCTCAAACTTGCAAAGTTATTGTCGACTCAAAAAGAGTTGCAGTTAAAGCTTGAGGACAAAGCCGCCGAGGTAGAAGAGTATGCATGCCAAATGGAGCAACTAGCAGAAGAAAGAGCTAAGCAACTTAAAGATGCGGAACGCCTCTCAGCGATTGGCGCCACAGCAGGCATGGTTGGGCATGACATCCGCAACCCCCTTCAAGCCATTATCAGCGAATTGTACTTAGCTAATTTAGAGGTGGATTCACTGAAAGACGAGCAAGTAAGGGTGAACCTGCATGAAAGCATTAAAGAAATCGAAGAAAACCTCTTCTACATTGATAAAATTGTTGCGGACCTCCAAGACTTCGCCCGACCCCTAAAACCAAACATGGAGAATATGAATGTTGAAAAAACTGTGAAAGACATTCTCTTATTGGTTAATACACCCCAGGACGTGAAAGTAACAGTGGATGTGCCAGCGGACCTTGTTTTGGCGGCAGATGCTATAATGCTGAAGCGTGTACTTGTGAATCTGATTCAAAACGCCATGCAAGCTATGCCTAAAGGCGGGGACCTCAAAATTGCAGCCCAAATCAAAGGCAAGGAGATAGTAATTTCGATCCAGGATACTGGCGAAGGAATTCCCAAAGAGTTCCAGTCTAAACTGTTCACGCCTTTGATGACTACAAAATCTAAAGGGCAGGGGTTCGGTTTACCTGTTGTTAAACGTATGACGGAAGCCATGGGTGGGACAGTCACCTTCACAAGTCAACAAGGAACGGGAACAACATTTACGCTTCGATTCCCAGCCTAGAAGGCGGCATCTCTCAGATAGAGAAGCTGTTTGTGTATGGAACTTTAACCGAAAAGGTATTGCAAGCAGAGATTGTCGGGGAAGACAAACTTCGGTTCATAGGCGAGGGCTGGATTGAGGCAGAACTTTTCGATTTAGGCCTATACCCCGGCGCAGTTCCAGGTACTGGGACCCGAGTCTATGGGGAAGTATACCAGTTAGGAGACTTGAGCGTTTTGGAGCTCTTGGATGAATTTGAGGATTTCAGACCAACGGATTTAGAGGGCAGCCTCTTTGTGCGCAGAAAAGTCGAAGTCACAATGCAAACCTATAAAATTACTGCATTCGCATATTTTTACAACCGTGGCACCAAAAAAGCCAAGAAAATTGAAAGCGGAAGATGGATCAAATAGTTTATTGCTGTTTTTGAAAGCTGACCGCCGCGTAGCCTACGACACTTGAGTGGTCGCCTGTGATGTCGCCGCTGTTGTGGTAACTAAGCAGTTCGGCTTTTGCATTAACTCCAAAAGCGTAAGTGATCAAGCTGGTTATGGGAGCGTATCCACAGGCAGTGATGTTTTGAGTTTCGACGATATCGTAGAAGCCTTTAGCGTCTAAATTGATGGCGGCTTTTAAGGCTGCTTGGTCTTTGGCGGCTGCGGCTTTGGCGGGTTCGTAGTGGGTCATATCTGAAGAAGCTATGACCACGCTGTTGGTGGCGTATAAGGCTTCGGTTAGGGCTCTGCCGATTTCCACAGCGGATTCGTAGTCATGCATTTGGTAGCATATGGGCACGATTTTGAAGGTGTTGCCGTAGAGAAACTGAAGGAAGGGCAGTTGGACTTCGATGGAGTGTTCGAATCGATGGGCGAGTTCGTCGATGTCGAGGATTGTGGTTTCGTGGAGGATGTCATCTGCTAACTGAGTATCGATTTCGATGTTGCCCAGCGGCGTCTGCCAGGTGCCTTCACGCATAAGCGAGAGAGCAGAGCCATATCCGGTGTGGTTAGGTCCTAAAAGTACGACAGAGTCAGGTTTGCCGTCTATTGATAGTTGGTAAAAAGCGTGTGCCGCCACGGGACCGCTGTACATGTAGCCTGCGTGGGGACAAATTAAACCCACGATGCTACGTGGGTGGGTAGTTGTGTTTACCGTTGGGAGTTTTTGGGGTCCGAGTTTATGAAGGAAACAACCGCTAAGTTGTGCCCTGAGTGCTTCGGCGCTGCCCTCATAAAATTGAGAAGCAACAACTGCACGCCGAAGCGGAGCCAACCTTTTAGGGTTCCTCCTCCTCTTCGCGGGTGACTTTCGCTTCAAAGTCTTCTATGCTGATTGGTGGGTCTCTGTCTGGACCTATTTCGCCTCTTTCTCTGAGGACTTGGCGTGCCAGTAACCAGAAGATAACTGCGAGTGCACGGCGACCTTTGTTGTTGGTTGGGATAACTAGATCTACGCCGCTGAATTCGTTGTCGGTACTGCAGAGTGCGACAATTGGAATGCCGACGGTGCTTGCTTCTTTAACGGCTTGGGCATCTGCACGTGGGTCACATACGACGATAACTTCGGGGTCAACTCTGTTTTTGTATTGTGGATTGCTGAGTTGACCGGGGATGAATCTACCGATGATTGGTGTCGCTCCTGTTAGTTTGCAGAACATTTTAACTGGTTCATGAGCGTACAGACGGGTTGCTGACACTGCTACTTTAGATTTCTCGTAGCGGGATAGGAACTTTGCGGTTGTACGAATACGATCGTCTGTTTTTTTGACGTCTAGAACGAATAAGCCGTCTGGGCGGACACGATAGATGAAGGGTTCCATGTCAAGAGTCTTCATCCTTGTGCCTATGTGAATACCTGCAGATAGTAGGGTGTCTCTTGGCAGAAGAAGAGTTTCTTCAGGTCCCGGTTCTGGAGTTACGACCTCGTCGCTTTCTTCAACTGGTTCTTCTTCAGCAACTTCAATTTCTTCTTGGGCTTCTTCTTCAGCGACGACTTCTTCGGCAGCGGGTTCCTCTTGAGGAGCAGCCTCTACGGTTTCGACTTCTTCCTCAACTATTTCTTCTTCTTGGGTCTCTTCTGGTTGATTTTCTTTAACTTGGTCTTCAGACATTCTTACTTCATCTTCTCTTTAGCGTATATTTATGTCAGCCATTTTGGCTCTGTTTCCAAGGAAATGCTCAATTCTTATGAGCTCGTTCAGTTTAGCTATGCGCGCACCTTCAACCACGCCTGTCTTGATGATTGGACACCTATAGGCGACAGCTAAATGGGCGATGTGCCAATCGCATGTGTCTCCGCTTCGGTGGGAAACGACGGGAGCGTAACCGTTGTTCTTCGCCGTCTCGATTGTTTCAGCTGCATCGGTTAAAGTGCCTATCTGGTTGACTTTAATGATGATGGCGTTTCCCGCGTTAATCTTAATTCCATTATTTAACCTTTCAGTATTAGTTGTGAATAAATCGTCTCCGCAAACTAAGCAATTCTTCACTTTTTTAGTGAGTTCCGCGAAGCTTTCGAAGTCGTCCTCTTGGAAAGGATCCTCAACGTAGGCGAGGTGGTACTTCTCAACTAGCTCAATCATGTATTCAAGCTGCTCGGCAGTGTCGCGTTTTTTGCCGTCCTGGTCGTAGATGTATTTTTCTTCTTTGCTTTTCCAGAAATTTGATGCAGCCACGTCAATGCCGAAGCCGCATTCAAAATCCATTTCGTTGCCGACTTCTTCGCAGGCACGGGAAATTATTTCAAATGCATCGTCGGTGCTTATGTTAGCTATCCAGGCACCTTCGTCGCTTTTACCTCCGTTGAAGGTAGTGCTTTTCTTTTTTAGTGAGTCGCCGATTCGTTTGTGAATTTGAGTGTTGGCGGTTTGAGCTTCAAGAAAAGTTTCTGCACCATGGGGAAGGCAGAGGTATTCTTGTATTGCGGGCGCTTTGCCGCGTGCATGTGCGCCGCCACTTATGCAGTTGCCCAACGGATAAGGCAATGTATTTGCTGCGTTTCCACCTAGAAACTGGAACAATAAAAGACCATGTGAATTGGCTGCTGCTTCTGCGTTTGCAAGGCTAATTGCGAATGCGGTGTTGCCGCCGATGTTTTTCAGGTCAGCGGTGCCGTCGATTTCATGAAGGGTGTTGTCGATTTCTTCTTGGAAATCCGCGTTTAAGCCTGCAAGTTCAGGAGCAATAAGATCATCAACTTTTTTTATAGCTGCATCTACGCCTCCCGTCGGATAGTAAACCACTTCGGCTTTGCCTCGGCTTTTTCCTGCAGGTGCACCTGCTCGTCCAAAGCCGCCAGCCGTAATAACATCTACTTCTATGGTTTCTTCTCCGCGGTTATTGAAAATTTTTCGTGCGATGAGGTCCTCAATGGTTGATGACACGTTAATATTAACCTCAAGACGCTATAGTTTTGTTACCAGCTTATTTTAGGTTTCGGAATCGGCGTCCATACAACTAGCAGGTTCAGCATCCAAGGCACTAGGACTGTGGCGGGTTTCGGTTGTTGTCCTGCGGTGCCCCTCCAACTATTTAAGACAAGACTACGCTGGATTTTGTCGAATGCCCTCTGCTATTTATTTAAAATGAATTGAGGATTTTTGCCGGTTATTTTCTTTTCATAAACACTGCAATAAAAATGGTCCCAGTCAGAGCGGCAGCTAAAACTGTGATTGCTATGTTTTGCCATTCAAACTCTGAGTGGGATGCAGTTTGGGTTTCCTGTTGCATCGGAGCCATCGTCGGATTTTCAGAAGCTGAAACGGTGGGTGCTGAGGTAACAAAGTTTTCTCCGAGAGTTACCGTTTGGGTGCTGCTCCAGTCGCTTCGTTCCCCAGCAAAATCCATGAAGCTTCCAGCCATCATGCCAGTGGACTCCGAGTTAATGTAGCCTTCAATAGCTTGCAATTGAAACTCGAGTTGGACACCAGAGGGAATGACGGGGGTGCCTGCTGGGTAACATGTCAGCGCGGATATTGGGATCAGAATTGTGGTGTAGGCGGTTTTTGAGGCTGAAGTATCTGGAAAAGTATATGAATAAATTCCGTAGGTGTGGCTGGTGTCGGGGTAATTTGCCCATTCAGTTCCGTATGTTCCTTTGAAATGGAAGTTGTAGTATAGGTGGATGTGGTTGCCGCTTGAGTCAGTGTAGGGAGTGAAGGGCTGGTTTTTGATGGTGAACTCAACAGTGCGGTTGTCCACAGGGTAGACTTGGTCACTGGTCACGGTTTGCCCTGTATACTGGTTAACGGTGTATGATGGTTGAACCGCGTAGGAGTAATCCACGTAGTGCATTGTAAATTCGGGGGTGGAGGGCTTCTGCATCTGTGCATTCACAGACACAACAAAAAGAAAACTGGAGGCTAACAAAACGGCGGCAACAAGCAAAGAAGCAGATTTGCCCATGTTATTTCACTTCTTAACTGTGGGTTGTAGAGGCGGATTAAAGGGTTCTTGTACAGGTTTCTTGACTAAGCAGCGCTTTTTTTGTTCAGATTTCTTGACAAAGCCTGCTTTCTGTGCCCAGAACTGCGCAAACGCCAAAACACCCCTACCGCAACCAGCACAGCAGCAACGACTCCCACCACAAGGACAACCGTTAGCGTCGGGAAAGCTTCGCCTAAATTCGCTGCTTCAACGACGTAGGGACGCATCATCTCGTTGTCCTCATGTTCAAGAATGTGGCAGTGCCAAACATACCCTGGGTCCGCCGTAGCATCGAAGGAAAAAGGTGAACCATCCTGCTGCGTCCATCGGGCTCGAATGGTAACGATTTCACCTGAGTTCACGATGACTGTGTCTTTCCATCCTTGTTCGCTAGCGCTCGGGGGCTCGGGGTTCTCCTATTAGGTAAGGGGTGAGGGTTTCAACGTTCACGGTGGAATGGTTGAATGGAGGTTCACCGTTTAGATTTGTCCAGTCGGAGAGGTACGTTGCGATGTCAAAGTTTTGGCGGCTCACAATTTGGAACTGTATTAGATGCAAATGTATGGGGTGCACAGCCATCATAGCGTTAACTAATACCCAGTCTTCGGTGGAGCCGAGTTTGGGATTTTCTGAGATCGGCGAAGACCAGTCCTGCCCATCAAGCAGCAACTGTTCATCCCCGTTTGAGCCCCCAAGACCCGTTAAAGTTAAAATCCGCGTCTTTGTAGGAGCAGACAAATTGGGATAATCACCACTTAACGTTGGGTTCAGGTTCTGGGGAAGGTTCATTGCGGCTACGCCCTGTTTGTCCACGACGGTGAACTGCATGATTTGCCCCGTTGAGACAGCGTTTGCGGAATCCAGTTCAGCAGTGTTTTGGAGAACGATTTTTTGTCCAGCGGGAACATTTGAGAAGTCTACTAATATGTCTACGCGTTCAGCAGGTGCAATCAACTTGGAAGTTAATTGTACGGGTGCCTTGAGGTATCCACCGTCGGAGCCGACCTGTGTGAAGGACATGCCGTTTGAGAATTGTAGTTGGTAGAAGCGTGAGTTGGAACCATCAAGGATACGGAAACGGTAGACGCCTTGCTCTACGTTCATGTTGGGCCATGCCAATCCATTGACGACTATTGTGTTACCCAGAAACGTCGGTTGCCAAACGGGGTGAACGGTTGGGTAGTTGCCTTCGGTTGGGTAGTAGAGTGAGCCGTTTTGGTAGAAGCTGCGGTCTTGGAGCAGCAGGGGCATATCGTAGGCTCCGCTCGGCAAGACCTGCCCGACGGGGTCAGAGGCGTTTTGGATGATGTAGAATCCTGCCAGTCCTGAAAGCACGTTTAAGCGAGTTAATCCCAAGGCGTGGTCATGATACCAAAGAGTAGTGGGTGGCTGAGTGTTGGGATAGATGTAGACGGCTGCGTTGGCATCGGTTTCCTCTTCAGTGGTGTATGCAGGACCGTGTTTTCCGTCGGCTGTGTACCATGAGTCGGGGTAACCGTCGCTGGTTGGCGGCACCTCACCACCGTGAAGATGAGTAACTATTGGAACGGGCGACAATGCAGCGACGAAGTTGCCCATGTTCGTAGTGCCCATGGGTAAGCCGTTTGGGTTAGCCCAATGAATCGTCGGGTCCACAGGCACAAAATAACTCAGTGGGCTACCAGACGCGTCCACGAGGTCGTTAATCCACTTAACCTTGACGGGAACGCCTTGTACGGCTTCGAAGGTGCAACCCGGAGTACCACCGACCATGCCCAAATCGACGCCGCTTACGGCGTCTTTGGCTGGACCTTGGTAGCCCCAAACCGTCGTTTCAGAGAATCCAGTTGGCGACCCGTCGGCTTTGGTTGTGGGCAGCATTTGCTGGTTAAACTGTAAAACTTGAACTGCGTACTCCTGGCGAACCAAATTTCCCTCAGCGTCTGTGGTGTTGGTAGCGACAAAAACAGGGGGCGGGCCAGACAGTTGGTTTGTGAATTTAGGTATCTGAGATGGGTCAAGCATCTGCACGGTTTGGCAGGGAACAGTGGGAAAAACTGCGAAGAGCAAAGTTAGGGAACAGAAAATCAGTAAAAAACCACTAAGAACTACCTTCATTGTTTAATCCCCAAAAATCCACCATTAAATAGAGTGAGCGCTCATAGAAAACATTTACGCAAACTCAGCCAGATACGCGGGAACCATCCATTTAGCAATCAATGGGGAGCCCGACTGGAAAAGAACATTTTTATCTCGACACCACAATAGCATCCAGTCAAGGAGCGAACATACATGGGTAAAGGGTCAGGTTATGGAAAAGTCATCTTATTCGGTGAACACTTCGTCGTGCACGGCGTGCCCGGCGTAGTATCAGCCATAGATTCCTCAACAGATGCAGAAGTCAAAAAATCAGCCAAAACAGTCATCAAAGACGAGCGGAAAACCGCCAAAGGCTACGGTGAAGAGAAGCGGCTGCAGCAAATCGAATCTATCGAGCGCATGTTAACTGCCATGGATTTGGATCCCAAGATGCCACTGGACATTTGGATCGGCGGCAGCTTACCCGGCTTCAGCGGCTTAGGAGCTTCGGCAGCTAGCAGCGTCGCCATCGCAAGAGCCATAAGCGAAGAATTAGGGCTTAACCTTTCAAACGAGAAAATCAACGCTGTTGCTTACGAGGGCGAAAAAGCCTACGCAGGCACCCCCTCAGGCATTGATAACACCGCAGCCACTTACGGCGGCTTGATGTGGTTTAAGAAGAACCCCGCAGGCGGACCAGACTACGTCGAACGCCTCAGAATACATCGACCAGTCGAAATCGTGATCGGCAGCACAGGCAAAGTCGCCAACACCAAAGCCATGGTTGAAGGCGTCGCGGAACGCAAAAAAGCCAACCCCCAAAAATATGATCCACTGTTTAAGCAAGCAGAAAACTTGGCGATTGCCGGACGCAAAGCCCTCGAACTAGGCGACCTTAAAAAAGTCGGCGCACTTATGAACGAAAACCACACTATCCTGCAGGAAATCGGCGTTTCCAGCAAAGAACTCGACTTGCTCGTTGACATGGCCCGCAAACAAGGGGCAATGGGTGCAAAACTCACAGGCGGTGGAGGCGGCGGCTGCATGGTTGCGTTGACTCCAGGCAAGGAACTGCAGGGCAAAGTCGTGTCTGCGTTTAAGACAGCAGGCTATGAGCTCTTAGCCACCAAAATCGGAGTAGTAACCTACTAGAGCCTTAAGTGCTGAGGTAAACCCTCTCCCTTTTATGCAACTGATAGCTTTTCATAAAAGTCATATTTTCAACTATTAAAGCGCAGACGAGTACTGCAAGAAAAAACAGTTTTTCCCGATAACACGTTTAGTCAAGAAAACCTTGACAAGACTTTTAGCCAAGAAAGCTGGACAAAAAACCATAATTAACAGTCACAAAAAGCAAAACACATACGCCACATATGTAACCGCAACATGCTCCCACGCATTCACCTACACCGCTCAACATGCTTTCAACATAGGCAGCGTGGGCAACATTATCTACCCACACCCAAACGCAAACACAAAGACAGCCCAAACCAAAAAAGCAAACCAATCCAACGCCCCGAGTGTGGTGTGAGTTTTTGGGGCAATACACCCCACAAAGAGAAACAACAAATTTGTCAACGCACTTTTGCGATTGTTTTTTAAGAAGCAACTAGCTAAAATCAGGCTGAAGGCGAAACCAAAGTGGGGTTAAGAAACTTTATCGAAGAACTCCAAAACCAAGGAGAACTAACAAAGATCACAAAGCCAGTCTCAACAAAATACGAGATGGCAGGCATCATCGCGGCACTCGGCGAGAAACCAGTCATGTTTGAGAACGTGCAGGAATCCTCTGTACCAGTCGTAGCGGGGCTGGTTTCTTCTAAGGACTTGATTTGCCACAGTATGGGCATCCAAAAAGAACAGCTGCTACCCAAACTGCTGTCCGCAATTGAGAACCCCGCGGCAACACAGATGGTCACCGAAGCGCCATGCCAAGAAATCGTCGAATCCGACGTCGACCTAACCAAACTCCCAATTATGCACTACACAAACAAAGACGGCGGCAAATACATAGCCTCAGCAGTCTCCATAGTAAAAGATCCCCAAACGGGCCACCGAAACATGTGTTTCCACCGCCTCATGCTAAAAGACAAAAACCACTTCGTCGCCCGCATCGTCGAACGCCGAGGCACAGACACTATCTTAACAAAGGCAGGCGGCGAACTCGACATCGCCATATGCCTCGGAAACGCCACCTCAACCCTTTTGGCAGCAGCCACCTCACTACCAATGGGCGTGGATGAATTGTCAATGGCAAACGCCCTAGAAAAAACTGACTTAGTAAAATGCAAAAGAGTGGACATTGAAGCACCCGCTGACTGCGAATTCGTCCTCGAAGGCAAAATCACCAAAGAAAAAGCATCCGAAGGACCCTTCCTCGACTTAACAGGCATCGTGGACCGCCAGCGCCAACAACCCGTCGTCGAAATCAAATGCATCACCCACCGCAAAAACCCCATCTACCAAACCATCCTCGCAGGCAGAAACGAACACAAGTTCCTAATGGGCATGCCCAAAGAACCCACCATCTTCAAAGAAGTCAACAAAGTTTGCCAATGCAAAGACGTCTACATCACTCCCGGCGGATGTAGCTGGCTCCACGCAGTCGTACAAATCAAAAAACAGAACCCCAACGACGGCAAAAAAGCAATAGAAGCAGCCTTCAAAGGACATGGCTCACTCAAACACTGCGTAGTTGTGGACGATGACATCAACATCTACGACCCTCACGACGTGGAATGGGCAATCGCCACCCGCTTCCAAGCCGACAAAAACTCAGTCATCATGTCCAACCAACCCGGCTCCTCACTCGACCCTTCAGGCGACCTAAGCGAAGGGAAAAAGGCAACAACAACCAAAGCAGGCCTCGACGCCACCATCCCAGAGTCAACAACCGGCAAAGGCTTCGCCAAAATAGACTACGTCAAAGTAGACCTAAACAAGTACCTCTAAGTGATTCAGTATGGATTTAACACCTCAAGAACAGGCTATGCTGGACGGCAAAGAAGGATACGCTGTCCGCAAAAGCATGGAAATTTTGGTTGCGCTCGGAGAAATCTTTGGCGCTAAAACCCTAATCGACGTCGGCTCTGTCCAAGTTGCAGGCGTCAGCTACCACAACCTAGGCGACGCAGGACTGGAATTCCTCAACTCGCTGGCGGAAGACGGCAAAGTCAAAGTCCTCACAACGCTTAACCCTGCAGGCATGGACTTGGAGAACTGGCAGCAACTCGGCATATCACCCGACTTCGCCGACAAACAAAACCAAGTCATCGACGCCTTCGAACGCATGGGAATCTTAGTGAGCTGTACATGTACACCCTATCTCATCGGTAACCTGCCCCTCTACGGCGAACACGTGGCATGGTCCGAAAGCTCGGCGGTGACGTTTGCGAACTCGGTTTTGGGCGCACGCACCAACCGCGAAGGCGGACCCTCAGCATTGGCTGCAGCATTTGTTGGTAAAACCCCCAATTACGGCTTACACCTTGACGAGAACCGTGTACCCGACATGCACATCCAAGTCAATTCACCTCTCGCAAAGCTTTCGGATTGGGGCGCACTTGGCTACGCCATTGGCAAAAAAGCCGAAAACAAAATCCCCTACATCACAGGCATAAAGTCCGCCCAGCTTGACGGACTAAAAAGCTTCTGTGCCTCCGTCGTCACCTACGGCGCCAAACCGCTGTTCTACATCAAAGGCATAACGCCCGGCTCGGAAGCTCAAACCCAACCCAAAGAGTCAGTAACCATCGAAGTGGCAGACATCCAAAACGCCTACGACAACATCAACGACGACGTATCCGAAATCGACTTTGTCTGCGTGGGCTGCCCCCATTGTAGCATCAAAGAAATCCAGGAAATCGCCGAACTCATCAAAGGCAAAAAAGTCAAAGAAGGCACAGAATTGTGGGTTGCGACATCTCGGACGGCTAAGCAACTTTCGGACAAACGCGGCTACACATCAGTCATTGAGGCGGCGGGCGGTAAATTCGCCTGTGATACCTGCATGGCAGTCGCTCCATTGAAAGGCAGATTCAAGGCGCTTGCAACTACGTCGGCGAAGGGCTGTTTCTACAGCAGACAGAACTTAATGAAAACAAGAATGGGCAGCATGAGTGAATGCGTCCAAGCAGCGGTGAGTGGAAAATGGAAATGAAAGGAAGAATAATCTACAAGGGCAAAGCAGAAGCCGAAGCCCTTGTCACAACCATGCCGATCTCTTTCTATGGCGGTGTGGACCCCAACACAGGCGAAGTCATCGAAAAAGGCCACGAACTCCAAGGCATAAGCATCAAAGGCAAAGTTTTGGTGTTTCCACAGGGCAAAGGCAGCACAGTCGGAAGCTACACACTATACCGCTTAAAGAAAAACGGCGCCGCACCCGTAGCCATGATAAACAAAGAAACCGAAACCATCGTCGCAGTCGGAGCCATCATAAGCGAAATCCCATTCATAGACAAAGTAGACGTATCCAAAATCAAGACAGGCAGCACAGTCAAAGTAGAAAACGACACCGTCAGCTTCACTTAAGTGGATTTTACAATAGCAGCTTAAACTTTTTTCCACACTTTTCCAAATCATTTTTCATTTAGTTTCATTTCAAGCTGCCATTCAAGAGGTAATTAATACTTACCTTCTCTCAGTCCTACACTCACTGCCTAACCTGGCGGATTCTTAGTCTGTTAAGGGTGTTCTGTGTTACAAGCACATACTTTCACAGGCAAATTGTGCCGGATTCAACATGGAGCTATGTTGACGTGTGCGGGAAAACGCTGCCGTCACACCCACACATAGAAAGAATCAATCTGCCACTCTTCGGATGAAGAGGCGCAAAGCAAAAAACCTCTCGCTGTATTCTGGCAATGCTTAAAATTTGCCACGCAACCAACCAGAAACCTATCCCGCAATCGAACCGCAAAACAGGCAACGTAGCCTAGCCTGATGGAAAAAAGACGAAAAAGGCGGTACTGCCTTCGTCTCATACTATAAACAAAAAAATCCAAGCTTTTTTTGTGCATATGAAAAGTTACGCCTTCACAAATAAAAGGCCCGCAACATTACCGTACTGAACTGTATAGACAATGAACTGCAACGTTAAATTAGCAGTACGTAAATACAGATAGTTAGGTTACGATTCACGATGAACGATGCAAACCCAATCATACTAAAACTCGGCGGCTCAGCCATCACCGACAAAACAGCTGAGGCAACCCCAAAAACCGAAATCATCAATCAACTCTCAGAGGAAATCAAACGGGCAGACCTAGACAACCTCATCGTTGTCCACGGCGGCGGAAGCTTCGGTCACCCAGAAGCAGCAAAATACGCCATAAAAGACGGATACAAAGAGGACCCGTCACAGAAATTCGGTTTCGCCGAAACCCACCACATGATGACTGTTCTTAACGGCTTAGTTATGGATTCACTAATTTGGCACGAAATCCCCGCATTGAGCATCGCACCATCCGGTTGCTTCGTAACCGAGAATGGCAAAATCAAATTCTTTGACGACACCGTCTTCAAAGCCATGTCGAAAATGGTTTACACGCCAGTCCTATATGGCGACGTAGTCTTCGACGACAAACAAGGCTTCACCGTCCTCAGCGGCGACCAACTCGTCGCTTACTTAGCACTCAAATACAAAGCCACGAAAATAGTCATCGGCGTAGACACAGACGGCATATTCGACTGCGACCCCAAAACCAACCCCAACGCTAAAGCCTTCAAAGCACTTAACCTAAAAGAACTCAAAGAACTTCAGCCTAAACTGGGCAAAGCACAGGGCACAGACGTCACCGGCGGCATGGCAGGCAAAATTGCCGAGTTAATCCCCGCAATCGAAGCGGGAGTCCACGTAACCGTCACCGGCGCCACGAAAAAGTTATCTATTTACAGAGCTTTAACAGACCAAAGTGTGTTAGGCACTGAAATAGAGAAGTAGCAAAATGGCAGAGGAAACCGGCAGACGCAAAATCGATCACATTCGTATTTGTTTGGATGATAAAGCGCAAGCTAAGAGGGCAACCTCTGGGTTTGAGGACATTCAGCTGGTTCACCGTGCGTTGCCGGAAATAAACAAATCCAAAATAGACCTTTCAACCACTTTTCTGGGCAAAAGCTTCAAAGCCCCAATAATCGTCGGCGCCATGACAGGCGGCACCGAAGAAGCCACCAACATCAACGCCAACATAGCCGAAGCAGTCGAAAAACTCGGCTTAGGCATGGGCGTCGGAAGCCAAAGGGCAGCCATAGAAAACAGCACCTTAGAGCGCACTTACAGAGTTGCGCGGGAAACAGCACCCCACGCATTCTTAATTGCCAACATCGGCGGCGTCCAACTCGTCCACGGCTACGGGGTAAAAGAAGTCAAACGCATTGTAGAAATGATTGACGCAGACGCAGTCGCCATCCACCTAAACGCTCTGCAGGAAGCAGTGCAGCCTGAGGGACAAACAAACTTTCAAGGCATCTTACCCAAAATCGCCGAAATCGCATCGAGACTTGACAAACCAGTCATCGTCAAAGAAACCGGCGCAGGCATATCAGCAGAAGACGCAAAAGCACTCGAAAACGCAGGCGTCAAAGCAATTGACGTCGGTGGCGTCGGCGGAACCAGCTTCGCAGCAGTAGAGTTCCACCGCGTCTCAAAAAAGGAAGGCGAAATCCAACATTTCATAGGCGAAGCACTTTGGGACTGGGGTATCCCCACCGCAGTGAGCTTAATCGAGAACGCCCAAACCGTCAAACTACCTCTTATTGCAGCCGGTGGAATCCGAAGTGGCACAGACATCGCCAAAGCCCTCTCGCTTAACGCCAGTTTAGCAAGCATTGTGCAGCCAATTCTGCAAACCGCCACAAAAGGTGCAGCACAAACTGAACAAAAACTCCAATGCCTACTTGAGGAACTACGAAACGTCATGTTCCTAACTGGAGTAGAAAAAATCGCTGATTTAGCTAACACACCAGCTGTTATCACGGGTAAAACCGCTGAATGGCTATCCGCCCGCGGGTTTAACCTGCACAAATACGCTAAAAGAGGAGCACACTAACTTGGATATCGAAAAGTTTTTAGAAGAGACAGCCACAAAAGTTGACAAATCCATCGAGAAATACCTGCCAAGAAATTTTACTAAAGACGCCGTTCTTTTCAAAGTCAACCCGCCAATGTACAGTTACAACCTCGAGCCCCTCAACAAAGCAATAGCCGACCCCATCTGGGACATGCTGAACCGAGGAGGCAAACGGTGGCGACCCGCATTGTTTCTACTCATCTGCGAAGCGCTAGGCAAAAAAGCAGATTACTGCCTCGACTTCGCCATAATCCCCGAAGTCATCCACAATGGCACACTCGTCATAGACGATATAGAAGACTCCTCAGAGATCCGCCGCGGAAAACCCTGCAGCTACAAAATCTACGGAAACGACATAGCCATCAACGTTGGAAACGCCATGTACTACCTACCTCTACTCCCTATAATGCTTAACCGAGAGAAGCTTTCGGCGGAGGTACAGCGGGACGTGTATGAGATTTACGTGCAAGAAATGGTTAACCTCAGCATGGGACAAGCCATGGACATAGCTTGGCACCGAGGCATTGCAAACGCCGACACACTAAACGAACAGGATTACTTACAGATGTGCGCTTACAAAACGGGCACCCTCGCGCGCATGTCAGCCAAAATAGCGGCAGTCATAGCAGGAGCAGAACCCAAACTCGTCGAAAAACTCGGACGCCTAGCCGAATCCATCGGCGTCGCCTTCCAAATGCAAGACGACATTTTAGACTTAACAGGCGAAGAATTCGCCAAAAGCAAAGGATGCGTAGGCGGAGACATAAGCGAAGGCAAACGCTCACTCCTCGTAATCTATACACTCCAAAAAGCCACCCCAGAAGACAAAAAACGCCTACTCGAAATCCTCGCAATGCACACCTTCAACCAAGTGCTGCGGGATGAAGCAATAACAATCATAAAGAAAAACGGCGCTTTCAAACACGTTAAAGCCGTAGCGGAAAAGATGGTTTTGGACAGCTGGACTGAGGTAGATAAACTTCTTCCCTCACCACAATCTAAGGAAAAATTAAAAGCGTTCGCTGAATTCTTGATAACCCGAAGCAAATAACGCGAGCGTATCTATTTGGCATTAGAAAACGACAGCGACTTAAAGAAAATTATTAGAAAAGCCGCAATACTAAACGCGGTTAGCCATGATGGTAAGGCGCAACCAGGCGCCATGGTCGGCAAGGTTCTTGGCGAGCGGGCAGACCTTCGAAACAAAGTCAAAGAACTTGCAACGGTCATCAGTGCGGTTGTAGCAGAAGTCAACAGCTTACCTCTCGCAGAGCAGAAGGCGATTGTGGAGAAGAACTGGCCAGAAACCCAGAAAAAACATGAATCTGAAGAGAAAAAGTTACCACCTCTGCCTAACGCAGAAAAATACAAAGTTATCACCACCCGCTTCTCACCTAATCCTGACTGTGTTCTGCACTTGGGCTCAGCCCGCGCCATCCTGCTTAGCCATGAATACGCCCGCATGTACAACGGCAAATTCATCTTGCGCTTCGAAGACACCGACCCCAAAACCAAGAAACCAAAACTGGAATACTACGACAGCATCCGAAGCGACCTCAAATGGCTCGGCTGCAAAATCGATGAGGAATACATTCAAAGCGATCGACTCGAAATTTACTACGAATATGTTGAGAAGATGGTGGGTGACGGCAACGCTTACGTCTGCGAGTGTAAACCAGAAGAGTTTAGAGAGAAAACTTTAGCTAAGGAAGCCTGCCCATGTCGCAACATTGCATCCAATGAGCAGTTAGAAAAGTGGCACAAAATGCTGGCTGGAGGGTACCAAGAAGGACAAGCCGTTGTGCGCGTAAAAACAGAGTTAGACCACCCTAACCCAGCAATCAGAGATTGGCCTGCATTGCGTATAATCGACACTAAAAGGTATCCGCATCCCCGAGTGGGCAGCAAATATGTTCTCTGGCCGCTCTACAACCTCGCCGCAGGGATAGATGACCACTTAATGGGCATGACCCACATCATCCGCGGCAAAGAACATTACACAAACATGATGCGTCAAAAATACATGTACCAGCATCTGGGCTGGGAATACCCCGAAGCCATCCACTACGGCAGACTAAAAATCACCGGCGCAGCCCTTTCAAAATCCAAAATTGTAGCCGGTATCAACGAAGGGGACTACGCAGACTTCGACGATCCTCGCCTGGGCACTTTTGCGGCGCTTAAGAAACGAGGAATCACCGCTGAAGCCATCAAAAAAATGATTATTGAAGTAGGCATAAAACCCAACGATGTCACTTTAAGTTGGGAAAACCTATATTCGCATAACCGAAAAATCCTTGACACCTCAAGCAACCGCTATTTCTTCGTAGCAGATCCAGTGGAACTCAAAGTCGCCGGGTTACCTAAAACTTTCCAAGCGAAGTTACCCCTGCATCCTGAGCATCCAGAACGGGGCGTCAGAGAATACACGGTAAAACCTGAAGGTGAAGAGGCGTCAACGGCTTTGTGGATTAGCAAAAAAGATGCAAACACAATGCAGCCTCAGCAAACCATTCGGCTTATGGAGCTTTTCAACATACAAATCGAAAACGTATCCGAAAAAACCGTCACCGCAAAGTACACCAGCGAATCATACGAGGATATACGCAAAACCAAAGCACAACTCATCCAGTGGATATCCAAAGGCAACGAGTTCCCCGCCGAAGTAATCCAGCAAGACGCCACAGCCATCGAAGGATTTGCTGAGTCCGCCTGCAAAAAGTTAAAGCCAGACGACATCATACAGTTTGAACGGTTCGGCTTCGTAAGAGTAAACGAGGTCGCACAAAAATTAGTTGCTTACTACGCACAGAAATAGGAGAAAAACAACATGCGCAAACTCGACAACCAAGCCATCATTTGGCCAGTGTACTTTGACCAGAACAAAACCCGCAAAGAAGGACGTCGAATCCCCAAAAGCCAAGCGGTACAATCCCCCAAAATCGCAGAAGTAAAAGAAGCCGCCGACAAACTCGGATTGGAAAACGAAATCAACCTCGAAGCCCACTTTCCCAAAACTCACTGGGCAAAAACAGGAATGCTGCTTGTTGAGAAAAGCCAGCCCAAAGAAGCAATAATCAAAAAGTTAGCGAAACAACTTGTAAAGATTAAAAACCAGCAACAGCAAATGATAGCTAAACGCTAAAAAAACAAAAAATATTAAAAAAGTTTTTAGGCTTTTTCTTTTCCGATCAAGACAGCGTTGATCATGCCGTCTTTGCCGGGTCGGCTTGTAACTTTGGCGTGACCCAGAGCAGTTTCGATTTCTGCCCCTTTGGTGATGACGCCTCTGCGGTTGTAGTCAACGTTTGCTCCGTTGCGGACAACGCGGATAATTTGGCTTTTTTCTGTTTTGCCGCTTTTTGAATCTGTAACGGATGCAAAATTGTCACTTAATACTTTGACTCTTAGATTGCCGCCAATGGTTCTTTTACTCTTTCTTCGTGGCGTGCCTAGAGTTGTCTCTGCTGGGTATCCGCCTGCTTCGTACAGTTTTTTTGTGCGGTAAATGCGTTTTTTGCCGCCTGTTAGTTTCCTTTTACGTAAACTGCTATGAGTGGACATAGGCTACATTTCCTTAATTGCGCAGTCACTAAAACTAAAGATTTCAATATAAACGTATCCGTTTAAAGGTTCATGTTAAGTGTGTTATTGACGTTTTCTATTGTTTCCAAAAATCGCCTATATGATACATCCAGTGGCGAATGAAGGCAACTGCCTTTGACATCAAGCGGGTTGTGCTGATTCCACAAGCAGATAATCCTCAAGTTAAGTTTCTTAAATAGGGTTACCAAGGATTCGAGGAATTTTAATTCTCCGGTTTTTCTTGCAGTTCTTTCAGTTCATGCTTTTCCTCTTCCGCTTCCCTTTGGGCACGCTCAGCCGCATCCTCTTTAATGGCATCACCAAAAATCCTCCGCAAATCTCTCTTAAGCAAAGACATATCTTGAGTCAACCCAAAATAATCTGCAAAGTAATCCGTAGTCTTGAGAGCCAACGAGCGCCCGCTACGCTCAGTTATAATCAAACCCATATCTTTGAGCATCTTCACGTGCCCATATGCGTGTTGACCGCGGACTTCGATGACGCGTTTCTGAGTAATGGGTTGGCGGTAAGCGATATAAGAAAGCGTTTTTAGCGGACCAGAAGACAACAAAGGACGGTTAACAAGCTTCTTGACGAGCGGAGTATATTCAGATTTAACTTGCAGCACAAAGCGCTCATCTTTAAGCGCCAATATCTCCATAGGACTATTTCGAACTTTATACTGCTCCATGAGAATCTCTGCGTAGCCGATAACACGTTTTTTGCTACGACTCCCAACAGCTTGGCACATTTCATTAATGTCTAAAGGACGCCCTGCAACATATAGTGCTGCTTCAAGCAGATTAAGAGCATGTGCTTTGCGTTCGTTAGTCTCCACTACCGACTCCGTCGGCTCTTGAACTGCAGTTTGGGCTGTTTCAGGCGCTGGCGGAGTTTTCTGAGTTGGCTGGGTGTTTTGTTCAACTGGTTGGTCGTTAGGGTTTTGCAACTTTTAGTTTCCCCACAGCTATGTAGAGTTCATCAGTTTCTTCGTTTTGCCACAGGCTGACTAAGCCATCCTGCGCAAGGAACAACAAATAAATAAACATTCTCAGCGCCTCGATGCGGGTGGCACCTTTAGAGAGCGTAGTAAAGTCAATGATGCCTTGCCCCCCGGTTTTCTCGATGAGTATGGCGTAGAGTTGGTCAACCTGCATTTCGAGTTCAGCGATGAACCTGTCAAATTTGGGAAGCAAGTCGGTGACGGCAGGCAACACCGGGTGTTGCTCTACCGTTGGTTTAAGACTGAGTAGTTTTTCGCCTTTTAAAACATCGTCTAAAACTTCAAGCAGATGCTGAATAGTGGTAGACGTTAGCTCATGACGCAGGGGCAGAAAAAGCGGCGGCGGAACAAAATCCGTAGGCACACGGGGCGGCGATGCTGGAGGCTCTTGCAAAGTAAGCAGCAATTTGGATTTCATAAGGTAAATCAATGCCGAGGAATCTAAGGCGACGCCTGAGGCGCGGAAATCAACTTTTTCAGGACCAGATTTTTCCATTTCAGATAGGAAACTGCGTAACAAATATGCAATGTTAATGTTCCACGGAGTGAGTTTTTCGAGTTTACTAATTTCGAACAGGATATTCCACGGGGGCCGTAGGTAAAATGGACGCCGCATGGGAGCAGTTGCTGTCGAAGACATTAGGCTGCTTGCACCTCCGGCGGAAACTTGGCGGTTATCACATTGGATATGCCGTTACGTTCGTAGACACCGTAAACTTTCTGGGCTTTGTTAACCATTTCAGGTCTTAGGCTGATGACTATGAATTGTGTTTTGCCCGCTTCCTGAAGCAGCGTCTCTGCCAATTTTGTGGTGTGGAAAGCGTCTAAGTGAGCGTCAACCTCGTCGAGGATGTAGAATGATGCGGGTGAGAATTCTTTGAGCGAGAAGATAAATGCGACTGCGGAGATTGAGCGTTCGCCACCGCTAGCGCCGCTGACGACTATGCTGGGCTTGTTGGGGAACTGCACAATCATGTCGATGCCGCCTGAAAACGGCTCTTCGGGATTCTCCAGCTTCAACGTGGCGCTCCCACCGCCAGTCATTTTCTCGAAGTAGACGGTTAAGCTGGAGTTGATTTTGTCAAACGCCGTCATGAACACCTTACGCTTCTTAGCTTCAATTTCATCCATGAAAGCAACGATAGCCTGCTTTTCGCGTTCCAACTCGTTTAGACGCACCGAGAGCTCGCGGTAGCGGCTGATTTGGTCGGAGTAGTGTTGGGCTGCAAGTTGATTGATGGCGCCAATGCGGTCTAACTCGAACTGCATCATGCGAATGGTGGTTTCTGCATCTTGCACTTGCTGAGCCGTAGTTTCCAAGGGCTGCTCAAAACCAAACTGTTTAAGCTGAGCCTGAAGCTGTTGTAATCGAAGCTGAGCCGTCTCCATACCCACATGCAGCTGGTTAGTTAGTCTATCAGCCTGCTCGTATTCCATGTCTAAGGTTCGGAGTTCACCGTCGATAGTGTCAATTTGGGAGGTGAACTTCTTTGCGTCCTCCCGAGCGGACAACACAGCGTTAGACAAATCAACGCGGGTCTGCTCTAAAGCCTCCGCCTCCGCCTTAACTGCATCTCGTTCTGCTAGCGCCTCAGTGGTTTCTTTCTGCAGTTTCTCCTGTTGCTGAGCAATCTTTTGAACCTGAATCTTAGTGTTTTTGTACCCTACACGCAACACATGGTCAAACTGGGATTGGTAAGTGTTGATTTCAGTTTGCATTGAACCAATTCTTTGACGCAGGGTGTTGGCTTCTTCACCGAATTTTTCTCGTTGTACCTCAAGCTCTTGAATGTGGGCTACATCGGTTTTTAGGCGTAACTCAGCGATTTGGGTGCGGATTTTTTTAAGGTTGGTCTGTATGTTGTTGCGTTCGGTGCGATAAACGCCCATCCGACCGCGGAAGGAGGCTGCTTCACGTTCCAGTTTGCTGCCGTATTTGGCAATATGGTGGATGTTAAATTGGGTACGTTTGACTCCTCGGCGAACACGAATGATTTCCCTCTCCAAAGTAGCTATGCCTTCTTCGAGGCGAGTCATCTCGATTTTTGAGCGTTCAAGATCTTCATCTATACCGGCAATGTCGCTGCCTCGTTGGGTAAGGTGAGTTTTGAGCGCCTTCACGGCTTCGTCAAGGCTTTTGAGTGCGGATTCGCTGGGGATGATTGTGGAGAAGTCTATGGGTGCTCGGTAGTAGCCGCTTTCAAATGCTCCGGGTTCGTAGAGGTCGCCGTTGATGGTGACTGCGCGGTAGCCTTCGTTTGAGAGGGCAAAAGCGGTTTTGTCGTTCGAAACTGCGATAGTGTCGCCGAACACGTAGCTGATTGCGAGTTCAAACTGGCTGTCGTATTTTAGGAAAGTTGGCATTGCACCCAGGGCGCCTTCCCGTTTCGGGGTGGGCTTGTTTTTGAGATTGATGGCGCCGTGCAGTGGAATGATTTTGATTCGACCCAACTTCATACGCCGAAGTGTCTCGGTGCAGGTAAAAGCAATATCGGTATCTTTAACAACTAATGCGTCTAGCCAGCCTGTAGCGGCGGCCTCAACAGCTTTCTTGTAGCCCCTATCAATCTTTATGAGCGAGCGGAGTCTGCCGTGGATGCCGTTTATGGCGCCGACTGTACCCATTTCTTCTACCGCACGCAACGCCTTCTCCTCCGCAGCAATAGTCGTAGCTAAGTCACGTTGAGTGGCGAACTCTATGACGGCGTCCTTTGCGGAGATTGCGATTTTTTCGGCTTCAGCAATCTCTTTCTCAACAGTTTCCTTCTGAAGCTTCTTCTTCTCTATGAGGTTTTCGAGGCTTCTAAGCTGGGCTTTCTGGTCCCGCTGCACCTGCTCAAGCTCAGATAGAGACTTCTCAATTTCAGCTTGGCTCGTGATGAACTTTTCTTTACGGGCAGTAAGGTTTTTGATTCTACCAATGCAGAGCCGAAGAGCCGCCTTATCCTGCTTGTACTCGGAACGCAAAAATGCCAACCGTCTCACGTAGCCCTCGATTTGACCATCAAAATGGTGGATTTGTTGGTTATTACCGTCTAAACCCTCCCAAAGAGTGGCGGTTTCCTTCGCCAAAGCTTCATGCTGCACCTGTTTCTCAGACAACTCCACGTTGAGTTTCTCAAGCTCGCTGCGGAACTGGCGAATTTTAAGGCGGTTCTCACGGATCTCTTTCTGCAGTGCTTCGTGTTGGGCATTGTTGTTTTCGCTTACACGTTTAAAGCTGTCTAAACTTGCTTGGCCAGAATTAATTTTTGAATTTAATTCGGTGAGCTTGCTTTTAAGCTCGCCGATTTTGATTTGTACTTTAAGGACTTCGCTGCCGCCTTGCTCTAAGCCTTCACCGCTGAGTTTTCGCCAGTCGCCTTCAATTTCGTGGCGCCTGTTACGGCGCAGGTCACGCTGTTCCCGCAGCTTGTCAACGCGTTCTTTGACTTTCGCTGCCTGCGCAGTGCTCTCGGCAAGCTTGGAAGCTTGGTGTGCAATATCGTTTGAGATTTTGACCGCTTGGAACTTACGGGTTTCTGCTTGGATAAAATTGTAACGCAGTTGCTGATTGCGTTCCCGCTCAAGGTCGTCGAGGCGTTTCTGCACCTCGTCAATTCTGCCCATGGCAGTTCGGATGGATATATCAGCGGCGCGAAGTTTCTCTTCAGCGTCGGTTTTTTCTGAATCATACTGGGCGATGCCGATTAGGTCTTCGATGATTTTTCGGCGCTCCAGAGAAGTTAAGTCGGTGAGTCGGGTGATTGTGCCCTGTGGGATAATGTTGTTGCTTATGGTGCTTACAGCTGCCATTGAAAGGGTTTCGGTGACGTGCGTACGGCTCATTCTGCGACCATTAAGGCGATAAATACTTTGCCCATTACGATAAACTTCCCTAGAAACTGTAACTGTAGTGGTGTCCACTGGCATTAAGCCGTCGGTGTTGTCGAATTGAACGACGACTTTTGCCATTTTGGCTTTTTCTAAGCCGCCTTTTTCGGAGCCGTGAAAAATAAGTTTCGCAGAGTTCTCCGCCCTGAGCCTGCGAGTGCTGAGTTCGCCTAGCGAAAACAGCAAGGCATCCATTATGTTTGTTTTGCCGCTTCCGTTGGGGCCAGTAATGGCTGTGAAACCCTTGTCAAAGTTAACTTTGATGGTCTGCGGTCCAAAAGACTTAAAGCCTTTTAACTCGATTTTTTTGATGTACGGCACTTAGTCTTTTACCCCTCTCGCGGAAGCATAGGCTATTTTTTAAACATCTCTCAGTATCAAACGTATAAAAGCTTATACTCTTTTTCCCATGCATTTTTCAGTTTTTTACGTCCATTGAATTAGCAGTCAGAATTCTAAATTCATAAGGCTTTACTTTCTTTTCCGCCACTTACAGTTAATTCACATATAAACAGGGCAGCGACGCAAGAAAGTGGCTTTACCACTCGTTCGAGAGATGAAGCATTTGGGCAAATCAAATAAGGAGAAGAACTATGAAGCAGTTTTGATGGAAGCTATAGACGATGCCCTGTTAACTTTAGGAAAAAACGTGCAAATATCCATTTACTTTCACCTGCAAACCAAATTTGGGCTATCTAAACAGGAAATTCCAAGTCACGTAACTGATTTTTCTGATGCCTTAGAAAAAATTTTTGGGGAAGCAGCGAAGAAAATTGAAATTTTAATTATGAAGTTCCTAAACGACAGAGCTCAATGTGACTATGAATGGAGCGGGCCAGGTTGGCTTGTTCCGAACTTGACATTTGAAGACTACGTGT
The DNA here is from genome assembly GCA_963760925.1 of uncultured archaeon. GTDB lineage: Archaea > Thermoproteota > Bathyarchaeia > Bathyarchaeales > Bathycorpusculaceae > Bathycorpusculum. Next base: position 157,469 of record CAVXES010000004.1, on the reverse strand, counting down.
CTATGGTAAAAGCAACTTTAGAATCGCGTAAAATCGAAAAAGAGGTGCAACTTAACAACGGAAAATAAATTTCGGGAGGAACGCAAGAACTCCTTCACGGCACTTCTAAACTTTATAGCAGATCCAGTTGTAGCCGTTGATTTGAAAGGAAACATTGTAGCCTCAAATAGTGCCATCGAGAAAGTTGCAGGTACAAAAAAAGAGGAACTCATAGGTAAAAACTTGTTTACTCAAGGCTTCTTCGAAGAAAAAATTGCCGAGCAACTCAAAAAGAATATAAAAATCAGATTAAAAGGCACCTACATAGCTCCTTACGAGGTTGAATTACAAAGTAAAAACGGCAAAGTGTACTTGCTTGAAATTAATGCTAAAAAAATTAATGATGGCAACCGAATCCTCGATGTCATCATTTTCCGAGACATCACGCAAAGGGCTCTGCAGCAAAAAGAGCTTGAACAGGACCTAATTGAATCCCAATTAAAATTCGAAACCATAACTGACTCCACTTTTGACGGCATAGTTGTTTTTGATACTGAAGAAAAAATAAAGTACTGGAACGCGGCAGCCCAGAGGATCTTCGGTTATAAAGCAAAAGAAGTGATGGGGAAAAAACTAGAAGAGACCGTTATCCCCAGTTCGATGTATGATACCCTTATGGCATTCAGACATGAATTCGCCAAGAATCCCCGAAGTGTAAGCAGTATAAGAGAAATCTCTGCGAAAAAAAAGAACAAGACGATATTCCCCGTTGAAGTTTCTCTTTCACCCCTAAAAATCGGCGAAGAAAAACTGATGTTGGCTACGGTCAGGGATATAACTGAACGGAAAAACGCTGAGTACGCACTGAAGCAACAGCGAGATATGTTAGAAGCTGTAGCTAAAAACACCGATGTCGGGCTTGCACTGATTACAAGAGATTACAGGATCTTCTGGACAAATCAACGCATGAAGAGTTTCTTTGGAAAAGACATACAAAACAAAATCTGTTATAACCAAATGCAGAATCGCAAAACACTTTGCTCAGATTGCGGAGCAAAAAAAATATTTGAAGGGCAAGACAACGCTATCTTTGAAACGTCAGGATTCGATGTTAATGGCAACGAGTTTTCACTTCAGTTAACTTATAGCCCAATTAGAGATAAAAACGGAGAAATATTCGCTGCCCTCCAGGTGGCGGTTCCTACAACTTACAGGAAAAAGATGGAGAATAAAGTCAGAGACGTCGAAGAACTCTATCACGCGTTATTCGAACAAACCCCACTTGGCGTCTTAGTGGTTAATCCAGAAACCACATCAATGGTCGAATTCAATGACGTCGCACATAAACAACTAGGATATACGAGACAAGAATTCAGCCAAATGAATGTCAGTGATTTCGAAACCAACCAAAATCCAGAAAAGATAAAACAAGTAATCAAAACAACTCTAAAAAATGGGCAATCAGAATTTATAACTAAACATCGAACAAAAAGCGGCGAAATAAAAACAGTATTGATAAACCAACGCAAGATTGTACTCTCCGGTCAGGACCTCCTTCTCGCTACATGCCATGATGTAACAGGAATTAACCGCCTACATAATGCACTTCGAAACAGTGAAGAAAGATTCAATGGCATTGCACACTCAGTAAAAGACGCTTTAATTCTTGTCGATACCCAATCAAAAGTGACTTACTGGAACCCTGCGGCAGAGAAAATCTTTGGATACACAAACAAAGAAGCAATAGGCAAAAAAATTCATGAATTAGTTGTCCCCACTTCGATGTGCACACAAGGAAGAGAAAGCATTAAGCAAAGCGTAAAGGTCTTCGGCGAAACAGGCATGGGTTACTTTACGGTTGGAAATGTAGAGTTGATTGGTCGTCGCAGGGACGGCGAAGAATTCCCTGCGGAACTTTCCATTTCACCATTAATGTTGAATGGAACATGGAACGCTGTTGGCGTAGTCAAAGATATTACTGACAGAAAACGAACCGAACAGAAAATTCGTGAAGCAGAACAACGCTACCATTCATTGTTTAATCATGCACCACTAGGCATACTAGTTGTTGACCCTGCAACGGGATTATGCGTTGAATTTAATGACATAGCGCACTCGCAGCTGGGTTATACACGTGAAGAATTCGAAAAAGTCACTATCTTCGATTTAGAAGTAAATGATTCGTCTCAAAGCATAAAAGCAAAAATAGAAGAAATTATGACTAAAGAAGGTGCCGAGTTTGAAACATTGCATCAAACAAAAAGCGGCGAAACCAGAAACGTAATCGTCACCACTCGAGCGTTCCAATCCGCTGGCAAATCTTACCTCCACTGCATATTCCATGATATTACTGAAAGCAAAAAAGTACAAAATGCCCTTTTAGAAAGCGAAGCGCAGTACCGTCAACTGGTTGAGCTAGCAGAAGAGGGCATTTGGGCAATAAACAACGATTTAGTCTCGGTCTTTGTTAATCCAAGAATGGCACAGATGCTCGGGTATACTGAAAGCGAGATTATTGGTAAATCAATGGTTGATTTCCTTAATCCCAACATGAGGGAAAGAATTAAGGAAATACTTCTTAACTTCAATCAGAATGACTGCCAAGGGCACCATGAATACGCGTTTCATCATAAAAGTGGAAATGAAGTCGAAACCGCTATCACTCTATCAGCGATAACTGATGATCAAAAACAAAAAATTGGAATTTTAGCGGTCATTTCTGATATTACTGAAAGCAAAAAAGCAGAGAAAGACCTCAAAGAAAGCGAAGAACGGTTCAGAGCGATCAGCACCTCTGCAATTGACGCCATAATTTTAAGTGACGCAGCAGACCGAGTGCTCTACTGGAACCCCGCAGCAGAGAAAACTTTTGGATACACAAACAAAGAAGCAATCGGCAAAAAACTAAGCAACCTTGTGATTCCGGCAAGCGCCCGTGAAAAACATTCAAGATTACTCACCGAACTAAAAGATAAGCCAATTTCGAGACGCCATTTCGGCTTAACAGCTCTAAAGAAAAACGGGTCTTCTTTCCCCATGGACCTCTCTGTGATAACAGTCAAACTAAATGGTCAAAACTGTCTTTTGACTATCATCCGAGACATCACCGAATGGAAAGTTATGGAAGAAGCTCTTAGGCAAGAAAAGGAACTGCTGGAAAGTGTTGCAGCTAGCACTAACATAGTTTTGTCAATCGTTAATCGGGATTATCGCGTTATTTGGGCTAATAAAACTGCTAAACAAACTTCCGGATGCAATAACATCCAAAATAGACGATGCTTTGAAGTATTCGGCGGCAACCGAACCAGTATCTGCCCAGATTGTGGAGTCAAGAAAGTCTTTGAGAAAGGCGAAGGGATTGTGAGACGGGACTACTGTACAAAAATTGATGGTAAAAATTTTTGGGCGGAACTTATCTCCACTCCAATTAAAGATAAAGAAGGAAATATTGTTGCAGCTTTGGAAGTCGCCACAGATATAAACGAAAGGAAACACTTGCAAAACAAGCTAGTCCAGTATTCCCAGCGTTTAGAAGAAATCGTGCAGCAAAGAACTGCGCAGCTTAAGAAAGCACAAGCGGATTTGGTGAGATCAGAGCGCCTTGCCGCCATCGGAGAGTTAGCAAGCATGGTTGGGCATGACCTGCGCAACCCGTTGACAGGCATCAAAAACTCCACTTACATCCTGAAGAAAAAGGGCGATAAACTGGAAAGCGGCCAAACGCAAGAGATGCTTGAAATAATCGACAAATGCGTCAACTACTCAAACCGAATCATAAACGACCTTTTGGATTACTCACGGGAAATCCGTTTATCTCTAGAAGAAGTTTCCCCGAGAAAGCTGCTTGCGGATTCTCTTGCGATGATGGATGTTCCCCCGAAAATCCAAGTGAAAAACCAACTCAAAGAAAAACCCACATTAGAAGTGGATTCTGACAAAATAAAAAGGGTCTTTATCAACTTAATCAAAAACGCAATTGACGCCATGCCAGAAGGGGGCAAAATCACAATTGAAAATCTCAAAGCCAAAGATGGATTGACCTTTTCTTTTACAGACACAGGCTTAGGCATAAACGACGAAATATTGCCGAAGCTGTTTTCGCCTCTATTTACAACAAAAGCCAAGGGCATGGGTTTTGGTTTAGCAATCTGTAAACGCATCGTTGAAGCCCACAGAGGCACTATCTCAGTTCAGACCAAAAAAGGTCAAGGAACAACCTTCACACTAACCTTACCGTACCAACAAAAGATCAAAACAGGAGGTGAAAACGTATGGATAAGCATCCCCGAATCCTCGTTGTTGACGACGACGAAACCATAAGGACCACCATGAAGGTTATACTTCAAGACGAAGGGTACACTGTGGATTTAGCAGCAACAGGAAAAGAAGCAATCCAAAAAACACAAGAAACAAACTACAACATTGCACTCTTAGACATCAGACTACCCGACATGGAAGGCGTTGAGTTACTTAAGATGCTCAAAGACGGCGTTCCCAGAACACGCAAAATCATGGTAACAGGCTATCCCTCAATGCAGAACGCTATTTCAGCACTGAACAAAAACGCAGACGCATACCTACTGAAACCCGTTGACGTCGAAAAACTACTAGCCACAGTTAAGCAGCAGCTATATGCCCAAGAGAGCGAACGAAAATTCAGTGAACAGAAAGTAGCTGAATTCATCGAGAGCAGAGTAAAAGAAGTCTCAATGGGTAACCTCTAAGCTGCCGCTTACCCCCTTATTTTCCACTTTACTATTTTTCACAAATAGGTTTAGCAGCGAAGCAAATGCATTGTTTTTGCTAAACAATTTTTTTGTATTGATTTTTCGCCTGCGCAACAAGGTTTTGAAGGCAGAAAATTAATATCTTCCCATGTATTGAACCTCAAGGTAAGGTGTGAACAGATGAGTTTTGGCAACCTCAGAATGCTAAACGGCGTCCAAGAAATTCTCTCGTTAGCTTTGATGCTGGTTACGGTTTTAGCGCTTTTCTGGGTCGACATAGAATTCACCTACAAAATTGTGATAGCGATTTTCTCGTTCACGGTGATTTTCCTGTCGAACTTAGCAGCGGCAATGCTTAAACAACAAAAAGAAATAAGAGAACAACAGCGCAAGCAGGCTTAACCGCATTTTTTTGTTGTTCACTTTCAGTCTCCTCCCCCCTCCACCGTATTGTCGTTTCCTAGATGCTTTAAATAGGGATAACAAGGGTAACTTTGATTCCTCACTATAAGGAGACAGAAAACAATGATGCAGCATTTAATGGTTAAGCCCCAAGTGGCACAGCAGAAATTCAGTTTTAACACGCCAGAATTAGATGACCTCTTCCCAGGATTCCTATTAGGCGAATTCGCCGTCATCTACGGTTCAACCTCAGTCTCCGCACTTACCTCCATACTCTGCGTCAGAGCACAACTACCGACTCAACTAGGCGGGTTAAGTGGCAACGTAATCTATGTTGACTGCGCAAACAATTTTGCACAGGAAAAAGTCACCCGCTTCGCCCAAATAAACCACCTTAACCCATCTATTGTGCGTCAACGTATCTACAACGTAAATGCATTCACTGCCTACCAGCTATCATCGCTTATCATGGATAAACTTGAAAAGAAAATACTAAGCTGTAACGCAAAACTGGTTGTGGTCTCCGACATCGCAAGCTTATTCCTGAACAGCGGAATTTCTAAGGAAGAAGCACAGAGAACCTATGGTCAAATCATCGCTTACCTCGTGAACCTTGCAAAGAAACACCAAATATTAGTGGTTGCAACTTACTCATCACATGAAGGCAGCATAAGAAACATCGTTCTAAAAGAAATGACACTTAGCAAAGCTAGGACAGTGCTTTCATACTACAAATCGCCCTACACTGCCGAGTTAAACTTGGAGAAGCACCCAACCTACATGCTGGGTACCGCTGAGCCTCCATCTGAAAACATGACGCTTACAAGCTTCATGTAACCCCGAGTTTATTTACGGAACTTTTGAATATTTTTAGTACCCTTAGGCAGACACTATTGTTCTAGAAAAGTTGGATGCTTGCACTTTTTCAAGGCAAACGAATTCTTTTGTCCCTTGTCAATAATATTTCGCTGTTCTAACAAACGTTTAGGCATAACTGACCTTGTTTTACGTGGGCACAAGCATTTATTCCTTAGTAAAGAATTTACGGTCATTTGTTAGAGATTGTATCAATCGATATTGCAAAAAGTTATTAATGGAAGCTAACCCAATAAACGAGTATGCCGACAAGAAGCAAAGTAAGGGCTTTGTTAGCATTACCATTTCTTCTATTGTCATTCATGCTTGGTTGGGGACTTTACCTTGCTGGAGCAAAAAAAAGTCATAGCCAATCGATTAGAATATCGAAAAAATGCAGAACTGTTGATGTAAAGGTTGGTTTACTGATGCCGGAAGAACAAATTACACATTAAAAGTGAAAGAAGGGTTTTAGTAGAAGTTGCGTGCTTCTTTGCGCTTTTCTGCTTCTTCATAGAAGCGGAGGACTTCGTCGATAATTTCGACATTGGAAAGCAGCATACGTCTGCAACAATATCGTTTTATGCCGAGGCTATCAAGTACGTCGCTTGCGTTTTCACCAGTCTTTATGCGCCGAGTGAATTCGTCCCATCGGTCTCCAACCAACTTGCCGCAGGTGAAGCATCTTACGGGAATAATCACTTTCTTCTATCTCCTTACCTGTAACTCTTCTGTTCCTTGGAACGTGCGCCTGCTCCGCCGACTTTTTTTGTTTCCTTGGCTCTGCTATCTCCAGCAACCATGGTACGGTCGTACTCGTTGAAGACTGTACGTAAATGGCTGCTTTTGGTCCATTTGAGGAGTCCGTTTGCGATTGCCATGCGGGCTGCTTCTGCCTGACCCATGTAGCCACCGCCGCTGGTTTTGACGTCCATGTCTACTTGCATCCAGACATCTCCGCCGGCTTGGAGGAGCGGCTCCATGATTTTTGCTTTTGCAATGTCTGGTTCGTAAATTTCAACTGGAGTGAGGTTTATACGGACTTTGCCGACGCCTTGCTTTATGATTGCTCGGGCGACTGCTGTTTTTCGTTTTCCACTTACTACTAGGACTTTTTTTGTTGGGTTTGGCATAATTATTCCATCCTGTTTCTCCACCCGATTTCTTTGGCTAATTCGCCAAGGGTGAAGTGTGGCCCTTTCAGGTTTGCTGCTTGGGCGTCATCGAAAGTGACCATTTTTTGGTCTTTGAATTCTGGTGGCACACCCATGTATGCTTTTAGGTTTTTGTAGGCGGCTTTGCCTCTTGGCTGCTTGAATGGCAGCATTCCGCGGACGGTTTTGCGTAGGAAACGGTCTGGTCGGCGGTAGTGGAATGGTCCACGTTCGGGTGCACCCACTTCTAGAAAGAGATGTGCTTCAGCGATTTTGGTCTTTTTCTTACCTGAGAAAACTGCTTTTTCGGCGTTGAGGATGATTACTTCGTGACCGTTAAGGAGCAGTTTGGCGATTTTGCTGCCCATGCGTCCAACGACTTGACCTTCAGCATTGACCAAGGTAATTACGGGTTTAGTTGTTGCGGTTTGCATATCTATTTTCACCGAATGATTTTTACTTTTGAGCCTTTGGGGTTTTTCTCCATTAGCTCTTTGATTGTGATGCATTTTGATTTAGCAGCTTCAAGCTTGGCTTTTGCTGAGTCAGAAGCTTCGAATGCTGCGACTGTAACTGGATGGTCAAGTGCGCCTGAAGCAAGGATTTTACCGGGGACAATCACTATGTCGGCTTTTTCAGTGTGTCTATTTATGTTGCTTAAGTTAACAACGACACGTTGGCGGCGGGTGCGTGCAAGGTAGTCTGCTACGTCAATCCAGATTGGAGCTTCTTGCTCTTTGCTGGTTTTGCGCAGCATGCTGATAAGTTCGATCAGTTGGGGATTGGTGGTTTTGGTTTCTCTCATTGTTGTTCAGCCTTAATTTGTTCTTCAAACTCGTTTAGTTGTTTAGCTAACAGTTTCGTGGCTTCTTTTAGCACCCGTTCAGGGGGAAGCGCACCTGTAGATTCAATGTTCATGATGAACTGACCCTTTTCCCATTCGATCTTCAAAGGAGAAGGCTTCTGTGGGCAAGCCTCAACACAGTCCATGCAGAGTGTACATGCCATGAGGTCTTTAACTTCTACTTGACCATCTTTCATCTGGAAAACTTTTTTGGAGCAGATGTCAGCGCATTTTTGACAGTCTGGACATTTTTCTACTGGAGTTGTGATTTTTGGGAAGTACTTGTATGCGCACATGGAAACTGGCTGCCACTTTGCGTGGGTTTTACCTCGTCCTAAACGCGCGTAGGCTTCAAGTTTTAGTTTCTGGTTCTTCGCCAGTTTGATGATTGGGATTTTGTCTGATACTGGTAAAACTTCGGGGTTTTCAGAGACGATTTCGCCGCTGTAAACTGTGCGTGTACCGTCTTTTGCTTCAGCATCTAAAGTAAGAGTCACTCTGCAGTTTGGACAGCCGAATTCGCTTTGGCATTCACATGCTTCAGGCAAGTTATAAGTGTCCAAGTTTGTCCGCAAAGGTGCAAGTCCCAAACGGTGGGCAATGATTTCATCTTGAAGAATTGAGCTGTTCTCAATCATGACAACCTCTTCGATTGCCATGCAGGGAACTTCAGCAAGTGCTAAACGCCTCAAAGCGTTCATTAAGGGTACATCCGCGCCTTTAACGACTATGCGGAGGTTTGTATCGTTTTTTTCTAAGATTTCAATTTTCACTTGCTAAGACACTCCAATAAGATTACTAAATATGGCTGTGCGGTCAATAGGATATTTCGGTGCATTATTTGTATTTTTCCCTTTAAATAACGGGAGATAGGAGAGGTTAGACTCTTCTGCCTCTTCTGCCGCCAGGCCTTCTTGTTCCGTCGTGTGGAATTGGTGTTACTTCTTCGATGCGTTCGATGCGGAAACCGAATCTCGCTAGTGCTCTGATAGCTGCTTGTGCGCCGGGACCAGGAGTTCTTGGGCCTGATCCGCCTGGGGCACGGACTTTGATGTGTATGGCGGTTACGCCTTTGTCACGTGCGATTTCTGCCGCACCTGTGGCCGCGCGCATAGCTGCGTATGGAGATGATTCCATGCGGTCTGCTTTGACGAACATGCCACCTGTGGTGCGTGCGATTGTTTCTGCGCCAGATATATCTGTTATGTGAATGAGGGTGTTGTTATATGAACTGAAGATGTGAACAATTGCCCACTTATCGTTGCGTTTACTGTTTGCCATGTTACTCAAAATCTTCCGCCTCCGCGTCCGCCTCTGCGTCCACGTTGTGGAGCTCTAATTTCAGGTTGCTTAGCGACAACTGTTAAGCCAACACGTAGTGGATGCTCCTGTTTAGCTACTGCACTTTCATTTGAGTAGGCAATTTTTGGTTCTTCCATTTTGGGCACGATGTAGCCGGGGATGGTTACTCGGCGGTTGTCAATGGATATGTGGCCGTGAGTGATAAGTTGACGCGCCTGAAAGCTTGTGCGTGCCAAGCCTTTACGGAAAACGATAGTTTGCAGCCTCCGTTCCAAGATGTCCTCAATGGTTAAGTCGAGCACGTTGTCGAGTACTGCGGTTTCCTGCAGGATACCTTTCTTTTTAAGTTGAGCAAGGAGTTCTCTTTCCATTTTTGCGCGTGTTTCAGCTGATTCGCTGATGAGTGAACGTGCAATACCTCTGGTCTTGGATAAGGTAGTTTTGTGACGCCAGAGTTCATGCTTGTTTCTTAAGCCGTACAGACCAAGAAGCTTCAGTTCTTCTTGGAGCACGTCTTTGCGCCATTGAAAACGTGGCGTATCAAATTTCTTACGTTGTTTCTTTGGATCTCCCATGCTTATTTACCTCCAGATGGTGCACCTGGCTTTGCCTGGAGGGTCTTTTTCTTGACACCCAAGGCTTTACCTGCGCGGCCAGTGGTTTTAGTTCTTTGACCTCTTACTTTCAGGCTGTAAGCATGGCGGTATCCACGCCAAGACCTGATTTCTTTGGCTCCGTCAATGTCGGTTTTAGTTTTAAATGCAAGGTCAGCAGCCAAGACATGTACGTCTTTGCCTGTTTCGCTGTCCTTGCGGCGGTTAAACATCCAACCAGGGATGCTGTATTTTGCTGGGTCTTTAATAACGTCCTCTATTTTAGCGATGTCTGAATCGGCTATGAATCCGACTCGGAGTTCAGGGTTTACGCCTGCCTTCTTGAGGATCGCGTTTGCCAGACTTGAACTGACACCTTTGACATGTGAAACTGCGTAAAATGTCTTAACGGTACCTTGAACGTCTGTACCCATGATACGAACAATATAGCGGTATTCCTGTGACATGCTGAGTTTTCATCCGTTTTTTAGCTTGAAGCATATACGAAATGACTTGGTGTTTATTTAAACCTTCCTTTCAAAAAATAACCATCATCCGTTAACGAAAAAAGTTAGCTATCCCTTTTTTCACCTGACGCTGTCATATCTTTTTTCAAATTCTCAAAGTTCTCTGAGAGTCGCTCAATCAAAGTTGCATCCGCCACGCGGTCCAATCCAACATACTTCGTTCGGTGGTAATCACCATGGTAGGTTAATACATCAACAACAGAGTTTCTTTTCTCGTAAAGTTGCTTTACCAGTTGAGCCTCTTTGTCGTGTGGATTCAGGGATAAAACAGAATACATAATTGCGCAGGCTACACCGAATTCTAAGCCGCTGGTTGGTAACCCGTATTTCTGGGCTAGATGAATGGCACCCATGACGCGTTCACCGCTTTGCAATTTCCGCAGGGGATCTCGCCCGACACGGAGGGGTTCATCTTGGAAGGAAGCGCGGCACCTCTTGAAGAAGTTCAAGGTAATCGAGTTAATGTACTGTTTAGAGTTGGGGTTCTCAATAAGTAGTGCCGGTTTTATTTCGTTAATGATTATGCGTTCAGCCAACTTTGATACCCGGGGATCACCCATACCTTGACCGATAGTGCGGTACCCCAAAAGCGCCGAATACCAAGCAATAATAGCATGTGGCCCATTTGAGAGACGGTTTTTTATCTCCTGCATAGACTTAATGTTTTCAACCGTTACTACTTGCCTTAGGCGCTCCAAAAGCGGGCTGCCTTTACTAGCGTAAAGCGGCATATCAGGCTCACTGCTAAACAAGGTTACATTGAGTTTGGAGAGTTCCTCTGCAAATTGTGTAATCAATAAAATATTGTTGGCTATGGTAACTGTTTGCGGGTTTGCGGCATCACCAGTGTTTAGGGATGATTTATGGGACCCGTTTTCTTTGAGGTATCCCTTATAGAACTCGAAGAGTTTGTCGATTTTCTCTGAGTAATTTAAAATGCTGTTATGCAGCCCCATCAATTTAACTTGAAGTCTCGAAAATACCACGTCATCAGAGAGTCTGGAAACGATTCTGTTAACCACTGTATCCGAAAAGAAGGTAGATTGCATGATTTCTTTTGCCTTTTCTTCGCCTGCCAATTCGGTGAGGGCATGGAAGATGTGGTTTCTCACGAATCTTGCGGCATTAATTTTGTTCATGATGATTAGTACTGTAAGGGGTTCCCCGTTGCTGTCGTGGCGTTCAATCAAACCCTTTGCAATTGCTTTCGCTTGAGTTCGAACTGCACTCTCGGGAATCGACAGTCCCATTATCTGGCATTTCTTGTACAGATCAACTATCTGAGCTTCGTCGTCCATGTCAATTAAAGCAACATTTGATATTGTCTGAAAATACGCTAGGCGCTCATACTTTATCTGATATCTTCCGCGAGCATTGATCAACTCGCGCATGAGATGGTTTGAGGTTGCACCGATGATTTTTCTTGGACGAGTGTAACCATCCCAGTGAGAGAAAATCTGAGCTAAGTAACCGCCGCCCATTGCGCCGAAGCCATGTATACCCGCCGTCATGTAGCCTATGCTTTGCGGGAAATGCTCGTTTAAAGTGGGCATACCCATCTTGGGCATTTGATCGATAAGTTCATCAAGAAAATCCGTCATTTTCTTGTAGGATTTGTATGCGAGGGACTTGACTTCGGGATCCAGTTCTTTTATGTCTTTGATGAAGAGGGGTACTCCACCTGCGGCGTGGGCTGCTAAGATGCCGTTTTGTGAGTCTTCGAATATGAAGCAGTTGCTTGGTTCACAGTTGAGTTCGCTGGCGGCTTTGAGGAAGATTTCTGGATCAGGTTTGCCTTTTTCTACTTCTTCGCCGCAGACTGTTATATCAAAGAACCGAAGTACTTTGGCGCTGAGCAAGTATTCTTCGGCGATTTCCCGTCTGCTTGAAGTGGCTAAAGCGATGAGTACGCCATTCTTCTTTAGACGTTCAAGCAAATTATAAAGGCCCCTCTTCACGGGGACGCCATGTTGGCGAACGTGCCCCACTTCCAGTTGATTAGCTAGTTTTCTTATTTGCTTGTAGGGGTAACCTTCGCCATACCACTCCTTCGCGAATTTCTCTGCGGTAACTGCGCTTACGCCTAGAGAGTTGTAGAGGAGTTGGTCAGCGATTTCGGCGCCCGTAATCTCTTTGGATGCTTGTTTAAGCACTTTGAAGCGGAGTCTCTCCGTGTCAAACATTGTGCCATCCATGTCGAAAATGGCGCCTTCTAAGGTTTTGTTCTGGAAAATCATAACTTTCCTCTCTCTAAACGTGTTTCGATTATACAAGCAATCATTTCATATAAATTTTTTACGGAAAAAATATATAAAATATGATTTTTTATCAGACTATGCGAGACTTTTCGTAGCATTAACAAAAAATATGCAGGCAAAACAAATAGGGAGGGTTTGCAAAGCTTTTTCTCCAAAAAAAACAATATATGTGGACATGCCAGAGAACACAAGAATTCCAAACAAAAAAACACTCGCCCTCATGTCAGCAGGGATTCTATTTATAATTGTTACCTCTTCATTTCTGTTCCTTGCTCACTTCACCGACGCACCAGCTAAACAGGAATTCTACTTTGGCGTCGAAGTAGCATACGGAAATATAGATGACCTAAAAGCAGTGGTGGATAAAACAAGAAGCTACACCAACCTAATTGTTTTCGGGTTGCCAGAATTCACCAAAAACCTAACTTCACTAAACGCGGGCTGCGACTACATATACAGCTCTGGAATGCACTTCATAGTACTGCTAACTAACACTTCACACTATATAGAGAACGGATGGGAAAACACCACGCCTGCACAGTGGGCTGTAGACGCAAAAGCAAGATATGGGGACAAGTTTTTGGCTGTTTACCGTTGGGATGAACCCGGCGGAGATCAAATCGACAATAGCAAATACCGAGAAGTCGAAAATGCAACAGATTTCACTGACGCTGCAAACCAATACGTCAACGTACTGAAGGAGCCAGTGCAATACTACCGAGACAAAGGAATTCCGGTGGTGACGGCTGATTATGTGCTGCACTGGTTTGATTACAAGGTAGGTTATGATGCGATTTTAGCGGAGTTCGGTTGGAACAATAGTCGTGAACAACAAATCGCCTTAGTAAGGGGCGCTGCTAGGGCATACGATAAAGAATGGGGTGTAGTTGTTACATGGGAATACAATCAAGAGCCCTACATCGAAAATGGGACTCAACTCTTTGAAGACTTGATGCTTGCCTACGACAACGGAGCAAGATATGCGGTAGTCTTCTCTTATCCAGAAATTGAAGGAGCAGAATGTGGGATTTTGCAGCGGGAACATTTGAATGCGCTCAAGGACTTCTCAGAATACATCGCTCAGGATGCGCCTGCAAAAACTGATTACCAAAACATTACCGCCTACGTTTTGCCAGCAGATTACGGGTTCGGCTTCCGCCGCGCATTAGACAGCATCTGGGGGCTCTGGCCAAGTAACAATATAACTCAGCGCATTTACAGCGACGTAGAGAATCTTATTGCTCAGCAAGGCACCGACTTCGACATAGTCTGCGATTACCCAACACTACTATCGGATGCAAAAGGGCGGTATGGCACGTTGGTTTTCTGGAATGGAACCACAATAAACCCATAATTAAAGAGTAAAAATTTAAAGAATAAACTCTCACTGTAACTCAGTTTATGTGTCTCTTGGAACTCAATTATGGGGTTAAACCGAACCCGTCTGGGGCATAAATGTTGTGTTATGAATGCAAAACGCAATGGTGGCGAAGTCTCAGAGCTTCACGAAGTTCTTTTTCCGAAGTTACTTTTTGACGGTTTCAAGGACGTTTAGGATTGATTGTATCCAGTGAAGGTAAGCGTTCAGGGTTGCTCGGAGTGCCACGGTGTCTTCTGCCACTACCAATAGCGTGAGGGTCGAACCTTCTTTTTGAAGTTGAACTACGGAGCGGTGTGTTGGTGGAGCCTTGGCTTCAGGTGCCAGTGCGTCAAGAAGTGATTTGAGTTGTTTTTCGGAGTTAAAGTGCAGGTGGATGGTTGCCGATGCATTAGTAGACATTTCTGTTGCCTCTGTGTTTATTTCAAGTTTCTCCTATATCGTTTTATTGCTCAGACAAGCAAACTACTACGTGATTGTTATTGATTAAAAAAGATAGCAGCAACAACTAAAGAAAACAGTTTGAGTCTAATACTAAAAAATAGAATAAACAAAAAACTAAAAGGAAAAGAGTAGATTACTCGGTTTCTTCTTCAGTTGCCGATTCAACAGTTTCGGTTTCAGCTGCGGACACCGCTTGTGGGACTGCTTCCTCAACCTGTTTGCCTTTTGCTGCGCGTCGTGCAACTGCGCCGAGTTTCGTGTTGGGTGTGTAGGCTCCGCCGGCAAAGGTGAAACCGCATTTGCCACAGCTCCAAACTCCAACGCTTACGCGTTTAACGCGAACAAAGCCGCATTGGGAGCAGCGGTGGGGTTTCTTGAGTTCAGTGATTACTTTAATGTAGCGCTTCCTAACTGTGGATCCGTAACGTACTCCTAAACCTCGAGTTGGACCTACTTTCTTCATCTTCGGCAACTTATTTTCACCAATTGAGTTTCTTACGCAGTTCAACTGCTTTGTTCAGAGCAATCTTTGATGCTTCTAAAATCTGTTGCGGTGTGAAATAGCTGGAGCCGCCCTTCTGAATGGCGCAGATGTTACCGTCCTCGTTATATGCGAAGGTTATACGTGAGTCCATAACGGATTCTTCTTCAAGCCAAGGATCAACTACTAGTTTGTTGGCGATTTTGCCGATGGTCACAGTGATTGGGTGGCTTTTCATTGGCAATGGTGTGTAGCCTTGCTTGATTTTTAGTTCGCCGTCTTTGACTTCGTAGTTAGGCATCTTTGTGTTCATCAAAGCCGCCATGGCTGCAAGTGCGGATGCATCGATTAGGTTGCCATCATGGTTAAGTACGTAGACATCGACGAAGACAATAAAGACTTTTTTGCCAGGTTCAATGCAGAGTTTTTCTGTGTCGATTGCGTGTGATTCTCTAATGCCTCTGTCAACTACACGTGCGAGTTCGATGCTGTTTTCATCAGGTGGACCAGGCTCAAAATCCGGTGAAGCCAGTGGCACAAGCTCTGCGTTAACAGTCATGACTCCGTCGTTTGGAGTGTCTTGGAATGGTTCTCCAGTTTCAACTTTAACGCCGACGAGCACTTCGGTTTTTCCGAGGTAAACACGGGCTGAACCTTCAGCTTTCTCGATTACACCCTGTTCGATTTTGATTTCGCGAGTATCAAGTAAGCCGCGTTCATCGAGGCGAGCGCCTTTTTCTAGGAGCGCTTCAATTTGCCGTAGTCTAACTTTCGTGATTAGAGATGACATTATTCTTCTGACTCCTTAACAACCATGTATTTTGTTTTAAGTGCTTCCTTCTGCAGAACATATATTTTTTTGCAACCTTCCATAGCCATGGAGACTGCTTTCTCGAATTCGTCAGGGGTAAGGATGCCGTCCATCTGTAGCAGTGTAACTGCGTTTAGGTTAGGCATGTATGCAACTGGAACGTCTGCAGAGCCCAGTTTATCTTCTGCGTCATAGAGGTCTAAGACCACTGAGTCTTCGACTTTGCCTGCGGCGCATGCAACGACTAAGTCACGCATGGGAACGCCTGCGTCTGCGATTGCGAGGGCTGCGGCGGTGATGCTGGCGCATCTTGTTCCTCCGTCTGCTTGCAATACTTCCACGAACACGTCTACGCCTGTGCGTGGGTAAAGTTCCAGAAACAATGCGGGTTCAAGGGATTCTTTTATGACTTTGCTGAGTTCAACTTCTCGACGTGAGGGTGCAGGGGATTTTCTTTCTGGCACGCTGAAAGGTGCCATGTGGTAGCGACATCGAAGGACCATGCGATCTGCTTGTGCAAGGTGTTTGGGGTGCATTTCTCTTGGACCGTATGCAGCGGCTAAAATTTTGTTTTTGCCGTGTTCAATGTAGGCTGAGCCGTCTGCATTTGGCAGTACGCCGACTTGAAGTTTTACTGGGCGAAGCTCATCCGCTTTTCTTCCATCTCCGCGGATGCCTTTTTTGTCGATTAACTTATCGGTTTTTTCATTCATTGTTGTGTTTCCTCCGTTGTGGGGGTTATTTTCTTTTCTTTCAAGAATTGAGTTATGCGATCAGTTAGACCGCTGGTGTGGGACTCATCCTCAATTTTTCTGATTGCTTCAATGGCAATTTCTTCTTCTTGAGGGGATTTGCCAGTGACTAGGATGACACCGTTTAAACCGAGGATTATTTGACAGTTAGTTTCCTGTTTAATCATAGAGATCATGGAGCCTTTGCGTCCGATGATTCGGGGAATCTTGGTTGGTGTCACTCTTAGGATTTGGCCGCGTGTGATTTTTCCCAAGCCGGGTTCGCCCACGGTTAGTTGAGGGTCGTGTGCGCGGTCGTAGGATGCGATTTTGGCTACGATTAAATCGCCTGCGGTTAGGACTGCAGATAACTCGTCGTTTTGTGGTTTGAAGGGTCTGCTCAATACGTCAGAGGCACGTAGCATGGCTGTGTAGGGTGATTTGATGTCTACCGTCCAGCCGTTGAAACCTACTTCGACGACTGAGCCGATTACTATGTCACCCATTTTTGGCACATAAAATGCTCTTAGTGCGACGACGTTGACTTTTTTGTTGTCTGCGTCTACGAGTCCAATCCTTGAGGCGTAAATCTTGCTGTTTTCAACGAATGTGTTTTCGCCGGGTAAGTAGTCGCCTTCGGCGAGTAATTCTCCGGGTGTTACGAGCTGTTTTTTTTCAAAGAATGTTGGCATAAAATCACCTGTATCTTTTTTCATATTACTTAGATTATTTTTGCTTCTCCAGTTCCCTTTGTTGCGTCGCCCAATTTGTTTAATAGTGAAGCGTATGCGCCTGCGGGCAATTCGAGTTCGCCATACCAGGAGCCGTCGCCACGCCATTCTTCACGTTTGATAGTACCCAAAGTTTTAACAGTGCCGTATGCTCTGGCGGCGAATTGAGTTGGAATTTTGACGGCTACTTTTACCTGTTCAACTTTAAGTGGTAGTATTGGCCGTAAAAGTCTAACTATATCTTTTGCTTGTTCCTCAACTGATTTGTAAGGGTCTATTGGATAGCGGATTTGCTCCATAGCGTTTTCGATGCGCATAGGGGGATGGGGCAGGTTGGTTTTTGGATCAACTGCCTGTCGGGCGATGAAATCTATTACTTGTCTTTTTTTGTCCTCGACCATTTTCCTTCTCTGGTCGGTTGTGAGTTGCAGGGTTCCTTTTTTGAGGATTTCGTCTGCAATTTTGAGCGTATCCACCGTTTTGAAGGCTTTTTTCATTGCTTCTTCGGAAACTTTGGTTCCTTTGTTTGCGTCGGAAAAAATTGTTTCGGCGGCTAAAACCTCAGTTATAGCTGATGTTTTGCCGTTTCTGTAGTCGAGCGCCTTATTGGGTTTAACTAGGATTTCAAAGTGTTCATTTTCTCTGGTTAAGCGTGCGACGGTGAACTTTTCGCTCATTATCTATGTCACTTGCTTGAACCCAGCTCTTTGATGAAGCCTTCCACTGTGTTGTCGTTTAGCATTTCCATTTTCTTTGTTGCGGCTGGGATTATAGCGATTTTGATTCTGGGGGGCAGTTGTCTTGCTTCGAGGGCTTTTATTAGGCATTTCACTGTAAGTTTTATGGTGTCTTCGAGTTTCATGTCTTCTTTGTATTCTTCTTTGAGGATGTTTAGGACTGTTTCTCTTCCTGCGCCTAGTGCCGTGGCTTTGTAGCCTCGATAGGTTCCGCTTGGGTGTGTTCCGAAAACACGTGCGCCTGTTTTGTCGACGCCGCCGAAGATTATGGATACACCGAATGGTCGGACACCTGCGTGTTGGGTGTACATTTGTTGGATGTCGCAGATGCGTTTGGTTACGACTTCTATATCGATTGGTTCATCGTAAGTTAGTTTGTTACTTTGAGCGTATATCCGTGCTTGGTCGATTAGGATACGTGCGTCTGAGCTTAAGCCTACGATGGCTGCTCCGATGTGGTCGTCGACGCGGAAGATTTTCCATGAGTATCCTGCTTCTTCGAGGACTTCGATGTTTTCTTCTGACCCCAAAACTAATCCTTCTGAGGTTTGGATGCCTAAGATTGTGGCTCCACGGTTGACTAGTTCCATTGCGTATTCGACTTGGAATAGGCGTCCGTCAGGTGAGAAAACAGTTATTGCACGGTCATATGCTCCTGGTGCTGCAAATACAGACATAATATGTTAACCTCACTTTACTCTTGACTTTTTCACAAAGTCATACAATAACTATACTAAAAACCTTTCCTATAAAAGCAAACCCCAAAAGTCGGTTGGAAAGCTGTGAAAAGTGTGAGGTTTTGTGGGTTTGGGGGTGTTTGGTTTGCTGCTTGCTGGTTTTTTGGGTTAATACGGGTTTGGGTTGACCGTGTTTTGAGTTTTATGGAGGGTAGCCAAAGCTGATTTTTAATCATAGTTGTTGCCGCAAACCCCTCTTTTTTCAACAACAACCAACCGCGTCTGCAGCACAAAGTGTTTTTGGTTCAGCAAATGCAGACAAATGCAGGCTGTTGGCGGAGTTTTCTGCAAGCAGCTCCTTTTTAGTTCGGCAAAACCACCCCCACAAAAAAAACAATCAACGTAACAACCCTAACCCCCCAGCAACACCGCCAACTATACAAAGAATACATCACCCAAGTACCCTTTAAATTCGAAATTTGCCCAGACTCTAAGGGATAAAACCTAAGGGAAGGATTCATGAAGCCCATAGCTTTGCGAGTGCAGAGCAGCTATGAAGCTGCCAAGGGTTTTCTTAAACACGATTAACTTTTGCCTCCAGCACTCTAACTCGTCTAAGCAACAGAACAACCAAAACAAGCAACAACACGATGACTACGCCTACTGCAGCTGCAGCGCCAATCTGAAGCCAACCCGATAAGGACCCGACAGTGGCAGGTTGAGTTGGGGTTGTTTGTGTGGGAGTAGCAGTAGGGGAATATGAAATGGGTGGAGTTGCCGTTGGGGTTGGTGATGGCGTTGGCGTAGGGGTTGTTGATTGGGAGACGCCGTCGGAATTGTAAACAAGCTCGTAGTATGCGAAGTGTATTTGGCCGCCGAAGCTGCTCTGTATGGTTGAGAAACGGAAGGTTAGCGTGAAATCTGCGTGTGGGTTGTTACTGTCAACGGTTGTACTGCCAATCTCTGAAGCCTTCACCGAGTCTGTTAAGTAATATATTGGGAAGGGTTCTAATCCGCCTCTTGGAGTGCGAATTTGTAAAACGAAATTCTGGTAATCATATGTCATGGGCTCTCCAAAGTTGTATGTAGCGGTTATGCGCAAAACAACTACTGTATCGCTATCCTCGGTTGTTTGGCTAACCTCGCTATAATCCAGAGACACGTTAGGCACAGGAGTGGGGGAAGGGGTTGGAGTCGGGGCAGGCGTAGGCGAAGGAGTCGGTGTAGGCGTGGCGATGATTACGGGGCTGGAGACCGGTTGCATGACGGGTGCTTGAGCCGATGCAAACCCAGCGGCAAATAAGCTGACGGCTAACAAAACCAGAACGAAACCCGCATAGGTAGATTTGCCCGTTTTGTTCATAGATGCATCTGGGCGTGTTTTATCTTTAAAAGCTTCTTGTACAGCTTTCTTGACTAAAACTTAGTCAAGGTTTCTGCTGCGCCGTTTTTTGCCTGTTTGATTCTTATATCCAAAAGCTGCAATAGTACTTGTTGTCGAGGGTTAGGCTTTGGTTCGCGAACCAGAAGTAACTGTGCTCACCATCGGGCACTCCACGCGCACGCTGGAGGAGTTCAGTGAGCTACTGCAAATCTACGAGGTCACTCTCCTCATCGATGTCCGCACGGTGCCACGCAGCCGCCACAACCCACAATTCAATAAAGAATCCCTCCCAGACCACCTAAAATCCATCGGCGTTAAATACATCCACCTTCCAGAAATAGGAGGCTTACGCCACCCAAAACCCAACAGTACCAACATGGCACTCGAAAACGCCAGTTTCAGAGGATACGCCGATTACATGCAAACCAAAGAATTCACCGACGCCCTACTCAAAATCGTGGCGCTTGCAAGGGAAAGCCGTGTTGCGTTGATGTGCGCGGAGGCGCTGCCTTGGAAGTGTCACAGAATCCTGATTTCAGATGCTCTTGTTGCTCGGCACATTCAGGTATTACACATCATTAGTAAAAACAGCACGATTAAACATCAGCTTAGCGAGGTGGCACATGTAGAAGGTGTGAGGGTTTCTTATCCGCTGTATAATTCAGAGTCACCTCAGAGAACACTGGGCGATTTCAGGTAAACCAAGCGTTTACTCTATTTTGGCGTTGAGTTCTCTGCCTAACTGGATAAGCAGCATCAAAACCAAACTCGCCACAATTACCCCCGCCATCATAAATGCGGGCAACAGAAAATAGAAATCCATCAGCGGCTGAGCTACAACCAAGAGGAAAGCGCCTCCGAAAGCCCCAGTTAACATGACGAGCAAGATGACTATGTCGTTTTCTTTAAACCGCATTTTGTTGCATCTCCTCAGTGAGTGAATTGGCGGGGTGGGAAATTAGGGTTTCTTTTGCAGTTTAGCTATGAAAAAGCCGTTGCAGCCGTGGATGTGGGGGTAGAGGCGTTGGCACTGTGTTAAGCTGTTGAGTCCGGGCAAACCGATTTTAGGTGTAACATCCACTAACTCAAATTCTGGATGTGCCTTGAGAAAAGCGGTGACCACTCCTTCGTTTTCCTCCAACGTAACGCTACAAGTCGAATAGGTCAAGTAGCCACCGGATTTGACTTTGGCGGCGCAATTATTAATCATCTGTAATTGGATTTCAGCCATGTTTTGGATTGATTTTGGGCTCAGACGCCACTTCGCCGAGGGCTGCTTAGCAAAAACACCGCTACTAGTACAGGGGGGGTCCAACACAAGTAAATCGGCTTCACCTAACAACGGCACTGAAATCCGAACGTCCAAAACAACGGGTTCTGCGATTTCTGCGCCCATCCGTGCCGTCTCCTTTTGCCATGTGTGCATACGTTTGGCTGAGAAATCCATGGAGATAATGCTGCCTTGGTTTTGCATGAGTTGAGCGATAAAGGTGGTTTTGGCCCCCGGTGCAGCACACAAATCAAACACAGTTTTGCCCGGCTGTGGGTCTGCGGCTAGGGTTGCGAAGCAGCTGGCTTTGTCCTGCACGTAGAAGAGCCCAGCTTTAAGGCTTGGCGAGTTGTTCAGCGGCGTTTTTAGTTCAACCACTTTGTAAGTGAACTTTAAAGACTCGACTTTTTCGAGTTTAATACCCTCCGCATCCAACTTCTGCAAAATCTCCTCTTCTGAAGCGGCTAAGGTGTTTACGCGAATGTATGTGGGCGGTGGGTTTAAGCTGCCTTTGAGGAAAGCTTCTGCTTCTTGTTTGCCGAAGAGTTTGAGGCAGTACTCCACAAACCATGTGGGGTGGAAAGTCTCAAGTGCAGTCCGCTCGGTTTCAGTCGCCGCTTCCATGAGCGGGGCGAGTTGGCGGGTTAAAAGGAAACCCAAGTAGGGTTCGACTTCCAGCATGGTTTCCCAGCCCAGAATCGAGCGGCCTAAACTGGCGATGGATTCCGCTTCTTTGAGGTTGAATTTGCCCCAGTTCTTAGCGACCCGAGTCTGGTAGACGTAGAGCCGCAGGAATGCTTGGATGCCTTGTTGGAATTCGCCGATTTTTTTTGGGTCAACCACGGTGTCGATGAGTTTGTCGAGGAGATTTTTTCGGCGGGTGGTCTCCACAATTAAACCGTATGCGAAGCGGATTGCTTGGGGATCATTTACACCCAGTTGTTTAGTTGTTTTTGCCAGCGCTGAGCGTTCGTTAAGCCTGCGCATTTCCATCCAGCTTAAAGTTTCAATTGCAAGTGTCCAAGCGTCCCTTAGCAAATTTAGTCACATCCACACCAAATGCATCGCCCTAAATAAGCAATACACGAAAAAACGGCTGTTGCTGCATGAGGACAGCCACATATCTTTATCAGGTTTTAGGCGTGTGTAGCATTTGATGTGTACACATCAAGTTAAGGCTCGTACGCCATTCTTTTGTTAGTTGGAGGTATAAGTTGAATTTGAGTCAAATTGTTAGGCGCAAAAGCACACCTGAAACCAGAGCTGGGCAATACATGTGCCCCGAATGCGGCAAAATCTTTGACACCAAAAAAGAAGTTGACAACCACATCCTCAAATGCCACGGAGCAAACATGAAAACCATCCGCAACAATCTACCTGGCTTCTGCACCGAATAAAACCCACGTTTTCTAAGATTATTCCTGTTGATTTTGCACATTTAATCATCTGAGATTATGCCTCTTCTGTGTCAGTAAACATTTTAGTCTCAACGCGCCATACAAAGCACAGGTAAGAAGGGATGGCGCCCACACAGTTAGATCAATGGTTCAGTCAACCAACTAAACCGCCTCAGAAAGCGGAAGCTAAAGTGGAAGCGCCGCCTAAAGCAGCACCAGAAACTCAAATTCAACAAACCAGCCCAGAAGTTGTAGCTAAACCCAAAAAACGGGAAAGTCAACCATATCCGCCATGTGCCCCCGATAATCTTCCGCCCTCCTACTTTGTCTCAGCATCCTACGATGGGCGCCAGCGCAAAGCCATAATTAAACTCTATGAGCCTGAGTCGGAGCAAATATACTTCTGGTACGACAACACAGGTCACAAACCCTACTGCCTCACAAGCATTGCCAAAGAAGAAATGGAACTCTTTGACCGAATCAAAACGCATGAGGGCTTTGACTACTTCGAATCCATACAGCGAATTGACCCACTTAATAACAAAACCATCGAAGTTACAAAAATCGTTTGCAAAGACCCCCTTGCCATCGGCGGCAGACCCTCAGGCACCATCCGAGACATCATCCCTGAAGACTTCTCCAGAGTTTTTGGTGCAAGAATCCAAGATGCAGGCGTCAAGATTTGGGAATCCAAAATCAAATATTACCAATCCTACATCTACGACCGCCAACTGCTACCAGGTATGATTTACGAGGTTAAAAACGGGGATTTAGTTGCGGTCACGGTTGATTCGGCGACGGAGAACCTTAACAAAATTCGCCAACTCTTCAAAGACTGCAGCCATGAGGAGCAGGAGTACGCTGAGATGTGGGCGAAGCTGCTTGAGTATCCTGCGCCTAAGTTTCGAAGAGCTGCCATAGACATAGAAGTCGCATCACCCCTTGCCAACCGAGTGCCGGATGCCCGAGAAGGCGCTTGCCCAGTTACAGCCTGCTCAGTTTACAGCAGCGACGGCGAACGCAAAGTACTCGTTCTCAAACGCGACGGCATGGAGGAAGGCGACACAAAACTAACCGCAGGCTTGGAAGTGGAGTACTGCGAATCCGAGGAGGAACTGCTCAAAAAAGTATTCGAAATACTGTGGGATTACCCTTTCATCTTGACTTTCAATGGCGACGACTTCGATCTCCGCTACCTCGTCCACCGAGCATGCAATTTGGGCTTCTACAAAAAAAACATACCAATAGACATAGGCAAACGCGTCTGCCTGCTCAAATACGGTATCCACATTGATCTCTACAAATTCTTCTTCAATCGCAGTGTGCAGATTTATGCTTACGGCGGCAGATACAAAGATGTTAGCCTCGACGATGTCGGCACCGCACTTATTGGCACGCAGAAAATTCACCTTGACAAGGCGTTTAGCGATTTAAACTACAGTGAACTTGCAGCGTACTGCATGCGAGATAGCGAAATCACTTACAAGTTAACCAGCGCGGAAGATGACTCCGCCATGAAACTCATGCTGGTCCTCGCACGCATCAGCAGCATGCCCATGGAAGACGTTAGCCGCCAAGGAGTAAGTCGATGGATACGCAACTTTATGCAGCGGGAACACCGCAAACTCGGCTATCTTATCCCAAACGCCGAAGACATCCTTACCAAAAAGGGTAACACCAGCACAACGGCAGTGATTAAAGGCAAAAAGTACAAGGGGGCCATAGTGGTGGAACCTGTTCCGGGCGTGCACTTTAACGTGGCGGTCATGGACTTTCCCAGCCTGTACCCCAGCATAATCAAAGTCTGGAACCTTGGCTACCAGTCCATATGCTGCAACCATGAAGGCTGCAAAAAACACACAATCCCCGACACTCAGCATTGGGTCTGCACTGAAAAGAGGGCGCTTGAGAGTCTGCTGATTGGGTCCCTACGTGATTTGCGTGTGCGTTGGTACAAGAGCCGAGCCAAAGACAAGTTGCTTCCGCCTGAGCTGCGCAGTTGGTACAGCATCACCCAGGGCGCGCTTAAAGTCATTTTGAACGCTAGCTACGGCGTTTTCGGAGCAGACAGCTTCGACCTTTACTGCCCCCCAGTAGCGGAAGCAACAGCTGCCATCGGCCGCTACAGCATTACTCAAATACTTAGCCACGCCAAAGCCGTGGGTATCACCGTGCTCTACGGCGACACCGACAGTGTTTTCCTCAAAAACCCTAGCAAAGAACAGATTGAAGACGTAATCCACTACACCGAACACGAGCTAGGCATGGGCATAGACATGGAAAAAACCTACCGCTATGCAGTTTTCAGTAGCCGCAAAAAGAACTACCTCGGCGTCTTGGAAAATGGCAATGTAGACGTAAAGGGCTTAACTGGGAAGAAAAAACATATTCCCATCTTCATCAAAGAGGCGTTCAACCAGATGAAGGAACGCCTCGCACAGGTTAAGAATCCAGAGGACTTCGAGAAAGCGCGAAAAGACATCGCCGCCATCGTACGTGAACACTATAACGTGCTTAAACGCCGTGAGTGGACAGACAACAGCGAACTCGCCTTCCATATGGTATTAGGCGATGAACTTGCAAGTTATACAAAAACTACTCCTCAACACGTCAAAGCCGCCAGAATTTTGCAGAAAAACGGTAAAGAAATCCGCGCAGGAGACCTCATTAGCTTCGTAAAAGTCATAAAGTCATCGTCGTCGCGCGGTAGTTCAGCAGAAGACAACTCTGGTGTGAAACCTGTCGAGTTAGCTTCACGTAACGAAATAGACGTAGACAAATATACCGCATATCTGCAGGCCACCTTTGATCAAGTTTTGGATGCACTGGGGTTAAATTTCGAGGAGATTATCGGGTTGACGCGACTAGCGAGCTTTTTTGCTTAAACCAGAACGCTTTGTTGCAAGCAGGTTCTATTTTTTTAAAAAAATATTGAAGAAGAAAGTGCCGACCTACTCATCATCTTCTTAGACGTTTTGCTGTGGCGTCTGTTTTTGTTTCTGCGTCTCTGGGTGGGTTGCATGCTGGATGAGACGTAATCTAAAAGTTCCCAAAAGCAAAGCAAAATCGCGCGATAAAGAAAAACCAGTATATGCACACCTCAAGTTCATAAGAAGCAAAAAAGTGCTAATCATTTTCCTTTTTTGATGATGTTCTCGAACCGCGTGTTGCTTATGGGGTGGTGGCTCAGTATTTTGCTGTCGTGGATGATGCAGAAAGTGCCAAAAGCGCAAGGCGACTGATGAACTGATTCCGAATCCGCTAAATCTACAAGTCTAGGATTCATGCCCATTTCTTTGGCGGTTTCCATGATTGCATCTACATTCTTAACTGAGAAGGGACACTGCGGGGAGCGGATGATGATTAAACCTTCTTCATAGCCAGTAATGGGGGCGACTTTGAATTTTGGGTCAGCGGCGTCAGTGTTGAATTTGAGTGCCAGAAGCTCGAAGTCTGGTTTAGCCGTGTCTACTACGCGGAAGCCCTTTTTGAGGAAAATATCCTTCTTCGCCATAAACGGGCCCTTCCGTGTAACCACCACCGCAACTCCTTTCTTGTCCTTCTCTTTTGCTTCTTTTATGCATACATCGAGGATTTTGGAGGCGTGTCCTTTGCCTTTGAATTCGCCTTTAAACCCAACAAAGATGCAGTGTATAAACATGTAACCGTCAGCTTGGACGGGTCGGTGGGCGTATTCGCCAGGAATGTACTCGAGCATACCTTGGTAGCCGCCTGACTTGGAGACGAGCGCCTTGATCCGCAAACCTTTGGGGTAATATTCTTTGAACCACTGGATTTTACGGCGTAGCTCCAAGTGTTTTGCTACGTCTTTATAACCGCAGACTCCGTAGTCGGCGATGTTTTCTGGCGTCAAATCAATTATTGAAGTGTCGTTTTGGTTTTGGAGCAAAGTAGCAGCTCAAACAACGTAGAGAGTGTTTGCGTTTAAATATTTGTAAAACTAAGGCAGGAACTGGATGAGGGCACCCAGCAACGTGAAAATAATCACGATACCTGCAATTATGAAAACCACCTGACGCTCCGTGAAGGGACGGTGGTAAGTGATTGATGTAACAAGACTTTTTCGGCTGTCCGAACACAATTTTTTACCGTCAAATGTCACTGCAGCTTTCTTGTGAACAAAGAAAACCGAGAGCAGAATTATAGATGAATTGAATATGAAAGGCAAAATCGAGATTAACAAGTTGACTTTCAAATCGGAAATGACCGCGAACGATGCCAACGTCATGCCGAAAGCAAACGACCCTGTGTTGCCTACGAATATTTTGCCTGTCAAATTAAGGTATGCAAGTGCGAGCCAGAAAATCATTGGACCTATCATTAAGAAGTAGTTAGGTGAGAAAGCCATCAAACCCAGAACGACTATGGCTGGGCAAAGGGATTCGAGCCCGTTTAAGCCGCCGAGCTGGTTAACGGTGTTGGTTACTATCATGACGATTAAGGGGATGATTATGTAGAAGTAGGCTGCGCCGAAGTCAATTTGCCCCATGAACGGAAGGGTGATACTTGTTCTTGCACCTGTAACTTGAGCGTAATAGATGAGGGGTAAAGCTGCAATTAGGGGCATGAATGCTTTGTAGCGCCATTTAAGGTCTATCCAGTCATCCATCATGCCCATGAAGCCGCCGAAGAGGATGCATGCGGCGAGGGTAAAGGCTGCAGAAACCGGTTCAGGGGTCGCTCTTGCCTGAAGAAAATATACCAAGAAAAGGTAAACGGTTGTGAATAGAACGTAGAAAACGCCTAAACCGTTGGGGATTAAGGGTCGACCAACTTTGTGCTGGTCGGGAACCTTTGGGAACACTTGGATGCGCTTCCTATGAAGGTGGAGTTATTCCATGTGCTGCGTCGTAGGCTGCCCAGTCGATTGAGTAGATTGCAATGATTGGGACTAAGCCTCCGTATGTTTGGGGCGCAACGTCGAGTCCTGCGAAGTAGGCTGGTTTGAAGTATGTGGGGGTTGTGGCGGTGTATAGTGGAGTGACTGTGTAGGTACCTTGCGAGTTAATATTGCTGGCGTAGATTTGTTCAGCATAGCTCATGAGCTCTTCTACTGTGCAGTTTAAGCCTTTGTCATTCCATTGCCATTGGTTGCTGGTAGTGCTTGTTGCTCCAAAAGAGGTTTCGTCTGTCCACGCGTCAGTTGGCGTTATGAATCCGCTGTCTATGAAACGCTGCTTGTCTTGTCCTGAAATCCTCGCCATCCAGACCCATTTGCCTTCGTCGCCGTATCCAGCGGGATACGAAGTGAAGGATGTGCTACCGCTGCTTTCTTGTGCCATACCTAAGACTGTGAAGACAGCGATGTAATTGACGCGGTCCTGTCCATAGGTTGATAGTAGCTTCAGGGTCTGGTTTTCATTGGCCATGAAAGCGAAGCCTACGTTGGCGATTTGTGTACTGTTAACTGTGGTGTTGTCTGCTAAGCTGGTTACATTTCCTAAGTCAGTTAACCAGTTGCCGTAGTCCCACCACATGACAGTGACATCGGTTGACTGAGCATTGTCTTTCAGCCAATTTACTGCATCGAGCCAAGCAGTTACTGGAGCGTTAAGTCCTGACCCGCCCACTGGAAGACTTGAACCGCTGATTGCCGTTGGTCCATAGGCTGAGGATATTTGGCGCGGTACTCCGCCAGTTTGAGGCGAGAACGCAAAGTTGGAAACCAATATCATGAATATCACGAATACGGCAATGCCGCTGTATTCCCTGCTTACCCGTATCATTTTACGTTTGGACTTAGCAAGGTGCTTAGATTGATCTTTCATCAGGGTAAAGAAGGGCGTTACAGTGCCCATGATGCCTATGGCAGCTATTATTGCAAATGCTGGGGCGAAAAGGACTAGCAAACGCACCATTGATGTGGCGAAGTAAAGTGAAGTTGCTGCGAAGAGTAGCAGGAAGATGTTTCTGTTAGTTGGGTTTCGTAAGGTGAAGTATAAGCCGATTAGGAAGAACAGGATACTTATTCCCATTTCGATGTAGAGGTTGCCCCAAGCAGAGATTCTCTGTTCAGCCACTGAGTCAATCAGCGGTGAAGAAGCCCTGATGAAGGGGTCGATGACTGTGACGAATTTGCCCGCAAGGCTTGCAAGGGCACCTGTGGCCCAGAAAGCTGCGAATCCGCCGATTATTACAACTATTGAGGCAACAGCCAAAGTTAACTTGTTTTTTATAGATATGTTGTTACGGAGTAGTTCAGCTACTATCAGCACTACGAATACCGCCGCTACTGGCAAAATTGCGCCTGAAGTTAAGTAGCCGAGACCAATGTAGGGAACTTTGGTGCCAATCATTAGTGCTAAACCGAAGGTGATACTGTAGTTGATGAGCATTCTTTGGCTGTACCGCTTAAGCAAGACCAAAATGAAGACGAATAGCACGGATAAACCGATTACATAGTAGGCGGCACCCCACCCGGAGATGAAGTAAGCTAATGCTAAACCTGAGAGGCCAGAGTAAATCAGGGATGTCTTAAGGGAGCGGTTACCATCCAAGGACCGCATAAAGAAGAATATGAATAGAACTAAGCCGAGGACACCTGGAACTTCTGTGTCGAAAAAGCCCAAAGAGCTTCTCTGCAAGAAGCTTGGCGCCAAAGCGAGGAATAAAGCTGAAAATAAACCGACTGCTCTTCCACCCATGTCTTTACCTACGAAGTAAAGGACTAAGCAGGAAACCACTGCGATGGCTGCTGGCAAAATTGAGCAGAAGGTCATTAAATCTACTTTACCGAAAATTGAAACGATACTGTACAATGCTGCCGCTGTCATGGGGAGAGCCGGCAGCGAAGTGGACATGTCTAATCCGTCTGGGTACCACTTCATCGTGTTAATCCAATGAGTTGGATAATAAGGTGAAAGCAAACCATTTTCTACCATATGTTTGGTGATACTAAATTGGTAGTAGGGGTCAAACTCGTTCAGGTACGCAGTTCCAGCGGCGAGGTTTTCCCATCTAAGAGGTAAGAGGCGAACTGTAAATGCGACGAAGAGAATAAGGAACAAAGCAGCGAAAGCTATGATTGCACCGTGGCTGACCTGTAGACCTAACCTGTCGAAAATTGATAGGCCTTTGCCTAGCCGTTCTTTCATTGTTTCCCCCATTTAAGCCATCTCTCTGTAATAGTGGATGTTACTATTCTACACATTGCAGATTTATTTATGGCTTTCCAAAACCTTGCAGAGACAACTAAACTTCTTTGATGTGTTTAACCAAGGGATAAAAGCTAAAAAACAGTTGTATCTGAACAGTAGAATGAAAAAATACCTGAAAACCGCCTATCCATACTAAAAAATAGTTAAAAATCAACTTTTGAAATGACAACGCAATTATGAACGTGAAAGCTTAACGTTTACTGACAGGTTTAACTTGCACATCAAGAGGCAGCAAAGACAACTTTCGATTGCACTTGGGGCATTTCCCACCGTACTCCTGAATGATATCGTCGGGTGGCCGAAGCTCCGCGCCTTCATACAAAACATGACTGCAACCTTGACAAATCACTCGCTGCGGCATCCCGTTTACCCTCTAACATAGGATGGTCTGGAATATTTATTGCTTGCTAAAGCAACATGCCTAAACCATCTATGGCTTTATATTGTAAAGCTTTTAATTGGCAGTTTAGCCTCAATTGTGCTTTGTGGAAGGAAAAGTTTGGGTAAATACACTTTAATCATCACCGAGAAGCCTGATGCCGCAGCGAGAATCGCCACTGCACTTGACTCTAACGGCAAGCCCGAGAGGGACCAGAAAAACGGTATCCCCTATTTTCGGGCAAAGAGAAACAGCGAAATCGTGGTTGTTCCAGCCATTGGACACTTATATACCATCACCAGTACTCAAAAGAAAAGCACGTATCCAGTTTTCGATTACAAATGGGTGCCGAGATGGCAGACAGAAAAAGGCGCATCTCGAATTCGCACATGGATCAAAGTTATTTCTGAATTAGCTCGGGATGCAGAGGGGTTTGTGGATGGCTGCGACTTCGACATAGAGGGCAGCATCATCGGCTACAACATCCTCAAGTACGCATGCAACGAAAAGCAGATCGTAGCCAAACGCATGAAGTACTCAACTCTTACCACAGAAGAACTCCAAGAAGCCTACACACATCTAATGCCGAAACTGGATTTTGCATTGGTTCAGGCAGGGTTAACCCGCCATGAAATCGACTGGTTATATGGCATCAACCTATCAAGGGCACTTACGCAGGCAGCCAAAAAAGCCAGTGGACAATATGCCACGCTCAGCACTGGAAGAGTACAGGGTCCAACGTTGAGGTTTCTGGGGGAACGGGAAGAAGAAATTCAATGCTTCGTACCCACGCCCTATTGGAAACTTTCCACGAAAATACGGATAAACGGCTTCGAAGTAGACGCGGAATACCTTGAAACGTTGGAGACACAAGCAGAAGCCGCCGCATTAAAAGAGCAATGCAAGACCAAAACGGGAAAAATCGAAAATGTAACAATAAAAGAGTTTCTGCAGGCTCCGCCCGTACCCTTCGATTTGGGTTCTTTGCAAAGCGAAGCCTACAAACTCTTTCGTATAAACCCCATGCAAACCAGTACCATACTGCAGCGTCTCTACATCAACGCCCTAATCTCATATCCCAGAACAAGCAGCCAAAAACTGCCACCCTCCATCGGCTACAGAGGCATACTCAAAAAACTCAGCGCAAACCCCGCATATACCAAAAACACGATCGACCTCTTGGCTAAAGCAGATTTGAAGCCTAACGAGGGCAAAAAATTTGACCCCGCCCACCCAGCCATTTACCCAACAGGCAATTTGCCGCAGAAACCCCTAGATGAAGCATCAAAAAAAGTCTTCGACCTGGTAATAAAGCGTTTTTTAGCGGTTTTTGGGGAGCCTGCGCTTCAACAAAACATAGGCGTGACTGTTTCGCTTAATGGTGCCCCGTTCGGTTTCTGTTTGGTGCGTACTTTGTCGGAGGGCTGGTTCAGGTTCTACCAGCCATATATGCAAGTAAAAAATGATGCTTTGCCGTCTCTGGTTGAGGGGCAATCTGTTGAAGTTATACGTATTATGCTTAAGGAGCATTTTACTCAGCCACCTTCACGTTACAATCCTCGCAGTTTGCTGTTGAAGATGGAAAAAGACGAAATCGGAACCAAAGCCACCCGAGCCGCAATCATCCAGACCCTTCAAGACCGCAAATATCTCACAGGCATGGACAGCTTCCGTGTAAGCGACTTAGGCTTTGAAGTTATAGATGTTCTCCAAAAATATTGCCCCACAGTAGTTTCGTCGGATATGACACGGCAGCTGGAAGAGCGGATGGATTTGATTCAGAGGAATAAAGATAACAAGCATGCGATTATTGCTGGGGCCATTGAGAATTTGAAGGCAGTCACGTCGGAGTTGAAAGCTAAAGAAAACGCTGTTGGAGCACTATTGAGTCAAGCGGTGGAGAGGGCGCGGATTGAGGAACGCACTGTTGGGACTTGCCCGAACTGTCAAAGAGGGCATTTGATGGTGTTACATTCCAAAAAGACAGGTAAACGCTTTGTGGGCTGCACCAACTATTTCCAAGGAAAATGCAACACCACCTATCCTTTACCACAGATGGGTATGGTTAAGCCGTTGGCGAAGCCCTGTAAAACCTGCGGTGCACCCATAGTGTCAGTGTATATGGGGCGGAGGAAGCCTTGGCGGCTTTGCCTTAACCCTCGGTGCCCAAGTAAAGGAGAAAGCAAACGTGAAGTGTAAGATTTGCCAAAGAGAAGCGCAAGAAAATGGTTACTGCCAACTACACTATAGGGCCTATCAGACTCTATGGAAGAAGTTTAAAGAGTGGCAGAGAGCTTCATGTCTATCGTGGAGCCAATATCTCGGGGAGATTCAGAAAAATTCATTAACTGGAGAATGGGCTAAAGAAGTAGCAAAGCAACTAATTAGGGAAGAGAACGAAGATGTCTGATAAATTAAAGAAAACCTCTGAAAACATGTCTTTTTCGCTTAGCCGATGGTTCCGCAAATTAACCACCAATGCCCCGTCAACCTTCTTAGTAACAGCCACTGGTCTTGCATATGCAATTTTTCTTTTCGGAGGCGGCTTATTTGCCCTCATTAACAACCCGATTCCCTCATACTACAACTCGAACACTGGAGTGTTCTACTTCCTGTATCCAGACATCAGCAACCAGTTTTTGTCTGATTCAATCATATCGATTATCCTTTACGCGTTGGGTTTTGTTGGGCTACTGTCGATTTATCAAAGCACAAGAAGTGCCTACAAACCAAGACAGGCATATATGCTTTTGATTGCGGGTATTACCTTCCTATTAATAGCATATATTTTCTTGGAAGGCTCAATCCTATACAAACTTAACCCAAGCTAACCAAATGGTTAGCCAATTTTTGGATTATTAATTTTTTAATCTTGAATCATTATTTTTGGCATAGACAATTGTGTTTTACCAAGGATGCCTCTTGAGTTTCAGTTTATACGCTAAGTAGTTAGTGAATAGGTGAATCGGCGGCGTAAGCAACAATACCGTAACGACAACAGGCCAGTTTAACCCAGACCAACTGATTAAAGCCAGCGGCAACGCAAACACTACAGCACCTACCACAAAATCAATTTGATCCACAACAGGCAACAAACCGCCTGGAGCAATGTCAAGGCGGCGTTTAATGAACGCTCCCGTTAAATCTCCCAGCAACGCACCTAGCGGGATAAGTACACTGAACAGCAACGGGTAATTGTCAAAACCGAAAACAAAACCTTCAACCAATCCAACAAAAATACCTACCGCCCACCCGAAAAAGAAGCCACGCCAAGTCTTATTGTTGCCGAAAACACGTTTGCCGTCCACAAAATTTTTGCCAAAATCCATTTTGGCGCCGCCTCCAGCCAAAACGGGTGTACCGTTGGCGCAGTAAGCGGGAAAAATGAATTTTAAAGCTTCAACTATTAACGGGACGATATCCATCGCGTTTCAACCATGCATTAACGGAGTTGTGTATCTCTTATTCCGTTTTCCCCTATTTGTATGTAACATACAGTAGGGAGGATTTCCTGGGGAGATTTTTCAACTGTTGTCTTGATTGTGCGAGGGAACTCTGTCGGCTTAAGGAAAAGAATTGTGTCTGACCAGAATTTCAGTACACGCGTCGCCACGGGGCGCACACTTTCTGATTGCTCATTGAAAACACTGCGCACTTGACTGGTCATAATAAGAGGTATTTTTTTGGTTTTCACTGCCTGAGCCAGAACTGCCAGATGCCTGTTTAACTCTCGGTTAGTGCTAAACGCTTTTAGGTTTTCAGCTGCCTTCACGCTGTACAGCGACGTAAAGGTGTCTATAACGATTAAGCCCACGTTCACCGTGTATTCCTCGATGTGATCAATTAGGGCAGTTTGTTCTCTAAAGTCACGCGGCTTCACCAGCACAATTCGCTCTGCCACCGCATCAAAGCTTCCACCTGCGATCTGAGAGAGTCGTGTTGGCGAGAAAGTGTTGTCGCAGTCCACGTAGAGTACTTTGCCTTTTTGGAGGGCACAGTTGAAGCTGCATTGCAAAGCAAGGGTGGATTTACCGGTTTCGGGTTCGCCATAAATCATCATTATGGTTTGTGGGTTTATGCCTCCGCCAATGGCCTCATCGATACATTTGCACCCTGTGGAGATTTGCGACATGGAATCACTCAACCATTATTAACGGGTAGATAATATTTTGTTTTGCACTTAAACGTATACTTTAATGATGATTTATGAAGGAAAAAGTTGCGGTGGCAACAGTACAGGGAAAAGCCTACTACCTTGTAGCAAACGCATTGAGGGAGCGGGACATTGGTTTTGTCAGTTTGATTCCTGGAGAAGGCATACCTAGCAGAGTGATAGCGGTCATAACCACCGAGCATGAGAAAACACTAGTGGCATACGATAAAATCATGGTTTTCCACGGGGAAGAAGAACTGGACTTGTTAATGGTAGAAGTGAAAAAGTTGCTTTTAGGCAAAGGAAACTGTGAGCAAATTGTGGTTGGAATCGACCCTGGCGAATCTATTGGAGTAGCCAGTGCTAACGGATGGAACAGTCCTTGAAGAAGCCACCTGTCGAAGCAACCCTGAAGTTACAAACATTATTCTTAACGTTGTGAAAACAGTAAACTTTTCAATCACCAAAGTAATCATCAAGGTGGGGAACGGAGTTCCGGTGCATAGGGAGCTACTGCGAGACCTCGACGAATCTATGCCAATTGAGGTGCAACTGGAAGTGGTGGGGGAAGCAGAACCAACCGACCACTTAAAGTTCATAGTCGAAAGATTAGGCATATATCCTCCGCTATACGTATAGCTGGGAGAACGGGGAAAACAGTCGCAAGGAGAAAAAAAGGTGCAGCAAACAGTACAATCCAATAAGACGTTGCTGGTGGATGGTCCAGCATCTGTGCAGTTAGTTACTGGAAAAGCTGAAGTTTTCGCTAAGCCCCTAAAAGAAACCCAGCGGGTTTTAGTCAGAGAAGGCAAACGCATGCCTTTTTTCGTTTCCGAAGCCTCAGAATTCGATGTTTTACTCGGCGCAAACGCTGCTATCTCGGAAGTTGAAGGCAACACCGTTCCGGATTCATGGGGCAAACCAGCCCAAACCGCTCTGAGTCTTCAAAAGAAGCCAACGGTCATTTTGGTGCTGGGCGCTGCAGATTCGGGCAAAAGCAGCTTCTGCACATACTGCCTAAACAAGTTGGTGGCTGACCAACACAGAGTAGCAGTGATAGACGGCGATTTGGGGCAGTCAGATATTGGCCCTTCAGCCAGCATCGGCTACGGATTGGCGTCTAAGCCGATTTCAGAAATCTACAATTTAAGATTGCAGAACGGCTACTTTGTCGGAGTTACCTCACCGTCTTTAGCAGTGAAAAGAACCGTTGCGGGTTTAGCTGCCATGATGGGTGAAGCCAGCAAACTCGAAGTAGACTTCATCGTAGTCAACACCGACGGATTCATAGACGGCGACGCAGCAGTAAACTATAAACTTGAAATAATCAAAGAACTCAAACCAGACATGGTAGTGGCAGTGCAGATGCAGAGCGAGTTGGAGCCAATTCTGTCCTGCTTGGGCGGCGGAGGAGTTATGACGGTTGAACCCTCAAACTCTCTGGATTTACGCACACCTGAAGAACGCAAAAGCCTCCGAGAAATGACCTACGCCAAATACCTCAAAAAATCCAAGTTACACTGCATCCCTATCAGCCAAATCATCGTGGAACCCCGAAACGGCGTGCCTAAAACTCAGGAACACGAAAAAGGAACTCTCGTCGGATTATACGGTGGAGGCAGCAGGTTTCTGGGTATCGGCGTTTTACGAGCCATAAACATTAGTAGACGCACACTAAAAATAGAGACGGCAATTGCATCTAAGCCTATGCGTTTGGTCTTTGGCAAAGTACTTTTGAATTCGAAGCTTCAGGAAGTCGAAGCGACGACTTGATTAGAAAAGAAGTTAGCCACTTCTTTAGCTAAAGCGCCTGGTTTATCGGGGATGCACTTCATAACGTTTGTAACCCATGAGGGTATGAAACTTTTGCAGTAGGCGCTTCCGAAGCGATAATCAAGGAAAACGATTGCACCATAGTCTTCAAGCGTGCGTATCGGTCTACCGGCTGCTTGGCAAGCTTTTTTCATTGCAGGCAAAATATAACCATATTCCCTTCCTCTGCTAGGGAAATGCTCCTCGTAGTAGTCAATTTGTGCTCTAACCCGCGGTGTGGGCTCAGCATAAGGCACACCAACAACCACTACTGAGTTCATCTGGTTACCAGGGAAATCCACACCCTCCGAAGTCCGTCCACCTTGGACACCGAGAAAGACGGCTCCGCCTCTATCCCCGCAGGTCTTGAAGTCCTGCACCAACTTCTCATTGGCTTTAGAGGTCATTCCGCTTTTCTCGTAAAACAACGGTTTAAGCAAAGAGGTCTCTAAGCCCTCTGACAGCAAAGCGTTGAGAACTTGAAAACTGGCAGCGAAGATACCTGTGTTAGTTGGGGTACTGTTGACGACTTCGTTAATGCGGTCAATCATGGTCTGATACATTTTGGGCGTCCGCTGGTCCATCGACGTGCTTAAGCCTGCGCAAACAGCGGAGAACACATGTTCCTTGGGGAACGGTGAAGGCGCCAAGAACTGCACGGTACTTGGCGGCAGCTTGGTGATGCGCGCATAGGCCTCTAACGGCTGAAGCGTGCCTGACATGATGACGTTAGCGTAGGTTTGTGAGAAGACGGGTTCGGTGATTTTAGCAGGATCTAAAGCGACGATTTCGAGTTTGGCGGTTTTGTTGCCGTCTTTGCTGAAGTATTTGCTTGCCACGTTAATGTAAGAGTGGTCGTTGACTGTGTCTAGCCACTTGTTTAGGAATTCCGCGGTGGCGTTAACGTAGCTGCGCGGATTTTTGCCTTCAGCGAGTAACGCCTTTTTTATTGCAACTCCTGCTTCATGCATGTGTATGAAGAATTCTCGGGGTTTGGTGATGTTGCCTTGCTTTTCGATGATTTCTATGATGCTACTGGGAGAGATTAGTTCTTCTTTGTGGATTTTGTCAGTTAACTTGTCGATTTCTTGACGGAAAAAATGTGTGAATTCTTCGATATCACTATAGCCGAATCGTTCTGCTTCCATCTCGGCCGCTTTTAAAATAAAAAGCGTGAGTTGACTGCTAGATATATCCACGGCGGTTTCGGGCAAGTTGTGAGCTTCGTCCACTACGAGAATGATTTTTTGGAGTTCGGTTTCAAGGTTTTTGAGAAAAGCAGTGCGGATTTGGGGGTCAAAAACATAGAGGTAGCTCAAAGCGATGACACGAGCGTCGTGTACTGCGCCCTTAACAAGTTCATATGGGCAAATCTCGGTTCGTTTGCAAGTTTTTAGGATTTCTGAACCCATGTAGGGTTTAGTGGAGATTTGCTGCTGTAGCCGAATATACTCGTAAGTACGATTTTCCACGTTTTTGTAGTAGGGACATCTACCCTTGGATTTGAGGAGTTCGCAGACTTCCATCAGCGACTTGGAGTCGAATGCACCTTTAGCGGCAAAGGCGTTGAGGCACATTTCGTTGCGTCCTCGTATGGAGACGCCTGTGACAGGTCGCTGCTTGTAAATCATCCTTAGCTCGTCAATAACGCGGTCATGTTGGCGGTGTGTGCGGGCGACATAAAGGATTTTCAGGTTTTTCTTCATAGCCACTGGCAACACAGCAGAAAGTGAAGAGATTGTTTTTCCCAATCCATTAGCTCCTTCAATGAGCACAGATTTGCGGTCGTTGACGGCTTTGTTCACGGTAGTTATGAATTCATCTTGATTGGGGCGTGCGCTGCTGTAGGGGAAGTACTCCTGGACCTCTTGGGGCAGTTTCATCAGTTTATCCTCCCGTTTGATGAACAATAAGTGTTGACTGGGCACTGTGGGCAAAGGGGATTGTGGGCTTTACAGAACTTTCTGCCCAACGCGATTAGCAGAAGATGTACTGCGAGGTAATCTTTGGGCGGAAAGTATTCTTGGAGACTTAAGCGAACAACTTCGTATCCACCAAGTGTTGGAGCAAGGCCTAGCCGTTTGGATACGCGGTTAACATGTGTGTCCACTGGCACCGTGGGTTTGTTTGCAGAAAAAAGTAGCACCACATCCGCTGTTTTAGGTCCGACACCAATGAACGCCATTAGTGCCTTGCGTGCTTTCTCAACGGGCATGGCTAAAACTGAATCAAGTGTTCCACCGTATTTTTTAAGGATAGTTTGGGAGATTGTCTGAATTGCCGCTGCTTTGCCTTGCCATAACCCGCCGATTTTGATGCATTTTTCAAGCTCATGTCGAGGCGCTTCTGCAAGGGTTTTCGGCGTTATCTCAAAGGTTTCTTTGAGCTTTTGGAAGGCGCGTTCAGTGCTTGTATCGGTGGTGTTCTGCGAAATAATTGTGACGATTAATGTTTCAAACGGGTCCGCGCTGACCGTAACCAGTCGAGGCAGTTGAAGAGTGCCCTTTAAAATACTGAGAATTACTGCTGCATTTTGTTGTGTTGTCGTCTCCTTCGCCCCGCCTTGAGAATACCTCCAATTATTGTTTGATCAGGCTATAAATACCAATTGCGCAGAAAAACAGCATTTTTTAGGAGCATCTAAAGTTAAGCGTGGCAGTTATTCTTTACTTGTGGTCAATGATTCTTTTTGCTGCTTTAAAAAAGGCAAAGCCACGCAAACAAAAGGTGTTACCGCTGCAGCTTCTGGAAAGTTCGATACATTTTTACGTTTAGGGGCTGTCTGCTAAGGTGTGAGGACAATGATTCGTAAACTGTTGACCTATGAAGAAGCTAAACGCACTGTCGAAGTCAACTTTAAAGCAGCTTTTTTGGGTGAAGAAGAAGCGGTGTTGCTGGAAGCTTACAACCGCGTATTATCAGCCGATGTGGCTTCGCCCATTGACATTCCGTCATTTAGTACCGCGAAAGTCAATGGTTACGCCCTGAAAGCAGAAGACACCCAAGCTGCAACAGAAGAAAATGCAATCACTTTCAAGGTTTCTGGCTGCGTTGGAGTCGGCGAAATGCCCAAAACAGTAGTTTATACAGGTGAAGCAATTGAAGTCTCAGCTGGTGCAGTTTTACCTGAGGGAGCAGATGCCGTAATAGCTTTAGAAAACTGCGAACGGATAGATACCGAACTCCAAGTTTACATGCCCTCAACATCAGGAGAAAACTTAACAATCAGGGGTTCAGATATCCAAAAAGGCAGCGTTGTCCTTCCGCAAAGTCAGGTTTTGGGTCCTTCAGAAATAGGCGTTTTAGCGGCGTTGGGGCTTAAACAGGTCAATGTACAAAGAATTCCCATAGTGACAGTTTTCTCTGTCGGATCAGAAGTTAATGAACTCAGTAAGCCGCTTGCCCCCGGAAAAAGCTACGACGTGAACACTTACCTCCTCAGTACAGCCGTGATGGAAAGTGGGGGTAAATCGGTTTACTTCGGCGTCGTCTCAGCTGACCCTGTTTCTTTGGAACGCGTGCTTAAGGCTGCATTGGCTTCCTCGGACATGGTCATTGCATGCGGAGAAGAATCCGCCGTTGCCGAGGTTGCTGATACTCTTGGGAAGGGCGGGTTAGTTGTTAACGGTGTGGCTGTGAAACCAGCCAAATCATTTGCCACTGCATTTGTTGATGGCAAACCTGTTTTCTGTTTACCCAGCAACCCATCCGCAGCTTTGTTGATGTACCATTTATTTGCACGTAATTTGGTTCAGCGCCTTGCAGGTAGACCTGCTTCTGGGTTGAAGACTGTGTCGGCGTTCGCAGGTTCCAAAATGTTCAGCGCTAAAGGCAGCCGAACCTTCCAGATAGTTAGGATCGAGTTTGATAAACAGTGCCGTTTGCTTGCTTTGCCTATCCAATCGGCTGGTGCTGTATCTGCTTTGGTTGAAGGGAATGGGTTTGTGGAGATTGCTGAAAACGAGCAGTTCATCGAAGCTGACCGGGAAGTTGTCGTGCTGCTTTATCGGGGATTAGCCGGCAGAGCCTAGTCTCTTCTTTTAAGATAAAGTGAAAGTGCTACTGCCCACGTACCCAAAGCGTAAACCAGCGCTAACAATGAGACAGATGCATTGCTTAAACCCACTTCGATTACCGTATAGAATCCGAATACAGAGTTCGTGACTAAAAGTATGAACGCCAGCCAAGGTGCCCATGGACGTTTGGTGAAGAAGCTGTATGCGGTGATGAGGCTGACTATGCCTAAGAAGCCCAAGTGCGGCGGATAACCCGAAAGTGGAAGAGTTGCCAAAAGCACAATACCTGCGGCGGCAAAGAAAAACAAAGCTAAAAGTTGTGCTTGGTTAATGTTTCTAAATTGGGCTTCCATGGATTCACCTGTTGTGCTTAATCTAAGCAGTAGATGTTAAATTAATAAATTTACTTTTATTCACGATAATCTGCTGGCATTGCAGGGCTCGCGGGGCAGACAAAAAAACACCTTTTCTAAACTAAAAAAACATGACCTAAGCGCGGGGACATCCTCCTTACCCTAAGGGGCAGAAAATTAGGTTATTACTTGAATGTTGAGGACACAGTAATTCTGAGTGAATACGTATCCATCGGTGTTATGCTGCCAAAGCTCATAAATCACCGAGTAAGCGCCTACGGTGTTTTCGGTTATAGCAACTAAGCTCTGCTGGGTTTGCCCATTCTGCACCGTGAAGTCAACAGTTTTCACGGGGTCAACTGCGACACCGTCGGGGATGCTAATTGGGATGCTTTTGGCGATTTTTATCCTCACCTGATAGGTCTGGTCACTGTTTTGGTGGTTTGCTACCTCCACGTAAACGCTAAAGGTACTGTTCTGGTTAGCCACTAAAATTTGAGGGTAATCAATGGCTTGCTGTTGCGTATCCAAAAGGCTGATACTACTGTAAGGTTCAGGCTTAGGTCCAAACCAGACATAGTAGACCGCCACCGTGCACGCTACAACTATTAAAGCAACAAAAACGGCGACTAAAACGCCCTTCTCATCGCTTAAACCGATTCGCTTTCCAATGCGCGTAACAGACTCTAAACGTCTTTGCATCCAAGAACCCCCTAAACATAGTACTAAAAATCCTGATCCCAGACTGAAAAGGCCTAAGCTTAGTTTGACCGTACGTCCGAGCTTTGTACGTTGTAGGAATCTCAACCATGTTGTAGCCCTCTCTGGCGAATTGAATAAGCATCTCCGTGGCAAAGGGCATATCAGTCTCCTTGAACCTTACATTGTCATATTTTGCTCGGTCGATTGCACGGAAACCAGATTGGGTGTCGCTCAGGAATTGGCTGTAGAAGAAGTCGTAGGTGAAGGTGATGGCTTTGTTTCCCAAGAAGTTGAGGAAGCCCATGGCTTTGTTTGGGTCATACATTCGGGTAGCTAAAACCATG
Organism: uncultured archaeon; assembly: GCA_963760925.1. Taxonomy (GTDB): domain Archaea; phylum Thermoproteota; class Bathyarchaeia; order Bathyarchaeales; family Bathycorpusculaceae; genus Bathycorpusculum. Next base: position 115,850 of record CAVXES010000004.1, on the reverse strand, counting down.
TCGGCGTCTTTCTCTATCAAACGGCTGACAAGGCGATCAATGTGTTTAAACTCGTAGGTGCCATCGGCGTCAACCATGATAAGGATGTTGCCTTTGGCATTTTTCATGCCTATCCGCAAGGCAAGACCGTACCCGCGTCTGGGCTCAATAATTAGTCGGCATTTGCCTGTCTGATTAACTAGGTCGATAGTGCCATCGGTTGAGTTCCCGTCCACAACAATAATCTCTTTAGGATAAGTGGTATAACGGTCAATTGTGTTAATAGCGTCTAGTATTGTTCCTGCTTCGTTAAGTGTTGGAAGGACCACCGAGACCAGTTCAACTTTTGAAGTCATCAGCTAACATCCGTTCTGTGGGGTTATATTGTTTCCGTCAACTATGTTAAATAAGCTCTTCGTATAATTCCTTGAGCCTTGAAACGTTTACGTCCCAGCTAAACCGTTTCTCAACCATCGCATGCAACTCAGTTTTTCGCTTAGAGAAATCTTGACTCGTAAACTCCAACACCGCCAATGATAGCATTTCAGGCTGGTTAGGCGGCACCAGTTTGCCATATTCGTTGGGCAGAATTTCTTTAATTCCACCCACATCAGTGGAGACCACGGGTAATCCGCAGGCCATGGCTTCCATCGCGACCAACGGCAACCCCTCACCTGACTTGGAAGGCAACACAAACACATCCGCCAAGTTATAATAAAAGGGCAAATCCGCATCACTAACGAAACCTGTAAGGCGGAAATTAGCTGAAAGCCCCAATTGCGCAACCTGTATGCGCACACTGTCCAAGTCAGGACCTTTCCCAACGGCGACAAAGATGATTTTGGGGTTCTTTTTGACGGCTATTTTGGCGCAGTCCAGCAGGGTGTCAACGCCGTTCTTGTAAACGAGTCGCCGAACGGTCAAAACCACAACCGCATCACGGGGGATACCGAGTTTTTGGCGCATTTCCTCCCTCTTACCTTTAATAATATTGAAGCGTTCCACGTCCACTCCGTTGTAGATTACGGCGATTTTGCTTGGTTTAGCGCCAAGCCGTAACACGTAGTTTTTGGTGGCGCGGCTGATAGCTATAATTTTGTCAGCGTCATCCAAGTTCTGTTTTCCCACCGACAAATCATTCATCAATTCGACTTGGTCGAAGATGTTATTGTACTCGATGAAGGTATTATGCTGGGTTAAAATGAAGGGTTTGCCGTAGAACCTGGCGAGTTTGCCTGCGATCAAAGAGGTGAGGTATGGATGGCCGTGGGCATGCACAATGTCTGCGGCTTTGACGTTTTTGGTGAACACTGGGAAGCTGGGAACCGTTGGAATTGAATAAGGGATTCCTAACCGGAAACCAGTGTTGATGGATTCATAACAATCAACAGGCACCCCATCAACCATATAGCGTCGCGGCGTATCTATCCTATTAGTAACAATCGTAGGTGCATAGTTCCTATTTAGTAAACGCTTGCTTTGTTCGTTTGTTACCTTCTCGATCCCGCCAACATGAGGCAGAAAAGTATGCGTAACGATACAGAGGCGAGTTTTAGCCATGAAGTGCCAACAGCTAAACCCACAATTGGCACAGTATTAAAATTTGCGGAAAAACCGCGGCTTAAACTTTTGCGCCACCAGCCGCCTTGAGCGCCTTAGTGTACACATTCGATGAAGCTCCCGCTACCAGTGCTCCGATGGCGTCGTTTGTGAGCGGCGGCAAATCTTTTAGTATGCCTGGTTTTGCTTGGTCAAACCGCACGAACTCGAACATGCCTTTGGAACCGCCGATGTAGGTTGCGATGGCTATGCCAATTAATTCATCCGCCACAAGTCCAGGTCTACCCATAAATCGCTCAACAGACAAACCAGGAATTCTGCCGTTTTCCGCTTCTTCCTGAGCGTGAAAAGCAGCGACGATAAGCGTGGAAACGTTGACGTCTTCGAGAATATCGAGAAATTCGTCAGTTAGCAATTCGGTGGCTTTTTGCGGGGTTTCTATGCCTGGGTGGGGCACGTACATTTCCAGTGAGCTGTCAATTAGGCTTTGGAGGGTTATGCCTTTGCCTTCGAGGTATTTTAGGAGTGGAGGGGTTTGTTTTGTCATGGTTTTCAGCCGTTGTTTTAGTGGGTGATGTTTGTCTTAAGTGTTGTGAAGGTGTTTTTCCGTAAGCCTTATATGAAAAGGTTGGATAAACCAACCAAAAAGGGTTGCAGGATAAATTGCTAAACATCAAGAATTTCGCGCCTGGTTCAGCCAAAAAAATAAGTTTTGGCAATCATCCTAAATGTTTGGCAAGTAAAACCTTATTTTCCTGTTTAACTGTTTCCTACAAGTCAGGAGGAGAAAAATGATGAAAGTTGTTGCTTCATGGAGCGGCGGCAAAGACAGCGCCTACGCATACCTCCTTGCAAAACAGCAAGGCCACCAAGTCCTATCCCTGTTAACTATGATGATGAATGAAGAAAAATCCAACTTCCACATGATACCCACTGGCATCCTTGACGCACAAGCCCAAGCCATCGGAGTATCACTGCAAAAAAAAACCACTTCAGCAGCCACCTACGAAGCAGACTTCAAAGCAGCCCTCACCGCTTTTAAGAATCAGGGCGCAAAGGGTTTGGTTACGGGTGATATTTACGAAGTCGCTGGCCACGAAGAAGGCTGGCTAGCCCGTATTCTAAAAGAAGTGGGTTTAGAAGCAATTAAACCGCTGTGGATGGGCGACACCAAACAAATCTATCTTGACTACCTCAAGTCTGACCTCAAAGCCACTGTGGTGCGCACTAACCGCGAACTCAACCTTGACTGGCTGGGCCGCGTTTTGGATCGCCGATTCTACGATGACATCCTAAAACTCCCCGGCGTTGACCCATGCGGAGAAGGCGGAGAATACCACACCGTCATCACCGATGGACCAGACTTCACCCAGAAAATCGACTAGTTGAAACACAGAAGAAACGCTTAGATAATGGCTTCGGATATTTAGAAATCAAGAAGTGGGAAATAATTCCAAAGTAAGGCGAACCAAAATGGATGTTCTCATTGCAAATAATGAATTAAAAGCTAAAGCCTTCCTCGACGAAATCGAAGGCAAAAAACCCCTTTTCATAGCTACAATCGCCACCACAGAAACCGGCAAAATCCCAGGGTTGTCGGCTGCAGGCGCAAACCCAGATTTTACCGATTTCACTCCACCCGCAGACGCTGAACTTCTGCTGCTGGGCAAATGTAAAAGTATTCAGGGCGTGCCCATTACACCCGACGGCATCCCCACACCCGCATTAATCACAACTTCCGCATTACATTTAGCAGACATACCAGTTTTAATCGTCAACGGCGGAGTTAAAGTCAAGCCCCAGATTCCTTACATCGACGTAAACGGAAGCCCTGGACGCGACATCCGAACTGGCGACAGTGTTGACAACGTTGAAGAAGTTATTGAACGCGCCAAAGTCGTCGGCCGTCAGCTGGCGAAGGTAGCGGATTATCTTGTCATCGGGGAAAGCATCCCCGGAGGCACTACCACAGCATTGGGCGTTTTAACTGCTTTGGGCGTGAATGCACAGGGTAAAGTCAGCAGTACTCTGCCGGATAACCCTCATAATTTGAAGTCGGAAGTTGTTGCAGTTGGTTTGAAGGCAGCAGGCGAGAAATTCGGCAGCTTAAACGGTGACCCAATCAAGGCGATTTCCGCTGTTGGCGACCCAATGATGGCTGCTGTTACTGGTTTAGTTATTGGCGGTTCAAGTCAGGCTCCAGTTTTGATGGCTGGCGGAACACAGATGACCGCCGTGCTGGCAGTAATCAACGCGCTTGAGCCTAAAGCGCTCTGCAATGTTGCAGTCGGAACCACCCGTTGGGTTGCTAAAGACAAATCCTCAGACATTTGCGGCATCGTCAAACAGTTCTCTGAAGTTCCAATTCTCGCTTCAGACTTAGACTTTGGAGCATCCCAGTATCCGGGCTTGCAAATCTACGAAACAGGCCTTGTCAAAGAAGGTGTAGGTGCGGGCGGCGCTTCAATAGCAGCCATGGCAAAGACTGGCGGTGCAATTGACAAGCAAATTCTTCTTAAGGAGATAGAGCGTAATTATGCCTCACTGATGAACAAAAAGTGAGACACGTTTGGTACTTCGGCAACTAAAAAATCTATTATCTTTCTTAACAGTTTTTCCAATCCAGATGGACGAACACTTGTTCACGGACTGTGCCAGAAACATGTGGGCTTTCCCTCTAATCGGCGCATTTTTGGGTTTGCTGGTGGGTTTAATCGGCCTTTTTATCGCATGTTTTCTGCCGAGTTTAGTTGTGGGAGCGATTGCGTTGACGCTGCTACTTTGGACGACGGGCCTGCATCATACAGATGGATTACTGGATTTCGGTGACGCCGTCATGGTACATGGGACGCCTGAACGAAGAATCGAAGTTATGCATGATCAACTCACAGGCTCAGGAGCCATCGGCTTAGCAGTGATGACTTACATAATTACAGCGTTCGCAATAGCTTCATTCGGATACGCCACCAGTGTTTCCTTTGGTTATTTCTGCTTGCCCCTGATTGTTCCAGGTTTAATCGTTATCGAATTATGCGCCAAGTTGGCGATGGTTGTTGCTGCTTGGAGAGGCAAAGCTGTTCACGAAGGCATGAATACTTCGTTTCTACAACACATGCATGGAAAAGGCGGCGGTGTTCGTTTGGCAGCCGCACTATCAATCTCAATAGTAATCTCGTTTGCGTTGCTTCGGTTTGCTGGCCTCATCGTGGTTTTAGCGACAGTCTTCACGGCATTGGTAATGGTGGCGGTAGCACATCGGAAATTTAAAGGAGTCACAGGCGACGTGTTCGGAGCCACAAACGAAATAACCCGAATGATCGGCGCTTTAGCACTTTTGGCGGTGATTGCATGGGTGTAGTTGCTATTGTTATGGCAGGCGGCAAAGGCACCCGCATGAAACTCGCCATAGAGAAACCTTTGATTGAAGTCAGTGGCAAACCCGTTATCGAATATGTGCTATCTGCTTTGAGGGCTGCTAAAAAAATAGACAAAATCGTCGTCGCCACTTCACCTACAACCCCAAAAACTACCGCGCTAATGAAGCAGTTTGGAGTGGAAATCATTGAAACCCCCGGCAAAGACTACGTGTCCGACATGGGCTACACTGTGCAGACGCTCAAGTTGGGAGTGTTCTTAGCGGTTGCAGCCGATTTGCCGCTGATTAAACCCGAAATGGTTGACGCCATCGTAACGAGGTACGAGCAATGCGGAAAACCTGCATTGACGGTTGCGGTTCCAATTGCTACTAAAACTCGGTTTGGAATGTGTGTTGACTATTCTTTCAAAGAGGGCGAACAAGAAGTTGTTCCGGTAGGCATAAACGTCATTGACGGCAGCAAGCGTTATGGCGACGAATGGCTTGACCAAGACATCTACATTGTAGACCATGAGGAGTTGGCGGTTAACATTAATACGGTGCAAGAGTTGCAGCTAGTAGAGCGCTTGTTGGCTGAGTGGAAACAGAGATAGCCGCTTGTTTTCTCAGACTCAGCACTCTTTATGAATAGAAAGTTATTGCAAAAGCTGCTACCACTATAAACCCCCTTATAGATAGATTCGATGGAGAGTATTTATTGGGGAGTTCAACTTTTCTTTTGTTTTTCTTCTATTACTTGCTGAAGAGTTTCCTTCATTTTGCGCGCATCAACATCCAAAAGAGGCGTCTCACAAATCAGGGTAGGGTGCATTCCAAAATCCAAAATAACCTCAGCCAACATCGAAAACTCCGGACCATACGCTGCCTCGTCAAGTGCATGGTGGCGTTTTTCTCCTTGAGCGCTAAACTCGATTTTTGAGAAGTGACAATGCATCCCCCTAAGCGCTTGCGTACCGAGTTCCATCTCGATTTTCTCTGCTATTTTACGCATATCATCGGCAGTTTTGAATGTACCTTGATGGAGAGCATGGAGGTGTCCCCAGTCGAGGACAAGTTGGGTGTTTTCGACTTCGCGATTTATGGCAATTATTTCATCTATTGAGCCGACTTGGAACTTACGCCCCATCGTTTCGGGTCCCAATTTCACTTTTAGCCCCAACGACTTCATTTCCGAGCTGACTTCTTTGAGAGCGGTTACGCAGGTTTTTAACGCAAAATCTTTTTCGAATTTACCATAGAAGCCCGTGTGGAAAACCATAACATAAGCGTCCATCCAGTCTGCGGCAGTTGCACAGGCAATGAGACGCTGTTTACTAGCTTCGACGATTTCTTTTTTGCCTGAGAGGTTAATGTAGTAGCTGCCATGTATACTGAGTTTAACGTCATTTAGGCGAGCTTCTTCTCCAAGGCGATGGGCATCTGCTTCTTTTATCTGCGGTTTACCGCCCCAACGCACAGCCGAATATTCGAATGCGTCTAAACCTTCTTCATGCAAAAGCCGCGGAGTATCAACTGTGGCGGCACCTATCAAACGGAACATGGGCGGTATACCTGCGGGTCCAAAACGGATACGCTCAGACATAGGATCACTTGGATAGTTCATGGTTTTTGTCATTAAAAAGTTGTTAGAAAAAGAATGAGGTTACGGTTGGAATCGGCACATAGAAACGGACATACACTGACACAACAATTATTGCCATGGTAATTGCGACGAGTGCGAAGTCGCCTTTGTGCAGTTTTAGGGCGTAGAGGTTGGTACGTCTTTTGCACGCGCCCCAAGCCCGAGACTCCATCGCCTCCGCCAACTCCAAACTCCTGCGAATAGCACTAACGATCAGAGGAATTAAGACTGGTACGTAGTTCCGTATGCGTTTAAACAAATTTCCCTTCTCAAGTTCCAACCCGCGAGCCTTCTGGGCGTCCATAATTGTTTGGGCTTCTTCCGCCAATACTGGCACAAACCGCACCGCCGTTGTGAAGGCAAACGCGAATTCGTAGGGTACCCGAGACTCCTCCAGCGCCAAACCCAAATGGTCAGGCGATGTTGTAAGAAAGAATACTGAGAAAGACTCGACAAGCACCACGAAGCGCAGCGTCATGGATGCTGCCTCTTCAACCTTCAATATGGGTATGGTGTAGCCTGAGGTGAAGTAGGTTGTGGCTACGTTAATGACGAAAATAAATATCGCAAGAAAAGCTGCGCCCCTGAGTGAACGAACCCACTGCCGCTGCACCCGTGCCAAAAACACAAACGGCAACTGCATAACAAACAGCGCCAACAAAGGAATCAACTGGTAGAAGATAATTGCTACGATGAATATGGCGATTACGTAGATAAATTTGATGCGGGGATCAAGATTGTGGATGGGCGAGTTGACTTTGCGGAATTTTAAGCCGTCAAAAACACTCATCTGCCCAGAACCTCTTTGGCTTTTTTGAGCAACATGGCCTTGGCTTCGTACAGATCAATGACGTCTTTAGGTAGACCTAACGATTCGAGTCGAGTGAAGACTTGGGCGATTTGAGGCAAAACAATGGATGACAATTCAAGCATAGCAGGGTCAGTCAGTATTTCTTTACCCACTCCATCTGCAACGATTTTGCCCTCTTTCATTAACACGACACGGGGGTTGCATTCCGCCACGAACTCCACATCATGGGTGACAGCTACAACAGTTTTCTTCTGCGTCTGCAACTGCATGATAAATTGACGCAGGTTTTCCTTCTGCTCATGATCTTGACCAATGGTGGGTTCATCGAGAATCAGCGTCTGCGGGTCCCACGCCAGAACCGATGCCAAAGCGACTCGTTTGCGTTCGCCGCCGCTGAGCAGAAAAGGTGAGGTTTTGCGGTACTGATTAAGTGAGAGCAGATTTAACGCCCATGTGACGCGTTCATCGATAACGTCAGATTTGAAACCAAAGTTTTTGAGGGCAAACGCGATTTCATCTTCAACGGTTTCACTGAACAATTGGTGATCAGGGTTCTGGAACACAAACCCAACATTTCGCGACAGCGCCGCGACAGAAGATTTGGTGGTTACTAAGCCGTCGATTTTCACAGTACCCTCTGTGGGTTTGAGTAAGCCGTTGAAGTGTTTGACAAACGTGGACTTGCCTGCACCGTTTTGCCCCATGATGGCGACGAATTCACCGTCCTTTACAGTTAATGATACTCCTTTTAGGGCTTCAACTTTGCTGGCGTAGCTGAAGTGCACGTTTTCCGCTTCAATCATCGGAGTGCCTCCAATAGTTGCTCCGCCAACTCCTCGGAGGAAAGGGGAATTTTGTCGCTTAAGTTTAAGCCTTCTTTTTTAAGTTGTTGATAAAGCAGGGTAGCTTTGGGAATACCAACGCCGATGAGGCGAGTTTCCTCATTGCTAAGTATTTTTCGAGGGTCGCCTTCCAAGCGGACGGTGCCGCGGTCCATGACGACGAGGTGGTCGGTGTATTTGGCGGTTAAGTCCAAACGGTGTTCAACCAAAATGACGGTTATACCATGTTCTTTGTTGAGACGGTAGATGACTTCAAAGATTTTTTCCGCGCTGAGCGGATCCAAAAATGATGTAGGCTCGTCCAAAACGATTATCTCGGGTTCCATCGCCAACACGGCTGCAATAGCGACCCGCTGCTGCTGTCCACCACTGATTTCATGAGGGCTTCGTTCGCGGATGTCGTAAATGCCTGTTTGGTTTAGTGCCCAATCTACTTTTTGTCGCATTTCAGGTCTGGAGACGCCAACGTTTTCTAAGCCGAACGCCACGTCCTTCTCGATTGAGAGTGCGAACAGTTGGTTTTCGGGGTTCTGGAAAACCATACCCACATGTTTGGCCATTTCGTAGGTGTGGCGATCAAGCGTGTTAATGCCTGCAACAGTGATTTCACCTTGGACTTCACCCTGATAGAAATGCGGCACAAGACCATTGAAGCATCGGCACAAAGTGGTTTTTCCGCAGCCGCTAGGACCCGTAATTAAAACGAACTCGCCTTTCTCAATGTTGAGGTTCACATCGCAGATTGACGGTCTTGATGCGCCCGGATAGGTATAAGAGAGGTTTTTGATTTCGATTACAGCCAAAGTTTGTGCCTGCTACCTTAAGCGTGAAGGTTTGCTCATTTAAGCGTAACTACTCAGTTTTGATTATTTTTCTGTTCTAAACATGTTGGTGTAATTAAGAATTTCCATTGAACTGTTTAAACAAACCTAAAATTATATTACAGCATTAATCGAAATTCTGAGGATTTGGAGCGTCTATTCTGTTTTGACAATTTTCGCTTTCAAAAGCTCGAGACACTTCTTCAAAGCATCTTGAATTTCGCCTTTACCGCTTACACCAGCAGCCATAGCGTGACCACCACCAACACCCTGCAAGTACTCACCCAACGGGGCTGCAATATCCACGCCCAAGTGGACCCCCGTGCCCTCGTTGAATTGTCGGATACTGCGGAGGCTGAGTTCGACTTTGCCATTCTTTTTTCCCGCCACTGCTGACATATGGGCACCTAAATCGACTAGGGCCTTCGCCGCTGGAGCTTGGTACGCGCTGACATGAGAAAGAGCGACTATCCAGCCTTCAACTTTTAGGATTTTTGCTCGTTTGCAAGCTTTGAGTTTGGCTACGCGCTCGGAGGGATCAATCGGCAACGAGTACTGCGCCAAGGTTTGCTGTGCGTCGATTCCTGTTGTTACGAGATTTGCCAGAATTCCAAATGTGGACGAGTTGGCTAGTGCGAAATGACGGGTATCAAAGGCTATTCCTACAAATAGCGCTTTGGCTTCGCTTAGCGTTGGGACAACTTGGGCGTCTTCATAGAGACGGTAAATAAGTTCACAGTTTGCGGCGGCTTTTTCGTCTATGATGCAGATTTTGCAGATTTGCATTGTTTCCGAACTGGGTGCGTGGTGATCAATTATGACTTTGGGCGCTGGCGACTTTTTGATTGTGTCGGCGACTTCATCTAGTTGTTCAATACTGTTCATGTCTACGAGCACGATGACTTCGGCGGATTCGATATTCGGTTTGAGGTTAACTGTGATGGGCATGTTTTCCAGTAGCGTTTTGGAGGGTTTGTTTATGCCCTGTGGGCAACCGATTTCCACCACGACATTGGGTAGAAAACGCTTTATCAGACCCTGTAAACTGTATGCGCTGCAGATGGCGTCTGCGTCGGCGCTGCGGTGACACAAAAGCAATACAAAAGAAGCCTGCTGTTCCTCAAGTAACTTGATTATTTGTTTGAAACTCATTTTACCTTTCTCAGAAAAATTTCAGTTGCTCTATGCGCTTGCTCTATAGCTTCTTTGACGAGGGCTTCAGCATCGATGCCTTTCATGTCTTTACTGAGGAGCAAGTTGATTTCGACTGTGACATTAACGGGTTTAGTGCCTTCAACTTCAACGGCGATGTCGAGCCGTTCTACATCATGGGCTTTAACTTTGCTCAGTATGTATTTACGGGCTGCGTCCTCGGTGGTTTGGCACAAAAGTTCGATTTGCTCGGTGGATAGCTCTGGAAAGCCGAGCTCACCCATCAAGCATCAACTCCCCGTTTAAGAGAGGGGTTGACCTGAGACGGGGCTTAGGTCTTCTTGTAGTTTGGTTTGTGCTTCTTTGACTTGGGCTTTGATGCGTTCTTCTTGGCGTGCTATGACTGTGCCTCGTGTTTCGAGAAGGCTTTTGCGTTCGTTGAGGTCTTCTGATACTTTGGCTTTCTCTGCTTTCACTAGTAACGAGCCGATGGCTTTATAGATAACCGCATCGTCTGCGGTTTTGCCTAATTCAGCGAGGGTTTGGTCTACCTCATTCTTTTCCATGTCAACCTGCTGTTTCTGTGCCATAATAGACTGAAGAGTTTGCTGTAATTGCTGGAGCCTAAGAAGTCGTTCTTGGACGTTAGGCGGTAACTTGGATAATTCATCACTCAAAGTTTATTCCTTCCAGCACAAAAAAGAGAGGCGCTATTAATTAAGCATTTCCAACTCTTTTTTCAATAGTAATTATTAGCGGAAGAAAAAAAATCAGGTTATTTGGCGTCTACAAGCAAGCGCTTTAGAGTTCTGGTTTACCTCGCGTTTATTTTAGATGTCGGTTTGGTTCCACCAATAAACTTTGGAGTAACTCGCGTTCATAACGGAGTAGACTGGGTCCTCGAATATTATGTCTAAGCCCGTGCCGTACTGGTCGAGCAGTTTGCTTGTTACGATTGCGACCTGTGTGGTTCGGCTGTCGGTTTTCCAGAAGCCCCAAATCGTGTCCGTTGGGTTACGCATTCCCCAACCAAAGTTTTTGGGCAGCACTAACGCTGCTTCAGCAGAATGCGAAACAGGCACCTCTTTGGTGGTTATGTCTGTCCAGAATCGCTGCATCGCCTCAAAATGCTCGCTGGTGAGAACTCCGTATTGACTGTGGTTATAGGGGTAGTTGAAGATTGAGATATATTTGGCTCCTGCCATATACGAGGTCATCATTTGATCGTAGATGTTATCAGCGCTGTCAAGGTAAGGCAGTTGGTTGTAGCGCCAAGTTATCATGGTGCCCCAGTCTTCGTCTTGCATATGGGCGGCCCCCTTAACAAGGTCAATTTGCTCTGCGACGCTGCAGTTCCACCCCAACTCGGCGAACAGAGTGTCATAGCCGCCTTGGTAGTCCCACCAGAACAACCCGTAATCGGATGTGAAAGTAGGGATACCCGTATGGGTCAGGGTCCCCAAGCCTCTATCCTCAAGGAGAATACGATTAACGAAGAAGTCGCGCTCCATTTGGTAGTCAGTTGGTTGGGTGCCATTTTCGAGATAAACCAGCATTTCCTTCTGAATCTTGTCAAGGTCCTGTAGGGCTGGGTGGTTGATTTGGCTTAAGCTGTCCCCCGCGTATTCGAAGAATTTTCGCCATGAACCGTCGAGTTGGATTCCTCCTGGTTCATCGTTGTAGTACATCCCCAAAAATTTGTCGCCCCAACGGATGGTCCACTGCTTCTTTATCCCATCTAAAGATGGCTGATCCCAGAACCAGCCGGCAGAATTATTGTCGTCACTGACACCAACGTTGACGATAATGCTTAAGCCGTTGGCGACGGCGTAGTTACAGACCCACTCGAGTTTGGCTTGGTCTGCACTTATGGGGTTTCTGCCCACAGCTAGAACAAAAAGATTAGTGTAGTCTTTGACTTCGTCTATGAGGATTTTGGCTTGGTCAGTGGTGTTTCCTGCAAAAGCCACACCCACGTACACTTGGGGATCTGCCTTTGGAGTTCCGCTTGAATAATGCTCAGTTAAGGCGAAGATAGAGACAAGCAGAACTGTTATGAGCACGACAGGAACCAGAGGCTTCCATACGCGACTGTTAATAGTCATTGTTTGAGCCTTAATCTACAGAGGCAGACCTTTCCACATAAGGTTTTCTCAAAACACATTCAAAAGAAAGAAATGCCGTTAACATCAAAAATGCAAACAGGATTGTTATTAGTTAATAGACAAAACTGATCAGGTCTAGAAGCCTGCTGCAACAGAAAGAACTTGCTTAACCAAAAAATCCCTTAATTCATCCGCGGGGTCTTCAGCTTGATTATTCAGTCTTTTCGCGGCGTTATGTTCAACTATGTGGTTTTCGATTGCCCTATCCATCGCTTTAATGTCGGGTAGAAGGAGAATTTTTTCTCCGCAAATACAGCGGATGAGGGGCATTACGCCGACCACCGAACTCGGCTTATCTTTTCCTCCTGTGCTATCGCCGTAGGTGTTTTCCAAAATTTTTTTTGACATATTCAAACCCACGAGTTGCGTTTGGGGGTTAGTCAAATTCTTTTCAGGAAACATAAGCGTTTGTTGTAGGCTAAACACAACAACAATTTATCAAATGAAAGAAAAAATCCTTGAAAGATAGATATTTGATCAATCGCTAAGTCGGTTGCATGAACGTTTCACTTTTTTCTCCATGAATTGCTGAGCAACTTCAAAATCCTTGGTCGTGTTCACATTCAAAACGACCTCAACCTCCTCAGTAATTATGGCAGCGGTTTCAATTTTGCCTTCACCCAAAGTTTTAGCCCCGTTGATAATGTTGATACCCGACACAGCGTACCAGACTCCATTGTACTCATCAGTTGAGGAAATCGACAAACCCAAATCTTTGCGACTTTCAAGAGGGACAAATACAGCGAGGTAGTCTTTGTCACACTTTTTAAACTCAGCTACCACACGGTCCAATATGGGCCCCGTGATGGCGGGTACATCAGAAGGCATCGTAAGCACTGGCCCAATCCAACCCAACGTGCGAATCGCCTGTTTGAGGTCGTTATGGTAGCCTTTTGCGTCAGTGTGCACGGTTTTCCATCCGCGTTCTTTACAGTGCTGCTCAGTCAATGGAGTATTGTTACTTGTAATAACACAGAAATCTGAAACGTTACATGCGTCTTGAACGGCTTGGGCGACCCAGTCCAACAACGGCTTACCCAGAAAAAGCATCATCGGCTTCTCAGTAGGCAAACCCATACGGCTCCCCCTGCCGCCTGCCATAATCAACGCAGGAACCTTCATAAAGCAGCCACCATCCACAGCAAAACCGCCAACGCCACCAGCGTAACGGCTCGTGCGGTTTCGTTTGTTGCCCCAATCATGTCACCCGAGACGCCTCCGAACACGTTAGCAGAAACCTTGTTCATGACCAATGCTACTGGAACACTGACAAACACCAACGTAGTCGCCATCAAAGCCCAGAAGAAACCAACTAAGAAAAAGGACAACGGAAATATAATCAAAGCTGACAAAACGTAAGCTGTAGCATTAAGGTTCTTTTTTGCTTTCGCCAGAAAAATCGAGCCCAACCCCTTATGCGAGGGCTTACCAACCCACACAATCGTGACCATCGACAACTTAGCCGACACCTCCGCCAGAACAATCCCTGAGAATATAAACAGGGAGTTGGACGGGTTGATAAGGAACAAACCAAAGAAAGCTATAAGCTCAATGATTATAGCTAAGACTGCGCCGGCGTATGTGACTGTCCAAGCGTGGGCTTTCATTTTGCGGTCGTGCAAGTTGCGTAGTCCCAGTGCGTTGCCGAGGTCTATTAAACCGTCAAAGTGCTGTAGTCCAGTTATTACAAGCAGGAACGCTATGGTCATTGCTGCGGGGATGGCTGTTGATAGCAGTACCGTCGGCAAAGCCACATAAGCTCCAGCCAAATTGAGGAAGAAACCGACAATAGCACTTGAAAGCAGATAATAAGCACCGCCCAAAAGCCCAACTAAGCCACCGACAACAGGAAAAAGCCACATGTTCTCAGCCGTCGTGAAGATAAAGTCTTCTTTTCCCCCAACAGGGATAATTGTGAGGAAAGACAGCAAATCCCTGAAAACTTTTATAGCTTTCATCGCCGACATATACCTACCAACTCGCCTAAATATAATATAGGCTTATCGTCACTGGGGAACATGGATGGAAGGGAAAAAAATACTGGTTACTGGTGGAGCAGGCTTCATAGGGTATCATCTCTGCAAGAAGCTTTCTGATTTAACCGGTAATTTGACAATTTACGATAATCTCTCAAGTGGTACAGTGGAGAATATTAAAAATGTTCCATCAGCCGGATTTGTTAAAGGCGACATTTTAAACCTTAAAACCCTTTGTGATCAGCCCAAACAGGATTTAATCTATCACTTAGCCGCTCAAGTTGTGGTAGGTTATTCCATGGAGAATCCACTGGCTGATTTTGAAACAAACGCCAAAGGAACCCTCCACGTCCTTGAAAAAGCTCGCAAAGACGATGCCAAAGTGGTATTCGCCTCATCTGCAGCCGTCTATGGCAACCCAACGGTATTCCCCACCCCTGAATCATACGGGTTTCACCCCTTCTCATGCTACGGATTAAGCAAGGTTGTGGGTGAAGAATACTGCCAAATGTACAAGGAACAATACGGCTTAGACGTTGTAATTACAAGATTTGCCAATGTTTACGGTCTGCGTTGCCACGGCGTCATCCATGACTTTCTGGAAAAAATAGTGAAAAATCCTGAGACCCTCGAGATTCTTGGCACTGGCAAACAATGCCGCGATTTCGTCCACGTCTCCGACGTAGTTGAAGCGCTAGTTCTTCTCGGAGAAAAAAAAGGCATCAACGGCGAAGTTTACAACTTAGGTCTCGGAAAAACTGTCTCCATAATAGAATTAGCAAAAATGATTCTCACAATCCTTAATCTCCAAAACAGAACCGTTGTTACCACCACAGGAGTCTCCTGGCAGGGTGACGTAACCAAAATCTGGTTCGACATCAACAAAGCCAAAAAAGAACTCGGCTGGTCCCCCAAAGTTTCCCTGGAAGAGAGTATAAAAGAAGTCATTGCTGACAGGAAAATCAAGGTATGAACCACTCCTCGCCTGCACGAGGACTAATTGCACTTCTACGCCTCCCATACTGGTTAATGACGGGTGGCTTGTCGCTTCTAACAGCATTCGCCATACAAAAGGACCCCTTAAGCATGAACCCCCTCACCGCCGTGCTGATATTCTTCTCCATGGCATTCATCACCTCAGCGGGGTTCGCCATAAACGACTTTTTTGACCGCGAAAGCGACGCAGTCATCAAACCCAAACGTCCCATCCCTGCGGGAGCCTTGACGCTTAAGCAGGTGGTGGCGATTTCAAGCGTGCTTTTCGCTGTGGGTTTGGTGATGTCTGCATTTATTAACTGGCTCAGCTTCGCCATAATCGCTGCGGATTCGCTTGTGCTGCTGCTCTACTCGTACCTTGTAAAACGCAAGTCCGGCTTCATCGCTAACATAGTCGTCGGCATCTTAACCGGCACAGCGTTTCTGTTCGGGCAAGCCGCAATCTCAGGCACCTTAACCCTGATTTCATTCAGCCTTTATCCAATCGCATTTGGCACAATCGGCGGCAACGTGTTGCGCGACATCCTCAGCGTGGAAGGCGACTCAAAAGTGGGTTACCCCACGTTGCCCCAGAAAATCGGCAACTACAACGCAGCCAAAGTCGGAGCAGTGTTTTTCCTCTTAACTGGTATATTTGCTCCGCTGCCCTCTTTGCCCTTCATAACCGACCACTTCACGGTATACTATTTACCGCTGATTCTGCTATGGAGCATACTACTAATTTACAGCTCTGTACGTTTGATAACTTTCGGCACAACCATATTGAACATACGTAAATATGAGCGCATAGTAACCATGTCCATGATGCTGCTACCCTTAGCGCTAATAGTTGAAGCCATAGTTGGAGCCCTAATCGCATGAGTGAAACTAAAAGCATCTGCCCCGAATGCCAAAAAAAAATAAATGCACAACTCACCAACCAAAACGGTAAAATCCAAATCACCAAACAATGCCCCGAACACGGTGACTTCAAAGCAACCCACTGGCAAAGTCAACCCATCTTTAACCATATGGTGAAGTATGATCAGTTCCAGTATCTCGGCGACCTCAACGCGTCCAAAAACCCTGAGGGCTGCCCATACGTCTGCGAAACCTGCCAAAACCACGCTTCAGGCACTGTCATTGGCGTAATTGACGTGACGAAGCGCTGTAACTTCCACTGTGCAGTGTGCTTTTCTACTTTCCCAGACCAAGGCGACGACTACGAACCCACTAAAGAAAACCTTATCGACATGCTGGAATTTGCTGCTAAAGCCAACCCCAAGCCTCCTGCAATCTTGTTTTCGGGAGGCGAACCGCTCGAACGCGAAGACATGCCCGACATCATCGCTGCGGCTCACCGCCTGAAGTTCATGACTATTTTGGCGACCAACGGCACCCACCTTGTCACTGATGAAGGTTTAGCACAGCGGCTAAAAGACAGCGGCTTAAACATCGTGTACCTCTCCTTTGACAGTTTCCATGAAGAATTTAACAAGAAAATCCGCGGGCTCCCACTTGTAGACATGAAGTTGAAAGCCATCAATGTCTGCCGCAAATACGACATGGAAGTCATCTTAGTCAACACATTAATGAAGAGCCTAAACGACGAAGAAGTCGGCGACATGATCCGTTTCGCCGCCAAAAACACCGACATCATAAGAGGCTTGATTTTCCAGCCTATCGCCTTCACAGGCAGGGCAACCGAGAACCCGTTCCGCGAAAACTTCCGCGAGTGGAGCTTCGCCGAGGACGTGGAGAAACAAACCAACGGCGAAATCAAAACCACGGACCTCTTCCCTATGTCCGTGATGACTTCACCCATCAAAATCATGCGCAAATTCATGCAGAAGCCTTGGCCACTGTTCAGCTGCAGCCCACAATGCGGTATCGTCAACTGGGTCTACGTTTCGCAGCGAACAGGCAAAATGTTCCCAATCAACCGCTTTGTCAATTTTGACCGCTTCTTCAACAGTATACGCAAAACCGCCGAAACCGCCGAATCCAAAGGCAAATTCTCACTGCTCTCATCTCTGTTCATGGGCTCAATGATTTCGATGGATATGCTTTTGGTCACCAAAGAAGTCGGCACCTTCACACTCATTAAAAGCATCCTACAAATGCACATGTCTCCCTCTTATCAGTCGCTGGGCAAAATCCGACGCAGAATCTTCCTTTTAGGCTGCATGGCATTTATGGACAGCTACAACTTTGATGTGAACAGAGTCCGCCGATGCGTCGTCCACTACATTACACCTGACAAAAAAATCATTCCGTTCTGCGCATACAACAACGTACACCGCGTTGCCATCGAAAAAGCGTATACAACTAAACAAAAGAAGCATAAGGCGTAGTTGCTTTGGCGAAACCTCCGCCCCCTTGTTAAAGAAAAAATTTTTGTTGGCGCTCCTATCCAAACCTGCCAACTACCTAAAACGGGTCAGAGACAGCAGCCAAGCGGAAACCATCAAGCACACAGCAGAAATTATAAACGTCACATAGAAGCCCCAGTAGAAAGACGAAAACCCCGAAAAGAAAGAGCCAATCATCGTTGCCCCACCAGCCAAAGCGCTATAAACACCCAAGTGCGAGCCGTTACGTTTGGGGCTAAGCGAGTTAAACAGTAGTGTATTTGAGGCAGTGTAGTAAATCGAGTAGGCAATTCCCGAAGCTAAGGGATAAAAAATTAAAACAGGAACCAGAAACCACAAGCCCGTTAGAAAGTAGGCGGACACCCCCAGAAGTCCATAAGCAACTGTTCTTAGCAGCAATCCGCCAGTGGCACTTTTAAGTGGCGATTTGCGCTCCGTGTAAGGTCCAGCGTACCTAAACGAGATTATCTGCACCACCATACCCAGCAGTATAACCGAGAAAATTAGCAAGCTTGAAGACCCGTTGGCGTCCAAAGCGGGAACCAGAGAAGTGTTGAAGAGTCCTGCAGAAAGGAAAAAAGCGAAAGCGGAAAGGTAGAGAAGAGGTGTGTTTCTGAGAAGTTCATGAGGCACGTTCCTAAATATCCGCTTAAAATCAGATAGGGACGGAAATTTCAAGAAGAGATATGGCAAATGACGCAGCCTAACAAAAAAGCTGGGCTTATGCATAACCATAATTTGGCGTTCAAACACGATTGGGGGTTCCTGAATCAAAACAGCCCCTAAAACTGCGGAAACCAGCGAAGAAATAGCCAAAGGAACAACCACATACTCTATCGGGAAATAGATAGACAAAAACATCCCCAACAGTAAACCAATGGTTTGCCCTATACTCGTCATCAAAGAAAATTTGGCGAACGCAGAAGCCCACTTCGGTTTATCCGCAGTTTCCATAACCAGCAAGTTTAGCGGCGTGGTCGAAGCCGTTATAGCGAAGGAAAACAGGCCGTAGAGGAAAGAAACCCAGTATCCAGTGTTAGCAAAAAGAAAAAGCATCAAAAGCATAGGCGTAGCTACGAAACTAGCCAAAATCAGGGGCCGACGCTGCGGGAAACGGTCAGTGACAAAACCCCAGAATAACGCTGCTGGGATGCTGACTGCGTTAAACAGGGTCAGCGCCAACCCAACCTCCACTACGGTTCCGTTAAGTTGAAGAATCAAGAGCTGAACCAGAGTGCTCACGGGGCCTAAGGCGATGTTAAAGGGTAGAACCGCATTTACCCAAGCTGACCTGGAAGCGTTAGTAGACGAACCAGTTTTGAGGTTCAAAAAAGTACAGTCCTTACAAATTCAAAGATGACCATGATTATAGTGTTTATCGATAAATCTGTTACCTAAGCCTAAACGCAAACTATGTGAAAGAATTGCGGTCCGCTAAATTTTCTACCGCCTAAAAATAAACAAGCAATCGGAAAAGTTATTTTTTAGCTGCTTCCGCAGTCATCCTTTTAATGAACCCCTTAATGCTCTCAACAGGACCGTGAACTAAGAGTTTGCCGCCTTTTTGCGGCTTAATCTCCAATTTTTCCTCAGCAGCAAGCACACTTATCCGTTCTGCAGGCAAATCGTCAATGGGTTCAATTCTAACCCATTTCTGATCTCGGGGCACCCCAACCACAAACTCATGCTCAGACGCCACGTGGGGTTCAGCACAAATCTCTATGTTGGCTTCTTCAAGTTTTCTTAGCCACTCATCCACGCGATCTTCTCCGAAAGCAGTCTGGCCTTCAGTAACCAAATAAGCCTCCACATTAGCCATTAACTCGCCGGCTTTCTGGATGGCGTCGCCGCTGCCCGGCATACAACCCAGTTTAAGCATTGACTTTGCCGAGCGCAAATCTTCGACGGTTTTAGGCGGGATGGCTACGCCTGACTTTTTGAGTTCAAGCATCATATCTTCTAGGAGTTTCCAAGATGTCATGTTGCGACTCATAAGATGCTGCCCCAAATTGTTCATGGCAGTTATAGCTATTAAGGATTAATAAAAACGGGCATTTACTGCGGGGGGTTTCCTGATTCTTGAAGCGTTTTGGCTAGGCGTGTGCCCTTGGCTTTGTCTTTGGGGTCAAGCAGTTCCTTGACGAGGTTGTATTGGCGTTGGTAGATGTGGCAGTTTTTGCTGTGGAAAATCAGTTTTCCAGTTCTAAGTGAGAGATTCCCGCGTTCGTTAATCTCCGAGACAAAAGCTTCATTGAACAGCTGCAAGCCCGCGATGTTAGCTGGTAAACCACCGAATGCGTCCCAACTACGGAAGTAACAGGTTAGGTGCATTTGGCCGTCGAGGATTTCCGTGTCAATTAAGCTGAGGCAGGGCGGCTCACTTTTTTTGTGGTTCGCATCATACTTTTTGATGTCAGTTGGAAACCTAATAACCATGGTAACTTGGCGGTCCCTCTGCTCCTCCACATACCGCTTGATGGCTTCTTCAACCTGATTTACAGGGTCGTTTAGGCGACTGCCGTATGTATAGGTTTCATCCTCTTTCTTTTCGCCGCACCACAAATACTCCAAAGCATAGCCCTGCACGTACTTGAAATCGCAGGGAGCTTTATCACTGACCAGAGGTCTGTTTTCTGGATGCGAAATTTCAAGGGTTAGGTTTAGCTTTTTGGTTTCGGTTTCTTCGGAGCCGAACCCCACTTTGAAAATGTCACCTTCACG
The DNA here is from genome assembly GCA_963760925.1 of uncultured archaeon. Classification (GTDB taxonomy): domain Archaea; phylum Thermoproteota; class Bathyarchaeia; order Bathyarchaeales; family Bathycorpusculaceae; genus Bathycorpusculum. The sequence continues at coordinate 95,479 of CAVXES010000004.1, read as the reverse complement.
CCAAATTGCGCTTAAGGCTTTGAACCATGCGTCTGGGAGGTCGAAAGCTGAAATCTTGAGATGCTTCAAAGGTTATTCTCCAAGCCATTGTTAGTTGGTGTTTATACCTTAATTGCTTTTTGTTAATCCAAACGATTTTGACTTCAAGTAGCTATTGATGATAAATATTCTAAAGTCACAAGCCATATGAGCCAAAAATCCAGACTAGACAGTAGTAGAAGGAATCAGGTTGGTTGAAGCAACAGGCATCATCACGAGTTCCCGAGTGAAAATCGAGTCTGCCCTGCGTAAAGACAAAGCCTTCGACGAAACCTCTGCGACTTTTATTTTGGAGTTTGAAGCAGTCCTCGAAGTGATGGAGCGCGGAGGCTTAATCGGCAGAACATCCGAAGGCAAAGTCTTCATGACCAAAAAAGGGCAGCAACAACAAATCCGCGGGTTCTCCATAAAGGGACCACGGAAAATCACAAAGTTTTCCAGAAACAAGTAACAACTGTTTTAACGAAAATTAAAAGGGAAAAGAGAAAGTTTTTGGGTTAGTAGGGCATTCCGCCCATACCGCCCATGCCACCCATACCTCCCATTCCGCCCATTCCTCCTGGGGGCATTGGAGGCATCTTGCCGCCGCCTTTGATGCTGATGAGGTCGTCGATTTTCAGGATCATGTTGGTGGCTTCCGTGGCTGATTTGATAACTTGTTGTTTGACCCGGAGTGGTTCAATAACCATCTTAGTGCACATGTCAATGATTTTACCTGTGTTGACGTCGATACCGAAAGTTTTGCTGTTTGCTTTCTCATGTTGAGCGCGCAAGGCAACCATGATGTCGATGGGGTCGAGTCCGGCGTTTTCTGCCAAGGTCAATGGGATTTCTTCAACTGCTTCAGCGAAAGCTTCTACTGCAAGTTGTTCCCGTCCGCCGACTTTAACTGCGAAGGCTTTGAGTCCTTTTGCAAGTTCAGCTTCAGGTGCACCGCCGCCTGCAACTATTTTGCCATCTTCGATAACGTTGCGGACAACGCAGAGTCCGTCGTGGAGACTACGTTCAGCTTCGTCTAATACGTGGTTCGATGCGCCGCGGATAACAATGGTTACTGCTTTGGGGTTCTTGCAATCACGGATGTATAGGAGTTTGTCATCGCCGATTTTAACTTCCTCAACACGTTTAGCTTTGCCGAGTACGTTTGCATTTAATTCTTTAACCGAGGCAACAATCATGGCGCCCGTAGCTTTGGAAAGTTTTTCCATGTCACTACTACTAACGCTTTTAACTGCCATAACGCCTCCTTTTCCAAGGAAGTGTAATGCCATGTCGTCGATGCCTTTCTCGCAGAAAATGACGTTTGCGCCAGATTTGGTTACGGATGCAACCATGTCTTTTAGCATGCGTTCTTCTTCATCAAGAAACATCTTCATTTGGTCTGGGCTTTCAATGTTGATTTTTGCGTCAAATTCCGTCTTCTCGATTTCAAGTTTGGCGTTGAGCAAAGCGATTTTTGCGCCGTCAACCAGTTTAGGCATACCGCTGCTGGCGATTTCTTTATCTAAGACCATGCCTTTGACGAGTTCGGTTTCGTCGAGGCTTTTACCGTGTTTCTTAACGATTTTAATCAAGTCAATATCTGCAACGTATTTGCTATCGACTTTCTCGCTGACCTGCTTTACTGAATCAACAATGATTTTTGCGAAGTGATCTTCGGCTACGTTAATGCTTTTGCTGGATATCGAGGTGATTGCGATTTCTTTCAGAGTTTTCTCGTCGTCAAATGCCACTGGCAATGCGATTGACTGTAGGATTTCTTGGGCTTTTTCGCTTGCTTTCTTGTAGCCTTCAATGATAACTGTTGGGTGAACATTTTTGTCCAATAAACCTTCAGCTTTGGCGAGGAGTTCACCTGCCAAGATAACTGCGGTTGTTGTTCCGTCGCCGACTTCGTTGTCTTGCGCTTTTGCGACTTCAACCAGCATCTTCGCCGCCGGATGCTGAACGTCAAGTTCCTTCATAATGGTTGCACCATCGTTGGTTATTGCAACGTCGCCCATGCCGCTGACAAGCATTTTATCCATGCCGCATGGTCCAAGCGTTGATTTCACTGATTCAGCAACGATTTTAGCAGCCATGATGTTGTTTCGTTGTGCTTCACGGCCAGTACTTCTACCTGTGCCTTCTTTCAATACTTAGAACAGGGATGTTTGCTCCACCTTGTGACATAACTTCTTCACCAATTTTATTTTTTTAAGTATAAGCTGGAATTCAACAATTAAAGCTTGAAATATAAGTTTTTCTCAGATTCAAAGCTGATAACAAGTAAACTTGAAGCCTACAACCTTATGTTAAAAAATCGGTTTTGACTTTCAGTTTCATCTTTCTCTCAACGAGTTTATTCACCCTTCCAGGCGCCAAGCTTTTCATATTTTCCTCAGATGCGCCACTTTCGACTTAGATTCTTTTGATGACGCGCATCACCGTTTACGCTTTCAGGATTCTCTACAAATCTTTGGAAACAACTTTTTCACCGCCTAAAGCATTTTTAGAAAAAGAAGTTACCGTGCCATTTCTCGGCAGGACTCCCCACAGCGCCTACATACCCTGCCGCATTCCTTCATGAAGTCATCTTCGAACCGCTCGCAGGTGTCGGCACATTCGTCACATATATCCGCAGTTAACCCGCAGGTCTGAGGATAATAAGTAGAGTTTCTAAGCATGAAATCAGCATTTAAACTGCAGATTTTGGCGCAGTCCAAAAGCAGGTTAACGTGGTTATTTTCAGCGTGTCTACCGCCCAAAGAGAGGCAACGCTGAAGAGTCTCCATGCAGACTCGGTAACACTCAAGCGAATCCTGTATACAGCCGCGCACCTCATCGGTCTCCATCATCTCTGAGCTTTGAATCCGCTCCAGCTCCTCCATTGACCCTGCCATCCTCCCCGCCAACGGCGAAGGATTCTTCTGCCACCCCTCATCCATGTCTTCCTGAGTTTGCCCTTCAGGTTCCACAGAGTTCTCGTCATGTATATTTCTCATGATTTTTGCAGACAAATTTTGTAATAAGTCAGGGGGGGTTTTTTGGGTTTCTTCATTTTCTCTAATGGTTTTCGACATAGGTTCACCTCCCCATCAAACAGCCCAACGCCAAAAAATCAGTACAATAAAAGGAGCTGAATGTGGTTTTACCTCGTGATTTTTGATATGATCACAACATTATTTTCTAGGAGGCTTTGATTTAAGAATATGTGACTGTAAAAATGCGCCAACATAAAACGAAGAAAAAAAGAAGTTAGCTGCTTAAAAATGTCAAAATTTATTTTTTGGGCAGCAGCTCGTTTAATTCGTAACTTGCGCCGCAGAGGACTGTGTCTGCTCCGCCGTAGTAGATGATGATTTGGTCGTCGAGTTGCACGTTGCCGCAACTGAACACGACATTGGGTACGTCACCGACACATTCGTAGCCTTCACATGGCGTGAGAATTGGTTGTTCTGAGCGGTACAGCACCTTCTCAGGGTTACTTTTGTCCAGTAATGCAGTGCCAAGCGAATAACGTTTTTGATCGTCTACGCCGTGATAAATGAATAGGTATCCTTCGTTGAGTTCGATGGGTGTACCCGCTGCGCCGATTTTGTGGCTGTCCCACATCTTGTCCCTTGGCTCCATTATGGATTTGAAGTCATGCCAACGTTTGAGGTCGTCTGAGTAGGAAATGCAAATGCTGGGTTCTACGCGGTGGAACATCATATATTTGCCGTTTACTTTGCCGGGTAAAATCAAGGCGTCTTTGTTGCGGACATTTGGGAATGGCAGAATGCGTTCTTTCCAGTTCCATTCTCGGTTCACGAAGTCTTTTACGTTTATGGATGTTAAAGAAATTTGGAATATAATTGGGAAATCATGGTTTCGATAGGCGGTGTATGCCATTATGATTTGTTCATCAAGTACTGTAAGGCGTGGGTCTTCGCATCCGTCGCGTTCTGCATGGTTAACTGGGTTGAAGATTGGTGTTTCGAAGCGTTCTTTGATGTTGAAGCCGTCAACTGAAGTTGCCAAACCTAATCTGGAAATGTTGTCGTCGCCCATTGCACGATAAACAAGGTGTATCAAGCCACCGCTAACTACCGCTGCCGCATTGAAAACTGATCTGGATTCCCAGGAATTCTTCTTTATTGGCTTTAATATGGGATTCTGTGTGAATCGTTTCATAATCCCCTCTCCCTTCCTTAGGCACCCTTCTGCAAGGTAAAATATAAAGTGTATGCAAAAGGACCGCGGAAAACCCCCTGTGTGACTGTCAAAATACAATCACATGGGCTTAAAGAAGGCAAAACCCCACTATATGACGTGACTTATCGTTGGCAAACACTATTCTAAACCATCCTACATTGGCGAGCGTTAAAGAAGTTGCTTACGTAAGCACTTTCCCCCCTCACAAATGCGGCATCGCCACCTTCACAGCTGACTTAGTCAACTCAATCAGCCAACTTAACCAGCTAAGGGACCAACGAGTTATCTCTATTGATGGACGTCGACTCTTCAAACCCAAAAATCCAAGCATCGAACACAAAATAGGCAAAGACACAGTTGAAGACTACGTTTTGATGGCGGATTTCCTAAATCATTCAAGCGTTAACGTAGTTAATATTCAACATGAATTCGGCATATTCGGCGGAGAAGCAGGCGAATACATTTGCTCTTTTCTGGAGAAAACCCGAAAACCCGTTGTCACAACACTCCACACTGTACTACCAAATTTCGAGGGCAAAACCAGAGAAGTCTTTGACACAATTGTAGAAAAAAGCGCTGCTCTGGTAGTGCTTAACGAAAGCACGCGCGAATCTCGTGAAAAGCTACGGGGTACCTCATAGAAAGGTGAAGGTGATTCCGCATGGCTGCCCCGATCTGCCACTGGTCGCCAGCAACGAAGTCAAGCCAGATTTAGGTTTAAAAAATAAAGTGGTGCTTTCCACTTTTGGTTTGCTTAGCAGAGGTAAAGGCATAGAATATGTGATTGAAGCCCTACCGCAAATTGTTAAGCGGGAACCAAGAATGCTCTACTACGTATTGGGGGTAACTCACCCACAGGTTAAGAAAAACGATGGCGAAGAATACCGCAACATGCTCCACGGCATGGTTAAGGATTTTGGACTACGCAACCATGTTCGTTTTCTAAACCGTTTCCTCTCAAAACCTGAACTCTACAGTTACCTGCAAGCCACCGACGTGTACATTACACCGTATTTGTCGCCCAATCAGGTAAGCAGTGGCACACTATCATATGCTTTGGCAGCGGGTAAAGCCGTTGTTTCCACGCCGTACCTTCACGCCAAAGAAGCATTAGGCGAAGGCCGTGGAGTATTCTGCAAATTCAACGATTCAGCGTCCATCGCTGAAAAAGTCACAGAATTGATTAAGAATAGGAGACTGCGGAGGTCACTCGAGCTAAAGGCGTACAGGTATAGCCGCGGTTTCACTTGGCAAAAAGTGGCGAAAAAGTACCTTGCTCTCTTCGATGAATTAACTCAAAAGTCGGAGATGAAGTTGCCATCCGTGCACCTCCACTAAAAATCGATCACCTTCAGGCACTCACAGACGACACAGGAATTATTCAACACGCCAAATACAGCATTCCAAACAGAAGCGAAGGCTACACCACCGATGACAACGCACGTGCATTAATCGCCGCAGTCAAACATCACCAACTAAAAAAAGACCCCAACACAAAAAAGCTGGCGCAAACCTACTTGGCTTTCCTCAACCACATGCAGAAACCCGACGGTAGCTTCCACAACTACCTCAGCTATGAACGTACCTATCTCGACGTTGACGGCTCCGAAGACGCTGCTGGGCGGACACTGTGGGCTTGCGGATGCGCCATCAACTCCAACCTTCCAAGGGACATGAGGCTTGTTGCCAAAGACATATTTGACAGGGGACTACCGCGTGTTTGGAACGCAACCCACCTCAGATTCGTAGCTTCTACACTGTTAGGTCTAAGAGAATACTATGCGGCAGAACCAAGTGAGGAGTTGCGAGTTGCAAGTGAAAAACTCGCGGACGGTTTAGTGCGATACTTTAGGGACGAAACAAAGGACGGGTGGCGATGGTTTGAACCCCATTTAACTTACGGCAACGCTCGGCTGCCCCAAGCGCTCTTCGCCGCCTATATGTCAGTTAAGAAACCTGTTTTTTTGGAGGTCGCTGAGAAAGCGATGGATTTTCTGGTTGAAACCCAAATGATAGAAGGGGTTTTTGTGCCAGTTGGGAGCAATGGATGGTATAAGCGGGGTGGAGAACGCGCTTTTTTCGATCAGCAACCCATTGAAGCATCCGCCATGGTGGATGCCGCATTAGACGCCTATGTGGCCGACGGTGAACGAAGGTACCTTAAACTTGCAGACGATGTTTTTGAGTGGTTTCTTGGGAGAAACAGCTGTAAACTGATGATTTACAACCCCGAAACGTCGGGTTGCTACGATGGCTTATCCGCCGAAAACGTTAACCCCAATCAGGGTGCAGAATCATCTGTCTGTTACTTGTTGGCGCGGCTGCGGCTTGAGGAGGCAAAGCGAGGTTTTTTGCGTCAGAAGAGAATTTAAACCACGAGTCCTCACTATTTCTTGGTTTAGAAACTATTTTTGAGGGCTAAGTTATGTGTGAGCCTATGCTTAAAGTGAAAAATATTATGTGTAAAAAGGTCATCACAGCGACCGCGGAAATGACCGTTGAGACCGCTGTTCTGCTTCTCAACGATAGGCATGTGGGGTCTATTATTATTGTGGATGACGAGCAAAAAGTCATCGGCATATTCACTGAACGCGACGCGATTCGGTTGATGGCTTACAAATACAACGTGCTGGAGCCGCTAAGCAAAGTTATGAGCAGCCATGTTGTAACGATTTCGCATGAAGCCTCCTACGACGAAGCGAAGCGCCTAATGCTTTCTCATAGCATTCGTCATTTACCAGTAACTGACGAAACGGGCAAACTTATCGGGTTATTTTCTCTACGAGCCTTCTTCGATGAGCTTTGGGGGATAAAAACGCCTATTCCAAGCGCAACTTAGGGGTTTACTATGGAACGCTACGTTGGAAACCCAATATTGCGACCTGTTATGGAGCATTCTTGGGAATCCAGAGAAGTTTTCAACCCTGCGGCGGTATACTTGGGCGGCAAAGTCCACTTGCTTTACCGCGCCATCGGAGATGATAACGTTTCCAGAATCGGCTACGCCACCTCAAAAGACGGCGTTCACATAGACGAGCGCCTTTCTGAACCAGTTTATGTTCCTAGAGGCAAATGCGAAATGGACGGCTGTGAAGATCCCCGGATAACGCAGATCGGCGACAAGTTGGTGATGTCTTACACGGCGTTGCGTGAGTATAGCCACATTCAAGTTTACCAAATAGCCTTAACCACCATTCAGCAGCAGGATTTTTTGGCCCAAAAATGGAGTTGGACACCGAGCAAGCTGCCTTTTCCGGGCATACGCAACAAAGACGGAGTGATTTTCCCCGAAAAAATCAACGGCAGATACGTTATGCTGCACAGAATAGAACCTGACCTATGTATTGCGTTTTCGGATGATTTGATGCATTGGTGCGATATCCGTTCGGTTATGCTTCCCCGTTCCAAAGGCTGGGATAACTGGAAAATCGGCGTAGCCGGCACACCCATCAAAATGGAGGATTACTGGATGGTTATTTACCATGGGGTAAGTGTGGATCGTGTTTACTCGTTAGGCATTGTTTTCCTTGACGCAAATAACCCTGAACGTGTGCTTTACAGATCCAAACACCCCATGCTGTCGCCTAAACGAGACTATGAACGCTTCGGCAAAGTCCCAAACGTGGTTTTCAGCTGCGGCAACGTCCTCATTGACAAAGAACTCTTCGTTTACTATGGCGCCGCCGACAGTGTCATAAGCGTAGCAAAAATCGATATAGAAAAACTGCTGGCATCCCTGCACTAAGGGGCTCTTATTATATGGTAGCCGCTGGCTTTTCGAAGCCTGTTCATCACGGCTAAGCCTAAACCTTCTTGGGGGACACCCTCAGCAAGGATGACTTTGACACCCTGTGTGTCAACTTCGCGGAGCAGACGGAAGAGGTTCTGGGCGACGCTTGAGAGGTTGCGCCGGCTCCCCATTGATCGGGTAACCTCTGCGTTGTAGACTTGGAGGGTTTCGTCGGTTGCTAAAACAGCCACTTTAACACCATTAGCCGTGTAGGAATCCACTAGATCCCCGATTTTCTGCGTTACTGCTTCTACGGTACCTTCAACCAAAATCACTTCTGCGTTGGGTGCGTAATGTTTATGCTTCATGCCGGGTGAGCGGATTTGTTCCAGAGGCAACTCAACTTCCGCCGCCACAAATGGATGCAACACCAAATCAGGCATTACAGCTTTTAGGGCTTCGTATGGTGTTCCGCCGGGGCGCAAAAGCATTGGTGGGTCACAGCTCAAGTCAACTACGGTGGATTCTACGCCGATGTTTGCGGCTCCGCCATCGATTATTGCGTCTATTCTGCCGTTGAGGTCTTCGTATACGTGCTGCGCTGTGGTGGGGCTGGGTTTGCCTGAGAGATTTGCGCTGGGCGCTGCTATAGGGCAGTGGGCTTGTCGAATTAGGGCTTGGGCGACTTTGTGGTTGGGAATGCGAATCGCTATTGTGTCAAGCCCCGCGGTTGACTCTTTAGGTATTTGACTCGAGCGTTTGAAAACTAGTGTGAGGGGTCCGGGCCAAAACCGCTTCATGAGAACCTCAGATTTTTTGGGCACCTGCGCAACCAACCCAGCAACTTCCGCGATATCTACCACGTGAACGATGGGAGGGTTATCCAGCGGACGCTTCTTCGCCTCAAAAAGTCGCAACACTGCATCCCCATTAAGTGCATCTGCACCTAACCCATAAACAGTCTCCGTTGGAAAAGCCACTAAGCCCCCTCGCCTAATGATTTCGGCTGCCAACTGGATTTTCTTGACCTCAGGATTATTGGAATCAACTTTCAAGATTACTGTGTTCATTTTGTACGCCTTTGCTCAAGCACAACCGAGGTCTCCAGTTGCCGCGGCGGTATATTCCAATATTTCTTCAGCAGTTTATTTGTTTCTCCTTTCGACAACAAGGTAAAACCGTGTTTTTGGTAGAAGCGAATTGCCCAAGTTGCATCCTGCCATGTACCCACGAGAATGCGTTGGGTCTGCGCTAAGCTAAGCAGGTATTTGATAAGAGCTTCGCCTACGCCCATCCTCTGGTAACTCGTTAACGTGTAGGCATGTCTGATGAGGGTAACTTCGCAGAGTGGCTGAATACCCATAACTGCCATCGCAATGCCGTTTTTGATGTAACCGTAAAATTGGATGCCTGCCTCGATTTCCTCTTGCAGTTCCTCTTCTGGCATATAGGGTATTTTATAGCAGTCTGCTGGGATTTTATCTTTGTAGGCGACTGATGCATCGTTGATTATTGTGCAGATTGTTTGAAAGTCTGCAATGGAGAGTTTGCGAATCATTTCACGGACCCGCATTTAGATAGCTTCAGGTTCTTTTTTGCTACTGTCAGTCTTCAAAACTTTGTCAATTAAGTGCATAAAGAATTCTTGCGCTTGAACCTCGTTCACCCGCTCCAAGTAAACGGAGACCATAGCGATTTTGCATTTTTTAGCTGCCACGTACTCGGCGAACATGCGAGCAGAAATGATGTGCTTGTCGCCTAGCAGCACCGAAGACGTGACTGAGCCGACTTCGCGTGGTTTAGGAACTGCAATCGCCAACGTGCCCATTTTGTCTTCTTTTTCGCTGAGCATAATCATGATGCTGTTTTTTGCTTCAACATAAACTGCTAAAAACCGTGTTTCTTGATGGTCGATTTCTTCTTTGATGATATTAGCGCGGTTAAAATCTTTAGGGTTCAAACTTTTCCCCTCTTCACTGTTGGGTATTGCAGGGACACCTTAAAAACGCTTTCACAGAGAATTTAGTGTCCTTGTATCGCTCGCATGTAACCTAACCCCTGCCTCTTTTAAAGAAGGAATAGTTAGAGGCTTTTAAAAACACGTTTTATCGTTTCGACCAATATTTGATTGTCTTTAGCTGAACGTACTGTTATACGGAAATAGCTGGCGTCCATTCCCATGAATGTACAGCAGTCTCGGATGAGGATACGTTCCTGGGCGAGACGCTCTTTTAGCATACTCGAGGTGAATTCGCGATTAAGGATTTTTACAAGCAGAAAGTTGGTGGTTGAGGGGTGAACCTGTAAGCCGTCTATGGCTGAGAGGTCTTTGGCGAGTTGAGTTCGATTTTTCGTGATGGTTTTTTTGGTACCCTCAATGAATTCTGTGTCGCTGAAAGCGCCTAGCGTCGCCACCATTACTAAACCGTTGATGCTCCATGGCTGCCGCATAGTCTCCAACTTCTCAATGAGGCTGGGGGCTGCGACTGCGTAGCCGAAGCGTAAACCTGCTAAGCCGTAAAATTTTGTGACAGAGCGAATGACGAAGAGGTTTTCGTAGTTTTTAACCATACCAATAACGGTATTTTTGTCTCCTTCATCAGCGAATTCTATGTAGTTTTCGTCTATGCTAAAGATTATGTCGCGTTTTTGACAGAATTCCACTAGATCCATGACTTCCTGTTTGGTATAGAGTCTTCCTGAGGGGCTATGCGGGTTACAGATGCTCAGTATTTTTGTGTCGTCGGTTACTGCGGCTTTGATTTTTTCAGGTTCCATCGCGAAGTCTGGGGGAAGCTGCACAAAAACAGGTTCGCCGCCTAATCGGAGCGCTGCTTTCTCGTATTCCGAGAAGGACGGGATTGGGATCATGGCCTTAAAGTTTTTTGGCAGTATCTCGGTTATCATGTAAATGAGTTCGATTGAGCCGTTGCCCAGTAGAATGTTTTCGGATTCGACGCCGTGTCCAACGTATTCAGCGATTTTTTCTTTAAACTCCACTGGGTTCGGGTCAGGGTAAAACTTGATTAAACGGGCGTTTTGCTTAACGGCTTCAACGGCTTTGGGCGGTGGCCCCATGAAGTTGATGGGTCCGCTGAATTCAAGCACTTCTTCTAGAGGTATATTGTGTTTTCTACTGAAGCCCCAGATGTCGCCGCCGTGGCTGACGAATCTGCGTTTCTTACATGTGCCCGACACTTTGTTGTTCCTCCATCAACTTGGCTATTTCTTTCTGTACCATTATGTCTGCTTTGTAGTGGGCGTTGTACAAGTTTACGAGCTTGTATAGCCAATACACTATTCCGACACCCAACGTCACAATTGTAATCAATACATATGATGTTAACGGTATTGTCTGTGTCATGAAAATTCGTTCAGGTAGAGCGCCTGTGAGGAATTGGTCTTCTCTTTGTTCATGAGTCGCTAAGTCTTTGGTTAAAAGATAGACAAGGACAAATGCTGGGAGTATCAGGATGATGCTGGCAGCCCAAAGCTTTGAATTGCGCATTTTAACTGGTGAGTTTTGTTCTGGAGGCGGTTTGCCTCTGCTTTTTAGGAATGCAATGACTTGTTGCTCAATCTCGGCTTGTTTCTGGAGATGCCCGTTTCTGCCCTCAACCAAACGGTGGAACATCGGGAAAAAAGCCACGCCGAAAGTTACAATCGCACCCAAAAACCACATTGAAAACCATACTTTACGATCAACATAAGCCTTGGTACTGGTGGTGGATTGCATTTTATGCCGAACTTTCCCGTTAATTGCTGACAAGGTTGGGGTAGCCAAACTTTATAAGGTCTTCCATTGACGTTAAGATAAAATGGGCCAACGTCAAATGCTACTATCCATCATAATCCCCGTTTACAACGAGGAAATAACGATAGGCAACATTATTGACCGCACTGATGTTGTAGCGAAAAGCATCGGCGTCCCATTCGAAATCATAGTTGTTAACGACTTTTCCAACGACCACTCATTGCAGGTGGCACTCAAACGCAAAGTCAGGGTGTACTCACTCAAAGAACACTTTGGCAAAGGCTACGCATTGCGCGCTGGATTCAGCCAAGCTAGAGGCGACATAATCGTTACCATAGACTCTGACGGATCCCATTGTCCAGAGGAACTCCATGAGGTTTTAGCGCCCATTTTAGCCGACCAAGCAGACATGGTCATCGGCAGCCGCTACATGAACCACAAACGGGTAGAGGCACGCAAACTCAACAAGTTCGGCGTATCCATCTTCAACACCTTAATCCAAATTTTCACTAAAGTCGCCATAACCGACAGTCAATCCGGCTACCGCGCCATGAAGCGAGAGGTGCTTGCTAAGCAAAAATTAAAGTCAGGTGAATACGAAATAGAATCCGAAATGCTTGTTAAAACCGCTAAAGCAGGCTTCCGAGTTGCCGAAGTGCCCATAACGTTTGAGCAACGCACTTACGGTCGCTCGGGCGTTGATCCGATGTTTGACGGCAGCAAAATCTTGCTTTCAATTATAATGGCGTACGTGAAGGGGTAAGAGATGGCTACTGTTGACTTCCCCAAGGTTTCGGTTATTGTGGCATCTTACAACAGCGCAGACACGATAGAGGAGTGCCTTCGTTCGATTCTTAGCTCTGGATTACCCAGTGGGTTATGTGGAAGTCATTGTGATGGACGGCTTATCTAAAGACGCCACGGCCAAAATCGCTGAGCAATTCCCTATCAAAGTCATCTCCATCAAACTCAATGCTCCAGCAGCTTACAATTACGCCCAAAAAATCTCCAGTCACCCTATTCTAGGCTTTATAGACGCAGATGCCAAAGTCGAACCCGACTGGCTAAAAAAACTTGTACCCCACCTAAGCGAGCCTCAGGTAGCAGGGGTCAGCGGAAGTATCGAAACTTGGAACCACAACAACCCTTGGGCACGCAACATCGGATACGAACTTAAAAACCGCTACCGACGTATCGGCAAATATACGAGACGTATCGCCACAATGAATCTACTGCTCAAAAAAGCAGTGGTGGAAGAGGTCGGCGGTTGGGACGAGGGGTTTCCAAGCCAGTATGACACCGACTTCGGCTTCCGCATAGCAGCGTTGGGCTATAGAATCGCCTATGAACCCTCGGCGGTGTGCTACCACTTTAACCGCCCAACATTGAAAGCGTATTACCGTCAGCAGCAGCAGTATGGAAAAAACACGCTTCGGCTTTACTTTAAACATGGGCATTTGGCAAAGGGGGATGAAATCACAGATGTTGGCATGAACGTCCAGCCTGTGTTGCTCTTGGCGGTCATCACGTTACTTGTGCTCGGCATTGTGCCCCTCTTGCGGTTGTTGTGGGTGGGTTCAGGTCTGATACTGCTTGGAATGCTCTTTTACTTCATCTATTCTGCCGCCAAAATCGCCTCCAAATTCAGTGATTGGTCAGCGATGCGGCTAGTTGTGCTTTATTATGTACGCTCGGCGGCATGGTTTATGGGCGCAGTTATAACCACTGGGCGGTACTTAACTGGGAGGAACAAGTAGTTGGCTCCTAAAGTCTGCTTCATCAGCCCTGAGTACTGGCCCTTGACAGGCGGCACAGGCAGCTACGTCTACTATCTCAGCAGCGAATTGCTCAGAAACCGCTACCGCATCTACGTGGTGACAGGCGCCAATCAAGCCCAAGATGTCAGAGTGAACTCGCAACTTGACGTGTCTTTCCTTAAAATTCCTAAGATGCCTATTGTCAAGTCGTTTATGTTGGCGCAGGCAAGCAACCGTAAACTCCAAAGCGTTCGCAGCACCGCTGACGTGGATGTTGTGCATCCTCAGTTGCCGTTGACACCGAATTTTGCGGTTCCGCCTAACTTCGGCAAAGCCCTCGTGTGCACTGTGCATTCGACTTGGAAAGGTGAAGCTGAGGCAATCCGAGGCGAACCCTATTTGCGCCTCAACGCCAACGAAAAATTCTTGGTCAGTTTCAACTGGTTCTTGCGGTTCTTCGAGGAAAGCATGTTACACCGTGCCCGAAAAATAATCGCAGTTAGCCACTTCACAAAGTGGGAACTCACCAATTACTACAAAATCCCCCCAGGCAAAATCAAAGTAATCCACAACGGCGTCGACATCAACAAATTCCAGCCCGCAACCGACAAACGCAGAATCAAGGCAGAGTTGGGCTTTAACCCCGACGACATCGCCATTGTCTCTGTGGGCCGCTTATACGCACGCAAAGGATTGTTCACCCTAATCGAGAGCATGCCCGCCGTAGTGAAGCGATTCCCGAACGCCAAATTCATCATATCAGGCAAGGGGCAAAGCGACGAAATGCAGAAACTCATCGCCCACGCCACCCACCTCGGCGTAATCCACAACATAGTTTTCACAGGCTATTACCCCGACGAGAAACTGCCCAAGCTCTATCAGGCGGCAGATGTGTTTGCTTTCAGCACGTTCTATGAGCATCACCCGTTTGCGGTGCTGGAGGCGCTCGCAACAGGCTTGCCAGTTGTGACGACAACGGTGGGAGGCATCCCCGAAACCATAGAGAGCGGTAGAAACGGCTTGCTTGTTCAGCCCTTTAATTCGAAGCAGTTCTCGGACCGAATCCTCTATCTGCTTGACCATCCCTCAGAAGCTGCGGAGATGGGCGCAAAAGCTCGCCAGACGGTTGTGGAGCAGCTGGATTGGCGCATAGTAGTTAAAGAAGCCATGAAAGTATACGAGGAAGTACTGAGCTAACTTCTATACTGTTTGCAAGGGCTCTTTTCTATAAGTCTTAGTTATACGCTGGAAAAACTGAACAATGTCAAGCGAGCAAAACAGGGTTTTCGTCAGGTACTCGTGCTTGTAAATCAATATCTGCGCTTTGACAGGCAAATCGATTCTGGGCGGCTCAAAACGGCGTGCGATTTCGGCGACTTGTAAGCCCTCAACGTGGATTGCTTCAGCGTTGAACCCAGTTTTTCGGGCGAGATAATTGAGATAGGTTGCCTTCCAGTCCAGCTTCATCACTTCAGCAGCAACAATATCTACAGCTAATGCGTCGTTGCCGGTAAGCATCAAATCCATCTTCACCGGATTACCCTTCGTTGGACCGTTGCCTTCGATGCCAATACGTGCATCCATAATCGTTAACGCCGGTTTGAACAGAGTGTAGAGTCGGTAGAACACTTCGGGAAGATATGGATGGAGGTAGATGCGTTTGTTGCTTGGGACGCAGCCGAATAGGTTTTTGATGGCGCCGCTGTAAGCCATGAACTCGTGGGTTTTCATGAGGGGTAAATCAACCATGGCCTCTGCGTCTATAATTGTTTTAGGTAGGTACAGACGTTTGAGAGGTGTGTTTGTTTGGAATTTTACTTCAACCACTTTATCCTCAGACAGGTTGATGACGGTGCCACCTGACTTTTGCACTGCCGCCTGCACACCAGTCTTATCAAACGCTGTCCAACAAGGGTAGTTGAAGCCATTGGATTCACCCACTATAACTTCGCTGTTTCCATCCCGTAACAAGCCCACGACTTGTCCCATAACTTTGGGACTGGTGACCACTCCAGGAAGATATTCGGGATGGCTGAGGTTTGGTTTGATGAAAATCCGTTTTTTTCCGCGCAACCCTGCTTTGGAAACCGCTTCTTTAACGATTGCCTCTGTGTCCTGATATGCGCGATAAATTTTGACAGTGTCAGATAGCATTTTCGTTTTTCACTCCCATCAAGCAGCCAGGGTCACCGTTCAAGGTATCTCCGTCGTGATAAGCCGCTGATCGTGCCCGGCAGCCTCCGCAAATGAATTTGTATTGGCATATCCCGCAGGTGCCTTTTAGATTAGTTCGGTTGCGAAAAGCAGTGAAAAGGGGCGCATTAAACCAGATATCTCGAAATTTTTCGGTTTTGAGATTGCCTACGTTCACGGGCAGAAATACACATGGGTGAACGTCGCCCTGCGGAGAAATTGAGCAGTAGAGGCGTCCTGCACCGCATCCGCCTATGAACTCGCCCAGTGGCACCGCCTTTTTGGTGACTTTGACTGTTTGCATGTGTGCCAAGGCCATGGTGACTTCGCCTGTGCCCGAATCGCCCTGACACTGCAACGCAACCCGAGATAATTGTGGGGCAGTAGCTAGAATTGTGGTTTTGCACCCCGCCGACATCCGATTCAGCAGATACCGCATAACATCCTCACGTTCCTGAGGACTGAGGTCCTGGTCAACGTGTGCTTTACCCCTACCAGTCGGTATAAAATTGAAGTAAGTAAACCGCTCTGCCCCAAGCTTCTCAGCCAAATCGATGATAGCAGGCAACTCCGACATGTTGTTCTTCCCAACGGTAGTGGCGATGCAAGCGCAGATATCGGCATCTATGCAGTTTTTGAGTCCCTCAACCGCTTTTTCGAAAGCCCCAGGGACTCCGCGAAAATCATCGTGTGTTTTGGCTGTTGCACCGTCAATGCTTATGTCGATATAGTTGACTTGGGCTTCTTTGATTTTGCGCACGTTTTCGCTGGTAAGAAGGGTACCGTTTGAAGCCAGTGAAACATAGAGGCCTCGGTCTGAGGCGTGACGCGCAACCTCAAAGAAGTCTTTGCGTGTGAGAGGTTCACCGCCGCTAAACGCCAACGCAGTTACATGTGCATCAGCCAACTGGTCAACAACGTCAAGCGCCTGCTCTGTGGTTAATTCGTCTTCTTCGGCTGCGCCGCTGTTGCTGTAGCAGTGTTTGCAACGCAGGTTACATTTATGAGTGAAATCCCAAACTACAAGGAACGGTGCGACAAGCGACATGGGCTTTTTGATGCCAAAATACTCAAACGACTCAACGAGGTTTAGGACCGCGTTTCGCGCGTAGCGGTCTGTTAGGAGCTTCTCAACTTTAGCACGCTTAAAACCCAAAGTTTTACGCAGAAACTCTATCCAGAACGCGATGATTTGGCTGTAGAAGCGGCTGCATTTTTGGCATTTGTAATCGGTTTTGCCGCCATAATCGTCCAGAGCAGCCTCCAAGACTGTTCTGCCGCAACTGGGGCACTTTTTAAGTGAAAGCTGAAGCATCCGCTTGGTCATTGGCATGGTGACGATGGCATTCCAGAACGTGTCATGGGATAGGATACTCATGTGGGCGCGTTCTCCAAGCGGTTTGTTATGTTAATGTTGTTATGGGGGATGTAAAGATTTCTCTAAAACTGCCAACTATTAACCTGCAGAATTCTTCGCTCTTTCGTTGTTTTTGAGTCCACAAAACAATATTAGAAAAAAACCGGAGGGCAATGTAGTGCCGAATTGATGAATAATCACAGTAAAACTGCTAATTCCATTATGCTCAGTTGGCTGTATTGACTATTTCAAATGTCATGCATTTAGAAAATTATGGCCGTGTAGAGAGAAGTTTATTTTTGTCTCTGCACACATAAAAAAATAAAGGGATTAACTTTGAGATTAACCGTCAAGTTAGTTGGTATATGCTTGGTTTGCGTAGTCATTGCTCTATCAGTCACGGCTGTTTTGGCTACGCCAACTGTAAGCTTGAGCTGGTACAAAAACAATGGCTACGGCATGGGCAACGACATCGGCGGACAGTGGACAATCACCGCCGTTACATCATCTGACGTAACACGGGTAGAATTCTACTTGGACAATCAACTTCAACAAAACGACACCTCAACGTCGTTCAACTGGGCTTTTAACACCAACGACTACAGCTTGGGCACCCATACCATAAAAGCAGTTGCATATAACGCTGAGGGACAAACCGCAACGGCGCAGGCAGACCGCAACTTCGTCGAATACTCAATGAATCTTTTTGGGATCATAATTGGTGTAATTGTGTCGGTGATGGCAATTTTACTGGTTACCCTGCTTTACCGGGTAAGGAAAAAAGAGGCTAAAAAAACGAAAGGCTAACTTTCTCTTTGTCTTCACCGCGCTCTCAAGCACCCAACGCGCGATTTAATTATTTTTATGTTTAACTTGTTAGGTTTCGATGAGCTTTCCGAAGTTTGCTTTGGATTGGCAGGTTGTAGGGGCATTTGGGTTCGCATTGCGCGCATCCGTTGCATTTGTCGACTTTAACGTCTAAGCCGCCGTACAATTTCACAGCCCATTCATGCAAGCCGTAAACGTCACCAAACAGCTGGAACCTTAACACCGCAGGAATGTTGACGTTTTCTGGGCAAGGCATGCAGGCTCCGCAGTCGCGGCAGTAATCACCAAAGTTGGGGCTGAAACGCCGTTGCTCCTCCGCCGACAAACCTGCGTATGTATCACCTGCTTTTGCTGCTGCAGCTACCTCTGTGACGCTTTTGACGCCTGCGATGACTGTTGAGATACCTTTGGAGAGGCCAAAATGGAGGAGACCACTTACCTGCTGGTCTGGTGTGTCACCGAGGAGCGCTTTGAGTTCAGGGTCATCTGAAATCAGCGATAGCGATGGCTGGTAAAGGCACGTTATCAAATTCGAGGTCTTCGCCATAAACGGCTTCATAACCACCACGCCAACATCATGCGCTTTGGCAGTAGGCAAGAGCTCCTCAAGCGCCTGCGGAGTCACCACGTTAAGAGGTACCAGAACAGTGTCGAACTCGCCGGACTCAACCGCTTTCGCCAAAACCTGCGGCTTATGCCCCGTAATACCGATAAAATCTGATAAGCCCTCTTTGCGGGCTTGTTTGCAGGTCTGTAACGACCCATCCTCGCCCATGGCTTTCTGCAGGGTTTTTTCGTCGTCGATGCCGTGCAACTGGAGGATGTCCACGTGGTCGGTGCGAAGGCTCTTGAGGCTGACGGAGAAATCGTCGAGGGATTCCTTTTTGGTTCGGCTACCTGTTTTAGTGGCGATTATGCATTGGCTTCGGACATCTTGGAGGGCGCCGCCGATTTTTTCTTCGCTGTCCCCATCCCACCTTGCAGTGTCAAAGTAGTTAATGCCTAAATCAAAAGCGTGTCTCACAACTTCGACTGCTTGTGGCGTTTGCAACTCGGCTATCCATGTGCCGCCGAAACCCACTTGCGACACCATCAAGTTGGTTCTGCCAAGCCGCCTCTTATTCAACCACCATCACCTAAGCCATGCCATTTGCCCTTTTAGTTCCATGCATCAGGCGATTTTTGGCGAAGCTGAGGACGCCTTCGCGCTTGGCGCGTTTGAGAATCTGTTTGGGTGTCATGTGGAAGCTTTTAAAGAACCGCCACTGTACCGCTTTGAGGGATTCAAAGTCGTATTCGTCAGTTTTAACACTGAGTAGGTAGTCGTCGAGTTGGGTGTATTTCCCGCTTTCTAAGAGTTCGTTGTAGAGTTTGCTGTCGGGGTAGGCTATGAATATGTTGAATTGGCAGTAGTCAGGGTCGATTTTTTTGGCAAATTTCAAGGAGACTTCCATGTCGGCTAATGTTTCGTCGGGTAAGCCGAGCATGAATGAGCAAGCGGTTTTTATGCCGTGCTTCTTGCAGAGCTTAAACGCCGCTTCAACCTGTTCAGGGGTAGTATTTCTGCCAATGCGCTGGAGCACTTTGGGAGAGCCGGATTCGACGCCGAACCAAATCACTTTGCAGCCAGCTTTGCTCATAAGCTCCAGAACCTCATCATTGACGAGGTCCACGCGGGTGTCACAGACCCACTCCAACCCCAAATTTCGCTCAATCATCAGGCGACACAGCTCCTTGGTCTTCTCCTTGCGTAACGTGAAATTATCATTTATGAAATAGATGCCTCGTGTGCCGAAGCGACTCATCAAATCCTCGATTTCGCCAATCACACGCTGTGGACTGAAGCCACGGCAGATATTTCCCCAGAGCTTGCGGGTTTCGCAGAAGCCGCAGGCAAAAACGCAGCCCCTAGAGATGCTCATGATATCGGCGGGTTTAGCGTTAAGGAACTCGACGACACGGTCGTACTGCTCCATGGGCAACAGGTGCCGAGCGGGGTAGGGGATTTCGTCCATGTTCTCTATGAAAACTGGGACGTTGTGTATGTTGCCTTCTGAGCTGCGGCAGGCGACGCCGGCAACTGCGGAAGCCGCTTTAAGGTCGCCCACAGATAGTGCGTTAGCGAGTTGGGTTATAGCGTGTTCTCCCTCGCCCATCACGACGTAGTCGATTTCGGGATGCGACAGAAGTGTGTCAGGCAGGTATGAAGCGTGCCATCCGCCCACGACTACAGTGCAGTCGGACTTGACTTCTTTTATAGCTTGAGCTGCTTCGATGCAGCGTTTGTATGTTGCTGAGCCACAGGTTATACCGACCAGTGTTGGGTTGAAATCAGCGATTACCTGTTTTACTTCTTGCAGGGGTTTGTTTTGGAGGTAGTTATCCAGCATCTGCACGGTGAAGCCTGCTTTTTCAAGTGTAGAGGCAACGTACATTAAGCCTATGGGAGGCAACCGTTTTCCGTGGTACCATGTATCTTTTTCGGGAGGCGCAGTGGTCATGAGTAGGACCCGGTTTGATTTTGGCTCTTTGGAGGGTTGGGAATTGGTTTTTTTGGGCACGGTGGTTTGTCTCGGGTGAAGGTTATTTTAGGGTGTGATTATTTGCGGTGTTTATAGCTTTAACGGATTATTTGCTTTTGCCGACGGCTATATACGGTTGGCATATGCGGACAAAAAAGGTATTCAGAACGTGAATAAAAGGGCTCTAACCGCAATATTTTTCCTGAATACCCAAAAAAATCCATAAAAAAGACAATTAATCATCCAACTATACAAAAACGAACTCGTTAACTTAATTAGCAACCAGACACTTGGATTTACAAATAAAATTACAGGTCCAAGGGAAACGTTGAATTCAACTAAAATAGACGAGATAGATGCTAAAATATTAAAGATGCTCCTAGCGGAATCTAGAACCAGCTTCACCGACATCGCTAAGGAGTGCAAAATTACCGTAGGTGCCGTTCGAATGCGTTACAAACGCCTCTGCAGAGAAGGCACCATCAACGGCGAAGTCACACTCGTCAACCCTCACTGTCTCGGCTACCGCCACATCATAGATTTAGGCATCATGACTGATGTGGAAAACGAAAAAGAAATCGCGGAGTACCTCCGAGGCAAATCCTACATCGCTCAAGTAGTCACACACCTAGGCAAATACAATTTCTACGGAAAAATCGCTCTGCGCGACCTCAACCAGATGTCAGAAATTCTCGAAGATTTGGAGGCAAACCCCAAAATAAGGCGGGTTGACCCCATAATTTGGGCTGAAGCCGTAAATGTAGAGTTCCCTCAGAACCTGCTGATAAAACCGCTTCCATTAGGCAATGGTAAACCAATAAAGAGGCCAGCAATAACAAACATTGACCAGTCAGTGGTGAGACTGGATGAAACCGACAGGAAAATCGCCACCATCCTCTCGCAGAAATCCCGAACACCATTTAGGCAAATCGCTGAGCAACTAAACATATCCACAAAAACAGTTATCCAACGATACAGGAAGCTGCGGGAAAACGTGTTAGTCCGCTCCACCGTAACTTTGGACCTCAACAAACTTGGCTACCACGCCCTAGCTGACCTATACGTTAAAGTTTCAAACCGCAGCAAAATGAACGATATCTACAACCAACTCCTTCACATACCCAACGTCATAGTCATAATTCGGCTGTATGGCACCTACGACCTCTACGTCTCAGTTGCGTTAGAAGACTTCAACAAAATGTTCGAAGTATCGGAACGCATAAGCAAAATTAACGGTTTAGAAAAACCAGACGTTTTCCTCACGCCAATGATGCCCGCTTGGCCTCTTAACCTCTTCACGAGCATGCTTGAGGAAAAAGAGATGCCAAAGTTTTGGGAGCCAAAATTCGACAAAAACATTCAAGTGCACTAAAGCAGCTCAACTATTTTTGGGCAACCCAGAAACTCATTTCGGGTTTGCAGACAAGACGATAAACATATGCTAAGGGGTTGGGCAGCCACGTGCCTGTTAAGAAGTGGTCGGTTCGTTGGTATTTGCTGAAATTTTTCTGTTTGAAGACTTCTGCGATGACATGGTGGTTTAGGGAGTGTTCTTTTTTGTGCCAGTAATCCGAGAGTGTGTAGTCGATTGTTGGGATGTGGAGCCCGATGATTTGGAAGTAGAAACTGTTGATTAAGGGGTTAGAGTGAAACGTGAACCCTTTGATTATGCTGGCTAACATGCTGGGTTCGTTGCCCCAATATGATGGTGAGGCTTCATGGTCGATGTAGATGACGCCGCCCTTTTTCACGTAGCCACACAGAGTGCCTAAGGCCGCGGTGTAATCAGGGAGATGATGCAGCACAGAATAAGCGGCTACCAAATCGAATTTGCCCTGCTCAAAAGACAAGTCTTCTATGGGCGAGTTAAGTACCGTTAACTTGTCGGGTATGTATCGGGCGTATTTCTTTTTGAGGATAACGCACATTTCGGGGGAGATGTCGGTGGCGACAACCCGGTAACCCATTTCTAAAAGTTTTCCAGTTAAGTTTCCTGTGCCTGCACCCACGTCCAAAGCGTTTTTCTGGTTATTTACAATCTGTTTGTCTATGGTTTTAAGTTGGCGCCAAATGCGTTGCTGCTCTTTTCTGCTGTACACTTCGGGGTGAAGTAATTCGTAGTATCGGGCTTCAAGTCGATGCACTGAAACGTTGGCTTGGTGAATTTGGTCATTAAGCGATGGGTTGATTTGCATTGCCCTCTAATCTCCGAGTTAGCATGGATTAAACGCTTTTGTGCATTTAAAGAATTTGAGAAAAAGCCTCTAAATCAGCAAAAGGTAAAATGCAGGTAAAATGCGAAATGTTTAAGCACCAAGCACCACCATCAAAGAGAATAAGTCCCCAAAGCGTGAAGCAGAAATGAAATCCCATATCACACTAGTTAACCCCGCCGCACCCGCCGGCGCCGTTATGCATTGGCCTTTTGCTCTTTTAGGTTTAGGATACTTAGCTGCAATTTTAGAGAAGAACAATTTTCAGGTAGATGTTATCGACTGCCAAGTGCAGCAGATGAATATCGAAGAATTCAAAGCAGAAATTGCGAAGCGCAAACCAGACATTGTTGGGGCAACCTCCTCCACGCTCACCTACAAATCAGGCATGAAACTAATCCAAGCCGCCCGGGAAGTCCTGCCAAAAGTTGTGACCTTCGCTGGTGGACCTCATGTGACGTTTTGGGATGACCACGCCTTGGAAGATTACCCTGAACTCGACGTTGTTGTACGCAGAGAAGGCGAACTTACGCTTCTGGATTTGGCGCAGCATGTTGAAGCAGGCAAAACCCTTGATGATGTCTTGGGAATTACTTACCGTAAGGAAGGCAAAATCGTGCGTAACGAGGACCGCCCCTACATCGAAGACCTTGATAGCTTACCATTTCCTGCTAGGCACTTGTGGCCGATGGATAAGTTCCAGCAGTACGAAGACGTTCTCTACTTGGCAATGACTAGGGGCTGCGTGTACTGGTGCGAATTCTGCTGCACTGTACGTATGCATGGACGCCAATACCGCATGAGAAGCGCCCAAAATGTAGTGGACGAAATCGAATCCCTCTACAAAACCTATGGCAAAACCAAATTCACCTTCTGCGACGACGCATTCACAGTTGACAAAGCCCGAGTTGAAGAGCTTTGCAGCGAAATCAAAAAACGTAACTTAAAGATTGAGTGGAACTGCGGCACACGCGTAGATATGATAACAAAAGATTTGCTTTTTACCATGAAAGATGCGGGCTGTGTTTCAGTTTGGTTCGGTGTTGAATCTGCTACACAACAAGTCTTAGACGCCATGAAAAAGGGCATTACACCGGAGTTGACAGAGAAAGTTATTGGCTGGGTTCGCGAAGTCGGTTTGAAACCCACACCAAACGTTATCCTTGGTTTCCCCGGCGAAACTAAAAAGAGTGCTTGGAAAACAATTAAATTTATAGAAAAAATTGCGCCCGACGCCGTTGGATTCTACAACGTCGCAACACCATTCCCCGGCACACCACTATACGACCAAGTTAAAGCTAATGGTTGGCTCCGAATCACCGACTTCGACAAATATGATACCACTCGCCCTATCTTCGAGACTCCACAGCTAAGCATGAAAGATCTGGGGAAACTGCGTGAAAGTGCATTCCACCACTACTACCTGCGTAGGACTTACTTCATGGACAAAAACAGACGCTTCAAACTGTCCACGGCGATTGTTGTGGGCATGCATTTCGTAGCTAACATCAAACTGAAGCTGCGAAGAAGCTAATTGTTTCTCGGTTTCTTCCGATACCGCAAACTCTCAAAAAGAAAAATCGCTGCCGCCACAACTGTCACCACTGTCAGAAGCCAAAACGACTCTTCAACCGGCGAACCCAAAATTAAATGCGGAACCAAAACGGCAATTTCAGCCACTAAGACGCCGATGAAGATGAAGCCGAAGATTGCGAAACGAGGCAGAAGACTTCGACCAATCCACACGTAGCCGCTTAATCCAACCTTTTTTTTGACGATGTAGTTACCGTAGTCATCTTTATCCACTACCCCCAGCTCGGTTAAACGCTGAAGATTGCGATAGGCAACGCTGGGGCTGCTCAAACTTGCGCCACGCATTAAATCTCGGGGGCCAATGGGTCTAGCGGCTTTAACGAGGTAAACGTATGAGCTAAACAGGGTTCCGTTGAGTTCTTTTTGTTGCTCCAAGCTGTGCACCTAACTGTTGGTATAAACGTTGTTTGGCTTTAAAAAATGAACTACAGAAAATATGACGAACAATACTCGACGTTTTCAAACGCATCGACAAAATACAGCAGAAACAAACAGCAGTACACAGGAAGTCAGCTAAAGACACACATCTATATCGGTTGAACTAGACAATGCAGTTCCGCAAGCGCAACTCAACAAGCCTTGGACACTTAGAATAGGAGGGGTGACTTTGCAGAGCGTAACAATTTCGTACCGTAATTGATATAAACGCAGCATCCAAGTATCGAAGCGATGCTTGACCTGTACTCTTGGCTGGGACAAAACACGATTATGATAGCCACTACTTTAGTGATGCTTGTTCTCGCCATCATTTTGGATTTAGTCTTGGGTGACCCTTCCCCCAATCACCCCGACAAGCTGACGTTTAAACTGCACCCAACCGTGGTTATGGGCAACTTCACCAAGAAAATCGAACCTTACTTCAAAAATCCAAACGCGAGAACGGAAAAACTACTCGGCGTACTGTTAGGCTTAACGGTTATCGCCGCGTTTGCCTTGCCGACGTTTTTTGGGCTCTGGACAATCTACACGTTTCTCCCATTCTACCTAAACATCATTATCTACGCAGTAGTCGGTATTATCCTGCTTAAAATGACCATTTGCATCAAACTTGAAACAGAGTGGGCGAAAGCAACCGCCAAAGCCATTGACGCCGACGATGCAGCCGAAACCAAAAAGTACGCTCACTTCAGCCGCAGAGATTCACGGAACCTCAACGCTGAGCAAATGGGCAGCGCAGTCATCGAATCCATGTCCGAGAACCTCATCGACTTCAAACTCTCTCCCATGATGAGCTTCGCATTGTTCGGCGTAACAGGCGCCATCGCCTTCCGAGCTATCAACACACTCGATGGGATGGTGGGCTTCAAAACCAAAGAACACATTAACACAGGCTGGTTCAGCGCCAACCTCGACAACTTTGTAAACTACATACCCACACGCTTGACTGCGTTGTTGATGATTGTGGCAGCAGCAATTCTGGGATTAAACGCTAAAAACGCTTGGAAAGTGGCGCTCCGAGACCACAAAAAAACTCCAAGCCGTAATCACGGATGGCCCATGGCAGCCGTTGCTGGCGCCCTTCGAATTCAACTGGAAAAGCCCGGTCAATATATTCTTGGCGATGCAGAAGAGCCGATAACTGGCAAGAAAATTTTGGGGGCACTGAGAATTAGGGATGTGACTATTGGGCTGTGGGGTTTGCTATGTATAGGCGTCGTTGTGGTTGTGCGCCTTTGGTTTTTGCCGATTTAGTAGAAAGTTTTAATCAAAGCAAAACCGTATGATGATTCAGAAGTGCTATGCATGCGTGTTTGCCTCATCAATCCACCCAGAATTCAGCCTAAAGCATGGGGGAAACCCAACGTTTTTCCACCCATCGCCATGGCGTCGGTGGCGTCAGTGCTCGAAAAGAAAAGGCACGCTGTAAGCATTATTGACGCGCCCACTGAAGGTTGGGAGAACCTTTTAGAGTTAGATGAATCTAAATACCGAGTGGGCTTAAGCGCAGAAACTATCAGGCAACGAATTGTAGACTGGAAACCCGACGTGGTCGTTGTTGAGATTCCTTTTTCAGGGTGGTCAAAAACCGCTTTTGAAGTGGTATCTATAACAAAAAAAGTCAACAAAGACATTGTGGTGGTCCTGTTTGGACTGCATCCGTCTTCGCGTCCAGCGGAGTGCTTGGAAAACGTTGAAGTTGATTTTGTGGTCATCGGCGAACCGGAAAATACCGTTGCGGAATTGGTGGAGACGTTTGAGCAGAAAAAAAACGATTTCAGAGTCATCGACGGGTTAGGTTTTAGATTAAACGGAAAAACTGTTTTTACAGCTAAACGGGCAGTTATTGAGGATTTAGATACGTTGCCGCTGCCAGCTAGGCACCTGTTACCCATGGATGTTTATGCAGAAGCGGTAAAGCAGAATCCGCTGCGAGGCGAGATAAGCAAGCCCTACACTATCATAAACACTAGCCGCGGCTGTCCCTTCAACTGCGTCTTCTGCACCCACTGCATCGTTTGGGGTAAAAAGTGGCGTCCTAGGAGCCCAGAAAATGTGGTTGACGAAATCGAGCATGTTATCAAAACCTACGGAATAAAACAGGTGGATTTCGCCGACGACAACATGACGTGGGATAGGCAGCGTATGGCGCAGATTTGCGATTTAATCGTTGAGCGGGGTTTACGTTTTGAGTGGTTTACACCTAACGGTGTAAGAGCAGACACTCTTGACGAAGCGCTTTTACGCAAGATGAAACGGGCTGGATGCAAAAAAATCCGTGTTGCCCCTGAATCGGGCGTGCAACGTATCGTTACGGAAGTTGTCAAGAAGAATCTGGATTTAAAAAAGGTGGAGGCAGCGGTTGTTGCGTGCAAAAAAATCGGTATTAAAGTGGGCTGCTTCTTTGTTTTGGGTTTGATCGGTGAAACTAAAAAGGATATAGAAGAAACCATTCGGTACGCTTACAAACTCAAAAAATTAGGCGCTGAGAGCTTCATATTCAGCATAGCTATGCCGCTTTATGGAACAGCGTTTTATGAGCAAGCTAAAGCAGGCGGCTATATTCGCGAGGGGTTCTGTGATTACGCTTTGGCTGCGACGGAGCCGTTGGTGGAGACGCCTGAGTGGAGCGCAGACGACTTAATGGAGTTGTGCATGAGGGCGAACGCCATAAACCGCACTCTGACTGGGCATAAAATCGCCAATGCTTTCCGCAACCCTCGGCGTACAGCCCGAATGATTGGGATGTTGTTAAAGAAGTAGGATTTTGTTGTTCTCAGCAGATCTCTTCTCTTGAAGAGAATGAAACTGATTTTTCTTTTTGTGTGGGTGTTTTTCTGCTAAGTGCCCATACTACACTTGGGGCTTCGGAAACGGCTGCTTTTCTGTTTTAGGCTTTGTTTATCTTCTGGTTTTAGTGTGGGGAGTTAATGTCGCCCACACTTGCTATGTTGGATGCATGTTGAGAGGCGTGGATGTAGTTGTGGGTGCATGTTGGTTTAGGCTTTAGTGAAGCGTCTTTTACTTGCACTAGTACCTTTCGGGTAAACTTGGGCTATTGAATAAGCCGCACTCAAAAAAGTACTTATTCGCACGGGGGTAGCTGACCTGTTGGGCTCGAACCAAAAACTAACTCGTTCATAAACCTAACAGGCCGATTTTTAATGTCCAAATCCGTTTTGGAGCCGAATCTAAACATTAAGCCTTAAGTGTGCGGGTTATGGGAGCGCTAAACTGTACAGAAACCTTAAGCCCGCTTTTTTCAGTTGCCTATGATTCCAGAATTTTCCCGCTACTGCAAGAAAGCTGCTTTCCCAACGTTGAGGGCTTGGAAGAAGTTGAACAAACAATTTTTTTTCACCGTTCAACTACAACTAAACAAGACACCTCGAACTATTTAGGCCAAATCTCCCATTCATCCAGCATAGCCCTCCAAAAAAAGAATCAGCCCCAAACAAACCAAAAAATTAGCATAACAAGAGAACCAGAGGTGTTACAACTGTTGTTACAACCCGTGCCCCCACGCCAGTTGTAACAACTAACAAAATACAAAAAACAGCAGGTGAAAACGATGACATTGATGAGGATATCACCCCCCCTAAAAAGATTAAGAAACAATCAACAATCTACCATTCAACACAACGAAATCCACCGCTACATCCTTAATTTTTTCGGAGCCAACAGCCGATGGATCTTCGCCTAAGATTGTTAAGTCAGCCAGTTTCCCTTCTTCGATGGAACCTTTTTGGGTTTCTTCGCCTGAACAGTAAGCCGCACCCAACGTGTAGAGCCGCAATGCTTCGTCAACGCTAAGACGCTGCTCGGGATAGCTCTGACGTGTTACAAGTTCCTGCACACCTAAAAGCGCACTAAGCGGCTCCATGGGACAATCAGAGCCAGCCGCAACGCGGATGCCTTCATCAAGCAGCGTCTTTATAGGATGTAGAAGCCTCGCCCTGTTACCGAGGCGCTGGTTAGCTGACCAGACGGTGAATTCTGTTGAGATAACTTTGGGTTGTATAGAAATGACGACGTTCTGCTTTTTGAGGCGGTCAATTAATGCTCTGCTAAGAACGGCTGTTTGCTCAAGACGGAAGCGCACGTTACTCGGGGTTTGCTCTATTACTTTAAGGGTTTCAGCTATTGCCCTGTCGCCCATTGCATGTATAACTGGCTGCACGCCGAACGCCAAAGCACGCTTAACCGACGCGCCCAGTTGCTCGGAGGTAAGTAGCATTTTGCCGCTGTTGTTTGGGTCATCACTGTAGGGCTTCATCAATGCAGCTTCTTTGGAATCCAAGTAACCGTCTGAAACAATAAAAGCGCCGCCAACCCGCAGCACCGTGGGATCTCGTGTTTTGAAGCCAACCGTTTTCTCTAAAAGTGCTTCAGGAACCACCACGTTGACTCTGAACAGCAGACGCCCCTGAGCATGCAACAATTGAATAATAGAGAGTTCGCCTTCCGAGATAACTAGCCAGTCAAGGCTGGTTATGCCTGCTTGGAAAATTTTGTGGCAAGCCATCGCCGTCGCCTCCAGCAACTCCACATCTGTTGGTTCGGGCACTGATTGCCAAACCAGCGAAGTGGCGTTGTCACGAAAAACACCATTAAATTGCCCTCGGGAGTTTTTGTCTATTGCACCGCCTTCTGGAACAGCAGTTTGTTCAGTTACGCCTGCGACCTGCATTGCTCGAGTGTTAACTACGCAGATCATAGCAGCTTCGCGGTAAAGGATAACTGGGTTGTCTGGGGCTGCTTCATCGAGGTCAGCAAAGGTGGGCATGCGTTGCTCTTTGAAACGGGTTTCGTTCCAACCCTGCCCAATAATCCATTTCCCAGCAAATATGTGCTTAACTTTGTCTTTGATTAACTGCTGCATTTCAGCTATAGATTTCGCTGATGAGAGATCAAGCCACATGAGGCACCTACCAAAATCAGCCACATGAATGTGAGTATCAATTAATCCAGGCAGGACTGTTCTGCCTTCT
The DNA here is from genome assembly GCA_963760925.1 of uncultured archaeon. GTDB lineage: Archaea > Thermoproteota > Bathyarchaeia > Bathyarchaeales > Bathycorpusculaceae > Bathycorpusculum. The sequence goes on along the minus strand of CAVXES010000004.1, from coordinate 65,888 downwards.
AAATCCAGCACCTGCGTGTTTTCGCCGATTAACTCCTGAATTTGCTGATTTGAACCGACTTTTAAGATTTTGTTGTCTTTAACAGCGACTGCTTCGGCGGCGGGCTGAGTCATATTCATAGTTTTTACATTTGCATTGACTATTGCTAGTGTGGCTGACAAACAATCATCTCCAATTCCAATTGGCTAGTTACTGGATAAACAGAAAAACCTTGCGTTCACCGACCAAACCGTGGGTTTACGTAAAAGATAATAGCTGCGCCAACCGTGTTTTTGATTAAAACCGCTTTGGGGAACCCATGTGAAAGCCCACGTAGCACTTGTAAATCCACCTTACCCGCCTGAAGCGGGTCAATCAGTTTTTCTGCCTCTCGGACTGGGCTACTTGGCGGCGGTACTCGAAAAAGAAGGCTACAAAGTGGATGTGGTGGATCTCCAAACAAGCAAATTTAACAAGGAAACCTTGGAAGAAAAGTTTCGAGGGTTAAGCCCTGACATTATCGGTGTAACATCAGCCACAGTTACGTATTTGCCGGCGCTAGATGTTTTGAAGTCAGCTAAAACGGCGGTGCCCAACGCTTTGACGTTGATGGGCGGACCGCACGTGTCCGTTTTGGACAAACAAGCCGTCACCGAAAGCGGGAACCTTGACATAGTCGTGCGAGGCGAAGGTGAACAAACCATGCTTGAACTCGCAGCACGGGTCTCCGAGGGCAACCTCAAAGAACTCAGCAGAGTCCGAGGCATAACTTACAAGAAAAACGGCGAAATCGTCCAAACACCAGACCGCCCATTCATGGCAGACATTGACGCTTTGCCTTTTCCAGCGCATAAATACTTTGACACTAACCTCTACAAACTCTTCGGCGTCAACTACATGCCAATCATCACCAGCCGCGGCTGCCCCTCAGCATGCACGTTCTGCCTGTCTCGCAAAATGTGCGGTCATGCTTTCCGCGGCAGAAGCCCCTCTAAAGTCGTGGACGAACTGATTTGGCTAAGAGATGAGTTCCACGCTGGCGCCTACGCATTCTACGATGACACGTTCACGTTTGATTTGAAGCGGGCATTTGCCATCTGCGACGAAATGCAGCGCCGCCACGTTGATTTACCGTGGGACTGCCGCACCCGCGTTGACCGCATTTCAAAGGAGCTCCTCGCCAAGTTGAAGGCGACTAACTGCCAGCTCATACATTTCGGCGTCGAATCAGGCAGCCCCGAAATGCTAAAACTCATGCGCAAAGGCACCACCCCCGAACTCAACGCTCAAGCCATCCGCTGGGCAAAAGAAGCAGGCATATCCGTCGCAGTCTCCTTGGTCATTGGTTACCCCACTGAAACTCCTGAGATGCTACAGCAAACCATCGACTTCCTGCACAAAACCAAGCCTGACTACGTTTACATGTGCGAAGCAGTTCCGTACCCCGGCACTGAACTAGCAAGCTTTATTGAGTCACTGGGTTTGGAAATTCCCTCGAACTGGAATGATTACCGAGAAGAAACCCAAATCTTCACAAACACGCTTTTGCCGCTGGAGAAGCTAGAGGAAGTTAAGAAAGAATTTTATGACCACTACTTCACCACGGGCTATTTCCTGCGCAAAAAAATCAAAGGCGACTTTTACAGCCAAATCATGGCCCGTGCTGCGCTTAACCATCTGGTTTGGAATAGTAAAACCCTGCGCTGGGGCTTCAAACAGCTCAGCAAAGTGCGGGGTCCAAAGAAGAGCGTAGGCGGCTACAGCACTTCAGAAAAAGAGCAGCAGAGCACCGCTTAGCTGGGTTATTTTCGGATTTTTTTGATGTAAACGAAGCTTAGCGATGCGGCGATTATGGCGATTGCGATTATTATGGCTGCGATGTAGGTTGCTGAGAGTGGTAGGCTGCCGTCTGATGTTGGTGTGCTACTGGGTGGCTGGGTTGTTGGGACGCGTGAGTGGGTGACGGTTATGTTTTCTTTTAGGCAGTAGATGTTCCAGTCGTTGCAGCCGATGTAGAGTTTGCCGTTGGCTATGGTTGGCGATGACCAAGTGCTGGAGGGCAATGTGTAAGTGTCGATTTTTGTGCCGTTTCGGGTAGTGTCGAAGATGAATATGTGCCGTTGGCTGGTGACCATGTATGCTTTGCCGTCAGCGTATGAGGGTGAAACGTAGAGTTCGTCGCCAGTGTACTTTGTCCACTTCGTCCAGCCGTTTGAGAGGTAAACGCAGGCTAAATCGAATTTGTCGATGAGTAGAACTGTGCCGTCGCTTAGGTATATGGGGGAAGAAACTATGAATTCAGTTGCTGTGGGGTTAGTGAATTTCCATTTCATCTCGCCGGTGGAGGTGTTGAAGCAGTAGTAGTCGCCCCAGTTCGAGGACGCGAACACATATCCAGCGGCAACTGAGGGGGAACCCAGCATTTCGTTGCCGCCCGTGAACGAGGGCTGATAGGCAAGCTCTTTTTTCCACTCCAAAGCGCCGGTTGCCGCGTTGATTTTGTAGAATGCGCCTGCGTTGGGTTCTTCGGCGGTGAAATAAACTGCGTTTCCGTCTGCGGCTGGCGAAGATTCAACCGGTCCTTCAGCTTTGAATTTCCACACTATATCGCCATTGTTTGCATCTAGGGCGTAGAGGTAACTGTCAAGGGAGCCCACGTAGACTCTGTCGCCGACAACCGCCGGTGAAGACTTCAAAACCAAGTTGCCAAACGTAAAGGGCAAATCACCGTTAACAAAAGTTTGCCACTGAAGGGCACCTGTGTTTGCGTTAAGGCAGTAGACGTAGCCGTCGTCGCCGCCTGTGAAGACTTTACCGTCTGCAACTGCCACGGAAGATTCAACTGGGGCTTTGGTTGCGAATTTCCAGAGGAATGCACCGTTTTCGGCGTTTAGAGCGTAGATGTTTTTGTCCTGTGAGCCGATGTAGAGGACTCCGTTTTCTATGCTGGCGGAGGAGCTGATAGCGCCGCCGGTGGTGTATTGCCAGGCAACGGTAAGGTTTGAGGGTCCGACTTGGGCGGTGGAGGAGTGGACTGCGTTAGTTCGCCATTGAGGCCAAGAACTAACCACCGAAGCTGGAGGGGTGGCTGGGGCGGTGTCTTTTATGGCCCAGATTTCGTTAATGGAAGCGTATTCGTTGCCCGAGATAGTGTCAACCGAGGTTGTAACGGAGCCTGGGATAATGTAGAGGGTGCCGTATGCGATGGCGACGGATTCGCGGGGCGGCAAAGCTTCCAAGTTTAGCCTCCAAATTTCTTGCCCATTATAAGCGTTGATGCATGAAAAAGCAGAAACTCCGGCTGGAGCGTTATACTGCGCTTCCTCCCCTGAGGTGACGTAGATTTTGCCGTCCGCCACAGTTGGCATACCTGGCCACATCAGAGTCTGCTCGATTGCCCGGTACTTCCAAACTAATTCGCCTGTGTAGATGTTGAAGGCGTAGAGGTAACCGTCTTTGTTCATTTCGTAAACCATTCCGTAGGCGACTGCGCAGCCGGTGGTGAAGTAGCCGTCGGTGTCGGGACGGTAGCGCCAGACAATTTCGCCTGTGGATGCGTTGAAGCAGTACATTGTGTTATCGTCGCTTCCGCCTTTGAGGTATAAGCCGTCGGCGTAGGCGCCTGTGAAAATCATGGGTCCCCGGGTGGGGGTGGACCACAGAATCTTGCCTGTTTTGGCGTCCAACGCGAATTGCATGTTTTCGAAGGAGCCAGTGAAGATTTTGCCGTCGCCATAGGTGATTCCGATGCCTGTGATGCCTCCACCCCGGATGTAGGTAGACCAAGCCTCAGTGGGAGGATGTGTGGGGTCAGAGAAGTCCCAAGCAACTACGGTGGAGTTGACTTTGGTGTAGAACATTTTCTCTTCGGGACTGTAGACGTTGCTGTTAAAAATTCCTGTAAAAGCGTTGAAGTCGGGGCTGGTCCACAGAAGCTGACCCGTTTGTGGGTTGAGGCAGTATTTTTCTACCACCATATGGCTGCTGTCGATTTTGTAAGCAATAGGCCACGAAGTGTTTTGGGGCAGCATGGTTTTCCAAACAACTGCACCGGTTTGGTCTAATGCGTAGACGCAGCTGATGTTCGCCACATAGATTTTGCCGTCGAACGCCGCCATAAAAGGCTGGATGCCGGGGACATGGGATTTCCAGATGACGTTCGGGGTCTCTGGAGCGGGTCCGCCATTAAAGCGCGTGGTGGAGGAGTCTCCTTGGAACTGGGGCCACTCGTACTGATTCTGGCTAGAGGTGCCAGTTTGGGCGAAAGATAGCGAGATGTAAACAGGAGAGAATAGCAAAACTGTTAAAATGATTGTTATGACATGTGTTTTTTGGATTAATGTTACCCCCAGTGGCTTTGGGGCAAAGCGCAAGTTAGCCAAATGAGATACGTGTTCCCGAGCCCCACCCATAAATCCGCCTCTGGCACTATAAAGTTTATGGAAAACCAGTTTCCCGCAAAAAAGAGCTGAAAAGTGCTGAAAAACCTTTGAAACCCAAAAAACACGCCATCGCGTAAGCTTATTAAAGGACAAAAGTCACCCATAACAACACGACCAAAACGGAAAGAGAGGAAATTCATCCTTGACTGAACAAAAAGGGCCTTTACTTATGACTTCTTGGAGAGCCACAGGCGCCTGCAACGCCCGATGCAAATACTGCAACGTAGACGCCACTGGACAGCATGCTCCAAGAGAAATGACCACTCAGGAAGCCTTCCACCTCGTTGATGAAGTTCAGAAATTCGGCGTAAGATGGTTCGGCTTAAAAGGCGGCGAACCCCTCACCAGACCAGATATTTTCGAAATAGCTACATACGCTAAAAGCAAAGGACTCAACGTGTGCCTCTTAACTAACGGCGTCTTCGTTGACGGGTCAATCTACGATAATTTGGTCAAAAACCAGATTTGGTCGTCTGTAAGCATTGATGGCCCCGAAGAAATCAACGATGAACTTCGAGGCAAAGGCAGCTACAAAAAAGCCGTCGCAGCCATAGAGAAGCTTTCCAAAGGCAAAATCCTCAACGGTTTAGCCTGCGCAATTACCACAGTTAACCTTAAGCACCTTGACCACGTGGCTGAACTCGCAGAGAAGTATCATGCGAACTTTGTCTGGTACAACGCTCTTGTGCCCAGCGGCAGAGCAAAAACCACCATGGAGCTGGAACCCACCCCCGAACAGTATGAGTGGGTACTCAATCACATCTGGGACATCACCCAAAAGTACAAAGACAAATTCGAGGTACACGTTCACTGCCCATTCTTCGCACGCGTAGTCAAACAGCGCCTTCCAGAAAAAGAATTCAACGAATGGTACGAAAAAGAGTTTCATGGCAAATGCACCTACTTCGCATTCGGCGGCTACCTATCCGTAACTGAAAACGGCGACTTGATTCCCTGCTTCTACACTGACCTCACACCAAACGAACCCATGATGCTTGGCAACATCCGCAGCAAACCCTTAACACAAGCATGGGAAGAAGTCAAAGCCTCAAAGTACTACAGCAGATTCCAAAACCGCAAAATCATCAAAGGCAAATGTGGAGTCTGCGAATACCTTGATGTCTGTGGCGGATGCAGAAACCGAGCATACGCATACACAGGCGACATTACCGAGTCTGACCCAGCCTGCGGCTATATACCTAAGGCATGGGTAGAAATGCAGAAGAAAAAGGAACAGTAACCCCTTTTCTTCAACTCCTATTTTAATTATATTTCTTTGTTTTAACGAAAATATCTTTATTCTTAAAAGCTCATTCTTTTCTGGGTGGACAAAGTTAACAAGACCACAGTCTGCTTCATACTTGTTTTTCTGTTTCTGACACTTATAGGGGTGTCTGCCCAGCCCAGCACTAACAATGAGTGGCCTATGTTCCACCGAGACATTACACATACGGGCAGCACCGATGCAGTTGCAACTATAACAAATAATACGCTTTGGAAGTTCAACACGGGCGGTCAAGTGGGCTCCCCAACCGCCGTGAACGGGGTTGTGTATGTGGGTTCGTACGATCATAAGCTCTATGCGTTTGACGCTCAAACTGGAGCCATACGCTGGACTGCAGAAACGGGCGGCATCATAATCTCGAAACCAGCAATTACGGAAAGCATAGTCTGTGTAGGCTCTGAAGACTACAACCTATACGCATTTGATGCAGCTACTGGTAATAGGCTTTGGAGTTTTGCCACGGGTTATTATGTGGACTCTGACCCCGCCATAGTTAACGGAGTGGTTTACTTCGGCTCGGAAGACAACTACGTCTACAGTTTGAACCTCACTACTGGTGAGGAACTTTGGAGGTTTGGAGCAAGCGACAAGTTTATGCTTTCCTCCGTAACCGTCTACAGTGGAGTCGTCTACATTGGCTCATTGGACCATACGCTTTACGCCGTGAATGCATCAGACGGAAGCTTAGTGTGGAGCTACACTACAGGCGACAGCATCGTTTCAACACCTGCAGTTGCCGATGGAACAGTCTACGTTGGATCATCAGATGACAAAGTGTATGCTTTGGATGCACTGCAGGGCTTTTTGAAGTGGAACTTCACCACGGGCGATGACGTGTACTCGTCGCCCCGCCTTTCTGGCGGCTTAGTTTATGTGGGGTCACTAGACAGCCATATCTACGCTTTAGATGCCTCCAACGGCGAAGAGGTTTGGAGTTACCAGACAAGCGGCGGAGTGGCTTCTGCACCCGCAGTCTCTGGCGGCGTGGTTTACGTTGGGTCAAATGACCACCAAATCTATGCGTTGAATGCTGCTGATGGACGGCTGATTTGGAGTTACCTGACGGGTGAAATAGTGATTTCTTGTCCTGCAGTGGCGGAGGGATTGGTTTTTGTGGGTTCAGGCGACGGCAAACTCTACGCCCTTAATGCACAAGGGGGGGATTTAGTGTGGAGTTTTGCTACGGGCGGAGGAATTGATTCCTCGCCTACAGTTGCCGATGGGTTGGTTTATGTGGGTTCGCATGACGGCAAAATCTACGCACTCAATGCATCCACCGGCATGGTTGGCTACGACTTGGAACTTCACAACACGGTTGTCTGGAGCTACGACACGGGTGATATGATTATGTTTTCTTCAGCCGCAGTCACTGATGGCAAGCTCTATGTGGGAGGATACGACGGAAAAATCTACGCACTAAACGCTCTGACTGGGACTTACTTATGGAGCTACCAAACGGGTTACGCAGTAGTCTCGTCACCCACGGTAGTTAACGGCATAGTCTATGTTGGGTCAGAGGATAACAACCTCTACGCACTAAACGCTTCTAACGGCGACTTAGCCTGGAAGTACATAACCGGCGACCAAATCACGCTCTCATCCCCAGCATACTCCGACGGCACAGTTTATGTCGGCTCCAATGACGGTAACATTTACGCATTAGATGCCACGAACGGGGGCTTACTCTGGAAATACACCACAAACGGCTACGTTGTGAGCTCACCAGCAATCCAGGATGGCATACTCTATATCGGGTCATACGACCGCAACATCTATGCCCTAAACATACAGAATGGCGAGTTAATTTGGAAATACAACACGGGCGGCGCGGTTTCGTCTACAGCAGCCCTCGCCAAAGGAATCATCTACGTAGGCTCAGCAGACAGCAACCTCTACGCATTAAACGCCACCAACGGTCAACTCATCTGGAAGTACATGACAGATGGGGAAGTAGCTTCTTCGCCAGCGGTTACAAATACTGCGGTTATGTTCGGCTCCTCTGACGGCAAAATCTACTCTGTTGATGCTGAAAGGGGGACGCTTCGTTGGAGTTACCAGACAGGAGACAAGGTGGTTTCTTCGCCAGCCATGGCACATGACACTCTCTACGTCGGCTCCTACGATCACTTCGTCTACGCGTTCGGTCCAGCAGTTGAGTCCCCACCGCCGAAGGCAGTGTTGTCTATCTGGATTTGGTTAGTTATCATAATTATCGTTATTCTAGTGATGTTGGCGGCTATACTGTTGCTTAAAGTCTTCATAAACCCAGAAAGAACACAGCGCCGGCGTTTGTTTTTCTTCAGGAAAACACCTCAACCAGCCAGCAACGCCCACCATACGCCGATACAAAAATGAACGTTAAAGCCAAGTCCCCCGGAAGATGATGAGTAAGGTGAGTGTTTCTTCTTCTAATTGTTTAAAACCTAAAAATCACATAGAAAACAACACTCAAACAGCTCAAAACGCCATCTCCACAAATTTTATAAAAACAGCTAAAACTTCATAAGCAAAAACAACGACGGTTAAGCTATACCCAAAATTATCCACCCAACACAACACGTGTAAACCATATGACCCCAAACAAAAAAGTAGCCCTCGTAAACCCACCTCTCCCAGTAGACATCGGTCACCACCCACAGTTTCCGCCGCTTGGCTTAGCCTACATGGCAGCGGTGCTGGATAAGAACGGGTTTGAAGTAAAAATCATCGATTGCCCAGTCAACCACTACAACCATGAGAATCTCAAGGCAGAGCTGTCAGCTTTTCAGCCAGCTTTAGTTGGCACGGGCTCGATGACTCCAACTATTGAATCGGCACTCAAGTGTGCACAAGTAGCAAAAGAAGTCTGCTCAGAAGCCACCGTTGTAATGGGCGGTCCACACGCAACCTTCGCAGATAAAGAAGTTCTCACCTCCGAAAAAGCCGTTGACTTGATTGTTCGGGGCGAAGGCGAAGAAACACTTCTCGAAATAGCCAAGCGCCCAGAAACTGGGCAGAAGCTCAGCGATATCAAAGGTATAACTTTCCGTAGAGACAAAGAAATCATCCAGACGCCAAACCGCCCATTCATACAAGACCTCGACGCTCTGCCCCTGCCAGCCTACAAATTATTGCCCATCGAGAAGTATTATGTTTCTAAGAGAAAACTGCTCCCAATCATAACTAGCAGGGGCTGCCCGTTTGCATGTAGCTTTTGTGTGGCATCGCAAATGTTTGGTCAAAGATTCCGAGCACGTAGCCCCAAAAATGTCCTTGACGGAGCTAGAGTGGTTGCAGAACGAGTTCGGAGCAGAGGGCGTTGCCTTCCAAGATGATACATTCACGTTTGACCGTAAACGCGCCTTGGAAATATGCAATGGCATGATTGATCGCAAACTTAAGCTGCATTGGGGATGCGGAACCCGCGCAGATGTCGTAACTAAAGAAGTCCTTGATACCATGGCTAAGGCTCACTGCGACGAAACAATGTTCGGCGTCGAATCAGGCTGCGCATCTTTGCGCGCAGTGCTAAAGAAAGGCGTCACCAACGAGCAAATCGAAAACGCAATTAAATGGGCGAAAGACGCAGGCATGTTCGTAACCGTCTCAGTAATACTGGGTTACCCGGGCGAAACCAGAGAGACCCTGCAGGAGACATTGAATTTTGCGGCAAACATTAAGCCAGATGACGTTTGGCTCTGCCATGCAACGCCTTACCCAGGAACGCATCTTCGAGAGATTGTTGTGAAAAACGGTTGGCCCATGTCTCAGGATTGGAAGACCTACAACACCATGAACCCCATCTATGAAGACCCCAACCTACCCGCAAAAGACATAGCGGAAATGCGACGCAAATTCTACAACAAATTCTACAACCCAACCTATATCCTACGGCAAGCCAACAAAGGCTACATCAAAGGCAACTTGTACAGCAAAATAATGACAAGAACCGCCGTAAACTATAACCTGTGGCGTGTAATGTCTGCATTTCATCGATAAAGGTCTATTTTCCCATTTTTTGTTGCCTTAAAATTTTTGCGGAAACTTTATTACGGCTTCAAACCGTTTAAAGCGTACACTCAAAAGGGGAAATTATCAATGACAAACACCTCTGGACTTGAAAAAAACAAGTCAGAAGCTTATGAGTCGCGGGAAAACTGGCCACCATACACCTACAGGGATTACCCAGATATTAAACCTGAAACATACGAAGCATTTATGCAGTTTTTAGAGACTGAAAACACTTCAGGCAGGCTTATGGAGTTGCAGCCATGGGTTTCCGTATGCGATTCAAGATGCGCTTTCTGTTATTTCCCAACTACTGCATCAAAAAACGTCCAAATAGACGAATACCTAAGTTTACTCAAAAAAGAGTTGGCAATGTACGCCAAAACCAAATATGTCAAAACCAGTTTATTTGACGAAATCGTTTTAGGTGGAGGCACCCCCAGCGTCTTAAGCGCTGAACAAATCATCGATTTAATCGACTATTGCAAAGCCAACTTTAACACCAGCAAAGAATACTTCATCAAAGTCACGGGCTCTTCCAAAACGTTGGCGATTCCCAAAATCAAAAAGTTAGCCGAATACGGCGTGTACCAGATGGACATGGGCGCCCAAACCTTTGATGACAAACTGCGTAAAAATCTATGTTTACCTGACAGCGCAGCCGATGTCGAAGCAGCCATAAATTGCTCGTAAACTCGACTTAGTGGTCTGCGTTGACATCAATGTATAATCTACCTGGCCAAACCATGGAAAGCTGGGATAGCATACACTGAAAAAATCATAGATTTAGATGCAGAAGTAGACGCTTACTCACTTCACGTTGACCCAGGGACCATTCTTGAGAAGATGATCAAAAACGGCCATTCACCACCACAAGGAGACGCAGAATACGAGAAGCAAATGTTCATGAAAGCACATGAAATGCTAACCGAGGCAGGCTACAAAGCAGTTGGCCATGACCGCTACAGCCGCATTGAGTGGCACGAACGTGAAAACTGCCTTAACGGTTGGCCATGGGGAGGCATCTTAACCACCGGCGCAGGATGCTTCATGGGTTACCTGCAGAAGTTTAGCTACTCAAACCTCGAAGACATCAACGCCTACATGGAAACAGTAAAAACTGGCAAACTGCCAATATCCAGACTATCTGAATCAACAACTGAATGATATGATGCGACGCACAATGTCACGATTGTATCTGCGGTTACCTGTGAGCAAGAAAAGAGTTCATGGAGAAATTCGACACTACACCTGAAGGGTGTTTCCAAAGCAGATCCAGAAGCTTAAGGATGCAGGGCTTACTTGAGACTGACGAAAAGAGGTTCGCTTAACTAAGAAAGGCGAACTTTGGAAAGGCAACATCGCTTGGGAATTTGCTCCAACCCAGGCAAAAGCCTAATTTTATTTTTCATTCTTTTAAAAATTATTTTATTTTTAAATAAAGTCCGCGTTGCGCCAAGTTTTTTGAGTTAAAATAAAAAAAAAAGAATTAGGGGTTTTAGTATCCAGACATTTGATGCTTTTGTGGCTGGATGCCGTACCAAGTCATTACTTTAGCGAGAATCGGAACGATAACGCCTAAGCGATGCTTGGAATGAAACCTGTCACAATTGCCATCAGTGGATCAGTTGCCCATTGCCCCTGAGCCATATTCCTTGCTGGCTCAAATGAAACAGTGTAGTTCATGTACGCCTGAATTACTGCTGTGATGATTGCAGCGGTTAAGCCTGCACCGAGCATGCGTTTAAAGTTGGTTGATCCATTGTAGAGTGCGCCTGCCATGTAGCCAATGATAACAGCGTTAACGAGGTAGAACAGCATGCTGATGTCGCCGAAGAAATTGTAAGGAACTGACGAGTAACCCATACCTGAAAGTTGAGTGATGGTTCCGTTGCTGATTCCGTTGAGTATGTCAGGTGAAACATTGATGGATACGCTGGCCATGCCGCCTTGTGCAAATAAACCGTTGTATTGACCTGCATTTGCTACGTAATAGATACCACCCATAATAAAACCTGCTGCGCCACCTGCCCATTTATTCCAAAGTAAACCCAAAATAAGTGGGACACCAAGAATAATCATTTGAGCAAAGCCAGAAGTAGAATAACACCAATTATGTTCTTGACCAAGTAAGTGGTATTGACCGCCAATGTTAAGATAGACCGCAAAGACATAGATGAGAATTACCAAAATAATAGGATTACGATGCCGTCGAATATGTCAGTTAGTTTAGATTTGTTTTCTGCCAATTTTATCACCTTTCATTTACATTGGGGTTTAATATCCAGCGTGCTTTTGCGGCTGGATGCCGTACCAAGTCATTACTTTAGCGAGAATCGGAACGATAACACCTAAGGCGATGCTTGGAATGAAACCTGTCACAATTGCCATCAGTGGATCAGTTGCCCATTGCCCCTGAGCCATATTCCTTGCGGGTTCAAGTGAAACATTGTAGTTCATGTATGCCTGGATGACTGCTGTGACTATTGCGGCAGTTAAACCTGAGAGGATCATGCGCTTAAAGTTGGTTGATCCATTGCAGAGTGCGCCTGCCATGTAGCCAATGATAACAGCGTTAACGAGGTAGAACAGCATACTGATGTCGCCGAAGAAATTGTAAGGAACTGACGAGTAACCCATACCTGAGAGGGTTGTGACTGTGCCATTTCCGATGCCCGATAGGATGTCTGGCGAAACGTCGATTGTTACGCTGGCCATGCCGCCTTGTGCAAATAAACCGTTGTATTGACCTGCATTTGCTACGTAATAGATGCCACCCATAATGAAACCTGCTGCGCCACCTGCCCATTTATTCCAAAGTAAACCCAACACAAGTGGGACACCAAGAATAATCATCTGAGCAAAGCCAGAAGTCAGAATAACACCAATTACATCTTGACCAAGTAAGTGGTATTGCCCGCCAATGTTAACATAGACCGCTAAGACGTAAATGAGAATTACCAGAATCATTGGTATAATGATGCCGCCGAATATGTCTGCTAGTTTAAATTTGTTTTCTGCCAATTTTTATCCCTTGTCTTTATCTTTACATTGTGGCGGGTTTATAAGTTTAATGCTTGAAACTTCTTGCGAGCCGAAATTTAGGCAGATAAGCAACCGCTAATTTATGATTTATATAAAAACTCGCCGTATAGTAGGCATGTTTCCTAAGTAGAATGGTTAAAATAAAAATAAAAAAGGAAAGGGTTGGTTTATTGGCTTGCCATTTTAACGTTGAAGGCTAAGGGAAGTCTTGCTGGGCAAACGTACGAGCATGTGCCGCAGACGATGCAATCTTTTGCGCAGAGCTTAGCTGCTTTGTCGAAGTCGCCTTTGATGACTGCGTTGTAGATTGCTATTGGCTGTAACCGAGCTGGACATGCGCTGACGCATCTGCCGCAGTGGATGCATGCGGTTGGTTTTTTGACTTTTGCGTTTGCTTTGTTGAAAACGATTATGCTTGAAGTGCGTTTTGTTATCGGTGCATCGAGTTCTTGGAGCGCTGTTCCCATCATGACTCCGCCGACTACGACTGACCCGACTTTTGTGACGTTGTTTGCGGATAGTATGCTGCTGATTGGAGTACCGATTTTAACCATAAGGTTTTTTGGCTTTGGCACGTCGCCGTTGAGTGTAGTGACTCTACTTATGAGTGGTTCACCTTCGAAGACTGCGTTTGCGATAGCGTTGATGGTTGCGACGTTCTGGACGATAGTGCCCATTTCATAGCTGCGTTTACCGGAGGGTGTTTCGTATCCGAGGACTGCTTTCTGCATCATACTTGCGTCGCCCTGCTGGTAGGTCAAGTGGACTGCACGGACTTCAGTTTCTGGTTCCTTAGCGAATGCCTGCTGCAGTTTTGGCACAGCTTCAACCTTGCTTTCTTTGGTTACAACGATAACTTTGGGATTACCCAAAAGTTTGCGTACTACTCGGACACCGCGGACTAAATTAGCGGTTCTCTCGATCATGACGCGTTCGTCAGCTGTATCATAGGGTTCGCCTTCTGCACCGTTAACAAGTAGGTACTTGATTTTTTTGTCTGCTGGAACTGCTAGCTTTACGTTGGTTGGGAAGCCTGCGCCGCCCATGCCGATGATACCTGCTTCTCGGATGATTTTTAGGAGGTCTTCGTTTTTGGTTGTTGTGAGTTCTGTTTCTTTGATTGGACTTATACTTTTGTCTATTGTTTTTTTGCCGTCGTTTTCGATGTAGATAGCTTCGGTTGGTGCTTCAAAGCAACTGTTGTAGGCGTTTTCGATTTTGATGACTTTTCCGCAAATTGGGCTGTGAACTGGTGCGCTGATTCTTGCTTCTACGTCTGCGATTTTTTGGCCGATGATTACTGAGTCGCCAACTTTGACAAGGGGAGCATTTGTTGCTCCGCTTTGCTGGTTGGTTAGCACAACTGCGATTTTGGGGTCTGGGAAGATTTCGATGGGTGTTTTTCTTGCGACGTCTTTAACTTCTCTGATAGGTACTAAGTTTGCCATTTTATTTACTCTCCCAAAGGGTTTGTCTAATGCGAACCTTATCGATTACAGGAACAAGCAGGTTCATGATCAATAATGCAAGTAAAGAACCGCCGAAGAAGCCCATAAAGGTTTGTATCACAATAGTCAAAACTGCGAGTCCAACGCCGAAGATGATTTGTCCGACTCCATTGTATGGTGTTGTCGCGGGATCAGTTGCCATGAAGAACGCCATGAATATTGAGCTGCCGGTGAAGAGTTCGAAGAGTAATCTTGTGGTTAAGTCTGCGTCGCCAAACATGAATGAGAATATCAATGAGAGCAATGCCATTGCAACTAGGTAGCTTGCGGTGATTTTCCATTTGAAGTATTTGCGTCCGATTACAAAGAGTGCAACACCTGCAATGATGACTGCGATGCTGCATGCGCCTCCGACCCATCCATGGTACTTTGATAGCAGCATGATTGATTCGACGCTAGGCAGGAGATGTTGCTGTTGGTAAATGCATAGCAGCTTTGCAGGTAGCCAGCCGAATGAGGCATAGCCTGCTGGACCACCGTTTCCGCCAACGATGGTTGCGCCGATTGGACCTGATAAGGATGGGTACTTGTAGGAGCCCTGTGTTTAGGTGCCAACTTGTGACGAGTGTTGTCATTGTTGCGGGTAGTAGAACGAGGAATTTTGCTGCAGCTGCGGGGTTTACTGGTTTTCGCCTGCTAGACTTGCAACTTTCTTGAAAACAACCTGCCTATGAGTGAGATCAATGCAAGGTAAAAGAATGCTAAAGGTGCTTCAACTGGTACGCCGATTTCATGCCAACTGCCATGCCGGGGAAACCGAGAGTAAAACAGTTGATTACGATTAAGCCGAACACTGCGGCTGACCATGTGTTTACTTCACTGTCAGCGGCTAATTTGCCTATTAGTAAGTCTACGAGTACGGCGATGCCGACTGCAATGAGTGCGCCTATGGCAACTGTTTCGCCGAAGTTCCATCCTGAGGGGGTTGTGACTTGAGACCAGAGCGCTGAGGAAACAATTGTTACTGCGAGGATTGCAAAGAAAGTGTATCTGCATTATACGATTCTTTGTCATTGGTCCGTGTATGTGTGGTGCTGGATTTACAATTAGTTCATTTGAGTTTTCGTTACTCATTTAGTTATTACCTTCTCAAATGAAGAGGTATTTCGAAGCGGTGGCTTATTAAACTTTTTCGGGAACATGCAAAATAGGGGTAAAAAGCCGTATTTAGAGTGTAGAACAGCACTTTTTTTCTGAAAATAGCAGAGCTAAAGAAGGTAAAAGGGTCTCTAAAGCAAAATTAATACATCGCTTACACGGCTAATAGCTAATATTCACTGAGGAGACTGAAAATTGGACTAACACCGAGCACTGAAGAACTTGAAGGAATCACACTAAATGTGTACCTTTACGCTGCAAAAAAAGGCAAACCAGTGGGACCCCGAGATGTCACAAAAGGCGTCGGCTTAAGCAGCCCCAGCGTCGCCTACCGCCACCTGCAGAAACTCGAAGACGTAGACTACCTAACCAAAAACGAGTATGGCGAATACACAGTTAAACGTAAGGCACCTCTTAAGGGCATGGTTTGGCTTGGGCAACCACTTGCTTCCGAAAATGCATCTGTACGCTTCAGTGTTTTTGGGGGTGTTTAGTGGTTGAGCTTGTGATTTTGGCCATTCATTTTGAAGTTGAAACCTACGAGTTCAAAGTTTTCTTTCTGCTGCTGACATTGATCACAGGGGCTGCGTTGGCGGTTTTTGCTGTTGAGGGCTTCTTGGAGAATAGACGCAACCTTCGCAGTTCCGCATCTGAATAAAAATTGTAATTCTGCTTTTCAGACTTAAACTGCCCTCTAGCGAATAAGCAAAAAACTAGTTTCTCAGAGTAAATTTTATATCGACTAGGCAAATCTATTCTCCACTGTGAATTAAATGAATCCAACTACAACTCCCTTGTTTATGGTTGTTTGGCGGTGTACACGCAACTGTGTTGGCACTTGCACGTATTGCAGCTACATTAAAGATTACGCTAAAGACCAAGAGTTAAACACCGAACAAGCCAAACATATGGTTGATGAAATTGCAGATTTTGGCTCTCAATGGTTCGGGATTAGCGGCGGAGAACCCTTGGTTCGCCCAGACATCTGGGAAATCATCGAGTACGCAGAGAAAGAACATGGACTCAATGTAAGTTTAATCACAAGCGGTTATGCTTGGGATGAAGACCGCTTTAATAAACTAACAAAATACAACGTTAAAACCGCCATCAGCATAGATGGCAAGCAGGACACAAACGATAAAATCAGGCGTCCAGGCGGCTACGACAAAGCCTTACACGCCATGAAGAAACTAGCAGCGTCGGTTTGCTTGACTGCTTAGTCACAACTATGACTAAGTATAACATTCACCAGATGGCGCACACAGCCAGCTTTAGCCGAAGACTACCACGCCCGCTCAGTCGTGTACCACAACCTTGTGCCAGTCGGACGTGCAGGCGAACATATGGAAGACATAGCCCCAACTCCAGACCAATATGAGGTAGCATTCAACGAAATCTATGAGATCCAACGCAGACTCTACGGCAAAGTCAAAGTCAACGTTTACTCACCCTTCTACGCACGCATCGTCAAACAGAAAAACACAGCGGACTTCTGGGACTGGTTCAACGAAGGATACCTCGGACAGATGCACCATCGGCGGCAACTACATTGGCATCACTGAAAACGGCGACTACCGAAGCTGCGGCTTCCACGAAGGCTACCGAGTCGGCAACGTCAAAGAAACCAAACTACGCCAAGCATGGGAAGAATCTACAGAAAAGCGAATTCCACCTCAAACTCCGCGACAAAAACAACCTCAAAGGCAGATGCGGAGTCTGCGAGTACCGAGAAATCTGCGGCGGATGCAGAACACGCGCTGAATACTACACTGGCGACTTGTTCGAGTCAGACCCAGCATGCAACTACATCCCCAAGGTACTAAGGGAAGACCCCAAGTACTTGGAGAAGCTCCGTGCAGACCCAATGCAGAAAAACCTCTAAATTTCTTCTTTCTCTTTTTTCATTTTTCCGTCATTCCCGCATAATCCTAAATTTTGGGCTATATTTTTCTTTAATAGAGAAAGAGAAGGAATAGAGCCCTGCGCGTTTGCCGCATACATTTTCGCGTCCGCAAAAAGTTATACAGAGAAATCGCGTCTGAGCTTTCTCTGTTTTTCGGTAGACCTTGTGGTGGAATCCGAAAATAATTACAATTCAACCCAATCACCAAACAGTCAACACAACAAACCACTGATTATTGAGGGATGTTAGGGACCTTAGCAACAACAACTGTAGAAATCAGTGTTATTGCAGGGCAGAAAAGTTCATTACTCAAAAGCACGCTCAACCAGTAAGGAGAAACCTTTCATGCCTCTAACATTCATCATTGGAACCGCCGGCAGCGGCAAATCACTTTTCACCGCAGCATTTGCGGAGTGGCTAAAAATGAGCAAACAAGATGTAGCAGTCGTCAACTTGGACCCAGGAGCGCTAAAACTGCCCTATCAACCAGATGTTGACGTACGCAACTACGTAGATGTTGGCGACATAATGGAGAAATATGGGTTGGGACCAAATGGCGCCTTAATCATGGCGGCTGATTTGATTGCGGATGAAATCGAGAATTTAACTCGCGACATAGAAGAAGCGCACGCAGACTTCGTACTAGTCGACACACCAGGACAAATGGAGCTGTTTGCGTTCCGCGCAAGTGGACCATACATAGTTAATGAACTTACAAAGGAACCAAAAGCACTAATTTACCTTTTTGACGCCGTTTTCTCAATTAACCCATTAAACTATGTTTCAAACATGTTCCTCTCCGCAGCAGTCTACAATAGATTCTTCCAGCCACAACTACATGTGCTCTCAAAAACTGATTTAATCCCTCAAAAAGACACGCAAGCAATCGCGTCTTGGTCAGCAAACCCATGGCGCATTGGAAGATGCAATAGAGGATAAACTTGAAGGAACAAAACGCCTCTTCAGCCGCAACATGATGCAAGCCATAAACAAGCTCGGCATGAAATTCCACCTCATGCCATCTTCTTCAAAAACCAACGAGGGCATGGTGAACATCAACACTGTGCTGGAACGCATCTTAAATGAAGGAGAAAAATACACGACTTAAACGCTAATCAGCGACCATGCGGCAGCAAATGCGCCACGCTTCGCCTTCAACGCGGACTCGGCGCTTGCCACAACAATCGCGTCGTTTTCTTGGGGTTGCATCTGCCCCAGAATCTGCTTCGTAACGGTGGGATATTGCTGCTCGATGTTTTCGCTGACGGATTTTATGCTCAAATGCCCTTTTTGATAGACAATTACGAAAGCTTTTCTTGCACCCGCAATGATGGCTGCGTCGCGTTGGTCAATGCCGACTGGAGACTTTGTCGGCGCTATTACGCACCAAAAAAGCGTGGTTAAAAGGCAAATCGACTGAACTCAGACTTGGACAAAGCCACCTGCTTAGGAAAAATTCCTTCGAACTGAAGCCAAATGTCTTTGCCTTTCTGGGTGAGGGCGCAACCCGCTTTCGAGGTACCAATTAAATCAGCTTCTCGTAACCTGCTAATAATTGTGCGCACTGCACCATCGCCTACGTTTAGTTTCTCTGCTAATTTGTTTCTGCCAAGCGGATTCAGGGACAGCAACTCTAATGCGTAAAACACGTGAAATATGCTAAAGGATGTTGATGGTCCAGGGGCTTTTTTGCCGCTGATTTGCTGCATGAATTTTTTAAGTGAAACGTCTGCCATGTTTGCGCCTGTATGTATTTAACGTGCTTAGGTTTTTATAACTTCTCAAAAACCAGCTACTCTTTGAAGGCAACAACAGCTACTTCTACCAGTGCACCAGCCTTAAGAGTGCATGCGACGGCTGCGCGTGCGGGGTAATCGGCGTTGAAGTATTTGGAATATTCTCTGTTGAACTCTTCAAACAACGCCATATCTGCAAGGTATACGGTAGATTGCACGATATCGGTTATGCGGTAGTCGGCTGCGTTTAGGATGGCGTTGATGTTCTCCATAACTTGCTGAGTCTGCACCGTTATGTTAGCGGTTATGAGTTTACCGGTTCTTGGGTCTATGGCTAGTTGCCCTGAAACAAACAGGAATCCTCCAGCTTGGACTGCTTGACTGTAAGGCCCCCAAGGTTCAGGTGCTTTGATGGTTGAAACAACTTTTTTCATTGCAATCATTGGTTGTGTGCTTTTTTAGTTAAAAACAGTTACGAACGCGTAATGCCATACCCAAATCATATTCTCATCGGAATATTTTATTCAGAAAGCCATATAAGAAAAACGGCGAGTAACCTAAGCTACCGAACTAACGGAAAGAGAGAGAAATCAATGAAACGAAACGGAATATATTTGTTCACATCTGAATCGGTTGGAGAAGGCCACCCAGACAAAGTTGCTGACCAAATCTCCGACAGCGTCCTAGACGCAATCTTCACCCAGGACCCCAAAGCGCACGTTGACTGCGAAACCCTCGTTATGCAGGGGACAGTCATGATTACAGGTCAAATTACCACCTGCGCCTACATCAACATCCCAAACATCGTCCGTAACACCCTAAAAGAAATCGGCTTCGACAATGCCAAAGACGGACTTGACTGGGAAACCTGCGGTATCCTAGTTTCCTTAACAGAACAATCCCCAGACATCGCCATGGGAGTAAACCAATCCAACGGCCACGAACAAGGCGCAGGGGACCAAGGCATGGTTTTCGGCTACGCAAGCAACGAAACCAAAGAGCTAATGCCGTTGCCAATTCTGCTCTCACACCGCTTGGTGAAGCGTCTGGCAGAATTACGCCACAACGGCACAATGCCCTATCTGCGTCCAGACTGCAAATCCCAAGTCACCGTTCAATACGAAGACGGAAAACCAAAATGCGTCAAAACCGTCGTCATCGCAGCCCAAAACAACGGTTCAATTGAAGACACAGTCCTTAAACAACAAATCATCGAGAAAGTCATAAAACACATTATACCAGCTAACCTGCTTTCGCCAGAAGTGAACTACGTCATCAACGGCACAGGCAGATTCGTAATCGGCGGAACTCTCGCAGATTCAGGCTTAACCGGACGCAAAATCATCGTGGATACTTACGGAGGAGTTGGCAGCCATGGTGGCGGATGTTTCAGCGGCAAAGACCCCTCAAAAGTAGACCGCAGCGGATGCTACATGGCACGCTACATCGCCAAAAACGTCGTCGCAGCAGGCTTAGCAGACCAATGCGAAGTACAAATCAGCTACGCAATCGGCGTCGCCCAACCCATATCAGTGCTTGTTAACACCTTTGAAACAGGTAAACTTTCGGACGAAAAAATCCTTGAACTGGTCAAAGCAAACTTCGACATGCGCCCACATGGCATCATAACAACGCTTAACCTGCTAAAACCAATCTATAGGAAAACCGCTTGCTTCGGGCACTTCGGACGCGACGATGTAGCGTTCCCATGGGAATGCTGCGACAAGGCAGATGTACTCAAGAAAGCACTTGAGTGCAACAAAGCCTAACCAATCTTTTCTTTATTTTTTGGTAATTCCTTTTTTCAAAAGTTTTGTTTCTTTCAGCCGTCTAGATGCTCTTACCTTTTAGAATTAATAAATTAGATTTAGAGCAGGCTGTGTGAGTGCGGGAGGCCGCTGGTTTTGAGGAGGTTATTTAGGCAGTGCGTTTTTGTTTGCGTCTGCCAGTGGATAGTTGTTCAGGCTTTTCTGAGGTACTTTCTTGTCATTTCAAGCCCTTCTTCAGTTAAACTAACGGGTCTGTTTCTGTGCTGGTTAACTGGCGCTGCCAAAGCGAAACCGGAACGGCGGAAATCCACCAGTATGCTGCCAAGGCTGCTTCCGGGGAAAGCATAGTTGTTGTATGCGAGGATTTTTTTTAAATGGCGAAGCTTAACGTGGGGCTGATCTAAACCGACCTGCAGGGCATATGTGACTATTCGGACTGCATGTCGTTGTGGTGGATGCGAAGGAAGGATCGGCAGGTAGTCTTCGAAGTCCGGTTTCTTTCTGAACAACACGGTTTTTGTGAGTTGATCAATTGAGACTCCTGTATCTGATAATATTCTTTGGTATCCATCAAAATCATAAGTGGCATTGTTTATTTTTGATTCAACATTATTGGGTTTTTTAGTTATTGTAGGCATTTTTTTTCAAGGTTCCTGCGTATTAGGCTGCTCGTCACGTGGTTGAAGGACTACTTGAAGGAAATCTGCTTCCACCCCAAAATATTCAAGTCTCTTATTACCCCATTTAATTTGGAAACCCAGCTGAGCAATGCCCTTATCGCTTAACATACAAATCCACACTAAATTGAATTGTTTATGCATATAAATTTTAGCAAAAAAACACGATTTAAGTAAACAAAACAATTAATAATGGTTATCAGGAAAAATTAAAAAAACAAAAAACAAAAGAAAGAAGAAAAGTTTAGCCATTTAACACATTCAACAGTAGTTTTCGCGAACAATGATTCTTCAAATATCAATGCCGGTAAGTCAACAAATGCGTCTTATGCGCAACCATTCGATGCGTCCGCAACTCCTCTGGATTTTTGAAGCGCTCCGAGCAAATTCTGCATTTATAAGTTTCAATGGCACAATTTTTGTATGTAAACGTCAAAGTGTCACCTTCTCAAGGATTTTTCTTGCAAAAAAGCGTTCTTCACAAGCTAATTACAGAAGTTTAAGCTTCCTAATAAAGAAGAGAAAAAATTTTGTAATTATGCCATTCCATTTGGATGTTTAGCCATCCAATCAGTAGCGAAAGCTTCTGCTCTAGATTCAGTTGCAAAGTCAGGCGAAACCTTCTTACCCTCATTTTCGTCTGTTTGTATTCCATCAAAGAGCAAAACCACGTGGTTGGAGCTAAATTGTTTCTTAGAAACAATCAAGGTTTGACCTGAACATTCGTTCAAGTAACCGCCTTTGTTGCTTAGCCTTCTCCAACCCTTAATTTCCTTGACTGTGCCTCACCTCTTGCTAAAAAATAAAAAATGTAATTAGCTCAACATTTCAACGATTGTTCCAATCGCTTGACCAGGCACTCCACGGTGGAATCTTACTTTAACCATGCCGTTTCCGCCATGAGGACCCACAACTTTTCCGATGTGAAGGCTGTTTTTACCCGCCCAGGTAACTTTGCGACCCACCAACTGACCAGCTAAACCTGAAGAAGTTACACCGTCAAATTGTATTAGACATTCTTTGGGTGTCTGTGACTTAATGCCAATTCGGTAATTGGTTATTCTGCCGTAAATTTTTTGTGACAAACTTTTCACCATATCGAGAAAGTCTTAAAGTGGATGCTAGCTTTTAAAGATACATTAAATAATTCAAAAAATGAAAGTCAAAATTAAAGATCAAAAATTTTTAAAAAAGAAAATAAAAAATTAAAAAGAAGAATGGAAACTATTTATAGAGTTGTTCCCAGCGAGCAAATAGATCCAGAACGTCGTCACCGCCGTGGTCCTTGAGGAACTCACGTGTTTCTTTGTCTGCAGCAGCTTCTTTCTGGAATTTCTGTATGTACTCTGCCTTCTCTGCTAAGAAGATTATCCCATCTACGCCTTGTCTTGCAACACGGGTTGCAACTGTCATGATTTGTTTCGTTGTTGCAACTGTATCCCATGTTTCGTTTGGACCACGAACATAGAAGTTTACGAACATTGGCTTCTTAAGTTGGCTCTTGAAACCTCTTGCGATTGTTTCCCAGTACCAGGGTGTCGGGTAGGATTTGCTAAACATGGGAATGACAAAGTAGTCAGTGTATTGTGCCATCGCTTCGAAGTCATAGCCGAAGCGTACTTTACCCATCAATGGGTCAGGGAGCAGGTTTACGAAGAGAGGTTTTCCTGAAACGATTTCTTTAACTTCTGCTAGGAAGTCAGTGACGGTTTTTGCTCTCCACTCTACCCAGCTTAAGCCGCTTTTGCGTTGTGCTTCAATGCATCGGGGACATGTGCAAAAACCTTGATCAGCGAAGTGTTGGCTGCTGATGCTGATGCCCGGGGTTAGTTTGGCGCTTTCTTTAATGATTTTTAGGTTGTATTCACGTGCTTCTGGGTTAGTCATGCAGACTACGTCCCAGCGAAGGTTGAAGCGTTTATTTGTGCGCAGAGCTGGACCGAAAGAGCTAACAGAAACCCAGTCTGGGCGTTGTGCTGCCATGTTATTGTCGCCGAAGACTGCGATGTTAGTGTACATCTTGGGGTTTACTACGCCAACAATGCCGGATTCTGATTTTTGACGGTAGAAGTTTAAGTCAACGCCTTCAACAGGCTCGGGTTGGTAGAGGAACGTGCCGAATTTCAAGTTTAATACACCATTTATGATTTTACCAAAACATGACTTTGCAGGCTTATTAAGTCTTCGCAGGGAGCGCCTTTTCTAATGATTTCTATGCTTTTGGTAGCTGGTTTGTTAATTTGTGTTTTACCCCAGATGTACTTGCCAGATGGAAAAGGAATTATTTCAAATTAGATTTTGCGTTCATGTTTTTAGTGCTTACTCGTTGTATTGGTGTAGATAGTTAATTTTCCACTTGAATGTTTGTAGTTCCCGTTGTTTTTTGGTTTTAGGTTGTTTTCTACGTTTGTTTGGTATGGGATGGGATATGCATTTTTCTCCACACGATATAGTTCATTGGTAAAACCGCTATGCTGTGGTTTAGTGACAAGTGATTTTTAGCCACATATCGAAAGGCGCAGATAACCCGATTAGCAAAAATGCCACAGACAAGAAAATGCGGGTTACAACTAATACGCCAACCCACTAAACATTAGGAAGTTTTCTATGAAAAATAAAGTGAATTTATGATTCATAACGATTTTATACATAATTTGTATGCATCTATCATCTGAAAGTGTACGTTGGGCTAAACCTCATAAAGCGAATGTAAGTATAGGTTGCCATTCCTAAATCAGATATGAGAGACCCATATTGGAACCAAAATCATTCATAGAGCCAAAAAATCTTCACACTAACTTACTGGATCATATTGGACAAGCCGTCATAATGGTGGAAAAGAACAGGAAGATTTCTTTCTGGAATAAGGCTTCAGAAACACTCTTCGGTTGGAGAAAAAACGAAGCAATAGGCCGAGATGTAGTTGAAGTACTAGCAGGTGCAAACGCAAAAGATGAAGTAGAGTTCATTACAAAATGGTTGAATGCCGAAGAGACAATCGCAAAAGAATACTTAGCTCAACGAAAAGACGGTTCGTTAGTCCCAATTATTGTTAATCACTCCTCAGTTTACAGCGAAAACGGCATTTACCTTGGTTCCGCTGTTAGTGCCACAGATATCACTGAACAAAAAATAATCGAGAAAGATATGACCGTAGCACTAGAATACTTGTCAGCTAACATAGACAAGATAGCAGAGTTAAATGAAAAACTAAAAGTCGTCGGCAGTTTAACTAGACACGACGTCAGAAACAAACTTAGCTCCGTAACAGGTTATACCTACATTCTCAAAAAGAGACATTACGATTTGGCTGACGTTGTGGAAGGGCTTGATAAAATGTCCCAAGCTGTTAATGATGCGATGAAGATTTTCGAAATAGCTAACACCTATGAACAAGTGGGAATGGAAGCATTGGTTGATGTTGATGTGGGTAAGGCTATTGACGGAGCCGTTGAGATGTTTCCAAGTTTACCCTTCAAAGTAGTTAATGACTGTCACGGCGTAATTGTTCACGCTGATTCTTTGCTAAGGCAACTTCTCTTTAATTTTATTGATAACACAAGGAAATATGGGAAAACAACTAAAAATGTCTGGGCTTACTATAAGGAAACTGTTTCGGGTGATTTGCAGTTGATCTATGAAGATGACGGCATAGGTATACCGCAAGAATATAAACAGGAACTCTTTAAACAGGGCTTCACTACGGGCGGTAGCACGGGCTTTGGCTTATTTCTAGCTAAGAAGATAGTGCAAGTTTATGGCTGGAGTATACGTGAAGAAGGAGAGGCAGGTAAGGGCACAAAATTCGTAATGACAATTTCCAAAAGATAGTTAAAAAAGACCTTCCTTGATGTGCATGACCTATGAAGTTACGCCTTGTTTTGGGTCTTCTTAATAATTTTGACCAGTGTAGCCTTCAAAAAGGGCGGTAACTCTGCAGCTTCGTAACTTTGCCGTTCTTTGTATTCCTCAGTGATGCCGCTACAGCCTGTGGTTTCGCTCCAATTCTGGAAGTCGGCTGGCAAGAGGTTTTTCGTGTAGTCATCATCCATTTTTGCAGCCGTTAACAAAGAAGCCAAACCAACAGGGTTTCCGCGCAAAATATCCGCCAACTCATCAGCGTCAACTTTTATACCTTCAACTTTTGAAACTTCCGTAGCCAACTTTTCAACTGGCAAATGGCGCTCTCTCAATCGGTCTAGAACGGTGCGGTTTGCCCACTGCGGCTCCTGCTTAAGCAACGCCTCGGTGACAGCTCGTCTTGCACAGTAACCAACGAGTTTGCCCAAATCAGATGCTGGACCACCCAAACTAACGATTCGGCCCTTACCAGTGGATGCAACTGTTACAGCGTCGGTAATGGATCCCGTTGCGGAGTCGCCCGTGTAGCGGCTCCTTACATCAAAATCGCGTAATGCAGCGGATTTCGCTTCTGTTGCTGTGATTAATGCAGCGACCATGCAGCTTTCGCTTGGGTTACCTTCGATAAAAACGATTATGTTTATTGTCCCCGTGATTTCTTCAACTTGGATATCTTCGCCTGAAGATTCACCGTGCGAACAGCCAGCGGTGGCAGCGACGCTGACTGTGTAAAACTCACCTTTTTTGGTGACTAAGCTATGGTTGTGGACATTTGCAGCGGTTATCATGGCGAGGTAATCATCTTTTACGCCGACTTTAGGGGCTGAAGCATAAATGAGTTCTAACGGGTCAAGGTGCAAGGAAAGGTCACTGTATCCTTTCGGCACCCCTATGTTTAGGACGGCTTTAACCTGTCTGCACCCGCCGTTAAAGATCGCGGAGCTAACAGCCATTAAAGATTTATCACAAATTACGGCTAGCACGTTGTCTTTAACAAGAAATTTCGTGCCATCGGCAAGACTAAATTCTTGATCCAAACCTAAAGCGTCCCCACGCTACTTTTTTGAATTACTTACATTTAAGGTGATGGCTTTGTTAGGGCAAAGGTTCACGCAGATGCCGCATTTGGTACACTGTACAACTTCGATAACTTGGGGTTTACGGTTCTTGCCTTCTTCAAGTACACCTTGTGGACAAACACCGATACAGACTTGACCCGTACAAGGGTTACATTTGGTGAGATCAATAATCACGGGTGACTTAGGCTTGTCCATATGAAATCAACAATTAAATAAGCGCCAACAATATATCTGTTGCGAGCAAATGGGTTAGGCATGAAAATAGGCTTAGTTACCTACAAACCTGAACATGTTGAAGGCTACGACATTCACGTTTATTACTGCAAATGGGCAGACGGACAAGTTCATCCGGCGGCAGTCGGCATGCAAAACGACGTAACCGTCTTCTGCGACGCCAAAGCTATCCGAGAAGACGCCTCCATCGTCTCAACATCGCAAAACGGTCCAGCTCTGCGCCGCAACAGAAGAAACAACTTGGCCTTCGACTTTGTTTGCCCCACACATCCACAATACCGCGCCAAAGTCTACAATTACCTTGACAGCCTATCAAAACAGGACATATCAGGTGTTACGTTAAACCTTTACCATTTCGCTGATCAAAGTTTTTGCACATGTCCCCGATGTACGGAGCAACGTCAAAAAAGCGGTTTGGGTTGGGTTGAGTGGAGAGCTAAAACCGTCACTGACTTCTTAAGGGAAGCTAAAACCCATACGAAAGGGACTTTTGCGGTTGAAATGTTCCCTGACCCTGTGCTGGCGAAGGAACGCTTTGGAATAGATTTCGACGCCATAGCCGAGTTGGTGGATTACTTCCATGTGCCTCTATCATCAAGGGACTACTTTACTAATTACTGGGTTGACACCATCGTGCAGGATTTTGTTGCCACATTGAAGAAGCCAGTAGTGGTAGAATTGAGTTCCGAGTTGCCCACAGATGAAAAACTTGATGCATTACTAAAAACTGTGGCTTATATTTCCCGCCATGACTTGATGGCGACCCTACTTTTGGTGCATGACTCAGAAAATGCAAAGCAAGTTGCGCGGTTCGCAGTACACAACAACGCCTTCCGCGAGTGGGTAGACACATATGAATTCACTAAAATGCAGAAGATAGTGAATAACTGGGCAAAAATATACTAAGCGCAAACGCACTTTCAATTTTGTTATTCAACTAGTTTTTTGAGTTTAGCTCGGTACTCTCTTAGCCGAGCCATATCTAAATCTGCAGTTAACACTGAATCTTTTGGTGCATCCGTAACTTCACCCAGTACCCCCCATGGCGCAATGATAGCGCTTCTGCCGCCCCTCATGTTGGAGCTGACGTTACCGACTTTTAGGATAAACACTCCATAGTCGCGGGCGATACCTTCTGTTAGGGGATGCCCTTTCACAGTCGGGTGTGTACCCATTGCGGCAACGGGTAGAGTGAGGATTTCGGCGCCTAACTCAGCCACTTTCTTAACTAACACAGGGTCGAAGGTGTCAGCGCAAACAATCATGCCCAACTTGCCAAAATCGGTATCCAAAACCATCGGGGTACAGCCCCGAGATACGCCTGCATCAACTTCTGCGGCTATTGGGTTAATTTTCTTGTATTTCGCTATCAACGAACCGTTTCTCCAAAGCGTTGAGGTGTTGTAGTGTTTTCCTGAGTCTTCCTGAAGTACGGAGCCGCCGAGGAGGTAGATGTTGCCGATCAGGACTGAGATTTCTTGGAGGAAGTCAAGGGTTTTGTTGCAGGTTTCTCTGCTGATTTTTGGCGCGTCGGTGAAGTGGGCCATGCAGTTTGGGACTGTGAAGTATTCGGGTAATGCGATTAGGGCGGGTTTTTCTTTTGCTGCTTTGAGCACTGCGGATTTGGCTGCGGATAGGTTCTGTTCGAGGGTGGGTCGGATTTCCATGTGTAGTACGCTGACTTTCAATTTAATTACCTGTTTGTGTATTTGCTTTTAGCCGTTGGTTTTTAAGTTTACTGTGTGAAAAGGGTTTTGTGTTTTGCGGGCTTATTCTGAAGAGTTTAAGGGTGTGTCGCCTCGTTTGTTCAAATTTAATCAATGTTTCAGCACAGATGTTTACTATTTAACCGCTTTAATACTCACCAGTTAACTTTATATGCACCGCGATGAAAAACACTATAATATCGAGGAATAAAATAATGAGCCTAAACGAGCCCGAAGTTAGCAAACTCATGTCCGAAGCCCGCACATTAATAAACAAAGTAGTACAAAAGAACCTCGCAGACGGCTTTCTCTTCTCCGCTGGAACCGACACCCAAATCATTGCCTATGAAGCAGTAAAATACAAACCCGACATCCCCTGCTTAACGTTAGCCTTCAAACATGGCCAACCAAAAGACACTGAGTACGTCAAAAAAATGGTTGAACTCCTCCACTTAAAACATGAAACCTACCAATTCGGCAAAGAAGATGTCTACAAATTCTACCCAAAAGTTGTTGAAGCACTCAAAAAATATGACCCCATGGAAATTCGCAATAGCCTTCCAGTTTACATTGGCTTAACATTGCTAAAACCAAAGGGCATAAAAACCGTTTTCACTGGCGACGCCCTAGACGAGCTTTTCGGTTACCCCTGGCAGTTCCACCTAAGCGAAGAACAGTTTGCTGTAAAACAGCAGGAAATGTGGGCTGAAATGGGTTTTTCATCTTTCCCTATGGCTGAATCCCTTGGAATGCAAATTAAAGCGCCATACCGTGACCCTGAATTCATGGAGTGGGCTATGAAGTTACCCATCAAGTACAAGATTAACATGTACAACGGCGTAAAATATGGCAAATGGATTCTGCGGAAAGCCTATGAAGACGTTATACCCAAAGACATCATATGGAGACCCAAAGCACCACTCGAAGCAGGAACCGGAACCGAAACTCTACGCACCTATTTCAACGACTTGGTCGAGGATAAAGAATTCAACGAAAAGAAAGCAGCAATCAAAGCCGAAGACGACGTCGAAATCCAAGATAAAGAACAACTGCTTTACTACGAAGTCTTCCGCCAAAAGTTCGGCAAACCTAAAGATGTATTCCCCAAGGTTGAAGGCGCAATTCAGTGTCCCAAATGCCACAGCCACCTTAAAACCAAAATACAGTTCTGCAAAATCTGCGGAGCTTATCCCATCTAATCCCTTCTTTTCTTTAGTTTTAGTTATCTTTCTTCCATAGCAGTTGTCAGCGAAAAAGTTACTGTGCACACTAACAAAATCAGAGTGTAAATGCTTTGTTTTTGTTTGATCGTTGGCTGTGTTGCGTTTCCGGTTTGTAGAAGCCGCCACAAGCAACAGCGAACCAAAATAGCGATGGTTTTGTTGCTCTCAAAGAGAGAGCCTGCCCTTAATTTAAAGAGAAAAAGTAATGGTAAAGAAAAATTCTTAGCAGCTTTTTAGGCTATTTAGGGGCATATTCTACTGTTGAGATGGCGGAGGCGCAGTTTTCCAGCGTTTCCAAAACACAACAACAACCAATAAGCAAACTACACCCACTGCAACTACCACCGCTATGAGAATCATTGAATCGGATGTCAGTTCAAATCCGGGTGTTTGAGTTGGCTGAGCTGTAGGCGTTGGGGTTGAAGTAGGATGTGTTGTAGGTGGGATAGTAACGGTCGGTGTCGGAGTAGGTGTGGCCGCAGAAGCCAAGTCTGGAATGGTGACCGAGAAATACGCTGTTGCATTGTTGCCTGCAAAATCCTGCACAGTTAAAGATGCATTATAGTTTCCAATTTCCGTGTAAGTATGTAATACGACTATGGCGTTTGTGAGGTTGCCATCTCCGAAGTCCCATGTGCAATTTGCTATTCCCAAGTTATCTGTACTGTAGGTTGCATCGAAATATACTGTTCTATAGTCATCGGAGTACCATGTAGCATATGGTTCGGCATAAGGAGCCGTAGTGTCTAGAACAATGGAACTATCAACAGTTGAGATATTATTTTCGCTATCTAGGAATTGAGCGTAAACAGTGTAGTTGCCGTCCTCAGTTGGCAGGGTCCACGTTTTTGTAGCGGTAAAGTTTTCCCAATCTGACCATGTAGAGTTATCGTTTGAGAAGCTCATCTGCGTTGCGTTAGGCGTTGATAAGGTAAGTGTTACAGTTGTGGAATTAGTGTAACTTGCACCCTCATTAATCGTAATCGAAGGCAATGTCTGAGCAGAACCCTGAGGGAACACGCTAACAGCTACAATGGCTGTTAAAAATAACATTAATATAATGATAATGGATAATCCTGTTCTTGTTGTTTTCAAACCAACACTCTCTTCCGTTTATGCTAACAGTCAATCATTTCCTAATAAAATTTTACCCGAATTATTCCCCTGAGTTTTCTGGGAAAAGACTTAATTCTCTAAGCATATACTTTTGAAAAACACAAGTGTGACTACGATGGCTAAGCTGAGTGATTTAAAGTGGGCTATGGGAACAAGCATTTTCGTAGCTAGCTTCATCTTCGGATTATTCCTCTTAGGCGTTATCTTTCTACTGCAATACTACGTAGTTGGTTTTGACTTAATTACAGGGCTACTTTTAGCCTTAGGCGGCACCCTCATATTCATACTCTTCGAGTACGCAATCGGCCCATCCATCGTAGCCATGACTACGCATCTGCAATATTTGAAGCCAGGCGATAACCCATGGCTGGAAAACACCGTCAAAGAAATGGCGCAAAAAAGCGGTTTGCCGATGCCAAAACTCGCCATTGTCCCCAACAAGACACCCAACGCCTTCACTTTTGGCAGAACAAGCAGTAGCGCCGTCTTAGCCGTCCACGAAGGACTCCTGCGCAGCCTAAACCAAGATGAGGTTAAAGCTGTGATAGCCCATGAGTTAGGCCACATTAAACACAAAGACTACATCGTAATGACTGTACTCTCAGCGCTACCGCTAATTGCATATTGGGTTTCCCAATTAGCGCTCACAGCAGGATGGTTCAGTGGAGGCTCATCACGCAGAGGTAGAGATGAAGGAAATGCAGGCGCAGTCCTAATCGCGATCGGAGTTATCTCATTTGTCGTTTACATTGTGAGTTTCCTCGCTGTTATGCGCCTGAGCAGGTTACGTGAACACTTCGCCGACGCCTTCAGCGCATACCTCACAGGCAACCCACGCGGACTCCAAAGCGGCTTAGCAAAAATAACGTACGGCTTATCCATTGCGCCCAAAGCAGTTGCCAGCGCGCGCAGTTTCTACATCGAAGACCCAAGCCAAGCAGCACAGGAAGTCGCCCAAATCATGGAAAACAAAAATAAATACGATCTTGACCACGATGGTGTCTTAGACGAACGCGAGCTTCAGCTTGCCATGGAGAAAGAAGCAAAATCCACTTGGGTGCAGATGAACAGCTTATTTGCAACTCACCCGCCAACATTCAAACGCATTATGCTGCTCCGCGACATTGAGCAAGAAATGAACACGGGTAAGTATAGCAGCGACAACATGTACACCCACGTCTAACCCCTTACTTTTTCGGATTAAACCCAAATTTTTCATGCGAAGACTAATATTTCCGTTGAATTGATATTATCAAAACCTAAAAGGGTAAAAGAAATGGTAAATTACTGTCATGAATGCGGCGGAGAAATGCACTACATTTCACTGACAAAAAACTACGTCTGCAAAAGCTGCGGTTTATCATGTACAGGTCAAGAGCTAAACGATATCCGTGATAAACGCCAACCAGACTACGACAGCGATGAAGACGCTAAAACAGCCCGCCGAAAAGAATACCTCAAATGGTACCTTAGCAAAAAATAGGGTGCTCCGTTGGGGAAGAATGGATTTTTCCTTAGCGTTGACTCTGCAAGTTTTGGGAAGTATAATAAACAAGCATCTAATTTAGAAGGGTGAGGCAGAAGCTTTGACTTTAGATGTCGAAATAATCTGCATCGGCAATGAGTTACTTATCGGCAAAATCATGAACACCAACGCACATTGGTTGGCACAGCAAATTACAGGTTTAGGCGCAAAAGTTAGAAGAATCACAGTTATCCAAGACGTTATAGAAGAAATCGCCGTCGCCGTAAACGAGGCAGCGAACCGAAAGCCCAACTTTCTGATCACCACTGGCGGATTAGGACCCACTTTCGACGATAAAACCCTACAAGGCATCGCTTTAGCGCTAAACCAGAAACTCACGGTTAACCCAGCAGCGCTGGAGATGGTTAAAGCAAAATGCGCTGAATACTCCAAAAAAATAGGTTTAACCGCAGAAGTCGAGATGACATCTCCGCGGATCAAAATGGCGGTCATGCCCGAAAATACTCAAATAATTGTTAATCCGATTGGAACCGCACCATCAATTCGAGCAGACATTGACACCACGGCGGTGTTTGTTCTGCCTGGTGTACCCAGAGAGGTAGAGGCCATTTTCACACAGTCAATTGCACCCCTGATTAAGGAGGCTGTTGGTTCGGGAATATTCTGCCAAAAAAGTATCTTTGCCAACATCATAGAATCTCGTTTAGCCCCCTTAATCGACACCGTAATGAAGGATAATGTGGGTGTTTACATTAAGTCACATCCGATGGGCTTTGGAGGTAAACCCCGCGTCGAGCTGCACTTAACCATGACGGATCAGGCCGAATTTAAACCCGCCGAGGCACTCGAAAAGGCAGCCAAAGAGCTTTGTGTATTGATCGAAGCCGACGGTGGTACAATCAGCACCTGAGCGGATAAACCGGTTCTAGGAATAACCATTTAAATCATCAACGCCAATTATGGAGGCATTACGGCTGGCTATCCTCTCAAATGAAAATTCCCTACCTCAAGGCTGTAAGCATAGCAGTGTTGGCGCTATTCATCCTGTCTTTAGTCCCTATTGCTAAGACACAAGGTGAAACACAAGAGTACACAGTCTCTTTTCTGGTGCCCACTTATCCCTGCAGCCCAACAAATTACGAGCTTAACGTTTCAATCCCCAGCACCCTCTTTCAGTATTACTCAGTGCAGAACCATTTTGTTTTCTCGCCAGCGGACTTTAGCAAATTCGTCACACCCTACACTCTAAAACCTATAGCAGACAGGCTCTGGCAAATCTATGACAACACCGAAGATTACACTAACGGAGTTTTGGCGCTTGTTCACCAGATACCCTACCAAGAAGTCACAATGGGTAAGTACCCCGTGGAGACGCTGATAGACGGAAACGGAGACTGTGATCTCTTCGCCTACATCGCCGCTTCGATTTTGGAAGCAGGTGGAATTCCAACTGTCATTCTCTACTATAAAGACCAAAGCCACATGGAAATCGCCGTAGATTTAGGCGCTGAACCCACAGATGCTAGAACCCAAGTTTACAGCGTAACCTACCAGAACGCCAGCTATTACGTAGGTGAATGCACGGGCGGCAGATGGCGGGATGGCTGGCGAGTTGGCGAGTGCCCAACTGATTATCAAGACGTTTCGGTTCAAATCGTCGGGGTTGAAAATATGGCGCAGTCATCTATCGCTCAAGTCTCTGCGAACCTTAGAGACCTTGACGCCAGCACCTTGAACTTGAAGGTTTCCTCGTCCTTCATGGTCGAAAACAGCCCTATAACCATAAGCGGGCAAATCACGCCGCAATCGCCAAACGAAAACGTGACGTTACAGGTTCAGAGCGGCAGCAGCTGGACAACCATCACAACGGTGGAGACGCAGCCAAACGGACAATTCTCCTACAGTTGGATACCTACAGTGACAGGCTCGATTGAAGTTCAGGCAAGTTGGTTGGGCAACAGGGAATTTAACGGCGCAACAAGCATCAAAAGCAGTGTGGTGATTTTGCCTTTGTTTTTTGTTTTCTCATCTTTGGGGGCAGCGGCGTTTTCTGTTGCGGTTACCGCTGGGTTTCTGGCGATGAAGCACCGTAAGAAGAGGATGTTGGGGTTGTTCCCTGAATCAGACAACTTTGCAATTTAATTTCTAAATTGCCATTCTCCGAGATTTCTTGGTCAAAAACGCCGTTTTATACATTCCACATGTTTAACGTAAACATTATATTGCGTTTTACCGTTTAACCAACTACTCAAGGGCGAATACATGTGAAAGTTACCCTCATCAATCC
This sequence comes from uncultured archaeon, assembly GCA_963760925.1. GTDB lineage: Archaea > Thermoproteota > Bathyarchaeia > Bathyarchaeales > Bathycorpusculaceae > Bathycorpusculum. The sequence goes on along the minus strand of CAVXES010000004.1, from coordinate 31,467 downwards.
ACCCTATCCCCTAAACGCTCACGCTCATCCACCCTTCATTCCATTAGGCATCGCCTATTTGGGCGCGGTTGCAGAGAAAGAAGGACATGAAGTCAACGTTATCGACTGCCAAGCAGAACACTTAACTGTTGACTCTTTTAGGCAACGCATAAGCAAAGAAAACCCCGATGTAATCGGCGTAACCTCCACTACGTTGCTTTATAACTCCGCCAAAGAAATCCTTCAAACCGCCAAAACCGATCATCCTAACGCCACCACCATGATAGGCGGCAGCCACGTTACTTTCTGGGATGAAAACGCCCTAAACGAGTGCCCCAGCATCGACGTCATCGTACGCAGAGAAGGCGAAATCACCTTCATTGAACTACTGAGAGCGCATGCAAGAAAAAAAGAGCTTTCAAAGGCATTCTTGGCACCACCATACGGGGAGAAAACGGCAAAATCATCCGCAACCCTGACCGCCCTTTCCTAAAGCGACCTCGACTCACTGCCATCACCAGCATACCATTTTTACCGATTGACGCATTCCATCGCATGGGCAAAACCATCTTCCCACTTGTGACAAGCCGCGGCTGTGTGCAGTGGTGTGACTTCTGCAGTACAGTACGCATGTTTGGCAGTGGTTACCGTATGCGCAACCCCAAGAAAGTCGTTGACGAAATGGAGATGCTTCATAACAAGTATGGAGAAAGCCAATTCACCTTCTACGACGATGCTTTCACAATTAACCGCAATCATACACTTGAAATGTGCGCAGACATCAAAGCCCGCGAACTCAAAGTGGAATGGGACTGTGAAACCCGCGTAGACGCAGTTGATAAAGAATTGCTTGAAAAGATGCATGACGCAGGCTGCATAACCGTGTGGTTCGGCGTTGAATCGGGTTCAGAGAAAATCCTGGGATAAAATGCACAAGAAAATCAATCGAGAACAAGTCAAAGACGCATTCAAAACTGCCCAGAAAGCTGGGTATCATGACTATTGCAAGTGCAGTCATTGGTTTTCCCGGCGAAACAGAGGAAACAGCCTGGGAAACCATTAACTTCATCAACAGTCTTAACCCCGATGATATAGGCTGCTACATCGCTACGCCTTACCCAGGCACACCTATGTATGAGGAAGTAGTCAATAACGGTTGGCTAAGAGTGACAGACTTTGACAAATACGACACCGCAACCCCTACCTTTGAAACACCAGAACTCAGTATGGAGAAACTCCGCGAAATCAAGTACAAAGCGCACCAAAAATTCTACCTCCGTCCGGCATACGTTTTGAAGATGATGCGGAAAGGCGGAACCTACGGAAGTTCAGGACTGAAAACTTCCGCGGCTTACGCATTGCGTGCGATGCACATAAAACTCTCCTAAACGTTACTTTTCATCTTTTAATTCCAGTTTAAAAGCTCTAAAACACTTTTTTGGCATTTTTAAGAAAGCAATATATGGGTTCTAATATTATGAAATCATCCATCAAGGCTAACCCACATGAAAATTACGCTAGTTAACCCGCCATACCCACCAAGCGTCCACTCTCATCCACCTTTCATTCCACTGGGCATAGCGTATTTGGGCGCAGTTGCCGAAAAAGCAGGACACAAAGTCACACGTCATTGATTGCCAAGCCGAAAAACTCACCTACGAAACATTCAAAGAGCGCATCGCCCAAATCCCCTCGGATATTATCGGAGTAACCGCCACAACGCTACTCTACAAATCCGCTATGAAACTAATTACCATCGCCAAAGAAGTCCAACCCAATGCAGTCATGCTGTTAGGCGGTTCACATGGTACGTTCTGGGATATGGATGCCCTAAAGGAGTACCCGAGCTTAGACATGGTCGTGCGGAGGGAAGGCGAAGAAACCTCCTTGAACTCGCTGGAAAATCGGAAAACAAAGCAGCCTCCAAGCGGTGTGCTTGGTATCACGTACCGAGATGGCGATAAAATCAGTGCGCAACGATGATCGCCCCTTCATCCAAGATCTTGATAGTCTACCTTTTCCTGCACATCATCTATTACCGCTTGAGAAACTCAAACACAATGGCAAACTTCTTTTCCCGCTTAGTCTCCAGTCGGGGCTGCGTTTTTTGGTGTGACTTCTGCAGCACAGTACGCATGTTCGGAAGAGGCTACCGCATGCGAAGCGCCGAAAATGTGGTTGATGAAATGCAGTTTGTCCACGATAAATATGGCATTGACCAAGTCACCTTCTATGATGACGCATTTAGCGTTGACCGCAATCGAGTTGTAAAAATCTGTTATGAACTTCATAAGCAGAAATCTCAATATGATTTGGGACTGCGGCACACGCGTGGACATGGTTGATCGTGAATTAATGAAGACCATGCATGACGCTGGCTGCATCGCTGTTTGGATGGGCGTCGAATCCGGTTCAGAAGCTTATTTTAGGAGCCATGAACAAAAGCATCAAGCTGGAGCAAACCCGCAAAGCATATAAAACCGCACATGAAGTAGGTTTAATGACTATCGCCAATGTAGTGCTGGGTTTTCCCAGGCGAAACAGAACAGACTGCCAAAGAAACCATCAAATTCGTTTTCTACAAAAGCTAAACCCCGAAGATGTCGGATTCTATGTAGCAACTCCTTACCCAGGAACACCGATGTATGAGCAAGTAATCAAAAACGGATGGTTAAGAGTCAACGATTTCGACCGATTTGACACTGCCGGTCCAACTTTTGAAACGCCGCAGTTAAGTATGGAGAAACTTGCGGAACTCCGCTACAAAGCATACCAACACTTCTACCTCCGACCAAGCTATGTGCTTACAATGATGCGTCATAGGCGGAACTTACGGGAGTTCAGCGGTGAAAACTTCAGGCGCTTATCTGCTGACGGGCTCTGCACCTCAAGTACTGGTAGCGTCCTCCTTTTCTTAATGATAGGCGATTGCCGCAGAACCAGCACCAACACGCCCAAGGAAATTGTGATTGATAGAAAGTTTATTCCTATAGGTGACAACCCCAAGAATAAGCCTATCAGCCCAGTTAAGCCGAAGCTTAAAGCAACTGATAATCACAAGGGTTTCGACGAAATCAATTCTGTTCTTACCCGTGAACAAGTATGTTAACTAGGCAATAGCCCGGCAAAAACACGATGAAAACAAACCCAAAAACATAACGGATGGCAACCAAAGGTGACTCACTTGGGATAAGATAAGTAGCGGCGAGTAATGTTAAAACCGTAAATCCGACGACGATTTCAAGCCATCTTAGCGGTTTCAAGGTGATACTTTCGAAATTTTGTTTTTTAACAAAGAAAAAATAAAGGAAAAAGTTTACATGAAAGCTTTGTAGATTGGATGAGTTTCTTCTAGCGGGCGGGTTCCAAGGTCTGCTGCTGCTGATGCAATGTATGTGTCTGTTACTGCGACTGCTGGGAAGACCCATTCAGCTTGTTCGGCGGGTCCGATCATGAGCCAGTTGGCGCCTGCCATTTGCATGATTGTGTTTGTCGAGTTACGCATCCTTTGCGGAATTCTTTTTCAATGTTTGCTTTTACCCAACCCATGGTTGTGACAACGTTGCCGCTGCCTAATCCGACAGGATGACCATACTTCTCTTTCATTATAGGTATAGCTCTAACGGAAGTGCCCATGTCTGGTTCGAATGCGGGGATAGCTGTGTCGATCAATGGTTTTGTAATTCCAGCTTTTTCCGCTAAGGCTAAAGCTTCAACGATAACATTCATTTTGCCTTCTAATGTTGTGTCTTTTGGATCGTCAGCTAGAACGATGGACATTTTGATGCCGCTTTCTTTGAGGTTTGCAGGTTCCGCATCAGTTACGCCCTTGTAGACGGAGTTGTAGAGGCATCGGTCTGCAAGCCCATCTTCTTTGCCAAGTTTGCTGCTGCCATACGGGTTTTTGGGCTCATTGCGTCGAGCATGAGTGGTGCGTCAGTATGTTGTGGGACGAAGTCGATGTATTTTTCGAATGCTGTTTCGGTTGTGCCGACGATGTCGAGTGCGAATTTAACGCCTGTTATGTCGCTTTGGGTTTGCATTGTGTTGATGATGTGTTCAGCAGCTTTTGCGTCAAAAATACCTTTGTTAGCATCTTGAACCATTTTTTGGCCTAGCCAAAAGATGGAACCGATCAGAAAAGTTGGGAGCTCGCCTGGCTGACCGCCAATTTTTGCTTTACCAATCGCGTATATTTTTTGTTCCGTGTTGAATTTAAAGGACATTTTTCCACTTCTGATGGACTTATTTCTTCAGTGCCTTCTTTGCCAGCTCTGGAGCTTCTTCCTTGTTCTTGCCGAAGAGTGCACCGAATTGCATCTGCGTCTTCTTTCTTGACTGCTGCGCCGCCCATGATGATGCCGACTTTGTCTTTGAGTCCTGCTGCCTTGAGAAGTTCGTCGAGTTTTGCAAGGTTGTTCTTTGCTGGGACAGTGTTAACTGAGAGTGCGATGAGGTTTGCATTGTTTTCTTTTACTTTGTCAATGAAGACTTGTGGTGCAACGCTTTTTCCGACGTCAATGGTTTTGAAGCCTGCGCGTTTTAGTGATCGGCGGACTGCTTCTTTCGCTGTGTCATGCATATCTGGTTCGATGTTGCCAATAACGACAATGCCTAGTGGATTTTCTGGTTCTGGTGGTTCTTTTTCCATCATAGATTTAAGCCATGACATATTAAACACCTTTTTCCTTTTTGAATTAATACTCTGGGCTTTTTATACTCGAAATTCATATTTAACCTTTTACCAACAATTCAAAAGTATGTATATTAAGCGTGAAGTTAATGCGTGAAGCAAATAGAAAGTATCTCTTGTTGCTGGGAATCTTTGTATTCTCATTTGTTTTCCGCATGCTTCTGATTTTTTGGGACGGTTACCCTTCGGGTGCAGATATTGGGTTGCATAATAGTGTAATTTACTCGATAACGGGTTCCGGAAACGCAGATTTCTTCTACAACTTCTACCACATCGGCGGTGGTACAGCTTTGACTTTTCCGGGCTATCACATATTCATTTTTGGCGTAATAGCCCTTACGGGGTTACCAGAGATTCTTGCACACGGCTTGGTTGTTTCGTTGTTTTCGTCTTTGATTGTGCTATGCGGTTTCTTGATTACCCAGCGTGTGTGGTCTACTTCCGCTGCGTTCATCGTGGCTTTTTTGGCGGCGATTTCTCGCTTCGATATTGAAATGCTACTGTGGGCAGGTTACCCAAACGCTATAGCACTTATGCTGATTCCGTTAACATTTTATTTGTACTTAGAAAGAGCACGCTTCACAAAACTGCCGTATCTGGCGTCAACTTCAATTCTGATTGGCGCCCTATTTCTGACGCATTCACTAAGCTTAGGTATATTTGTCAGCATAATCGTAGTCGCTATGCTGGGAATTTTAGTGTTCCCTAAAAAACTTGGCACAACCAGAAAAACCGCGTTATACTGGTTTTTGCCCATCGTAATTGGTATCTTGCTCGTTGCGCCCTTCGTTGTGCAGGCTGTCCCAGCATATCTTGAAAATAGCAGCTACCTCACGGGCGCCGCAGGCTCCAGCGACATTGGAAATGCAACGCTTTCCACCCGCGTCCTTCCATTGACCATTGTGCTACCTCTTTTCGGTTTAATCCCTGCTTTCGCCGTTTTCTCTAAAAGATTCTACAACCGCTGGTTCACGCTGCCAGCGTTTTTGCTTGCATTGTGGGTTTTTGTGAGCTTAGCTTTCACTCAAGGCTATTTGGTGAGGTTTCCTTTTGACTACAACCGGTTCCTCTATTTTGTTATTATGCCGCTGCTGATTTTTCTGGGAGTGCTCATAGAGTACGGCTCAGATTTCTTCGCACGCGTAATCGACACTTACCGAAGTCTTACAAGACAAACTCAGCCCACCCGATTAACCATGAATAAACACATCAACCGAGTTGCTAAAGCCTTGACAAGGAAGAACCTGTACAGCATCTTTGTGCTTTTCTTCCTCGTTTTCTCGTTTGTGGCTTTGCCAGTTTTTATGTCACCAGTATTCAATAATGTCGGCGAAACCATCCAAAGCTTCTACCAAACCATGGATAACTATGGCTGGGAAGGTATGCAATGGGCAAAAAACAACACGATGAGCAACTCTGTGTTTGTTGCGGACGCATTGTATGGCTGGTGGTTCGGCGGGTTTGCTCAGCGACCAACCTTAGCTGCTGTTGACCCACAATACTTATCGCTTAATCGGGAAGTTGATAACGCAACGTTTGCACGAAACATACTGGATACGAACTACATTATCGACAACGGTTACATGCAGGTTCGTGAGGATGGTGGCTACTTGGCGCGTCATAATCCGGAATTTCTGGCGAAAATTAGAAACGAGTATTATCCGTATCCGTTTTTCAACTTTGACAATGACGCCATTGAGGTTACGTTGCAAAATGGCTCAGAAACCGAAATAGTGTACGTCTCCGATATGGCGGTTCTTGATATGCATATGGAGCACACAGCAAATTCAGAGTCAATTATGGTGACGCATGGTAATGAACTGTTCAATTACACGCAGAAAGTAACAGTTTATGCGAAATCAGTTTTGGCTAACGTGACGGAAATACTAGCCACTAGCAACCCCAATGTGGCTTTCATCGCGTTACAATTCAATTTATACACTAAGAGCACTGTAGCGCCTATAATCAGCGATGACAAATCGAACATTATGTTGATTGATGCGGGCATGAAAACACTGGGTCAAGTCAGTTTCCCAACTGAAGGGTCGCGGCCGGTCTACATCGTTCCTGCTGGTTCGGATAAGAGTTATTCACCCGTAGAGTTAGAGTTCTCACTGAATTTGGCGTCGCATGTTGAATTTAGCTTCTACATGGGCACATACCAATACTTAGACAGCGAGTTCAACCAGATTAATGCTGGAACTTTGAGCTTTGATGAATTAGTTAACATATATTCACAACAAAAGCTCAGTAACCTACAAAATTTGCCGTCCACTGGACAAGAGAATTTTACGGTTTTCAACTACCAAACAGAACTTCAAACCCGCCAAGTCTCCTACATCATAGTTTTCAAGAACCCTGAACAGCAACCCCGATTCACCAATGACCCCCGTTTTAGCCTTGTGTTTATTAACAGAGAAGTGGCAATCTACATGGTAAATGGGAACCTCAACATTGGGTGAACGGATTTCCTTGTTAAATTCGTCGATTAAAGAGAAACAACTTGAAGTTGGCTTCATAGCGGTTTTCTCAGCGCTCATCTTAGCGATGTTCTACGTTATCGTCTCAATGAACGGCGTAGTTTTAGGCAACGACCCGGCAGTTCACCTTGAGAAAGCCCAGATTTTCCTAAACACAGGCCACATCTCTCTGGCAAACTTGGGTTGGACGCCGCCGCTTTACCAAATCGTGCTCGCCATGGCCATTTCACTTACGGGTGCAGCTAACATCGGCGAGTATATCGTATTAGTCAGGGCTTTGATTGCAGTTATTGATTGGCTACTGTTTATGTCGGTTTACTTGGTGGGAAGCCGTTTCTTTAATAAAAAAGTCGGCGCAACTGCAGCGGTTTTGTTGTTGATGTGTTTTCCCGTTTTCGAAGCTAACCAATTCGGCGGCTACACCACGGTTTTGGCATTGGGATTCATGCTACTGGTTTTGCTTTACACGCCTTTGGCTGTAGACAAATTAGGGTACCTTGTGGTAGCTTTTTTGGCGGCTTTTGGGCTTGTCCTATCCCATCAGTTAGCGGCGTTTTTAGCCATGTTTATCATGCCACCTGTGTTACTTTACATGCTAATCAAGTCGAAGGGTAAAAATCTTAAAGTCGTGATAGCCATTGCATTGGGCGGCGGCATAGCGTTCTTCTTATATTACTTCCAAGCCATGTTCGCCTACCTTGACATAGTCATTGAGTACGTGTTCTTCGCAGTGAAAACTTATGCGTACCAGATTCCAGCGGCAGGTTGGACAGCGATGATGACCAACTTCGGCTTCATTTTCTTCGCCGCCTTAGCAGGCGTAGGAACCTCATTCTACGTATTAAAGAAAGAGAAGAAGATGCTTTACTGGCTGATTTTGGCTCTTAGCCTATTTGTGCCGTTCTTCTTCGCGGAATCCTACCTATTTGGCCTCTACATGCCGTTTAGCTGGTTCATCTACTACATTACAACTCCAATGGCGATTTTCGCGGCGGCTGCAATAGTGTTCGCTTGGGACAAAGCATCAGCCGTTTACCTTCGGAAGCGGCAGGTTTTCAGGAAAAACTGGGTTAAAGCCGTCACAATCGTCCTAATCGTTGCGCTATGTTCAGTGGTAGCTTACCGCTCAGACGTGGTTTACAGCAGAATCATGGAAGCCAGCGTCTACTACTCCACCACCGACCTAAAAGCACTGGACGCAGGTGTGTGGCTCAAAAACAATTACCCCGACCAAACAAACGTTACAGTCACGGAAGTTCCAGGTTTCTGGTTCCAAGAGTTCTCAGGCAAAAACGTTACTGCCCAAACTGACCCAGCGGTGCAGCGTATGGAAATAGCAGAGGCGGTTCTGCCATTGTCTTATGAGTTGGAGCATTCGCAGACTATGCTTAAAGCTTATCAAGCCAAAGGCGACACACTAGATGAGGATTATGTTTCGCTTAATGACATATGGATGAAGGTGTCGTATTCGCTAGGATCAGGCGACTTCATCTACTATACTGTAAACGGCGTTGAACAGAGAGTTGCACTCTCTGAGTTAAGCAAAGAAATCGTATTCAATGACCAATATTCACCGAAGAGTCTAACGTTTGTGTTCTCTAACGACGAGGTTGAGGTGACTAAGACTGTTACAGTTGAAAACACCAGTTACCCCTTCCAAATCAACTGGACCTTGACGCCGCTGAAAAACCAAGTTGATAACGCCACACTGTATTTAACTACTAGTTTTGATTTGAAATTCCAGTTTGACAAAGCAGAAATTCCCGGCTTAATGGAGTGGGTTAACCCCTGGGATGCGCCGGACGCTATTAAAACCACAGAGGGCAACTCTTGGGCAGTAGCGACTTACCAAGGGTCAGACCTCCAAGACGACTACATCGGCGTGTACGATGACACCTCCAATGTGGGTTACGCGTTCAAATTTACTGATTTACCTACATGGGGCAACATCGGTGTTTTGGCTAGCCGTCAAATCAACGCGGTCCGAGTAGTGTACGACTTAGGTGATCTCAACGTTAACGAAATAGCTTCGCGGTCATATCAGGTGTTGGCTTTGTCGCAGAGCAAATACCCCACGTTGCAGCCCAGTAACCTCCAAGGCATATTTGACCTTAAAACTGCGGAGTTCGCGGTTACCGCCAGAGATTTCAGTTACTACATCGAAACTTACAACATCGGCTTCATCGTTTACGACAGAAACGAGTTGGACCCGCAAATGTTTCACAGCAAACTGCTTCAATTGGTTTATTCTAATGATCGATACGTGATTTTCAAGATTGTTGCTTCGGATTAAGTTGAATTCGGCAGGGTTCTGTTGCTAAGCCGCGAGTTGGTTGGAGTTTAAGGGCGACTGTTGTATTGCATTGATTTCTCTTTGAACCGGTTGGTTTTGCTTGTTTTTGATAGAATATTTGCCGTTGACTGGTCCGCCACTAACGTTAATGGCTTACAGCCGTGTGTGTTTAGTTGCTGCTGGTTTGGGGCACTTGGGTTTTTTGTTTATGGTCCGCACAGGCGCCCAGATGCATTCAGAATAGGAGCCCGGCACAATTAGCGACAAAAACTCATAACGCAAATCTGCTTCTTCTCTAATATCCACAAAACCTAGCTCCCACTTCTCTGCTTCGGCTAAAGTGTCAAACTTCCACATTGCAGTGAAACCGCCGACGTTGCCGCCGTACTTGTGACTTAAAACCCGCATTGACTTCACATCGCAAAAAAGCTTAGGCTGCTTTTTCATCAACTTAACCAGCTTTTTGCCCCATTCCAAATGCTCCTTTAGCTTATCCGGTTTAACAACGTATGTTCTTACAACAAAAACCGTCACTACTTATTCCTCCAGAAACAAATAGGTTGAGAGATTAAAAACTGATTCCGTAAACACTAAAGCAAAATTCAATAAAAGAATTATTGCTTTCAAGTTTTTACCGCTAACTGTACCACTGCAGCTACAAAGGCTTCGTCGCCAATTACTCTGGTCGTATGTCCCATCCCAGAAAGGTCCTCCAAGAGGAAAACTTCGCCTGACTTAAAGCGGCGTGTTTCGCCGTCCCCTGCAACGATTTCGGCTTCGCCTGAGAGGCAACAGAAAAACTGTTTTTTAGGTGCAGGATGCCAATCGCCAAACCAGCCGACGGGTATGCTGAAAAACACGATTTTGCTGGCATCCATGAACTCAGAGAGGTATACGGGCGGCGCAGGAGGCGCAAAATTTATTGAACTAAAAGAGAATTCGACATCTCTAAAGTGCGATTCCCCATTATTGTCAGTGTATAAAACTGCATATTTCATACAAATCACCAAATAAACTTTAGGCAAATCATAGCTTTAATCTTTTACAATTCAACTTTTCCATCTTGCCAGTGAAAAGGGATTTAAAGTAAGTCAAATAACATAGGCAAAGTTGAGTGTGACCAAATCAAGTTGAAGATAATTAGGGCCATCTTAGTAATCGCATGCATTTCTGCGCTGTTTGTTTATTTGGGTCCTGCTTTGTGTTGGAGCAACGGCGGCTACTCAGCAGACCCCACTCACCCAGACTATGGTACCCACGACTGGATAGCTCACCACGCTCTCGACTACCTCCCCGTACAGGAAAAACAGTACATAACCGACAACTTGCAGCTTTATCTCTTCGGCACTGAGTTGCCGGACCTGCCAGCGAACCAAGGCGGCGGCATAGGCGATACCACCAAACACCACATCTACTACTCAGCTGCGGGGGCGTTGGTGGAAGATGCTTCGGCAAAGCGTGCTCAAACCTTATTCAACACCGCACTAAACAATCTCGAAAACGGCAATTTGACAGGAGCTGCAGAGGCGGCTGGAGCCATAACCCATTACATCGCGGATGTGGCGGTTTTCGGGCACGTTATGGGAGCCTCGACAGTGTGGGGTACCGAAACGCACCATAGCGACTACGAAAGCCACGTCAACCACGAAACAAGCAGCTATCAAAGCATCTTCAACATGTACTTAACCTACGACGACAACCTCACCACCCTAACAGCTTACGACGCCGCAGCTAACTTGGCTTATGACACCACTTTTGGCGGAAGCAGCCAACTCAGCTGCGTCTGGATGGACCAAAACTACAATTGGAACAACCAAACATTCAGCAACCGTTGTGGTGAATCGTTGAATTTGGCGGTTAATGCGGTGGCGGATGTTTTGCATACGCTATATGTTGAGGCGTCGTCTGACTCGCCTACAGCCACACCGACTCCAACCATATCGCCGTTTCCCAAAGCTTCATCCCCAACATCCACAGTCTCAGAGTTCCCATCAACCCAAACACTTGCAGCCGCGATGCTAACAGTTTTAGCAATAGCAGTTATTTGCAAGAAAAAACTCCACTGAAAAAGGTTAGAGACCTTTGTTTCCCCAGCGGTTGTGATGCGTAAAGTCTTCGATGTCTCGGCGAACCCGCAGTCCCTTAGCAAACGCAGTAGGATACCCAAGGCGGATGGTGTAAGCGATTTTCAGGTTATCCGGCACGCCAAGTATTTGTTTGAGTTCGGTTTCTATGGATGCGGTTGCAGATAAACTCAGAATTTGCATACCCAATCCCAGCGACTGCGCGGCCAGCCAGATGTTTTCCATCAAGCACCCCAAGCTCATAAAGCCCAAGGCGTCGCCGTCGCTGGCAGGAGCCCGCTTCGTCGAATCATAGAACACCATCAGTAAAGTGGGGCTTCCACGGATAGAGTTCCCAAGTGGCAAAACCTTAGATTGCTTGGTGACTTCAGCTATTTTTGCGGGGTCAACCCAGTCCGGCGGGAACCCAGAAGCTGAAATCCCCACCTTCCGCTTAGTCAATTCTTCGTTTGAAAAGGAAAGCTGCATTAAGTTTTCTTTAAGGAACTCTTCGGAGAGCTGCGATTTTATGGCGGCCATTCGCTGGAGAACTTTTGGGTCGTCGATGACTATGACGTGGTAGTTTTGCATGTTATGTGCTGTGGGGGTCCATTTGGCGGCTTCCAGAATGCGTTTTAGGTGTTCTTTGGCTACGGGGTGGTTTGGTTCGAAGGGGGTTCGGCTGGACTGCCTTTCTTTAATTAGCTTCATAAAAACTTCGCTGATGATTTCACTCACCTAAACGGCAAACAAAAAAGAGTTCGAGGGCACTAAAAGGTTTTGTTGCCTCAGAACCAAATTTTAAACAACCGTTTGGTTTATTTTAAAAAAATCGTCATCTAAACAGAAAAAGAACCAACAAAAAGCATTTTACAGCGGGAAAGATTTAATTTTAATGTTGACGATTGCGTGTGCTGATGTAGCGCATGCCGACAACCTCTAACTTATCAGGCGAAAAGCGTAATCAGAAAGACCCATGCCAGAGGTTTTTCAGACCATTATAGGACCCTGACTATGAATGGGTATAGGTAAATCAATTATTTTTTCAGGAGAAATCCGTTACCTAAGAAAATGGATCCCCATAGCAGTTCTCATAGGAGTAGTCAGCGGCGTTGGCGCAATAGTTTTTGACCAAGCCATCAGCTTCGTCAGCGGAATAATGCTGGGAGGTATAGCAGGTTACCATCCACCCACACCGTTTGGCGAAGGCGGAATAATGCCGACCGCAATTCTCAGTCCCTATCTGCTTCCGATAGTAACCACCTTGGGTGGCTTGTTAAGCGGCATGATTGTTTTTGGTTTAGCGCCTGAAGCGGAGGGACACGGCACAGATGCCGCCATAGACGCCTTCCACAACAAGAAAGGTGAAATCCGCAGTCGAGCCCCAATTGTTAAGCTTGTGGCTTCCGCCATAACAATCGGTTCAGGGGAAGCGCGGGCAGGGAAGGCCCAACCGCGCAAATAGGTGCAGGTTTCGGTTCATTCATTGGCAAGCGGCTTCATTTATCGTTGCATGACCGCCGTATCGCTTTGGCAGTGGGCATCGGCGCGGGCATTGGTGCAATTTTCAAGGCGCCTTTTGGCGGAGCAATATTGGCCGCCGAAATTCTCTATATGGGCGACTTTGAAGTTGATGCTCTCTTTCCAGGGTTCATAGCCTCCACAGTAGGCTATAGTATATTCGGATTCGTAAACGGTTGGACTCCTCTCTTTGGCACGTCCAACTTCGGCTTCGCTCAAGACCCCTTCACTTTACCCCTCTTTGCACTGTTGGGGTTAGCTTGCGGCTTAGTCGGCATATTCTACGTAGCAAGTTTCTATGGCATAAGAGATGTGTTCCAACGCCTCAAAATCCCCAACTATATTAAACCTGCAGTTGGCGGGCTCGCAGTAGGTTTAATGGGCTTGTTTTTCCCGCAGGTGTTGGGTGTAGGGTACGGTTGGCTGCAACTTGTTATGGATGGCAACTTTACGGTATTGCCAATTATCATGTTGCCCATCATCATAGCGTTGAAGATTGTTGCGACTTCTTTCACAATTGGCTCTGGAGGCAGCGGCGGAGTCTTCGGGCCCGCGCTGGTGGTCGGCGGGATGCTTGGGGCGCTGCTGTGGGCAATTCTGAGCTATTTGTTGCCTGGAGCCAACCTTAACGTGGCAGTGTTTGTCATTGTAGGCATGATGGCGTTTTTCGGTGGCATAGGAAAGGTTCCTGTCGCAGTGATTTTGATGGCAAGCGAAATGACTGGGTCCTATACATTATTGGTGCCTTCCATGATTGCTGTCGCAATCGCCTACGTTATAACCACGAGACGAACCATCTATCGAAGTCAAGTGCCCAGCCGCGCTGAGTCGCCTGCACACCGAGAAGAATACACTATTCCACTCTTAGAACAGATTTACGTCCAAGACGCCATGAGCAAGAACGTAACAACAGTTTACCCTGAACAGAGAATTTCTGAAGCTGCAGAAATCATGACTAAAAAAGCAGTGCATGGCTTACCTGTTCTCAACCACCAAAACGAACTTGTCGGCATAATCGCCATCCATGACATTTTAGAGACTCACCCCGACCAGAGAAACAAGAAAACCGTGGCACAAGTTATGACTAAAGACTTGGTTGTTACGTACCCCGGGGAGGACATTTCGACTGTACTGGAGAAGTTGACGGGTAACGAGATTGGACGTTTGCCAGTGGTTGAACGCGGCAACAAGAAGCACTTAATTGGTATTGTTACTCGGCAGGATATTTGGAGGATTTATCGAACGGGTTTGCATGCGATTCTTGAAGACCAGAGGAATAATGAGTAGTAATTGTTTTAGTCGTGACCGCTGAGGCGTTTGTTGTTGCATCGTGGTGTACCCACATTTCTTTATATCAAAAGAAGCGGTAAGAAGCTATCAATGCAAGGATAGCCGACAGTTGAGCGGGTTTGGCTGTTAACAGGGAGAAGGCGATTTTCGACTGCTACTTTTACGCCCCTACTTTGTTGACACTTGGCTAGGTCCGTTTAGCAAAAATTTTTTAGTGCCATAGCCCAGGTAACGTAAACGTGCGCTTCGGGAACCCTTTTTTGCTGGACAGGGAATTTGTTTATTGCTCTTCTTTCACCATTTGTGCTAAACGGTACGTTACGTAAGCCGAAAAGCTATGTATGCCTTTTTTTATAGCGTACTCATCTTTAACTTTGAGGTATTCTTTAAAAAAATAATCATATACTTCAGCCTTCACAGTGATGGTTTTATAGCCTTTCTTCGGCGTGTATGTTTCCCTCTCTACATGTTATTTAACGTACGTACATTTTAAGTTTTCAGAAAAACGCCTGCTTGATTGCTTCTGTCAGACCGAAAAAGAACACCTCTTTGTATATATTATCGTGTGCTGTAAAGTACGCTAAGGAGGTTAGAGTTAGTTGCCACGGAAGGGCTACAAGTGCATCACAGTAAACGAGAAGATACATCAAGAAGTCAAAAAAAGAGCAAGAGAGAGCAACCTCACGATTGGACAATATGTTGAAGGGTTACTTGCCAAAGACAAAGCTGAAAAGAAACAAAAATAGGCGCTCAAAGCTTAACCTTTAGACAAAAAATTGAGGTTTGCGTTCAACAGAAAAACTGTTTTCCCAAATGGTTTTTGGCGAACTTTAACTTAAAGAAGGGAAACTGTCATGATTTTTCTGTGTCGTCACTATTGCATGCTTTTATTTTTGACTTAATTGAGCTTTCATCTGGGTACGACAGCTAGGAATGGTTCGGGTTGCATTTCGGTGGTTCCATAGATTGCAAGAGCTATGCTCCAGAATACGTCGTCATGGGTTCCGTTGGGGTGGCTGAAGGCAATGTTGCCGTCTTTGCGTAGCTGGTATCTTTCTATGTTTAGTTCGCTGCAAATGTCGCTTCGGCAGGGTTTTTCCCAGCTAAGTAGGGGATAGTAGAATCGCTGGTTTGTCATGCGTTGTTTCAGTAAGCTTGCCATTTCGCTTTTTCGAGGTAAGCTAAAGTTCACACCTTCTGCGTTGTCGATGCCTGCGTCTTCCATGTCGGCAATAAAGCTTGGTCCTTCCCGTGTAAAGTCAACACGGATTTTCTCAAAACTACCCCATCGGTCTTGTAGTGTTTTTATGTAGCCTAAAACATGTGCGTATTTGGTGGGCTGAGAAAAAATCTTTAGATGTCTCAAAAAAAGCTTATCATTGAGGCTCTCAACGACGCTAAAGACACAGAAGTCTTTAGTCTGTGCTAAGATCTAAGCCTGCAAAAAACGTTCCTGAATAGCTTTTATCTTGATTATACTCCGCAAGGTCTTCGCCGCAACTCTTTGGGGTCCCAACACAAGACACAATTAAGCTCTGGGGCAACCAAACATCCTCATCCTCAGACCACTCTGCCTCCATCTCACGACGCCAACGCTGCTGGTCATCACCAAACTGACGGCGTATCCGCTCAATCATTTCTGGATATAGCGGACCCTGAGGCGGCATAGCCTTTTCCCAGCTGAAGTGATGGCGAGCGTAATCTGCATAGCCCTTGTGGTTGCACATTTTCCAAAAAAGTGAATCACTACTAAACGGTGTACTGCTAGCAACCAACTTTCCATTTGTTGTGCCCAAAGTAAACAATATAGCATCATACAAGGCTTCGTCATCAGAGGTGAAATTGGTTTCATCCCACCATAACCTATGAAAAGTAT
This sequence comes from uncultured archaeon, assembly GCA_963760925.1. Lineage (GTDB taxonomy): Archaea > Thermoproteota > Bathyarchaeia > Bathyarchaeales > Bathycorpusculaceae > Bathycorpusculum. Next base: position 15,272 of record CAVXES010000004.1, on the reverse strand, counting down.
AGCCGCGGACCGTATCGGGATTATTGGGAAAAGCCTCTATAACTGAGCCATTTCTAAAGCTAAGTCGGGTTTTTTGCACACGACAGGTTCCTGTGGGAAGGTTACGGCAAAAACTTGCTACTCGACCGAGATTGAGCTTGGTCTGGCGCCAACTGGGACCGATGAAGCCAATGTTTAAGTTGGAAATCTCGTAGGCGTCCTGCAAGAGTAATCCGCCGATAAAAGTGCTTTTACCGGTTTGTCTAGGCCACCTAACCGCCAGAAACTGATTCTGCTTATATAATTCAACAAGCTCAAGCTGATACCAAAAAGGCTTCAAACCGCAAATCTCAGAGAAGAACAGAGCGGTGTCCCCCCGTGCGGCTTCGACACGTGCAATCCTAGATTCATAGTAAGCTTGGTAATCTTCTCTAAGACCTCTCCACTGAGCCGCCAACTCCTCGGCATGGAACCTACGTGATTCCTTAGGTTTTAGCTGATTTGGCTTTTTCCGACGCAAGCTGCCGTCTCAACTCCAAAATTTCATCCTCTAACCCTCGAATATCAACGTATTTTACATACAATTCATGGTAGGTTTTCACACCTAAAATTGCAGTACGCAACCTAAAAACGGCGTCACGATTAAGGTCTGCCGTGGGGTCTGTCAACAAGGCATTGGTTGCATCTAAAAGCCGAAGGTTTTCTTCTATACTAGACAGTTGTTCACGTAATTTCAAAGCAATACACCCAACAGTCACTGTTCTGAGAACAGGGGCTCCAGAAGTGGGAGTTGTTACAACCGGTGTGGGGGGCGCAGTTGTAACAACAGTTGTAACAACTACAGTTTTCAGGCCTAAACTGAACATCTTGGCCTTTATAGAAACACGGCTTTTTCCCATAATTCTTGATATTTCGTCAAGTTTTTTTCCCTCCCGAACTAAGGAACGCAACTGCCGCTCTTCATCAACCAACCAAGGCTTTCCTCTCAAACCAATCGCCTCAACCACTTATCAGTGGCAAAGCAAAACGATTAAAAAACTTTCCAAACCCCCACCAACTGACTTAATTGTTGAACACAACTACACAGTAAAAAAAATCTGATGGGTTCCGTTGAAAAGTGTTCATTATGCATTACTAATGCACAAGACGTGGTGCGGTTGCCGGGATTTGAACCCGGGTAGCCAGCTTGGGAAGCTGGAGTCCTACCGAGCTAAGACTACAGCGGTAAAAATCAGCGTTAAAACCTATAATAGGGCTCTTTCAGACCAGCGCCACGCTGGAACTACCCTTATGTGTTTTTCGCCGATTTTCAGAGTATCTTGCTGATTGAAGGTTAAAATCAGCCCTTCAGCCAAATCAAATGCTTCCATTGCTTCTATTAATCCATCAATCTCTCTGTTCTTGTTTTCTTCGGTTAGGTTGTAACAGACTTGAATAGCCTGCGTTATCTTATTTTCTTCTTTTATTAAAAAGTCACATTCTTTTTCGTCTTTAAAATAAAATATGTCCTTTCTGAATCTTCGTAGCCCTAAAAACACTGCGTTCTCGAGCATTCTGCCTTTGTTTGATGAGAAAGAAACTGAATTCACATCAGCCAATCCATTATCTATCACATATACTTTCTTGGGATTCACGGATTGCTTCTTTAAGGAGTAACTGAATTTTGGAACGGTAAACAAAAGATAACTATCTTCTAAATATGAAACAAACGAGATTGCGCTGTTGGTTGAGCCGAGGTTGAAGGCTTTTGCAAGGTTGTTGTATGAGAATTCGACGCCTATGTTAGAGATTAGGAAAAGCGCCATTTCCTTTATTGATTTGGGGCTTCTTAGTTTATGTCTGACAACAATATCACGCATGATGATGTCATTTAATAATTCTTGAAGAATTTCGCTGCGGCCAAATCTTAGATACTCTGGAAACCCTCCCTTCTGGAGGTATTCATTAAAGCTCTCCGAAGCCGCTTTTGTTGATGTGAAAGCGAGAAATTCGTTGTAGGAGAAAGGAAACAGCTCTTGTCGCAAATGCCTGCCTGTAAGTCTTGTCCCGAGTTCCTTGCTTAATAGTGAAGCGTTTGAACCTGTTATTAGGAAATGGTTGCCTTTATCAAGCATGGTTCTCACGAAAAGCTCCCATTTTTCAACGTTTTGTATTTCGTCAAAAAAATAATATCCTTCTTGACCAACTCCTTCACGGAACAGTTCGTCTAGTTTTTGGAAATCGCCCAGTTCAAAGCTAGTTGCTTTGGGGTCTTCAAAATTAAAATAGTATTTGCCGTTTGTTGTTCTCATAACTTGACGTAGTAGTGTGCTTTTTCCGCAGCGCCTGATGCCTGATATGATTATGGCGAAAGGTAGTGCGAGGTCGATATTGCGGGTTAGTGCTCGGGGTACGCCGTAGTTTAGGGATTTGAGGTCTCTTTGCTGTATTTCGATTATTTGTTTTAGAGTTTCTTTAAGTATCATTCTGAATAAAAGTGTGCATTATTAAAATATAAAGTTATGCATTACTAATGCACAATAAGAATGCGGTTGCCGGGATTTGAACCCGGGTAGCCAGCTTGGGAAGCTGGAGTCCTACCGAGCTAGACTACAACCGCATTGTTTAGATGCTATCAAAAACAGTTATGTGTTATTTTAGGATTCTGTCACCCTCAACAGCATAGCCGCAGCCTGTGAGTTCGCGTATGAGAGCGAGTTTCCAGCTGTCTCGGTTGTCGAATGGGGTGGTTTTTATGCCTTCAAAATCTGTGTTGACTTCAAACGCTCCCGATTCGGATTCTCTGTAGAAAACAAGTACCTTCTCTTGGCCAAGTTTGCCTAGTAGGAAGCCTAACTCGAAAATTACCTCTTGATGTGGCTTAAGTTTACGCTTTGATGCTTCATCAGCCTCCGCATACACGTAATCGTCGGGCGACAATAGTACAATAGCCAAACCTACATCCGCATAGTCGGCAAAGCGGTCAACGATTTTTCTGCCGTGACCTGGCTCCTCACACAACAATATAGGTATAAGCCAAAGTTTGCTCAAAGCAGTGGTTAGGGCTTGTTTCATCTCTTCGTCTGCACCACAAGCAATTAGAACTCTGCGTTTTCCAGAGGCAGAAGCTACGGGGTTGGCTACTGCTTGAGGCTTAGTCAAGAATTTTTCGGTACACAGATAGGCACCTTTTACCTTGCCCTTTTCTATGCATTCAACGCTGTATTTTTTGTCCTTAGCGACCATGAGGTTTTCTTGGGTTGGCAATTTGAGTTTGTCTGCAGATTCATAAGACCAAAACAAGGTAACCTTGGTGACTTTTATGGGGTTTAGAAGCCTGCCCATGTGCCAGAAGGGTTTACCCTCGGTACAGGGTGTGGAAAATGTGCGAACGAGTTCCTCTTGGGCGATGTTGAATCGGAACCCGGATTTGTCGGCTTCAGTGTATTCAATGTATATATGATACTTTGGCACCTGCATGTTGACCAGTGCTTACTGTGCGGGTTTTAAGCACAAAAACGTTGCCATCACTCTGAGCTTAGCTACTTATGCTTGCGAAATGCTCGCCTCAACCAGCCAGCAATGCATCCCAAACACCGAAAACAAAAACGCAGCCGCCAACCAAGCCGGTCTAGTTGAGGATGAATATAGGCGTCTGTGCCATCATCTAACAATAGAAAACAAAACCAAGAGATAAACCAAAAAATACAAAACTCTAAAAGGCTAGTTTAACCGCCGAAACTTACCGCTCAACGGTTTTAACCTATAAACTGCAAACGCTGCAATAACCGCAACTGGCAAGACGATTGCGCCAAGAGGAGATTCAGGTAGAACACTGAAGTTACTGGGTGTTACATGGAAGTAATCAAAGTCAGCGCTGAAGCTAACAGTGCCAACGTTTATCACAAACAAGCCAACTTCAAGAGGATCCACAGTATTGAAGTTTGTGTACTGTTTAACTTGCGTCCATGATATACCGTTTTGGCTCCAGTAACTTGTTATCGTAGAACCAGTTTTTTCTATTTTCAAGTAGAGCGGGTTAATGCTGGAGGGGAGAGATAACGTTTGGTAAGTTTCAGCGCCGTTGAGGTACCCGTACATTAGTACTTGGTTTGTGCCGTATTTTTCAAAGCGCATGTAGTTATCGTTGTTTTTGTAAACCAAGAGTCCAGCGCGGAAGCCAGCCTGAGAAAATGTTCCGCTTACTGAAGTTGTGACCACAAAGTCTCCTGTAACGGGCTGCATAACTCGTGGTGCGTTAAAGTTTGATGTTTTGGATAGACCAACACCAGTAGGAGAGGTTATTTGCAGATAACCTGAATTTGCTGTTAAACTATACGAGCCTCCTCCAGCGGGGTTTACAAAGGTCCAGAAAGATTGGAGGCTAGAGCTGGTGAATTCGTCTTGGTATGCGGGGGCAGCTGATACAATGCTAATCTGGGACGTGAGAAATAGAGCCACCACTAAAGTTACTGCGGCGAAAAGAAGTTTACTTTGCTTCATAGAGTTCCCTAGCCATCTCCTTCTTCCAAGCGCTAACTAGCTCGGCATTTGTATTTAAGAGTATTTGTGAAAGCACTCAAGCGATTTCATAAAGTGGCAGTCAATTCAAAAAAATTAATCTCGCCCAAAGACAAAAGGGAGATAGAACAAAAAACAAAATCATTATCAACCACTAGAACACAAATACCGTAAGAGAGGGAAAACATTGCCGAAAAACTTCACATACACTGACGCAGGCGTCAACCGAGCGCAACGCGTAGAATCCAAAAAGCAACTCTCAGCATTAGCAGGCACATATAAACACATCAGCTTCGGCGGCATCCGGCACCTGCCCTACAGTAACCTTTTCCCCGTCGATGACGACAAGTTTTTGGACCTTGAAATCGAAGGCGTCGGCACTAAAGTCTTAGTTGCGGAGCTCGCAGAAAAATACGATACCATCGGCATAGACGCGGTCGCCATGGTTGTGAACGACGTTATCCGCAGCGGCGCCAAACCGCTGGCACTCGCCGACAACATCCACGCAGTAGCCAGCGAACCTAAACTCGTCAACGCATGGCTCAAAGGCATAATTGCTGGTGCAGAACAATCCGAGTGCCCAATCGTGAACGGTGAAACAGGCGATGTTGCAGAAATCATCAAGGGCATAACGCCCAATTCTGGTTTTGATATGGTTCTCTCATGCGTTGGCAGTGTTGAGCGCCAAAACATCATAACCGGTGAAGGCATTAAACCCGGCGACCCCATTATCGGCTTAGCCAGCAGCGGCTTGCACAGCAACGGCATAACCATGGCGCGCAAAATCCTCTTCAAGAAGTGGGGAGGCAAATTTGAATCCACCGACGTACCAGAAAGCTTAGAGAGGGAAGTCGTTCTTGAAGCTCTAGAGCCAACAAAGATTTATGTTAAACCCTTCCTCAAACTGACAAGCGAAGTCAAAGTTAAAGCCGCCGTACACATTACCGGCGACAGCTACATGAAGTTCAACAACCTCGCCTACTACTCGCCTGGCATCGGCTTCAGCTTTAACAACTTTAATCCACAGCCAATTTTTGGTTTAATCCAGAAAACCGCCGCCGAGTTAGGTTTAACCGTTATGGACGAGGAGATGTTCAAGACGTTTAACATGGGATGGGGCTTCGGCATCATCGTAGCCAAGTCAGATGAGGATAAAGCCATGAATGTGCTGGAGCAGGACAGCTTCAACCCGCAAATAATCGGCAAAGTCACCGACAAAGAACGCGTCGTTGAAGTAGACCACACGGGCAAACACATGATTCTCTCGTAATGTTTTGCACCGTTTTTGACGAAAGCGTTTAAATCCCAATTGCTTGATTTAAAGGCTTATGAAATACGCTGCCAAAATCGAAGTTAGCCTCAAACCCGGACACAGCAACCCGGAAGGCGAAACCACCCAGCGATTACTAGTCGAACTTGGCTACAAAGCATCAGCCGTCGACGTTAGCAAAGTTTACACAGTATTTTTAGAAGCCTCAACTTTGGCTGAAGCGGAGGCGAAGGCAGAGGAAATGAGCAAACGCCTTCTAGCAAACCCAACCAAAGACAACTACACCATAAGCGTCGTTGAGCAGAAATGAACGCTGACCTCTACACCCAACGCAAAACCAGCGCCGTCTTAGAAGCCAAAATCTCAGACGCAACTAAAGAGCAGCTTTTTGAAGTCAACAGTGAACTTGCTTTGGGCTTCAGCGGCGACGAGTTAGAGGCAATTCAGGCTTACTTCAAAAAAGAAGACCGCAACCCAACCGACATCGAATTGCAAACCATTAGCCAATCATGGAGTGAGCACTGCTGCCACAAAACCTTCAAAGGCAAAGTGAAAATGAATGGCAAGGAAATTAGCAGCCTATTCAAAACCTACCTCGCCAAAGCCACCAAAGAAATCAAAGCCCCTTGGTGCTTCAGCGTCTTCGAGGATAACGCGGGCATCGTCAAATTCGACAAGGGCTACGGTATCGCAGCAAAGGTAGAGACTCATAATCACCCATCCGCAGTCGAACCCTTCGGAGGAGCAGCAACCGGAGTCGGAGGAGTCATACGCGACATCTTAGGCGTCTGGGCAGACCCCATCGCATGTACCGACGTTTTAGGCTTCGGACCCTTAGATTACGATTACAACAAGTTACCGCCCGGCGTGAAGCACCCTAAATACATTTACCGGGGAGTCACAGCGGGCATCAGCGCCTACGGAAACAACATGGGCATACCCACCGTTAACGGCGCCATATACTTCGACGAATCCTACACAGGCAACGTCGTCGTTTACTGCGGCTGCATCGGACTTTTGCCTCTTAACAGATATGCAAAGAATGCTAAGGTCGGCGACTACGTAGTTTTAGCTGGCGGAAAAACAGGTAGAGACGGCATCCACGGCGTCACCTTCGCCTCTGCAGAACTCACGGAAAAATCAGAGGAAATCTCGCGACCAGCGGTACAAATCGCTGACCCCATTGAAGAAGAGAAAGTAAAACGCGCAGTCGTCGAAATTCGAGACCAGCAAATAGGGTCAGCGGTAACAGACATTGGTGGTGGAGGCTTATCCTCAGCAGTGGGTGAAACAGCAGAGCGCTTCGGTTGCGGTGTCTCAGTCGACCTTGCCAAGGTGCCGCTGAAGTATCAAGGGCTCTCACCATGGGAAATTTACCTCTCCGAATCCCAAGAACGCATGTTTTTGGTTATTCCTCCTGAGAATTTGGAGAAGGCAATGGCGGTTTTCGAAAAAGAAGACGTCATAGCAACAGCCATAGGCAAACTTATCCCCGAAAGGCGTCTGCAACTCAGCTACAATGGCGAAGTGGTCTGCGACATTGACATGGAGTTCATATTTAACCCGTGTGAAAGCAGCAAAACCGCAACTATAGAAACTCCAAAGCTGACCGAACCCGAGTTTGCAGAACCAACTGACTTAACCGAAACCCTCATGCAGTTACTTTCAACACCCAATATTGCCAGCAAAGAATCCGTGGTACGCACCTATGACCACGAAGTCAAAGGTAACACACTCCTCAAACCCCTGCAGGGCGACTACGCTGGCCCCAACGATGCGGCAGTACTCAAACCCGTCGACGACTCCATCAAAGGCTTAGTAATCAGTTGCGGCATGAACCCCAACTACGGCAAAATCGACCCGTATTGGATGGCGGCTTCAGCCATTGACGAAGCGATACGCAACAACGTCGCGGTAGGTGGTAGAAGAATTGCCTTACTCGACAACTTCACATGGGGCAACCCTGAGAAGAAGGAGCGGTTGGGCTCACTGGTGAGGGCTTGCGAAGCATGCTACGATTACGCTATGATGTTTAAGGCGCCATTTATCTCTGGAAAAGACAGCCTCTACAACGAATCCCCAATGGGACCCATAACGCCCACGCTACTAATTACGGCAGTTGGCATAATCCCAAACATCGAACACACAACATCCGTGGACCTCAAAGGTGAAGGCAACACCGTCTACATAATCGGCGAAACCTATCCTGAACTAGGCGGTAGCGAATACTACAAACTCAAAGGCTACCTCGGCACATCAGTGCCCAAAGTTCGAGGCGGTAAAGCCAAACGCACCTATAAAGCAGTCACAAAAGCCATTGATTCAGGCTTAGTAAAGTCGTGCCATGACCTCTCTGAGGGCGGTTTGGCGGTAGCGGCGGCGGAAATGGCTTTTGCTTCAGGTTTGGGTTTAGAGGTTGATCTGCGAGATGTTCCTACGAAAGAGGTTACCCGTAGCGACTTTTTGTTGTTCTCGGAATCTAACAGCCGATTCCTAATCGAAGTTGCCCCACAAGACAAAACAGAGTTTGAAGCGCTAATGAAAGGCAAAAACTGCGTCCCAATCGGAAAAGTCACCAAGCAACCCCAACTTAAAATTGTGGGCTTAAACGGCAAAGCAGCAGTTGAAGCGTCTCTTGACAAGCTTCGACATACTTGGAAGAAGACGCTGAACCCCGAGGAGGAAACACAATGAGACCCGAAGATATCAAAGTCTGCGTTCTCCGCGTGGGCGGAACCAACTGCGACGCAGAAACCAAACGCGCATTTGCCGAACTTGGCGCATCAGCTGAAACCTTGCAAGTTAGTGAACTAATCAAACGCAACACCTTGCTGGACTATGACGTGTTGGTTTTCCCTGGCGGCTTCTCTTACGGCGACTACGTGCGGTCTGGAGTCATTTTTGCTCGGCACCTCGCAGCGAACTTGGGTAAACAAATCGAAATGTTTGTAGACGAAGGCAGACCAGTGCTTGGCATCTGCAACGGATTCCAAATCCTCGTCGAATATGGCTTATTACCCGGCTTAGAGGGAATAAGCGAATATCCTCAGGCAACTTTAACCACAAATGAGCCGGCAGGTTTCAAATGTAAGTGGGTTTACCTGAAACAGGAGAACCGAGGCAAATGCGCATTCACCCAAACGATTCCCCAGGGCAAAACCATCAGCCTCCCAATTGCACACGGAGAAGGCAGACTGCTGTTCCCTAAAGAAAAAGAGGATGAACTACTCAATAAACTCGCTAATGAGGACATGCTGGTATTCCGTTACTGCACCAAAAACGGTGAAGCAGCGGATGGCAAATACCCCGTTAACCCTAACGGCAGCTTCCACGACATCGCAGGCATCTGCAACCGCGAAGGCAACATTTTCGGTTTGATGCCGCATCCAGAGAGAGCGATGTATTGGTGGCAACAGCCCACTTGGACTAGCGACAGCTCAAAGCTTCAATACGGCGACGGAAAACTCATATTCCAAAGCATCATCGACAAACTAACGAAAACGCGCAAATGCTAAATCCGCCTCTTTTGGCAATCCGTCGCGAGCCCCCATCTTCATCACACACCGAGAACCAACAAAGTTACCCAGTCGACCACACTCGCCTAGGCTTCTGTTTTGGACTAAACCGTAGAGGAAACCTGCGTTAAAAGCATCGCCCGCACCAGTCGTGTCCACAGCAGCTACTTTGAAGGGTTGTATCGTCTTCTTTTCTTCTCCGTTAGTGACATAGCAGCCTTTGTCGCCGAGTTTGACAGCGACAATTTGTACTCCCATATCAATCAGCAGTTGAGCGCCTTTTGGTATGTTGGATTCGCCTGTGAGTAGTTCCAGCTCAACTAAATTGGGCATTATAACGAAGCTATTCTGGATTATCGGTTCGATTGCTGAGAGACCTTTTTGGGCATAGAGTGAGCCCGGGTCGAAGCTGATTTTGACTGCGTCGGGTAAGAAGCTCATTAGTTTTTTTTGTGCACGGAAGGATTTTTCGCCGACAAAAGAGGAGAGGTGCAGAAACTGGGTTTGGGTTATATAGTTTGGTTGTAATTCTCGGAATTCGATAGTATCGTTTACGCCGGGGTTTATGTATAATGCCCTTGCACCTTTCTTGTCGACGAAGCCGAGGCAGACACCGCTTTTACCTTTTGATGAGTGAACGATACCGCCGGTGTCTACGCCTTCTTGGGTGAAGCAGTCAATTTGGAGTTTGCCTTCGTGGTCGTCAGCTACTTTCCCAACGAAGCCAACGTTACAACCCAACCTTGCCAAACCAACGACGGTGTTGGCGGCTGAACCTCCGCATGCCTCAGTATAGTCGTGAATGAAGCTCTCTTCTTCAGCACTAGCTATCTTGTCGACCTTGAGCAATTTGTCAACATTGAGTGCTCCTAAACCAATTACGTCAAATTTTGTCATTTGAATATCTCTCTTAATGGGATTTTGTATTTACCTAGTTTGCCCTCGTAGTTTCCCGCTGAAATTCTCACGACGCCGGGAACGTTAATTGAGGCTTCAATGCCCACCTTAGTTGCTGCTTTTAGGGCTTCCACTGAGATGCCGTCGTACACGATTTCGGCGATGTAGCCCACGCCATCTGGCACTTGGGATTCTTTACCCAGTTTGTCTTTGAGCGAGGGGCAAAATATTTGGTTGGTTGTGGGACCGATTTGGGGGAAATGGGTTTCGGGTTTGCTGCCTGCTGAGCAAATGTCGAAAGTTGTTACTACACCATCAATGTGATGGATTGCGTCAAGCGCTGCTTTTCCCGCAGCTTTTAGCGCCTCTTTGGTAGTGCACATGAGCCAAAAGTTGCCGCCTGCAACCCCGCGAGCATAACCAATGTAGTGCTCAATGACGAAGTCAGGAACCATTAAAGGAACAACTATTACTTCCCTGCTGTGGCGCTGCTCAATCCATTCGTAACCGTCCCCGCAGTGTCCCACACGCTCCATCATATCCAGTTTGCCTTCGGCGTTTGGAAGAGCATCGTAGACAGCTGTGAAGGGTTTAACCAATATGTCTTGGCGGATGCGGTAACTGAGTTCTTTCTCGAATTTCTCCAGCGATTGCTCGAAGGTTTTTTTTGGGTTGATTTCACCCCAAAACTGCAAAATCGCGCCGACGCGGTGGTCAGGGGTCTCTTCCTCGCCTAAGTAGCGTTCCACGCCGCCTTCGGTTCTCCCGATTACGGTGGACGGCGTCGCAGTTGAGTCTGAGGCTGCTTTGCATAGTGTCTCCACATCATCTGCAGTTACGATTATTCGGCAGTAAATACCTTCGAAGGCTTCAATGAAAGTATCATCAATTTTCTTATCCATCTTATCCAAGTCTCCCTATAGCTACGCCTCTAACATTTTTACGAAATTCAGCACTCTCTTTTACAAGTGCATCAACGTTTCCCAATGTTATTAATTCAACTCTTGGAAGCGCACCCGGGTAAGCCGAATAGAGCTGGTTTAGCAGCTCGATGCTTACACCACTTTGTTCTACCGCTGATTTACACCAGTATGAAAGTGCTTTCAGAGTTTGAGCTTTCCCAATCCTGCAGAAGCGGTCAGCTAGTACAGCAATGACCAAGTTACCCTCCGCCATCACTGCCACGTCAGCGTTGCGGACAGCATAGCTGTTACCGTTAAAAGAGACAGCTAACCCACCAAAATTGCGCACAAGCTTGAAAGCTTCAACGTCAGTTATACTGTCGCCTATGTACATCACTTCGGAAATCTTCGCTCCCAACTGGTTAGCAGCGTCACGAATGGCTTCAGCCTTTTGTTCTCCCCCAACTGTTTTTACGTCAGAGAGCAGTTTGCCCACACTCATTTTTGGGATGTCAACCCAGAAGATTTCGTCCAGACGTTTGATTAGAGCTTGGTCAGCGCTTGAAAAGTCAGCCATTGCCCCTGCGAATGAGGGTATATCGATTAATTTCATTTTTGCGATTTCCTCAGCAACCGCCTTTAGGCGCTCCTTCTCTTCGGGAGATATGCTGTATTTGTCGAGGACTACTTTTGTGCAGTAAGTGTGGTCCTCTGGAAAATCGAGTGCTTTGCAGAGCGCTTTGATGTAGTGCTCATAACTTGTGCTGACGATGAATATTTCAGCGTATTGCTGTATGTGTCTGAGGGTAACTTGCGTTTGGGGGATTAAAAGGACGTTTTGCTCTGAGAAATCTTCCATTTGCTTGTCGGTAACATCATAGGCTTTAAAAAAGGGCAAAATTAGCTTTAGTGTGCTGCCAGCAGTGTAACCGGGTTTATGGAGAACATCAGTTAGTACATCATCATATTTGCTTATGTTGGCAAAGAGTTTGTCGCCGTCAGGAATGAAATGCGCAGAGAGTTCATAGGCGTTATCGTTTTTTGAAATTGGGCCTTCACAGTCTGAGAACACTATTTTTGTCATGCTTTGCACCTTAATTCGTTCATGTGGCGGATACTTTTCGCTATGTGGTTTTGGGCGGCTACGTCGGTTCTGTTCCATAGCGCGCCACCAGTGATGGCTTTAGCTCCTTCTTGGCTGATTATGCGTGCTTCCTCGATGCTGTCACCGACTCCGAGTATACCGATGGCTCGGCTTTTAAGGGCATAGTTTTTACCATCTCGGACTTCCATGGAGCCGGGGTAGATGCGGATTTTGTCTCCGTACTTTTTGCTGAGCGCTTCGGCTTTTGAGAGGTCAACTGGACCGTTAACCGCTGATTTATCCACCAAATCAGCGTGGACTTCTGAGTAGCCGCCGTAGTCAGGCGGAACCTTGTAAGTTAGAACTGTAGCGGATTTCTCTACCGCTACGCTTGTGAGGGTGCCATCTACCATTCGAAGACATACATCGACGAAGTCGTCTTTTAGAATTGGAAGGAGGTTCATGATTTCGGGGTCACCGGGTCTACTGTTAATTTCGAGGATTTTTATTCCCTTGCCCGTGTGCATGAAGGCGAGGTAGAGTGGAACCCCTCGAAGTGCTGTGTCATCGGATATTCGCTTTCTCCAACCACGGAACACTTTGTCAGCCAATGCTAATTCAGCTTCTCTATCCGCCGCTGTCAAAAAGGGCAGGTAATCTTTGGCGTCTTTGTAAGAACCCATACCTCCAGTGTTGGGTCCACTGTCGCCGTCAAATGCTCGTTTGTAATCGCGTGTGTCTGGTAGGGGGATAAAGTGTTTGCCGTCGCTGAAACCCATGCAGCTGGATTCTTCGCCAGGCACCTTTTCCTCAATGAGGACTGGGCTGTATTTGAAGCTGGAGAGAAAATGCTCGAAAAGCTGTTCACGAGTTGTGAAGTGGTCGCCCCAGACTCCGACGCCTTTTCCTAAAGCAGGCTTGTCAGGTTTCACTACAGCTTGGTTGTCAAGTTCGTCAAGCCACTTGTAAACTGCGGTTTTAACGTCAGATTCTGATTTGTATTCGGCTGGGTCGAAAACTTTGAAACGCGGATTCGCTTCAGGCGCAATCTCATCAAATAGCACCCTTTGCGCAACCTTGCTTTCTTCAATGGCATACGCTTTTTTGGGGCAAACTACTGGAACGCCGACTTTTTCTTCGATGAGGTCGCGGATGCCCTTGATGATTGGGTTCTCTGAGCCCACCAAAACAAAATCCAGTGCGTCTTTGTTGGCTTCTGCGAACTTGCAGATTTCTTGCACATCTAAACTTGGAATAACCGCGTGTTTAGTGGCGTGCTGGTCGTTGAAGGGGTTACGTTGCTTATCAGCCACATACAATTCTACTTTGTGATTTTTGCTTCTAAGCAAAGCATCCGCCATAGCGACTTCTCTTGCACCGTAAGAAACCAGTAAGACACCGATCTTATCCATCGAGATACACCGTTACGCAAATACTTTGTTAGGCATCAGTTAATAGCGGTTACGCCTGAACCTCTTCGTTTTCGTAGATTCTGCCCTTTTCCTCGTAGCCCTCTTGGAAACGTTTCTTCATGGCATCCGCCATTTTTTGTGCACAAGGAGTTGGGTATTTGCCAGTTATGCAAGCGAGGCAGAGTTCGTCTTTAGTTTGGTGGATGGCTCGGACTAAGTTCTCTATGGATTGGTAGCATACACCGTCCGCTCCGATGATTTTGGCGATTTCTTCTGCGTTGTGGCGGCTTCCGACGAGTTGTCCGTAGCTGGACATGTCGATACCGTAGAAGCATGGTCCGATAATTCTTGGGAAAGTTACGAAGACGTAGATTTTTTTTGCGCCTGCCGCCCTCATCTTTTCAATAATAACTTTGGTAGTGTCGCCCCGCACGATGCTGTCTTCGGTAATGATTACGTTTTTGTCCTTAACTTTAGAGCCTAAAATATTAATTTTCTTGTCAATAGTTGAATAGCGCTCGGCATTCAACAAAATAAAAGCGCGTTCAGTTACATACCGATTACGCCTCGCTGCACGTTCCCAGCGCAATCCGGACTCTTCATGTACACCCATCGCTGGGTCGTCACCTGTTTCTGGAACCGACATTATGATATCTGATTCTTTGACGACTTCGGGGAACTCTCTTACTATGTTGCGTCCGAACTCTTCGCGGACTTCATAAACGTATTTTCCGTTGAAAATCGAGTCAGGCCTTGCAAAGTAAGCATATTCGAAAGCACAAAACGCTGACTTTGGATTCTTGATAACTTGGATGCGTTTGAAGCCTTCTTTGGAAGCAAACACCAATTCGCCGGGGTTTAATTCGAAATCACGCACCAAACCGTTCATGTCCAAACTGACGGTTTCGGATGAAAAAGCAAAGGTTTTTGTGTTGGAATCATGTCCGGCGCAGAGGGGTTTTATTCCATGAGGGTCTTTGAAGGCGAAGAATTCGCCGTCACCTGTTATACCCGTCACGCTAAATGCGCCGTCTAAGCCTTCCATGACGGCTTTTGCGGCTAACTCTACGCTTTTGGTTTCTTTGAGTGCCAAAAGCATTTTGTGGCAAACTAAGTCGGAGTCGCAGTTGTAGATTGCTTCGGGGAAGTGGTCAAACATTTCTTTCTTTAGTGGCAGGGTGTTTACGATGTTGCCGTTGAATGATACTGCAAGCTTGATTCCGTCAATTGATGCACTTACGGGCTGTGTGCCTTGTACTATGGAGACGTCGTCGCATTTGCCTGAGGTGGTGTATCGGACGTTGCCTATGCCGACGGAGCCTGGTAAGCGTGCGAACCATTCATTTATGGCGTTGCTCTTCACTTTCGGTACTAAATCTAGGTTCTTGTAACTAAAATATTTTCCATTGTTATAAGTGAGGAAACCATGTGATTGGTGCCCTCTGTGATTCTGTGCTCTAAGTCCCCAGTAAACGTAGGGGAAGACAGGTTGATTATCATAGTTTATTGCCCCAAAGATGCCGCAGCCTATATTGGTCCCTTCTCGTGTTGAATACGCATGTAGATACATTGGGGGTTTATCAATTTTTAGTACAAATTTAACTAAAAAGCATGATAATTTTGACACGATAAGAGGTATACCTCAAAGAACAAGTGTGGAAGAAAAATTTTGAATCCCAGGTAATACGACAGCTTTGAGTCTAAACGCTTGAT
>CAVXES010000003.1:0-22363 GCA_963760925.1 uncultured archaeon | reverse complement strand
ATTGGGATAAAATATATAATCGCTGACTCTTACCTCTCCGTTTACGTTGGTGCAAAATCGGTTGGACCGTCCTAAGCCAAAGTTCACTTGGAAGACTGCTGTTTTTCCGCTGCTTGGTTTACTAGGCTTCTTTCTCTACATCTACCTATTCCATGTGGACATTTTAGGCATAATTTCCACCGCAAAGAGCGCCAACCCACTCATCTATTCAGTAGCCATCATCTTCGGATTGCTCGAAGTCTTTTTCTACACTGTCTCCTGGTACATGCTAACTAACCACCTCAGCATAAAAATGACCCTCACAAAAGCATACCTCTACGTTTGGTACGGAATCTACGTTGACATCATTGTGCCAGCGGAATCCATAAGCGGAGAAGCAACCAGAGCATACCTGCTAACCAGAGATCAATGCGGCACATTCGGCAAAGTCGTAGCCTCACTCTTCACACACCGCCTTTTAGGCATGGCAATGAACACAATCATCCTAATTCTGGGCATTGTCCTGCTTTCCGTTGAAGGGCAAGTCTCAACAACAGTTTTCAACCTTATAATCTTCATCGCAGCAGCCATAACAGCCCTAATAGTAGCCCTGACAATCTTAGCCTTCAAAAAAACATGGACGCTGAAAATAATTAATTCCCTCACAAGCTTTGCCTGCAAGATATCCCGTGGCAGATGGACTCTCAGCAAATTCCGTAATGAAGCAGTCGAAGTCACCGACCACTTCCACGACGGCATGACAGAGTACCGCCACAACACAAAACCCCTCGCAACCTCACTATTCTACCTTGCAGTAACATGGTTTTTCAGTTTAGCTATACCATACCTTGTTTTCCAGTCGCTGGGATACCCTGTTTCATGGGGAATAATTCTAATCACTTCAGCCATCGTTTTAGCGGTTAAATCCATCCCAGTCGGCATACCGTTTGAAGTCGGCATCCCCGAGGCAACCATGACAACTCTCTACATCGCAATGAACGTTGACCCAGCGGTTAGCGCCACAGCTACCATACTCACGAGAATCATAACGCTGTGGTTCCGCTTCTTCATCGGTTTCGCAGCACAACAATGGCTTGAACTAAAGCGCCGTTAATTGGTGATGTCACCAACTCCGCACCGTTTCCCCTTTTTTTAATAAAATTTTAATGCAAGTGATAATTTATTAAGAAATGGCATAGCAATTAAGAATCCACCTCCCTTTAACAAAAGAGGTGAGATTCTGTACGAAATCATCAGATAGTTTTGGGAAAACATCACCTGCCATGAGGAGAACAGCATCAAATTCTTTAAGGTCTGTTAAAGGAACGGTGGTCTCTTCATTTAGTTCTGGTCCAATGAAAGCTAAGAGTTGTTTAGACAACAAAGCATGAAGATCCTTTAAGGACTCAGATCCATTATGAATAATGATGATTGATCGCAATGTGCAACTCATACCAGTCAATATCAAATTATAGCTTTGATAGGTATATTTTGCTGTCGGTAGGGCGTATACTCGATTTCGGCTATACCTATACCCTATATTGAAATTGAATCTGAATCGCGTTAGCTCTTCATCTTGACTATTACAGAATCATAGCTGTATGCTGAATCCTGTATACACCTAAGCCAACCCTGTTTTCTACAGAATCAACCACCATTTTCCCATCATTGGTTGGTTGGATTAAATTTTAATCTTTTTCCCCTCAATAATTTCTAACTAATTACTTCTACTCCTCACCTTACCCCTATCTACTCCTCTTCTCACAAAACGAAAAACCAAAAACAAAAAACTAAAAAATAAAACACACACAAAGAAAAAAAATGTACTTATTCATCTAAAAGATGCCAACCATCAATATATCTGCTGATATCAACTCCTTTCCGAACTCTTACAATTTCAAAATTATCATCGATAGAAAAAGACAGCCTAAGCGGTGCCTTTTTTGACACACCCATATCATCAAAATGAGCCTTTGGAACCACAATGCGTTTTCTTACTTCTTGTGAAACAAAAACACCACATCACTTAATTCTTAATTTTTTAGAAAGACTTAAGGTCCAGATACTTTTCGTTTTCTCAATTTTTTTGTCGCTTCTGGGTCTTCCTTTTCCAATTCTTCGACGACTGCCACTTTGATTAATCTCGTGGAAACTGGTGGATCCATTTTGCTTAGTTTAGTTTGAACGCTCGTAACAATCTTGCTTGCCAGTACATCGTTGACCCCAACTCTTTTTAGAGAAATAAAAATTCTTTGTAATTTAAAATCTTCAATTTCACCTGATTTTTGTTCTACGCTAATTGCTTGATGTTTAGGTGTGCTACACGGCAAAGCAACAACCAAAGATGCCTTCTTGCCGCGGATCGTATCAAGTAAACCCAAATCCGTGACAATGGTTATTACTCTATGTTCTTCATCCACGCCTTTTACTTCGATTTTCTCCATAACTTCGTTATTTTCAAAGAAAATTTTTACCAAATCGCCTGAAACCAGATTAGACGGCATTACTCGACATTCTATTGGTATAGCCACGCTTCCTTTAGATATAGTCGAGCTTAATCCTCGTTCCTTACCTGATATTGCTAAATGGATAACTTTGTGTTCTTGATCCAATTCAAGTTCCACGTCCCCTATGCCCCAATCCGTAATTAAACGCCTCTTTACTCGGTTGGTGATTTCTTCAAGCGGAAGATCAGTTGGCAAGGTGAATTCTCGCTCTGATAATTCCGCTTTCAGAGAGTCAGGAACTCTAGGCTTACCCGCCATGTCACGTATTAGCCGTGAAATAGGCATTTTGATCGTCATGTAAGCCGTTTTTTCCCCTCTAATACCCTCTAATATTGAAGAGGCGCCTTTTCTCGGAATCTTTTCGGCTATTTTGTCGCCAGTATTAACACCCCAAACTATCATAATAGATACTGCCACGACTTCGATTACGCCTCCCAAAGTGGGTTGCTCCAGAATTGCTAGTAGCCCTCCTGAAAATCCCAAAAAGCCTAAGTCCAAATACAATGCCAATAAAAGAGGATAATTTCTCGTCTGTAAAATACTTGTATACTATTGATAGCAGCATTACTGTGAAAAAAGCAATGGTTCCAGATACTAAACCTCTTACGAGACCAGAAAGACTTTCTACAATAACTACAGACATGCCTAATCAATCATGTTTAGTCTTTATGACTCCCACATAAAAATATAACCTTAATTAAAAAACCTATGTCATTTTATCTATAATGGTGGAGATTATAATTTAATTTTCTCTCTCTATTGCCTAACTTTCCAGCAAGTTGTCAGGTGTACGGTGGCATATTTGGCAGTAATTTAAGAGGAATAAAACCAATCTACGATTACTTTATTTAAGATACTTACAATTTTAAGCGCTATCAAAAATATTGCCATTATCACAAAGATTAGGACTATACCGTTAACTGCAGGATGTATAAGTGCCAAATAGGGCAGATAAAGCAAATAAAAAAACAAAATCGACGGAATATAAAGCATTAGTTTTGAAACTGAAATCGCAGATTCTAATATGACCCCTTTTTTAATAAAGTATTTTTTTGCAGGAAAAATTGCGAAAGCATCAAGTAAACTCTTGAATCCCCCAAAGCTACGTGAAACAATTACCGTGAAAGCAGTGAAGGTTATCAAAACAATTACCAATTCAACGTTCTTACCTATTGATGAGGCTATTGGAATGAACACAAGTACGCTAAATAGCCAAATTATCATAGCTGATAACAGTAAATGAAATGTGCGCGGACCCTGTTCTCTTAAGGTTTGTTTGAAACTTGCCATTTCCTCAACTGTTACCATAATAGTGTTCCTCTTGCAGGTTTTTCTTTAACTTTAAAAAAATAAGGGATTATTGGTTTTTGTATTGTTTTTCAAGTTCATCAGCAGCTTTAGAGGTGTATTTCCCAATTATGCTTGCTACAGCTCTGGTGCTTCTGTATAGAGCAAATATTGCCCAAATTACGATAAGTATCAACAGAACTGCTGGAATTGCCGGATGTATAGTCGCAAGGTAGTCTACAAACAGCAGATATGTCAATGAAACTATGACTACATATAAGACGCCTTCTATAGCTACTCGATAGTTGTTTACTTCAGCCTTCTGTACTTCGCCGCTGGCTTTTCCAAAGTGATACGCTAATATTCCCGCCAAACCGCTTGTTAATCTTCGTATATCAATGAATACAGTAAAGATGATGATTGCCAATGCCACTGCAATTATTGCACTGATTATTCCCGCTATGGGGTAACCTAATAGTTCCTGTGTTAATCCTTGGGCTATTGGAACAAAGATTAGTCTTCCTGCAAGCCATATGAGTATTGCTGCTCCAACAGAGAGTACTACCCGTGCACCTACCTGTCTTACCGCGCTTGCTGATTCCTGATACATTTCATTTCCGAATTTTTTGATTTCGTCGTTGTTTGTGGTTGTAGTTTCAGTCTTTACAGTTGGTTCTTTTCGTTCAGCCATTATAATCAACTCTATACGTTATAATAATAGCTGATAACTTATAAGTATTACAAACTTAATGGTGTACATTGCAATACTAATATTAAATTGGCGTTCAGCCTAAATCAAACCAGTGACGGCGGTTATACGCGCGCTAAAAATATTTTCGACATTTTTGGAAAAATATCTGTTTTAATTTCAGTCATTTTATAACACCGTTGGGGTTCTTGGTCACCGACCTTTCTTTTCGTTTCTCAGATATTTAGCAAATAACAAAGCTTCTTCGTTGATTAGAGTTTCTATTGTTTGTCTTTTGCCAACTTTTATTCTTGTAATCTCCTCTTTCCTTTAGCGCGTGCTATAGCAACGGTTAGAACTAAGACCAACAATAGCCCCGATAGCAGATACGGAAAAAACTAAAAACAATCCCAGACCTAATTAATCCTCAAGACCAGCAAAATGGAAGTAAAAATCGAAACCGCAACTATCACACTTCTCGATAAGCTATTCGAGATCGAAGAGCAGTGCTTTGACCAAGAAGCCTTCACAAAAAGGCAAATCAGCTACTTACTAACTGACTACAACACCATCGCTATCGTAGCCAAAACAAACACCGACATAGCAGGTTTTGTAATCGTACAAGTAGAAATCGAAGAAACCCTCCAGTACGGACACATAATCACAATAAACGTCGCAGCAAAATACCGCCGAAAGCAAGTAGCCACAAGACTACTCCAAGAAATGGAAAAAATCCTCAAAGAAAAAAGCATAACCGAATGCCACCTAGAAGTCCGAGAAGACAACAACCCAGCCATAAAACTCTACCAAAAACTCGGCTACCGAACAATAGGCAAACTTAGAAAAATACTACGGCAAAAAACACGGATTATACCTCAAAAAAACTCTCTAAAACAGCCCTCAAAACAAAGCCCTTTTTCGACAATGGAACAAACGTTTAAATCAAATGGTGCGGTAAAAGTCTGTGGTGGGGAGAGATGGGAGATCCACGTGGTCGTAAATCAAACGAACAGACTCTTGTCCGAACCCTCGTAGTTTTAATCCGCAACACAACGTGGCGATGCGGCAAACTGGAAAAATCCATTGTTAAACATCTCTACAAAAGGCATGAAAATTTTGGTAAAACCGAAGTCTCAGTGAAGGACATAATGCCAAACTCAACATCACTGGCGAAAAAAAAGACGAGTGTCTCGATGCGTTGCGAAGGCTCGAAAAGAGAAATATAGTGAAGATAACTCCACTATAACACTTCTTTCTTTTTGTAATTAAATTATTATTATAAAGAGACAGTAATCCGATTTCAAAGCTTGGCGGTTGGGCTGCTTAATCAAACCATGCTTCATCAACAACTCAGTCGATTGCCTAGCATTTCTGATATTATGGCTGACGCGCGCTCGTAAAGTTCTTGCCTACTGGGTTTTACTCTTGCAACGCCTTGCTCAATGGATTTCAATGCGCATGCAACCGCTTCTCTGGGAAAAACTTCCCACTCATCCATCCGAGGCAAGAATATCGTTTCTCGCTCATACCCCGCTCTTCAGCGTAATTCGCCAGCTCCTGCGCCGCCGCAATGCACATGTCATCAGTAACTGTTTTCGCTTTAACGTCCAACACCCCGCGGAAAATCGCTGGAAAACCGAGACTATTGTTTACTTGGTTTGGAAAATCGCTTCTGCCAGTCGCCACGATTCGTGCACCTGCTTCCTCGGCTTCCCATGGCCAAATCTCAGGAATCGGATTAGCGCATGCGAATATGATGGCGTTTTGTGCCATGGTTTTTATCCATTCTTTTTTATGGTGCCTGGACCAGGTTTAGAAGCGGCAACAACTGCATCGACGCCTTTGAACGCTTCAGTGATGTCGCCCGTTCTGCCTTCAGCGTTGGTTTTCTGTGTTACATCATATTTCCAAGGGTCTTCTTCTTTTGTGATGTCTTTTCTGCCTTTGTGAATGACGCCTTTGCTGTCGGCGAGGATTATGTTGCCTGGTTTAACGCCCCAGCGCATCAGCACATAAGCGGTTCGAATGTTAGCAGCACCCGAACCGACCAGTGTTATTAAGCTTTCTTTGGGTTTTTTGCCCACTATTTTGAAGGCATTAATTAAACCTGCCAAAATTACTGTGGCTGTTCCTTGTTGGTCGTCGTGCCAAACGGGGATTTGCATTTGTTCGCGGGTTTCTTCGAGGATTTGGAAGCATTTTGGTTTTTCGATGTCTTCGAGGTTGATTCCGCCGAATGATGGTTCCAAAGCTTTGCAAATCTTGACGATTTCGTCTGCGTTCTTTGTTCTTAGGCAGATTGGGAATGCATCCACGCCGCCCAAATACTTGAACAATAAGCGCTTTGCCCTCCATCACAGGTAACGCAGCTTCGGGACCGATGTCGCCTAAACCTAAAACGCGTGTTCCGTCCGAGACCACGGCAACGTAGTTCCAGCGGTTAGTTAATTCGAAGGATTTGTCGGGGTCGGCTTGGATTTCTCTGCATGGCGCTGCTACGCCTGGTGTGTACCAGATGGCGAAGTCGTCTACGCTTCGTATGGCGCATTTGGGGATAACCTGCATTTTGCCTTCGTAGAATCTGTGCATGGGCGGCGAGAGTTGGGCGGGTTTTTTGGCTTTTGCAAGTAGCTCGTCAACGGTGGGTTTGTGTTTTTCCGCTGAAACCAAAGTAAATCTCCACTGCACGCATAGACGGGGAGGGCTTTAAGGATTTCCAACAAAGTGGGGATTTTCAGGGGTTTTCAACATCTTAATCGGCTGGTTTTCAGCCAATACGACCTATACCCCTCTAAGGGTTTTCTGTGCGCCTGCCGAACTGCGCTAAACGCACCGTTCCACCGAGGCGCCACCCTCCCTCTATAGGTTTCTGCATACATCTGCTATTTGGATCCTAATAGGTTGGCGAAAAACGCACCCAAGAAGCGCATATCCGTGGCAAATCGCGTTTTTCCAATGCAATTCGGGCACTAGCATGGCCCACACAGGAATATCCTTCGCCCGTCAAAGAGCAACAAACCAATCCACCCCTAATAAACAATTTTCACACTCAAAAAACACAACAAAACAAACATAATTAAAGCAGCCAATGCTCATATCGGCAACTGCCATCTAACTCAAAGAGGCATTCCCGTTTCCCAAAAAGGCTGAAAACAAAGTAGAGGCATATTATCCTATTGGGCTACTGGGATTTGAAGCTCGTGATTGCAGCCTGCTGACTGCCATTGGCTGAATTGGCTTCCGATGTAGAGCTTCGTCTACCTAGTTTATGTGTCAAGTTAGAAAACCGTACTTCCAGCTTTTGGGTGAAAGGAGCGAAACATAACAGCTTTCGAGCTAGCGCTCGCCCAAATATCGAGCGCAGTAGATATAGACGTACACTTAAGAGACTATCGATTACTTCCTCCGCAGCATTTGGCAAAGCTTCCTGGGAATGCAATTTTTGGGGGGGAATTTTCATCGAATTTAGTTCAAATTTTTGCTGACTCCTCAAGTTCATGCCGATAGAATTGGGAGAGAACCATCAAGACACTTTTACTGGACGCTTTAAAGCCAATCGTAGAGTTTTCTGAAATAAACATCCCTTTTTTGTCATCAGCGAGCATCATTCCACAGTTAGTAGGCAGCGGCGACTTGTCATAGAAAATCTCAGCTGAACCTTTGAGCTTCTGTACACTCCCTGTAAGCTCATGGATTACAAGCAGAACCTTGACACCTCTGGAAGATACATTCTTTATTACCGGAATCAAATCGGAGAAATCGTCAAGAGGCATCATCAATCTCACTTCAACCGATGCACTCTGGATAATCTCTTTGGTTTGGCTGTTCAAGTTGTCCTTTCCGCGAATTGTCCAAATGAATTCTTCGGAAGGTTCGATAGCTGCATTTTTTTCATAAAAATTATCCAATTCGCCAAGCATTTTGTGGGCTTGAGATATTTGCCTCAACTTTTTTTCATAAAGGCTTTCTAAGTCGTTTTTTTTCTGGGAAAGTTCCTTATGTAAGTTGTCTTTCAATTCGGTTTTTATTCCTTCTAATGCAATGGAGGGTTTTATTGCTTTGAAGAATAGTGGGCGACCTTTCTGGACTTCTATTAGTTTCTTTTTTTCAAGGCGAATAAGGACTTCATATATTTTCGAGTGCGGTATCTCAGCAAATTTGCTTAGGTTGCCTGCGTTTGATGTACCTATTTGGATTAGGCTGATGTATGTTTTGGCTTCATATTCAGTTAAGCCCATGGCTTCAAGCGCCTTTTGAAGTTCAACAGCATTCACTTTTTTCACCACTAACAAAAAATTAAAGTGACAAAAACCCTTTAAGTGTTTCCCATTCTCACATAACTTGAAATTCAACAAAAAAGGTGAGGCTCCAACTCGTCTAAACAACATAAGGGTTGCCGCTATCCCAGAAAAAGGAACGCGAGTATATGCATATTATTGACGTTGACGCCTTAAACGGAATTACTTCCAACGAAGCCCAAGAGAAACTCAAGAAAGAGGGATACAACGAGTTACCCTCATCTAAGAAAAGAAGTGTTCTTCAAATCGCATTAAGCGTGATTAAAGAACCAATTTTTCTTTTACTTGTAGCCAGCGGCAGCATATACTTCTTCTTAGACGACGTCACAGAAGGCTTAGTTCTACTAAGCTTCGTCTTCGTAGTCATGGGCATAACAATCTTCCAAGAAAGAAAAACAGAAAACGCCTTAGATGCGTTAAAAAATCTGTCAAGCCCACGCGCCCTAGTTATTAGGAACGGAAAACAAGTTCGAGTCCCAGGACGGGAAGTAGTAGCCGACGACATAATCATTTTAGCGGAGGGTGACCGTGTCCCAGCCGATGCATTACTATTATCATCTAACAACCTTATGGTTGATGAATCACTGCTAACAGGCGAATCAGTCCCAGTCCGAAAAGCAATTGGTAAACTATCAGAACAGGATTGGCGACCAGGCGGAGACGACCAACCATATATTTACTCTGGAACCCTCATAACACAAGGTCAAGCCATAGCCATAGTCAAAGCTACTGGCGCCCGAACAGAAATGGGCAAAATCGGCGTAGTACTCCAACAAGTGGAACGCGATGAAACCAAGCTCAAAGTCGAAGTATCACATCTCGTTCGCAATTTCGCAATCTTCGGACTATCCCTCTGTGCCTTAGTCATTATAGTTTACGGTTTAACACGTTTCGACTGGATAGAAGGTATACTGGCTGGAGTAACCCTGGCAATGGCCCTTCTTCCAGAAGAATTCCCAGTCGTGCTAACAATCTTCTTAGCACTCGGAGCTTGGCGCATGTCCAAAAAGAATGTGTTAACAAGACAGCTCCATGCAATAGAAAACTTGGGATCAGCTACTGTATTATGTGTTGACAAGACAGGCACCTTAACGTTAAACAAAATGTCAGTATCCAGACTCTGCACAGACAACAAGATGTATGGCATCGACTCAGCGCTCAAGAATCCACCCGACTGCTGTCATGAGCTCGTCGAATTCAGTGTACTTGCATGCAAGAAAGACCCCTTCGACCCCATGGAAAAAGCCATCAAAAACTTCGTAGAAGGCGAATTCGCAACAACAGAGCATGTCCATGGTGATTGGCAACTCATCCAAGAATACCCCTTATCTCAAAGACTACTAGCTATGTCTAACGTTTGGGGTTCACCCAATGGCACAGACTATGTCATAGCAACTAAAGGTGCGCCTGAAGCTATAATCGACCTATGCCACCTTAAAGAGACTGAAGCCAAAGAAATTTCCGATAACATTCAGAAAATGGCCAAAGAGGGTCTACGTGTTTTAGGTGTCGCTAAGGCTTCGTTTAAGATAGCTGAGGCGAAACTTCCAAAGGAACAGCATGATTTCGCATTCAAATTCTTAGGCTTAATTGGCTTCATCGATCCAGTAAGACCGAACGTCCCAGACGCTGTTAATGAATGCTACAACGCAGGAATAAGAGTAGTCATGATCACCGGCGACTACCCATTGACAGCAAAGAAGATTGGCCGACAAATAGGCTTACGAAACCCAGAGAGCATCATAACAGGTCCAGAACTCGAAAAAATGGGTAATAAGGAACTGAAAAAACGCCTTAGTAATGTTAACATCTTTGCACGTGTCGTACCAGAACAGAAACTTCGCATTGTTGACGCTTTCAAAGCAAACGGCGAAATCGTAGCCATGACTGGAGATGGCGTCAACGATGCACCTGCGCTTAAATCAGCAAACATTGGCATCGCTATGGGCAGAAGAGGCACAGACGTGGCGAGAGAAGCCTCCACAATAGTGCTGCTTGACGACGACTTCACGTCTATCGTGGGCGGTGTGAAGATGGGCAGAAGAATCTTTGACAACCTCAAGAAAGCCATAGCTTACATCTTCTCAGTACACATACCCATCGCTGGACTCTCAGCATTGCCAGTACTACTCGGTTGGCCACTGATTCTGCTGCCAGTACACATAGTATTCCTAGAATTCATCATCGACCCAGCATGCACAACCGTGTTTGAAGCAGAGCCTGAAGAAGCAGACATCATGCAACGGAAGCCCAGAAACACACATTCTAGACTATTCAACAGGAAGGCGGCAATCATTGCTGGACTTCAGGGCATCGTTGCATTGGTTCTGGTAGTGGTAGTATACCAATATGTGAATGCAGCAGGATTAGGCATCGATACAGCTCGTACAATGGCGTTCGCAACGATAACTCTGACAAACTTGGCACTAATAGTCACGAACCGCTCATGGAACCAATCTATCGTTGGCATCTTCCGCAGACCAAACAAAGCGTTCTGGCAAATACTGGGGCTTGCAATACTGGCGCTATTACTGGTAATTTATGTGCCACAACTGGCTAGTCTGTTCGCATTCTCAGCTTTGTCGCCGTTGAATCTGTTGATATGTTTCTTAGCAGGCTTTTGCAGTATCGTTTGGTTTGAAGGCTACAAGGTGGTTAAGAAAGGAAAACTTGGGGTCTAACTAGCAATAAACCCCTGTTCATAATTGTGCGTTCATTCTTACAGTTCAGGGAATAGAACACTTAGTCTTCCAAGAAAAAAAGGGAAAATTGATATGAATCCGCCACTGAGTGGTGGGCCGCTGGGATTTGAACTTGAATCAAAAGAAACAGAAATATCAATTATCAACTGTCAAAGAATCTAAATTCGTCAGAATACTTCATGGTAATAGAGAAGGCAATGTTAGAAAAATCGATCTAAGAGCGCGGAAAGGAGACGTTGAAGTGGATTCAGAGGGAGCAGAAAGCAAGCGATTTAGGCATGGTTGGTATTTGGCGGACGAAAAGATTTTGTTGTTAGTGAACTCCTGGTGTTTGGGTCTGATATGGCGCGTCGTAAAACATATACTCGCCTGCTTGCTGCGTCCAGAAAATTATCTGGATCTCATCGCCCATGAAGAACAAGAAATTCGTTGGGGTTCCGGGGTGCAGGTAGATGGTGGTGCAGTTTATGCTTTTGGCTGTGCTAACGACTTCTGCATACGTAAAAAGTCGTTGGGGACCTCCGCCGTGGTGGTAAGAGTATTGGCCAGCGTCAACAACCGTAAAGCCTTCGGAGCGCAAGTCGTCCATGTACCATTGCATTTCAGCTCTTCTTTCAGCGGATACCTGAACGTCTGGGGCGAGGAACCCCACGAGTAGAACTGTGCTTGCCAGGAAAATGGCGACAAGTACCGCTCCACTTGTGCGTCTGGGGTTTCTTTTCCAGAAATAAAGGAGCAGGGGGATGCCTGTGCCTAAAATTAGAACCACAGAGAACAACTCAGTGAGCGGTCCCAAGGGTCCAGGCATGTAACTGGTACGTGGATACCCAAATTCCAAGAGCGCATCCACTGCAACAAAGATGAGCGCAAGATACCAGACTGCGAAAGCTGCCTTCTTCACCCAAGGCGACATAGTTCCGCTTCGTACTTGAAAATGCAGGTTTGCCTATAAATTCATCGCTTGCGAAAAAATCAAAGAAATAAAGCAAAAAAAGAAAAAAATTCTTTTAACTCAACACGGTTGGAAGCTTAGTATCTTGGCCTGTAACCGCCGCCGCCACCGCGACGATCTCGACCGCCACCGTAACCGCCGCCACCGCCACGTCTGTCTCTGCCGCCGTATCCTCCGCCGCCGCCGAATCCTCGTCCGCCGCCTCTGTATGGTCTACGTTCTTGTTCGTATGTTTTGCTGGATACGTTGTTTTCTGTGTTCACTTCTACTGCGAGTGGTTCTTTTGCCGGTTCGAGTTTGCCGTATTTGCCGATGTTTAGGCGTATGTTGCCTTTGAAAAGTGTTACGTAGCCGTTTTCAATGCGGACACTGTCGCCTTCGTTGACTTTGTCGATGTTGTCGTCCCATAGTGTGAGGTATACTACGCCTGTTTCATCACCGATGAGTGCGTCGCATACTTTGTGGGGGGAGCCATCTCTGCCCATTGGTATTTCACGTATTTCTGTTTTGGATACTACTTTGGCCGTAACGTTAACCGCTTTCGATTGTGGGGTTAAGTCTCCGACTTTTGCTTCTACAGGTTCCTTTTTGTTTTCGAAAAAACCTTCAACAGCCAATTGATTTCAACACCTATTTTTTATAGTCTGAGAGACATACATTTTCTGAACACTTAAGTGTTTCGGCTTTACCCGTTTTTGAAGTTTTACCGTTGGGCATATTAG
This sequence comes from uncultured archaeon, assembly GCA_963760925.1. GTDB lineage: Archaea > Thermoproteota > Bathyarchaeia > Bathyarchaeales > Bathycorpusculaceae > Bathycorpusculum. Next base: position 9,228 of record CAVXES010000003.1, on the reverse strand, counting down.
AGGGGATGTTGTGTTTTGATTTTATGAAAAAGGTGTATGTTGCCGCTGTCTTAGTTATCGTGGCGTTTCTGCTTGCGGGCGCGGTTTTGGTTGTCCTATTGAATCTTTGGCAAACACCAAGTGGGCAAGCCTTAGGTGTCAAACAGTACACTTACAGTATCGTTAAGACTTATCCGCATGACACCAGTGCGTTCACGGAAGGTTTAGTTTTTGACAACGGAGTTTTGTACGAGAGCACAGGCAATTATGGCACTTCTTCGCTACGTCGGGTTGACCTTGAAAGCGGCAACGTATTGCAGGAGGTTTTGTTGCCGAGTCAGTTTTATGGTGAGGGGTTGGCGGTTGTTAACGATTCGCTGGTTCAGTTGACATGGAAAGAAAACGTGGGTTTTATCTATGATAAGGAAACGTTGGGTCTGCTCGGTAATTTCAGTTATTCCACGCAGGGTTGGGGCTTAACTTACGATGGCAACCGATTAATCATGAGTAATGGCTCGTCAAACTTGTACTTCCTTGACCCAACAACGTTCCAGGGGATTGGTCAGGTGAGCGTTCACGATGGAAACACAAGCGTAAGCAACATCAACGAGCTCGAATACGTGAACGGAGATGTCTATGCTAACATTTGGCTTCAGCAAAGAATTGCCATAATCAACCCTGAAACTGGGCAAGTTAAAGGTTGGATAGACTTGTCAGGAATCTATCAATCGAGCGACGGAAATGAGGTTTTAAACGGCATAGCCTACGACTCACAAAGCCACAGATTGTTCGTCACTGGAAAGGACTGGCCAAACCTCTACCAAATCCAAATAACGCCCAAAACATAGTTGCCCTCTTTTGTCCACAGCCCCCATTGTTTAAAGGCGGGGATAGTAATGCATTGGCGATTGTTGGTGGGCTGGTTCCTTAGAAGTTGCTAGTGTTGATTGGTGCGTTTGGGTTTTTTTTTCAGCAGACGCTCCTACCCAATCAGACGTTAATGCAGTAGCACAATGCTACGGTGCGATGCCCGGTTGGGGAAACTACGATAATAGCATGGATTTCAACAATAACTACAGAGTAGACATCGCTGACATCTCAACAGTCGCAGCGAACATGTAAAGAACCCTTTCTTTTTTATTTAAACTTGATAAGTAATGGTTAAGTTAATACGCTAATAGTACCAATCAAGATGGATGGTGGAAAATGGCGGAAACTAAGAAACCCCTCGCCGGCCAAGAGCCAAAAGAAGTAAAGTTGCCGTGCGGATGCATCTATCAAGATAAAGGCTGGATACTAATGCGAGTCAACGAATGCGAATATCATAGTCGAAAAAGAACTACAAAGAGCCCGTATAGGCCTAAAGCTGAATGCGTAAGACCATAAAAAGAAAGTAGGATTTTTTCCACAATCCATTTAACCGTCAAAGTAGATTCTCAAGGAATATGACAAGCTCCGCATCGCCCTCTCAGCCAAAACTCAAAAAGTCCTCAAAGAGGTTCCTGAGAATTCTTCTTCAAATAGTGTTTATGGTCGCTATTTTCGCGGCTTTGCTGTGGTATGTGGGAATAGGCTCTCTGTATGATGCATTGCTCACCATTAAGGTTGAGTACTTGCTTTTGGCTTTTCTAATGTATTTTGGAATAAACCTCCTCTTTACCGTACGGCTAAGACGCGTCCTCAGCAAAGACGGAGTCAAAACGTCTTTCGGCAAAACCCTTCTGGCCCAATACGCAGGAATGCTAACAAGTGACGTAACCCCTGGACGCTCAGGCTACATTTTAACCCCGGTGTATCTTCGAGACCAAAATGTCCCCGCATCAAAAGGGCTCTCAAGCATCTTAGGCATTCAAACAATAGAGTTTTTAGCTAAAGTAATCAGGGGAGTAGGAGCAGTAATTTTTTTAGTTAAAGTAGTTCCTGCAGCGACATGGAATTCGCTTTTTCCCAGATTGTTGCGGGGATAAATGTGGGGTTATTAGTTGCGGGATTGGGCATAGGATTAATGCTCACAGGAGCAATTGTATTGGCAGCCTTCACATGGTCCCAAAGAGCCATCTCATTGTTTGACCGAATAGCAAACTCCAGATTGTTGAAGAGATTTACAGGTGGATTAATGGGAAAACTTGAAGAATACAAAGATAGTTCCCATAAAACTCATAAGGCAATTCCGGAAATAAGTATCTTAACGATGGCATGCTGGATTCTGAAAGGATTTGAATGGTACTTTTTAGGGTTAGCCTTAGGAATCACCCAGTAACCTGGATAGGTTGTTTCCTTATCCACCCACTAGTTACCGCATTAGCTTTTGTACCGTTAACACCTGCAGGGGCAGGTATCCAAGAATTCGGCATCGTTGGAATCTTCACTCTCCTCTTCAGTGTGCCGCTCTCGGTGGAAACTGCAGCCGCATACGCGCGTTCCTTTCTGCCGTGGTTTGCTGATCTTTGAAGACCTTGCAGGAATACCCCAAATTGTAAAGTCAACAAGCCTAATCTTTTCACGCAAAAAACCCAAAGAAACAACACTACCTTCGGCAGCACCGCCACTTTAATTTGAGTTTTTTAGGTCAACATTTAAACCTTTCTCACTTAACTTACTAGATAGGAGCACCGCTAATGTGCAGTCGCATCGACCAATAAGACATGCCAACTCAAACGACTAGGCAACACTAAAAGAAATTATTGACCTGTCTTTTCCAAGGTTCTTCCGCTTCTTCGCCAGCCGCAGCGTATCAGACACAGAGGAGCCAACACTCGTCAGCGAAGCCAAGAAGGTGCTGTTGTGGGTTTGTTAAATTGATAGAGTTCTGTGTTGGCAGCAACAAGTATGGCTGTATCCTTTGGATTGCCGTTCACCCATCTTATCGACGCAGAGGAATCGCGCTCGCCCTAACAGACGCTGGCATGGATTACCTGAAAAAACATGGAGTGCAAGCGGTTTTTGCTTCAACCCAGAGAAGAAACATCGCTGCCTTGGCAGCTTTGGGCAAAGCAGGGTTTGAACGTGTGGGCTTTTTGGGTTTATGGCGGCTTTTTAGGTGGCGAGTTTTAGTTTTTATCGGCGATATTTGGTTTGCGCCTAGCGAAGTTGTTTTGATGTATGGCGGATAGCTTTTGTTGTGTTTTTGTGTTGTTCTAATCGTCATTTTAAATCCGAATCAGTAATCTTTATTAAGATTCACTATACAATACGCTATGCTTCGCAGTAAACAAGCGAAGAAACGAATGAGTGAACAGAACATGAAAAGAAAAGAAGCCAAATCAGACTCTGCAGAACCCTACGTTTACATAGCATTAGTGCTTAAAGGCACCGAAAAGCAATACCTCAACCTATTAAAATACGTTAACAACCGCAACGGCTCCAAAGTCATCTACCAATGTAAATCCCTAACATACCTAAGAGTTACCCGTGATGGTGGTTCAAAACTCAAAGCAGTCGCAAACGTACCTTCCATGCAGTTTGAAACCCAAGAGGTCGAAACCACATGAAAGACTACAGCTTAAGAAGACTACTAAAGAGCAAGCGTGGCTTGGGTGCTCCAGTCGGCAACCTCATCATACTGGTCGCAGCAGTCATTCTCTCGACAACAGTTGTGCTTTTTGCCACTAGCGTAACTACCAGCCAAGTTCAAAAAGAAAAGCTGTACATAGCAACAAGCCATGTGTGGTACATAGACAACACAACAAGCATAGCCGCCATAGCTATCTCCAACACTGGACCCACAGACATAGTGCTCAACAAGATAGACGTTAAAGGACTGCAATGCGAATGGAACGGCGAAACCAACTATGTGGCATACTGCAAGATTAACGGCATCATGCCTGGCGACTTGCCGTTCGTTGCTGAAATTAGCAACACCCAAAACACGACCGTAACAATTGCAGGGCAACCCTACGATTTCACCGTTGCCAGCGAGGGTTTAACCATCAAATCAGGCGGCTCGGTAGCATTTTACATCGTTATTCCCAACCGCATCTTGATCTACGACCTCTCCACACCCGTGCGCATGGTAATCACTACAACGCAAGGTGTATACTGCACTGAAACTCTAGTACAAAGCACATAAGCTGTCTTCTTCTCCTTTTTCTTTTTAAACAAAAGGTATTATGCCAGAAACTGGTCGGGAGAGCAGGATTTGAACCTGCGACGGCTCGGTTTCTGTGGCCTGTGCAGGCTAGAATGAAGCCCACCATGGGTAGACCTCTACAGCGTCTCCGCAGACTAAGCGTGTTAGCCCGCTCGAGAGCTCTGCCAGGCTGAGCTACCTCCCGACTCAGAAATCATAAAGACAAGGGGAGAGAATTTATGTGTTTTGGCTTTTCCGCCGCGTCTGGTCATACTAAAAGTTTTAATTCTCTAAAAAGAGACATTAGAATGCAAAGAAGCGTGTAGTTAATTGACAAAAACCATCGGTATAGTAACTTCCGGAGGCGACGCCCCAGGCATGAACGCAGCTATCCGCGCGGTCACGCGTGTGGGGCACTCGAAAGGTTTCCAAATCATCGGTTTCGAGCGCGGCTGGGACGGCTTATTAACTAACACTTTCAAGAAGTTAACGCCCCGCAGCGTCGGCGGCATAATCCAGCTAGGCGGCACCATGCTGCACACACTGCGATGCCCTGCATTTGAGGAGGACGGCGGGGTTGAGAAGGCTTCTGAGACTCTGAGCATAAACAATGTTGACGCCTTGGTTGTTATAGGCGGCGACGGCTCGTTTAAGGGCGCTCTGGACCTGAGCAGGGCTAGCGATGCTTTGATGGTGGGGATTCCAGCCACCATTGACAACGACGTTTATGGCACGGATGAGACCATAGGCTTTGACACGGCGGTTAACACGGCGGTGGACTCCATCGACAAAATCAGGGACACAGCCATCTCTCACGAACGCATTTTCATCGTGGAAGTCATGGGTCGCAAAAGAGGCTTCTTTGCGCTGGAAGTCGGCATATGTATAGGCGCCGAAGTCATTTTGATTCCTGAGAACCCATTGGGCTTGATGGACATAGTGAAAATCATGGATGACAACGCTAAGAAAGGTAAGAGGGCAGGAATCATGGTTGCGGCAGAAGGCTTCGGGGACACAAGTAAGTTGGCGAAGGAAATGCAGCAGCAGACCGAATCAGAAGTTCGGCTTTCAATCCTCGGCTATTCTCAGCGTGGCGGAAGCCCCACGGCTCGAAGCAGGTTACTGGCAAGCTTGTTTGCTGAGAGGGCTGTCGAGTTAATTTGTGAGGGGAAGGGCAACATGGCTGTTGGGTTGCAGAACGGTGCAGTCACGAGTATTGAGCTTGAGAAGGCGGCTAAGAATCGTAAGCCATTGATTTGCGGCTGTTGAAAGTTGCGGAAATGCTGGCGATATAAATCTCCGCTTCATTTCTTGTGGCTAAATTTTTTTGGGTTTAGACTAGGGACGCGTAGATTTTGCTTGTTTCTTCAGCCACTTTCCGCCAAGTGAAGTACTCCAGCACCCTTCGCCTACCGTTTTCGCCCCAGTTCTTGGCTTTCTCGGGATTCTGCAGTGTTTCCTTGATGCCCCATGCTATGTCGGCGGGGTCTTCACCGTTGATGTGCACGCCGTTCTGGTCTGTTCCACTGTTGACGACTTGTTCTTTGAAGCCAACGACTCCGCGGGCGCCAACCACCACGGGTTTCTCCATGGCCATTGCTTCTAGGCTGACTATGCCGAAGGGCTCGTAGATTGAGGGGAAAACGCATACGTCTGCGGCGGCATAGTGGAGAATGCTTTCTTTTTCCGAGACGAAGTCAAAGCGGTAGACGACGTTGTCTTTGATGTTTAAGCGTTCGGCTGTTTCCACGATGTCGGCTTGTTCTTCACCCTTGCCTAAGATGACCAGTTTGGTGTTAGGGTACTCTTTTAGGACCAGAGGCATCGCCTGCAAAAGATTGCGTACGCCTTTGACCCATGTTAGCCTGCCCACGAAGAGCAGCATTTTCCAGTCGCTAGGAACACCGTATTTTTGTCTGATTTGGCTTATGTCTTGCTTTTTGAACATTGGCAGGATCGTATGTTTCAGGGTCAACGCCGTTCCAGACGACGCTGATTTTGCTGGGTTGCCACCCGTGTTTTATGAGGTCTTCTTGCATGGCGTAGCTGACGGTGATTATTTTGTCTGAGTTTTGAGCCATCGCTCGCTCTAGGTGGGAGACGACTTCGGAGCCTCCGCCGCCGCTTCTGCCCCACTCCGTGCTGTGGGTGTGGAAGACGACTGGGATTTTGGTTTCGTTCTTAATGACTAAGCCTGCGATACTGCTTAACCAGTCGTGACAGCAGACCACGTCGAAGTGGTAATTTTCTTGTTTTATTAATCCGTTGATGAATTTGGTGGCGCTGAGGATGTTGTAGATGAAGATGTCGTTGAAGAGTTTGATGTTGGTGCCCCATTTTTTGAGGTCATCAACCACGAAGAAGGGCCAGATGTTGCTTGCATCAGCGATTTGTGGTCTGTGGACTTCTACGCCTTTCATTATTTCTCTGGTTTTTAGTCCGTTGTTGTTTAGGGTGAAGACTGAAACGTCGTGTCCGATGTCGACGAATTGGTGGGTTATGTATTCAGCGTATGTGCCTAAGCCGCCGACGAGTTGAGGTGGGTATTCATAAACGAAGAAGCCTATTCTCAAAATTCTCACCTGAAAGCTGATTTAACTAGTGTTCGCATGCTATTTATATTAACCGCAGGGCTAACTCAGCGGTTAGTTCACGCATAGACCGCCAGAATGAATAGGCTTTTATCGGAAACAAGAGCTGATTTAAGCTGGAGCCCAGCAAATAGTACTAACCTGCGGTGAGAATGGTCGATATGGTTAAAACCGTTAATTTGCCCTTACGGGTCTACGAGGATTTAACTCGAGTTTCCGAGGAGTTATCGTTGATGGCGAAGAAGCCGATTTCACAGTCGATGGCTGTGGACTTGCTCATAGAGATTTACCGTGCCCACATGAACAACCCCTGCGCGCTGGACGCTTTCAGTCAACAGCTTCGGAACTTAAACATGATGTCGCCAGAAGAGTTTGATAAGTACTGGGATGAACCCACGCAGGCACCGACAAAGCGTAAGGTCAAAACGAAAAAAAGTAAAACGTTCTAGTGCTCACTTGACCTATCTCCGCAGTATATGAAGCAAGCTGTTAATGACTATGGAAAACGCCAATACGACCTACCCCTCTTAGGTTTCTGCAATGATTGGCTATTAGGATCCAAATATGTCCGTGTGTGCCAAGCAACAATAAGAGAGAAAGCCAACGCAGGTTTATCTTAGGGTTAGAACTTTCGCCGTTAGCTCTTTCGGCAGGTAGTCGCGGTTCTCTAATGTTACCGTAAAAATCTCTGCATCACTTCGCTGTTTTGCCTCGGTTATCAGCGGGTCTCTGGCTTTCGCGTGCACAACCGCTAGCACAGGCTTTCTGCTCATCAACGCTTGCGCTACTGCTTGCTTGAACTTCTGCGAGAACAGTTCCATAGGACCGACTTCGTCGATGGCGACCACTTCGCATCTTTGAACGGCTTCGTTGATGGCTGTTGCGCCTATACTGTCGAGGTCTTGGAGGTTAACATGGTACCTGCCAAGGCGTGGTCCACCCTGGTTTACATGTGCCAGCCACCCATGCTTGCCGCTAGTTAAAGCCAGAATTTCAAAGCCTGCTCGCACCCCGTTTTCGCGTACTTCTCGGCTGACCATGCCGCCGACGCTGATGCCGTTCGCTTTTAGGGCTTCCACTGTTTTGATGAGGGCGGTTGTTTTCTCCGATTCCGCCGGCCCACCCGTTAAAAGCAAAACCCGCTTAACCAAGTCTTTTGCACCACTACGACCAATAATCTAATATGGCGATAAAATTCTTTTCATAACCAACATCTATGGAGCACAGCAAATGGCAGATAAGGAACAGTACACGCCCGATTTTCCGAGTGAAATCATCAGGGAAGGCAAAGTCCAAATCTTAGTGCCCAAACTCGCGGCTTATGGTGTTGTTCCCAGCGATTATGCGCCGTCGAAAGCGCCCGTTTTCTACAATCCTGTCATGCAGTTCAACCGTGACCTAACCGTCTTAGCCTTCAAAGCCTACCAGCACACGGTTAACCATGAAATCAGCATCTGCGAGCCCTTAACGAGCCAGGGCATCCGTGGAATCCGTTTTGCCGCCGAAATCGAAGGCGTAACAAAAGTGTTACTCAGCGACATCAACATCCATGCCTACGAATTGGCAAACTATAACATAAAACTCAACAATTTACAAGAAAAAGTCACCCTCAAACACAAAGATGCCAACTGCGTTTTAAGCTGCAACGCCTCACCCAAAAAACGCTTCGACATAATAGACATCGACCCGTTCGGCACACCGGTGCCCGATTTGGATTCAGCGTTTAGAGCGCTCAAAAACAAGGGGCTGATTGCCGTTACTGCGAAGATTTGGCGCCCTTGTGTGGGGTCCACGCGAAAAAGCATGCGTGCGGAAGTATGGGGGTAAGCCTCTGCGGACAGAGTATTGTCACGAGTTGGCGGTGCGGCTTTTAGCTGGTTGCATGGCAGATTTGGCGGCGAAACATGACATCGGAATCCGCTTCCTCTTCAGCCACAGCAGCAACCACTACATCCGAGTCTACGCCCAAATCGCCTACGGCTGCAAGAGGGCTGATGAAAGCCTCAAAAACACAGGCTATATCCTCCACTGCTTCAGTTGCCTCCACCGAGAAATTACCAATGAACCTTTTGGGTCGCCCCACCTGCCCCGAATGCGGCGCAAAAATGGAGCACGCTGGACCGTTGTGGACTGGCAGCATCCTTGACCCAGTTTTTGTTGATGCAATGATTAAAGAGAACCAGAACACCGCGTTTAAGAACAGCGCAAAAATCACCAAACTCCTCACCATAACCAAAACAGAAGCTACCGCGCCAGCCGCTTACTACGTACTTGATAAGCTCAGCGGAAAACTCAACTTGCCAGCGCCCAGCGTCCAAACCTTCCTAACAGCACTCCGCAACAGTGGCTTCTCAGCCGGTGCAAACCCACTTCAACACGAGAGGCATCAAAACCGACGCTCCAGCACTGGTTATGCATAAACTGCTCAGAGAAACGGTGGCAACCAAATAGGCAACGGGTTTTCGGGCTGCGAAAGTTTAAAGAGCAAAACCCATGTTTCTAACAAGATAAAGTGAAAAATCATGAACGACAAAATCACAGTCATAGGCGCTGGCATGATGGGAAGCGCTATAATCAAAAGCCTCCTCA
>CAVXES010000002.1:0-398945 GCA_963760925.1 uncultured archaeon | reverse complement strand
AAGAAGCGGTCCGCAAGATTTTAACTGACATATTGGAGCAGTGCTGGCGCCTTGACGAAATCAGCCTTGACCACGGCGAACTGAGCAAAGCACCCAAACACCTCCTTGTTAACAGCTCTAGCAAACCCTACATTGTGGATTTTGAAACCGCAAGCACAACCCGCAACGCATCCAACGTCACATCAGTCTGTCAATTCCTGTTCCAAGGCAACAGCGACGTATGCAAAGCCATCTCTCAAATCATCGGCGAAAGAAAAAAAGCCGAAATGGTTGGAGCATTGAGAAATTATCGGAAAAGCAGGAACCGTCAAAACTTTGAAGTCTTAATTGAACATTGCCTTGAATAAAAGGGGTTTAGGCGACTACTTCGTTTAGTCGCTTCTGCTTCACTGCCTCTTTAAGTTCCACTGCGATGCGTCTGCCCATGTACATGTTTTCGCCGTAGCGCAGGTAAGCGTATGGAGAGGTGCCTATGCCGACGTTGGTACCTGCCACGATGCGGGCGCTGATTTCGAAGGTATAGATTTTTGCTTCGTCAGTTATGACGGTTTCAAGGCAGAATGGACCGATTATGCCGGGCGGGGCGAGTTCTTTGGCTTTTTTATGGACGTTGTCGCCCATACGCATAACTTCGGGTAGCAGTGACTCGCGGAGCACTATGGGGAAGTTGCCTATGACTGTGTAGGTTGGGTTAATGTCGATTTCGAGTTGTTGGCTGGCGGGAATTTTGCCGATGCTGTCGACTACGGATTCGTATCTGCGGTCCATCGCCAAAAGTTCCACGTCATCGTTTATGATGCTGCTGAAGTAGCTGGGGTACACGTTCACGCCTAAAGCATACTCCTGTAGATGGACAGTTTCTAGGTCCAATCTTGTTAGCATGCCGCGCTTGAGCATTTCTTCGGCTTTTTTGTAGTAACCTGCAGGGGAGTTGGCCAGGAAGTAGCCTCTGCCGCCTTTGGCGCCTTGCAGTTTGGCGATGACAAGGCGGTCGATGTCGTCTGGCGTCTTGAAAACGGCGGGTAACCGTAGTCCAGCTTGGCGGAGCCAGTCTTCTTGGGATTTGCGGTTGGCTTCCCAGTGGAGCAGTTGGCGGTTACCCATCATTGGCACGTTGAGGTTATCAGTTAACTGTTCGGTGCTTAGGTATGCGGTGAATGAGCCGTGTGGAATCAAAACTACGTTAAGCTTGCGAAGGCGTTCTTGCAGTTGTGGATTGAGAAGTTCGGTGAAGTCTTTGACTATGATTAATTCGTCGACCAGCGGGTACTTTTGATACATAATGGCGTCTTTTTCTTTGCAGATACACACAGTACGGAAACCCTCTTCTTTGGCACCCTTAAAAATGTTGAGCGAACTGTGAGAGCCCAATGTGCCTATTGCAAGCTTTGATTGGTCATATTTCTCAACTATTTTTCCAACTGTCTCACTGTCAATCATTTTAGGTAACCACGTCTAGAATGCGGCGTTTTCGGATAGCCCGTTTAATTTCCATGGCAACACGTTTACCTGGTCCGACTTCAACGCCGTACTTGTACTTCATGTAAGGTGAAGTTGGTTCAACACAGGGGCAGCCTGGGACACGTGGGCTTACGTCGAAGATGCGGAATTGAAGGTCTTTTGTGACAGCACCTTGCAGTGCAAAGAGACCAATCATTCCAGGCGGGAACTCTTTATTGCAGATTGACACCCAGCGTTCGCCTACTTCGAAGACTTTTTCAAGTTGACTTTCACGCATGGTGACGCCCATGTGACCGATTTCGATGTTTTGGGTGGCGATGTTGAGTTCGAGTTGCTCGCGTGCGGGGAGGTCTAGGACACCGTCTAGGTCTGTTTGAATTCGGCGGTCAAACCCCAAGAGGTCGATCTCGTCGTTTAAGGGCGAGTAGAAATAGTTGGCATTGAATTTGGCGCCTAACACGTACTCTTCAATTACGGATTCTTCGAGTGCTTCTCGCGTGATTATGCCTGCTTGGATTCGTTTTTCCGCTTCGCGTTCGTACTCTTCAGGGGTGGAAGCATAGAAAAAGGCGCGCTCGATTGTTCTGCCTTTCTCGGCGACTTTGACGATGACTGGGCAGTTGATGTCTTTTGGCGACTTGAGTGCTCTTGGAATCTGTATGCCTGCTTCTTTGAGGAGCCAAAGCTGGTTTTTGGGTGCGGTTCGTTCCTCGGTTTTAAGCAGCCAACGGTTTCCCATAAGGGGAACCTCAAATTTCTGTTCTATAGCGTCGTAGCCTGCGTAGACGCTGAAACTGCGGTTGGGAACAAAAACCGTGTTTAGATCTTGGAGATCCTTAACGGTTTCGGGGTTGGTGATGTCTGAGAATTTGTCGAGGAAAATGAATTTGTCGAAAACATTGCGATAGTAGCGGGCGTAGGTTTTCTCGCGTCCGTTTTGGCACACTACGACTGTTTCGAAGCCTTCCTGCTTAGCCCCAGAGGCAATCTCCAACGCGGAGTGTGAACCTAACACGCCAATTCGAATTTTCTCAGGGTCATAATCCATAAGGACTTGTTTGATTTTGTCTTGCATATTCAAGCTTTTTCACCCATAAACGCTTTGTAATCTTTTATGACTTGGGAAAGTTTAGGCGATTCGAACATTTTTTTGCTTGTCATCTCGTTAGCAACTGACATGTACATTTGGCTGATTATTTTTTTAAGTTGCGGCTCAAGTTTAGGCGGCTGCGACTTGCACAGCGACTTCCAATCCTGCACGCCAATGGCTTCAGCGTCTTTTTTCGCCTTCTCACAATCATTGTACCACGGTGTCTTCTTGTAAAATTGACGCGCAACCTCTTTGCTCACGTGAACGCCATCAAAAGTGAAGCGGCACTCATCCAACGTCCCTAATACGTCTACGAGCATGAGTCTGCGTTTGTCGTCCAAGGCTAACTCTATTTTGCCATCTTCGTTCTTAAGCCCTGCGTTGGCTGCGGCTTTAGTAATAGTCTCGTCAGCCTTGAGCAAGATACCTTTGACATCTGCTAATTCGATGTCGGTTAAACCGCTGATTTTCTGTGCCTCAGCCCAAGTGACGTAGCGGTCTGTTTCCTCAAGCTTCGTGGATACGTCGAATATGGGTTTAGCAAGGGTTTCTCCCGGTTGGGGTTGGTGGTCTAAGCCCAAGTCAGCCAAAGTGACTTTGCCCTGTGCGAGCCGTTTGAAGACGGAGGAGCCGTCTGGGAGACCGTTTCGGTAGATGATTTCAAGCGGAATTAGGCAGTTTTTGAGGGTAGAATTGTAGGCGCTGTAATCGTGGATTATTTTGCCGCCTTCAACACTAGTTTTGGGTTTGTAAATGTTGACTAACGTTACTTCCATGGTGCAGGAGGGTTCTTTGAGTTCGGCAACCCTAACTGCTTTGCCCTCAGCATTCACCAAGCCGCAGTAATGGGTCCTAACACCTAACTGCTCAAGCTGCTCAAAACAGTAAGCACCCATCAAGCAAAGCGCTGCACCTTTACCTTCAATATGATCAGGCATTTCTCCCCAGTCAAAAACGCTGTAGCGGTCGGAGAAGAGGAATCTGCCCGTCCCCATGGCGGCTTGGGTTGGTTTCTGGATTACGGCTAAGTCTTTTACACTGCCCATCTTCTTGCCTCAACGCTTGATAATCTGTTTTTGCACTTATATCACTTTATCTAGTTAAAAAAGGGAACCAAACAGAAGCAGCGAGCACAATCTATTTATCCTCAACACGTCGGAATGGGCTAATATATTCAGGGCGCAAAAGGAGCGGAAGAGAAAATGGATGTACAAGAACAAGTACCAACGGCACAGACAAGGTTCACTGCTTCAACTGGAACTCCGTTGGAGTTGCTACCTAAACGGTGGTTCTGCGCAGGAGTCGAATACTCGGGCAAGACGTTTAAGCAAGAATCTGAGTCACCAGATAGTTTTTCGGAAATGATTAACCGCTCAATTACTGCTTGGGTTGACTACATTACCGATGACCCAGCTGAGGATTTGCCCTTAGTAGCCGCCAAAATGGGTTTCACTGAATCCTTCATCGCCAACCTCTCAAGCTGCGACCAACTTAACTACTCAGATTTTGACACTGAAATGTGGTTGACTTTTCCCACAATCCAGATTAGGGGAACTGACGTTAAACCTCACCAGCTTGTCGTGTTGATTAGGAAAAATTTGATTTTTACTTTTCACGTACGCACCGTGGATAAAAGGTTCCTCAGACTCAGAAGATACTCAGAGACTATTCTTAGAAAAATCCCAACAGACATTGAACAGGAAGACCAACTCACTATTCTGTTATCCCGTATCTTGGAGGCTAATAACGACAGCAACTTTAGGCACTTAAGAGTTATTGAAGAGTTTGGGGACGAGTTAAACAAGGACTTAATGGATAAAGACGTTGACAAATCCACCTTAGGCCCTAAAATCTACGAAATGAAGCATGCGCTTATAGTCTACATGAATGCGCTTTGGGAAAGCGTTGATGTGCTACAGGGGATTCGCTACGGCGACGCCGAACTGTTAACTGACGACCCAAAAATAGTGAACATGTTCGCTGGTATGGTGGAACAAGTTAAAAGCCAAATCGCATTATCAGAGCATATGTCAGAGGTTTTAGCTTCCGGCATAGAGGCGACCCAATCAATCTACAACAATCAATTAACCATAGCAAACAATCAGTTGACAGTATCCAACAACAAGTTGACCTTGCTCAATAACCGTTTATCAAAAATAGTCGCTTACTTAACCATCATCGGCACAGCAATACTTATTCCCAACACAATCGCCACGGTGCTGAGTAACTCGGTGTGGGTTCTGGGACCTGACTTTCTGCCTGCATATTTGGCGCTTATGATTAGTACCACTGCAGTCGGCAGCGTTTTGATGTGGGTATGGATTAAGAAAGCCGGTTTAGTCGGTCTGGGCGAAGAAGAACAAGACCACAAAGCAGAAGGCAAAACCCCAGTTTAATATAGGCAGCTATTTTAAAAGAAAAATGTGGCTTCATTTTGAAGTCACATCATTATAAATTCTAAACAAACAATACTGGATAAACAAGAAGGAGAAGATAGCAAGAGTCCTTAAGTCAAGTTGAGCAAACTCGGCAACTAACACAAAACAAGGTTTTCCCCTCATTTTTGCCTTTATTGCGTTAGTCCAAGGCTAAGTTTGCCCAACAATATTTTCTAGCCTTCTAAAAGCAAAACCGATGAGGAAGCAACATGAATTTACTTAAAAGAATGGAACGAAACCTGACAGCCCTTGCAATGGCACCCTTAGTTGAGATGGAAAACAGGGAGAGAGACAGGCGAGTTAAAGAGAGAATGCAGCGAGCACAGCAAAAACATCCCGCTAATTAGAACTATTTCCGCTGTTGTGGTAGTCCCGCCAACAACTAACCACAGAAAATGTTAGTAAGCCAAAAAACATGGGAACAGCAGGCTAACTACTTTAGCTTTTTGACAGACTCGTTGGCTTTCGCCAAGTCCTTGCGTTTAGATTCCTGATAAGCAACCACATTAGCTTCAATTTCTGCTTCGTCTAAGCCGAGGATTTTTGCTGCTGCAATCGCTGCCCCCTCAGTTTCAATAGTCACTACACAGCCGATACCGCTTGGCACACGAAGCGACGAATAAATGTCTGCGCCGCCATATTTTTCGCTATAAGGTGGACAAGCAATCACCGGTTTTGAAGTGTTACCATCGATGAAAGCACTAAGTGCGTTGGAGCGTCCTGCAACTGTGATGTACACAACTTTTTCGGCTTCAAACTCTTTTAGAATTTCAAGCACGGTAAGCGGTGTTTTGTGGGCTGAAGCAACTCGGAATTCAGGGTTTACGCCAAGAAGTTTAAGGTACTTTGCGATTTCACGGCTAAAATCTAAATCCCGCTCGGAACCCATGATAATAACTGCTTTTCCAGCCATAACATTTCACAGCTAACCTAAACGGTTCGGGTGCTAATTAACGTAACCGCTTCTGGCTGTAGTAGCAAGCATGTAACCACATCAATTTATTAAATTAGCACAGCCAAATGAGGCTTGATTTCCATGACGCAAACACAAACCAACTCAGCCGAACTGCTAAGGCAACTCATCGGCGAATGGTCAGTAGGCATCGCCCTAAAGAAAACCGAAGAGAAAATCGTCGCTGGCTGTGGGGGAATGATAGCAGTTGAGTTCGAGTCAGGCATAAACTCTGAGATAGAAACACAAATTGAAGGATACGAAGACTACTACGAAAACGACATTTGGAGCTTTGATCCAGACAAAGACGAAGTGCATATCTTCAGCGTCAGCAGCGACGGCGAATTCCGCGACCACGTCGGGAAATGGCTAGATGAAAAAACACTGGAACTGAATTGGCGGGGAACCTTTGAGGACCAAGAGCAAACCGAGCACATCCATGCCAAATGGGTAAGCAAAGACCAGATTGAACTCAGAGAAACCCACTATTCACAGGAAACACTGGTTTTAACTGTAGATTACGTGTTCAAACGTAAAACCTAACCCAGCAGCCTAGTCAAAACCGCAGTGAGTTTAGCTGCTGCCGCCTCAACTTGCGGAGTTAAACCTTCTCCTAACTCTAAACTTTCTGGTTGAATCAAAAGCAACGCAATTTTTGGGTTAATAGTTTTTTTGAGGTACTCGCAGAAAACTCTAAGCGGCAAAGCATGGGAAGATAAGGGACTAAAAGAAACCAAATCTTCAGCATTTACGAGACGCGATTCGCCAGGTTCTAAACCAATGTTGGCTGCATCAATTAAGAGCACATGGGTAGGCTCAAGTTTTTCGATGTCTAAGATATAGCTTTCGGGAACAGTTTCGCATTCCAAAAGGCACACGTCGCCGCGGACTTTTCCCTGTAGGGCTTCGACAATTTTTAGGCCTACATAGTCATCGCTGCGGTCAACGCAGCCTATCCCAGCTGCCACAACCGTTCCCACCCCACGTAACCAACTACGTAATTCGGCTTCTATGTCGTTAACCATGCAGGAGACCTGAAAATAGAAACAGCGTTTTTAGAACTTAAAGGTTAAAAAAAGCGGAAGCCCAAATAACGGTTTATCTGCTGACAGAGCTAATGAGCCGTTTTTGGTTATCGTAAACTTCAACGGTCAACGGCATTTGCCCTACGGCAGAGTGGGTTGCGCAGCCGAAACATGGATCGTAAGCCGCGGAAAGCCATTTCAACCATATTAAGGATGCCATTGTCGACTTTCCCGTTGTGGATTAAGCCCTTAGCGGCGTCGCGTATGCTCATGCAGATTGCTGGGTAATTGTTGGTTGTTGCAACGACCAAGTTCACGTCTGCCATCATTGCGTCTTTGTCCAAGTTGTAGTGGTGGAATAGTGTACCCCGTGCAGCCTCCACAACGCCAACGCCTTCACCTGGTTCACCGGGTTTATTGCGTACCTTTGTGCTTGTGATTTCAGGATCCTTAACCAGTTCAAGTGCACGTTCGGTGGCGTACATCAGTTCAATTAGTCTTGCCCAATGGAAAGCCAAAGTGTTATGGACAGGTTTACCCAACGCCTTTTCCATCTCCAAATATTCCGCCTGAGCCAGTGGAGTCGCCATACCATCGGAAACGTTTAGTCTGGCTAATGGGCCAACACGGTAAATGCCACTGTCTGCACCTGCCACCAAGCCTTTCCAGCCTACTGCTTTTAGGTAGGGGAATTTGCTGTAAGTCCATTCTTCCACGTGTTCGGCTATGTGTTTAAGATAGTCTTTGGCTTCGAATTTGACAAATTCTTTGCCTGCAGGGTCAACTACGCGGATTTTGCCGTCGTAGAAATTGACCTTGTTGTTCTCATCAACGGTGCCCATGTAGTATGTTGGTGTGTTGTACGCTTGGCTTTTGATTAAACCAACGTATTTAGCATTATCTAACACGACGTCGTGGAACAGCTTAATTGAGAAACCTGCGAAGTCTCGACATGAAGTTGCCATACGCTCGATTTCAACGCGGTTCTCCTCGCTAAGCGCTTTGGAGATTCCTCCGGGTAACCCGCATACGGGGTGGGTGGCTTTGCCGCCGAGGATTTCAGTGATTTTCTGTCCGTATGCTCGGTGTTTTATGACGTCTTTTGCTACGTCTAAGCCTGCCTTCTCGATGACTCCTAGTATGTTGCGTTTTTCTGGGGGTGCATCTATGCCGACGATGAAGTCTGGTCCGCCGAGGAAATAGAAGTGGAGTGTATGGTCGTAGATGACGTATGCGGCGTACATGAGTTCGCGAAGTTTTTTAGCTGCTGACGGCGGCTCTACGTTGAATGCTTGGTCAAGGGCTTTGGCTGCTGCGAAGTGATGTGCAACGGGGCAGACTCCGCAGATTCTGCTGGTAAGCTGCGGCATGAGTTCTGCTCTTCTGCCGATGCAGAATTTTTCGAATCCACGTAACTCTGGGATTTTTAGGTAAGCGTTTTCAACTTCGCCTTTATCGTTTAGGAAGATGGATACGTTTCCGTGTCCTTCGAGGCGAGTTATAGGGTCAATAACTATTTCTTTTGACGCACTCATTTCTTGTTCACCTTACGTTTCAAAATTGAGGCGGGCAGACTATACATATAAAACGTGCCAGTTGGATCCTTGATTTGGCTGATTAAATCCTCAATTTCCTTTTCTGTGTACTTAGTTTTGCCTTCCACGCTGTCGTAACCCAAAATGGAGGCTAAAGCAGTAATCATTGCAGCGCCCTGCTCTGGCACGTTAGGGGCTTTTCCGCCACACCCAGTACAAGGCATATCAACCTTTAAACACTGCGCTCCACACCCGCTGCGGGTGGCAATGCCCATGCAGAGGATGCCTTGTTCGAGGAGGCATTTTTCTGGGTCGGGTTCTTTTTCGTAGACGCGGTAAATTTTGTCGATTTTTTTGTTGTCGCGTTTGCGGGGGCACTCGTCGCAGACTGGTTTAGGCGGCGCCAACACAGAACCTTTTGGGGGGAGTTGGTTGCTTGCGATGGCATCTATTGCCGCTGCGATCAGTTTAACGGGCGGTGGGCACCCTGGAAGGTAATAGTCTACGTCAACGGTTTGGTTGAGTGTTTTGACGGTGTCATAGAACTCGGGGATTTTTAGTGTGCCTTCTTTTACTTTGCTTTCGGGTTTAGGCACCGTTGCTTGTGGGTTAACGTTTGTTGGATCTTTGAGGTACACTTTTTCGAAGATGCCCTCTTTGTCAGTTAAGTTAGCTAAGCCAGGGATGCATCCTTCGTGTGCACATGAACCAAAAGCGACCAAGGTTTTGCTTTTCTGTCGTAGCAGCTTAGCCATGTGTTCTTGTTCGCTATTGCGGACAGAGCCATTGAAGAAGGTTATGTCAATATATTTGTCGGGCATTTCTTCAACGTCTTTGTATTTGACGTCCATTGCGACTGGCCAAAACACGATGTCAGCTAACTCTGCAACTTGGAGGATTTTCTCGTTGAGGTCTAATACGGCTATTTCGCAGCCGCCGCAGCTTGCAGCCCAGTAAAAGGCTATTTTCAGTTTGCTTTTGGTCACAGTTGGTTTGCTCCTTGAGTGAATTTTTTACTTATTTTTTCTGGGTTTACTCGTAAATCGCCGAATGCTAATTCTTCAGGTGTCAAACCCATTGCTAAACCCAATAGTTGCGGGTAATGAAGAATTGGAATACCATAATTCTCGTTAAAAGTTTTCTCTATCCTCAACTCGTTTGTATCGTACATAATATGACAGAATGGACATATCGTAATCAATGCGTCAGCGCAAACAGCTTTTACGTGAGTGAGTTTATCCCTGGCTAGTGCCAGAGCTACTTTGTCGTTTACTCCAACGCTTGGTGCACCGCAGCATTCTGTTTCGTCTATGTAGTCAAGGCATGTTGCGCCTGTAGCTTCTATGAGCATCTTGAGTGTCTGTGGGTCTTCGGGGTCGTCGAAGCTGATGTACTGTTTGGGTCTGAGTATATGGCAGCCGTTGTGCTCGGCGACTTTTAGGTCTGTTAAGGGTCTGGTGACGGCGGCTTTGATTTTTTCTACGCCGATGTCTTCTTTGAGGAACTGCAACAGGTGTTTGGCTTCTATGGTGCCTTTGAATTCTAAGCCTGCCTCTTTTAGGTGAGCGTTGACTTCTTCACGCTGTTTAGGGTCGTCTTTTAGGATTTTGTTTACTTTTTTTAGTGTGCCAGCGCATCCGGGGCAAAGCGTGAGAATGTTATGCCCTTTATGCTCTGCCAACGCTAGGTTCTTCGCTGCCAAAATCAGCATGGTTTCGTGGCTTACTGGGTCGAAGGGTAAACCGCAGCAGTTGAATTCGGGCATCTCCACCAGCTCCACGCCCAATTTGGAGAGGACTTTGCGTGCGCTGATTTCAAAGGATGCGACGCGGTAGGGTATTGCGCAGCCTAAGAAAAGGAGCCATTTATTGCGGGACATTTTGGTTTGCTCCTTCTGTTTTTGGTTGTTGGATTCTGTCGAAGAATTTTACGCCTTTAAGGATTTTTTTCGCGGTGTCTGCGTTGCCTTTGGGCAGAGGTGGCAAGCCCTGTTGTTCGCGCTTTTTGATGCGTAACTCGGGGATTTTGAAGGCGTATCCTGTTTCGACTAGGCTTTGAGCTTGGTCTTTGAAGACTTGGGGTATGCAGCCTTTCTCTGTTGCAAGATTGCGGAATACTCTGATAACAGCTGCGACTTCTACGTCTTGGGGGCAGCGATCTGTGCAGGTAAAGCAGGCTGCGCAGAGCCAAAGAGTGTCGCTATTTAAAACGCGGTCTTTGAGTCCAAGCTGCGCCATGTGGATAAGTGTCCGGGGTCGATAAGAGTCGCTGAAGCGTGCTACTGGGCAGTCGCTTGTGCATGTCCCGCATTGGAAGCATTTGAGGATTCTTTCGCTTCCGTGAAGTTTTTGCAGTTCATACTTGAAGGTTGGATCGATTTCAGAAGCTTTTATGGGTTGCTCCTTAACCTGCTTGGGTGGTGTTGCCGCTGCCTCAGTCATAAGAGTCACACCTCTACTAACAAGATTGGCACATTAAGATGCTTAACCCAACAAAAGCTTTTGACGGGTAATTAAAGATTGAGCCCAAACAATTGTGATTCTTCCATGAACCAAAAACATGCTTTCGGTGGAGTGCCGGGTGCTTGTTACTCTGTCATTAGACCCCCTTTCCCTTATAAAAAGACCTAACAATTATCGCTTTGTGCAATGATGCAGTAAAAAAATTTTTGATGACGCTGTTGGCGGCGTGGCATTCTGGCTGTTGTTTTTTCTACCTGCAAACGGGAAGTACACCCATGAAAGTTGCCTCTGGATGCGTTTGCCTTTTAAATGCTGAATCAGAACAGGGTTGTCAACAAAATTATACTCAGAACATGAAGTCAAGTCAAGAAACTTTGACAAGAAATCTTTTAAACAAAAAACAAACCACAACGTATTGTGACCTAAATGCAGAAAAAAATCATTCCTCTGCTACTTTTATTGGTTCTCTTAGCAACCGCACTATTGATGCTTACTGTTTATGTTTTAGTTGATTCTGCAGGTCCATCAGCTTTTCTTATTGCAGCCACTATCGTTTCGTCTGTTGCGTTATTCGGGGCGCTTTTTTCGCTTTACACTGAGAATCGAAGCAAAAACCGAATCCAAAATGAGATCGGCAACTTTTAGGAGAAAAAGGGTGCCTGATGGATTTAGGCCCGTTATTCTTTGCATTGTTTAAGGTTACGCAGTTCCTCTATTGTGTGCTTGAGAATTGCAGTTTCGCTGACGGTTTTTACATCGGAAACAGGGAGGCAAACCACGACTTTACCCAAGAAGGGGTGTTTAAACCCAAACGCTTTAGTTGCTTCCTCGCTCAGGGTTACAAAGAGGCTATTGATTTTCCAAGTTTCCATGTCCAAATCGGCACTGTGAATTTCACCTAACAAAAAATTGTCGGAGGTATATGCTTTTTTCCAGAAAAGACGAGTAATTTCGACCATAAAAAAACCTTCAATTAAAAGAAGACTGCGCATGCTTATAACTGTTTTTTAGAAGTATTGACGGGAACATGTTTGCTAAGGAAGAGATTCATCTGCGATGTTAAATGGAGCGATCAAAGGATAGTTGTCTGTATTTGTTTTGTCGATTATATAAGGTGTATCGCCAACTCCGTCATTCTTGGCGTCTGCGCCGTAATAGTTACCATAGTAGTTGCCTTTGCCATTGCTGCTCCAGACGTTACCGGAGTTAGACGTAGCGGATTGGTCCCATTTGAAATTGTAAAAGTTGTTGTGGTAGATGTAGTTGGTTCCGTCTAACTTGTCTTCGGTGTAGATTTGTCCTGCCCAGACATTGTTTGCAACAATCTTGTTGTCGGTAGAACCGTCAGTCATGCTAATCCACCACCAGAATTTCTCAAAGGTTACCGAAAATGAGGTTATTTGAGGATTGCCAGAGTCCTAAGCTTGGACCTTGTGTCCAGATAGTATTATTAAGAAAATAGTTACCGTTTGATCGGTTGAGCACAAGTTCGCCAGTTGCGCTATTTTTAACTGTGTTACCGTTAGATCGCTCCAATTCTATGCCGCAGGTACAATTATTAATTATATTATTGTCCGAGTCACGGAGGATAATTCCTGATGTGACATTTTGTATTGTGCAGTCATTTGCCTCCTCTAACAGTAGTGAAGATAATGTGTTACAACATTGAGGTTTTTTACGGTGACATTGGAGACGTCGGATAGGCTCAAGCCATGGGAACCATTAAACGAGAAGCCATTGCCATTGAGCACTATATTGTTTTTTTCGATTATAATCCAGCCTGTTACGTTGCAAGTTAGGGTGTAAACGTTTCCGTTACGTGTAATGCTTGAGAAGTTAGCAGGGTCATTCATAATTTCTCCGCTTTGGGTAATGTGAATGGCGTAAGCTGGGTCTGCGTAACCTTCCCCATGATGAGGAACGGAGTTAACCGTTAAAGTTTGAACAATCACAAGACCAACGCACACAATCAAGAGTACAGCTAATACAATAATACCCGTTAGTTTTCTTTTCAATGTACTCATTGGAGACCCGCATGTCGTAGCTCTTTATGGCATCCTTATTTATTTTTTCGCATAAATATCGCCATAAGCTAACTACAAATCTGTGAAGAATGCTTTTTACATTCCAGACATATAATAAATATTGACGGTGTTTTAGGTGTCAACTTCTCAATCTAACCACAAAAAACTCTCTCCTGAAGAAGAACAAGTCATTGTGAATAAAGGCACAGAGATGCCCTTCACGGGTAAATACTACACGTTTTGGGAGAAAGGCACGTATGTGTGCAGGCGATGCGGCGCCAACCTGTACCGCTCCGAAAACAAGTTTGAGGCAGACTGCGGTTGGCCAAGCTTTGACGATGAAATTCCCGGGGCAGTAAAGCGGTTACCCGATGCCGATGGGATGCGTACTGAGATTCAATGTGCCAACTGTGGAGCTCACTTGGGCCATGTCTTCACTGGGGAAAGGTTCACGGAAAAGAACACTCGCCATTGTGTGAATTCAATATCGATGGAGTTCATACCTGACAAACAGGGGACCTAAAAATGGAAAAGCGCATGGCGCAGGCAACTGACCTCGCGGGCACAATCAACTACCAAAGGGGCTCAGTGGTTAGTAGAACAATAATTGACAAAACAGCAGGCACGGTTACCGTGTTCGCTTTTGATGAGGGGCAGGGTTTGAGTGAGCACACGGCGCCCTACGACGCAATGGTTTATGTTTTGGAGGGTTCTGTGGAGGTAACTATTTCAGGCAAACTCAGGCTTCTAAAAGAGGGAGAAATGACGATTATGCCCGCGAACCATCCTCACTCTTTGGCTGCGAAGCAGAAGTTCAAGATGCTGCTGGTAATGATAAAGTCTTAGAGCAGCAGGTTACCCCAACCATCAACATAACAGAATTTTTCCAGTGTCTTTTTAGGAGGAGTCACAGGGTTCTCCGCCGCATACCCCATCACAATTAACGCCAAAGGTTCTATGTTAAGGGGAATCCCAAGTACCTCTCGAACGGCATCTTGGCAGAAAGCTGGTGCGCAATACCAACATGTACCCAACCCCGCCGCATGAGCAGCCAACAGCAGAGTCTGCAGTGCCGCACCCAAACTTTCCACCGCCAAATCCCGCTCAATTCTTTGTCGTTCCTCATCAGGGAACTTTCTAAGCCCTTCCATAGTTAAACATGCAACAACTAAAGCGGGTGCATTGGCGAAGCGTTCGTAGCGTTCAACCCGATTTTTCTCATCGACATAATTGCCATCGTGGACTAAATCGGCAGCCCACTTCTTCGTCATTTTCTGGGCTAACTCAAGCTTTACCTCAGGGTTCTCCACGAAGATGAAGCGCCAAGGTTGACTGTTATGTGCAGAAGGAGCCCAGTCGGCCAACTGCAAAACCGCTAAAACTGTTTGTTTGGGCACAGATTTGGGTTGGTATTTGCGGATGCTGCGCCGCTGCAAAATCGTTTCCTGTAGATCGGTCATAAAGAAAGATTGGAGGCTGGGTTTTTATGTTATTCGCGGTTTGGCTCTAAAATTACTTTGAGCGAGTTGCCTGCTTCTGCCATCAACCGGAATCCTTCCTGCGCTTCCCGTAGCGGCAAACGGTGGGTTATCATGCCTTTGACATCAAGATCGCCTGTTGCTAAAGTACGCAGTGAATCTTCGATGTCGTTGGGTGCGGCGCCGTAGCTTGTGCGCATGGTGATTTCGTTCCGCCAGAACTGGTTAATGGGTACCTGCAGCTTGACGGTTGGGTCGGGAACTGCGAAAAAGAGGATGGTTCCACCGTTTTCCACACAATCCATTGAAGCCATAGCTGCAGAAGTGGCGCCTGTGCAGACAACAACTTGGTCAGCTAGGTGACCGCCTAGGACTTCTTTGAGTTTTACGGGGAGATTGTCTCGAGCGTCGAGTGCGTAGTGTGCGCCGAATTTCTTGGCCAGTTCAAGACGGTAGGGGTTGATGTCTGCAACGACGATGTTTTCTACGCCTTTGAATTTGGCGAGTTGTACATGGAGGATTCCTGAGATGCCGCTGCCAATGATGAGTAGGGAGTCGGTGTTTTTGAGGTTTGAAAGGCGTTGACCTCTTGAAACGCAGGCAAGTGGCTCAATAAATGTGCCTTCTTCAAATGTCATGGCGTTTGGAAGTTTGTAGATCCCGTATTGTACGTTGATTTTTGGCACTAAAACGTACTGGGAGTAGCCACCGGGATAATAGTTGGTTGTATGCAATGTATGGCAGGCGGTGTGGTTGCCTCTTTTGCAGTGGCGACATTCAAAGCAGGGCACGTGATGTGATACGAATACGCGGTCGCCCACTTTATAGTTCTGGACTTTGCTGCCTACCTGTGTTAGGATGCCTGTTGCTTCGTGACCAAGCACACGGGGGGCTTTAGGCACACGGTACCACTCTATGACGTCGCTTCCACAGATGCCGCTTGCCATCACCTTGAGCAAGACTTCTTCGTCTCCTGCTTTTGGCGTGGGAAGTTCTTGGAGGCGCACGTCGTGGTTGTTGTAGTAGAAAGCTGCTAACAAAAATGCCACCAAAAAGGAAAAGGGTTAGGCTTTGCCTGCTATGACCTGGTTGTAGAGATCCTCGGCTTCCGCTGCAGTGTAGTTTTCGTGGATGATGGCTCTTATGGCGCGGATTGAAGCGACGGGGTATTCGGTTTGCCAGATGTTTCGACCCAAGTTGACGCCGATTGCTCCTTTTTGCATGCCATCATAGACGAAGTCAAAGACTTCCCGCTGTGTCTCAGCTCTGGGTCCTCCTGCGATGACTATGGGGACGGGGCAGCCGTTGACGACTTTCTCAAAGTTTTCCTTGCAATAGTAAGTTTTAACGACGCGAGCGCCAATTTCAGCGGCAATGCGGGCGGATAGCGCAAGGTAGCGGGCTTCGCGTTTTTCGAGTTCTTTACCCACTGCACAGACTGCCATGACGGGTACGCCGTAATCTTCACATTCGTCAACTAGTTTTGCGAGGTTACTTAGGCTTTTGTTTTCGTACTTGCTGCCTACGAACACGGACATGGAAACTGCGGAGGCGTTTAGGCGGATGATTTCTTGGATGGATGTGACGAGGGATTCGTTTGCGAGATCTTCTCCTACGACGGAGACTGCACCGCTGACGCGCATGATGACCGGTTTTTCGATTGCGGGTTCGACGCAGTTACGCAGTACCCCCCGGGTGAGCATTAAGGCGTCGGCGTATTGGTATATTGGTTTGATTGTTTCAGCTGGTTTTTCAAGGCATCTTGTGGGGCCTTGGAAGTAGCCGTGGTCTATAGGTAAAAAGAGAGCTTTTCCGTCTTTCTGGATTAGCCTGCTTAAGCGGTTTTTCATTCCCCAATCCATAATTGTTTCCTCGTCAGAGCAGTTATTGCTGGGAATAAATAACTTTATCCTATGTAGTTGCAAAAAAGTATGCACAACAATGTATGCCCGATTTAATGTTAACGTAACAGAATCCATCAATTGTTTATACTGGTTTTCAGTGTTTATGATTTCTTATGTACATTTCACAATCAAACTTATATTTTATCAGCCAGTAAGACAATAAAACGACAAAAAAGTGGATATATGTATAAATGCTCAGAATGTAAAACCGTAATGGAGTTCAAAGGAGAAATTAGCGAGGATGGAAGCCTTCTCTTCTATCAATGTCCAAACTGCAAAAGCGTTGAGTTACGTGCCAGGCAATGCGAAAATGGCTTGAGAATGAGTTACCCCTGAATACAGGGCATAAATGTCTTTTCAAATAAAAGGGGGTTAGCGGTTCTTTTCCATTTTTTAATTTGTTATTCAATAAAGCGGATGCAGTTTTTTTACAATTCAGTAAAGTTTGCTTAACAGTTGAACTGCAAGTTTAAATCATCCAAGACCTGTAAGTTAGTAGCGGTTTTTTAGAGGTGAAATGAATGAATCGAAAGATTCTGTTTTTATGTATAGCATTAATAGCAGTAATATCGCTCCCCATAGTAGCGGCTGCATTAACCCAGTCAAGAAGCATCCACATAGCAGGAAACGCGAAATACCCTCATAGTCTACCCAACCCAACAGCCACTCCAACTCCGACGCCCACAACTGCAGCAGAAACAGTTCAGTACTCACTTTTTTTTCCTAACGGCACATCCTTTCCAACAACTGGAAACGGACTACTAGTCAACACAGTGGTTATTGATCCACTTAGCGGTCACAACGGCGGCTGGATCCCTACCTGTGTCGTGGTTAGAAACGACGGGTCTATGCCCATAGCAGTCAATGCAACTTTAGCAAACCAAAATGTGCCTTCAAATATGGATTTAACTTTGAACTGCGGTTTCTACGGTACAATCGATGGTGCTTTTGAATCAGATAAAGCTACGTCTCAGCAGCCAATTCAGCCTGGACAAACATACTATATGTCATTGATTGCTTTTTTAACGCCTAACCAGTACGATTACACGCCGGATCAACAATTCAGCTATAGCTATGATATAGTGGTTACTGCTACTCAAGCCTAATTTCTATAAGTTTTTTGAGTATTTGTTTTTTCTTTCAACCTTTTTTATTTTTAGCACTTCTTAATTATCAGATAGCCCTTTTCTATCAACCAGTGGTGGAATTGCCAAGTTGTGTAGAGACAGGCACTGCTGCATTTTGCCCGTGTTTTCTCGTATTGGGTTGAGCCTTCAACCTGCGTGTTTAGTTCTTGTTGGACTGGGCATTTGATGTCTTTGCAGAATTCCCTGCGTTTATACTCGACATAGCCTTGTGGAATCATTTGTTATCGCTAAAATTTTGGGTTCTAACCTAATAAGGGTTGCCAGACGCTTGGATGACTGATGGGTTTTAGCACTTGCTGTAGGCATAGTACAGCCACATAGAATAATAAGTCTTCAGCTTCACTCTATATCAGGCAACAAACGCTTGCTTCTAAACATAATTTTAGAGTGATTTTAAATGAATAGACGAACAGGAATTTTCTTGGCTGTTGCAATACTAATCGTTTTAGTAGCTTCAGTAGCCATTGCAGCTTTCATGAGTAACCCCGGCATTTTTTCGATAAACACAGGTAGCAATAACAATGAAACTTTACCAACAGACGGACCCGAAGTTACACCTGAACCAAGTTCAACTTCAGTCTCAACCCCTACTGGGACATCGAAACCTTATTCTACACCCGCATTTACACCAACGACAACTCCATCGACGACAGCAACTCCAACAGCAACACCTACGCCAACTCCGACGGCAGCGCCAACTCCAACTCCTACTGTGACGGCAACTCCAAGACCCACAGCAACACCGACACCCACTCCAACCCCAACTCCAACAGCAACTCCAGTTCCAACTCCTACACCATCCCCAACTCCGATCCCTACTCCGAGTCCACACCCAACAGTTGACCCTGCAACAATCTTATTTAGCGACGACTTTGCCTCTGAAAACTTGAATACCTGGACAAACACTGACATAAGCGGAGTTTTTCTCGGAGTGAAAAACCACATGCTTGAATGCTCCACCACTACTCCAACCAACGGACAGTGGGGGTATGTGTATACGTGGCTTAACCAGTCCTATGACAGTTTAAACTGGCGTTGGTACCTCTTCTTCGGTGACTTACCAACAACAGATGGCAACGTCATAGGCGGCGGCGGAATGTACAATTCAGCGATTGAAGGCAACTTTACACCAGCGAACGGAGTCTGCGCCCTTAACATTGTACGCATGAATGGAGAATGCTACTGGAACTTAGCCTACGTGGATGGAAACCAAGTTATCAGTGTTAACTCGTCACAAACCGTCTCCGCTCAAACATGGTATCTGGTCGAGTTGAAGGGAGTTCAAGGTGCAGGAACAGGCGAAGTACACTGCTACGTGAACGATGTTGAAATCTTGACCGCTACAAACTTGACTAACAACCACAATGCAGGCATAGATCACGTCTCCGTCGGAGGAGGCATCAGCGCCGACAAACCAGTCACGTGGTATTGTGCTAGTGCCATAGCTTCAACTGAGCACATTGGACCTGAACCGTCTGTGGATACAGCATCCTTCAGCAGCAATGCTGGATGGACAGCGGGCGGTTTAATGTGTGTCTGCCTTATCTTTGGCACCATGTCTGGTTCAGCTGCAGTCATCACTAAGCTTGGAAAGAAACTACCTTAAAAACTGGTTAGTGTATTGCAACCTACGACTCCAAGACGTTTTGGATCCGCTCAACGTCGCCTTTGGCTTCGTTGTTAAGCGGGTTCAACGTTATTTCTTTTGCAGAGGTTGCGCCTATGCCTAATTCAGCTGCTCTTTTTATTTGGTCTTGTTCAAAAACAGGGGCTTCCCCAACTTTTCCTTTTGCACCGTATAGTTTGAGAATTGCGACGCCGACTGCGTCGATGGCTACTCTGTCTTGGCTAGCGAAAAGCAGGTTTGGCTCAACTAAATCGCCGCTTTCGGGACCGCCGCTGACGAATGCTTTGATGCCGTCCATGACTACAAAGTCAGGGTTGTAGTGGCTGTTGATTTCAGCGATCATCTGCCTCTGATAGGGTGAACCATGCAGTTCCCACATGTAATCATATAAGCCTCCTGGAACCTTTTTCGCCACCATGCCAACGGAGTTTTTCATTGAGAGGGTGAAGTGACCGCCGAAGCGGTGTGTTTTGAGGCAGCAGGTGTTAATGATTTTGTCGGCTGTGTGGAATGCTTTGGCGAGGTAGAATCCGCGCATCCAATGATTGTCTTTATGTTCGATTTTTACCCAGTCTTCTTTGGCTGCTTCGTTTAGAACGATTGTTTTAAAGCCGAGTTCCTCTGAGAGTTTGAAGACGCCCATTTTTGTGAGCACTGTTCGGGTGTCGCCCATGCCGCTGCGTTCTGCCATGATGATTTCTGAGGGGCTTGCGGCTTTTAGGGTTTCAACTATTGCTTTTAGGGTGTCGAGATGGGTGGATGCTGGGTATGGATCGGCACTGTTAAAGTTGGCTTTTAGGGCTACTGTTTTGCCGTGGTAGTGTTGGAGGTTGAATTGTTTGAGGAGCTCGGGTATGGCGGTTTTGCGGTCGGATGTTTTGAGTAGGTATACTGTTTTTGGGTTGTTTGTCAAAAAAGTCGCCATTTCAATAAAGGTTAGGGAGTTTTATTTGTTTTGGGTGCATCAAGGTGCAGCAACAATACCGCAAGCTCTATATTTGCCAATGAAACCATAAAAAAGGCGCATGTGGGCCCGTGGCTCAGTCAGGCTAGAGCGGAGGACTCTTAATCCTTAGGTCGCGGGTTCAACTCCCGTCGGGCCCGCCACGTTTTGTTTTTGTTTGTGTTTGCGAGAATTGATAGGGATTTGTTGTTATTAGGCGGTTTGTTATAGAGTTGTTATTGTTGTGGGTTTGCTGAGGTTCTGGATAGACTTAAGGAGTACGAGCAAATGCATTGCTTCCACGACATTTTGGCAGATGGATATCGTGACCTTACCAGAGCCTACTCAGCCCCAATTTGTTTCACTGAAAATAAAAAAAAGAAAAGAGAGATTATATTTTGCTCAGCTTATGGACGCTTCTTCATCATCAAGATAGTCAAAAGACCAATCACGATGATCAAGACGAACAGTCCAGCGATTGCTGGGACAAAGTACATGTCAGCTGCTGATGGTGCGGGTGTTGCTGCTGGTGTGGGGGTTGCTGCTGCTTCGTCAACGTATACGCCGGTTTCTGCAGATGAAGTATAGTAAGATGCTGTGCCAGTAAAGGTTGCAACAACTGTATATTGGCCCGGTACTTCTGGCTGGAAAGCTAGCTTAAATGCACCACTTGAGTCACTTGTAGTTGTACCAACAACATAATAGTTGCCGTTAGGATCAACCACACTAACTGTTACGGGAACACCAGTTGCATTAGTTGGCTTCTCTTGTTTCATGTAGACGTATTCCATCCATGCGGATTGACTTGCATCAGACATTGCCGGTACACCGTTGGGGAACCTTGCTGCTTGCTCAGTCTGAGTAGTGCCTACAGATATGTCAGTTACTGTGCCCTCCACTAAGACTTTGTCACCAAAGGTTGAAACTTTAGGTGACGCTGTTACTGTAGTCTGACTTGGCCCTTTAGCGACTGCATAAATTTGGTTGTCGTAATAGTTGTAGTAACATAATGTTCCATCTGCCAAAATTGCCGTAGACAAACCCTGTCCGCCAGTTTGACCTGACCAACTAAGCATCTTGTAGATTTCGTCACCAGTAGTTGCATTTAAGCAGTATATGCTGTAGCCCTTGTATAGTGGCGAGTTAGGTGAGTGCTCATTGTTGAATGCGTAGACTTTGCCGTCAGCGATAGCTCCGATAAAGACTGGCATCAAACCCCAAGAAGTATCAACACCGCTGTCTGTGTCATTGAATTTCCAGAGTAAATCACCGTTGTTTGTGTCATAGCAGAAGATTTCTCCACCGAAACCTTGCGTATAGATGTTTCCATATGCGGTTACACATCTTTGACCTGCACCTGAGCCGCTGCTAAAGAACTGCATTGGACGTGTTTCTGTGTCGGTTTCCCATATTTTACTTCCATCAGTTAGACTATAGCCTTGGTATTGCATGTCTTCAGCGGTAGTGGTAGTCCAAACACGATTTACTGGGTCTATTGGACCGAGGTTGAGTGTCATGTTGCCCGATGGAGCAGTAAATGACTTCTTCCAGAGCAGGCTGCCTGTATGGCTATCGTCTAGGCTTAAGGTCCAAACTTGATATGGGTTAGCTGTACCTCTTATTGACAGAACACCTGGTGCAATAGATGGTGTTGTTCCAAGAAGTATATCGCCGGGTATTACGTATTGTATTGTTGGGTTTTGAGATGATAGTGCGCCTGTTAAGTCAGCGGTAATGGTTACGTTCCATGAGTATGCGGTGCTTGCGTTGATTACTTTGCCGACTGGTCTGAACTGCAAGTAGTTAGAGCCTGAGTTTGGTGCTCCGTTTTGTACTCCAGTTCCTGGAGGTACTCCTTCTGCGCAGGTCCAGTTCCAGAGAGCTAGCCAGCCTGACTTTGCGTTTTTGTCGTAGCTAAATACGTATTTAACGATTTCACCTTGGCTAGTGTATGCCGTTGTGCCTGTTGGAACATCGGTGATGTTGAATAACCATTTGCCGGTCAATGAATCCCACGCTACCCAAGTGGAGCCGACTGCTTGCCATAGGTAACCATTTGGAATTACACCGTGCTGGTTTGGTGATTCATAGCTGTAGAGTTCTCCGAATGTTGGGTTGATGTCAGGGTTAGTCCAGATGATTTCGCCTGTACGTAAGTCTCTGCAAGTGTAGTCTCCAGCACCGGTAGCGCCTGTGCTTACTTGGTCGCTAAGTGGTGCTTTGTAGTAGAGTCTGCCGTTTATGATGAGTGCGTTTTGGAATCTGCCTTCATAAGAACCGCCTGAATAGAAAGTTGCGCCATCGACACCTGTGTTTATTCCGCCGACGACTCCGCCGTCTTCAAGTGGAGTGGTCCAGACAATGTGTGAACTTTCTGGTCCTGTTCCGCCTGTTTGCCATAAACTCATGCCAGGTTGTTGGAATGTTCCAAAGTAGTTGGCACTTGAGGCATAAGTAGAGCTGCCACTGCCAAGCCAATGTGATCCCATGGTGTACCAGTTGTAGTCTTCGCCGTAGATTGGTCTTGTCCAGTATTCAGTTGGGAGTGGTGAGTCTGGGGTTTGTTGTACAATATCTTGTTGGACGGTCAGGGTTGCTGTTGCATTAGTGCCTAGGAAGATGACTCCTGTGTAGGCGTTGTTACCGCCTTGTGCTGATGTCCATGTGTAGTTTTGGGATGGGTAGTTGAAGAAGAACGTGTAAGTTCCTATTTGTTCTGGTGTGAAGGAAGTTGACTGGACACCTGTTGTGTCTGCAACTCTGTCCCAACTTTTTGTTGTAACGGTTCCGTCTGGTGCAGTAATGGTGAGTTGGTAGTCGTGTCTTCTAATGTCGTTAGCTTCTGTTGCGCTGGGAAGAGGTACGTCGACCATCATTGCGATGTAAGTGGTTTGACCCACACCGACTGGGTTGGGTTCAACGATAAGGTATGCATATGATGTCATTTGGCCTGATGTTTGCGCGTTAGCAATTGGTAATGAGATTACGGGGAAAGCGATGAATAGTGCGAGAATTGTTGCGAGAATAGCTGTTTTTTTATTCGTATAATTCATTTCCTTTTTCTCCTGTTTTATGAAATAAAAGGGTTGAATAAGCTGATTATAAGGGTCACGCACCATAGGTGCGTAAAAAGCAAAAATAGACCTTTAATATATTCATAAATTAACTCGATGACAGATGCCAGACATATTACACTTTGCTATTGAAGTTGTCTCTGCAGTTCTATGCTTTGTATTAGTTAGGTTTATGTTTAAACCCTATGAGTTCACGAGGGAAGGGCGATATCTTGGATTACCTTTAGGTTTTATGTTCCTAGGTTTGTCGGAGGTTTTTCTGGGTACGGGAATTTTCGTTGATACTCAAGAATTAAGGGTTCTTTCACTTATTTCAAGAACCTTCGCATATGTCTTTCTAGCAGCAACTTACTACTTTTCCAAGAAGACTACAAAAAACAGCCGTATAATTTGGAATATTACATTTAGTTTGATAGTGGTCATTTTGGCTGCTTTGTTGCTTATCGCAGTAAATGGTTCGATAGTTGGTTTGCAGTTTGCAAGTCCAAGTGTGTACTTCCGAGTAATTTCGCTTTTGTGTATTTCTTTCATTTGCATTCATACGCTTAGAAGTCACATTCAAGAGCCTGAAAGAGATACTATTTGGATTCCTTTGGGATTTATTCTTCTTGGGTTCAGTCAGTATTCTATGTTAATTTGGGCAACAGACGCACACTATACCTATGGTATTGCGTTTACTGGCGCTTGGATCGCTAGAATTGCTGGTCTAAGTATTTTCATAGCGGTATCTTATCTAACCCTTCATAAAAGATTGAAAACTCTATGACAAAACTTCGAAGAGATAGATTGAAAATCTACGGGGATCTTTTGTCTTACCTTAGTTCTGAAGCCAATAGTGAAAAAATAGTTTTAACGAAAATTCAGTTAAAAACAAATGTTCCTTTTGACAGATTGAAGAAATATATCAAAGAACTGAAGACCTTGGGCTTAATTGAAGATGAGAATACCCTTAAGGTTACCGCAAAGGGAAAGCAATATGTTGTAGAGTATGAAGCTGTTCTTAAGTTCATGAATCGGATGGGTCTCACTTATAGGTAGAAATTGCTTTTTTCAAAATGGGTGGTTTTTCAGATTAAAACCGCTTGAGATATTTTTTGTTTTTATTGCTTCAGAATTTAAATATAAGGGGGTTTGCTGGGGCGCCGGAGGTTAGACTTAAGGAAGTAAGACTTTTCACCGCGACCGGTAATTACGAACCGCTCCGGAGCCCATTCAGCCCGTTTCTTCTGAATTTTTTTGGGACTAAAAAAAGGGAAGGGAAGTTTGTTTTGGTTGTTTTCACTTTTATGGACGTTTTCTCATCATCATGATGGTCAAAAGACCGACCACGATGATAACAACGAATAGACCGGTAATTGCTGGAACAAAGTAGAGATCGGCTGCTGAGGGTTCCTTTGTCGGTTGTGGAGTAGCTGTTGTCGGTGCGGGGTCGACGTTGAATGCTGTGACTGCGTGTGATGGCCAGTAGGATTCGCTGCCTTCAAATGAGGCGTAGACTGTGTATTTGCCGTCGATGTCTGGCATCCAGTTGAAGTTGAAGAATCCGTCGGAGTCTGCTGTTGTGGTTCCGATGTCGCGGTAGTTGCCGTTAGCGTCTATCACGCTTAGTTTAACGTCAACGCCTGTTGCGTTTGTTGGACGTGGCTTTTGCATGTAGACGTATTCCATCCAGGCTGATTGTGAATCGTCTGAGACTGCTGCTACGCCATTGGGGAATCGTGCTGCCTGTTGTGATTGTTTTGTGCCTGCTGAAACGTCCATTACATTACCTTTTATCATAACGCTGCTACCGGATGGAACAACGTCGTTGGAAATGTAGACGTTAGTGCTGCTTGGTCCTTTACCGACTGCATAGACTTGGTGGTCGTAGTTGCTCCAGTATGTGAGGACGCCGTCTGCGAGAGCCATGGTGCTAGGATTAGCCCAGCCAAGCATGCTCCAGACTTCTTCACCTGTATTGATGTCGTAGACACGTACTTTTGCGCCTTTGAGTAGTGGTGTATCTGCTGAGTGTTCGTGGGTTCCGATGTATATTTTGTCGTCGCCTGTTACTCCATGCATTAGGGTGTAGTCTTCGAAAATTTCGCCGCCTGTTCGTGCTTCGTTTACCCAGATTAAGGTTCCGTTGTAGAGGTCATAGCAGTAGACTCTGCCAGTATAGCCTGTTGTGAAGAGTTTGCTGTCGTAGATGGATGAGCAATATACGTTCATGAGACTGACCCATGAGAAGTAGCCGAATGGATTGTCTTCTGCTTGTGGTGCTCCTTCCCAGAGTTTATTGCCGGTATAGATGTCAAATGCGCTCCATTTCAAGTCTGGCATGTGTTGCATGACAAATGCGCCTTCGCCAGCGCGGACAAAGATGCTCTGTGAACCGTCGTCGAAGCTCATTTGGTAGTTCTTGGTCCAGAGGATTCTGCCTTCTTCGCCTTCTTTCAAACTGATTGCGAATAAGGTAGATTCTTCAACGTTGTGGTAGGTCAAAGAGCCTGTGCCTGCTGAGGGTAGTGTGCCGTTGCTGCATAGTAGTACATCATTGTAAGCGGCATAACGTATAGTTGGGCGCCAGCTTGATGGCATTGTGGTGCTTAGTGTAACGTTATAGTCCCAGGTGTGTAGTGGGTCAGCGTTGTATGTTGTTGAGGGTGCGATGAGACTTGTTAGGCTTGCATTTATCTTTCCGGTGCTTGCAGAAGTGAAGCATCTTGAAGAATTCCATTCATAGAGACGCCAAATTG
Organism: uncultured archaeon; assembly: GCA_963760925.1. Classification (GTDB taxonomy): domain Archaea; phylum Thermoproteota; class Bathyarchaeia; order Bathyarchaeales; family Bathycorpusculaceae; genus Bathycorpusculum. The sequence continues at coordinate 373,046 of CAVXES010000002.1, read as the reverse complement.
GGTTCGCATTAGTACCGTCGTTTTGTATTATGTAACGTAGAGCTTCGCCTTTTGGACCGGTTACTTCAGTACCTGAAGGTACGCTTGTAAGGCCCAATGGTGTGGAGCCAATGGTTGTTCCGTAGCGTGGGTGAATTGCAGTGCCAAAGTTGTTTGAGAATAGCCAACCGGGGTTTACGACTCCGTGTTGGTTCATGTCGTCAAAGTCGTAGTAGTAGCCAAATGAAGGTGAGGCATCCATTGTCGTGTTTCGCCAAAATTCTTCACCTGTCTTTAAGTCAACACATACCCAGGCGCCTCCGGTACCAGACCAAGTTATTGGTTCTTGGTAGTAGAGTCGACCGTGCATGATGATTGATGTATCTTGCATTCTGGTTTGGTATTGGTGACCTGCATTGAAAACTTCGCCAGGTTTAGAGTAGTATTCATCTCCGCCTACGACACCGCCGTCTTCAGTGGGTTTTGTCCAGAGGATGTGTCCGCTGTTTGGTCCAGTGCCTTGTGTTTGGATTCTGTTGTTAGTGCTTCCGTAATTGCGATCCATTGGGCTGTTTAGCCAGTTTGATGAAACTGCGCCCCAGGCGTCGTTCTGTCCTTCGATTGGGCGAGACCAGTATTCAGTTGGAAGTGGATAGTTGGTTACGGCTGTTGGGTATACGGGGTCTTCTTGGACGGTTACTGTATAGGTTCGGTTGCTGGATAGGAAGGTAACGCCATAGTAGTCAATTGGAGCGGCCATGCCCATAAAGAAGCTAACGGTTGGGTCTGTCCAACGCCAGTTGAGTTCTTCGAAGACCACATTTATTGTGTAGTTGCCTGTTTCAGTGGGTGTGTAGGAAGTGAAGGTTGTTCCTGTTGAGTCTGAAACAAGTGTGCCGCTTGATGGAACTCTGTCTGTATCTCCGCTGGGGGTTGTAATATCTACGTGGTATTGGTATCGGATGTCGTTGCCTTCAGATGCTCCGAGTGGTACTTGTGGGTTGTAGATAACCATGGTAAATCGCTGACCTACACCTACGGGGTTAGGTGAAATGACCCCATAGACCCAAGTCGGCACCTTATCTTGGTATCTTTCCCACATAAGTAGCCTAGTAGCAGAAGCATCCATATCAGTACCGTCTGGATTTTTTAGGTCCCAATTCATGCCATCATCTATTGCTGCCTGTGTTGCGTCGTTGTAAGCTGCTGCACTTTGCGGTATCAATGAAACTGCCATAGAAGATATCAAAATTACTGTTACTATTGTTGCAATTAATTTAGTTTTTAATATTTGCATTTTTCTTTACTCCTTTTTTTGGGCAGAGGGCTTTTAATTAAAAATTGCCCTGCTGCCTTAGCCCCTATGATTCCCTTAAAAGCTTATAAGATGATGTTGGTTGGCTACCTAGCAACCGCTGGATTTTTCGTTTTTACATATTTTATACTAGTGCACGTTACGTTCATCCATTTTATATAGTAAAAATTAACACACAAAGAATGGAAACAAGGGGCAGTTTTGGGCATGTGGGACAAAGAGGGTAACATAGTCACGCTTGTAGACTTGGGTCTTAATAGAACACAAGCTAGGGTTTTTCTTGCGTTAGTTGAAAAGGGAATATTGTCGATAAGAATGGTTGCGGATTATTCAGGTGTTGGTCGTCCTGAGACGTACCGAGCTATGCTTGAACTTAACCGTCGGGGTTTAGTTGAGACGGTTTTGTCTTCTCCTGCGACTTATAGACCGCTTCCGTTACAGGAAGCAGTGACTATTTTGATGGGTCAGAAGCAGCAAGAGATGTCAGAATTGAAGGAGAAATCAAAAAAGTTGCTTCAGGATTACAGAAATAAGACGGCTAATCCGATAACTGTTGAGGAGGGAGAATTTGTTCTTCTGCCCAAAGGAGCAAACGGCATCAAAAAAGGAATATCGGCTATAACAGCTGCTCAGAGCAGTATTGATTTTATAATTTCAATTAAGAAGTTTAATCAGTTGCTATTAACAGCAAGTGAAGATTTAGTTGAAGCTGCAAAAAGGGGCGTAAAAATTCGTTTTATCTTAGATAAAAACAACATGAATAGGTCATTATCAAAAATATTTGCTGCATTCTACCACAATGCCTCTTTCAAATACATCGCTGAGTTACCGCAACCTTTTATGGCAATTTATGACAAAAAAAGTGTTCTAATGGCAACTACCGGAGACGATTTTTGCCAAACAACCATGTTGTGGTCGAATAATCCTGTGCTTGTGAGAACCATTCAAAATTACTTCAAATTACTATGGTCTTGCAATGAATCGAGTGTTTTCAGACCCAATGATGCTGTTATAGAGGAGAATTCAAAGATTGCTGATAAAGAAGAAGCCAGTTTAGATAAGGCAATTTTTTAAACTGAGAGGCCCATGCGCCTGAGGAATTCATCTGTCTTTCGTATCTGGCGGAGGCATTTTAGGCCTTTTTCAGTTATTAAAAGACCCGCCTCTGTTTTTTCAACCAGTTTTAACTCTAAGAAGTGGTCAATTATTTTTTGAAATCTGTCATAGGGGATGTTGGCGTGGCGAGCAACGCGTGTAGGGCTAGCAGTACCTAATTGGCTACTCTCGCGGCATATGCAGTCGAGGATTGCCGAGTAAATGTCTACTTTGCTTCGTTTGTTACTCGTCAATCACTTTGACTCCTTACTCACCAAGTAGTATATCCTGATGAATAGCGCTAAACTGACGACACGTGCAACTTGGGATCCTAACAAAGAAGCATCACCGCCGCCATCTATATCCCAAATTAAAAAGCAAAGTTGACCCAGCCAAAGCAGACCAAATGCTAGTGGCGCACTAACTAGACCAGCTGCGCTTCCGGAAGTCAGTTCCAGATTTCTGCTTAAGAAGAAAATGATGTAGGACAACAAAAACAGGTTAGCCGCAGTAAATATTATGTTAGCAGAATAAACGGCAGGCGATCCAGTGGGATTAAGTATCATCAAGAGCCCAAAGGTGCAGACTACGGCGGCAATTGACCAGCCTGAAATGTCTAAAATTGTGTGTTTGGTTATTTTGGTAGTTTTTTGCCGTTTTTTTGAGAGGAAATATGAAAAGGCGATTAGGGTTAAGCCCCAGGTTTGGGTGACGACTCGTACCCACATAAGTGAGGTTGATAGAGTCAAGACGTATGGGTACATAAGGTGCAAGAATAGGAAGAAATATGATATTGCTAGGAACAAGAAGCCTGTAGGTATCGCAAGTAGGTATAGTGAGCGTTGGGTTTTGTATACTCTAAAGAACAGATAGAAGAGAATAATTGCTAAAACAACCGAAATAGCGCCAAGAGCCACATGCACTTCATTGATCAATAGCCGAATGTACCCCCTGCAGAATTGTGTATCTATCTAATTTAAGCTTAATTCAAAATAGAGTGGGGTTTGAAATTTAGTGGTTGATGAGCAGTGAAATTTTTCTGTTGTCATCAACTTGGTTATTTGTGGGGATTCTATCTGATAATATTCATTAAGAGTGTTAGATTGTGGTTGGTTTGTCCGTTGTCGAAGAAGTACCAGTAGGGTTCAAACTCTAGGATTTCTGCGCCGAGGGTTTTGGCGAAAAGCGCATGCTCGGCAAGCAGTGATGGGGGCATGTCCATGAGGCTTGAGTTTCTTGTCTCCCAGTACCATGCTTGGATTGAACCGCCCCAATGCTGAAATGTTTGGTTAAGCTGCATAAAGCCTTCGGGGGGTTCCACCTCTCCTGAGTTGGTTGAGAAAGACACTGTCACGATGTCCTCGTAGCCCTCGATGTATGTTTGCAGTGTTGGTAAGGTGTCGATTTTCCACTCGGTCCAGAATATTTTAAGGTTGTTGGTTCTGCAAAACTCTAGAATCGACTTTATGTAGTCTGTTGGGAAGGGTCGCTCAGGGTGGTCGAGGTGCCAGCTGATGACTTCGGCAAAGCGCAAGTACTCTACGTTTGCCGTCGCCATTGCGGCTGAAATGTCGGTTGTGTTTAGCATGGGTGTTGGGGTGGAGTCGTTTCCGCCCCCGAAAACTTCGAGCATCACTGGGATGCCCTCTTTGCCTCCAAAGCTCGACGCTATCCATGTGAGTGTTTCTGTCCAGTTAAGGTTCCCCATATATTCTGGAAGCAAAAGCACCTGGTAATTGGTATTTAGGGCGAGGAGTTGGTTGTATGTTGATTGTGCATTTGGGAGGCGTCCCCATTCATAGTTTTCTCCTTTCTCGCAGACGTGAAAGACAAGCGTTTGGAGTTTGGATTTGTCGTGATCGATAATTGAGGTGAGTTGGGTTATTTGCTTTTGGAGATTGCCTATTTGAGTGTTTAAGCTGTTGATTTGGGTGTTTGCGGATGAGAGTTGGTTTTGCAGGTTAGCAATGGTTGATGCGTCTGAGGAGCTTTGGCTGTTTTGGTTTGCACTTTTGGATTTCAAAGAGTTAACTTGGTCTGATAAGTTGGCGACCTGTGAATTCAGCGTCGAAACCGTATCCTCATAATCAGTCAACAGTGCCTGTTGGTCTGCGATTGTTGAGTTCAAGCGGTCGATTATTTCTTTTTGATTTTGGATTGTGTTGTTTGTTGTGTTTTGGGATGAGGAGTATGTGTATAAGACTCCGCTCATGCTAACGGTGAGCAGAACACAGATAGCGATCAATGAAACCAAGAGTTTGCTGGTGTTTGGTGTCTTCATTTTTTGTCGACTTTGTTGAGGTTGGGCGCTTGGTAAATTAGGCATTTATTGAGAATCGCGGCTATCTCAATATCCGAATAAACTGTGTCTGGCAAGCTTGGCAGAATCCAGTTGTTCTTAGCCTAAAGCATTGTTGGCTGAATGTTGGAACTTTTATTTTTTTGGCGTGATTGTGTTTGCTGGGATGACAATCTAGAAAAAAGCGCAAAATCTTGTATTGAAAAGTATATATTGTGGATTGATAGAACATTTGTCTACAAATTCCATATTATTTTATATGTTTGATTACTGATTATTTCAAAGAGTTTTCAGCAGCCCAATGAAATTTAAGAAAGGAGAAGAAAAATGAAAAAACAAATAATCTCAATTCTATTTCTAATTACATTTATAGCCGCAGCCACAATGCTGATAGCGGTGCCTTCAACCTCAGCAGCAACCACTACCTTGACAAGTTCACCAACAAATTATGCCGCCCCAACCCCACCTTCACAACCCTGGACAAGCCCACAAAACGCTCTTGCCCAAGGCGGCTCTATCGCTCAAGACAGCACTTCAAACAAACAGGAAACATACTACGGCTACTCATTCACTATTCCATCAGGAGCCACCATAACTAAAGTTGAACTCGGAATTTTTGCCGCCCGCTCCAATGGGGGAACAATCAGGTTCCAAGTTTCCACAGACGGCGGAACAAGCTACCCTTATTTATACACTGCAACCCCTCCAGACATATCCTCACAATTTAGTTCTGACTATCAAACAATAACGGGAATCACCTGGACCTCCACAAACGTGAACCAAATACGAGTTTTAGTTACAGGCTTTGTCACTTCAACCCAAACCGTTTACCTTGACTGGGTGCCAATAAGGGTGACCTACAATACTCAAATGGCTTCAACTACAACTACTCAACTATCACAGAATTCCATATCGCAAGGCGGATTTGTTACTGACACAGCAACTGTGACAGCTGGTGCAACAGGAAACGTGGTCTTTGAGGTTTCAACCGATGGCGTCACTTTCAACCAATACGGCGCAGCCAAAGCCCTCTCTGGAACTAACCCTAACACAGCTACCTCTGATTCGTATACGCCCCCAACAGCGGGAACATACTATTTCCGTGCTGTGTACCAGGGTGACGCAAACTATTTGGGCTCTCAGAGCGCGGATAATGCAGAGATGTTAGAGGTTTTTACTGTGACTGTTTTGCCTGAATATCCCTTAGGCGCGCTCATAGCGGTTGCTTCGTGTTTAGTGGCGTTTGTTGTGTTTAAAAAACGTGAAAGTATTCCAGCTTTCAGACACCAATAGCATTAGACATTACCGATTTTTTTTATTTTCTAATTAATTTTTTTCTTTCAAAGAATAATTTGTAGTGTTGTTTGCAAAATTTTTTTAATGTTTGGGTTTGCTGGGGTTCTGGAGTTTATAGACTTAAGGAGTAAGAGCGAATGCAAACGCTCCGCGACTTGAACTATGAATCGCGCTCCAGAACCCTCTCAGCCCGTTTCGCTTCTAATACATTAAACTAAAAAAGGGGAAGAGAAGAGTTTTTGTTGTTTGCTTATGGTCGCCGTCTAAGCATCAAGATAGCGAGCAAGACTCCGACCACGACGATTGCGACTAGTATGCCTGCTATGGCGGGGAGGAAGTAGAGGTCAGCCATCGAGGGAGGCTGTGTGGGTTGGGGTGTAGCGGTTGGCATTGGTTCGTCGACTGCGAATGCTGCTGTAGCTTGCGATCCATAGTAAGAGTTGCTTCCGCCAAACACTGCGTAGACTAGGTATTTGCCCTCTATGTCGGGTGTCCAGTTGTAGCTGTAGTAGCCGTTGGTGTCTGTTGTGGTTGTTCCGATGCTGCGGTAGTTGCCGTTAGCGTCTAAGACGTAGAGTTCAACGTTAACGCCAGTTGCGTTTGTGGGCATTGGCTGCTGCATGTAGACGTATTCCATCCAGCTGCTTTGGCTTTCGTCAGAAACGCATGCGACGCCGTTGGGGAATCGGGCGCTTCGGTCGTTGTCTTTTGTTCCGGAGGCTATGTCGAGTACTGTGCCGGATAGGGTTACGCTTTGTCCTGGTGAAACGCCAACGTTTGGTGCGCTTACTGTTGTTTGGGTTGGTCCTTTGCCGTAGGTGTAGATTTGTGCGTCGTAGCTGTTGTAGCCGACCATGTAGCCGTCTGCGATTGCTGAGGGGTCGCGTGCGTAGGTGCCAAGTACGCTCCAGACGAGTGATCCGTCGGTGCAGTTTATGGCGAGTTTCTTTGCGCCTGCGAATAGCGGTGGGTCGTACATGCGTCCTTGGGAGAGGAATAGTTTTCCGTCTGCGATGCTGTGTGAGCCGAAGTGCCATATTGGGTAGACTCCGTAGGGTGTGTCGTATCCTGCGCTTTCAGGCACGTAGGTCCAGCTTAGTTTGCCTGTGGATAGGTCGATGGCGTTTACGTAGCCGCCGAAGTCCCAGATGTAGCATTTGTCGTATGCGATGGCGCCTGCGCGTGAGAGGGTGCTAAGTGAGCTGCCTTCGAGTTGTATTGCGCTGCCGACTGCGTCTCCTGTTAATGCGTTGTAGACGTATGCTTTGTCTGTGTCTTTGTCGTGTTCGACGTAGTATCCGTCGCCGATTGCTATGAGTCCGATTTCGTGGAATTCTGCTACTGTGCGGTTAACGGGTCCCCACATTAATTTGCCTGTGGAGGCGTTGTAGCCGCATTCGACTTCGTATGCTCCGCCGAATTCAGAGGCGAATGTGTCTAGGGATTCGGGGTATGAGCGTAGGATTATTACGTCGTTGTTTTGTGCTGCGATGGCTAGTGCGGGGTTGATTGTGCCGTCGTTTAGGGTTGTTGGGACTTCAACTGTCCATTGGTAGCCTCGGGTGTAGTTGATGTTTCCTGAGGGTCGAATTACTGAGCTTCCTGTGGAGCCTTGTAAGCATCTGGTTGAGTTCCACATTGTAAGGTTGCCGTTGGTGATTCTGTAGATGTAGACTGCGCCTTGTGAGCTGTCGTCTTTAGCTTCTACTAGTCCCTGAGGCTGCTGTTGCTGGGACGTCGGTTATGTTTGCTATGAAGTAGCCTGTGCTTGGGTCGAAGAGTTGCCAAGTGTATGTGCCTGCGCCCATTGAGAACATTGAGGGGCTGTTTAGGCTGCCGACGAGGAAGGCTTGGGTGCCGTATTCTTGTATGGTGTGAAATTGCATTACAAAGCCGAAGTCTAGGGTGTCTTTGGTGTCTTTGTGCCAGACTAGTTGGCCTGTGCGTAAATCAACTGCGTTCCATCCGGGTGTTTCTGCGCTGGTTTCGGTGGTTGGGGTGTTTGTGTAGACTTTGTAGTAGATGATGCCGTTTAGGATGACGGGTTCGAATTGTCTGTAGAGGATTGAGGTGGAGGTGTATTGGCTTTCTTGGTCGCCGCTTATGGGTCCGCCGACTTGTCCGCCGAAGGAGGCTGGTTTAGTCCACATGATGTGTGCTGAGTTTGGTGCTTGTGTGTAGGGGTTAAAGTTGTTGTTGCTTGCGTCGTATCCGCCTGTGTCGGTGAAGGAGGGTTTGCCTAGTCCCCACCAGTTGCCGCCTATCTGACTCCAGAGGTAGTTGGTTGCGTAGATTGGTCTGCTCCAGTACTCGGTTGGGAGGGGTGTGAGGGCTATGCCGCTTATGGGTTCTTCTTGTACTGTGAAGGTGTCGGGTTCGCTTTGTGTTGCTAGGATGTTGTAGGTGTCGGCTAGGGTTTGTCCTTTGTAGAATGCTTGGACGGTGTAGTTGCCGGTTGTTGTGGGTGTGTATTGGATGCCGCCGACTCCGCCTGTTGTGTCGCTTGTGTAGGGTCCTAGGGTGGTGTTGGTTCCGTCTGGTTCAACTATGTTGACGGTTAGGTCTGTGTAGAGGCTGCCGCCGCCTGCTGAGCCGACGATGGGGATTGGTTTTGTGAAGAAGAGACTTATGTATACGACTTGTCCGACGCCGACTGGGTTTGGTTCGGCGTAGACTTTTAGGTACACTGGGATGTCAATGTTTTCTGCTGCTGCCATTGATCCTGTCTGCAGTGCCATGGGAATGACTAGTATGGCTAGAATTATTGTTGCTATGAATGGTTTGGTTTTTTTCAATTTGTTTTCTCCTGTAGTTTATGAAGAATACGAAGGGTGGCTCTAGCTACTTTTTGTGATGCGACCTGTGGCGACACCTACAAACTGCAAAGTTGATGTTGAAAAAGCACCTTGGATGTGGGTTAATGTTAGTTCGGGGTTTTCTTCAAAAAGAGGGCGCTACTTTTCTTGATCATCATGATCAGTGAGGGTGTTGGTACGCCGACGTCGGGTTTTAGGCGTTCCCAGGTAAATACCCTAAAGTTGAAGTTTTGTGCAAGTTTTTCTAGGCTCTCAAGGGTAAAGTATTGGCAGTGTGCGTCCCAGCGTAATCCTTCTTTGCCTTCGGGGACTTCAACGATTACGTATCCACTTGGTGCTAGAATTCTGTGGGCTTCGGCGAGGAATTTTTCTGGGTACCAGAGGTGCTTAAGTAGCTCAGTGGCGACGATTACGTTGAAGCTTTTGTCGGCAAAAGCGGTGCATTCCGCGTCTGTTGCAATAACGTGTAGGTGGGGGTGTTTGTGGGCTAGGGGTGTGATGGCGGGAAGGTCTGCGCAGGTGACGTTGTTGCCCAAATCGTAGATGTGTTGACTTATGATTGCTGGTCCACAGCCTATGTCAAGGATGTTTAAGCCGTGACCGCCGGCTGCAGTTATCATCTTTGCGATCGTTTTGTTTCGACTTATGCTCAGGGGTCGGGTTTGGGCTTGTTTTGTACTGTGCATTAAGTGTGCGATGTATTGGTCGTATTCTTGCCATTTAAGCCAGACTTCGCGGTTTTGGTATCTTTTGCCGTAGCGGGTTTCTCTTATGATTATGCGCTGGATTTGTTTGGGGTTCCTCAGTAGGTAGGTTACGCCTTGGAGGTGCATGGTTATGTTGCCGTAGCTGTGGTCGTCTGATCGCAATAAGCGGCTAAATTGGGTGAGGAATCCATTCATTTGGTCCACGTGGCATAAGTTTGCGGGTTTCGGCTACTTTTTGTAATGCGACCCTTGCTTAGACCTGCAAATAGCAAATGAAACGTTGAAAATGTTAGTGGCGATAGGTTTTTGCGTGGTTCCAGTTGGCGTTAAAGTATTCTTGGCAGAGCGCTAAAATTGAGGGCGTAGCTGTCCAGAGGTCTGGTCCTTTGGTTAAGCTGCTGTTTGGATTGAAAGCTATATCCGCTGTTTTTTGGTCAAAAATTGTGACAGCTACGCTGGGGGTTGTTTGCTGTATTTTAAACAGGAAATTAGGGTACTTGATGAGTGCGGGTTTTATCCATTTTGGTAAGTGATGATTTGCGGGTTTTTCGGCAACTATTCTCAAAGTTACACCGTTTTTGAGAGCACTCTGAAGTTGGTCTTGGTTGTGCATGTTTATCTGTTTGAATCGTCGCCAACTAACAATTGCCTCCATCGAGCGGCTGGTTGCGAGGAGGGTTTGGCGGTATTTTTTGCCCCGGTCAGCCTCAAAAATTGTTCCAAAACAAGGCTTCAAATCAACTGAACCAGCGGTGCAACCGGCATTTCGGTTAAGCCTATCAGTTAGCTGGCTGATTTGCTGCGTTAGGCTACTTAACTGAGTAGTTTTCTGCTCCAACAACAACTCCGCAACCTCCGCAAAAGATGTAGCCGTGTAGGTTGTAGGGTTAGTTATGTGCTTCTGAACAAGCCCCATCTCCTGCAAACCACCAATTAAGCGGTAAATTTCTTGACGACTAACCAAAGACAAATCCGCAATCGCCTGAACCCTCCCACCACCCAACTTTAACGCCGCCAAATACACCCGCGCCTGCCTACCCGACAAACCCAAACCCACCAAAACCCCCACCCCCACCAAACCAACCCCACCCAAACCACAATGGTTGAAGGCTTGTATCGGTTTCAAAGGTGTTTGCATTTGCCATCTGGAATAACTCGATATTTTGAGTATATATGTTTTTAGCATTTATAGCACGAAAAATAGAGCATCTATATTATTTGTGGGTTAAGCTTCATACATTCTAACAAGGGTAGACATTTGAAGATTTCACAAGTAATCAAAACACCCACTGTACGCATAATGCTGTGCTTATACCAAAAAGGCGAAACAAGACACGCACAACTATCCAAACTAACAGCTAGCCGTGGAACACTGAGTTTAAGCTTAAGAGAACTTGAAGAAGATGGTCTTGTCCAAAGAAAAATTATAGACACAAAACCTCTACAGAGCATTTACAGCTTGACCGAAAAGGGATCAGATATAGCAAAACAATTAGCCGAAATAGAACGAATTATAAAATAATCTTCTATGCGAGATAAAGTACCAAAAATAGGCCTGACCTTAAATCTTCTACGTATCCCTTGGAAAAAGTCTTAGCTAGCAACAAAGTACAACCAAACAATAGGAAACTGCAGCTACTTATTCCCCTACCAAATAGTTGTAAATATTCTCTGCAACAGGGGTGTTTATTTCAAAATTAATGTTGACAATGGGCAGTTTGGCACCGGAATCATCTTTGATTGACTGTGAATTATATTCGTAAGGGATTAAATCACCAATATAATAGAAATCATCGCTTTCCGCATCAGATTTCTTTACAAATAAGCAAATTCTCAAGCCTGTTTCCTCATGTTTTTTAATATTCATAACATCTTTTGAGTCAACTGTTATTCTATTGCGCGTCATCCAATGAAAAAGTCTGTTATTGATAAAATAATCTTGATACTTTATACTTGCAAGAATATCTTCCCGTTTGGAATAAGTCACAAAAATTGGGCAGGTATTAAATTTTATTTTGTACCCATAAATGGTTGAATCTTCATTTTTCGACCAGTTCAAAATTCGGCAAACATCTTTTCGGGAATATTTGCGATAAAGAGTGAATCCGTTGAAATATTGTTTTGTATCAAATGAATTTGTGAATCTATCAATTGCGAAGTTGATTGAATCTATCAGGTGTGAATAGAAAGTTGGAGATGTTAATAATTCATCTAATTCCTTTGTCTTCAAGAAAATACCTTCTTTTGATTTGACATATTTTGTTGTACTATATTTTTCACAAGCGCTTAGTTGATGGAATTCACCATTTAGGTAATTAATGACAGAGTTGATTGAAGGCGATTCTATGTGGTATTTTTCGGATAGAATTCTGACGAATTCATTTAAGGCAACCTGACCTTTCTCGATGAGCAATTTTAGGAGAAGAACTTCCTCTAATCGTTTCCCATCACACACTTCTTTTTCAAAGAAGCTAAGCCTTCGAATCTGTAATGGAGATAACGCTCCGATGTTCTCTTGCTTATCTATAAATGCGTAAAACGAACCATCTTTCTCAACATAAATCATCGGGTCTCGACTTCCATGTTCCACGAAATCCATCATAGAAGGAATACGACCCAATTTGTATTTTAAAAGCAAATAATCGTCTTTTAATTCTTTGTAGCTATTGACACGGGCAGTATCAATTGCTTCGTAAATCCTCTGTTTTGATATTTGGTCAAAATTGACGGTGGATGCACCAGGGATTAGGTTACTTCCCGTTGAAATTAACTTTCGAAGAGTATCTTTGTTGTAGGAACTGTCACCATAGAGTGCAATTGGCACGAGATAGTTGTTCGAATAATTACCAATGAAATCAATAACAGTTAGATAGTCCTTATTTTCTGCCTTACGCAGTCCTCGTCCAAGTTGCTGGACAAATACGATGGCTGATTGAGTCGGGCGAAGCATAATAATCTGATTTATTGAGGGAATGTCAACACCTTCATTGAAGATATCAACTGTTAGGATGTAGTACCAGATGATCTTCTCGATCATCAGATTCAAGGCGCTCAATACTGACTTCTCTCTCCGCTTCATCGTTTTCTCCCGATAGTGCAATTGTTCGATAACCTTTGAGATTGAGTTTTTCTGAAAGTTCCTTTGCTTCTTCGACCCGTCTGCAGAAAATTAATCCTTTGATTCTCCCCCTGTCACATCCGTAAAACCTTGAATTTTCGATAATTCTATCAACACGATCAGTTGAAACAAGCTTATTGAATTCTGTATAATCATCAAGTAGCTTTCCATCTATCGAAATATCGGTAACTCCATAGTAATGGAAAGGTGAGAGCATATCCTCTTCTTAGGGCTGTATGGAGTCTAATTTCGTAGGCGATATTGTAATTAAACGCTTTAAAAATGTCATACCCATCCGTCCTTTCGGGGGTTGCTGTCATTCCCAATAAAAAGCCTGGATTGAAGTATTCGAGGATTGTTTTGTAAGATTTTGCTCCTGACCGATGAACTTCATCAATTACTATGTATTCGAAATAATCTGAGAGAATTTTTTAAGAACTTCTGGTTTTGAGAGGGTTTGAATTGTTGAGAAAATATATTCCGCTTCAAAGTCTTTCTCGGACCCCGTAAGAATTCCCATTTTCTTACTTTCTCCAAAAATTCTCTTGAATGATTTCATCACAGCTCTTGCAATATTTTCACGATGAACAACAAACAAGAATCTCCTTGGATTCACTATCTTGACATCAAAAGTTGAAAGGTAAGTTTTCCCTGTTCCGGTTGCAGAGATGAGAAGTGCCTTTTTATGACCTTCAGATCTAAGTAATTCTAACGATCTTAATGCAGCACTCTGCATTATGTTTGGAATAATCGGTCGAACAGGTGCAATAGAATCTTTTTCAATTTCGTCAACAAATCTTCTTTTTATTATGTGCCTATTCTCGTAGATTTCTCTGTATTTTTCAAGCCATTCTTGAGTTACAGAAGTTGCACATTTATAGAGTCGATTAAATTCTTCAAATGTATCTACTATTAACGATCCATTAGAAGATGTTGTGATTTTAATGTTCCATTCTTGATTTTTACAAAGAGCGTCTTGGGTTAAATTACTCTTCCAATAATAAGCGAGATGGTTTTATTATTCCGTAAAATGTACCCTTTTGAATGAAGGTGTTGTTCTTCACTTATAATTCTAACATCGAGATTCTTGAGACCAATTAGACGTTCTAACGCACGTGGTTCAGTAAAGTATTGATATTCAGATACGATAATTTTTCCAAGAACGCCTTTCTTTTTAGTTCTTTGAGAGTTTCAATAAGAACAGCTACACCGCTATTTGTAACAAATGCTACAGAAAAGAAAAATTCATCGCATTTTTTTAATTCTGTTATAATGTTTGTAAGGACTTTTGACTCTGGACTATTAAGAAGTAATTTGGGCTGATATTCGTCTAATGATTTAGCGGAACAATCAATACACCCAGTAATAAGACTTTTTTTTAATTCGGGGATCGCATCTATATTATTCAAGAGAGCGCCCCTTTTGTAATTTTATAACAATTGGATAATCTGCAGGAGCCCAATCTAATGTATGTAGCTCATTTTGGCGCATCCATTTGTAGCTTGCATGTTCCTTTTGTTTAAAACGACCTGAAGAAAGATGACAAAGATAACAATACAGATTGATTTCAAAATCAGGATATTGGTAACTTACTTCACCGAAATAGTCAGTTTCAGATATATATGAGGTCGAGGTCCATCTCCTCTTTTAATTCACGCATAAGTGCTTGGGGATGATTCTCTCCTGCCTCGACTTTTCCTCCAGGGAATTCATATTTAAAATTTAGATAGTCATATTTCCCAATACTGCGCTGCATACACAATATTTTGCCCTGAAATATCAGGATCCCACCTACGACCTCAAAGTGTTTCATTTCAACTCTATCTCTTTGTCAAAAGTACTTCTTAGCTTATTGATTTAACGGTTGCTTGAAAGTATGCCCCTACTCTTCTCGAGTGTTCTAAGGATTGTCGTATTTTTCGTCACTCGCTTGCTCGCCCTCAAAACCTGATTATCAAGAATCTGATTTCTAAAATAACGCCCATAAGTAAATTTCGCCGTTCTACTGGTACGAGATTCCCCATAGATTTCTGTTAAAATAATTGAAAACGGTTGGGGATGCTTACACTTTATCTATCTTTTCGTTTACAAGCTTGTAGCCCAGTCGATCTTTCATGGGAAGCCCGTTTAGCATCATTTGAAGTCACATATTAACATCCGCTCAAAGACCACTCGATGATCAGCAATTTCCATATGTAGCAAGCTATATCGATAATAATCCCAGTTTCGAATTGACAAATGTTCTTGATTTAGTCTGGTAACCAGGTTAACGGCTTTCTGAGTCCCACAACCAACTTCCAAAAGCCGGCAACGGTGACGCAACATTTTCGCTTTCAGATTCAGCTATAACTTCGTATTCCTTTGAACGATCTATTTTATGACGGAGGCTCTCAGCCGCACGACTTAACGCAAATCTTTCCTTAGGGAAATCCGGTTGCGGTGCTGACATAGCAGCCTTCTGCGCTACTTTAAAGTTCAGAAGCAAGAAAGGAACCGCAGTCCGGGCAGAACTTGCTTTTGCATACTCTGCCTTGGAATATGCTTTTGAACATTTTCTGCATAGATACTGAATTGTCAAATTATCTCTGCCTTATGTTTGCAGAATGATTATAAAAGCTCTTTCAAACCAAAGCAATAAAGCCATTTTTATTATCTTCAAGTGATAATAGTGCTTTTCCGACATTACTCTAAGGCATGCTAGCTATTTACTTCAATGGTAATGTTTGAAAGTTGACTATTGAACCAAACGTTATCGATGGAAATTTGGTAACGCACATCCAAAATATATGTGCCTGACTTATTGGCTTCGTACTCATAAACTTGTGTTATTTTTTCGTTCGCCTTAAAAACTTGGTAGACTGCTTCCGTTGTTTCGCCAAAGGTTCTGTTGTCGTTGATATTACGGAAAATTATCCATGGTTGGTGCCCGTTAGAAAGCATATTGACGTCTTTACCGCTTCGGTTAATTATGGTCGCGTTAAAAACTACTTTTCCGCCCACGTAAAAATCGGTTTTACTCAAATCTATTTCAAGAGGAAAATCTTTTTCGCTAAAAGTGGTTTTTTGCATTAATACCAAAATGGACGATATAGCAAAAACAAAAATGAGACAAGCCACAGTAAGCAACAAGATTTTATTTTTCGCCATTCTTTCGCCTTAGTTTGTCTGCGAATACTCGTTGGTTGGTACTACACGACGCTTACCGATTTATTTGAAACACTATTAAAACTAACTATTAGAACGCTTTGTTAAATCAGCAAAAACAGGGCGGCGTGCAAACCTTGTTGGGAAGAGGTCATACTTGCCTCCAATTATAGTCAGGATATTGAAAATTTTTTGTTAAAACTGTTTGTCCAGCATTTGTGTTAACAGAAAATGTTGTGGAGTAAAATGAAACAGGAAAGCGGTCGATGTGCCTGTTTGGGAACCCACACCAAACAGAAGTAAGCCAACCGTATCGCGCATAATCAGCTTGTCAATTACATCAAAAAGTATAGTTGCAGTCACATCATTTAACAGCCTGCGAGAATTCTTGAAGAGCTTTCCATAAACCCTCCATAGCTCTCCAGCCTTCACGCCTCGGCAATCTTCCACCAACAGCAGTGGGAGAAAACTCAGAGTCTGCCACTCCATAAACTGTTATCCACCCTTCTGTTTTAGCCATTACGCCGTCTTGAGCTGATTCAAAGGTAACCTGGAAATATTTTGGAGCAGTTAAAAACCCTGTGCCCCACCGTCCCTTGATGAAACTTGGTTGGTCGTCAATCACGCCTATCTTATTTTGGGCAAACCAGTTTTTCACAAAAGTTCTGACTTCATCGGGGTTTCTGCCTAAAATCAGAATATCCTTTTTTGTTCTACTCATTTTTCCCTCAATATTCACTGTCAAATATTTATTTATAAAACTTTGTAAGGGCAAAATAAAAAAAACATCTTTTTTTTTTACAAACCAAGCATGCTTTTCCAGTGGTGGCGAACGGCGTGGTTTTCACAGTCCTCAATGAAGTCAAGAGTTTGCCGCTTTCGTTGAAAATGATCGTTGTGTCGCGTGCTAGCTCTGAACATAAACTATTTTAGTGCTTATGGCAGAATACTCTTTGAGGCTACTTCATGGGTGAAAAATTCACGCTTTCAGCAATACTCTGGAAAGAAGGCAAACTGCAAATCGCATGGTGCCCTGAACTAGATATAGCTAGCCAAGGAAAAAAAGTGGAAGAAGCTTTGGCTAATTTGCGTGAGGCAATCGACCTCTACCTTGAAGATGAAGACGCCAAAATTCCAACAAATAGATCACCTATTCTCACAACACTAAGCGTTGAAACCCATGGGAAAACTGAAACCTGTATCAGGAATTAAAATAATCAAGGCGCTGGGTAAAGCGGGTTTTCAAGTTGTGGGCAAAAAAGGAAGCCACGTTAGATAGATTAAAACGGAAAACAGTTGATAACGTGCAAATAGTTATCGTTCCTCTCCATCCAGAAATTAAAAAGGGCACACTGAAATCAATATTACGGCAGTCTGGATTATCGGAAACTGAATTTGCACTTCTCTTTGAGAAATAAAAAGTTTTGTAAGGACGCTCCACTCGTTACGTTTGTTAACAGTTCTAAGAGCAGTGTTAGAGTTATGCTTGCGGCTTTTTTGTTTAGGGGTTGGTTTTTGTTTTGCGCATTTTGGTGAGTATATGCATGAGGGGCAGTCGTCTTTGCACTCTGCGGGTTTTGGTTATTTCAGATATTGTTTGGCTGTGTTTGCTCGTTGTAGTCGCCATAAGGTTTGCTTTTCTTCTCAGGGAGCGGAAGTGAAAGTTGGTGGTTTAGCCTTTAGGGGGATTTGTTGATGTTGCACAGAAAGTTGACGCTCAGAGTTGTTACAACTGTTGTTACAACCCGCGCCCCCACACAAGTTGCATCTACTAACAAAACTTGTGTCTTCTCTTCTTTACTTGAGTTGACTATGCTTGTCCTCATATATGAGTTGATGATGAACAGAGGGTTTTTCTCCGGTTATTATCAACTAAACTATGCGCTAATCAAACGACTACATATAGACAAGGCAAAGATAACCGTTGGCGCTACGGCTACAACTGCAACTGTTTCCCAAACCAGCCGCGCAGAGAAGCCGAATCAATAAAAGAAGAAAAGAGAAAAAAACTACGCTTAGCCTCTACTCAGAAATCTTTTGCCCGTTTTGCAAGTAGTATCCATCGTATAGAGGACTAACGTCCACTACCGCATAGGTCGAGAATTACCAAATAGATTTTATTCTCCACCCATACCCGCCGGCATTCCACTTGGACCACCCGAACCGCCTTGCGGAGATTTAGCCGTTATAACGTCATCCACACGTAGAATTATTGCCGCTGATTCGGCTGCTGATTTGATGGCTTGCTCTTTAACAACCATTGGTTCAATCACGCCGTTTTCAAGACTGTTTTGCAATTTACCTGTGTATACGTTTATGCCGATGAATTTGCCGTTTTCTTTATCGTGCGCGTGACGCAACTCAATAAGTATGTCGATTGGTTCTAAGCCCCCGTTCTCGGCAAGCATCCGCGGAATGACTTCAACTGCATCTGCAAAGGCTTCAACGGCTAGTTGTTGTCTTCCACCGACTTTAGTTGAATAGTTGCGAAGTTCTTTAGCGATTTCAATTTCTATTGCCCCGCCCCCAGCGACGATTTTATTGTTTTCTGTAACATCAGAAATTACAGATAACGCATCAACTAGTACTCTTTCAGCTTCATCCACCATTCTTTCAAGCCCTGCACGTATCAGTATCGCCACTGAATGAGGATCCCTGCATTTCTCAACAAAGACCATTTTGTCGTCGCCGATTTTGCGCTCTTCCACTAAGCCTGCAAAACCCAAATCCGCCATTTTCAAATCATTCAAATTGGCGCTTACTTTTCCACCTGTGGCTCTCGCAAGCTTTTCCATATCTGACTCTTTGACTCGCCTAGCAGCCATTATCCCCTCCTTAGAAAGGTAGTGCTGAACCATATCGTCTATTCCTTTCTGACAAAAAACCACATCTGCACCTGAAGCTTTAATTTTGTTTACCATCTCTTTTAGTGTACTATCTTCTTGGTCTAAGAACGCTTTCATCTGGTTAGGCTCATGAATGCGTATCTCCGCAGTCATTTCAGTTTTTTCAATCTCTAATGCCATGTCCAAAAGCGCTATCTTCGCTTTCTCGACTTTCCGGGGCATCCCTGGATTAACAACCTCTTTATCTATGATAATGCCTCTGACGAGTTGCGTCTCGATCAAGCTTTTTCCTGTCTTCTTCACAAGCTGCACATTATCTATATCGGCTACAATCCGCTCTCCTTGCTTCTGAGTTACTTGTTTTATAGCTTCTATAGCAATTTCCGCAAAATGCTCTTTGGCACCACCCACAGCCTTACTTCCCATCGATGTCAAAGCAACTTTCATCATCATTTCATGATCTTCAACATCTATAGTCACAGCGTTCTTCGCTATGATTTCAATTGCTTTCTGTGCTGCCTTACGATATCCCGCAACCAATATGATCGGATGAATGTTTTGGTCGAGAAGCTCTTCTGCCTTTTTGAGGATTTCACTAGCCAGCACAACCGCAGTTGTTGTTCCGTCGCCAACCATGTCATCTTGGGTCTTGGCGATTTCAATCAACATTTTCGCCGCTGGATGTTCCACATCCATTTCCTTTAGAATCGTGGCGCCATCATTGGTTATTGTAATATCACCTAAACTATCGATGAGCATTTTATCCATGCCACGAGGACCAAGAGTAGTTTTCAGGACTTCACCAATCACTCGAGCTGCCATAATGTTGTTTCGTTGGGCTTCTTTGCCTCTACTACGAGTGGTTCCTTCCTTCAAGATGAGGACCGGTTGACCACTTTGGGTTTGCGTTAAATATGCCATATATTCTTCCTCAATATTAATTCAAATAATATTTCTTTAGCATAACCAGCTGCTTCAGTAATCGCTCGCGAGCTCACTCAATGCTGTGAGTCATGCAGAATAAGGACGGATTTGACCGGTAAAGAATTGAAGACTTGACACGTTCAACTGCTAAAGAACACTGACTTTGCAAGCTATATATTGCCACAGAGAGATTTAAACACATCATGGCAAAAAGTTTACATTAAAAACACGTTAATTGAGTTCACATATAAGTAAACACAAATAATGCCGAACAAGAATTTGGTTGCTTTCACTAAACGCGCACAACCCAAGACACAGAGGGATTAACCTCAGAGCACTCGTCGTTAAAAAAAAAGTTGCACATCGTTACAAACGTTAAAAACGCCGATTCGCATTGAAGCGGCACAATGGCGCGGGCATTCATCTCAATAAAAGCAAGCAACAGCCGAGCATAACCTTTAGCTTTTCTATGTGGATTTCATCGTCTATTTCGCTTTCTACCACGTTCAAAAATGCTCACTTCGGCAATTCTACCCATGGCACCAACGCCAACTCATTATCATAATGCATTGGTGAAACCCGGATTCGCAAATCCTTTTTCCTTTCAAGCAAGTCAGTAACTTCATCAAATTCACAAGTGTAATCCTTATGCTCTTTAACCAATCTTTTGAGCCTACACTGACTAAAGTAACCTTCGTATAATCCAAACAGTAGAATCCCAAAGAAGCCTAAGATCAGAAAATCAGAGAATGCCTGCACACCACTCTCATAAACAGCGAATAATATGGGAATCAATATTCCAATAGAGCTTATGTAAGATGAAATTGCTCCTATGAGAGCACCCATAACATCAATTTTGTTATCGTTGATGCTCTTAGCGAGACTGGCTTTTCTTTCCCAAAGCGTCGAAGTATCATTGAATTCAACTGCACTGAACAAATTGTCAAAAGCTTCGACTGACATATTGCCCGTTCTATTAAGAAAAGCATTATTCATTTTCTTGTGATAAGACTCTCGATTTTCTATATACTTCTCTTTAAGAGCCATGTTATCAAGGTAGGGCGTCTTTCGAACAACACCCAATGCATACTTTGTGTTTTCAAAAAAACTCTTGCCTGTCCCTTGATCATTGATCTTCAGGTTGAAATGCGTTTGATTTTGACTATTGATTATTTGCCTAAAGTACCCGATTTTTTTTCACATACTAAATTGATCTACCTTTGCTCCTTTTGAAGTCGCAGTCTTGTTGCAATCTCTCGTGAGATTCTCTCAAGTCCTTTTGCTAACTCTATGCTATCAACCGCATCTATGGCGTAGAATTTGCCGTCTTTGTCTATGAATACAAGCTCTAATTTTTTATTAATCATATCTTCAACTCAGTGCAAACGCACATATTCTAAACCCGGGGGACCGCGACTACTTAAATCCTTACGCAACCTTACCATGCGTTAAGGCTAGTCGGCTTCCCTAATACCTTTCTTCGTTAGAAAGGGCACTAAAATACAGTTAGTATGAGTAGTTGACGCTATTCTTTTTTGATGATCCACGTTTTTATTGCGTCCTCGACGGCGCGAGACAGGTCGCCTTTTTTTCCGCCGAATTTCTGAACTGTCTTTAGTCTTAGTTGTTTTTCTAGTTCGTCAGGTAAGTCTACGCTTATTCGACCCATGATACTTTTCACTTTTCTAGCTTAGACACTTATGTGCATATAACATTATGTACATAATCACTTATAAAGATATGCTATTACGCAGTTACCCCCGAAAAACAGAATTATCAACACCCTGTGAAAAGACCTAAAAGCACATAAATACAATACTAATGTAACAAGGAAGCATGCTATTTTATGAGTAAATCAAGACAAGGCGGCAGTTATGAGGGAAGACGCGGTCACGGCAAGGGTTTCAAGCGGTACCCCGTCGAATTAGGCGAAGAATTGGAAGTAGACATTACTGAGATAAGCCAAAAAGAAGAAGGCATAGCAAAAGTCCAGGGCTTAGTCGTATATATACCAAATGCTAAACCTGGAGACCACGTTAAAATAAAGATAACCAAAATTGATGGACAAACGGCAAAAGCTGAAATCATAAAATAAATCAAGGAAGCAGCAAATTAAAGACGGCCACAGTTTTGTTCCCCCATTTTTAATCTAGCTAAAAGATAGGAGACTGTGGATTCAGCGCCTTGATTCAAATTAAGTCCATGCACTGTTATACCATCATGACATGCACCAGTCTCGGCGTCGTAAACAGCTACATTCTTCGAGTTATTCCCTAAAAACCACTCAAACACTATCCCCATTACATCTCGGTACCGCGTATCCTTAGTTATTCTTAGCGCTTCATCTAATGCCTCAATAGTGGACGAAGCCTCTATAGGTTGCTGGTCATAAAACGCCCGTCCCCCACCCCGAAGGTACCAACCATTACTGCCTACCGGCAAAAATTTCCCCTCCACCAATTGAACTTTTAAAAGAAACTCCAAAGATTCCACCGCAACCCGACAATATTTTTGTTCCCCCGTAAGGGCATATGCAGCAAACAACGCATGCGGCAACCTAGCATTCGCATAAGTAACAGAATCTTCAAACCATCTCCACCCATCAGAAGACGCAACACCGTACCAAGTCATCAAATAATCTGCCAAGGGTTTAACATTCAACACAATGTTTTTATCTTCAGGAAAAGCCTGAAAATACTGTTGCAAACCCAATATTGCTAAAGCTTTTGCCCGTAACGATTTAAAACTAAAACTCCAAGGGAAAGCTTTATCAAAAATCTCCTTCGCCATGCTTCGTCTACTAGAATCCAACGAAGAGTTTAAACAAGTTCCACAAGCCCACAGCGTGCGACCCATACATTCTTCAGAATCAACTTCTTCCACAATTTTTCGATCATACCCCAAAAAATTGTATAACCTACCATCCTTCCTTTGCATATAGTAAAGAAAACTCATATAGCAGTCAATAATCTTCTGCATTTCCGGACTCTTATCAGCCAGATAACATTTTGCAGCTACTATCAAAGCTCTCGCGTTATCATCTGTAGCATAGCCTTCTTTTCTATTTGGAATACAGAATTTTGAATGCTGAATAATACCGGTATCATCAGTCAATGCTTTAAGAAAGTCAAGTTGCATGCATGGCAAATTCAACCGCAACACCCTCCTCCTTCACCTGCTTTCTCACAGGCTTCTTAGGCATAGCAACACTGTCAAAGAGCTTCGCGTATTCCATCGCCACCTTCGACCATGTAAATCGCCTACTATACTCATAATTTTTAATCGCCATTTCATTTCTCAAGTTATCATCTAATAGTTTTTCCAAACAACCAGCTATTGAACCAGAATCTTCAAAATCAAAAAAAAGACCACGATTATCTGCCAAGTTTTCTTTAGCATGAAGATAGGGTGTTGAAATTATAGCGGTCCCTGCACCCATCGCATACGCAAGCGTCCCGCTACTAATCTGATTAGCAGAAATATAGGGAGTAACATAAATGTCGGTAGCTTGTAGACATCGTATCAGTTCCCGCTTTGTGAGATAACGATTTTGAAATCGAACATGCCCCTCCAAACCCAACTCTTTAACCAATTCAACGAGTTTCTTGCGATAGCTTTCCCCTTCCTGCTTCCTAACCTGAGGATGAGTCTCACCAATTATAAGATAAACCAACGTAGGCTCCCTCTCAATCACCTGAGGCAACGCCTGAATCGCATACTCAATACCTTTACCCCTACTCAACAACCCAAAAGTAGTCATTACAAGACGATCTTGCAGCCCTAAAGACTCTTTTGCAACGCTACTTGAAACATAACTAATTTCTGGGCAACCATGAGGAATTACAGCCTTCCGTTTTGGTATAATACCCTGCTTTTCCAAAATATCAAATGCCACACGTGCTATAACAACAACGGCTGCACTCTTAGAAACAATTTCCTTAAGAACCCTAAGAGCTTTGGGTTCAATATCCGCATTCACTGTATGCAAAGTAGTTATAACTGGCTTCTCAACAGCATCAAGAAAATGAAGTATATATTCACCATAATCGCCCCCAAAAAGCCCAAATTCATGCTGAAGATTAACAACATCAACGTTTGAAGCATTGATCTGTTCTGCAGCGTTTACATATGAACTAACATCATCCCGACTAATCTCCCAAGCGACCCTTCGGTCATAATTATACAATTCTTCTTTCTCATGCACAGCAATTAAAACCGAGGAAGCAAAACCTCGAAGTTTCTCAACCGATTCTACTAAATCCTTTGTAAAGGTAGCTATTCCACACTCTTTAGGTGGATACGTACTGAGATATGCAACACGTTTTTTTTGTGAATCACATGAAAGTGTAACTTCAAACATTTTCTATCGCCAAATTAACCTAAACCGCTTACCCAGAAATCTATCTGAATAATTACCCCAAATCACAAATCGAGGAAAAAATCCTGGTCTGCTTAAATCGGCAAAATAAGGATAGATTAAGTAAATAGCTAGTGCCATCTTATGGAATAAAAAGGTTTTCTGAAGATTTTGACCATTACTCCTTCCTACGATGACGAAGTCGACATGCTATCTGCCAAATTTAAGCACGCAAAAATAGTCGATAAAAATTCATTTCATCATGATATGTTGATTATTTGACAAACAACATAGGAAAATTGTTGACGCTACCACCGTAACCGCAATCTTCCTGATGGGGCAGCACACAAAGAAAATCTGAAGCTAAAATTAAGAGCAAAAGGGGTTGTCTCATCGCGGTTATTGTGCCACTGTTTGTTTCGCCTTTAGCGCAGATTAGGAGATGTTTCGCGGTGACCTCAACCGCACGGGCATAGTAGTCTACTATTTGCCTAGGCAGATAAAGCGGAATTAAATATTCACTATAGCATCCACACAGAAAAGTTTCATAGTTTTCTAAGACAGGATTATCACTCATCCAACGGAAAACCCTCCAATAAGTACGCGCCTGAATGTCAACAACCTTTTCTTCGTCAGAAAAATAAGTGACAGGTTCCCAATCCTCAAACCCATCGCCTTACCAAAATCTATTCCACTGAAACTAAAAAAAAGAAAAGAGAGATTATATTTTGCTCAGCTTATGGACGCTTCTTCATCATCAAGATAGTCAAAAGACCAATCACGATGATCAAGACAAACAGTCCAGCGATTGCTGGGACAAAATACATATCAGCTGCTGATGGAGCGGGTGTTGCTGCTGGAGTTGGGGTTGCCGCTGCTTCGTCAACGTATACGCCGGTTTCTGCAGATGAAGTATAGTAAGATGCTGTGCCAGTAAAGGTTGCAACAACTGTATATTGGCCTGGTACTTCTGGCTGGAAAGCTAGCTTAAATGCGCCGCTTGAGTCACTTGTAGTTGTACCAACAACATAATAGTTGCCGTTAGGATCAACCACACTAACTGTTACGGGAACACCGGTTGCATTAGTTGGCTTCTCTTGTTTCATGTAGACGTATTCCATCCATGCGGATTGACTTGCATCAGACATTGCCGGTACACCGTTGGGGAACCTTGCTGCTTGCTCAGTCTGAGTAGTGCCTACAGATATGTCAGTTACTGTGCCCTCCACTAAGACTTTGTCACCAAAGGTTGAAACTTTAGGTGACGCTGTTACTGTAGTCTGACTTGGCCCTTTAGCGACTGCATAAATTTGGTTGTCGTAATAGTTGTAGTAACATAATGTTCCATCTGCCAAAATTGCCGTAGACAAACCCTGTCCGCCAGTTTGACCTGACCAACTAAGCATCTTGTAGATTTCGTCACCAGTAGTTGCATTTAAGCAGTATATGCTGTAGCCCTTGTATAGTGGCGAGTTAGGTGAGTGCTCATTGTTGAATGCGTAAACTTTGCCGTCAGCGATAGCTCCGATAAAGACTGGCATCAAACCCCAAGAAGTATCAGCACCACTGTCTGTGTCATTGAATTTCCAGAGTAATGATCCGTCAGAGCAATCGAAGCAGAAGATTTCTCCACCGAAACCTTGCGTATAGATGTTTCCATATGCGGTTACACATCTTTGACCTGCACCTGAGCCGCTGCTAAAGAACTGCATTGGACGCATTTCTTCGTTGGTTTCCCAGAGCTTGTTCCCATTAGCTAAACTGTAGCCTTGGTATTGCATGTCTTCAGCGGTAGTGGTAGTCCAAACACGATTTACTGGGTCAATTGGACCGAGGTTGAGTGTCATGTTGCTTGAAGGTGCATTATAGGATTTCTTCCAAAGCAGATTGCCTATGTTGTGTTCTTCCAAGCTTAGTGTCCATACCTGATACGGGTCAGTTGTACCTCTTTCTCGTAAGACGCCGGGTGCGATGGATGGTGTTGTGCCAAGCAATACGTCTCCTGGAATTACGTACTGTATTGTTGGGTTTTGAGATGATAGTGCGCCTGTTAAGTCTGCAGTAATGGTTACGTTCCATGAATATGCTTCACTTGCGTCAATGACTTTGCCCACGGGTCTGTATTGTAGTGCGTTGCTTCCAGATCCAGGTGGACTTCGTGGTACGTCATCTGCTGCGGTCCAGTTCCAAAGTGCTAGCCAGCCTGACTTTGCGTTTTTGTCGTAACTAAATACGTATTTAACGATTTCACCTTGGCTAGTGTATGCAGTTGTGCCTGTAGGAACATCGGTAACATTGAATAACCATTTGCCAGTCAAAGAATCCCACGCCACCCAAGTGGAGCCGACTGCTTGCCACAGGTAACCATTTGGAATCACACCATGCTGGTTAGGCGACTCATAGCAGTAGAGTTCTCCGAACGTTGGATTGATGTCAGGGTTAGTCCAGATGATTTCGCCTGTACGTAAGTCTCTGCATGTGTAGTCTCCAGCACCGGTAGCGCCTGTGCTAACTTCGTCACTTAGAGGTGCTTTGTAGTAGAGCCTACCGTTTATGATGAGTGCATTTTGGAATCTGCCTTCATAAGAACCGCCTGAATAGAAAGTTGCGCCATCAATGCCAGTGTTTATACCGCCGACGACTCCGCCATCTTCAAGTGGCGCAGTCCAGACAATGTGTGAACTTTCTGGTCCTGTTCCACCTGTTTGCCATAAACTCATGCCAGGTTGCTGGAATGTTCCAAAGTAGTTAGCACTAGAAGCATAAGAGGAGCTGCCACTGCCAAGCCAATGAGAGCCGATAGTATACCAGTTGTAGTCTTCGCCATAAATTGGTCTTGTCCAGTACTCAGTTGGAAGCGCCGAATTAGGTGTTATAGGAACTGGATCTGCCTGAACGTTCAGTGTTGCTGTTGCATCTGCAGCTAAGAAAACAACGCCATAGTATGCTGCGCTACCGCCTTCTGCAGTTGTCCATGTGTAGTTTTGGGCAGGATAGTGGAAGTCAAACGTGTATATTCCTTCTTGGTCTGGTGTGAAGGATGTCGATTGAACACCTGTTGTGTCCGCAACCCTATCCCAACTCTTCGTTGTAACAGTTCCGTCCGGTGCAGTTATAGTAAGTTGATAGTCGTGTCTTCTGATGTCATTAGCTTCAGTTGCACTAGGAAGAGGAACATCAACCATCATTGCAATGTAAGTAGTTTGACCTACACCAACAGGATTAGGTTCTACAATGAGATATGCAAACGATGTCATTTCGCCAGAACTTTGTGCGTTAGCAATTGGTAATGAGATTACGGGGAAAGCGATGAGCATTGCGAGAATTGCTGCAAGGACAATAGACTTTTTATTCGTATAATTCATTTCTTTTTTCTCCTACTTTAGGAAACTAAAATTAAAGACGGAGCCATTTAAAATACAGCCTGAAACAAGCGATGTTACAAAACGAAGGTGAAAACAAATAAAACATTTTCAAGCTCAAAAAACAACAAAATTTCTAAAAGAACAAGGATTTACAGAGCCACAAATTGAAATTTTCCTTTTTTTGACCAAAAATGGACCGCGAAAAGTTGCCGATATAGCGAAAGGCACACACATGCACCGAATGCAAACCTACAGGCATTTAAAGGAAATGGAAAAATCAGGGATTGTTTATCTAACATTTGAATCGCCAAAACGGTTTACAGTAATATCACTCGAAGAACTTTTAAACTTAACAATAACCGAGTTGAAATTAAGAATAGAAACAATGGAAAAAGAAAAACAGGCACTCCTCTCAGAAATAGATAACCAGTTTTCGCAAGATACGGAAATAGATCAATTCGCCGTTATTCAAGGAACCCATAACATAAGAAAATCCATTCTTGACCTAAGGAGAAGGGCCAAAAAAGAAATATGTACATCTAACACCTTGAAAAACCTCGGCGGCTACCATGTTCACGGAGTGCACAGTGATGTCTTATCGGGGAAAGCAAAATTTAGATACAGATGCTTAACGCAGGTAACCAATAATATAGACGCAAAAGCAGGCCTCTTCTTAAAAAAGGTTTATGGCAGTAAAAATACTGAAATGCGACACGTAGATAGACCAATTAATCCATTTCCCTGCTTTGCGATCAAAGATGCGGAAGAGGTCGTTGTTATAACAACTCCACAAAGTCATGAATCCATAGATATTCAGCAACGAGAAAACATATCAGCCTTTTGGACTAACAACTCTACCATTGTAGGGTTAATAAAAAACCAATTTGAAAACCTTTGGAAAGGATCTACAGATGTAAAAAATGCAATCGAAAAAAAAGCCCTAAACAATACATTGGAAATATAGTCTAAACCTAAAAACAATCAGCACCTTTGTCCAAAAACTGACAAAATAATCCCCTCACAAATTTTAGGGTGAACATCAAAGACCGACGGGTATAAACTGCAATTGAAAGGGTTCTCGCCATTTCCCAAAAAACTTCAAGACCACCTGGACTTGACAATGGACCCACAAGCATTTGTCTATCTTTTGAGAAGCCAAGACAGGAGAAGCTATTCTCAGATACACTGTTTCTATCCTCTTAATTACACCCTTTTCATGAAAATGTTAACAACAATCTCGCCGCATCGTCCTACTTTGGAGATTGCTGTTTAAACCCAACGAGGACTAGAACAAACTTGCTGCAGATTCATCCCTTTCTTAGACGCGAAAACGTGGGAACTAGCGACGCAAAAAAAGATCTGCATGAGTTATTGATTGTTTCTGTTCAGTTGGTTTTTTTGTGCATCTTTTACTCCTTTTCTAAGAAAGCTTATCCGCTACCAGACAGAGATATTAACAACCAAAACGGGAGAGAAACAAATGAGTAGCACAGAAACTGATAGACAGACAGAGCTTAGAGCCTTCTTAGGGCTGTTAAGTGAGCTACAATCAAAAGGCAAAATTACAGGAGCGCAATTCCGAGAGTACCGTGAAGTATGGATAAATCAGCAACCTAATGATCGAGACGTATTAGTCTGGGAGCTTAAGCAACTTTTAAACAAAGAAACGACACTGCCAAAAAATCAATCTGAAACGCAAAAAAAACCTACACGCCAAAAACTTTAGAAAACAACGAACTAGATCTTAAAGTCTGCGAAGAGACATATTTTTAACATTTTAAAAATAGCCAACCCTCTAATTCACCAATAATATATCACAGGAAACACCAACATTTCAAATAGTTTTTATGTAAAGACTGCTTTAGTTAGAGATAGGTGTTTTTTTATGGTTGAAGATTTTGAACAAGATGATTTCGATATGCTCGACCAATCAGCCAAGCAGGTTCTTGTAGCCTTAAATCAATTTGATAAAGGCCTGTTGGTTAAAGTGGACCTCGTTCATAGAAAGACAGGTTTGATGCCTGAAGGCCTAAACGACGCAGTGAGGCACCTTTCAAAATCAAACCTCATTGAGATACTTGAAACGCCAAAAAGAACGGGACCCTACGATTTTTACGCCCTCGAAATAACTGATTTAGGAAGAGAAGTTCTAGCAAAATTCGGGTAAGCTTACTTTTGCTTCAAGTAAGCTATTCTCTCATTCTTTAAAGTGAAAACGGGTTGTTTGGTGCGGAATCAACTTTCCAGAATGTAAGCCTATCAACAACGTGTTTAATTGATTTACTTGTTTTCAGCTTTTTATTCGGATTCTTTATTTTCAGAGCTTATTCGCTTGAAAGACTGCTTGAATTTGTCCCCCTCCAGCGACTCAGGCTCAACCAGTTTAGTATAAGGATTGGCAATGTTGTCTTCTGAGGGAAATTGTATGCTACACTCTGGCTGCCGTTTTAGTGCTGCTTTTTCTTCTTTTGTCATTTTTAGACCGAACTTGTGAACTTCGTCATGACACGGTCGCCTGCACAGCCATACGAAAGGCGGCTTATGTTCGCCGGTTAGTGAATGTTTAGTCATTGCGTCACCTACTCTGCCGCATTTGGAACACTGGTGCAGCTTCTTAGGAGGTCTTCGGGTCTTGGTTTTTGACTTACTTTTGACACCGCTAAACATGCCATAGTCTTCGTAAACCTCTTCTTTGGTCATTTCCGTGTGATCTTTAGTCACTTCTTGCCCTTCATCCGTTTCCTCTTATATTTAACTATTATATTTCCTACGATTAAAAGATAAAATCAGACTCTGCCTTATGGTGAAATGATTTCTAAGTCAGAAATCCTGCTGAACGGCGCTTGATTGTGTGTGGCAACACTGTATCCCCGCGTCAATGAAGGTATCTCTCAGCCCAATAGGTACCCATGACGATCTAGTTGTGCGGAAAGTTTTAGAAACCTCTTACTCAATTTCAAGACTACAAGCAATCATTTTAACCCATACTCTTCCCGAAATAACCTTGACAAATTTGCCGTTCTTAACGGTGTCCTCTATTTCTTTGACAAACTCAGTTCTATGCTGAGGCTCAAGCTCGCACTCTTCATACGCTTAATAATTAGGGCTTGGCTTTTATCTTTGAGTCCACACTCTGCCTTAACTATATTGATTACTAGCCTTTCTCCTTCATTGAGGTCTATTACATTTTTAACCACGAATCAGCACTTCTAATTACTTCGAACAATACAAAGTAACATAACATTACCTTAAGATACTATCAACATACAGGGCGGTTGTGTAAACCAAAAACAAGGCTCTTCATCGGATGAGTTAGGGTTTTAATGTAACGCTTGTTTCTTTGCCATAATGCAACCTCGTAGCCTCTTCTGATAAGCAGATGGAGAAGACAGCTAAAACTATCCAACAGCTTGCTTGATTTAACGGTTTTTTTGGTTCCATCCACCACAAACCATAAACTTCTGGCAACAGCAAATCTGCCTAAAGAAGGATTCCTTGATGAGTAACGCCGCCGATATAGCCAAAACTTCAGCCAAAGGCGGATTCAACGTTCTCTGGGGGCTTGTAGTCTCATCATTAATTTCAGCACTCGGCGTAGTATTCATCGCCCGCCTACTAGGTTCAGACGCATATGGCCTCTACACCATCGTGTTAACCGCGCCTAATTTGATTCTGATTTTCAGAGATTGGGGCGTAACCTACGCCATGATACGGTTCACCGCCAAGTACCGCGCAGAGGGCCGCATGGATGAAGTAAGAAGCATCATATTCAGCGGCTTAGTTTTCGAATTCGTCTCTGGCTTAGTACTCTGTCTAATATCGTTTGCATTGTCAGACTATATAGCGGGCAGCATGTTTAACCGCCCAACACTTGGACCCCTAATGCAGATCGCCTCGTTCTACATCTTAGCAAGCGCCATAGTTAGTGCAGTCTCAGCTGCCTTCACAGGCTTAGAACGTATGGCCCTAAACAGCGTAATGACTATTTGCCAATCAATCATCAAAACCGCCCTAATCATTGGACTTGTCCTCGTTGGATTTGGCACTTCAGGGGCAGTTATAGGTTTGGTTGGCGCAACTTTCCTTGCAGGTTTGGTTGGCATAGTGCTGCTTTTAACGATTTATAAGACCCTACCAAAACCATTCAGCCTCAAACTAGAAGTCAAAGAATACCTAAAAGAAATGCTCAGCTACGGCATTCCACTCTCAGTAGCTGTAATAGTTGCAAGCTTTATGGCGCAATACTATGCATTCCTACTGCCAATCCATTATGTTTCAGATAACACCATGATCGGAAACTATGGCATAGCACAGACCTTTATCGTCCTAATAGGGTTCGTCTCAACGCCCATAACAACCATGATGTTTCCAGCATTCTCAAAACTCGACCACCAAAAAAACAAAGAAACACTAAAACACGTTTACCAATTCTCCGTCAAATACGCGTCCCTGCTTGTTGTACCGGTAGTAGCCATGATAATGGCGTTAGCTCAACCTGGAGTCAACATACTATTCGGAGACACCTACTCTTCTGCACCCCTGTTTTTAGCTTTGCTCGCAATAGGATACTCTTACGCAGCTTTTGGAAACCTAAGCACAAGCAATCTAATCAACAGCCAAGGCCACACAAAATTCATCCTAAAAACAACAATTCTAACAGCATGCGTAGGCATCCCCATCGGCTCAGTGCTTGTTCTCAACTTCGGCGTTATCGGATTAATCATAACCTCATTAATCGAGGGGCTTCCCAGCATGGTGATTTCGCTCTACTGGATAAGAAAAAACTATGGCGTAACAGTAAACTGGGGCTCATCCGCAAAAATTCTCCTCTCCTCCGCCATAGCTGCTGCCACAACATACACAGTGATTTCTGTTACCGCCTTTAATAGCTGGATAGAACTTTTGCTGGGTGCAGCAGTTTTCGTTTTTAGTGTAGCTGTTGCTTTGTTGTTAACGCGTGCTATTTCTCTGCAAGATGTTAATAATTTGCGACTAACGGTTAAGGGATTGGGCGTCTTAGGCAGTATAGTTGATAAAATACTGGTTTTTATCGAAAAAATAATGGCGGCTCTTCGATTATAGCTTATTGTTAAAAGAGGTTAGGGTTATTCTTGATTCTTGTGTCCTAATTATAGATGCTGCGTCTTCAGGGTCAATAACTCAGTAGCCAATTATATTTTATATACATAATATTATGTAGTGGGAATCAATAAGCAAGACTTCAATCTAACTCGCCTTCTCCAAATCAAAATCAGGAAAAACTTCTAAAACCTACAAAATAACCTACACAATATAATATCTCCACTGAACATACCGCTTAAATAATTACCCCGCGTGGCATATTGGAAATTGTTAAGTATTGTGAGCAACTTATTTTATATTGGTGTGTTGGATGCCTTTTGAAACTCGGGATCGATTCAAGAAATCTTTATTGCAATATGGTTTTACTGAAGAACAAGCAGAGATTATTGCACAATCTCTTGAAGAATTCGCCGAAGAAGAAAACCTGACAGAAGAAGCCAAAGAATCATTGTATAAAGAGTAACGTAAGCCTGTCCTAAGTGCGTCGCACGCTTATCCATAGTTAAAAATCGGCTGTTGAAACCTATTCGACCTAAAGATGGAGAACGGAAAGTATGGCCCCCGCTTAAAATTTTTCACTCACAGGCCATTTACCGCTCAGCCCTTCGAGCGGGAAACCGCACTTTAAAAGTAGTTCCTTTACCTTCTTGGCTTTCAAATGTAACTGTACCCCCTAGTACTCAGCCATACGCTAAACAACAGGCAACCCAAAGCCTTGCCCCTTAGATTTCGTGGTAAACATAGGCGCGAAATTTTGCTTTGAAAAGGCAGGGTAATAAAAAAAGAACCGAACACCCGCACTTCACAGAAAGCATTATCATCAATAATTGAATATGCATCAACAAAACTGGTTTGCCTGAATCCGCTCACTTTCACAGTAGTCCCCCCTGTTGAGGGAAGTCGTTTTGAGTCACCATTTAAAAGCTGAAAACAGCCTTTTGCTATCCTTCAACATAACGGAGAATGAAGACTTGAGTCAAAACCAAATTGTAAAACCCACGTTATCCCAACCAGTTTTCCCATTGAATATAGGGAGCGTTAATCAGGTTTTCCCAGGGTTTGCTTTAGGAGATTTTGCAGTTCTTCAGGGGTCATCCTCTGTTTTGTCTTTGGCATCTTTATTATGCGTAAGAGCACAGCTTCCAACCCAACTCGGCGGACTACAAAGCAAAGTTATCTTTGTCGACGGAGGAAACACCTTTAGATTCTACCAAATAGCCGAACTGGCAAGAATCCACCATTTTAACCCTAAACAAGTCTTGGACAACATTTACATTTCAAGAGCCTTCACAGCATACCAAGCAACCTATCTACTGACCCATCAACTAAAAGAAGCCAGCAAAAAATACAACGCCAAAATAGCGATCATTTCAGATATTGCCGGTTTCTTCTTAGACAAAGACATCAAAGAAGAGGAAGCCCAAAGAATATACAACCAAATTACCACCTACCTATCAAATTTTGCCAGAGAAACACAAACAATACTAATCGCAACATACCCCCAACACCCAAACACAACAAGAAACAACAAACTCCAAACCTCAACACGCACAAAAGCAAACGTTGTACTATCACTAAAAAGAACAAAGGGCAGCAGACAATTCGTTTTAGAAAAACATCCCCACCTACCATTAGGCACATCCGAGCTACCCCAAGAAAGCTTAACACTTATGGATTTTTCAGAGGCTAACGCCTAATGGGTAAAACAATAGAATCCTACCGCATGGCATTGGAGGACGAAATACACCGATGGAGTGGTTTTCAAAAAGCACTACGAACCGAGGACAGAGTTGCCTTTGAAGCCTTAATGGATAGCTGTAGAAGTTTTGCCTCAGCGGGAAGCAACGCAACCCAACCCATACTCTTCGAGCCAATGATAATATCGATGCTACTGTCACAACAAAAAAAGATCATTCAACTGGAGAAGGCTTTAGATGCAATCAAATCCCAGCACAAAAATTAGAGGCTGGATATTTGACGTCTACCCAACCGATATTGGTGAGATGGCAGTCTGGATAATAAGCCAAAACGGCAAGAGAATCAGATTAATCGACAAGTTCCAACCCAAAATTTACGTATCAGGAACCAAAATCGATGTCGAAAAACTCGTTGGGCGCATCTACACCAACAAAGACATTGCTGATTGGAAGTTTGTCTACAAATTTGCTAACCCAACCGACGTGGAAAAAACCAGAGCTTTAGAAATTACCCTTAAAGATTGCAGAAGAATCCCAAAATTAACCAATCAAATCTTAGAATTGGGCGATTACCTGCGTTACGAAGTCAGTAACTGTGACTTGCATGGCGATCGAACATATTTTTTCACCCATAACCTGTTCCCACTTGCTTTCTTAGAAGTTGAAACCGCCAAATCAGGCTTAAGCTACACTCTTCTCGATTCCGTTGAACGCCTCAATTATTCAATTCCACCGCTACGGATAATGAAGCTAAAGATCGAAATAGCTAAAACAGGCAAAATTGCAGACATCCAAGACCCAATAGATACCATAACCGTAGAACAAGACGAAAAACAAGTAGCTATCAACTCTGGCGATGAAACAGAAAAACTGTTAGAGCTCAGCAAAGCCGTAAGAGAACTTGACCCAGATATAGTATTGACCAACGGTGGAGACTCCTACCTCTTCTCGTATCTGCTTCAACGAGCAACCTTCAACGATGTACAAGACAAATTTATCCTAAGCAGAGACGAAGTACCGTTTGTTCCTAAAACACAGCAGGGTAAAACCTTCTTCTCCTATGGACGAGTATTCTACAAAGCCCCAACCAGCCGACTATACGGAAGAGTCCACATCGACACAAATAATACATTCATCCTAAACGAAAGCAGCTTCCAAGGATTATTCGAAATAGCAAGAATATGCAGAACACCGCTGCACACATCATCACGTTCGTCAATAGGATCAAGCATGTCTTCGCTGCAGTTCTACCAAGCCTTCAAACAAGAAATATTAATTCCCAGAAACAAAAGCATCCCTGAAGCCTTCAAATCAGCCTCAGAACTTCTTGTGGCCGATCGGGGAGGCTTTGTCTATGAACCAAACGTTGGCATTCACGACAACACAGGCGAAGTAGACTTCTCATCCATGTACCCAACCCTTATGGTTAACAACAACATTTCAGCCGAAACTGTTCTTTGCAAATGCTGCCCCGACTCCCACCTGCGCATCCCAGAATTAAACTACAACATCTGCGAAAAACGAATAGGCGTAGTTCCAAAAGCCCTAAAGCTTGTCGTTTCTAAGCGGCTCCGCTACAAGAAACTAAAAGAAGAAACCACAGATCCAAAACTCAAAGAAATCTACGACAACAGGCAAAACGCGTTAAAATGGATTCTAGTAACCTGCTTTGGCTACTTAGGCTATAGAAACTCCAAGTTCGGAACAATAGACGGACACATAGGCGTATGCGCTTTTGGCAGAGAGGCATTTTTAAGAGCAGCCCGAATGTCGGAGGGTCAAGGGTTTGAGGTACTCCACGGAATAGTGGATTCTTTATGGCTTAAAAAAGACACCGCTACAGTCGAAGAATACCGCTCACTTTGCAAAAAAATAAGTGATGATATCGGAGTTCCCCTCAATTTTGAAGGACGATACAAATGGATTGTCTTTCTACCATCAAAAAATGCACCCAAACATAGGCGTCTTAAACCGATATTATGGGGTTATGGAGAACGGAAAACTAAAAGTAAGAGGTTTAGAGGTACGCAAACACGATACCCCACACTTCATTTACAATGCCCAAATGGAAATGATTAACATATTCTCAACAGCGAACAACGCCAGAGAGTTCAGGGAAAAGATTCCCCAAGCACTAAACGTTGTAAAGGCTTACCGCAAAAAAATGCTAAACGGTGAAATCCACATTGAAGATTTGATTATTTCTAAACGTCTATCGAAAAACCCCAAACACTACAAACAACACGTTAGTCAGGTAATCGCCGCTGAGCAACTAGTTAAAGAAGGCGCAGAAGTTAACGCCGGAAA
The DNA here is from genome assembly GCA_963760925.1 of uncultured archaeon. Taxonomy (GTDB): domain Archaea; phylum Thermoproteota; class Bathyarchaeia; order Bathyarchaeales; family Bathycorpusculaceae; genus Bathycorpusculum. Next base: position 336,699 of record CAVXES010000002.1, on the reverse strand, counting down.
AAATGTGCATTTCGTCTTCACCGATTCAACCCATAAGCGCTTTGAAAGGCGGGTAAGAGCTGAACAATTGCTTGACAAAGGAATTAACCCAGATGAAAGGAAATACTTACAACTTTTATACGCTTCAGCTGCGAGTCTTCTGAGTTTTTCTAAATATTCATCGAAATCAGTCTATGATACAATTATGGGGTATGAGGACAGAAACATTTGTGATTTCTTTTAGCGGAATAATCGAAATTCCTCAATTTTCGCTATTACTATTTTTCTTGCCGAGTACCGCACTCACTGCATTCCCAACGAATAAGAACTTTATTTTTGTCGTATATGGGATCCATCTCTTCTTCGCATTCAGGGCAGATTTTTGCAAGTTGACTCTTTTTTGACATTGAATTCAGACCGTTCCATATACGATAAACGATATAAACTAACTGGTTTGCTATTTACCCAAAAACTGCCCCTAATATGCTTGCACTAAAGCGTTTATCCAACCGTGCCCCAACCATATTGCAACAACTAACAATCACAGAATTCTCCTCAATTACCAAAACTGCGATAGAGTTGATACAACTAAAGAATCCTTATATGCCATCCACTTGCAATAAGGTGCATGGCAGAACCAAAAAACGGCAGACCAATATTCTTCCCTGAAAATCTGGTCATATTTGGCAACCTCGCTCTTTTCGTGTGGATTGTTCTCGATGCCGTGGCTTTTCTACTGTTTGATTTAACGGTTGGCATTGTGTTTTTTGTGTTAACATTGATCTTGATTTATGGTGTACTGCACCTTCTCGGCTGCCTTCGTCCATGTTACAACTGCATAAAATGCACGCACGGCATGGGGCGCTTGGCAGCATTATACTTTGGTAGACGTATATTCAAAGACTACAAATACAGCTACAAACTGCCCACAGCAATACTCTTTACATTGTATATTGGGGCGTTTCCAGCAGCATTCGCGCTCTACTCTGCAGTCATAGATTTCACAGTCATCAAAGTAGCTGTTTTTGTCATCCTTTTAGCGTTCACAATCTTTAGCGCCTTAACTTGGCGAACAACAACCCACAAGGCACCGCCAACTAACTATCCGTAAAAAAGTCCAAATTATGATGAGCGCCAAAGCCCTTGAGTGCCTCTCTCTTTGACCACTTTCATCATATAATATCTAAAGACTCTTTCTATGAAAGCGTCATAACTCATCATTGTAAAATATTAACCCAATCACTCTTCAGGGTAAGCCACTGATTCAGTAGGACAGACGCCCTTTTTTCGTGCTCAATATAATGCAAAAAGCGTTTGCCGGGAAACAACCTCAATTTGTTTAATCAACACCAAGAATATCACGAGCGTCAATTCTTTTCCCTTGTAAAGCTCTCAATTTGATTCTCTAATATGTATTTGAATTTCATAAATTAGATATTGTTCTCAAGACGACAAATGAGTAAAAAACGCTGACATTAGGAGAATACTTGTTTGCCTACCAACGAGAGCAGTTCAAACCCAAACTTGCGTAACGAAAGCAAAGAAAAGCCCTTTTTCGTAATCAACGCAAGTGAAAAGAATGATGTGAGCGCACTCAAATCTGATGTTGAGCATTTATCAAACGACGTACAAACCGCAGTAGGTGACCTGAAGAAATCCATTGCGGAAATTCGCTCTACAGTAAGCGAAATGGAAAATCCGTTTAACGTTTTAAGAACAGTCAATGCAGATTCAGAAAAAATAAACGCAGAAAAACTACCTGTAGGCGTAAAATCATTGGTTTTGGGAAAACCTGAAGGAAACACCATAGACGAAAAAGAGTTTGCTCAACAAAAACCTGAACCAACCCCCAAAATAGAAGAAGTAATACCTAAAAAGCCCACTATAATACCCCCATCAATCGCTCCATCGCAACCCATCAGAGCATCAGCTTACTTAGATTGGATCTGGGAGCTTTTGGATGATGGATTAACTGCTGAGGACATACGTCAACTCGCGAACTTGTGTGAGATGACAAATTATCTGCCAAAGCAAGCCAACGAGTTCATTTACACTTTAGCTCTTGCAGCGGAAAAAATCAGGTTAATAGGTTTCACAAGAAGTCACCTACTGTTATTCATGTACAAAGCAGCCTCCTTATCTAAAACCAATGTAGACCCAGAAGACATGAAAGCCCTCATCGATTTAACCGAAAAACAATTGAAAAACCAAAAAGTAGAGTAGATGCACTAAAATGGGCTTCTCTCTAACAATAACGCACATTATCATGGTTATAGGAGCTGTAATCTTAGCAAGCGCTTTTGTCGCTTGCGCACTCTACACGGGCAACGTAGTCCAAAACGAGTTTACCCAGGGTGTCAGTGATGCCAAAAAAACTGTTGATACGCAAATAGACATAGTTTATGCCACGGCTAATACTACAGGCGCCCCGGTTTTTGCCATATACGCAAAAAATACAGGCAAACTACCACTCAACGATTTCACCTACTTAGATATTTATGTGGGCACTTACGGTCAAGCACAACTCTATAGTTATAACGCTGCCGCCAGTTTGGAAAGCGGAAGGTTCAGTGTGACCGACGCTAACGGCAACGGAATATGGGAACCACGAGAAACTGCAACCATTTATGCTTACCCAACAGGCACCATCGACAACGCAATGTTAGAGGCTAAAATAGTTCCTTCAAGAGGAATCGGAAGTGACTATCTCTTTTCAGCGCCAACAACTTGAGGTGACAATGTGGGATTCTCTGTTGGGCTCGCTTCATTTATTGTTCTTATAGGCTTTGTAGCTGTCTTCTCGACAGTTTGTACCTCCTTCTTCACAAGTGTTCAAGATATTTCGTTCGCAGCAAACGATTACATAAGCGACCAGATGAATAAAATCAATACTCAGATGCAACTAACCGTTGATTCGGTAGGTCCCACATCAAGTGCAGTCACCATCAAAAACATTGGATCAAGAACAATCTTTCTGCAAAACTCCGACGGATACAACTGGAACACTATAATCTTATCCTATGGAAGCCATTCTGATTGGCACTCTTACAGCATCGAAAGCTACACAATATCAGAAATCAAGATAACAGGAACTAACACCACGCTTAACACAACAACGCATCATTACTTGAACCCTGGGGAACAAGTGCGCATCAGTATAAACATTCCAGGGGGAGCCCCAGAGATCTCGAGCCAAGACATAGTTTCTATAACATTCGCTTCCCACTACGGCACTACAGCATCATCGGAGGGAATGATGGCTTGAGCGTAGTCCGTTTAGGCATACCCGAACTAGACAGAGACCTCGGCGGCGGAATACCAACCCCCAGCCTGATATTGATTGAAGGAGGGCACGGTTCAGGAAAAACAGTATTCGTTCAACAGATTGCCCATGCCATGCTTAAGAATAAATCACGTGTTTACGTCGTCTCCAGCGAAGCCATGACTAAAGAATACCTTACGATGATGGATTCGGTCAAGCTTGACCCCTATAGTTACTATCTATACGGGTATCTTAAAATTTACCCGCTACATATCGAAGGCGGAAGATGGAGCAAAGAGATGAGCTCCTTCTTTTTAATGGTAACCGCCAATTTTCTTGAAGCCCAGAAACAAAAATATGATATAGTTATCATCGATAGCCTTAGTGTTTTAACAATCGATACGCCCCTATACGAATTCTTAACATTCATCACTCGAATAAAAAATCTGGTTTCAGATGGCAAGACAGTTATAATTACCGTTCACCCAGATTTTCTCTCACAAGAATCAGTAATGAAACTCAGAGCAAACTCTGATGTTTATTTTGTAATGGAAAACGCATGCATAGCAGGAATAGACGTCAAACTTTTAAAAACCGTTAAGTTGTGGGGCGTAAGTGGTGAAAGAAAGAGCTCGATAACCCTTGCTATTAACCCACAAATAGGCTTACGAGTGATGCCGCTTAGCGGAGTGAGACTATAGGAGGCAATGAACCGATGCCAAGATATGCAATCCTAAACAAACTAAAATTTAAAGATACCAGAGTTGGTCCAGTCATAAACGCTGAACCAGAACAAAATTTAGGTCTATTCAACAGGTCAGTTTTTGAAACTCTCGACAGCGCGATTGCAAATCACAAATACTTGGAAACATACTTAAAACAATTACACGAAATACCCAAGTACACGACAGACATCGAAGCAGAACACTTTGATGATCACGTCGACGTATTGTATCCATTGGGTTTAGGTATTTACGCTCATATTACGATGGGTGAAACAACTAACAAGTATAATATTGTTGAACCCCCCAAACCTGACCGCGTATTATTAGGTGAAATAGAAACAGCGGTAGCAAGACTTGTAGAAAGCAAAAACTACGGCGACAAAAAAACCCAAGTTCTAGCCAGCCTTTTCAAACAAGCAATAAAGAAAAAAATGGTCAAAATACCAAAAGATGGCGACGAAGAAATTCTTCTATACCACTTTTTAAGAGAAAAAATTGGCTACGGCTTTCTAGAAGGCTTTCTAGCAGATTCAGGCCTCGAAGATATTAGCATTCCAGGCGCAGGCAGCGTATTCGTTTATCACAGAACCTTCGGCAATCTTGAAACAAGCGTAGACGTTACACAGCAAGCGATTAATGAACTTTTAAGGAACATAGCAGAAAGACACGGAAAAGTCCTGAGCTACACTCACCCCATCATCGACATTCACTTAAACGACGGCTCAAGACTAAACATAGTTTTCGGCGAAGACATAAGCCTCCGAGGAAGCAACTTTACTATTAGAAAGTTCCCTAAAGAACCCATTTCAGTTGCACAATTAATCAAATGGCATACACTCACACCTGAACTAGCTGCTTATTTATGGATGCTCTTTGAAGTCGGAATAACCGCCTTAGTCTGTGGAGAAACAGCCTCTGGCAAAACAACAACTCTAAACGCTCTCACAAGCTTCATCGGTTGCGACTCAAAAATCATTAGCATTGAAGAAACGCCAGAAATCAACGTTTACCATAAAAACTGGATTAGAGAAATAACTAGACTCCACACCGGTGTACAGGTAACCATGTTTGACCTACTCAAAGCAGCCCTAAGACAAAGACCAGACTACATCATTGTTGGAGAATTAAGAGGCGAAGAAGGCAAGATAGCTTTCCAAGCCGTCGAAACAGGCCACCCAGTTCTATCAACAATGCACGCAGGCAACCTTGGGCAACTATTCCAGAGACTTACATCTTACCCTATTGATGTACCAAAAAGTCACATCGACGGACTAAACCTTGTAATTTTCCAAGCAAGAATAGAGAGAGGAAGTAAATTCATTCGCAGATGCACATCCATCAACGAAGTGATCGGCTACGAACCTGAGGAAGGTCGACTAAACTATCTGCCGACGTTTATGTACGATGAAGATTTGGATAATTTCCGCTTTTCCGGCTCAAGTTTTCACTTAGAAAACAGAGTACTACCCTTCAGAGGATGGGGTGAAGACAGAATCCAAGACGTATACGATGAAATGAAAGCCAGAGCAGAAATACTGGAATACTTGGCAGAAAACTTCCCCAGCCACACTGAAGTCTCTCAGACCATGACAACCGCCCGGACCTTGGGCATATGGGAAGTTCATCGTAGAATGAAAGAGATGAAAGTTCCGTGGGTTTAGATCTAAACAATACTAAAAAATTATTGTTAGTATTGACCCCATCGGTAATTTTCTCAGTCTACTTCATACTTAACCTAGAAATAATTGAGTCCATAATCAGTTTAATCCTCGGCTTAGCCGTTTTAGGCATGTTAAAGTACATGAAAAAAAGAGGCATAAAAACAAGGATTGACCAAACGCTTACAACAGTCATTTTTCACATGTACACGTTATCGCTTGGAGAAACGAACCCCACAGACCTCATAAACACAATCGCCGACAACAAAGAATATGGATACTATGCGAATGTCTTTCAAAAAATCCGGAACCTAGCAAACCACTTTGGATATGGAATCACAAACGCTACAACCCAAGTTGCTAAAACTGTTAAACCTCCATTGAAGGACATTCTTGTACGCTGCACTAACACCTTCTCCAGCGTTGAACCGAAGGGGTATTTGGAAATTGAATCTTCAATGCTGGTAGAAGAATACTCAGGATATTACACGCGAACAATTAAAACCTTAGAGACTCTTGGCGGAGTTTCAACCTCTTTTCAGAGCGTAACGGTGTTTCTGATTATGACCCTCGTTATTATGACGGTTTTCATGATTGACCCAAGCGTTATCTACTTGGGCTATATAGTCTCAATTTTCTCTACGATTATGATGTATTTCCTCTTCAAATCGTCAGCGCCTACAGAACAAAACGTTTACATCAGCAAATATCCACCAAAACTATACACGTACATGCGACTAACAGCATTCACTATTATCCCAGCATCCATTGCACTTGCCCTATTGGTCTACTTAAAATTTGGCGCATCTTATGCTTTTATTGTGGTTGGAGCAGGGGTAATTGTTCCAGGTGTATTTGGCTATTTACTCGAGAGGCAGGTTGCTCAAATTGATAAGAATTATCCGAGTTTCCTAAAGGCACTAGGTGAGAACTTGGCTTCTACCTCGGATTTGAAAACATCTCTTGCCTTCATCCTAAACATGGAACTTGGATATTTACGAAACTTTGTTAATTCAGCGCTGTCAAGAGTAAAATTGGAGATTAATCACAGGCAGGCTTTAGAAACACTTTCTGAGGAAGCGGCCTCCTATCAAGTGCACATGAGTAATAAAATACTGCTTGATTCTTTAGGCAGGGGCTCTGATCCTTTGGTAATTGGTAACGCGTTAGGGAATAGAGTTGTAAAGTTTCTTGAGCTTAGGAGAATGCGGGATGTGGTTTCTAACAGTTTTCAAATGGTAGTTTTGGTTACGCAGCCTTTGATTGTTGTTCTTCTCACAGTTTTAGAAGTTTTAGCGATTTTTATGTCGCAGTACTTAACAGGAATTTCAGGCGCATCAGCTTTTGGCTTCAATGCCATGCCCATAGAATTAATTCAAATCGGCAATACAGTCCTTATTTTTGTAATGGCGATAGTTAATGCTTTGACTGTTAAAGCGGTTTCAGGTGGATATTGGGGCACCTTTTTCTTGAATTTGGGAATTTTGCTTGTTATTAGTGGTATAGCTGGAATGGCTTCTCAGTCGTTGATTCAGAGCGCTTTGAATTCGATGCCATCTTTGGAGTTGCCTGCCTAAGCTTAGCCGTTTTTTGGGTACGGCACGATTGATTTTTTGGATAAATGCTGTTTTTGTAGTGTTTTGCGTGTTTTTTTAGATGAGGGGTGTACGAACTCACAAAAAGGTTTATTAAATATTAACTCTTACTACATAATAATAATAAGTAGTAGAAGTAGTAGAATAAGTAGAAGTGGAAGAAGTTGAACAGAGAAAAACCGAACATAAAATGCCCAAAGTGCAATTACGAGTGGCACACCCGATCCAAATTACATATGGTAAGCTGCCCATCTTGCAACCAAAAAATCCGCAACTCCGTACGAGCACAACTCATGAAATTTGTTCACCAAAAACGGGGTATCGTAGGCTTAGAAGCAGCGATAATACTCATAGCATTCGTCATAATCGCCGCAGCCTTCAGCTTCATGGTCGTTAACCAAGGCTTATTCGCCACGGACCGAGGCAAAACAGTAATTCAACAAGGTCTTTCAGAAGCGAGCACACCGATAATAGTCGACGGAACAGTAATCGTTCGAACAAATCCATCCGGAACAGCGGTGAACTACGCGATAATCCCCATAAAATGCTTCGGATCAAACTACGTTAACATGGGAAGAAACCAAACAAGCGTGATATTAAAGGTTGGCGACAACGCATGGGCAAACGCCTATCTAGGCACTTTACACGTAGGCCAAAGCAACGGAGCTGAATACAACGCAACAAGCACAGTTTACGATCCAACAGGCAAACAATTCGATGAATTCGCCGGCTTCCAACTGGCAAATCAAACTAGTAATGGTGTCGCATGCAACATCTTCGTGAATGAAACCTACAGCACTGGATACACAAAAGGTTTGACAACTGGAGTAGCTTTTGCTGTTTCAAATAGCAACGGGGACGAAGCATTAAACTCAGGAGAGGAAGGTTACCTCTTAGTAGCACTTGGCTCCGGTGACGAAGCAAATGCTAGAGCAGTCATAACTGTTGAATTGAGAATAGAAAACAGTGCAACGATTTCAATAGAGTTCCATGTGCCAGCATCGATGCCAGCAGATAGCTATGTTTCCGTGACTTAAACCAAACGTTTGAGCGTTAATTCGCTATTTGGGTGCGCGTTAAGGGGCGCGTTTCCCCAATTTTTATTCAGTTTCAGAATGATTAATAATATGCATCATTTATGCATATTTTCATTTCATAAATGATTAATATTAAAATCTTCTTAATTGGTGGATAATAGCACAAGAGGAAGTAAAAGATGAACTGGAAAAAATTCCTTATCAACTTCGCAAAACAAAAGCGAGCTATAGTTGGTTTAGAGGCAGCGATCATTCTAATTGCCTTCGTCATAATTGCAGCTGTTTTCAGCTTCATGGTTGTTAACCAAGGACTATTCGCAACAGAGCAGGGCAAAACCGTAATTCAGCAAGGCATACAACAAGCAAGCACACCACTTTCAGTTGATGGAACAACATTTGTGAAAACTGCAACAGACGGTTCTTATGTTGAAGGTTTACTTATTCCATTGAAGACCTTTGGAACCAAATATGTTTCGATGAACGAAAACTCTACTGTGGTAACGATGAAGATTGGCACAAACGCTTGGTCCAACATATACGTTGGAACTAACGCATCAACACTCGGCGAAGAATTCAACGACATGCTACAAAACGTAACTCAGAATCAGGGTAAACTCTTCATTCAGAACAGCAACAGTGACCAAGCATTAGATTCAAGCGAAAAAGGCTATCTCGTTGTATCCTTAGGCGCAGATATAGCAGTAGCACGGTCCCAGGTTACAATCGAAATCAGGTTAGAAAAGACAGCACCACTAACAATAGAATTCACTATCCCCGAATCAATGCCAGCCAATGCATGGGTGAATGTCTAAACACATTCACTTCACCCACAACACTTAAGAAAATAGCCTCATTTCACAGAAGTAAACCAACTATAAGGCAATTGCGATTGCGCACATAGCTTAACTAGAAGAGCTAAACATTCTGTTTTTATTGTAACCATTCATTTTGAAAATGCTGTTTGAATTGTGCTGAATGCACTTTCAATTTAAAACTATTTTTTGAGGCAGCGAAGCTTACAAACCGATAGAGGAGGAAGCAAAACAGGTCAAATTTGAAATAATAAAGTTGTTTAGAATAACTATTTGCCGTCGATAGCAGAGCCTGCGGTATTTGTATAATTGCTCAACTCTGAGGGGTTATAACTGTAGTCTGGGTTCTGAAACTCCTGTGCTATATTCCAGGCGTTATCTAGATACGTGGTTGTCTCATTCATTACCGCAGTGAATTGTGTGTTCAGTTCAGTCATCTGGTTTTGGGCATAATCAAAAACAACGAATGCTGTTGGACTAAGAACAGATGCAACCAATATTATCACAATTATGGATGTGTTCACCATATTTTATCAAGCCTTTCCGTTTATATCACACGATTGACGATACCCTTGGATGGATAAAATTACTCTTAAGGCTACGTTCCAAACCCATCATGTTGCATTATTGGATATATTCTATAAACAGAAATGCGTGGTGTCGTGACTGATTTATTGCATAGTTGTTGCCGACTTGCCCCACAATAAATGGCAGGCTTGGCTGCGCCGTGTGTTTTATGATTGGCAAATCTGTACGGCTGCAGACTAGTTGTGGATCGGTGCCACGAGTAAATCGGAGCTACAAACAAAGTCCAAGGTTTATTAGGCGTGTTGTTGAATCAGAGCAGGCACTGGATTTAATTATGCGTTTATCAACCGTCGACCCATACAATTTCCTAACCCCTCCAACAACGTCGCTAAAAAAGATAGGGAAATTATGACTAGCGGCAAAGCCCTTATGTGACTCCTCATTTTGATCGCTTTTGACCATAACCTCTGCAGTTTTTTCTGTGAAGGTGCTTTATCTCCAATTTTGAGTTTAATCATTTAATTGCCTTTTACCACCGTTAGATTCATAGAAAAACAGGGCATTTTGTAGTCCGTCTTTTTTCCTGCGCAGTTAAAGCAAAGGCGTGGTTGTGGCGGGTTTGGCATATTCCACTTGAAGTTAAACCACCATTACGCAAACAAACTTTTCCAGCAACAGTGAATCAAGCACGCCATGGTGGAAGGAAAAGTGGATAAGGTTCACGGTGTCTTTGTAGTTAGGAGAGAAAAATAAAATAAAAAACAAAGCAAAAAACAAGGCAAAAGACGCGAAAAAAACAAATCAAACCAAAAATAAAGGCAAAAAAGAGTGGAAGCAGAGATAAACTGCTTCTCTAATAACCCGAAATATTGATCTACACTAAAGAATCCCAAAACAGAATCAAGCCCAACATGCATTCACAACCAACCCAACCAACATAGATGTAACAAAAAACCAAACACTACTTAATCCCACCCAAAAATACAGCCATCATCAAAAAAGTCTTAAACTCAATCAACCGCTACCACCCAAAAACAGCCCCAACAATTGTAAATTAACAAAAAACACAGAAAAACCGGGCACTTCCTCCACTGCTTTGTTTACTGACGCTGTCTTTGGCTAAGTAGCAAAAAAATAAGCGGGTTTAACAAACACAAATAAAAGCCAGCAGAAAACCTATTACTCCCAAAAAGGCGTCGAAAACATATGGGTATCCCCCGAATCCTCATCGCAGGCACACAAAGCGGCGTAGGCAAAACAACCATAACCATAGGGTTAATGGGCGCATTAAAAAACGCAGGCTACATTGTGCAGGGCTTCAAAGTGGGACCAGACTATATTGACCCAAGCTTCCACAGCATCGTCACAGGACGCCTGTCTGAAAACTTGGACACTTGGTTGGTGCCTAAAAACCAAATCCGAGAAAATTTTGTCCAAACAACAAAAGACGCCGATATCGCAGTAATTGAAGGTGTCATGGGGCTATTTGATGGCTTAAGCGGAGAAGACGAGACAGGGAGCACAAGCCAAATCGCAAAAATACTAAACTGCCCTGTACTACTCGTAATTGATGCCTACAACACCGTTAGATCCACAGCTGCCATAGCGAAAGGATTCAAAACATTTGACCCTAAAGTCAAAGTCAAGGGAGTCATCCTAAACAACGTAGCCGGCGAAGTCCACGCTAACTGGTGTAAAGACGCCATCGAAGCAAACACTGGTTTGCCAGTGGTCGGGTGGCTGCCAGTTAACAAAAAAATTGCACTTCCGGAAAGACATTTGGGCTTGATTCCAACGCCAGAAAAGCAGGAACATTCGATCTACCAAGAAATCATAAGGTTCATACAAGAAAAACTTGACATAAACCAGATTTATGAAATAGCAAAATCAGCTGGTCCACTCCCAAATATTAAAACAAAGAAAACAAATCGCGTCAAAAAACAAGAGGCTGCTGTAAGAATCGGGGTGGCATTCGACGAAGCATTCAACTTCTACTACCCCTCCAACCTAAACCTGCTAAGCCAGTATGGTGCAGAAATTGTCCGCTTCAGCCCCCTCAACGACAAATCGCTTCCCGCTGACATCGGCGGTCTCTATATTGGCGGCGGTTTCCCAGAAATGTTTCTTGAAAAACTTGAAGCCAACCGGACTATGAGAGAATCAATCTTGCAAGCCATCAACAACGACATGCCTGTCTACGCTGAATGCGCAGGTCTCATGTACCTCACGAAGTCCGTCGCAGACTTCGAAGGAAAAACCTACCAAATGGTCGGAGCGTTAGACGGTAATAGCGTCATGACCAAAGACACTTTAGTCACGTACAGTCAAGCCCAAGTCATTAACTCCAACATTTTAAGTCAGGCAGGGAAAATCGTAAATGGACACGAATTCCACAATTCCATAATCGCCAACATCCCACCAGATGCCAAATTCGCCTACAACATGTCGATGGGCGAGGGAATCACGGACAAGAAAGAAGGCTGGATAAGAAACAACGTTTTAGCCTCTTACATGCATATCCAGTTCGCCCAAGACAAAGAAATCGCTAAAAACTTTGTCAATAACTGCCTAAGGTTTCAAAAGCAAAAGAAGAAACATAGTTGAGCAAAATTCAGGTTTTTCTCCGATTTGTAATAAAAACGGAGTCAGTGCAAACATCGTAAGCTCTTTTAAGTCGTTTCTGAAAGTTTAAAACATAAATATATAGTCAATTTTTCGGTGGAACAAATTATGGGTGTAGGCGACGATTTTCAAAACCAAACAAAACATACACGGCTCAACCTACGAAGCGGTTATCTGGATTGGGCAAATAAGCCAGACACATACAAAAAGTATCAAGCAGCTAAAACAATAAGGTTAACAAAAGAATTTCTAAGTCAGAGCTTGCCAATAATTGATATTTTAAAGAAACGCAAGAGCATTCGAACCTATTCCTCTCTACCTGTATCTTTGCAGGAATTGTCTTTTCTGCTTTGGGCAGCCACAGGTATTCAACGTACAGAGCAGGGCTATGAGTTCCGAACCGCCCCATCTGCTGGCGCATTATACCCTATCGAAACCTACATTGCAGCCAACAATGTTGAAGGCTTAGAAAGAGGCATCTACCACTACAATATCCAAGACCACGCGCTGGAGCAGCTTAAGCCTGGCTTTTTCGGTCAAGAATTAGCGGAGACCGCTTTGGGGCAGCTAATGGTGGCTGAAGCGCCTGTGGTTTTTGTTTGGACAGCCGTTTTTGAACGTTCAAAATGGAAGTACAGACAACGCGCCTACAGGTACATGTATTTGGATGCAGGTTTCATAGGCGAGAACCTTGCTTTGGCGGCTACGGGAATCGGCTTGGGGTCCTGCCAGATTGGAGCGTTCTTCGACGACGAAGTTAACAATATACTGGAACTTGATGAGGAAAAAGATAGCGTGTTGTACCTGACCGTTGCAGGTCATCCATGAGAATTTAGGTTTTTTCTTCAAGCAGTCTCTTTAGCCGCTGCGTTAACCCATCACGTTCACTGGGCTGAGAAGTCCAGAAACTCCTGTAATCCCTGAATTGCTCACCATTTATTTTCTTCAGCTTCTGTAGTTCACCCAGCAGCCGCATGAACCCCTGCAGGTCCAGCTGCTCGTTAGTTGCTGCACCGCCGAGTTTTCGCTCTGAAGATGCGTTGACGCCTATGGGTTCGCTGTCTGGAGGCGGATAGGTCTCGTAGAGGAACCGTGCAAAGTAAAGTGTATGCCAGCCCTTAGTTATGGGTAAACTGTTTTTGGCTTTCAGCAACTCGGTGGTGTAGTGTTCGTATTCTTGACCCTGCGAGTAATACTTAGTCTGCCCACTTGGCCAATCAACGATTTTGGTGACGAAGTGGCGAAGGTGCTGGTTGCTGAAAACGGGCATCAGGGCTCCTTTTTCTTCGTTGAAGCAGTAAATGATTCTTTTTGGCACCAACTTGTCCTGTGCGATGCCGCCGATGCGTTCCCAAGGAGCGTCCACCTTCTGCGCCAACGATTTACGGTCATCCACAGCTGTGCGAAGCAGGTTTTTGAGTTCGCCGATTTGCAGTCTGGCGTTACGGTAAATGTTAGAGTTGTTCAGATTTGAGTAGCTCACTGGCTTCACAGCCCTTTCTAAAAGTTGGAAAAATTCGCCTACGCCATCGGGGTTGACATGGTAGAGTTTTTCAGGGTCAAGCCACTCGATAGTGGCGAGGTTTTCGCTGAACGGGTACTTTTCTCTTAACATTTTAAGCGCTGCTAAGGCGGAGTCGACTTCGTGTTTGGAGGTTCCAACTTTGTCATAGGAGGCTACTTTTTCTTGCAGAATGATGCTCTTGGACATGTTAACCGCCAAACAAAAGGCACCTTCACTAATAAAACCACACATAGACCACCAGAAAAAGTATAATACTTGAAGCATCAATGTTGCTGAGGGGTTACCTTTGACGGGCAAATCCATAATTATAATTGGCGCGGGACTCGGAGGCTTAGCCACTGGCTGCTACGGTCAAATGAACGGTTACACAACCAAGATTTTTGAAACTCAGCAGAAACCTGGCGGTGTCTGCGTCGGCTGGAAACGCAAAGGCTACACTTTTGACTATACAGTTCACAATGTCTTCGGCGTCACCACCAACCCTAACGTTAAAAATGTTTACACACAGATTTGGCATGAACTTGGTGCCCTCAAAAACACTCAAACTTACCACTTCGAAGAGTTTGTGCAGGTTGAAGACGTAGACGGCAAGGCTCTCACCCTCTACACCGACCTAAACAAACTTGAATCTCACCTAAAGCAGCTTGCACCACAAGATGGCAAACTCATCGAGGAATTCGTGGGTGCAGCAAGGAAATTCTGTGGTAAAGACCTCTTCGGCGCTATGACTGGTGGAGCATTATCTAAAGTCAAGATGCTGCCCCTGATGGGCGCACTATTAAAGTACAGTAAAGTCACAATCAAAGATTACGCGGAACAATTCAGAGACCCCTTTCTACGAAAAGCCTTCCCCACAATCCAATATGACATCGCTGAAGTGCCTACATTGGTTCCGCTGATTTTCTTGTCCGTGCAGAACAATGGCGATGCTGGATGGCCCATCGGCGGCTCAAACACGCTGTCACAAAATATTGAGCGGCGGTATTTGGAGTTAGGCGGCGATATAACCTACAACTCAAAAGTGAAGAAAATAATAGTGAAAGACGACGCCGCTGTTGGTGTGCAGTTGGAAGATGGCTCAGAACACTATGCGGATAGGATAGTTTCAAACGCTGACGGCTACTCAACGCTCTATGTCATGCTAGACGGCAAATACACCACTGAAACCACAAACGCTTACTTCAAAGCGTACCCCAAACTGCAGTCGTTTGGGCTTGAGGTCTGGTTCGGAGTCAACATGGAGTTCCCAAATGAACCTCACTCCATCGTCCGCTTCCTTGACCAACCTATAACCATTGAGGGTATAACTCGGGACCGTTTGGACATTGAAGTTTTCAACTTTGACGCCTCAATGGCGCCTAAAGGCAAAACTGTGGTTAAAGTGGTTCTGGAGTCAAACTATGATTACTGGAAAACTCTCTACGCCAACCCTGACGAGTACAAGAAGGAGAAACAGAAGGCAGCTGACCAAATCGCCGCAGAAATAGAAAAACGGTTCCCAGGATTCCAAAGCCGCATTGAAGCCACCGATGTAGTCACCCCCCTCACGGCAGAGCATTGGACTTCTACGCATCGAGGTTGCCAAGCATGGCCTGCACCATCAGAGTACCAAAAAGAAATTACCAAAAACGGTTTATTCAAAACCCTGCCGGGATTAGCTAACTTTTACGGGGTGGGACAGTGGGCTGGGGGCACCATCGGGTTAAGTACTGTTTCACTTATGGGACGCGATCTGATAAAAAACATGTGCAAATCGGACGGCAAAAAATTCCAAACAACTACCTAACCAGTTTAGTGTAAGGCTAAACTGAGGGTTAAAACCGCCAGCACAAACAACGTGATCAACACGTATTTGCCGTTTTTCTCCCATCCAAAATAGATAACCGAAGTTATCGCTCGGATGTAGGGCGTCAAAATCAAAACGATTATGCCCATGGTCATGAAAGCTAGGGCGTTTTCTGAGACAAAGAGGTTTCCGAGTTTTTCCACGATGAAGGCGAAAAAGTTTTCTCCGCTAATGTAAACGCTAGCGGATTGAGAAACCATAACGTTTCCGTAAGCACCAAAGTATAAACCTATGCCGATAACTTCGAGAACTACGCTCGTGACGACACCCACTATTAGCAGGACGCTTATGATAGTCTCCAATTTGGACTCCTTGTCCTCTACGTTCACAGCGCAGTCACTCCCTTGTAGAGCATCTGAACAATCAGAACAACAACGATTATCATGAAGAGGATTTTTAGATGTTTATCCTTAAATCGGCAAAGTAATCTGCCGCCAACAACTGCGCCGATGGTCACGCCGACTGCCATGGGAGCCATCAGAGTCAGGTTGAGCAGCCCCGAGAATAAGTAAACACTAACGCCTGCCAGTGCAGTCATACCTATGACGAAGCTGCTGGTAGCAGTGGAGACTTTCGAGGGGACTTTGAGAACTTTTTCGTGCACAATCACTTTGAAAGCTCCCGCACCGATACCTAGGATACCTGCGGCGATTCCAGCTACAAGCATCCCTGCACCACCCAATAGCGAGTTGGTGGCTTTGTACCTGACGATTTTGTTTTTTGATTTGTCGAAGTAGCTGCCGTGCAGTCCAAGCCATCTTGAGAGGCGGTCTTGGGTTGCGGGGGGAGTGTATTCGTCTTGGAAGGATTTGCGGATGTTGATGAATGATGTTAGCAGGAAAGCTGCGAAGAGGAAGTA
This sequence comes from uncultured archaeon, assembly GCA_963760925.1. Lineage (GTDB taxonomy): Archaea > Thermoproteota > Bathyarchaeia > Bathyarchaeales > Bathycorpusculaceae > Bathycorpusculum. The sequence continues at coordinate 320,251 of CAVXES010000002.1, read as the reverse complement.
GAGGAACACGGGGGCTATTATGACGGTGATGGTTGCGCCTATTATGGCGCCAATGATGGTGAACATTTCAAGGTACATGGCAAGGCGTATGTTGGTGATTTTTTGTCGCACAAAAGAAGAAGCGGAGCCGCTGGAAGTGGCGATTATGGCGACCATGCCGCATGCAACTGCTTCTTTAACGGGCACACCAAACATCACCAAAATGGGAGTCAACATGCTGGCACCGCCTAAACCCGTAAGTGACCCTAAGAAACCTACCATAACCGAGATTAGAAGTAGAGAGAGCATATCTATCAAAGCGCTGTCTCCACTGCTAAGTAAAAGTTAAGGGGTTATTAAATCGCGCCCACTGTTTTTGGATTTTCTGAAGTTTTAGAAAGACGGTCTGCAGATTTTCTCCATGAACATCATTGTATTGTAGGCAGGCAACCAAAGTTTTTGGCAAAGCATATATGGTTTAGAGGTTTCATGCTTCAACGGTGAGCGCCATGAAGAAGGTTTTCATTTCAGGTCCCATCATAGGCATGGAGAAACAGCAGGACTACAGAGTAACTGTCACTGAAGTAGTGGAAAAATTAGGTTTTGAAATCATTGACCCTTGGAAGCGCCGAACGAGTAATTTACAACGGCACTGAAGAGTGCTGGTGGGACAAAGTGCCTACATTCGATTTTGTGCAGCGGGACCTCGACGACGCCGATCGATGCGACATAATGGTTGTGTATTTGCCGATTCTCTCAGCCGGCGCCTGCATGGAAATGTTTTACGCCAAACGCAAGGGCAAAAAAATCATTGTGGTTTCCCCGATAAAGTGCATAAGCCCGTGGATAGTTTTCCATTCAGATATGATAATTAAGAGTTTTCAAGAGTTAGAATGTGCTCTTAAGAAATTAATATAGTTTGGTAAAAAAAGCCTATATTGCTAAGAAACAGCAAAGGGTACAATTACGGTGCAAACAGTGGATTCCCTAACCATAATTTTAGTCGCTGTCGGTTTAGCCATGGACGCCTTAGCGGTTTCCATCGCAAACGGCATGACCATTACCACTGATCGGCACAGAGCAGCACTGTTAACGGCTACAGCATTCGGGGGTTTTCAGATGCTTATGCCTATAATCGGATACGTCGCTGGACTACGCCTTGAGGATATAATTGTCAGTGTGGACCATTGGGTTGCTTTTGGGTTGTTGGCGTTTATCGGCGGAAAAATGTTCTATGACGGCATAAAAATAGAAGACACCCAAAACGGGCAAACCAGTCTTAAGCTCCGTACACTACTGATTTTGGCTGTTGCTACAAGCATCGACGCTCTAATGGTGGGATTTAGCTTCGCATTCCTACAAACTCCAATATTTGAGCCAATAATCGCCATCGGAGCCGTCACCTTCGGACTCTCTTATGCAGGTTTCCACTTTGGCTGCAGCATAGGTAGACGGTTCGGTCACAGAATAAAAATTGTAGGCGGAATCGTCCTTATCCTGATTGGGCTTCGGATTTTGCTTGAGCACCTGTTTGCTTAAGCATTTTAGGATTAAATTCTTCTCGTACCTGCATTTGGCGGCGTTTACGGTTGTAGCCTACTGAGAAGTCGTGGGTAGCGTCTCGGATTTTTCTTAGTAGAAGCATCATGCGGCTATTCTTATCAAAGCTAAGCGGTGTAGCGGCGTCTGGAAAGTAGATTTCTTCGCGTTCCTTCGCCAACCCAATTAGAGGAATCTGTAAACCCAGCTTATCCAATGCTGCTTTGGCTGCGCTCACCTGTCCGAGTCCACCGTCAATGACTATGAGGTCGGGCAAAAGATTTTTCTCTTCCATTTGCCGTTTGTAACGTCGAGCGACTACCTCGTTCATCGCTGCGAAGTCATCTTGTCCCACGAAAGATTTGATTTTGAATTTGCGGAAGTTTTTTTTGTCGGGTTTAGCGTCTTTAAAGGCCACCATGCCTGAAACCACATGCTCGGTACCCAAGTTAGAAATGTCAAAGCATTCAATCAACCGGGGCAACGTAGGCAAATTAAGATTGTTTTGCAGATCCACAAGAGCGCTGTCAAATTCGATGCTGGACTCCAAGTTCTTCTCCGCCAGCTTTAACAACGCCAACTTATCCGCTTTGCGGGGAATAGTCAAAGATACAAGCGCTAGCCGCTTTTGCGCCAAAAACTCTTCTAGCGCCTTCTTCTCCTCTGGTCCTTGCCACGTCGCTTTGTTAAGTAGAATTTCGCGAGGAATCTGGTTGCTCGTGTAAAAAGCTTTGAGGAATTCTTGTTCAATCTGCGGTTGTGCATCCACTACAAACTCCTTTTTGCCCAACAAAACACCTTTGCGTACGCCCATCTGCACCACATGCAACTTTTCACCCACCAACTTGAAAACCATGACGTCTTGGTCGAAGCGTCGCTCGTTATCCACGATTTGATGTTGTGTGAGGAGGCGAATTGAGGCTATTTGATTACGCAATTCAAGGGCTTCTTCGAAGCGTCGACCATTGGAGGCTTGCTGCATCTGCACGTTTAACTGCTGAATAGTTCCCTCATAGTTGCCGTTTAGGAATGAGCGGGCGTTTTTGACCTGTTCGTCATATTGCTGGGGAGTGACATTGCCGACGCATGGGGCGGTGCACATGTGGATGTGGTAGTTGAGGCAGGCGCGTTTGTGCATGTTTTTGCAGGTGCGAAGTTTGAAGACTCGGACGACTGCGCGTTGGAGGTCTTGCCGAGTGAAGCCCTCTGTGTATGGCCCGAAAGATTCGAGTTTACGACTGACTTTGCGGCTAGTTAAAACCCTGGGGTAGGGCTCCCGTGTGAGTGCGATGTATGCGTAGCTTTTGGCGTCTTTTAAGTCGATGTTGTATTTGGGTGTGTGTTGTTTGATGAGTTTGTTTTCTAGAAGTAGCGCTTCGACTTCAGTGTTCACGACAATCCAGTCGATGCTTCGGATGTGCAAGACGAGTTGGCGGGTTTTCAATGGCTGGTCGTGGCCTTGAAAGTAGCTTTTGACGCGGCTGCGCAGGTTTTTGGCTTTGCCCACGTAGAGGATTTCGTCGGCTTCGTTGCGGTAAATGTAGACTCCAGGGTCAGTTGGGATATCGCTGCTATTGAAGTCATCTGGACCAGTTATTGTAATCATGGGCGTCTGCCAATGTTAATTCACAGAACGCCAGACGCATTAAGCGTTTCCCATAATGGCGCGAAATTTCTGTTTTTCATTTCTAGTTGTTACTGGACCTCTCTTTTTTCAACAAAAACCAGCCACTTCGGAGGCAGCATCTGTTTTGGGGCTTGCGTTTCGGTTGCATTGCAGGCTGGTTGGGGCTGGTTGCGCTAAGCCCCCATCTGGTTTAATGGCTTTTTAGTTGTTTTCTCTTTATGTGAATGTGGCGCCATGCTGGGTCTCCTTTAAATTCACAAGAGTATCCTGAACAGCGCAGGGCAATCGGAGCACTACCAGACCGCAATCTACAGCTTTAGCCATCTTTTACATCTGACAACCACACAACCCAAACCCCTTACGCTTCAAAAAAAATAAAACCATCAAACAATCAACGCCAAAAAAGCAATGGTACCAATACAGCAAAGCAAAAAAGGAAGTTAGCACCGCCATAACTCACTGTATAACAAACCAAAGAACCATGAAAGACAAAAGAGAAGCTACAATGCGCCCTAACACACTTGCAATCCCACTGCCCCAACATTAGAGACATAACTAATTTACAAAACAAGTGTACACTTAATGGCTTTAGCACCTAAAAACAATAATATCAAAAATACGATGTGCCTCACGCTATTTGGCTTATGGTTTGGCTATCGCGTTACCAAAATGGTTATTTGAGGACAAATGAAGGCAGACACTTAAACATCAAGATTGTGAATTTTTTTTAGCAGCGACCTACAATCTTCCAGCCCCTTCTCAGTTATCTCCACAACCTGATGTACGCCGCCCCACGACCTAACAGACCGAACTCTGATTAAGCCAGAAGCCTCCATTTTTGCCAGATGATTCTCCAAACTGCCCTTGCCTAGCCCCACTAAAGAACGCAACTCCGATGCGCTTAGCTTCTTGTTCATGGCAAGCAGAATCAAGATTAGGATTCGCGTTGAGGATTTCAGACTGGGTTCGCTTAGCTGCTCATTTAATAACTTAATGGCGTCTGCACTGGGAGCTCTGGCGGGGATGCCATCGTCAGTCAATCTTGATTGTCCTCCAACGGATTGGGCGACTTCTGCCTGTAGGCGTATGCTGAGGCGATTAGGGAAACAGCGATCATTAGTACCCAAAGCAAAGGTACAACGGTACCCTTTAGCAGAAAAACTGCAAGGTTGCCAAGAGCACAGAAAGCAAACGTTGCCAAGACAGCTATGCCTTCACGGGGTAACCGTTTTGGGAAAGATACTTTTAAGCTAAAATAGAAGGGACCCACGGAGGTTGCTAGTACTCCATAGAGGACTACCGCAGCGATAGGACGGAGAAAAATGATTGCGACGATAATCGGCAGATAATATGCTATCCAGAGTACAACTATCCATGAAGGCCTAAACAGTTTTGCCCAAATCGAATCCGCGATTTCTCGGCGGATAAGCATAGCATTGTATGCCTTCTTGAAAACCCATGTGATGACAATTGCCCCAGAGATGCTTACGGAGGTGTTGAAAGCAAGTGGGACGAATAAATTATAATCAGGCGAAAGTCTATGGAACAAAACATCGAACAAAATGACCAAAGCAATTTGAGTGCCCAAAACTGCATAACATAAACCCCATGCCCGCCTCAAAATATACCACTCAATAGCCAGCGCTTCCTGAGCTATCTGCTTAACTTGCTCGCTGGAAACCGCTTTATCCTCTGCCACACTCGTTCCCCTTCAGGCTTTAATTCTGTGTGTTCCCGCCCTTTTGACTGTTATCCTGTTGGTACAAAATTTGTACGCATGCAATATTATTTATCCCACCTTCCTCATAGTAGGAAGAAACAGCTCCAAAAAAGTAAGGTAATTTTATGATAGATACTGATGGTTTAACCAAAAAATTCGGGGAGCTAAAAGCTGTAGACAACCTCACCCTCCACGTTGACGATGGCGAAGTCTTCGGTTTTCTAGGACCTAACGGTGCAGGAAAAACCACCACTGTCAGAATGCTTTGCTGCTTAATCTCAAAAACCAGCGGAAGCGCTACCGTTGGTGGATACCAAATAGGCAACAAAGAAGATTCACTTAAAATCCGCAAAATCATAGGGTTTGTCTCTGATAACGTGGGATTATCTGAAAATCTGACAGCCTATGACAACCTAGACTTTTTTGCAAAGATATACGATTGCCCTGAAACACAAAGAAAAGAGAACATCCAGCGTTTTCTTGAGATGTTGGGGCTTTGGGATAAGAGAAACGTTTTAACAGGAACTTTTTCTAAGGGCATGAAGCAAAAACTTGCCATAGCCCGAGCTCTAATTCATGAACCACAAATTATTTTTATGGACGAACCTACCGCGAATCTAGATCCTGAGGCTTCGAAAACAGTTCGAGATTTCATTCTTCAATTAAAAAAAGAGAAGAAGACAATTTTTCTAAACACCCATAACCTCGACGAGGCACAACGAATCTGTGACAAGGTAGCGATAATGAATTCGAGCCTTAGGGCAATCGGTACTCCGCAGGATCTGGAAAGGTCTGTTAGCGGTAAGAAGACAGTTATCGGATTAGAACAGCAAGTGAACGATGCCGTTTTGGGAGCACTGAAAAAACTGCCGCTGAAAAACCTTTCCACCAGCGGCGACATGATAACATTTGACGTGGAAAACCCCGACAAGGAAAATTCGCCGGTTATAGAGGCTATAGTGTTAGCGGGCGGGCATGTTAAATCAATCAATGTGGTGGGCTCAACTTTGGAAGAAACCTATCTGAAACTTGTGAGGAAATAAATATGCGACTCTCAAAGGCGTGGATTATAGCAGATAGGGACTTCAAAATATTTAAGCGAGTAAAAAACGTCTGGTATTCAATTATTATTTTCCCTGTTGTTATCTCGGTCCTGTTTCCGACTATACTGGAGTATTTAACAATAAGGGGTAACCCTGGACTCTCAGCGCCAAGTGTACTCCCAAATTTGCTTAACTCCTTTTCCTTCTTTTTAGTCATAGGAGCAGCATACGTTCCCTTAGGGATTGCCTCCTACAGCATAGTGGGAGAGAAAGTGGAGAAGAGTCTGGAACCACTTCTAGCAACTCCCCTTACTGATGGAGAAATATTGCTTGGAAAAGCAATTTCCGCAGTTATTCCAACTTTAGTGGCAATGTATGCGGCTGCAGCAGTTTTCATGGTGGGTATTGATGTGGTTACTTTCAATACGCTTGGTTACTATTATTTTCCAAACTTGAACATCGCCACTTTGCTTTTGGTTCTCATGCCGGTAGCTATTGTTTTGAGTGTCCTGTTCAGTGTTTTTGTTTCAGCGAGAGTTAACGATGTACGCAGCGCTAACAGTTTTGGAGTTTTTATTCTCTTCCCGCTCCTTGGCATATACCTTCTCAGCGAGACAAGCATAATAACCCTTGATGTAAACACTCTGCTCATAATCTCAGGGGTTCTCTTAGCGGTTGATGTGGCACTGTTCTTTGTAAGCACCAAGACTTTCCGAAGGGAGGAAATACTAACTAAATGGAAGTAAAAACTCTTGCCGAGAAGCGAAAAGAAAGCTAATGAGAGGTGTTTTTAAATGACAAAAGCCAAGTTTGAAGTTGGAGAAACTGAAAAACACACAATTGTTGTTAATGCAAGTGCGCTTCTGAAATTCATCAAGATAGAAGTTGACGGCAAAAAAGTCGTTAATGAAGCAAACTTCACGCCGACGGCAAAGAAGTTCGAGTTGGACGTGGGAGACTCTGAAAAGCATCATCTGGAAATCAACGCTGGACCGTTCTCACCTATCACACTATTCGTGGATGGAAAAGAAGCACAAAAAACCTAAAACTGCAACCGCTGAGGGCGTTGGGTAATAGGAGATACTAACAAAATGAAAGTAAAGCTTCTTTATGCTTCCAAGAAACAGAACAACACATTGGAACGAGGTGGGAGTAAATGACTACAGAGGTACTAGTTATCGTCGTTGTTGTAACCGTTGTTCTTATGATAGTAGGATATTTTTCAAGTATCGGTTTAAGAAGAGATAGTAGACAATGCAATAAATCAAGGAAAAAATACTGCCAAAATGGAACTTTAAAAGTTGAAAGCGACGAGGCGGAGGTGAAAAAATGGTGGACATGAAAGATTACTATCAAACAAACAAAGGACGACTCCTTGGAATTGGCGGAATATTAATTCTTGTGGGCTTAGTCCTCTATTTTGCAAGAGGCCAAGAAACAGTGCTCATATTACCCGTCGTTGGGGTTGTTTTGTTCATTGCCGGCGTTATTTATAAGCCGCGCAAAAAGAAAGAAAACGTCGCCAGTGACGCGCAATAACTAGAAGCTTTAACCGTTTGGATATCTGTCCACTCGGCTATCTTTCATTTATCTTGAATTCAAGCAGTAGAATCAGTAGTTTTTAAAGTGAAGAATATACCTACTGCGCTTGATATTATTTGGACGAGCAATATCGCCTAAGAAAGAGATTACCGTTTAACTGAGATTTGTATGGTGGCGGTTAGGTGTAATTAATTATTCCTTGGCTACAACTGTTGCTTCTTTCAGAGTATGGTTGAATATCTTTTCTATGAAATGCCCTGTATAGCTGCCTTGAACTTTTTCGACTTCTTCGGGTGTGCCCTGTGCGAGGAGTTCTCCGCCTGCTGCGCCGCCTTCGGGTCCGAGGTCAATGAGGTAGTCGCAGCTTTTGATTACGTCTAAGTTGTGTTCGATGATGTAAACTGTGTTGCCGTTGTCGACGAGGCGGTTGAGTACTTTGATGAGGCGTTTGGTGTCATCGAAGTGCAGCCCAGTGGTGGGTTCGTCAAGCATGTAGACGACGTGGCCTGTTTTGTGTTTGCTGAGTTCACGTGTGATTTTGATGCGTTGGCTTTCGCCGCCGCTGAGTTGCGTACTACTCTGTCCCAGCTTAATGTAGCCTAAACCCACGTCAAGCAGCGTCTGCAACTTGCGGTGGACTCGCGGAGTGTTTTCAAAGAACTTCGCTGCTTCCTCAACAGTCATGTCCAGCACTTCGGCGATGTTTTTGCCTTTGTATTGCACTGAGAGGGTTTCTTTGTTGTAGCGTTTCCCCTTGCATTCACTGCATTGCACGTACACGTCGGGAAGGAAGTTCATTTCGATGCGGATGACGCCGTCGCCTTGGCAGTTTTCACATCTTCCGCCTTTGACGTTGAAGCTAAAGCGGCCTTCTTTGTAGCCGCGGGCTTTGGCTTCTTTTGTGCTGGCGAAGATTTTGCGGATTTCGTCGAAGAGTTTGGTGTAGGTGGCGGGGTTACTGCGCGGCGTGCGTCCGATGGGGTCTTGGTCGATGACTATGACGTTGCGCACAACTTCGGGCACGTCTAAGGCGTCGTGTTTGCCGACTTTATCCACTTGTTCGCCGAACATTTGCCGCAACGCAGGAATCACTGTCAAGTTCATTAAGGTGCTTTTGCCTGAGCCTGAAACGCCTGTGACACCGCAGAGCACGCCCAATGGGAGTTTGAGGGTGAGGTTTTTGAGGTTGTTCTCACATGCGCCCTTCACGGTGAGGTAGTCGACGGGTGCTCGGCGCTGGGTTGGGATTTCGATTTTTAGTTCACCGCTGAGGTATTTGCCCGTTAAGCTGCGCTGGTTCGCCATGACTTCTTCGGGTGAGCCCTCCGCTACAATGTGGCCACCATGCACACCTGCACCGGGACCCATATCAACGATGTAGTCTGCATGGCGCATCGTGTCCTCATCGTGCTCCACCACAATTAAGGTGTTACCGAGGTCGCGGAGCCTTGACAAGGTGGCGATGAGTTTGGCGTTGTCACGCTGATGCAAGCCGATACTGGGTTCGTCAAGTATGTAGAGAACACCCATGAGGTTGCTGCCAATCTGCGTTGCTAAGCGGATGCGCTGGGCTTCTCCACCACTGAGGGTTTTTGCTGCTCGGGAAAGCGAAAGGTATCCTAAGCCGACGTTTTTAAGAAACCCCAACCGCTCATTGATCTCTTTAAGCACCTGCTTAGCAATCGACAGGTCCTTCTCGTTAAGCTTTGGTGGCAAATCCCTAAAGAAATCCACCGTATCCTCAATCGAGAGGTCAGTAACATCAATTATGCTTTTATCAAGAATCTGCACGGCGAGCACGACGGGTTGGAGTTTTTTGCCGTTACAAGCGTTACATGGACGTGCCGTCATAAATTTCTCGATGTCTTCTTTGCGCCATTCGCTCTCGGTTTGGCGGTAAAGCCGCATCGTCTGCGGAATCACGCCTTCCCAGCCGTCTCGCATCCACATGTTGGCGCCGTTAGACCAGTTAGCGTTGATGGGTTCGCGGTCGCCGTAGAGGAGCACTTTAAGTTGTTCTTCTGTGAAGTCTTTGAGTGGTGTGAATACGTCGAAGCCGTATTTTTTTCCCACTGCGGCTAGCTGCTGAGCTCGCCAACTAAGATCCATGGTGCTCTTGTAAACGGCTAAAGCGCCGTCCATGATGGAGAGATTCTTGTCTGGAATGACTTTGTCGGGAGTGACTTCGGTTATTTCGCCTAAACCGTGGCAAACAGTGCAAGCGCCAAACGGAGAGTTGAAACTGAACATGCGCGGCTCAAGACTCTCGAAAACGATTTCAGGGTGGTTAGGGCATGCACCAAAAGTGCTATACATCGTTTCGCCTTCGAAACGTTCCAGTTCTTTCTTTTTGCCTGCATCGCTGTTTTCGGCGTCAATAACAATCATGGTGCCCTTGCCTGTTTTGAGGGCGCTCTCGACGGCTTCTGCTATTCGGGACCGCTCCTCATCGTCAATGGTTACGGTGTCGATAACTGCTTCTATCCAGTGTTTCTCGTAGCGGACCAGTTTGACTTCTTCTTTTATGTGGTCTGTTTCGTAGATTTTTTGGTCTACGCGGATTTTGGTATAGCCTTCCTTTTTGAGGTCATCAAAGATTTGTTCGTGGGTGCCTTTCATGCCCCGGATGGTTGGGGCGAGGAAGACGAGTGTTTTGCCTTTTTCTGCCATGATGAGGCTAGTAATGTTTTCTGGGCTCTGCGGGTGAATGCTGCTGCCGCATTTGGGGCAATGATGTACGCCGATGCGGGCAAAAAGTAGTCGGAGGTAGTCGTAGATTTCGGTGACTGTGCCGACGGTGCTGCGGGGGTTTTTGCTTGTGCTTTTCTGCTCGATACTTATTGCTGGTGACAAGCCTTCGATAGAATCAACATCAGGTTTATCCATTAACCCCAAAAACTGCCGTGCATAAGCAGAAAGACTTTCCACATAGCGTCGCTGACCCTCAGCGTAAATAGTGTCAAAAGCCAAAGTGGATTTGCCTGAGCCTGAAAGCCCAGTAATCACTATTAACTTGTTGCGGGGCAACTCTAAATCGAAGTTTTTGAGATTGTGCTCTCTTGCACCCTTAATGGATATGTTATCGCGCATTACTTTGACTATTCCCTTCTTGTTTTTAGGCAGATTTTAGCTCAGTTTATTCGCCCAGATTAGAACTTTATTGCATCAAACCCCTAAATTTCGGGTTTAACTACCACATTTTCCGCCTTCTCGATCTTAGCCGCCAGCGTCCTCTGCAACTCCGCAATCGCATCCCGCAACTCAATCGCCTTCTCAAACTCCAGCTTCTCAGCGGCCTCCCGCATTTTGGCGTCCAACTCGATGATTTGGCGTTGAATATCAGATTTGGCAAGGTGCTTAGCCCCTTTGATGGTACTTTCTTTCATGGAAACGGCTTTGACGATGGTTGTGGGTGTTATTCCGTATTTTTCGTTGTAGCGTTTCTGGATGTTGCGGCGGTAATAGGTGGTTTCCATGGCTAGTTTGATGCTTTTGGTTTGGATATCGGCGTAGAGGATTACTCTGCCGTTGACGTTGCGAGCTGCTCTGCCGATGGTTTGAATAAGGCTGCGTTCGTCACGTAGGAAACCCTCTTTGTCAGCGTCAAGGATGAATATCGTGGCGACTTCGGGTATATCTAAACCTTCGCGAAGAAGGTTTATGCCGACGAGTATATCGAATTCACCCACACGAAGTTGCCGAATCAATTCGATGCGGTCTAATGATTCGATTTCGCTATGCATATAACGTACTTTGAAGCCCTCCTTAACAAGATAGTCTGCGAGGTCTTCAGCCATGCGTTTGGTCAGCGTTGTTACTAGGACGCGGTCGCCTCGCTCAATCGTTTTCTTTGCTTCAGCCATAAGGTGCTGCATTTGGCCTTCGATGGGGTGCATCTCCACAATCGGATCCAACAGCCCCGTTGGCCTTGTAATCAATTCCACAGGTGAACCGCTCTTGTTTAACTCGTATTCTGCGGGCGTTGCCGACACGAAGAGGACTCTGCCCATTTTAGCTTCAAACTCCTCAAACTTTAGCGGACGGTTATCTAATGCACTTGGAAGCCGGAAGCCGAAGTCTACCAGGTTCTTTTTGCGGCTGAAATCGCCATTGTACATACCCCGTGCCTGCGGAACAGTCTGGTGGCTCTCATCTATGATTAAAAGGAAATCTTTGGGGAAATAATCAACCAACGTGAACGGGGGCGCTCCGGGTCGGCGACCGTCAAAGTGGCGGCTATAGTTTTCCATGCCGGAGCAGAAGCCTACTTCTCGAATCATTTCCAAGTCATAGTTGGTGCGTTGTTTGAGGCGCTGGGCTTCAAGCGGCGGAAGCACCTGCAATCTGGCTTCAAGTTCCTGTTGGATATGCTCAAGCGCTAACGCGTGCTTTTCTTCAGGCACAACGTACTGACGAGCGGGATAAAGGGTAAGTTTGTCAATGCTGTTTTTCACGTTGCCCGTTATAGTGTGGACTTCTTTTAGCTTGCTGATTGTGCTACCGAGTAGCTCGACGCGGATTATGTCGTTTTCGTAGGATGGCACAACGTCAACTGTGTCGCCTCTGACTCGGAACCTGCCCGGCTCCAAAACCATATCGTTACGTTCATACTGCATATCCACCAATTGCCGAATCAGTTCTTGGCGACTCTGCTTCGCCCCAACTTCGAGTTCAAGAGACATGGAACGGAAGTCGTCGGGGTTACCTAAGCTGTAAATGCAGCTAATCGAGGCGACTATTATGGTGTCGTTGCGGCTTACAATTCCTGAGACGGCGTGCATGCGCATTTTTTCGATTTCGTCATTGACAGTGCTGTCTTTTTCGATATACATGTCCTGCGCGGGCAGGTACGATTCGGGTTGATAATAATCATAAAAACTGATGAAGAATTCAACTCTGTTATGGGGAAATAGCTCTTTAAGTTCGCCGTATAGCTGGGCAGCGAGGATTTTGTTGTGCGCCAAAATCAACGTGGGCTTCTGAAGCTTATTGATAACGTTTGCCATGACGAAGGTTTTGCCGCTGCCCGTTATGCCCAGAAGCGTCTGCTTGTCCCGCGCCTTATAGTTATCCACTAACTGACTCACCGCGGATTCTTGGCCAGGAGACATTTTGTATGGCGAAACAAGCTCGAATTGCACGATACTCTACTTCCTATAAACGACAAATTGACCCAAGCAAAAGGATTAATAAGTTTTTGCACCAAACCAGGCAAATTCAAGCGCGATTGAGTAGAGCAGAAAACTTTTTGGTTGCCTTAAGAAACACCCATCACCCCCCTGGAATAACTGCAAAGTTAATTGAAATGCTTACGCCGCCGTCCTGCAGAAACAAGTGGGGAGATTAGTTTAGCCGCTAAAGAAAAGTGAATGGCAGTAGGAAAACAAAAAGAAAAACAAAAAATATTGGAAAACAGCGCTTAGTTAACGGTCATTTTGCCGAATTTGCCGACGTTAAGCTGAACTTCGCCTTTGAAGCTGGTAACGTAGCCATTCTCGATTTTCACGTTGTCGCCCACATTAACCTGCTCAATCTGCTCGTTCCACAACGTCAACTTTATGCTACCGCTTTCGTCAGCTATGACAGCGTCAGCTATTCGGTAAGTTTCATCTTTATATTTTGATTTAACTTCTCGGGTGTCGCCTTTCTCAACGACTTTACCTTCAACACTCACCCGTTTCATTCCATCATTTAGGTCTTTAATGTCAACCAATTTGCTTCACTTCTAAGTGTTCCGTTACGCTTTTCGTTTTCCAATAATATAAGTCTTGCTAACTTAGCTCTAAAAAGCTGAAAAGAAAAATAGAATAGGGGATTAAACCCCTGGATTTTGGTTTATGCATAGCCCAGCAGAAGGAAAATCAAGACTATCAGGGTGACGATTATTGCGACGGCTGAGGCGAGGATTTTCTTGGGCAGTGAAAGTTCTGGTTTCAATGCGTCTGCTATGAAGACACAGAGAATGCCAAGCCAGACGTAAACTAATCCAAAGAGGAACAGTGAGGCAGCTCTGAATGTGGCGGTTGCAGTTTCGATTTGGTAGAATGAGGCTATTGATTCAGTTGAGAGAGCACTTATGGCCTGTGCAGGGTATGCGACCACACCGTATGGTGCAAAGTTTAAGCCTGTTGACAGGTCGAATGGGTAATAAATCTGTGGCAATGCAGCGGTTGCAGCCAAGTTTAACGCTGCTCTTATGACCAGCACGATGAGTGCGGCGCCTACAGCGATGAACAAGGGTTTCCAAGTTATTTCGGTCTTTAAGCCTTTGAGGACAAGGTACATGATGGCTGCTGTGAGAAGCCACATAACAAGGAACTGCAGGGCAACAGATTGCAAACTGGAGAACACAATTATCATTGGGTCATTTTCTGCCAGTGACATGAATTGACCACGGAAGAACAAGGCACTTATACGTACAGTTACATTTTCAGCGTCGGGGTAAGTTAAGTCAAGTTTGAGGCTGGTAATGTTGCTCCATGTGGGGTTTCCGCCTTCAGTCCACGCGTTGGCGTCTGGACCAATTGGAATTGTTATGTTGTTCCATTCCCCGATTAGTGAGGAGTTGGATAACTGGGGGGTTAAATCGTAAATGTAGTAGTCTGTATCACTAAGTGCGTAAAGTGTGATTTGGGCATTTTGTGGAGTAACGGTTTGAGGTTCAACAAGCTTCATAATTATGGAGAGGTTCTGGAAGCCGTTTGCGCTGCAGTCAACGTTGAATGCGTTGCTGATTGCAACGGAAACGTTTTGTTTGTTTTCAGCAGCAAACTGAAGACTAGTGTTACCGTAAATGTTGGGGTAATATCCATAGTTTGACACATACAAGGTATAGTTGAAGTAGTCGCGGTTATCCGTGAAGTTTACGCCTGCGACGCCGCTCCAATTACCTGTGGATGCTGAAGTGTAATCTGGGAATAAACCTGCAGGCGGCGAGGTTACTTCCACATTGGTTTTGCTTAACTGGATATATTCGTAGCCCATCTGTAAGCCGATGAACAAAATCAAAACGATTATGGCGGTTAAATATTTGGGGTTAGCGACGATTTTCTTGAAAACCTTATGGGGTGCATATATGATCTGAGCTAAGTCAGTGAGAATCAATCTCTCGTTACTCCTTCGCTATTCCAAAATTACACGCAACTATTAAGTGTTGTTCAAATCTCAAATGATAAGGGGCTAAAACACCATACCCCCAAGCGATTTGACCTCTTTTTCGGTGTACCGTCTTTAAGGGCAAAATCATCCAAAAATATGCTCAGACGCGGAATATCCTTTAATAGATCAAGTTAAGGTTAAACAAGCGTTCGGAAGATTGATTTTATTGAATCGACAAGAATCAGTGGAACTTATGAAAGAAATGGTTTCAACAGGATTGGTACCGCCTCTCTTTTTTAACATAGACCAATATAAAAAAGGCGATTACGCATTAGAAATGAATTACATAGGCTGCGATCTTTCGGAACTTAGAGCTTTTCTTGCAGATAAAGAATTACTGTTGTTTGTTGATGAAAAAACTGATATGTGCAAAATATCAAGTCATAAGTTAACTCAAAAACAATTGGGCTGGATTTAACTTTAAAAAAGGACTTAACTCAGTATCCCGTATTGAAGTGGGTTCCACATTTTGTGCAGGTATATGCTTCTAAGCAGAAAATTGCGTTTTCAAGTTTCCTATCTGGCATAGCAAGAATTTCTTTGCAGTTAGGGCAATTAGTCATAGAATAATTCGCCTATACTCAGAAACTGAGTATTTTTGGGATAAAAGCATTTGTGCATCAATTTTGCTACAACGATTTAAGAAGCACTTCTGACCGGGCTTTCACCATCGAGAAAAATGTAGAAATCACTTATAGCAACATTTGTTATACAAAAACTAAACAATAACCTCAACAATGCAAAAAACTAAACTCTGGCTAATCGGCGCCGTAGCCATGATAGTTATCGGGATTATTTTGTTGGCGATACTGGAGGTGGTTTACGTACCAAGAATCCAAGTATATGGTGCAGCGGCTGCAGCGTGGAGCCAAAACGCTACGGGCGTGTCCCCTCCAAATCCTGAGGAGTATGGGTTGAACTCAACAGCAATGGTTTTAGCCAGCGTAATGGGGTTAACGAGTACTTTGCGGTTGATTGTGGGGATAGCGGTACTTGTCATAGCCCTTGTAGCGAGAATTATCAGCCGAACAAGAATTTAAATAACCGTAGGAACCAAATGATAAAAGGAAGAAGAGCGGTTACATGCCCTGTTTAAGGCGTCGATAAGTGCTGTAGTCAACATATTCGATGAATTGGTTTTCTGCGAGGAATTTTACATTGATTTTTTGGCGTGCACGCTTATCTAGCAACTGACTTGTAGTTCGGAGCACGTAGGCATCGCTGCCTGCACCTGAACCGTAACTCGCCACCAGAATGCGTTCGTCGGGTTTGGCGATATCGAGGACGGCTGCTAAACCGATTAACGAGGCGCCGCTGTAGGTGTTGCCGAATTTGGTCATCTGGATTGCGGGCATAAACTGTTCTTCTTTGAACCCTAAGTCTTTGGCAACGCGCACTGGAAAAGTGGGGTTTGGTTGGTGGGGCACGAAGTAGTTGAGGTCTTCGGTTTTAAGGTTGCATTGCTCCATGAGTTTGGATGCTGCTTTTTTGACGTGTTTATGGTAAGCTGGGTCGCCTGTGAATCTGCCACCATGCATTGGGTACGGTTCGCCGTCTCTACGCCAGAAGTCGGGGGTATCGCTTGTGCAGCTGTACCAGCCTTCCACCTCGGCGATTACATCTTGTTTGCCAAAGAGGTAGGCGGCACCGCCGTAGCCAACGAACATGTCTAATTCGCCCCCTGGGCAACCTCTTGGTGCAGCCTGAGAGTTATCTGCGCCGATAACCATGGCATACTTAATATTTGATTTAGGATAGCTGACTAAGGCGCATGCATCTTTGAACATACTGGAACCAGCTTTGCAGGCGAATTCAGTGTCTACTGCGTCTACGCCTTGCACGTCGCCGTCTTCTTCGCCTAGCTTGAGCACTTGGGCTACTTTAGCAGCGATGGGCTTCACTGCGTAAGGGTTAGATTCGCTGCCAGCATAAACTTTGCCGACCCATGCACTGTCGATGCCTGAGTGGATAAGCGCCAGTTTGCCTGCCTCCACCGCGGCAGTCACCGAGTCCTCATCGATAAAGGGCACTGCTCGTTGCAGATTTTCTTCTTTTATGCGGAAACGAGAAGAATAAACACCATAGCCGACAACTCCGGGCAACTCGTAGTCTTTAGTGGGTTGAAAAACCTTGTATTCTTGGTGTGGATAATACTCGTCCGCTAAAGTGAAAGCCAAAGAAATCGTGGGTATCATATCGCTTTTTCCAACTGAGTAACGTCTGCGGAAACGAGGCACGACCTCTCGGCCTTCAAATAGGTCAGGGTCAAAGTCCGAAGCGTTGCACATTAACTGATCAGTTAATCGTGCTGGGACACGGATTTTGCCGCCGTGGAATGACACGATACCGTAGATGAAACTGTTTAATTTGGAGAATTTGTTAGTTGGCTCGTTTACGTAGGTGCAGAGTTCAAGTGTGCCTTTGTCGTAGAAGAGGTCAATGTTCTCCATTTTGCCGTAGCTTTTTCGACCACAGTTGCTGCAATAGTCGCGGACTTCAAAGTATTCTTTGCCGCAGGATTGGCATCTGCATGCTTTCAACCGGTCGCCTAAATAGCTGACTCTGCGCTCTATTGGCTCACTGCTCATTGAGGTTCTCTCCTAAAATAGTCGTGTAAGCTTTAGTTCCAAAGCCTTCAAACTCCAAAATACCGCCGTATTTGAGTCTACCTGCAACATTAACTTGACGTTCCGCTGCTTCGCCGCGCAGTTGACGGAAAACCTCGTAGATCATGGCTCCGCCTGTTGCGCCTAGTGGGTTGCCGTCAGCTTTCAAACCGCCATCCGTGTTGACATAGAGGGGTTTGCCGTTGAGTTCGTAGTAGTTTTGATTTTTATGATAGCTTTCGCAGATGCTTTTCCACGCGGTTCCGGGTGGGTAGAATCCGAGGTCTTCGAGGCTAACCATTTCCATCATTGTGGATTGGTCATTTACTTCCATAAGTTGGATTTCAGAAGCCGCAACGTTGGCTCTTTGTGTTGCTTTAGTCATGGCTAATTCAGCAGCTATGAAGCGGGAGAGGTCCCCTCTCGCGGGATAATTGAGGTAGTCAGTTGCTGAGCCACTAGATAAAACGTAAACTGGATGGTCAGTCATTTTTTTCGCCACTTCCTCACTGGTTAAGATAAGCGCTGAGGCACCGTCGGAGACTGGAGCGAAATCGAAGAGACCCAGAGGCTTATTTGCTGATTTGCGGGCGGCTATGACCTGCTCCACTGTAATTTTGCGTTGGAACTGGGCGTATTTGTTTTTGGTTGCGTTGGCATGGTTTTTAACTGCAACCTGAGCCAGGGCAATGTTGAGGTTTTCTTGGTCCTGTCCTTTTATGCCATGTTTTTTGATGTAGGCACGCATCATGAGTTCATGGTTGGATTCAGGGGTTCCACCGGCGAAGTAGCTCCATGGGTCATCGAGGAGCATGAGGTCGTCGCGGATTTTGTCCCATCGATCAGTCATTTTTTCTATGCCGCCTACTAGCACGGTGTTATAGATGCCGGCTTGTATGGCGCGACAAGCAATCATTAACGCTGAGCTGAAACTGCGGGTGACCTCCATGGGTACATGTAACTCTGTTAATTCGGAAAGGAATCCTTCTTCGAGTCCCAACTTGTTAGTTATTGGTAAAAAGCAATCGGACATGTAACAGGCTTCTAAGTCTCTGCGTTCCATATTACATTCGTTTGACGCTGCAAGCCAAGCTTCTTCGATGAGTTTTTCGGGTTCTTTTCCGTAGTGCTCACCAAACTTGGTTCTGCCAACAGCGACTATGGCTGGGCGATTCTGCATATTATGTGCTCCGCTAGTTAATTTTAACATTAAAGTTTCTTAGAAGATATTAAGGGTTTGCCATAAAACCACGAAACTGGGCAAGACCTAATAAACCACTAAAAACAGATTATGCCCTTGGGAAGAGAGAAATGGAACAAAAACTTAGCCTGTTTGGCTCCTTGCAAAAAAGATTTGATAGTTTCTTCTATAAATGTGAATATATGAAAGACTGTAATAAAATTACGCCCCAATGTGCTGAGGGCGGAAACAGCTACTGTGGCGAATACAAAAGACGAGTCTGCAACAAAAACTAAGTCAAAGAGGTAACTTCGTTTTCTAGTATTTGCCTCTTTATTTTTTCTGTCAGATCCCTTAGTTTCAGGCTCAACTCAACGGAATACGCTGGCGCATTGGTTAAGGCGTAATGCTTCTCAGGCATTTTGGAGAGGTTTTCGGCAGCGGTTCGGCGAATTTCTTCAAGCATCGGCAAAGAATAAACCAATTTGCCTTTATCCATAACTTTAATCAGCAGCGGCTCACCAACAGCAGACTCATCCGCCAAGGCAATAATATCTTTTTGGAAGCTACCGTCGCCGTTGAAGATGCGGTAAACCTGTTTTCTGCCCGGCAAGGTGATTTTGTCTTTGCTAAGCTTCATAATCGGCGCAAACGAACCGTCGAGGGTTTGTGTTTCGCAGAGTTTGTAGATTCCGTCGAGGTATGGTCGGTCAGCGCTGGTTCCCATCTTGGTGCCCACCCCGAAAGCGTCGATAGGAGCGTCGGCAGCGAGTAACTCTTGGATTTTATATTCGTCAAGGTCTCCGCTGACAAAAATCTTTGCGAACGGCAGGTTTTTGTCATCGAGAATTTTGCGTACTTTCCTGCTTGTTTCAGCTAGGTCACCGCTGTCCAATCGTACTCCACCAAGTCGGACGCCTCTTTCTTCGAGCTCCTTCGCGACTATTGCAGCTTTTTCGGCACCAGCAAGATCATCATAAGTGTCAATCAGTAACGTTGACTTGTTGGGAAAAGTTTTTGCAAACGCTCTGAAGGCATCGATTTCTTTGCGATAAGACATGACAAAGCTGTGTGCCATGGTGCCGAACACTGGGATGCCATATATTAAACCGGCTAAGACGTTGCTTGTGCCTTGGCAACCTGCTATGTAGCTGCTACGTGCGACTTTGAGGCCAGCATCGATGCCGGGTTCGCGGCGCAACCCGAATTCTATCACGGATTTGCCTTTTGCGGCTTTGACTACGCGGCTGGCTTTTGTGGCAATCATAGTTTGGAGGTTAATGCTGTTTAGCAGAAAAGTTTCGACTAGTTGGGCTTCTATGATTGGTGCGGTTATGCGCAGTAGGGGCTCATTGGGAAAAACCAATGTGCCTTCTGGAACTGCCCAGACTTCACCTTTGAACTTGAAGGTGCGAAGATAATCAAGGAAATCATCTTTGAAGCCCTGAGTTTTCAGGTATGATACGTGTTCCTCGGTGAATTTGATGCTTTGCAAATAACCAAGTGCCTCTTCTAAGCCTGCAAAGAGGAAGTAACTGCGATTCTCAGGCAGGCGTCGGATGAAGAGGTCAAAAGTGGCGACTTCGAAGTTTTTGTTGTCAAAGTACGCTGCGCACATGGTGAGTTCGTAGAAGTCTGTGAAGAGGCTCATATTCTCCTCTTTCAGATAGCCCAGAAAAGGTTTCATGGTTACTTAGAGTTCTGGTTTAGAATTTAATTCTTTCTGGGACTTCAAAAATTGAATATCATGGAAAAATGATTTTTTTTGGTGTTCTAAGAGTTAGTTATATAACCGTATAAGGCAGCATGAAAGTGATGGCTATGCCGCTAATGTACCCCGTTAAACATGTGTTCCGCAACTGGAAACTATTCACTGCACTCTTAATCGGTATCACACTAGCAGCCACATTCTGCGCTGCAATAGTGGTAAAAGCGAACGTTGCAACCGAGCAGTCACTGGATAAACAGTTGAGTACGGTAATAACTGATATTGAGGTTAGAACCAGCTTAAACGCCACTAACCTGCCGTTGGCTTACCGAGACATCTCCAGCATAGACGGCATTAAATATGTAGATATGGTTGCTAGATATTCGGCGCCTGTAAGTTATCCCGGCAACAACTACACCAGTTACCAGTATACACAGATGGCGACTTTTCCTAACACTTCTCGAATTTACGATGAATGGATTAACAAGCCCATAGATGCAATCGCAGAAAACGCCACCTATATCCTTGCGGACACTCAACTTGCAAAGATGGTTAATGTAGGCGACAATATAACTACGACTATTACGTTTCCAACTCCAAAATACTATAACTCAACTACTATCTACCTTAACTTGACGGTTGCGGGTTTTGCTGAGTTAACTGATAATGGGTATGCTTATGTTTCAGGTTATGGCGGTGGCGGCTTTTTTTATTATAGCGATGGCTTTAGCAGTGTCAATCGTCCCCAAGTAGTTTCCAGCAGTTCCTACAATGGTTATAGGGGCGACTTAATGATTGTCGGCTGGGAAAACACACTACAGAAGCTTTGGAAAACCACTCTTGACAGCAGCACAGTCGATGTTACTTTCTCAGTAAATGTTGATCGCGAAAATATCATTAGCCCTTGGAATATTGAGGCGTCAGTGAACAAGGTTGAGATCATTTCCCAGAAGATACAAAATGAATTGCTTTCGAACTATTTGGTGGATACCTACCCGAACAACATGTTAAGCAACGTATTGAATAACTATCAAGGTGCCTTCCAATCTATGATTTTGAGTTTCATCTGGGTATCCATCCCAATCTTCTTCGTGGCATGGTATCTGGGTTCAACCGTCTCCGACGTTTCCTTTAATATCCGCCGCAGAGAAATCGGGCTTCTCTCCACAAAGGGGCTTTCCAGCGGTCAAATTCAGCGCATGTTCCTCTCAGAAGCTTTAGTAATCGGCTTTGTAGGTGGAGTACTCGGCGTCATCGGCGGAATTATCCTAAATCAATACTATACAGGCGCAGTTGACTTGAACAGTCTTTTCACATCCCAAATGTTTAGCCCGGAACTCGCAGTCGCAACAATAGTTTTCGGCATGGCGCTGGCCTTGTCCAGCGTTTTTATGTCTTCCCGCAGAGCTTCACGCATTCCAGCAGTTGAAGCATTGCGAAACTACTCATCCACAGAAAATAAATCCCGATTCCGCTTTATCCCATGGATAGCGTTAACTTTGGGAAGCTACAAAATCATTGTATTCCTACTTGGCTTAAACATACCTATGCTTCTGAGTCAAGCGATGTCTTCAGCAGGAGGCTTCTTCCTTAGCATACTCTATTCGCCAATTGCTCTGTTTGATTCTGCGATGACATTTTTTGGGCCATTCTTGTTCTTCTGGGGTCTCACAAAAATCGTAATTCGCGACTCAACCAAATTCCAGACTGCAGCAACCAAAATCGCCTCAGTAATGGGCGACTTAGGCGCTTTAGCAGCTAAAAACGTGCGCAGAAACCCCGCCCGCCTCGCCGCTATAGCATTCCTAATAGCATTCATTATCGGTTACAGCGTGCAAGTTACTGGCCAAGTTGCTAGCCAACAGGATTACTTGGTACGTCAGGTTCACAATAGTGTAGGCGCAGATTTAACTGTCAGCGTAGTTAACCAGACAAAAGGCAACTTAATTTTAACCAGCATCTTAGCTAACGTTTCAGGAATTCGAAACGCAAGTGTTGAGCGGCAACTGACGCCACCAATAAGTAACAGCAACGGAAACTACATCACCATTAAAGCCATCGACCCTGAAAGCTGGACCGCATCCACTTACTATGAGCAAGAATGGTTCACAGGTGCCAGCATGGATCAGGCATTTAAGGACTTGGCGGGAAGCAACAACACCATAATCCTTGACCGAACCCTTGCTAAACAGATGGGTAAAAACCTCTACGACGAAATAGCAATCGACTTTAACTCTTGTCCACGCACATTAAGAATCATTGGGTTCTTCGGGCCTGAACCCAGTGGCAACAGCCAAAGCGAACCTATACTCTATGACTCTAGGTATGGTTCATCATATTATTCCCAATACTACTCTTACGTGCCAAATAACCTCTTCAATATTAGTTTGCCCGACGGAGAGGCTTTCAAATACGAAACGTTCAGCACAAAAATCCTCATTTCACTCCAGCAAGGAGCTAACGGCACCCAAGTTGCACAGCAAATACGGAATCTTGAGGATTTAAATAATGAAATTTATGGCGTTGACTCCTTCGATGAGCAATGGCGAAATTCGGTGAGTCTAAACAACCTCAGCACTTTCAGCCAGATGCAGGTGCTTGACATTCAAGGTTTAGGTTTGCTATTTGCTGTCTTCTCAGCTTCAGTGGGAACCGCTCTTATAGCTATGGTTAGCTTAAAGGAACGTAGCCGAGAAGCCACCTTGATGAGTGTCCGAGGCTTATCTTATCGGCAACTAGTTTGGATGTTCATAACTGAGAGCATGGCAATTATCACGTTCGCTGTTGTCTTAGGTGTAGTAGTGGGTATCGTCATAGTATACGGCAGCATTGCTTCAACTAATGCTACCCTATACACGTATGCACCTCAGTTGGTTATGCAACGCCTAATCTTCCCCGCCGACGCTGTAGCAACAATAGGCACATACGTCGCCCTTATCTACGCCTCCACAATAGGGGCAATCGTAGTAATGTCAAGTCAATATGTTACTAAACTAGAAAAGATGGTTAGAACAAGATGAACGGAGAAACAGTAAGAATCAGAGATTTAGTTAAAGTACACCACACGGGAAAAATCGAAGTCCAAGCACTCCGCGGATTAAACCTCGACATATCAGCAGGTGAACTAGTATCCATAATCGGACCCAGTGGCAGCGGCAAATCCACACTCCTTAACATCATAGGCGGACTCGACAAAGCTACTGCAGGCTACGTACAAGTCGGCGACAAAGTTGTTACCTCCCTCTCCGTACGCCAACTAGTCGATTTCCGCAGAAGAATGGTCGGCCACATTTTCCAAAACCTCAATCTCATTCCAACATTAACAGCACAGGAAAACATCGAATTCTCAATGGTGGCTTCAGGCATTAAACGCGCCAAGCGCAGACAACGCGTCCAAGACCTGCTCAAAACAGTCGGCTTAGAAAAACGCGCCCATCACAAACCCGAGGAGCTCAGCGGCGGTGAACAACAAAGAATCGCCATAGCCTCAGCGTTAGCCAATGACGCACCTGTGCTGCTCGCTGACGAACCCACTGGTGAATTGGACACTGCAAATGCAAAACTCATTGCAGAATACCTAGTCAAAATTAATCAAGAAATGGGAAAAACCATAGTCATGGTTACCCACGACCCCAGTGTCGCTCGAGTCTCCACCCGCATTTTGCGTATCGAAGACGGAATAATAAAAACCGCTTTGACACCTAGTGAAGTTATCGGGCAGGAAAAAGCACATTCATATGTGGACCAAATCAAAGATAGGATCATAGAGATAACTGAGCAGATGACCCAGCTTGATAGTGACTTCCGAAGCGGTGAGATTGACGGTGACGACTATGTTCAAAAACGCATGACACTCAAAAATGTCAAAGAAAGCCTTAAAGAAGAATGCAGCCGCATGGGCGTCATCCCCCCTTAACCTTTTTTTAGCGTTCTATTGAGATTTTACTCACTCCAACTTCCTTTTCCAGAATAACTACATGGTCGCCCTTCGCTGCAAACGCTTCGCTGTGAGTAACGGCGACTATTTGCTCGATTGCTTTGAACCGACTTATCGCCTCGGCCAACCGCTCAATGCTACCATCTTCGCTGCCCAAGTTCTCCGTGGGCTCATCTAACATCAACATGCTCAATCCGTGCCCTGTACGGCTCTGCATAATCAACTGCCCCAACCCCAATCTGTAAGCAAACGCCAAAAGGGTGCGTTCACCACCAGATAGGTTGCTGACTTCCCGATTCACACCTGCCTCGCTTAAAACGTAAGGCGTATAGCTTTCGTCTACAACCACGTTTAACAAAGGGGTTTCGCCGCCCACTAAACTGTCTAGAACCTGCTGGACAAAGTTGCGCAAAACTTTCACAAATTCCAAGCGCAACTTGGGCTGGATACTGCGGTAAGCATCTCTGATGGCGCTAAGCAGCTCCACAGTGCGACGAATTTTCTCCATGCGCTCCAGTTTTTCCTGAGCCAAGTCAATGCGGTTTTTGGTGTCGTCCAAGCGGCGAGCTAAGTCTGTTTTACGGTTATGTTTAGTCTGCAAATCCGACTGCACCGCATAATAACTTCTCATGGCTTGGTCTTTTCTGTCTTTGGCAGCTTGCAACTCAGTCATGTCGAATTTGGCGATTTCCTGCTGAAGATTCTGCAATTCGGTGTGTTGCTCGGCGTCAAGGCGCTGGTGATTTTCAAAATCAGAGGTTAATTTTTTGAGATTATTTTGTTCTTCGGCAATTCGAGATTTTAAGTCGTTACTACGAGTCAAACACTGCTGCAGACTCGTGAAGGCTTCCGACGCAGTAGCTTTGGACTTCTGCAAAGTCAATACTTCAAGCCTTATGCGGTTAATGGTTTTTTCGCGCTCTGTATTCTCGTTCTCGATGTTGTGCAGCAAGTCGGTTCGGTAGTCGCCTGAGAGAGGTTGGCTGCAAAGTGGACAGTCCCCGCCACCTGCACCTAATTGGACGAGACGTTTTTGGTCTTGCTGGAGACTGCGCGAGGTGGCTTCCTGTTCGGCGCGCATTGCAGTAATTTTTTCGTCGAAGCCCGCTAGACATGTGTTTAGTTGGTCAAGTTGTTGGTTTGTTGGTAAGCCAACTTGCTCCAGTTTGGATAGGCAAGTCTTCATTTGGTTGTCCAGCGAAGTTTGTCGCTGTATCAAGTTGTCTACTATGGTTTTTTTGCCTTCAATCCGCTCTGTGAAGTCTGCCAGAGTCCGAGTCATGTTTGCGATGTTGGCGTTTAAACGGGCTTCTCCACGTTTGAGCTCATCTTGGCCTAGTTTTTTGTCTTCCTTGCGCTTTAGGTTTGTTTCTGCTTCCTCCCAGAGGTTTTTGGCTCGGGCAACCCGCTGCGCAGCGATTTCGAGGTCCATTTCGAGCTGCATGAATTCCTCGCTTGCCCTGTTATAGTCGGCGCTGAGTTTCTCTATAGCGTTTACGTCAGCGTCTTTCTGATAAAATGTTAATTCGTTCTCGTAGTCACGCTTGTACTGGGCAAGATTAGACCATGCAACCTCGTAATCTGAGAGACCGAACAGTTGATCGAGGCGTGTTTGACGGTCTCGGGGTTTAGCGTCAAGGAGCTCCTTAAGGTGTTCTTGGCGGAACCACACTATCTCGCGGTACAGGTCCTTGTCTAAGCCAGTGATGGCTCTTAACTGCTCGGCGATAGCGTCCGTCTTCATGCTAGCAACAAGGTGTTCGTCTTCGTAGAGTTTAAGCTGCTCAATATCCTGCAGAATACTTTTCCCCCGTCGCCTCAAGCCGCGAACGAGTTTGTAGGTGCCGCCGTTCTGTGTAAACTGCAACGTAACCCTGCATGAATCGCTGCCTTCACGTAGCAAATACTCAAAACTCCTACCGCCAATAGTGTCCCCGAACAGAGCGAAGTCAATGGCGTATAACAGACTGGATTTGCCGCAGCCAACGCCGCCAACGACGCAGTTGAAACCATGCGTGAAGGGAACTGTGGATTTGACGTGACTGCGCACGTTCTCAAGCACAACTACGTCGATTTTCATTTCATCAACTCCTCGATGGCTTGCTTAACTTTCTCCTCATGTTTTCGGGTTAGGGGTTCGATGAGGTTTATGGCGCCTTTTGCGATGCGATCGGCTTCTTCTTGTCCATATCGGTCAGCAAAAATCTGCACGAAATATTCATGCGCCTTGGTTTTTAGGTCTTTGAATTCACCCTCAAATATTGAACGGACTATTTCGTCTGCGACAGCTGTTTCTTTTAACTGTACAATTGGATGGACAAGGAGTGCTTTTTGGGCAGCGCATCGGATTTTGGGCACCTCGATTTCAGTGCGGCTGGCTTCTGCCGGGAGGGTGCCTTTGAGGACGGGGATTATGATGGAGTCGGCTTCGTCAGCTTCTTTCACCATCTGCACGGCTTGCTCAGTGATTTTGGCTGCAGCCATACCTGTGAAGTCGTACTCTAAGATGACGAATTTGCGCGGGGACGTTAACTCGACAAGTTCAGGCTGCACTTCTCCTCGCTCGTTAATGCGCACGTGATAAAAGCCTTTGGTTATTTTAGCTTCGTCTGCACCAACGGTTTCGGTGCAGCCGCTGTAAACTAGCAATCCGCTTTTGAAGTTGCACATGTAACGGTCATGAATGTGCCCCGCGGCATAGTAGCAGAAACCGTCGGGTAATTCGCTGGGCAAAATCTCCGCTTCGATGTAGGGCGGTTTCACCTCAGGCAGGTCAATGGCGCCGTGGAACACGAAGATATTGGCGACACCTGATTGAGGCATCGGCGGGTTTTCCGCCATGAATTTGGGCAATGCCTCGGAGGTTTTGCTACGGTTGTGGTAGTTTGGGATTCCGTAAACGTAGTAGCAGCCGGGTTTACTCCAGCATGCGCCTTTGTGCCGTGGTAAATGGTAAATTAAGCCTGCACTGTCCAACGGGTAAAGAATTGTGCTGGTGATTGTGTTGGGTGCTGAGTCGTGGCTGCCGTCTACGGTTAAAACGGGTATGCCTGCGTCTTTTAGGCGCTTGAAACTGCGAATGGTGTTCTCTAAGGTATGGTTGGTTGGGCGGGCTTGATGGAACAAGTCACCGGCGATAATCATGAAGTCGGGTTTCAACTCGATGGCGCGGTCAACAAGTTCGCTGAACGCATTGTCGAAGTCTTGCCGACGCTGTTCTAACCCATACTGCGAGTAACCCAAATGCAGGTCAGCTGCGTGAACAAAGCTAAACGGTTTCAGTAGACAGACGCCCTATCGTTTTTCCTTAGCTGGTTGATATGGGCTACTGGTTTTAAAGCGTTTATGCTTCTACGGTTTCGTGAATTTTTATGAAATTCGAGCTATGGAAATAGCGACACCAACATTTTTTAACCAAACATATCGCATCAGACATTTCACAGTAACCTCCTGTGGCAAATTATAATTACAACATAACATCATTTCAAGTCAAAGGTAATCAGATGCCCTTTACACCGTTCCATCTGGGTCCAGCCCTCGCATTTGGTTTGCCCCTAAGAAGGTACCTTCATGTACCAACTTTCATTGTGGGCAATGTAATATTGGATGTTGAAGGGCTAGTAGTAATCGTTTTTGGACTGAATTATCCGCTACATGGAAACGTGCATACTTTTTTGCTGGCGATTTCAGTCGGGTTGCTTTTAGGGTTTGTAATGTTTAAGATTGAGGAACCGATACAGCCTATTTATAGAAAAATCCAGGTAGAAACAAACCGCCCTTTAAAGCTC
Source organism: uncultured archaeon (assembly GCA_963760925.1). GTDB lineage: Archaea > Thermoproteota > Bathyarchaeia > Bathyarchaeales > Bathycorpusculaceae > Bathycorpusculum. The sequence continues at coordinate 292,424 of CAVXES010000002.1, read as the reverse complement.
AGATCATTTCTATTAGCAGGAGTTCTCGGTGCCATATTACACGTCGTTTTTGATGTGTTTCTCTATCAGAAATGGCGCCGTTCTTTCCCTTGACCATAAACCCATTGTTGTGCTTTAATGTTTCAACTTTGGACATATACTTGCTTTGCGTCTGGATGGGTATTTTGGGCTTAGGATACTTTGCAGCGTTATTTGTGTATTCAATTTATAGGAAACACAAACAGGAGTCTTAACCAGTGAATTTCTGAAACAACAGCAACAACCTCCGAAAACAGGCATAACAAAAAAGTATCCTACCGAACCCTGAAGGGGAAAACAACTAAAATCAAAGAGACATAACTCAATTAAAAGCATCTGTTTTGGCGTAAAAATATAAGAAACCACCTGTATTAACATTGGAAAAGGCGCGCAATATCAATGAAATGCCAAGTTTGCGGATCAGAAACCATGATGCCATTCCGCTGTCCCTTCTGCGGCGGACAATTCTGCAGTCAACACCGTCTACCAGAAAACCACCACTGCCTAGGATATAAGCAGCGCCCGCGCACAAACTCAAGACCGCGTCATGACCCAGCAAGCCAACGGTTCCTACAACTATAGTTATGTTTTTGGGCAAGACACGCATAAAAGGAAATACCGAATTCGATGGAGCCAAAAAGAAGTTAAACACCTCAGCGTCGCAGCAGCGCTCGTGATAGGCATAGGATTTTCCATGGCACTCTTTAACAACTTCGGCTGGAGCTGGCTGGTTATGTCCATGTTTGCATTTATTCTAACGGCATCGTTTCTGGTTCATGAAGTAGCTCATAAAGTCATGGCTCAGAAAGCAGGCATGTGGGCTGAGTTCCGCCTGACCACATGGGGAGCTGTTTTAACTTTCATCGCTGTGTTTCTGCCGTTCAAAATGATAGCTCCGGGGGCGATGATGATCGGAGGTAACCCACCTTCAGCCAAGGACATGATGAAGATCTCAATTGCAGGAGTTATAACTAACATTATTTTCGCCGTGACGTTTCTTGGTTCAGCTTTCTGGTTAGCCTTTGCGTTCCCGTTCAACGCATGGTCTGGAATGCTAGCATTTTCAGCATACATTAACGCGTTCATCGCCATCTTCAACCTAATTCCATTTGGTGTCTTAGACGGCTACAAAATCTTCATGCTAAACAAGAAGCTGTGGATAGCAGCGTTCATCCCTGCAGCCGTTTTAACAGCCATCACGGGATGGTTAGTATTATTCTAAAAAAGGGCGCTATTCGCCTTTTACGAAGAGCAAGTAATGGTTAACCGTGTAGTTGTAGGTGCCGCCCATGCCTGCCGTGTTGTAAGTGTGCAGTCGCCAGCCCTGCTTTTCCCACTCTGTGATTGTTGTGGCTACTTGGTCGTGGTGAGTTAGTACGATACAGCGCCATTCCCGCAAATAGTTCATCTTCTAAATGTCTATTGGCACAGACGAAATTTAAGCTCGACGCTAAAAAGAGGAAAAAATAAAATGAAAACAAGAGTTGGTTTAGATAAGTTCGATTGTTACGTGCACTTCTTCAGGTACACGGATACGCATAATTCGACGCATGACACGCTCTTCAGAGTCAATGTCAATTAAGCGTTTGTGAATGCGCATTTCCCATCTGTCCCATGTTGCTGTGCCTTCGCCTGAAGGACCTTTTAGTACTGGAACACGAAGACGTTTGGTTGGCAGTGGTACTGGACCATTCATTTTTACGCCTGTTTTCTGGGCGATGCTTCTGAGTTCTCCGCATACCTCTTCTAGTTTCTCGTAATCGGTGCTTGTGAGGCGTATTCTTGCTTTTCTAACCATGTTGGTCCATCAATCCATTGTTTTGCCGTTTAATATATGTTGGTGCACCTATGAGACTTAATTGGAACATAAAAACCTATCTCTCCAAATTTTTTTCTTTACCTTCAAGCGTTTTTTGTGAAACATCTAGTCGGTATATCTGAAGTAAAAGTACATCAACCCCGCTTTTATTCTATTTGCCAGAGGATAACGGATGGCTGAATCGCCAACAACCACAATTAAACTCCTTGAAGGCTTCAAATTCAAAGCCGAATTCGACCATAACCTGCCAAGCATCATAGTAGACGAGTTAATTCCAATAGGAAAAAACGAGGGACCAACCCCGACCAGGCTCCTCTCAGTCGCCATAGGACACTGCCTTAGCTCAAGCCTGCTTTTTTGCCTACAGAAGGCAAGAATCAAAGTTAACGATTTACAAACCACCATAAAAGCAAACGTGGAAAGAAACCACGACGGCTACCTAAGAATAAAAAGCGTCGATGTTAAAGTGCATCTGGCCGTTGCTGACGAAGATAAGCCAAGGTTACCCCAGTGTCTGTCGCTTTTTGAGAACTACTGCACTGTAACCCAAAGTATACAACAAGGGATAAAGGTAAACGTGGACATTGCAAAAACATCCTAAAAGCTGTCTGCGAAGCCCTTTGTAACTTCCTTAGCAGATTTTGCCAGAGGATGCTTAATCTCTAGTGGCTCTTCCAGTTTTCTTAATCGAGCAATTCTAAAGTAAATAGGTGGATGCGGGTCCATGCTGAGCCATTCCTGAATACGGAAAGTAGACACCCGTTCAAACAGCAGACGCTGGAACCCAATTTTCTCAAGCGCACTAGCCAAAACCTTTGGCTGACCAATTATCATCGCCGAGTACAAGTCGGCACGGGCTTCGAAAAACTTGGCTATGAAATAGGTCAGTGTTAACAATCCCCACAGATAAATGAAGAGTAGAAGGAAAGAGTTAGTGGGGAACAAACCGAAAAGCACGTAGAACCAAAGCAAATACTGCACAGCAGATAATCCGTAGAGCCAAAGTGGGTCACGACCTTTTAGGTGTCCGAACTCGTGACCTAAAACGGAGATGATTTCTGGTTCGTTAAGCTGGAGAAAAGTGCCTGTTGTTATTAACACGATGCCTCTGCTTGGGCTTGGACCTGAAGCGGCTGCGTTTGGAAGCAAAGTGTTGGAAACCACAATTTCAGGTACTTTATAGCCGAATTTGTCAGCGGTAGATTTGACTATGTCGTAGACGTTGACTTTTTTGGCAATTAAATTTTCGCTTCTGCAGTCAATGCCGAACTCGGAAAAGATGTCATGGGCCGTGCTACAATTGAGTTCTCCGTTTTGGGCTATGGTACGCTGGTAAATTTCTTTCTTAAGTTTGGCTATGTTTTCTTTAGACATTTTTTTGAGTATGCTATCTTGTTCTGTGGCTAGCGGGTATTGGAGTATGTGGATATAGGGGTTTTTTTCGTTGATGTGCCAATCGGCTGTTCGGGCAATGATTTTGTTTGAATAGAAAACAAAAACTAACTGGACTGCGAGAAGAATAATGGGAACCAAGGGTCCGATAAACAGGAACAGCACTATGCCAAGAGCCATGAAGGCTGCGATGAGTAAGATTTGGGTTTCTAGAAAAATCCGTCGTAGCGACTTATTCTCTTTTCCAGAGACCGCTTCGGGTACAATCGATTCGCCCTCGCGCCAAGCAAAGTATAAACTGTTTTTTCGAACCTCGTCTTCAAACATGGTTACTGCGATGTTGACGTCTTCATGTGCTCTAGCAACTTCAGCCTCGGAAACGCCTGAGGTCAAAGGTTCAACATCGACGTTCAGCGAACTGTCTCCAGAGATGTGGACTCTTAAGCGTCGATTTCCAGAGGCATCCTGCACAGTGTAGCTCAGAGAGTGGGATCCAGTGAATATGTCGCTAAACCGCTCTTTCTGGGGCAAAAGAAAAAGTTTATTGATGAATACGTAAAGCTTCTCGATGTAGCTTGGGGGTACTTCCGGAGAAATTACGTGTTGAGGCGAACCAGTTGACATTTTTTCACCTAACAATTTAGGGGATACTTAGAAGGAAAAAGAAGTTATTATCTGTTGGGAAAAATATGGTACTATATGTTGGTTGCATCTGACTATTTGCATTCTATTTAATTGACTGTGAAAAAATACAGAGGCAGGTAAGCTCACGATTTCAAGATCACCTAAACTTTCATTTTTTGCCTAATCTTTTCCGCATCAAAATCCAAAGCGTCAGGCATACGCCCCCGTGTCGAATCCCTATACGCCACGCCATGGGTGAAGCCTTCATGAGGCTTCATAGGAATAACATGAACGTGATAGTGGAAAATCACTTGCCCAGCAGCCCAACCATTATTCTGCACCACTCGAATGCCCTCTGCCGCCATAGAATCCCTGACGGCGACTGCTACTCGTTTGACCACCCGATAAAGATAAGCCAAATCATCCCCCGGTAATTCATAGATGTCCTCATAGTGCTTCTTTGGCACCACAAGTGCATGTCCCTCGTTAACTGGGCGGTTACTTAGAAACACAATAACGGAGTCATCCTCGTAAACTATGCTTGCGGGTGCCTGTTTAGCAATGATTCTACAGAAAACACAGTCCTCACTCATTTCCACTCATACCTTTCAGCAGTGTAATGTTAGGGTAATGGTTTAATAGAATTCTCTGGGTGAATAATACTTTATGGAAACCTTAGTTGATGACATCGGCAGTTTCCCCTTGCCAATAGGCATAAAAAGACAAGATTACGCTAAAGCGTATGAACTTGCACGAGAATCAATAAATAAAGGAGAAGATCCCACCGAAGACTTATTTGTCAAAAAAACGTTCTACGACACTGTAGTGGAGTCTTTTAAAACGAAACTCGCGACGGGACTGGATATAGTTAATTTTCCTCAGGCTTTTAGCGGGTTGAGGCAAGTAGGCGATGCAGTCCACGATGCAATGACCAATGGCTCCTTTGTCGTCGATGAAAAAAAAGCTTTTCTCCCCGAAATCTATGTACTAAACAAAGAAGCAAAACAGTTAAGTGAAGAATTCAACAAAAAAATCTTGCTAAGAGTCTCAATTTTCGGCCCCATAGAGCAGTACCTGCATGAAGTCGGTGCAACAGCGTACCCCGATGTGCTAGACGGATTCGCACAAACCATAAACCGATTCGCCAAAAATAGCATCCTAAACAGCAAATACATAGAAACAAAAGTCATCTCAATCGACGAACCCAGTTTAGGCCACAGCAGCTTCACAGGCACACCAGAACAAATCAAGGAGACACTAGAGAAAGCCTACGACTTCCAAGGTCCCATAAGGCAGATTCATTTGCATTTTGCCTCGGGAATACGGGACCTCTTAACCGTGAAGGGCTTAGATGTGTTGTCATTTGAGTATGCGGCTTCACCTAAAAACATCGATGCAGTCGCTAAAGACATGTTGAATACAGCGGATAAACAAATCCGCGTAGGCATCGCCAGAACAGACATCGACTCGATTTGGGCGGAACTTTTCGAAAAGGGCATAACAAATCCCCAAGCAGATCAGATAGTGGAGCCGCTTGAAGCAATGAAGAAACGGTTCAAGTTTGCAAAGGAGAAGTATGGGGAGCGGATGACGTTTACGGGTCCAGACTGTGGATTAGGCAGCTGGCCAAGCCAAGAAGCGGCGGCGCTGGTGCTTAAGCGCAGTGTCGAAGCAACCAAAAATGCTTAAGGCTTTTCTTCTCCTTTTTGCTCCGAAATCCACGCCAACAATTCTTTAGGCAACTCGTCTCGTTCAGTAAAAACTTCAATTAGGGTGAAACAACTTTGGGTGTGTGCATCTCGTAGTGCTTCGTAGAGTTGTCTGCAGTTTAAACATTTGTACCCTTTGCCGCCCCAAAGCTCTGCCAAATCTGCGTAATGCCAATCCACTAGTTCATTGAAGTGGGCGGAAGTATCAAACAGCTGTTCCATACCCCAACGCCGATTGTTTATGACGATAAATATGGGGTTGATTTTGAAGCGTGGGCAATGGCAGATTTCTTGTCCAGTCATCTGGAAGCCTCCGTCGCCGACCAAAACTAGGGGTCGCTTCTTAGTCGCGAGGGCGTATCCTATGGCTGCTGGAACTGCAAAACCCATTGTGCCATAGAAAAACGGCGCCAAAACCTCTGAAGCATTGATGCTGAGGGTTGAGAAGAGGCTTCCGCCAGTATCAGCGATTAGTGGCATTTCGCTATATTCGCTAAACAGCCAGTTAGCGGCATCTATGACTTCGGTCATTACTATGGGTTGAGGCGTGAGTTTGCAGGTGTGGTTAAATTTAATTTGCGCTTTGGCAGGAAATACGCGGGTTTTCTTTGAAGATCTTGTTTTTCCGAGATCATTGATCAAATCTTTCAAAGGCACCAACGAAAAGGTTTGATCCTCAAAATTGACATTCCCAGAGAAACACCAAACAAGCCTGCTCCGCTTTGTTGCTGCCAACTTTGCCCCCAAATTTACGTCAGAAAGCATCTCGCCTAAAACTAAAACAAAATCCGACTCCGTCACAAGCTGATTTGCTGCAGGATTGCCTGCGACGCCAAGGTAAGTGCCAAAATAGTTTGGGTGACTCTGCGGCAGATGATCACGGGCTAACACTGTGGAAACTACCGGAACATTGATTTGTTCTGCTAATTTGAGGATTTGCTGTTTTAGGTTGTAGCGATCCGATTCTATGCCCAACAAAATAACGGGTTTTTCCGCTTGGATTAACCGTTGGATTATGGCTTGGGCGGCTTGCTTCAGGTTCTTTTCATCAAGCGGGAATTCAGAAGCGTAGGATTTGACTTGCCCGATTTTTTGGTTGACCAAGTCAGCAGGGACCTCAATGTAAACTGGAAGCATTTGCTGTTGACAGACGGTTAAGGTTTGACTGATTTTTTCTGCTGCAGATTCAGCGTTGTCAAGTAGCACCGCTTTCGCCGTGATTTCTGAGGCAGCATTAAGCATGGAGGTGCAGCTTTTTACGGTGTGATGTAGAAAGAAATCGGCTCTCCTAGCGTTCACAGGGGGACCGCCAGCAACCAAAACAAGCGGCGTTTTCTCCGCGTAGGCACAAGCTACAGCATTAAGCACATTCAAAACCCCTGGACCATAGGTTACTACGGCAACTGCGGGTTTTCTTGTGGCTCTTGCATCGGCGACGGCTGCGAAGCCAACTGCTTGTTCATGCGAAAAAGTGCAGAGGTCAATATCTTTATCGTCTTCGACCAGTTTGAAGAACTTGATAACCATGTCGCCGGGAATGCCATAAACTTTTGAAACGCCTAAACGCTTCAGTTCTGATAGAAGATATTCTCCAACTGTAAGGATTTTCTGTGGCATAATTGGTCCATAGAAGGGTACGTTGCAGAGAATTTAAGTTTGGCTTAACAACAAAAAAGAAAAATAGGGGTTGAAGGGTCGTTTAGCTTTCTTGTTCTGATTCGGTAGGTGCTACAGGTGCAGGGGGCTGCGCTGTTTTCTTCACTGGTTTCTCACCAGGTTGTCCTCGGGGCAATTCTTTCAAACCGAAGGTTCCAACTGGCGGCCAACCTGCCTCGGGAATTGATGATGGTACAAGCATTATAGTGTTAGTACCCGCTTGTTGACCGAGTTCATAGAGGATGTTCATCCATCTCAGGCGTAAGCCTTGTTCGCTTGACTCATACATTTTTGCGGCTTCAATCATTTTTGCTGATGCTTCGAATTCAGCTGTTGCTAATGTTACTCTTGCGATGCGCTCTCGCTCCGCCTGCGCTTGACGACTCATTGCATCTTGAAGGCTGCCCGGGATGATGACATCTCGGACTTCGACGGCGGTTGCTTTTATGCCCCACGCCTCTGTCTTTTCATCAATGATTTCGCGGAGGTGCGCCCCGACTTTTTCGCGTTCGGCGAGCAGGTCATTGAGGCTGACTTTGCCGATGACTTCTCGCAGTGTAGTTTGCGCTGCTAGTTGTGTGGCCTGATAGTAGTTTTCAACTTGCAGCACTGCTTTTTCTAGATCCACGGGTTTCATGTACATAACTGAGTCAACGTTTACTGGGACGTTGTCTTTAGTGAGTGTGGATTCCGTGCGGAACTGGATTGTGTCAAGCCTCGTCGAGATGCGTATTGGTGCGCGATCAATTAGCGGAACAAGATAAGCCAATCCAGGTCCCCTAAGCCCAACATAGCGACCTAAACGCAATACGGGCATACGTTCCCACTCTTTTAGAACTTTAATTCCACTTAAGAAGAATATTGCAATTAGAACAGCAACAAAACCTAAAACTACAGTTATGAAATCAACCATTACGTTTTCCCTCAAATAGGCTATTGACACTTTGGAGAGTTAAGCTTTTCCTCAGTTGGCTTAACCACTAGAAACATGCCGTCTAAATCCACAACCACAATCGTTTGGCATTTGGAAACAGGAGTATCTGAGATTGCTTGCCAGAATTCGCCTAAAACCCTCACTTCACCTTTAGGGCTGATGTCGGTTGTTGCGACACCTGTTGCGCCGATTAAGGCTTCTTTGCCAGTTTTTACAAGTTTATACTGCGCTTTAACGCCTATGTAGAAGAGCCAAACGACTATTCCAGCTACAATTAAGAGGATAACTGCCAAAAGCGCTTCAAATTGAAGAGTTAAGCCATAGTAAGCAACACCTATGCTAGCTGCGATGATGAGTAAACTTGCAACAACCACAAGTGCCCCAGCGATGAAAGCCAACCAAGTATGCATACCCAACTCTCCAAGAGATGTTAGAACGCATCCGCTTATAAGTTATTTCAAAAAATAGAAACAAAAAGAGATGTGGATTAGTTCCACTGTTCATCCACAAACAGTCTCAGATGCGACGGTTCTGCCACATTGGAAAATTGCGGCACTATTGAAGGTCGTTTGCGTAGCGGCGGCGCAGGCATTGGAGAGGGCGGCTCTAAATCTACGGGCATTTTAGTTATCAGTCTTGTTCGCCTCCATGTACTGTGGGTATTATTGTTGCTTCGAGGAGTGTTTCTCTGCGGATGATTGTGACTTTGGTTTCTTTGCCTATAACGTCTTGAGAGAGTAGCCTTGGTAGGTCGTAGAAGTCGTTGACGGGTTTGCCGTTGAATTTAACCAGCACGTCGCCCATCGCTAAGCCTGCTTTGCGGGCGGGGGAACCTGCTTCTACGCTGAAGATCATGACGCCTGTTTCCTGTTCCAGTCCTGCTTGTTCAGCGATTTCTTCGGGTATTGCAACTGTGTTGGCAATTATTCCTAAGTAGCCTCGTTGCGCTGTTTTGCCAGTCATAAGTCTGTCAGCTATGCCTTTGACTTTGTTTACTGGGATAGCGATGCCTCGTTGCCAAACGTAAGCGGTGTTTATGCCAATTAGTTTGCCCTCTACGTCGATTAGGGGGCCACCGCTGAATCCTGGGTTGAGTTGAGCGTCGGTTGCGATGACGTTTTCCATTGCGGTTGCGCCGCGCCAGCCACGGATGGTACTGTTTACGCTGGCAACCATGCCTGCGGTGGCTGTTGGCTGGTTTCTGTTGAAGGGATTTGCCAAAGCTAAAACGTATTGGCCTACACAGAGTTGTTCTGAGTCACCTAGATCAATAGGCGTGAAATCGCCCTTCTCCGCTTTAAGCAGGGCTACATCATTGTATGGGTCGGCGCCAACGATTTTGGCATGAAACGTTTTTTCGCCTTGCCCAGTCTTTACTGATCCGCACCCTGCAAGGACATGGTTACATGTGATTATGTAGCCGTCTTTTGTGAGGACAACACCTGTGCCCCTTGACATCTGAGCTTTTACGCTTACCACTGACTGCGAAGTTTTTTTTATTAATTCGCTGGTGGCGTTGGATAGCGATTTTAAGACTTCAAGCGTGTTTACTTGCTGAGTCATTGTTTTTCACAATGTATGGATATATCGAAAAAGTATATGTTGACTAAGGGAACACCAAACTCGGTCACATTAAACGTGTCCGAAGTAAAAATGTCTAAAATTATGAAGGCAAAGTTTCGCCGAAGTAACTTACATTTCTTGCGATTACAGGTCGAGAAGCCTGTGGGCGCATGCTGAGTTTACCTATTAGCGACATCAACTGGTAAGATGCTTTGAGGGCGGCATTGAGGTTGTTGCTGGCTAAGAATTTGGCTTCAATGGTTAAGGCGGTGCCTTGAATGTTAGCGGCAATTTGTATTCCGCCGTCTTCAGTTACCCATTTTAGAGTGACGCCTTGATTGTTTTCAGATATGCCCAGCCAGCGGAGACTACCGAACCATTTACCCTTAATGGAAAGGATAAGCTGCTGAGTTAGCAGATCAGAGGGTAGAAATGTCTGAATTAACGGGGTTGTTGGTGCTTCGCGGCTCGGCTGCTGCAGTTTGAGCGCGGTAATTTTAGGGGTTACACGGTAACCGCTGTGTTCTTTTTTGATGATGCCTTCTTCTTCCAGGCGGCAAAGGATGCGGGAGAGCGTTTCTGAGTGGAGTCCTGTTCTGCGTTTTAACCCGTCGAAGGTAAAAGTGGCTAACCCTTCGGTTTCGATGAGAGCAAGTACGTCGGTATCGCGTTCGCTAAGCGAACATTCGGTTGGTTGGCTTTGCCAATTAACATTTAGAACAGGTACCATTAAATTAAGGATAGTTTATGTCTGCCTTTTGAAGGTTACCATGGTTTTTGATGTATATTGTTGAATGAAACATGTTATTGACACCGACATTAAGTTGAAAGAATAGGAATTTGAATCTTAAAGGGATTCACTTCTTAAACAGAGATTGTGTTTTGTTGAAACTGAATAGAAAATGCGCGATTTTTTGTTTGTTTTGTTAGTTGTTGCAACTGGTGTGGGGGGCGCGGGTTGTAACAACTGTTGTAACAACTCTGGTTTGATATCGGTTTTTTGTTCTTGTGAGGCTGGGTTTGGTGTTTTCTCGTCATGTTCTGGCTGCTGGTTGCATCTGCTGTAGATAAGTCTCTTAGATTAGCTGTTGTTGACTGGCGAAAAATTTTCATTGTTCAACTTCTTCTAGCTGGTGTTGTTGTGGAAGTGGGTTTATTGCAGTGTTAGTTGTCTTGTAAAATTTGGCGGATGACTATTTTTAGTCTTAATTTTGGTTTTGCGTTTTTTCTTTGTGTGCGACAAACGGTGTCTACGGTAAGTTGTAGTTGCAGCACCACGATTTCTTGAGCTTATCCTTGCACCATCTGGGGAAGTGAACCTGCGCTTTACGTTATACATAAAATCTTAGCGTCTGGTTTTATCTAAGTGACTGAATGATGTCACGTCTGAAAAGAAAACGCAAAAATTTGGAACTGATTGGATTTAAGGGCACATTTTTTAGGTTTGGAGCCTTACTTGCTTTAGAGATACAATGAGAAAACATTTATCCATTCCAGCTGCCCCTTCAAAGAAAACAGCTTTTCCCTCTCGGAAAGTTGTAGTTCCTGTTTTGTTACTGCTCGTGTTGGCGGTAGCGGTTCTGGTTTGGCAGGCGCCTGCGATTTCCTCATTCTTTCAAGGGCTGAGCGACTCCAACTCCGAATACACCACACTCAGTCTAGTATCGGGCGTATCACAAACCTACACCCATGGCAACGACTCCTACGTTTTCAGCTACAAACTCTCAGCTGCTGACAATTCAGCATTATTTTACGTCGCCAAAAACGTTGAACAAACCCGCTCTTTTCCCGCTGTGCCCGGAGCAACCTATTCCGATCTGGGTGTAGAGATGAAGGTGTCTTCGGTTACTTCAGATTTGCTAGTTTTGTTGGTTAAGCCCCTGACCGATTAAGCCAAACCCTTTCCGGAGCAAAACTAATATCTTCCGCGTTTGCTTATTTTCTCCTTAGTTCTTGGGGAGCTGGGAAATGACCCGGCTGAGAGGACAGTATCTTCTGTCGACCCTGCGAACCTGAACCAGGTAATACTGGCGGAGGGAAAACACAAGTGAAAACAAACACTTTAGACTCTAAGTATAACTCAAGTAAGTACCAAAAATCTTTTAAAAACCCAAAAGTCTTAGCCGAAGTCGCCATCTTCACGGCGTTGGCAACCGCGCTTAGCACCATCGTCATTTACGTGATGCCGCAGGGCGGCTCCATAACGTTGGCGTCAATGGTACCAATCATTTGGTTGGCGCTACGCCGAGGACCCAAAGTCGGCTTAGTCACAGCCATACTATATGGCGCCATACAATTCGCCATTATGCCCTTTGCAATTGACCCAGTGCAGGTGCTGCTGGACTACATCTTAGCCTTCGGCGTGTTAGGCTTAGCAGGGTTCTTCCCCAAGTACCCCGTGGCTGGCGCAGCAGTGGGTGTGTCTTTGCGGTTCGTAATGAGTTTTATATCGGGCGTAGTGTATTGGGCACCAATCTATGCTCCGAACATCGATCCATACGTTTACTCTGCTGTTTACAATGGAAGCTATATGCTGCCTGAGCTCGGAATCACAGTGTTCGCGGTTTTCCTGTTGCAAGCAAGTAAAGCCTTGAAGGTGTACCTGTAGAAAATGGGCAAACTCGCCGCCAAAGACCTCCAAAAACTGCTCAACTGCATCAAAGTGGACAGCCGCGTGGTGGTGCCGCCTCAAATCGGCTTTGACGCAGGCGTCCACCGTTTAGGAGACTTGATTGTGGCAGTTGCTTCTGACCCCTGCACGGGCGTGCCCGAAGAGTGGTTTGGATGGCTGCTAATCAATTATGCATCTTCGGATTTGGCGCTTTGCGGTGCTAAACCCGAATTCTGCACCATCACACTGCTTGGACCACTCCCAACAGACCCCAACCGCTTCCAGAAAGTTATGACTCAAACTTGCAAAGCCGCCAACGAATTGGGCATAGCAATTGTGCGGGGCCACACGGGCATGTATGACAGCCTAAACGACCTCGTAGGCGTCTGCACCGTCTACGGCACCGTGCCGCCTAAGGGACTCATCACTTCAGGCGGCGCCAAAGCAGGCGACTTAATCTTCTGCACCAAACCCCTCGGGCTCGAAACAATCACCAACTACTCCTTATCCCACAAAGAAAACGCAAGGCAGTTTTTCGGAGCAAAAAAACAAGAAGAATACGCCAAATTGGTTTCTATGCAGAGCTGCGTAAAAGAAGCCCTCTCACTCGCCGAAGTTGAATGCGTACATGCGATGCATGATGCGACAGAAGGCGGATTTGTTGCAGCACTTAACGAGTTGGCAACGGCATCCCAAGTCGGATTAAGGGTGGAGTGGGAAAAAATCCCCATTTCCGAGGAAGCCCGTGTATTACAGAAGCATTTTGGTTTAACAGATGCACAGCTGCTGGCGATGTCTTCAACAGGCACCATTTTAGGCGCAGCAACCCTAGAATCAAAAGAAAAAATTGCTTCAGAACTGAAAAAACACCGTTTAACTGCCTACTTCATCGGAGAATTCACAGAAAACAAACAAAAAGTGCTTGTTAAGGACGGCGTTGAAGAGTCGTTTCCCTCTGTCGCCGATGACCCTTACACGATGATGCTTGCGTCTACTTCTTGAGTTCGTTTAACATGTACTGAACGATTTCGTCGCCGATATTGACTTTTGAAACAGCTTGTAGCCCCTTCCACCCCGGCTGGCTATTAACATCCACGATGCATGGGCCTTTTGGTCCTTCCAGTATGTCTACACCTGCAATTTTGCAGCCTACCGCTTTGGCAGCTTTCACAGCTAACTCTTTGTACTCTTCGCTGATTGCAGCTGCTGCAGGTTTGGCGCCCCTGCTATAGTTGGTTTTCCATCCAGTAGCGACCCGACGCATTGAAGCAATAACTTGGTCGCCTAATACGAACGCTCGTAAATCTGAGAACCCGTGTTCCACGAATTCCTGCATGTAGATGACACCGTGGTGGAACGTGATGGCTTTGAAGATGGTGTCCGCGACGTCAATGTCATTGACGCGTGTTGCTCCCTGTCCCCGACTGCCAAAGATTGGTTTGACAACTACGTCACCGCCGAGTTCGTTGAATGCTTTGATGGCTTCGTTAACGCTTTCGGTGGCGAGTGTTCGTGGGACGGGGACGCCAATGTCTTCAAGCAGAGCGAGTATATCGTATTTATCTACGCAATGCTCGATGGCAGTGGGCGGGTTAACCATATAGAAGCCTTGGCGCTCAAGTTTGTAAAGCATATCCATGCGGAACACAAGCTCTTCAAGGCTACCGCGTCCGATGGGGCGAATGATGAGTGCATCTAAGTCATCAATGATGCTTGTTTCGGCAACTTTAAAATAAGGTCTATACGCAAGTCGTGCGACCAGCCGAGGAAACGTGAAGCATTCATAGGGAACGCCACGTTTGGTGAGCGCTTCGCGGACTTGGGTACTGCTCCAAGCTTCCGGGTTGCGTGTCATGATGCCGAATTTCATTAAGGTCTGTCCTTTTTGTGCCTTAGAAGATGCTGAGGGATTGGGTTCTTAAAGCTTCTGGGGCAAACATAGAAATATCCCAAAATGAGCTCAAAATCAGTTCTTTTCGTCTAGGGGGTTGAAGAGGCGCTCCTGAACTGCTTTGCTTCTTCCGATTAATTCGCCGATAACAGCGCCCACGGAGAAACATATGACGAGGCTGGTTACTATGAATAATTGGCTGCCTAATGCGTTTATCATTTGAGTGGTTAAGCCGTATCTGCCACCGAGTAACACGATTGCTGCCCAAATGCCGAAGCCGATGACGGATATGCCTATAAAGAGAAACGTTGCCCTCTTGGAGAGAGACAGTTTGGATGGGCTGACCCTGATGTATCCTATGCAGCCAATAGGTACCACCATAGCCACAGTCAAAACCGTTGTTTTCAATACGTTTAAACCCGATATTAACCCCAGCACCGCTGAAGTGACCGCTAAAACAGTTGCAAGCATAACCCAGTAGGTTTTCTTTGTGGTGAATCCTGGCACTTCAGGTTCAGCTTTACGTTTAGGTTTGGTTTTGGGTTTCTGCTTGGGCTTTATTTTAGATGGCTTGGGCATGGTGGTATGTTGCAGGTTCAACATTTATTAATATTTCACAGCAACCCCCCCACCTGCGCAGTGGCTTGTTTTGATATGAATAAGAGAGATAGATTGGTGTGAGCAACAGCTTTACTGGTTCAGATCCGACATTTAACAAGTGAGCTGTTGCTTAATAATTAATTTATGCATTATGAGCAGGTTCAATCAATATATTATATATAGATAATATTTTAAAGTGAAAACATACATGACTTCTTGTGGAGAATGTAAAATGAGGAAAACTCCACTCTTCGAGTTCGAAGTCCCTTGCATCTACAAGAAAAGACCCATCGATCTCGCAGCACCCAAAAAAGCTTCCCGGTAAACTATCGCTTTAAGATAAATCATGTCTAGGAGCCCGCTCGGTAGTTGATTTTCTCGACAAACGAGGTGAAGCAAGCGCGTTACGTTTTGCCAATGATACGACCGCTACCCCATCAACTGCTAACCCTGCTGCAATCGCCCACAACAGCGACAAATCTATGTTGCTTTCATCGTTGACGTTACCATCGAAAAACCAACAAATCCCCAGGCAATGCCTCTTCATATTTTGAATGTATCCACCTTAACCACCTGCAAATCGCCCTCGGCTGTTGTTGTGAAGTTTTTGGGTTGCCACTGGCTCACGGCGCTATCTGCGGGGGCAGTGTAGACCTCGATGTATGAAGTGGCGTTTTCAAAGCGGATGGTGAAGTAGGGTGTTGAGTCGGGTTCTCTGCTGAGAGGTAGTCGATTATGTTTAAGTCGTAGAATAAAATGTAGCTGTTGTTAACCAGTATTGGGGATGGTTAATAGTGGATTCGAAGCGTGAAAAACGCGGAGACACTTTCCAATGTACCTGCAATCACAACCCAGTCGCCGATGGCGGTTTTGTGGAGTGCCTGAGCCATTGGCAAGTCCCAGTCCAGTTTTGGGTATATATGGGATATTCTCCGTCATTAATCGCCCAGAACCTGTGGTCTTTTTGTGTGATTGCGTAGTTGATATGTTTAATGGATAACAAGTTGAGGGAAACTATTAGCTGCCAAAGCAAGCATGAATTGTGGGAAAAGTGATGGCTAAAGTGAGAGCTAAAAGTGCCCTGCGAAAACTCAACAACGCTTTCTGCTTCATACCGGCCAAGCAGCCATTAGAGCATAATTGCTTTAACGTTTCCCAGAACCCGAAAAACCATTCAAATCTTATTCGCATCCAAATACTTTTAATTTTCTTCCTCTTCCTTTATGTTAGCAACACTCACGTTTTACTGACTATACTTTTGGGATTTTATGGGCACATGTGAAGAAAAACCTGAAAAGGAACTGAGTGAAGGCGAAGACACACGGTTGCTTGTCGGCTTCGCAGTTTGGTTAGGTATAACCATACTCGTCGCGGGTTTGCTTGACCTATTTGCTGGCGGCATCCCGTTAAACGTCACAGTTCCAGTCGTTAACTTGCCTCTTTCGATTTCAATGCTTCTCTATTACAGTGCAGTTTTGGTGGTTGCTGCCTACATCGGCGTGGTTGGAATAAAGGAGCTTGTTTTGGAGCGGCGTTTCAGCGTTGAGTTTTTGATGGCGGTTGCGGGCTTGGGTGCTTTGGCGCTTGATTACCGCTTCGAAGCTGCCACTGTTCTGTTCCTTTACTGTTTAGCTGAATATTTTGAGGGATACATTCAGAACCGTGCCAAACGCACGGTGGAGAAAATCAGCAAAGTCATCCCTGAAAAAGCCCGAATTTTAACCGGTGGCAAAGAAGTCAGCGCCAACGTCTCAGAAGTAGATCTGGGCGCAACCATACTTGTGAAACCTGGGGAGCGTATTCCTCTGGACGGTAACGTCGTGGAAGGTTTCTCGCATGTGGATCAAGCATTGGTTACCGGTGAATCGGTGCCTGTGCCTAAACGGGTTAACGACTGCGTGTTTGCAGGAACGTTAAACACTGGTGGTGTCCTAAAGATTGAGGTGACAAAGAAATCCACTGAAACCTTGGTTAGCCGCATCGTTCAACTCGTAGTCGAGTCGCAGAAACGCAAAGCTTCGATTGAGCGGTTGGTGGACCGCTTCGCCAAAGTTTACGTGCCAATTGTGATTGCGTTGGCAGTTTTCACGGCTGCAGCCTTACCTTACCTCTTGGGCGGGTCCTTCCAAACATGGTTCTACCGTTCGCTGATTTTGCTGGTAGTTTCTTGCCCAAGCGCATTTATCATTTCTGTTCCTGCCACAGTGTTCATAGCTATTACAATAGCTGCGAAGCGGGGTGTAATCATCAAAGGCGGCGTATTCATTGAGAAACTTGCGCAGGTTAAACAGGTGGTTTTTGACAAGACTGGCACATTGACTTTGGGAAGGCAAGCTGTGCATGAAGTGCGCCGAGTGGATATTTCGATTGCTGAGGACGAAGCTATTGGTTATGCTGCCGCGTTGGACCAATTCAGTAACCATCCCATAGCGCAGGCGATTGTGCGCAAAGCCATAGAACGTAACATCGATCTGAGCAAACTCAAAGTCACTGATGTGGTGGAAGTGCCAGGCAAAGGCATCGTGGGTTTGGTCAATGGTAAGCATGTGGCGATTGGCAATTTGGAGTTTATGAATGAACTCGGTTGTAACTGCACACAAGCCTTCGAAATCACTTCCGGCGACATTCACACTGCAGTTTGTGTTTCAGTAGCGAAACAAGGCTTGGCAACCGTTTGTGTCGTCGACGAGGTTCGTCAAGACGCTTTGTCGGCAGTTAGTCAACTTAAGAAGCAGAACATCCGAACAACAATGTTAACAGGCGACAAAGAAGCGATTGCAAAAGATACTGCCCAATCAATAGGTATCGAAGATGTGCACGCTGAATTGTTCCCCGAAGACAAACTTGCCTGCATTGAGGACATGAAAGGCAAGGATGGGTTAGTAGCGATGGTTGGTGACGGCGTTAATGATGCTCCTGCATTGGCATCATCCGATGTGGGAATCGCGATGGGTGCAAAAGGAGTGGACGTTGCCTTGGAGTCCGCGGATGTGGTTTTGGTTAGAGACGAGTTAGCGCAGATTCCATACCTCATTAAATTAAGCCAAAAAACAATGGTTATAGCTAAACAAAACATCGCCGCCTCGCTGGTGGTGAAGTTGATTTTGGGTGCACTGGGTTTGATGGGTCTGACTCCACTATGGTTCACAGTGGCTTCAGGCGACGATGGCGTAACAATGCTTCTTTTGCTTAACACACTGCGACTAGAACGAATCAAATAGAAGCTTTCGCTTGAAAATTCAGGTTAAGGTTCACGCAATACCTTCCATCATTATATAGGAGAATAATGAATCCACGTTTTTTAAGTCATAGCAATTTTAAATAGGGGGAACCTCAACGTTTGGTTGGAGAATCACACCTTTGCCAGAGAAAGTTCTAGTAACATCCGCTTGGCCTTACATCAATGCCACACCGCACCTTGGCAACCTCGTCGGCTCAGTCCTATCAGCAGACGTAACCGCCCGCTACTACCGACTCAAAGGCGCAGAAACATTGATGGTCAGCGGCTCCGACACACACGGCACCCCAATGGAGGTCGCCGCTTTAAAAGAAGGCATAACCCCCAAAGCCCTAACCGAGCGCAACCATGCCAGAGTCTCAGAGCTGTTCCTAAGGTGGGACGCCAGCTTTGACAATTACACAAGCACCGAGAGCCCAGTACACAAGGATTTCGTACAGAAAACCCTTTTAGAAATCGAGCGGAACGGCTACATTTTCTCGCAGGAAAGCCAGATGTTGTTTTGCGAACACGACCAACGCTTCTTGCCTGATCGCTACGTCGAAGGGAAATGCCCTTACTGTGGCTGCGAAAAAGCCCGAGGGGACCAATGTGACAGCTGCGGCAAACTCCTTGAACCCACCTGCCTAATTGAGCCCTACTGCACCATTTGTAAAAGCAAGCCAATAGTAAAAACTACGAGGCATTGGTACATTGATCTTCAAAAACTTGAGAAGCCACTGATAGACTACATTGAAAATAACTGCCAACTCCCATCTAACGTTAAATGCTTCAGCTTAAACTGGATAAAAGAAGGTCTCAAGCCCCGCGCAGTTACCCGCGATGTCGATTGGGGCATACCAGCACCGTTTGAGGGTGCCGAGGGCAAAACCATCTACGTGTGGGTTGAAGCCGTTATGGGCTACATCTCCGCCACTATTGAGCAGAGCCAACGAATGGGGCAGCCTGAGAAGTGGCGTGAGTTCTGGTTTGACAAAGACGCCAAAACTCTCTACTTTGTTGGTAAAGACAACATCCCATTCCACACAATCATCCTGCCCGCTTTGCTTTTGGCGTCGGGGCAAGGCTACAACCTACCATATAACGTCTCAGCCACCGAGTTCCTCCAGTTCCGCGGACAAAAAGCATCAAAAAGCCAACGCGTCGGCATATGGATTGACGAAGCACTAGAAATGTATCCTGTGGATTACTGGCGTTTCTTCCTTATAGCAACCCGTCCAGAAAGCAAAGATACAAACTTCACTTGGGAGGCTTTCCGAGAAAAAATCAACGCCGACCTAAACGACACGTTCGGCAACTTCATCCACCGCACTCTCTCATTCATAAACAGCAAATTCGACGCCACAATCCCTGCGCCAACCAAAATGGAGGCAGACGACCAAGCAGTATTGGACTGCATCAAAGTTAAGGTTAACCAAGCAGCAAAGGAAATCGAGGACGGTTGGCTTCAATCCGCCGCAAACACGCTAATCGCGATTAGCCGTACTGGCAACCAGTATCTCAACACCAAGGAGCCGTGGAATCTCATGAAAACCGACAAAGAGAAAGCTGGTACGATTTTCTACGTGACTGCGCAAGTTGTAAAGGCTATTGCGGTGGTTTCTGCTGCGTTTATTCCCAAAACTGCTCAGCAGCTCTGGCAAACCCTTAACATGTCGGGTAATGTAGAGCAATGCAGATGGAGTGACGCATTTGTGCCGCTTGAAGAGGGACACAAAATCCAAAAGCCCCAGCCGCTGTTCAAGAAAATTGATGCGGACGACGACAAACTTGATGAGATGTTGGCGCAGGTCCGAGAGAAATTGGCCTCCAAATGAGGCGGTTCGATGCTGATTAGAGCTGATCTCCACGTTCACACCACCTACTCTAGCGATAGCCTAATCACCCCCAAAGACCTCGTTTACTACTCCAAGCGGCGGGGACTCAACGCCGTAGCCGTTACTGACCATAACTTTTTGGAAGGGGCTTACAAAATCGCCAGAAAAACCGACTTTCTCGTTATCCCGGGGATGGAGGTTTCTAGCGCCGACGGACACATAGTGGCTCTTAATGTTTCTGAACTTATTCCTCAGGGGTATAGCGCCATCGAAACCGTAGAACGCATTCACGAGGCAGGTGGAGTTGCCATTGCCTGTCACCCTTACGTTTACTTCAAAGGGTGCCTGCGTGAAAATGTCAGCGACGCCTTTGACGCCATCGAAGTAATAAACGCCCGCGCTTTCCCGTTCAAGAAAAGTTTCAGAAAAGCGGAAGAAGCTGCACAGAGGTTTGGGCTATCAAGGGTGGCTGGAACTGACGCACACTATGGTCCCCAAATCGGGTATGGATATACTGAAATTGACGCCGATGCGCCAACAGTGGAAGCTATCGCAAAAGCAATCGTTGCGGGAAAATGTTCGCCCCATGGTGGTGCTGTTCCGTATTTCTTAAATGCTCAGCAGCAGGTGCAACGGATTAGGCGTATGATTATGAAATTAAGTGGTAGCGGCCTCGGTTAGAGGTTGAAGCGGAAAGCTATCATGTCACGGAAAATTTTTCTGCTGTCTCGATAAGGGTTGACTTTTGAGCCTCCTTTGTTTTTTTCCATCCACGAAACTGCGACTTCAGTGACAGGATAGCCGAGTTTTTTGCAGAGTACAATCATTTCGGTGTCGAAGAAATAGCCGTCCGATTTTGATTGGTCCAGAACTGCTTTGGCGATGCCTCGGTTCATAGTTTTAAATCCGCATTGGTGGTCGCGCACCCCATCGAGAAATAGAATGCGAACAAACAGGTTAAATGTTAAACTGAAAAACGTTCGGGCTGCGTGACGCTGCACAAAAGCGCCTTTAACATGGCGTGAACCAATTGCCATGCCCCCTTTCTTGTTAACTACCTCGTAAAGTTTTGGCAGACATTCTAAGTCAGTTGCTAAGTCCACATCCATGAACGCGACTATTTTGCCTTTTGAGATGTCAACGGCGTTTTTGATGGCTTTGCCTTTGCCGAGGCGGTTAGGCGAATGCAGCAGCACAAGATTGGGTGTACCTTTAGTCATTTCGGAGACGATTTTTTCGGTACCGTCGGTGCTGCCGTCTTCGGAAACCACGATTTCGTAGCTGCTACAGAAAGTTTTCACGTAGGCTTCCACTTGTTGGATGCACCGCTCTATCTGTGATGCCTCGTTAAACGCCGGCAACAAAATCGAAAGCTCTTTCTCTCCCTTTCTATTCTTCAAGCGGTATCCCACGTGCGGCTGAACTTTTAGAGAAGTGTAGCCTTAGGCATAAATCACTTGCGCATTCTTTGTGGGAAACCTGTTTTGTTGGGTTATCGCAAACTCTAATTAGCTCCCACAACCCTATTGTCCATCTAAAAGTGAGGGTGTCCCCACATAGCTCAAGTCACCACTAAACAGAGCATAACATTTGTTGAACGCCATAAGTATCAGTTGATGTTACTGTCTTTTTTAGTGGTTTTTGCTGTCGCCGCCACCTATGGTCTAAGTTACATGTCGGTGCAATGGGACGAAATGCCCCACCTCTTAGGCGCAAAACTACTGCTCGAAGGTCAAACTCACTTCTACATGACCACCTACGCCTATTACCCTCCACTGTTTGATTTAATCACCACCAGCTACTTCGCCGTTTTAGGTCTAACCGAAACCGTTGGTCGCCTAGTCGCAGTCACGTTTGCAGTCTTATCAATTTGGTTAACTTTCGAATTCGCCAAACGCGTCTACGGACAAAAAAATGCCCTCATAGCCGCCATCCTGCTGGGCACGATGCCGGGATTCTTCTGGCTTTCCCGCGTAACCATGCTTGAAACCATGCTCATCTTTTTCTTTACATTAGCGATGTTTGCGTTTTACACTTGGTTAGGCAAGGACAGCAGCTACCGTGCACTTGTACTTAGTGGTTTAGCATTGGGCATAGGTGTGCTAGCGAAGTACCAAATCATAGTCGCCGCCCTCGCCATGCTCCTCAGCATAATGTTTTTGGCCAGAAAACGCCTCAAGCCCAATCTCGCAAAGTTTCTCCTCATAGTGGTAATTGTGGTTTTGGTGGTTTTGCCGTGGTTTGTAGCGATTTATCAGTACAACGGCATGACTAAATTCGAAACCATACAGTACGTCATGAGCGAAGGCGGACAGGACCGACCAGCTTACAGTAACCGTTTCCAGCCACTTCCGTTCTACTACATTGTGGAGATTACTTGGCCTTTTACTAGCATACCCGTACATCCCATAGCGTTGCCCATCTTCGTTTTGGGTCTGTTTGGCTTGGGGTTGTTTGCTTACCGACGAAACCGAAGCGACATCTTTTTCTTAACGTGGTTCTTGGTGATTTACGCTTTCTTCACTTTCATTCCCAATAGGCAATGGCGTTACGTTACGCCTTTGTTCCCTATCTTAGCAATCTCCGCCTCCTGCTTCATAATGTTCCTCTATGGCAAAGTGCGGGCGTGGCAACCTAAAGAAGCCGCCATAAACGTTAAGCGTTACAAAAAAGCCGCAGCGGCAACATTCATAATACTCATAGCGGGCGCCGTGGCGTACAGCGGCTACGAAGCCTACCAAATGACTGTTCGCGACCAAATCAACATCCCCGTAAAAGACGCCACCGCATACCTCGTCAGCCATCTCGACGGCAACCAATCCGCAGTGCTCGTCTGCAGCTTTAACCTGCTCAGCCAAGACATGTTCCGCTTCTACTTACCCGTTAACATGAGCAGCGACCAAATCTGGCAGTACCCCGCCTTAGCCGTAGACGCATTCACTGCAAACTTTAACATCACCGAATTTGTCAACCTCTGCGTGGAGCGAAACGTCAAATACATAATACTCTACGACTTCGGAGAACACGCTGAATTCTTCAATTCAACTTTAGACTACACGCAGGTTCGGCAGATGCTTTATGAAACTAATCGCTTCGGAGACCCTGCTGACCAACCGTTCTGGGGTGACTTCTACGGCAACATGGGTTACCGCATCTTCCTCGTACGCTTCTTAGGCTAAACTACGAGGTTTCGAGAACTTCAAAACCTGACACTTCATCTTTTCGGCGTTTCGCTGAGCCGCCCTTTAATTCAATAATTACAACTTCGCCGATGAGCCACACCTCGACTCCTTTGCGGACGCAACCTGTGATAGCTTTGTCTTTTCTGCCAAAACTTGAATGCATATGCAGCATGGGCGCGCCTTCGTCGGTGGTAAATATTGTACCCACACCGAAGCTTTCATGTACACCCTTCAAAAGCGTAAGCATGGGATTTGGAACTGCGACTTTGCCGTCTTCAGGTCCAACCACGATTTTGCTTTGGTCTTCTGCGCCACCTAAAAAGAAGCAGAGGGCGCTTTGGATTTGTTTGTCTTTGGCGAATTTTTCGATTTCTTCGTGGAGAATTTCGTTTTGGTGGAGTCTTAGTACGAAGATTCTGCCGAGGTCAGCTTCGGTGTATTCCATATTTTATCGTCCCAGATGAATTAGAACGGATAGTGGACTGGTATAAAAGAATTAAACCTGAACCTAAAAAAACTTGAAGGATCCTTTTTAGATTCGGGTTATGTATAGTGCTTCTTCGGCGTCTTCTTTACGCTTCTCTTTAGAATCCGCTTCGGGTTCTTCTTTAGCTCCGCAGTTTTTTTGAAGCGGTGCATTGTTTATCTGGGACATGTTTTGCTCCTCTTAAAGAGCAGAGAGAGTATTACAATCGCCTAATAAACATTATTATAGTCGCAAAACAGCGCTTGCCGCAAAAATACTCTTTCAAAGTGTAATTTAACCACTAAATAGTTGAATTAAACGCAAACACGCTTGGGTTAATGCCTAAACCGGTCATTTCTCCAAACATCAGCGCTATCACTATAACCCCGTTTCTCCCAAAAACCCAATTCCTTATTACGCGTAAACCGCAACCGCACAACCCACAATGCACTCTTGTACGCATACTTACTGGGCACAATCAGTCGCAACGGGAAACCGACACCTTCCTCAAGGGGGTTACCATCGAGTTTATGAACTAAAAGCACATTGTCACCTGCCAACTCTTCTCGAAACAGCGATGTTGTGTAGTTGTCGGCGCACTCAAACGTCACCGCCTTCGACACCGCTTTGGGTTTGACAAGTTTTTCGATGTCGCTTATGCGTACGCCCTCCCATTTGCAGTCCAGCACGCTCCAACCCTCCACGCAATGGAAGTCGCTAACCGAAACAGTTTGGGGTAGCGCCATCAACCCTTTCCAGTTCAGCTTAACAGGGTTATCGACTTCGCCATCAATTGTCAACGTGTAGGTTTCGAGGGTGAACTGTGGGTTCGTCGAGGTTATTCCTGGGTGTTCGGTACCCCAGCGCAGAAGATGGTCGGTAGCATGCTGATCAGGTGGTAACCGCTTTGTTTGTTTTGACAAAATTATCCCTATTATAAACAGGGACAGATAGGAAAATAAGTGTTGTTCAATGAAAAAACTAAATAGGTTTATAGATTTTGAAAAATAGTATAGCCATCCTTTGTCTCGATAGCTTGCAGTCCAAGTCCGGTGATTATTTTTTCAAAACAGCCCTTTTCTTCGCTGATGCTCCATTTGACAATTAATTTCCAGTCCTCAGGGTTAGCGCTTGAAACTAAAGAAACAATTGGCGCTAACCGCATCGATTCGCATTCTTTTACTAAATTCTTCAGCAAGGATATTGCTTCTGTTCTTTTCATAATTATCACCTCTCGAATTTAGTGCTTGAACGCATGCCGGAAGCATTTAAGGGTTATTTCCATAGAAAAAATATCGCTCGTAACAATATGTAGGTTTTAGATGTCTGAGTCTTGCACACAGAAGACAAATAAAACATATTGAAATGGTGGAGCTAATATTTTATCTAAATAACCGTTTATTCGTGTGCAAATGTTCAACTATCGTTTAGCGTTTTTGAGATCTTTTTCCATTATTTTCTATTATTATCCGATTTTTACTCAGTTTTTTGTTTGATTTTTTAGGATTTACAATATTTTTTGTGACTTCATAAACGATATACCTTCACAATTACGTTTATGTGGGTAATACAAAAGAGGATGAAACAATAATGCAAATCAAGCGTAAAATGCTGATATCTTATCTGTTGATAGTTGTGTTGTTTGCCGCAATAGGCACAGCCATAACATTGAACACAATGAAAATGAGTGAAATCCAATCCAACGTAAACAAACAAGTCGAAATCGGCAATTATGCAGTTGCTTATCAAAAAGGCTTCACTTTAAGGAGTCAAGGACTTGAGGAAGTTTCAGTAGACCCAGAGAATGCAATAGTTGATACACAAACAGGTCAAACACTAACTGAGGCGACATCAACGTATCTGACGGCGAACCTGCCAGAGGGTTCACAAATGTACACTGCTTTTGAGAGCTGCAATCAAATTGATACCAATGTAATAACACCTGCGGTGCAAAAAGTAATCACTGCTTACAGTGCTGGCAACTCTGCCGAGATAGCTACCCAAATGGAAATAATTAGTCAGGCACACCGCGAAGTTAACGCAAATCTAGATGACTTCCAGTTGCTTGTAGTTGAGAACGTCCAAGCTGCAACAGCTGAATCACAAAGCTACGCAAGCTTTAGCGTAATGCTTTCCGCAGTCGGCATTACCCTTATCGCCATAATTTCGATCATAATGGCATTAGTAATGTCTAAACGCATAACGGATCCATTAAAGAAATTAACAAACATCGCAGGCAAGGTAAGCATGGGTGAACTGAATCACGAAATAAACATCAACACAAAAGATGAAATCAGCGATTTAGGAGAAGCATTCCAACGAATGATTAACGCCTTCAAAATGACAAGCGCAATGAGTCAGGAGGAACAAGCGTAATGTCAACAGTTGAACAGCAATGCTTATCAGTGCTAACCAAGCAAATGGGACCAGCCGCTAGAGGGTTTCTTGACCGCCAATGCAAATTTCATCTAAAGAAAGAAGCCTCAACATTGCAAAAAAGCGACCTCGACGACCTTGCAAAGTGGTGCCAAATTGGAACCGAACTTGTCTTAGGCGCATTAATCGGAGAAAAAGTTAAAGCGGGCATATTAGCTCTCAAGTAAAACAGCCCCTTATTTCTCTTCTTTATTTTTTGTATACTTTATCCTGAGAAGAAACTCGTAAGCGACTTCTGCGATGGCTCTTCTTTACTGAAACAAGATACTTTTACACCTACGCGTCGTATTTCCAGCGACGACTCAGCAAGATACTTTTCAAAGAGCATTCGCACGTTGCGCCTAATTGTCTCTTTATCTTTGGCGGGCTGCTCCAAAGTGACGCTACGAGTTTTGCTGCTTAAATCAGCATTAACCATGTAAATCGACACAGTCTTGAAGTTGTAGCCCTTCTCAGAGACTTCTTTAAACACGTACTCGGTTAACTCATCAGTTTTCGCCGTGATGAACTCCAAGTCATTTGTATCCTGCTTTAGCGTACCGATTTTGCTAATTGACTCTGCTTCGCCTTGTTCCCGCACAGGTTCGTTGTCCACAGCGTTGGCAGCGTTATGAAAGTAAATCCCCAACACTTTGCCGAACACCTCGATTAGCACTTGGCAGTCATATTTGGCGAGATCACCTATAGTTTTGATGCCCATCTGCTCCATGCGCGCCATCGTCTTTTTTCCCACACCCAGTAAGGAGTCCACAGGCATAGGCGCAAGAAACGCCTGAGCATCCTCTGGGCGCACGATGGTTAAGCCATCGGGTTTTTGGCTGTCACAGGCGATTTTGGCGACTATCTTGTTTGAACCCACGCCAATGGTGAATGAGATGCCGACCTGCGATTTCACGTCAGCCTTGATTTTTTGGGCGTAGTCACGGGCTTTCTCGAAGCTTCCCGCCACCTGCTCGGTCACATCCAAGTACGCCTCGTCTATACTAACCTGCTCAAGTTCGGTGGCGTAGGTGCGGAATATATTCATAATGCGACTGCTGATTTCGTCGTAGTATTCGTGATCGACTTTGAAGAAGACGGCATCGGTGCCCTCTAACTTGCGTTTCGCCATAAACAGGGGCAACCCAGATTTGACGCCGTATTTGCGGGCGATGTAGTTGCTGGTGGAAACTGCGCCGCTGTCCTCTGTTCGACCTGAATAGACGCCGACGACTATGGGTTTGTCTTTGATGACTGGATTGCGGAGTTCCTCGCATTGAGCGAAGAAGTAGTCGAAGTCACAAAGGAAAATTACGCGAGCCTGCGTTGCTTACCCTCCTGAGCATTTGGCATTAACCATGAACCGTCACATGCGGCTGTATTCAGCTGCGGCAAGCCTTCTCGACAAACCCCAAATCGCAACCCCTGTGCCTCCGCCAAATCCCGTACACTCTTAAGCATCTTAAACCGAAAATCCTTAGGCAAAAGCACGTTGCCGCCGACCCGTTCGCCCTTCACAAAATACATCGGCTTCAAAACCGCCATCTGATCAGGAAACGCTTTTGCTAGTCGTGCCCAGTTGTCAGGTTTGGCTTTATAGGTTGAAACGGTTACATGTTTGACGCCGACTGCTGCGAGTTCCTCAAGGAGTTTTTGAGGCTGATCGTTCAAGTTTGGAATTATTGGGTCGATGCGTGCTGAGACGGGGACGCCTGCTTGGATAAGGTCCTGGGCTGCCCTGATTCGTTGGTTGGGTGAGGGTGCGTGGGGTTCAAGGATTCTGGCGAGTTGGTCGTCGAGGGTGGTTATGGTTAACGCCACCGTGGCTGGCACCTTGGTGAGTAAGTCGCCGTCTCTAGTGACGAGGTTGCTTTTTGTGATGATTTGGATTCTACAGTTACATTCTGATAGCTCTTCGAGGCAACGCCTTGTTAGTCCTTCCGTGGCTTCTATTTTGGGGTAGGGATCAGAGGAGTTGCACATCGAGATGGTTTCGCCACAAAGTTTCGCCGCTTCACGTTTGAGTGAACCGAGGAGGTCTTTTTTTGGGTGGCATTTTTGGTGGTTTGGGATGTAGCTTGTGGCGTAGCAATAAAGGCAGTTATGGTCGCAGCCCGTGTAGGGGTTAAAGGTTAGTTTGGGTGGACAAATGCAGAGGCTTGAACGCCAAGGATCAAAACTCGTAATCAGCGGCATTGTTTTTCTCTGCCTAACTATCTACTATTTTATGGACAAAAAGTATTCGCTTTTTGGATGAAATGTTTAGTCAAGAAAATTAGACTAAGGCTTAGTCCAGAAACCTTGACAAAAACGCTTTTACCCGCAGAAAAAGAAGTTGTTTTTGTGAGTAATATGGCGTTAAACCATTATGTGTTATCTCACCGTCACCTCATTAGAATCCAAAAGAAAGGCAACCTAGTTTGCCCAATCTGCCACAAACCCATCCTTGAAGGTCAACAGGTAGCAACCAGAAAATGCACTGCAATCCGGCATGAGGACTGCTACCAGCGGTCATTCCTTTAACCGTATCCTCCATCCCCCTTTTTCAATTCTGTACGTAAATGGTAAACTTTGTCTATACTAGGGCGAAGCGAAGCCTATTGACTATTAAAGAGATTGGCGCTGTTGCCGCGCCTACAGTAAAACCTGCATACAATGGCAAAGCACAAAGTACCTGACGAGTGGGGATGCCTTGGCTATAAACTCGGCACGAAGATGTAGAGAGATACATAAGCAAGGCGAAATACAAAATCAATGATGCTATTTTGGAGAACTTAAATTTCAAATCTTGTTGACTGCCCAGATAACCCCTGCGAGGAGCACTGTTTTCTACGGCATAAACGACTGTAAGTATTGGCAGTACCAAAAACAGCTTCAATACATCAGGGAACACGGCTACGACGGCTTTTTAGAGTATGTGGATAAATGGAAGGGACTCGGGGCAAACTAAAATAGGGCATTACGCGGCTGAACCCCCCAGCGGCAAAGCAATAGAGAATAGAGAAAAAACGCAACAGAGCCCCGCAAGCAACCTATAGACTGCCAAAACGGTTCCGTGTTAGGCACACCTATAAAAGGATGAAAAACAATCATTTGCCTATTCAAAAGCGATTAAAATGACCGAACAACCAAACGAGCAAACCCCTACTGAAAAACTTTTAATTGATGACCCTATGAATTTTCCGTTCCACGCTGCATACCTTGTTTATGAAGAAGCATTCGACAAGGCTCGTGACAATTATGCTAAAACGGAGCTTAACAATAACATTAGAGAATTGAGTGAAGGCAGAATCGACACCGAAACCTTCTACATGAATGTTTCGCGTTTTCGCAAAGTCGATGCTCCTCGTCAAGAGCGCTTCTCGATGCAGACGCAGCGCAAGAAGGATTGGCGTAAAAAGGAACAGCGGCAAGACCGCATTAAGCGGCACAAGAAATAAGTAACAAGTGACTTTTCTTCTTTCCATTTTCTTAGATTCTAAGTTGTTAGAAATTTTTAGTTTGTCAGGATTATGTATTCCCTTCTTTGAACTTGAGTGCCAACGCCTCTTACAACTTACTTTCGGCACCCTAAACATTCAATGATAACGCAGAAAGGCAGTTACCGCTACAACTGCCGCTGCCCAACAGCAGCCAACCCTACAATTGCACCCCGAAGATACTGGTGAGGTCACAGAAAAATTGTTAAGCGCAAAAGGGAACAATTTGGAAAAATGAATAACAGGGTTCTAATTGTTTAGTCTTGTATAAACGTTATAAACGGAATGCTTATTTGCGCCTAAAGTTGCAATGCATAGCTCAATCGTAGTGATACACATTGAAAGCTATTGACGTTGCAGGTTTAGCATTAAACATCGCGTTGTATGTAGCCGTTGGTTACCTCTTTTACGCAGTTATCCCCATCTCTTTTGGAGGAGTCAGGTTTTGGCCCTCCGTCATTGTCCCCGCCATATTCGCAGTAGTTTTCGGTCCACTCGTTGGCGGAGTCGGCGCCGCAGTCGGCATCTTCATCAGTGACGCTATCTTTGGCAACAATCTTCTCCTTAGCTTAATCGCAGGCGTAACAAGCAACTTCGTCGCCTTCTACTTACTGGGTTACATAGCAAAAAAGAAAATCAACTGGACTAAACCCACAATAGGCTACGGAATCTTAACTGCAGTATTCGTAGCAATCGGCGTTTACTTCACTGACCTTGACTTATGGACAAAAATCGCCTTTATAGGCGTAACCATCGCATCATACATAATCTTCCTAGTGCCTGTAGTTGTTTTACGCAATTCTAAATGGCGAAGCTTCCAAGTCGGTGCAGTATCAGGCATGCTCTTAGGTGCAGCTATAATAGCAGCAACGGTACCTCCATTCCTCAACTCTTTCCTAAATGGACCCGCATTAACCGTTCCCCTTGTGCTGTCCACATTCTTCTTCACGTTCTTCACGGAAATTCCCTTCGTATTAATATTGGGACCACCAATCCTCGCCGCAATCTACAAAGCCTTCCCCACCTTACTTAGGAAAAACAAAAGTGAAAAACAGTGAAAACAGCCAAAGCCTTCGCGCCCGGAGCAATCTCTAGCTTTTTTGAAATCCATGACACCCACCACAGCAAGCCCCTCTCCGACCTAAAACGGATGGGTGCAATTGGCGGTGGTTTTGGGCTCGAAAAAGGTGTCCACACAACAGTCGCGGTCCAAGAAGTTGCCCAAAAAAACAATATCAGCGTGGAAATAAATGGTCAACCTACAAATGCCAAAACAACACAGCAAGCTATTAAAACGCTGTTGGCTAAAACAAACAAAAAGTATCACGTAACCGTTCAACATAAAATTGAATTGCCCATCGGTATGGGTTTTGGGACAAGTGCAGGTGGAGCATTAACCGCTGGGTTAGCCCTCAAAGAAGCCATTTCTTTACCGTTGACATATAACCAGATTGGACAAGTGGCACACGTAGCTGAAATCCAGTGCCAAACTGGGTTGGGCACTGTCAGTTCTTTGAACTTTGGTGGTGGACTCATTTTAGTAACCAAAGCAGGCGCACCTGGCATCTGCCAAACCGACCGAATCCCCCTCTCGCAAGATTACGTTGTGGTCGTTGGGTTCTTCAAAACACTGATACCTAAAAAACCCGTGTTTACCTCCGCCGAGAAAAAAATGGAGATAAACCACTACGGCAAAAAAACCCTCCATGCCATCCTTGATGAGCCGAGTTTGGAGAATTTTTTGGAGCAGTGTTGGCGTTTTTCACAGAAATCCGGATTTGCCAATAACAATATCCGAAAACTTGTAGCAGCTGCCAAAGAAGCTGGTGCAGTCGGCGCCGCACAAAACATGATTGGCGAAGCAGTTCATGCTGTTGTACATGAAGAAAATGCGGGAAGGGTGGAAGAAGCTTTTAAGCAAATACTGCCAAAGGAACAGGTGCTGAAAAGCAAAATCGACTTCCAGGGCGCTAGACTGATAACATGATGAGATACAAGAAAGTGGCTGTCGGCGGAACCTTTGACCAACTGCACAGGGGACACAGAGCTCTCATAGGGAAAGCTTTTGAGGTCGGAGAAAAAGTCGTCATTGGCTTAACCTCTGATGAGTTTGTCTCTAAAATGAGTAAGCCCCACAAAACCGCCCCTTACAAACAGAGGCGACATGAACTGGAAGCATTTCTCAAAGAAAAAGGGGTTGAGTATAGAGCTGAAATTGTTCCGCTTAATGACCCGATGGGTTTGATGATGACAAAAAACTTTGATGCTTTAGTGGTTAGTGAAGAAACGGCTAAAGTGGGTGAAGCTATAAACCAGAAGCGCCTCCATGCAGGAAGTGCGCCGCTTCAAATCGTCACTGTCGCGCTGGTTCCCGCCGAAAACTCCCATCCCATTTCCACTACAAGGATTCGCCGCGGCGAAATTGATCGCAACGGCCATATGGTAGGCTAAGATAGGCTTAAAGAATTTCTCCAATAATGTTAATTGGTTTAGGAATAAGTGCCGTTAAATCTTCCCATCTTTCCCTGTCAATTGTGGCTAAAACAACTGTTGCTGGACCGGCAGTTTTGTTCAAATCCAAACCCGCTACCTCAAACAGCTTTACTTGCCTACCCACACCGTAAGCCATCATTTTCGCTTCACTGGCAATCCCAAAACTACCCACAGGCGCAATGTCATGAACATATTTCCGCTGGGTTAGCTGGGCCACGTTTTTCAAGTCAGCAATTTCGCCTCGGGCTTCAGCGGCTATGACTTCGTTGCCCACTTTGGGTCTGCCAATTGCCACTATGAAGTCGCCGGGCAGAGTCATCCCCAGTCTAAGTTCATCTTCATTTGCTAAACCCACAACAGTTAAACCTGCACCTGTCTGGACGGCTTGGAAGTTATCTTCAGTGTTCTCCATCAGAACTTGGTTTGGGTCTAACCCCAATGTTCGGGCTTCACGGTTTATACCCTCAATTATTTGATTACCAGTAGGTTCCTTCTCAACTCCTAATGTCAACGATAACAGCAAAGGAAAAGCGCCCGTAGCCACTACATCCATCAACGCAACTCTCGCCAGAAACTTGCCCAAGATTTTTCCGTCAACTTTGACTTTGTCAAATTCTTTGGGTCCCACAGCTCCCGACGAGGTGGAACCTGCGACGATGGCGTGTCCCGTGGGCATCTTTATGATAGATACGTCGCCTCTACGCATATAGGATAGCTGTGCGGGTTTAACTTGGAATACGATTGGGCGGAGCATGGTGCCTACGTTTTCGGTTAAGTGGAGGTAAATGGTTAGGGCTTGACGCATGACTTCGGAGCGTGTTAGTTCGTGCTTTTTGGCTAATTTGTCAATTTCTTTGGAGAGTTTTTCGGGTAAACGGACGTTTATGACTTCCATAATCTTCGCTGTAATACATGTGTAGTGTGTTTAAAACTTTACTGGAGCATGAACATGACGCTAAGGTATGCATTAAAAGACTGTTTGTTAAATAAAAAAGGAAAGATTGGGGGAATTTTAGTACCAACTGAATAGTTGGACTATTCTTGGCCAAAGGATTGTTGTGCCAGTTGTCAATTCGGGGGTTGCAGTTTCTGTCGTTGTCAATTGGGTTGTTTGTAATGTTGTGGCAGCGTCTTGTCCAATGTAACCTTGAGCTAAGACGACTGAGTCATAATTGATAGCCAATGTGTTGCCGCCGTATTCGTCAACAATGCCTAAGCTAAAGTATTTCACTGAACTTCCAAGCGCTGTATTGGTTAATCCGGTTTCAGATGCTAAGTCTGCGCCGTTAACGTAGAGGTGTGTTTCGCCGCTACCTTTGCCTAAAACCAAACTTATTTCAACGCTGTACCAAGTGTTTGGGTCTACAGATCCAACTGTGACGCTTTTCCAGCCGTTGTCATAGTAGTTAAGCCGCCATTGGAGAGCACCGTTGTTGTTTACTATGTCAACTCTTGCTCCCTGTGCGGTTGCTAGCCAGCCATCACGTGAAAATCCTAAGGCTTCAATGACTGCTCCTGTTTTGGGTTCAGCAGTTATCTGCATGTAAACTCTTGCGTCAATGGATTTGTAAGAGCCTAATGTATTTGTATTTGCAAATTCCTTTTTCCTGTGAACCGCCAGTTACTGAGGTTGTTAATGCGTATCCGTCGATTGCCGTTGTAGTTTGCAGTTTTGATGTGCTACCTGTGTTGTAGGATTTGGTTCCTGTCCAAGCGGTAAGTTTTCCGCTGTCGAAGTCATCGTTGAATAGAGATGTTACGGTTGGAGCTTGAGTCGGGGTTGCTGTTGGTTTTGGAGTTGCTGTTGGTGCTGTGTTGTGGTTGGTGTGGCTGTCGGAGTATGGGTTGGCGTGGGGGTTGGTGTTGCAGTAGCTTTTGGTGTGGGGATTGCCGTTGGCACTGGTGTCGGGGTTGGAGTTGCGGTTGGTTTAGGTGTTGCTGTCGGAGCGGGAGTTGGTGTTGCTGTTGGTTTTGGAGTAGCCGTTGGGGCCGGAGTTGGGGTTGCTGTAGGTGTTGGGGTCGCTGTTGGTTTGGGGGTTGGAGTTGGTGTTGCTGTTGGTGCGGGTGTAGGTGCTGTTGATGTTGGAGAATATGCGTTGATGTATGATTGACCCATTGTGTTTGGGGTATATCCGCTACTCAACAATGATTCTCCAGAGTAAACACCTCCTAAGCCTGAATCGCTTAGCCAGTAGTATGCGCCTGCGCCGACGTTGAGGTCACGTTGAGCCAACAAAAGGTTCTGCCACCAAGTGTAGTCGTTTTGCTTGTTTGGTGAGCTTGTGAGACAGGAGCCCTCTTCGTTGATGACTAGTGGAGCGGTGACGCCCATGCCGTTGATTGCTGTTTGAACTTGGGTTTTCAGTGTTGCGTAGTCTTTTGCCCAGTAAGCGCTTAAGTCGCTTGGTGCGTAGTAGTAGAAGTGAGTTGTGTAGACTAAGTTGGTTGGGTGGATATGGTTGTTGATGTCTGATACCCAGCCTAGTGTTGCGCCGTAGCCGTTCGGTTGCCAGCCCATGTGCCACTGCATCATTATTATGTTGTTTGAGCCTGTACCTCGGATGGCACTGTACATTGTCTGCAGATAGTTCATGTATCCAGATGGAATCGGTTCTAAATCGCCTCCATTCCAGCCTGGTTCGTTCCATGCTTCAAAGATTGCATTTGGGCAGTCTTTTAGGTTGTTTGCCATGTCGGTCCAGAACCAGTTCCAGAATCCTTGTTCATTGTTGCCGTATCCAGCATCTTGGAGGAATCTATTTCCTGCAGCATCCCATTCCATCATAGGTAACCCTTGCCAACTGTATGCATCAGTTGCGTAGGGGTCATTTCCAAACGAATACTCGGATGGTGTCAATGTGTATGGGACGATGTCGAC
The DNA here is from genome assembly GCA_963760925.1 of uncultured archaeon. GTDB lineage: Archaea > Thermoproteota > Bathyarchaeia > Bathyarchaeales > Bathycorpusculaceae > Bathycorpusculum. The sequence goes on along the minus strand of CAVXES010000002.1, from coordinate 257,639 downwards.
ATAGATGCCATATTTGTCTGCTTCTTGACATAGAGTCTTAAGGTATGCTCTTGTGCTTATCGGAGCGGTTTTGGATGCATAGTTAGTGTCTTCCTGTGCGGGGACAATGTTGTCTCGGTAGTACCAGCTTGGGTAAATGAACAAGCGAATCATGTTGATGTGCCATTGGTTCTTCATTGCAGAGAAGGTCTGATCCATTGCTGTTGTCGGATTGTAGTTCCACTGTACGCCCCAGTTGTCGCCTGCGCCGTCTCCCCAAAGAATCAGGTTAGGCGCAAAACCTGCTAAGCCGACTCCCCGGAGATAAACCGTGTTGCCGTTTGTATCTAGAATGTATGAACCCTGCGTGTGCAGAGCGGAGGTTGTTGCACCCTGAGCTGTATCTGTAGTACCAAGCACCGAGACCATGCTGACTAAAAACAGCATACTCAGGCAGGCTACAAGGGGCTTGGAGGCCCTTTTGAGATTCAGCGAGTGCACTGGTTTCCCAAAGATATTCAATTTCACTTTTTTTCTCTCTTCCTGAATTTTATACGTCCATTATCTATGCTACATATATTATTGGTTTTTGAAAAGACCATTCAGCTAGCTTGTCAAGTCGATTGGTGACTTTGCGAAGCAGAGTTAACAAAGGTTTCAATGGCTGAGTTGTTAACCCCAATTTAGCGCATGTACCTAGATCAAGCCCAAAAAAGCTGTTTGTTAAGTCGGTTGTTGCCTTGCTCAGATAACTTCTTGAAAAAATTGTTTAAACAAAGGTTTTGAACTAGTTTTATGTTCGGAGCCAATACGCTTTCGGATAGAACGAAATTGAACTAGCATTTTAGAAGATGAGTTTGGTTTTGGCGAGAATGAAGTTAAAAGTTATAGATTCATCAAAGCAAAAAATTAGGTTGGTTGGAAGGAGCAATAGGCTCTCGAGAAGTAAAAACTAATTTAAAAAAATAATTAAGAGCGTATTATCTTTATAGCTGAGTAACTTCTTTTTTGGGATAATAAATGAGCAAAAAATCTTCCAAGTGGATATTAACTCCACAACGCGTCAATATCGCCCTTCAATGGGATATTAAAGACAGATTTCTCTCCGCATTTAAGAGGGCAAAGTTAAGAAACAGAAACTTCACAATCATTAGTATCAACTGCCTCGCTGGAAGCATTTATCACAAATACGGGTTACAATATACTTCGCCAACGATTGGGACTTTTTTTTATTCAGATGAATATCTGAGAATGCTTGAGAATTTCAATTATTATATGACACAGCCTTTGGTGTTAAAGGATGAATCTTGGCATCCTGAAGTTAATCAGTTAATGACTAAAACATACAAGTTTCCTGTGGGCGTATTAGGTGGCGACATAGAAATAATGTTCTTACATTATTCATCCAAGGCTGAAGCAAAAACAAAATGGGAACGAAGAGTTCAGCGAATAAACTTTGATAATCTGTTTATCATTTTTACTGATGCAGGTGCAGCAGGCGGGGGAGCTGGCAATGATGATTTTAAAGATGAATATGTCGAGCGGTTTGAGGCTTTACCGTTCAAAAATAAAGTACTGTTTTCAAAGGGGCCTCTGCGTGGAAATCATGTTGTTCAAATTAGAGACAGTGACCCGCGGTATCCATGGGTTGAAAACATGGTTTACAATCGTAAGTTTGAGAAGTACATGGATTTAACCGCATGGTTAAATGGCAAACAGATTAGGCATTAGTCGTAATGCTAAAAATTCAAAATCAGCTACTGCTTGTGGGAGTATGTTGTTTAAATAAAATAAACCCCTAAACCACGACACAAACGTCCGGAGGAGTTTTAGCTTGAACCACAAACACGACCTCAAAAAAACCCACATAACCTTAATCGAGTTCGACGATGTCAAATTCGACAAGCTTGTAGATGACCTTAGATACTTCGGGGAAGGCAACTCTAAAAACCGCACACTAGAATTTGACTTTCAATATTGCCTCACCTGCAACCTGCGAACCATAAACGGCGAACCCGCAGTTACTCAGGGTATTCTCGAAGACGAATTCGAGCGCTTTGTCAATCAAGCCAAACTGGGCAACTACAAAGCCGCGGTTCACACCACAGTGCAGCACAGCGAGTTTGAAGTACTCCAACGAATAATCAAAGCTGCAATTGCATTTGGTAAACTTAAACAAAATCTTTAAGCGCTGCCGATTTTTTTGCTGATCTCTGCCATTTGCTGAGGCGAAAACACTTCGTCTTGGCAAAGTGGACACCGAAGCGCTTTCACGTCTTTGAGCACTACGCCATCGAATTCGCAGTCAAACACTACTTCAATATATTCGATGCAGCATAAAGGACAAAGCAGTGCCCCAGCTTTGGTGCCTCCGTTACTCGTTGAATTTTTCGGCAAGCTCCTCCGTCCACGCTTCAACCTTCGCTGGGTCTCTGTTGTCCAGCATCGTTTTTCCAAAGTATCGTATGCGTCCTCCGAAAGCCTCTGCATCAACAAAGCCTACATTAGGAAATTTTTTCAATGTTTTTTCAATGTAGTTCTTTTTTGCGTTCTCATAGCTTCCAGGGGTGCCTGCCCATGAGGAGCAAGTGAAGAAGGCAACTTTTTTGCCGCTTAAATCTTCTTTAAGAAACTTGAGTGCTCCGCCATATACTCTGCCGCCTCTTACACCTGCACCTACAACCACATTCTGATACAATGTTAAGTCTGGTGATGCATCTTTTTTGAGGTTAACCAAATCTACCTCTAAATTGAATTTGGATCGGAGAACTTCTGCTATTTTTTTGGCTGTTTCTTCAGTGGCGCCCAGTTTTGTTTCGTAAGCAATCAGTGTTCTTTTCATGGCAAATTCCCAGTTTTCTTTCAGTAGTAGATGGGTTGGGGGTAATAAATTACTGGGTGAAAGATTCTTCCCCAGTCTTCTGAATTGCCTTCATGGATTTCGGCGAGTTTTGCGTGATCTATGTTGTTGCAGATGTTGCTTCGGGGTTTATGCTTTTGCCGCAACTGTTGCAGAAGATTGCTCCTGGGATGTTTTTGGCTCCGCAGTGGGGGCAAGTGACGCTGGTGTCTGGTGTTGCGTGACTTGTTGGTTGGGCGGATGTTTTTTGTTGGAGGTTGTCGCTGGCGCGTTTTAGGGCTGCGTGAGTTTCGTGGGCTGCAATTGTGAAGGCACGTTCAAGTTCTGTGCCAACTCGGTAGAATGCGTCTTGCAACTCGTCTGTGGGGTATGCGACTTTGGCTGTTTTTCCAGTGGGGGTTTTGGTGCCGCATCTTGGGCAGAAATATGCATCCTCGGCGATTTGAGAGCCGCAGTGTGAACAATAAACCATACTTAATCACTACTCTATAGCTTGGTGCACTTGGCATTTAAGCTTTGCAGAAGAGGTATTTGGTACTCAGTTTTTGTTTTTATTCTATTAGATTGAAAAACAAGACCCCACGGCTTTCGTCCTTTTCGGAAGAATGATAAATTTTAAATTGCCCTACCCCCGCTCGTAACTATTGTGTTAGTTACGCATAAAGTAAGGCGAAACGGCAAAATTACCAGTCCGAAAAAATCCGAACACAACTAGACATAGAAGACGACACAATCCCCCTTGAATCTACAAAGAAACCACTCTTTAATACTGGAAAAACTACCCCTACAAAAAAGAAAATCGCACCCCAACCGACGACCCTCTATAAAACCTTAACCACCAAAACAAAAAGGACTAAACCCTCACACCAAAAACAATCTTGCGATTCAAAAAGTACGATTAAACCAGCTATAGAGCCTCCAGTGCAAAAAAACAGACGCTCTGCCCCCACAGAAAGTCCATCCACCCAAACACTCATTCAAACTCATAGAGCCAGAGCCATCCTAAGACATAGCTAAAATATCAATAAACAATCGTAAAACTAAGAATTAATAGCTTGAAAGCCTAAACACCATAATATCAGAAAAGGGAATACCGCTAAACTATAGTTTGAGCATAAGACTTCTTGACAATGTTTTAGGGCAGATACTTGGAGGCTATTCGCCTTATAGTTTCAAAATGCATACGAATGGCACCCTTGCCTTTATCAGTGATTTGTATGAAGGTCCGAGGTCCACCTGCCGTTTTGAAGCCTTTGTGCACGGTTACATAACCAGCATCTGCTAGAGCGTTCACACTATAATTCAACGAACTTTTTGAAACCTTAGCCACAAACAATAGGTCAGTAAAAGTAATTTGTTCAACTCCTAAAAGAGCAAGCAATATTCCAACCCTTGTAAAACTAGACAAAACACCATCTGAAGCAAGCTCAGAGAGAGTAACATCATCTTGTTTCGAGGATGATGAATTCCTGTTTAAGCCATCATTGCCACTCAAGACGTAAATAAGCGCCTGAGGTGCTTCATATGACGATTTCACACCAACCAACAGAAACAACAGCAACAAGGAAGTTAGATAGGTTGTTGTATCTATTGCTTGGAAAAAATAGACCAAAAGTAGTATCGGAGGAAACACTGCTACAAGCCAATCTTCTATACGCCAAGGCAGAACATTGTCTTTCGCTTGTCTTGAAAAAACAAAAATGTAGTAGACTAAAACGTAAGCAACAAATGCAATCAACACCAGCGACCCGAGAATAGGACTACCAGTTATTTCAAATACGACAGCAGCAATTAAAGGTAGAAGAGTAACTAGAACAGTCCTCGCACCTTCCAAGAGTTTATTTGGTCGCTTTTGTGGGTTTTGCGTTTGCTCAGAAAGATCCAAGGCAAGCCTCATTTGAGTGAAGCGTTTCATTCCGGCAAATCTAGCTAAAAACAAAATCGCCAGAAATAGCATTCCAACCGAAATTATTGTAAGGAAGGGAGGCGAGGACAAAGAACCCATAATACCAACGAGTATAGGCAACGTCGAGAGTAGCGCATAATAAACCCCAATACCTCTTCGGGCCCTGAACCTGAAAAGGGCTAAAGCAGTGTCCTTTGGATTTTGGCGCGCCCTTTCTAAATCAGACACCTAATAGTCCCCAAGCCTTCAACAATATGCTTAACAAAGTAGTTATGATTTTTCTTAAAACACACTTCCAAAATGATAAAATCAGTTCAAAAATTGAACAACTATCCCTCTTTATATCCAGCTCGCGGTTTCTAGTTAGAAAAATATTGAGAGCTCAAAGTCAAATGTGCTTCTCAAGAGCCCAGAATTGAAGCTTAATTGCGGCGACTTAACATGATGATCGAAACTGAGAACCTGACCAGAAAGTTCGGTGACCTGACTGCGGTTGATAACGTTACTCTCAAAATAAATCAAGGAGAAATCTTTGGCTTCCTCGGTCCTAATGGAGCGGGAAAAACGACAACCGTCAGAATACTTGCATGTCTGATCGCGAAAACCAGCGGCACGGCCAAAATCGCAGATTTTGAAGTAGGAAACAGCGCAGACCGAAAAATGATCAGAGCAATGATTGGCTTGCTACCTGAGAACGTTGGTCTCTATGAAGCGATGAGCGCCTACAAGAACTTAGATTTCTACGGCAGATTCTACAAGCTTCCTGAAACTAAAAGAAAAGAGAGAATCGAATACCTTCTCAAGACGTTTGGTCTCTGGGAAAAACGAGAGCTAGTCGCCGGAACCTTTTCCAAAGGGATGAAGCAAAAACTAGCCATAGCACGAGCAGTAATTCATGATCCACAGGTTCTCTTTCTGGATGAGCCGACCGCAAATTTGGATCCTGAGGCTTCGAAGACCGTAAGAGATTTCATCGTAGCCCTCAAGAAAGAGAAGAAAACAATTTTTCTCAACACACACATGCTTGAGGAGGCAGACAAAATTTGTGATAGAATTGGGATAATGAAGACTAAGCTCATAGCAGTAGGGACCCCAGAAAAGTTGCGTAAATCATTATTTGCGAGAACAACCATTGTGAAGCTTGAGACTGTCAACGAAGCAATCATATCTGCAGTGAGAAAGCTTGGAATCGGCAATGTTGAAGTGGCAAACGGAAACAAACTCCTCATCAGCGTCAAAGATTCAAACAAAGAGAATCCAAACATTGTGCATGCCATCGATGCAGCAGGTGGTCGCATCCAATCGGTCTCTCCGAACAACCCAGCACTTGAAGATGTATACTTAAAATTGATTAGGAGCAAAGAATAATGGACATCCACAACGTATGGGCTGTCGCATCAAAAGATATCGAAACTTACAAAGCGAAAAAGAGCATAATCTACTCTACTCTTATCTTGCCGCTTATCCTCACCATCGTATTCTCACTTGTAGTAAAGACCCAAATAACCCCTTCTTCGGGAATCCCCTCGACATACCAACTAGGCCTTCAAGCACTCACCTACTTCTACGTCATCTTAGCAGCACTCCTGCCAAGTTCGATTGCAGCATACAGCATAGTGGGCGAAAAAGTTGAAAAGAGCATAGAGCCGCTACTAGCGACTCCTATGGCAGATGGCGAAATACTTCTTGGAAAAAGCATCGCCGCCTTCATACTTCCTATTATCGCCACCTGGGCAGGAGCATCAATTTTTATGGCAGTAACAGATTACTTGACATACAACGGTTTAACCTACTATTATTTTCCCAATTGGGACGCTGGAATCATGCTTTTGCTCATTGCGCCTCTTGCAGCACTGTTTAGTATTGAATTAGTAGTTATTATTGCATCACGGGTGAGTGATGTTAGAAGCGCAAACCAGCTTGGCTTTCTTCTGTTAATTCCGTTTGCGCTCGTCTACGTAGCAGGCGTAACTGGAGTCATTACGTTTGACATTAGTAATCTATTATTGTTCGCGCTTATTCTCATAATCGCTGATGTGGCTATGTTCTTTTTGAGTAAAGCGACTTTCAATCGAGAAGAGATACTAACAAAGTGGAAGTAACACGCAGGATTTAACGCAAAGTTGCCCTACCCAATGTCTATCTATGGAGATCTGAAGTGTCTATCTTAATGAGTAACTGAATTGCCACGGCGAAGGCTCTTAGAACCGAGCGTATTGATAACTTTAAATCAGCTTTCGCATATTCAAGTTCTTCTGAGCATCTTTCTGGAACGGATTACGTCGGACGTTTCCATCTTTAGCTTGCGAGCAATCTTAAAAATCTGATACTCCGTCAGCCTTCAAGCGCAAAATTGCCTTCTCACCCATGCCGAATACTAAGTAACAGCAAAAAGATGAAAAATGAAAAGAGGAGTTGGTTTGTTGTTTTAGGTAAGCTTTTGTTTGCCTTCCTCAATCAGCTTTACCGTTTGGTCACGCCATGCTTCGAAGCCGACTGGGGTTTCGGGGTATGTGTTGTAGTGTGCGCCTAAGGCTTTCATCATGGTGACGGTTGTGTGTAGTTTGTTTAGGAAGCTGACTTTGCGTATGCCACGGAAGACTCGTTTGGCGGTTTCGGTGATGTTTAGGTGGAAGTCGTCCCCCATGCCTGCTTTGAGGACGTCGTCTTCGGTCATGAGTTTCTGGTTCATTCCATAGTTTAAGTCATCGTCGCTACAGCTGAGGAGGAAGATTTTGAAGATGTCAAGTGTGCCTTGTTTTTTGCCGTAGGTATTGATGTAGCGTTTGTTGTAGCCCCATAGTGCTTCTTTGGTGGGTTCGCCTTTGCCAAGTGCGTCAACGATTTGTTGACCTGCAAAGTAGCCAGACAGCATAGAGGGTCCGATGCCGCCGCCGTGAATCGGGTTAACTAACGAAGCTGCGTCACCTACGAGCATGACACCGTTGCCTACCATATTGTCGATTGGTCTGCGCACAGGATCAAACCATGAGCCGCCGGTAACTACGGTTGAGCCCTCAAACATTGGTTTGTTGAATGCTGTTTTGTAGAGTTGCTCTTTGGGATTGGGGTAACCGGTTTTGCGCATGCAGGTGCCTATGCCCACGTTTACGCGTGCACCGCCTTTAGGAAAAATCCACACGTAGCCGCCAGGGGAAGCTTGTTGATTGAGGTAGATTTCGCAGAAGCGGGTGTTGCTGGTTTCCTGTTTGAGTTGGCGGATTTCTCTGTAGCAGGCTTCTACGTCTTCGTTGGCGATTTCGCGGTCTATGCCTAACTCGGCGGGTAGTTGTTTGCGGACCATGCCGAAGTAGCCGGTTGCGTCCACCACTACTTTGGCTCGCATTTCGCTGACTTTGCCGGTTTTCATGTTTTTAGCTGAGATGCCTGCGACTGCACCTTTTTCGATGATGGGGCTGCGGAAGTTCATGTTATCCATCAATGTTGCGCCTTTGTCCGTGGCTTTTTTGAGCAGCCATTGCCCAAAGAGGTGCCTGTTAAGTATGAAGCCAACGAAATCTTTGTCGGCGATGGTGAAGATTGTGTTTTCGTCGGGTGAGAAGATTTTTATGCCGTCGATGTTGGCGTCGAGTTCGCCGCCTGCGGGTTTTTCTAAGCCTAAGAATTTGAGGTGATGTTCGCCCAGGGCGTCTCCGCAGATTTTTTCACCGATTTCAGTTTGAGGTTTCTTTTCGATTAACGCTACTTTTAGACCTTTTTCAGCTACGGTTTTTGCTGCTAGGCAGCCTGCTGTACCTGCACCTACAATTATGGCATCATATTTTTCCATGATTATTTTCTCTCCACTGTGAACTTTACTTATTACACTTTGTTGTGTAAGTAAACGCTTATAAATTAAGAAGTGAGTTAAGCCACACCGAGTGTAATCCCATGAGTGTCCCCTTAACATTAAGTGCAGAATTCCGCAAAATCGTAGAATCCCAAATGGACCAAGTCCTACGCGGCATCGAAATAACCTTTAGCCAAATCATCGAAAAACAGAAGATAACCCCAAAAGAACTCAAAGACGAAATTGAAAGCCTCCAAGAAACCTTCAATTTGCTCTTCCAAAAATGGAGCCTAGAAATCCTATACAGCCTCATACTCAAAAATGCCATAGGCTTCGGAGAAATCAAAAAAACACTGGGCGTAAACTCTAGGACACTTAGCGACAAACTCAAAATGCTCCAAACACACGGCTACATAACCCGAAACGTAACCGATGGCCCACCCCTGCGCGTCGAGTACTCCTTAACACCGAAAGGCAAAAACACAGTGCTGCTTGCACTGCCGCTTCTGTACTACTCTAGTTCAACGTAGCTAAAGCAAAAACAAAACGATAACTGTTTTATCCCCAAAGGCGGTTTATAAAGTCTATTCGAGTGCTATTCATGGTATCCTTTAGCGGTTTACTGCGAACGCTTCAGACAACAAGCAACTTATGGACTATCCTACAGTTAAGAAACTCTAAAAACTCAAAAACCATAAGATTCAGAAACGGCGTAGAAGCGGAATTAACCTACAGCCAATACACAATGCTTCGAGACTGGTTTGACCAGTTACACAACCAATCGTTCACTATAGAAAAAACAGACCACGCCTACATAATTAAAAAAAACGAGTTCAGCTACCAAGCGCAGCCAATTGTAACTGCAAAACCATTCTTTGAATTTCTCCAATCCCTAATCGCACGCGGCTGGACGATTAAGCGAAACCTAAACAAGTATAACCTAAAAAGGAAAGACAAATCGTATTTTTTAGAGCAAACTGGAAAAGACCTCTTTAAGGTAACCTCTGACACCTTTAGCATTGTCGGTCCTAGCCCATCAATGAACGTTTTCTTCTATGAATGCGAGGAAGGCCTGTATGAAAACGATTATGCAGGCAAAACAGTGTTGGATATAGGAGGTTTCTGCGGAGAAACCGCCGTGTATTTCTTCAGCAAGGGCGCAAAGAAAATCGTCATTTACGAGCCAGTTCTTGCAAATCAAGAGTTAATCCAAAAAAACATAACGCTCAATAATATTAACGCTGAAATTCATGGCGAAGGGGTAGGCGCAAAAGACGCCGAACAAACCATCAGCTATGATAGCATAGACCTATCTTTTGGCTTGACAAATACAGGGAAAAATCAGACAAATGTTAAACTTCGGAGTATCTCTAACGTCCTTTTGGAAAGTAAAGCCGATATTGCAAAGATTGACTGCGAAGGCGCAGAAATAAACCTCATAAATACCCCCCCGGAAATCCTCGGTCACATCGATTTCTACTTTATAGAAACACACAACTTAGAAATCGAAAAAGCCGTCGCAACCAAACTTTCCTCTTCAGGCTTTCAAACCGCTCGCGAACCAGTGCGGATAACGAAAGATATAACCATGCTTTACTTCAAGAAATCCAAAGAAGTTAAATAAAAACTGCTTTTCAGGTAACCCCCACACAGTCCTAAGTCGTTTTTTCTGTTCATAAAGGACATAACCCAGCTTGATTTAGGCGCATAAATTAAACGATAATAGGCAATAAACCGGTTTTTTGAATAAACCACTTATTTCTCTAGCCAAGTATAGTTCGCTTCCCAGAACCATTCAGCACCAACGCCTTCGCATTTTCAGCCGTTACCGTGCAATATTCCTAACGGTTCGTTCGCAAGTTTTTCCCTTGAACATTATTGAGCGTTTATAGTTTATCCATTCTGCTTAAGCCATGACTCAACATCTTCGGTCCATTCTCAAGTCCTGCAGTAATGACGGCCTCAACAGGAAAGGAGGGAATAAACATTGCATTACCCGAGGCTTCATCACATAATACGTCGTCTAAATCTACAGCTAAAGCAGTATTTTTTAAAGAAGCATGCATATCCCACTCGGCAAGTGCATCTAGGCGTTGATCTAGCAGTATTCAACAAAACCATGTATCCCTTCAGTTATGTGTGCACCTTTTAAGCAAACTACCTTAATCTCCAATGAGGGATCATATGTTTGAAGCTTTGCCATATCCTGCTTTAGTAGTCGACCGGTGGCTACCGCATCCTCAACCATAAGTGCGCGTCGATTTCATCAGTCTTACGTAGTCTTTACTGAACCATACGGTGCATTATTTTTAATTATCAGCAGTACCCAAAGGCATATTCCTCTTAGAAGCTAACACATTAGCCACAAGCAAACCACTGCGGGGAACACCAATTATGCAGTCTCTTGGCAAAAGATTAAGCCCAATCAACTGCTAAAACGAAAACGTCATCAAAAGTCATTACATACCACTTACGCTTTTGAGGATGCACGGTCTGCTTGAAGGTTCTAGCTACAGTAAGCAAGTGTTTTATGATCTTTAAGAAAGACGCGTACATTGAAGTCCAGTTGGGGATTCTGTAGCATTTGGTCTACCAGTGGGGTAGGAATCTATATTTTTCCACAAGTTATAATTAAATTATGAATCCTGGACCGGACGACCAAATTGGCAACAATTACCTCAACTCAACTTATACTGTTAGATCTTAATTTTACTCCGCGATCAATCCTGAAAATGCTGGAGCTTTCTACTGCAGGTTTCGCCTTAATGGGTGAGGCAAACTCGTTGACTCCTTAATGGTTTCAAAAACCATACATGTAAGAGTTTTATCCAGTCCCTTAATTAACCGCAACTTATCCACCACAAACTTGCCAATAGCCTCTACATCTTCCGCACGCAACTTAACCAGTAAATCCCAGTCACCAGTGATTATATGGACCTCCTGAACTTCAGGAAACTTTGCAATCTCTTCTGCAACGTCCCGCTGCGAAACAAGTGTATCATCTTCTTTTTTCGTAGCGTAAGAAACGGCTGCTAGAATGAATGCGGCGGTTCCGAGGTTGAGTTTTTCTGGGTTGAGGATAGCGCGGTACTGTTTTATGATGCCGAGTTCTTCCATACGTTTAATTTTGGCGAAGACTGTGGTGATGGGTGTGTTGATTCTCTTGGCGATTTGGTTGGCGGTTAGTTTGCTGTTTTCTTGGATGAGGACTAAGATGGCGAGGTCTTTTTCGTCAAGTTTAACGCTCATATGTAATTATTACAGGTTTCAGGTATAAAAACGTGTAGTTATTGTAAAATATCCATATTTTATTATAAAAAATTTATTACCTGCCTTGCACAGTGGGTTCCCACGCACAGTTCACAGTGATCACCTTGACTAAACAAGAAACATTAGAAATTCCAAAGTCGCTAGATCAACTAACGGCAACAGAAATTGAAAGAAAAGCCTGCATAGGCAAAATTATGACTTACACCCTCCAAAGCCTCACAAACACATACATAAACAAAGGCTTCCAATGGCTTCTTCCCGTTGCTTTGAGCCAAAGCACCGACCCACTCTGGCCAGACCCAGGAGCATCCATCGAAAAACGTATCGAAGTCGACATTTACGGCAAACCAGTTCGCACAACCGCCAGCATGATCATTCACAAACTCGTGGCCGCCTCAACCGCATATCCTAAACTATTCATACTCTCACCAAACATCAGAATTGAAAAAGCAGAACGCGCTAAAACCGGTAGACACATCTACGAATTCACACAACTAGACTTTGAAATGGCAAACGCAAGCTCCAAAGACGTTTTCTCATTAGTCGAGGAAGCCATCTGCACATTAGTCAAAGACTTAAAGAAAAATATGAAAAGCGAATTAACAACTCTGTGCCGCTGCGAAACGCTCAAAGAACCGACAGCCCCCTTCAAAATTTACGACCGCATCGACTTAGAAGACAAATACGGTGCAGACGGATGGGAAGCGGGCATCTCGGAGGACATAACTGAGCCAGTTTGGGTAACAAACATTCCGCGCGAATTCTACGACTTCGAAGACTTCGTCACTGGCAAATGGGACAACTACGACTTGTTCCTGCCACAGTTCGGAGAAACTCTCTCAGGCGCAAAACGCGAACACGAATACACAAAAATCGTGGAGAAAATCGAGCGTGACCAAGTTAAAAAAGAAAACTATGCCCTTATAATTAAAATGGCTCAAGAAGGCAGATTGAAGCCAACAGCAGGTGCAGGCATCGGAATGGAACGCCTCGTCGGTTGGTTAGCAGGTGTCAAACACATAGCGGAATGCCAACCTTTCCCACGTGTGCCAGGCAACGTTAACGAACTTTAACCAAAAAACGAACGGACTGATAAACCCCATGAATCCGTACCTAGAAGCATTACATCCAAAACTAAGCCCCGAGGACTTCAAAAAATTAAGTGCCATAGACAACCCAAACGTGCATGAGTTCATAGCTAAAGGAAGCGACCTCTGCCACCCCGAGAAAATATTCATCTGTAGCGACAGCGCCGAAGACATTGAACATCTTAGAAAACAAGCTGCAGCTACCTGTGAAGAAAAAGCAATCCTTGACTTGGAAGGGCACACTGTCCACTTTGACGGTGAACAAGACCAAGGCAGAGACCGCCAAGCTACAAAATACCTCGTCTCTAAAGGCTCCACGTTGAGCAAAGCACTTAACCAAATAGACCGTCAAGAAGGTCTCCTTGAAGTAATGGGTTTACTGCGTAACAGCATGATCGGAAAAACCATGATTGTACGCTTTATCTCTCTTGGCCCCACCGACTCGGTTTTCACAATAATAGGTCTGCAATGCACCGACTCATGGTATGTTGCCCATACCGAGTCACTACTCTACAGGCCAGGATACAACCAATTCATAAAAGCAGGCAACAAAACCGACTTCCTAAAAGTCCTCCACTCAGCAGGAAAACTCAACAGCGACATGATAAGCATCGACTACAACAAAAAACGCATTTACATCGATCACATGGATGAAACAATCTACAGCGTCAACACCCAATACGCAGGCAACAGCGTTGGCTTCAAGAAACTGGCTTTCCGTCTAGCAATCCGCAAAGCAAGCAATGAAGGTTGGCTAGCTGAACATATGCTGCTTATGGGCGTGTCCGGCCCCAAAGATCGTAAAACCTACTTTGCAGGCGCCTTCCCCAGCGCATGCGGCAAAACCTCAACCGCAATGCTACCCGGAGAAAAAATCCTCGGAGACGACATTGCATATATCCGAGAAATAGACTCCGCGGCCCGCGCAGTCAACGTGGAATCAGGCATTTTCGGCATCATCCAAGACGTCAAAGCCAAAGACGACGCCCTTATCTGGAATGTCCTCACCAACCCAGGCGAAATCATCTTCAGCAACATCTTAGTCAAAGACGGAAGACCATACTGGCTTGGAATGGGTGAAGAGCTGCCTAAAGATGGCTTAAACTACACCGGCGCATGGTACGAGGGCAAAAAAGATGAAGCAGACAATGATGTGCCTGCAGCAAACAAAAACGCTCGCTACGCAGTCGCATTAAAAGCGCTTGAAAACGTTGACCCTGAACTAAATAACCCCAACGGCGTTGAACTAGGGGGCATCATGTACGGCGGCAGAGACGCAAAAGCCTACGTGCCAGTGCAGCAAAGCTTTAGCTGGGAACACGGCATTATTGCGTACGGTGCTTCGTTAGAGACTGAAACAACCTTCGCCACTATTGGTAAGGAGGGAGTTCCAGAAATCAACATGATGAGCATCCAAGACTTCATTAGCATTCCATTGGGCAGAAACGTTCAGAATAACCTGAACTTTGGCGCTAAACTCCAGAAACAACCCATCGTCTTCGGCGTTAACTATTTCCTGCGTGACCTCGAAAACGGCAAATACCTCAACAGTCCCCACGACAAACACATCTGGGTGAAATGGATGGAGCTCAGAGTACACAACGAAGTCGGCGCCATAAAGACGCCTACAGGTTACATACCCAAATACGAAGACCTAAAGAAAATTTTCAAAGAAGTGCTTAACAAAGACTACGCAAAAGAAGACTACATCAAGCAATTCACAATCCGCGTACCAGAAAACTTGGCCAAGATTGAAAGGGTACAGCATTTCTACCAAGGAAACGTCACCGACACTCCACTGGAACTCTTCGGTCTACTCTACATGCAACGCCAACGCCTGCTGGATGCACAAGCAAAACACGGCGACTACATTTCACCTGAATGTTTTGAAAAAGCATTAGGAGCCTAAAGTGAAGTTGGTAAATAAAAAATTCTTTTTTCCCTTTTTATGGGTCAAATTTTTAAACTGTTACAGTTTACTGACTAGTAATTCATAACGGTTAATTAATTAAAACGGTAAAATCAGATTTAAAAAAAGAAGTGAAGGAAGAAAATGATGATGAAGAAGCTGGAAAAGAAATGCGCGCAATCAATAGACTTAGCTAGTGTTTCCGGTGACGGTTCGTTCCAGTGTCCAAAATGCGGCACCTCCATTTCACCTGAAGATGAGAGCGAAGAAAACTACCAGATCCTGGACACTAAAATTGTCAAAGATGAACTTGCTGAGCTCGTTATTGCATGCGGTAAATGCGGCTGCACTATCACCTTAACTGGTTTCCAGCAGGGCTTTGACGCATAACTAAACCACAACTTTTTGTCTTTACCTTACTGTTTAATTTTTTCTTATTTTGAACCACCCAATATATATTTTCTCGGGTTTAGCGCTATGTTTTCCCCAAATTTTTTAAGTGTAAACCCAATAGAGATTTTTTTATGCAAAACATCAACCCCCTCTTTATCCTGCAACCCATCATAGTCATAGCCTTCTCAACCGCGCTTATGCTGTACTGGTACAAGAAAAGACATTTCCACGCCAACATCTGGCTCTACACACTAATCGCATATGGAGGCGCCATCGCCCTCAAATACGCTATCCAGATTCCAACCTTCGACGCTGTAAATAACCTGAACAACCCCTTCGTTTTAGGCACCTACTATGGGGTGCAAACGATGGTTTTAGAGGTGGGGTTAGCATATTTAATCGCTAGTTACGCTTTTAAACGAGGTAAAATCGATAGGCGAGATGCAGAAGCCTATGGTTCAGGGTTAGCTTTCTGGGAAAACGTAGCGCTCCTAAGTATACTTAACCTCGTCAACTTAGTCGCATACTACGTTATACTCTCCGGCAGCGGCTCCATCGCAGACTTAACCTATAATCAACTAGTCACAAACGCGCCTTCATTGTTCTCGTCAAATGCAGAAGCGCTGGGGTTGGTTGCAATGGGTACCTTAGAACGGTTTTCCTCTGCACTAATTCACATTGCATGGGGGTACCTGTGTGTTATGGCAATTGTGCGCCGTAACAAGAAACTCTTCCTCATAGCGTTGCCTATGGGCTTGGTTGATTTCCTTGTGCCCTTCGCTGGAGGCTCACTTGTGCTATTTGAAGCGGTGATTTTTGCTCTCGCAGCGCTTTCGGTGTTTGTGGCGTGGTATACAACAAAACGCGTTGAAAAACAGATCGCCGCCGCTCAAACAGCGTTGCCGCCAGGGCAAACGGCTGTTTAGCTTTATTTTTCTCCTTTAATTATGGCTATTTTGCCAACCATAAACGGCAACTTGAGTGCATTAGGAATGAACGGTGCATTGTTTGTTTCCACAAACTCCACCCTACTCACACCCCAACTCTTTATCGCTAAGACGAGTTCAGCGGGCGAGCCGTAAATTTTTTTGACTAGAAACAGGTCTTGGAAACAGAATTTGCCGCCTTTCTTAACGACGCGGATTGCTTCACGGATTACCTCGCGTTTATCTTTGGAGTCAGCGACTTCGTGGAAGCAGAGATTGCTTACTGCGGCGTCGAAGTAACAGTCGCTGAAGGGCAGTTTGGATGCGCTGGCTTTCTTGAATTCAACTCTATCGGTAACTCCTTCGGTTTGAGCGTTGGCTTCACAAGCATCTTTAGAATATTCCCATTTTGCACCCCAGTAGTCAATTCCAACCACTTTGGCGTTATGGTACTGTTTTGCTGTTTTGATGGTTAAAGCTCCGTTTCCGCATCCAACGTCAAGGACTTTTCCCTGCCCATTCCACTCTAAATTTGAAATTACTAAATCCCAGATTTTGCTCTGCACATTTCCGCCGTTAGGAGAAAACAAGCGCCGTGCATAAACGAAGTACCCTGAAAATGCAAAACATACAATTGAGGGAATAGTCAGTATCCAATATGGGATTGCGGTTGCCAGCAAAACTAAACCCAACATGGTTGGTAGATAGATTATTCGTCTAGAAACCCAGTTGCCATAATCTGCATTTAACAAGTTGAGGTTGCTCATGCTTGTTGCTCCAAAAAATTACGTTGTATACATTTGCTTAATTAAGTTATAGTTAATCAAAAACAGTTTGTTGGTGGTTACAAAAAGCTTATCCCTAAAACGTCACCATTAACTTTAGGGTTAGTCATGTCGTTAGAGACAGGGAAAAAACTTGGGTTAACTGCTAGTATAATTTCACTAGTCACGCCGGTCGTTATCGGAATAATCTATGTCACCTTCTTCTTTTCACTGTTAAGCTCGGTCGGTTCAGTAATAAGCAATGGACAATCTCCAAATAGCCTCCTATCTTTTCCGGTACTTGGCGTCTTGGTAGTGGCAATGGCAGGATTAGCTGTTGCCGGCTTTATATGCTTCATTATAGCCATGTTTTACCTATCAAGGCACTATAGCGAACCCGGCATCTTTAGAAACATACTTTACGCAATAATCATCTCCATAGTTGGCTCCGTAGTTCTAGTTATCGGGTACATTGGCTTCATTTTAATCGCAGTCGGCAACTTTGTTGTAAGTCCCTCTTCACCTGTTTATCCGACTTTCGGAGTCATAGCCGCGCTTCTTATTATGATTGTAGTGGCGTTTGCAATTTCAATAGTCTACTCAGTGCTTGTTAGACGAGCCTTTAGCAAATTAGCTGACAAATCAGGCGTTGAACACTTCAGAACCGCCGGGCTGCTCTTCTTGATAGGCGCCTTTGTACCTGTTGTAGGTTATGTGGCATGGGTTTTTGCCGCTCTCGGATTCAACCGTCTTGCGCCCTCATCTGCCGCCACAAACGCATATGCTACAACGCCCCCTGTGAGTTCCAGCATTGGACCCGTGAAACGATGCCTCAACTGCGGCGCAGAAAACAGCCCCGACGCAATCTACTGCGCTACATGCGGCAAACCACTAAGCGAAAATTATCAATAACCCTTCGATTTCTTTAATGTGCCTTTCACAAAAAATTTTATATATGTTAGGTTTCTCCTTCTGAATAAGAGTAGTGAATTATTTATGGCTGTTAAAACATCACCAGATTATATAGAGTTGCTAAACAAAGCCGTTGAACGTGAAATTGGTGTCTCACTTCAGTACATATTGCAGCATGGCAAAATGGAGAAACTTATCCGTAAAACCATGCCTGAAAACATACTTTTAGACAAAACCACCTATGATGCCCTTGGAAAAATGTTTGAAGACATCGCAATCGCAGAAATGAAGCACGCCTCAGACATAATGGAACGCATTTACTACCTCGGCGGTCAAGCCACAACAAAATCCAGCAAAGTAACCGTAGGGGAAACACTGAGCGAATTCGCCAAACTTGGTGTTAAAGCAGAGGAAGAAGCCCTTACCCTGTACCGTCAAATCATTGCTACTGCTGGCGAAATGGGTGACTGGAAAACCCGTGAACTTTTCGAGCGAATATACAAAGAGGAAGAAGATCATCTCTTCAAGTTTCAAGAGTACACAAAGTTCCAAGACGAAAAAGACGAACCAAGCAAAGTAGCTCTGCCAGAGTGGCGCAAAATCTACACAGATGAATACTTTGCCCTGCTCAACAAGGCTGTATCAGCCGAAATCACCGGCATCGTCCAGTACACTAACCAGCACGAAAAAGCCTCTGCACTTGAGTTACGCATGAAAAACACTGCCCTTGAAACAGTATCGGGCACCAACAAAGCTGCAGTGGTCAGTGGAATCCTCAAAGGCGTGTTTATGCAGGAAATGGATCACCTCGAAAAAATCAGCGAACGCATCTACCTCCTCGAAGGAGAAGCAGTCGCAAAAGCGGATCCATTGCCAGTAGTTGGTAACACTGCACAGGACTTTTTGGTTCTGGATCACAAACTTGAAAGTGACACAATCGCGCTTTACCGCAAAATCATTGCCAAAGCCACCGAATTGGGCGATGTGACGACTCGGAAGATGTTCGAGGACATTATCGTTCAAGAAGAAGAGCACTTCTGGACATTCGACGACTACGTAAAATAAAATCAACTTTTCTTTTTTCTTCTTTGTCTTTCATTTGGATTTAGCTTTTAGGCTTTTTTAGCTCTTTTTTTGCTTCCTGCGTTTACTAATAGTGGTCTTGCTGCTGATTTCCTTTTCAAAACAACAAATAGTGATTTATGTTTTGGCTTCAGAGCTAACTATTAATTCGTCAGACGCCATATATATCAGGAATAGTAACATACTCACTTTCTGAATAACCATTATTATAAACAAACCCCTCTTGGCTTTCAAACAGAGGTTCGCCATTTGGACAGAAAAAAAACTATAGCACTCCTGCGAGAAATAATCCAGCAGAATATATCAGAACCGTCATACATGCGAATAGACAAAGAGAAAGATAACTGCATCTTACAAATTAATTATTTAGAAAGCGAACTTGACGGATTAGCTAATTTTCTCAATTCCAAAAAAATAGCTGTATATGCCGACGAACAAAGCGATATTTGCGTTATCTATGAACCCTAAAACAAGATTTAACTGATTTCTCACCTAATGATTGTTAAGTGTCCCTGAAATTTTCTGGTTTTTGGATAAATATATAATTAAAAATAGCATGTAGCAAAAGCCTTCACGTCTTCAACAACGTCCGCTTTAACTGAGTTTAGCGCTGCAATATTTATCATTCTTTTGTCTAAATTGGCTTTATCCCACAAAACCGTATGCAGCGGCCTTCCGAAACCTATAATTCCCTTCAGCCAAACCATACTTGTAGCAGAGGCAAACGGCTTCTAACATCAATTTTCAAAGTGACCCCTATGACAATAGAAAGCATAAACTGGATGGCTGGCGGACCACAAGGTAGCGGCGTCGATACAGCATCCAACATTTTCGGAAAAGCCTGCGGATACGGCGGACTCTACGTGTTCGGCAGGCGGGAATACCACTCTAACATCAAAACCATGCATAGTTACTTCCACCAACGCATATCTAAACAACCCACGTTGGCAAACCTCAGTGACGTGGATTTGCTGGCAGCGTTTGACGCGGAAACTGTGGTGCGCCATGTCGGTGAAGTTGTGGCTGGAGGCGGCATAATCCTTGATGAACGCGACCTCTCCGTCAATGTGTTAGAAGACATTGCCACTTTTAGTGAAGAATACAAAACCCAAATCCGTAAGTTCATGGAAGAAAACAAAGTTGCTGGAGAAACCATAAACGACTTTCTCAACTATGCTAAACAAAAAAATATTCAAGTTTACCCAATTCCATACATGGATTTGCTAAAGCAAATCGGCCAAAAACTTGGCATAGAAAAACTCGCTACACTCACCAAAATGATTAACGTTTTATCAGTAGCTGTGTCATGTGCGCTACTGAAATACGACCGTAAACTCATGGAAGATGCAGTTAAAGCCACATTCAACGAGAAAATCGCCAACATGAACTTAGCAGCCGTTGAAGCCGCTTATGATTACGCAGAAAAAAACTGTAACGTTGAAGGCTTCAAACACAAACTGGAAAAGCAGCCAGTGAATGAGGCCCGAATTTTTCTGACGGGAAACCAAGCCGTTGCCATGGGCAAAGTGCTAGGCGGATGCAGAGTCCAAACCTATTACCCTATCACGCCAGCGGCAGACGAAAGTGAATACATCGAAGCCCACGAAATTCTAAAAACCAAAGGCGGCACCCAAGAAGCCGTAATCGTTATCCAAACAGAGGATGAGATTGCAGCTATTAACTCTGCTTCAGGTGCATGTTTGGCGGGTGCACGGGCTGCAACCAGCACGTCTGGACCCGGTTTTTCTTTGATGGCTGAAGGGTTTGGCTGGGCAGGAAACAACGAAGTCCCCGTTGTAGTTACATATTACCAGCGGGGCGGACCCGCAACAGGGCAACCCACACGCCATAGCCAGCAGGATCTTCGGTTTGCGATGCATGCGGCACACGGCGAATTTGCTCGAATAATCCTTGCCTCAGGAGACATTGAGGAGTGCTTCTTTGATGCAGCAGAGATTTTCAATTTAGCTGAAAAGTATCAGGTGCCCTCGATTCATTTGCTTGACAAAGGCATGGCAAATTCTTCAGCAACTTATCCTGTGTTTGATTACGGCAAGGTTAAAATCGACCGTGGATTGATCGTGGGCGAAGCGGACCTTGAAGGTAAAACCTACAAGCGCTTCCAATACACCGAAACGGGTGTTTCGCCGAGGGCTTTTCTGGGTACTAAAAACGCAGTGCAGTGGTACAGCGGCGACGAACACAACGAAATGGGCAACATCAATGAAGAGCCGCTTAACAGGCGCAAGATGGTGGAGAAACGCATTGGTAAAATGGCGGTTATAGACAAAGAAGTGCCCATAGACTTGAAACTTCATTTCTACGGAGACCAAGAATCCGAAAATATTGTGTTAAGTTGGGGTACACCTAAAGGCGCAATCATAGAAGCTATTGCCCAGCTTAAAGAGGAAGGCTATAGCGTAGGTTTCATCCAAGTTCGTATGGTTCACCCTCTGCCTGCGGATTACCTAAAAGAGGCTTTGCAGAACAAGAAGCGTGTCATCGATGTTGAAGCCAACCATGATGCCCAGTTGGCAGGCGTAATCACCCAGTATGCACTTGTTAAACCCAACTACTATATCCTCAAATACACGGGTAGACCCATGACGGTAACCGAAGTGTACGGTGCCCTCAAAAATATTCTCACTAATCAAGCAGCTGAAAAGCAGGTGTTGATGAATGGAGCATAAACCTTCAGAATACAAAACAGGCGTCTACGCGGACTGGTGTCCCGGATGCGGCGACTTTGGAATCCTCTCAGCGTTGCAGATGGCGCTGGCGGAAATGGCCTTGGAACCCCACAACGTTGTGATTGTCTCCGGCGTCGGTAACGCTTCAAAACTGCCTCACTTCGTCAAAGCCAACGGCGTCCATACCCTTCACGGTAGGCTTTTACCGTTTGCCATGGGGATAAAAATGGCTAATCCCCGTCTTGAAGTCATAGGTGTCGGCGGAGACGGCGACGGATTGGGCATCGGCGCAGGTCACTTTGTTAACGCTGGAAGAAGAAACATCAACATGACCTACATCATTCACAACAACGGCGTCTACGGCTTAACCAAAGGGCAGGCATCACCAACACTTCAATTAGGCATGCAAACCAAGAGCCTACCGCAACCCAACATTAACGAAGCCATCAACATAGTATCACTTGCTATAACTGCTGGCTTCACCTTCGTTGCCCGCTCATACGCATTCGACCTCAACCACTTAAAAGACACGATAGTCAAAGCCATTAACCACAAAGGATTAGCTATAATCGAATGTTTGCAACCCTGCCCAACCTACAACAACATAAACACTGCAGACTGGTACAATGGAGCAGATCGACTAGATGCCGACGGCAAGCCACAATCCCGACTCTACAAACTACAAGACACAGGTTTCGACCCGCTAGTACATGAGGAAAACGAGATTTTCAAGAAAAAAGTCGCTGGCTTAGAGAAAGCACAGGAGTGGGGCGACAAAATCCCAGTTGGAGTGTTCTACCAGAATCCCTTTGAGCCGACATTTGAGAACCGCTTCGCAGCGCGCATACCTTTTTATTTAGAGAATCCGCCGGGAAAACAACCGCTAAAAGACGAATCTGGAGCGTCAAATGTGGATTTAAGCGAGTTTATGGATGATTTAAAAACAAGTTAGAAAGGGTTAGGTATGAGGGGAAGTGTAAGAAGCCTTCTCCTTTCTCCTCGATTCTTAGTTTTCTCCTCAAAACATTATTCTCGATTCAGCTTATTAAATCACCGTTTCCAATATTGCGATATATCATTTTACATCGGGTTCTTCATCGATATAGCAGTCTTCAGTGAACCGCGGCGTGCATACGCAATAAAACACAAGTTCTACGTCGCCCATGTTAGTCACTTTTTGTGATGTTTCGGGTGGAATAACAACGACGTCGCCCACATTAACTTCCGTTGGTTCTAAGTCGCCTATGTGTACTTTTCCTTTTCCGTTTGTAATTATGTAGATTTCCTGAACGCCTTTGATTAGATGGTGCGCTTTAGTGGTGACGCCAGGTTTAATGGTCGCACGGGCAATCGACACTGCGGGGTCACTGTGGTTTTCAGCTATATAGCATCGTTCAGGAGTCAAATATTGGTAGGGTGTTTGGGCTTTCACGATTTTTGGCTTCATTTTCCATGTATCTCCATGATTTTTTGGGCTTTAGCGCCCTGTTTTGATGGGTAAATATGGGTGATTTGAGTTTTACTATTATATTGTTTGCGCAAGCCTTAACCAAAGTGTGTATTTGCGCAGAAAGGGGTTTTTTTGCGAATTAGGGGCGTTTTTGGTTTTTTTTATGTTGAGGTTTTTGTGTATTTTTTATGGAGTCATCTTGTTGCGTATTGCATGTATTGTCTTTTACATGTAAAAATGGCTTAAATATGCGCTAACTGTAGTGTATTGTTAAGCTTGTTGGCACTACGTTTAAGAGAATCAGCGAGTATGTATTACATATGAGATGTCCCTACTGCAACTCAGAAAATTCAAAAACGCTCGAAACACGCGACTCCCCAGAGAACACTACGCGCCGACGCAAAGAATGCATCAACTGTAGCAAACGCTACACCACCTACGAATATCTCGAAACAGTAGAACTCATGGTGCGCAAAAAAGACGGTGAACTCCAACGCTTTGACGTCAACAAAATCATCCGCGGCCTGCAGAAAGCCTGCGAGAAACGCCCTGTAACCATGAATCAAATCAACGAGTTAGCAGGAAAAGTACGTCAAGATTTAATGTTAAAAGGCACTGAGGAAGTCGCATCTGGAGAAATCGGCGATTTAATCATGGCACATCTCAAAAAAGTTGACCGCATCGCTTACATCCGTTTCGCTTCAGTTTACAAGCAGTTTGAAGAGCCTGAAGATTTCAGGCGGTTACTTTCGGAAGTGAAGAAACAATGAAGTTCGTATTAAAACGTGATAGTAAATTAGAACCCTTCGATCAAGAACGCATAACATTAGCCGTTTACAAAGCCGCTAAGGCAGTTGGCGGCAGAGATAAAGAGCAGGCTAAACGCATAAGCAACCAAGTCGTAGCTGAACTTAACAGTATCTACGGCGACGATGGCGTACCCACTGTTGAGGAAATCCAAGACCTCGTCGAAAAACGCCTCATCGAAAACGGCCATGCTCAAACCGCCAAAGCCTACATCCTCTACCGTAAACAACACAACGACATGCGTGAGTTAGCAGCGCTTCTAAGTAGCTCAGACATGGTGGATCAGTACCTTGAAGTTGAGGACTGGAGAGTAAAAGAAAACAGCAACATGAGCTACTCACTGCAGGGTCTCAACAACTACCTCTCTTCCACAGTTATCGCCAAATATTGGATAGCGCGCATCTACCCAGAGGACATAGCAGCTGCCCACTTCTCAGGAGACATCCACATCCATGACTTAGGTGTTTTAGGTCCATACTGTGTTGGCTGGGACATAAGTGACCTGTTACTTTCTGGCTTCGGCGGAGTTCATGGTAAAATCGAGAGTAAACCTGCCAAACACTTCCGAACCGCATTGGGACAAGTAGTTAACTTCTTCTACACTCTTCAAGGAGAAGCTGCAGGAGCGCAGGCGTTTAGCAATTTTGATAGTTACCTTGCACCTTTCATCCGCTATGACCATTTGAACCAGAAAGAGGTTGAGCAGGCGATTCAAGAATTCTTCTTCAATATGAATGTGCCCACTCGCGTTGGTTTCCAAACACCATTCACCAACTTAACTTTAGATCTTAATGTGCCTGACTTCATGAAAGACGAAGCCGTTATCTTCAACGGCAAAGTTACCTCGGATACTTATGCTGACTTTGGTAAAGAAATGGAAATGTTCAACATGGCCTTTGCCCAAGGCATGAAGCAGGGCGACGCAAAAGGCAGAGTCTTCACTTTCCCAATTCCAACGTATAACATCACCAAAGACTTCGACTGGGATTCTCCCACTGCACAAGCAATCTTTGAAGTCACCGCCAAATATGGTGTGCCATACTTTAGCAACTTTGTTAATAGCGACATGAAACCCGAAGACGTGCGCAGTATGTGTTGTAGACTGCGTATTGATAACCGTGAACTGCGTAAACGAGGCGGCGGTTTCTTCGGTGCCAACCCATTAACTGGCAGCATTGGAGTAGTCACTATTAACATTCCAAGAATCGGTTACCTGAGCAAGGACGAGGATGAGTTTTTTGAGAAACTCAGCGGTCTGATGGATGTTGCAAAAGCCAGTTTAGAACTTAAACGCAAAGTGCTTGAGGGCTTCACAGAAAAAGGCTTATACCCCTATTCAAAGCGGTATCTACGTCACGTCAAAGAAGGCTATGACCGTTTCTGGAAGAACCACTTCTCAACCATCGGCGTAGTCGGCGTTAACGAGGCCATCATTAATTTGCTGGGGCAAAACATCGCCTCCAAAGATGGGCAAGCCTTCGCAGTTAAAATGCTCTCTTTTATGCGTAAACGCTTAGCCGACTACCAAGAGGAAACAGGTGCAATCTACAACCTTGAAGCTACCCCAGCCGAAGGCACAGCTTATCGACTTGCACGCTTAGACAGAAAACGCTACCGAGACATCATCTTTGCCAACCAAAAACACATCAACAAAGAACACGCTGAACCCTTCTATACAAACTCCTCGCAGTTACCAGTGGATTTCGCAGGTGACCTCTTTGACGCGTTGGAACACCAAGAATCTCTGCAGACTCTCTACACAGGAGGCACCGTTTTCCACATATTCCTAGGTGAACGCTTACCCTCATGGAAATCTGCTGCGGAACTAATCAAAAAAGTCAGCTGGAACTCAAAGTTACCCTACTTCACCCTGTCACCCACGTTTAGCATTTGCCCAACACACGGCTACACTGCAGGCGAACACAGAACTTGCCCAACATGCGGCACAAGAAGCGAAATCTACAGCCGCGTCGTCGGTTACCTGCGTCCAGTTGACCAGTGGAACGATGGTAAACAAGCAGAATTCGACATACGTAAAACCTTTGACCGCTCAACTATCACAAAAACTGCGCCGATATTAGCTTAAGGTGAACACGTCGAGATGAAGTTTAGCGGACTACAAAAAACCAGTTTACAAGATTACCCTGATCGCATAGCTTCGGTGCTTTTCACGCCGGGCTGTAACCTTAGATGTCCTTATTGCCATAACTGGCAAATAGCCACCAACCCTCAACCTCCCTTTTTGCAGGAGGGTGCGGCGTTGCAGATTTTGCTTGGACGCAAAAAATACGTGGACTCCGTCGTTGTAACGGGCGGTGAGCCCTGTATGCACCGGGAGCTACCACGTTTCCTTGTTAAACTTAAGGAGAACGGGTTTATGGTGAAACTAGACACCAACGGATTCTACCCCGACAATTTGGCTGAGTGCATGGGCATCGTGGACTACGTAGCGATGGATCTCAAGACGTCTCCTGAAAAATACAAGCTGTTGGGTGCCGAAGACACTACCGGGCTTTTGCGTTCCATTGATATTCTAAAATCGGGCAGTGTGGCTTATGAGTTCCGAACTACGGTTGTGCCCGAAATCGTTGTTGAAGCAGATATTCCAGTTATGGGTGAATTAGTGAAGGGCGGAAAAACCTATGCGTTGCAGCAGTTTGTGCCCGACAGTACATTAGACAAGCGGTGCCAAAATGTCAAGCCTTATGCGCCTGAAGTGCTCGCTGAGTTCGCTGAAACACTCAAGAAATACGTTGGCAACGTAGTGTTGAGAGTTTAATCACTTTTTCTTTTTGTTCAGCTTTTTTCTTCTTTTTGGGATGCTGCCATGGCGGCTGTGCTGGGTCATCCAGAAGATTTAAGTTCATAATCCGTATTGAAAAACCCCAAAACCCCAACAACAACCACAAAACCGCGGGGCCGTCGTCTAGCATGGATTAGGATACTTGCCTGGGGCGCAAGCGATCCTGGGTTCAAATCCCAGCGGCCCCACCATACCACCCGCTTTTTTGTAGCCTGTATGAGTAGTAGTTAAATGGGGAAAAAATTGTTTGTTTAACATCTTCTAGCTGCAATGTTGGGAAAACAAGAGTTATTTAGGATAGATTCCGGGTAAATTTGGCAGGACGACTGTCTTTAATTCCCGTTAATTGGGATTTTCCGTTGAACCAGATTGAGGGCGCCTCGCCAAATTGTCAATCCTATTTCTTTCAATTCCCTGTAATTGGGATTTTCCGTTGAACCATCATGCGGCAGTATGATGCTCACTTTCAATTCCCTGTAATTGGGATTTTCCGTTGAACCGTTATACCAGACCCGTACACAGCATTACTTATCTTTCAATTCCCTGTAATTGGGATTTTCCGTTGAACCGGTCTTTATTATGGCGTCAATGTGCTT
This sequence comes from uncultured archaeon, assembly GCA_963760925.1. Lineage (GTDB taxonomy): Archaea > Thermoproteota > Bathyarchaeia > Bathyarchaeales > Bathycorpusculaceae > Bathycorpusculum. Next base: position 230,413 of record CAVXES010000002.1, on the reverse strand, counting down.
CGGGAGAAAAACTTTCAATTCCCTGTAATTGGGATTTTCCGTTGAACCCCGGCATTTGCAACCCTGTGTCGGTGGTTAGTATCATGGTCTTTCAATTCCCTGTAATTGGGATTTTCCGTTGAACCCACCCGATATGAAGCAGTTGCATCACTTTCAATTCCCTGTAATTGGGATTTTCCGTTGAACCTTTAAATTGATACGTAGTTATTGACACTTCTTTCAATTCCCTGTAATTGGGATTTTCCGTTGAACCCGAGCCCATTTTGGCTTTATTCGACGATTGGAGGCAGATTTATTCATGACTCTGAATATGTACCCTCGATTATTATTGAAATGTCACTCAATTTATAAATATAATCGAATAAACCACATTTGGAAATTGAATAGAAGTGTATTTTCATTCTGACATATAACAGAAGCAACTCTCTATCAGCTTCTGCCAATGCATATTATTGAATGAATACATTATTGAAGCCAACAATGGGGACTCTAAATAGAGGTATTAAAAAGCGGTTACTCAGCGAATCGAACGCTCAACATTTATGGGCAAACAAGGACTGAATCGGGATACTGGCGGTTGAACGCTGATCCGCTGAGCATGCTCGTTGTCGGTTTGCTTCTTCGGCAAACCTTTTGAGGTTTTAACGCTCTTAAGAGTTTCACAAATAAACTATATAAACTAAAAAACCGAAACACCTGAACCCTAGAACAGCAGTGAAAGTAAAGCAGCCGAGTCTAAATTTTCCTAAACTATATAGTTATTGAAGTCTATTGAGGCACATCTTAACTTAAAGCAAACCTCCGTTGACATGGAAGAGCGAATATGCAAAAATTGGACACTTTAGTAGTATTCACTTGCCCCGAAGGCAAGGAAAGATTTGAGTTTACCATCATCGGAGAAAAACAGTTGTACATTTTCCAATATGCAACAAATGCATAAATATTCAGATGGGTAGCGAACTGCTACTAGAAGGCTTTGACGTCTCAAGGAGCGAATGATTCGTCTTGAAAGTTAGATGCGTTTGCTGTGACAACAAGTTTGATGTTGCCCTCGAAAATTTCTCCAACCATAAAATAATTTTTAGTCCAGTCTGCGGCTTATACCACGAAGTCATCAAGAAAACAAGTCGCACTTTGCCGAATCGAGACAATTTACATAGTTGAGGGAAAAAAGAAGTTTCCTAAGTGTCTTTTGCCTATACAGTTTTTTCAAAAGTTTTTTAGCTCCCAAACACTTTCCTGTATTCTATGAAAGAAGTTGAAGTCAAACTTCTAGAAATAAATAAACAAAAAATTGCAGAAAAACTCACTGCTCTAAACGCGATAGAAGTTTTTGACGGCGACGTATGCACCCTTTTTTTGGATTATTCAGATCACCGTATTCATTTGAGAAGAGACGTTCTGCGGTTGAGAAAAGAAAAAAACACCACAGAGTTAACTTATAAAAAAGTCCGCCAAGACAAAACAGTAAAGGTAGCGGAGGAAACTTCGGTGCAAATATCAGATTTAGACGCGGTGCTTTCGATTTTGCAGAATTTAGGTTTGTCAGTTACTATGCGGATGGATAAACACAGAAATAGCTACAAACTAGGCAAGGTTAGGATAGACATTGACAAATACCAAGGCGAATACACATATATTCCTGAATTCTTGGAGATAGAAGGTCCACAAGAAGAAATTGGCAAATATGCGGTTTTGCTGGGTTTTGAAAAGAGGGATTGTCTGCCGTGGTCAACGGATGATTTGATAAAGCATTATTCATCTAAAGAAAAGAAATAAGGGATTAAGAGGGTGTTTTCGTTTTCTTGGGTAAAGATTTTGCTTTTACAGCCTTGACGATTTTAAGCGCTTTAGGTTTTGGTTTAGGTTTTTTTGTTACGTTCCAGGAGGGGTATTGTCCGTGTTCTTTTTTGAAGCTCTCAAGAAGTTCTTTCCGCGCCATTTTTGGATCGTCAGTTAGCATCCAACTAACTGATACTTTTTCGATGTAACCGTCATTGAATAATAGGGAATGGATTTTTCGGGTTGTTTTTCCACCATTTCCTGCTATGTAGCCGCCAAAGATTTTTTTTGCGGGTTTTTTTGTTTTCCCAATGTAGAGGATGTCGGATGTAGGTTTGCCTGTGATTGTTGAGTCTGTTAAGATTAAAACGCTGGCTTTATTGTATGGAATACTGGCAAATTGGAGCTCTTTCAATGTAATAGGTTCAGTGAATCCTTTTTCTTTAATACTGAGGGAGTTCATGTCTCCTATTTAAATAAGGAGTCCGATTTAACCATTGCTATATAAACTATATTGGTCTATGTATTTTATTTTCACAGTCCTTAACCGTTCCAATCAACAGATTTTAGGGCAGGTGCATTTTGAACGCACAAAAAAGTACCGCTTTTTCGAATTCGGAATCTACACCGTCAAAAAAGCAAAATCAGTCGCCGTTGACGATTTTCTGAGGAAGCGTAAAAACTGAAGAATACGCTTATAAGAAGCGAAAAAGATTTTTTATATAGATTTCTTAGCATAATAATGAGTTTATCAAGTTTAAGTTTAAGTTAAGAACCCCCCCCCCAGTTTAAGGATAAAACTCGTCAGGTAGAAAACGCTTGTCAGCTACGACAAACATTGAACTTCAAGAAAACAAACTTAACACTCTAAATCAGGAAAAGAAACTGGACAATCCTGATTACTACATTAACAGGGAACTCAGTTGGGTACGATTTAACGCCCGCATTTTAGAAGAAGCACGTGACGAGTGGCATCCTCTGCTTGAAAGAGCGAAGTTTCTTGCAATCTGCGGAAGCAACCTCGACGAGTTTTTCATGACTGAGAGTTGCCAGGCTTCTAAAAAAAATAAAGAAAAACTCTGAAGAGCGATCTATGGATGGAATGACTGCCACAGAGCAAATTGAAGCCACCCGAAAAGAAATTTTGCCACTAATTGAAAAGCAGGCAATTTGCTGGAAAAAAGAAATGTTACCAGCTTTAGCAAAAGAAGAAATAAACATAAAAAAAATGGAGGAGTTACCTGATGATCAGAAAGAGAAATTGCGGGATTTTTTCAAAAGCAGTATTTTACCAGCCATGACTGTTTACAAGCAGGACTGGGATGCCAATGCCATTGGGAACCTGCACATTTCGCTTTGCGTAACCGGTTTCTCCGATGGTTCCTACCGCGTAATTGATGCCCCCACGGAACTGTTCGGGAGATTAATTAAAATTCATTACAGCTCCTACCGAAAAACATTGAATTTGGATTTTGTTTTCTTAGAAGACATCATAGCGAACAGTTTAGACATAGGTTTCCCAAATGAAAAAAACTTGGTTTCATACCCGTTTAGGATGACCCGGAACGGGGAAATTGACATTTTGATGAACGAATCCTCGGATTTTCTGGTTTCAGTCAAGAAGGGGGTTTCCAAACGAAAAACAGGTTTTCCAACTCGACTAGAATTTGACAAAAAAACCCCCGCTGAAGTAAGAACAACTCTCGCTTGCCGCTCAGGGGTGGCGGATAATTTAATTTACGAGTGCGAGGGTCCACTGGGTTTGGTTGATCTTTGGCAGCTGCATAAATTGAACCGTCCTAACCTTAAAGACAAAACTTTCTTGCCATCTATTCTGCCTCTTTTGACCCCAGAGAAGAATCTGTTCACTACTATTGCTAAACGCGACATCGTACTCTATCACCCCTACGACGGCTTTGAAGTAATAATTGATTTACTCAAGGAGGCAGCCAGAGACCGTTTTGTCGAAAGAATCTGCATAACTATGTATCGTATGGACGCCAAATCACCCATAGTGGACGCTCTTATGGAAGCTGCTAGAAACGGCAAAGAAGTTACAGCGATAGTCGAGTTGAAAGCGAAATTCGATGAAGAAAACAACATTCTCCTCGTTTCGAGATTAAAAGAGGCAGGTGTGAACACAGTTTACAATTTCCCAAACTTCAAGGTCCACGCTAAATTGTGCCTTATTGTGCGCAGAGAAAAAAAAGGGCGGGTCAGGTACTGCCATATCGGGTCAGGAAATTACAATTCGGTAACAGCAAAAATCTACGGTGACATCGGCTACTTAACCGCTAAACACGACGTAGGAGTGGAGTTGGAAGAGCTTTTTAACATACTCATTAATGGACTGCAGGAAAAAGAATTCAAACACCTGCTTGTTGCACCTAAAACGCTTAAGAGCGAGATTCTCAAACGCATCGACCGAGAAATCGCAGTGCATCAAAAAACAGGCCAAGGCTACTTAGCGTTTAAACTTAACAATCTGGAAGAAAAAGATGTCATAAAAGCGCTTTATCGGGCATCTATGGCTGGCATCAAAATTGACCTTAACGTAAGGGCATTGTGCTGCTTGAAGCCAGGAATAGAAGGAGTAAGCGACAATATTTCAGTGATATCTATTGTGGGGCGTTTTTTGGAGCATGCCCGCATGTACTATTTCCAGAACGGAGGAGATAGCGATCTGTTAATCGGCAGCTCAGACTTGATGTTCCGCAACCTTAACGAGCGCGTTGAAGTTCTCTTTAGTGTGCCTGATGCCCAGATTCGGCGGGCTATACTTGAAAATATGCTTAAAATCCACTTAAAAGACAACGTTAAAGCCAGACGGCTCCTAACAGATGGAACATACCAGAAAGTCACGCCTAAAACCGATGAGGAAGGCATTAACTCTCAATTCTGGCTCATCCAAAACAGAGGCATCTGGCATGAATACGCAGCATATGTCCCAAACATGTAAAGCAGATAGCTACTGCCAATTCGGCGCCGAGACACTCCTAAAGCTTTTAGCGGGTATAGATGACTTAATCGGCGGCGTGATAGAAAACACAGACATCGAATATGTACACAAAACCCGCGTTGCTTCTCGCAGGTTGAGGGCAGCTCTGCCATTGTTTAGGCGTTGCTACTCAAAAAAAGATTACTGGAATTGGATAGAAGAAATCAAGAAAATCACAAGATTACTGGCGTGCGCAAGAGACCTTGACGTGCAGATAGCGTTCGTTAAGCAGTACATAAAAAAAGAGAAGTCCTCATCAGGAAAAACAGCCATAGACGCTCTTCTGATTAACCATATTAACAGACGAAAAACGGCTCAAACCGCCGTCTCAGTTGGGCTGGAAGAGCTGAAAACCTCAGGAATCCTCAAACAAATAGAAGTTTGCTGCCGCCAAATCATTGCTGAACAAACCAGTCAAACCTTTAAGCCCAGTGACGTTTTAGATCGAGCGCACTGGAACATATCGTTTAAGCTCGACGATTTTTTATCCATGCAAAAATATGTTTACCAAGAAAAAAGAAAAATACAGCACCACCAAATGCGTATTTACGCAAAAAAACTGCGTTACACAATGGAGTGCTTCGCCCCCCTCTTCGAGGATAAATTGGAGGAGGAAATAACGACGATGAAGGCATTCCAAGATGTTTTGGGGGAAATGCATGACTGTGACGTCTGGACAGAGTACATACCCCAATTCAAGAGGCAATTATCTAAAAGAAAAAATATTAAAACGAAAAACGACCCCTCATTGCAGTACTTCCAACTCTACATTTTGGAGAGACGCAAAAAGTTTTACAGCCAATTTGTCAGCCTATGGAAAAACAAATCAGGGCAAGATTTTTTTAATAACCTAAGAGAGAAAACAGGTAAAGAATTCATGAAACAGACTTTGCAAAGAAGCATGCAAGCGCTGAAAAATCCGCATGTTAAAGTTGCCGTTTTGTCGGATGTCCACGCTAACTTGCAAGCACTGGAAAAAATCCTTGAGAATGCTGAGGAAAGGGGTGCAACCGTTTTCCTTAACGCAGGAGACTCTGTGGGGTTCGGGGCAAACCCTAACGAAGTAGTGCAGTTGCTTTGCGAAAAGAGTGCTTTGAGCATTATGGGTAACTTTGATCTGGAAATACTTGAAGACACAGGTGAGGCTAAGGGCGATAAAAGATTCGCCTACGAGTTTGCTAAGAAGGAATTGTCTAAAGCCGCTGGAAGCTACCTTTCCATGTTGCCACGTGAACTGAAATTGGAGGTTGCTGGCAGAAAACTGTATACCACTCATGGGGCACCAGGAGACATTGAGAAACATATCTACAGCGATGCTCCGGTGGAGCAGCTTGAGGAAGCATTGGAAAAAGCAAAAGCTGATGTGATTGTTGTGGGGCATAGTCACGAACAGTTCTGGCGAAAAGTAGACGCCGTAGACTTTGTGAACCCAGGCAGTGTGGGTCGACCAGGCGATGGAAATCCAAAGGCAGCGTATGCACTGCTCAGTTTTAACCCGTTTAAAGTTGAATTACTCAGGGTCGACTACGAGGTTGAAGATGCTGCTGATGAGTTAAGAAAGAAGGGGCTGCCGGAGAGCTACTCTCAAATGCTGCTCAGCGGTGTGTCCCTCGACTTTATACTAAAAGAAGACCTAAACAGATGGAACGCAACGGTTAAAAAAGAAAAAGAGTTGACCGATGCCTGCAACAAGTTTGCCGTAAACTGCTGGCCCGACGACGAGCATTACAGGCAAGTTACTGGGCTAGCATTAGCCTTGTTTGACTCTTTATTTGATTTGCATAAGTTGGGTAAACGTGAACGTTGCTGGCTCAGATACGCATCGATTCTACACGATGTCGGTTTATCCAAAGGCGGCAGTAAACACCACAAAAAATCAGCTCAACTCATCCTAAACTCGCCTGAGTTGCCGTTTTCCTCCAGAGAAAGAAGGATCATAGCCAGTGTAGCACGCTACCACCGCAGGACCTTGCCTAAACAGAAACATTATAACCTCTCCGCCTTGGACAAGTCAACCATAAATAAAGTCTGTGTCCTCTCAAGCATCCTGCGTGTAGCTGACAGCTTAGATTATACCCATCAAAGCATGGTCAAAATTTTAGGGGTAAAAATTGGAAAAATGGTAAGTATAGAATGCATTTCCAACTCAGATTTAACGCTAGAGGAGCAGGCGTTTAACAAGAAGAAAGATTTATTCGAAAAGATATTCAACAGAAAAACGGTGCTGATATGGAATCGACAGAGAAAAACTCAGAACGCGTAGTCGGGTTCATCGACATTGGAACAAATGCGGTGCGTCTTTTAGTGGTGAGAATAAACCCCAATTTATCCTACACCATAATCAGCCAAGAAAAAGAAGTTGTCAGGCTAGGCGAAGAAGAATTCAAAGACAACATCCTAAAAGCAGAAGCGATGGAACGCACCATTTTCGTATGCCAAAAATTCGCTGACTTAGCAAAAACTTATGGCGCAAGTGAAATCGTTTCAGTAGGCACATCAGCCATAAGAGAAGCAGAGAACCAAAACGAGTTTCTACAGCGCCTCAAAAAAAGAGCAGGGTTAGACGTTAAGGTTATTTCAGGGCAAGAAGAAGCGCGCCTAATCTGGATGGGTGTTTCAAGCGGGATAAATATCGGCGATAAAAAAGCAATTTTTATTGATTTAGGTGGCGGTAGTACTGAGATCGTAATTGGAAACCAGCACGAAAGCTTCTATGTTAATAGCCTTAGGTTAGGCGCGATTCGTTTGACAGCACAATTTATTGGTGAAGGCTGGACGGGTCCAATAAAAATTGAAACCTATAAGAAAATCAAACAGTACGCCTGCCAAAAAATCAACGTGGTTAAACCCACTGTTTTGGAGTACGGCATCAGGCTGGCTTACGGCTCGTCAGGTACACTGGTTAACTTGGCTGACGTCTCAAATAAAATGTTCAAGAAAGTCAGCAGCAACAGCGGGTTAGTTTTGTCAAGAAAGAACCTCAAGAAGTTGGCGACACTTCTCTGTTGGATGCCTCTTGAGGAAAGAAAGAAGATGCCAGCCATAAATCCCGAAAGAGCAGACATTATAATCGCCGGCGCCGCCGTTATTGAAGCTATTATGGAGCAGTTCGGTTTAGAAGAAATCCATGTGAGTCACCGTGAACTTCGCGACGGCTTACTTGTAGAGTACCTTTCGAATTTTGAGGGTTTCAGAGAACTACAGAAAGAACCAACGCAGAACCAAAGTGTTCTGAATTTGGGTAGGTCATGTAATTTTGATGAGAAACACTCCGAAATTGTTACGCAGTTGTCGTTACAGCTTTTTGACAGTGCAAAACTAATTGGTCTCCACGCTATGGGTAACAAAGAGAGGGATCTCCTTAAGCATGCGGCGATTTTGCATGACGTGGGAGATTTTCTCTCTTTCAACGACCACCACCTGCACTCGCACTACATCATAAGCAACGCAGGATTACCCGGGTTTGACCGAGATGAAATCCAGATAATGGCGAACATTGCGCGTTTTCATCGTAAAAAACTGCCTACTAAAAAAGCTCTCAAAACACAAAAATTGGATGAGAAGAGCAAAGCAGTGGTTGGGTTTCTTTCGACATTTCTTAGGTTTGCTGAGAAGCTTGACCGTAGTCACTGTGGGCTGGTGAAGAAAACAGAATTTGTTAAAGTAGGTAAGGACCAGGTGCTTTTGAGGTTTTACTCTGACTCAGATTGCAGCCTTGAACAGTGGAGCATCCTTCAGAACCGCCAAGCATTCTACGCCGCCTTCGGAAAAGAGTTGGACGCAAAATGCGTAGTAACAGTGGACAATCAACCGTAACGGGCGTAACTATTCTTTTTCGAGTTCAACCTTAGCCTTAGCCAACGCCGTCTTCTGCGCATCATTCAAGACAGGATAATTCAACTTTAATGCCTCAATATGAGAAACGATAATTTCTGAAATCGAAGCCTGCATAACCCATTTTCTGTCCGCAGGAATAACATACCATGGCGCCCACTCAGTGCTAGTGTTGTTAAGCATCTCCTCGTATGCATCCATGTAACTGTCCCATCGTTCCCTCTCGGGCAGGTCGGTTAGGGAGAATTTCCAATGTTTGTTTGGGTCATCAAGGCGCTCCAAGAAACGGTCTTTCTGCTTCTCTTTGGATAGGTGCAAAAAGAATTTTAGCACTATGGTTCCGTTGCGGACCAAGTGGCGCTCGAAAAGGTTAATGTCTTCGTAGCGGTATGTCCAAAAAGATTTTCCTTCGTCTTTGGAGGGAATTTTTTGTTTAGCAAACACACTTGGGCGAACCTTCACGATTAACACATCTTCGTAATATGAACGGTTAAAGATGCCTATGCGGCCTCTCTCTGGCAACGCTTTGACATATCGCCACAAAAAGTCATGGTCAAGTTCCTCTTCGGAAGGAGTTTTGAAGCCGGTAACTTGGCAACCCTGTGGGTTAACGCCGGCCATCACATGGCGGATTGTGCTGTCCTTCCCAGCTGCATCCATGCCTTGAAGAATAATCAACAAAGCGTATGAATCGCTGGCCCAAAGCAGTTCCTGCTGGTTAACCAGCTTTTTTCGGTTTTTCTCAAGAATCGATAGCGCTTTTTCTTTTACTACTTTTTTGCCGTCTTTTGTTTCCAGTTTTTTGGCCCACTTAGGAAGCCAAGCGGGGTCATAATTTTTTAGGCTGAGCTTTTTGCCGCCGAGAACTTTGAAGTCTTGTGCATCCATTGACATCTAAAAGTCTCCTGAAACAGATGGGGGGTTGGCACTTAATATTAGCTATGGTAGCGTTTGGGTGCATAGTTTACAATATTCATTACCTAATTTCTTGTGAACACCTCGAGTTTTAATTGAAAGCTAAAAAATCTATTAATGATTATTAGGGTGATTATGCGAGTTACCGCCATATAGATTAACCTTTTAATTTTTTAGGAATACAAAAATGAATATGTCTGACACAACTAAATCCAAGGGGCAGTGTTTCGGTTTAGCAGTGGTAAGAAATGCTGAGGCGTTTGAAGGACAGGTTAGTTTTTGAAACAAAAATGGGTAAAGGCATAACTTTATGTTGAGTGCCGCTGCGCCACAACGGGTTAGCCTAAAGTGACTTTTTCGCCTGTCGCAATGTAAACTATGGATTCACAGATGTAGACGGCGTGGTCGGCGATTCGCTCGAAGTACCTTGTCACTAGCATGCTAGATGCGACACATTTGTTGTCGGCGCTGTCTTGGCTGATGATGCGATTGAGGAAGTCAAGGTACATTTTGTCAACCTCCCGTTCGGTGGAAGTAATGGTTTTTGCGAGATCAACGTTGTGTCTGCGTAGGGAATCAACACTGGTTTTAACCATGAAAAGGACTTTTTCGCTCATACCTTCAAGGTAGTTTTTAGTCCATGGTTCACAAGTTTCTAAGCCGTGCAACTGTTCATTTATCGAGGATATGTCAAGTGCGTATCTGGCGAAGCGTGCAAAGTCATTGGAGATTTTCATGTAGGATTTAATGGCGCGCAAGTCAGAGGCAACGGGTTGGAAACGGGCGATTAATTCAAAGGTTTTGTCTTCAACTTTGTCCGCCATGGAAACCAAGACATCGGACATTTCATGAACTTGCGCTAAAACGCTTTTGCCTTGCAGGTATCCATGCACTGAAAGCGCTAAGACATCCGAGGTTAACTCGCCCATGCGGGTAAGCAGTACTGACTGTTCTTCTAATCCACGGTCAATTATTCTATCCATCTGTTTTCTTTTCTCCTTTTAGCCGAATTCTCCTGTTATGTATTTCTCTGTTAAGGGGTTCTTGGGAGATTCAAAAATGTCTTTGGTGTGTCCAAACTCTATCAAACTACCCAGATACATAAACGCCGTGTAATCTGAGACACGGGACGCCTGTTGCATGTTATGAGTAACAATGACAACTGTGTAATCCTCTTTCAACTCTACAACCAGCTTCTCGATTTTGGCCGTTGCAATAGGGTCCAAAGCTGAGCAGGGCTCATCCATTAAGATGACTTCAGGCTGCAAAGCGATTGCGCGAGCAATGCAGAGACGCTGTTGTTGACCACCAGATATGCTGGTGCCGGGTTTTTTGAGGTCCTCTTTTACTTCATCCCAAAGTGTAGCCCGCTGAAGGCTACGTTTGACAACGTCATCAAGGTTTTTGCCTTTTCTAGCACCTGTTAAACGTAAACCTGCAGCAACGTTATCATAAATGGACATGGTTGGGAAAGGGTTAGGTTTCTGGAAGACCATGCCGACTCTGCGGCGGACCATGACGGGGTCAACGTCTTTGGCGTAAATGTTTTCGCCGTCGAGCAGTATTTGTCCAGTCATTTTGGCGTTGGGCACTAACTCGTGCATGCGGTTGAGTGTTCGGATGAAAGTGGATTTTCCGCAGCCTGAAGGTCCAATTATGGCGGTTACAGCGTTTGTTTTGATATTCATGTTAATGTCTTTTAGGACCTGTTTGGGGCCGAACCAAGCGTTTAAGCCGATGCTCTGCATTTTATATTCCATGTCTTGTATTTTGATCATTTCTTGAATCTTCCTCTAGTTGCTAATCTAACTCCTATGTTTATTGTTAAGACGATTAGAATTAAAATTAGGGCTGCGCCCCAACCCTGCGCCTGCATAGCGTGGGAGGGCTGCAATGAATCTCGCCAAATTTCTAGCGGCAACGCGGCCATCGGCTGGGTTAAGCCTTGGAAAAAGTAGCGGTTGCCAAGGATGGTCATAATGAGGGGGGCGGTTTCTCCGGCGATTCTTGCCACGGCGAGTAATGTGCCGGTGATTAAGCCGTTTTTGGCTGTGGGCAACACAACACTCAGAGTTGTTCTCCATTTGTGTGCACCCAGCGCCAAGGAGGCTTCGCGGACGCTGGCTGGGACGAGTTTGAGTGATTCCTCGGTGGTTCTTGCCACGATTGGTATGAGTATGAAGGATAACGCTATGGCACCTGCAATCGCCGAGTAGCTACCGATCAATGCTATGACTATGACTCCGTAAGCGGTTATACCTACGACGATGGAGGGAAACTCTGTTAAGACGTCGTTTATGCTGCGCATTGTGGCTGCGTAGTGGTTGTTTCCAAATTCGGACAGGTAGACACCTGAGAGGATGCCTATTGGTACGCCTATGATACTGGTTAAGCCGATGAGGAGAAGGGTTCCTTGGATTGCAGGTCCGATTCCGCCTTCAGAGTTGGTGCCGAATATGAAAGTCCAGCTTAGCTGTGGAGCACCTCGGACGATTACTTCCCACAGGATGCTAAGAAGAGGAACTATGGCTAAGATGACGCAGAGGACACATAAAACGAAGAAGAGGCGGTTTTTGAATTTTCTAAAGACGTAGCTGTTGATCATTCAATTGTGCCTCCCTTAACCTTTAGAACTCTGGTCACCATGATGTGGGCACCCACGTTGATGAGCAAACTCATGATTAACAGTACTAAGCCAACGCCAATGTAAGCTGAAACTTCAAGCTTGGTAGTTGCTTCTAGGAAGCCGTTGGCAATGAGTGAGGCCATGGTTTGACCAGGTTTAAACAGTGAAGTTGGCATGGCTGCGGGCCCTGTGGCGTTACCGATGAGCATGGCGACCGCCATTGTTTCGCCAACTGCGCGTCCTAACCCCAAGATGATTGCGCCGAAGATGCCTGAGCGTCCGTAGTTTATGACCCAGTGGCGGATGACTTCCCATTTGGTTGCTCCGATGCTGTAGGCGCCTTCTCTGATGCTATTGGGGACGGCACTAATGACTTCTTTAGAGATTGATGCTACAGTGGGGATAATCATGATTGCAAGGATTGCCCCTGCAGTGAAGAGGTCTAACCCGAAAGGGGTTCCGCTGAAAATAGGAATCCAGCCCAAATAATTTGATAGTGGGGTTTCTATGTAGTCAACTATCCAGAAACGGAAGACGAACAGACCCCAGAGACCATAAATGACACTTGGGACAGCGGCCAAAAGCTCCACGAGGTAACCGATTGGCACACGGAGAGTTTTAGGCGCCATCTCAACTAAGAAAACTGCGATACCTAAACTTAGGGGTACACCAATGAGTAATGCGATGCCTGATGTTACGAGGGTGCCCATAAGATAGGGCAACGCACCATAGATTTCTCTGCCTTCGACGGGGTTCCAGGCGGTTCCGAAGAAGAAGTTACCGCCGAATTCTTTTACGACAGAAACCGCACCAGATGTGAGTACATATCCTGTTATGAGTAGAATTACTATTGCTGAGGCAGCTATGACTGTGGCTATGTTTTTGAAAAGAAAATCGCCAGTTAATCTGGCGTTTTTGCTAAAAAAGTTGGAGGATTTTTGATTGCTCAGCTTTGATCCACCTAAGATGTGGGTAGAGTTTGGCCGTTAAAAGTTATTGACTGAATAGTTGCTTCGTCTAGTGCCACAACGTTGCTGGGCAGAGGTGCATATTCGAGTGCAGGAGCCAGTTGCTGTCCGTCGTGGACAACGTACCATATGAATTCGACGATTCCGGCGGCTCTTTCCTGTGTCATTCCTGAGATAACGTTGAGTTCTTTGTAGACTATGAGGTAGGTGAAGCTCACGATTGGGTAAGCGTCTGCATTGTCGGTGTTTAAGAGGTTGACGTTTGTCCAGCTTGCGTCGCCTGCGGGTAAACTTGCTGCGCCTGCTTGAGCTGCTGCGGTGGTTGATTCTAGTGTTGGCATAACATAGTTACCTGCTGGATTCTGAATTGCTGCGACTGCCATGTCGTTTTCTAATGCATAGGCCAATTCAACGTAACCGATTGCACCAGTGGTGCTGCTGACTGAGGCTGCCACACCCGTGTTTCCGCTAGAACCGACGCCGCCAGCTGGCCAAGAAACGGATTTACCTGCGCCGACATTAGTGTCCCATGTTGTGCTGACTTTGCTGAGATAGCTTGTGAAGATAAACGTTGTTCCTGAACCGTCTGAGCGGTGAACGGTGACTATGGCTTGGTCGGGGAGGGTGATGATAGGGTTGATACTTTGGATGGTTGCGTCGTTCCATTTGGTGATTTTGCCTTCGAAAATATCTGCAACTATTTGTCCGGTGAGTTTAAGTCCCGTTGGGACTCCTTGGACATTGTAGGCCACTGTTACTGCACCAATTGTTTCAGGAACATGAAGGGTGTTGGGGGCATCTGCTTGTTCAGTTGCTGATAATGGTGCGTCTGAACCTGCAAAATCGTTGTTTCTGTTTTTAAGGTCTGAGATGCCTCCTCCGCTTCCGATTGCTTGGTAGTTAATTTGAACGTTCTTTGTGCTGTTATATTGGCTAATCATAGTATCGAGGAGCGGGTATGGGAATGTTGCGCCTGAGCCGTTAATTGTTACAGTGGGGCTTTCTGAGGCGGGTTGAGAAAGATAACCGTACGCTGCTACTGATCCGATTATTATCACTATTGCAACTATTGCTGCGATAACATATTTAGTGTTCATATTTTCCTTCCTCGTTTTTGTGAACCTAAACGAGGTTTATTGGTTATATAGGAAATCTCCATAAAATTCATAGACTATATAGATATAACTAATATAATGATAGAACATAGAGGAGTTAACTTGGAGTCAACAGTGACGAAAGTACCAGAGAAACAAAACGAAGAACAACGTAAACTACAGGTCACCGGAGGATCCACATTCATACTTTCTCTACCCAAAGACTGGGCAACCAAAAATGAACTCAAACGTGGCAGCAGCATGATGGTCCGAGAAGAAGAAGACGGTTCACTCTCCATTGCGCCCACCAGCTTACCTAAAAAAGAGAAACAAGACGAAGCCTACATCCGAGTAGGACAAAACGACAACCCCGAGGCAAGCATGCGCACAGCCATCTCCGCCTACCTCAACGGCTACAACATCCTCCACATGCGAGCGCAAGGACAAAAAGTGCTCTCCTCGAAGCTACGCAATCACCTCAAACATTTCGCCCGCAACTACCTTGTCGGCACCGAAATCGTAATTGACACCCCGACCGAGCTAACCCTCCAAGTTTTGCTCAACTACCCTGAGTTAACCGTGCAGAACGCACTCAGCCGCATGGCAATTATCGCATCTTCTATGCATAAAGAAGCCATGAGTTCACTTAGAAATCTTGACACTGGCAGCGCCAAAGCAGTAATCGAAACGGACCGCGAAGTCAACCGTTTTGGTCTCTATATTGTTCGTCTTTTAAAGTTGGCAGTTTCTAACCAACGTATAGTTAAAGAAATCGGGTTAGGCACACAAAAAGAGTGCTTGGGTTACCGTTTAATCGCTAAATCTGTGGAGAGAACCGCGGACCACGCCACCAAAATCGCTGAGAATACATTGCTGCTTAACTACCCGGTTAATGAGGATTTGATGCAGAAAATCAGTGAACTCAGCGAGTTAGCTAATAAAATGTTTGAGCAATCGGTTGAGGCTCTCTTCAAGCACGATTTTAACCTCGCCGAAAGTGTAATCGAGAAGCTTAGTCAAACGCATAAACTTGAGAAAGAAGCCGTGCTCCGATTGCCTTCGTCAAAGGTGGAGGAAAGCGTTAACATCCGTTTGATTATTGAGAGTGTCCGAAGAACTGCGGAGTACGCCAGTGATATCTCGGAAGTTGTGTTGAACTTAAACGTTGAATCAGTTCTAAGTTAAACCCCCTTTTCATTGCTTTTTAAAAATACCTAAGCAGAAGAAGTCCTGCTTATCCAGGCTTTTGCATGTTTAGAAACTGAACAAATTTTAGAAAATGCTTTTTAGAAAAAAGAAAATTGGAGGAATTATGGGTAGATTGCTACCCCGTTGAAGGTTATTGAGCGGATAGTTGTTTCGTCGATAGAGACAACATTTGAGGGCAGTGGCGCGTATGATTGTGCTGAGGCTAAGCTTTGTCCGTCATGTACAATGTACCAGAGCCATTGTCCGAGAGCAGTTGCTTCTGCTTGTGTCATAGTTGAGACGACATTGAGTTCTTTGTAGACTATGAGGTAACTGAAGCTCACGATGGGGTACGAGTTGTCGCCTGATGCGTTGAGGATGTTTACGCTTGTCCAGCTTGCGCTGCCTGAGGGTAAGCCTGCGGATGCGACTGACTGGGCTGCTGCGGTTGTTGATGCAAGTGTTGGCATTACATAGTTGCCCGCTGAGTTCTGAACTGCTGCAACTTTCATGTTGTTCTCGATGGTGTATGCTAATTCGACGTAGCCGATTGTGTAAGCTGTTCCTTCGATGGTTCCTGCTACTCCAGAGTTGCCTGCGTTTGCTAATCCTGTGACTGGCCAAGAAACTGATTTGCCCTGTCCAACTTGGGTGTTCCATGGACTGCTGACCGTGCTGAGGTAACCTGTGAATACGAAGGTTGTTCCTGAGCCCTCTGAGCGGTGAACTGTGACTATATTGTGGTCAGGCATGGTTGTGGTTGGGTTTAGGCTTTGGATGGCTGCGTCGTTCCAATTGGTTATGGTGCCTAAGTAGATTTTTGCAATTACGTCTCCTGTTAAGTGTAGACCGGAGGGGACGCCTGGCAGGTTGTAGGCTACTGTTACTGCCCCGATGGTTTCTGGGATATGGAGAGCATTGGGCACGTTGCTTTGGTCAGTGATGGTCAAGGGTGCATCTGAAGCTCCGAAGTCAACCGTTTTGGCTACCATCGCAGATATTCCTCCACCGCTACCGATGGACTGGTAGTTGATTGAAGCCCATGGGTGTGATGTGCCATAATCGGTGATTATGGCGTTGAGTAGCGGGTATGGGAAGGTTGCACCTGCGCCGTTAAGTGTTACTGGGGCGGGTGTTGGAGTTGGAACTGGTGTCGCGGTTGCTGTGGGTGCAACTGTTGGCTTCGTTGTAGCAGTCGGCTTGGTTGTTGGGATGGTGGTTGGTGAAGTAGTTGGATTAGAGGTTGGTACTGGAGTGCTTGTAGCTGACATGGTTGGTGTTGGAGTTGGATTGTTGGTGCCACCTGCGAAGTAAGTTGGGTTTGATAAGAACACATATCCGAGTACTGAAGCGATTACGATGACTATTGTCAGTACTCCAAGCACTTTATATGCAGTATTCATTTTTTTATCTTCTCCCTATGGAGGCAGATACGGTTACCTATGGTTTATAATCACCCAGCATAGAATACAGATAACTCAATAGTTCAATATATGAGAAAATAGAATAGAGTGAAAACCGAATTTTAAGTGAAAAAATACGCTAAAAAATGTTGAATAGACAAAAAAATAGTTGTCCCGCCTCTTTTGAAGCGGTTTATGGATGTTAGTTGTTGTTTACTGGAATGCCTCTAAAAAGCAAATTACGCCGGGGCTTTGGTAAACGCTTGAACTGTCAATCAGATGTGCTGTGCCGTCTGGACAATAAACTTTGTCCCCTTTTTGAGCTCTGTAGAAGCGTTTTCCGCATACTTTAAGGCTAGAGCAGCCATCACAATCTCTTGATAGCATATTTTTCATCTCCACTCTCTTTTTCATTTAACTATTGGACAATTGGTGCCTATAGACCTGACCCACATAAAATATATAGACATACATAGGCAAATCGGGGAGTTCGGCTCCAAGACAGAAAAGAACTAAAGAAGACAATAAAACAGGAATGGAAAGGAAAAATGCAACCTTATTCACTTTACCGACATATTACCTTTTAAAAAAATGTGTAGAACAAAACACGTCCACCCCCCTTTGTCTAGCAAATATTAAATACACCCACAGTTAAACCAGAAATTATAAAAAATAGGAGAATAAAAAATGCAAACGAATTTTAATAAAAAATGGGCAATTGCAATCATCTTACTTTTAGCAACATCCACGATTGCAGCAATTTCAACAGTAAGTGCACATACACCAGCATGGAGCTTCAAAACCTACTCATTCATCGTTGTCTCGCCAAACCCAATTGGAGTCGGCCAAACAGCAAACGTTAACTTCTGGCTAGGCAGCCCACCACCAACAGCAAGCGCACAATATGGTGACAGATGGACAAACATGACCGTAAAAATCACCCACCCAGATGGAACCTTGGAAACACTTGGATCTTTCACATCAGATGCAAGTGGCGGCGCAGTAACCAGATATACACCAGACACAACAGGCAACTACACGTTCCAATTCATCTTCGGTGGACAAATTCTACAAGGCGATAACCCAGCACCTGGTGCACCCCCAAGCGCATCAATCGGTGACTACTATGAGCCAAGCGAAAGCAACGTATACACTCTTGAGGTACAAGAAGAACAGGTAGGATACGCAGGCCAATCTGCACTTCCAACAGAATACTGGACACGTCCCATCTACGCAGAAAATACTAACTGGTACAGCATAGCAGGCAACTGGCTGGGACTTTCAGCCTCAACCTTCGCAACTACGGGCATGAGAAACGCTAACGGAAACTATAACCCCTATACAGAAGCGCCAAACACTGGCCACATAGTCTGGACCAAAGTGGAAGCCTTCGGAGGCACTATGGGCGGAGAATACGGGGGCAGTGAACAAGGCAACTACTACTCAACAAGCCAGTACGAACCTAAATTCGCACCAATCATTCTCAACGGAATTCTGTATTACACGAATTATCCAGGCAGTTCAACGTATCCATCAGGCTGGACAGCAGTAAACGTCAAAACGGGCGAAACCATCTGGACAAAGAACACCACTGACTTGCTGAGATGCGGTCAAATACTAGACATGGTCACACCTAACCAGTACGGTGGCCTAGCTTACTTGTGGTCTGTTCCATCATCCGGAGGCGGATTCATGGCTTTACAAACACAATATAACATGTTTGATGCTCTTACAGGAAACTACATCTTAAGCATCGTCAACGCTACATCCATGACCCTCACAACAGATGACAATGGAAACCTAATCGGATATTACGTCAACTCAAACAGCACAGGCAGATACCTAAACATGTGGAACTCAACAAGATGCATTAACGTCGGCCAAGGTGGATTCTACTACGGTGGAGGCACATCTCCAGCAGACAACTGGATGTGGAGACCCACATTAGGTGCAATAATAGACTTCAAATGGGGAATACAATGGACAGCCCCAATCAACACCACATATAACAGCAACCCCATAACCTTAGGCATCTCAGCAATTAGCGGAGACAATTTACTCCTAACATACTCAAGCACCACAGGCGGCGCCTACTTCCAAGCAGGGTGGATAGTTGAAGCAGGCTACAGCTCAGTAGATGGCAGCAGACTCTGGGGACCAGTTAACCGCACAGAAATCGAAAACTCAAGAGTTCTCTTCGGATCAACCACATCAGACAGCGGCATCTGGGTTGAACTAGACTCCAGCGCATTAACAGCCACAGGCTATAGCTTAACCACAGGCAACAAAGCGTGGGGACCAGTCGAATTACCAAACGTCAGTCCCTATGCGTCATTAGGCGAAAACTACCAAGCGGCAAACGGCACCCTCTATGTGTGGACTTATGGAGGCGACGTCTACGCTATAACAATGGCTGACGGAACAATCCAATGGGAATACCATACTCCTCCAGCTGGATACGAGTCTCCTTACGGCCACAACTCGCTATGGACTTTCACAGTGGGAACAGTAGCTGACGGCAAACTCTACATCCCAGAAGGCCACATGTACAGCCCACCACTATATCACAACGCTCACCAACTCTGCCTCAACATCACCACTGGTGAAAGGGTGTGGCAAATCGAAGCATTCGACGTCACAAGCGCACCAGCCATTGCAGACGGAGTCATGGTTACCCTCAACGCATATGACAATCAAATTTATGCATGGAGCAAAGGAGCCACAAAACTCAATGTTGATGCACCCTCTGTCGGCGTAACAACCGAGACACCCATAACAATCAGCGGTTCAATCTACGATTTGTCAGCGGGATCAAATCAGGAAGCAGTTGCAGCAAACTTCCCTAACGGCTTACCATGTGTATCAGATGCCAGCATGAGTCCATTCATGGAATACGTTTACATGCAGCAGGCGAAACCGACAAACACAACAGGTGTACCAATTTCACTTGACGTGATTGACGGCAACGGCAACTACCGACACATCGGCGACACCACAAGCGACGCAAGCGGCAAATTTGCCTACACTTGGACACCGGACATTGAAGGCAACTACGCAGTTATCGCAAGCTTCGCAGGTTCAGAATCATACTATGGATCACAAGACGAAGCATTCTTCAATGCATCACCCCCAGCGGCAACACCAACACCACAATCACAAGTAAACTTGGAACCAATACAGAACTACATGATGGGTATCGGCGTAGCAATTATTGCAATTGTCATAGTCTTAAGCGGCATCATAATTTTGATGGTGCGAAAACGTCCATAAAAACCTCAGAAAAAATATCTTCCCTTTTTTCTTTTTTTCCTTTCTTGTAACCCATTTTATTGTTTCTTGTTCGACTGAGAAAAACACATGAATTAACGTCAAGGCAGAGGAACATTTAAGAAATAAAAATGATGCTCAACAAGCAGACAAAAATGCATCAACAAAAGTTCAAAGTAAAAGGCATATTCTTAGATTTAGATGGCACATTAGTAGACCCCACAGTTGCTTACATAGAATCCGCCAAAACCGCTTTTCGAGCCGTCGGAAAAGAAGTGCCGCCAACAGAGGTTCTGCTCGAGTTACCGAAACGTGTTGAACAGGGTCGCAGCTTAGAAGACATAACACAGGGCACCACTGACGAGTTCCTTCCAGTTTACTTGGATGCATACCATGCTATAACAGAGAAGGAAACAAAATTGTTACCCAATGTTGCCTGCACGTTGGAGGTTTTGTCAAAAAAGGCCAAACTTGCATTAATCACCATGCGTCATGTGCCAAACGAGATGCTGCAAAAAGAGCTTACCTTGCACGGCATAGCAAAGTATTTTTCGCATATAGTCACTGCGCTGGACACTGATAAGCCTAAGCCGTCTCCTGAAGGCTTGATTCGATGTGTAGAGGCTTTGGATGTTGATATGAAGGATTGTGTTATGGCAGGCGACTCCATTAATGATTTACGTGCGGGTAAAGCGGCGGGGGCCAAAACTGTTGCGTTGCTTTCCGGTCTCTATACCAGAGAAGAATTAGAACGGGAAAATCCAGATTTAATTCTGACCGATGTAAACGCCCTGCCGGATTACATTGAATAGACAATTTTTTTGTATGTATATCGAATTGAGTAATATTGCGCGTTTTTGCCTAAGCCAGTTATATTGGTCTAGTAAAATAAGGTTTAATTAAAACCTCCAGCTTTAGAGAATATGGAGAAGGCTTCAGCGGAGATCATCATGAATTTCGTAGAGATAATGATAGGGGAGAAACTCAAAGAGGCGGATCCAGCATTAGACGTTTCGGCGTCGGACCGCAAAGTCTTACAGGTCGCATGCCAAGACTTCACCAACTACCTGAAATTTCATTGGAACCTAATAGGTAAAGAGGCAAACCAATGCGAACTGGCAGAGAAACTCGACACTTTATTCAAAGAAAACATCGATGAGTTAGAGGCGTTTTTGACGGTTTGGTGCAACATGTGGTTCAAAAAATGGCAGCAACGCGTAAAGCTGCTCATCGGTAACCAGAACGCCAACAAATGGAACAAAATTGCGAAATCAATCACTGACTCCGAGCCGCTTTGGCGCAAAATCGAACACAAACAGGAACTTCAAGAAGTAGTTGTTGCCACACTCATAAAGAACGGTGAAATCTGCGGTACAGAAATTCTCGCCGAAAACCTGCTGAAAATGGAGCTAGGCGAAAAATGCATGCAATGCATGGAAGAAACAGAGCGCACAATGATAATGCTCAATAACGCACTGCGTAAAGCCCGTGAAATGGCAATGAGCCGTGGCCCATTGATTTTTGTTAAAGTTGACAAAGGCTACTATAACACCGCTTCCGAATAAACGAATTTTATCAAGCCCTAACCTTTCTTTTCTTTGTTTTTAATTGGTTGTTTTTTACGTATTTTTTATTAGGAAAGCGGTCTTAATCTAGGACAAGAGATAGGTTCCTTTGAAGAAATCACCCAAAGATCGCACTGTGTTGGCAATTCTGTTTCTCATCGGTGTAATCGCTACGTTTGGCGTCATCCAACTCTATACTTTAATTATTGTTCCCGCTTTTTCGCCTCCGCCCACGCTCGAACAGCAGTATACAAGTGCAATCGAGGACACCATGATAGCTAAACCAAGCGAAGTCTCTACCACCTTAACGCCGATACTTTTGAACAACAGTGATTTAGTTTGGCAAGGAGAAGGCGAAAACGCGACCGTACTTATGGTTACATGGACCAAGTATCCTAACAGTTACCCTGTTGGGCAAAATGTTACAACCAGTTGGGGTGACACTTGGGTGACTGTTGCGCCTGAAATTCAGGTTTTCTTCAGAAACAACGCAGCTTCGGATACGGATTTTACGCTTCGGGCAGCACAACTGTTGGGTTTGCCAGCCAACCCATCCAACACCTATTTTGTGGAGCTCTGGGCGAAACCGCAGAACCTTTTCCGCCCCACACCTGACAACGAAATCGGCGACGCTATCGCCTCACTGACTTTTCCAGACAACGCCACTGCCGATTACAAAGACTGGTTCAATAGCAACATAATCTACTCGTATTACCCCATGAATTATCCATGGACACGGTTGGGCTACACTTACGATTGGGGCAGCAGCAACCACGTTGGCTTAAGCGAGTATATAATAGCGCAGAACTCAACGATAACCGTCAAATCAGCAACACCCACCACCGAGTACCTTCGGGGCAGCCCCTAAATTTTTGCGCAATAGAACTTAAAGCAAAAAAAGCTCAAACACCCTCTTTATCTCTCACTTAAGGCGGAAGCTGGTTTGCTGTTTTTTAGTTTTCTCTTTGTGTTTGGGTGTAACGGCGTAAAATTTTCCACAAGGCAGCCAGTTGGAGGCGGCTTCTTTTTGTGTTTACACATTTTTCAGCGTATGATGGACTGGGCAAAAGCGATTTTCTCCACACACAAACATGACCAATGTTGGCGCTGAGTCAGGTTATGGGCGTTGCGTTGAAATCGAACATTACAAGCAGATATCTGAGAATACTGGACCCGTTTTGTTTAGCCAAGCTACATAACGCTTAAAACATAAATGGGCAGAGACATTATCGATACAACATGGCTAGAACTAAGATTGTGATTTTTGGTTTAATCGTATTTTTAGTTGCCTCACTTGGCTTCAACGTTTACCAGTATACAGCAACTCAAACGTTCAATCAGCAAAATGCTGAAGCATCTATCAGGCAGGACATGGTTAGCCAACTTATGCATACCCAAAACAACGTGGACACTGAACTCGCGAAACTCGACGCTGCCCTTTCAGCATCATGCCAACAACTCTCCACTGTTGGAACTAGCGGTTCCCAAGCAAGAGCAATCCTAAGCGAACTCATAGCCAACAACTCTTTGATTGTTAACGCTGCAACCGCCGACGCACAAGACGTTTTGGTTGCGGTAGAACCCAGCAGCTACAGTGACATAGAAGGGCAAAACATCCAAGCGCAGGAGCAAAACGTGTGCATGCACCAGACTATGCGTCCAGCCATGAGCAACATGATTCCCCTCGTTGAAGGCTTCCCCGGAGTAGTATTGGTCGCACCCATCTTTGACAGCAACCAAAAACTCGTCGGGTCATTAAGCATCGTGGTGCAGCCCAGCGCCCTCATTGCGCAGTCAATCGCGACGGATTCGGGTGAAACACAATTTTCAATGTGGGCAATGCAGAAAAACGGCACCCTAATTTATGATCCTGATCCCTCGCAGCAAGGCAAAAACTTACTAACCAACCCCATTTACACGGCTTACCCTGAAGTGCAAGAGTTCACCCAAAAAGTCTCTGCCCAACAGGCAGGCTACGGCAGCTACCAGTACTACGATACAAATCTCAACAACAACGCCAAGCAGATGGTTAACAAGGAAGCGTACTGGACAACAGTCGGGATTTACGGGACTGAATGGCGATTAGTTGTTTGGGGTACAATCAACCCATAAACTTTTATTTTATTGACAAGAAAAAAGGTGCGATGCGTCATGGTTACCCTTGTTGATAACTTGTTAAGTGTGCTTGGCCTTTTGGGAACCGCAGCATTCATGATTGTAATTGCACTCATCGTCTTAACGTTCAAGTTTTTTAACCCCAGAGCAACATCAACCAAAAGCATGACTTTAGCTGCTCAGGTCATCTTCGGCGTCGTCATGGGCATCTTGGCAGTTTTTGGCACATTATGGGGCATGAAACTCGCAGACGGCACAATCATTAACGTGCGTGAACTAGCAGCCATGATTGGGGGCGTAACAGGAGGACCAGTGGGCGGAACCATCGCGGGCGTAATCGGCGGAGTCCATCGTTTCACCGCTGGCGGCGCAACAGCTTTGCCCTGCACCATCTCCACCATCGTCATCGGCTTAGTCGCAGGCGTTCTGTCAACCCGTATAAGCGGCAAATGGTACCTAGTGAAGGCTGCGGTTGTGGGTTTGCTATTGGAGTCTATGGCTATGGCGTTGATTTTGGTGCTTGTACCCTTTGGCCAAGCGGTTGGAATCTTGGATAAAATCTACTTTTCGATGATTGGCGCAAACACGATTGGATTTGTGCTGTGGGTTTATTTAGCTAACAAATTTCGGCAGACCCAACAGTAAAAAAGAATAAGAAAGAAAATTACTAAAAGCTTAATTTTTAAAAAGGAAATTTATTGGCGATTAAACGACTCTTTGCCTCTGAAGAGTCTTGGTTCGCCATGTGTAGCGCCTCATGGTCTTCTGTTCGCCGAAGCCACAGGCTCCACAACGGTGATTACGAACGTGGTAAGCACGTCTACCGCATCTACGGCACATAATGTGGACTGTTTTACCCTGGCGCTTACCCATCGAAGGAGTACCCTTACCCATTCAACTCACCTGGGCGGGGGTGAAATAAGGACTACGTTATCTCCGCGGACGATTATTAGCCCTAACTTCTTTTGGTTTTCAACGACTGTGGTGTCTTCTGTCTCTTCCAAGACCAAATTTAAGTGTTGGTCGAATCCCTTGAGCCTACCTCTGAGGCTTTTACCGCCTTTCAAGCGGACCAGCACGATTTTGCTGAGGTTTTGTTCAAGGATTTCAGTTGTCATTTCGCTCATATTGGAATCCTCAAGTATCTTTATGTCTTCTATACTTGAAGTCTCCCCATTTAAACCTATCTAACCTTGCCGTGTAGATTGGGCGGATAAGGGCTATGCATCGCACAATGGGGTAATTTAGCGCGGAATGAATGCTTGAACTTATAAGTCTGCAAGAGGCTAATTTTGAAGTAAAGTAAACTTGAATAATGTTATTCCTTGAGGCAAAAGCGGTGAAATATAAAATCGATAGAAACTATGCTATTCTTGCAGTAATACTTCTGATTCTGCTGTTTCTATCAGCGTATCTTTATCTTAATTTTAACGACCCATACATACTGCTCTTCTTCACTGCCTTAGGGTTTAACCTCATACCGTTTGCAGGACCCTCAAACCTGCTCATTGCATCGACAGCAGCCATCGCCTTCGTAAATTCAGACCCATTAACACTTGTCGCCATCGGATTAATAATCGCCATAGCAGCTGCATTGGCGAAAGGTGTCCATTACATGATAACTTTCTTTGTCAGCGGTCACCTCAGCGAGAAACGACGACAACGCTTAGACACTGATGCCGCGAAAGTAAAGAAATGGGCTTTTGCGCTATTGTTCATAGCTGCTGCAACACCAGTTCCTGACGAACCCATCGTTATTCCGTTGGGGCTAATGAAGTATAGTCCTGCAAAGTTCTTCACAGCGTACTTTTTAGGGAAACTGTCCATAACCGTTGCGGGAGCATTCATTGGGCAGGAGGCAAGTAACCTGTTTTCGGGTTGGCTGAGCCCTGAAGCCATGATTGTCATCTCCATAGTCCTGACAATAATGATCACTGTAGTGCTACTCAAAGTTGACGTGAGCAAGCTGGCGGAAAAGTACCTGCACCGAAAAACCAAAGCCCAAGCCGAACAACAAAAACCTAAATAGCCGCCAAAAGAACCCTAAGCAGATGTTTATGCCCATAAAGCAACGTCGATATCCGCTTAAAGCAAAAGAAGCCAAACAAATTATAGAAGACACCTCTCAAAAACTCAAACTCAACATGGAAGAGCTTTTCGGAGCAAAAACCAACGTTGAAGTCGCGGAGTCCGAGGTTGGCGAAGTTTACCTCATAGAAGGCAAACCGTTCCTTTTCAAATCGGCTGAAAAAATCTTACCCACGTTACTCTTCAGCGAATTCACAGCTAAGGCAGCCAAAATTGTTGTGGATATGGGTGCAATACCATACGTTTGCAAGGGTGCAACTGTTATGGCGCCGGGTATTGTGAGGGTTGAAGGCGAATTCTCTGCAAGTGATTTAGTGTTGGTTGCAGATATGAAGCACGGTAAGGCTTTGGCGGTGGGCGAAGCATTGATGGATTCAGCTGTAGCGCGCACCACCAAAAAGGGTCCAGTCGTGAAGAACCTGCACTATGTAGGCGACAAAATCTGGGAATACATAAAAACCCTCAACGAATAACGCATTTTCCCCAAAACATAAAACCTCTACCACAACATTTAGACCTCGAATGTCAGAAGCCAACGAAAACAAACCGCAAACGCCGCTACCCATCAAGGTGGCCCTCTTAATTGTAGCATCAGCTTTCCTTGCATACGGAATCTACTGGGCAGCCAATAGCGTCATCTGGGCAAATACCCTAACACAGATAATCGGTTTAATCAACAGCGGCCAAGCAAACTTTTTAGGCAACCAACCCAGTGCACATGCGGCGTTGCTACTGACGCAGGAGTTTTTCTCTGTAGCAAACGGGTTTGTCCAGTTAGCCGCCGCAATTTTTTGCCTCTACGCGGTGGTTTTATACCTAAAAAACAACCCCGCCTACCTTGCCAAGCTGCGGGCTGCCATCATTCTCGTCGCGGTTTTCTACCTGTTGTTAGTACCCGCGAGCATTCATCACTTCGTCGGCGTCGCTTTAGGCTGGCCTATGGTTATCATCTACGTTGGACTCTCCTACCTTATACAGGCTCTACTAATCTCAATACCGCTTCTAATTCTGAGCAGAAAAATGAAAACGCCCCAAAACAAGACGCAAATCCTCAAATGGGCAACAATTGCAGCCCCGCTTTTCGTTTTCGCCCTGTGGTTTAAGTACCTGTTTTTGTGGTGGGATACACTGTTGCCGAAGGGCCCCCTTGAGACTGGCGTATGGAACATTGTGGGCGCAGCCAATTCGGTTGTTACTCTCTTGATTGCAGGCGCAGTTTCCACATTCGCCGCGTACGCGCTACAACGGAAAAGGGTTTTCGATGTAAAGTTGGTAGGTGGAGCGTTGGTTCTGCTCGGCGGATTCTTTCTCATCTTCTCACTCACAGCGCTCTATGTGTCAGGCTACGCCTCATTTTGGTACCTAACGGACTTCTGGATGTTAACGGTGCTCATACTTGGCTTGGCTGTGCTAGTGATAAAAAATCGGCAGCCTACGATACTGTGAAGTGTTATATTGTTCAGGATTCGGCAGCTCCGCAGATAAAACCAACAACGTAGTTGTACTAAGAAACGAGTACAGCGTTCCCATAAACGTCACCTTAACGACCCAAAATGTTCATGCCCCGTCAAACATCAAAATCGGATTATACTATTTCTTCATGAATAACCAGACTTTCCATCCATACAGCAGCCAATGGATGGGAAACAGCAATGTAGGGCAAAACCCTCTTCGCCCAGGACAATACATGTGGCTCGGCATAACGGTCTCGCTAAGCCAACCCAACATCCCTTTGATTGGGACACCCAACTACACTTTTGACTACAGCTTTGACATAGAAGTCACAGCCACCCGAACACAGTCAACTCATGGTTTTGGTACTTCACAGACTATATGAGTTGCTAATTCAAATTAAAGAAGAATACTTCAGGTTCTCGCGAGCCATGATAGTAATACACTCCAGATCTCCAACTAAAAACTGAACACGCAATAATGAAAATGGAATTTCAACGTTTTTGCCACTTTAAATAAGGAAAGGGACTCACCCTTGAGAGGACGAGCGGTTCCAATGGTCAGGCGAGTTGTTGCTCAATTCTAAGTAACCTTTTATGAAGCTGTCTCTAATCTGTTATTGAGTGATTTTTGATGTTTAGATGCAGAGCGGTAGTGTTTTGCTTGTTTTTTGTTTTTGGTTTGCTTTCTGTTTTGGCAGTTGCACAGACGGTGCAGGCGCAGTATCCTAGTTACAGTTACCCAGCAACTACGCCAACGCCTACATCTGAGGCCACAGCCACGCCTGTTCCTACAGCTAAGAGCTCAGGCACCAACCTTGTCCTCTATGAAGGCCCATTAACAAGTGGCACCGTGGGGTCAACGATTTATGGCTTCGGCGACACAGCAACCAACATCACATCCCCAGGTCCAACGCTGTACCTTCAAAAAGGCGTAACATACACGATGACAGTCTACAACTTGGACCCCAGCATGATGCATTCATGGGAGATCGTGGCTACAAAAGCGGTTAGCAACACGCCCCTTTGGGGTGCAGGCATCGACATAACTAATTACATTCCATCAGGCAGTTTCGGAAGCGTCACCTTCACAGCTAACGAGACAGGCAACTTTTACTATGTGTGCACGCGACCAGGGCATATAGACCTCGGCATGTACGGAAACGTCGTAGTCACTGAGGAGCCAATTCCGGAATTCCCATCACCCGCAGTGGCGTTGTTGACTTTGGTAATCTTAGTCGCCACTACAGCACTCGTAATACAAATAAAAAACATATCCAAAAAAAACAAACTAACTCAACAGGCATAGAACCAATCAGGTTTTAGCCTACGTATAGGTTTTAAAAAAGACTGAAGAAAAATGCAGCTAACTTCTCTTGTTCTGTTGCGAAAATCTGCCACAACCACCGAGCAACTTCAATGCAAGCTCGAATCCAAAAAAGCAACCGCCAACACAATCTACGGGTGTTGTTGAAAATAGAGATTCCTCTTGAGCACACTACAGTTTTCGAGCCGAGCGTTGCTAAAAGTCAAAGGAAAAAAGTTTTGAGACCCAAGTAGGTAGCTAATATTGCTGAATTTTGGGCTTTGACGTATACCTGAGTTTCTATGTATTCTCCTTGCTCCTCCAGTTAAAGCACGAATGCTTATTTACTTAGGAGGTGATCCGGCCGCAGGTTCCCCTACGGCCACCTTGTTACGACTTTTCCCTCCTTGTGAAACTCAGATTCGATACCGCCAATTAGACGGCACCTCACCCAAGAGTCACTCGGATGGAACGACGGGCGGTGTGTGCAAGGAGCAGGGACGTATTCACCGCGCGCTAGTGACACGCGATTACTAGGGATTCCATGTTCATGAGGGTGGGTTACAACCCTCAATCCCAACTACGGCAGGCTTTCGAGATTGCCTCCCCCTTTCGAGGTCGGAACCCATTGTACCTGCCATTGCAGCTCGCGTGTGGCCCGGGAGATTCGGGGCATACTGACCTGCCGTGGCCCGCTCCTTCCTCCACTTTATCAGTGGCGGTCTCCTCAGTGTGCCCAGCACAAAGCTGGTTGCAACAGAGGACGCGGGTCTCGATCGTTGCCTGACTTAACAGGACACCTCACGGCACGAACTGGCGACGGCCATGCACCTCCTCTCAGCTCGTCTAGCAAGACCTTTAATCTGGCTTTCATACTGCTGTCGCTCCCGGTGAGATTTCCGGCGTTGACTCCAATTAAACCGCAAGCTTCACCCCTTGTGGTGCTCCCCCGCCAATTCCTTTAAGTTTCAATCTTGCGATCGTACTCCCCAGGCGGCAGACTTAACAGCTTCCCTGCGGCACTAGAACGGCACGTGGCCGTCCAAACACCTAGTCTGCATCGTTTACAGCTGGGACTACCCGGGTATCTAATCCGGTTCGCTCCCCCAGCTTTCATCCCTCACCGTCGGGCGCGTTTCTAGCAGACAGCCTTCGCCACTGGTGGTCTTCCCGGGATTATAGGATTTCACCCCTACCCCGAAAATACCGTCTGCCTCTCTCGTCCCCTAGCCAAGCAGTATCCCCCGCGATCCAACGATTAATTCGGTGGATTTAACAGGGGACTAACCTAGCCAGCTACGGATGCTTTAGGCCCAATAAACATCCACACCACTCGAAGAGCTGGTATTACCGCGGCGGCTGACACCAGACTTGCCCTCTCCTTATTCCCCCAGCGATCTATACTGGGTAAAAGCCTTCCTCAGCGGATGGCACTCGGGATAGCCCTGTCACACTTTCGTGTATTGCAAAGGTTTCGCGACTGCTGCGCCCCGTAGGGCCTGGGTCCTTGTCTCAGTACCCATCTCCGGGCTCCCGCTCCCACGGCCCGCACCGGTAAAAGGCTTGGTGAGCCATTACCTCGCCAACAACCTGATCGGTCGCGGCCTCATCCTTAGGCGACTTCTACGAGCATAACGTAGGGTCTTTTAGGTGAGGACACATTCCAGTGTTCTTCACCTATCGAGAATTAGCCCCAGTTTCCCGGGGTTGTTCTCGTCCTAAGGGCAGATTAGCCACGTGTTACTGAGCTGTATGCCGTGCTCCGTTTTGGCTGGAGCACGCGACTAGCATGTCTTAGTCCTATCCCGATAGCAGTGGGGTCCGGCAGGATCAACCGGAGTTATGCACTCCATGCTGTCTTGTCGGATCATTTGTTTTTTGTGTGGTACGAATATTTTAAAGCACATTTTTTTTCCTCGCATTCAGTTACTTAACTGGATTTGGAGGGAGAAACATTCCACTCTATACGTCAAAGCCCAATTCAGACCTAACTGAGCAATTAGTCAGGTCCACATTCATGTCCCCGCAATTGGAGGCCAACACCATCATCCCTGCAAGGCAGACGCCGTTTCGGTACGGGTTGAGCCGCCGCCATGTGATAATTGCGGGGCTTAGCAATAGTAGCTGAGTTCTCTTAGAAGTAACATTAGATGATATAAAGATTTCTTTTCCACCCCATTAAACCTAGCCTTGCACGGTTAGACAATTCAAATGAGTCCAATAAGACCCATCCATGAAGGGAATGATTAGTTTTTAACATTTCACACTATTTTCTGCAAAAACGCTTTTGACCAAAAATCCCCTGTTTTGAGCCGTATTTCCCATCAATTCCATTTATTTCAAGAAAGTGAAGAAAAAAAATGTGCGCTCGCCGCAAACACTGTTGAAAATGCGGGGGAGAAACTTTTCCTCCATACGCAACCCACCCATCTATTCATGAGTTTCAAAACAGGACACATTCAGCAATTGCATAGACAGGATTCATTAGCTAATACCCTTCACCAGTTATTTTGTGAAATTAGCTTTTTGGGTTTGCTTGTTGACTCGCCAAAAAACAACTAAACGCTGCAGCAAACGACTTCGTATTACACTCCGCTTATTTAAAGCAACAAAACATAGCTAAATAGGTTAATAAGACACATGTTTGTTGCTTACTTGATTGTAACAACAAACGTTTTTAATTCAATGTTAGTAGCATAAAGTAAAGGTGCTTTATTTCTGACCAATTGCCCCAAATGCAAAAAGACACTCAGCTTACCTGATAAAAAAATACAAAACTCCGTTTTCTGCATAGAAGCCTACACCTGCAAAAAATGCGGAACCCAGTTCATACAAACTTGGTAAAGTACGGAAAGGAAAAACTGATTAGTGGCTGAACCGATAAAAAATTTTTGAAAGGAAACAACATTTTTAGTTAAACTTTATGTATTTTATGCGTCCAGCTCCCTTCAGAGTTTCAGGTAAACTGGATAAGGACAAGAGGGAGCTCTTGATATTTACATTTAAGCCTTCTGTCGGACAGAGTGAGTAAAGGCATTGCAGAATAAATCGTCATTTTGTTTTTGCTTCAAAAAATGGGATTGTAAAAAACGGGGAACATTTTACGGAGCCGTTTCGTGTCACCAGTTTCTGTTACCACTCATATAAGCCTTCGAACAGTGCCGGTCGTAGTCTTCTCGTTTACTGAAGGTTTTGTTGTCGACTTCGCAAAGGAATTTCCCGTCTAAGGTCATCGTGGGCTCCATAATGGCGCGGCCTGAACGTTTGGACAAAACATTCACCTCCAAGCAAAACCAGTCAGACACACAACCAAACATAAGCATATGTGACTGTATACCCAACCTCAACAAAAAGCAAAAAAAGACAAGCAGCCCCCCAAGCAGCAAATACCCGGTTAAACAGCTTATTCCAAGTTGAAGTCAGGTTTAGTTAATAAATTACTAGCCCTTCTTGTTCTTCTTCAAGAGCTAAGAGGTATTCTAGGCTATATTGCTTGAATCTTGATTTTTATATAAACTTTTAGAAAGGAACGTAGTAGAGTTATGTAAAAGACAGCATTTTTATATGTAGATTTTTCGATTAGTTGAGGGTCTGCGATAAAGGCTTTTGGCAAGTTTCTCTGACTTCTTTTATGAAGCTAAAGGCCCATATGTGGGAGAATCCACCGTTTTATGACTAACGGGATATACAAAAAAGATTGTAATATGCAATGTTTTTAGCGCCAAAAAGTTAGTTTCTTTAATGTTTAGCCAATACTTTTGAATATTAAACAAGTTACGGTTGGCTCATGGTTTTGTTACTGTATTCATGAAACAACATTATTTTTTATTTTATTTCGGAAATAAAGGTTCCTGTGTGGAAAAGAAGTAAATGGTGCCCGACAGGTTAGGCGGGTTTGGCTGCCAATGTTGGGGAGGCATTTGGGTCCAATTTTTGTGCTTACCCAACAATGGCGCATGGCTTAATCCGCCCAACGTCTCTTTTTCTATATTAATTAGGTCAAGTTTTGTTGTTGTAGATACACAGTCACATCGTTATTTATGGTTCCACATATAAGTAATATATGAAGACGCATAAGAGGTTAACTTAGAAGCAGGCAAAGTGTTTCCCCTCTCTCTTCCTAATTGTTGCGCTTGCTTTTAAGTTAACCTTCCCCTCTTCCTTTTCAAATAATTTTTGACTAGATGGAATAAAAACCTGTTTACAGTCATACGCTAACCCGCAAACTATTTTCTGTATTTTTTTGGCAAGATTTAATTATTATCCATCATTTCCTTTAGTATGCCAACGTTTATTTGTACTGTTTGCGGCAAAAAAGTGCGAGCTGAATTTGAAATCTCTTGCACTGGAGAGGCTAAACGTAATGTGGAAAAAGCACCGTGGTGTTGTGGTAAAGAAATGATAGAATCTATCGACGACTAAAAGCGCAGACACAACAGATACACAGATTAACGCTAACCATGTTCCCTGCGAAAACAAAAAACAAAACAATAAAAAATAGTTCAGCCTATTGGTTGTTATTAATTTTCCCTAAATTGTTAGTACAGGCTGGTTCTAAACTCGGGAACACAATTTTAAGGTGAAATAAAAGTGACTTTGAAAGAATTTGATATCACTTCAAGCATCAAAGAGCACCTACAGAACAAAGGGTACTCGGTTTCGGTTTCGGAGAACAATACTTTAAGCGCAGAGATTATTGCTAAAAAAGGTAAGGAAACCTTCGTAATTGAGGGCATCTGGGAGACCAAAAGACCAAGTACAGAAGCAATCACTTACGCCCTCGGCAAAATAGTCAAAAGAATGGAAAAACGAGGACCATGGTTTGACTACGGGGTTGCAATCCCAAAAATTTATTTCAAAGAACTTAAAAACTTTGAATCAACAGGTTTTGAAACTTTAAACCTACACCTTTTCTTAGTCGAAAGCTTCACTGTGTTAACCCATCTAAACCCCAAAGGAACACTTGAGCTTATACATCATCTAAAAGAAGGCGACGTTTCAAGCCTCCATATCTGGGGAATCAATTACGAGTAACATCCACAAAACAAGGGCATCCTATTGAGCAAAAATTCTTTAACAACCGAAGAAGCAAAGAAAGCTAACATAAAAACGTTAATGGATAATTTGTCCACTACTGAAAAGGGACTTTCAAGTTCTGAAGCACAAAAGCGCCTAACAGAATATGGTTTAAATGAGATCGAGGAGAAAAAAGTTAACCCTTTCAAGAAATTTCTGAGCTATTTCTGGGGACCCATACCATTCATGATTGAAACCGCAATAATCATGTCTGCGGTAATTCAACACTGGTCTGATTTTGCAATAATTTTGATGTTGCTTATGGTAAATGCAGTTGTCGGGTTCTGGCAGGAGCATAAAGCTGACAACGCCATAGAAATGCTTAAGCAAAAATTAGCCTTGACCGCAAGAGTTCTCCGCGACGGAGCCTGGAAAGAGGAACCGGCAAAAAACCTGGTGCCCGGAGACGTGGTGCGGCTGCGACTAGGAGAAATAGTACCCGCCGACGTGAAACTAATTGAAGGCGACTACATATTAACCGATGAATCAGCCTTAACAGGCGAGTCCCTTCCAGTGGAAAAGCACAAATCGGACGTAGGCTATGCAAGCTCCATTATCAGGCAAGGTGAAATGGACGCTTTAGTTATTAATACAGGAACAAGAACCTTTTTTGGAAAAACAACAAAACTGGTGGAGGAAGCCCAAACAAGAAGTCACTTCCAAAAAGCAATCGTGAAGATAGGCGACTATCTCATAGTTTTGGCGGTCATGCTTGTTATTTTGATTTTTTTTGTGTCAATCTTTAGGGGTCAAAACATACTTGAGTTAATTCAGTTTGCTTTGGTTTTAACTGTGGCAGCGATTCCAGCGGCGCTTCCAGCAGTACTATCAGTCACCATGGCTATAGGCGCCATTGCACTTGCTAAAAAAGAAGCTATAGTCAGTAAGCTAGTCGCCATCGAAGAAATGGCAGGTATGGACATACTTTGCTCCGACAAAACTGGAACTATAACCGAAAACCAACTAACAGTCGGAACAGTCAAAACCTTCAATGGATTCAACGAGGACCACACTCTGCTTTTTGGCATGCTCTCTTCCAGAGAAGAAGACCAAGATCCTATCGACAAAGCCATAGTCAAAAAAGCCAAAAACACCCCATCCATAGCAGAAAACGCCGCCAAATACCAAGTAAGCAACTTCAAACCCTTTGATCCCGTCTCAAAAAGAACAGAAGCGACAATCAAAGACGAAGGCGAAGAATTCAAAGTTACCAAAGGAGCACCGCAAGTGGTTTTAGCGCTTGCAGAAAACAACAAAACCTTGACTCAGCAGGTGCAATCTGAAGTTGAAGGCTTCGCTAAAAGCGGTAACCGAGCACTCGGAGTGGCAGCCACAGACAAAAACGGCAAATGGCGTTTCGTAGGACTCATAGGACTCTATGACCCACCAAGGGAAGATTCGGCGCAAACGATTAAGACTGCTCAATCAATGGGTGTTGAAGTGAAGATGGTTACAGGCGACCATATTGCCATTGCCAAAGAAATCGCCAGCCAAGTTGGGTTAGGCACCAACATCGTGTTACCAGAAACTTTTTTAGGAAAACATGAAGCTGACGCGACAAAAACGGTTGAGAATGCAGAAGGCTTCGCAGAGGTTTTCCCCGAACACAAATATCACATAGTAGAATTCCTGCAAAATAAAGGGCACATTGTAGGTATGACAGGTGACGGAGTCAACGACGCGCCCGCACTAAAAGAAGCAGACGTCGGAATCGCAGTGGCAGGCGCAACCGACGCAGCCAAATCCGCAGCAGACATCGTCTTAACAAAGCCCGGATTGTCCGTGATTATAGATGCGATAAAGGAAAGCAGAAAAATTTTTCAGCGCATGACCAACTATGGCATTTACCGTATAGCAGAAACCATCAGGGTGCTGCTATTCATTACTTTCTCTATTATTGCTTTCGAATTTTACCCCGTCACTGCACTTATGATTGTGCTTTTGGCAATCCTCAACGACTTACCTATAATGACCATAGCGTATGACAACGTGAAATACTCCAACATACCCGAAAAATGGGACATGCGGGTTTTGTTGTCGATTGCCACTTTCCTGGGAATCATCGGAGTGTTTTCTTCATTTGGAATTCTTTACATAGGAACAGAAGTGCTAAAGCTAGATCCACTTGTACTGCAATCGTTTATTTACCTTAAACTCTCGGTCGCAGGTCACTTAACGGTGTTTGTCGCCAGAACAAAAGGGCATTTTTGGTCGGTTAAACCCGCAAAGCCTCTTCTGGTAGCTGTAATATTGACGCAACTGACAGCTACAATCATCACAGTTTACGGCATATTACTGCCGGCTATGGGTTGGGGGTTAGCATTGTTGGTTTGGGGATACGCGTTCGCACTGTTCATCGTGACAGACTTTGCGAAAGTCGCCTTCTACAAACTTCTAAGCCGCCACAACACATAATCGCTAACCAAGAAATTCCCTAAAACTACTGTGGGCAAATTCTTAATACAGAAAGAACGCAGTTACCTACCGAAAGGAGAGGGCTAAACCGTGTCAGGACAAATCAACACCCCGCAGGAAACTGTGAATGTGGAGAAAATATTGGACTGCGACGTACTAATTGTAGGAGCTGGAGCCGCAGGCGCAGCAACAGCTTACCACATGGCAATCGCTGGACTAAACGTTAAGGTCATCGAAAAACAGCTTCTACCACTAAGCAACCAATGTGGATACTTTGTCAGCCCCGGCGCGCTAAAGGAACTCCAAAAAATAGGCGTCACAACAAATCCAGGGTACAAGCAGGCCAACAGGGTTGAAGGCGCAACTATTTACTTAAACGGCGAAGCACTCAACCAAGGTGCCTTCCCTGAAATCAGGGATTTACCAAAGTACGCCCTTGTTTTTCCTGATAAACTCTTAGACAATTTAATTCTGAAAGCTGCCGAAACTGCAGGCGCAAAAGTAGAAGACCAAACAAGATTTGTCAACAGTAGGCTGGAAAAAGACTGGGTAACAGTTGTGGCGAAGCAGAAAGGCGAAATGCGCACGTACCGGGCGCGACTGTTGGTTGGAGCAGACGGAGCAAACTCTACGGTCGCCCGCATCCTGAAAGGCGCGGAGTGGTCCAAAGTTGAACGCGCCCTCGTCGCCCGAGGATACTTTGAAAACGTCGCAGGCGCAGCAGATGAAGCCAACGCATACTTCAACAGTGACTGTTTACCTGGCTACAGCTGGCTATTCCCAGCAAGCAACGATGAAGCAAACGTGGGCATCGGCGTAGCTTTAGGCGGCAACCCTGAACCTGAAAACCCCGAAGCACTGCTCAAGAAGTTAATTGAGACGGACGAAGGCATGAAGCTGCGCCTTCAAAACGCCAAGTTGAAAGGCAAAATCGAAGTCAAAGAATTAAACCTCTATGACCCGCAGATGCCTCTCATCGGGGACCGAGTTATGCTTGTGGGTTTAGCAGCGGGACTAGTTAATCCGTTCAACGGCGAAGGTATCCAGATGGGGCTACAAAGTGCGAAATATGCGGCGGACACTGCGAAGTGGTGCATGCAAAACAGCAACTTTTCGCGTCTGCTTTTGAGCGGTTACCCGAGGCGCTTGAACTACGAGTTCGGCGGCGGCTTCAAAGTTTCAGCTTTAATTTTGGGTTTGATGCGTAACCGAAACCTAAACGACACGTGGTTACAGTGGATAAATTACATGGGCCAAAAAACCAGAACTGACACAGACTACCGCAGCTTAATCAGCGCTGTTCTCTCAGGTATGGTTTTCCCCGATGAAGAAACAGCCATCAGAGCGTTTTTGGGTTCGCTTGAAGAAGCTGTCCGATCAAGTGGCCTAAACAGCTTTGTGAACCGTCGCAACGCAGATGCAGCAGAATCCACTGAGCAAATTAAGGTAGGTGGCGCTGCACAATACGTTGCACAGAACCCGCTTACGGCGTTACTTTGGGGTGTGGAGACAGTTTCTAAAGCCGTGGGGGTTACAGCTTCCCTTTCTAAAAGGGTATTCAAAGAAACTGAAACATCCAAAGCAGCGAACAACAATGTTGAACGTCCGTAAAAACGGCTCTTTTTGTTTTGGTTATTGAAAAATAAATAAAAAAGTTTTAGTGCGGTTAACTGTGGGGAAATATCTCTCTTGCAGATGCTTAAAGTTTTAGCCACAGCAAGATGCCCATAATTAAGCCGTAAATTGCTAACGCTTCGGCCAACGCTACAATCAGAAAGCTTCTGAAGAAGGTTTCAGGCTTCTCCGCTAAAGCGCTGATTGCTGCGCTACCAGCAGACGAAATGGCTAGACCAGCACCTAAACCTGGAAGACTAATGGCTAATGCGGCGGCGAATGCGATACCGACTCGGTCAAGAGAACCAGTTCCGGTTGTTGTTTGATCTTGCACTGTGTCAACAGTAAGTGCAGCTGCCATGCCCATGAGAGGTAAAAGCACGAGCGGAAGTAACACGAACAGCAATAGTTTACGTTTCAAGTTACGTCAAACTCCTATTTACTATTCATAGCACATTAGTGCTCTGATATTAAGTTTTTTTCTTTTTTACTATATCTTACATTGAATGAGTAAATAATTAGGCGGTTGTTGGATAGTTTTTTGCTTTGATTTTAAGGGCTTCAAGGTCAGAGCGGATTTTCTCTACTTCCACTGCTGCTTGGGTCTCGGTTTTCTTTATGAGGGTTTGGTAGTCAGATTCCAATTTCGTTGAAGACATAAAGCTGCCTCATAGTGTATAGTTACTTTACAACGAGCACAGGACAGGAAGAATACTCGATTACCCGTTCAGTCACGCTGCCGATTAATATGCGTTCAGCTCCGCGGTGCCCGTAAGTGCCCATAACTATTAAGTCAATTGGAAAGCTCTTAGATAAATTAACAATCTGCTCAAAAGGTCGCCCTTTAACAACCTTTGAAGTTGCTTTAACAGATTCTTTTTCAGCTAAACCCAAAGCATAGGACAGGTATCTTTGACCGTCAGTCTTCAATTCTGCTTCCACACCTTCCCGGTCAATCATTTTGGCAAACTGGTCAAGAACAATCTCATCTACCACAAAAACAAACATGATTTCTGAGTTTTGCCCCTTAGCGAGGCTAATGGCGTATTCAGCAGCGCGCATGCTGTATGCGGAGCCGTCGGTGGGGACAAGAATTTTCTGTATATTTTCAAAACTAAACTTTTTCATTTATCTCATTCTCCTTGACGACCTTTAATCATGGATTTGATTTTTTTTGTTCTAACGAATTCTTCGCGGTCTTTCTCTTCTAAAACCAGTTCAATCCATTTTGCAGTATTGCGGTAGCGGGGGATAAGCACGTGGTTGAGGGCGTTGACTCTGCGTTGTGTTCGACGCACGTCATTGGCAATTTGGAAAGTGGTGCCTTCAGCTTTTGCGAGGTGACCAAGAATCTCCAATACTTTGGCGAAGTGTTTGAATGCTCGGTCTAACTCGGCGCTAGTGTTGGCGAAACCATAGTCGGGTTTTAAATCATTATTAACCTTAAAAGTCACAACGGGTACTGCGACGCCCATGATGCTTCGGTAATCAATCAGATACTCAGATTGCCGGTTGCTTGTCAACGCGGTGTTTGCGATGGCTTCGGAGCCCTTAGCCATGTTCGCCGCTTTCAAACTTTGGTAAGCCTTTGAAAGCTCCTCAATAAGTTCATCGCGGGTACGCTCTGAATCAAAAACGCTACTACGCAACTCTCGCAGCAAAATGTCACGTTTGCGCTCCAGCACTTCCCGTCCCGATTCAGCCAAGTTGAGCGTTTTTTTAGTCTGAATCAAGTTGATTCTTGTGGGACTAATGTTCTCCGAAGACATAACTTTCTTTTAGACCTCAGTATCTGTCTTGGGCAAATACTTCTGAATATACTCGGGTTTGATAGAGGTTAATTCTTCCTCTGGCAAATCGGACAGCGCATCCCATGCGATGTCGAGGGTTTGCTCGATGGTTCGGTTCTCGTTTTTGCCTTGGTTAATGAGAGTTTTTTCGAATCGTTCACCGAAACGCAGGTATTCTTTGTCACGTGTTCCTAAGCCTTCTTCGCCGATGATTGTGACTAGCGATTTGACTGTGTTGTATTGGGCATAAGCACTGTAGAGTTGACTATATACGTTGGCATGATCTTCTCTGGTGCTACCTTTGCCGATGCCGTCTTTCATCAGTCTGGATAAACTGGTAGTGATATAGATAGGCGGGTAAATGCCCTGCTTCTCGAGGCTGCGGCTTAAAACGATTTGTCCTTCGGTGATGTAGCCTGTTAAGTCAGGGATTGGGTGGGTTATGTCATCGTTTGGCATTGTTAAGATTGGCATCTGTGTTATGCTACCTTTTTTGCCGACAACTCTGCCTGCACGTTCGTAAATGCTTGCTAAGTCACTGTACATGTAACCGGGGTAGCCTTTGCGGCTAGGCACTTCCTCCATGGAAGCGCTGACTTCACGGAGCGCCTCGCAGTAGTTAGTCATGTCCGTCATGATAACCAACACGTGACTGTCCTGCTCAAATGCAAGGTACTCAGCTAAAGTTAAACCTGCACGGGGCGTAATTATACGTTCAACCGGAGGGTCATCTGCAAGGTTCAAAAACATGGCAACGTTTTTGATGGCGCCTGTTTCCTCGAAGCTTTTCTTGAAGAAAGCCGCGTCGTCGTGTTCAAGACCCATAGCGATGAAGACAATGTTGAAGGGTTCGTTGGCGTTGCGGATTTGGGCTTGCCGAACGATTTGGGCTGCGAGCTCGTTGTGGCTTAAGCCGGGACCGCTGAAAACGGGTAGTTTCTGTCCGCGGACAAGGCTGGCTAAGCCGTCTATGGCGGATATGCCTGTTTGGATGAATTCTTTAGGGTACTCGCGTGCAGTAGGGTTAAGTGGGTAACCGTTTACGTCCCGTTTTTCTTCTGTGAAGAAGCGTGGGTGACCGTCGATGGGTTCGCCGAAGCTGTTCATGACGCGCCCCAGCATCTCTGTTGAGACGGGTACTTCCAAGGAGTGGTTAAGGAAACGGGTGCGTGTTTGGGTAAGCGATAAACCTGTGGTGCCTTCAAAAATCTGCACAGTAACTGCTTTCTGTGTAACTTGGATGACTTTGCCGAGGCGGGTTTCGCCTGTCTGTGTTTTAATTGAGACCAGCTCGTCGTAGCCTACGTTTTTGACGTTTTCCACTACTATGATTGGTCCAGAGATTGATGAGAGCCCTTTGTATTCTAAACCTGATCCTGCCATTACAATCTACCTCAAGGTTGCTTCTAAATTTGCAATGTCATCCTGCATTTTTCGTTCTACGTTGTCTATCTTTTCAAGTTGGTCGTTGGGGATGCCACTTTTCATACGCATAATGTCTTCAGTGACGGGTAACTCGGTGACTTTGAAGATTGGTGCGCCTTTGCTGATGACGCCATCAGCTAAGTGGTGGAAATCCACTATGATTTTTAGCATCTTGAACTGTTTTTGAGGTGAACAGTAAGTGTCAATTGTGTCAAGGGCGTTTTGCTGTAGGAAGGCAATGCGGAGAATGCGTGCGGTTTCAAGGATTAAACGTTGTTTATCGGGGAGTGCTTCTGGACCGACGAGTTTCACGATGTTTTTCAGTTCGTCCTCCGCCTGAAGAATGCGCATGGCTTCTTCACGGTAGCTGTCCCATTTTTCATCCACGTTTTTGTGCCACCAGCCGGATAGGTCAGCGATGTAGCCGCTGTAGCTTGCCATCCAGTTAATGGAGGGGTAGTGGCGTGCGTCTGCAAGTTCGGCATCAAGCGCCCAGAAGACGCGGGTAAAACGTTTAGTGTGTTGTGTGACTGGTTCTGAGAAGTCGCCGCCTGGAGGAGAAACTGCGCCGATAGCACAGATTGAACCTACACGGTTGCCGCTACCTAAGGTTTCGACGACGCCTGTTCGCTCATAGAATCCTGCAAGGCGAGAGGGCAAATAGCTTGGGAACCCTTCTTCAGCGGGCATTTCTTCAAGTCTGCCTGAGACTTCTCGGAGCGCTTCTGCCCATCGGCTGGTGGAGTCAGCCATCAACGCCACGGCGTAACCCATGTCGCGGTAGTATTCTGCGAGAGTGATGCCGGTGTAGATACTGGCTTCTCTAGCGGACACTGGCATGTTGCTTGTGTTAGCAACAAGAATTGTGCGCTCCATTAAGGGGTGACCAGTGGTTGGGTCGAGCAGCTTGGGGAAACTGTCTAGCACATCAACCATTTCGTTTCCCCGTTCTCCGCAGCCCACGTAAATGACGATGTTTGCATCTGACCACTTTGCGAGTTGCTGCTGAGTCACGGTTTTG
Organism: uncultured archaeon; assembly: GCA_963760925.1. Lineage (GTDB taxonomy): Archaea > Thermoproteota > Bathyarchaeia > Bathyarchaeales > Bathycorpusculaceae > Bathycorpusculum. The sequence goes on along the minus strand of CAVXES010000002.1, from coordinate 188,472 downwards.
CCTGCGCCGAAGGGTCCAGGAATCGATGCGCTTCCGCCTTTTGCAATAGGGAAGAAAGTATCGATTACTCTTTGTCCAGTGATTAGGGGTTCAGTTGCGAAGAGACGCCTTGTGTGGGGTCTGGGCATTCTCACTGGCCAGCGCTGGAGCATCGGCACTTCGATTTTTTTCCCTTCTGACTCCAAAGTGGCGATTACGTCAACCACCGTGTAGTCGCCTTTGGGCGCAAGTTTCACGAGTTTGCCTGAGACGCCGATTGGAACCATAATGCGGTGTTCTACGAGGTCGGTTTCCTGCACTTCTCCTAAGATGTCACCGCCTACGAGTTTTGTGCCGACTTTGGCGGTTGGGTTAAAAGTCCATTTTTTGGTTCTGGAAATTGCATTTACGCCGCGGGTTTGTTTGATGAATGGTCCTGTAAGTTCACGTATGGTTTCTAAAGGGCGCTGGATGCCGTCGAATGTGTTACCTACAAGCCCCGGGCCCAGTTCAACCGATAGAGGGCTGCCTGTGCCTACGACTGGTTCGTCTAGTTTTAAGCCTGAAGTATTCTGGTAAACCTCTATTGTTGCGTATTCGCCTTCGAGGCGGATGATTTCGCCGATTAAGCCATTGTTGCCAACTTCAACCATTTCATGCATAACTGCGTTAGCTAAGCCTTTGGCTTTGACGACTGGCCCTGAAACGCGAATAACATTTCCTTTAGACGCCACTTTTAAGCCTCCTCTCCGAAAAGTTGCTTAGCAATTTCTGTACGCAACTTTGGTTTAAGATCAGCAAGCCTGCTATCAAGCGTGCCGTCAAAAACGATTTTGCCGTCGACTGTTTGAACTTTGCATCCGCCAATGTATTTTTCGGTTTGCTCTGAAAATTGGAATTCAACTCCAAGTTTCTTTGTTGCAGTTTTCAACATATCAAGCGTTAACCATCCGTTGTCTTTTGAGTTAACTTCAATCACGAGAGCTTTTTGATCCATCTTTTTAGCTATTTCTTCAATGGATTTAACGAGGTAAGTTTTGTATTGTTCGGTTTTCACGAACTCTTTAAGTTTCTGGAGCGCTTTCTCGAAAGCTTCGTTTACCAATTTTTCTTTTGTCTGCAAAAGATGGTTACGGATGTCAACTTCGGTTACGGAGGCAATTTTGCGTTTTTCCGTTTCCGCTTTAACTTTAGCTTCAGACAAAATTGTGCGGTAGGTTTGATCCGCTTGCTCTTTCGCTATGCGCAGGGTTTCCTTCGCTTGGTTTTCAGCTGCCAAAAGGGTGGCTTCTGCTTCTTTTTGCACGTCACCTATAACTTCGTCAGCTATTGCTGCAACACCGGTTTTAGTGCTCATTTTGGTTACCTATCTATATTTTGATACCTAGGATTTTACTTATCGTTTCAGATAGTGGAATGCTTTTTGAGGGTTCTCTTGTTCCAGGGAGCTCAACGATTAAGGGAGTTACCCGTTCCTGCCTGATCCGATCGATTTGTTCACGCATAGCCGGAGCAGTAGAGTATGTGTCGCTGATAACAATGATGGCTATGTCAGCTTGCGATAAAGCGCCATTAAGGGCTTGTTTGGCTTCAACAACAGAAGCTACTTCAGCGCCTTCAACCCCGACCAGCCGAAAACCGGTGACCATATCGCTGTCGCCTATCACGTAACCAATCATACCAGCACCTAATATAACTTTAAATGCTTGTTAGCAAATTCAACAATACTGTTAAAAATGTTACGACCCGAAAGGATGACTTCGACATCCATTGTCTGCGTGAAAAAAGACGTAGAATCTTTACTCGAAACGTTAAATTCATTCGGGGAATTCCATATTGAAGATTCGCCAAACGACGAAAAGAGCATCGTCGAAATTAACCAAAACATTCAGCTTGTCGAGGAACGAATTTTAGACGTCGACGGGTTAGTCAAGCAGCTTGTAGTCGAAAAAGGCAGCTTATTAGGCATATTCAAAGCGGTTGAACCTAAAAAAGTGGCGGTTACCGCTGATAACTGGCAAACGTTACTGGGAAACACCAACCAAGACATTTTAACTCTTAAAAAACAAATCGAGGACCTCAACTCTTCAAACATAAGTTTGAAACAGAAAGCAGCGCAGATGGATCACACAAAAAAAATGCTCGCAAACATGAAGAGCATAAAAGCTGACCTCGTCACCGTTGAGGATCTTAAATTGATGTTTGTTAGCTTCGCAAGCATACCTACCAAGAACTGCGAACCCTTTGAAACCGCGTTAGCACCGGTACCGCTTTATTTCGACAAATGTCATATATGTGAAGAAGAATGTTTCGTATGCATCGCTACCTCTGCAAAACACCAAGAAGAAATAGAGAGAATACTGCACACATACCACGCAGACATCTTTCAAATGCCAATTGACCTACCGCAGAACATAGAAAAAGCTCATGAAGAAATCAGCCACCGCATAGAAGAAAACAAAAAAGAAGAAAAAACCATAGAGGAATCTCTTAAAAAGTTAGGTGAAGAAAACAAGGATAAGCTTGTTTCTTTGAAAGAAACCTCAGAAAACATTTTGGCGCTTCTAAACGCTGAAAAGAAGATTCTGCAGTCAGGGAGACTTGCCACGGTTAAGGGTTTTGTCCCCCAAAAAAGATATGGCGACCTGCAAAAAGCCGTTAATACAAAAATGGAGGGCAAAGTTCTGGTCCTCCAAAACGAGTCAGATGAACACGAAACAGTTGAGCCCCCAACTAAAATCTTGCATAGCCGCTGGGTGAAGCCTTTTGAAGAAATCACTCGCCTATACGGGTTACCTAAGTACTCTGAAGTTGACCCTACCCCATTCATAGCCATTAGCTTTCCAATCTTGTTTGGTTTGATGTTTGGCGACTTGGGACACGGCTTATTGCTGCTTATAGGCGGCCTCACAGTGGGTTTGCTCATCAAAAGTAACAAGGGTATGAAAAATGTTTGTTACATTATGGCTGCCTGCGGCGCAGCGGCGAGTGTTGCGGGATTGCTTTTCGGCGAGTTTTTCGGTGTTGAGTTGCCGTGGGGTCCACTATGGTTTAGCCCGTTCGAGGGCGGTAACGTATTCAACTTCCTAATCTTCAGTTTAGCTGTAGGCATTGTACAAATCGTAAGCGGATTAGTCATCGAACTAGCTAATTTTGCTGCAAAACACAATTATGCCGACGCTTTTCTAACCGCTGTGCCCCAAATGGCGTTCTATTTAGGCGGTATCTACTTAATTGCCACCTACCAATTGGACTTTGGCAAATGGCTCGCCGGACCCATATTGGCACCTGTGATTCCGTTTATCATTTTGGTTGTTGGAAAACCACTTTATTTGAAGGTGGCCAAATCCAGAAGCCACACTGACGCTGAACATGTAGAGTCAGACACTCTAACGGGCAGACTGTTTGAAGGAGGAGACTTCTTCACTCGACTACTAAGTAACACCATCTCCTATAGCCGCATCCTTGCTCTCTTAATGGCACATTGGGCTCTGTTACTAGTGGTTTATCAAGTCTCCGGTTTAGTTACACCGTTAGGGGCGTTGGGGTTGGTTTTGGGGGGCGTCATCATCGTCTTTGGGAACATAGCTGTAATAGCGTTGGAAGGTTTGATCGTGTTCATACATACACTGAGACTGCACTTCTACGAGTGGTTCAGCAAATTCTACGCTGGCACAGGCACGGAATTCAGTCCCTTCAAACAGAAATTTAGCCACACGAACTTGACAATGAAAAAGAAAGAATCCTAAAAAATGATTTAGAACCAAAGCTGATTTTGAATTGCCTCGGAATTCATGCCTGTTTCAACGCCTAAAGCGACTGCGCTCAAGTTGTGGACTTCAGCTTCCTTTTGCGTAATGAAACCCAAGATTGAGGCAATGTTGAAGATCTCTCGAATTTGACTTCGCTTAGCATACTGTAAAAGGGCACGTTGGAAGACTTTCTCGGCGTTCGCCACAGTCTCCTCAGGAGTTTTGGCGCTCTCAAAGTATTTGGCGTAGTTAGTTTCTTGCACAATTTTGAAGGCGACTTCAAAGTTATGAGCTGAAACTATTTTTTCAACTTCTTTTTTGGTTAGTTTGAAGGTTTCACGGGGGATTGCTAGGCGTAGCCAGTTGGAGTCGTAGTTGAGGTTTTTTCCCCGCAACAGTGTCAACAGTATGAAGCCGTCGTTCCAGAGAGTTGCGTATGGGAGGGCGTGTGGCCTCTCTTTTCGGGGCAGATGAACGTAGGTATGGTAAAGGCGTTCGTAGAAGAATGTGTCAAGATAAATGTCAAGGGCGATTGCAGAACCGGTGGCTTCGTAGCTTTTAAGGCCCATGTTAAGTGCTTCGGCGTATTCAGTGTTTTTGAAGGCATGCACAACTTGAGTTACGCCGGATGCTTTGGCGGCTTCCTCAAACAACGTTAATCTGTCAAAGTATTTTTCCACGGGCAAGTAAAGTCTGGATAGGCGCTGCGCGGTGAGAAGTTTTGCGTTTGCGGCTCGAACCAGAGTTTTAACGTTCTCTGTTTCAAGGCGCGTTAGATACAAATCAAGGTATTTTACTGCTTGCGGCGGGGAATACTTTATGATTTTAAAGTAAGACTCAAGGAGGTTCTCGTTGAACACGCGTTCCAGTTTCCGCCCAGTTAAGGGTGCAACAAGGCGGGAAAGCTGTTCTTGGTAGGGTGTGTCCCGGAGTTGAGAAGCAACCTCGGAGAGGTTTTTGCTTTCGCTTAACCCTTTGATTTTGGTTTCGGTTAAGAATTTGCTTCGTTCGGCTCCGATTTTTGGAAGAACCGAAGCATAATTGGTTGTCTGCATTAAATTTTTTCCTCAAGCACCGCATTTATAACCGTCGAAACGGTTTTGTCCATGCGTTTTTCTGCTTCTTTCTTGAGGTTGTGGGCGACTTTTTCGGTTTCTTCTAGTTTTTTTTGGCGGAGGCCGTTTGCTTCTTTGACTGCGGCGTCGTATTGTTTTTTGGATTCTTCGGCACCATATGTTTGGCTGTTAGCGAGAAGGGTTTGAGCGTCTTTTTCGGCTTGGACAATGAGTTGTTTGGCTTTTTCTTTGGCGTCAATTTGGATTTGTTCGGCTTGGGCTTCTATGTTCTTGAGTTCTTCCCATACCTTTTGCATTTTTGTCACTTGCCAATATTAGGGTTTAATGGTACCATAAGACGCTTACGGTATCAAAAATCTATTGCTAACCAGATAAAAATGATTGATTGTTAGCTAGGCAAACGGAAGATAAACAAAAGCCACCTTTCCGGTTTTATATGGAGAATGAAAGTAGCTGTAAGCTAAACACACTCATTGGTTGGAACAATAGTAAAAAGTCGTAGTCGCCCGGATTAGCCACAACGAAACTAAGAAGGAAAAGCTGAATTGCGTGAATACATAGTTAAAACCAAAAAAGTCGGTGACTCAGTCATCGTCGAATTGCCAATGGAGCTTTTGCAAGCGGAACAGATAATTGCAGACATAACCGTGAAGGTGACAATTCAGAAGTACCAGAATCCATCCGCTGTAAGAGCTAAAACAGATGGCTCGCTTGGGCCAGATGAACCCTGGAAACTGCTCGAATAAACAAGCATTCCTTCAACTCAACAGAAACTAAAGTTTAACCAACGTTTATATGCCAAACAGCCTAAACAACCAACACAAACCCTCTAAAACAAAAACCAAAAGGCAACCAAATGCTAACAAACCTCCATACCACAACACAAAACTCGAACAACTTCATCACACCTCAATACCAAAAAAACTGCATCTCAAACATCCCAAACCTAGTAATGCAGCTACTCCACACCCAAAACAGCCAACCACATACACCACTCAACCAATACATAAAAGACGCTAACGCCAAAAACACCAACAAAATCGTACTTTTAGTAATCGACGGCTTCGGCTTCAACCAACTAGTAAAACAACACAAACAAAACCATTTCCTGACTAACCTCGCTACGAATGGCGACATAGCTCCCATCACAAGCGTTTACCCATCCCAAACAACCAACGCCCTAACAACCCTAAACACAGGTTTAACGCCTCAAGAACACGGCTTGTTTGAATACTTCATTTACCTAAAAGAAGTTGGCATCATCAACTCGCTAAGGTTTGAACGCATCGACTCAAACCGTAAAAGCAAACTCGTAGATGAAGGATTCGACCCGAAGCTTATGTTTGGTGGAAAAAGCATCCACCGAATACTGAAAGACCAAGGAATCAGAACTCACACTCACATTAACAACTCAAACGCTAACATATCGTGTTCTAAGTTGATTTTTGACGGCAGCACCATAGTACCCGCATTAAAAACCTCAGATTTAGTTGTTAACCTCAGAAAAAACCTTGAAAACACAGACAGCGGCTACTTTTTCGCTCACATCGACAACTTAGACACTATCGCCCACGAGTATGGACCTGAAAGTGACCAGTACAAAGCAGAACTCTCAGCAATCAGCGATTTACTCCAAAAAGAGTTAGTGGAAAAAACAGAGCCGAGAACAGCCAAAGAAACCCTCTTGATGGTCACGGCTGACCACGGTGCCGTACAAGTTAACCCCGATGAAACCACGTATCTGAATTTGCTTCAGAAGCCATTAACAAACAGGCAAATTGGAAGAAACCGAAAACCTATAATGCCCACAGGCAGCCCACGTGACATTTTTCTGCATATAAAATCGAGGGAGCTTGCCCAAACCAAAGAGGAGTTAACTCGGCAAATCGGCGATAAAGCACAAGTCCTTGAAACTGCTGAGGCAATCAAAAAGGGGTTATTTGGTGTTGGGGAACCTAGCCAAGAGTTTCTGAATCGTGCGGGTAACTTGTTGATTTTACCGTTTGATAAAGAGACTATTTGGTTTGCAAATCCTGAGGGTAGAAAAATCAGTTTTCTGGGTCAGCACGGCGGTTTGAACGCTGAGGAAATGCTTGTGCCCTTCGCCGTCGCTAACTTAAGTAACCTCAAGAAAGATTGAACATCAAGGCGCAGGAGAATTCTAAAAACTATCTGAAACTAGCTCTACGAAATGTGGTTACTGTTTAAACCAGTTAACGTTTTACGCATTGCCCAGTTGCAGCGTCAAAATGGTTCTTGTCGCCGTAATCACAGAATTTACAGTCATTTCGCATGTCTTGGCCAAACGGGCAACCTTTCAAATCAGCCACACTAAACTACCTCAATATAGCCGCGTATCACGCCGAAACAATATAAAAATATAGATAGCTAACTGCCCAAATCCCCTCGCAAAATCTTACTTAACCGAGGCAGATTCTCAAACATCACAAAGTGCCCAGCGCCATCAAAAATCTCCAACACTGCGGAAGGCACCAACCTCGCAATATCGTAGGCATTGTCGACTCGGCAGGTTTTGTCTTCTGCACCATGCCAAATCCACAGTTGCCGCTCGCCAACGGCGTTGAAAGGAGGAATCCAAGGCTTCATGAAAAGCTGATGCTCGTCAACCACTGCTTTCACTCCGGGTTTACCTTGGTGAAACGCCTCAGCCATGGACTTATACATCAAACCAACCCAGACAGGGTCGTTGATGAAAGCTAAGTCTGTCTTTGAACAGCCATGCAACAACTGTTTGCCTTGTGGCGTCTCCAAGAATACTTGGGTGTCGCCATTTGCTTTGAGCAGTTGGCGGCTGAGGTACGTCATAGCTATTTCGGCGATTTTTTGGCTTTTCATAAGGTATTTGGCAAGGGGTGTGTTGTGGGCGGTTGAAACATCAAAGGGCATCGAGGGAGCTGCAACTGTTACGGCATGGGATACGCGTTGAGGATTATTTGTTAGGTATGCTAGTGCGAATGCGCCGCCGCCTGACCAGCCCAGCATCGAAAAACTGTTCAGGCATAGTTGGTCAGCTAAGTATGTAAGGTCAGAATTGAAGTCTTCAAGGCTCAGCCGAGGCTTATATGTAGATAAACCGTAACCGGGGCGGTCAACACCAATTAACTGTAAACCAAAGGAGGCGAGTTCCCGCAGCAGCTGCACTTCAAGGCGGCTGCTGGCGGTGCCGTGAAAATAAAAGACAGGGTGACCGTTACCCACTGTTGTATATGCGAGTTTGCGTCCGTCAGGTAAAAAGCAGATTTGAGCAGCCAACCAATTCGCCAACAAATAAGGATAAACAGGGAGATATTAGAGTTTAATTGACAACAAAAGATGGTGACCAGTTGAAACTACCGGGCTAATAGGCACCGGCGTCTTGGACTGGAAACAGTTTTTTAGCAAGTTTCAACGCCAAGTCGGGGGCAGGATGATAATCAAGGTGACGCGGACCCAAGTCGACGTATTTGTCGAATTCTTCCCGTGTCATGTTTATGTTTTTGAGAAACATCTCCATGACTTCTTTGGGGCAGTCATCAACTGGTTCTTCTTGGAGCTTCCGCATGGCTTCCTCTCGGGTCATTAAGCCAGCCATAACCAAACGGGCATAGCTGAGTCGCTTCATTTCCACGTTGGGGAAGCGTCGGTTGTGGATGTATTTTTGGATGGGGTGAATGAGGCAATCCATGTGCTCGGACTCTTCAGGGGCAACCCAATCAAGTTCTTCTCTAATTGTCTTTTGGATGATGTCGTAGTCCCAGTCAACGTAACCTGCGAGGTTAAAATATGCGTAGGAGGTGAGTCTTTTCTGTCCTGACAGAAGGAACATCATGTATCCTACCCTTCGTTGTATGCTTGCACCTCTTTCGCATAGCCGTTTGCAGTCGAGAGCAAGGGGATCGTCGGCTAATACGCTTCGGATGTGTGCTGGGTCTCCGCCTTGAAACATTTCGCGGGCAAGCGGCAACTCCGTCCGCATGGAACTGCCCTTAATTATTAAGGGAACTTTGTACATGTCTGCGACTTTGAAGGTTGACATCTGGATTGCGCGCATACAGACTGAGCAGAACCAGCCAGTTTTCTTGATAAAAAGGGAGAAGAGTTTGTTTGTAAGTTCGGGATCTAAACGGTAATAGACGTGTTCCACGCCGAGCAACTTGCAAGTATGTTCGATGTTTCTTTTAGCGTGGTCTGATAGGTACCCAATGTCTAAAGTGTAGGCTAAGCATTTTAGACCGAGTTTTTTTCTGGCAACATATAACACGTAGGTGCTGTCCTTGCCGCCTGAGAGGGGAACCAAAGCGTCGAATTCTTTATGCTTGGCTTTTGCATCTCTGCAAATTTTTTCTAAAGCGAGCTTTTTTTGCTGTTTTGCGGTGTTCCAGTTCCCCCACCATGAATCGTAGTCTCGGCAAACAGAGCAGACGCCTTTGTGGTCAAAGTTTATTCGCGGAAAAGAGCTTGTTAAAACACATCTATTGCAAATATGCGGACTTGACAACTTGAAACCCTCAAAAATTGAAGGGCAAAAGACTACTCAAATGCCCCTAAGAGGGTAAGCAATCGGTAGTTTTTATAGTTACCTAAACGGGGATATAGCCAACCCGCTTTTAACTAGTAATAAGTGAAGAAGTGGTAGCCCAGAAGAGATTCGAACTCTTGTCAAAGGCTCCAGAGGCCTCTATGCTTGACCACTACACCACTGGGCTGCGCAGACACACAGAAACAGCTTGCGGTTTTATAACTTTAACGTTGCTCTTACCTAAGCCAAATATTGCTTTTTGATGCAAATCTCGTAGTTACTGAATCAACTGTTTCTTCTACAGGTGGGTTGGCGTTAAATGGAGATTTAAGATTTTTTACGTGTATACTTTCTATGGCACCAGTATAGCTCTGCCCACTATTTTGCCCTGCTTGAGCTTAAGCAGCACTTCCTCAGCGTTTTTCAGCGGATAACTAGTATAGTCCACCCTAACCTTCCCACGCGCAGCTAACTGTAAAACCTCGTTCATTTCGCGCCGGGTACCAATCACGCTGCCTTTCACGTTAAGTTCTTCGGGGAATTGTATGGGGGTACAGCCGTTAACGCCCATGAGCACGGTTCCGCCGCGCTTTACGATTCGAAGGGCTTGCTCAACAGCACGCTGCGAAGGGGCATGAACCATAACCACATCGGGGCATCCAGTTTCAGCCACAAAAGCCTCCAGTTCCGCGTCTTTTACAGCGTGATCTGCGCCTATATCCTGCGCCAACTGTAGTTTGGCTTCGGAGGTGTCAACGGCAATTGTCTCCGCCCCCACTAGTTTGGCAAACTGCAAAGACATGTGGCCAACTCCGCCTACGCCGATAACTGCGACTTTTTCGCCTGCCTGAAGATTTGCACGTTTAACAGCGTGGTAGGCTGTTATGCCGGGGCAGAAAAGAGAAGCGCTTTCTTCAAAGCCCAAGTTACGAGGTAAATGATGGACGAAACCGTGGGGAGCCACCATGTATTCAGCGAATCCGCCATCGACCACTTCGCCGGTGGTTTGACGTTTGAGGCAGAGGTTTTCGCGTCCGGAAAGGCAGAACTCGCAGGTTCCATCGGTTTTCCAGAGCACCTGAACACCGACAGGGTCGCCTACTGCGAAGTCAGAGACATCGCGGCCCATATCAGCCACTTCCCCTGTGACTTCGTGCCCCGGGATTATTGGAAGTTTGGCGGGGACTCCGAAGACTTTGAGGTCACCTTCAATCATGTGGATATTACTGTAGCATACTCCGCAGGCTTTGACTTTGATTAGCACTTGGTCATGTTTGGGGGCGGGTTTGGGGATGATTGTATAGATTAGGGGGTGGTTTTCGATTTTGTCGATTTTGGTGCATAATTGAGCTTTCATGAATTGTTCACACTGTAGGTGGGTAACCCTATTTCGATTAATTACTTTTAGGTTGGTTTAATCAGATTTTAAGGTTAGGTATGCAGAATAAAGTTTGAATCTTAGAATCAGGTTTGAATAAAAAATTTAAACAAAAAAATTAAAAAGGGGAGAATAAATGTTGCCATTTATTCTTTTATTTTTTCCGTAGGAGGACGATTGTCAACAGACCAACGACTATGATAGCGACGAAGAGTCCAGCGATTGCTGGGACGAAGTATAGATCAGCTGATGATGGTGGTTGTGTTGGCATTGGTGTTGGGGTTGCTGCTGCTGCGTCAACTGCAAAACCGGCAGTTGAAACTGATGGCCAGTAACCGTTAGAGCCTGCGAAGATTGCTGTGACTTTATACATGCCAGTGATGTCTGGTGTCCATTGGAAGCTGTAGTGACCAGTTTCGTCAGTTGTGGTGGTTCCGACTGTCCGGGTGTTTCCGTTGGCATCTGTAACGGCGATTTGCACTTCAACACCAGTGAAGTTTGTTGGTAAGGGTTTCTGTTGGTAAACATAACCCATCCAATCTTTCATGCTGGCATCTGATGCTACTGGAACACCGTTTGCAAAACGGGCTGCTTGCTCGTTTTGCTGTGCACCTGCAGAAACGTCCATTACGGTTCCGCTAATGACTAATGATTGGCCTTGTGCGATTGCTGCTTGTGGTGCGCTGACTGTCAATGAGCTCGGGCCTCTGCCGACGCTGTAGATTTGGTTGTCTAAGCCGTTGAACCAAGTTGCATAACCGTCTGCCATAGCGAAGCTGTTACCCATGAATTCGCCAGTGTAACTGTTGAGAGTCCAGATTTCGGATCCATCAGTTGCATTGATGCCGCGAGCGAGTGCTCCCTTGAAGAGAGGTGTTTCGATCGTGTGTTCAGAGGTTACAGTGTATACTACGCCGTTGCCGATTGCGTTTATGAACGTTGGGTAGTGACCTGGAACATCCATGTAGCCTTGTGTGCTGTTGCCTTCGCCACCGTTGCCGTATGTCCAAACGATGTCACCGGTACATGTGTCATAACAGTAAACGATACCTGCGTATGCGCTACTGTACATGTGACCGTATGCAAAGGTGTTAGATATACTGCCTGAGGCTGGGCTGCCGTAGTAGTCCATTTGTGCTTGAGGTTCGCTGGTCCAAAGGTATTCACCGGTGTCTAGGGCGAAACCTCGGAAGTTGATTGATTCTCTGAGGTTTTCGACGAATACACGGTTAACTGGGTCAACGCCTGCTTCTAGGACTGTTACGTTGCCTGCTGGTGGGTTAACGGTCTTCATCCAGAGGATGTCGCCCACGTGGCCTTTAGATGCGTTGAGGTTTACTGCAAAGTATGTGTATGGATTGAATCCTAATGTGCCCATGAACGTTGAGCCTGTTGATGGTAATGAACCGTTGTAGCATAGCATTATGTCATCGTATATGCATGAAACAACTGTGACGGAGGTCATGTTGTTACGCCATGGAATTGTGGTCATCCAGTCATATCTGCTGTTACCGCTTACATCGGCATTGTTGCTGAAGGATGGTGTGTTGCCTGTGTATGACCATATTTTTGATGAGTTCCATTGACCTAATGTGTAGTTTGCGTTTGTAGATGTACCTTGGTTGGTCATGATGTATTCGAGTATTTCACCGTTTGGACCCATAGCTTTCTGGAATGCGTTTGCTACTGGTACGTTGGTTGCATTGAAGATGAATACGCCAGTGTCTGCGTCGTAGAATCTCCAAACCTGTGGTGCTGGTGGACCGAAGAAGCTTGCGCCTCCGGATGTCGCAACTAGGAATGCGTTACCGACACCGTGCTGGTTGTAGTCTTCTACGTCATAGATGTATGCGAATGATGGCTGTGGCATTGTGTTTTCCCAGATTGTTTCGCCTGTGCGTAAGTCAACACATTTCTCCATGTAACCGTTACCGGTTCCGTATGAGAGAGGTTCACTGTAGTAGATTTTGCCGTTGACAATGATTGGGTTCATGTATCTTTGAATGTATGCTGAGCCTTCAAAGTAAGTGTTGCCTTTGATTGCATAGTTATCTCCGCCAACAACACCGCCGCTTTGGAGTGGACTAGTCCACATAATGTGGCCGGTCATTGGTCCTACGGCGTCAGCTGGGAATAATTCACCGTTCCCGCCCATGTTGTATGTGTTTGCGAAACCACCGTAGCCTGGTGAACCTGCACCGAGCCAGTTAGACGATATCAAGTACCAGATAGAGTTCTCGCCGTAGATTGGACGAGTCCAGTATTCTGTTGGTAATGGATATGTGTCTATTACGCTGCGGACTGGTTCTGCTGTTACGGTGAATGTGTTAGTTGCAGATGATGGTAGATATGTGTCATTTGCTGCTGCGGAAGTTGGGTTGTAGTCAAATGCGTTAACACGTTGACCAGGGAATGTAAAGACGACTTTGTAGGTCCCTTCCATTGTTGGTGTGTATGAGAATGCTTGGTTTGATGTTGTGTCTGCGATGTAGTCTTGGTATAATGTTTCAGTTGTGTTGTCTGGTTTTTGGATAGTTAAGGTGAAGTTGTGGAATCTGTATGTGTTTGGTGATGCACTGCCGATTGGCGCTGCACCGTCAAAGACTTTGTCCAACCATGCATAGATGGTGATGGTTTGGTCTACACCGATTTCTTCGGGTAATGCTGCGACGTGTGCAAAAGTAACAATGTCCCACCCAGGATTATGAGGGGGTGCTGCAGTTGCGGTCGGCACAAGTATCATTGATGCGCTCATTGAGATCATTAAGAGTGCTGCTAACAAAATAGTCGCGGTTTTACTTTTGGTATTCAAGTTTTTCTATTATCTCCTTAAGTCTATAGCCCAAAACAGTGCGCAATTAGCCTTATAAGCATTTGGAAGATTAGCCAGCTCTTAGTTTTAAAGGCATGTTGAGTTTAGCCATTTTTTCCGGTATAACGTTACCAAGCTACCGATTGCACCATTTATTCCCAAAGAATAATACGCGCCCCGCATTCTTCGGCGGCGCCAATCCTCAGTTTGAAATAGTATCACAAAATGCTTTTATCGCCTGAACCTTATTTTGTAATTGTGAAATTATGCCATCTGTTAAAGACATAATGACTAAAAAAGTCGTAACAATCGAGTCCAGCAAGACAGTGTACGATGCAGCACAACTGATGGAAGAAAAGAGTTTAGGTTGTTTAATCGTGGTTATCAAAGGATTTCCAGTTGGAATCATTACTGAGCGGGACATAGTTCGCAGAATTGTTGCTAAACGCAGTTCTCTTGACGCTAAACTAACGGAAGTTATGACTAAAACGGTGATAACTGTTGCACCTGATACTTCAATTAAGGAAGCTGCAAGAATAATGTCAGCAAACAAAATCCACCGATTACCTGTTCTTAAAGAGAACAAGCTTGTGGGTATCGTTGCAGCTTCAGATTTTGTGCGAAACGTCGGCAAAAAAACTACGACTGAAGAAATTCTTGAGGCACTTGGCCGCTGACCAACAGGCAACAGTTTAAAAGTTTGATCAAAGGCTAATTTCTATTCGGAGCCTTCCTGAGCCCTTTTTCGGGTTTCAAACGGAATTTTAAAGTTTTGCTGAAGAGAATTAAATTTTGGATCCTTTGCGGGCAATGGATTCATTTCAACCACTTTTTTGGCACACTCATTGGCTTCCGCTGTTCGTCCAAGCTTAGCCATAACAACCCCTTTGCCAATAACAGCATTAGCAAAATCAGGTTTCAAGTTCAGGGCATCTTCAAAATTTTGAAGAGCCTTTTGGTAATTGCCCTTGTTTCCGAACGCAATTCCGAGTAGATAATAAATTTGTGAGTCATCGGGTTTCTGCTTCAAAACGTAAGTATAGTGCTCGATTGCTTCGTCGTGGCGCTGTAACTTCTGAAGAGAGGCCGCCACAGAACACCGAATTTCGATGTTATTTGGGTTAAATTGCGCCGCTTTTTGGTCGCATTCCAACGCCTGCTGATGATGATTCATCATTGAGTGGGTTGCTGCTTTAAGGTGCCAAGCGTTCGAGGAGAAGGGGTCTGCCTCAATTATTTTGTCGTAGCACTTCAAGGATTCGCTGCATCTTCCGATTCTGCCCAAAATAAGCGCCTTAATCAGCCATGCATCAATGCAGTTTGGATAGAGTTTTATTGCTTCGTCTAAGCTGTTAAGGGCGCTTTCGTATTTCTGTGCGTCTTTGTACGCGATTGCGCGTTTTAGCTGCAAAGCGGCTTCTGAACGGTTTGTTACTACAGGGTCTATTGCTTCTTCCGCCACGCCATCATTCACCATAGTTAAACCATTATACTACAGGGGTGATAATTTATAAGTAACCACCTAAAAAGCCACTTAACAGATTGTACGAGTTTTCTTTGCTTGCGTGTACTAATAATAGAACAGTAGAAACAATAACCAGAACAGTTACCTGCCACAGCAATTATTAAGTGGGCACCTGAAAGTTTAGATCTTTTAAGTTTTGTTAGAAAAGTCGCATTTATAGAACGTGTGACTTGGATGTTACTCGGCGGCTCAAAATGAAGCGGGAAATTAATTTTTAAACCAATCAGTAAATGATAAGGATAGAAAATGGCGGGTCGTGAGGGATTTGAACCCTCGACTTCCAGCTTAGAAGGCTGGCGCTCTATCCGTGCTGAGCTAACAACCCATCAGGTCGAAGATAAAAATGGACTTTCATGTTTTAAGGTTTCCTATAAGACTACGCACTTAAGATACTCATTGCGTTGTTACCGAGAAACAATTTTTCGATACCCAACATGTACAGTAATTAAGTTTCCACTTTTTAGAAAACTTTTTACTTGCAGATGATTGCAAAACCTGTTTGCAGTTTAACATAGACGCCTGCCGCCAAAAGCAACAGCTTGCTTGCGACACTGGGTGTTGCATGTAGCCGATTTTCGACAAGAACAACTATTTGAATACAACATCCGACAAATTACAAAAGAAAGGTGTGGTTAGACCTAAGTTTTCCAGTCAGGTCCAGCGTTTTTGCCGAACAGCACCTGAATATGCCCCACAATGATAATTATCATCCACACTGACGAGTAGAAGAAGTAATAAACGAACAATTCATGCAACTTCATTTCTCTAAAACCCAGCTTACGCCCAAACCCATAGAAAACCGCGGAAGTTAAACCAAAGCCTGACATCGAAATCAGCAAGACCTTCAAGACGTCAGCAGTTCCTAGCGAAACAAGAAAAATTGGCAGGGCAATATTGAATTTTATAGATAGGAAAAGCGAGAAAACCAAAAGCGAATTGTACATCCACAAGCTGGGTACAACAGCGCTTAAGAAAAACACTGCTACTGACGGATAAAGGAAGAACAGGCTGGGCAGGAAAACCTGTGGTTTTTTAATGAAGCGTTTCACAAGCGGTCGGTTCCAGTCTTTAAGCCATAATGCTTGACCAATCGCCCATCTTCTTCGCTGTGTAAACCATTTTCGCCAGTTACCATGTACGACGTTTTGGACTTCTACATCGTGGGAATACCTGAAGTTGCTGTCTTCTAAGAAGGCACGGGTGGCTATGTCGATATCTTCCGCCACGACTTTTCGAAAGCCATGCACTTTTTCAAACGTTTCCCGCTTGATGGCGAAGGCGGCTCCGTTGACCGCAGGGCATTTATGCATAAATCGACTAGCAAGCCACGCGCTAATGTTGAAGGTCAAATATTCATAATAAGCCATCTTTGAGAGGAATGATTTGTCTTTTGTAACCCGCTTTTTAATATCAAGTACGTCGGTATGCTGCATTTCCATGACGATTTTACGGAGATAATCAGGGTCTTTGGGTATGCCAACGTCAGCGTCGAGAAACAGCAGCACTTTTCCGGTGGATAAGCTGACAGTGCTATTGAGCGCGTTTGATTTGCCGACGCGTTCCTCGTTCACGATGAAAGTGACGTTTTCTCGCTCCAAACATTGAATTTCATGGCGGAACTCTTCCGTGGGAGCGTCAACGGTCACAAAAAATTCTTTTTCCACGTTCTGCGAACATAAAACATCAAGCATCCCCTTTAGTTGACTAGATTCCTGATAGATGGGAACGAAGATGCTGATGTCCACTTTTTTTCCTCTGAACAGTAAATCTGACTAAGTGGTGTATAGCAAATAGCTTTTTAAATTATTCTGAAACTTGATCACAAACGTTTCCCCGTCATGAATAAAAACGGCTTATCCGTCAGGTTTCTTCGGCTTCTAAGAGGTTTTTTAGTGCAGTTTTTGATATGGGACCTATTCGGTAGAGCACCTCTGCTTCGTGACCATCGCAGCCAAAATCAGCTTCGGAGAATAAAACAGAGATTTCAATATTAGCGTTTAGCTGTTGCGCTAACGTGGTGAAGTTTCTCTTTGAAGCCTCATTTGACGGGTTAACTGTGCCCTCAAAGAATGTGGCGGTTGTTAAGTTCAGTTGATACAGTAGCAGTTTTAACTGTAAGCCATTGCCACGATAGTCTTTATGCACCACAGTTTCCCAGTTGAAAAAAGTTTCTGGGCGACTGGGTGATATGTACCCTGAAGAGAAACCCACAATGCGGTTGCCGTCAAGTGCTACAACGCAGGTGTCGGAGAAATCTCGAGCCAAGAGGAAATAGGTGTAGCGGCTGTTTAGTCCCACATAGGGACGGTTGTCGGTGAGCAACTGATAGACCTCTTTTATGTCGTTAGCAGTTACTTTTCTAAAGTTAAAATTGTGCATTTCAAGGCGTCTCGGATGGTTTCTTTCGGCGTTCAATTCGGATGTTGCCTTTTGGAACAAGAGATATAGTTTTGTCAGTATCAGCCAGTAGCTTTTCTACTCCGACGGGGGCTTTGTGATGTTCAAGGGTAAGTTGAAGGTGGCATTTTTTACAGTCACGGTCACATGTTGGAGGCTTATAGTTTTCAGGTTCCTGATAACTGGTTATGACGCCTTCGTAGTTGCGTAACACAGTTTTGTTGCTAGACCACGAAATGATGTAGTTAGGCATAACGGGGATTTTGCCTCCTCCGCCTGGCGCATCAATAACAAAAGTTGGCACCGCAAACCCACTGGTGTGTCCCTGCAGACTCTCAAGTATCTCTATACCTTTACCGACTGAGGTTCGGAAGTGAGAGAGTCCCTCTGAGAGGTCGCATTGGAAGAGATAGTAGGGGCGGACACGGTTCTGGACGAGTTTTTGATTTAGTTTCTTCATGATTTGGGGACAATCGTTGACGCCTGCCAACAAAACGGATTGATTGCCCAATGGTATGCCGGCGTCCGCGAGTTTACGCAGCGCTTCTCGGGCAGAAGGCGTGAGTTCTCGGGGGTGGTTAAAGTGGGTGTTTAGCCACAGCGGATGGTGCTTCTTCAGCATTGTCACAAGTTTGTCGGTAATGCGGTATGGCAAAACCACGGGTGTTCGGCTGCCGATTCGTATGACTTCTACGTGGGAGATGTTGTTTAGTTCAGTTAGGATCCAATTGAGGAAGTCGTCGGGCACCATCAATGCGTCGCCGCCGCTTAGAAGAACATCGCGAACTTCTTTGTGACTTCTGATGTAATCTAAACAAGCTTGGATTTGCTCTTTTGAAGGAACCTGATCGGGGTCACCGACTTTTCTTTTGCGAGTGCAGTGACGACAGTACATGGCGCACCTGTTGCTGATAAGAAACAGGACGCGGTCGGGATAGCGGTGCGTTAAACCTTCAACGGGGCTATCTTTGTCCTCATGTAAGGGGTCTTTCATGTCAGATTTTGAAATCTCCAGCTCCGCCGGGTTGGGAAACGCCTGCTTAAAAATTGGATCATTATGGTATTCATCGCGGTCAATTAAGCTGGCGTAGTAAGGAGTTATGTTAAGTGGGAATTTCTCTACAGTTTTTTGCAGTTGCACTTTTTCTTTTTTACTGAAGCGTATGCCCATAAAGTCTTCGAAAGCTTCTATGGTTCGGATAGAATTTTTCAGTTGCCAACGGTAATCCATCCATTCTTTAACGGATACAGGTTTACTGAGCTTAGAAGCATAAGTTTTGTAGCTTTGGGGAAGCTCCGTTTTTCCAACAATCAGACTTTTTCATCTCCACAGGGATGTTTTTTCTTATAATCCATGACTCTTATAAGTTTTGGATAAACCTTGTTCGCAGAAAAGCGAATCAGCGTTAACAAAAAATCTGCATTAGAAACGTTTTTCGTGTTCTTTTTTTCGGGACAGTTACATTATTATTTGCCTGTTTAAGCTTATCCACTATTATGCCCAAAGTTAAAGCCATCAGTCTATTCTCAGGTGGACTAGACAGTATATTAGCCACAGAACTCGTACGCCGCCAAGGCATAGAAGTCATAGCCTTCAATGTCAAAACGCCGTTTGGCATCCCGAAAAAGGACGGTTCAACCGAAGCCCAGCAGGGAGCAGAACAACTCAAAGTGCCTCTTGTAGTTAAGTGCGTGGATAAAGAATACATAAAGATGCTCCGTAAACCTAAATATGGCTACGGAAAAAACATCAACCCCTGCGTGGACTGCAAAATCTTCATTTTAGAACAGGCCAAAAAGTATGCTAAAGAAGTCCGCGCAGATTTCCTCTTCACTGGCGAAGTTCTTGGCGAACGCCCGATGTCGCAGCATAGAACGGCTCTCAAAACCATTGCGCAAGAAGCTGGGTTAGAGGGTAAACTCCTGCGCCCGCTGTCGGCGAAGCTGATGGCGGAGACCGAAGCAGAAAAAAAGGGTTTAATTGACCGAGAGAAACTACTGAGTATACAGGGCAGGTCACGTAAGCCCCAGTTTGAACTTGCCAAGCAATACGGCATTACAGTTTATCCTTCACCTGCAGGCGGATGTTTATTGACCTGCGAGGAATACGCTAAGAAACTGCGTGACCTATTCGAGCACAAAAAAAGCGTCTCTACCGCAGAGGTCGAGTTGCTTCGGGTGGGCAGGCACTTCCGGGTGGGTCAAAACAAAATTGTGGTGGGCAGAAACCAAGTCGAAAACGTCTTTTTAACTAATCACAAAGGCCAGGGTGACTACTATTTTGAGTTGCCTACAATCGTTGGCCCAATCACGCTTTTGCAAGGACCTAAAACCAAAGACGCTGTTGAAGCCGCTGCTAAATTAACGGCTTTTTACTCTGACGCAAAAACTGCTGAAGCCACAGTTAAGTACGGCAGAGAAATCCTCAGCAAAGCAGTAAGGGTGGCGCTGCCTAGAAGAGAATATGTGGATAAACTGCGGGTTGGCGCCTAAGAATGCTTCTGTTCGGTAGTTGAACAAAAAACTTATCCCCAGACCAGCCAATTAAGTTTTAGGTTTGAGCCATGACTATTGAGAGCAACCGAACATTAGGCGGCTTAGGCGCTATTCTGACTCTTTTAGGCGCAATCAGCACAGCATTATCTTTAGTTAGGTATACAGGTGGCTCGGCAGCGGTTGGTTTGGTGGATCTTGGAATTTTAGGCGTTAGCTCAATAATTTCGATTTTGGCATTCGTAGGTTTCATCCTGTTTATGGTTGCTATGCATGGCTTCTCCAGAGACTACGGCGAACACAGAATCTTCAGTTACCTACTATACGGCTTCATAGCTGCCATCGTAATGTCAATCATCATCGTGGCGATTTGGTTTGTGCTGATTATGGCAAACGTGTTCACTTTAATTGGAAGTCTAAATCCTTCAGGTCTAACCGATTCAACCCAAATCCAGTCCTTAATCGCACCGTATTTTGCTTCGTTAATGGTTGCCGTTTCATTAGCAATGGTAGTCTGGGTAGTAGCCAACTATAAATCGCTAAACTTGTTGGCTAATAAATCGGAAGTTCAGCATTTCAGAGTTGCGGCCAAGTTTTTCCTTTTAGGCGCAGTCGTAAGCGTAGTTGTCGCCGCAACATTAACGGTTATGGGTTACTTCAGCGGGTTAGACTACAGCACAATGCTGATGGTGTCGTTACCAGGCGGGGTAATGCAATACATTGGCTGGGTGTTCGCGGCCAAGGGATTTTTCAGCATCAAAGCGTCACCCCAAAAAGCCCCTGAACCCCCATATTCGACAATGGTTAATCAGGCAGGGAGATACTGCATGCACTGTGGAGCGCAAAACCAAGGTGAATTCACCTACTGCATCCGTTGCGGACAAAAACTTCAGTAACCACTACTATTGGCTTGGCAGAATAATGGAGAATTTTGTAGCTTTCCCCTCCTCTTGACTTTCAAAAGTTATAGAGCCATTGACTCCTTCAGTAAGAGGCTTAACAACAGCCAAACCGAAACCGCCAAACCGAAACCCTGACCTTTTGATTTGGTAGTCAGCATAGGCGTAAAAAGCTTTGGTTTGACCTCTTCAGGAAGGCCAACACCTGTATCTGAGACGATAATGAAAACGTTGCCTTCCCACTTCGAAACTGGATAATGCCAATCTCCACCGTTTGGCATGGCTTGAATAATGTTGTTAACCAGGTTTGTTAGGGATCGTCTGATAAATGTGGGAACCTTTAACATCAATTATCAGCTTGACATTGTCGGGGATGGGGAATGTTTTGACGACACCACTAATTAAGCCTGAAATATTTACAGAGATGTATTCGGGTTTTAGGGGTCGGGCGACCAGTTCAGTCCGTTCATCAGGCGTGTTTTGGATGTTACAGGCGTGTATACGCTTGCCCGCTGTTGTTTCAGAGAGTAATTTGAATTGGTCCATGGCGAGCTTTTGAGTTTGCTCCGCTTTTTTACGTTCAGTTATATCAAATAATTAATCCAATGTAACCTTCTACTTCGCCTTCCGAGTTTTTAATAGGTTGACCTCGAGACATTACCCAACGGTTTTGCCCTTGCTTTTCGTTTAAGCGGTATTCAACGTATACAGTTCATTTTTGTTTTGGCAGCTTGGTTTACAGCGTCTTGAGCCTTTTGGCGGTCATCAGGGTCAACAGTTGCAAGCCAAACATCATAAGAGGCCTTTATAGCTTTAGGTTTTAACCAATATAGGTCCCAGGTTTCTTTGAACCAAAAATTTTCGCCTATTTTTATATCCCATGTTCCGGCTTTTGCCGATTCAAGGGCTAAATAGGGCTAAATGGAATCTAGCCATGGTGAATCGAAGGTCTTTGGCCGTTATAGAATCCTTTTCACCGCTCCCATTGACATTTCTGATCAGATATTGGCATGTAAATTCATTTTTAAATTATAAGGTTAAAAAAGAGGGAAAAGGTTTGAAAAAGAACAGCACACAATGTTTGTGTTGATGGATATGCTTGACACTTGTTACCTACATATAGAGTTCAAAGCCAAAAGTGGTGACTGGTCAGTTAATCTGCCTTTTCTCTGCACTAAATGCGGGGTGTGCTGTAAACTGGACGATTTTTTGACGGCTGGACCCGTAAAAGCTAAGTATCAAGAGCATCCGGAAATCCACACCAAACTAAAATTGCTCTATGATGAATTGGGCGAGTTAGTGGAGCAAAGCCAAGAAAAATACGACAACTACTTAATGTACACGCCATGCCCCTTCCTAAAAGACAATTTGTGTTCTATCTATGAGGTTCGCCCTGAAGGTTGCCGAATGTTTCCTAATACAGCGTTTGCAATGTTAAGCGAAGACTGTGAGGCATTAGACAGATTCAAAAAGCAACGCAGCAGCCTGAAGAGGGGAAGAAGCGCCAGAGAAGCGTTTAACTTTACGCAAGAAGCGATTAAACCTGCTAAGTTCACACAGAAGCAGTACCAGAAATGCCTCAGTCAACTGCAAAAAGCGGGAATAACAGACGAAGAGCAGGCCTTATTCAAAGAAATTAACAAGACAGAATAAGAAATGAAGAATTTTGTTTAGTTGTTGAATTTTCTTAGCAGCTTCTTGTGGCGTGCGTTAAATGAGATGAGCTGCTTGTAGGATTTCAACTGCACAAAGGAGCAATTCCTTTCGCACCAGGCGATTGCTTCGTCGCTGAATCCTGTGCTGGAGATTATTACGCCGCTGTCTACTTCGCGTTTTTCTCTTGACAGCGCGACTTTGTGGCAGAAGCGTTCTACTTCCTCTACGCCAACTGGTCCTCCATGATGACCTTTACATTCAATGTAGAGTTTCAGCTTCCGTGTAGGTTGCCGAATTTCTGCAAGTATGTGGGCTAGTCGGGTATGCAGTGTTGTGTGGGCTTTTGTGTTATAACCCATCTGCATGAGCATGCATTCGACTATGTCTTCGAAAGTCTTACCGCATAGAGGATTATAGGACATATTTAACTCCGTTTTTTATTGGAAAAAAATTATGTTATATTAGTGTTATGGCGGAAGACGCAATTTTTTTCAAGAAAACGCAAAAAATCAATTAAAAAGTCTACCTTGGCGTATGTCAACTACGAAAAAATGTGGCGGAAAAACGGAAGAACTAAAAAACACCTTTTCAATACAGAAGTCACCAAAATCTTGAACCTAACAAGTAACATCCATGATCATGTAATGCTATTTCTTAAAGCAGTCAACGACAAAGTAAAAAAACAAATAAGGTTACCCAACAAATCAGCGCTGAATCCAAAGAGTATTTCACAATCTCATAACCGCTCATCCATGTAAGAGGCAGTCATATTATTATTTGGGAGGGGAATCGGTTGAGAGAGCAAATCTTGTTTTGCTGCTTGGGGAAATAGCCACAACCAACCTGTAACTCATTGTAACTCCGAACCAGAAAGCAACCCTTTTCTGAAAGCTGTTCAATGTTGATGAAAAAAGAGGGATCAGCAATAACCACTAAAAAATCGCAGCTAAACCTTCTTCATGGCTTCCGCTTTGAGGTCTTTTGGCATCAACTCGATGGCATAGCGCAAAGCCATTCGCGGCATAACTTTTCTGTTTTTCACCACGTAGTCGAAGACTTCTTTTTGGTGCACACGGCTTTCCTCTTTAAGTAGCCACCCGTAACCTTTCTGCACCAAATCGTCCTCATCCAGCAGCAGCACATCCGAGATTTCAAATGCGTCTAAGAGGAACAAGCCCCGCTTGGCAGGCACAATAAATGACACAGCAGAAGCACGTTTAAGCCAACGGTTGCTGCTTTTCGCCCAGCTTTTCACTTCCGCCACGATTTCTGGGTACCTCTGGATTAAGTCGCCGACTGTGTGATTACATAGACCATCGCATTCAGCCCAGTTACTCACGTACGATTCGATCCAACGTTTGAGGGTATAGATGTCTTGGGCTGCCAAGTCGTCGATGTAATTGGGCATCCAACTCGAGACAACAAAAGCCTCCTCAAGTATGCCTGATTGGAAAAGCTCCTCGCACAGTCCAAAAAGCACCTCTTTGCATAGGGTTTTGGCTTGAGGCCAATGTTTTTTTGCGATTTTTTCCACCGTTGCAGTTTTAACGCCATAAACTTTTATCTCTTCTTTGAAGTAGCGGTGTGAGGTTTCTGCGGTGTGTTGGTCTGCGTTGGCTTTGAGGTCGCTACGGATTTGCTGTATTAGGGTATTCATAAAAATAAGTACAGTTGCTATTGGGATATTAGATTTTGCTTAATAGAATTCTTCTATTAAAGGGGGATGTGGAGACTTAGAAGTCTTCCATTTGGTAGAGACCGAAGTCGATATTGAGCGTTTTTTCGGGACCATTGTTGTCCTCTAAGTCGTAGAGGTGGCTTGTTGCTTTTTCTAGGCGGCTCTTTTTTGTTGTCACTTTGTCTTTAACCATCCTTGACTTGACTTTTGGGCTCTTTGGCTTGCAGACCATGTGTGTTGGGGTTGCAATTGCCAGTGAGTTATCGATTAGTTCGGGAAGGACTTTGGCATCTTCGACCGTGAGGTTACATTTGAGTTCGTCGTGGATGTGTTTAGTCAATGCCTTTTCTCCTCCAGACTTCTGCACTGATTAGGTCGCGTATGGCAACTCGGATAGCTTCGGCGCGGTTAGGGTAGAACCGCTCGTCCACGAGCTGGTCCAAAGCTTTTATATACGTTTCAGGTAGATACAGAGTGATTAGTTTCAAGGTTAGCTTACTCCCCGGCTTTTATGACTATACAACACTACTTCACACTTATACTTCTACATATTATGTGGCATATATGTACATAATATGTTGGTTCCACCATATATAAATGAAAAGCCATCAATGTATCAGGTATCTGTCAATATTAGACTACATATGAACATGTTTTTATGCCAAGATGCAGCAACTAGCCAGCGAATCAAATGTGTCAAAAGATTCATATAAGAAACTATGGCTGCTCCAGCAACATTGCAGACGGTGAGACACTCGCAGGTTGTTTACAACAAGCAGGATATACAATTACTGCTTCTGAAGTGGAAGCTGATCTCGTCATTTACAATAGCTGTGCTGTCAAAGGACCCACCGAAAACCGCATAATTAATGACATTAAAAAGGTCGCAAACGGCAAAAGAGTTATAATTGCGGGTTGTTTACCGAAAATAAGTTTTGAACGTCTCAGTCGCGAAGTGTGTTTTGATGCGGCAGTTGGTCCAGCAACCGGCGAATATATGGTTGAAGTCGTGAAACATGTTTTCGCGGGTGAAAAAATCGTGGATTTGGCATCGCTCAAACATTTTCCACCTCTTACCCTACCTAAAGTGCGTAAAAATTCCACAGTCAGTATAATCCCCATAAACTTCGGCTGCTTAGGCAGTTGCGCTTATTGCTGTGTGGTACAAGCCCGAGGAAAACTCAGGAGCTACGGCGTAGCTGAAATCATTGGGCGTATTAAGGCTGACTATAAAGATGGCGCGAGGGAGTTCTGGTTAACTTCACAAGACACTGCAGCCTATGGTAGAGACATAAAAACTAACCTTGCCGATTTGCTCTGTGCCGTGGGCGATTTGAAGGGGGATTTTCGGGTGCGTGTGGGTATGATGACACCGAATCTAGTCGTGGATATTCAGGAGCGGCTGATTGGGGCGTTTGAGAACCCCAAGATCTTTAAGTTTCTGCATTTGCCTGTGCAAAGCGGTGACGATATTGTGCTAAAGGGTATGCGCAGGTTTTATAGTGCCGAAGAGTTCAAGTTGATTGTGGAAGCCTTCAAAGAAGAGTTTCCCGATTTGACGCTGGCTACCGATGTTATCGTGGGTTACCCCAGTGAAACAGAGGAAGCATTCAACAACACTTTGAAGTTATTGCGGGAAATTGAGCCCGACGTGACCAATGTGTCCAAATTTTTCGCTCGCCCTAAAACTGCCGCTTGGGACATCCGTGAGGGCTTGGTGGATAAGGAGGAAATCAAACGCCGAAGCACCGTGGCGGCAGAGTTGGCTAAGCAGATAACTGCAAAGCGCAACCTGTGTTGGGTCGGCTGGAGTGGTGAAGCTTTGTTTGATGAGCAAGGTAAAGTGGTAGATTCGTGGGTTGGTAGAAACTTTGCTTACAAACCTATAGTCGTTAAGTGCAGTGAAAGCTTGTTGGGTAAAACTTTTAAAGTTGAGGTAACTGAAGCCGCTAGAACCTACTTGAAGAGTAAAATTGTTGAGCAGGAAGGCAACGACGAACTAGGTTTCTTGGCTATTTGATGCAGTAGAACCAGCCTCACCTTTTTTGTTTCTTTATGGTGACTTTTTGTTTGGGGTTCCTCATCCCACGGGGGTGGTTGTGGGGGTTGGTTTTTGGTTTGAGCTGTTTTTCTGTTTGCGATGTTGGTGAGTAAGCCGCTTTTTCGCCCCATCCTACATGATGCTTTTTGGGTGAGATGGGATTAGGATGAGGAACCATGTTGGGATTGTTTTTGTTTTTTTTTGTGTGCGTGTTTTTCTGCTAAGTGCCTCACACCGCACTTGGGGCTGTGGAAACGACTGCTTTTCTGGTTTATGGTTCTTTCCTGTTGTGGATTGGGTGTAGGGAGTCAGAGTCGCCCACACTGCCTATGTCGAAAGTATGTTGAGAGGTGGGGGTGTATGTGTGGGAGTAAGTCTGTTTAGGATTAGTGGTTAGTGGGTTGCTGCTTATCCATTCGCTTCAAAAAAACCATCAAAACAACCAGGATAGCAACAGCAAAGGTGACGCCGCCAGCAAGCAGGAACATTAAAGGCGCAAGTACAGGAAAAGTGAAAAGTGATGGTAGTAAGCCTGATCCGTCAGCTTCTGTTCGAGCCCAAAAAACCGTGCCAGAATCAGCCCAAACCCTAACGTTAACAGCTGCCACCCGTCCAGGGTAAATGTCGTCGAGGGCAACATGAATTTCCCAATAGGGATACAACATGGATGAATTTCTATTAGTGGTTGCTAAGCCAGCCGTTGTATTTTCATCTATTACGCCTAAGCCTGAAACGTAAATGGCAGAGTCATTTAAGGATGAGACTCCAGAAAGGTAGGTAAAGTTGTTTTTGACATAGTCCTCGGCGATAGCTATAGCTTGTTCCTTTGTAACTACTACAGAAGTATCTCCGATGCTGTTTAGGAAACGGTCGTCGGAGAAGCGTATGTTATGGGGGTTTTGATTGTAACTGCCTATGTCCAGAATCACATTGTTGTAGTCGACGCCGTTGAAGATGTAGCTCCACTCATACGTCGAATGGAAGTTGTACGTCTGTGCAGACAACAGTATGTTGCCAGAAATAGTTGTACCATTCTTAGAAGACCCCAAAACAGTTATTGCGTCAACCATGCGGCTTACGTCGTCGTCTCCGGTCCATGTTTTGTAGTTTTGAATTATGTTTTTTGCAGTTTCATAGTAATCTGTGGTTTGTTTGTCGAGTAAAGGAGTGCTAAGTCCTGTATAGAAATCGCAGGAGATTAGGGTGGTGTTGCTGAAGCAAAAGGTTGCACTTGCAAAGTTTGAGTCCTTGGTCAAGAGGTAGGCGAAGTTTTGGGTTACGGTTGAGCCATCAATTTTGATTTGAGAGTACGTCAGTTTTGTGTCATAACTGTTGAGGTTAACTTGGAATACGTCTTTTAGAAAGGATAGCGCTTTGGGCTGGTTTTCTGGGAAGGTTTTAGGGTAAACGGGGGAGATAGTACTATCTGGAATGGGTGGGAGAGAAGTATCTATGTTTTGAGGTACCATGAGGGGGTATCGGTCAACAAAAGTATAGAATGCTAAAGTGTTCTCACGGTGATAGGTTGGTATTTGCTCCGCAGTGTCACCTATTCCGTCGCTGTTTTGGTCGACGCCAGTGTAGTTGCTCCAGTAGTTACCGCTTACGCTGTTATCCCAAGGCGGAATCACGCTTTGCACGGGTCTATTAAGACTGTTGCTGTATGTGTAATCGATTAAATCTTTTGCATTATCGACAAAGTTGTTGTTATAAACTGTTTGAGTCCAACCAGTATTGTCAAGAAGCATTGCGTATTGGCTACAATGAGCTATATTGTTTTGAACTATCACATTTCCTGAATAGTATAGAGTAAATCCGACTTTGTTGTTGTCTATATTATTGCCTGCAATAAAATGCGAGCCAATATCACCAACACGAATAGCTTCATCGTTATTTTCTAAGTCATTTTGGATAATAACGTAGTATTGGGCGTACAGTTTGAGGGCGCTGTCACATTTAGTTATGTGACATTGCTGTATTGTATTGTTGTTGAAAACGCCGAGTATACCTGCATCCCAGTTCGATATTTGCAGGTTCAGGACTGTGACGTTACTACATGTCAAGTTCAGCGCAACTCCACCTCCATCACCATGAAGAATATGTTCTCCGCCATCGATTAGGGCATTATTGCATTCAACAACAATTTGGTCACTAATATCGCTTGTAACAATGAAGGTATCCCCAACACGAGTTATGGGCACATCCGAAGGACTGATTGTACCATCTGGGTGAATGCAAATTTTTTCGAAAAGAATAGAGTCGGCGGGATGAATAGCCCCTAAGCAGAAGAGCAAGTTAGTGAGGATAAGAAGCAAAATTAGTATTTTCCTGTTCATAGCATTCAAGATTAAGGTAGCATATTGAACTTTTATAATTTGTTAATAAACGCCAATCTGAACGCTTAAATAATTTCGCCCGCTCAAACCTTATCTGAGCTGAGAAAGTGACCTTCACCCAATCAATCATGCTTTTCAACACCCTGACACGCAAAAAAGAAGCCTTCACCCCATTGGAAGCGGGCAAAGTTAAAATGTACACTTGCGGACCAACCGTGTACGATTACGCACACATAGGCAACTTTCGCGCTTTCCTCTTCGAAGACATGCTTAAGCGTTGGCTGCTGTACCGCGGCTACAAAGTCACCCACGTAATGAACCTAACTGACATAGACGACAAAACCATAAAAGGCAGCCAAAAACAAGGCATACCTCTGCGTCAATTCACGGATTTCTACGTCAAAGCCTTCTTTGAAGACATAAAAGCGCTCAACATCCTGCCCGCAGACGGGTACCCAAAAGCCACCGATCACATCCCCGAAATGATCGCCATAATCAAAACGTTGATGGCTAAAGGCGTAGCGTACAGGGGGGAAGACGACTCCATCTACTTCTCAGTCGCCAAATTCCCAGATTACGGCAAACTGTCCCACCTCAATGTCTGCGAACTCAAGGCAGGCGCAAGGGTTTGCCAAGACGAATACTCCAAAGAAGAAGCGCAGGATTTTGCATTATGGAAAGCTTGGACGCCCGAAGACGGCGACGTCTACTGGGAAACCGAACTCGGCAAAGGACGCCCCGGCTGGCACATCGAATGCAGTGCCATGAGCACCAAATACCTCGGCGAAACCTTTGACATCCACTGCGGCGGAGTCGACAACATGTTCCCCCACCACGAAAACGAAATCGCTCAATCCGAAGCCGCCACGGGCAAAACCTTCGTCAACTACTGGATGCATAACGAACACCTCCAAGTTGAAGGCAAAAAAATGAGCAAACGCTTCGGCAACTTTTACACTCTGCGAGACCTCCTCGCAAAAGGCTATGACCCAATCGCCATCCGATATCTGCTCATGAGCACGCATTATCGGCAGCAATTCAACTTCACCTTCGAAGGCTTAGAAGGAGCAAAAGCTGCGGTGGAGCGGCTGCGCAATTTCGTGCGCCGCCTGCATGAGGTTGAGGGCACAACCGCCACTGGTAAAGTCGCAACTTTAATTGCCAAGCTGGAAGCATGTTTTGGCGGCTCAATGGACGACGACTTAAACGTTGCAATTGCACTTTCATCGCTGTTCGACTTCGTCAGAGAAATGAATGCGCTTCTGGATGCCAACATTGTTAGTAGGCAGGAAGCTGCGGATGTTGGCGGGTTAATGATGCGCATAGACGGAGTTTTGGGGGTCATCGGCAAAGTCGAAGTTGAAGAAGCATTGCCCTCTGACATCGATGCATTGGTGCAAAAAAGGGAAGCAGCCCGGAAGGCTAAGAACTGGAAGGAAGCCGACGCCATCCGAGCCCAACTAAAAGAGATGGGCATCGTGCTTGAGGACACAGCGCAGGGCATACGGTGGCACAAAGAAAAAGTATAACGGCCCTCTGTTTGGTTTTCTATTTATAGTTGTTGTCGTACCCCTCTTATTTCAACAACAACCAGCGACGTCTAAAGCGCATTGTGTTTTTGGGGAAGTGACGCATTTGGGTTGCAGACTGGTTGAGGCTGATTCTGCAAGCAGTTCAACAGCTTAACCCACTCTTGACGTACTTAGCGGTTCTTGTGCGTTTCTTCTTAACGAGGGGTCTTTAGGTTTTACCGCTGACGATCCATGCTTCCTTGGAGTACTTCTCAAGGCACAGTTTCTCTGCTGTGGCTTTCTCGTTTGCAGTGAGTTCGCCTTCGAGGAGTTGGATTTTTAGGATAGCTTTGAAGCCTTGGGCGAGGGCGTTGGCAACTGTTCCGGTGCTGATTTTGTGTCCGAGTTCAGTTTGGATGCTGGTGATTTTGCGTTGCCCGATTGCTGCAGCTTCTGAACAGGAGACGCCACTGAGTTTGAGCAACTCAAACATCCTTGTTACATTTAAGTTTACGAGGACTGTGCCGTGTTGGAGGACGACGCCTCGGCTGATGGTTTGGCTGCTTCCAGAGATTTTTTTGCCTGCTACTGTGAGGTTTGGGCAGTTTTTAGCGTCGCCAGTACTGAAATCCGCGGGCACACCAAGGAGGCGTAGTGCGTCGGTTATGGCGCCGTAAATTTTGGTGTAAACAGTTGTAACGTCGGCTGAACCCAAATCGGCGACGTTTGCTATGACGCTGTAGGTGACTTCGCCCGCGTAGTCATGATAGACTGTTCCGCCCCCGCTGATGCGTCGCACCACATCCACGCCCATGTTTTTGGCGTTGTCGAGGCAGACTTCGTTTTGTGGGTTCTGGTTCCGCCCAACGCTGACTGTGGAGGGTTTCCAACAGTAGAAGCGCAAGGTGTTTGGCACTTCGCCAGCGATGCGGGCTTGGAGGATGGCTTCGTCTATGGCCATGTTCATTGCTGCGTTATTGGTTGAAAGAGGGAGGTAGCGCCAAGTATTCATATGGTCACTTTTCTTATTGCTATTCGGTAAGGTTAAATTAAGTTTTACCACTTAAGAGGGGTGTTGCTCTTTCTTTTTCCTATGGGCAGCTATGGCTGCTATGTTACCGTCAACCATCTCAAGCCACTGCTTATTATCCGTCATGTCCAAGCCGTGTCGGACAAAGATTTCTTTGGCTTTCAAAAGTGCCTCCACGGCAGCATCAAAACAACCCATAGCCGCTAAAGCAGTGCCCTGATTCACCTGCGCCATCAACCATCTGCCCACGTCCGCTGGGTATTTATCGCCGCAGGCATCATAGAAAACAAGTGCCTTGTTTGCCGCTGCGAACCCTTCCAAATGTTTTCCTGCCCGCCCGAACGAGGCTGATAAACCAGCGTGGCACGAAGCTTCGAAACGACAGCGGTCAACCTTTGCGTCGGTTGGAAGGGACTGACAAAGTGCGAGGGCTTTTTGGTAACAACCTACTGCACCTGCGTAGTTGCCTTGCTGGAAGGATTGGGCGGCCTCTTTCCAAGCTTTTTGTATATCACGGAGTACCTGCGCAGTTTTCATCAGTTACACTAAAGGGTTAGCCTCAAAACGGTTTTATCAAGCTTTATGCCCCCACAACAATTTACAGACGCCTAAAGTGAAACTCCGCAACTATTTAGGATACATCTTGACGAAAGCAGGCTTTGAAGTTGCGAGACAGAGAGGAAGCTACTTAATTCTCTTAAGGGGCGAACGGATGTCAGTCCAAAGCGCGAGCAAATTAAAGAAAGGGTTGCTTTTAGCAATAATCGAAGAAGCGAGCTTAACAAGAAACGAATTCTTGTTGTTGCTGAAGTAACAGCTTTTAATGTACACTGATTTAACGGCAAGATAAAGGCTTAAAACCTCAGTTTGCATTTCCCTACAGACAAGAGGAATAGAAGTGAAAATTATTTCCGGACCAGCCTCCAAGCAGCTTGCTGAAGCAGTTTCAGCCCAAACAGGCTACCCAAACGTCCCAGTCATCTCCAAAATTTTTCCAGACGGCGAATCCTACGTCCGAATCGATGGCGACGTAACAGGCGAAGAAGTTGCCATCATCCAAACCACCTCCCCCCCAATGCAGGACGGCAAAATGTTTCAACTCGCTTTCTTGGCTGACTCCGCAAGACGCGCAGGCGCAACCAAAGTCAACGCAGTCGTGCCCTACCTCGCTTATGCAAGACAAGACAAAATGTTCCTAAACGGTGAAGGCATAAGCGTTGAAACCATCTCACGCATGCTCAAAGCCTCAGGAATCGACGCACTCCTAACAGTTAACATACACTCAGAACATTCGCTTGCCCAGTTCCCAATGCCCGCCAGAACCGCCAGCGCCATCCCACTAATCGCAGACTACTTTGTCAAAAAAGGCTACAAAGGCGCCTATGCGCTTTCGCCAGACAAGGGCGCCATGTACATTGCGCAGCAGGCACAAGCAGTTTTAGGCGGAGACGCAGGCCACCTCAACAAGACCCGTGACCGCTACACAGGCCAAACAGTGCAAACCGCTGAGGGCTTAAACGTCAAAAACCAAACCGTGATTATCCTCGACGACATCATAAGCACGGGCGGCACCATCGTGGGCGCAGCAAAAATCCTGCGAGAACAGGGCGCATCGCATGTGTTCTGTGGGTGTGTGCATGGATTGCTCATCGGAGAGGCAGAAAAACGCATTCTCGACGCGGGCGTGGAGGAAATAGTTGGCACCGACAGCGTACCGGGCGCAGTTAGCAAGGTGTCGTTGGCGCCGCTGATTAGTCAAGAACTCAAAGGCGCGCAATAGGTGCCGCCGCTTTTCTTTTTGCTTTCAGGCGAGAACAAGTCGCTTCCCGCCGCCGAAGTCAAAGCAATTTTGGAAGCGGAAGGTTACCTGTTTTCTAACCCCCGAGAGATGGATCAGATTTTGCGTTTAGATGCGGATTTGAACTGCGTTAAGGTTGTGCAGGTTCGCTCGGCTTACACGCGGGTTTGCGCTCAGGAGTTGCTTTTAACCGCCGCGACCTACGCTGACATCGAGCAAGCTGCAGCAAAAGTTGATTTCCAAAGCGTCCTCAAACCCGGCGAAAGCTTTGTCGTGCGAATTGACCGCATCAAAAACTACGCCGACGCCGAAATCAACACCATGACACTTGAAATCCAACTTGGCAGACAAATACTAAACCAAACTCCCGGTGTCAAAGTAAACTTGAAAAACCCAGACAAAGCCTTCATCGGCATAATCACCGATAACAAACTGATTTTAGGTTTAAAACTAACCGAAATAACCAGCAAAACCTTCTCGGAGCGCAGGCCACGCAAGAAACCGTTCTTCCATCCCTCAGCGATGCCGTCGAAGATGGCGCGGTGCATGGTGAATTTGGCGCATGCCAAAGCAGAGTCGGTGCTACTCGACCCGTTCTGCGGTACAGGCACCTCGCTGATTGAAGCCACGTTTATCGGGTGCCGAGCCGTCGGCGTGGACGCACAGCGGCGCATGATTTTAGGAACTAAAAAAAACCTGGAATTCTTCAACATAAAACCGGATGGGCTGCTACTTGCTGATTCACGCAAAATTCCGCTCACTAAAGTTGACGCCATAATTACTGATCCGCCGTATGGACGCAGTTCAAGCACATTAAAATCCACCACTAAGCAGTTGGTTAGGGATGTGTTATCTTCTTCTTCGGCGCTTTTGGGCAGCGGTCAACGGATTTGTATTGCTATGCCGATTAGTCCCGACAACACTGGAAAAATAGTGCGTATGGCTGATGAAATCTCGTCTTTTGTTGAGAGCTTAGGTTTTAAGAATATTCAGAGCCACCAAGTCTACATCCATTCCACGTTGACTCGGGAAATCGTGGTTTATGAGAAAATCCGTTGAACTGGCGCTAAAAGGTTTGTTGAGATTTTGTTCTTAAGGAGAAAATAGAACCGCAACTATGTAAATAAGAGCCAAAAACTTATTCAGCCCCAAATTTTCGCCAGTGAACTAAACTAAAAAAGGGAAGGAAAGTTAATTTTTGGTTTTACGAGTTTATGGTCTTTTCTTAAGCAACAGGATTGTTGCTGCGAAGCCAACTATGACAACTATGATAACGCCGATGATTGATGGTAGGAAGTATAGATCTGCTGCAGATGGTGATGCGGTTGGTTGCGGAGTTGCAGTTGGAATCGCGTCTTCAGCTGCGAAGGTTGCTACTGCGGATGATCCATAGTATGCTGATGATCCAGCGAAGGTTACGAACACTTGGTATGAACCTGAAATGTCTGGAGTCCATACTAAGCTGTAGTGGCCACTTGCGTCGCTTGTTGTTGTTCCTATAGTTCTGTAGTTACCGTTTGAGTCAATGACGCTGACTGTTAGCGGTACACCGGTTGCATTGGATGGAAATTCGAATTGTTTCCAAACATATAGCATCCAGCTGCTCATACTGTCATCGGATACTGCGGGAACACCATTTGGGAAACGTGCTGTTGTAGCGTAGTCAGATAGACCTGGTGAAATGTCAGTGACGCTGCCTTGAACTATGATTGAATTGCCGCTGGCAACTGAGGATGTTGGTGCAACTATTGTGGTTTGTGTTGGGCCCTTACCTATTGCGTAGATGCGTTGGTCATATGTATCCATGGTTGCAATGATGCTGTCGCCGATGATGCCGTTACCGCCCCAACGAGTTTCACGGTACATGCCGTTAACGCGCCAGATTTCTGATCCATCGGTAGCGTTAATGCAGATGTAGGGTGCGCCTCTTGGGAGTGGGTTTTCAGCTGAGTGCTCTAAGGTGCCGATGTAGATTTTGCCATCAGCAATTAGATCGATCCAGCCCCACCAGTTCTGGCCTGTAACTGGCTCGCCGTATGCGTCAGTCATATTGTATGTCCATGTAGTGTCGCCAGTTGTTAAGTCATAGGCATATAGAATGCCGCCGACGCCAACTGAGTATAAGTTGCCATAAGCATAGTACCATGTGTGTTCTGCATTGCCCCAACCATAAGCATCTAAGTAGATTTCAGTATCTGTTGCCCATAGGTATTTACCGGTTTCAACGCTAAAGCCGTAGTGAGTTGTGAGTTCTTTGTCCCATACGCCAATGACGCCGCCTGACACATCGTTGGTTGCGCCAACATAGTGTAGGGTGTTTGAGCCTTCAAGCCATTCAGCTGGTGCATTCCACCATTCATCGAATAGTTTTGTGGTAGCGGTTGAAGTTTCTGTTAAGCCGTGAATGTTTAGTGCCCATACTCTTACGTCTGTTTGGTTGAAGAATATTGAAACAACTCTGTCTTCATTGTAGACCTTTAGAATTGGTGAAAAGAATGATGTGCTTGCTGTTAAGCCTGCTGGGATTGATACGTTCCATGAGTAGGATAAGGGGTTAGATGCGTTTAGAGTCTTTTGGTGTACGTTGCTTGCCCAACTGCCCATGTCTGGTGTACCGCGTCGTGCAGTTTGGAGTCCACAGAGAGTTGAGTTCCAAAGTGCCATCCAGTTGTTTGCGTAGTCGATTTGGTAGATCAGAATTTCACCGCTTGGACCGCGTACTGTAGCTGCGCCAGAAGGTACGTTTGTAAATGTGAATGCCCATTCACCAGTGAAGGGATCATAAGCATTCCATGTTGTACCTTGGTTTGCATAAACGTATGTGTAAACGCCATCAACGTTGTAGCTGTTCCAGTAAAGTGTTTGACCAAATGATAGAGATGTATTGTTCTTGAACCAGAGTTTTTCTCCTGTGTGGAGATCAACTGCCTGAAGTCCAGGTACCTCAAGTGATGCACTTGGTCCTGTGTTGTAGTAGAGTACGCCGTTGAGTATGATGGAGTTTGAGAATTTGCCTTCGTATGCGTCGCCTGATTCAGATGAGGCTGGAACGTCAGCTAATAGACCGCCAGTCATACCGCCTGTGGTAAGATCGGTAGCCCATAGGGCGTGTGCTGTTTCTGGGGCATCATCTTGGTATAGTGCTAATGAGTTGTCGGGTCTTGTTACCCAGTTACCTGAGATTGCGTACCATTCTCTGAGCTGTGGGTCGATTGGGCGACTCCAGTATTCAGTTGGAAGGGCATGCCCTGGATAACTGGCTTCTGCTGGTTCTTCGGTTACAACTAATGTGGATGAAGCTGTGCTTGCAAGCATCACTGTACCTGCAATAGTCATAGTGCCCCTCTCCAAGTTGAGGAAGGTTGTTGGTTGTTCTTGCTGTGGGAAATTAGTTGTTAGGGTGTAAGTGCCTACTTCAGCTGGTACGTATGGTGTAAAGGTTGAACCTGTTGAGTCTGTTTTGAATGGACCAAGCGTTGTGTTTGTACCGTCTGGTTTTGTGACGGTAATTGTAATGTCTTGCCATCCTAACTCTGCAGATTCGAGTGCTTCTGTAATACCGCATTTGAGCAGTGTTGTTTCGCCAAGACCGATTTTGTTAGGTATGGCGTCAGAAATTGCATAAGTCTTTTGTGTCGCTGCGCCTTCTGCTGTGTTTATCAAAGGTATTGATGTTATAACTGATAGCGCGAAAATTGTCAATAGCGCTAATGCGAGTTTATTTGTGGTTTTCATTTTTCTTACTCCTTAATTTTTAAGGTAAGCGCTTTTTTTGAGTAAAAGCGCTAAGTCCTTACCCCAAGTAATCGCCGTTTTTAATTTATAAGTTTTTTGTTAAATATAATCAGAAAACCGTATATGTATAATTAAAAACTAAAAATTTAATAAAAACAAAGCCAAAAAAACATCGTTTTATCGCCAATAAAATAGTTTCTTCCTTCAACCATAAAGACAAACAACAAATACTCGCACGACAGATAATTTAAAACAAAAAAAGAACCCATCGACAAAAGTGTACAGCTATGAGCATACGTGTGGTGTTTCTGGGAATTAGTGGCAGCGTACCCACTTTGAAGAGGAATTTACCCTCTGTTGTGGTTCAGTGCGCTAAGGAAATGTTGATGTTTGACTGCGGCGAAGGCGTTCAACGCCAAATGATGGGGGCAAAAGTGAGTTTCCACCGCGAACTCAAGATACTCATTACCCACCTACATGGCGATCATGTGCTGGGTTTGCCAGGCTTGCTTCAGACGATGGCTTTGATGGAACGCAAGGAACCTGTCGAAGTCTATGGTCCAGTCGGACTCATCAATTTCATGCAGTGTACCAAGGACACGTTGAATTTTGGCTTAAATTATCCCCTAACTATAAACGAAATCCAAGATGAAGGCATAGTCTGCGACAGGGAAAAATACAAAATCTTGGCGACAAAATCGAATCACTCAATAGACGGCTTCTGTTTTGCGTTTGTAGAGAAGCAGCGTCCAGGCAAGTTTTTCCCAAAAAAAGCAGCGGCACTGGGCATTCCTATGGGCGACTTGTGGTCTAAGCTGCAAAACAACCAAGAAGTCATTACCCCAAAAGGCACATTAGTTAAGCCGGGCGATGTAATGGGTCCACAACGAAAGGGCAGAAAAATCGTCTACACAGGCGACAC
Organism: uncultured archaeon; assembly: GCA_963760925.1. GTDB lineage: Archaea > Thermoproteota > Bathyarchaeia > Bathyarchaeales > Bathycorpusculaceae > Bathycorpusculum. Next base: position 150,935 of record CAVXES010000002.1, on the reverse strand, counting down.
AAAACCCTTCGGCGCATTCGCAAAATTCGCAGAGGAAGCAGATTTGGTGATTCACGACTGCACCTTTGACGAGTCTATGGTTGAACGGGCAAGTATAGATGGCCACTCAACGCCGAGCCAAGCTGCGACGCAGGCAAAAAATGCAAACGCCAAACGACTGGTGCTTTCTCACATAAGCGCACGGTTCCCCGACGCAACGCCGCTTTTGGAGCAAGCAAAAAAAGTGTTCCCAAACACCGTGCTGGCACAAGATTATATGGAGCTTGAGCTGCCCCTAAACGAGTAACTGCTTAAGCCGTTTAATGCTCTCAGGTACTTTACGCATTGACTCAACCACCACGGTTTTGTCAAACCCAATTTTCTTTAATGATTCAGCAAACCAGAGGTAGTCGATGGTGCCGTCCTCAACGCCGTTGTGTTGATCGTCGGTGCCATCGTTGTTGCTAGCGTGGACATGCACGATTTTGTCTGCGAACTGATTTATGAAGGGCGCTATTTGACCTTCTAAGTGCGCATGGCCCAAGTCTAAAGTGATGCCGATTGGCAGGTTTGTTTCTTTATACATACGCATGAACTCAGCGGGGGTACTCATCAAAAACCAGTACTTATGTGGCAAGTTTTCGAGTGCCAAGTTGACGCCGTAGTCTTCGCCGATGGAGTAGAGTTCCTCGATACTATGACACATAGTTTTGAAGTCAGCGTCAGGATAAAACTGCCCGATACCTGTACGTTGTGCGGGGTGAAAAACCCACATTTTGGCATCTAAGGCGTTGGCGTTTGCCAGTGATTGTTTGAGACGTTTCATTGAAGCAGCCAGCATAGGCTTCACGGGCGAGCCAATGTTTATGTCTGCGAAGGGTGCATGCACTGAGTATGTTAAACCATAAGATTTAGCTGCATCTTTGAGTTGGGTAATGCGAATTTTGTTTAGGTCGTGGGTGCCGTCGTCTAAGATTTCGATGTATTTGGTTTCCATGTTGCCGAGGCGTCTAACAGTATGTTTGAAGGGTTCGCCTAGACAGTAGAGCATTGAAACGCCAACTTTAGCTTTAGACATATAATTTCCTCATTTGCTAAGAATTGTTTGCTGTTAAAAGCCAAAGCTAACCTAAATAGGTAACCCAAAGAACGAAAAATTTGGGAAGAGCCGTCTGCCTCATTGGTTTTGGAGTGCAGAATTTCGTTTTACATTGTAACGACCTGCCTTAACCCAGCGCCAACTACGCAATCTTTTACGGTTTTGCCACGAAACAACTGCATCCTAAATTACGCCGCTAAAGAGAGAAAGCGAGTTAAAATATTTCCAAACAAGTACTAGAGCGGTGGCTTGTTTGGCGTCTATTTGATCCAATATTCTATGCATGCAGAAAACTATAGATTGTTAGGTTAAGGTTTGCGATACAAGTAAATCGTGTGCGACGGATACCCCAACCGGGGGTTTTCACAGAAGTTTTCGATTTTCTCTGGACGCCAACCCACAACTTCATAGTCGTGCGACACCACTCGAGCACCTCGCTTAAGGTCACGTTCAAGCTTCGGCTTAATCCGCTCATTCGCGCTGGTCGTTAAATACAAGTAAACCACATCAGCAGCAGTTAAGTTTACGTTAAACATGTCATCGTTAACTATTGTAACACGGTCCTCTAAGCCGACTTCATGAATAGACGCCATTGCTTTCTTAGCTAAATCCTCTCTCAGTTCAATCCCGACGCTTCGTGCACCAAAAGTTTTAGCAGCCATGATCACTGTTCGACCATCACCTGAACCCATGTCGATGAGGACTTCACCTGACTTAAGCTCAGATAACTTTAACATGTATTCAACCACTGGGCTGGGACTCGGAACAAAGGGAGCAATAAACATAAACAGTCTTCTCCTAACAGGTCTTTGTTTTGCTGGCTATGTCACGTAAGCGTCTTTTTTCGATTGAGGTCGCTTTGCTTCGCCGCATTTAGCGCAGCTTTGAGCGCACAATTCAAGGTATTTAGCTTCGTCTTTGGAGTCAATGGCCTTTGCGGCTTTGGTGCATAATTCGCTAGGTTCGCTACAGCCTTCTTCTTTGCAGAGTTTAGAGATGTGCTGGCAGATTTCCGCTACATCTTTGGGTTCAAGTATTGCCCTGTTGGTCCGTACCAATAAGCAGAGTTCACGGGCCATAACACAGGTTCTGACAAATTTGATACGTTCCAAGACTTCGTTCCGCAGGTTTTTTCGGCTTATTTCCAAACAAGCATTCTTCCTATGGGCATAACGAGCAAACAATCTGAATAGAACGTCTCTAGCCTTAAAAAGATAATGTTAAACAAATGTATCTCCAAAGCGCTCAAGAAATAGAAAGATAAAATTAACTGAAACGTTTACTCAACGCTTTCCGTTCAGCCTCTAAAACTAACTCATAGAAGCTATCTGAAAGTTTAGGCGCCTTCTCTAACACAGCCAAAACATCAGCAACGTAGACGCGGCGTGCACTCATAGCCACAGCAGCAGGCTTACCAAACCGCTCTATTAACTCGGCAGTTTTCTTGGCATAGACGTACATCTTTTCCTCATTCTTCGCCAAATTCTCGCCACGCTTCTCAATCAGACCCATCGCCTTTTCCTCTTCAACCTTCAACATACCAATCGCAAACGAGCCGCAACGAGGGCACTCGGGCTCGTCGGGCAAATCCTTTATTCGAATCATCTCCATGTAATCCCAACAGGTGGTGCAGACGAAGTTACCCGTTTCGTTTAGGAGCCGTGCCTTTGCTGATTCAACCAGCACAGCGCGCATCTGCTCAGGAGGAATCAAATCCGTCTTCATGCTCACACGCTCAATACCCACACGCGCCACAGGAGTTGGGTTGCCGCCAGTTTCAACTACCTGCAACCTTGTTTTGCCATCCCGCAACCGCCCAAGGACCATAACCAAGCCGTCGGCGTCAATGTCTTTACTAAACACTTCTTTTAGGCCTTCCTCGTAGATTGGAGTACCCTCGAAGCTGGAGATGAGCTTCTGAATGCTTAAGTTGCTGAAGTCAGCCCACTTCTTGAGTGCACCAAAGCGGCGAGCAACTTGTATGACACGGCGCTTAAACAGCCCCGTTTTGATAGTGGACTGTGTTAATGTGTTACGAATTACTGGTTCAGGATATTCTTTGATTTCTTTAAGCACCTCTACTAATCGATCCGCGGTCATGGCACCAATTGTTTGCACAAATATGCGGTACGGATCATGTTGTACCACGATGCCTCGACCAAGCTTGTCTGAGAGCACCTGCCCAAGAAGCTGCGCCAGCGCCCTATTGGTAAGTGAACCGAAGTTTGAGTGCACAATAATAAATTCGTTCCATTCCTCCACTACAATACGCTCAGGCGTGGGCACTGGAAAGCCACTTTGCACCTGTTCCACCGTCTCAGCAATGGCATGGAGAATGTTTTCGGGGGTAGCGGGGTAACGTTGAGACAGCTCCTCACTGATTTGCTGTTGGGAGCAGCCGCGTTGGTTTTCTTCTTCGATAAAACCTCGGACCTCGGCCAATTCCTGCGCTATCTCGTATGGCACGGGGATTTCTTCACCTATCCAACTTGGTATGGAACCTGTTGGGTCATCAACTGGCCGAACATAGACTTTGTCTTCGGTGGCGTGGATGATTTGCCATGGACTACCTCGAATGATGAATTTGGTTCCCGGTTTACCGTATTCTGCCATGAAGGCTTCGTCGAGCACGCCGATGCTGGAATCTGCTGTTTGGTCGATGACGAGAAACTGTCTTTCCTCTGGGATCATGGAGAGGTTATCGAAGTAGTACTCGAATAGTGCTTTGGTGCGTTGGGGTTTGAGCACGACTTGGTCTTCGATTGATGCCCAAGCGAGACGGGGATAGCGGTTATGCATATACTTGATGATTTTTTCGATGTCGGTTATTGTGAGATTTTCGAAGGGCGCAGCTTTCTGGCAGAGTTCTAGAATCTCCCTAAACTCTAAGCGCCTATTTTTAAGCAGTAACCCAGCGATTTGATGAGTCAACACATCGTAGGGCTTATCGGGCAACGTGACTGGCTCCAACTCCTCTTTGAGAGCCTTGCGAGCAATCACTAATGCCTCCAAAGTATCGTCACTATCCATACCAATAACTAAACCTTCTGACAGGTGACCATAAGTGTGCCCTGCTCTACCGACACGTTGGATAAGCCGCGAAACTTGACGAGGACTCATGTATTGGATAACCATGTCGATGTGCCCCACATCTATGCCTAACTCGAGGCTGCTGGTGGCGATTAACCCTTTAAGGTCACCACGTTTCAAACCTGCCTCGGCAGCGATGCGAGACGGCTTCGCCAAAGAACCATGATGAATAGATATGGGGAAATCGACATCCCAAACTTTGAAACGGGAAGCCAAAACTTCAGAAACCGAACGAGTATTAGTGAACAAGAGCACAGATTTGCGTTTACACATATAATCTCGAATAATGCGCAAACGCGCTGCCACCTCGGGGTGCGTATAAATTTTCCCTGCAAACCGCACATCTTCCTCAGAGGGTTTAGGATAAATCACCTGCAACTGCACCATCTTGGCAACAGATACCCGCACAATCTCCACGTCACGATGGCTGCCAACAAGAAAACGAGCTACCTTTTCAGGAGTACCCACTGTCGCGGATAAACCGATTACCTGGAATTCTCTACCTATTAACCCACGCACACGTTCCAGCGCCAAGGAGAGCTGGCTACCGCGTTTGCTATCAGCCAATTCATGAACTTCGTCAATTACCACCCATTTTAGTGCTTGGAGGTGCTGGCGCAGAAGCCAACCTGAAAGAATTGCCTGCAGTGTTTCAGGTGTGGTGATTAGGATGTCGGGTGGGCATTGGCTTTGGCGGGTGCGTTCTTTTTGTTCAGTATCGCCGTGGCGCACTGCGAGTTTGATGTCAAGGTTGTTGCACCACCACTGCATCCGCTCAAGCATGTCGCGATTTAATGCTCGAAGTGGTGTGATATATAGGACTTTTATTCCAGGCGTTTTAGGAAGTTGAAGAAGCATGCTTAGCACTGGAAGGAAAGCTGCTTCGGTTTTTCCAGTTGCTGTAGGCGAAATCAAAAGTACGTTTTTCCCTTCGAGAATTTTGGGGATTACTTTGGCTTGGGGCTCTGTGGGTTTAGAGAATCCTCTCTGTTCAATTAGCCTTCGCACTGGCTTGACAAGCATTTCAAAAGCGTTTTCTGCTGCTATCTGCAATACAAATTGGTCCTCGAAGTTGCTTAATAAATAGCGTTGGTTTTTGTATAAAAAATGTTTTGGCGTATATTTTGGGTTTGGAGTTGCAGGGTTTGTGCAGGAGGGGATGGTTTATTGGTGTTGTTTTTGGCGATTTTGTATTGAGTTAGCGTTTGCTTTCGACATTTTCCTTCAACCACCCTCGCGATATTAACACAAAAATGTATAATTTTTATGTTGAACAGTTAAATATCTATGAGAAAGGTATGGAAACTTTTTTATCCAATCAGACGAATGGCATCAAAGCGATAATTCGGAGGAAAAAATAGAAATGGCAAAATGTCCAAAATGCGGAACTGAAGTAGCAAAACCAAAAAAGACATGGAAAATGGCAGGCCGCCCAGACAAAGCTGGAAAACGAATGCAACTCGAAATCGGCCTGTACGAATGCTCTAAATGCGGCAACGTATTCCGCGAAGTATTAAGCAAGACCAAGATCTAATTGATTTAGCGTTTAAGTGCCATTCTTTGAGCACTTTCTATTTTTCTTTTTAATCGGTTGTCTTAAAGGTTCAACCCTTAAAAAACTCAGAGTATCCGAATCGAATATATGAAACTGCAACAGGCATCAGTTAATATTAGCGGAGTTTTATTTTGATTGTGTATTTTTAGGCACCGACGTTTAACGGAACTTTTTGAACTACAAAACGCGCCTTTGGTACATTCATAGATTGATTTATTAAGAGTCCCTTCAATAATGGAGTATTTAAGGGCAGTTAGCAAGAGGAGAATTGAGTGCCAAAAGTTAAGGCTTCCATTAGTATAGAAAACGTGGTAGCTTCCGCGACGCTCAATCAGAAAGTTGATTTGAACTCCGTTGTTAAGGGTTATCCGGGTGTGGAGTATCGTCCTGAACAGTTTCCAGGTTTAGTTTTCCGCTTGAAACGTCCTAAAACTGCGACTTTGATTTTTAGTTCTGGAAAAATGGTTTGCACCGGCGCTAAATCTGAGAAAGAAGCTAAACGAGCTGTAATGAAGGTCGTAAAGGAACTCAAAAGAGGCGGCATCATAATTATCAGCAAACCTGAGTTAAAAATCCAAAACATTGTTGCATCAGGCAGTTTAGGCGGTTTAATTGACCTAGAAAAAGCCGCTTACACATTGGGGCATGCAATGTACGAGCCTGAGCAGTTTCCAGGTTTGATTTACCGTATGGAATCACCCAAAGTTGTGATTTTGCTTTTCGCCAGCGGCAAACTGGTCTGTACTGGCGCTAAAAAAGAGCCAGATGTGGGCGAAGCAGTTGAGAAGTTGCATGCGTTGCTTGAGGAAACCAACTTAATCTATTATGAGTGAACGATTTAGTGTTTTTTGATTTGTTTTTGGATTGTTTTCAGGCTTTCTCCGTCAATGGCACCTAAGTCATAGAGGGATTCTGATATTTCACTTATTTTTAGCAATGAATGCAGGGTTATGCCAGCTTTCTCTAGAAGCTGTTTTCCGCCTTCTTCTCGATCCAGAAACACGACGGCGTGGGTAACGACGCCTCCTTCGGCGCGGACTGCGTCGGCAGCTTCCTTGAGTGTTAAACCGGTGGTTAATAGGTCATCTACAAGCAGGACTTTGTCACCTGAAATGAGAATACCATCCACCCGGCGTTCGCGACCATGCATTTTTTGGTCTTTGCGTACATATAAGAAGGGTTTTTTGAGGTTATAGGCGATTTGACTGGCGAAGGGTATACCTGCAAGTGGGATGCCGGCGATTCGACTGAAGTTTTTGGTGCCGATTTGTTCTGTAATGTTTTGGATGTAGAAGTCGCAGATTTCTCGGTATTCGTCGGGGAAGCTGGGAATGACGCGAAGGTCAATGTAGTAGGGGCTCGGTTTGCCAGATGACAACTCGAAGACACCGAATTTTACTGCATCAAGCTTGAAGAGAATGTTTGCCATCTTGTCTTTACCATTCAAGGTAACTTTCCCAGTCAATTTGTTTCACTTCTTTTTGAAACCTGATAAATTTTGTTTTGCTGAGGAATCAAACAGGTTGTTCTGCGCAGGTTCTTTTTGATGAGTTCTTGGAAGCGGGTTTGACTTTCAAATGTGCCTGTGTGATATGGAACTGCCACGGGGGGTTTGGTTAGCCACGCTATTTCAAAGCCTGAATCGGCTGAGGCGGCTGGTGCGATGCCCACAGTACAGAAGACAAGGTCAAATTGTTCTTTCTGGGCCATGAGCGCAAGTTCGGGGAATGGGTTGCTGTCCGAGGTGTGGTATGTTTTGAGTTTGTCTTCGCTTGTTATGATGTATGTGACTGGTGCTTGGGCCAGGTGGTTGCTTTTTTCAGCTTTTATGGTAACTTCGCCGATTTTGGTTTCAAATCCGGGTTTGGCTTCGACAAGCTTGTTTGGGGGGAGGATGTGGGCGAGTTTTTTTGTTGAAGCTGCGTCCGCGATGACTGTACAGTCGGTTGCTTTTTGGATGGCTGTTACCAGGGGCGGGTCGAGATGGTCGTAGTGTTCATGGGTGATTAGGATGGCGTCGACGGCTGTTACGTTTTTGGGTTTGATGTCGACGGGGTCGATAAGCAATGTTTTTGTGGGGGTTTTAAGCAGGATTCCGCTGTATTGGTTAATCCAGACGAAAAAAACGCTGTTAGCTTCAGGCACACAATCAATAGACAAAGACTAGACTCCTCACAAACTAGTATGCTTGAAGGTTTTAAGAAAGTTACGATGCCAGACGACGGGCGATTTTTGGCTTTATGTTGTGTGGCGGCTTTTAGAGTTCCACAGAGAAGTTGTGGGCGTTTGCGTTTGTATTTGGTTATTTTGTACCAACTGACCTTATTTTTTAAGGGGAGCAGTCCGCCTGTTTGCCGATTCGCTTATTCTTGGAGTTTGTGATTTTTACAGTTTTTGGGCGGCATCATTGACCTGCTTGGCTGATTTCATATGCAACCCCGCAATTTAGAGAAAACACAGGATGTAATACCTCGCAAAAATTTTTGTTCTGTTGTGGAACGGTTTGTACTTTGTGTAGAACTAAAAGCTGGGCCATAACTTGAGTTAGGCAGTAATTTTTTTTAGGCGCAAGCGGCAGAGGGGCTTCGGAACAAAGGAAACTTTTAGATAAGTTTGTTTACAGAAGAATTCACGCAGGTGCAGATTATGCCTGAGAAGTCAATTTCTGAACGGGCTAAAGATACATTGAAGTGGATTCAAAATGAACAGAAGGCAAACGGTTTGGGTATGGTTGAATTCGGTAAGGTTCCAGACCAAGGTGCAGTGCGTTATTTGCTTCGGACTGGAGATGTTTTTGAGCCACAGGTGGGCATGATAAAGTCCACGGTAGAGCCTGAAGCAGAAAATATAAATGCGGAGTTTCCTGATCATGCGCCGTGGGTTTGGCGGATTCCAAAACCGAAACGCAAAGGGGATGTGCCTGAGCCTTACGAGTTTCTAGCCTACCCTGAATGGGATGCCATGCCAAGTGTGGTGACGGAGGCGCTACGAAGCATGGGCTTTTCCGGTGCACCTTTCCTATACGAGGGTTACAGTTACCGTAAGATGGCTGGTGGGGCGCTACGACGCAAGATGGTTGGGACGCATTCTAAGGAGGATTTGTTGGCGGAGCTGAAGCTGTCAAGCAGAAAAGAAGCGGAGTGGGCTCAACTTAAACAGAGAATCGAGGACACCATCGCGGAGAACCGAGGTAAAGCCAAAGAGGTTACGGAAGTGCAAGTTTGCGGGGGCATCTTGTATTATCCCAAAGACGGAAGCTTCAGCTTAAAAGAGTAAGTACACGGCCTGTTTTGATAAGGCTTAATAGTTTCTAATGCCGAGTACATCTAAACTGCAATGTGACTTGTCATGGTTGATGTGTGGTTACCCTACGGAAAAACCGACGTGTGCGTCAGAGTTCCAGCCCGGAACCTGCTAGGCACTATCGAACCCAAAGACCAGCCTGCAGCAATTGACCAAACCGCTGAGATAGAAAGGGCACTAAGTGAACCCATCGGGTCCAAACGACTTTCTGAAATAGCCAACTTGGAAAGCAGAGTCGCTATAATTGTCGACGATGCCACACGCAAAACCCCTAGCGAACACATGCTCATCCCAGTCCTCGCCGAGTTAAGTATGGGAGGCGTGAAAGACGAAAACATCACAGTAATTTTCGGCTGCGGAACACACCGCGCTGTCAAACCCGAAGAGGCACAAGAACTCCTCGGAGAAGAAGTCTTCAAACGCGTTAAAACTATGAGTCATTGCTGTAGTGGAGAAGATGCCGTTTACGTTGGCACAACCAAAACCTACAACAACAAAGTTTACATTAACCGCGTCTTAGCTGAAGCAGACGTCAAAGTGCTCCTCGGCGATGTAAACTACCACTACTACGCAGGGTATGGTGGCGGTAGAAAAAGCCTTTTGCCAGCGGTCTGCAGTGAAGAAACTATCAAACAGAACCATGCGTTGCTGGTAAGTGCGAGCGCCCGAGCAGGCAACCTCGACGGAAACCCTGTGCATATTGACATGACGGAAGCGGCGCGGCTAGCCAAAATCGACTTCATAGTTAATGTGGTAGAGAACAAAAAAGGCGAAATCATCAAGGCATTTGCAGGAGACTTAGAAGCCGCCTTTTTAGAAGCAGTCAAATTAGTTGACGAGATGTACCTCGTCACAGTGGATCGCAGAGCCGACATCGTTGTGGTCAGCGCAGGTGGGCACCCAGCAGACATCAATCTCTACCAAGCCTGCAAAGGCATAGACAACGCTCTCGATGCAGTAAAACGCGGCGGAGTCATAATACTCGTTGCAGAATGTCCAGAGGGATACGGCAACCAAGTTTTCTACAATTGGATGAGTCGCCTCAGCGATATCAAAAGCATCGAGAAAGAAGTTAAACGTAACTTCGTCATAGGCGGACACAAAGCCTACTACCTCCTAAAAGCATTGCAAAACCATACAATAATCTTGGTTTCGTCTATGCCGGATTTCTATGCGACCAGCATCTTCAAACTCAAAACCGCTCGAGCCGTCAACGATGCATTAGCTGAAGCACTTAAAATTACTGGTTCAGCATCGCGGGTGTGGGCAATGCCGCAGGGCAGCTATACCTTACCAGTTTATAAGGCGCCTGAAGAAAACAAAACTTAAACCCCACGTTTGATGCGCAAAGTTAGGGGCATGGATAAGGATTTAAAGCGTAAACTTTAAGTCTGGACATGGAAATCCTCTTAAGGCAGGCGAAACAAGTGCAGCAATCGTTTACACTACGCAAATTCAAACCAGACGACTTACAAGCTGTTATGCAGATTAACCGTGTCTGCCTCCCCGAAAACTACACAGATTTCTTCTTTGTTGATCTGCACCAGCGGTTCCCAGAGACGTTTATTGTAGCAGAGGAAGAAGGAAAAATCGTGGGCTACATTATGTGCCGCATCGAAGTTGGCTTGTCGAATTTTGGTTTCGGAGGCTTAGTCCGCAAAGGCCACGTAGTTTCCATCGCAGTTATGCCTCAGGCACGCAGAAAAGGCGTTGGCCAAGCCATCATCAATCGTTCTGTACAAGGCATGGAGTACTATAAAGCTAAACAGGGTTTCCTCGAAGTGCGGGTAACCAACGACGCGGCTATTACATTGTATAAGAGACTTGGATTCGAAATCACAAGAACCATTAACGGCTACTACAGTGACGGCGAAGACGCCTACGTCATGACAAAAAAACTAATCTAAAACCATCTTTTAGTCGCTTATTTTGTTTTCAGGTTCAACTGTTCCAGCTGAGGCTTTGTAACCATACGCCGAAGCGACAACGGGATGATAAAGTCGAAGGCTGCAATCGTTGCAAGTAACTCAAACCGCACACCCGACGCCAACACAGCAGTGTCAACGAAGACATGGAAGTTCTGAGCTCCAGCAAACAAATTCATGCTACTCATACCAATTGTCAACATCGCCAAGGGGATAGCGGCGTAAAAAGAAATTCGGTCCTTCAACTTAAAAAGCAGTATATAGGAAAACGCTAATACGGGACCGTAAAATGCGAAGGCACCCAAAATCCCCAGTGGCCACCCCAGCGGGTTGAGCTCGACGGCTAAGCCGGTGACGTTGATAGCATAGAAGGTGGTTATAATGTCAAAGCACCAAAAAGCCAACGCTACACCTTGGATAGCAAAAAGCAGGTTACGACATTTATGTTTGAATCCAACTTTTTGGATACTGGAGCCGTTGAATTTGAGGATAGCTATGCTGGACGCTGGAATAACCAAAATCAGCAAGTAAGACACGCCAAGCCATAGGTCTCCGCCGCGGATAAGCGCTACTATATTGAATAGCCATACTAAACCCGTGGCAACCAGAAAGCCCTGGCATAGACTTTTCAGTGACCCCACTTTTTCTCCCCAACATCTGCCTAAGCCGCTTGGGCTAAATAACCTTTATTCCCAAAAACCTACGGCGCCTTAACTGTTCTACATAGGAACAATTTATAAGCCCACACGCAAACGCGTAGAAACGTGGAACAAGAATGGTTAAAAGTGGAGTTCTTAAACGCAAAAAAAGAATCGCACTAATCGCACACGATAACAAAAAAGTGGATATGATAGAGTGGGCAAAATACAATTTAGGCACTCTGGAGAAGCATGACCTCTACGCAACGGGCACTACCGGTTTGATTCTGGAGAAAGAGTTGGGCTTAACCATTAACGTTTTAGAGTCAGGACCACTCGGCGGCGACATGCAAGTAGGCGCACGCATAGCAGACGGTGAAATTGACTGCCTTATCTTCTTCTGGGACCCGCTTGAGCCGCAACCACATGACCCCGACGTGAAAGCGCTACTGCGCGTTGCAGTGCTGTGGAATATACCAGTTGCTATGAACCGGACCTCAGCCGACTTCATTATCTCATCGCAGCTTATGTGTGAAGAATACTGCCGCAAGTTGCCTGACTATGAGTGTTACCGCCACCGTCTAGACAAATAGAGGTACCAACCCTTTTTTGAAAGACTATTTTAGAAAAAACAAGGACACTAACAAAAAACCTTAAGCGCCCCCAGCGAAAAGGGCTACGGTTAACACTGTGCCTGTAACCGTACACTCACAACGCTATATTTGGCACCAACCCATTGGTAATTCAGGTGTAATTTTTGTCAAAAGCACAACCTCATCCAGGTCATGAAAAACACCTCTGCAAAATGGTAGAGGACAAAGTACCAATAGAAAAGATAAAACCCCTCGTAAAAGACGCAAAATACATATGCACAGGCTGCATGCGAACAGCTGTTAAAGCTGAAAATCTCTGTTCGCCTGAACCACTATAAGCATCTTTTCCTTTTTTAAATTTAGAAAAACTTTGACAATAACTAGACAAGTCTGACACGTCAAATAACAAATAAATGGATGTAAACAACCCTCTTGTAATAAACGCGAGAAACGTTAACACCAGAATTTTCAAATGTGGTGACCATCTAACAGTCACACAGGCTTAAACAGCTGATTATCTTCCATAAATACCTCATTTTTGAACGCTACCCGTTCAATTCTAAAAGGGTTCATGACCCACTCTTTTTTTAACAAGTTGGGTCCATGAGGCACAAAAATCATTAGGAAAGGAAATAAAATGTTAAAAGAAATTTATGATTTACCGGTTATAGAGAATCACTTCGAAAAACAGTTAACTTATCCATCCGCTACTGTAGTAATTGCAGCTCTAAATGAAGAGGAAGGTATTGGATTAACAATAGCTGAACTTAAAGAAACGTTTCTCACATCCAATATCTTAGTTGTTGATGGTCATAGTCGTGACAGGACTGTGGATGTGGCGAGAAATCTAGGCGCCGATGTTATTTTTCAGGATGGACTTGGCAAAGGGGATGCCATTTCGAAGGCTCTAAAACAAGCCAATTCAGACTATATTGTTCTTACAGATGCTGATTTCACTTATCCAGCTAAATATGTTCGAGATATGTTTAAAATTCTTGAGACGGATCCAGATGTAGGTATGGTTTGTGGAAACCGATTCAACGGACAACTTGACTCTGAGACGCTTCACAGCAGATTTTACTTGGGAAACAAACTCCTATCTTTTGCTCATAATGTACTCAATGGCATAACTCTTACTGACCCTCTAACAGGTTTGCGCGTCATTCGAACAGAAATACTAAAAGGCTGGAAAGTAAAATCGAAAGGCTTTGACATTGAAGTAGAAATAAACAGCTTAGTACAGAAAAAAGGCTACAAAACCGTTGAGGTCCCAATTAAATATCGCCAGAGGATAGGCGAAAAAAAACTGAAAATGAGACACGGCGTAACAATACTCAGAAGAATAATGGCGGAAGGGCTATTCTGATTTCAAATAAGTCAAATTCTCAGAAACAATTGTTATTCAAAAAATCTTAAACCTTTTTGAGAAATTTTCAAACTATAAGCACATGCCATAGTTCCAAAAACGTGGTTTGTCTATTCGAGAAGACTCTGATGGCATAATTACCTTTAAAAAAGAAGGCGTAAAAAAGGCTATTCTAAGAAGAACCTACAGATAACAGACTTATACCTAACAAAATAAAATTAAAGATAAAAGTTAAAGAAAAGGAGAAGCCTAATTTGGCTTGGTTTTCTCGTTGAGGCAAGCTGCTTCTGCGTTGGCTTTACGGATGAGGTCGCCGATAGTTTCTTTGGTTGGGATTGCCGCGCCGACTGAGAGAGATACTGCTTTCTGGTGTGCACGTTGTAAAAGTGGCTTGATTGTATCTTTAGATGCGTAGCCTATTTCGAGTGCCAATGCGAAAGCTTCTTGGTTGCTGACTTCAACGCTGCGTTTCGTTGCTGCTACGTCAACTACGAGTTGGTCACCGGTGATTATGAGTCCGTTGTCGAAAACTGCGCGCATCGAAATGCCGAGTTCGACTGCTTTGATGTTAAGTTTTGAGAGGACACCTGCGAGGCGTTCGTTGATAGGTTCACCTTTGCGGACCACTAGGGTGTCTTTGCTGACCCATACGCTTCCGTTTTCGATGCGTGTAGGTAAGCCGACGGCGTTTAGTTGGCTGATGACCGGTCCTGGAGGTTGACCAGTGTTGGTTGCGGGGATAACTACGTCGAATGCTGCAATGTCGTTTGCTTTAGCGGTGGTTTTAACTTTGCCCTTCTCAAGCATAATAGCCAGTTTGAAGGGGTTAAGGTCAGTGAAGAGGAAAACGTTTGACCCTTCCAAGTACTCTTCAAGTTTCTTGAGCTCTTCCCGGTTCATTTCGTCGAGGGCAAGTTTGATAAGCGTGTTTTTGAGCACTCGAAGATAAACTTGACCTTTCATAGTTTTCTTGAGTTCCTGGAGTTGTGAAGCGCGAACCTTCCTAAGGCTAGCGATGCCGACGGATTTGTATTCTTTGAATATATCTTTTATAGCTTCTACTTCTAATGATTTTTCGTCTAGTACTTGTTGGGATGGCATGATGGTTCTCTCTTGTTTATGGTTTAATTTTTACTGGCTCGCCCATGCTGGTCTTGATGAAAGCATACTTAACGTTTTTTAGGCCACGTTTCAGTTTGCCGTCAAGAACGCGAAGAACTGCCATTGCGTTTTCGGTTAGGTCTTCGTCTTTCATCTGCTGCGAACCCACTCGGACTTGTATGATGGGTTGGTTGCGCATACGGACCATCACGGTTTTGCGGTGCTTTGTAATCAAAGCAGCTATGTCTGCGTTTGGCGGAACAGGAACGGGCATTTTGCCTCGTGGACCCAGTACTGGACCCAAAATTTTACCAACCAGCGGCATCAACGGAGCTTCAGCAATGAAGACGTCGTAGTCGCTTGCAAGCTTACGCAACTCTTTCTTTTTACCAGTAAGTGACTCTAAATCAGCGCGTTCAATAACGAAGTCAGCGCTGCTGTTCTTTGCTTTAAATGCAAATTCGCCTTGAGCAATAACGCAAACCTTGTTAGGTTTAAGGGTGTCGTGTGGAAGTTCAACGACCTCCTGGATTTTACCTTCAGGAGCCTTCATGTCGATTTCTATGATGTCAAGAATCAGATCTACCGTCTGGTTGAACTTCTTCTCGCCAGCTTGAGTTTTTGCCTGTTTTATTGCTTCAGATATGGTCTTGTTGTCTAGGGGCATTTTTAAGCCTCGTGCCAGTAGGGGATAAGAAACCCATTATAAAAATATTCGCTTAAGATTAAGCGAATAAATTATCGTGGGTTCCAGCATCAATTTCTTTCTGAACATCTCGCGGGTCTTTGCCTTCAACGGTTACACCTATGCTTACGCATGTACCAAGGAGCTCCTTAGTTGCTTCTTTAGTGTCTGGCGCTAAAAGCTGAGCAGCTTTAATCTTTGCGATTTTAATCACTTGATCCATAGTTAAGTCGCCTACTTTAACCGTGTTAGGTGTACCGGAGCCTTTCTCAATCTTTAATTCGGCAACGATAAGTGCAGATGCAGTTGGTGTACCGACTGTGACTTCGAAGGTTTTATCTTCAGGGTCAACACTCACCTTAACAGGAACTTTCATTCCAGCGTAGTCTTTTGTGATTTCGTTGATTTTGTTGACGACTGCAACGATGTTGACGGCCAACGGACCAAGAGCTGGACCCAATGGAGGACCTGCGTTAGCTTGACCGCCGCTGACGATTAATTCTACAACTTTTTTGTCTGCCATATGTTTTCACTTTATGCTTTTGCTTTTTCAACTAATTTTACATAATCTGAATGTACTGTGATTGGCAAAGTGAATGTTGCCTCAAGCAACTCAAGGGTAACTTCGCCTTTAGATTTGTCAAGTCTTGTGATTTTAGCGCGCATTCCTTTGAAGGGTCCACCAGTGATTTCAACCACGTCGTCCTCGTTGAGGTCTTCCATAACTGGTTTTCGTACAATGTAGCGTTCGATTTCATTGAAGCCGATGAGCCCCGGGATTCTGCTACGGACATGTCGGACGCCTGAAATGGCTTCTTCAACTAGGTGAGGACCGTCTGCCTCGATGAATACGTAGCCTTTGAGTGTGTCTGGAACAAGAAGAGACTTTATTGGAATATGCGACATTTCCACTTTAGAAGCTATTAATCGGGCAACGTTACGTTCTTGACCGGTTGTTGTTTTTACAGCAAAAATCTTAACCTGAGAAAGCCCGTCTTTTTTGTCCATAAAGCCCACGTGCCTATGCGGTTACTCCGCTACCGGGAATAGCCCAAGCTAAAAGTTTAATCACGAAACCGATTAAACCTATAACACCTATGCCTAAGAAGCTGATTTTCACTGAGAGCCACAGCTCCTCGCGATCTGGTTTAACGGCTAGCTTAAGTGTTCTGCCTGCTTGTTCAAGCCAAGATTTGATTCCCATTTTTACCGCACCTTCAAGATTTCACTTAGATATAATAAACATTACTGTAAGTTTTAGGTTTAAAAAACTACTGTATTTAGATTATTAAACATTCCCAGTGGACAACTGATCAGACTTCCTGCTAAACTTTCTGGTAAGGCAATCCTGCAGACTCCAACACAGCAAGCAAAGCAGGTTTATCCTCACTTTTAATACCCTTCCAGTCGAGGAGCGCCAGCGGAACCTTCTCATAAGTTTTCTCTACACATTGTTTCATCATTTCAGCATCAACCATTGAAACTGCATATTTAGGAATCATATGACCAAACGTTGCCGCTCCCACCAACGCCATCAACGTGAACTGTTGATTATAATGTGTTCCGCCAACTCCTAATACAGCATGTGATGTAGGTGCTTCAAAATTGGCAATAGCGGTCATGGCGCTGTGTGCAACCGCTTCCGCAGCTTTGGAGTCACTCCACTGTTCGGGAGAACTGCCTAACTCTATAAACATGATTGGCGCATTTAGGCTTGGACCATGATGGGTACACTCGTATGAAACCTCATAGTTAAGCAGTAATTGCTGTTGCTTGTAGTGTAGTAGAGCTCTAAGGGCAGTTTGCATGGCAACTGCAGGCGCAATTGAGAGAGTTCTCGGTAATCCCCCGAGTTCGGCGTCACCAAAGTTTCCAGTCGTATGCACGGAAAGCGTGGGTTTGCCGCTTTGGCTGCTATGCCTTGAGATAAAAACTACGAGTTTAGCGTCTGGAAACTTGGAAGTTAAATCTTGGGCCGCGACAGATTCTTGGTTTAGCGTAATCAAGTTTACGTCTTTACCGTTTACGTCAAAAGTGTAGACGGGATTTTCCTCGAATTCTCCGGCTTGGTTAAACTCATAGTTCTTTAGAATTTGTTCTTTAATGTTTGTGCTTGCAACGTCTTTGTTGGATGATACTAACAGAATCAATCATCACACCGCTTAATGGTTCAGTGGATGTGCGGAAAAAGCTTTTGCATAAAGCTTATTATTGCATGCTTGAATGACCCTAATGAAGGCAAAAGAAAGATGCATTTGCTCAACTTCAAAGAGATCTCAGGCAAACAACTCGATGACCTCGTAAACTTGGCATTAAAAGTCAAGGCAGACCCCAAAACATACCTTCAAACCTTTGTGGGCAAGTCTGCAGCGCTGATTTTCCAGAAAACTTCTACTCGTACCCGCATCTCCTTTGAAGTAGCCATGACCCAGTTAGGCGGACATGCTCTATTCATTGACTGGAGAAGCACTAACTTCATCTTGGCCGACATCGGAGACGAAATGCAGTACCTCAGCCGCAACGTAGATTGCATCATGGCGCGGCTCTTGTGCAACTCGGATTTGCAAAAGATGGCAGCGGCGTCACGTGTTCCAGTCATTAACGGCTGCGACGATAAATATCACCCTAGCCAAGCCATAGCAGACTTAATCACCATCAAAGAGAAAAAGGGCAAACTCAGCGACATCAAACTGGTTTATATCGGTGTCCACAACAACGTAACAAACAGTCTCATCGAAGCCTGTACCAAAACAGGTGTCAAATTAACCACAGTCACACCCATCTTTAATGAGACCTCGCTGGACAACGAAGTTTTGTCAGATGCAAAGAAGTCGGGACTCTGGGAAACAACCCTCGACGTCAAAGCAGCTGTTAAAGACGCAGATTTCGTCTACACTGACACATGGATTGACATGGAGTTCTTCACAGACCCCAAGTTTGAGGCGGAAAAAGAGAAACGTATCAAACTCATGATGCCATACCAAATCAACGCTGAACTCCTTAAAGGCTGCGACCCCTACATAATGCATGATATGCCTATTCATAGAGGCTTCGAAATCAGTGAAGAAGCTATCCAAAACCCCAAATCAGTGATTTATGAGCAGGCTGAGAACAGGCTCTACTCTGCCAAAGCAATTTTCCTAACATTGATGGGCACGGTTTAGCTGTTTAGGTAATCAACACTGTATTCGGTACCATTTACCACTACTTTTATTGGTTCTCGGCGGATGTTTAGGACGTCGAGTACTTTTCCGGGGGGATAAGTCAAAAGCGGCGTTAGTATGGAAACGGTTGAGTATGGCGTGGGCGGAGTGTAAGTTACGATGGCGAGGGTGGAGTTGGTTAATAGCTCGTACTTCTTCATGTCGAGGTAGTCCATGCTACCTTTGCCTGCAAGGTATACAACGGAGCCATAACCGCTAAACTGTGAGGCAACCCGCTCAGTGGTGTCAACGCCTTTAGCAGCATAAGATAAGGATAAGTAGGTTTTGATGCCCAGCAGATCCCGTACCCAGACGATGAAGCGCATGTTAAGCTCCCAAAGATAGGTGTAGCCGAAGAAGATTTCTTTAAGCACATCGTGGTAGTCACTCCAAAGCGGATAATTGCGATAAACTTGTTCTATGGTGTGCCAGCGTTCTGGTAGCAAATTTGTTTTTATTTTGGCGTCTTTTATGCTGCAGCCGTTGGGAGCTTCTACGGGTATGGTAAGCCATCGCCAGTTGGTGTCAGCACCGATTTTGACACGGTGCTGATAGCGATCGCTGTGTCGGCTAAACGGGTCGTAGGGGCAGATGTCCATTATATTTGAGTGGTACATGCGATAGAAGAAACCAGGATAAGGGAGCAGAGTGGGTTGGTGTCCACTGAGTATGAGTGCTCCGTCAAGCTGTAGTGTTTCTGTTTGTTCCGACTGATTGACGGTTGCAGGGGATAAAGCATTGGGGGGCAAGTCGGTTTGCCTGAGAACTACTCTAGTCAACACAAAGCCCTTACTAAATAGAGACATCGGGGGTTATTCAATATAAGCTTATGATGTATCACGAATACAACAACTAAAGCAAATAAGCGGTTGGTTATTGGAGGAGATGGGGATTCTCGTCTTTTTCATCTTCCTCCAGCGGGCTTGGCTTCAGCCACCTGTTTTAGTGTCTTGAATCGACCGGGGTTGCTGCTGGTTTCGGCACAACCCGCAAGCAGAAAGTGTATTAAACCCCCGGGGAAAATTCTAAAAGGGAGTTCTCTCAATAAATCTGCGTTGATAAGTAATGACAGAAAAAGTAGACACTATCAAACTTCACAAAGACGCACAAGCACTAATGGAGAGCGGCAAATACGAGGAGGCACGCGACCTCTTCGCAAAGGTCGCTGATCTTTACTATAAAGGACAAAACTACTTTGGCTCAGCTGAAATGAATTATAAAGCGGGTGAATGCAGCTTCCAGCTAAAAGATTACGAAAAAGCGGTAGACTTCTTCACTAAATCCGCTGACGTCTCGTTTGCTAAAGGCTTTGACCGCTTTGGTCTAAGTGCACTTGAAAACGCAAGAGATAACCAAAAGGCCTTAGGTAACACTGCTGAAGTCGAGGCGCTAACAAAGAAAATCGCCGAATTAACCAAGAAAAACGAGGAGCCAGAGGGCGAATCATCGTTCTCGGTGTTCTCCTAAAGCCTCTTTTCACCTTCTTTCATTTTCTTAAGCAAAACAGCAATCTCTTTCTTCAAATTTCTGAAAGTATCTTCGATCATGCGCCAATGGTGGCTGCTAAAAGCAAGTAAATAAGGCGCAAAGAGACTTGTTTTAGCAAACAGTTTTTGACCAACCATGCCCGCCACGTTTAAATCGCTTAGTATGCTGCTCGAAAAAGTGGAAGCAACCAAGAAGCGTCTCGAAATCATTGAACAGACTTCAACCTATCTCAAAACGCTTGATGCAGACGAAATCGAAGCTGCAGCTAACATGATGGTGGGCAGAGCATTTCCTAAGCATAGCCAAAAAACGTTGGATGTGAGTTGGATAACACTAAACCGCATTTTGGAGCAGATAAGCGCGTTTGATGGAGAGTTGTTCCGTAAAGCGATGGCTGAGACAGGAGACGTGGGCTCAGCTACCAAAACAGTCCTTGAAAAGACCAAGATAATAAGGCAGATGCAGCTAACCCAGAATGTATTAACCATAAAAGAGGTCAGCCGGTCCTTCTATGCCATTAGTCGAGCAAAGGGTAGCGGCTCCCAAACGAAAAAGGAACGTCAAATCACCGTCCTCCTAAGCCAAGCCACCCCCGTTGAGGCAAAGTACCTCATCAAAATCTTCACTGGCGAAATGCGTAGTGGATTGCATGAGGGATTGATGGAGCAGGCGGTTGCTCAGGCTTTTAATGTGCCGTTGAAAAGGGTGCAGCATGCAGCGATGGTTCTGGGCGACATTGGTGAGGTAGCGTGGAAACTCAAAACCCAAGGCGTCGAAAGCTTGAATGAGGCTGGTTTTACTGTTTGCCGCCCAGTCCAGTTGATGCTAGCGCAAACCGCCCAGTCAGTCCAAGAAGCCCTTACAGAACAAGGAGGTGCAGCAGCATTCGAGTACAAGTATGATGGCGCACGCATCCAAATCCACCTTCAAAAAAGTCAAATATGCATTTTCAGCCGACGTCTAACCGATGTAACAGAAAGTCTCCCTGAAATCGTCGAAATTGTCAAACAAAACATCAAAGTGGACAGCGCCATCGTGGAAGGCGAAGTCATCGCTTTGGACAGCGCTGGATACCCTATTGCGTTTCAGCATTTAATGCGACGTTTCAAACGAGTAAAAGAAATCAGTGAAATGAGAAAAAAAATTCCGCTCACATTATACCTCTTTGACATCCTCTATCTCAATGGAGAAAGCCTCTTAAACCACACATACCTTCGTCGCCGACAAATCCTATCCGAACATACGGGAAAAATAGCCCTATCCAACCAAATCGTCACAGACCAACGCACATCTGCAGAGGGCTTCTTCAAGGAAGCTATAGCAGCGGGACATGAAGGCTTGCTGGCCAAGAAGCTTGACAGCCACTACACGCCTGGGCGCAGGGGAAAGCGGTGGCTAAAAATCAAAACCGTGCTAGAATCGCTGGACTTGGTTATCACCGCCGCCGAGTACGGACACGGCAGACGCAAAAACTGGCTCAGCGACTACTACCTTGGCGCCCATGACCCCGAAACTGGCGAGTTTCTCAACGTAGGCAAAACCTTCAAGGGCTTAACCGACGCAGAACTCACCGACTTAACAGGGCGCCTCAAAGAAATTGCTGTTTCCACTAAAGGGCAACGTGTTGTTGTGCTACCAAAAATCATTGTGGAAGTCACCTACAACGAAATCCAGCAAAGCCCCAAATATAGAAGTGGCATGGCGTTGCGATTCGCCCGCATCACCCGCATCCGAGATGACAAATCCTCCGAAGAAGCCAGCTCAATTAAGTTGGTAAGGGAAATCTATGATAAGCAGTTCCGCAATAAAGGCAAATACAACCCCCAGGAGGATACAAGCGGTGAAGGATGAGGATTTTGCAAAAATTTTCTATAGCCGACAAACTGTGCTGAAGGAACTTGGTGAAGCTGGGCAGGAGAAACTGTCGAAGGCTCGAGTTGCGGTGGTCGGCATAGGCGGTTTGGGCGGCGTTTCCTCGCTTTACCTCACGTTGGCGGGGATCGGCTATATCCGAGTCATCGACCAAGACACAATTGACCCGCACAATTTGCACCGTCAAATCCTCTACAGCCCAAACAATATCTATTCTCTCAAAGCTGAAGTCGCTTCGGAACAACTACGGAAGCATAACCCCTTGGTGAAGGTGGATGCGGTTTCAGAAAAACTCAACGCAGCCAACGCCGAAGCCCTTCTAAATAACGTAGATGTGGTTGTGGACGCTTTAGACAACATGCAAACGCGACACATCGTAAACCGTGCCTGCATCAAGCTGCGTGTGCCCTACGTTTTCGGTGCAGCCGTCGGATTAGAAGGCAACGTCTCGGTTTTCAACCCACCCAAAACGGGGTGCCTTGAATGTTTAATGCCAAACGGTGCAGGCAACAACCAGTCATGTGCCGCGCGAGGCATTGTAGGTGCGACAGCGGGGATAATCGGCAGTATCCAAGCCATGGAAACCATCAAACTTGTCGCCGGCATCGGCGAACCGCTTTTAGGCAAGCTGCTGGTCTGCGACTTCACAGATATCGATTTCACAGTTGTGCCAATTTTGGAGAATCCTCGTTGCCCTGTCTGCCATGAGATTGCATCGAATAAAACGTGAATTTTATGAAAAAGAGAGGGGAGTTAGGGTGAAAGCAGCTGAGCTAGCTCTTTCGCGTCCGCAATCCAGCCGTCGAGGATTTTAAGGTTCTCAGATAGTTTCTGAGGGTTTTTCTCGAAGCCCCTAAGCTGCTCCTGTTGATGCACATAGTAAGCCGCTATCTTGCTCACTACCTGACTGTCCTCCATCGCCTGCGCCCCAGCCGACACGCCCGTATCCATCGCCTTCATCGCTGTCTGCATCTCATCGATAGATAATCGGGTGTTTTTCTTGAAGTCGCGGCTGACCCACTGCCGCTCGAAGAGGTTACGTTTTTTCCAGCCTTCCGACTGCTCCATGAAGGTTTTAAGTACCGCTTCATAGAGTTCCCTCTTGCTTCGGCCAACTTGAGGCTTTGCAGCTTGAACTTGGCTTACCTGAGGCTTGGGCATATGCGGCGCTGTTTCCTCTTCGCCGAAGGGTATGTTTGCTTCCCGTAGAACTTGGATAGAGCTGGTTTCCTGACCATGGTACTTTTGCGCCCAAACAATGGCCAACGCGAAACCTACACCTGCAGCTTCGGGCGAAATCTGGGCGTTCTTGTTTAGCTCGAACAGCTCGTCAATGTTCATGCCCATCAGCGCCGCTACTTTGCTGCCGCCCTCAATGAAACCCGGCGTCTTAGAGATGCCTGGTCCAATGGTGAAGACATAGACGCCGCTGCCTTCAACTTCCGCTGAGAGAGTGTTGGCTAACTCTACTTGTGCGGTTTTGAACACTTCGTATGGACCCATGTAGGGCGCCGCGCCCGAAGAAGAGACGCAAACGAATATGCCGTGTTTGCGCTTGAGCATATCGGGCAAGAACGTCTCTGCTAGCAGCACTGGTCCGCGTAAGTTGACGCGGTAGCTAAAATCCCAGCTGGCAACCGGCGCATCCTTGACGGCGCCCATGGGAAAAACAGTGGCGTTGTTTAGGACGACGTCGATTTTGCCGTACTTTTCCAGTGCCGCCTCCGATAAGCTATAGATGTCGCCCTCGTTTCCTATGTCAGTTTTAACAAAAAACGCCTTGTCGGCCCCGAATTCTGCGTTGATGGCTTCCTCGGCTGCTCTGCCGCTTTTCTCATCTATTTCTGCAATCACAACTTTTGCTCCCAGCCAAACAAGCGCTCTTGCAGCCTCAAAACCGATACCGCGTCCCGCGCCCGTTACCACTGCAACCTCGTCTCTGAGGGTTTGTTGCACAAAGTTTCCCTTGCTAACCAGCATCTTAGCCACCTTGCCTCTTCTCTTTGTTGGCTACTAAATAAAAAGCTTAAACCCCAAACAGGTAATCTCCACCCAGAGCACCAGTGACGCCACCGCCACTTCGACTATGGAGAGGACCGCGCCGACTTTAAGATAGTTCCACAGGCTTATGTTGACGCCTCGGCGCCGCATGCAATCCAGCCACATCAGAATCGCCAAAGAACCGAGTGGGAAAAAGTGGGGTCCCAAGTTGTTGCCGATGACGTTGCTAAACACAAGCCCTGTGAGTTGAGATCCTGTGGCGCCTATTTGTTGTATACCCAGTAACCCGAGGATGGTCATGGGCCAATTGTTCATGAAGCTCGCTCCAACTGTCACGACCATGCTGGGCGCAAAAATGCCGAGCGCCGAAGGCAGTTGGCTGGTGTAGTTCAGTGCGGAAGCCAACAGTGTGGTTATGCCTGCGGTTTCCAAGCCCTCCACCACTATGAAGATGCACAGCATGAACAAGAGTATGTCCCAGTTGATTTCCCCCGCTAACTGCCGCAGTCTCTTCCGCTCGCCGTTGATGGAGCCGTTTCGTCGGAACGTGAACCAGTAAACTGCGCCCAAAAATGCTGCGCCGCTGCAAATCACCAGCGACACAGGGACTCGCCATAGCGAAGCAAAAACGTAACCAGCATCCACTGCTATGAGTGCGACAAAGCAGATTTTCAGCAGAGGGGGGTTGTTATGGCTGGTTTGCCGCTAGTTAACATCTCGGTCGTCGTTGGATTGTATGAAATGGGGATGCTTTTACGGAAGAACAAGTAAACGATGAGCATGCTGCTTGTTATGGTGGCGACGGCGATAGGCGCCATGAATGTAAGGTGAGTGAGGAAGCTGTAGCCGAAGAAATCGGCGTTTAAGATGTTGATGGGATTGCTGGTTATCAGCGGCATGGCGGCGGTATCGGCGATTAAGCCTGCGCTGAAGAGGTATGCGAGTTTGCCTTTGTGGTTGATGTTTAGGCAGGTGACGATTTCGAGTACGATGGGAATTAGGATGAGGACTGCGCTGTCGTTTGCGAAGAGGATGCTGACCACCGCCGTGAGTAAGGTAACGCATATAGTAGAGACGCAAGCCGCTGCCGCCCGCCAAGCGCACAACCCGCAGCGCTGCCCACCTAAAGAAACCCATCGCATCCAAAACCACCGACAGCGCCACGATGCCGACGAATGCCAACGCTGCATCCCAAATGTAGAAAAAAGATGCAACCGCCTGACTCAAACTAACAGTCCCAAACAAAAGCGAAGCCACAGCACCAACTGCCGCAGCGTAGCCTAACCGCATGCCAAATGGACGCTTAATCATCAAAAACAGCGTTAACCCGAAGATCACCAGAGCCGCTACGGCGACGTAGTCCAAACTGAGCCTCGCATTGCGAAAGGAGGCGGTTAGTTCCAGTATAAAAGATTAGCTAGCCAAGAAAAACAAAACCAATGCGATTAAGCCCTAAACTGACTTAAAAAGAAAACAAAGAGGAAAAGAAAGATCTACTCTTTCTTCGCTTTTTTCGGCCGCAAACCGCGGACGGTTTCGCCTGCACGCCACATTTCGCTACTACCCATCTCTTTGAGTTCATCAGCAAGTTTCTGGCGGTAATCCGGCGCCTTGCTCTTCTCAAGCACGATACGGGTTTCTTCGCCTGCTGCAACGAGGTCATATAGGCTGTCGAACACTGGCTGAGTCGCACTGCGGAATCGTTCTTTCCAGCGGAGTGCACCGATGCGGGCGGTTTCGCTGCAGTTGCAGTACATCCAGTCCATGCCGTTTTCATCAACAAGTCGGATGAGGCTCTGGGTGAGTTCTTCAACGGTTTCGTTGAAGGCTTCGCTTGGGCTGTGACCGTTCGCACGCAGCGTGTTGTATTGGGCTTCAAGGATACCGGCTAATGCACCCATTAAAGTGCCACGTTCGCCCGTTAAGTCACTGTAGACTTCTTTCTCGAAAGTTGTTGGGAACAGATATCCTCCGCCTATGGCGATGCCGAGTGCTTTAGCGCGGTCCATGGCTTTGCCGGTTGCGTCTTGGTGCACTGCGAAACTGCAATTTATGCCTGAGCCGTCCACAAAGTTGCGTCGGACACTGGTTCCGCTGCCCTTCGGCGCGACCAAAATGACGTCAATATCTTCGGGTGGAATAACGCCTGTTTGATCTTTGTAAACAATGCTGAATCCGTGGCTGAAATAGAGAGCGTCGCCTTTTTTGAGTGTAGCTTTGATTTTTGGCCAGACCGCTTTCTGTGCGGCGTCGGTTAGAAGGAACATTTTTATGGTCCCCATTTTGGCTGCTTCTTCCAGCGGGAAGAGGTTTTGGCCTGGAACCCATCCGTCAGCTACTGCTTTGTCCCATTCCTTTTTGAATACGCCTTCTTTTTCTTGTCCAATGATTACTTTTACGCCGTTGTCTCTCATGTTAAGCGATTGAGCGGCTCCCTGGATACCGTATCCAAGTGAGACGACGACTTCGTCTTTTAGGATTTTTTGGGCTTGCGCCACTGTAAACTCTTCGCGAGTGATGACGTCTTCTTGGACGCCACCGAAATCCATTTTCACCATTTTTAAGTACCTTCAGCCAACCATTTAGCAGATGGCATAATTAAGAATTATGTTGGGAAAATTCAGGAAAAATATGCCCAACACCCAAGCAAGGTAGAATAGAAATTGCCAAAAGGGGTTTATGGAATTTCCGTCAAGTTGTCACGCAAAGCTAACAAACGTTTAAACTCGAGGCCAGTACATTTGCCCTTGCCCAGCCAGCCTTCGCCATACTTGGTATGCAGTTTCTCGCCGTAGGACGAAAAAGTCTCACACTCACTTACTTCTATGCTAACTTTTTTCTTCACTATACAAACTTCCCCGTTTGACCTACCTATTTTATTACATTTTGCGGGTCATATTAGAATTATGTAACGAAACGCCGCAACCATCATGCTCCAACTGAACATCAAGCTTCAACTATTTGGCGTCGTATTTTCCGAAAGCCTTCTCCGCTGCGCCCTTAGCTAACTGCTCAACCTTTGCCAAATCATCATTGGTGGGGCGGCCCCAAACCGGAAGCGGCGAACCCGCCAACTCGAAACCTAAAGCCGACAAGTCAGCAGCAATTTTCTTTGTTGCTTCTCCACTCCATCCAAAACTGCCAAAGGTAGCTGCAAAACGGTTAGAATACTTTTTCACTTTTAGCATGTTTATGAAGTCAGCTACTTTAGGGAACACTTCATGCTCATAAGTAGATGAACCAACAATTAAGGCGGGAGCCTCGACCAAAGCAGTTAAGGCGTCAACTGTTTTTTCCTCTGAAAGATTGAAAGATTGAAGTGTTCCGCCAGCCTCCATGACGCCTTTTGCTACAGCATCCAAACATTGCGCCGTCATGCCATACATTGACCCGTAAACAAAGACTACAGTTTTTTTGTACACGCCACTGCTCCAGTTTTTCCAGTCCTCAAGCTTATGTTTTGCAGTTTGATTGAAGACGGGACCGTGGCTGGGAGCTAAAACGTTGACTTCTAAATTCAATTTGCCGATTTTATCTATAGCTTTGAGAACCCAGTCACGGTGGCCGTTGAAGACTGATGCAAAATATTTTTTGGAACAGGAACAGACATCTTGCTTTCCAAGATCCATGTCAGACTCCAATATCGCGCCTTCGGGCAGCGTGTTGAATGCTCCGAAAGCGTCGCAACAGAATAGAAGCTTATTTTCAGGGAGGTATGTGCTCATGGTTTCGGGCCAATGAAGCCAAGGCGTTTGGATGAAACGCAACGTTTTGCCGCCTATTGGGAGGGTCATGTCGTCGCCTTTGACGAGTACGGCGGGTGGGTCGATTTTATAAAATTTTCTGAAAATGCTCTGGGCTATAGGTGTGTAGACTACTTTGGCGTTGGGCGCCAACTTGAGGAACTCGGGGATCGCACTGGTGTGATCGGGTTCCATGTGATTGATGATTAAGTAGTCTATTTTGGATATGTCAACTATTTGGCTGATTTTTTGGAAGTGCTCTTGGGCTTTTCTTTCGTGAACGCAGTCGATGAGGGCGGTTTTCTCTGAGCCCACAACTAAGTAAGAGTTGTATGAGACACCCTCAGGGATATCCCAAAGACCTTCAAACAGAGAAATTTCCGAGTCGTTAACGCCTACCCAAAAAACGTTCGGAGACAAAACTAGAGTTTCATTGCCAGTCATACAAATACCAAAATAATAAACTAAGTCATAACTCAAAAACATTCTTTTAATTCGCAATGACTCGACGCCACAAACCCCAAAGCAGCATGATGCGCTTATTAGCACAAAACAATTAACTCTAAAGAAGCAAATAACAAAACATGACAGACACCAGGTTTTCTGCGGATTTGGTTGCACCTTGCGGCATGAACTGCGGCATCTGCAAATCCTACCTCGCCTACTCGCGCAATGTCCCATACAAAAAAGGCGAAATATATCATTGCAAAGGCTGCATAGAACGCAACAAGAACTGCGCCTTCATAAAAAGAGACTGTGAAAAAATCCGTAAAAAACAAATCCGCTTCTGTCACGAATGCCCAGAAATGCCCTGCAAAAACTTAGCCAAAATTGACTCCCACTACAGCGCACGCTACGGCATGAGCATGGTTGAAAACCTTGAAATGATCCAAAAGAAGGGTATGAACTCGTTTTTGCTGGATGAAGAGGAAAAATATCGTTGCCCAAGCTGCGGTGATTTGATTTCTGTGCATGACGG
Organism: uncultured archaeon; assembly: GCA_963760925.1. Classification (GTDB taxonomy): domain Archaea; phylum Thermoproteota; class Bathyarchaeia; order Bathyarchaeales; family Bathycorpusculaceae; genus Bathycorpusculum. The sequence continues at coordinate 122,315 of CAVXES010000002.1, read as the reverse complement.
CAAATGCTACAAATGCGGCTTCCAAAGAGAAAAGCCCATCAAAAAAGTTGATAAATCTAAGTTGGATAAGGCGCGGTGGGTACCAAACCCGAAAACAAAGAAGCAAAAATAACCACGCTGCTGCTTTTTCTCATAGCCTCACCTCTTATTCGACGGCACGCGAAATTATTTTCTAGTTAAAAAATAAGAAGCTACCGCCCTTATTCATCATCTGCCAGTTGGCTTGTGTGGGCAGTGGTGTTTTGTTTTCTGGCGGAAGGATTCTGGCTGGCTGTAACTTGTATTTCTCAAAAAGAACAGGCGCTCAAGGTACATAATGCACCACCAAGGTTCGGCTTGGGTGTTGAACTTTTTTAAGCGGGGAAGCACTGGTGTTTAATAAGTCAGCTAGCAAGTAAAAACCCAGCCTATAACGACGTGATAACTGAATGGGTCAAAAACCAAGTCACACTCCAAAACATGACCAATCGACAACCTTCAAAATCGCAGTGGCAGCCATATTCACAGCACTCGTGTTCATCATAACCTCGCAAGTTCCCGCAATTCCGATACCTGCAACCGGCGGCTACTTCAATGTTGGAGAAACAACCATCTACATCGCGGCATTACTTTTTGGCCCATTCGTGGGCGCATTCGCAGGTGGAGTAGGCGCTTCATTAGCGGATGCGTACTTGGGTTTCGGCCTATTCGCTCCGGGCACCTTAGTAATCAAAGCCTTTGAAGGTGCAATCACAGGTTTCCTAAACCTGAAACTCAGAAAGTACATCAAAAACACCACTGTCTGCGCAACCATCGCCATAGTAATAGGTGGTCTTGAGATGGTGATAGGGTACTTCCTTTATGAGCAAATTGTGGTAGGTTACCCATTAGCAGCCGCTCTCGCAGAAATTCCCTTAAACTTGGGTCAAATGGCAGTAGGCTTGGTAATCGCTGTCCCAATCATGCATGCTGTGCTGCGGGTTTTCCCACAGCTTAGAAGCTATACTTAAAGAGGAATATACATGAAGTTGCCGCCCGGAAAAATCCCTATTGACATCCTAAAAGACGTAGTTTTCAAAAACTTAGGCGTTACCAGAAAAGAAGTTTTACTTGGACCAGCTGCAGGGGTTGACGGCGCAGTCTTGGATTTGGGCAACAAAGACGCCATTGTATCAATGGATCCCATCACTGGCGCAGTGGAACGCATCGGATGGGAAGCCATTAACATAAACGCCAACGACGTAGCCACATTCGGCGTCGAACCAGCTTTTTTCTTCAGCTGCATCATGCTCCCCGAACATTCAGACAGCCAAATCATCGAGAAAATCAGCACACAAATGCACCACGCCGCAACCGAACTAGGCATCGCAATTGTGGGCGGTCATTGCGAAACCACTCCTGGATTAGCCAACCCAATCGTTGTCGGATGCACCATGGGCTTAACCGAAAAAGGCAAATACGTCACCGCTGCTGGAGCAAAAGCAGGCAACAAAATAATCTTAACCAAAACCGCAGGCATCGAAGGCACTGCTATTTTAGCCACAGACCGCGAAGAGCAACTGAAAAAGTTTTTCGGTCAAACCCTGCTTGAAAGCGCCAAAGACTTCTACAACCAAATCAGCGTTGTCAAAGACGCCTTGATCGCTTACCGAGCAGGGGGAGTCCACGCCATGCATGACCCAACGGAGGGCGGCATCTTAAACGGCATCCACGAAATGGCAGACGCTGCAGGCTTGGGCGCAAGGGTATTTCAGGAAAAAATCACTGTGGAACCTGAAACGGCTAAGATTTGCCGCTTCTACGAAATTGACCCGCTACAGCTTATTAGTTCAGGCGCATTGCTTATTGCGGCGGAACCCGAGTCTGCCCCGAAAATAATTGATGACCTTGCAAACGTACGGATCTTTGCTGATGTCATCGGTGAATTCACTGATAATCCGAACAAACGCATATTGATTAAGAGCGACGATTCGGCGGAGATGCTACCTAGACCAGCCTCCGACCATCTCTGGATAGCGTTGTCCCACTAAGCCATTTTAAAACCGTTAAGCGGCAACTGCAGGCACCAGTAAGCGAAAAAAAGCGGATAAAAAACTATGTAGCGGTACAGATGGGAGTAAACTATGCAGTTTTGTATTTCGTCTTTGGCTTGTGTGACACCGTTTTTGAGGCTCCAGTTACTCGGGGGCTTATAATGCAGGCAGTAAAGGTTGCTGCCTATGGAGACTTTGTATCCACGTTTCTCGATAAATTGCATAAGGTAAGCATCTTCGTAAGTGTGCAAATGTTCAGGAATCGTTAAACCCGCCACAGCTTTATGCAGAATAAGTGTGTCATGCAATCCGCCGCGTAAATAGAAGGCTTGGCGGGCTACCAAACTCTGCATAGCCAAAACCCTCTTGTTGTTAAGGGTAGGGATTACATCGACGTTTAAGCCCCACACCGCACCTACGCCGTCGGCTAAATCTGCTTTCGCCCGCTCAAACCAGCCATTGCAAAGCAATACATCACTATCTACGAACATGAACCAATCAGTTGTAACTTTACGCATACCTAGAGTGCGGGCTTTGGCGCGGGAACCCTGAATCTGAAACAAATGCACATTGTGGTGTTTTCGGTTGAACTTCGCGATAATTTTCAGTGTACAATCTGTGGAAAAACCGTCGATTATAATCAAGTTTTTTACAGGCATATTTCTGTAGATTGAAGCCAAGCATTGACTGAGCAAGTGCTCACTGTTTTTAGTCAACACGACAACGTCAACTTGCATTGGTGCCTGCAAAGGTATCAACTCTCTAATGGTTAGTGTTCACTTAAAAACCTAAACCTAAAATTACCACGGTTCATGAATCAGCAACTGGTAAACTGAGTAAATCGTGTAGAAGCCATAAGCTAAAAGCAGCTTGGCGATTAAACGGGGGCTACCAAGGCGGAGAGACTCCGAAACCAAGCCTAAACTGCCCTGCAAAGTCCACACTGTCTGTGGCCTATAGTGAATGCAGAATGGACTGTAACAAGCAACGACCCGGAACCCTTTGTTGGATATCCAGTCTTTGATGTAGGCATCTTCGAAAACATGTAAGTTAGCTGGGATTTTTATGTCCTTGACAGTGCTTGTGCGGATAAGCGTGTCGTGGGTGCCACCTCTGACCTCGAATATTCTGCGGGTGGTGGTCAAGAAAAGCCTCATGGTTTTCGGGTTGGAGATAGTAGACCAAACTTCTATGCCCCACAATGCCCCCACGTCGGGGTGTATGTATTGTTGGGCTTTCTTGTACCAGTCACTACAGAGAACCACATCGCTATCCACGAACATGAACCATTCCGCAGTCACGGCATCTATACCTTTCTGACGGGCAGTAGCACGCGTGCCTCTATCTAAGATTACTGTTACGTTACCGTACTTCGTTTTAAACGCCTCGATGATTTGCATAGTACGATCTTTAGAGAAGCCATCTACGACTACGAGGTGGTTTATGGGAACGTTTTTGTAGATGGATTCAACACACCGCTTAAGCATGCGTTCACTGTCTTTTGTTAACAGCACAACATCTACTTTGCCATCCACCGTGCAGATCACTTCCTTACTGCTAACCTCACAGTCAACCCATAAGCTGGAACGTTAAACGACTTAAAAAACAACTTGCCCCCCAACTGAACCGACAAATCAAAGAAGGACTCCATCGTCAAATCGCTAAACAGTAAAGCGTCGGAAACGATCTGCTTCCATTGTGGAGGCGACTTGACGTTTATATGGGTTTCATCGTAATCTCTTGTTAAGGTGCGAATTAGCTTCTCCACTCGCCGGTTGGGAGTAGTGCAAACCAATACATCCGTGCAAACACCAAACATTTCAGATATCGCCTTTTTAGGACTTGGCAGATGCTCCAACACATCAAAACACGTCACCAAATCAAATCCGCCACCGAAAGGCATTTGGGTTTGGGCGTCACAAACTAGAACACCGCCGCTACAGGAATCTTTTGCCTGCCGGGTTCCCCATACCGATATGTCCACGCCTAAAGTTTCGTAACCTAAAGTCTCAAGTACCTGTGAAGTGTAGCCGTATGCGCAGCCGATATCTAAAGCACGTTTACCATGCCCATCTAAGAGATTTACGCCCAGTTTTTTGGTTGCCCACTGCAAGACTTCCAGTAGATGTCGCTGTACCAGCCTCCGTTTAACCGTATATCCTCGGTTTGCAAAATAGTCTTGCGTGTATGCCAACGCTGCCGCCTAGATGTAGAGTGTAAGTATTTGCTTTTATAGTCAAGCCTAAAAGTTAATCAGCTCAATCATTGTTGCGCATTAGTCAGTAGTAAACCTGATAATGGTTTTTATATTGCCAACCTGAATACACTTAAACATTAAGTAGCGGCTAAGTGACAAACAGTTGACTTCAGGTTACAAGAAAGCAGCATCTATTGCGGCACGTTCATTGACACCGGGCAAACCGCATCATGCACAGTGGTTAGTTACACGGAAATGTAATTATCGATGCGTAGGATGCAATGTGTGGAAGGAACAGGACAAAAATGAACTTTCAACTGAAGAAATCAAAAAAGGGCTTGATATCCTAAGAGACCTGGGAATAATCGAACTTGTTCTCTCTGGCGGAGACCCCCTGCTACGACCTGATATAGGCGAAATCATTGATTACGCTTCGGACCGCTTTGTTACCACAATCTATGACAACGGAAGCATGGCTGCCAAAAAAGTTGATTTACTACACAAAGTAGACTTCGTTGCACTTTCCATTGACAGCCTTGACGAAGCAAAAAACGACGCCATAAAAGCGACGCCGGGCGCTTGGAAAAACGCCATGAACTCCGTGGAAGTTCTACAAAAAGAAGGCGTTAAAGTCGCAGTTACCCCAACCATTTCGCAAAAGAACCTCTACGAAATCGTGGATATCACCAACTATTTCACAGGCAGAGGAATCCCAGTTTGGTACTGCCTTTACTCTTATGATACTCTTCAGGATGCTAAACAGCTTTTCAGGATAGGTAAAGCAGATGACGAATTCGTCATAACAGACAAAAAAGCAATGATTAACCTTTGCAACCAACTTATCGAGATGCAAAGGAAAAACAAGAATATCCTCATGACTACTAAGCTGTTTGAGACTCTTCGAAAGCTCTTTGAAGAAGAGGAGAAGAGAACTTGGAAGTGCCAAGCGCTCACCAACTTCTTGGTAGTGGATCATTTAGGCAGAATTGCGGCTTGCCACAGCAGAAACTTTTTAGGCACTGTGTTTGATTTGCCGCAGAAATGGAATAGTGAAGAATTCAAAAACCTACGCAAATCCTATCGAGACTGCGAGCACTGCAACTACCTCTGCTATGTATTCTATTCGCTGTACGGAAGTCCACGCGGCCACATTGCCTTAGCCAAATCTCAACTGAAAAACGCAAAATTACTGTTTAAATAATTAAGTTTCAAGTAGGGTTACTAAAAAGCAGAGCATCATTTACCCCGGAACAAAGAGTAGCGGTAGTTTTTCCGTTTGTTCCCATTTTGCTCTTCTCGCCTTTTCCCTGAATGTGTATTGAGAAAGTTGATATTTGGAAGGTTATTTATTTTAAGCTGATTCTAACAAAGTAAGAAAACAACTCTTCCTTTGGAATTTAAGCATTTGATAAAGATAAAACAACATTATCCATAACCCGACAAAGAACCTCAAACACTTCATCTGCATTCAAATTATCAGTATCCAGAACAAAATCAAAAGGAGCCAAATCTTCACCTAAAACAAACCCGTAAAGCGCCTTGTAAATAGCTTTAGTATGACCCTCTTTCTCACCAAGCACCTCGACAGCTTCGGCATAAGTTAAGTTATCTCGTTCAGCTACACGTTGCGCCCGCTTTTCAAAAGAAGCTTCTAACCAAATTTTAAATCCGCCCTTAAGCAGCCAAGGCATAGTCCAACTGTCTAAAAGCACATTACCTTGCTTGGCGAATTCTAAGAGCTTATCATCCACTTCTTTGTCAAACTTAGGGTCAGCGGTCCTCTTCTGCAGAAAAGTTAACCCAACGGGGCTTTCCCACCAACCATGAACAGAGGTATCGTACCCTTCCTGCTTAGCCAACTCTTTTAGAGCATCACCGCCAGAGTAGTACTTCAGATCATATTTCTGAGCAAGTTTTTTGGCAAGAGTACTTTTGCCGGTTCCAGCCATTCCAGAGATACAAATTACCCGTTTATCGGTAACCTGCGAATTTTTTGGTGGACCAGCCATCGTTTGTTTCTCCGATTTATGCCCTATTTACTGTGTATTGTCTATAGGCATGATGCCGATGATGCGTGAAGCTATCAAGCCGATGAATAATGAGATTATGGGGTATAACCAAGCTACAGGTATCGGACCGAATCCGGGAAGGTAAGCCATGCTAATGTTTTGGAATGTTGGAATTAAAACCAAAAACCAAACGATCAGGTAAACGAAGGATATGCCTATTTGGAGCATTTGTGGCTTCATCATTTTTGCTTGCATATTATTGATTTGAGATTGTTTCTTTTTGAGTTTCTCAATCTGTTTTTTATCGTTGGCTCGTGCAGCAGCCATTTGTTCAGAGCGGAATTCTGCCATTTCTTTCTGCATGACACGGTACTGTTCCCATCCGATGAAGTAGTTAATTAAAACTCTGTTGATACCGCTGTTTAGGAAAGCGATACCTGCAGCGATACCTAATATTGCCAATACAGGCAAAAATGATGTAATACGAAGAGTATATTCTGTGCTAACTGCAGACGCGGCTCCCTCAGAAGAGATTGCTTTGGTTTCCCAATCGTAGAGTCCAGCTACCTGAGAGTTTTGAGCGTCAAAAGTGAAGATGAGGCTTTGACCGTTGGTTAGACCCCCATTTGATGTGCTTGCAAATATAGTTACGCCGTCTGTGGATACATTCCAGTTTTGTGAAGAGGGCTGCTGACTAACTACTAGAGTCTCAATTCTCAAGTATCCAACTGGTACAGTAACATTTGCTCTAGTTAAGTTTTCGGCGCCTTTATTGGTTATAGTAAACGTGTAGGTTGAGACCTCGTTTACTGTGGGGTTAGAGGATGATATGGAAGTTTGGTAATTAAATGCGGATTGGGCGGTTGCCATGCTGGCACATAGGCTCAATGCAATAATGGCTATCAAAGTTATCAGCGAAATAGACAAGAGTTTTTTGCGAATGTTCATGCCAAGGTGCCTCGTAATTCCTGTTTTAACCCATTATTATTATGCTAAGCCTACATGTTTCTTGTTAATAACTATTTTCACTTATTTAGAAGATAAATTGTTAACCAACCTCTGTTGCTTAGAAAAAATGTTAAAGATAAAATTTGGGAAAGAGTTAGGTTAGGGCGAGTTTAGCAACTTCATGCCCCCAAGCCTCAATGGCAGCCCAGTCTCTGGTGTCGTGTACAGCAGCAGTGTCTAAACCGCCTTTGCGTAGCTTTCTACGGTTGACTCTGACGAGAATGTCAACGAATAAGCCATGGCTGTAGCTAAAATCCATTAAACCGCCGAAGTACCCGTACGAGATCGGCATTAAATCGTATTGTGCCGCGATGTCCTCCAAGTAGCGTTTTTTGCCTTTTTCGTACCCTGCGTCTCTACGGTCAGCCATTGAGCAACTCACGTAAAGCGCTATCTTCTTGGCTTTTAGTGTGGCGATGTTTTTTTCTATGAAAGCCAAGGATTCTTTGGTCCATTTGTCGAGCGCGCAGTCCACTGCCAACTAGCACCAAATCATATACATCTATGTTTTGGGGGGCTTTTTTGGCGTCAACCACATCAACGTTGAAACCTTCGTCGCTTAGGGCTTTACTGATTTTTTGGGCTACTTTTTCTGTGCCACTCCATCTTGTACCATAAATTATTAGGGCATTCAACTTTGACAGCTTCCCATGAGATGTTGTGAATAAACCACACCAATATTGATATTTATTAATTAATCCATGAAATTTCCAAGTAATAATCAATGCTTCCAGCATTGCGTGGTCGAAAAAGTAATCTTAAAAAAAGAAAGAGGGATAGTTTTTGTTTACCGTTTTCTCAAAATGAGCATAGTTGCAACTGCTAATGCAATAATGATTGCTATGCCCATTGCAAGGATGTAGGTTTCGAATGGTGGCATCTGTGTTGGTGACTCTGTTGCTGCTGGAGATGGCGTTGGTGACATCACTGCGAAGGAGGATTCAGCTGATGAGGGATAGTATGAGTTGGAACCTGGGAATTGTGCAGTCACGATATATGAGCCTTCAATGTCGGGTGCCCACGTGTACGTGAACATGCCGCTTGCGTCAGTGGTTGTTGAGCCGATGCTTCTGTAGTTACCGTTTGAATCCCAAACGAACAAGTTAACTGGTACGCCCATTACGTCTGTTGGTTTTGGCTTCTGCATGTAGACATATTCCATCCAAGCACTTTGGCTTGCATCAGAGACAGCTGGAACCCCATTGGGGAATCTTGCAGCTTGTTCGTCTTGTTGTGTGCCTGCAGCGATGTCAGTGACGGTTCCGCGAATTACAACAGGTGTTCCATAGGAAGCAGCAATGTTTGGTGCGGACACAGTTATTTGGCTGGGCCCTTTACCGAAGCAGTAGATGCGGCTATCGTAGGTGTTTAGTGTTGTTAGGTATCCGTCCGCAACAGGTGCTTGTCCACCGTACATTTGATTACCATAGTCCATTATCGTCCAGATTTCTTCTCCTGTGGTTGCATTTAAACAACGGTACAAGGCACCTTTGTACAATGGCGAGTTTGGTGAGTGCTCTGTTGTGTCACAGTAGATTTTGCCGTCGGCGATAGTGCTGATGAAGATTGGGTACCTGCCGTATGCTGTGTTAAATCCGCTAAGTGTGCTGTTACCTTCGCCACCGTTGCCATACGTCCACAATAGGTCGCCAGTTTTAACGTCAAATGCGTAGACGATGCCGCCGTAACCTGTGAAGTAGAGTTTACCGTATGCAACTCTTTCTAGACCATGGGCTAAGTAGTTGTAGTCTGCTGTGTAATCGTCGGGTAATGCTGCTGGACCCCATATGTGGCTACCGTCTGTTAGACTCCATCCATCGTGTGTGATTGATTCTTTGTCGCATGTTGTGAAGATTCCTGCGTCTGGATCCCAGTCAGTGATCATTCGGCTGTTGTTTCCTGGTGCTGGCTGATAGGTTTTTGACCAGAGTATTTGTCCGCGGTTGTTGGGATTTAAGTTGACACATGTGATGTTTCCGGGGTCTGTTGAAACTACTGCATAGAAGTCGCCTGGGCGACCGCCGAGTCCACCTTGCATCAGCAGTACTTTGTCGTCTTCGCGTACTAAGGGTATTATGCCTAGCGATGCTTGTGCAACGGACCAGCCGCTGCCTTTCAGGGATGGCAGTGAAATGTTCCAGTCATAGCATGCTGCTGTGCTGGCGTCGACTGTACCTGAGTACCAGTTAGCTACACCGAAGGCTCCGCTGCCGCCGAATACGCGTGAAGAGTTCCATTGTGCTAAGTAGTAGTTGGGGTTTGTTGCGTTGCCGAGGTTTGTTAGAACGAGGGTTAAGACTTCGCCTGAAGGTCCACCGATGCTTACGCCCGAAGGAACATTCTGGATAAGCATGTTAGTTAAGTAGCCTGTTACTGCGTCGTATGCTCTCCAGCAGGGGGTACCGCCAACCATACCATATGGGCCGGGGGTGCCACCTATTGTGACTTTTGCGATCAGTAAGCCGTTTGGTAAGACACCGTGTTGGTTGGGGTTTTCGAAGGTGTATAAGTAGCCAAATGATGGAACGATTGCCGTTCCAGTGGCTGAGCAGTTTATGCGCCAGATTTCGTCGCCTGTTTGTAGGTTCACTGCAATGTAGTCGCCGCCTTCAGTGGACATTCCGCCTACACCACCGGAGTTACCGAGTGGTTCTTGGTAGTAGAGAACGCCTTGCATAATAATTGGGTTCGAGAATCTTGTAGCGTATGATAAGCCTGCATAGAACATTTCTCCAGGTACTGCTGTGTCGTTTCCGCCGACAACTCCCCCATGTTGGATTGCTTTTGCCCACATTATGTGTGCGCTGTTTGGAGCTAATCCATCAGGTTGGTATGCACCTGGGATACCGTAGGCTGCTGCGGCCCCTGTAACAAAGGGTACGCCTAGCCAGTTGGATGAGATGCTGTACCAGAAGCTGTTTTGTCCTTCAATTGGGCGTGTCCAATATTCTGTTGGGAGTGGATAGCTGTCTATTGGTGATTCGATCGGTTCTTCCTGTACTGCTAAAGTGATTGTTTTGCTTGCACCTAAGAATACGTCTCCAGCGTAAGCTGCGCCACCACCTGTAGTCCAAGTGTAGGTTTGGTTAGGATAGTCGAATTTGAATGTGTAGTTTCCAACTTTTTCTGGTGTGTATTGATAGTATTGCACGGATGTTGTGTCGCTGACTACTGGCCAAGTTTTAACTTCAACTTTGCCGTCTGGATCAGTGATGGTTAAGCTGTAGTCGTGGCGTCTTACGTCGTTTCCGATTGCTGCGCCTGGCAGACCGCCGTCTATCCAGAAGACGACGGCAACTGTTTGCCCAACGCCGACTGGGTTTGGTGCGGCAACGATGTAGGGATAGGATATCCAGGTCCAAGATGGTGAGTGAGCGTTAGTAGTTGGTGTTATTGCTAAGGGGAGGGTTATAGCTAACAGTAGAATTATTGTTGATATTATAGCAAATTTTTTGTTCAAACTTTTTTACTCCTTATTACAAGAATTTGATTTCTTGTTAAAGAGGGGATATTGGATGTTTCTGCTTATAAGAGGCAGTGGAAAGTGGGCACTGACGACAAAAAATGTGGAGTATGTAACGAAAAAAAGGCTAATTTATGCAAAAAACATTGACTTTTACAAATAGCAAAGAAATAGATAAAAAGAAGTTAGGTAGGCTACTCGCCCAAAATCTTTCTGAAAGCTGGGAACATTTCTGCCGCACGTTCACGCATCAGCAATTCGTAGTACTGGTAGATGATGCCTACTGACAGCAAGATACCGGTGCCCGTACCGAATGCACCTAACCAGTCAGAGAGCCCGGCTAGCAACCCCACGAAGATGCCGCCTAAAACGGTAACGACTGGAATGTAACGTTTAAGTATGGCTTCGATGGGTCGTTCGCTGCGTCTGTATCCTGGGATTTGCATACCGCTATCCATGAGTTGTTTTGCTACTTTGTTGGGGCCTAAGCCGCCGACTTCGAGCCAAATCAGTGAGAATATGGCACAGAAGACCACGATGATGACGAGGTACAGGCATGCTTGTAATGGTGAGCCTATGACGTTCCAGATGTTACGGGGCGCTGTGACTAGCCATGCTAAGCCGCCGACGGGTGTGACGGAGCCAGATGTTGCGTTATAGCTATAGTCGCCGATGATTTGGAATAGAAGATTGGTACCCGGTTCGGGTCGACCTAAGTTTGCCCAGAGCAGTTGACTAAAGAAGTATACATTAGCGAATAGGGCTGAGGCGAAGATGACTGGCAAGTTACTAACATAGAGTAGCTTAATTGGGTATCTACTGCGGAAGCCTTTGTAGCCTGCGTAGCTCATGGGTAACTCGATTCTTACGCCTTGTAAGTAGATAACTACTAGGAACACTACGATTGTGCCGATTAAGCCCAGAAGTGTGGGGTATACACTGTCGATACCGCCGAATACCCATTGGAACGCTGTTTGTCCTCCACTTAGCAAACTGGAGAGTGAGCCAACGAATAGCCCAGTTGGTGGTGAGAACATGGACCAGAGTATGTTTTGGGCAACACCTGCCATGATAAAGAGGCTGATGCCGCTGCCTAGTCCCCAGCCTTTCTGTACGAGTTCATCCATTAACATGACGACTATGCCTGCGGCTATAAGCTGTAGGAAAATCACGATTATTACTTGTCCAGCTAGTTCTGTGCCGTACATACCGCTAAGGATGTATGCGCCTGCTTGGATGGCGGTTAGAATTATGGTGAAAACTTTGCTTGCTGAGGTAAAGAGTCCTCTGTCTTCAGGGTTAGACATATCGCATTTTATGATGCTAGAGCCTGCCTAGTAACTGGAGGATTAACCCGGCTGTGACGATGGGTCCAATTCCGAGCTCCATGAGAGTTCCTTGGTTTGAGGCGAAAATAACTCTAAGGGACCCGAATCTGTCTGCGGCGGTTGTGCTTACGCCGTAGAGTGGGATTTCGGTCATTACAAGGAAAACAACGAGAACAAGTGCGGTCCAGAAGATTTTTTCGTTAAAGCTGACTTTGCGTTCAGGCTTTTTGATTTCAGGTAAAACTCTGCCTATTGGTTTAAATAGGCTGAGGAATCTTCCGGCCATTTAGCAGCTTACTCCTCGGAGACTTCTACTTCTGCTTCGGGGAGAACAAGTTTTCCGCCCGCAGCTTCTATTTTTTGCTGGGCGGATTTTGATGCTGCTGCAACTTGTACAGTTAAGGCTTTGGTGATTTTGCCTGTTCCGAGCAGTTTGGTGTAGCCGAGTTCTGTGAGATTGATTTCTTTGCCTTGTGATAGCTGGTCTAGGTTTTGAAGGTTGATCGTGCTTTCTACGCGGTTTATTGCTTGGGGAGAGTGGAATCCGTGTTTTCCGAAGTAATCTGGCTGATCATTTTGGATTTTGCTCCAGAGGTGCTTGTGACGTCCAACTCTACGGTTGCCTTTGCTGCCGCTGTCTCGGTGTTGTCCGATCCTTCCGTACCCTATAGTTCTGGTGCCTCTGAATTTCCGAATTTTTCTTAGTTTATGGGGCATGTTGATCTGCATTTCCTAATGCTGTTGGTTCAGCTTTTTTAAGTTTGATCTCTAGCACGCCGTTCTTGTATTTCGTGTGCGTTTCGTCAGGAATGACTACCTTCGGTAAATTTAAACTTTTATAGTATCTGCGTTCTTTTGATTTGGCTGACAGCGTGACTTTCTGATCTTTCACATTTATCTTGAATGTTTCCTTATTAAAGCCTGCGATTTCAGCTACGATGGTTATATTATTAGAATCTTGAAAAATGTCTATGAGGGGCTTAGGATCTTGTCTCTTTGCACGGCTGCCTGATGGGCGGAAGTTTGGCGTAGCCATTTTTGTTTTTGGGTTAACTTTGGTTTTCTTGGATGCTTTTGAAGTTGAAGTTAAATCTTTAAGATCTAACCAATTGCGATTCTTGATAGTTCTTCTCCATCTTGCACTCACTGAAATTCCCCCTCTGAAAGTAACTACCGATTTCTTTGAGGTAATTATAAAACATATCGCACATAAAGGGTGAGAAAACACCTGAAGCACAGGAGATAGTTTAATGTTAAAAGCGACTATTTTGTTTCGGTTTTGCAGTGAGACTAGGATTTTTATTTGTTGATGTCTGGATACCTCTTATTTTAACGACACCCAGTGGGCTATGCAGGCAGATGCCTTTGGCGGCAAGCATCTGTGTTGGGCCCAGATGAAAGTTTCAAGGAGACAATGACCAAAGGAACATTTCTCGTAGTTTCATTATCTTTGTGTGAGAATAAAGAGAAAGCTCTTACAAAGTCTACAGGCCATACTTACGGTCGCTGAGCTTTTGTTTATTCTCACATAAATTCTCATATAGGTAGCTAATATTTGTCTATTCAAAAAATTAGTTTGTGCTCTCAAAGTTTTCTTTGATTAATCCACGCCTTATGGAGTAAACTTTGGATTCCGCTAAGTACTCTTTGTTGTGGTGAGGGTGGATAATGTCTGCTAGGTTTTTCTTGGCAACGTATGTTGCCGCGTCATATCTGGGTTTGAGCACGAAGCTGAAATATGCTGATGTTGAGCCAATTAGGAATCCTCCAGCCCAAAGTGGAACCACGAAGAAGAAAAAGTAAAAGTTCCACACATCCACTGAGAAGAGACCGATCTGAACGGGTGGCGGGTAGGTTTGATTTGTCCAATAGAAACTTCCAAGCATGAAATCTAATGTGTTGAAGCCCAAGCCAGAAGTTACTATTGCTACAAAGAAAGTTAGCATGAGGGTTAATGCGAGGGTTTTTGTTTTGTGGACACTGAAAAACGCTGCCATAGCAACTCCTGAGGCTAAACCGCCGATGGCCATGGTTGCTAAACCGAAGATACTGTATGCGTATTTTCCCTCCATAACAATGTAGTTGTTCATGTGCCACTGGAAATCGGCGTCTTTGCCATACCAGTCCGCGCCAATCATTACTCCGATATAGATGCTATAACATAGTAAGGCTACACCTAAAATCAGCGCTACGACAAGGGCTATTTGTTTTCCCCGCATTTTTTTTCTCCCTTCCAAACACCCGCTGAGCCGCCCTCATTGTTAAACTTATCTCAGATACACCCGATTTTTTCTGGCTTAATTAATCACGTTTAGACATTTGAATATTTGTTCAGTGAGGTCTTAAATCCAATCTTGAGATGTTTAAATATGCTGCAATAACCATTAAATAATAGTTTAAATACACTTGGCGGCTGATGTGATACTTTGCAGAAATGGGCTGATTACCTCATCTCAGGCGTCACAACCGACACTAACAATAACAAAGTAAAAACTCTGGAAGCACACTCAGATTTTGGCTGCATGGTCTGCGAAACCACCATTTTTTCCCGAGCCGAGGTCATCGCACACATCAATCAGGGCATGACGTTCAGCACCGTTTTTAGAACGCCGATGGGTAAATGGCGCAAAGGCGAAGACGTACGCTTAGTCACTATTGACGGAGAAGACTACCTCAGAACTGACAGCCAATGCATCGCCCAAGACCAATTCGACAACATCCCCGAAATCTAACTGAACGTTGCCTGTTTAGGCTTCTGCCATAATATGACAAGCCTTTAATTTCCTATAAGCCACTATCAGGTATGGCAACTAAGGTTCTAACCTTCCAGTTCGACCATATCCTTCCACGCTGCAGTTGAGGTACACGCTTAGATGGAAAAGTTTAACCTAATCAGAGGGTGCCCCGTCAACGTCAATTTAATTCGCACAGTAGCCATCATCGGCGTCATCTTGCTCCACGCAGCAGGCAGGTATACCATAACCAGCCAAGAACTATCCACCCTCAACCCGCTACAGGCAACCAGTTGGAGCTTTGTAACCTTTTACCAGAGCATCGCGGTAACCACAGGTGTCCCACTCTTCCTGATGATGACGGGTGCACTGCTGCTTGAACCCTACAAAACCGAAAACCTAACTCTTTTCTTCAGAAAACGCTGGGTCAGAATTGGGTTGCCGATTATTTTTTGGGGCGTTATCTACTTCGCATGGGATTTCTTAGTCCAGGGATTGCCGTTTTCGGGTTTGGCTATTCTGCAGGGAATACTTAACGGTCCATACACCCAGTTCTGGTACATTTATGTCCTTATTGGGCTTTACTTTTTAACGCCGATTTTACGTGTTTTCATAGCCCACGCCGACCAAACTCTAGTAAAGTATTTCTTGGCGGTATGGGTAATCGGGGTTTCGATCTTACCTATTGCGAGTTTGTTCACGACCTTCGCCTTAAACGAGAACGTTTTCGTCCTCACGGGTTACGTGGGCTACTTTGTTTTAGGCACCTACCTCTTTACCTTAAAAAACAGCCGCCGCACTCTCGCTTTTTTCACAGCTTTAGGCTTAGCTTTAACATCTGTGGGCACCTACGTGTTAGCCGCTGCAGGCATGACTTTAGACATGTACTTTTTCCAACTCTACTTCAGCCCAACCGTGCTTTTTGGCTCAGTTATGCTGTTTATGCTGCTGCTAACCGCCAAACCCCCACAAACCAAACCACAGACAACAGTGTCCACCATAAAAAACAAACTCATCAAACTCTTAGGCGAAAACACCTTGGCCATATTTTTTGTGCATGTTATAGTGCTTGAAACCATCCAGAACGGCTATTTGGGCTTCACACTAAACCGCTTGATTTTAGACCCCATTATCGAGGTGCCCCTGATAACAGTCATTGTTCTGTTCCTGTCTTTAGGCATTATTTTGGCTCTTAAGAAGGTGCCGTACCTAAAGAAACTCGTAGGCTAAAATCAACTCTTATTGTGTAAACTCAAATTCGGGTGCGATTTTGGGTAAATTTTATTAGCTCAGGACTTTCCCAGTATGATTAAATGAAACATAAGCAAAGCATACTTCTGCTGGTTCTACTGTTACTGGCTCCACTTTTCTTCTGTTCCAGCATGAATTTATTGGAGGCCGCAGCCCAGTCCACGCCTCCATTGTACTTCGGCGTAGATGTTGCGTTCGGCGACATAGAGCAAACTAAACAGTTAATCGACAATGTATCTGCCTACACCAACTTCTTCATAATCGGCTGCAGCCACGACTACAACACAACAATCCTTTCCGACATAAGCGACTACGTCTACGCTAAGGGCTTAAATTTCCTTGTTTACACCGATGACCCCCGTTACCCCACCCACCAGTGGCTACATGACGCCAATAGCAAATACGGCAGCCAATTCATGGGCATATACTTCTACGACGAATCAGGCGGCAAACAGCTTGACCAAGCCAAATACCCTCCCGTCACCTCCGCAGCGAACTACAGCGACGCCGCCAACCAGTATGTGACCATTATGAATTGGTGGCTGGGCAACAACTCCATCTATTCCGACCACGGTTTACTCAGCAACGACGACTACGAATATTTTACTTCTGATTATGCGCTTTACTGGTGGGATTACCAGTCAGGCTACAACACCATATTTGCGGAGTTCGGCGAGCGAGGAGGAAACTGGACTTACAGCCGCCAACTTAACGTGGCGCTTTGTCGCGGAGCCGCCTCCGTCTTCGATAAGGACTGGGGAGTAATGATTACTTGGTCCTACATTGAGCCGCCTTACATGGAATCTGGCACGAAACTCTACAACGACATGGTGCTGGCGTATCAGAATGGTGCCAAATATATCGTGGTGTTTGACAGCAACGAAGGCTGGACCGAAAATGTGCTCATGCAGGAACACCTCGACGCCATGAAAGACTTCTGGGAGTTCACCCAAAACAACTCCCGTGCCGGCAGTCCCGCCTCGGAGCGAACCGCCGCCGTGTTGCCCGAAGACTACGCTTATGGTTTCCGTGGACCTTACGATAAGGTCTGGGGACTTTGGCAAGCTGACGATTTTGCCGTGAACATAAGCACTAACGTGCTTGAGCTGCTTGAAACCTACGGTGGAAGCCTGGATTTAGTTTACCCCTCTGATCAGCTGGAGGCAGTTGGTTACCGCAACGTAATCGCTTGGAACAACACTGCCGTATCACACACAGTTACCAACTTGCCCACTGACGCGGATAGATTTGTCTTTTTGGCGGTTGGCGGAAGTGTTGTGTTAATAGCGGGTGCCATCACAGTTGTTGCCTTAAAAACGAAGCGAAAAACGGCTACGCCCAACCTGACGTGAAGGCTAATTGGCAATTTTTTATATTCCTAAACACTCATAATAGACGCATCTAGTGAATATAGATGATCAGGAAAATCTCGTTTGCCGTCGTGTTGGTTATGATACTTGCTTTTTCTGCGGTTGCAGTTTACTACTTGTTGGTTTCTCAAGCCAATCCAGTTAGGGTGGCATGCGTCGGCGACAGCTTAACCCAGTCCAGTGAGTACCCTTTTGACTTGTGGAACCTGCTTGGACACCAAAACTTTGATCTCCGCAACTTTGGCGCAGGCGCAACCACGGTGAACCTCGAGTCGGATACGCCTTACATGAACACCACCATATACCATGACGCCCTGAGTTTCCAACCTGAAATCGTAGTTATTATGTTAGGAACCAACGACGCACAACCCAGCCTTGTCCCTTATAATACTAGCTTTGTTGGCGACTACGTCACCTTAATCCGCACGTTCCAAGACCTTCAAAGTAACCCCAACGTGTGGGTCGTGCTACCCCCGCCTGTTTATAGTGACCAAGAAGGTAAAATGAACCCTGAATTTTTTGCCTCAACGATAATTCCCGCGGTTGCTGATGCAGCAAACATCACAGGCGCCCCAACGATTGATGTTTACTCGCAGATGGTTGGGCATCCAGAATATTCAACTGATGGGGTGCATCTCAGTAGTGAAGGCGCAAAAGTGGTTGCAGACATAGTTTTTGCTGCAATAACTAAGCCAAGCCAATAATTAGGTGTTTTCTATAGAGGGTCTGCAGAGAGGCTGCGTGAGTTTTTAGAAAAAGGAGGGAGAGGAAAAGAGTTGGTTATTTTTTTCTCCCTCGTTGATAGCAAAGTGTCCAATGCTACTTTTGTTATTTGGATCTGGTCGGTTTCGCTTGGCTTTGCCGCATTCGATTGCCTGCTCGATGCTTAGCCTGCGACTTTAAGGACTCTTTTCCTCAAATAACTACTTTGCAGTCAACCCTTTTATAATTTACGCAAAAAACTCCCAAACATACAAGATTTGGCCGAAGCAATCAACAAACGCTAAGTCAATCACCTCTAATAGCAAACAAACGCCTAGCCGTTAGAGGCTATTGCAAAATGATTGCACATAATTCAAGCTGTTTTCACAACTTTTAATCCTTCATCGCATCTTAAATCTATCAGATAGGTATCCAGCGGAAACACAAACACAAATTAGTGCACAGCAGAAGCACGTGACCTTCATTATCAAGGCGATGAATAATAGAATTCTTACGCACAAAACAAAGATAGATATTAAAAATTTAAGTGGGGAACGCAGGTTTAAACCATGCGTTTGACTAGGTCGTTGATAGCTTCGCCGCGGTAGCCTGCTTCGCCGCCTGCACGGAAAGATTTCTTGGTTAAGCCCTTGTAACCTTTACTTGGCGGATGAAGCTTGAAGCGGGCTTCGATGTCGGGCAGGTTTTTATACGCTACTTTGCAACTAAGGATTGCGTCTGCGAGGTCTTCGATTGATGTGTAGCCTGCTTTTTCAAGGTATTCAGGGGTGAGTTTTTTGGCGCCCGCTAATCGGCCACGTTTCTGCAGCATCGCTACCACGGTCTCCTTTGAGGGTTCGCCCCAAGTGACATAGTTGCTTGCGCGTTGCAACATGCCCTTGTAGGCTGGGCGGCTGTCGATAAGGACGGCGTGGTTAGTGTGTGTTAAGCGGAGCAGGTCAAGTGTTTCGCGGGCTTCCTTCATTGCGCTGACGGTGCCGCGAACTCTCACTACAACGAGGCATTTGCTTTCTTCTGTTTTCTGTTGTGACATGTTTACTTCACCCAATCAGTTGTTGTAATCAAGTTGTAAGTCTTCTTTAATCCGTCGAAGATAGCGCATGCATATGATGGAACGGTTCTGGTTGAGCCATAGCTGCGCATCCAGAGGTCTTTAACGCCGGCTAAGCCCAAGATGACTTTGGCGACTTCGCTTGAAACGAGTCCTAAGCCTCTGGGACCTGGAATGATGACGGCTCGGACACCGCCGCATTTGCCTTCTACTTGGAAGGGTATGCTGTGTGGTTTGCCGCAGCTGCATTCCCAACTGCCGCAGCCTCGTTTAACTGGAACAATGTTTAGGCGTGCGTTGACTGCTGCTTTTTCTATGGCGTTGCGGACTTGGCTGGCTTTTCCTTGTCCTAATCCAATGTAGCCGTCTCTGTTGCCGACTGCGACGATTGCTTTGAATCGGGATTTTTCGCCTGCGTCAGTTTGTTTCTGTACGAGGTTAACGTTGATAACTTCTTCTTGCAAATCGGGAATCAATGAATCCACGATTTGTGACTCGCTGATTTTGATCCCTGAGAGGAACACTTCTTCGATTGTTGTGAGTTTACCTTCTTGAATTAGTTTGCCCAGACGAGTTCTTGGTACCCATTGTTCTAGGCTGGCTTGGCGTCTTTCGCTGTCTCTACTTCTATCTCTTGGATTTCTACTCATTCTTTATTCTCACCCTTCTGACTGGCCTTTTTGGCTGGAGCTTTCTCTTTAACTGGAGCTGCCTTTTCTTCGGCAGATTCTTTTGCTTTAGTTTCAGATTTAGCTTTAGCTTCTTTAGCCAGAACTTTTTCAGCTTTAGGGGCCTTCTCCGCCGTTTCTGCGGGAGCAGCCTTGGCTGGTGCAGCTTTAGATTTTGGAGCTTCCTCTTTGGCTTTCACTTGAGCCGCTTTTTCTTTTGCATTGGCTGCTTTAATTGGAGCCTTAGCTTTGGGCTTCTCTTCCTCTTCAACTTCGGGTGCAACTTGGGCGCCTTTGAAGGAGCCGACGATTGCAGCACGGACCTTGCTGAAGTGTTCAGGAAGCTTCTCTGGCGCAACATCTTGCGCAATGAATTTGGAAAATTTGGCTTTATACTCCTCACTGTCAGCTTCGTTTAGTTCTTGAGCATAGTTTGCGATGTGGCTGCCCTTTGTGCGTTCCTTAACGATTTTTTCTTCGCTATGGGGAACTTCTATGCCTGCATCGATTACGCCGTTTAAAACGGCGAAGACTTTGCTGCCTTTGGTTGGAATAATCATACCGATATCTAGGATTGCTCCATCTACGCCTGCAGCTTTGGCTTTTAATCCGCAGAGCAAACCCGTTAGGTACGCCGCTGGGATGTTGCCTGTAGCGGCTTTCCACCCGTACTTCTTGATGAGTTCACGGCTGTTTGCTGCAGCTAAGACTTGGTCTCCGATTGGTTTAGCGATAATTATTTGTGCGTTGACGTTTTTGAGTGAAGAGCGAGCGACAAGGCGAGGTCTACCTGAAAGCACCATAGCTTTGCGGGCTTGGTAATCAGTTTTGCCTGATCGTCTACGTCTCAATTGTACTCGGTAATTTGCATTTTTTGCCATCTTAACGTTTCCTCCACTGTTCGTTTGCCTTTAAGTTACGTTCCATTTCAGCGATTGATTGGAATCTACCGCTGCCTGCCATTCGGTAGTATTGGGTGTAGGTTGATTCGGAAATAACTCTGTTTGCTTTGAGCTCACGAAGTTTCCGTCTTAGGGAGCGAATCTTTATCATCCAAGCTTCTTTCTTGGTTACTTTTGCGTAGCCTGCACCAGTGACGCTGCCCATTCCACTGCGTCTGCCAAGGCGTTTTTTAGCTCTTATAGTCTTTGCGCGTGAGCGGCTAACACCTTTCTCAGGCAATGAAACTATGATTTTTTCGTGGATTAGTTTGCGGACTTCTGTTCGTGTAATTGCGCCTTCAACGTCACTCATCCGTTCAGGGTTTATCCAAACGCGGTTCTCCCCAATTTTGAGGATTTCAGCAGCTAAACGTCTTTGTCCACTTAGGTTAGTCATTATTTTTTACGCTCCGTCTTAGGTTTGGTTTTTTTAGTTTCTTTCTTTTTAGGTGTAGCTTTTTTCTTCTTTGGTCCCTCTTTCTTCTTCTTTTCCGTGGCTTTGGGTTTCTTCGCTTCTTTTGCTTTCTCTTTCTGAACTTTCTCTTCAGCTTCGACTTCCTCTTCTTCCTCTTCGCCCTCGGCTTTTTCCTCTTCAGCTTCAGCCGAAACTTTAACGTTCAAAATTTTGATGTTTAGTTTCTTTGCTTCTTCGATGATTTGACCGCGTTTGCGTTTGCCAACTGTGTGGCCTATGCGTGCTGCTTCAGTGTTAACGTCAATATCAGAGAGGTCAGCGACGTTGCAGACGATGACTTCTTTGTATCCTGATGGATGCAGGTAACGAGCAACCTTGGGGCCCTTGTAACCTGTACTGGGTCCTGGAGGCCAACCCTTGACTTTCTGGCGGATTTTGTTGTCTAATCCGCGTGGTTTACGCCAGCTCAAGCTGAAACGGTCGAATTTCCAGCTTTCCGCCCGGACGAATTTGGGCTTTTTGTTCCTGGCGCGTGCCCGAAGTCGTAGCGCACTGCGTGAGGGGGACTGTTTCTTTTCTTCTGTCATTATGCCATACCTTCATTTCTTTCATAAGTGTAAATACCATCAAGGAAAACTCGGGGGTCTTTACCGCGCACCTTGGTCATCTGTTCGATGTTGGCTGCGGTTTGGCTAACGAGTTCAAGGTTTGTGCCTTGGATGATAATATCTTCAGGTTCGATTTTGACCTTGACGTCTCCGAGGATTTTGATTTTGCGTGGTCTGCGTTCGCCTGTAAAGTTTTCTATCATGACTGATTTGTCTTGTAGTTTCACGGTTATTGGGAAATGGGAGAAGACGATTTTCATCTTGTAAGTGTAGCCTTTGGTTACGCCGACGATCATGTTGTGGATGTGCGAGTAGATGGTTCCTACTAGAGCGGCTTCTTTTTTGCGTGGCCACTTGGCTGAAATACATACTTCTTTACCTTGACCTTCTATGGATATTGGAGCATAGGAGAAGTCGCGCGTTAGAGTGCCCTTTGCACCTTTAACGTTGATTGTTTTTCCTACTACACTTAAGTCTACGTCATCTGGAACTTGGATGGTTCTCGATACTTCTGGAAGCCGCATGAGTTTTCTCTCCTTAATACACGAAGGCTAAGAGCCTTCCTCCGATGTTCTTTCCTTCTGCGTCTCTGTGGGCGATTACGCCTTTAGAGGTTGAGACAACCATTATGCCGACATCGCGTGAAGGCAAGAATTTCTTTTCCCAGTCTTCGAACTCTGTGGATTTTACGGCAAAGCGGGGTTTAACTGGACCACACTTGTTTATTCTTCCTAAGAGTTGGACTTTGAATTTGCCTTGTCTGCCGTCATCTATGAATTCGAATTCGCCTATGTAACCATTAAGCTGCATAATGCGTAGAACGCGTCCCAAAAGTTTAGAGGCTGGGCTAATGATGCATTCTCGTTTGTTACGTGTTTCGTTGTTGATTATGGTGATGAGACCATTTGTTAAAGTATCCATTTTATTTCATTAGCTCCTACTCATATTTTTTGAAACCTAATTTGGGGGCAGCCTCTCTAAAACATGTCCTGCATAAATATAAATTGTAACGTCTGATGACTGGACCATATGAACCGCATCTTACGCATGGACGTGAACCTTTACCGTATTTTCGTTCTTTCTTAACTTGCTGTTTTCCCATACATTCACTCTCAGTTTTAGACGATTTCGACTCCTAACGTTTGTTTTATAAAGAGCATGGATTCTTCTGGTGCTAAGACGTGTTTTGGACCGATTGGTTTACTTTGACGTTTGCGGATTTTGATGCGTTGACCAGGGCGGTTGACGGTTACACAGATGTCCATGCCGAATATGCCGATTTCTGGGTCATATTTGACACCTGGAATTTCAATGTGTTCTTTGAGACCGAAGGAGAAGTTTCCTCGTACATCAAATGAGCGTTTAGATAGTTTGTTATCGACGATTGGAAAGACCTTCTTAAGGAAGGTAATTGCTTCTTCGTCGCGGAGGGTAACTACAACTGCGATTGCTTCGCCTTCGCGTATGCCGAAATCGCGGATGGATTTCTTTGCGCGTTTCTTAACGGGCGTGTGACCGGTGATTTCTTCAAGGACTTTATTTGCCTTCTCGAGTGGTTCACCTGATTTACCGACGTTGAGGTTAACGACAACTTTCTCGATGCGTGGTTGAAGCATTGGGTGTTCTTGCCAAGTTTGCTTAATTTGTTCATCCTCAGACAACGTTGAATGCCTCCAGTGTGTGTATCATTGGTGTAGCTTCGCCTATTGAGAAGACAAAGTCCATGATTGTTTGGTATCGTGTGCCTTTTTCGTCTTCAATGACTACTAGGGCTTGGCGACGTTTCTTGGCTTCGGTTTTTTCAATATCCACGATTTTTCCCATTTTGCCTATGTTTTTACCGCCAGTGATTATGGCTAAATTGCCTTCTTTGATTTTGAGTGTTTCAACTACCTGTTTCTCTGGATAAGTTACTTTTAGAACATCAAAAGTGTCGTAGTTTACTTCAACAGGGTTCTTTGGGTCTGTAACTTTGATAAGCATGACCGAGCCGTCGTGGACTGCAACTTGGACACCGTTGGAGACTGTGTGTTTGTTTTCAACCCGCAACAAAGAGAAAGCTGATTCTTCTTTAGTTATGGGTGCAATATATAAGCCCTTGTGGCTGGGCACTACACGGTAGTATTTGTTGGCGTCTGGCAGGGAAATGACGTCCATTAAGCCAACGGGGATGTCGTCTTTCTTATAGACTTTTCCGTTGACGATTACTTTGCCTTGGTCTATGATGATTTTTCCTTCTTTTCTTGTTTCAGCAATACCTAGCATGTCACGCAGAACAAGAGTTAAGGGTACGCATTTGTGGAGTGAATGTGATCCGGAAGAGGGCTTTACAACCCATGGTAACTCTTTTCTGTGAATAGGCCAGAATGCTGGCGCTGGCTTACGTTTCAGCCTTGCTGTCTTTCCTTTTTTGCCCAAATTTATTGTCCTCCTTCTTCAGAGGTTTCTGCCTCTGTTTCTTTCGCCGGTTTTTTAGCAGCGACTTTTTTAGCGGGTGCCTTCTTAGCTGTTTGATCAGCTTTTGCTGGCTTCGCTTTAGGTTTCTCTTTTTTCTTCTCTGGCGCAGTTTTGCGTCCTAGAACAGTATCCTTGCGGTATTTATCATCAAGGTTTAAGTTGCGTATCTGAACTTTGGATGGGTGAACGGCTAAGAAGATGTTTGTTCCGTCAACTTTTTCGTGGGTTAACCCTTCAAGGTAGATTCTGTATGCTTTGAGGTCAACACGGGAAACTTTGCCTTCGAAGCCTTTGTTATCGCCTCTCAAGATGCGCACTGTGTCACCTTTGCGGACTGGCAAGGTTTTTGCGCCTTTTGAGGCGGCGAGTTCACTTGAGAGTGGAGCAGCCATGTGTTTATGGCGTATGTGAGCTGGAGCGTTGAAGAGTTTCTTTCTTTGTTTTCCTGGATCTTTAACTGATTTCTGCATTTTTTACACCTATACGATTATACTTGAGGCACTGGCTATTCTTGGCCATCTCTCAGCTGCTTCTCTTGCGACTGGACCTCTAATTTCTGAGCCTTTCATTTCTCCTTCTGGAGTGATGATTACGGCTGCGTTATCTTCAAATTGGACCCAGACGCCGTCGATTCTGCGGAAACATTTTCTTTGACGCACAATAACTGCTTGGAAGATTTTCTTGCGCATATCAGGTGAGCCTTGGCGCACGGAAACGGTGACTTTGTCGCCGACAGTGGCTGAGGGGTAACGTCTTAGTCTACCCTTATAACCCATTGCTTGGATTAAGCGCAGTACGCGTGCACCGGTGTTGTCGGCGCACTTCATTTCTGAGCCTGATAAGAGTCCACGGCTGATTTTTTGTCCGTGAGACATCATACCTTTAGCAACTAAGCCTCTTCCTTTTGCTTTCGCTGCACACATATTACCGTTCCTCTCCTAGCTTTTCTACTACAACAAAGGAAACCGTTTTGCTGAGTGGTCTGCACTCCGCAATTCTTACACGGTCTCCTTCTTTAACATCTAAGCATGGTGGATTGTGTGATGGAATGTGTCCGTGTCTGCGTTCGTAACGAACGAATTTTGAGGAGAATTGCATGAATTCTCTGTCAACGATAACGGTTTTGTCCATCTTTGCTGTGTGAACAACACCTTCTAGGACACGGCCTCTTATTGAGAGGGTTCCGTGGAACGGGCAGTTGGGGTCGTCACAGGTCTTTTTGGGTTTCTTGAAAGTCATTGACATATTACCATAACCTCTTTACGCTTTTCTTAAGCCGATCTTCAGAGCGGCCGACTAAGAGTTTACCGTCAATTTCAACGACAGTGCCGTCGTCAAAGGTAAAATCGAATAATGTTGCATCTTTTATGATGCTGCGGGAGCGATCTGCACCTTGAAAGATGAAGGTGTTTTTGGTTTCACCTACAACTAATCCGCCTACGCCAACATAATCCATGTTGGGGCTTTGGGCTACTACGCCGTGGGTACCAACGAATTCGTAGCGAATAATGTCAGGAGTTACTTTCATTCGGAAGTTTTCTCCTCAGTTTTTTCTTTTTTGGGCGCAGGTTTCTTTGCTGCTTTTTCTTGCTTCTTTGCGGGTCTAGCTGGTGTTTTGCGTAGCCCAATAGCTTGTTCACTTTGGACGGTAAGTATTTTAGCGATGGTTTTGCGGATTTGGCGAATACGGGTCGGGTTTTCTACTGCACCGCCTGCGTTAACCATTGTGCGTATGCGTGCGAGTTCAGTGCGTAAATCGATGAGTCTTTGCACGCGTGCTTCGGGAGTCATATCAGCGATTTCTTTCATGCGCATAATTGGGGCCATTTACTGTTTTTCCTCCGCTGGCTTTTCTTCCGTTTTTGGAGTTTCTTCAGCTTGAGGTGCCGCTTCTGTTTTTTCTTTTAATTCTGTTGCTTGTACTTGTGGCTCAGGTTCTGGCTTTGCTGGTGGAGCTTCAACTACTGGTCCTGGAGCGGGTTGTGGTACTGGTGCAGCTTCTATGTCTATTTCTGATGAAGGTTCTGGCGCTATAATTGTGACTTTGTCGGGGAAGTACGCGTCCGGAGGCATAATTTTGACTCTAACGCCGAGCATGCCCGGTTTGAGTTGGATATGTGCTTCAGCGGTTTTCATAGCGCGCAATGCTGGTTCGCCGCATCTTGGGAAATAGCCCGCGCGGAACTTTTCAAAACGAGCTCGTTCAGTGGTTAATTTGCCGCTGATGACGATTTCTGCGCCTAGTGCGCCTGCTTCCATAACTTGGTTGAGTGCCCAGAAACCAGCACGCCTGAAATGAACACCGCGTTCTGAGAGCTGATGTTACTCTGTTTGCGACGACGTGTGCGTTGAATTCTGGAACCTCGATTTCTGAAACGCTGATTTGAGGGTTGGAAACTTTGAAGTTGCGTTCAAGTGAAGCGGCGAGTTCTTTGATGGTTTCTCCGCCTCTGCCTATGACGAGTCCGGGGCGCATTGCATAGATAACTACATGGGTACCCAGAGGGGTTTTTGACAGGTTAACTCCTCCGTATCCGGCCCTTTCAAGTTTTTTCTGTAAAAACTCGTCAATTTCGGTGCGTTTAATTGATTCCGTTATAAAACGTTTGACTATGCTCATTTACTGTTCTCCTGCTGTGGGTTTCTCTTCGAGCACGATTTCAACGTGGGTTAAGATCTCGTATTTTGGTGATGCTCTGCCGTGTGCTCGTGGGGTGTAGCGTTTTAGCTTCATTCCCGGGTATGCGGCTGAGTGCATGATTTTTAGACGGTCAACATCTAAGCCTTTGTTTTCTGCGTTGGCTTGGGCTGCTTGTAGGACACGGAGTACTCGTTCAGCTGTTTTGATTGGGAACCTGCCGACGCCGCAACCTACCATGCCGCCTTTGTGACCGAGTTTTTTAGTGTAGCGTGTGTATGGGATTGGTTTTTTCATCGCGATTACATCGCGAAGGTAATCTTTTGCTTGTGCGAGATCCATGCCTTTTATGGCTTTAGCGACTTCCCGTGCGGCTTTATGGGATACCTTAAGTTCTCGACCGCTGGCTTTCGCTGTTTTTTCTGGATTAAGCATTTCCTGTTGGATTGAGTATCCCCATTTTGGCATTTTTATATCTCCGATGCGCAATCAAACACGTAAAAGCGATTTATATGGCTTTCCGTATCAGAACTAAGATTTTACTCTTAATTGACTAAGTGGTTGTCCCTGCGAAGGAACTATTCGAACGTGTGAGGTGTACAGTTTCTGGATTACGTTTAGGCTTTTATAGTTTACCCAAAAACCTCTGTGAAGCAGTGTTTTTTAGCGATTTTGCTGTTTTTCTATAGTTTTCGCTTGAGCCCGTGGACTTGGCTGACGACTGCGTTTTGACGTCGTCAGCGTCCGTGTTAGATCATGAATTGATTGTAAAGTAAACCGCAGCCAACATAACATAAATACTCGAAACATAACGAGGCGTACTTATTTTAAAACAATAAGACAATATTTCCTTTGGCACCTCACAAACAATCAAGGGAAAGACACAAATGAACGAGAAAAAAACCCGCCAATATTTTTCTCAACCAAACAATTTAGGCATAGCTTAAAATGCAACCTTCCCCCACAAAGGAGCCTAGAGAGAAAACTAATGAAAAACTTAGAAATCATAAGTAAAATAACATCTTTTTCTGCCATTGCATCCTTCATATTCACTGCTTTTGCCGCCACCGTAACATATTTCCTCATCCTAATAATCAATCAAGGCCAAGAAATCCCCATGGAATATCTCGCATTTACTATCCTATCAAACATACTGCCCTACCTGTTTATCGCTGTACTCACTTCTATAATTGCAGTTCTATCTAGAGGAGCTACAGACGAAAACGCTGATAAAGAAACATTACCCCTAGTTGAAACAGAGGTTAATGCCTAATTTCTTTTTTATTACCCGAGCGGCTGGCAAGCCGTTTTTGTAAGAGGTTTATTAGCAAAAAAGTTGGTTTAATTTATTAAAAAAGACTTAATAACTAATTTTTCCAGGGAAAGGGTTTACGGGGGGAGCTGTTTACCACATTTTGGGCAGTACTGCGCTTCTCCGCCAACGGGGTTGCCACATTGAGGACAGTATTTTGTAGTAGCGACACCGATTGGCTGCTGCGTGTTTTGGGGGAAGTATGGCTGCTGGTACGCGGGTTGGCAGGGTTGTGCAACGGGAGTTGTCTGATAGGTTAAAGCGAGTATGCCTCCGATTAATGCTAAAATGTTCAGCCCACTTAAAATTGATAGTATAAGGATGTAGGTACCGTATTTTGAGTGGTCAACTGGGTGCTCAATGAGTCGTTGGGCGTAAACAATCATCAACACACTGGCAACGATTATCCAGATGCCGATAATTATGAAGAGTAATAAGACACCGGCGATTATGCCCAGCACTCCGCCGATTAAAGTCAAATAGTACGCCGCTGTGGGCGGGTTATTTACCTGCTGGCTATACATTTATGCACTTTCCAACCGTTCAATATTCAAGTGCTATCTAAAAAGTATTCACCTCCAAATCAGCACATGCGAAGTTCGCTTTGAAATGCGATTTGTTTATGTTTCACAGAATACCTTTTTACTTTATTCAGGATAGCGGTTTGTATGGAGTCTAAAGATGAGAAAATCACTATGCTGCATGGTGCAGGCGGCACCGTCATGCATAACCTCGTCAAAAACTATGTTGTAAAAGCCTTTGGCGGCATAGGCAACGCAGAAGTACCCCTCGAAGCCATGGATGACGCCGCAGTCGTCGGGGATATAGTTTTCAAAAGCGACTCGCATGCTGTTAAGCCCATATTTTTCGCTGGCGGAGATATTGGCCGAATAGCGATTTCGGGCACCGTAAACGATATCAGTTGCTTGGGTGCGAAACCGTTTGCGTTAGCGTGTGGACTGGTTTTAGAAGAAGGATTGCTCATTTCAGACTTTGAGCGAATCTTAGCCAGCATGCGAGAAGCCTGTTTAGAAGCGGACGTAGGCATTGTCACTGGCGACACAAAAGTCGTCGAAAAAGGTGCACTTGGCGGCTTAGTTATGAATGTATCCGGCATCGGCAAACGCACTTCTGCCTTAGAAAACAACCTTGCAATCGTGGAAAAAACCCGCAAACTCAAAGCCCGCTGGACCTTGGACTCTAACTTGGCAGTTGGCGATAAAATTATCTTAAGCGGCGCAATCGGCGACCACGGCATCGCAGTACTCTCTGCCCAACAAGGACTCAAATTTGGCAGCGAAATCAAATCCGACGTCAAACCCCTCAACCAAATGGTTCAAAAAATGCTCGGCGAAGCTGGCGGAGTAGTTGCCATGAAAGATCCCACCCGAGGCGGCTTAGCTGATGCCCTAAACGAATGGAGCGAAAAATCCAAAGTCGGAATCTTAACATACGAAGACAAAATCCCCATTCACCAAGACGTTCAGACTGCCTGCGAAATGCTTGGATTAGACCCATTAGAAATTGGCAACGAAGGCAAACTTGTCATAGGCGTGGTGCCCGAAAAAGCTCAGGAAGTCTTAGAGTTTTTGCAGGGAACCCCCCAGGGGAAAGAGTCACAAATAATTGGGGAAGTCACATCTGCATTTAAAGGTGTGGCGATGCAGACAGTTGTAGGTGGCAAGCGCATTATTGCGCGTCCCGTCGGCGACCCCGTGCCCAGAATCTGCTAAAAAACACGGTCGGGTTTTGGGTTCAACGTTGCCGAGCCAATTAATGAACCACGCAAAGGTTCCGAATTCATCGCCTGAAGAGTGAGGTTAAGCAGGGAACGTCCTTCGCCGCGGCATTTGCTATGCTGGAGATTTTTTGGGTGTTTTTCTTTGTTGGATGTTGCTGTTGTCTTGTACCAACATCGCTATTTATCCTTCAAACCCTCAGTATATTTCAGTTGGCTTAAACGCAGGTGTTTCTCCCCTCTCTCTTCCTGAATTCTCCTGACTTGCGTTTAAGCAACATTCTTAATCGTTTTTTCATTTTAAACAAGAGTTACGTATAGGTTAGCGTTTTGTTCACTTACCGCTAGGACGGCATTAAGATTATAATCCTTGTTGTGATTGTGATTTATTAATAATTGAGAGAGGGAAAACTGTTGGCTCAACCCGAGGAAATAGTAACTGGAAGAGATAGAAGCTACCGAATAGACATTGGCGCTTACGGCAGTATATGCGTTGAGGCGCCTACCAAGGAAGAATGTTTGGAACTTTTCAGAGAAGTCACTACTACGCGGCGAGAACCACGGATTGGTCAAGCCATAAGGTAAAAAGTTCCTGAGTTGGAATTACCTGCAATATTTAACAATCAGGCACGTCCAAATAACGTTTGGATCTCACTTGTTTTTCAAACAAACCAAACTTCAGTGAAAAGTTTAGGTTAACCTTGAACGGCGACGTTTTTTGCCCAAACCCTGCAAGTTCCCTCACTGCTAACCATGCATGCACCAACGGGTTTCGCTGGCGTACATGCGGTTAGGAACATGGGGCATTGGTTTGGCTTGATTTTTCCCATGATTACTTGGTGGCATTGGCAGCCTGTGTGGATGTCTTTGCCCTGGGTCTCTTTTAAACCATACTTTTTGCGCGCATCAAACTGCCCCAGCAAGGACTTCAGTTGCAGTGCGGAGTTATCCAGTTTTCCGATACCCCGCCAACTACCAGAAGTAACGTCAAATGCTCTGCGCATCACGTCTAACGCTTTTATGTTGCCCTCAGGTTTGACTACTCGGCTGTACTCGTTCTCCAGTGTCACATCACCAATGCTACATTGCTTAAGAATCATGTAAATACTCATCAACACGTCGTTTGGTTCGAAACCCGCTACCACTGTGGGCATACGGTAAACTTTGGTAAATAACTCGTAGGGTTTAAGCCCGATTATGGCACTCACGTGACCGGGGGCGATGAAACCGTCGATTTGCAGGTCCTCCACGCTCAAAAGCAACTCCATAGCAGGCGGAATCAATCTATGAGAAACCAAGAAACTAAAGTTCTTAGGCAAATCACCTAGTGCTTCAACTGCAGTGATGGGTGCGGTTGTTTCGAAACCCACGGCAGAAAACACGAAATCTTTCTGCGGCTCTTTTTTCGCCATTTCCACCGCATCGCTAAGTGCATAGACTATTCTGACGTCGGCACCTGCTGCTTTAGCGTCTATAAGCGAAGATTCACTGCCGGGCACACGCAACACGTCGCCGAAGCAGGTTATAACTTTGCCATCTTGGGCGAGTTGTAGGGCTTCGTCAATTTCAGAGGCGGGCACGATGCAAACGGGGCAACCAGGTCCCGCAATCACCTCTACGTTTTCGGGCAGTAAGCTGCGTAAGCCGAAGTGGGTTATGGTCCATTCATGGGTGCCACAAACGTGGCAGATTTTAATTTGGCCCTTTTTGGGTACGACTTCTTTTATTTTTTTGGCTATTTCTTTGGCAGTTTCGGGGTTTCGGAAGCGCATGGTTTCAGCCATAGCGGATGCCCCACTATTCTCCCACTTCGCCTGTAGAAGCTAAAACGTCGTTCCAGAGGCTCAAAGTCTCCAATGCCTCTTTCTCTTCTAACACCTGAATTGCGTAGCCAGCGTGGACCAACACGTAGTCGCCCAGTTTAGCTTCCACAAGCGACACGTTAACATCTCGCAAAACACCTTGTCCAAAATCAACTTGGGCTTTTTCGCCCTGCAAAGACATAATTTTTGCTGGAATTGCTAAACACATAAGCATCAGATACAAAAAAGATGGGTTGCTGGGCGATAAAAACAAATTGGTCTAAAACTCGGAAAATGATGCAACAACTGCTTGACCAAACGAAACTCCGCCATCGCCTGGAGGCACCAACTCATGCACATGAAATTTGAGCCCAGCGTTCTCGATGGTTCGGCGCATGATCTGCGCGAGCAGTTGGTTGCATGCGGCGCCTCCGGTGAAACCCACATTAACGTGCCTAACTCAGTGGCTTTTTGGGTTGCCAACTCCGCTAGCCCTTCAGCCAGGTATTTGTGGGCGCAATAGGCTAAATCTGCAACAGGAACTCTACCTAAATTGGTGTAAATTTCCTTAAGCAACTCCGCAGTATCAAGTACATCGCTGGTCACCAGGGGTTTTATGTTAAAAAGATCCCTACCCCAAAGGGCGGCAGACTCCAGTTTCATGGCTGGTTCACCCTCATAACTCCGCTCAAAGCAGATTCCCAGAACCGCCGCCACAGCATCCAGCACCCTACCGCAACTGGTCGTTTCCATACTGCCTTTGCCAAGTCGTAGTTGTTCGGCTACGAGGTTTGCCTCCAATTGCCCATGAGGCAAATGGCAACTGTTCCGAGCAAGCCATACTTCAACAGGCACACCGGCTTTGTGCAGTATTCCAGCGGCTACTCGCAGGGGGTAGCGGCTTGCCAAGTCTCCACCCAGCAGTGGCTGTGGCTCCAAATGTGCAAGACGTCTGAAACTCGGCCGAGCCACATTCGCAATAAAGAATTTCGCCGCCCCAAGCTTCGCCTTTCAATCCGTAACCGTAGCCGTCACATACAACCGCTATGATGTCGTCTAAGCCGTGCTCCGCCATCAACGCCGCCGCATGGGCATGATGATGCTGCACCCTGAACCAGCGCCAAACCTCCGGATTTAGCCATCTCCTTTGCTAAGCGGGTGGTGTTAAATTTGGGGTGCAAATCGCAGGCAACTACTTTGGGTTGGCAGTTGGTTAGGTGCTGGAGGTGGCTGTGGCTTCTTGCAGGAAAGTGCGGGTTTCCATGTTTTCCACGTCGCCGATGTGTTGGCTGATGAAGGCTTTATCGTCAAACAATATCGTGGCGGTGTTGTTTAGTTCCCCGCCTAAAGCCACGATGCAGCGTCTCGGCTTTGTGTTTGAGTCTGATTGGGGCGGGGGCGTAACCTCGGCTTCGTCGGAGAAAAACTTGGCTGGTGCCGTGGACTCGCATCACGGAGTCGTCGCATCGGTGGGCGATTTTTCGGTTATGGAACAGGAAGTAATCGACGGTTTCGCCCAGAATTTTCAGCGCCTCGGCGTTGTCTTTTACTATGGGTTGGTTTGGCGGGGTTGGCGCTGGTCATCACAAACGCGGAGTCAGTGACTTGGTCGAAGAGCATGTAATGCAGTCCTGTGTAGGGTAGCATGACGCCGATGTTGTGCAGGTTCGGCGCAACCAACGGCGAAAGGGAGTAGTCTTGGTTTTTGTTTATTAGAACGATTGGCCGTGCGGCGAAGTAAGCAGTACCCGTTCCGTCTGTTTCGACCGATTCGCGAAACTCTTCTGCTGCCGCTAAGCTTTTTGCCATAACCGCAAAGGGTTTCTCGCGCCGGTGCTTGGTTTCCCGAAGCCTCAGCAGTGGCTCTTCAAGCTTGGTGGAAGCCGCGATATGGAAGCCCCCGTAGCCTTTCATCGCTAAAATCTTGCCTTCCGAGAGTAACTTGCCCGCTAGCCGCACAGGGTCAGCGGTTTTGATTGGTTCGCCCCGCTTGTTGGTCAGGTATGCTTTGGGTCCGCAGGTGGGGGCAGCCAC
This sequence comes from uncultured archaeon, assembly GCA_963760925.1. Lineage (GTDB taxonomy): Archaea > Thermoproteota > Bathyarchaeia > Bathyarchaeales > Bathycorpusculaceae > Bathycorpusculum. Next base: position 88,558 of record CAVXES010000002.1, on the reverse strand, counting down.
TGTTTGCGCGTGAAACCGCCTGTTCGCTGGGTCGTCATACTCGCTTTGGCAGAAACCGCAGAGTGGGAAATCCCGCATGGTGGTGTTTTCGCGGTCGTAGGGCAGGCGCTCGATTATGGTGAAGCGTGGGCCGCAGTCGGTGCAGGTGATGAAGAAGTAGTTGTGGCGGGGGTTTTTGGGGTCTCGGAGTTCTTTGAGGCACGGGTTGCATATGGCGATGTCTGGCGGGATCACTGAGCCTGAAAGTTGCGCTGTTTGAGAGCTTTGTGTGATTGTAAAGTTGCGGTACTGGTCTTTTCCGGAAAGTTCTGTGCGGTTTAAATGATCGATTTGTGCTAATGGAGGCTTCATTGCTCGTCAAGTCAGATAGAAACTCTCTATGCTCTGCGCGTTGCCCTCCAAAAGCACGTCCACACCTGCGTCGCCCATGTTGCGCACATAACCTGCTAAACCATTTTGGACGGCTATACGGTAGATGAATGGACGGAAACCGACGCCCTGCACGATGCCTGAAACGGTTAACTTAACACGCAACTTGACGCCTTCACTTTTTAGGAACTCGTCTGTTTTCTCTTATAGGTTTCCCAAAAAACGCAAAACCGTTTTAACGCCTCTGCAAAGGTAATAAATACTTCATAAAGCGAAATAGCTAACTTGACTGCTCTAAAGGAGAGTTCCTTATGGGTTTAGCAGAAGACTTATTCGCGTTTGTATCTTCAGGAAGCATAGGCGGCATACCAGCCATTGTTTTGATGGTTATTCCGCTGGTAATCGGCATAATCTTGGGCTTTTTGGTGCATAAATTTCTCAAATTCGCCTTAATCGCAACCGTCATCGTACTAATAGGAGCCTACTTGGGTTTCTATACGCTCAACCTCGACTCCATGTCGAACCTCGCCACAGAGTACGGACCAAGCATAGTCCAGTACGGCACAATACTCCTTGGTATGCTGCCGCTGGGCATAGGATTGCTGGTCGGTTTTATCGCGGGCTTCCCAATTTCCAAGTAATCGATTCAGCGCCGTTTCAAGTTAGACGGCTTTTCCATCCATTTTCTGATTTGTCGCAGAAATTTGGCGTGTTAACGGTATACAACGTGAGACTCGCTACGGGTAACGGCATCATCGGCGACAGCACCACTGCCACCACCTTGTATAACCAAAGCCTCTGCGCAATCGACAAGGGATCCATCAAAACCAAACCATGCACCTGACATAGCAATAGCCAAAGGTAACCCATCTCTAATCACTGGAACCGTAATGAATACCTTACCACTTACAACAACAGGTTTATGGTTAATTTCTTATTCAACTGCTAAATGTGGAGTTAGTTGGTTTAGCATTTGTGGTTGTGTCGTTACTACTGCAAAGGCTTTTAGCGGGCAAAACCGTTGATTGTTGATGCAACTTGTCACTTACGTTGGCGAGTTAGCCTTTTTTGGAAGGATAAACATTGCAAGCTTCTTTTTTTGTTCAACTTGAAGGCTTAGAAATGCACGCTGAGCAAATACCAAAAAGTCAACTATCCGCAGCATGGAAAAAATTGAGCAAAAAGCCGCTTCCGAAAGTCAAAGCTCTGCGATTAAGCGACAAAGACTTCAATCATGTCCTGCAGCATCGATGGTGCCTTGAGGATAAAATGCGCGAAATCCAAGAATGGGGAAAAGTACTCTCCACCAAAGGCACCGACGCCTGTATATTCAACGCAGAAGAAACCAACGAAGCAGACTACATAATTTTAATCCGAAAAAACCCTTACCACACAATCGAGGAAATCATCTTTCACGAGTTGGCGCACATCGCAAGAGGCGACCTCTAACCAAAAAAACATGCGCCGGCATCCCTAAACACCTTCAACCCATCAGTGCTCGGCAAATCCGCAAAATACAACATGAAATAGGTTGCCCCCAAATCCACATACGCTTGGAAACCCCGAATGCAGTCCTTCCCAGTTCCCACCAAAGTGTACTGCTTAAAATCCTCAAGCGAGGTAAATGCAGGCTTGTACTTGGCAATCTTTTCATCCAGCTCTTTTTGGTTTGAGGCAACCAAGATTTGTCCACTAGGCCAGCATCCTTGTTCTATCTCGCGATAATCTCTCCCAACATCTACGCAGTGGCGGCGCAGCACCGTGAGTTTATGTCGATAATTTTCAATAGAGGATAAAAAGCCCCAGTCGAAACGATCAGCGTATTTGGCGGCTACTTTTAGGGTGCGTTTCTCTCCGCCTCCACCGACGATGACGGGCGGATGAGGTTTCTGGACGGGTTTAGGTTCACAAACAGCTTCTTTTAAAGTGTAGTATTTGCCTTGGTAGGTTGCTTTTGGATAGGTAAAGAGCCGCCGAATAACTTCCAAAGACTCCTCTAACTGGGCTATGCGGACAGCCGGTTTAGAAAAACCAAACCCGTAAGCCTGATGCTCAGCCTCCTGCACACCTGCACCTATCCCAAATTCTAATCTACCCTCAGAAATCACATCAACGGTCGCCACCATTTTGGCAAGTAAAGCTGGGTTGTGGTGGGCGTTGCATGTGACCATAATGCCGAGGCGAATTTTGCTAGTGGAAGCCGCCAACGCCGAGAGGGTTGTCCAACACTCCAAAATCGAAGCGTCATTGTACATTAGGTGGTCGTCAAGCCAAACCGAGTTGTAGCCCAGCCTTTCACATTCCAAAACTACGCTTTTTATTTCATTGAAGATTTGGGTGGTTTTTAGGTTTTGGAAAGCGTAGAAAGGGAGGAAGACGCCGAATTTTGGTTTGCCCACTGTTGACACCGAACAGTAGTCATTTAGGCAGTTGGCGGTATTAGGCTTTAGGTTAGTTGCCGCGTACTTCTTTGCCTCTGATGTAGGATAGTATGCCTGCTATAATCAAGATGATAATGGATACGTAGAACGCGTTGTGGATGCCTAACAAGAACTCGTTGCTAACTCCGCCAGTTAAATTTGAGGTCCCAACAAAAACCTCAAACGCAACATCCCGGGGAATTGTCGCCGCCGCAACAGAAATCGCCAACACGAAGCTACCGACTAAACCAATGTTCTGCACGGTGCGCAATAAGCCTGAGATGCTGCCAAACGAGCCTGAGCGGGCATTCGCCATGACTGCGCTGTTGTTGGCGGGGAAAAACATTGAGGTGCCAAGACCCGACACTGCCGAACCCACCAGCACGATGTAGAGCGATGAAGTGGGTGTCATGGTCAAGTAAATCAGTATGGCTACTGCTAAGAAGAAGACACCTAAGGTGGCGATTTCACGTGAACCATACTTGTCGCTGAGCCTGCCCATGATTGGCCCCAAAAAGCTGCCTGCTACATACCCTGGAACAAGAAGCAAAGCCGCATCCAACGGCGAAAGCCCCCTTATACCCTGCAAATACATAATCAACAGAAAAACCACGCTGAAATAGCCGACGCTCAAAAAGAAGGCGGAGGCAATTGCATTTCGCAGAACCCTAATTTTGAGAGCATCAAAATCTATCAGGGGGTTTTCAACCCGCCGATCGTAGATGACAAACACTGGAATCAACAAGCCACCCACCAATGCGGTACCTATGCTGAATATGCTTGCGCCTTGAGCGGCAAAATTCACCAGTCCCAACGTAAGAAGAACCAAAGCCGTTGCAAGCAACGCCATGCCGGCTAGGTCCAGTTTCTTGTATGTTTTGGCGGCGTCTTTTAGGTACTTCACGCCTATGACGGTTGCAACTACGCCGATGGGTATGTTTATGAAGAAAATAAATTGCCAATTGACAAATGTAGCCAAGATTCCGCCCAGCACAATGCCCAGCATGGCGCCTGCGGTGAAGCCCAGCGAGTTGTATCCGTATGCTTTGCCTCTGGCTCGGGGCGGAAAAACGTCCGCGATGATGGCTCCGCTGGTTGCCTGCAAGATCGCTCCACCCGAAGCCTGCACTAACCGAAACGCTATAAGCATGTAAATGTTGGTGGAGAAGCCGCAGAGGGCAGAGCCAACAGTGAAGACGATGAAGCCTACGTTGAAGATTTTGCTGCGTCCGTAGCTGTCGCCGATTCTGCCCATCTGTGTAGTAGCGACGGCGAGTACAAGCATGTAAGCCAGTATTATCCAAATAGACGTTGCCAAATCAGAGTGTAAGCTGTCGTTTATAACTGGAAATGCAAGAAGCACAATTGTGCTGTCAAGAGCGCCCATGAGTGTGCCTAAAACGATTATAGACAATACTATTCCGCTATGCGGCACCAGCGCTGCTAGGTGGGCTTGAGTGGAGGGTTTACTCATCCATTTTCCTCAAAACAATACTTTCCATGAGAAAACAGCACCTAATAAACCTTGAAAAAAACCAACCAAGCGACTGCCCAAAACAACTTAAATTTTGATGAAAAACCGCTTAAACCATAAGATAAGTAATTATAATTCAAAACCGCATTTCTAACACAAAACTCTTTCAGTGACATCTAACCATGTCGTCCTCTAAACCGCCTTCTATATTCGACCTGATGAACGAGGAAGAACAAGCGGTGAGCGAAGAGGAAGAACGTAAAAAACGCCGCCAGGAACTTCTTGAACCCACAGGAATAAAAGAACACTACAAAGACGGCAAAATTACCATCAACAAATTCACCTGCATTGGTGGTCAATGCAAACTCTGTATTGAAAAGTGCCCTACCAACGCTTTGTACTGGGGAAGTGGTGAAGTTGGCTTAATCGAGGACTTATGCGTTTACTGCGGAGCCTGCGTAGCTAATTGCATGGTTGATGACTGTATCAAAGTGGAGCGCACCCTCGAAGACGGCACAATTGAAAAATTTGGAAAAGTAAGTGAGGTTATCAAACTGCAGGACCGCAAAAACGCTAAAAGACGTTTTGAGCGGGTTAAGAACAACGCGGCTACTATGCGGCGTATCTACAAAGATAAACGAGATTTCCCCCTTTACGAACGCAAACGCAAACTCTACCTTGACGTCGACCAAGAATGCAAAGTCTAAGATCCCTTAATTGCTAGTTTTACTCCACTGGCAAAGTCACAGTCAAAGTTGTGCCCTTACCCACTTTACTTTTTACCGAGATTTTGCCTCCATGCGCCTCTACAAAACGTTTACTGACAGCTAAACCAAAACCCATTCCTTTAGCCTTCGTAGTGAAAAGGGGCGTCCAAAGCTTGCTGAGCGTTTCTTGCTCCATGCCTACGCCTGTATCTTGAAAGGTGAAAACAATGCTGTCGTGGTCCCTGCGGCTTTTTATCGTAAGTTTACCGCCGCTGGGCATAGCGTCAAAGGCGTTCTTGATTATCGAGGTGAAGGCCCGCTGCATAATGGTTTCGTCGACTTTTAGGGAAGGTTTGGATTCGGTTTTGTTAGCTACTTCAATGTTTGATGGAAAAGTTAATTCGCCGAGGGCACGGCTAATTAACTTTTCAGGGGCCGTTATGGCAGGGTGCACCGTGATAACTTGTGAGTACTCGATTAAATCGTTGATTATTTTGTCTGAACGGCGTATGCAGTCGTCGATTTCCTCCAGCATTTCAATGCAGACTGAGTCCGCTTTTTCAGCGGCGTGATTTTTAAGGATATGCGTAGCCCCCATTATGCCCTGAAGTGGGTTACGCAGGTCATGCCCGATTAAGCCTGCTAACTCTCCGATAGCGGCTAATCGCTCCGCCTTAAGCAATTTTGCCTCCATGATTTTCAGGTTCTGATTAGCCTCATATAGCTTCTTTTCAAGCACAATGAAGGAGGATAAACTGCTTTGGTTCACCTTTTCGGGTCTGTAAAACATAAGCACAATGAAGACCACTCCGAAAAGTGCAAGCATTACGGGGATGTCTCCTGAGGCTCCAAGTTCAGCATCAAGCCCCTGAAACAGGAAACAAGACGTTGCAATTAAAAAATACAGGTCAGCGGAGTCTCGGCTTTTGAGGAATATGTAAAGCAACACAGGCACTGATGTAGCCATAAAAGCAATTGTTAAAGTCAATTGCAGTAGAGGAAACTGGAGTTGCACAAAAAATGCCGTCAACGCCAGGAAGCTTCCGGCTAAGAAAATGGCAAGGGGCCACTTGAAATCTTCAACTTTAAATAGGCTTGATAGAGCGGCAACGGCGACTGCCAACGAAATGGGGATGAACAACCACTCGGAAGCGGGGAAAATCGGGTTGTAACCAAAGCTTTCAACAAACGGGTTGTAGAAGCCAAAGGCTGAGATGAAGGCGCCGATGGCGAAAACAAGTTTCCGGTTATTTCTATCTTTCATGTACATGTAAGTCAAGATAAAGGAAAGCGTCAGCCACGCAACCAACGGAATAAGCAAGAAAATAATGTCTTTTAAGGCGTCAAGCGTCAATTTTTGGTTGCTTCTCCTTTTGGACTGTTGCTCAATTTCTATTTGTTTTACTTCAGAATTAATGATTTGTGTGTAAACTCAAAAACACAACAAACCCCGCTATATCCAAGGGAAGGCCGGGAAACATCTAATCAAACAGGAAAACTGATAAGAAAAAACATTATTTTGCCAATCACCAAGAAAACCAGTTTATGGCTAAAACTTACACCATAGTTGCCTCAAAGGAGACAGAATCAGACCAGAAGTCACAGAATCCACCATCAAAGTCCTTGCGACAGTTGAGAAAATAGAAAAAATAAAGGTATTCCCTTTTGCCTTTTTAAAAAACGCTGAGCAGTAGCCCGCTTAAATTGCCACTTGAACATCCATGAAAGTATTAGAGTCAACATGCACTTCCACGCCACCGTTTTTCGCTTCTTTCACTCTGGCGTTAACCAAAAGCAGTTTGGTTCCGTCACGCAGCTTCTTTTCGAGTTCATCGACTTTTTCGTTCCAAACAACCACAACCGTTTCCCCTGTATCATCTCGGAGCGCCAATCGCAGCACAACACCCTCGGTGTCGTTGTTTCGGTTGAAGCCGGTTTTGCCTAAAACCGCTTTTACAGTGCCGCCGACGTGGATGCTGCCTAAATTAACGTTTAAGTTACCAATTTTTACAGTAAACTTCTCGATTGGTGGACACTGGATTTTTTCTTCGGATAAAATCTCAACTTGGCTTTTATCGCTAAGATGCAACTCGGTTTTGCCATAACGGTCGCTACGGGTGTAACCGTGAAGGAACTTGACAGTTTGCCCCATTTTCAACTCGCCTCTCTCAACCAACTCGGCTTTTTCGTTCCATAGCATAACCCGCAGCAAACCATCGTTGTCACCGAGCATTAAAGTAGCGAATTTACCTGATTTCTCTGCGCTCTGAAAAGTTTTAACTGGAAAAATCGCTATCAAGCGCCCTGCAACGTTCACGTCATATAAACCCGAAAAGAGGCGCCCCGATGAGATGGTACCTCTACTACTAAAACAGTTCTGCTGAACCTTCACCCCACATTTAGCAGCAATTAACCGTAGCAGTGTTTCATCACCCAGTAACCCATCGCATTTGGTTCTCTCCACTTTCAACCGCTCCAAAATTTCTGCTTTGCTAACCTGCGGGTTTTTTGTTTGTATCTCGTCGATAAGGTCTTGGGTGGTCATTTTACGCCGACACGTTAAGCAGCGTTGGCGCTTTTAATTTTTTTGCATCTTCACCTTTGTTCGGGCTACGTTTATACTTTGGCAGGTTCCATTTGTTTTGGGGGGCTGGATAACGGATTTAGCTATTTTCTACATCTTAGGCATCACATTGGTTGTTGTAGGTATAGTGGTTATTGTTGCCGCTGTTATCCGTGCCTCTTTGGGAAACGAAAAGAAACGGGAAACCCACACTTCTGGGGTCATAATGATTGGACCGTTCCCCATCGTTTTTGGAACCGGCAAAAAATCATTAAAAGAAGTTTTGATTTTGACGTTGGCGCTTGCAGTAGTTGCGTTGATTGTTATGATAGTTTATTATTTGTTTCTGAGGGAGTAACTGTTGAATATGTTTGACGAAGAAGACGAATCTGAGGGATTTGCAATGTCGGGCAAGCTTTGGACGCTGATTCTCTTAGGGATGGCTTTAGTCTTCATCGGCATTGCTGTTGTGGTGGTTGCTTCAATCTTTTCGGGTGGTTCGGGTAGCGTTGGCGGTGTCATATTTATTGGCCCGATACCCATATTTTTCGGCGTTGGACCAGACATGACATGGCTGATTGCCCTGGGCGCGGCGATTTCAATAATCAGCATAATAGCCTTTGTAGTGCTTAACAGAAGTTCAAAGAAAGAATAATCTTTCTGAAAGATAGGGTGTTTACTCGGGGGTTTCTTCTTCATCTTTCCCGTAGTATGCGTACAGGAAAATTAAAGCCAAAGCAATGAAGACTGATCCCATTAGGACATATTGAAGGGTTACGAAGTATGCGCCTAAATCCATTGAGGTTCCTCTTGCGTTAACCTTATGTTGTAGCATCTTCATATTTAAATCTAAACCCCAAAGTTGCTGCTTAACTGAAAATTAATTTCTTGGCTCTCACATTCTCTAGTGACCTTGAATTCATAATTTTTAATTATCTAAAAGCTACTTTAAATTGAAAGTTGACCCATCATGACAAAAACTGTTTCCCATTTGGACAAATCGATAACTATCGTTGATTTATCTAACAAGAAAACATCTCAAATCATAGAAGCGCTCAAGGAAGCACAAACAAAAATTTCTGCCATGCAACCAAAAACTGCGCGCTTGTTAACTGATGTAACCAATGCTGAAGTAACAAAAGAAGTCGTTGACGCAATCATGCTTTTCGCTAAAAACAACACACCCTACGTAAAGGCCTCGGCAACTGTCGGTGCAGAAAAACTCAAAAACATCATTTTATCCAACGTGTCAACCAATGTGGGACGTGCAATAAACAATTTTAGTAGTCAGAAAGAAGCGCTGGACTGGTTATCCAGTCAACCCTAAATTCCTTTTTCAGCCAATGGTTTTTTCCATTCCTTCATTAGCATAGTATAGGATTCATCGTTTTCCTCGTAAGTTTTATACCAGCCAAGGTTATGCGCAATCTTCTGAGTTAACAGGTGATAGCACATGTGTACTTTCTTGTCTAAAACACGGAAGTAGAAATCGTCGCAAGTGCAGAATTCGGCTTCAGGAAGGATAAGATAGTCGCGTTCTCTACCCACGACGATCCAGACGATTCTGCCAGACGGCTTAAAAACATATTTTTTCACTCTGCCCTCAGTAACTGCATCCAATGCTTTGGTAAAACGCTGTCCAAACAACTCGTAGAGATGGTTCAGATTATCGCCTGACAGTTTCCCTGCTGTTTTAGCTTCCCTGCAAACTTCGTTAAGGGTTTCTAGTTCCGAGTTTTCAGTCATTAGTACACATTCTAACTATGAAAATAGGGTGCATTTAGGTTTTTAGCCTATATTGATGGGTTCACCACGGCTTTGGGAAGGTTCTTGCTTTGGCAAAACCACTTCCAGCACGCCGTTCTTGTAAGTTGAGGCTGCTTCTTTTACATGCACCTTGACTGGGAGTTGCACTTCCTTGTAATACTTGTACTGAGGCGTATCTACGCTGATGTCAATTGAGTCTTCGGTGCCATGAAGTTTAATATCAGTTTTTTCAACTCCAGGCAACTCGGCAACCACGCGCACTTCAGTCTCTGTTTCCACGATGTCCACCAATGGTTCCCGTTCCTCCTTGACTTGGGGGGGTCCCTTGAGGCCTTTTTTTATGTTGCCGAATTCTTGGATTTCGGGTTTGCCATCTGCTCCGATTTTCATGCTGTAACCGTAAACGAATGGTCCAAGTTCTTTTACTGTGCTGCCGTCAGGCAACTTGCGTTCCTTAACGTATTCCTTTGGCACCTTCTCGGTGAAGCTTTTGAGTTCTTCATCCATCATTTTCTCCATCTCTTTAAACATGTTATCTATGTCGCCGAAGAATGGGTCTTTGGATGGGCGCTGGCGTTTCTTGAACCATTCAGGAAAATCTTCGTTGTCTGAAGACAAACACATATCACCTTGCTTACGTAGTGTTTGGGTTTTTCAATCCAATAAATTTATTGTTAGAGTTGCCCTTAGTGAGATGGTAGTTTGGTTTTTTTGTTAGTTTTTGTGAATCCGCTTTTTTCAACAACAATCATAGTGAGGTAAATTGTGGTCGGAGTTTGTTTTTCTATTTGAAGAGGAAAGTGCCGCCCTTATCATCATCAACACTGACGGCTTGATTGGCGGCTTCGTTTTGGGTTCTGCATCTACGGATTCAGGCGGATTGAGCCAGATTCCGCAAGCGGAGCCGCCAAACAGGATATCCATCAGCCAATAAATTGCTTAGAATTAGTATATTTTTCGGCCGTGAACCTTAAAGGTTTAAATGAATGAAAATAAACTAAAATGGCATCGGCACAAAAACCGAGAGGCAAAAGGTGCCGGGGTAGCCTAGCCTGGCTAGGGCGCCAGACTCATAATCTGGAGACAAAAGGGCCAACCGCCCACTGCCAGAAGTCGCGGGCTCGAATCCCGCCCCCGGCACCAAACAAGGGTTTACATTTTGTGTAGCAAGTTTTGGGCAAACAATTCTGCAGCTTTCAGATCAGCCTCATCTGGTCTGCCTTTGTTTATACCGCCGAAAATTTTGAGGAAACTGTTAGTGTCCAGACCTTTACAGTTGAATTCATCCAAAATCGCATAGCCTTTGGCTTGTAGTTTTTCTCTGAGGGCAGTGTGGATTTTGGTCATGTATGTGGGGTTTGATATGCCGCTGGTTGAGAAGATAAACGCCTTCTTGCTTTCCACGGTGGATAGTTGGTCGGCGAAGTCCAGCAGGGGTTTGTAGTGTTTTCCGCTGTCTATTCCAGCGCCAAAACCGATTAACGCGTAGTCTTGGTTGTTTTGGGGGTTTGCCTGTTGCGGCGTGATGATTTCTGCTTCAAGAACCTTTGCCATGACTTCCGCGATTTTCTGTGTATTATGGTGATGGTATGAATAGACAATCAACAAGTTTTTCATGTGTGCTTTCTTGTCTATTAGCTGCACTGTGGGCTTAAATGATTTTCCAACTGTGCACTGCTTGGGGATAGTTATTTATCGGAAGCTTCTGCGCTATATTTGTGTGATTTAGATGCAGTTCTTTAGAATACGGGATGACGAATCCAAAAACGGGCACAGCTACCTCATAATACAGCTCCCACCAGACGACTTTACAGCCTTAAAAAACCGTTTCAAAACACAATTGCCTAAACTCGCTTGCTGGCCAATCATACGCAACAGCAGCCCTTACGTAGTATTCGAGTATGGCGGCGCAATTAACCTAAGCGAAGCCTTTGGTAGCGGCGAAACACTCGGCGACAAACTACAAGTGGGTGATATAGTCAGCGTTATCTTAACCGATAAACCTCAAGACCAACTTTTCACCTCATCTGAGATCACCCTTAAACTTAACTTTGGCTTAGAAGACGTCATTGTTTACCCTTTCACCTACACCAAAGAAATGGAGCACATCTACGAGTTCTACACCCACTACATAAATCTCAAAGGCGAAGACCGCCCACTTCAAATAAAAAGTAAACCGAACCGTCTGTCCTTTAGGTGAAAATATGAATTGCCCCCGATGCTCAAACACAGTCCCTTATGGTTCACGGTTCTGTACAAACTGCGGCACTCATTTTACTAGGCCTCAGATTTTTTAATTGTAACAACTCCTACAATTGCAGGTTACAAACTTAGGGCATAATCACTGGTTTGACACCTCGCACAAGAGGTTATTCGGCAATTTCATCGCTGGTTTTGAGTCGATGGCTTGTTGAGAAATAACGTCGTTTACGTTCGAGATGGAGAAAGCCCGTTGGGAAGCCATTGAACGGGGGGAAGGCACGGGTCCTCACATTAGGCGCTAACGCGATTGTCGAGTTGGATGTGGAGACTTCGGATTTAGGACTGCAGGAAAGCGTTGTGCTGTTCTCGGCGACTGGAACCGCGGTGATAATCGAGTAAGAAAACTAAAATTTTCATTTTTCTTTACTGCGTTCTTGCAAAGAGCTTTTTGAATTCTTCTATAGAGGAAGGTTTTTACTTAAAAATGCTCAATGCCTACAGGAGTTACTGTGACAGAGAAGACACCCCAGAGGTCGCCCAAGATACAGCGTCCTTTAGATAATCCAGATGGTCCCCTTCAGAGGTTGCTTGAGGTGAGCGCCAAGAGGTTTCCAGAAAAAAACGCTGTCATCTACGGGGACTGCACTGTATCTTATTCGGAGTTGGATTCGATGTGCACTCAATTCTCAAAATCCCTCTGTGCCTTAGGAATAAAAAAAGGCAGCTGTGTTGCTCTCTATTTGCCAAATATTCCCCAATTTGTAGTATCCTACTTCGGCGCATTAAAAGCAGGTGCAGCAGTTACCACAATTAATCCCCTGCATCGGGAACGCGAAGTCGAGTTTCAACTCTGCGATTCAGAAGCCAAAATGATCGTAACCCTTGACAGTCTAAGAGGGGTCGTTGATAATGTCAGTAAAAAAACTTCAATAAAACACATCATAACTACGGCGATGGATGCTCTGGGCTTTCCATATCAGCCCACGCTTAACTCTCCAGAAAAATTTGAAGTTGAACCCTCAAAGGATTTAGCAGCACTCCAATACACTGGCGGCACCACAGGAACCGCCAAAGCAGCCATGTTGACCCACCGCAACCTCGCCTCAAATGCTCATCAATTCGCTACAGCTATAGACGCCCACCCCGAGGATGTTTTCCTAACAGTCCTGCCTCTTTTCCATATTTACGGCTTAACAACCAGCATGACAGTACCCATAAGCGTCGGCGCAACCATTGTGCTCTCGACCAAGTTTGAGCCTGTCAAAGCCTGCCAAGTCATCCAACGCCACAAAGTTACGGTTTTCTGTGGTGTTCCAACCATGTATCAGATGTTGCTTGCCACCCCTGAACGCTCCAATTATGATTTGTCTTCTGTTCGTGTTTGCATTTCGGGTGCAGCTTCACTCCCGCCTCAGGTTCAGAAGCAGTTTATGGCGGTTACAGGCGGGTTTTTGGCTGAGGGTTACGGTTTATCGGAGGCGTCGCCAGTCACTCATTGCAGTCCCGTGGATCGTTCGTTGGGGTTGCGGGTGGGTTCGATTGGGTTGCCTTTGCCCGACACGGAAGCCCGCATAGTTGACTTGGAGACTGGGGAAAAAACACTTGATGTGGAAGGAGTTGGCGAATTGTCGGTGAAGGGTCCACAGGTTATGCTGGGTTACTGGAAAAGACCAGACGAAACCACCGCCGTGCTCCGAAACGGGTGGCTCTTAACTGGTGATATCGCCCGAGTCGAAGCCGACGGCTACTTCTACATAGTGGACCGTAAAAAAGACCTCATCAAACGCAACGGCTACAGCATATACCCACGAGAACTCGAAGATATCCTCTATGAACACCCGGCGGTCAAATACGCTGCAGTAGTGGGCAAACCTGATGCTAAGGTGGGTGAAAACCCGAATGCCTATGTTGTGCTAAAGGATGGCGCTGTGGTTTCAGAAGATGCACTTATGGCGTTTGTTAACGAGAAAATTGCAGCCTACAAAGCCATTCGCGAAGTCCGATTCCTCAGGGAGATGCCTTTTGGGTCTGCTGGAAAAGTGCTAAAACGTAAACTTAGAGAACTGCCTTAACAGGCTGGTTTCTGGGCGACAAATGCGTTCCAGGCCGAAGCTTCTTTTCTTGAAACCTCAACACAAACAAACCCAGCAGCGTGCAATAGACTGCCGAGTTCGTCAGGCCCAACGAGGTGCACATGTGTCTCCTTAATCAAATCCGCTTTCTCCAACTCGTAAACTCCATCTTTAACCATCTCGTTAATTATCAAAAGTTTCCCGTTCGGCTTGAGCACCCGCCTTATTTCCCTGAACGCCGCGGGTAAGCTGGACCAGAAATAGTACGTTTCACAAGCCGTCACCAAATCAAAGAAGTCGCTTGGGTAACCAGTTTTCTCAGCGGAGGCCTCTCTGATTTCAACTTGGCTTTGCTCAACGAATTTCTTGTTCAATTTTTTGGCGTACCGCACCATATCTGGGGAATGATCGATGCCGTAGACTCTTCCTTGTGGCACCTGAGGTGCCAATCGGTTAATGGTTTTGCCTCCTCCACAACCCACATCCAAAATCACATAATTCGGCTCGATGGCTACGTGTGTGAGTCCCCAAGTTGTAAGCGCTCTATGCTCCCGATTCATCCTCGCCGCGACGACTCTGCCTTGACTCCCTGTTGGGCGCTGAAATTGATCCATCAAACCCATGTGTTTCACCTACCTAATACGTGGGCTTTAGGTTTAATAGAGCTTTTTTAGAAGGGTTCTGAACCAAATATGACCTACCCAGCTGAGGTTGTACATACCTTGGGTAATAGGATTCAAATATGTCAAGAGAAAAGGTCACGGTTTCTATTAACACCAGAGAATTACACCAAAATCTTTTTATTTACTCGGCGCTTAGGTTTCAAAATACGTGGAGTATAAAAGAGGTATGAACATGAGGGATCGTCACCTCAATAGCCGGGATTGTCGGGTACAATTCTCCTAAAATGCCCAGCTTACACTCTAAATCAACCACAAAAGTTTTCAAAACAAATTTTCTGTCCAGACGAGAGTCTAAACCTAAAATCAAAAGGAGACCATGAATAGACATGACAAAAATGACTGGTGCAGAGGCACTACTAGAATCCCTTGAAAGACAAAAAGTTGACACAATCTTTGGCATCTTAGGCGGCGCTATCCTTCCAGTATACGACGAACTTTACAGCCACAAAAAGATTCGCCACATTTTAGCTCGACACGAGCAATGCGCAGCCCACGAAGCCGAAGGATATGCGAGAGCCAGCGGACGCGTCGGTGTATGCATGGCAACCAGCGGCCCCGGCGCAACCAACCTAGTAACAGGCATCGCAAACGCCTACATGGACTCCTCGCCAATCGTAGCGTTAACGGGGCAGGTTCCATCCAGCGGCGTCAACACCACCTACATGATTGGCAAAGACGCCTTCCAAGAAGCAGACATCATCGGTATAGTCACAGCTGTTACCAAATACAGCTACCAACCCCGAAACATCGCCGAAATCCCTAGCATGGTCAACAACGCCTTCTACTTGGCAGCAACCGGCAGACCCGGACCAGTCTTAATTGATTTACCCAAAAACATTCAAGCAGGTACCGCTGATGTGCAATTCACAAACAAAATCAACATACGCGGCTACAAACTAATCACTGAACCCAAACCGCAAAAAATCAGCCAAGCAGCCGACTTGCTAGCGAAAGCTGAACGCCCCATCATCTTGGTCGGAGGCGGAGTTATCTCTGCAGGTGCATCCGACGAAATCGTGGCGATGTCCGATTTGTTGATGGCACCAGTTGCAACTACCTTCATGGGTAAAGGTGGATTCCCCGAAACCCACCCCCTGTCACTGGGCAGCATTGGCATGCATGGCAACCCCGCAGCCAACAGGCTAATCGGCGAAGCTGACGTGCTATTAGCAGTTGGAACCCGCTTCAGCGACCGCGCAACCGCCAACCTCGACTCGTTTGCCCCAAACGCCAAAAAGATTCACATAGACATTGACAATGCAGAAATCAACAAAAACATCGAAGTCGACATAGCCATAGTCGCCGACGCCAAAAAAGCCATGGCGCTACTACTGAAAGCCACCTCGGAGAAACTGAAGAAAGGCGAAGGCAAACCGTGGACTAAACGCGTCAAAGAAGCCAAAGCGCAATTAAGCCCACTGCTAAAAGACCGCCCATGCGATGTAGTGCCAAAGCATTTGTTGATGGCGCTACGTGAGTTGATGCCTGAAAACGCCATAGTCACCACCGAAGTCGGCCAGAACCAAATGTGGTCGGCGCTTTATTACCAAGCCATTAAACCCCGCACTTTTATCAGCAGCGGCGGACTTGGAACCATGGGCTTCGGTTTCCCAGCAGCAATAGGCGCCAAGGTCGCATGCCCCGACCGCCCCGTCGTGGACATTGCAGGCGACGGCAGCTTCATAATGAGCGAACAGGAGTTAGCATGCTGTGTCACAGAAAACATCCCCGTCGTCGTCATTGTCCTAAACAACAGCGTCTTAGGTATGGTAGCTCAGTGGCAACGAACACTATACGACCGCCGCTACAACGCCGTCAACTTAGGTAAATCACCCGACATGGTTAAGCTGGCAGAAGCCTATGGCGCACAAGGTTTCAGAGCTAACAGCATAGAGGAATTCCAAAAAGCTGTTAAGACAGCACTATCTAGTAAAGTTACAACAGTAATAGACGTGCCCATCGGTTCAGAGACGGACGTGGTTCCGTTTGTGCCGCCGGGATGCGGTTTACCACAACAGACAGGAGACTACTAAAATGGAAACGGGAAGAACCAAAATCATATCTGTACTAGTCGAAAACAAACCCGGTGTTCTACACATGATTTCAAACTTGTTTAGGCGCCGAAACTTTAACATTGAATCCATTACCGTTGGACCCACCGAACAAGCAGACATCGCACGTATGACCATAACCGTTAACGAAGACGAAAAAACCGTAGATCAAGTCATCAAGCAAGTTGCTAAACAAATCGACGTCTTAAAAGTCGGCGAACTGGAGCAAGGCAACTTTGTCATGCGCGAGTTAGCGCTTATCAAAGTGAAAGTCAGCGACGCAAAAGAACGCAGCGACATCATCAACTTCGTTGAAGTTTTCCGAGGCAGAATCGTAGACGTTTCCTTTGACAGCGTCACTGTCGAAATCACTGGTGCACCCGACAAAATCGATGCATTCCTAAACCTCATGAAATCCGTCGGAATCCTTGAACTCGCACGCACAGGAATAACTGCATTGGCGCGAGGAGCAAAATCCATAAGAATCGACGAATAAACAGAGCCGATACATCGGAAATCTTTTATTCTCTCTTCTTTAAAATTTTCCATGAATAATGTAAATTGAGTTAATTTAAGGAAAAGAAACAGCGATGAATATTACAGAAAAAATCTTAGCTAAAGCGGCTGGAAAAAAAGCTGTGCACCCAGGCGAAATAGTCGACGCAAACGTTGACATGGTTATGGTACATGACTTAACCGGTCCTTTGGCAGTTGAAGCCTTCAAAAAAATAGGCACACCCAAAGTCTGGGACAACAAAAAAGTAGTGGTTATTCTGGACCACCAAGTTCCCGCTGAATCTGTGAAAGCAGCGGAACTACATAAAACAATGAGGCAATTCGCCAAAGACCAAAAACTTACTTTCTACGAGGTCGGCCGCGGCGGTATTTGCCACCAAGTTATGCCCGAGAACGGTCACGTTCTCCCAGGCAACGTCATAGTTGGCGCAGACAGTCACACCTGCACTTATGGTGCATTCGGCGCCTTCGCAACAGGCATCGGCAGCACAGAAGCAGCTGCAGTTATGGCAACTGGAAAAATCTGGTTCAAAGTGCCCCCAACAATCAAAGTACACGTTAAGGGGAAATTCAAGAAATACGTTACACCAAAAGACCTAATCCTAAACATAATCGGAACATTAAGCGTAGACGGCGCCATTTATAGAGCAGCCGAATTTAAAGGTTCAACTATCAAAGCCATGAGTGTAGCAGGCAGAATGACTCTATGTAACATGGCAGTGGAGATGGGCGCCAAAAACGGCATAATCGCACCAGATGAAACCACCGAAGAATTTCTACAAAGCAGAATCAAAAAGATGCCCGACCTAAAAGCTTGGCAAAGTGACAAAGACGCACAGTACGAACGCACAGTCGAATTCGACGTCGCTGAGTTGGAACCCCAAATCGCCTGTCCTAGTTCAGTGGACAACGTTAAATCTGTCTCTGAAATAGGCAACGTTCCGATTGAGCAAGCGTTTATTGGAAGCTGCACTAACGGTAGACTGGAGGATTTGCGCTTAGCTGCGAAGGTTATGAAAGGCAAAAAAGTCAAAGACGGAGTCCGTGCACTTGTAATCCCCGCTTCACAGGAGGTTTGGAAGCAAGCTGATGAGGAAGGTTTACTGCAAATCTTCACTGATGCAGGTGCAATAGTCTGTGGTTCTGCGTGTGGACCATGCTTAGGCGGCCACATAGGTTTACTGGCAGCTGGCGAAACATGCGTTGCCACTTCGAACCGGAACTTCATCGGTAGAATGGGCAGCCCCCAAGCCAATGTCTATTTAGCGTCTCCTGCAACCGTAGCTGCGTCAGCTATAGCTGGCAGAATCGTCAGCCCATTGGAGGTTAAAGCTTAATGGATAGCAAAATCAAAGCCAAAGCTGTAGTTTTCGGCAACAACATCGACACCGATGTTATCCTACCGGGCAAATACCTGATCTTAGTTGATCCTTACGACTTAGCCAAACATGCCTTAGAAGGCTTAGACACAGAATTCGTCAACAAAGCCAAACCGGGAGTAATCCTAGTCGGAGGCAAAAACTTCGGCTGCGGCTCCAGCAGAGAACAAGCACCCCTGGCACTGAAATATAGTGGCGTTAAATGCGTCATCGCAGAATCATTTGCCCGTATCTTCTTCCGTAACGCAATCAACATCGGTTTACCCGTAATTGAATGCAAAGGCATATCAACCGCGGTAAAGACAGGCGATGAATTAGCCGTGGACTTTGAAGCAGGAAAGATAGAGAACCTATCTAACGGCAAAAAATTCCAAGTTGACAAACTGCCGCCTTTCATCTTAGAAATCTTGGCGGACGGCGGATTAATTGAGAACTTACGCAGGAGAATGAAAAAGAAATGACGGAATATAAAATATCCTTAATTCCAGGCGACGGTATCGGTCCAGAACTCTCTGAAGCCACCGTTGAAGTCTTGCAAGCCACCGAAAAAAAATATGGTTTAAAATTCAAAATCATGGAGTGCCCAGCGGGCGACATTGCCCTTGAAACCCTCGGCGCTGCTCTTCCAACTTCTACAGTGGAGACTATAAAAGAAAGCCACGCCTGCATGAAGGGTCCAGTAGGCGAATCAGCAGCAGACGTGATCGTCAAACTACGTTATATGTTCGACCTCTACGCTAACCTGCGCCCGATAAAGACTTATCCAGGCGTTGATGCTGCACGCCAAAACATCGACATGTACTTCGTTAGAGAAAACACTGAAGACGTCTACAAAGGCTTAGAATTCGCCATAGGAAACGACACCACCATTTGCTTACGTGTTATTACACGCCAAAACAGCACCCGCATCGCACACAAAGCATTCCAAATGGCACGCCTAAGAAACGGCAAAAAGAAAGTCACCGCCATCCACAAAGCAAACGTCATGCGCGTAACGGACGGCTTATTCCGTGACGTATGCCGCGAAGTCGCAAAGAGCTACCCCGACATAGCATTCAACGAATTATACGTTGACGCAGCTTCCATGCGCCTAATCAAAGAACCAGAAACCTTCGACGTATTCTGCACATGCAACATGTTCGGCGACATCTTAAGCGATGAAGCTGCACAACTAGTCGGTGGCTTAGGCATGGCACCAGGCGCAAACGTAGGCGACAACTTTGGCTTATTTGAACCCATCCACGGGTCTGCACCTAACCGCGCAGGCAAACACACCGCCAACCCACTTTCCATGGTTCTTTCAGGGAAACTTATGTTGGAGTGGCTAGGAGAAAAATACAATGACCAAAAATGCATCCAAGCAGCCGCAGCCATAGAAAAAGGCGTTATCTACGTTCTGGAAAACCGTCTGGGAGTACCCGATTTAGGCGGTAAAGCCACGACCGTAGGAATGGCCGAGGCTATAGCTGAGGCTATGCCCTCACCCTAAATGTCGTGTCCATATGACTGAAACAAGAAATATCCGAATTTTGGATACCACCTTAAGAGACGGGGAACAAACCCCCGGTGTTTCTTTAACCACCGATGACAAAATTGAGATTGCACGCCAACTAAGCAAACTAGGCGTTGACATTATAGAAGCTGGTTTTCCAAGCAGTTCTGAGGGGGAACGCAGAGTTGTCGAAGACATCGCCAAACTCGGCTTAACATCGAAAATCTGTGCTTTGTCACGGTGCACAAAAAGAGACATCGACGCAGCCTTAGACTGCAACGTAGATTTAATCCACGTTTTCATCCCAACCTCACCAGTGCAGATGAAATACGCAGTCAACATGACCCCTCAACAGGTTCTCGCTTCTGCTGTGGAATCAGTTGAGTACGTTAAAGCACATGGCGTAAAATGCGAGTTCAGCCCAATGGATGCAACCCGCACCGAAACGCCGTTTTTAAAAGAAATCTGCAAAGCCACCCAAGACGCAGGCATTGACAGCCTAAACGTGCCAGACACAGTCGGCATCATGATTCCTAAAACAATGGGTAAGCTAATCGAAGACATAAAAACTGTTGTCTCCGTTCCAATTAGCATCCACTGCCACAACGACTTCGGCTTAGCAGTCGCCAACAGTCTCGCAGCAGTCGAAGCAGGCGCCTCACAGGTGCACACGGCAGTCAACGGCTTAGGTGAACGTGCAGGCAACGCGGCCCTCGAAGAAGTTGTCACTACCCTGCATGTGGTTTACAAGTATAATACCAATGTAAACACACGTTTATTATACGCTACAAGCCGCATGGTAGCGTCCCTATCAGGCGTACCCGTACAGGTAAACAAAGCCATAGTAGGCGAAAACGCTTTTGCACATGAATCAGGCATCCACACCCGCGGCGTAACCGAGCAGCCCTTAACCTTTGAGCCAATCAGCCCCGAACTTGTCGGCAGAACACGCAAACTAGTCGCAGGAAAACTGGCGGGTACAAGAGGCATCCAAGCTGAACTGTCAGACATAGGCATTCACCCCAACCAAGCGCAACTAAACGAAATCGTGCAGCGCGTCAAAGACTTAGGCGACAAAGGCAAAATGGTCACAGACGCAGACCTAATTGCACTGACCTCAGCAGTTATGGGTGAAGTGATTGGGGAAGAAAAAATCATTGACTTATGCGACATGGCAGTCGTCACAGGAATCAAAGTCATACCAACCGCTTCTGTGCGCCTGATGCTGGACGGCAAAGAATACGTGGCTGCAGAAACAGGCGTCGGACCAGTCGATGCAGTGCTAAAAGCTATCCAGAAATTAACCAGTAACCTCGAAAAAATCCGCCTCAGCGAATATCGTCTCGAAGCCATCACCGGAGGCTCCAACGCAGTTGCAGAAGTCGTTATCAAAGTTGAAGACGAGAACGGCAACATTGTCTCAGCGCGCGCAGCCCGAGAAGACATTGTAATGGCGTCTGTGGAAGCCATGATAAATGGTATAAACAAGTGCTTATTAAAGAACCGTAAACAAGGCAAAAAGCAATGAAGGTAACTTATCAGGGGGAAAAAGGCGCCTACAGCGAGATGGCTGTCTACAAGTTTTTCGGCAGCAAAGTAGAGCCGTCCCCCTGTAAAGACTTCAGAGATGTATTCGAATCCGTCCACAGCGGCGCTGTACCCAACGGCGTTGTACCCATCGAAAACTCGATTGAGGGCAGCGTCAACCAAAACTACGACCTTTTCTTAACTTACGACCTTAAAGTGTGCGGCGAAGTCGCCATAAAACTCGCTCATGTGCTCATAGCTAATCCCCAGACCAATCTTGAAGACATAAAAACCGTGTATTCCCATCCGCAAGCGCTGGGTCAATGCCGAAGCTACCTCGAAAAACACCCATGGGAAATCATACCTGCCTACGACACTGCAGGCAGCGTTAAATTCATCAAAGAAAAACAGCTTCTAAACGCAGCCGCCATCGCAAGCGAAAAAGCAGCGGACCTCTACGGCATGAAAATCGTCGCCCGAGATATCGCCGACAACCCTTCCAACTACACTCGCTTTCTCGTGCTGAGCCACGAAGATGCGGCGCCAACGGGAGATGATAAAACCAGCATCATCTTCAGCGCCAAACACGCCCCCGGAACCCTCTACCATGCACTCGGCGAATTCTCATCACGCAACATCAACTTGACCAAAATCGAATCCAGACCTACAAAAACCACCGCTTGGCAATACAACTTCTATTTGGACTTTGAGGGGCATCGGACAGAGAAACGCTGCGCCGAAGCACTTGAAGCACTTCAGAAGTACGCTACTTTCGTAAAGATACTGGGATCTTATCCCCGGGTTATATAATTCTTTTTTTGGAAGAACAATCTTTAAGCTAATTGCATCTAATTGCCGTTTTGCCCGTGCAGAACTGTAGCCTAGGGGACCAACCAGGACAAAATCTCGTTTTCTTTGGTTCGGGTACGTGAATAATTGGAGGCATCGTTAACTTGTAGCAGTGCTTCAGCTGCTCGTATGGAACTCCATAATGGCAATACCCCTTCGAAGCTAAGCAATGCAGGGCTAGACCTTCGTCTTTGGGCTAACCATGACTTTCTGATGGCTAAATGGTCGAACTATAAACCCAAAAGAGCCAAATGGGTATGTGACCAGATTATTTCGCCCGGAAATGAAAGGGATAAATGTCAAGGATAGTAGGTCAATTCACTAAAGCCATCAAAAGAGCATAACATATTTCCACATTGAAGAAATGTAGTTGGTTATTTTAGAATTATCCAGTCGGGTGTCCGTATAATTGGCGTTACCTTGTTCACTTTGCTAAAGTCTTCGACTGCCTTCAGTACACTGATCCAATCTATATCATGGCCAGCGATGACGCCTTTTTCGCGGACCAAAGGATAGTAATTGTGTAAATCAGCAAGGACGTATTCATAGTTGTGATTACCGTCTATATACACGAAGTCGAGGTCTTTTGGGAGTTCTTTCCATGCATCAGAACTGCATTTCCTTACAAAGGTAACATTATCGTGTTCAGCCAAAAGTTTCTGCGTGAATTTTGCTCGTGAGTAATAATCTGTTTTATGTTCGCCATTCCCGTCGAAATAAGGAATGAAGGGATCGACACAGTACAGTCTATCAATGCATAAGTCTTTTAGCAGGCTTAGAGCATTCTTGCCAAAACCGGTGCCTATTTCTACACCCACAAGCGGCTTTTCACCATAGATGCTGTGAATTAGACTGGTTGATGGTCTTGGAAATTCAGTGTGTTCTATGTTATCAATCCTTCCTTTAACGACTTGGTAGAAGTTTGGGGTTAAAAGCTTAAGACAGGCGCCTGCGGTAGCTGATCTGAGTTTCCGAGTCTTTTGATTAATTGCGAATGTTTTTTTTAGTTCTTGCATTTCTGGTTTGCCTTCACCGACTATTTTGTCTGTTCACAGCAAAAGTCTCTGTGTGTAACAAGTAGCACAAACGGTGAAACCTATTTCTCCGGTATCATGATAAACATGTTCGACCTCACGCATCAGTTCAATCGAACCATTTATTCCTAAAGATCATTTTTAAATAAGTAAGAGAAAAATGGGTTTACCTTTACTCTTCTGTTAACGGTTTGTTAATCGACCTAACAAAGTCTTTGTGTCAACGTGTTACCAATAGTGGTAATAGTTGCTACCATTACCGTTTACTAAATCAAAGGGAGATTTTTAAATACCTAATCGTTTCACGTTGTTACAATAGAAGTTGTCCAGTATCTTGTGCCCTTCAGGATGGGTTTCGCCGTTTATGGTTATGCATTCGGGGTGGAACTGTACACCGAAAAACAGCTTGTCTTTGTGTTTGACGGCTTCAACTTCGCAACTTGGCGAGTCAGCGATTAAATCGAAGCCTGCCAAGTCGAGGCTGTTTTTGAGGACGTAGTCGTAGTGTTCCTGCGCCAGAGGCACACTTTGTCCTCTTCGGAAACGGCTTAAGATGTCGCCTGTCTGGATCACGTTAACTTGCTCGAACTTGTTAAGAACAGGCGTTGCCAATGCAGCGGTTTTAGCTCCAAAAGCCGTGCAGAGAAGTTGATGACCAAAACAAATACCCAAAAGAGGCACATTACAGTTGCGGATAAACTCCTTGACGCCAGCGAATTTTGCTTTGTCCGAGGAATTGGTTATCCGAGAGTATGAACCGCTTACTACTACTGCCGCGATGTCTTCTGAGATTTGGTATTCAGCATTTATTTTTGTGTAGGGAATGGTTTTGGGAACTGTGAATTTGAGTAAGGCGTCGTAGAGTTGGTTGATTTCGTTGCTGTTGAGGTAACAGTTTACAAGCAGGGTTTTAGTCATGTTATTCCTCTGTTGACTGAAGCATTTTATACATTACTTGGTAGCTTTTGCCGTATTCGCTATCCACTTTCTCAAGTTTGGCTCTGAGGCACTCCATACGCTCGATAATAGCGACGGAATCCTTTTTTTTCATGAGTTCGACCCATGCTTCAGCGTTGGCTATGAAAGACTCCTCGATTTTGCCAATCCCCGCCAACTTGGTTTGAACGTTGGCGTATAAGTCGGGGGTTTCCATCGCCACGGCCTCTGCCAATGTTAATAGCATGCGGTAGGTTGTGCCCGCCAGCTTCTTAGACTCGGCAAACGCTGGCTGCTCAAGAAGCGTTTCGCAGGCAGCTAAACCCACAAAGTGGGCAAATCCCAAAATGATTGACATAAGTTCATCGTGTTTCTGAGGAGTCATAATGAAGACTTTAGCGTCTTCTTTCTCAAGCCACCGCTGGAACTGCAGCGCGTAGGCTTCTTCCTCAGGATTAGTTGGAGTTAAGACGTAGGCTTTATGGGCTACGCCGCTACTGCCCGGACCAAACACTGGATGCGTCCCCAAAACCAGTGCCTCCTTAAGGTACCTATGCATAATTTCGACGGGGTACTCTTTGATTGAGCAGATATCCATAACTGGCTGCCCAGCGTGGACGGCGGGTGCAATTTTTTTGACGATTTCCTCAAAAGAAGATATGGATACGCAGATTAGGACTCTGTCAGCGTCCCGAACTGCGGCTGGGAAATCAGCGACTTCAACGCCCAACTGGTCTCTAAGTTTTGCAAGCTTCTGCGGTTTACGGTCAGCAAGCACCACAGTGTCGCCGTTAGTTTTACACCAATTTGCGAACCAAACACCCATTTTTCCCGCGCCTAAAACCGCGGTTTTCATCGAGATGCCTCGCAAATTATATCTAATCCATCCTCGATTTGGTCGTCTGGAGCAGTTAAGCTGATGCGGAAGTGTTCGGGGTAGTCCCCGAAGCTTACGCCGGGTGCAACGGCAACGCCTCTGTCGAGGAGATCAAGGGTAAATTTCATGCCGTCCAAGCCATCCCTTTTAGGAAAAACGTAGAATGGTGCTTCTGGCTCCGTGAATTTGAAGCCTGCTGCCTTGAGTTTTTTGCTTGCGAGATCCGAGCGAGTTTTGTATTTGGCTTTGATGCTGGATGCAATTTTTTCTTTTAGCTCCAAGCCTTTGAGGGCTGCGTCTTGGATGAAGACAGGTACGTTGTTGATTGTGATTTGGTTAAGTTTGGTGATTTTGTCAACCAGCGTCTTGTTGGCCACGATATAGCCTATGCGCCAGCCCGTCATAGTGAAGGTTTTGCTAAAGCCGTTGCTTAGTATATGGGGGGTTTCGGTGCCGTAGTCGAGGATGCTTTTGGTTTTTGTGAAAGAGATTGCACCATAGACTTCATCGGAGAGGATAGAGACTCCTTTTCTGTTAGCTAACTCAACGATGCCGTCTAAGGTTTCGCCGTCCATAACTTTACTTGTTGGGTTGTTTGGGTTGTTGAGAATAATCATCTTGGTTTCTGCATCAATAAGGCTCTCGAATTTGTCGAGGTCTACCTTCCAGCCGTCCTCCATCTCCGTGCGCAGTAACTTAACGTTTGCGCCGAAGCTCTTAGCTATCAAGTCGTAAGCTGTCCAGTAAGGCGTTGGAATAATGACGTTTCCGCCGTTCTTGAGCGTTAGAAACATAGTGGAGAAAATCGCCCATTTCGAGCCAGGGGTTATAACCACGTTTTCCACTTTGACGCCGTGGACTTCAGCGATTTTCTGCCGTAGTTTCAACTCGCCATAAGAAGATGAGTATTTGGTTTTACCCGCTTTCATGGAAGCGTATGCGGCCTCAACGATTTCCGGAGGCGTAGCCATGTCTGGGTCGCCGAGGTTTAGTCGGATGATTTTTTTTCCTTCGCTTTCAAGTTTGAGTGCTTTCTCGTTTAATTCATACAGCATAGAGGGAACACCTCTCCGTGGAGAGTTCGCTACTGTTGAACGGTGCTGCACATATTAACTATTTCGCGGTAGATGCGCTCGATCCGTTCAGGGTCAAGCTTGAGCAGTTCAGCTCTCTCTTGCGCACGCTGGAAAACTTCGGTTTCCCGGTGAATGTCATGGACGGGTTTGCCCTTTTTCTTTTTTAATTCGCCTATGGCGCGGCAGATTTTTACACGTTGAGCTAAATCATGTAGGATTTGGTCGTCAACCGCGTTGACTTTTTCACGTAACGCATCTATTTCACTCATTTTAGTACACCTTTAGAGTTTTTGGGATTTCGCCTGAACGAATCAGGTGATCAACTAAAGTTACTGCAACTGCTGCTTCTATGGCTGGCACCGCTTTAGGCACCACACAGGGATCGTGGCGGCCCTTCACGCTGATGCAGGTGTCTTCCATGGAAGCTAAATCGACGGTTTTCTGCTCCTTCGCGATAGAGGGCGTAGGTTTAATCGCTACGCGGATGACTATGGGCATGCCGCTGGATAAGCCGCCTAAGATGCCGCCTGCATGCTCCGTAGCCGTTACCACTTTACCGCCTTTAACTAAGAAGGCATCGTTGTTTTCTGAGCCTTTCAGCTCTGCTGCTTTGAAGCCTATACCGAACTCAACGCCTTTCACGGCGGGTATACAAAACAGCATTTTAGCCAAATCTGAATCTAATGAGTCGAACAGGGGTTCGCCCACGCCAGCAGGCATGTTAAGCGTTATGCATTCAACAACTCCGCCGAGGCTGTCACCTGCGTCTTTGGCTGCAATTATGGCTTCCTCCATTTTCTCGGCGCATTCCAAGTCAGGGCATCTTGTTGAGGCTGCGTTGCGGTTTTTGCGGATTTCAGTGGCGGTGAAGTCTTTGTGACTTTTTATGGGTCCGATGGCTTGTGTGTAAGCCAAAACGTCAATGTTGTATCTGCCCAGAAGTTTTTTTGCGACGATACCAGCCATGATTACTGCCACAGTGATTCTGCCGCTGAAGCGTCCACCACCGCGATAGTCATTGAAGCCACCATATCGGATGCGGGCAGGGTAATCGGAGTGGGCTGGTCGCGGAGTGCTTTTGGTTGCGTCGTAGTCGCTGGATTGGGTTTCTTTGTTCTCAACCATCAATGTGATGGGTGCGCCTGTGGTGTAGCCGTTGAAGACGCCGCTTAAAATTTGCGCTGTATCCTTCTCGATTCGAGGGGACACGATTTTTGGTTGGTTTGGGATTCGTCTATCTAGTTCCTCTTTAAAATCTGTTTCATAGAGGGGCAACCCAGCAGGGCAACCGTCGATAACTACGCCGACGACTTTTCCGTGGCTTTCCCCAAATGTTGTAACCGTGAATTCTTTACCTATAGAGTTTCCCGCCAACAACTTCAACTCCTAATTGCTTTAGATGATGGAAGAACTGTGGATAAGACTTTCTGATGCATTCTGCATGGGTGATTGTGGTTTCGCCGTCTGCTGCGAGTGCTGCGACAGCGGTTGCCATTGCGATGCGATGGTCGTTATGTGGGTCGATAATTGCGCCGTGCAAGGGGATACCTTTGATGGTTAAACTGTCTTCGGTGATGGTGATTTGGGCGCCCATTTTGGTTAATTCGGCGTGGATTGAGGCGAGCCGGTCGGATTCTTTGAGCCGAAGCCGCTGCGCACCCGAAATGTGAGAAATGCCATCTGCGTAGCAGGCTAATGCTGCGATTACTGGAACTAGGTCAGGGACATTTTTTGCATCTAAATCGACTGGTTTAAGATGATTGCCTGTGCCGTAAATTTCGACTCTGTCACGGCAGACTTTACCTTCAATGCCCATGCATTTGAGGACTGCAAGAATTGCTTTGTCGCCCTGCACTGCCCCGAAGTCGAGGTTTGTGACTGTAACTTTGGATTTGGTGATGGCTGCGGCCGCCAAGAGAAAAGCTGCAGAAGAGAAGTCTCCTGGAACTTTCCCGTCTGCTGGCATGTAAACTTGGTTTCCTGGAATAATGATGCGGGTCTCTTCAACGGTTACTTTTACGCCGTGCTGAGCTAGCACTTCCTGAGTCATATTAACATAATCTATCGACTCCAACGGAGAAGTCAACATAATTTCAGTGTCCGACTGTGCTAAAGGGCAAGCAAACATTAAACCCGAAATAAACTGGGAACTCACATTACCCGCAATCTGGGTTTTGCCACCTGCAATGCCACCGCCTTCAACAAAAACCGCATCCAAATCCTCGTGCTTGCCCACGAATGCTATGGCTCCGAGATCGCTAAGGCTCCTCAGCAGTGGTTCTATTGGACGCCGCTCAATTGAACCTCTAAAAATCAATGTTGAAGGACCTTCCGCCAGTGCCGCAACGGGCGCAATGAATCGCAGTGTTGCGCCTGATTCGCCGCAGTCAATGGGCTCTTCTTGGGCTTCAATCGGGGTTGCGCCAGTTATTGCCCACACCTCATCTTTGGGATTGAATTTTGCGCCAAGCCCAGTCACTGCACGCAGTGCTGCTTCGATGTCTTCGGAATAAAGGGGTTTCATCACTTTTGAGGTGCCAGTAGAGAGAGCAGAAGCAATGACCATGCGCTGCGTGTAGGACTTCGACGCTGGCGCAGCTACTTCCCCGCATAATTTTGGTGCGTTTTTTATGATTACGTTTGCCATGTTTAGAGTACCCTAGCTTTCTCGCTGTTCAAGTTTGTAACTAAAATCTCGCCTGGGTATACCTGCAGTGCGGCTTTGACTTTGTCGGCGGTTTCAGTGTGGGTTACGACTGTTATGGCAGGTCCTTTTCCGCAAAGTCCTGCAGCGACTGCACCAGCAGCCAATGCATCGACGGCGATTGTGGTGTTTTGATTAGAAGCTGCCGAGTAAACCAATCCGTTAAGTGTGAGTGCTTCCCAGACGTTGCCCTGCATAACCTTTTCAAACGCCAACTCCACCAGCGGCTTAACTGTCTGCAACCGCATCACATCCGAGTTGATGGTATATGCTTTCTCTGGCGGCACATGAAACAGCACGACCAAGTCCTCGGGCAGAGGGAACTGCTTGATGATTTGGCGTCGTGTATTGTCGGTTATGACTCCGCCACCGAAGTATGATGCACATGCGTCGTCGAAGGCGCCTGTTATTGTGCATTTTGCGTCAAACGCTGCGTCCACGCCGATTTTAACAATGTCTAAGTCGCTGAGTTGTTTGCCCAAAGCTGCTACTGTGGCGAGGGCGGTTGCGTTTGCGGCCACACTGCTGCTTTTTAGACCTCGTGCCGCGGGGATGTTCGAGGTGGTTTTTACTTTTGCGCCAAAATTTGATAAATTGAAGCGTTCAAGTACGCGGGCAACGGTACGTTCAGCTAGAAGCGTGCTCTCATCTGGGTCAGAAACGATTTCAACTTCGAAAACGCCCACTTCACTTGTTAATTCTACTTCTACTTGAGTCCACAAGTCTACTCCAAACGCTGCGCCTTTTCCCAGTGCAATTGCGTTCACGATTGTTGCTGCACCATGCGCTACTGCAACAGCTTTCCCCGCCAATTTTGCTACACCTTCTGTAAGTGATTTACCACAGCCTTCCTCATAACTTCAACGGGCGCTGACTTGCCAGTCCAAATTTCAAATGCGGCGGCGCCTTGGTAAATGAGCATTTCTACTCCGCTGACTATGTGGGCACCCGCTTCTTTGGCGTCTTTTGCCAGTTGCGTTTCGAGGGGGTTGTAGACTATGTCCATAACTGAGAGGTTTTTGCGGAGCAGTTTTGTGGGAATTGGGCTTTCGTTGGGGTGGGGTTTCATTCCGACTGAGGTGGCGTTGATTAGAATGTCAGAGTCTTGAAGGTTGTTTTTTATGTCGCTGGGAGAGAGCGAGCCGTAGGCAATCCGTTTGTTAGTAGTTTTTTCTAAGAGTTTAGCTAAGGCCTGTGCCTGTTTAGCGGTTCGATTTAGTACAGCGAGTTCATCGGCTTCTTTAGCTACAGCGTAAGCGATTGCGCGCGCTGCACCGCCTGCTCCGAGCAACAGTACTTTTCTGCCTTTCAGTTCAACACCGTTTTCCTTCAGTGCCTTAACAGCGCCCACACCATCAGTGTTAAATCCAAACAGCAAGTTTTCCCTGTTAAGAATCGTATTAACAGAATCAATGATCTGCGCTGAGAGATCAATACGGTCAAGCCCTGCCATAACCGACTTTTTGTGGGGCATAGTCACGTTTAAACCGCGAATGTTCAATGCTCTCATGCCATCCACGGCCTCTGCCACACTGGAAGACTTAACTTTGAATGCTAAAAACACGTAGTCCAAACCAACGGCTTGGAAAGCTGCGTTATGCATTAATGGGCTGAGCGAGTGTTCTATGGGATAACCTATAACTCCGCACACCCGAGTTTTGCCCGAAATATTCATCACGGTATCCCTAGTAGTTTGTATGCAGTTCTCATTTCTTTTATATTCATCTGTCCCGCAGCTGTCTGGGCACCTTCTTCGAGTGCTGCGAAAGTGAAGAATGCACCAAAAGCTGTAGAGAGCAGCCGTGAGGTTTTTCCAGCCTCATTCATGCAGAAGCAAACTATCTTCGCTTTGGCAGATGCAAAAGACACGAAACTTAGTATGGGCAAGTTGTCTTCAATTTTTTTAGCGGTTAAAACGATTTTGCAGATGTCTGCTCCTGCGTTGATTTGGTCGTTGAGGATTTGTTCAAGTGAGTATGCGTTTAGAATGCCGTCGAATTTGTGGTAAGAAACGATGATTTTTGCGTTTGAGAGTTTAAGTTTAGCAATTGCTTCGGCGGGGTTAGGGCTTGTGAAATCGACATCCACATACTGGAAGCCACTTTTGACTGCATCGAGTAATGTTTGCAACCTTTCTTGCTCACTGCCCGAAAAGAAACCTCGCTCACTTTCCAATTTGTTAGTTGCAATTAAAGGGAGTTTTGTACTGTTAGGTAAATCCGAGAGGTTCCGTGTTTCCTCAAGACAATCGAGTCGGACCTCAACAAAATCCGCCCCAGCCACCTCAGCCATGCCAATAAGATTTAGCGCTTCAACTATGTTTTTAGGTAGAATCGAAACGCAAATTTTTGCGCTCATTTCTCAATCACCGTTTCTTCTGGCACCGAAATGCCGAAGTGACGTCCGCCCTTGGCTGCCAGATGAACTATGACTTCGTCACCTGCCTCCAGTTCGGTAACGGGTTTAGAAGCTTCGGGGGTAACGACGCGAATGGTTTCGGCGTTCTGCAAAATGACTTTGATAAGTTTACCTTCAGCCTGCGCTTCGACTAAAATGAGAGGACGGACTTCAATTTTTATTCGTCCTACGTTAGCTTTGCGGGTTTTTCCTTCTCGTGTGACGATTATGACTTCGTCTCCTGCCTTGAATTCCTGAAGATAACGGGTCGTCTGTAGATTACCCATCGTGTACATTGAGCATGAGCCGGCGTTTACCCGGAATGGTCTGGAGGCGACGTAGGGGTTTTCGTTGACTTCTGCTTCCACTAAGAATAGACCTGCGCTTTGGCTGCCTGCCAACATTCCTTCTCCTTGCGTCATTAGGTCGCAGGTGTCTACGCAGACACGTGCACCTGTGCCGATCGGTTTAGTGCTTACGATTGTAGCGGTAACCATTTCAAGTTTAAACGCATCAGGTTTGACTACGGCAACTGTTTTTAGAAGGTCATCCAGGTCGCTGGTCTTAAGCAAGACGCCATCAGTGCCTAACTCGAGAGTTTGCAGAGCCACCTTTGCCTCTTCAGCGTTGGCGACTTCTGCAAGCAACTTACTTTTCCCCTTTATGCGGGCAATCAAGTTTTCAAGCGGAATAACCTTCCAGTTGGTACAACTTATTATTAAGTAACTTGCGCCAGTCTCTGCGGTTTTTACGATTAAATTTTCAGTTGCCTTGTCGCTAATGCAGATCCTATGAATTTGGTCTTTTGCATTAACTATCTCAGTAAGAATAGGCGTAGGCGTGAAAATCTCTTGGGTTTTTTTACTTCCCAAGAACGTGACTTTATTTCCCTCGACGACCGCATCGGCATATTGACTTACAAGTGGCTGTAAAGTGTCCTTTTTGTCCTCTGTGATTTCTATCCAGAGTTCCTTCAATGTTTTTCACCGAGAAACTTTTGCGCTTGATCCACAGATGCATCTTCGTGAACGATTGCAGAAAGAGCTCTCGTGATTTGGGTTGGGTTTTCGCACTGGAAAACGTTTCTGCCGATTGAGAGTCCTGCTGCACCTGCTTGGATTGCGTCGTTTGTGGTTTGAAGGATTTCGACTGTGGAGTTGCATTTTGGTCCACCCGCAATAACGACAGGCGCGGGACAGCCTTCCACTACGGCTTTGAAGGTTTCTATGGATCCAGTGTAGTTTGTTTTTATTACGTCTGCACCTAATTCGGCGCCGATGCGTGCTGCGTGGGCGACCACTTCAAGGGCGTGTTCACTGGTGATTCTGGGGCCTCGAGGGTACATCATGGCTAGAAGGGGCATCCCGTAGACTTCGCATTCTTCGGAGACTTTGCCGAGGTTAGAGAGCATTTTATCCTCATCTTGTGCACCGACGTTCACGTGGACGGAAACAGCCTCTGCACCCAAGCGAACGGCTTCTAGAACGCTGCAGACTTGGACTTTTCCGTTGGGGTTAGGTCCCAGTGCGGAGGCGCCTGAGAGCATAACGATTAAGCCTGCGCCGTCAACATCTATGCGTTTGGCGATGCCCTTGTGGACGAGTATAGCGTCGACTTTTCCTTTGATAAGTTGGTTGGTGATTGTTTGCATGTTAGTTATTCCAGTTACAGGGCCAATTGTGACGCCGTGGTCCATGGGCACGATAACTGTGCGATTATCTTTCTGCATGATTTTTTTGAGTCTGCGGATTTTGCCTTCGTTCATACTTCCACGCTGCTAATGTGTTTTGAGCGCGTTTTTAATTAACTTTAGCGCTTTCTCTTTCTCATTCCAATCAACAAACAGCAGAATACTCGACGTGATTGTTAAGATGCCACTGATGTTTATGCCGTTAACGCGGAGATCCTCACTGATTCTGCCGATAATGCCTTGTGTTTCTTCCAAGCCGACACCACTGGTTTTAATGAAGGCTAAGTCTTTTTTGACTGCCATAGCTATGGTTTCTTCGTTGTCTATGGTGATTTGATGAATCTGGTGGAATAGGGCATCGATTTTTTCTCCTTGAGGCACGTAGACTATGATTGAGTTGGTGTTCATTGACATGCCGAGGAGAATGCTGTTCTGTTTGACTTTCTCAACTATTTCATTTATAACTTGGGGATTAGCGGATAAGCCTTTGCCAACTACCGTAATCTCCGCCACGGAAGTGGGGTGAGCGATTTCGGCGTCGAGTTCCCATGCTAAGGCACCTGTGATTATGGTTCCGTCTCTGCTTAAATCTCCGTGTTTGTTGCTGATAACTTTTACATCTATGTTTTTGGGTTTGTACTTTAAGGCTTTACTGTGGATGAATTTTGCACCTGAATCCGCCAATCCAACCAGCGTGTTCACGTCGATGGTTGGCAGAAGCATGGGTGACTGGATGATTTTGGGGTCGCTAGACATTATGCCTTCTGCATCGGTAACGAGCAGGACTTGGTCTGCGCCTATGCCTTCCGCTAAGATGAAAGCGGTAGTGTCGCTTCCACCCCTGCCTAAAGTGGTGATTTTGCCGTCTTTGGTTTTACCAACGAACCCTGCGATGACCGGTATTGTACCTTTTTCGACAAGTGGCAAAACGCATTCTTTTATATTTTTGCTGCACGTTTTGAGGTCAGGATTAGCGTTTTGGAAGGCGTCGTCAGTGATTATGGGCCATTTGTCTTCCATAGGGTCGAAGTAGCAGGCGTCTGCACCGTTGTTCCGCAAGGCAGTGGCGAAAATGCGCATGCTTGTGCGTTCACCCATGGATAGGATGTCATCGAGTTCATGTTTTTGGAGTTTGCCATTCGAAGTGTTTTTTGCTGTGGTCATCAGTACATCGGTGGTTTTACCCATAGCTGACACTACAACGGCGAGTTTAGTACCCTTTCTTGATTCGTTCACAACTGCCATAACCGATTTGAATAGGCGTTCGTGGTCAGCGAGACTTGAGCCGCCGAATTTAACCACAATTTTGCGAGGAAATAATTGCTTTACCATGTTAGTACACCCATGTTTTGCCCAGAACCGTTCTCAAAAAATTTATCAGCTCTGGGCTTAAGGAAAATAATCGTGAAAATAAAAGTCGTAGTCGAAGCTGTCGAGGCGACATGCGTTGATGCGTGGGGTTTCTGTATTAGTCATTGCTTCGAACCTGTGCAATGAGTCACCACACAAAAAATATAAGCGTTTCGATTTGACCCAAAACTTAAACAGCTTCTTCTGAGTCTTCCGACTGCGTTTCCAGAGGCTTCTCCAGTGGCGCTTCTGTTTTCCTCCGCGCCAACGTCTTCACCGCTTCAGCCAAAGCCTTTGCAGCTTGTTTTCGCACTTCAGCGGAGTTATCCACTGCCTTGGTGGCGATGTCTTGCTCCAACGTCTGCATCTTACCCAACGCAGCTTGCTTCCTTTTCTCATATTCAGCACGGAGGTTCTCCATTTCAGCAGAAGAATTCTTCTCAGCCAATTCCAATCGTTTCTTTGCGTCAAACAGTTTCTGTTCAGTCTCAAACACTTGCTGCTGGATGGCAACCCTCTTGATTGGGTTGCTGGTTTTAGTCAGTTTTAGTTTGGCAATTTCGTTTGCTAATTCATCAACGTTCTTAGTTAGAAACTCCATGGCGACTTTGCGTTTCTCTTGAAGCATCCGTGTTTGGGCTTCAAACTGGGCTTCGATATCGCCTGATTTCCCGGCATCAACGGAAGAGGATCCAACAGCCAAAGCTAGACGCCTCTTAACCGAGTTCAAGCGCTGGGTGAGTTCCTCTATTTTCTGGTCTTTAGCCAACTTCTGCAGGGGGTGACGGTAACTGACTTTGAGTGCCTGCACCTCAGCTAACTCTTTTTCGATAATCTGCATGCTAAGCATCAAGGTTTCGATGGCGCTTGTGCCCTTCTCGACAAGCTCTTTGGTTTGAGCAGCGTGTTCCTCATTGATCTTGTTAAGCAAGTAGCGGTTTTCGACGAGGGTTCGATAAGAAACTGCCATTTCTGCTTCGCTTGCTATTCTGTTGTCAAGTTCCTCTTGGATATGACCGAAAATCTGGTTGGACTCTGCAGCAAAGGTTTCGTCTGCGCCTATGACTTCGTTGGATTCAAAGGAAAGGACGACCTGGCGGAGGTTCACCATCCAGTCGTCGAAGTATTTGCTGACTGGTTCCTGTTCAAACACTTCTCCACCCAACATATCGAGAAAAGTTAGTGCTTCAGTTGCGACGGCTTCGATAGCTGCGTTGCGCTGCGTCAACAGGTCAATGGAGAGTTCTTCCTGTTGCGGGGGCTCTTCTGCAGGTTCTGGCAAATCTGCAAGTTCTGATTCAGGTTCAAGGGCAGGTGACTCAGCTACGACTTCCACAGTATGCTCCAGTTCAGACAGTTCAAGCTCAACAATTGGAACTGGAGCTTCAACTTTTGGAGACTCAACTGCGGTGGGCTTGCGGAGGCGCTCAGCGGCAATCTGCAATGTGAGGGCTTCGAATTTGGGAACAAAATCGTCCATGACAGCGATCATTAAGTCACGGTTTTTGGGGTCGCTCAGGTCTATGAGGGTTTTCTCTTGATCGCTGAAACTAAGCTCTAGGTTTCCTGTGGGTTGAATGTGTGCTTCGGAAACGGAACCAAATTCTATGGGAATTATTTTCGTAGATATCGGGATCGATGAGGCAACTGGTTCCATATTGGCTTTCAGCATGGAGAGAAAGGCTTCGACAGCGGCTTTTTCTTCACTGGACAGCTTGCCGATTTCCACGATGTCGGCGCCAACTGTTTGAAATGATTCGGCTATTTCGTCGATGCTGATTTGCGTCTTGCCAGTGGGTTTTGTTTGCGCCGCTGCATTGTCCGCTGTGAATGGGGCGGTTTCCGTTTGCTGAGTCATGACAAGACAAAATGAAATAGTTTGAGTTGTGGAAAGCGGTTAAGGCGTCTCAGACCGCACAGACAACTTGCATTAGTTCAGCGGTGATCTTTTCTATAAGCCCTATTTATAAGGGCGCGTATGACGTATGCGGTTAAGGTTCAACTTTTATTATCTGAGGAATCTTCCCAGCGGTTCCAACTTGCCCCTTGAAAAGAATCAGCACACCCTCAATGCCCTCGATAGATAAACCCCGTTTTATACCTGCCTCAATGCCAACTTGTGCGTCGCCCTTTACCACATTGCCAACTGCCGTCGCCGCTGCATCCGCCAAAGAAGCGTTTTTAGCGAAAACCGTCGCCGCATCGGCATCCCCGAAGCTAAAAGCATGACTAAAACGCCCCGAACTCGTTGCAACGGCTACAGGGAACTCTGTTAGTCTGAAGCCGAAGCATTTTGAAAGCGACTCTTCGCCAGCGGCTACCGCCACATCCACGGACTGGATCGACTGCGCCATGATTTCGCCACCGTTCTCCACCACCGCCACGCTGCAGCCTGTTTTAAGCATTTCCTCAACTGCGAGGTCTGCAATTGCGCCCGCAACCGCAGCCATCGGCCCCACATCTGCCTTTGCTGCTGCTTCAGCCATCAACTTCGCAACAAGCGGTCTCTCTGGAGCGGCGAGGGGGGTTAAGGTGTACTGATATTTGGGGTTAGCACGGACATAAAGTTCCAACATGAAGCGACTATGCCTGATGGATTCTTTGGCGGCTTCAATGGCGGTTTGGCTTTCAGAAACAATTGTGCACTGCGAATCCTTGAGGGTGAAGACTTCTTTGAGAAGTTTTTTAGTCAACTTTTTTTGTCCCTGTTACCGTTACCATTGGGCTTAAGCGACTTAATTGCTCGTGCTGGACAAGCGTCCACACAGATACTGCATGTACTGCCCAAGCAGCGTTCCTTGTCGAACTCAATGGTGCAGTCCTCGGCTATGCTGATGGCTTCCACGGGGCACAAAGCAACACAGGTGCCGCAACTAAAACACTTATCTGAATCAACTTCGATGAGTTTGGGCACGGAGACGGTGACACCTCTTTTTCGGAATGCGTCCACAACTTGCTCCTGCATCTGATCTGGGACTTCAGCAAGGAGTTCACCACCTTTTGAGTTGATATGAGCAGATAATATAACCATGGGCACTTTGTACTCAATTATGATTTGCGAGGCGATGGTATCAGAGACCTGTTCCTCGTTAAACCTAATAAATATGCGACCCATGTTTAGTTCCCTCTCCCAAGCAGTTTAGACACGTCCTCAGATGTTACGATACCAAGAACTTTTTTCTCTATATCTATTACAGGTAGAGCAGAGATGTTGTGCTGCGCCATACGCTTCGAAGCGATTTCAAGCGGCTCATCAGGTCTTGCGGTTACGACATTTTTGGACTCGATGTCCGCCAACGCTAGTTTGCCTTCCGCCATGGCGCGAGTTATATCCCAACTTGTGACAATTCCCCTGAGTTTGCCTGTTTCGTCTACGACGACGATGTGGTTGACGGATTTTGTGACTATACGTTCAGCTATAGCGCGGATTTCCTCATTTTCTGTGCAGGTGACGGCAGCATGCATGACGCTAACGACAAAAGGAATTTCCTCACTTTGCCGCATCGGCTTAAACACAGTGATAGTAGGTAACCGCTCGATGGGTGAGGTTAAAGTGAATGTACTCTCTTCAATCCATTGCTTAAGGATCCGGGAGACTTTCTTCGCCATTTTCAAGCTGGACAGGCTGCTTACTCGGACTTTTTTCCCGTTCACCGTTATGCTGCCTGATTTAAGTTCTTGATAACTAACTTTTCCAAATTTAGGTCGGTCACGCCGAGGCACGCTGTAATCAACTACGTTTGTGAAAATTTCACTATCCCTAATCGCAGTCTTCTTCGCTAAACCCATGTTGAGGATTGGAATCGGGATGCCTAAACCCACGTACATACTGGTACCGTACTTGGTGAAGCTGGCTCCCTGCAGAAACTCGCTGGACATCTGTTTAGCATCCCCCTTCACCATTAAGGTGCCATCTTGATTTTTTGGACTGTGCTGAGTGCCTTCGCCTATTACGTAGCCTTGTCCGCCGCCGAGGAAAATACGTGTGCCCAAACCTATAGTTTCGTAGTCGGGGTCGTTCATGAGCGGGTTAAGTTCACCTGCACCGCTAAACGTGGCATTTTTGAATCGGGGCAGGAGCTTGCTCATATAGGTGTAGATGGTTTCGTCGCTGCTGTTTAGGGCGCAGTTGTAGCGTTGGTAACAGTTGCGGAAGTTGACGAGGTAGAACTGGTTAAGGTCATCTTTGGTTAGGGTTGTGTGGACGCTGGTTCGGGGATAACAGTCAGTGCCCATGCCGGTGGCTCGGAACTCCACTTCTTTCCCTCCGACGAGGTCACTTATGACGTGACCTCCGCCGTAGTCGTAGTTGTGCTTCTCAGTCATGTTTGTGGCGCCGACAAAAATGTCCACTGCTGCACCGGGGTGACCGACCGCCACGTCGTTTATCCATGCCCTATCAATTTTGATGGGCGGATCCGAGTGACCTAAGTTGATGATTGCACCGCTGCCGCACATGGCGCCAAACGTGCCTGTTGTAACAACGTCCACTTCTTTATAGGCGACTTCAACACCGCTGCTCTCCACAAGTTTCTTCATTTCTTCGGCGGTTAAAACTTGAGCGTCGCCTTTACGGATTTTCTCGTTAATCTCTGCTATGGTGCGAGTTTCGCCGTTTTTGGACAAAGTAGCCTTACCTTGATGCACATCGAAAAGGCGGCGGGACAATATATCATTTACGCAAAACAGGTTTTTGAGATACTGAAGCGCATATATTGGATTCGAAAGGTAAATACTGAAACCTATAGGAAGGCGTATCTTGTTATTGTGTCTAGAATATTTAAGCCAAGCCATGTCCAATAGACCATAACAATGTGAACTCGTTAATCATCTGTTCTCTTAGCATCACCTGAACACCCAGAAGGTGGCGTCCGCAATCGCCAATACTCTTGGTGCTGAAGTGAAACCTCCAGCGGAAGTGGATGCGGCACAACTTTCTGGGTACGACCTACTGGGTTTTGGCTCAGGAATTTACTTTAGAAAACACCGCAAAGACATTTTGGAATTCGCCGATATGTTGCCTCAAGCCAGCAATCAGAAAGCATTCGTTTTCTCGACAAGTGGACAACCAAACAACGGCGAAAAACTGCATAGAAAGTTACGAGAGAAGCTACAAGCCAAAGGCTATGCTGTTGTTGGAAAATTTAACTGCCCCGGATTTGACACCTTTGCTCTCTTGAAATTAGCACTATGCATACAGAAGGGGAACCCAAACGAGGCAGAACTCAAAGCCGCATAAACCTTCCCGAGTTTTTTAAACAGAAATGCTAAAGTTGTTGTGGTGCTACATTCTGAAGCTACATAATCCAAAATTATTCAAGCGGCGTTTTGTCAACCACTATATTGAGGTATTTTTATGCACACACCCAAACGGTATATAGTAATAAGAAAAAGAATTCAGAGGCCAAATTGATAGAACTCATATAATCTAAACATTAACGTACCAGTATCTAACCAACATCACATCAAACACGACTATTGGCGCCTCTCAGGAGGAGTCATTTTTGGGAACGCTTAGACAGATTCGAAGCCACAACCTCTGTCCCTACAGCGACAAAGAGCCTTAAAGTGTTCCACATTTTAGTAGGACGCATATTATTCTTGAATAAGTACGCAGGCGCCTTCAGCAGATTCGAAACAGAAGGTTGCAATAGCCAATTTAGATCCACGTCTAAATTCACCGTTGAACCGTCTACTCTACCATAAGTGACTTGAATGTAGTTGACGCTCTCTCTGGTTGTTTTGAACACGAAACTAACAGCGGTATCATCGAGGTTCAAGGTACATTGTATCTTTTGAGGACCGAGAATCCGCAGAAACTTCGTCATCTCTATTGCATCATGCACGCCAACTGTGCGGGTATACGTTTCTACTCGAGAATCTACGTAAGCTTCAAGAAAAGTCTTAATGTGCTGATCAAAATTGTCCTTCTGCAATTCAGTCCCATTATTCGCCATGAAACCCAAGTTAAGAGAACGATCTTTAACGAAATCCACTGCGGGCTTCTTTCGGAGAGTTCTTTTCTGGTAGACCATCTCATGATCTATGAATGTGTCTATGTTCCAGAATTTTGCCATGCAAAAAGTTGCCAACTCTTCAATTTGCTTTTTTGTTAAATGATTAGCCTTAAAGACAGAGTGCATCTCGTCAAAGTTGTCCCAGTTAGTCTCAAAAATTAGGCCCTTCTCCTCGAGTTCTGCATAGAAGTCTGTTCCCGGAAACGGTGTGGCTATGCCGAAAGCGGCAGCCGTCAACCCAATCTCCTTGGCGTAAACAGGGAAAGTTTTAATTTCCTCTTCCGTCTGGTCAGGGAGACCTATAACGAATGTGCCTCCAGCTCTGCCGCCGTGTGCACGAATATTTTTTACTGCCTGTTTATGGAACTTTGTCGCTACACCCTTTTTTGTAGATTGTAAATCTTTGCTGTTTGGGCTTTCAATGCCCATCTCGAATTTGACAATACCAGCTTGGCACATTTTCTGTACAATATGTGGGTTATTCGCCATCATATCGGCCCGAACTAATGCCCCAAATTCTATGTTCAAATCATGCTCCATCAGCAAGTCGCAGAGCCGTTCAACCTGTCGGGCGTTACCGATAAAGTTGGGGTCAGCAAACATTACACATACTGGTTTGTTTTCGTGGAATTGTGCCATCAATAATATTTCTTTCATCACATTTTCTGGTGATCGGCACCTTGAACAGCCATCGCTCATGCTTGGTTCACAACAGAAACTGCATAAACCATGACAGCCCCTAGACATCATCAGCACATCGCAGTCGGTTTTGCGGTCTGCACTTTTGTAGGGGTACTGCCTCAAATGCCGAGCTGGAAAAGGAATACCATTCAAGTCGGTTATTCTTGGTCGGTCTTTGTTATGAATTATTTCGCCGTTTTTGCGGTATGAACAACCTAAAACGTTTTCAGCAGACCCACGCTCTACAAGTTCCCGCATAGTTTGTTCGCCTTCACCTCGAACAACCACATCAATTTGCGGATAGGAAAGCATCAAGTTGGGAACACTTGTGGGGTGATAACCACCGACAACAGTAATCGCGCCGTTTTGTTTAGCTATTTTTGCTAACCTTAACGTTTTGTTATGTTCGGTGGCGGATAACGAAATACCCACTAAATCTGGACGATAAAAATCTAAGCACTGCTGAAATGTTCTGCGGTCCAGCTCCAAGTCGACAATGTGAACTTGTTCCACAACGTCTTCGATATACGCCGCAAGATACTCCAAACCTAGAGGTATCAAATCAAAAGCAAACCCCAAACCTTTCCGGCCAGACGGCTTAACAAGCAAGATTCGTTTAAAGGACAATTCAAACACTTGAGTTAACCCATCGACTTAGCACTTAACCATAAAAACCAATCGCGTGCCAATCACATTTATCTTTGGAGCAAATGGTGAAAATGTGCAAAACAATTATTGCTGCATTATACTAACAAAAAAAGAAAGATGCGATTGCGTTTTATTCTTCGTCTTCGCAATCGTCACAGTCACAATCTTCGCAGTCGCAGTCTTCTTCCTCTTCGAAACTGAAAATGTTGTTTATCATTTTTCAAAACCTAAAATACGCATATAGAATAGGGTAAATAAACCCTCTTGTAGCAGGTCACATTTGTCCCAAAAACTTTCGGCAGTTTTCGAGCATCCTCCCAGGTTTGAACAGACCGGTTCGAGCTTTCTGCTTACGGAGTATAGCACGACCAGCAACTCCCGCCAACTCAGAACCCAAGCAACATTTTTTGCAAGCTATCAGTTGTTTAAATAAAAAAGAGTTACAGCAGAAAAAACTAAAAACAAAAGAAAAGAAGATTAATTTACCATTGCTTCCAAGGCAACTCATCCATGTACTCGTTAAGGCTACGGATACTATTCCCGTTTTCGTTCTTGTGCCGCATCACATCCACCAAAGCCTGTGCCAACTGTAAATTGGTGATAACGGGCACATTGAACTCGACTGCTTGTCGTCGGATTATGTAGCCGTCGGTGATTATGTCGCTCATGTTGCTGCGGCGATTCGCCATTGGCACGTTGATAACTAAGTCGATTTTGCGTTCCTGCAAGTAATCAAGGATGTTCGGGGTTACATCGGGGTCTTTGACTTTATGTAGCACAGTCGTTGCAACGCCATGTGCTTCCAAGACGCGGGCAGTGTTTTTGGTGGAGTAAATTTTGAAGCCCATATCCGCAAACGCCTGCGCAATTGGAACAACACGAGCCTTGCGTTCTTCGTTGCCTCCGACGCTGATAAGAACAGCGCCATCTTTAGGTGGAATCGTAAACTCCGCAGACTGCAACGCCTTACTAAACGCATCGCTAAAATTCTCGCCTAAACAAGCCACTTCGCCCGTGCTAAGCATCTCCACGCCTAAGACTGGGTCGGCGCCGCTTAAGCGCATGAAGCTGAACTGGGGCACTTTAACGCCAACGTGAGGAGCCACTTGCATTGGAGATAACAACTTGGATTTGTCGATTTTTTTGCCCAGCATTGCTAAAGTTGCCAAGTCAATCAGGTTGATGCCTCGGGTTTTGCTGACAAACGGCATTGAACGTGAAGCGCGTAGGTTACATTCGATTACGTTAACTACATCGTCTTTTACGAGGTACTGGATGTTGTAGGGTCCGTGGATGTTGAGGGCTTTGACGATTTTTATAGTTGCGATTTCAATGTCTTTTTGGACTTCGGGTTTGAGTGCCTGGGGCGGGATGGTCATGGTTGCGTCGCCACTGTGGACGCCTGCGTTTTCCACGTGCTCCATTATGGCACCGATGAGCACGTTTTCGCCATCTGAAACGCCGTCCACTTCGACTTCTTTGGCGCGGGTGATGAATTTGCTAATGACAACTGGGTGATCTCGCGAAACCTTAGCTGCCAAGTTGAGGAAGTTTTCTAAAGCCACTTCATTGTAAGCGACCCGCATAGCTGAGCCTGAAAGCACGTAGCTAGGGCGCACTAGGACGGGGTAGCCGATTTTGGTTGCGAACCGTTTAGCTTCATCAATGGATTGAAGTTTGCTCCAGCCGGGCTGATGAATCCCTAACTGGTCAAGCAACGCACTGAATTTGCTGCGATCTTCAGCTAAGTCCACATCTTGAGCGGAAGTGCCGAGGATTTTGGCGCCTGCTTCCGAGAGGGGCATTGAGAGGTTGTTTGGAATTTGTCCGCCGACACTGGTAATTATACCCAGCGGGTTCTCTTTATCATAAATGTCCAGTATACGCTCGGTCGTTAACTCTTCAAAGTAGAGTTTGTCTGAGACGTCGTAGTCAGTGGATACGGTTTCGGGGTTGTAGTTGACCATTATGGCTTCTTTGATACCGTTCTTTTTGAGCGCCCAAATCGTGTTGACCCCGCACCAGTCAAACTCAACACTGCTGCCAATGCGGAACACACCTGCACCTAACACAATGACTTTGCTCGGTGTATTGTTGAATTCGATGTCGTCTTCGTCTCCGCCGTAAGTCATGTAGAGGTAGTTGGTTTTCGCGGGCCACTCCGCCGCCAATGTGTCAATCTGCTTCACAACTGGAACAATGTTGTTGTTTTTGCGGAAGCTACGAATAGTCATTTCGTCGGTTTTCTGGCAGACGGCGATTTGTTCGTCGGAGAAACCTATGCGTTTGGCTTCGCGGATGACTTCTGCTGCATCTGCTTCGGCGAGATTAAGTGTTTTAAGTTGGGTTTCCATATCGATGATGTTCTGGATTTTGTGGAGGAAGAATGGGTCAACGCCGCTGAGGCGATAAATTTCTGGTATGGGGATGCCGTGTTTTAGGGCTTTAACGAGTTTGTAGAGGCGCTCGTCGGTTGGGTTAGCGATTTCGTCTATTAGGCGCTCTTCAGATTCAGGTTCGTCGTCTTCAGGGTTACCGA
This sequence comes from uncultured archaeon, assembly GCA_963760925.1. Lineage (GTDB taxonomy): Archaea > Thermoproteota > Bathyarchaeia > Bathyarchaeales > Bathycorpusculaceae > Bathycorpusculum. The sequence continues at coordinate 44,538 of CAVXES010000002.1, read as the reverse complement.
CTAAACCGATTTTGCCCGTGTCGAGCATCCGCACGGCTTTCTGGAGGGCTTCTTCGAAGCAGCGACCAATCGCCATGACTTCGCCGACGCTACGCATTTGCGGTCCAACGTGGCGATCCGCGTTCTTGAACTTCTGCAGATCCCAGCGAGGGATTTTTACTGTGATATAGTCCAATGCTGGTTCGAAGCAGGCGGTTGTGACTTCAGTGACTTTGTTGATGAGTTCAGGCAGGGTATATCCCAAAGTGAGTTTCGTAGCGATATAGGCGAGCGGGTAACCAGTTACTTTACTGGCTAACGCAGAGCTGCGCGACATTCTGGAGTTGACCTCGATGACGCGGCACTCCTCAGATTTGGTATTGAGCGCCCATTGAATGTTGCATTCGCCCACGATGCCCAAAGCGCGGATGGCGTTTATGGAGATGGAACGTATGAGGTGGTATTCGCGGTTAGTCATAGTCTGCGAAGGCGCAACCACGATGCTGTCGCCAGTATGAACACCCATGGGATCAAAGTTCTCCATGTTACACACGGTTAAGCAGTTGTCTGCGTAGTCCCGCATAACTTCGTATTCGACTTCTTTCCAGTGCCCCACGTACTCTTCAATTAGGATTTGTCCGATGCGGCTCTGTGCAATACCTAACGTGGCTATGTTTTTGAGTTCGGTGGGGTTATGGGCGACACCAGAGCCTTTGCCGCCTAAAGTGTAAGCGACTCGGACGATGACGGGGTAGTGGATTTCCTCTGCAATGGCCAAGGCTTCTTTGACGCTGGTGCAGCTTTTACTGTTCAGCGGTGGAACGCCCGCTTTAAGCATAGCATTTCGGAATCTTTCACGGTCGCCGGTGTCCTCAATAGCTTTAACAGGGGTACCTAAAACTTTAACGTTGTACTTCTGCAGAATACCGCTCTTCTCCAACTCGATACCACAGTTAAGGGCTGTTTGTCCTCCGAAGCCTAAGAGGATGCCGTCTGGTCGTTCTTTAGCAATAACTTTTTCCACGTACTCAGGGGTTACGGGTAAAAGGTAGACTTTGCCTGAGAGCCGAGGGTCCGTTTGGATGGTTGCGATGTTAGGGTTGATTAGGACGGTTTCGATGCTTTCTTCACGCAGTGCTTTTAAGCATTGGCTGCCACTGTAGTCGAATTCGGCTGCTTCACCGATTTTGATGGCGCCGCTTCCGAGTACAAGAACTTTCTTTATCCAGTCAAACTTTGGCATTGCTATGGTTCCTCCAGGGTTTTTGCAAATTTGTCAAACAGTAGCTCAGTGTCGTACGGTCCCGGAGAAGCTTCAGGATGCCACTGCACAGCAAAAACGGGTTTGTTTTTGTATCGGATGCCTTCGGTTGTTTTGTCGTTTGGATTGACAAACCATGGTTCAAGGCAGGTGGATTTGAGTGATTTTAAGTCTATAGCGTAGCCGTGATTTTGAGTGGTGATGTAGCATCGGCGACTCTCCAAGTCCAAGGCAGGTTGGTTTTGTGCTCGGTGGCCGAACTTGAGTTTGTAAGTGTCTCCGCCCAGTGCTAAAGCCAATATTTGGGCGCCTAAGCAGATTCCCATAACGGGCATTTTTTCGCTGAGGTCTTTGACGGCTGCGATGGTTTTGACGCATTTTTTGGGATCGCCTGGACCGTTGCTGATGAAGACGCCGTTGGGGTGATAACTTTGGATTTCTTTTGCTGAAGTGTCATAAGGCACGCGGACAACGTTTATGTCTCTTTTGAGGAGGTTGCGGATGATGCTGTATTTTACTCCGCAGTCGATTAACACTACAGTTTTTTTGCCGTCAACGCTGTAGGTGACGGGTTTTTTGACTGAGACTTCTTTGGCGAGATCAGTTTGATTGGGGTCAGCGATGCATCGGCTACTTTTCAAGAGCGCCTCCATGTCAGGTTCGACGCCTTCCTCGAAAACCTGAAGAATACCCAGCATGACACCGTGGGTTCGCAGCTTCTTGGTGAGGCGCCTTGTGTCTACACCATAAATCCCTGGGACACCTTCGTCTGAGAGCCACTGGTCCAATGTACGTTTGGATGCCCAGTGGAATGGTTCATGGCAGAGTTCGTGGATGATTAAGCCTTGAGGTTGAATATGGTCAGATTCAAAGTAAAGCGGCATCCCACAGTCCATAACTTTGTCTGGTACACCGTAGTTGCCAACCATTGGATAAGTGAAAGTTAGAACCTGCCCCTTATATGACGGATCAGTCAACGCTTCAGGATAGCCGACCATCTGGGTCGAGAAAACGACTTCGCCTGAAATTTTTGCTGTTGCACCAAAACCTTTACCAATAAATGACGTTCCGTCTTCGAGAAGCAGAACCGCTTTTTTATTATTTTTGGACGTGCTATCTTGTGGAGCCAAAGCCCTATTCAACCTATCAGTTTAAATTTTTAAGTCTTACTGTTTTTGATTTTCTGAGCCGAATACTCATTGACGGTAGCGTTTAGCGTGTTTTCGGCTTCGCAAAGCGATGCTTTTAGTGCATTTATGGCTTTTGTGTTTTCCGTTACTGTTTTGTTGTGTTTTTTGATGGATTTTTGAGTAGCTATGGGTGATGGACCGCCTTGAACGGTATATGAATTAATTATTTTGCGTAAATTCGTGCAGGAAACAATATCTTGGTTTTTAACCGTTAACTTGATACCTGCAGACTCCAAAGCAACCTTCGCTAAGAGCTCGGGTGTGGCGTCGGTTAACGTCTTTTTCTGGTCAATCAAAGCTTTAACCAGTGCACCGACGATTTTGTGAGAAACTCGGAAAGCCACATTGTACTTACTAACCAACATGTTAGCGACTTCTGTTGCAGCGACAAAGCCTGAAGCGGCTTTTGCCTCAACTTCACCTGTTTTGACTTTTATGTTGGGTACAAGCGCCGTGAAAATGTTAAGTGACGCTTCCAAGTTGTCGGTTACTGCCCACAGCTTCGGTGTAACTTCTTGGAAGTCTAAATTGTAAGTAGTAGGCAAACTCTTAATGATAGATGCAGCAGCCAAGAAGTCGCCTAGAGCGTAGCTTGCGCGTGCACGAATTACTTCTAGTAATTCGGGGTTTTTCTTCTGCGGCATTATGCTGCTGGTTGAGGTGAATTCGTCTGGCAACTCGATGGTGCTGAATTCGGCGGAGCTCCACACAATTAGATCTTCTGCGAAGCGACTTAAGTTGACTGCGAGCAAAGCCAGCGCTGCCTGGGTTTCAACTATGAAGTCTCGGCTGCTAACGGCGTCCAGAGAATTTTCTAAGACATCGTTGAAGCCTAAGAGTTGAGCGGTTTTTTTCCGGTTAATCGGAAAACTGGTGGTTGCCAACGCACCTGCGCCCAAAGGACACAAGTTCACACGTTCGTAAACGCTTTGCACCCGTTGCAAGTCTCGCTCTAATGAGCCTACGTGTAACAGGAGGTAATGGGCAAATGTTACGGGTTGCGCCGCCTGCAAGTGAGTGTATTCGAGTATGATTGTTTCAGTGTGCTTAGCAGCGGTTTCGAGGAGCGTTTGCTTTATGCATACTATTTGCTCCATGATTTTAAGCAGTTCGTTGCGTAGGGCCATGCGTATGGCGGTTGCGGTTTGGTCGTTTCGGCTCTTGGCAATGTGGAGGTTGCCGCCGACTTCAGGACCAGCCAACGCCAGTACTGCTTCTTCAACTGCCATGTGGACATCTTCGGCGTTTGGGTCAAGGTTTTGGCTCTTCTGCTTCTGCAGTGCAGCCAAGATTTTTGCGCCGTCCACCGCCGTAATTATTCTTTCCTCGATAAGCATGGTGACATGGGCTTTGTTGATGGCTAAGACAGCGTCGGCTAAACGTGCATCGTCCTTGCGAGAGCTACAGAATTTAGCTACGTCGCCGCGGACGTCGCCGAGTCTTCCCCCATGCAGCATCTTCGACAGTTGTCTAGTCCTCCATCCTAAAAATTATGGTTTATTTGTCTTAGCGTTAGGCTTCTTGCTGGCAGTTTTAAGCGAATTATACATTCGCGTCTGTAAACCCCATAGCTCGATGAAGCCTTTGCTATAGCTTTGGTTGAAGCTCGTTTTGATGTTGTAATTTGCCAAGTTTTTGTCGTAGAGGCTATTTGGAGAACTACGTCCGATAACTATCATGCTGCCTTTGAATAGTTTTAGTTTGACTTCGCCAGTCACGTTTCCTTGAGAGCTGTTGATGTAGGCGTCTAAGTCGTCTTTAAGCGGGTCAACCCAGAGGCCAGCATATGCTAAGAAAACCCATTCTGCGTCGATTTGCTGCTTGAAGAGCACTTGGTGACGTGTCATGACCATTTTTTCAAGGTCTTTATGAGCCTCCAAAATTACCAACGCCGCTGGGCACTCGTAGACTTCTCGGGATTTCAAGCCGACGACGCGGTCTTCGATGTGGTCGATTCTGCCGACCCCGTTTCGCCCAGCGATATTATTAACTTCCACTATGAGTTCGAGGGGCTTCATTTTTTTGCCGTTAACCGATATGGGTACGCCCTGCTCGAAGCTTATTGTGACAACTTCAGGTTTGTCGGGTGCTTTTTCGGGTGAAGTTGTCCACTCGTAAGCGTCTTCTGGCGGCTCATTGTTTGCATCTTCAAGCAAGCCGCATTCGATGGCGCGCCCCCAAACTGAGGCGTCGATGCTGTATTTTTTGGCGTTCTCCGAGATTGGGATGCCTTTCTCTTTTGCGTAGGCAATTTCTTCGTCTCTGGTTAAGCCCCATTCGCGGACGGGGGCGAGGATTTGTTTGTCGGGTGCCAATGAGCCCAATGTGATGTCGAAGCGGACTTGGTCGTTTCCGCGTCCTGTGCAGCCATGAACTAAGCCTACGGCGCCTTCTTTCTGTGCAATCTCCACCATCTTCTTCGCAATTAGGGGGCGACTGAGGCTGGTGCTGATTGGGTATTTGCCTTCGTATAGGGCGTTGGCTTTTATGGCTGGAAAAATGTAGTCTTTGCAGAATTCTTCTTTAGCGTCAATGCCGAAGTGTTTGTAGACTCCGAGTTTTTTGGCTTTTTCTTCTGCTGCTTTTAGGTCCTCACCTTGACCTACGTCAACTGTGACAGTGATTACTTGTCCGTTAAGTTTCTCTTGGAGGTACTTGATTAACACGGATGTATCTAATCCGCCTGAATAAGCTAATACATATTTATCTGCCATTCGTCTGCTCCCCCATTTTTATTTTAAATTTTGTTTCCCTTACCTTGAGGGCTGTTCTTTTAAAGGTTGTGACTTTTTTGTTACTTAACAAGCTTTAAATGTCCCATTTGATACATGAGAAAGCCATGACTGTAGCTCAAGACGTCCGTAACCACCTAAGAAACAAACCTTACCTGCTCGAAGCTCTCGAAAAAGGCATAGTAAACCTAAGCGAGCTCTCAAGACAACTTCAAAAAGAACTAAAAGTCAACGATACGAGCGCCATAAAAGCCGCCCTACGCCGTTACAGCGAAGAACTTCAGAAGCACCGCCAGAAAAGAGAAGAAAAAGTACTGGCGCTTCTCAAACGTAGCGGCATCGCAGTTTATGACCGCAAATCTGTCATCATAACCGCCAAAGAATTCAACTCCCAAGCAGGGATGAAAGTAGATTTACTTGACAAAGTCGTCTACCTTCTCGACCGTAGTGATCTCCCTGAACGTGTAAGCGCACTTGTAAAGCATGAAAACTGCACAATGATTGTCGTTCACTCTCCTGAAGAACTGGAAGTCACGCCAGGTGTCGTAGCGTTTTTGGCTACCCTGCTGGCGGAACAGAACGTCAACATCGTCGAGTTCATTTCGTGTTGGACTGAAACCATAATGGTTGTCGAAAAGAAGGACAGTCTCAAAGCATACGAGGTTTTATCTAACTTAGTGGGTTAAAACTGGCGGTTGGTAGTAGCAAAATTATTTAATGCAGCCCCAACTACTTTTGTGCAAACACCCGAGTCACAGCCATTTGTCTATTGGAGATGCATAAAATTGGTACATCAAGAATGCATAAACTGCAAAACCACCTTCAGTGTGGACGAGATTGTTTACTTCTGCAAAAAATGCGGAGACATACTAGAAATAAAATTTGACGCCAACGAGTTAGCAGAAAACACAAAGACAAGCGACTGGAAAACTAAGCCGCTCTCGGTTTGGCGTTACCGACCCTTCATGCCCATCCACGAATCCACCAAACTCGTCACACTAGGCGAAGGTGGCACAGGACTACATCACTCAGAACGGCTATGCAAAGAGTTAGACATCTATACCTTTTACGTTAAAAACGAAGGCGAAAACCCCACAGGCAGCTTCAAAGACAGAGGCATGACCGTTGGCGTCACCAAAGCCGTCGAACTCGGCGCCCGCCACGTCATCTGCGCATCCACAGGCAACACCAGCGCCGCCCTCGCCGCATATGCAGCCCGCGCAGGCATAAAATGTACTGTGTTGATTCCGTCGGGCAAAATCGCTTACGGCAAACTTTCACAAGCAATGATCCACGGCGCCAAAGTCTTGCAGGTCAGGGGCAACTTTGACGAAGCACTCGAATTTGTCCTCAAATTGGCAGAAAAACATAAGGACATTTACCTGCTTAACTCAATCAACCCCTTCCGCATCGAAGGACAAAAATCGTTAGGCTTCGAAATCTGCGAGCAATTAAACTATGAAGCACCAGACCGCATCATCATCCCAGTTGGCAACGCAGGAAACATCAGCGCCGTCTGGAAAGGCCTAAAAGAATTCTATTCACTAGGCTTAATCACGAAGTTACCTAAGATGACGGGTATCCAAGCTGCAGGATCAGCGCCCATTGCTCAAGCCATCAAGAGCAACAGCGACAAAATCGTACCCGTAAAAAACCCCGAAACCGTCGCCACAGCCATCCGCATCGGCGCACCAGTAAGCTGGAAAAAAGCAGTCAACGCTATCCACGAATCCCACGGAACAGCGGAAACAGTCACCGACGAGGAAATTTTGGACGCACAGAAAACCTTGGCAAGGGTGGAGGGCATCTTTGTGGAACCCGCATCAGCCTCATCCATAGCGGGACTCAAAAAACTCGTCAAAAACGGCGTAATCGACAAAGACGAGCGGGTGGTCTGCATCACAACAGGGCACGGATTAAAAGACCCCGACACCGCCATCAAACAATGCGAAAAACCAGTCGAGGTAGACGCAGAAATCTCGGCAATCGAGGAAGCGTTAGGGTTAAAGAAGCATCATGTAGTTATTGCTAGGTGAACGTGAAATGAGAATTATTCTTGTTGGATACGGCGTTGTGGGCAAGGGTGTCACGACGATTCTTGCCAAACGCACCGCTGAGAAAGGGAAAGACTGTGGGTTTACCCCCAAAATCGTAGCTATAGCAGACATCGACGGCGCAGTCATCAACTCCCGAGGATTCACCCCAGAAAAGCTGGAAGCATTAAAACAGAAAGGGTACCCAGTTTCAGCCGACCCCGAATACGGAGTCAAAGGCATTAAAGCACTCGAAGTCATCGAACAAGTCGAAGCCGAAGTCGTCGTAGAAGTCACACCAGTCAACATCCAAAACGCAGAACCCGCATTATCCCACATCACTACGGCTTTCAAAACAGGCAAACACGTCGTCACAACAAACAAAGGACCCCTCGCACTAGCCATGCCCGCCCTAACCGAACTGGCAGAATACAACAACGTTTACTTCCGTTTCAGCGGCACAGTCGGCGGCGGCACCCCCATGCTTGAATTCGCCAAACGTTGCCTATCAGGCGACCGCATATTGGGTATAAAAGGCATCCTTAACGGAACCACCAACTACATCCTCACCGAAATGGGGCAAAACCGCATCAGCTTCCAAGATGCGCTTTCAACCGCCCAGAAGCTAGGCTACGCCGAGCGTGAACCCTCCATGGACATCGACGGCTTTGACACAGCATGCAAAACAGTCATCTTAGCCAACTGGATACTCAACCAAAAAATCACTCTAAAGGACGTAGACTGCACAGGCATCCGCGATGTCACCTTAGACATGCTTGACGATGCCGCCAAACGGGGCAATACAATAAAACTCATTGGCGCCCTCAACGGCACAAGCAAACCCGTCGTGAAACCCACAGAAATCCCCAAAACCAGCCCACTCTGCGTCAGCGGAGTCCTAAACGCCGTCACCTACCAATGCGAATTCGCCGCTGAACAAACAATCATCGGCAGAGGCGCAGGTTCAATAGAGACCGCAGGCGCAGTTTTAAGGGACCTCTTAGACATAAGACATAAGTTAGCAACTAAACTACTAAAGTAAAACGAAAGTGAATTACTCCATGAAAATCGTGATGAAGTTTGGTGGAACCAGCGTTGGCACAGGCGAAAATATACGCCACGTGGCCGAGTTAGTTACCAGATACGCCAAAAAAGACGCCCAAGTAGCTGTCGTCGTTTCCGCGTTGGCAGGCGTCACTAACGAATTAATCGAGACTGGATGTAAAGCGAAAAAAAGCGACGAGAAAAACATCCAAGCCTTCACCGCCAGCCTGCTCAAGAAACACACAGACGCCATCGAAGCAGCCATAACCAGCAAAGCAATCCAGAAAGAAGTCACCGAAATCACCAAGAAAACCATTGCTGAACTTGAAAAAGTCCTAACAGGCATCTGCTACGTTGGAGAACTCACACCAAAATCTAAAGACTACGTGATGTCTTTTGGCGAACGCCTCTCCGCACCCATCGTTTGGGGAGCTATAAAAGACCACCAAGTTGAAACTCAATGGTTAACGGGCAAAGACGCAGGCATTGTCACCAACAATAGCTTTGGCGAAGCAGACCCATTGATGAACTATACAACACACCTTATCCGCGAACGCCTCAGCCCACTTCTGGAAAAAGGCATAATCCCAGTTGTCACGGGCTTCATAGCTGCAAACCAAGACGGCGTTGTAACAACCGTCGGCAGAGGCGGCTCAGACTATACAGCAACCATCCTTGGCGTTGCCCTACAAGCAGATGAAGTGTGGATTTGGACAGACGTAGATGGCATAATGACTACTGATCCCAAACTCGTACCCTCCGCCCGCATGCTACCTCAATTGAGTTATCAAGAAGCAGCGGAAATGGCGATTTTCGGAGCTAAAGCCATGCACCCACGTGCGTTGGGTCCAGTCAGTAAAGAAAACATTCCCGTTCGCATACGCAGCACCGCAAACCCCGATAACCAAGGCACTCTGATCACCAAGGAACCAGCCAAAAACGCGACGAACCCAGTCAAAGCAGTTGCAATGATAAAAGACGTAGCTATGCTAAACGTTTACGGAGCCGCCATGGTCGGCGCACCCGGCAGCTACTCTAAAGTCTTCGATGTACTGGCTAAAAACGGCGTAAACGTGATGATGATTTCAGCAGCCGCTTCGGAAGCCAACATATCCATGATAATCAAACGCGGATTGTTGGGTAGAGCCATAAGCAACCTCGAAATCGCATTGCAGGAAAGAGGCGGCATAGTCAGCGAAGTCACCGCCGAAGACGATGTTGCAGTTATCGCAGTCATGGGCGCCTACATGAAAGGCACCTTGGGTGTTGCCTCAAAAATCTTCAGCATCGTCGCCAAGATAGGCATTAACATCCGCATGATTGCGCAGGGCAGTTCTGAACTCAACATCAGCTTTGTTGTGAAGGAGAAAGACGGCGCCGAAGTTGTTAAGGCAATTCACGAAGAATTCAACCTAGACCAAGCATAAAACATCTCCCAACTTTTGTTTTTTCCATTTTTCTATTTTGACGTTTAGAAAACGCTTTATCCAAAGTCAACCGTAGCTATGGCATCGACAGGTGACTATCCAACTGCTAACTAGCCCAATTAAGCGACTTGACCGCTGGCAACTGTGCCTAATCGCCTTAGCCATAGCATACACATGTGTTTTAGTTGCGATTTTACCCGTTAACTCGATGATGTGGGACGAAGTTACCCACCTAAACGGCGGACTCCTTCTTTCCCACGGACAACTCTCCCAGTGGGCGCTAACTAACTCATTTTACCCACCTGTCTACGACTTACTCGCAGCCATATCTTTCTTGGTCTTGGGGCCAAGCATCTTTGCCGCCCGATTGGTCAGTGTTGTGTTCAGTGTCCTCACCCTTTTTGCGGTTTATGCAGTTGCCAATCTGCTCCTTGAAAGCAAGCCAACCGCTTTAGTAGCAGCAGTGTTTTTTGCTGTTACACCCGGTATTGTGTGGCTTTCCAAGTCAGCCATGATTGAGACTTTGCTGGTCTTTGTGGTTTGCCTGTGTATGTTTTTCTTTTTTCGATGGCTAAAAACAGATTCCAGCCGAGACCAAGTATTCTGCGTGGCTGCATTTGCGGTGGGGGTTTTGATAAAGTATCAGGTGCTCATCGTTGCGCCAGTAATCGTGCTGACTGGGATGTGTGTCTGGAAAAGAGAGTACTTGGTGGGTGAATTGAGAAAATTAGTAAGAATGCCCCGAGTTGCCGTCTTAACCGCTGCCATAGTTGCTTTGTCGGTGGCTGCAGTTATTTTTTTGTCAACCAAAACTTTTGATTACTACCTTTACGCGTTTGGTGTGGGTTCACAGGAAAAAGCGTTTTTCAGCACACGGTACCCGTTGCCAGTTTTCTATTTGGTAGAGATGACGTGGTTCAACAACACATTGCACCCTGTTTCAGTTCTGCTCTATACTTTAGGACTCGGAGGTTTGACGTTCATGACATTTCGCAGAAAAGCAAGCGATAAACGGTTGCTGCTATGGTTTTTGGCGGTTTATGTGATCTTTACTTTGGTGCCTAACCGTGAGTGGCGTTATATTTCGATTGTTTTTCCTGTTTTGGCTATTGCAGCAGCCGTTTTAGTTGTATCCTCGCTAAAGAAGCTGCAAAAGATGAGCGCGTCTGCTGCGTCTGGTTTGAGCAAGTGGACCACAAAAATCGCTGCAGTAGCCCTCATCGGCATCTCTGTGGCGGCTGTAGGGTTTAGTTGCGTTGACGCATCTGTCTGGATACAGGAGTACACTGTTGAAGTGCCAGTGGAGCAGGCAAGCCGCTATGTCTACAACAACTTAGAGCACAACCAAACACTGGTTGTCGCCTGTGCGGTTAACCATTTCAGCAAATACATGGTTATGTTCTTTTTCAGCACCCGAGACCCAACCAGCGGCTACAACGACACCTGCCAAACCTACCCCAACTACGCCATGGACTCCTTCAATCCAGAATTCAACGCTTCTGAACTAACCGTATTCTGTCAACAGCAAAACGCCGCCTACGTAATGCTCTACGAGTACGAGGGCTTGAGATACTTCCAGTCGGAGCTCACTGCATTCACAGTTATAGATCAGCTTAACCAAACGGGTGCTTTTAGACTGGTGGAGACGTTTGGGTCTGTGCCAAACCGCATTTTTGTTTTCGCTTATAAAGGGCAATAGTCAAAAGATGCCCGCTCCGATTCAAAATGGATTAGGTTTTAGAGAGCGTTTGCTTTTTTCTCGATTTTGTAGAGCATCTCTGTCTCTCCCAAAACCAACATAGTGTCGTTTTCCTGCAATGTGAAGCCAGGGACAAATAGGTTCGTTACCACTTTGCTGTCGCGGATTACGCCTATGATGGAGCCGTACTTGGATATTTCCTGCAAACCTTTGCCGATTAGTGGGGACCCTTTGAAGATTGTGAATTCAGCGATTTCTTGGGCGCCGATTTTTTCCGAGAAAACAATTCCCACCAAACCTTTGGTTATGGCTGAAAGAGCCAGCAAATGTCCAATCGTCACTGAAGCCGGAATTACCATACTGGCGCCTGCAGTTTTGGCTGTATCAATTAATCCGGGGTCGTGCACTACACTAATTATTCGGATGTCTTTTCTCATTTTGCGTGTAGTTAGGAGAATCAGCATGTTTTCTGCGTCTTGCTCATGCGCAATAACAATCATTGATGCTTGGTCTATGCCTGCGGTTTTGAGGGCTTCTAGGGGTTGAGTTTCGTATTCAAGCACCACAAATACGTCTTTTTTTAGCAATTCGTTGTAGGTGTTTGGGTCTTTTGTCATTATGACGTAGTCGAAGCCTAACTCGTCAAGTTTCTCAGAAACGTATTTGCCTAAGTGGCTGTAACCGAAAACAATTACATGTTTTCTCAGCCGTTTCATTAACTGTTTTTGAGCTTCGTTTTTTGCAAGTTGACCGTCAACTAACATGCTAACCATACTCTGAACTATCGATGCTAACGCACCAACCGATATTATGATTAGAACTATTAAAAGCACTGCTTCGTTTTGGTTTATAGTGTAAAAATTCCCGCCGTTTGGAACAAACATGCCAATGGTGGTTATAGTCGAAACCGAAGCCAAAAAAGCGCCTATCGCAGGCAAATGGTCGTAGTAAGAGTAGATTAATGCACCTAAAAAGAACATCAACGCCAATATTAGCACTTGTCGGTAAACTGCTTTAGCAAAAGCTATGGGACCGTAAAGGGCTTGGTAGATAACAAAACTTAATTTGCGGGTTTGCTTACGAATTCGCCTTCCGGGTTTAGAGGTATTGAAGAGAAAATCGTCATTACTCAATTGATTGACTTCCATAGCTTTAAACAGTTAAGTGTTTGCTAGATAACAGATGGATTTGTTAAGAGTTTCCTCTATTTCCCCAGCGTTTATGTTCCTTTAGTGAATTTTTTTGCAGCTTCTGGATTTTCCTTCTTCAACTCATCGATAATCGTAGTTTTTATGGTTTTAGTGGAGATCGGCGGGTCCATTTTATCTATTTTAGCCTGAACATTCTTCACAATTTTAATTGCTAACTCATCAGTAACCCCAGCCCTTCTTAAGCGACTACGCATCCTTTCAAATTGGAACTCTTCAATTTCACCCGATTCCTGCTTTACACTGATGCTAAGATAGGGTAACGCTGAAGCAGAGGGAAGAGCAACAACCAGAGAGGCTTTTAAACCGCGGATTTTTTCAAGTTCATCCTGGTTTGCGCAAATGGTTATGGTTCTTCGGTCTTCATCGACGCCTTTTAATTCGCATCTTTCGAGCCGCATGTTATTTTCAAAGTATATGGTTATAATGTCCCCGGTTGACAGATTAGAAGGGATTACTTGGCACTCTATGGGCATGCCTAGGCAGCCTTTAGGTATAATTGCGCTTAGACCTCGTGTTTTAGCCGCTATGGCCAAGTGAATTACTCTGAAGTCTTGGTTTAACTCGAGCTCAACGTCGCCTATGCCCCAGTCGGTGATTAAACGACGTTTTACTCGCTTGACTATTTCTTCAAGAGGGATGTCTCCGGGCAATGTGAATTCTCGTAGTGATAGTTCGTCTTTTAGTGAGTCAGGTACTCTTGGTTGCCCTGCCACGTCAAATATCAATCGGGCATCAGGCAACTTGATTGTAGTGTATGCGGGTTTACCTTTTATTCCGTCTATTATAGCGGAAGCACTTTTTTTGGGCAATTTGTCGGCTATTTTGTCGCCTGTGGTGACGCCCCAAATTGTGAAAATACTCAGCACCAGAACTTCAAATACGCCTCCAACACTGGGTTGGTCCAAAATTGCGAGCAGACCACCTGAAATGCCGAGGAAGCCTAACCCAAAGAGGATGCCTATGAAATAGGAAAGTTTTTCGTTAGTGAAGTATTTGTAAACCATCGACAGTAACAGTACTATGAAAAATGCTGCGATTCCAGAGGATAAACCGCTTACTATACCGGATAGTGTTTCTTCAACAACAGTAGACATTATTCTTATTCACTAAAGTAGCTTATTACATAAAAAGTGTTTGCGTAATACTGGTAAACAGGTGTTTTTCTGTTTTTATATTTTTTGACATAACCGCCCCTAACAACTAATGAAAAATCACAAGTCTATTATTCATCATTGTGGGGATTTGTAAGGAATCAAGCAGCATGTTTAACGACCTTATTGCCGAATAACGAGTTGTTTATTGCTTTTTCAGGAATTTCGAGACCTAACTGCCTCTTTAAGCCCTTGTACCTATTTCTAACGGTAACCTCAGTGACTCCAGAAGCGTCAGCTATGTCTTTCTGGGTTATCTTTTCGTTATTCTGAAGACAAGCAATATAGAGGGAAGCTGCAGCCATGCCGATCGGATCTTTTCCTGCTGCAAACCTTTTTCGTCTAGCCTCCGCAAGTATCGAAATTGCTAAGCCTTGTGTTTTGCCGGAAATTCCGTTTGTCTGAGCAATTTTTGAAACAAAGGTCAAGGGGTCAGAGATAGGCATGTGGAAATCAAGCTCTTGCAACAGCAGTCTATAGCAACGTGAAACATCTTTTCTACTGACAAGGCTGGCTTCAGCGATTTCGCGGAGGGTTCGGGGGGCTCCGCTTTTTCGGCAAGCAGCATATAAAGAGGCGGCGGCTACAGCGGAGATTGATCTACCGCGAACTAAGTTTTTATCGAGCGCTTTGCGGTAAATTAGAGCGGCTCTTTCTTTTATTGCAGATGAAATTGCGACTTTTCCAGCCAAACGGTCAAGTTCACTCATGGCTTGAGATAGGTTTCGGTCAATGGAAGAGTGTACTCTGCTACGTATTTGCCATTTTCTAAGACGCCACATCTGCAGTCTTGTGGATAAGGGGAGTTTTCTTCCGAATGCATCTCGATCAACTTGACTAATTGTGGTAGATAATCCTTTATCATGAATTGAATACGATGTGGGCATGCCAACGCGACTACGGGATGTTTTCTCTTCGTGAGTGAAAGCTCGCCATTCAGGTCCCTTGTCAAGCATTTGCTCATATAAAACAAGACCACAGTCGCCGCATATGGTTTCACCTGTATCGTAGTCGTGGACTAGATTTTTGCTTGCACATTCAGGGCAAACCTCTGTTAAGCGTCGAGGCTTTGTTGTGACCTCTTTGATTATACTATTTTGGGTTAGAGTCAATTTTTTACACCATTTTTTGCCCAGAACGTCACTAATTCTTGAAATCCAGATAGAGGGTAAAGATAATGATAATGAAGTCCGCGCAATCTTAGTATTGATGTGGGGTAGTTATTATACATGGTTTGTTTTATCAGTCAAATTCAGGTTCAACGTGCCCTATTTTACGATTTGCGATTTGGTTGTAGTATGAGAGAAGAGGCAACTTGTTTTTTCTATTGTTAGAAGAAGGAAAGACTTGCCTTACTTGATCTTCCAGCGGGTTTAAGACAATGTGTTTTGGCTTCTGTGTCTGCTTTCGGTTGCAGGCTGGTTGAGGCGAATTCCTCACGCAGAGTCGTGTAAGCATTAATGTGTCTCGGAGACTTCCCTTCCCTCACAAAGGTAGCCAGATCACTTTGATGACTTTACGTAGACTTCAACCTTTACCGATGGAGCGTCTGAACCCAAGAACTCGGCCAACATTCCATCCCAAGTCGGCTTGGAATCCGCCGTGAAACCCACAGTCTCGGAAATTCCACGCCACAACAACGCCTTATCATAGTCTCGGGCGTCTTGAGGCATGAACTCGAAAATGCTACGACTAGCCACGATTACGAGCTTTTTCTTCATGCGACTTATGGCAACGTTGATTCGGTTGAGGTTAAGAAGGAAGTCGCTTTCGCTGCGCACGTAATCGGGGTCGCTGACAGTGGAGGAGATTATTATAAAGTCAGCTTCTCCACCCTGATACCGCTCAACCGTGTCCACCCGCGTCTTCTCGCTGCACCCTGCAAGCATATTGCGCATCAGACCCTTCTGGGCATTATGCGGCGTGATTATGCCAATACTCTCTGTCTTGGCGCTCTTTACTAAGGCGTTAACAATTGAAGCTTCCACGACGTTAGATTGGAAACTCTCCGCTTCATCATGCACGATGAGCACAAACACGTTTTTGGGATTCAAAGCGACATCAAGACCCATAGTTGCAGCTTTAACTGGCTCTAATGTTTGTTTCTGATCGCTGCGGAAATCAATCTGATCCTTCTCATACACCCACTCCCTCAAAAACTCCGCAACCACTGAGTGACAACGGTGGCTTTCGCAAAGGCGCACCGCGGGGATTTCGGCGGGATTTTGGCATTTAATCCGCTCCAACCCCAACTCCTCGTTACGCAGAAGCCGCAGAAAATCCATCGCTGATAGGAAGGATGCCATTTCTTCGAGGGTTCGACGGTCTTCTTTCTCCCAGTTATGCGCCACAATCGGCGGGAGTTGACGGTGGTCACCTGCAACTATGATTTGGCTATTCTTACTTAGGAAGCTACCTGAGAGTATAAGTTCGGGAAGGCGCATCATACTTGCTTCATCCACGACAAGGAGGTCAAAGAAACTTTCACCCCATAGAGGTTCTTTGTCGCCTATTTTCTTCATCAATCCATATAGCCCTGGTGGGGTAACGCAGAGTACTAGAGGCAGAGATAAGTGGGAAGGAGCCAGCAGACTGGTCTGGTTCATTAAAGCGTCTGTGAGTTCTAAAACGGATTTTTCGTCCTCGTTATAATTTACGTTTCTTACGCCCTCAATGATGGAGGTAGTGTTACTACTTAGCACGCGGAAGATTTGGAGGTCTTTGAGGTCGTTTCCATCTTCAAGGATGTATTCTTGCCAGCACCTTGCGAGTTTGGCGACGAATTCCTGAATGGCTTTGTGGGTAGGCGCAACCATTAGAACTCTGCAACGGTTTTTAGCTGAGTGAGCGGTAATATGCGCTAGAACAGCCAGTTGGAGCGTCTCGGTTTTTCCCGTACCCGGCGGACCCTGCAACATAATAATCGGGTCTTTGCCAAAAACGCTTTCGACGAGGCGTTTCTGTTCGGCTTTAGGCCTCAACTTGCGCCGCTCAACCCAACTCAAGAAGCCAACGGCACCCTCATTTGAGAGAGGAATGCGGTTTTGACCGCATACCTTGCCAGCTAAGTAATCCGCCAGCAGGCCATACAACACATTGTTGGCTGAGTAGTCAAGGCTCTTTGCGGCTCTGTCTGAAACGATGTCGTCGGCTAACTCGTCGAGGATGTAGTGTCTGCCTGCTTCGAAAAATTGCATGTATTTGTTTTGGGCTTTCTCAGGGTCAGTAGTGGGCAAATTGTGCCAAGCGCTGTATTTGCTGCCTCTCCCCCGTGGCCAACTCACAACTTTGATTGAAACTTCAAGCTTATTAATGTCCACTTTGTCCACGATTGCCCTGGCGGATTTTTCAACTTCTGAGGGCGAACGCTTCTCAGTTTCCTCAAATTGACCTTGGCTGTTGCGTTTAACTTCTGTGACGACCATCCAGTCGCCACTGCTACTGCCCTCCGAACCCTTCACGCGGCAAGCGTTGGCGATGCAGCCCTCCTTTGGCAGCCCCATGCCCTCGTAAACCAGTTTACCTCGTACAATGAATTCGTCATCGAACTCATCCACCTTTGTGCATTGAAAGATCAGGGAACGCCCAGACGCCACCCGCTGATACGGCAACATAGCATAGTGCTGATACATTTCTTGGCGTTTGCTGAAGTATTCTAAATCGAGGAATTCTCTGCAGCTCCGCTCCAAGGTAGCAGTGCCTAAAGTGAACTCACTGATTGTGGATACTGGAATTGGTTTTTTGCCCAGTCGGCGGTTGCGGATGTTCAGAGACCGCTCGATCTGCTCAAGGACTATACAGATTTTGGTGCCCATCAAATTAAGTTCTTCATCAGTTATGCGGCGGTTGCGCTGGGTGTAGTCGCACCATTTGCGTTTGTCAAGGAGAAATTTAGCCGGACCGGTTATTTGTTCAAAGTCGTCAAGTCTGCCTTTGACTCCCCAGATGTATTCGATGGGAAGTTGGTCGCCGAATCGAGCGCGGGCTGGGTAATAGCCGTCATTTGTGCCTTGGTGCAGGAAGGATATTTTGCCGTCGGGGCTTCGGCGGTAAGGCAGCGAGTAGTTGAAAAGACCGTCTCGGAACACCAGTGCCAAATCTACGGTTGAGCCGTCTTTACGTTTGACTCGCCACTGACTGCGGTCAAAGAAGCAAGCCTGTTCCAGAATCGGCAGCAAACCTGAACTGTGGTAACGGAGAGCTTTTCTGTGAACTACTTCGTCTTGGAGTATGGAAAACATGGGCTGGTCGATGGCTTGCCGAAGACCAAGCAAATCACGCACAGCCCTTGCGCCAATCACTGATGGTTGACGGCAGACAGCTTTCATGAGCATGTCGCGTTCTTGGCGGCTGAAAAAGTACAGGTGAATGGACGCTTCGTCAGGGCTGCCCACGGAGTTCGCAACTTTGCAGATTGCTGTTGTGAGGTCTTTGAAGAAGACTTCCATCAGCTTCTCTTCGTTGTCAAGGCACATGTTTCTATCGTCGGGCAGGCTGGCGATGACGTGTGAGACGCAGATTGGTTCGCCTCTGTACCGTGTACAGCTGACTTTGGCACTTATCAGCGAAATCACGTCCAGCATGTAATCCCACTCCACGAATAGGTACACTCGTATCAACCCGTCGGGGTTATACGTTAACGCTGAGTCAACTCCAGCGGAGGGGCTGTCCTCGGGTAAGCTGCCATAACCTGTCCCAGTTAACCAAGGCATCCAATGGCTTCTGCTGGCATGTGGACTTCCAGGACGAATACCGCCAAGCATGTACTGAGCACGCTCCACAAGCCAATCGAGCTTGGCGCCGATAACCGGATCGGCTGAAAGCTCGTTAACTTTATCTTGGTCTTTGGAGGGTAAAATTTTAAAGTCATACGGACGAAGGTTAGCGCCATCAACTACCGACTTGAGCTTCGCCAAATCTTCGAGGCGACTGATCCCGTAGTGCCCAAGCGCTTTCTGTTCGCCCCTGCTCAGGTTCAGTAGAGCGATGCTTTCTTTTTCGACAGCGCAGACGATGCAGCATTCGTTGAAGCCACAGTTGTCACAGAGCCAGCTTAATTGGTACTCGACGTATTCAAGTGGGGTTTGGTGGATACGGTTAAGTTCTCCGTTCTTGGCTAGCAACCGCTGCACGTCTTGGAGTAGGGGGCTTAACTTGAATTTGGGCAGTTTGTCGGGGTCTAGGCTTTTGAGGCTGGTTTCTCGATTGATGACGCCTCCTTCCAACTCTACCTTTGACGCTAAATGGCCGAGTTCTTTTTGGAGCAGAAGGACATATATGGCGACTTGGATTCGGTGAGCGGTCTGCTCTTTCCAAGATGACTTTAACTCGAAAATTCGGACTTTGACTTTTCCTTCTTTGAGTGGCCAGATGGCGATTAAGTCGGAGATGCCTTTAACGTCCCAGACGCCGACGTGCCCCTTCATGGGTACCTGATAGAGCAGCATGGGGCGCTGGTCGGCTGTTTCGCCTTGAGATATTTGATGCTCAATTACGTAGCGGAGGTTGTTCAGAGAGTCTTCGGCTTTATCCCAGCCTCTTATGTGTGGATCATATGGAGTGAAGTCGAGGTATTGAGCGGCTTTATCCTTAAGCTCGGCTACCTTTTTCTCTTCCAATGCTTTGCCTGTGCCGTAGAGCAGGGGACTGATGGGTTTGAAGGCTTCATACCAAGTGCGTTTTTTGACATCTTTGCCTTCGAATTTTAGTTTGAAAAAGCGGGGGCAACAGTTGAACCGAATGTACTCGGCTATGCCTGACGCTGTTAAGCCAAACGAACTGTCTTCTTCTTCGTCTGGAATATCATCGTTAAAGTCGCTCTCACTCAAACCATCCGTCACCTCCCTGTTGTGTTATAGTGTTCTCTTTAAAACTTGGTTGAGGTTATTGTATTTAGCGATAAATCTACGTTTAACTCCTCCAAGCCAAAAGCATACAGTAAACCGCTCAGCGAGAGTTTAATCACTCAGTAATGCAGTATAATGTATGAAAGTGATGAAGTCCACTAAACAGTTAACCTTTGATAGCTTGCCCACGAAGGCCATAAAGGAAACTCGCATAGCACCCAAACAAATCATAATCACCCAAATGGAGGCTCAAACGAGAGAGTATGAATTAACTCTAAAAATAGCCTTCAAAATCCAACCATCCAAAACAGTTTTTTCAAGGGTTAAAGCGGATTTGCTGTTCAATGGCAAATTAGTCGACTCGGTGGTACTTCGAATTCTTCAGGGCTCACTGGCAACTGATGAATGCGAGTACATATCAGTTTTAGACATGAAAGGCATCGCCAAGGGCACATACGCGTTGAAATCCGAATTGTACGAGCAAGGACAATCAGCCGAAAGAAACTGCGAAACTTCCAAAGAAATAACATTGGAGTATGTGCCTCAAACGCGGGAGGAACGTCTAATCAAAATTCCATCTGTAAAAAGCACCGCGGGAGCCGACTTAACCGTCGCAACAAAAGCAGATACCGAAATTATTGATGAAATAGAGGATAAACTTAGAAAAGAGCAGTTAAGTAGAAGGGATAATTGGTAAAAGATGCGGCTACTTTTTCTTCCCTTTTGGAGGAAGGTTCTGTAACTGCGCTTTCTTTTTTGCATCTTTTTCGCGTTGAGCTTTCTTTTCTTGTTCTTTGCGAGTGTTAATATTTTTCCTTTTCATAGTACCCAAATTAGACACCTCAATTAACGAAATAAAGTAGCTTACGTATTCTTAAAACATTCGCCCGTTTTGAGGCGGAAAAACTGGAAAAAACTTTTTAATTCATGATTTTTCGGTTTTAGCCTAAAGCTGGAATGCTTTGTTTTATCTTCGGATAGTTTAAGTCCAACTTTAACATTTACTTGAAACGGAAGCAGCTTTACGGATAGGTGCTTTAATTTGACGACTAAAACTTTGCTTTGCGGATGCGTCTACGAAGAAAGCGATTGGATGCTAATCCGAGTTAAAGAATGCGAAATGCACCATAAAGCTCGAACCAAAAAAGTTGAGTACCGACCGAAAGCGGAGTGCAACCGAAACGACACGAGAGGCGAATAGCCCACAAGATGTCTAAATTCAGTAAAAAGTAAAAAAGCAGCTTTGCACAGTTTCCCAAGCTATGCGGCTTATTGAGTAGCGCGTTTGCTGTTATGCAACTCCGCCAATTTGAGAACAGCTTCTTTGTAGACAGCTATAGCCTGCAGGTATTCCGCTACCTCAATATGCTCATCAACAGTATGGTCAAGATGTGAATCACCGGGACCATATGTGACAATGGGGAGGTTCATGGATTTACCCAAGATATTCATGTCCCCTGTGCCAGTCTTGCGCAACAACGTCGCGGGCTTGTTTAACACCTTGCGAACTGAAGAGGACATCACATGGACAAGCGGTGAGGATTTGCTTGCTTCAAACGGCTCAACAGTATCTTGGACACTAGTTTTGATGCCCACTTTAGGATTCGCTACTTGGTAGTTAGCGATGATTTTATTCATTTTCTCAGCCACTTGCGCTGTTGTATATTGAATTGGAACACGTACGTCTATGTTCATTTCCGCCTGGAACGGAATAACAGAGTTGCCGCTTCCACCGACCACACGAACCAAACAAGCGGTGATGGCAGTGAACGGTGTCTCAGTAGGCTCAATCGAGGGAAAAGAACATGCTGCCTTGATTTGTTTCCAAAGCTCATATGCCTTCTCAAGTGCGTTATCATAGAGCCACGGCGTAGATGCGTGCCCCGTTTCAGTTTTCACCACAACTTTAAGTTGAATTTGACCTTTGTAGCCGATAGTTATGTTTTCGACTCCGCTGGGCTCACCGAATATAGCGTAGTCAGCGTCTATGCCCTGTGTAATTAGATGACGCACGCCTTTGCTGGTGGCTTCCTCTTCCACCACACTGGCGACGAGGACTTTGCCCTTGAAGTTGGGTTCTTTACTCGCTTCTACGGCGGCCATGACCATGGCTGCAAGCGGCCCCTTTCGCGTCCACCGCGCCTCGAGCAAAGATTTTGCCTTCTTCCACACGCAACGGCATGTGGCCAGCGACTGTGTCCATGTGGCCACAGAGCAAAATGACGGGTTCGCCTTCGCCAACGACACCGATAACGTTACCAATTGTGTCTAATCCAACTTCAAAACCTAACTTTTGCATTTCTTGAGACTAGAAAGTTAGCTATGTCCTGCTCTTTACCCGAGGGACTGTAGATACCTAAGACGTTAGTTAGGAACCGTACTGCTGCTTGCTCGTTCATTTTCTTCTTCCTCCAAAGCTTCATCCAAAGCACTAATAGCGCGGTCAATCTGTAATCTATTGATAACCAGAGGCGGCAAAATCCGCACCACAGTTCGACCAGCGTCAATAACTAGGACACCTTTTTCAAACGCCTTTTTGAGTAAGCCGTAAACGTCGTAGCGAAGCTCCATACCCAGCATTAAACCTAAACCGCGGACTTCTTTTATGATTTTGTATTTCTCTGCTAAACCTTCGAGTTGCGTCTTGAAGTATCTACCGTTGTTAGCGGCTTTTTCTGGGAGTTTTTCTTCGATGAGAGCGTCAACTGCGGCGCATCCTGCAGCGCAAACCAAAGGACTTCCGCTAAAAGTGGTAGAGTGCTCACCGACCTTAAATGTGGACATCAAGCTCTCTTTAGCAACGGTTATGCCGACGGGTAAGCCACCGGCAAAAGGCTTCGCCAAACACATAATATCAGGTGTTATCCCCCAGTTTTCGTGACCGAACAGTTTGCCGGTACGTCCAAAACTTGTCTGAACCTCATCAAGCATCAGAAGTACGCCTCGACGGTTGCAGATTTCCCGTACTTCCTGCAAGTACCCATCTGGTGTCACGCGAATACCGCCTTCACCTCGAACGGGCTCCAAGAGAACAGCAGCGGTTTTCTCAGTGATGGCTTCGCCGATTTTAACTGAGTTGTCAGGAGCAACGTGTTTGACATCGGGTATTAGGGGCATGAATGGTTCACGGTACTTTTTATCCCATGTAGCTGAGAGAGCCCCCATGGTTTTACCGTGGTAAGCACCCATGACGGCGATGATTTCAGTTTTTCCTGTTGCTTTGCGTGCAAGCTTAATGGCGCACTCCACGCTTTCTGCTCCACTGTTAGAGAAGAACATTTTGTCTAAGCCGGAAGGCATAATTTTAACTAGTTTCTTGGTGTATTCGGCGCGTTTGTCGTTGTAGTAACAGCTGTGGCAAGTGATAAGTTGTTCCACCTGGGCTTTCACCGCTTCAACAACTTTGGGGTGACAATGACCCAAGGCAGCGACACCGTAGCTGCTTGCACAGTCAACATATTCTTTGCCGTTAATGTCCCACAGTAGGGCACCCTTGCCGTTACTGAACACAACAGGTTTCTTAGAGAACACGTTGGCTAAGTAACGATTTTCAATATCCATGATTTCTTGGTCATTCACTTATTATCACTGTACCAACTTGATGATTTAGAACAGATGTGATGGGTTGTTTTGCTGTGCCTGATGTGATGAGGACTTCTTTAACGCCTTGGTTGAGGGCTTCTAGACCGGCGTGAACTTTAGTGCTCATGCCGCCGCCAATTTTGGAGAGAACCTCTTTGACTTCGGTAGCTGCGATTTTAGGCACACGCTCGCCCTTGAGAATTAAACCTGCCACGTCGGTAAGCAAAATGAGTTTGTCAGCTTTAAGTGCACCTGCAACGACTGCTGCAGTGCGGTCGCCATCCACGTTAAGCGGCTCAAAATCTTGACTTAAAGCAATAGGCGTCACAATCGGCAAGTAACCCTTCTCGAGCAGCAGGGTAAGGAGGTCGGTATTGACTTCTGTGATTTTGCCTGTATAGCCGCCGTCAATGACTTTTTTGCGTCCCCGCTCATCAACAACAATCAAACGGGTCTTGCGTTCCGCTTTAAGAATCGCTGCGTCAAGTCCGCTTAAACCAACAGCTTTTATGCCCTGACCTTCCAGTGCCAAAACGATTTGCTTGTTCATTTTACCCGCCATAACCATCGTGTAGATTTCGATGGTTTCCTTGTCGGTGTATCGGCTTCGAAAACCCTCCGGCGACATGATAAACTTCTGTTCTTTGCCCAATTTCGAGGCGATTTCGGTAACCTCTGCACCGCCGCCGTGCACCAACACGATTTTGTGTTGTTTAACGACTTCTTTGAGGTCCTCTACGAGGTCGTTTGAGGCGCCTTCTTTGAGAATGGACCCACCCATTTTGATGACGAGCAGCATAGTGGTCACATCGGGTGAAACCCAGTGCTCTTAAGGCCTGTGGTCTCATTAATTCCCATTAATATATTGAGGCATTGTACGCCTTGACCTGCAGCGCCTTTAACCATGTTATCGACAGCGCTGAACATGATGAGTCGGTTGGCGTGTTCGTCGATTTCGAAGCCTACATCGCAAAAGTTGGTGCCTGTTGTAATTTTGGGGTCGGGGAGCTGGTAGGGGCCTTTTAGGTATTTGACTATACGGACGAAGGGTTCGTTGCCGTACATTCCGCGTAAAGCTCGCCAGAGGTCTTTGTTTTCCACGTTCTGTTTGGGGAAAGTGTGGATGGTTGCGAGGATGCCGCGGACCATGTTGACTGCGTGGGGGGTAAATGAGATTTTAACGGGTTCTCCCAGCAGAGCAAGTTCCTGCTCGACTTCGGCGATGTGGCGGTGCCCAACAACCTTGTAGGGGCGTACTCCTCCGAAGCGTTCTGGGTGATGCGAAGCGAGGGTAGGTTTGCTGCCGCCACCTGAGGAACCCACCTTGAGGTCGACAACTATTTTGTTGTTGTCAATCAAGCCCGCTTTTACGATGGGGGCTAAGCCGAGGATTGCCGCTGTGGCTTCGCAGCCGGGGCAAGCAACTAGGTTAGCTTTTTTGATTTCGTCCCGATGTAGCTCTGGCAAGCCGTAGGCGGCTTCCTTGAGCATCTCAGGGTGCGCGTGTTCCCAGCCATAGTAGGTTGGGTAGTCGGCAGGGTTTTTGAGGCGGAAATCAGCGCTCATGTCGATGACTTTGAGGCCTACTTCAAGCAGTTTGGGGACCAAATTAACGGAGCCGCCGTGTGGTGTAGCTGTGAATATGAGGTCACAGTTTTTCTTTAGTTCATCCATATCTTGTGGGACGAATTTTAGTTGAGTCATGCCTCTGAGGTTTGGGTGTATGTTGAAGACGAATTCTCCTGCACTCTGCCGCGAAGTAACCATTGTTACCTCGACTTCAGGGTGCATTAGAAGTAGTCTTAACAGTTCGCTTCCTACGTATCCTGAACCGCCAATTATTCCAATTCTCATTTCATGTTTTCCTCTTAGTTAGTTAACTGTCAATTAGGCTAACTGCACTTTTCAGCAGGGGCTCTGCCACGTTTAAGCCTGTTGCGAGCCGAGTGTTCTCCCAGAACTCAGGGCAACTGTTCGATTCATGAAACACCAGCGCCGTCTGATGCTGTTTTACACTCTCTTCAATTATATCTGTAACGTTTTGGTATGCTGAGGTTTCCTTGTAATTTTTGAATGCTGCCTCAAGTTTGCGGGTCCAAGCTGGGAAATCTGTGAGATGTGTTTCGTCTTGCTTGACTTTCTGTATGGGCAACCAAGCCTGCGCAGCTAAGTCCAGCTGCTCTTTAAGGTAGGCTTCATCTGCGTTTTTGTTGCTGCCAACGTTCACCATAGCGTCTAAAGCGAATACGTAGGCGTCAGCGTCTTTGCCCAGGGTTTGTCCACATTTAATCGCCAACTCCATAATCGGCTGAGGCAACGTTGAATGGAACACCAAGTTGCCGAGGAACGTGTTGGTGCGGAAGTCTTTGAAACCCGCTCGAGCCATCGCCGTATGGTAACAGACTGGTTGTTTGCTTTTTTCTTTGTGAACAATGATGCGCAAATCGTAGAACCATTTCTCGATAAGCTGTTGCGCTACAACGCCGATTGGGTTGATGATGTTAGGTTTGGTTTCTTTGATGTTTGATTCCAGTTCCTCTCGGTTTTTGGAGAGCATAATCATTTTGCCATGAGTACCAGCGTCCGCCTTAATCACGATGCCTTCGCTCAGGGGGATTTCGGCTTCGAAGAGGTCAGCGATGTCTTTTTCGTTGTGGATTTCTTTGCCGTTCTTCATGACGTCAGTGGCGTCGCAAGGCACAAACACAGTTTTAGGAATAGGAACGCCTACTTTTTGGAGGTTGAGTAGGGTACGGAGTTTGCTGTAGCAGATAAATTCTATTTGGGAGGTGTTGATAGTTTTTTTGCCCAGTGACTCCATAATGTATGAGGCTTGGAGTCGACGGTTTTTGCTCTGTGCCCGATTCAACACGACTTTGGTGTTGTTGAAGATTTGTGTGTAATCTTTGCCTTTGGTTTTAGCTGAGAAGCCATCTTTGCTTATGGATAGTGCAATTTTTCGGAAGGGAATAAACGCGAGGTCGACCCCGAGTTGTTTAGCGGTGAGTTTAATGCCATTCTCGTCATTTTCTGAGCGTTCATAGAGAAGTGCAATGCTCAACGCCTTGTCGCCTCCATGAAAAAGTTTTGTACATCAAAAGGGTGATTTAACAAAAATGAATGGCTTAGTGGTGGATACTGTTTATTCGCCCCAGTCTTCGCCTTCAATGGTTAATTCCTGAAGGTCAACGCATCCGCCTTTAACCTGTTTGACTTCAAGTTCAAGTCCGCAGCCTGGGCAACTTAAGATTTCGCCTTTCTCAGTGTCTGCTGGAACGTCAAGGTCGGCGTCACAGTCGGGGCATTTCGCCTTCATTTCAGGTTGGTTTACTTGCTTAATCATTTTCTGTTCGTCACTTTATTTTTTATTGGAAATGTCATTCTGAGTATTTCGGATAACTTTTAAATGTTGTGACTTATTTGTTACAACTTAGACTCGTAATGTCCCATTTGATGCAACGAATTCACATCAAACCTCATCAAAAAAAGCACGGTCAACCACCGTGCAACGACGAAAAACGCATTCACTAGTCCAGAACAGGTATGGAAAGCGTTAAATTACACTATGCAAAATAGCATTGGGCATTGGCATGGACGAGAAAGATAAACAAATTATAAAAACCTTAAAAGATGACGCTAGGGCGGGCTACGCAGACATCGGCAGCAAAATCGGCCTCTCAGAAGGCGCCGTCCGCAAGAGAATCAAAACTCTAACAGACGAGGGCGTAATCAGAAAATTCACCGTTAAGGTCGGCATAGCAGAAGGCGCCCAAGCCATCACACTTCTAGCGACCAACCCAGCCCACCCCACCTTAGAGGTTTCAAAGAAAATTCAAGCATTCCCCAATGTAGAAACAATCTACGAAGTCACGGGAGAATACGACATTGTCGCCGTAATAACAGGCATGAACGTCACCGAAGTCAACGACTGCATAGAGAAAATCCGTCGCGTAGATGGTATAATGAAAACCAACACCATGATCGTTCTTCGTAACTGGTAGTAGCAGTTATTCTTTCTTATCGATTTCTATGCAGGTTACTTTTATTCCTTTTTTCTTCAGCAACGCAGTGGTTACTCCGTCGCCTTCGGCGAATTTGTCAGTGAAAGTGCCATCAAAGATGACGCCACAGCCGCAAGACGGGCTTTTCTCAATGAGCAGTGCTTCTTTTGCGCCGATGGACTCTGCTATTTTCAGTGCTTCGTAAGCCCCCACCATGAACTCATCAGTTACATCTATACCCTGTAGATTAACAACAGAAGCTTTGCCATCCAGAACGTCTTTGCCGTCGCCGCCTTGAATTTCGGAGGGTACACGAGGCACAGATAAGCCGCCCAAAACTTCGGGGCATATCGGAAACAACTCGCCCTTAACGAATTCCTCCATAATTTTGTTGTTTTTCCAGTTTTTGCCTTCAAAGTTACAGTTTATGCCCAACAGGCAGGCGCTAACGAGTTTCATAGATACAATTGGCAGATATCTTACTTAATAGTTTTACATTACGAAAAATAAGTCGGAACTTGAAGGAAGACCTTATTTACGTCGAAACAGAATTTTCATAATGTGATTTATCATGTGTGAGTTTAACGTTATCTTAAACGGAAAAATCGAGATGAAAGATGTAATCTACGCTAAAGCTAACGGCGCAGACGTAATCGTTAGAGACGTTATGGGCGAAGGTATAGAGCTCAAAAGCTGCAAAATCGCAGAGGTTGATGTCGCCAACGCTCGACTAGTTCTTGTTGAAGCTTAGACGAAAGTAAAGATAAGGCTCCTGGTTCAACCATATGTTAACAGTGGGGCAAATGAGCTTCGTTGATTACAGCCAAGAGCTTTACTAAGCGGGTCAGTTAATGGTGTGACAACTGCTCCGAGTTGGTTAATTCTGCTCGCCCCCTCAACTTTGTATAAAACTATTTTTTAGTAACTATCTCGCTGTTTAACCAGTTAAGCAATCAAGAACTTATTGTATAACCTACAGTCAAATAGAAAAAATCTATAGATATTCATGCGGTGGTGTTCTTTCTTTATATACCAAAAGTCACACAAAGTAATATGAAATGAGTTATCGCTGATAAAATTAGCGGAGACCCACCAAAATGAGTAACAGGCAAAAATTTGAAGCCGACCTCACAACTCTTCTCAACAGGTTAACCTGCAACACTAAACCAGGTATAGAAAACAAACTAAATATGCTCAAAGATTGGCTGATAAAGCTGCAACAAGAAAACATTGTCAAAATCAATCACTCAGTAATGGAGTTGGTCTGCGCTAAATACCTAATCGAAAAAGGCTACGACGTCCAAATCGAGTATCCACTCAACGAGATTTTAACTAGTGACCTGTACGGCATCAAAGGCATGGGTAACCTTGTGGTAGAGATAGAAACTGGGTTTATTCCACCAGAAAACGCTTTGGCACCACTCACCTACACTATGGCGCGGTTGGCAAGCAAAATCATCCGCTACAGCACCTTCGCAGGCAAATTCGCTCTCGGAGTACCTCCGCACTACATATTACCTTTTCCAGACACCTTTGCAAAGTGCCCAAGAGACCGTAACGAACAAGAACTGGAAATAATCAAAGCCCTCTGCGACGCCTACTACAAAAAACCCCCCGTAACCATTGAAGAAATCCGTGAAGCACGCATCCAAGAAATCTACATAATTGACGTTGACCGTGGGAAAGTGCAGGAAATAGACCCTGAAGCTTACCTTAAGAGGGCAATACAGAAAGGTATCGTTTACGATAACTTAACAGCCCAATGTTAGGAGCACACCGAGAGGGATGGCGTTCTTCGTTTACATACTGCAGTGCTGTGACGGCAGCTACTATACGGGTTATACCAAAGATCTTCAGCAGAGAATGCGTCAGCATGAGAACGGTAAAGGCGCCAGATACACCAAATCCCACCGCCCTCAATATATTGCATATACAGAGCTTTTTGGCACACGCAGTGCGGCTATGAAACGTGAGAGAGAAATAAAGAAGTTTAGCCGACAGCAGAAGCTGAACTTGATTATTTCTCATGAGAAAAATGGTGCATCAGAGGTTAAATAACTTGATTTGCAGAGGATTAAAATAGTTACGTAAAAAGCTGCAAAACTTTTTACCGCTTAGAAAATAATCCACAGGGCTGCTCCAGTGATTATGGGTATCAGTACATTATCGTTTATGGGTAGGGGTAAGGCTTCGACGGTCATGGCTATGGCGGCTCCGATTAAAGCGTAGATTGGGGGCACAAAGAAGCTGCCTGCTAAGAACGCAAATAAGAAACCCGCCAGAGACCCTTCCAAGGTTTTGCCTTTGTTGAATGGGAAGGTTATAGGTATTATTCCGCCAAATAGGGATGCTACACTATCGCCGAGGCAGAAAATGGCAATGGCTGCGCCTGCGATGTGCCAGGGGAACAGAAGTAGCGTTGCTACGATACCGAAGGCGAAATAGAGGGGTGCAGCGGCAAATCCGAAGAGTTCGCTTTGCGAAGCAGCGTGGCGAGTAACTGCTGAAATTACAGGTATGCTGCGTCCGTCCAGACGATACAGTTCTGAAACTGTGTAGATGAGGGTTATGGCGATGATTATGGCTGCGACTATGGGGACGCCTATGAATCCTGCGATGACGGGCATGAAGAAGCCTGCGGCGTGAATGTCTTCTCTGACCAAGTCGTTTGCTGAGGGAAAGGACCATTTGTGGGGTTTGCCATCAATTACTGGCAGGATGTTTTGGAGTTTGCCCATTACTACGTGGTCGGCTTTAATTCTGATGACGAAGTCGGCGTTGAAACCGATTTTAAGAATTTCGGGTAAGAAGATGCAGCTGTTGTTTCGGTCGTCCGCCACCACTATGCAGTCGCTTAGCGTCAAGCCCTCTTTGGCGAGGATGTCGGTTAAGATTTTGTATTTGCCGTTTTTTGTGATGGCCTCGCCGCATATTTCTCCCGTCAACCTGCCTTCTGCCAGTTCTGTGTCTACGCCGTAGAGGTAGTCTGCGCATATGGCTACTGCTAGTTTGTCCAAGGCGAAAGTGGGGATTCCTGAGCTGATGACTGCGATTTTGCAGTTTCTGGCTTTAAGTTGCCCGCAGATGCCTTGAATTGGGACGGGTGCGGAGATTTTAGTGAAAACCTCAAGCAGTGTTTCTTTTTCGACGCCACGCATTGCCCCGTAAATGTGGCGCAGCGCTGACTCGAGTTTAAGGAGGCCTGTTTCGTAGAGGAACCCCCAGAAAAGCAGCCGGAGGAAGTGGGTGAAACTTTGGGTTTTGGCTACTTCAAAGAAGAAGCGGTTTCGGGGAACCATCACTCCTTCAACGTCTAAAACAACGAGTCGGGGCTTCTCGGGCAAAGTCATAACGCAAAAACCACTCTACGATTATGAAAAGATGGGAGCGCTCAAAGATAAATCATGCTGTCGAGCTACAGCTGTGCTCCTTGTTTTTGAGCTCAAGCGGGCATCCGGCGCCGCAGACCTGCAGGTCACTGCAGCCGCGGCATTTGTCGGGGGCGTATTCTCTTTTGCGCAGCTTCTCGGCGAGTGGGTGGTGCCAGATTTTTTGCCATGGCTTGGTGAGGATGTTGCCCAAGGATTCGAAGTAGCTTTGGCAGGGGTACACGTCGCCGTTTGGACCGACGCAGGCGTTGATCAGCCCAGCGGTGCAGCTTTTGACGCCTAAGCCGAATTGGAGTGGGTTTAGTTCGCAGTACTGAGTTGGGGTGTACCAGAGGAATTTGAGGCCCAGCATGTGAGCTTTGTCGCGGACTTGGGGCAGCAGGGTTTTGAGTTCTTCTATTGTTAATGCGAATTCCGTGCTGGCGTCGGGGGCTTTGCCGCTGTAGATGAGGCTGTTGCATCCAAACGCATCCACACCTAACTCCTTGAGGTATTCTATGGTGGTTAGAAAGTGACCGGCATTGAGCTTGCCAAGAGTAGTGTTGGTCGAAACATAGATTTGAGACTGTACTGCGTTTTTGATACCTACAACGGTTTCTTTCCAGCTACCAACGGCTTTGGTCATATCGTCGTGTACGGTGGGTTTGTAGGATTCCAAGGTAATTTGCACAAAATCGAGCCCTGATTTTTCGAGCGTGGAGACGTAGTCTTTGTCTTTTAGGCGGCGTCCATTGGTGATCAAGCCTGTCACTATACCTTTACTTTGGGCATAAAGGAGCAAATCGGGCAGATCATCGCGTAGAGTAGGTTCACCGCCCGTGAACGTGAGGATGAAGACGCCGATTTTGCTGAGTTTATCGATGACCGTTTTCCATTGCATTGTTGTGAGTTCGGGGGTTTCGTGAGGTCCGCCTGCGTAACAATGGACACAATTGTTTTGGCATCGGAACGTCAACGCCATATCCATGCGCAGCGGCGCCCCATACTGATAAGTAAAAGGCTCCTCCTTCTCGATCGAGAGGAAAGTAACAGGGTCGATTTTCTCGGTCTGCGCCAAAGTGTTAATGGTATAGATGAGTTTTTCAAAGTCTGCTTTGGCAGCTTCGGGTTTGACGCGGTACATACGGCCAATGTTTGTGAGCACCTCGTTTTTCGGGCAAGCCCTGCATAAAGTAGTAAGCGTATGCGGTTGCTGAAGAGTTGAGATGTAGCACGGTGTTGGCGTTGATAACCATGACGCCTCTCCCATCCGCTTCCACTCGGAGTTGCAATGACATACCAACATATTCTTCATGGCCCAGGTAGCTGTAGCGTCCAGTCAGCACTTTGGGTTTTCGCAAGAAGCTCATTTAGCGGCCCCCTCCACCTGCACAAGCACAGGCGCAACTTACGCAGGCACAGGCACAAGCACAGGCGGCGCAGGCGCAGTCAGCTTTGTGACGCGCTGGTTGATGGCTTTCTTTGGGTGGCGGCGGTAGGATGCTGTTGGCGAATTTTTCGAGGTTAACCACTATGCCGTTTGAGGTGTTTTCGACTGCTGTGACGATGTTGTTGGCGAATTCCGCGCCAGGCACCGCAACGGGCGTTGGTGATTGGCTGGGTGCGTTAACGTTTGGCATATAAACAGGGTGTGGATGGTAGAGGGTGTAGCCGTACCACCACCAGAACCACATGGGACTCGGCTGGAACGGCTGGTCACGGAACAGAGTTTCGGTGCGTGCCTTTTGATCTGGGTCCATCAGGAGCCACAACAGTTCCCTGTCGTAAGCGTTTGAGGCCAATTCGGGGGTGCCCGCTTGCTCCACCTGCCCCCACGCCTTCGTTACAATTTTCCGATAATAAGCCACCGTGTCATTTCGGCTGTAACCCTGCAACTTCTGGTCCACCGTATCGCGGAGGAACATTATGGCTTTTGCCAGTTTTTCCTCGTCCAGGGTGCCGTCGGGGCTGAGGGCTTGGAGGAAATCTATTTCGTAGTAACGCAATGGGTTCTCTTGTGTACCCGTTTTGTTTTCGTAGGGCGGCAAAACTTTGAGTTTAAACGAAGGCTTCGATTGTTCAACCCAGACTGCTCGCTTCTGGAGTAGGCTGTAGAGGATTTCGGTTACGATTTGCGTGGGCTTGAGGTCCATCAGGTAAGATGCTTCGACTGCGGTTAAGCCCCGCTTTATCCCCAAGGTTTCCATGCTGATTTTGGGGGTCTGGTATGTGTTTTTGCGGAAAGCCCAAATGATAATTGCGAGGAAAATGACGATGGCTGCGAAGACGCCTATTATGCCTATGGTTTCTGCCCAGTCAACCGAGCCGCCGCCTCCAGTGTTGGTTGAGGGTGTGTAGTTTGGCATGGCGCTTGCGGGGAAGGAAACACCAAGTTGCACCTGTTCGCCTGCTCCGATATCGCCGATTTGCCAGTACACCGCTGTTCGACCCTCAACGGTGGAGGAGCCGTTGTAGAAGTGCTCGGTAGTCTTTACGTCAGTCACGGTCACATCAAAGGGCAGAACAATCTGCACTCGAACGTCGCTAATCGGGGTGTCGCCTATCCACTGCGGAACAAACTGCATACCGTAATTCCCCGGGTTCATTGTATCATTGTATATCATGCCCGCGACGTTGGTTGTTATGGTGTACCAGATGCTGTCGCCCACGTTTAGGGGATTCTTGAAATCTACTGAAGCTACGTCGGGGGTGTAACTGTAGGTATGTAGTTGGTTTCCGTATTGGTCAACTGCGTCTCCGATGGTGAAGTCACGGTTTGGTTGCCCGACATCAAACGCATGTAGAGTTCCACTGGTTACGGTTAGGGTGATGTTGTAGGTTAAGTCGATGGTGCCGTCTTGGTTGATGAAGACCTGCGCGAACTCATGATCCACAGTGTATTCGATGGACTGCGCATTGGCAAGGCTAGTCGTTGAAGCACAAACCAAGCAAACAGCAAGAAACGCAACAAACAATGAAGCACGTCTTACCATTTCGGCTCCTCAGCAACCTCAAAGGTTGTCCCACAGTAGGGGCATTTAACATATGGAACTCCAGCGCTTATTTGAATTTGGTCGGAGCTAATTGACCCACCACAGTTGGGGCACTTAATCTGAGCCGCCTTCATCACACCCGAAAGCTCTAAACGCTGGACGACGGTTTTGGGCTTACGGGTAACGTAGTAAACAGCCGCTACGATTACGATGCCGACCAAGAACAGGATGCCACTCGTGATGGCTCTACCCTGTGCAACCTGTGCAGTGAGTCCAACATATGAGGAAGCCATCGCAAAGATAACGGCGAAGAAAAACACAACAGCAGCCGCCAACCCCCCCAAAACAGCAATTAACTTCATAAATAGTTGCATTGCAAAGTCTAAAGATTTAAACCTAATCCTCTGATTTTTAATACTATAGCTATAGTACGTTTGTTACTATAACTAACTAGAAAAACATAAAGTAAGTCAAAAAAAGAAAACTACGAAAGAAGGTTAATGACCGATTTAGAACATTCATTTTTGCAATTGTAACTGGTATATAAATAACAAGCAGGTCATCAATTTTGTTTTGGAGTTGCCTTGTAGTGAGATTGTCGGTTAGGGTGGAGCTTGCCGCTGTTTCTTTACGCAAAGGGCAGAGCAACAAAAGTAAGATGTAGCTGCCTCTAAGCAATCACACAGCTTAAAATAGAAACTGTCGCTAACAACTTTGAAGATCAACCTCCCTTTAAGTGCGGTTTCTACATTTGACTCAAAATTTTACAATCAGGGAATTGATTACTCATTTCCTAAACGAGTTAAGAGAAATTCTCAAAGAGTACGCTCAAAAACAAGAAGCAGCCCTAAAAGGCCGCCTGAAGCGGATTCTCATTTTTAGTATTGCCGGTGCTGTGCTTATGTCGGTGGGGATTTCGATGGCGGGAGCAGCTTCGCTGTTTTTCCTTATTGGATCCTTGCGGTATTTGGAGACGTTTTTGCCTGCGTGGCAAGCCTGGTTTGTGGTTGCTGGGTCTTCAGCGGTAATGGCGGCGGTTCTTTTTGTTGCACTGTATTTTGTTATTAGAAAGCAGTTGGCTGCGTCTAAAACTCCCAGCGAAGGCAGCAGGAGTTAATCGCGATAGGTCACCGTTTTGTTTTGTATGTTTTGTTTGTGAAATTTGTTGTTGGCTGTTGCTTTGTTTTGGATTGTGAGGGGTAACTGTTTTTCGGTGGGCTATGTTGGTGCCCGACTTTGTTGGGTTTATTTTGTTTAATAAAGGTGGGTCTTTGGTATGGTGCCTTAAACTCAACTATTCATTTTAACATGGATGTGGAATAAAAAAGTGTATCCATGACTAAATAGATGCTAAAAAATGTTGCAAACACAAAAAGCAGCTGTCCCCACTTGCAGATTTGCGCAGAATCTAGAAACACCACACCCACACAAAGAGAAAAAACCATTTATGCTCCATTGTGAGGGTAATGTAAAAATTGTTCGGGTTTGTTATTTTGGTATGCAGGTTGCTTTGTATGGTTAGGAAGCCTCGTTTACCTAGAATGTTTAAACGCGCCGTGAAGTCAACTTTTTCTAAGCCTGTGACGGGAAAGTACCCCTCACAGAAGCCAGATTTGCCCGAGAAGTATCGAGGAGAACCCATCTTCGACTACGACGCCTGCATCGGTTGCGGACTTTGCGCTCGAGACTGCCCTGCAAGAGCCATCGAAATGGTTAAAGTAGACGAAAAGAAACGTCGCCCACAAGTCAACCTATCCAAATGCGTTTTCTGTTATCAATGCGCCGAAACTTGCCCCAAAAAATGCATTACCTACTCCAATAAATACGAGCTCGCGACAACCGACAAAGCCACTTTAGTTATAAAACCCGAAGCAACAGCTAAACCCTAAAATGTCAGGGCTATCTCCGTTTTTCTGCACCCAAACATCAGGTTTACAGTGGCTTATTTGGTCAAGTTGAAACCAATAAAAACATGAAAACTCTTAAATTATACAAAAGATAACAGAACTGGCAAGGTCTCACCAATGTCGGCAAAAAATAGTGCGCTTGAAATCGTAGGTTATGATGAAAAAACACAAATGTACGATGTTAAAACACAATTCGGCATTGTGAAGGTTCACGATACTTTCGCGGAGATGTTTCCGCTTTGGGCTGGCAGAGTACTTATCACGGCTGCTAACGAAAAATGGGCCGAAATCGCAGCTTCGATAACAACTGGATACGCCACAAGCGTCATCGCAGCATCCGCAGAGGCATCAATTGAGCGCACTGTACCAGCGGACCAAACACCCGATAAAAGACCGGGCATACTCATTCAAATCTACAATAAAGACCGCTTCGAACTCAAACACCAACTTATGGGCAGAATCGGACAATGTACAATGACTTGCCCGACCACCGCCGCTTTCAATGGGCTGCTTGGTAAACGTGTCCTACTAATTGGAAGCAGCCTCCGCTACTTCGGAGATGGATTCCAAAAGAAAACCATGGTCGGCGGTCGCAAATGCTGGAAAATTCCAGTTATGGAAGGGAACTTCATCGTTGAAGATGGATTCGGTGCCATGGAAGCAGTTGCAGGTGGCAACTTTATGATATTTGCCAAATCTGACGCAGAATGTCTCGTTGCTGCAGAAGCAGCCGCAGACGCCATCCGCGCCCAGGTCCCCGATGTAATCATGCCTTTCCCAGGTGGACTATGCCGTTCAGGAAGCAAAGCAGGCTCACTCAAATACAAACTTAAAGCTTCAACAAACCACACCTATTGCCCAACACTACGAACAATCGTACCTGACACCGTTGTTCCAGAAGGATGTGAAAGCGTACTGGAAATAGTCATTAACGGCTTAACACTAGACGCGGTTAAGAAAGCCATGACTGTCGGTGTGCAAGCATCCATCAACTGCCCCGGTATCCTCAAAATATCCGCGGGTAACTACGGCGGCAAACTAGGTCCATTCAAAGCGTATCTGAAAGAAGCTCTTGGTATAGTTGAACCGCCAGCGGAGAAAGCGCCCAAGGCAGCAAAAGTTTGACCCCCCAATTTTTAAGTCGGAACTTTTATTTTCTTCCACTCTGCGATAGTAATAACTTGAAAATCGGTTTCAGTGAAAAAAACTTTGAGTACCTCCAAAAAGAGTTCCCTTGAACTGTTCAGGCTAAGAAAAACAATCAACTCGTTAGCTACTAAAGAAGGCAGCCACACCGAACTCATCACCATCTACGTGCCCCCAGACAAACAAATCAGCGACGCACTCAACCTGCTCAGAAACGAATACGGCACAGCAAGCAACATCAAATCCAACGTCACCCGCAAAAACGTACTTGACGCCATCACTAAAGCCCAACAAAAACTCAAACTCTTCAAAGACCCTGGCGAAAAAGGCATCGTTGTCTTCACAGGCGCTCTGCCACAGGAAGGCGGAGGACCCGGAACTGAACGCATGGAATCCTACGTCATCGTTCCACCGGAACCAATCAAGATTTTCCTTTATCGATGCGACAACCGCTTCCACACCGAGCACCTCCAAGAGATGCTGCGCGAAAAAGAAGCATACGGAATTTTGCTGGTAGACGCTAACAACGCAACCATCGCAACGTTGCAGGGTAAACATCTAAACATTGTTATGCAAATGCACAGCGGAGTCGCAGGTAAAACCCGTGCTGGTGGGCAATCTTCAAGACGTTATGAACGTCTTAGAGATATGCAGCTAAATGAATACTACCAACGGGTTGCCGGCCATGCAAATGACGTTTTCATGCCTCTGGAGAACCTTAAAGGCATCATTCTGGGTGGTCCAGGACCAACAAAGTATGACTTCCAAAAAGGCAACTATCTCAACTACCAATTACAGGGCAAAATCCTCGACGTCGTTGACACAGCGTACGTAGAGGAGCAAGGCGTGAAAGAAGTGGTGGAGAAAGCACCTGAAATCATGAAGAAAGTCCGCTACATCGAAGAAAAAGAAATCATGCAGAAATTCCTTTATGAGGTTGGTCACGATAGCGGACTAATTACTTATGGAGAAGCAGAAGTCAGGCGATTAATGAACTCCGGCGCAGTTCGGTTGGTTTTGCTGTCCGAGGATCTCGAAATTGATTAGAGTTACCGTCAAATGCAGCGCATGCGGCCACCAAGAAGAACACACTGTCAAAGGCAAAGATTTAGATGCCTTTGAGAAGGCTTAATTGGCAAACCATGTAAAGGTTGCCAAGCGCCCTCCATGACTATAGTGGACAAAAAAGATGTTGTGGACGACATCGCAGACTTAGCCACTTTCCAACACTGAAGTTGAAGTGATCTCAAGCGAAACTGAAGAGGGGCAAATGCTCAAGAACGCTTTCGGTGGCATCGCAGCGATTCTGAGTTTCAAGATGCAAGGATAAAACTTTTAGTTGCTTTTTAATGGGTCTCTTCTATCTTAAAATAAAGAAAAATAAGTTGATTGCATTGCCCATTTTGGGTTTAATCCGTAGGCATGCAGCTGGTTTGGTTTACCAAGCATTTTCTGAGTTTTGCTGACTCTGTCAACGCCGTTTTAGCTTCTTTGTCCTGCTTCTGAAGGTATGAGAACAAAAAGTTGTTGGTAAAGTTCTCATGTTTCCTCTGAGCGATACCCTTTGGTCCAAATCTTATGCCTAGTTTTGCTTCAACAGCGTTTAAGTCTTCTATTACCCTTGTGAAAGCGTCTTTGAGTTTGTCTTCGCTCACGCCAGCACTCTTTGCTGTTGTTTGACTCATTTCAAGAAGCATATTGATGTTGCTGACAGAAACGTATTCGCCCACTACTTTTAGATCGTGCTTCATTTTGAGGTAGTGCTTGTTTAGTGCTTTCCATTCTTGCTCGTTGAGTTGGTTTAGTGCTTTTATCCCTATGAATTCAGGTGGTAATCCAGTGCTGTATAGTGCAGTGGCAAAGGAGATTGCTCTTGGCAAGCATACTCCGGCGACGCATCGGCTGTAGCCGAAAAGTCCAATGTGGAGTTTTCTAGCGCGACGCTGGGGGACATATGCTGCTACGCTATTAATGAGTGGGGCTAAGGTTTCGATTTGACGTTCATATTCATGCCGAACTTGGCAAGTATGCCTAACAGTACCGCTTCTTCCTGTCAGTCAATGAATTCTGGATTGCTGTTTGGCAAACGCTGGTTGAGGGTTTGGATGCATTCCTTAACTTGCTCGAGTGGGTAATCATAGCGGAAAGCAGATTGGATGGTTACTGTCGATAGTCCCTTGTATTCTTGGAGGAAGTTGTCGATGTTGTCTGGGGAAAGGTGGCCTCTAAAGGGTTTGGAGCCTACACCTAAGATTGGGTGGATTGTGTGTACTCTGCTTTTTCGAGTGCTTTAAGTTTGCTGAGTGCAATTTTGGTGAGTAATACCGAGCATATTAAGCCATAGTTTAAAGCGGGGTCGGAACGTGCAATGAAAACTCTTTGATGTTTGGGTTTAACGGTTTTAATGTAAGGTGTAACTATGTTGTCAACGTGTAGTATACTGTTGAAGTCTTCAACCAATGGAATGACTTTTATTGCTTTAGGTTTGAAGCTTCCCATCCAGTCTTTAACAGTTGTTGAATCATAGAGTGTTCGTCTTCGGCTGAAACTATGGCTTTCTTGTAATAGTTGAACAGCATTATGATTTCTTTGGCTTCGGTTGTGAAAGGCAAAATCACCTCAAATATCGGTGCTACTTCTCGTTTGTAAACCATCGACGCGACATCGTAGGCTACAGGGATGTTCTGCAGGGTTTCGACTATGATTTTCTTTTCGGCGCCCTCGATTTTTGGGTTTGGAATTCGGTAAGTCAAGAATAGGTCTTCACCGATTGTGTGGCTTGCAAAGTAATCCCAGTACTTCTGGAGAAGTTTTCTTGCAACGCGGGTGTCGGTGTCTTTGCCTTCTGAATCCCACATCGCTTCTTGGCAGCCTAAAATGCTGTAAGAATAGTAAGCTTCCATAACCTCTGTGTTGCCATTGATTACTTCTCCATCATTCCATTCAGGAATGTGGCGTTGTCAGGGTGCTGAGTTGACATTGTTTTTGGAATGCTTCTGGTTTCTTCAAGCTGCCACTCATGTTTAATCCTCTAATTCAATTTGTCCTTACCCCAATGCAAATTCGGTTTATTTTAATTTTACAGATGCATACCCACAAAATACCCTATAAACTAAAGAATTAAACCATGGGAGAAGGGTTAGAGGATTGTTTGGGGTAAGGTGAAAGGGTGTCAGTCCCTCTCCCCTTGAACTACAATTCTTACCAATAACCTAAAAGCGCTTAACTGCTTATAAGGCATATTTCGACGACGGTAATATTCCTAAAACTAACTAGCTTTAGGCCAAGACTGCCCTGCTTCCTGAGCAACATTCGCCGCAGACATGTGCATCTGTATCCACAGCCAATGTCCATAACGCTTCTCCATTACGCCAGTTAACCGCAGAGGCATCTCAAATTCGCCGTTTTCTGATTTACCGTAGAAAGTGATGTCTGCAGAAAACCACGCGACTGATGCTGCAACAGAAACCATGAAGTCCTTGACACTGATGCTTAAAATCTGTGCTTGCGCCCAATCTCTCTTAAGGTGCTCAGTAAACTGGGCCGCCCCAACTGATCTTTCGTCTACGCCTGAACCTAACATGAATATGTCGGAGTCGGGTGCCCAAAAGGATAGCAAGCCTTTGAGGTCTTGTTTTTTGTATGCTTCAAACATTCCTTTGAATGCTTGGGTTACTTCGTTTTGTGTTTGCTGGTCCGCTTTCATTGGTTGGTCACGTGTTAGCGTTATCTTGATTCGCTTTTATATTTTATTGATTTTCGTCATCTCTACGCCACCAGTTGATTACCCGCAACGACGATAACTTTGTTACCTACTAGGTAGAGGACGACCAACGAATTGTGAAGTGCCATTTCTTGTCCATAACGTGGTTCCTGAAGATGCCTCAAGGCAGATTAAGTCGGCATCATGAGTTACGAAGAAACGGTTATTCACCAATGCCATACTTGTCTTTCCACCTATAACCGTGGCGTAGGGCATCTCAAGTGGCAACATTAGTTTTGGCTCGCCAGTTAATAGGTTCAGTAGTATATCGCGGATTTTTCATATGTTGCAGGCTTGCCGTTCTCATATTATGTTAATGCCCAATAGCTTTTATTGTTTTTTGGTCAATAGGACTGAATTGTTAAACAGGTGCTCAGTAAACCGCCGGTTAAATTTTGGCTGTTCAGGCTCAAATCAGCGACTTGAGTCTTCCACTTGACTGGGCCTCATTAATGTTTAATGCGTAAAAGCAGCCTTCGTAACTGGCAAACAGCAGTTTATCTCCGTAAACGGCTTGGTTAAAAATCAGGCATTCTGATTTAAAAGTCAAGTTTTTGTACTGTTTCTATGGTGAAGCAGATAATTCTTTTGGGTATTCATCGGGTGGTCTCGATTTATCTTCTTTACCTGCGCGATAGTTACGTTTCCATAGAAGTGCGCCTGTTGTTGCAATCGTAGCAGTAGACGTTTTCGCCCTCTTTGTCCCTAAGAACTTGGTCATCGGGCATACGCTTGGTTGCCGACAGCGTATGTTATATTAGTTGTCCAAACGATGCTTCCAGCGTTCGGTGTGAAATAATCTGCGAAGGAAAAAAGCAAAAACCAGTTGCAGCCAAAACGATTGAGCAGATGCAGGC
Organism: uncultured archaeon; assembly: GCA_963760925.1. GTDB lineage: Archaea > Thermoproteota > Bathyarchaeia > Bathyarchaeales > Bathycorpusculaceae > Bathycorpusculum. The sequence continues at coordinate 3,348 of CAVXES010000002.1, read as the reverse complement.
TATCAATGCACTTCACTTATTCATAGACCTTTTTATTTTTCGCTTTGCTCATCAACTTTTGCCTTGCTTAATGTGGCTTCAACCTGTGCTTTGGTTGCGCCTCTCAGAAGCAATACCTTTTGCTTAGAAGTTAAACCAGAAACAATCTCAACGCTAAACCCTAAAAGCTTCCCCGCTTCCTTTAGAATTTCCTTGTTGACTTTACCCCGCTCAGGCTCCTTTGTAGCATAAACGACAACTTCGTCTGTCTCGACTTCTATTTTGAATTTGGCTGAATTGGGTTTAACAAAAATGGAGAGGAGCGCGCCTTCTTTGGTTTCTTTTATGTTCAAGGCACAATACACTCAACGTCGCAGGGTTCTTCAGATTTCTTTTTCTGCTGCTCAAGCGCCCAACTAAATTTGCTTCGCAACGTTTTAGGATAGAATTTCTCGACGTCAAACTTTACTTTCTTTCCCCACTTCACGTACGCCGTTGGGTCAATGTAGCTCTTCAGTGACGTGCCGAGGTTGTACTCTTTAGTTAACTTGGTGAGTTCCAAGTCGAGTTTGGCACGTTCAATACGGATCTCCAGTGACTCAATCTTTTTGCCTTCTTTCATCTTAGCTTTAAGCTGCGCCTGCATTTCTTTGAGTTTAGCTTCTTTATCCTCTACACGCTTCTCGAAAGTGGGGGGGATCTTACGTTTGTGGTTAGCTACTTCGGCAACTTTGAGGTTCGCCATTTTGGCTGCATAGTTTTTCTTGTAGTCGGGGTCGGTTTTGGTTACGCCGCTTTTGTCCAATTCTTCTTTTAGGGTTTTGGTGCATTTCCAGGTACGAAAGACTTTGGCGGTAAGTTTAGGCACTTTCTCGGATAGGAATCGGCTGACTTTTTTGCTATCTATGCCTTCGAAGAGGTACTGTTTGGATTTGTCTTTCTTGAATGCTTCCAAATTTTTGATGACCGCCGCTGGGGCTTTAACGTTTTTTACCCACCGCACGCTGTCTTTGCCCAAAAAATCGAAAGTCACTTCGTCGCCGCTGATGCTGATGTGCTCGTCGCGAAGCGTGATGGCCCCTACTGTGTCGGCTTCGTCGGGGTCTTTTTCGTCGCCAACCCTCATGTTCACTTCGAAAATCAGCCAAGCAACAGTTGCTACCTTACGCCGCTCGACATCCTTGTCAGAGAGGTGTTTGGTGATATGCTTTTCAACTTGGCCTATTTGTTTACCGAGGTTCTCGGCTTTCTGGAATTTCTCTTTCTCGCGGTTCTGCTTCAAAAACGTGGTGTCGCTGAACCAGACGTACTTAACTTTGCCCGTGAGCTTGTCAATCCATTTTGCCACGTACATCTTGCTTGGTTCCCAAATTGCGTCTTTCCATCCCTCGGCTTTCGCTTTTTTCCGGTCGTCCTCCGCAGAGAGGTTTAGAATTATATCCTTTTTACTTGGACCTTCTTTCCATTTGCCTCTTTGAGGGTGGTCGCCTCGCCCCGCGAAGAGGCAGCTTGGCTCCGAAGTCCAGTTAGCAACCTCGAGGCGTTGTTCGTCAACTGTTGCGTAACCGTAGAAATCCCTCATTTCTTGACGTTTGACTTTGCGCTCTTCCGCCTGCTTCTTCTTCTCCTCTTTTGTGAGGGCTTCTTTTTTGTCTTTCTCGTCAAGGATGTACGCTTTGATTTCGCTGAAGTCAATATCGTTGCCCAAGGCTGCGCCGCCATCTGGTGCTGTGGGCGACTTGTCTATGGCTTCAAGGTACCGCTGTGCGAACCCGTCGAGAAACGTTGCTTGAGAATTTTCCTCTTTGAGTTGATCAAGGAATTCACGCATAAAGTTTTTAGCAAAAACTTTGTCTGGCGCTGCTATAGTGGTGGAGAGGACTCTGCGGGTCCAAGCAACTGCCATGGGCTCGCTTTTCTCTGTAAGCTTGAGTTTTTGGTCCCCAATTTTTATGCTGAAACCTTTGAGGTCGTATGGGGGAACGTAGATGCCGTTGTGTTTTAGACTTTTCATGACGTGCTTCAAATCTGTTTTACCTCTTGTGGCGGCAAAGTTTTCTTTTGACTTTACCGTTCTTGACTTATATGGTTTTTTGTTACTATTGTTCAACTATACTGAACCAAAAAAACGCACTTGAAAAACACACAACCCGAGGGGGCTTTTGTTTATTAAAGTGTATTCTGACGCCGTGCCGCTCTATCTGCCTGCAGCTTCCTATAGACCGCTTCAACGTTTTTGCGTTCCACATAGCCTTTGTGGGGCCGGAAGCCGCCGCTGAAGCCGCCGGGAATATGCATCAACTCATGGATGAGTACTTTTTCTCTGTCGTCAGGCGACATTTTATCGTAAATTTCCGATATGACTTCGATGGTGTAGGAAGGCGGCAAATTCAATACCCCTTGCCAGATTTTGCCTAAACCGTGAATGCGGGCGATGGTTCGTCGGGCTTTACTACCTCTGGATCGGACGCAGAAAACAAACTGTGGTACCACATGATAGAACTCGCATTCCTGCGCTAACTGGTCAACCTGCTTCTTGATTTCGGGAGCTTCATAATACTTAATCGGCATAACTGTCCCTCTCCATGCACCAACTCAATATGTTGTTTTAGTTAAAAAGCTCAATCATACAAAAACCTGTTTTAGCCGATCAAGTTTTTTATGACTGGAATCTTTTTGAGTGGATAAACCAGTGTGTCTGTAATTTATTACGTTCAAGATGCTTAACAGCTCGCAAAAAAGCGTCGCAAGGCAATATTCCGTCCAGCAAGTAAGGGTACCACAGATGAGGATATGAACTGAAAACAACCTACAAAACAGTATCAACCGTTAAGGGCTGACCCGACACAAAGCTCCATTATCCAAAATAAATCGCCAACCAAAAAGCCATAGGCAAACCAATACGGAGAACGTTTTAGAAACTCATGGGTGATCGGCTTTTGCAGGTCTAGGGGCAAAACACCCCTCAACATTACAAATAGCGGTACAGCTACATTGGCTACTGCGCCATATGCATAAACGGAGAACCAATTGAAGGTAACTGTCGGGGTGATTTCATCAGGTATATTATAGGGAAAGGCTGTTGTGTGAACGAGAGTTACTAAAAAAATTGCCAATGTCCGAATGAAGTCTTGACTGAAATTGAATCTCGGTGGTTCTGAGAATTTTTCAATTTGCCTAGCTTTCACCGATTTATCGCAGCCCAACACAGCCTACTCATTATAGTTTACTCAAAGAAAATTGGCAATCCTAAGGCTAAATTTTACCCGTTAAGAGCTTCTTGAGTTCCATCCAAAAACGTAGCTGCAAACGCAACGCCGGCAACTACCACCCACTCTATTGGCTGCAAAGTAGTAATCTGCAGAGGAA
>CAVXES010000001.1:0-389512 GCA_963760925.1 uncultured archaeon | reverse complement strand
CGAGCCGTCGTGGGCCTCGACGACGTGCCTGACGATGCTGAGCCCGATCCCCACTCCCTGGGTCTCGCGCCGCAGCTCGTGGCCGCGCCGGTAGAATCGCTCGAAAATCCCGGTCGTGGTCCTCGATGGGAATGCCCGGACCGCGATCTTCGACCCACAGGGAAATTGGGATTTGGGATTGAGATTTGAGATTTGAGATTTCAAATTTGAAATTTGAGATTTAATGGGGTCGGCGGTTTCCAGGCCGATGGTGACGGTCTCGCCTGGAGGTGAGAATTTGATGGCATTGTCGATGAGATTGATCAGGGCCTGCCGAATCGACCGTCCGTCGGCCATGGTTTCGAAGTTCGCGCATCCAGGGAGGGGTTCGCCAAGGACGAGCTTGAGTCGGACCTGGTGATTGAGCGCGGCCGGTTCCATGAGCTGAACAGTTTGATGCGCGAGTGCGGACAGGTCGGTGGGTTCGAATTCGTATTGTTTCCGGCCTTCCTCGATGCGCGAGAAATCGAGGACGTTTTCAATGAGCGCGCCCAGCCGTCGGCATTCCTGGACGATGAATTTATAATACTCAAGCCGCTTCTCTTCCTGTCCGTGCCCTTGCCGACTCGAGAAACTCTTGGGCATCAGACGCATCGATGCGATGGGGGCGCGGAGTTCGTGTGAGACGCTCGACACGAAATTGCTCTTCATCTGGTTGAGACGGAGCAGGCGCCGGAAGGCGCGCCAGGCGGTGAATAAGCCCAGGCTTGCCACAGCGGTTGCCGCAACCAAAAACAACGCAATCCAAAGGGTGCGTTCGCGGTGGTGCGCATAGAGCAAGGCCGGATTGGCCAAGAGGACGCGCACGGTAAAAGCAGCCTGGCCCGGGACGGTCTCAAGATCGAGGGCGGTCCTTGCAGGCTCCGGGGAGCGCGGTTCCAATCCGCCAGGGCCGGATTCGCTCCTGGTTGGGGTGAGCGTTTGTGCGAGGCTGCCGGTTGATTGGGCCAGGATCGATGGCTGGACCTTCGCGCCCGGTGCGGCCGGCTGATTGTCGGTCAATGGGATGGATTCGCCTTCCAACTCAATGCCCAGGACGAAGTAGGGCGGGAGATTGACTGTGGCGTTGCTGAGCGCGTCCCGAAAGGCGCGCTCGATGAATGGCTTTGGATAGAAACGCGCAACAGTCACCGTGTTTGTGTTTGTCAGGGTTTCGCCTGTCACTGATTTAAGGGCGGATTGCCGGGCTGGATTTACGAGGACGAGCCATCGGCCTAGGAGCGAGTTCAGCCACAGATTGGTCGTGAGAGAAGGCGTGAGGGGGACCGACACTTTGAACTGATGCGCCAATTGCCGGAGCTGTTCATCGGCATCCCAACGTTCGCGGAGAGAGACCAAGGCATCCTGGACGGCCGGTGATGGGTGTCGGGCGAGGCGCTCGACCTGGGTGAATAACCGGTGAATAAGAATGCTGGGGGCGGCCTGGGCCTGGTAAGCGAGTTCGTCGAGGAACGGGTTTAGCAGGCGTGATACGAGGTTGCTGTTGCCGGCTTGGACCCCGTTCTCCGGTGCGTGGTTTGTGGCTGAAACGGCGTCCTTGACCCAGTGCAGCGTTTGGGCCAAGACCAGGTTGGCGAGGGGTAATCCGCTTTCGGATAGGATCGGGCGGAGGATCCATGTGAGCCGGTCATCCAGCATTGACTTCGGACTTTCTCCAGGAACTGCTGAATGGCTTGGGCAGTTGAATTGAGTTCTGACGGACTTAGTGGCGTGAAAGCCGTGGCCAATGGCATCTGATGACGGAGCAGAGCGACTTGGGCATTGGCGCGCGCCTCAGGAGCGGGATTGAGCTCGAGGAAACGTTGATAGTCGCGGGTGATGACGTCGGGCGAGGCCTGGTCGAGGTCGGCCTGGCGGGCTGTGTCCCAGGCGCGCGCTTGTTCGGGTGTCAATTGGCGGCACCAACCGGGCGGAACCGGGTTGTCCGAATAATCCAGGGGCGCGATCAAGCGACCGGTTGCGTCGAAATCGGCTTGGCTTGAAAAGCCCTTCCGAAGTTCGAAATTGGCAAGGGCCACGGCAACGCGGCGGCCGAGATGGTCGGTGAGTGGATGGGCGAACTCGCGTGCGCGCTGGCGCGCCTCCTGTTCGACCAGGGATTGATCGCGGATGAGGAAGGCGATGCCGACGATGACGAGCGCCGCCACCGGCAGCAGGATCAGGATGCCCTGCCAAAAAAAGGCCGGCTGGCGCGGGAAACGTGACCTATTCATCCATTGAGACATCGACTTTTTAGCACAGTTTAATCGATCAAATCAGGGTAATTGTCACGGATTTGTAAAATAATCGCAGTCAAAATAATCAGAGTCGGCTGTAGCATCGAGTGTCAGCTCGATCATTTTTTCCCGGGCGGGCTGGGGGTGAGCGGGAGAAGACCGGCTAAAGCCGGGACACCAAATGTTTCCCCGGGCGGGCTGGGGAGGACGGCGGGTTTTAAGTCAGAGCCGGCTGACGCCGTCTGCTACGGGGGTAAGGGGTTGTAGCATCGAGCATGCGCTCGATCATTTTTTCCCGGGCGGGCTGGGGGTGAGCGGGAGAAGACCGGCTAAAGCCGGGACACCAAACTGTTTCCCCGGGCGGGCTGGGGAGGACGGCGGGTTTTAAGTCAGAGCCGGCTGACGGCGTCTGCTACGGGGTAAGGGGTTGTAGCATCGAGCATGCGCTCGATCATTTTTTCCCGGGCGGGCTGGGGGTGAGCGGGAGAAGACCGGCTAAAGCCGGGACACCAAACTGTTTCCCCGGGCGGGCTGGGGAGGACGGCGGGTTTTAAGTCAGAGCCGGCTGACGCCGTCTGCTACGGGGGTAAGGGATGGAGATGGAAGCGGGCGGGATCGAGGACGACGTGTTTGATCCGCTGGCGCTTCCAAGTGTAGGTGACGTGGACGAGGCCGTCGCGGGTTTGGATGACAGCGGGGTAGGAATATTCGCCAGGCTGGTCTTCGAGGATGAGGGCAGCCTGCCAGGTTTTACCGTCGATTGAAACGGCCACGTTGAGTGGGGATTGACCGTGACGGGTATGATTATATACGAGCAGGGCACGGTTGTCCTGGAGCATGACGGCGTCGATGCCGCTGTTTGGATTCGGCAACGAGGTGGCACGCATTGGGCCCCAGGTTTTGGCGTGGTCGTCGGACTCGCACTCGGTGATGCATCCCTGTCGGCTGCGGCAAAGCAACTGGATGGGTAATCCATTACTTGGCTATATTTGTCGCTACATTTTTTAAGAAAGATTAATATTTAGGTGTTAATTAAATGAAAAAAGGAATTCATCCAAATTATCGTCCCGTTGTTTTTCAGGATTCTTCTGCTGATTTTACAATTTTGACAAAATCCACAATTCAAACTGAAGATACAATTAAATGGGAAGATGGTAATACATACCCATTAGTTAAGCTTGAAATCTCAAGTGCTTCTCACCCGTTTTTTACAGGTAAACAAAAATTACTTGATACTGCAGGTAGAGTCGAGAAGTTCAAGAGAAAATATGCTAAGAAGTCGTAATCCGATTTAAGATTTTAAATTATCTATTTATGTGGGCCGGAATTATCCGGCTTTTTTATTTTTCTTTTGTAAGATTTTGAAATAAAACTTTAGCAGCTACTTCATTTGCTTGTTTGTTCCAATGAGGGTCTTTATTTATCCAAAAACTTTTTATACCGGTTAACGCTTTTTTAAATTTGGGAAAGGATCCAGATATTGAATTGAATTGTTCTCACAAAATGATTTTAAATCGTTATACCTTTCAAAACTAATTTGCTGAATTTTTTTTCTCTGGCTTTATGTTGAATTATTGGCAGGAGAATTAACTTAATATTCACTCCATTTAATTTTGAATTTAATTCCGCTAAGATATTTTTGGTTTTAATCAATACAGAATTATTATTTTTTAAGTAGCAAGAACCTAAAAGCCATAGCTGTCCGCGGCACCTACGACGTAGCCGTTGCAAACCCCGAAGTCTTTTTCGACATGATTGAGGATTTCCATGAACGCATGAAGGGCCCCGCCGCACAGAAACACCGCACACTAGGCACAATGCAGAACCTCACCATTAATAATCAAATAACCTGTCTGCCAACAAACAACTTTAACGAATCCCACTTCCTAAACGCGGGTAAAATCAGCGCTGAAATCATAAATGAGCATTTTATCCAAAAAATCATCGGGTGCAACTCATGTGCAATGCGTTGTGAACACCAAGCCATACTAAAAGAAGGTACCTTCAAAGGCACCATGACCCGCATAGAATTCGATAACCTCTGGGCGTTTGGTCCCAACTGTGGTGTCGACAACATAAACTATATTGTGAAAGCCTGCGCACTCTGTAGCTCCTACGGATTGGACGCAACAAGCACTGGTTCAGCAATTGCGTTTTTGATGGATTGCCATGAAAAAGGCTTGTTGAGTCATGAGGAACTTGGAGATATTGACCCCCACTTCGGCAACCAAAACGCTATTTTCAGTTTAGTGCAGAAAATTGCCAAACGTGAAGGCATAGGTGAGAAACTTGCTGACGGTGTTAAGGTTGCAGCAGAGAAAATCGGCAAGAACTCCACTGAACTTGCCATGCACATTAAAGGCTTAGAGCTAACAGGCTACGATTTACGTTGCCTTAAAACCACTGCTTTGGCCCAGCTGTCTCTTTCCGAGGTGCTGATCACAGCAGAAGCGGCGTTTACTCCCTTGATATTAAGGGCGCAGTTGACCGCTTAAAAGCTGAGAAAGGTAGAGGCAAACTCGTTAGAGATCACGAAAACATCTGTAACGTGTTGGACTCCCTTATTGTCTGCAAGAACGCCAAAGGTACCTTCGATGAGGAATTCGCTGATATCGCGAAACTCTATACTGCAGTAACTGGTTTCGATGTTACTGCGGAAGATATGCGTCAAGCAGGCGAAAGAATCGAAACGGTCGCTAAGCTAATCAACCTCCGCGAAGGCTTTACCCGAAAAGACGACACTCTTCCATGGAAAATCATGCATCAACCAGTCACTGACGACGGCCCCGCCAAAGGATCCGTTGTAACCCAAGAAGAACTTGACCTGATGCTTGACGGTTACTACGAAGCCCGCGGCTGGGATAACAAAGGAGTTCCCACAAAAGCCAAGCTTAAAGAATTAGGCTTAGAAACAATCGGAAAGGAGAACTGACAAGAATGGTGTCTCTTCACAATAGACGATTTATCTCTGTTGACTCAGACAAATGCGTCGGCTGCCAAACCTGCGAATACGCCTGTTCCTATACTCACGAAAAAGCCTTCAGCGCAGTCAAATCCCGTATCCGCGTCGTCCGGTCCAAACAAACCAAAAACATCGCTCTCACATGCAGAAAATGCCAAGAACCTGCATGTGTTGCAGCATGCCCAAGAGATGCACTTTCCCAGTCGCTTGAAACAGGCAACATCATAATCGACAAGGACCAATGCAACGGCTGCGGCTGGTGTATCGAAGCATGTAGCTATGGCGCTATAATGATGCATCCGGAAACTAAGACTGTTTACTTGTGTGATCTCTGCCAGTTTAGGCCTGATGGTCCACAATGTGTCAAGTGGTGTCCTGAAGAAGCGTTGACTGTTGTGACAAGTGACGTGTTGGCTCAGAAGGCTCGGCTTAACGCTATCAAGAAGCTCTTCCAGACGCATGAGGATGAGGAAAAGTAAAGAATCCTCGGCTACAGCCGGGATACTCTTTTAATTTTTTTTGCAAATGAGAAAAATATTTCTATGATTATAATCCTCTCAGCGAGTACCAAGTTAATGTGTTCTGCTAAGGTATGTAATTTCCATAAAATTCCATTCGGTTAACCCATTAGATTAATATACTTTTCAACGGAATTTAGTAATCCTATCTCTCGGAGGGACAAGGTTGCTCGGTTACGCAGGAACAATATTGTACGTCGATTTATCCACGGGTAAAACCCGCACAGAGAAACTGACCGAAGAAACCGCAAAGAAATACATCGGCGGAATCGGCTTAGGAATGAAACTTTACCTATCCAACTCAAAAGCAGGCGTAGAACCGCTTACCCAAGAAAACCCGCTTGTTCTAGCGTTAGGTCCAGTTTCAGGCACAATGTTTCCGACAGGCGGAAACGGTCACGCCTTCATATCAAAATCGCCGGAAACAGGCGGAGTTGGCGAAGCAGTCAGCCATGGAACATTTGGTGCAGAACTAAAACGTGCTGGATACGATGCAATCGTACTAACCGGTAAAGCAGAAAAACCGGTATACCTCTGGATAGATGATAACTCCATCCAGCTCCTTGATGCAGCAAACATTTGGGGCAAATCTCCTTGGGAAACCGAAGACGCCATCAAAGACGAAATCGGTGACTACTACGTCAGAGTAGCCTCAATCGGTTTAGCAGGCGAAAAACAATCCAAAATCGCATGTATTATTAACGATAAAACACGAGCCGCTGGAAGAACAGGTCTCGGCGCTGTTATGGGTAGCAAGAACCTTAAAGCCATAGCTGTTCGAGGCACACGCGACATAGTAGTCGCTAAACCCGACGTATTCATGGATATGGTTAAAGAATTCCATGAACGAATGAAAGGTCCGGCCGCACAGAAGTACCGTACACTCGGCACGGTAGAAAACCTTGATATTAACAACGACCTCTCATGTATGCCAACCCGCAACTACGCAACCTCCCACTTCGAGGATGCCGCAAAAATCAGTGCGGAAGAAATAAACGAGCGTTTCGTGGCAAAAATCATTGCCTGCAACTCATGCGCAATGAGGTGCGAACACGAAGCCGTAATCAGGGAAGGTCCCTACAAGGGTGCAATGGCACGCATCGAATACGACAACTTATGGGCATTTGGACCAAACGTCGGCGTAGACAAACCTGATACAATAATCAAGGCCGCTGAACTTTGCAACTACTACGGATTGGATGCAACAAGCACTGGCGTTACAATCGCGTTCTTAATGGATTGCCACGAACAAGGTCTCTTAAGCCATGAGGACCTCGGCGGCATCGACGCCCACTTTGGCAACGCCGATGCAGTTGTCCAGCTAATCGAAAAAATCGGCAAACGCGAAGGAATCGGCGAAAAACTCGCAGATGGCGTTAAGGTTGCGGCAGAGAAAATCGGCAAAACCTCCGCTCAACTTGCCCAGCAAATCAAAGGCTTAGAAGTCACAGGCTACGACCTCCGATGCCTGAAAACAGCGGCGTTGGCTGCAGCAGTTTCATTCCGAGGCGCAGACCACAACCGCAGCGGCGTTTACTCCTTAGACTTGAAAGGAAAAGTTGACCGCCTAAAAGCAGAAAAAGGCAGAGGTCCACTGGTCAAAGATAACGAAGACCTCTTCTCATTAATCGACTCGCTAATTGTATGCAAGAACTCTCGAACTGCATTCTATAAAGAACTTGAAGAGATGGCTAAACTCTACACAGCAGTTACAGGCATTGAAGTTACCGCGGCTGAACTTGGAGCCGCAGGCGAAAGAATAACGACCCTTGCTAAACTCATCAACCTCAGAGAAGGATTAACCCGAAACGACGATACCCTGCCTTGGAAAGTCATGAATCAACCCATCCCAGACGACGGACCAACAAAAGGCGCAGTAGTTACCCAAGACGAGCTTGATTTGATGCTTGACGATTATTACCACGCTCGAGGCTGGACAGTTGAAGGAACTCCTCCTGTGAAGAAACTTGAAGCGTTAGGGTTAGGAGAGTTCAAAAATATAGTGGAGAAAGAGGCGTAATAGCATGGTAAAGATTCATCAAAGAAAATTCATATCTGCTGACCCTGAAAAATGCGTCGGTTGCCAAATCTGCGAATACGCTTGTTCAATGAACAAAGAAAAAGCTTTTAACCCGCTTAAATCTCGTATCCGACTGGTTCGCGTTAACCAGCTTGCCAATATGGCCGTCACCTGCCGACTCTGCGAGGACCCTGCGTGTGTCGCAGCATGCCCACGCAATGCGCTTTCTCAGTCAGAAGACACAGGTAACATCGTCTTGGACAAAGACAAATGTAACGGCTGCGGCTGGTGTATCGAAGCATGCGACTACGGCGCTATGATGCTACACCCCGAAACCAAAGTGGTCTACGTTTGCGACCTCTGCAAAGACAACCCTGAAGGTCCACAATGTGTCAAGTGGTGCCCCGAAGAAGCACTAACCGTTGTCACAAGCGACACTTTGGCTCAGAAAGCCAGAATAAGTGCGATCAAAAAGCTCTTCCAAGAAAAGAGTGAAAAAGAAGAGAAACAGTAACAGGGTATTTTTTCCGCCCCGTTTCTAATTTTTTACATTTCGGTTGAATGTTTCTCTCTACAGTGTCACTCGTAATCTTCTTGTGTATCAAATTCTTGTTTATCTTCACGGCATCTGTACTTGCCTTTGGATGTCTTTTCGGGTGCCGGGATCTCCTTATTTGACTCCAATTTTTCACCTCAAAAACGTCAAGAAAAAGCAACCTAACGTCCCTGTGAAATTTCGTAAAGCTATGTGGCTGCTAAAGCCCAATCATAATATATTGATAGAAATCGCTCTCGAGAAGCCTTCTTTTTTTGTTGTTAATCTGAAAAAATATTTGCAATTAAACTTTGGATTTCGTTGCTCTTTCTGATCATTTCTGATAAATTTTTTTCTCCCTCAGCAGTTAAACTGTATGCTCTTCCGCTTTCGTCGCCGTCACTTTTTATTTCTCCATTTCTTTCGAGAAAATAGATTTCATGGTACAGTGTCCCTGGGCTAAAAAAGATGTTGTATTTTTCGTGTAGGTGCTTTAGAATTTCGTAGCCGCTGCTTTTTGGGTTATGTTTTATGTATTTTAAGATGAGGATGTCTGAAAAGGTTTTGATTGTTCTCGTCACTGGTTCGTCGCTGCGTTTTGATTTCATCTTTTTCGCCTTGGTGTTCTTTGTTGTTTTTTATGGGTTTGTTTTATTTGATAATTGGTATGTAGCAGCCAAGTTCAACGAAGGCTGTATGGTTGTTTGTGGAAGAAGGGGTTGTTTTTTGGTTAACATTGCCTTTTCATGTATGTTTGGCGATAAAAATGTTCTGTTCATCCTCTAATTTTGAATATTATTTCGAATACGAAAGCCTACTGATTAAGACTGATAGGTCATAAACCTATAGTACCCTAACCCGCCCACTAATGATGCATCGCCAACCCTCGTGATGCAGATGCAACTTGTCTACCCCAGACCCCAATCAAACGAAACAGAAGCTGATTCTGAACAAAACATAACATTCGGTGCTCACAGCCATCCAACGCTGAAAATTGAGGAATTGTTGTCAAATTTAGGGTTACTAAAAAACGAAATCAAAGTTTACCTCTACCTAGCCGAGGCAGGACCAAAGAGAGCAAATGATATCTGCAACGAAATCTGTATTCACCGAACAGAAACCTACCGACTGCTTCGTAACCTCGAAAAGAAAGGCGTAGTTTTTGGCATCTTAGAAAAACCCATAAAGTTCTCGGCGCATTCACTGGATGAAACAGTGGATTTGCTTATTGAAGAACAAAGAAAAAGGCTGCAGTTGTTTGAGAACCAGAAAGCCCCCATAGTTGAGCTTTGGGAGTCTATGCCTCATATAAAAAGTCAAGCAATCCAAAAGGGGGTTTTTCAAAAAATCGTGGGGGAACAGCAGATTCTTTTGAAAGCCAACGAGGTTCTTGAACGAACTAATGACACTTTTCAAATGTTTGTTTCTGACGAGTACCTTTTTGAGTTGTACTACGGCGGCTTTTTCGACTCTTTACAGCAGCACGAAAACCTTCGAGTAAATCTGCTGACTGGAATATCCGAAAAAAGCGCTTACTTAGCTGGAAAACTCAAATCAAAAAGCGACATACAAATAATCCAAACCCAAAATTTGCCTACATTAATGATTTTCGACCAAAAAGAGGTGCTCGCAGCCTTCACTGAAGCTGACTCCGATGGTTTAGGGCACAGGAAAAAAAAGAAAAGAGTTGCTGTCTGGACCAATTACGGGGGAATAATTGCCACGTTTACTGCTCTTTTCAGTAAGCTGCAACTTGAATCCCGTGGCGTTCCAGGTAAAGATGGTGGATGTGTAGGCTTCGATGGAAAAGCAAATGGCGTTTAACGATATCGTTATTGATTCCATCGACGAAGTTCTCTTAGCCATAGGCGGCTCAGCCAAACACTTGATATACTTTGTTTTGAGCAACGACTTTGGAATCAGCAAAAACCAAATTCCCAACAACATCAATGCTTTTGTGAATGTTCTGCATACTATCTTCGGAGTCGGCGCTAAACACCTCGAAAGACACCTACTAAAACTTGTAGAAACTAAAACAGATGTTATTTACCCACTTCCTGTTCAAGCAAGTTCCCTTCAAGACATATTGATCTACATCAGGTTACAATATGAAAAACAATGCTAAAAAAAGAAAAATGGCTTACATGGTTTTTTCTAAGTCCGAGATGAATCTCTCGAATACTTTTATGCCGCCCCCCCAGAAGTCCGGTGCAGCCAAATCCAAACCAACATCAGCTGCCAACTCCAGAGGCGACTTGCTGCTGCCCGCTGACAACAATGCAACCAACTTCGGCACAAACCCTTTGCCCTCTTCTATGTAGCGTTCAAAGAGTGAGTACACAAACATTTGGGCATACACGTAAGGGTAATTGTAGAAGCGGTAGTTAGCCATATAGTAGTGAGGTTTCATGGTCCACTCTGCCTCCATTTCGGGGAACCACTCAACTGCGTCGCCGTAGATGCGATTTCGGGCGGCTGTCCATTGGTTGCAGATGCTTTGGTAGTTTAGGTATTGGCCTTTCTCGATTGCGGCGTATAGGGCTTGTTCAAACCATACTCGCGAAGTAACTTGGAACGCCGTCATGCCCGCCTCGTCCAGTACCAAGCAGAGGAGTGCTTTGCGTTCAGAATCCGACTTCGCCCTGCTTAACATCAAATCTGTCAAGAGGAGCTCGCCGAAAATTGATGCCGTTTCCGCAACAGCAGAGGGAACACTGGTGTTTAGCAAAGTCTGGTTGCGGGACATGTACCAGTCATGCGTGGCGTGCCCCAACTCGTGCGCCAAAGTGAAAACGTCGCTGAGGGTACCGTTGAAGCTCTGCAAGATATAGGCGGATTTGCCTTTGTAGTGGCTTGCGCAGAACGCTCCGTTGCGTTTGCCAAACCGTGGCGTTGCATCAATGTGATTTTTGCTGAACATTTCTTTGACTGCTTCAGCGTATTGGGGGCTGAAGCGGCTGTAAGCTTCGGTTATGATTGTTTGGGCTTGCTCGTACGTGAATTTCTGTTCTGGCATGTTGGGCAATGGCGCCACAATGTCGTGGTTGCCGAGTTTAGGCAATCCCATCAACTGTGCCTTCAATTTTAAGTATCGCCGATAGGACGCTGAGCCTTCTTCGACAGTTTTAAGGAGGCTGTCGATGATGGTTTGTTGGGTGTCGTTGGTTAGCAGGCTGGGCTCCATAGGTGAGTTGTATTTTCTGCGTTTAGAAACATTGACCCAGTCGTTGCATATGCTACGCAGCGCCGCTGAGAACACTTCTCCGTCCTTGCCGAGGAGATCATAGATTGAGCGGTTAGCCGATTCCCTTGTCGCGCGGTCAGAGTGAGATAAAAGCCCGTTTGCTTCACCGTAGCTGAGGGTTTTTTTTTCACCCTTCACGATTACTTCAAAGAGGCGGGTGTTGAGCCATTTACTTTGTAACTCTTCCCAAGCGTTAACTCCGAACTGATCCTTCTCAATGATAAGTTGCTCCTCAACTTCGCTGAGTTGATGCTCGACTCGACGTTGAATACGCTGGAGCAAATGACGGTAACAAGCTAAGGCTGGTTCGTCGATGATTTGGGGCTTGGACTTGATTAATTTGCCCAGTTCAAGAGAGTAAAACGCTAGTTGCTTGCCGATTAGGGCATCCATCTTTTCAACTCGGTCATGCAGTGCCTGCGTCTGTGGATTGGTCATGTCAGCTGAGAAGGTGAGGCTTGCGTAGAGTCCCAAGTCTCCTGTTTTCTGGTTGAAGGCTTCTATATCTCTTAGGCACTGTAAGAGACCTTCGGGGGTTAACCCAGCGATTTTTCCCCTGTATTTTTGTTCGAATTTGTTTGCTTCTTGGGCGGACTGTGTGATGGTCTCCTCGATTTTTGGGTCATCCATGTTTTGGTAAAGTTTGGTTAGGTTCCACGTGATTTGGGCTGCCAAAGTTTTTGCCTCTATGGTATTGTGAGCGGCGGGGTCTTTTCTGTATTTTGCTTGTTTACATATGTTCAATGATGTGTTTATGATTTGGTGGATTGCTTGTTTTACTGCCGATGCACTGTTATTTTGTATGGTTGTTATGCTTTTTTATGCGCGGTTGTGAAAAATTCTCAACTATACTTTTAAAAGATATTTCCTATCCGTACTTCAAGGAGTAAACAAATATGGAACAAATTGCAATACGTCAAGACGAAACCGTAGAAAAAAGCATCCCCCTGCTTAGCTACGTAAAAGCCGAAGCGCAAAAAAAGACTTGCGCCAGCATGCTCAACGAGCACCCGAGCCTCAAGGTTGGGCACTCAAAATTTAGTAGGCTGAATTTGGTTGTGGCATCCACCAGCAACGTCGGCTACAACTATTGCGATTTAACAAATCATCCCTCCATCCGAGTTTCAACTGCCCAAGAGGCCATGGAAAGATTAAGGTTAGTCGTCAAAAACGACCCGCGATTGCGCGTCGTCGAAGTCTCAGGGTCAGGTGACTCATTAGCCACCGAGGAAACCTTCAATTTGCTCAGAATTATGCGTGAAGAGTACCCGTACTTTACCACATGCGTCGCTACCAACGGGTTACTGTTGCCCAAAAAGCTTGCTGAACTTGAAGATTTAGGTATAAGGGCCATCAAAGTCACTGTTAACGCTGTGGATTCCGAAGTGGGTGCCAAGATTTGCTCTTTTATCCGTTTGAACGGTAAAACGTTGCATGGAGAAGAAGCCTTCGAGGTGCTGAGCATTAACCAGCTTGAGGGTTTGCGTAACGCTGCGGATGCGGGATTGACTGTGAAAGTTGACGCAGTATGCATTCCAGGCGTGAACTCGGAGCATCTGGTTGAGGTAGCGCGTATTGTTCGGAGTTTAGGTGCATGCGCTGTCGACATAGTTCCCTTTAACCCGTCTGGAAGTTTTGCTGACTTAGCTGCGCCCTCTCCAATGGAGTTACGTCGAGTCAGAAATGAATGCGAAAATGTGTGTACTTCCGAGGTTCACCTTCAAACGTCCCCTTCTTTTGGCTGCATATCCGCAGGTATGTAGCCAGCTTTTTTTGATTATCTAAAAAACTTTAGAATTTTAAAGAATAAAAAATGTAGAGTTCCAAATCAATCGGGGTTAAATCGAAAGGTTGGTTTTTCTAGCACAGAAGTATTTGTTCTGCGGCTTCAAGTTTTATCTTGTCGCCTACTTTAACGGTCACATAGTCGGTTTCGCAGATTGGGCAAGAAACAAACTCGCCGTCGCCGACGTGGTCGAATTCGAAGTGTTCTTTGCATTGTGGGCAATGGAACAGTATCGATGCTACGATCGTGTTTTTCATAGTTTTTCCTCCTAAATATTTTGGTTTATAGTGTCCAATTAAGCATTCGAATGTAGTTGTAGACAACTATATAGAAACAGCTTACTTGTCTGATTACTTATTAGTGAAACTAGAACATTAACCTTTTTGTGTAAACTTGTGTAACTACTTGAAAGAATGGTTATATTTGGAATTCTTTCTCCGCGATGTCTACTTGCGCTTCGAGCCGTTCTCGGTAGTGATCTACTTGGCACTCCCTGAAACTGCTTGGGGCTGCGTTAAGTGCCTTTAGAAAATCTTTGTCGCTAAGGTTCACGAGGGTTTCGGCGATTTTATCGATGAGTTTGCGGATTTCGCGTAGTTCCAACGCTACAGCTTTGAGGGCTATTTTTTCTTCTTGTAGGACGACTGCGTTAACCAACCAAGCCACCAAACAAAGATACTTCATTTAGTGAGGGCAGACGGTATTAAATTTATCCATGGCCTTTCATCATTATCAACAATTACAGTAAATTTACTATAACATTATATTAAAAAAAATATAATGAAAAGATGTTGGAAACAAAACTTTCTACCCGAAACCTCAGCGCATGTTACTTGATATACAATATTATGCACTTAATGACCAAGCGAGGGCAAGAATCGAATGCTTAGACGTAGTCGGCGTGAAGAAAAAAACTCTGTGCCGTCTTCTTTTGGGGTTGATTTGGTTTTGTCTACTGAATGGGGTAGTGTTGAGCAAATTTTGTTGATCCTGTAACCCAAAAAATCCAAGCTTTTAGGTCTCAAGGACTAAGCGATGACCAGATAACAGCAAAACTTTCCGAACTGGGCATGGTTGGTATCCCAAAACAGGAGCAACCTGGATGGGCAGATCCCTAACCACTGAAGAACTTGCTGAAATGCCGCCCACGGTACCAGCACAAGCACCCTCAGCTGACAACGAAGTTGCAGACAATTCAGTTTCTCCGCGTACTCAAGTTGGCAGAACCGCATGTATGCGAACTTCCGCTGCATCTTGGACGGGTGTCTCCGCGGAGGTAGTGTCAGGCTCTATGAACGTTGCTAGTGGACAAACAAACTATCACTATTTATGCATGCAATTAGGAAATCTCGACGCAGCATCAAACTGGGTAGAAACAGTCCTAACACACAACTTAAACCAAAATTACAGATGGAACACCTATGACAACGACGAAGGCGGTTGGTCTTACTACATGGACAAGAATACAGCAACAACATACGCTGATACTTATGTTATCATGTTAGACGGCACTAATGATGGCAGCGGTTGGAAATATGACGTTTGGATAAACTATCAGTGGGTAAGAAGCGGGCACTTAGCAAACCTCTTTGTCCAAGGTGGCTTCCAAAAAGAAGTTTTCAGTGATACTGGAACATTCACAAACGATGCGTCACACGCCGTATTTTACCGCGATTGGTTACACAACACCAATGGCTGGTCATACTGGACGAACTCAGTATCTACTTGGTGGTCTGCACCTTCACCGATACATGAAAGCCACAACATGGGTGCATTAAGCTATAATTGGCAAGCCTGGGTACAAAACTAGGACCAAAATATAGCTAACCATTTTTTTATCTTAAACTAATCTTCCTTTTCTCCAGATCTTAGCTGTCTCAAAACAAAGGATCAACGTGCAAACAAGCGTTGATGCTAGAGAGAGAATATATTGATTAGTTACCAATGGCGGTTTAAAATATAGTTCGAACATCAAGGCTAGTGCTGAGAAAACAGAGTAAAACAAGAATCTTGGCACCAGAAAATGCTTAACTTTAACACTATCCCATTTGAGAATTTTGTTAACAACAAAACCGCCGTTTTCCTTCTTTACTAAACCTATTTCCTCCAGCCTAGCCAAATGGTAAGTTGCCAATGATGGAGAACTTAAATCCAGTTTTCTTTGGATCGCTCGGGTGCCCATTGGCTTATCGTTTCTAAGTAGACAATGGTATACTTCACGAGCGGTTCCTTTTAACTGCTCGTCTATCTTGTTTTCATCCATGTTTTAATCAATCATGTCATAAAAATAATGTCATTTAAGCGCTTCCATGCGCTATACTTGCGGACACTCAGTACAAAATAATAGAACACATGTGCGAAAACGTAGTATTAAGTAATCAGACGACTGTTTGAGTGGTAAAATATCAGGTGAAAAACTTGAATAACGAAAGGAAAATAGTATTGGCCTTCGCCTTAGCAACCATTTCTATTTGCATTTTGGCAAATGCAGTGATGGTTTTTGTGCCAGCTCAACCATCTTTCAAACTAGATCATGTAGTTTTGCCTCTGCCTGTTTCATCCACTGATAATAATAGCCAAAATACAGACACTCTTGCTCCGATTCAGTTAGACGTCAATCTTTCTCAAGCATCCCATCATGGGACAATTATGTGATAATCTCGGTCTATGACGGGTCAACTTGGCATTATTTATCGCCCCAATATCAGGTACACAACACTTCACCATCTTGGGTCTACATGGGCTACACATCGATATCGTTCACTCAAATCGCGATTGAATGCTGGACGCCACCACCGTACCCAATACCATACTCGCCACTTACAAGGAACTATGTATTCATCGATAGCGTAAAGATAGTAAGCTAGAAAGCGCATAGCCAAACGACAAGTAGTAACACCTTATTCGCTCCCCCTTTTTCTTTGAAAAATAAAAGTTTCACAAACGGACGGCGTTTATGGCAGGTAGCAGATTGGCAGCCTTTTTTCTCCGCCGCCACATCGCAATTGTCGCTACCAACACTAATAGGAGGGCAATTCCAACTGTCGCCCCAAGAAAAATTGTCGCCACACCCTGAATTGGTAACTTGGCTGAATTGTTAACTTGGAGTGAACCAAGCCCTGCAGAATTGAAGTTGAAGCCTTCACCTGTATCCGCCCAAACATTCATTTGAAGAGTGCTAACACCTCCTGAATAAGGACGGTTGAGTTCCAAGGAGACGTTCCAGCAGGGCTTTAAAGTTCCATTTTGGGACATAGGCTGGAATTCCGCGACTGAGCTGCATCTGTCTATATCTGCATTGTTTATCTGTCCTTGATTAGCGGCAGTAACTGCGTAATTCGCTGCTACGTTTATTGCCTCGTTGCTATCCACATAGTAGAGTTGTCGCGAGTCAAAAAAGCCACCGAACGAATTATTGGCGAAAGTAAATCCGACAACGGTGTCATCGGCGCCGTTTAATGAATATCTCCAGCTATAGGATGTTGTTACGGTTCCCGTGGTGGGTACCTCTAAATGGGATACGCTGAAACTGATGTTGCCCAAAGTTATCGGCATACTCTTGCCCTCATCAAATTGGTCAAGCAGCTGGATTAGGTCTTTGGAGTCAGCACCACTTAACGCTTGATACTTCACTAGAAAGTCCTTGGCTTGATCGGTTAAGTTTGCATAGGGTCGAGCCGTGGCTACTGAACCGTTTACCACGCTTAAGCTAAGAGAATACAGCGTACCGTCTTGGAACAGGAAGTAGGCCATGAGGTTGCTGTCCGGCGAGTTGAGTTGATAACTGATTGATTGGGTTGTAATGGGGTCGGAGGACAGCGTATGAACACCGCTAGCTGTTACGTTGTAGTGGCTAAAGTTTAGAGGATACACTTGGGTTAAGAAGGCAAGTGACACATCCTCTATATTTTGTGGAACAGATTGAGAATAAACTGTTGAAAGCTGCCCCAATGGGGTAAGCAGCATTACGAACGCAAATATTATTAATACTGATTTTTTCGACTTCATTTTAACCCTCAAATATGTTGATAGTTAGGCGTGTATTTAGCTCTCCCCAAGGAACAGACTGTTCTTTCTGAGGAACTCGGAATCCAGTGCTGTTCTAACTCTTTGTACATCCGTGCTAAACCATAGAAATAAGTGCTCTTATGTATTAAGATTTCACATAACCCCCGTGGAAAATTAGACATTAGAAACTTTTCACAACCCAGTTCTTCTCACCCATTTCTTCCTTTCTAACCGTCTGGGGAGTAAACGTCGATGACCGGGAAGAGAGGCAAGGGCACAGAACTTGATGTCTTCAGTGGTCGAGAAGCTAAACTTAACGGAGTCGTATTCATCATTCTGGATAAAAAGAATCTGCTGACAATTTATGATATGTATTTGGCGATTAGGCGAATTAAGGGTTTTAGGCATGTCAAACGGCAAAGCGTTGATAGACGCATGAAGGCGCTGTGGGAGCAGGGTTGGATAGTGAAATATGGCGTAAGACCTGCGAAAGCTCATTTTCTCTCGCCCCTCTATGCCTTGAGTATCAGGGCGCAAGCTGCCCTTTCCCTAAACAAGACAGACCTAAACACTTTCATTCAAGTTGCCCCAGAAATCGAGTTAGAAATTATTGTCGATATGCTTTCTGGTATATCTTTAAAAGATACGTCACTTTGCGGTACCCTTCAAAGTGATGAGCACTTTGCGGGGACAGATACTTTTTACGGTGAGCCTGAAAGTTGGTCAAGGTGAAAAGAGCTTGGTTAAACCTAAACGTGTAACGGTTCAGGAAATCATCGCTGACATTGGTGCGATCCTGAAACAAAATCAATTTTGTACTAAACGACCAAGGATCATCAGGTGGGCGTGCTTACTGAGGAGTTAGTGAAGTTGATCCGCCACACAGCGGACAGTACAAATGCTCATCGGGAATGGTGCTACGGGCAGGATTCGAACCTGCGAACCCCTGCGGGAAAGGATATCCCATCCGTGGGGCCAGACCTGCCGGCCAAACGTTGATCTTGAGTCCTTCACCTTTGACCTGGCTTGGTTACCGTAGCCCAGTGCAGTACAGAAGTTTGGGTTCTGGCTTATTAATCATTTCCCATCAACCGCAAAAGTAAAAGCACCAATCCACCATACTTTTCAGCGTATGCCTACCCACCACC
Source organism: uncultured archaeon (assembly GCA_963760925.1). GTDB lineage: Archaea > Thermoproteota > Bathyarchaeia > Bathyarchaeales > Bathycorpusculaceae > Bathycorpusculum. The sequence goes on along the minus strand of CAVXES010000001.1, from coordinate 371,036 downwards.
GAATCATCATCGGCAACAGCCAAAAAATGTCGGAGTTGCAAGATTGCAGTGTAGAGTTGATGGTGACTTCACCACCTTACCCCATGATAGCCATGTGGGATGCGCTTTTTTGTAAGAACCCAAAAATCGCCTCTCTCTGGAAACAACTTGAGGCAAACGGCGACGACCAAGTTGTTAGGCAAATTTACAATTCAATGCACTGTAACCTCTCAGACGTTTGGACAGAAACCCACCGTATCCTATGTGATGGCGGAATTGCATGCATAAACATCGGTGACGCCACCCGCAGCATAAACGGAAAATTCCAACTCTTCCCAAACCATAGCCGCATCACTGAAGAATGCGAAAAAATCGGCTTTACCACTCTGCCATACATTCTTTGGAAGAAACCCACAACCAAACCCAAATACAAAGGCAAGGGTGCCTTTCTTGGCTCAGGCTTTCTACCGCCAAACGCCTATGTGACTTTGGACTGCGAGTTTATCCTACTTTTCAGGAAAGGCAATCTGCGCAAATTTCCGCCAAAGATGCCCTTGCGTTACGAGAGCAAATTTTCGAAGGCAGAGCGAGATAAGTGGTTCAGCCAGATATGGGATTTAAAGGGTACACGGCAAACCGCGGATGATTTGGAGAGGCGCACTGCAGCTTTTCCTGATGAGGTGGCAGAGCGGCTAATTCGAATGTTTAGTGTTAAGGGCGAGACGGTGCTTGACCCGTTTTTAGGGTCGGGAACAACTATGAAGGCTGCCATGAATACCGGGCGCTGCTGCGTTGGCTATGAGATCGAAAAAAATCTCCTAGTAACAGTTAACAAAAAGTTAGGTCTCTACCTTGAAAAAGCTGAGGCGTCCCTAACAGTAACAGAACGTTAACTTTCATAGCTGTTCTTGCAGTGTGGAACAACAAGCATTTTTACAGTACCCCGCCCCATACGTTTTGGTGATTTTATGAAGAAAATACTGATTTTTTTAGAAAACGGGTTTGAAGACTCAGAATTTATCTATCCCTATTATCGTTTCCAAGAAGAAGGCTACAAAATGGATATAGTCGCTCCTAAAGCGAACCAAAAATACACTGGCGAACACGGAGTCTCTTTCACTTCCGAGTTGTCTCCTGAACAAGTAGACCTTAACCAATACGACGCTGTAATTATCCCCGGAGGCAAAGGCCCTGATCGAATGCGCTTAAACGAGGGTTTAGTCAATATCATAAAAGATGCCAACAAGAAGGGAATGGTAATTGCTGCGGTTTGTCATGGCCCCCAAATGTTGATCTCGGCTGATATAGTTCGGGGAAGAAACGTGACCAGTTGGCCCTCGGTTCGGGTTGACCTTAAAAATGCAGGAGCAACCGTTTTAGATGAAGCCTCAGTTACTGACCGAAACATTGTTACTTCCCGTATGCCCGCAGACTTGCCAAGTTTCTGTGCAGCAACAATAAACCTTCTACATAAACTTCAAAGCATGTCAATTAAGGCTTCCCCGATTCCCGCCTAAAACCCGAAGAGGAATTAAAAAAAGATGCCACCACTAACCAAATGCCCCGGCTGCGGAGCCCAATTCGACACATACGACCAGCTAATAGACCACGTAGCGAAGGCACACGACACAACATGCCAAGTCTGTGGCGCCAAACTAAACTCCAAGCAGGAACTGTTGGAGCACAACAAAGAGGCGCATGAGCTTGATTTTGAAGGCCAACAAATAACAACACAAACCTGAGTAGACCCAACCGATAGCTGCGAAGTTGCCATGACTCTTTTACCTGTTAACCCCCATTTTCTATGGTAAAATGCTTAATCCCAACAAATCGTTAATATTTCCCTACCCCTTTTGTGACAAAAGAGCTGCAGCCCTTGAATAAACCCAAAAATACCGACAAACCATACGGCTTCGGCAGCACCAACCGCCGTTTCCCACATGCCAAACGCCAAAAAGGTAGCTTAGCCAAAGACCGCTTCGCCTTTGACCAAGCGATGCAGGGACACGACTGTGCGAAGTTGGAGCGGGGCGGCGATTTTGTAGTGCAGAAACGTGATTTTCTAGGCGAAAAAGAGGGGGAACCTACGGTTGTTGAAGTTAAAACTGGGAACTCCAAAGTTACCGAGGCGCAAGAAGCGCGTCGACGGCACCTGAGGGGACGCTACAAAATAGTTCGGTACTAATTTTACAAAGGCGTTTAGAATTTACCAAAAGTGTATTTTTCTACCAAAAAGCTCTGGTATCGTGTGACTGCATGGTTGGGAAGCAAGTTTTAAATCTCTAAAACCTCTGATTGAGGGGTATGGCAGGAATTAACGGCCAAGCGCTCAATTACCGTATCATGAGAGTGGTTCTAGAGTGCACAAAAGGATTAGGCCGAAGACAATTCAACGTTAATGAGGTCGTGGATAAGGTGCATGAGAGCCTGCCGAATCTGCCCGGAACCACTATCCGCAGCTACGTTTTGGCGATGTCACTTGATTCCGCCGTTGGGGGACCATACTTTAGTCTGTTGGGTGAAGGCTACTACCTTTTAGTGAGTGACAAGGAAGTTCCTGTTCGTGTGGAGCAGATTGTTTCTCCGTTGCCTGCGTCGCAGTCAGCGCCCGTTTATGCACCAATGGTTGCACATACACAAGTCGCGGTCCCACCAGCCACTTTACTTCCAACAGCTCCAAACATCCTCTCACCAGTTGCTGCACCAACATCAACCCCTGCACCTCAACAACCAAAAATCGGACCCCATCCGCAACCCATCCCTATCTCTCCAAAAGATGCTTTTCTCCAAAGGTGCAACCGCTACATCACAACCTGGACAAAACAAAACACCCTAAACATAATCAACGCCAGAAAAAACTACCGCTGGAGAGACGCAACCCTCGGGCAATCACTGGACCATCGTAACCAGCTTTCACGGCAAATCGTAATGTCTCGCATAAAGAACAACGGCGGCGTGGACAGGCAAACTTTGGATGATATTATGGCTTGGGGTTTTCCTAATCCACTGTTTCCCGAACGCAATGAAGACACGTGTCTCCGAGTTACCAGAGAAGCCTTTACCTTGCTTGACGAGGGTAAACCCGCAGAGGCAATCCTCAAGTTAATGTCGGTTGACGGCGTTGGAATTAGCCGCGCATCCAAAATCATTGGGCTATCTGACCCGAACAGCCTCACAATCTATGACAGCCGCGTCGGCGCTGCGTTGGAAACTCTGACTAACGACGGGCACAAAATAATCAAGTCACCCCCCGGCTTGAATCGGGCTGGAGACTTGGATTGTTCACCGATTGATTGGGCAGAAAACTATCAGAAACTCCTCTGGGTTCTTGAAGTTATCCGTAACGAGCTTAACGAGTCAGGATACCCCTTCAACATCAGCGACGTCGAAATGGCTCTGACAATGATGAGTAGCTAACCCCAAAAAACGCTCCGACTCAATGTTTATTTGGCAAAACGCCTTCTTTTTAAGCAATAATGCCACATCGTATGCGAAAAAAATCAGCTTTATCTTCCACTCTGTTTTTCGCTTCTTTTTTCCGTTTCGCTCCATACAACGCATCTATTTAATGATTTTTTGGACTACATACTCTACTAAACTTTAGGAGCCTTTACCTTCTCCCGCAAACCACATAAAAAAGTTTATATGTTAGGTGCGCAGCTTCTGTTTGTGCTCTTAGAAAAGTTTAGAGAATCCTTTTTCGACGTTGGCAACCCCAGCATCGGAGGAAATGCAAGATTGAAAAACAAATCCCTAAATCAAAATCACAGAATTTATTTTAGTTTCACAATAAATTTATGGGAGAATTAAAAAAACTTGACAACCACACAAAAAATTTCAAAAGACGATGTTCACAATCTTCTCAAAACCTTCTTTGCAGAAAAAGGTTTAGTCCGCCAGCACTTAGACAGCTATAACGAATTTATCGACCATGGACTCCAGGAAGTCGTGGACGAAGTTAACGAAATCCCCATCGAAGTCCCCGACAGCCCCTATAAAGTTAAACTCGGACAAATATGGGTTATCGACCCACAAAGCCGCATCACCGGTCCATACGCAACCGAAGTAGACGGCACAAAACACGAAATATACCCAATGGAAGGACGTCTAAGAAACTTAGCGTATTCCGCACCAATCGCACTTGAAATGACCCCGGTCATTGATGGACGCGAACAAGACACTGAACTTGTATACATCGGTAATATCCCAGTCATGCTGAAGAGCAAGCTTTGCTTCCTCAGCCAACTCAGCAAAGAAGAACTCATCGCAGCAGGCGAAGACCCAGACGACGCTGGAGGTTACTTCGTCGTTAACGGTTCTGAACGTGTCATCGTTGCAATGGAAGACTTGGCCCCTAACCGCGTCATCGTCGACATAGACGATAAAGGAACCAGCCCCATTTATCAAGCAAAAATCTTCTCAACAACCGTCGGCTTCAGAGCAAGAATCGAACTAAAACTCAAAAGCGACGACGCAATCTACGTCACCATGCCCGGTGTACCCACAGAAATCCCATTCGTCGTCATTATGCGCGCACTCACCATGGAAAAAGACAAAGACATCGCAGAAGCCGTCAGCTTAGACTCCGACACCCAAACCCAACTCGCCGCCAGCTTCGAAAAAGCCGTCGGAGTAGACACCCCCCAAGACGCAATCCTCTTCATCGGCAACCGTGTCGCACACGGCCAAGTAGAAGAGTACAGGCTGCAAAAAGCAGAAACCGCTTTAGACAAAAACTTCTTACCACACCTTGGTAGAAGTGATAAAAACCGCAAAGAAAAAGCCATTTTCCTCGGGGAAATGGCATATCGAGTTATCCAACTTAAGACGGGCAAACGCACACCAGACGATAAAGACCATTTCAAAAACAAACGTCTACGACTCGGTGGACCTTTGCTCGCAGACCTTTTCCGCGTTTCCTTCCGCAACTTAACACGCGACATCAAATACCAACTTGAACGCATCGGAGTTAAAGGTCCAATTATCACTGTCTCAGCTGCAGTTCGACCTGGTATCATCACCGAAAGATTCCAGCACGCGCTTGCTACAGGAAACTGGGGCAGAGGCAGAGTCGGAATCACCCAATTACTTGACCGCACAAATTACATCTCAACATTGAGCCACCTCAGAAGACTCCAGTCACCTCTTAGTAGAAGCCAACCAAACTTCGAAGCCAGAGACTTACATCCAACTCACTGGGGCAGACTCTGTCCAAACGAAACACCTGAAGGTTCTAACTGTGGTCTTGTAAAGAACCTCGCCTTATCAGCCTCAATCGCTGTCGGAGTAAACCCTGACCGTGTACGCCAAATGCTTTTCGAAATGGGCACGGTCCCAGCTTACGAAGCAACAAACGACCTGCGCATAAGTGGCGCAAAAGTCTTCGTCGATGGAAACATCATTGGCTACGCGAACAACTCTAAAGAAATGGTGCAGAATTTCCGTGCGAAACGCAGGTCTGGAGAAATCTCCACAGAAGTAAACATCACCTACTTCTCACGTGACCAAACCGAAACCGAAGAAGTCCACTCAAACTGCGACGAAGGTCGTGTCCGCCGCCCACTCATCATTGTAGAGAATGGCGTACCAAAACTCCAAGCTAAACACTTCGAAAAAATCGGTTTAGGCGAATGGACCTGGGAAGATGTCATCAAAAATGGTTTGGTCGAATATCTCGATGCTGAAGAAGAAGAAAACGCCTACATCGCACTAAACTATGAATCAATCACACCACAGACAACTCACTCAGAAATCGCAACATACACCATTCTTGGCATCTGCGCCTCCACAATTCCTTACCCAGAACACAACCAGTCACCACGTAACTCATACCAAGCAGCCATGGCTAAACAGGCACTCGGAGTCTATGGCACGAACTTCCATCATCGCGTCGACAGCCGCAGCCACATCCTCCACTACCCACAAGTCCCACTTGTCCAAACTGAAAACATGGAAGTCATGGGCTACAAGCAACGCCCCACAGGCCAAAACTGCATTGTCGCAGTGTTGAGCTTCGAAGGCTACAACATGGAAGACGCCATCATATTCAACAAAGCATCAATCGAGCGAGGCTTAGCACGCAGCACATTCTACCGAATCTACGAAGCAGAATGCCGCCAATACCTCGGTGGCCTCAAAGACAAATTCACCGTTCCCGAACCAGGCACCCGTGGTTACAGAGGCGAACAATACTACCGCTTGCTCGAACCAGACGGAATCATCAGCCTCGAATCTCAGGTAGTCGGCGGAGACGTCTTAATCGGCAGAATAAGTCCGCCAAGATTCCTAGAAGAATACAAGGAATTCGAAGTTAAGGGTCCCAGCATGCGTGACACCTCAGTAGACATGCGCCCATCCGAAACAGGTATCGTAGACGGTATATTCGTTACTCAAAGCGGCGAAGGCAGCCAACTCGTCAAAGTCCGCGTTAGAGACCAACGTGTCCCCGAACTCGGAGATAAATTCGCATCTCGCCACGGACAGAAAGGAGTCATAGGTTTAATCGTACCCCAAGAAGACTTACCCTTCACAGAAGACGGCATAGTTCCAGACTTAATCATCAACCCACACGCAATCCCCTCAAGAATGACCATTGGACAGTTCATCGAATCACTTGCAGGCAAAGCAGCTGCAGCCAGAGGAAAACCAGCAGACGGTACCCCCTTCTCAAACGAAGGACCCGACGAAGTGCGCAAAAACCTCACCAAACTCGGATTCAGCCACACAGGAAGCGAAGTCTTCTACAACGGCACCAGCGGCGAAAAATTCGTCGCCGATGTCTTCATAGGCGTAGTTTACTACCAGAAACTACACCACATGGTTGCAGACAAGATTCACGCTCAGCGCTCGCGGTCAAGTGCAGATGCTTACAAGGCAGCCAACTGAAGGCCGCGCTAGGGGTGGTGGTCTCAGATTCGGAGAAATGGAACGAGACTGCCTTATCGGTCACGGCGCAGCTATGCTTCTACGCGACAGGTTGCTGGAGGAATCCGACAAGTACACACTCTACATCTGCGAGAACTGCGGACAAATCGCCTACTTCGACATGAAGCAACGTCGCTACGTGTGTAAGATCTGCGACGAAAAAGCCAAGATTGCCCCAGTAATCGTTTCATACGCTTTCAAGCTTCTCTTGCAGGAGCTTCAAAGCTTATGCATCACACCCAAACTTAGACTAAAGGAGAAGGCTTAAGATGTCACAACAGGAAGAATTAATCCATAAAGTAGTAGATGAAATCTCATTCGGACTGATTTCACCTAAAGACCTTAGAAAACAGTCCGTCGTAGAAGTACAAACACCCGACACTTACGACGAAGATGGCGCACCTATCACCGCAGGTCTCATGGATGGACGTTTAGGCACCCTTGAACCAAGGCAACGCTGCAAAACATGTGGCAACACCGCCATTCGATGCCCCGGACATTTCGGTCACATCGAACTCGCAGTGCCAATCGTACACATTGAATTCACCAAAATCATCTTTGATCTCCTAAAGGCAACCTGCCGTACGTGCGGACGAATCCTACTTAGCGAAGAAGGATCAAAGAAAGCCCGTCAACGTATCGAACGCTACAATGAACTCTTAGGCACCATACCCGACGAAGTTTACAAAGAAATCATGACTGACATCAAAGCCAAACAGTGCCCCTACTGCGCCGCAGCACAATTTAAGATAACTTTTGAGAAACCAACCAAATTCATCGAGCAAACTGAAGCTGGCTCTGAACCTCTTACACCAAGCATGATTCGCGAGCGTCTCGAACGTGTCAGTGATGAAGACTTGGAAGTTTTGGGTTTCAACCCCAAAGTTGCACGCCCCGAATGGATGGTTCTGCAAGTATTACCCGTTCCACCAGTGTATGTGCGTCCCTCAATTACCCTTGAATCGGGTATTCGCAGTGAAGACGACTTAACTCACAAACTCGTCGACATTATCCGCATTAACCAGCGTCTAAAAGAAAACATGGAAGCAGGCGCACCAACCCTCATCATCCAAGACCTCAGTGAACTGCTCCAGTACCACGTTACAACCTACTTTAATAACGAGGCCTCAGGCATTCCGCCGGCACGCCACAGAAGCGGCAGAGCACTCAAAACCCTTTCTCAACGCCTCAAAGGCAAAGAAGGCCGTTTCAGAAGCAACCTATCAGGTAAACGTGTTGACTTTAGTGCCCGCACAGTCATTTCTCCAGACCCTAACCTTGACATTAACGAAGTCGGTGTCCCACGCGATGTAGCCATGCGCCTCAGTGTTCCAGAAAAAGTCACAGCTTGGAATCTTGAAGAAATGAAGCGTCTAGTAATCAACGGACCCGAAAACTACCCTGGCGCACTCTACATTATCCGTCCAGATGGCAAACGTATCCGCCTCGAATTCGTTGTGGACCGCACAAAAATCGCTGAAGCAGTCGAATTAGGCTTCGTCGTTGAACGCCACCTTAAAAATGGAGACATTGCAATCTTCAACCGACAACCATCACTCCACCGCATGTCTATAATGGCTCACTACGTCCGAGTGTTGCCCTACAAGACTTTCCGTATGCACCTCTGTGTCTGCCCACCTTACAACGCAGACTTCGACGGCGACGAAATGAACCTTCACGTTCCACAAAGCGAAGAAGCCCGAACCGAGTCTCTGTTGCTTATGCAGGTGCAGGACCAAATCCTCTCACCAAGATTCGGTGGACCCATTATCGGCGCTATCAGAGACTTCATTACAAGCGCATACTACTTCACCAAACGCGGTAATTACCTCACCCGCGGACAAGTCGATCGCCTCTTAACCACAACGAACTACCAAGGCGACTTGCCTGAGCCCGAACTCAAAGAACCCGAACCAATGTGGTCAGGCAAACAAGTCTTCAGCCTCTTCCTACCAAAAACTCTCAACTACATATTAAAAGCCAACATTTGCCAAGGCTGCAACAAATGTGAAGAAGAAGAATGCAAACACGACGCCTACGTGGTTGTCAGAAACGGCCAGCTCGTTTCAGGCATCATTGACCGACGCAGTATCGGCTCCGAACAGTCAGAAAGCTTACTTCACAGAATCATCAAAGACTACGGCACACAAGCAGGAAGAGAATTCCTCAACAACATCACCCACATGCTAAAAACCTTCATCTCACTACGAGGCTTCAGCTACACCTACGACCAGTTGGTCCTCTCTCCGCGTGCACGTAACCGTATGGCAAAAACCATGGAGCGCACCCAGAAGAAAATCGACGAACACATCACCAACTATCAAAACGGCACTCTTCCACGTCTGCCAGGTCAAACAATGGAAGAATCGTTTGAAATTTACGTCATGCACGAACTCTCAACAGCCAGAGACGAATCAGGTAAAATTGCAGACGACGACTTCACATTAGATAACGCAGGCATTGTCATGACCAGAACTGGCGCAAGAGGTTCAAGCTTAAACATCGGTCAGATGGCAGCTTGTGTCGGTCAACAGTCAGTCCGAGGCAAACGTATCTTAAGAGGATATGCAGGACGTGCACTGCCACACTTCATACCCAACGATCCGCGGCCAAAAGCAAGAGGCTTCGTCTACAACAGTTACCAAACAGGCTTGGATGCAATTGAGTTCTTCTTCCACGCTATGGGTGGCAGAGAAGGTCTAGTCGACACAGCCGTGCGTACCCAGCAAAGCGGTTACATGCAGCGCAGACTCATCAACGCACTCGAACACATACGCTTAGAATACGACTCCACAGTTCGTGACAGCGCCGGCGACATCATACAGTTCCGCTATGGCGAAGACGGCGTTGACCCAGCAAAAAGCGACCACGGCAAAGCAGTGAACGTCAGCAGACTTATCGACCAAGTCCGTTTAGGTGAAGAGAAAGGTGTTACACCAGCTTCCGCTGAATTCATAAAGAAACAACTCAAATCCGTCGAAAACCAAATCACCCCTATACTGCTAAACCAGCTTAAGCAAAACTTTACCAAACAAAAACTCAGCGAGAAAGGCGTGGAAAAAGCCGTCACAGTCACCGCTCAGCAGTATAAACGTGCTTTGATGGAGCCCGGAGAAGCAGTAGGTATAGTCGCAGCTCAATCAATCGGTGAACCCGGCACACAGATGACTCTTAGAACCTTCCACTATGCAGGTGTCAAAGAACAAAACGTCACCTTAGGGTTACCCCGACTGATCGAAATCGTGGACGCCCGCAGAATTCCTTCAACTCCAATCCAAACCATCTACTTAATGGGTGAGCACGCTAAGAGCAAAGAAGCAGCCGTTGAAGTAGCACGCAACATCATCTACACTTCAGTCGAAAACTTGGCATCCGCAATCTACGAGGACCCCGTCAGAGAAGAAATCATCATTGAACTCAACAAGCAAATGATGGATGACCGCAACATCACCATGGACGAACTAAAAGCACGGCTTGAACTCCAAAACGCAACAGTCACAGTAACCAACAACTACAGTTGAGATTAAACCAAAGAAAGCTGAGCAAATCAAACGAATGCTGACTAAAATCCCTGGATTCCAAGTTAAAGGTGTCCCAGATATTAAACGTGTCTTGGTCACTGAGGAAAGCGGAGAATGGGTCATTCGTACTGATGGCTCAAACCTTAGCAAAGTCCTTGAAATTGAAGGCGTAGACACATCACGCACAACCACAAATAACATCCATGAAATCGCAAAAACACTTGGTGTCGAAGCATCAAGCAACGCATTAGTGAACGAAGCCAAAGGTGTCTTAGAAGACCAAGGCTTAGACGTTGACGTTCGACACGTCATGCTCGTAGCAGACATGATGACCACCACAGGCGACGTGCAGCAAATCGGCAGACACGGTATCAGCGGTAAAAAAGCCAGTGTCCTTGCCCGCGCCGCATTCGAAATCACAGTTCCCAACATTGTTGAAGCAGCAGTGAAAGGTGAAAGTGATCCTTTGGCTGGAGTGACAGAAAACGTTATAGTTGGGCAGTCTATTCCAATCGGCACTGGCTTAGTTGAACTGTACATGTCAACTTTCGAAAGCAAATAAAGAAGGAGGAAAAACAGAAGCAATGATAGATATAGATAAAGCATTAGCGTCAGCAGTGAAAACAGGCAAAGTTTCCTTTGGATCCAATACTGCATTGCAGAACGCCAAAACAGGCAAAGCTAAAATGATTGTTTTAGCCTCAAACTGTCCAAAAGACATAAAAGAACAAATCGAGTACTATGGAGAAATCTCGAAAGTCCCCGTGATTACATACAAAGGTGGCTCAATGGATCTAGCCGAAGTCTGCAGCAAACTCTTCATTATCTCTGCTATGAGCATACGGGAAACAGGGGACTCGGATATTCTCAAATTAGTTGAACCAATAATAAATAAAAAATGGAGGAAAAAAGGAAACTGACTACTGGCATAAAAATTACCTGCGACGAAATGCGTTACATAGCCCTCTTTGAAAGCATCAGCGGCGCCAGCGTAAAAGACTGCATCATCGACGAAGAACAAGAACGTGCAATCTTCATTGTTAACCAAGGTCAAGTGGGTGTCGCTATCGGTAAAGGCGGCAGAAACATCCACACCCTTGAACGCATGACCGGCAAGAAACACGAAATCATCGAGTACAGCGAAGACCCAGTTACATTCATGAAAAACGCGCTTAAACCGGCAACAGTTCGCGAAATCCGTGTTAGCGAACGTACTGACGGCAAAAAAATGGCAGTCATCACTGTTAACCCAAAAGACAAGGGTGTCGCAATAGGTAAAAACGGCAAAAACGCCGAACGTTTGCGCTTTTTAGCTAAACGGTACTTTGATATTCAGAACGTAAGCATCACCTAAGCCTAACCGCTTTGTCGGATGGCTAGGCGATGAAACGTCGCTGAATACTGTATTGTAGTATTAAGCCTGTGCCTAACTGAAAAATTATTCGTTCATCACTGTTAGGGTACTTGCCGTTTGCTGGTTGGCAGAACATTTACTTTTTTCTAATACTTGTTTTTGCGCCAATCTTTGCCTAATTAGTTAGCAGGGGAACTTTTTCAACTAAAAGGAGAGTTTTTCTATTTTGCTTTCTTGAAGATTTTGACGTTATCCATCTCAAGACTATAAGTCCAACCATCTTCCAATAACTTTCTCGCTTCGTCAACAGTTGTAGCGGTCGCTGTATGGTATTCTTCTTCTTCGAAGACAACCGTTTTGGTGTATCGTTCGGTATTGACTATTGATTTGTGTCCGAGTGCGTCTTGTACTGTCCTTAGGTTTAACGATTTTTTCAGCAGGTTTGAAGCGTAGAAGTTCTGAATGTATGCAGATGGATTTGTTTAAGTCGTGGGTTTTGTTGTATCAATGCGAGTCTGTCTCGAGTGGACTGGAAGTTTTTCTTGATTGAACTCGGGTCAGGGTTAAACACGTATGGTGTGTACTTTCTTGACATTTTTTGAATCATGGCAATCGTTTTGTCAGTTACCTTTAAGGTTCTGTTTCGTGAGCCTTTTTCTGCTGCGTTAATGCTTATTGTTTTGTTTTCTGTGTTTAGGTCTTTCCATTTAATTTTGCAAATTTCGCCTCGTTCGTTCCAGACGACGACGGTTAAGCGCCTCGGTCGTCGTAGCGGATGACCCCACCCTAAAGGGTACCCCCCGCACTCCTCCCTCGGTGGACTGTTAGGGGCATGAAAAATGGAGAGCGCATTGTCATAGGGCAATCAAACTTGCATATCTATATCAACGTGGGTAACGGCAACTCGAGTTCATGTTCATCGATTTTGTCACTTAAGCCTAATCGGTAAATTCGTCCGAACAGGTCTAAAGCTGAGCGCCTTATCCGCACACTAATGCCGCTATCCGCTATTATCAAAGTCAAAAATTGGAGACCAAGGTTATCATCAACATACAAATGTCTAATTAGAAAAGCCCATGCTATGGATTCGTTTTCACTTTCAGAACGGCGCATATTGTCAATTAGGAAATCAGCCTCTGTTTTAATTTTTGTTAAAGATAGTAGCTTAATGAGGTCGTTCTTTCTTTTACCTGATTTCTCACCCAAAATATTGACTTTTACGGATATTTTTGTTCGGACTATTTCCATAATTGAATCGGAAGAGGGCGATAGCATTAAAGCCAAGAGTAAGGCACTGGCAATTTTTACAGCCCCCGCGTCAATCTCTTTATCCTTACTGCCTATGTATTTGATTACAGCGTATAATGCTCCTAAATAATAATTTAGGTCTGCTGGGGGTTGAACTTCAAAACCCGAATCACTTTTCCCAATTAATCGAATTAAATTCGAGAAATAAGCTACCCATTTCCTTGTTTCCGGTATTCTCTGGGAAGGCTTTGGAGTATGCGTAGTACCTATCTGTGAAGTATTTATCCCCCGAAGGATAATACGCGCCTTCATCAAATTGAGCATTGAGTGTTGCTACGATTTTTAGAAAAAGCATTTCTAAAAACGAATCCGCGTTTTTGACTGACTTATAATTAATGGCAAATAAATCAACTACATTATTTAGCCTACAGATGACATCACTGTTAACCGTCCAATCCTCCTCAGCTAAACAACGCTGACAATTTTTTATTTCAAGTGTATTTCCTGACTCAATTGCTTTCTTAGCAATGTCAATTATTCTAATAGTACTTCGAGTTGGCATTTTTTTCTTTTTAGATTTCAATGCATACAGTTTTTTTGGTTCTCCGCCGGTACTATAAAGTGTTTTAATGAATTGATTAATTTTATCAGATTTTCTCTCAAGCTTCAAAATTAACGAATACGGAAAAGAATAAAGCGAACCAGACTGATTAGTCCAATCGTGTAAATTTTCACTTAGTTGCGAATCAATTGAAATTGTATTATAATAAAAATCTACAAATTCTTCTAAAAGTAGGTTTTGTATAGGGATTACTCGATAACTTTAGGATCCATAAACAGTATTTTATTCTTGTACTGACTGATTTATCAACCGTCAAGTTAGGAAGTTGTTTATCAATAGCACAGAGATAAGCCTGTGATACACTCTCCATAATTTGAGAGAGCGCATACCAGTCGCTTGCGAATGGCTGTTTTACTCCTCGAGGAATTCTTCTTAGAGAAATAATCGATCTGTTTCTTAAATACGCTAGCACTTGCATGAGCTTTGCTTCAGTCCACATTTGAGCCTCAGGCGTAGAAACGTCCAAGCCACTTATCTCAGGTGTCTGCTTTACCTGGTACCAATTACGAAATACGTTTGGTAACAGGTTGTTAGTTATCGCAGATAATTTTTCATCTTCAAATTTACAATGTTCTAGGCACGTTTTCACGTAATCCGCATCTGCAATAATCGGTTTAACAAATATCTCTGATGTTTTTACGGGAGTAAGACTATCAAAAACTTTAGGGACTTTATCAGCAAGCCATCTTGGAGCTACTTTGTACTCCAGTGATTTTTCTAACGCCCATTTTGTTTGCTCAGCGATTTTAGAAAATAAAAAACTTTCTTAGCTGCTCAAGGAGCTTATCAGTTATGCTGAAAAGCTCAAAATAAATATTAATAATCGTTGTAGCAGCTGGGAATCGGTAACTTTGCATTTTTTCTTCTAACAACGGTTTAACATGATCGAGTAAGTCTTCATTCTGTAACTTTTTAAGTGCATCTACAAGGTCACGCTCATGAACCAAAATTACCCCATCTAAAAGGGAAAGAGAGTATTCTATGACACTTCTTTGTAAATTACGATTTGGGACGAAACAACGGTCGGCTGCTATCTCTAAACCAAGCCACGCACCAGCTTTAAGGTATTTCTCAGGCTCAGGTCTATCAATCTCTTTGCAAACTTCTATTATGATGGCTGCTTCACCTTCGTAAGAGCGGCCTACTCTTCCAGCAAACAAAAGAGCGACATTTCGCCAATGATCTGAACGTGCAATTGATTTGAATCTCTGGTATCTCTGGAGTGTATTCTTTGCAGTATCAGCAAGGTGTGCTGAAGCGAAAAACTCTTGTAAAGATCTTACTTCAAACCCAAATTCTTGCGCTTCGAGCTCCACAATTAGTACAAGGCGTTCTCTAGCCTCCTTCACTATTTGCTCGACTGTATCCTCAAATTTGGCACTATTTGAGTATTTATCGTTATAAGAAAGATAGGTTCTGACAGCCTTAATGAAGTCCACTTCTTTAATAACCGATTGCACGTTCCTTTTTCCGGCGGCTCTTTCGTGCAAAACGTAACCAAGATACTTATGCAACCCAAAAAGAAGCCTTTTTTCAGTTTGCATTATCCATTTCGCTTTTGTCTTTTCTCTTCTATAAATAATCTCAAGATATTCATCGAATAATGCTTCTCTCTGTCTGGGTGGAGTACCTCCAGTCAGTATGATTAATGTCAATATCGTTACTTGAAGTGGAGAAGTTGTAAGTGGTTGAATCTGTGGATCATCTAAGCACTCTTTCATCGTCGTCATAAGGTTTTTTGCTTTTTCTTCTTCAAGTTGTTTTGCAGTAACCCAACGCTGAGTATATTGAATAACCCTTTCTTTATTCATTGGCGTGAGGAATAAACGCAAAAACCCAAGACTCTCGAGTTTGTGGCGGTATCCAGTGGGTCTTGAAGTAGCAATTACCTGAATGTCACAATTTAAAAATGATTCACATCTTGTTAAGAAATCAGTGATATTTTCAAATAACTTATCTTGCAAACCAACGTTCGTTACCTCATCAACACCGTCTAAGATTAACAGACAAGGATTTTTCTTGAAAATGTTTTGAACTTGTTCAGTTGTCAAAGTTCGTGTCGTACGTTCCTTGATTTTCTCGACAATAAAATGTTCAATACTCTGCATTCCCTTTTCGGAGCTACTTATCCACTCTGCATATTCTCTTAAAATAACTCTAAACGGAATCCTTGCTATCAGAGGTGTAATATTTTCTTTAACGCCAAAATTCTCGGATAATTGGTTCACTTTGCCAAGTAATGTTGAGCGGTGAATATGTGTAAGAAACTGACACAACGTTGTTTTGCCTTGTCCAGGACCACCGATTAAAATTAGCTTTTTTACTCTCTCGTTTAGAAAAATATCCATAGCTGAAGCTGTGTTCGAAGAAAGAGAATTAAATAACGATAATTGTGTCGCATATACTCGTTTACTAAACTGTTCTTTGCGAATTCTATATTGAATTTCATTTATCCTTTTTTCTTCAACGAGTTCTTCATACCCTATCAGCCTTTCATTTGGATAATAAGAGTGAGTGTTCATTGTTACATCCAAATCAATGAATATCTTTTTCAGTTGCACTCGTTCATCGCTGACTTCTCCGGCTTGGTCAAGTTGAGCGTATTGTTCCTTTTCAAAACAGGTTGAAATATACATTTTCAACGTTTCAGTTATATCAGTCTTGGGTAATCTGTCAAGCAACTCTGCTATTACTTCGCCAGGGGTAATAAAATTCAGGTAAACTCTTCTTATGCTCTCATAGCGCTCTAAAAGGCGATTGATATCATCGGCTCCCCAAATGTGAACATTAGTTGGAATATGATACGATTTTTTATTTTCTTCCTTCATGTTAGCTATTAAGCTACTTACCTTATCATGAGTCCCTTTTTTGTCAACGGAAGATAGAGGTACATTCGTAACCAGAATATAGTTGTCACATTTTCGATTGTACTTAACTATGATTTTATTAAGTTCTTTTTTTAAATCTGTCAAAATCTGTTCTCTAGCTTTTCAAGTCCTATATGCTTTGTATCGTGAAATTTGGCTTGAAAAATCCATAAACCTTCCCATTGGTCAGATAACGATGGATACGGTGCTTTTCCTTGGAAGGTGGCCTCTCTCCCACCATCTGGGCCAGTGCCGAATGTAGTAGTTCCATTGCCAATTACAACTTTTAAGAGAGTTTGGACTAAGTGTTCAAATTCAACATCCCCTAGACCATCCAAATCATATTTCGGCAATTCTAACCACCTATAATATCAGAGAGCCCAAAAAGCTCGCTTACTTGCTTGCAGTCTTATAGAGTGTTAGATTGAAAAGTCTTTCTATAATTCAAATTGTTATTATACTATCATCAAAAAAATGGGCATTATTTCACATCTGATAAGCTGTTGTAGGTGCGAATTATCCATTATTATCAAGTGAGGGGGGAGGTGTTATCTTACGCTACCTAAGCGGCCTCCCAGCAAAGATTTTTCAGTAATAGCTATGCATTCTTTAATATTGATATTTTTGGGTCAAGCAATTATTTACGAGTTATTTGCTCAAAATTTAACCGTATAAACCAGATGTTATTTTCTATTTTTACCTCCTTTCCTTTAACGAAACCAAGCAGGAAAAATTTTTCTTCAGGGATTTTTTCGCCTAAAAGCGTAATCTGAACTAATGGCTTGATTGAGTTATGCAAATCCGTAATCAAGTCGGTAAGTGCTTTACGGAATGTCCCACTGACAGCAAAGGCTCTTTTACGATAAACCCAGCAGAGTGCAAGTGTTTTTAGCCCTTTGGAGTCTGCGTTTTCGAAGTCTATGCTTTTTAGAAGGTACTTTTTAAGGTAAGCGAAGCCGCCAGTTAAGGAACTCATGGCTTTAACGTCCACGTTGCTATGCCAACCTTGGGCGATGATGTCTTTTTCCTGAACTCTGAATTGCCCTTTGGCATCTCTAAAAGCCTTGAAAGTGTGTTCTTGAAAAAGCAAGATGCAATGAATGTGGGGGTAACCGTTTTCGAAGGACTCGAACACTCGACAAGTGGATACCTTTCCGAAGTTACGCCTAATATGTGCCATGAAAGCGTTGAATTCTATTCCTATTTGTTCCCACGCCTCTTTGTAAGCGCACAGTTTAGTATCATAGGTTAACGTTGTCCAAAGTGCACAGGTTGTCTTATCATTGCTTCTGTCTTTAGGGTTGAAGAACTCCAATTGCTCTGACTTTTGACTAAGACCTACAAATCGTTGTTTGACTCGGTGTCGGTAAATGTCATTCCCTCTTTTTGAACATTTAATGGCAAAAACATCATTTTTCCCTTTTTCCTTGTTCCATTTAGAGAGTATCATGTAAGTATTTTCGGAAACCCATTCTTTGTATTTCTCAACGATTTCGTCAACTGAGAAGTTTTCTTTAAGATAATCTTTGAGGAAGCCTCGAAGGGATGGCAAAGTTCATGCATAGTAGAAAGCCCTAATTTGCATCAGCAAAAGAAAAGGGGGAATATTGCGGGAGATTTCGCCATTATTCTCCGTTTTAGTTAAATAAGAGATGGTTCCACTACTATTTTCCTAAGTTAAGAGGCAAAGTAACGAATTATGCTCATTCAAGAACTGATTGTTGAGAACTTTATGAGTTACGATTACGCCCGTGTTCCTTTTAAGCAGGGCGTTAACGTAATTGGGGGTCCAAACGGCGCAGGCAAATCTTCGCTGTTATTGGCCATTAGTGTGGGGCTGGGGCAAACCAGTACTGAACGCAGCCGTAAACTCAGTGACCTTATCCGTTGGGGTCAAGACCAAGCCCGCGTCACCCTAATCTTAGACAACACTAAACAGGGTAACAGGCGACCAGAACCCAAATACAACAAAGACCAACTCTTCTTAACCCGCGTCTTGCGCAGAGACGGCAAATACTGGTTTGAACTTGAAAACAAAGCCGCCTCCAAACAGGACGTGGAACGGCTTTTGGGCAAATTCGGTGTGGACCCAAACAACATGCTCATAATAATGCACCAGAACATGGTAGAGCAGTTCAGTGTGCTTAGCAATGTCGATAAACTTCGCATGGTCGAAGAAGCGGTCGGCTTAGAACCCTTCCGTAACAACGTGGTGCAAGCCAAAACCAAACTCACCCGAATACTCACGCAAGAAGAATCCGTGAGCAAACTGCTTGAGCAGGCGCAGCAGACGCTTAACTATTGGCGGGAACAATACGAGAAGTTCCAAGAGAAAAAGCAGCTGCAAATCAAACGCCGCTTCCTTGACCGCGAACTTGTTTGGGCGGAGGTCGAGCGCAGAGAAGCCATTGTGAAGGGGTTGCAGGCTAATTTTAACAAGACTCAGCAGGCGCTGGCTAAAATTGAGGACGAACGGCAAACTTTGATTGGCGAGTTGGATGGGCAGCAGACTCAGCAGCAGACGCTTCGTGGTCAAATTAAGGGTGTGTTTGATGAGCGGCTAGATTTGGAGCGCCGGATCGCCACGAACCAATCCGCACTTAGTTTTGTTGAACAACTTTTGGGTGAAGTTGAACTCCTCGAATCCCTATCAGCCAAATCCAAATTCAAACTTTTACGCACCGAGAGTCTGCGGGAGATGCTTGAGGTTTCGCAACAGCAAATCGACAAGGCTTTAGCGCAAGTCAAAACTAACCAGACTCGGCTAAAGAGTTTAGAGGAATCTACTGATAAAATCGCAGGTGCAGCATTGGATAAGCGGGTTGCTCTTGCACTGCTGGATTTTAAGCGTGACCGGGCTGCCAAGGAGAGGGAAAATATCGAGAAAACCCTCAAGGAGGCGCAGGAAACTTTGTCCGCCGAAGTTGCTAAGGCTCAAGAAAGCGGTGAACGTATCGCTGTGCTCAAATCCGCTGGCGAAATCCATGAGGAGCTGGGTTTAACCGACGGTCACCTAGGCTGCTTTGTCAAGTGTGTCGGAGGAGATTGAGCGGCAATACGAATCCTATTCTAAGCTCTATTTGGAGCTTAAAGAGAAAGCGCAACTAGTTGCAGATAATCGCGAGAAAACTCTTGAGGAAGTCAAAACGCGGTTGGCGGCTTGGCGCAGTGTCATGGAGGACCTGCTGACGCGGGTCAATGCTGAGTATCAGCGCATTATGAGTCAGACATTGGCTTCGGGAGAGGTTTCGTTGTCTAATCCGCAGGATATCGAAACCGCTGGGCTTGAAATTTACGTGGGCTTCAAAGGTAGCAAACCAGTTGCCTTGGACGCTTACACTCAGAGTGGCGGTGAAAGAACAACTGCTACTATGGGCTTCCTTCTCGCACTGCAACAGCATGTGCGTAGTCCCTTCCGAGCCGTAGACGAGTACGACATTCACATGGACCCCAAAAACCGAGAAATGATTGCCAAAGTACTGGTTGCAATTATTAAAGACGCCGCCTCACAGTACGTTGTTATAACACCTAGCCAAATCACTTTCGCACAGAGAGACGCCAACGTTATCACGGTGCAGAATTTGGAGGGTAAATCAGTGGTGCGTGAAGTCGTCTAATGCCCCAAGAAAAGCAGGAAAAGCGCATTGGTAGAGAGCGGCTGCAAGTTATCATCGAAATGTGTACTGCGATTGAAACCCGCCAAGCCGACCCTTTCACTCTAAACGTGGATGACATAATTGCGGTTGTGCAGCAGTATTTTCCTCATTGGAACCACCCTGACGAGCTTAAGCTCGACGCTGAAGCGCTACACCATCTTGCCTCTGTGATCAAGATTCAGAGTGAATGGGTTAAGCAACGTTCCACATCGCTCTACACTGACCCTTTCTTGTTAGAAGAAAAGATTCGCCAAACCAGCAAAGACGGCATGATTGACCTGTTTGCCTCTGCGTGGACGCCGCTTATTGAGTTTGAGCAGCTTAGCCTCAACGCTTTGGCGCAGGGGTTGCTTTATTGGGAGGCGTTGCCTCCGTTGGGTAACCGCTGGAAAGACATAGACGTTTCTGCTGTGGAGGCGGGGCAGGTGAGCCGCGAGGAACTTGTTAGGCAGCGGGTTTTGGGCGACCGTGAATTCAGTGACGAACTTACTTGTTACTGGCAGGAGCTTAAAGAGAAAGCTGCCGAGAGAGGCGGAAAAATCGCGTATTGGGACTTCATCGGAGACGATACCTACGAAGAAACTGTGCAGCGAGCTTTCCTCACGGCTTTTCTTGTAACTTACGGCTATGCCACGTTGGAGATTGACCGCTTAGAAGAAACCGTTGCGATAGTCCCACGTGAAACACCTCGAACCGAAGCCCTAACTGTTCAGTCTACATCCGTGCCCCTTGTTGTTTCGGTTGAAGACTGGCAAAAATGGAAAGAAGGAAAACAATCATGAGCACACGAAAAAAAGGCGTATATGCAGGAAAAGTCAAAAAAGCCACCCAAATGCTGTTCTACAAACGTCACGCTAAACCAGGAGTCAAAGGCTGGGAACTCCACAAAGCCTTGGGCGCAGATTACCCCAAAGTGCTTGATGTGCTGGATGATTATTTAAAGCCGATGGATTTGCAAGTCAAAACAGTGTTCGAGGAAGAGAAGACCCCTGAGAAGCCATCTGTGGAGGCGCTGGATAAAGCACGCTTCTTCATAGCGCTTCGTGATGTGGCATCCAAAGACAAACTCATGGGCTGGCGTGTTGACGACCTTGCCGGCTTAGCTATCACCATCAGCTACATCGTCGCCAAAAAAGGGCAAGCATCACGAAAAGACGTTGAAAAGCTTCTGGGCGAAAAAATTGCCGGCTGGAAAGTCGGCTTAAACCTCGACCGCTACATCCGATACGGTTACTTAACTCAGGACGAGAGGGGGCAAATGTTTCTGGATTGGCGAACAGGGGCAGAAGTTGATCAGAAGAAGCTGATTGATATGCTGTTGTCGGCGGAGAAACAACGGGCTGAAACTGAGACTTCTGTGACGGAAGCTCCAGAATCAGAAACTCACGAAACCGCTGAGTGAGCTTTTTTGTTGTCTTCGCTATTTTTGGTCTAAGCTTTTGGGGTCGGCGAAATACTCAGTTATCCACGTTTTGATTTCGTCTCTAATTCGGTGGAAGGTCGCAAGTTTTTCTTCTTCGGAGCCCTCAGCTTCGGAGGGGTCTTCAAAGCCGTGAACTATGTAGTTTTTTGTTCTATGCAGCTTTGAATTGATTATCGCCGGTTTACCCATTGCCAGCGGTGAGGCACAAAGGGCACAAAGTGTTTTTGCGCTGCTCAGACAAACCGAGATGGCCAGGTCAATTTCAGTTTCGCCGAATTCTTCTAAGCCCTTTGAGTATTGATTGGAAATGTCCGCTCCAATTTCCGCCATGGCCTTGATCGCTAGCGGGTTTATCGTTGTTGGGTTCGTGCCAGCGCTGAACACATCATATTTTTCGCCGTAAATGTGTCGGAGTAGACCTTCTGCAATTTGGGAGCGTGCAGAGTTGTGGGTGCATATGAAAAGGATTTTTGGTTTAGTCAGATAGGTCACCTTACTTGTCTTGAGCTTTTGGTTGATTTATTTGTTATCTCATTATTCTATATTCCTTGGCAAACTGATACTATTCATAGAGGCGCCAAATATACGATAATTGCCAAAATAGCAAGCAACACTGCCAATATCATAATAGAGTACGTCGAGTGCCTTTTTGCTTCGCCCTTCTTATAGTAGCTGCTAGGTGAAACACCCATAAGCCTAAGCATCAGGGTGCAACCGAACTCTAATCCAAACAAGTATACAAAGGTTAGAATCAAAGCTCCAAAGAATGCTATATCGTTGAAGCTTGCTAACTCAATTCCCGCTACCGTCGCAGGGGGAACCAGCGCCACTGAAATGACCACACCCAAAAGATTCTCAGGTAACGCCACCCGGAAAGCCAACCCTGCAGCCACCCCGATGACAAGGGCAAGAAAAACATCAAGTATGCTCACATGTGCTCGCATCGCGATTTGATCGTTTGCAGTTGGCAGTGTGATGAATTGTTGGGCGATAAAGGTCGTAGCCGCTGATAGCAACACAACTAAAGCAATAAGCACCAGTACAGTAAATTGGCTAGCCAACAGTTTTCTTAGTTTGCCCAAATTAGCGTTGACTGCCAGAGCATTCACTGGTCCAAGCATGGGGGGAATAAGCATGCCGCCAATTATGATGACTACGTTGTTCAGCAAAAGTCCAGCCAACGCAATGAGTGTTGCAAGCAGAGTCATTGCAACGATGTCCATCCTTAGGCGGGTGTAGCGGTTAGTGCTCTCAACTAGTTTCTCGGTGGGGTTAGGCGCAGAACTGGCTTTGACAGCTTTCTCTTTTAGACGTTCCATAAAGCTGGAGGTTACGCCTTCCACTGCCAGCAGGCTAATCATGTTCTTTTTTTGGCGCAAATCAATCGCAGGCGCGATTGCTTCCATAGCTTTAGCGGCGAATTCGTCGGGTACAAGGGCGGAGTAGCTGCCGCATTCTTCTCCTTCTACTTCAACGGTTATATGTACATAGAGGAGTCCAAGTTCTTTTAGCGTCTCTTCAACCATGGGCGCCTCTTTCTTGGTGACTATAACTTCGATTTTCTTCAAAAGCATCAACTTAAAGTAACTAAAAACAGATAAAGCTAGACTCTCAATGCACCATATATTTTTTCTCACATTTGTTGACCCTTTTTTAAAAATTTGGTACAGAGAAAAAATTACGGCATAACCAAACAAAACTCAGCTGCTTTTGTCTTTTTTGGCAACTTTTATACATCCAAACTACACACATCATTAAGCGCTGGAGTAAGCATGGGTGGCAGCAACGAAGAAGAAATCTATTCTATTATGTTTAAATCTCTAAAGCATCCTGTCCGCCGCAGAATCCTGCGTATGCTAAACGGTAGGTCCATGACTTTTACGGAAATGGATGAGCAACTCGACATATCAAGTAGCCATCTGACGTATCATCTTGAGAGTTTAGGAGAACTTATTGCAAAAACCGACGAAAATCAGTATCGCCTCTCAAGCTTCGGTAAAGCCACGGTATCCGCGATGAAAGGGGTAGAGGAAGCTCCCGAACTGGAAAACCGCCGCCCAAAAAAGCTGGCGCGCAAATGGAAAGCAGTCTTTGCAGCCCTCATGGTCATTGTGCTTCTTCTATCCAGCTTTGGAGTTTACCAGTATTCAATGATGTCGCAGTTGGCTGAGGAGCAACGCAGAATTGAAGCGGAAAACCAGCAGCTGCTTTCGTGGGGAATCGGAGCAGGCAAGGCCGCAGACTTACTTCGCAATGTGGTGCAGCTTGATACTAATCAGTACAAGATTACGCTTCTTAGTAACACTTTGGAGTACCGCGGAGATTTTGAGGTGGCTGAAGAGGTGCTTAGGTACTCGCTTGAAAACCCTCAGGGCAACCTGGAGGTGAGTTTGCGGTTCAGGGAAAACCACCTTAGTCGCTATCAGCTTACTACAGCATCACAGCCGTTGCTAACTGAGAACCCACCCAGCGGCAACCTTGAAGCCGCAAAAGCCTCACTAACCCGATATACAGCTTACTCAAGCGATGCATACCTAACCCAAATGACCAACCTGCTCGACAAAGTTAACTCTACCGATGGGGCAGTAACCACTGTTACAGAGGGAAACATGAAACTTCAAATAATTCAATCAGGGCGCAGTGCCGAGTTTCTCTGGATGTACACAGAAGGTGGAATTGACTTCAACTCTAAAAGCCTGCGCATGACATTTGAAAACCAGGCTTTAACTGCAGTTACTGATGGCTACTTCCTCTTCACTGCAGCCAACACAGACCTCAACTATGATCAAAACCAAGCAATCCAAATCGCACAAAACCACGTGCAAGAGTTGACTTGGGCGCTCAACGGGACAGATATCAGCGACTTCCATCCCACAGATGTAGCTTCGGCGGAGATGCTGCCCCATCCAAGAGACAACTCAGTGGCGCTTGTTCCATACTGGTACATTGTGATGCACTTAGACAAGACTTATGTTGGTGGGTTCAACGGAATGGCTGTGGGTGTTTGGGCTGACACTGGCAAAGTCGCCGATGTACAGTTGCTAAGCAGTTAAGGTGGCGATGTAGCAGTTGATGGCTTGCTCATCAACAAACGCCGCAAGTGGCATGCCGCTGCCCTCCAAAACATCCATGAACTTGGCTAACTCAAACGCTTTTTTTAATCCAGTTACCACGATTTTGCCGCCGACTGAGGCAACCCGTTTCAACTCTGTGATAGTCTCTTCTGGTTTGGGCATATTTTGTAGCACGGTGAAGACAAAGACTGCGCCGAAGAATTCTCTGCGAAAAGGCAAATAGTCCGCGTCAGCCAAAACCACTGAGACATTGCCGAATCCCCGCGCATGCGCCTTTGCCTTACCCAGCAAACTACGTGAAACATCCACCCCAACGACCAAATCTGCTTGACCCACAACGTAGCTGAAGAACAAGCCACTGCCACAACCCACATCCAAAACCGCTTTTCCACGAGTATCCAAATGTTCCAGAGCTTTTCTGTATTTACGGCTCTGCTCCTCACCATACAACTCCTCATAACCATCAGAAGTCGCATCGTACTTCTCCGCTACACTGCGTTTCTCACTCCAAGCCTTCAAAGTGTTTGCCTCAAGAACTCTTATTTACTTTTACAGCACCTAAAAAGGTTGGCTGAATGCTTTGGCGGCAAACAACAAAATCTTAACCCTTACACACCCTAACTTGGCAGAGGCAGCCATAACAATTGAAAAAGCTCTCGCCCAACGCAGAACACTGGTTGTTGCGGGGGCGTGTCGCGTGAATTACGCTGGAAGGGCAAGCTCAACACTTGAATATGGCGAACGCCTCTTAATCGTCAAATCCGACGGCAGCCTGCTTGTACACCGACCCACAGGTTATGAACCCGTAAACTGGCAGCCCAGCGGTAGTGTGTTCCATGTGGAAGTCAAAGACGACAAGCTAGAAGTTCACGGCGTCCGCCAAAAACCCCGAGAAAGCGTCAAAGTCGCATTCAAAGCAATCCTCTCCGTCACCGCCCTTAACCTTCAAGACAGCGGCGAATTCATCTTGCACGCAAGCGAAGACGATATGCACCGAGCAATTCTGCTCAAACCAGCACTGCTCGAAGAAGGCTTCAAACCAATCAGCTGGGAAAAACATGTGGAGCCCGGGTTTGTGGATATTTATGGCGAAGACAAAGAAGGTAAACTCGTCATAGTCGAAGTTAAACGTAAAACCGCATCTAAGGATGCTGCTCTGCAGTTGGCGAAGTATGTTGAGCCGATTAAAGCAAAAGTGAACCGCCAAGTCCGCGGAGTTTTAGTTGCGCCAGCGTTAGCAAAGGACGTACAGCGCCTAATGACTTCGATGGGCTTAGAATTCAAGGCGTTAGACCCCAAAGTCTGTGCGCAGGTACTAAAAAAAGCGAGAACATCAAAACTCGAACACTTCTTCACAGAAAAATAGTCTTCTGAAGCGAGTTAACGAATTGGATGTGCTTCTTTAGACTGTATTAATCCTCGCTTTAACGCCAAGAAAACAAAAAACTGCGAAAAGGCAGACACAGCTGCAGCTTCTATGGCATGAAAAGTGTTGATGCCTGCTACTGTGCCTCCCCCTAATGTGCTGAAAAAAGTTACGAAACTAATAATTGCTGCATCTGTAAGTGTGTTTCCCCAATCGAATCTCTGTTCAACGTTTTTGACTTTGTTTGTGCAGTAAATTTTAAAGCCCTTAATTGTTAAGGTTGGAGTGATTCGTTTTTTGCAAGGACCAGTTTTTGGTATTCTATCCAAGTGGCACACCATTGACAATTAGTTGCTTTTTGGTCTTATTTGCAAGAAGGTATATTTCCCATTCATACCGGCTTGAGAGTGCTTATTCTTTTAACGTTGTTAGCTGGTATTTCGATTTTTTGCCGAAACATTGCAAAAGAATACTTCAAAAAACTCGGTTCAGCTTTGTAGTTCTTAACATAGGGGATTCAAAAAAGCTGTTTTAGTTGCATTGCTCTGTTATCATCGTGGTGTGTTGGTGGTTAGGTTCCATGTATACTGGGTTAAGAAGCATTGTAAACACGGTACTCGGACATACATCTATAGAGGAATTCTATTGAGAATGCCTAAGAAATTTCACGAGAAAATAGCTCCTTTTATTGGCATAACATTTGATGTGAAGAGCGTAACTGTAGATGAAACGGTTACTGAAGAGACCGTCAATATTGTCTTGGTGCGTAAAAGAATGTCTCAGACAGATGGCTTGGTTGATTAATCTCCCGCAATAATAAAAACAGGAAGTAATAACTGTAAAAAATGGCTGGAGAAACGATTCTAGACCTAGAAATCTCGCTCATAGAAATACAATATAACTCCACTTAAGTTCCAATTTTTTGTATTAAATCTAGCAAACCTGCAATATGACTGAGTATTTTTATATTTTGCCCAAGGCATTTCTAGGACTAGAAAAATTTTGCCTCGAATAAAACAGTTCAAAACTCATACGCTAATGTGATAAGGAAGTTCCAGAGCAATTCTACTTCCTTCCAAAGCTAGGAGGGAAGGAGAACTTTGGCGCGGAAGAAAAGCAAGGGCACAAGACTTGCAGTGTTTAGCGGCAAAGAAGCGAGTCTAAACCGCGTCATATTCCTCATACTGACAAAGCAGGCATTGATTCCCTATGATGTCTGGCTTTCGGTTAGGGCAACTAAGGGTTTTAGGCATACTCCGTATAGGAGCATTTGTAGACGTATGCAAGTATTACAACATCAAGGATGGCTAATTAAGAAAGGAGTGAGGCAGACCAAACCGTCTGGTGTTTCCGAGTTTTATGAGGTAACGCTTAGAGTAAAAGCCGCATTGAGGTTATCGGAGAAATCAATGGATGAATTTCTTCAGTCAGCCACTGATGAACAATTGTCAAAGTTTATCCAAGCTCTCGAATAGTTTTGTTTGATCGTTTTCTAGATAGTGTCTTTGTAGCTATTTGCAAAGTCTTAATGTCTTTTTCGTGATGGATGCTTTTTATTTTTAGCCTGAAAGACATTCAAGGTGACAAGATTGGTAAACATAATTGAAGATTGGGTTGTCCTTGAAGAATATGCTGGGGAAAAGTTTGGCTTCTACCAGTTGCTTGAAAATGACGGAATTTTTGAGATTAGAGTTCAAACTGGAAGAGTGGGTTTTAAGAGGGAGTTTGAAAACCAGGCTGATAGTCTCTTGATTAGAATATTAGAGTTTTGTAGAAGACACTGCTACATCAAAGTATGCCGAAACGCCCGAGACGACGCTTTCTTCAAATAAAAAGTTGGCAACGAATAACAAGTCACTTGAGAAGGTTGTTTGCGTGGATCTCCGTAAAGTCCTTGCTTCCTCTGTGCGCCAAAACATTCTAAGAGTCCTCGCTGAAAAACGTGAACTTCAAGTTATGAAGCTAGTCAGCAGTGTTGGCAGCACCTACAACGAATTAAACCGCAACCTCCAAATCTTAGGAAAAGAAGAACTGATAATCGATGAGTACCTCGTAAAAGTTCGCCACGGAAAAGTTCGCGTGATCCGGCTAAACAAAGAAAACCCCAAAACCATGGTACTTCTACAGGTACTAAAAACGTTGGATCAAGAAAACAACCACAAAACACCCAACTAACTTCTTTTTTGGTAAACAGTTTCTGAAACATATCGCTTCCCTTAACAGCACAACCGTTCACCTATTTTTTTGAGGAATTAGCCAGTGAACTTGGAGCCACAAGAAGCATCAATAGTCAAGAGCAAAAGCAAGGGGGTTGGAACCGCTTTAAAGGTAATTTGTTGCTATTTTTATCCCCTGCTTGAAAAAGGCGCCCAATTCCCAAGTTTAGCGACTGTACCTACCGCTGGCTATTTTGGTGCTTTGGCTTCCTGTTCCTGGAACCTCACAATACTTACAGTACACAATGCAGCCGGGGGTGAACGATAGCATGAAAGTTTTAGACCTACAGTGCCCCGCATGGGGACTTCAAGGATACAAATCAATTGTGAGGAATGTTATAAAGGAGGAATCCTAAGCTCCTAAGCTACAAATGCCAACAAACTGTACCTAACCCAAAAAAGATGTACTAAAATAGCTTTTATCGCTAACTACTTTGGTGAGATTTCCGCTTCCAAAGGTAGGCACCAATTGCCAATATTGCTAACAAACTCACCGACCGCATCAGCAACAAGGAGACAGCGCAGAATTTGTCTTTACTTGCACAGAACCAAAGTGCTACCACGGCCAAGACAGCTGTAATGTTTCTTTCAATGCATACCCTAATGAATCAACTGCAGCTTTTTGATGCTCATCGAGAACGCCGGAAACAAAACAGGGGACTCCCTCGACGATTGGATACGTGTTGGTGCAACTTTGACAATGAAACGTTGATCCAACGACTTTTTGTGTTCCTTTACAGGAAGGGCAAACGAGCGTTTGTTCCCAATGCTTGCGTTTTCTTTTTTAAGCATCTGACGTGTCCCCACTCTTTAACTCTTTATACCCCCCTGTTGTCCAATTATTAACTATTGCCTAAAAATGCAAATCGTAAAAGAGGAAAAGAAGGAGAGCGAGAAAAAATCGCTTAAATTATTCTCTGCCGTTTTCTGGTGGAACCAAAACTGCTGCTGAGACTGTTGTGGTCCAAAGACCGTTTTTGTCGCCTGCTGCGGACTGTGTGGTGTTTGCGGTTTTGATGATTAAGCCGGTGGTTTTGAAGAGTTGTTTGCGTTCGTCCCATGCGGTTTCAGGGTCGAATTGGATGCCCATGGTGGTGGCTAGCATCGTTGCTGCGAGGTCTTCCGCGTAGTCGCCTGCGGTTTCGTCTGTTTGGCCGAAGCTATGGTGCTCCGAAAGGTAGCCGTACTGGTTTTTCCCTGAAGGGATGGCGACGCCGATGCTAGATGCGACAAGGCGATGAGGTTCGTTGGTTGCGTTGCGTGCGATGACTACGAAGGTGATTTCACCTGGGTGAATCATCTTTAAGCCCTTCTCGCGGGTGACTAACTCGCAGCCCGGGGGCACAATGCTTGATACGCTGACTAAGTTGCAGTGTTGGATTCCTGCATCTCGGAGAGCTAACTCAAATGATTGGAGTTGTTCTTTGTGTTTGCCAACTCCTTTTGTGAAAAAGAAGTATTTTGGTATCATTGGTGTGTCGGAAAATATGGATTGCAGTATTTACTTATTAGTGTTGTGTTTAGAAAAAAAACTGTTGATGGCTAAAAAAAGGGTGATGAAAACCGACATTTTACTCTTTGTGTTCTTCTTTGTTAAGTTTATTCATCACCAACGAGAGCAACTCGGGAAACCCGATAAGTAGCAACACCACAAGCGCCTCGATTTCTTCACCGATGTAGAACAGCACCGTGCCAGTAACGGCTAAAGCCCAAATGGGAAAGTACATGAAACAGAATCTGGATTTCGACACTACTTTCTGTTTAAACCCCGTAATCAACGCTCCGAAAGTCAACATGTAAACCGCGAATAAACTAACAGGCACTGCAACTTCAAAACCAAAAACTTCTGTTAGGTAGGCGATTCCGATTAAGCCTAAACCCAAAGCAGGTACAAGCATAACAAGAAACCTGCCGCTTGCATAAACGCTACTGGTTCGTTTAAACGGCATAAGAATCGGCATTGACTTTAGCATGCCCGCTTTTTCTATGACCGCCACTTTTTTACCCATGACCGCAACATACTCGTCAAGATGATCTTGCAAATATGATTCTGCCTCAAGCAAGCCTCGCAAGTACTGCACCGATGCCCATGGGCGAATGTCAAGGTTGCCACCTATTGAGATGTCTGTGACTTCCTTGTCCTGATAGATTGAATCAAATTTCTTCAGTGCCTCTGCACCGTCGATTATGGGTTTAATTTCTACGCTACCCGGCACACAGCGCGGTAAGTCACCAGCATCATGACCATGAATGGTGCGTTGAACCATGAAAGCCGCTGATCCAAGCCTTCACCGAAATACTTGAGTGTGTAAGTTTCGGGGATAGTACGCCATCTGCTTTCCGTTTCGAACTCTGCTAAGAAGGATTTCAGTGCAGGCAAATACTCCTCCAAATCTTCGCCTAACGTGAAAAGCGCGTAGACTGCCATGCGGGTGCTGGCGTTGTTTGTTTCTGACGTAGGCATATGTCCATTGGGTTCAAAACCCCACAACCCGTTGGTTTGGTTCTGCGCCAACTTAAGCCATGTCGCGCCATTGAGGGTGGCGACTTTGGCGTTTTCGTCGTCGGGGAATAAATCGACAATCTGCCTCAATGCTATTAATACAAAGCTAGTGGCCGACACCAAGCTGTCTTCGTATTTCCATATACTCCATCCGCCGTCCTCGTTTTGGTTTTCCAGTAGCCAATCTTTAGCGCGCTTGATGGAGTCCTTAATTTCGGGGTCATCTGCGAAAAATGACAGCGCCAAAATCGCCCGTGAAGTAGTGTCCACAAAGCTGTTGCCTCGGTTAATTAGGGGCCACCCATCGCCGTAGTCACCGCCTAAGTTTTGGTGACGCAAAAGCCAGTTTTTGGCGCGTTGCACACGGTTATCCGTTAGGGGAAGCAACTTGTATTTGATGAGCACAAAGAGGGTTTCTGCTGTGGTCCATACGCCGCCGATATCGTTGGGTTTCTCTGCACAGAAGCCTCCGTCGTCATCGTCGCCTGGCTTGTTGATTTGCCAGCTTAAGACCTCGTTCTGTTTACGTCTAACCCACTCTGAATATACCAAGCCGCATCACATGTAACCGGTTGCACGTTTACGCCAACAATTCAGTGGAAGTAGTTATAAATGTTACAGCTTCCCACTAAATCTTTCAGTGCAGAAACAGGGGTTGCTGGACTACAAATATAATATTAACCCTTAAACATATTCAGCATACGAAGGGCAAAGCAGTGGCTGCGTATCAAAGCGTATTTAAAGACGAGTCGAAGCTGGACATAAACTATATTCCAGCGGAGCTTCCTCACCGCGAAAGAGAACAGCGGTTGCTAATGGAGTTCTTCGGTTTTATTCTGCGCTGCCCTGAACGGATGGCGCAGCGAGTTATTTTAACCGGCGACGTGGGCACGGGAAAGACAGCATTGGCGCAGCATTTCGGCGCAGACCTCACCTCTCAGGCCAATCGTAAAGGTCTCAAATTCAGATATGTCCACATTAACTGTCGCGAGTTCCGTGGTGCATTGCAACCTATTCTTCACCGCGCAGTCACGGTGTTTCGCCCCAACTTCCCCGCGCGGGGCTACGGCGCAGAAGAAATCCTTGGCACACTGATGCAGGTGCTTGACGAAGAAGAGGTCACCCTGATTTTGGCGCTTGACGAATTCGACAGCCTAATCGAAAAAGAAGGCTCAGACGCCGTCTATAAGCTCACGCGGCTCTCCGAGATGCGGCAGAGCAAACCCCAGCGTCTCTCGTTTATCTTCATAATGCGGGACCTCAAAGCTACTGAGCAGTTGGATGAAAGTGCAAGAAGCACGCTGCAACGTAGTATCATCCAATTGGAGCGTTACGGTAAGCCACAACTCATTGACATCCTAAACGCCCGTGTAGCGTTAGCCTTCGAGTTGGGCGCTGTGGACGACGACGTGGTGGATTTAGTTGCAGAGTTGGCGGATTCAGAAACTGGTAACGCCCGATTCGGCATTGAACTTTTGTGGCGTGCAGGTAAATATGCTGACGCATCCGACCTCTCGGTGGTGGCGGCTGAATGTGTACGCAACGCCATCTCAGCAATTGTTCCCACACTGCGCCGAAGCGAATTAGTCTCGCTGGGTTTTCATGAGAAACTGTTCTTGCTTGCTATCGCAAGGTACTTCAAAGAAACTCCTGAAGCATACGTCAACATAGGTGAGGCTGAGAAATCGTACGCTGTAATCTGTGAGGAATACGAGGAGCCTCCTAAGAGTCACACGCAAATCTGGAATTATGTGCAGTACCTTTCCAAGCTGGGGATTTTGAGGGCGGAGGTTGGAAGTGTTGAGTCTAGGGGGCGCACGAACAGGATTAGTTTGCCCACGATTCCCGCGGTGGAGTTGGAGCGGGAGCTGTCCGCGAGTTTGCAGGCGAAAAAAGGTGAGCGTTAGTGGAGTTCGAAGAGGTTTTCTCGTCTAAGCCCCGCATGAAAATCCTTAAATTAATCTACACTTTGGGGCAACTCAACGTTTCAGATATCGCCAGAAGAATCAACATGAACTACTCCGCCACCTCAGAGCACCTAAAAATCTTGGCATCGGAGGGGCTTTTAGTGGTGCGGGTTTATGGCCGAGTGCATATGTACCGCTTCAGCGACACAGAGAAAGCAAAGGCGGTCGCGTCGCTGATTGAAGCGTGGGAAACAGCTGGTTCTTAGAGCTGGATTATTTCTGAGTAGTTTTTTGCCGTGTCAAGGACGGCTATGGTAGGTTTTCCTGTTAGGTATCCACAGAGCTCGCCGGGGTTAACTGATAGCGTTTTGCCTTTTTGTTCTGTTCTGTGGTCGTGGCTATGTCCGTGGACGACGGCGTTGAAGGTTTCTGCTTCGATTATGGCGTCTAAAAGCTCGATTTCGTGTCCGTGCATTAGGGCAATTTTGTAGCCGTCGGCGTTTATGGTTGTGAAGCGTTCGTGGACGGTGCAGTTGGTGGTTTCGCTGAAGCGTTTTTTGAGGAATTCGTGGTCGCCGTCGTTGTTGCCAAATACGCCGATGAGTTTGCAGTTTAGTTTGGCGAAGTGGGGGATGGTGAAGGGTGAGACGAAGTCGCCTGCGTGGAGAACTAACTCCACTTTGTGGGTGTTGAGGGTGTTTACTGCTTTCTCTATTAGGGGTAGGTTGTCGTGAGAGTCTGATACTGCGCCGATTAACATGTTTTTCGTTAATGTTATTTGTGTGGTGGCAGTAAAGTTTTTCTTTTGCAGTTTTCGTATTTTTTCTTGTTTTTTATGTTTTTTCTGAGCTGTATCTTAGACAATAAAGCGGCTGTTGCTGCTTAGTTCTTCTTTAGCTGCTCAATTGCCGCCGGCAACTCTGAGAGCTTCTTTATAGTTTGG
Source organism: uncultured archaeon (assembly GCA_963760925.1). Taxonomy (GTDB): domain Archaea; phylum Thermoproteota; class Bathyarchaeia; order Bathyarchaeales; family Bathycorpusculaceae; genus Bathycorpusculum. Next base: position 337,433 of record CAVXES010000001.1, on the reverse strand, counting down.
TCGGGCTGATATTTCTCTGATTTTTTCTGGAATCTGCGTTCAATATAGACCGCTTGCATCCCAACCGCTTTAGGGCCCTCAACGTCAGCGTCAACAGTATCGCCAACAAAAACCGTTTCCCCAGCCACAACCCCCATTGCGTTTAGGGTATCTTGAAAGATTTTTGGATGCGGTTTACGCTTGTTAACTGCGCCCGAAACCACAACAACTTCAAAGTAGCTGTGGATGTCGGCGTTTTTTAGAAGATTGTAAACCGTTTCGGGGATTGCAAAGTTAGAAACCAAACCTAACCTGTATGTTTTGCTCAACGCCTTCAGAGTAGCTGGGGCTTCTTGGTCGAGGCAAACGTATTTGCTGAATTCCTCGCCGAACTCTTTTGTTGCCCCTGACACCACAGCGCTGTCAACTGCGTAGTTGTAGCCTATTTTTTTGAGGGTCTCGTATACGCGCAAGTTAAAGTGGGGTTCTCCCCAGTCTAAATCTGCTTTGGCGTAGAGTTTGTCGCGTTCTTCTATGTAGGTGGCTTGGAACACCTCAAATGGGGCATCTACGCCGTGTTCGACAAGGAAGGTGTGCATTCTTTGTAGGGCTGGTTGATAAAATTCGTGGTCTTTTTCGATTAGCATAAGTGTGTCGAACATGTCGAAGAGTACTGCTTTGATGGGCATAGAATTTCCTTTAACAGTAAGGAGCTTAAAACCTTAAAATCTTTATCGTACATACGCTGCTATTTGTCCCAGTATTCTCTTGTGCGCAGAAACTGAATCTTTGCCTTCAGCAAATCCAAGTAGAACTTGTCTTCTTCAGGGTGCATCTTACCCAGAATCCGCGATGCCGTCTCCGGACCCACACCTTTCACCTGTAGCGCCCGCACAGCCTGTTTCCCGTAACTCAAAATCAAATCCGCTTTACGCCGTGCTTGACTGAGCTCTTTGAGTTCTTCTGGCGTCAACTCTTTCCCTTCGTGCCGCCGCTTCAATGCATCCTGCAACTGAGCGAGGTCTTGACTACGATAAAGCGGTGCCAAAAGCCCTGAGCCACAGTTGCCACATGTAGGTTCCTCTGAGCAATTCCCTGATTTTCTCCTGTAAAGTCCATTCGCCACACTTCATGCACAAATGCTTGACTTCGCGGGCGTCAATGGCCATTTTAAGTTTATCAATGTTGTTCACGATGACTTTCTCTGGCGCCATAAGCTCAGTGACGTCGCCGTACTTTGCCAAAATGTGATATGCCAGCGGTGATGGTTTCTCGTAGCTGGTGTAGTTGGATATTTTGATTTTGCCCGTTTTTACGTTTCGGAATACTTGTTTGGCTTTTTCGAGGTCTACTTTTTCCATCATGGCTTCGCGGATGGTTTCGCGGTAGATGGGAGTATTGTCGAAGCGGGATTTGAGTTCTGCTTGGCGCTGGTAACTCATCGTTTTACCCCGTGGCAGTGCGCCGAAGCGTTCCGCTACGAATTTCATTTTGTAACCAAACGGAAACTTTGCCTCCAAGTACCTCTCAAATGCAGCATCTGCAGCATCGTCAGTTAAGCTGAATAATGTTTGGGGCAACTCGGCGAGTTCATATTTATTGAGTTTTCGGGGGGCTTCGATTAAGATGCGATAGCCGTCAGTCCACCAACCGCTGATGACTTCGCGCTCCGAGAGTACGCTGTCGAAGACGCCGCCCAACGCCTTGTTAACCAACTCGCCGAAGCAAGCGTGCACCACAATGTAGCGGTCATAGACTTCCAGCACAATGTGGTTCTGTGTTGGCAACGGGGCACCCACCTGGACGTGTTCGTAGACTTCCGAAATCGCAGTTAACATGCTGGACTTATCTGAACCCAACTGCTCAGCCAAAACCTCAGCCGCAGCTTCTGTGTTGCCTGTTTGTTTGAGTGTAGCCGCAATTTTTTCTCTGTTCAGTCCAGTTTGCTGCGCCAAATCGTAGGGCACAGGCAGTATCTCACCGTCCCATCCTGGAACCGAAGCCATTGGGTCTTCCGAAGGCAACACATTCACCGTACCCGCCTCCTCTTCAATCTGTACAATACGCCAAACCTTGCCTTTCATTATGAAGTTCAAGCCAACCCGGGCGTGCAACGCCATAAATTCGTCTCCGAGCGTGCCGATTTTACGGTCGTTTATCACGTTTATGACGGGATAGCGGCGTTCGTCGGGTATCATGGATAGGTTTTCGTAATAGTAGATGCGGGTTTTTCGGGTTTTAGTCAAAACTGTTTCGTCTTCGTTTAATCTTATTTGGTTGAGGCTGTCTAAAAAGCGTAGCAGGTCCAACACTTTGGATTTGGTCAGTTTGCGGTAGAGGCTGCTTCGGCGGATTAGCTTTGTTACATCATCTACATACAGAGGCTGCTGAGTATCCATAAGGAAACCTGCGATTTGATGCGCCAAAACATCCAACGCCTCCACATGGACCACAACAGGTTCAACTAATCCCGCCTTAGCATTTTTAACCGAAGCCAACGCCTCTAACATGTCGTCGGGGTAAACGGTAATTATGATGCCTTCAGATTCGCGTCCCAATCGGTGTCCGCTTCTGCCCACCCGCTGGATGAGACTGCTGACTTGACGCGGCGACATATACTGCACAACCAAATCGACCTGCCCTACATCAATGCCTAGCTCCAAGGTGCTGGTGCAAATAATCGCCTTTAAGTCCCCAGCTTTGAACTGGTCTTCGATGGCGATGCGTTCCTCTTTGGAGATTGAACCATGATGCACGGCAACGTCTTCTCTGCCCAACAACGCCAGCTTATACCCCAACACCTCAGCGACAGTGCGGCTGTTCACAAAAACTAAGACCGAAGTGTGCGAATCCAAAAGTTCAAGAATACGCCTTATCCGAGACGCAGCCTCAGGTGACATATCAAGTTTAGCTGCCAAATCATAATCCGCCTCCGCCGGCGTGGGGCACTCGACGTTGTAGTGGTAGCATTTCTCCATAGAAGCTTCGATAACGGCGATTTTCCGTCTGGCACCCGCTATGTAACCTGCAATTTCCTCTGGGTTGCCGATTGTAGCGGATAATCCTATTCGTTGGAACTCCCGCTCCGTAACTAGACGAAGCCGTTCCAGCCCCAACGAGAGCTGCGCGCCCCGCTTGCTGCCTGCTAAATCATGCACTTCATCGACAACCACATACTGTACCGATTTGAGGTGGCGGCGCATCTGTGAACCTGGCAAAATCGCCTGCAGGGTTTCGGGGGTGGTGACGAGGATTTGGGGCGGTTTCTTGGCTTGCAGCCGACGAGTTTTCATTTCTGTGTCGCCGTGCCGTACCTCAACGCTGATGCCGAGGCGTTGGCTCCACCAAATTAGGCGTTTAAGCATGTCACGGTTCAAAGCACGTAGCGGGGTGATGTAGAGGACTTGGATCCCGCTTTGCTTGGGCTTCTGGTTTTTCTGTTCCACCAGTTTTGAGAGGATTGGTAATAGCACAGCTTCGGTTTTCCCCGTTCCCGTCGGCGCAATCAACAAGACATTTTCATCCGCCAAGACGTGAGGAAACGTTTTGGCTTGGGGCAGCGTGGGTTCTGTGAATCCGAAGTCAGCGATGGCTTCTCGGACGGGGGTCGCCAGTAAATTGAATACAGAAATGGCTGTTTGGTGTTGCATCTAAATTTACTTGTCAGGTGGCTGTTTAACTGTTTAGCCAAAAATACGCGGAAAAGCCTGATTTCTGTGTTAGATTTTGGTTTGACTGTAAAAAGTGGGGTTCTCAACTAAATTCGCCATCGCATAACGCATAGCCAAAACCTTGTCTACCAGCGGGTTAAACTTTTTCAATCGGGCAATCTCGGCGGCTGTTCCATACTGAAGTTGGTCTGATGAGAGTTTGGTTTCGGGACGGGGGAAACCCTTGGACTGCATCTTCAAGGGGTCAATATGCGTTCTGATTGAGAGGTTTTTGTACCAGTTTTCAGCGGCGTTTTTGGGTTTAGCATTTTTCCACGCGGTTCTTTCGTGCTGCATTTCTTCGTGGAAGCCACCGAATTCTTCTGATTGGGGATCAAAAATGTGGCCGAGTTCATGGCGGAGAATTAATTTTGTTGTACTCGTCAATTTTCCCGCTTCGACATCGCGTTTGGCCGCGATTTTTATGTGGTCTCCTGTGGCTTCGGATACGCCTCCAGCATCGTAAGCGTCGACTGCAATGATTTCTATAGAGCCAATTACTTTTACTGCTTCTGAGCCATACTCGACCCGCAAGAATTCTTCAGCGTAATGCTTCATCTGTGTCTGTATTCTTCGCAGTATTGCCTGCAAGAAGAAGCCTTCTCCTTTCTTCTCTCAAACCTACTTACCGCTGATTCTATATAATACGTTGCTACTGTACCAGAACTATAACAAAACCCGAAATATGTCCCAAACAAGCACCAAAATCTGGTTCTGATTCATATGAAAAGGGAGATGGTCAATGCAGAGTAGTTGGCTTTTGGGTGCGCAAAAAACTTAACAGTCACCAGCGGATTAGTGTTCAAACACAAACACACATTCACGTAGAAGGAACCCTCTTGAGAAGCGACAACATTAAAACTGGAATTGAAAAGGCGCCTCACCGCGCACTCCTAAAATCTTTGGGTTTAGAAGACGACGACCTCGCTAAACCACTCATAGGCGTAGCAAACAGCTACACCAACATCGTCCCCGGACACATTCACCTGCGTAACATCGGCGACGCAGTAAAAGAAGGCATCTTAGCCGCAGGTGGCACCCCATTCGAATTCAGTACCATCGCAGTCTGCGACGGAATCGCCATGGGACACCAAGGCATGCGCTACAGCTTGCCCAGCCGCGAAATCATCGCTGACTCAGTAGAAATTATGCTCCAAGCCCACAGCCTAGATGGACTTGTTATGATAAGCAACTGCGACAAAATTACACCCGGCATGCTCATGGCAGCTGCACGCGTTGACATACCAGCCATCATGGTTACCGGAGGTCCAATGGCTGCGGGGCACCACCACGGCAGAAAAGTCAGCTACTCAAACATGCCTGAAGCGCTCGGGCAAGTCGCAGCAGGTAAAATGGCCGAGTCCGAACTACTAGAGTTGGAAGCCAACGCTTGCCCCGGATGCGGAAGCTGTAGCGGCATGTTCACAGCAAACACCATGGCATGCATGACCGAAGCACTCGGCCTCTCACTGCCTTACTGCGCCACTTCGCTAGCCACAAGCGCATTCAAGATGCGCCTTGCAAGAGCATCAGGCAAACAAATCCTAAAACTCATCCAAGCCGACCTCAAACCCTCCAAAATCTTAACCAAACAAGCATTCGAAAATGCTATCGCACTTGACATGGCACTCGGCGGCTCAACCAACACTACGCTGCACCTGCCAGCCATCGCCAAAGAAGCAGGCATAACCCTTCCTTTATCATCCTTCGACGAAATCGGCAAAAAAGTCCCTCACATCTGCAGCATGATTCCAAGCGGAGTCTACGCCATGGAGGACTTAGATGCGGCAGGCGGTGTCCCTGCAGTGCTAAATGAAATCAAAGATTTGCTCAACGCTGACTCGCCCACTGTTACACTGAAATCAATTGGCGAAAACATCAAAACCGCAGTGGTGCAAGACCGCAACGTCATCCATTCACTCAGTGACCCTGTGCATAAGGAAGGTGGTATAGCGATTTTGACCGGCAACTTGGCTCCCAAAGGATCCGTTATCAAATCCGCTGGTGTATCCGAGAAGATGATGCATCACACTGGACCCGCAAAAGTATATGATTCTGAAACCGAAGCACTCGTGGCAATCAAAGGCGGCAAAATCAAAGCAGGCGACGTAGTCGTTATTCGCTATGAAGGCCCCAGAGGTGGACCTGGAATGCCCGAAATGCTGTTTCCAACAGCGACTATCGCAGGCATGGGCTTAGCAGAATCCGTTGCACTCATTACGGACGGACGCTTCAGCGGCGCAACCAGAGGCGGCAGCATCGGCCACGTAGCACCAGAAGCGTTTGAGGGCGGACCAATCGCGGTAGTCCGCGACGGCGACGTCATAACCATAGATATCCCTGAACGCGTCTTAAAAGTTGAGTTAAGCGATCAAGAGTTGCAAGAGCGTTTAGCTGCTTGGGAGCCTAGAGCGCCGAAAATTAGCAAAGGCATTCTGTCAAGGTACAGGCCAACAGCTATTGAGTAACAAATAGAGTTTGGTGTTGCGGTGGGCTGTTTGGTTTACCGGTAGCCGCCAAAGCCGCAAACACCACTGCCCCAGCGGGGCTGATTCTGGAATTGTTCGCCGTAGCTGTTTGTGTTTTTGTTTTGGTTGTATCCTGAACCCGCATCGTTCCAGCCATTACCTGCGATGGTCCCGTTTTGGTAGTGGGATTCACTTGTGGTGCCGTTTACAAAATAGGGTGGAACTGCATTGAATTCTCCTGTTAGGCAGGGTGGCTCCACTTGTCCGTTTGCTGCGACTGCGAAGGTTTGGGTTTGGTTTGCGAGTTGCGCTGCCGCGACGCCGACTAAAGCAGCCGCCATCAAAGCAACGGCGATTGTTGCGAGAGCAATTTTTGTATTCAATCTTTTTCACCTCAACCTGTACTATGGTTTCGGCGGGTTTGGATGTTGGCTGAAACAATTGTGAAACAGCTTGGTGAAACGTTTTTGCCTTTGAAAAAGCTTTTTTTTGTGAAAATCCTTAAATCCATTGTCAATAACTCTAATTTAGATATAAAATGAAAAGAGTTAACCTCTTCCTCGTCTTACTAATAGTTGCGGCAGCTGCCCTAATCACGGCAACCGCCATAGGGTTCGCCATTTTCTCCCAAAACAACCAAAACAACCCATACGGCTGGATGAGCCAAATGTGGGGCCAAAGCGCCAACGGAAATGGATACGGTGGAATGGGCGGTATGATGGGAGCAACCCCAACTCCTACTCCCGCAACAGCGACGCTGCTGCCCTTCTTCGGCGTGGTATTCGCGGTTTTGATTGCCATTGCCGTGCTAGGTGTAGTGGGAGTGAGCTACTACCTGGTTTACCCGCAAATCCGCACAGGCAAACTAGCAGCATCCATTCCAGTTGGAACAGTCAACGGTGCTTCGGCATACGAATCAGTAACCAAAACCCTCACTGACGACGAACGCAAAATCATAGAAAACCTCAAAACCCACAACGGAAAATACCTCCAAAAATACATCAAAGCCGAGACTGGATTAAGCCGTTTGAAGACTCATAGGATTTTGGAGCGGCTTTCTGAGCGGGGGATTGTTTCGCTGGAGAAAATTGGCAATACCAATCAAGTTACGCTCGCGGATTGGCTGAACCAAAAACAGTGATTGTAGCGGGTTTAACCGTTTCCACATTTTCTGATTAAATTTTGGCTCATCGAGTTGCTACTTTATCGCTGTTTGGCTTTTTTATCACTTTAGCAGTATAGGCTTCAAATATGGCTGTTCTGCTACTGCCTGTTTATAGCCGCGCATAGCTACCATCCAGTAAGTATCAAACCAAAAAACAACACTTATAAACCTGAACAACCAGTAAGTGCAGGTTTGCCGGTCATAGGGCGCGGGTTCCACCTGATCCCATTCCGAACTCAGAAGTTAAACCGTGTTCCGTTCCCAGCTGTAGTGTGGTCTTAGGCCACGTGAACCTGGGAAAGCTGGCAACATTTCTTCTTATACTCAAACACCGTGCTGAAAAGATTTTTTTATCCTCAACAAATATTTTCGAAGGGCGATTTTCTATAGATAAGATTCGGTAACCATTGCGTTTTTGCTATCATTTTTGATGTTACGTCTTTTTCATTACGACGTTTTGACCAAGCCGCCTAATCAGCTACATGTCAATAATTTTTAAATATCCAGTTGGCACAAGGAGAGCTAAAATGATAGCTGCCTAACATGGGGCAAGACTTTGCGGTCGGAGATAAAAGGCTCAAGCGGCTCTTGTGGGAGTCGGTTATGCCAAGTTTATTCCATATTGCCCTATATTAGGCAACTATCCTAACGTTTCACTTGTTCACCAGAAGTATAAATAGTTAACGTTTTTAAAATATAGATTGAAATAAAATTTACACACTTTTATTGGTTTTATCATTAAACAGCGAGTTTTCTAGTGAAAATTAAGTTAATGTCCACTTAATTTAACAACCTTTGAAACCACAAAAGCAATAAGATCCCTAAATTATTAGGGGCAACTCTCAATTATCTTCACAGCATACAATACAATTCATGAAAATCATTAAAGTTAAAGAAATAAAACCCTTCCAGAACCCCCACGGCGTCGACGCAAGGAAAATCTACGCCACCCCCAACGCCGAAGTCATCCACATGGCGCTGAAACCCTGTGAGGCGCTTAAGCGGCACGCAACGCCTGTTGACGTGTTCTTCTATGTTCTGGAGGGAAAGGGTATTGTAGAAATCGGTGATGAAGCCCTAGAAGTAGAGAAGGATGCCTTAATTGACAGCCCAAAAGGAATCCCTCATCTGATTCGCAACGCTGGCGAAGACGTTTTCAGGTTCCTCGTTGTGAAGCTGCCTAAAACAGCATCCAGCTAAACCCAAGGACGCCTATGCACCATAATTCTTATATCTCTGCTTAACTCTGAATTCGAAGATGTGATTTAAATGGGGTATCGCTTTATTCAACCGCTTCCCTAAATCTATAAAATTTTTAGACACCACCCTGCGCGATGGTGAACAAACACCTGGAGTATCGTTAGTTTCTGAAAACAAGCTACGTATAGCCCAAAAGCTGGACGATCTCGGCGTAGACATTATCGAAGCCGGATTTGCCGCCGTATCAGAAGGTGAACTCAAATCAATCAGCGCAATCGCCAAGCAGGGCTTACACGCTGAAATCAGCAGCGCCGGCAGAGGCACGAAAGGAGATATCGATGCAGTCGTCAAAAGCGGCGCATCCACCATGAGCATGATCATACCGACCAGCGATTTGCATATCGAGTGTAAACTCCGTAAAACCCGCGAGCAAGTGCTTAAACTAACTGAGGAATGTGTGCAATACGCTAAAGATCACGGTTTAATTGTTGAGCTTTTGGCCGAAGACGCAACCCGCACGGATTTAGATTATTTAATAAAAGTGTTCCAGACTGCAGTCGACGCTGGAGCGGACCGCGTAACGCCCTGCGATACAGTCGGTTTTCTCACACCAGAACGCACAGTGGAATTCTACACTAAATTAAAAGAGGCAATCAAGGTGCCAATGGGAGTGCATTGCCACAACGACTTCGGCATGGCAGTCGCCAACTCCGTTGCGGCGCTAGGCGTCGGCGTTGAGGAATGTCACGCAACCATTAACGGCCTAGGCGAAAGAGCAGGCAATGCCGCACTCGAAGAAATCGTGGTCGCTTTGCGCACGTTCTACAAACTAGATTTGAACATTAAAACAGAGTTGCTTTACAGCACATCGCAACTCGTCAGCCGCTTAACAGGCGTCCACACCCAACCCAACAAAGCAGTAGTTGGGGAAAATGCCTTCACACATGAAAGCGGTATCCACACCCAAGGCGTCTTAGCCAACCCGCTCACATACGAGCCCATAGCGCCCGAACTTGTTGGCTGCACACGCCGAATCGCCCCAGGCAAACACAGTGGCAGCAACGCCATTCGCAACGACCTCGGTAACCTCGGCTTAAAACCCACTGAGCAACAATTCAAAGACATCATGCAACGCATAAAAGAGGTCGGCGACAAAGGCAAAACCCTCATGGATGCAGATGTGCTCGCCATCGCAGAAAACGTCATGGGTCTAAGTGGCGAAAAGCCAATTGTGCTTGAAGAGATGACGTTCGTGGGCGGCAACAAAGTCACCTCCACCGCTTCTGTACGCATCAAGTTAAAAGGTAAGGAAGTTTGGGGCAGCGCCATCGGGGTCGGACCAGTGGACGCTACCATAAACGCTGTGAAGGACGCCATAAAAGAAACCGAGCCCATCATCTTGGAGCAGTACAATGTTAAAGCAATCACAGGCGGCACTGATGCAATGGTTGAAGTGGTTGTGCACCTTAGAAGGGGCAACCGAACTGTCACAGCTATGGGCGTCAGAGAAGACATCGTGAAAGCCAGTATTGAAGCCGTTCTGTCAGGCATGAATGTGCTCGCCACTGACTACAACGGCAAATAGAAACCTGAACCACCAACTTTTCCTTTTTTCGTTTTAGCTCAGTGCACCCGCTGTAGTTACTACGAACAAAACGTACATGAATAGAAAAATGAGACTTTCTTTGTAGCCGATTTGGCCTCTTGAGAGGAAGTACCAGAAGAACAGGTTAGCTACAATGGAGAAAAGCACCAGATTCTGGAAAACTGTGATTGACAAAGTGAGCGGGGTGCCTATGAGTGTGGGTGCGAAGAGGGTGACGCCTAAAATCAGGGTGATGTTTATGAAGCTGCTGCCCACAATGTCACCGAAAGCCAACCCCGAATGCCCCCCAAGAAGCGCCTTCAAATCTAAAGTTAACTCGGGAAGGCTTGTGCCAAATGCTATTATTGTGGCGCCTATTATCTGCTCAGACAACCCCGCCGCCTCCGCAATGCTAACTGCTGATTCCACAAGGAAAAAGGCGCTGATAACAACGCCCAACGCCCCTGCAAACGTCAAAAGCACGAAGCGGTTAAGCTTCTTTTTCTCTTCGGGCTTTACGGGTTCGCCGCTATCAGTCGGAATCCGCACTTTGGAGAGCTGGTACATGTATCCGATGAAGACACCGATTAAAACCAACCCCACCACCCAAGTTGCGGCCGAAATGAAAATCAAGACGAGAGGGATTACAGAGGAGATGAAGAGTCCGAAGTAAATGCTGTTTAACTCGGATTTTGCCAGCGAAAACACGATGTTGCCCCCTGCGGGTTTGTGGTCTTTGGGTTGCCTGCGTTTCTGACGCAGATGACGATAGTAAAACAGAAGTCCCGCTACACCGACAACGACGCAGACGTTAAAGATGTTGGAGCCGAACACGTTGCCCACGGAGAGAGCGCCGCCACCTGTTGCCGCTGCAATGATTGCTACCGTTAACTCGGGCAATGAGGTGGAGAACGCAATCAAACTGAAACCAACAGCGGTTTTGCCAAGACGTGTGATATTTGCAACTTTTACGGCGTTACCTATGGCGATGTTGCTGGCGTAGTTCAGCACTACAAAGGAGACAGCTATAACAGCAACGTTGAGTACGGTATCGATTAAGGTTAATTCCGACAAGTTTCTGGACTCCTAAAAATGCGTTGCTATAAGCTACTGTACTTTTGTTTTGGGATAAAATAAAGATATAGCATAGCATAAGCTCTGCTTTTCGACATTTTAATCCTATTATTAGGTGTTAGCCGGTAAGCCGAGTCGATAAACTACTATATGTTTATCTGCACTTGTCCAACCGAAAATTGAGGTAATAACATGTTGGACTAAAAGAAAAATACAAAGAAAATAAAGAAAACAAAGGTGCAATCGTCTAAAAGAGTTTTAGACGACCGAAATGCTTCTCATTCTTTTTCAAGAATGCGCTTTCTACACCAGTGACGACTGCCATTACGGAGACTGCGCCCTTTAATTCAGGGTCCACTCTTGCGCCCCAAATGATCTTTACGTTGGGTGGCAATGAACGTTTCATGATTTCAGCTGCTCTGTTGACTTCAGTGAGTGTCAAGTCTTCTCCGCCTGAGACGTGGATTAGTAAGCCTTGCGCTTTTGTCACGTCTTCTATGTCGAGTAGACGGCCGTTTAGTGCTTTATCAACTGCTGTCTCAATACGGCTTTCACCGCTTCCTTCACCGATGCCGATAGATGCTAAACCTGACCCGCTCATGATTGCTTTAAGGTCCGCATAATCCAAGTTGATCAAGCTGGCAGTGGTGATGGTTTCTGTGACACCTTTTACGAATTTACCAACAGTTGTGTTAGCAACTCCTAAGGCTTCTCTGAATGGTAAGTTGCCCGCAACTTTGACTAGTCTGTTGTTGTCAATTACGACAACTGAGTCACATATGGTTTTTAGCCTGCTTAAGCCTTTTTTCGCTGCTTCCATTCTTGCTGTTTCAACTTCGAATGGAAGAGTCACTACACCGACGATCAAAGGTGACATTGGGCTGTCTGCATATTTCCTGCGTATTGCGTCTGCTAAACCAACGATGGAGCCTGTACCTGTGCCTCCACCTAAACCAGCTACTAGGAAGATGATGTTTGACTTTGAAAGTTCGTGCATAACTTCGTTTGCTGATTCATAGAGTGCTTTTTCGCCGACATCTGGGTAACCACCAGCGCCCATACCGTGGGTGAGCTTTTCGCCGATAAGAATTCTTTTGTCCGCTTTGACGATTCTTAGGTGTGTAGCATCAGTGTTGACTGCAACGAGTTTTCCGCCTGTGATTCCTCTTTCTTTAGCCCAGGTGATGACGTTGCATCCGGCGCCGCCGAGTCCAACTGCGGCAACTGTGGGTACTGCCATTCTGGCAAATTTTTCTATTTTTTCCTCTTGTGTTTCCACGTAAGGTGTTTCTTGATATGGATATTTTTCTGTTTCGTTTATTGTTTCAATCCCCCAAACATATATTATCTTAAGACATACGACATAAATATAAATCTTGTGAGTCAAGATTTGAGATAATTGAACTGTCGAACAGAAATACGGCAATCACCTTTCGTAATATACCTTATATATAACATATGTCAAACAACCATATGATGCCCAAATGAAAAAACTCACACTCATGAAAAAATTTATGCAAACCTTCGTCGGAAAAGGCCTCCACCTAATAATCAAAGAAAAAGACGGCAGCTTTAAAGTCCACACAATAGAAGTAATGCAGAAAACAGACAACACCTGCCCAGTAGCAAACATACCAATAGGCGACTACTTCCTGCACCTAGTTCGCAACAAACCCAGACGGCGCAGAAGCCTCCATAGTCTGCGATTGGTCCGACGATTTACTAAAAAGCCTCCTATCAAACTACAAAGACCTAAAAGACGCTCAGTATTCACAAGTTACAATGCTTAGAGACCCCCTCTCTAAAGACCCTAACAAGTGGATGCTACTATGGGGCGACGAAGAAATTGAGATGCAAAGAAGAGACCCGATTGGGTATGTGAGATAGCGTTACTTTCTCATTTTGTCTTTTTTTATCTTCAGGTTTATTCAGGACTTTTTGGGCGGAATTTTGGAAAAGTTTAATATGCTATACCCCTCAGGTTGAATTAACATCAAGTCCACCAAATTTGTCAGTCGCCGGCTTGATGAGAAAAAGGGGGTTGGGGAAAATGAACTTGAAACTTTACGCAATCAAAAACATTGGTCACCCAAGAATTGAACACGTTCAACTTGTAGTAGTTGATCTTGACAAAAGCAGACATTACCCGCTCAACTTTGTCTGCGTCTTACCACGGTACTTCCGCATACCTAGAGAAACGCAGCAGCAAATTTGCAAAGCTCTTCGGAGAAAAAAGCCTTTGCACCGCAAAAAAACTATTAGTTGACGCCCAACATCAAGAAGCAGACCCCGAAATCCAAAACGTCATCAAAAAACGAATAAAAGCCATAGATACAAAACAAGAATGCGATCTACCCCAGACTTAGCTACTTTATGCTTTTTTGGGCAAGAAGAAGGGAAATCAAGTAGTCGTTTTCTACTAATCCAAATCCGCCCATCTTGGCAGAGTCCTCATCGAATTTTTCCACTCCATCAGGCTTAAGAAAAGGAGCGGCAATGGCGAATGGCACTGGGTCGCGGCTATGTGTGCGGGTTTTGATGGGTGTCGGGTGGTCTGGCAGCACTGCGATAGCGTATGGTTCAGTCATGCCAGCCATGATTCTGCCGATGCATCGCCGATCGAGGTCTTCGATAGTTTTGATTTTTAAGCTAAAGTCGCCAACATGTCCTGCTTCGTCAGGCGCTTCCACATGAACGAAAACTAAATCATTGGTTTCAAGTGCTTTTAGGGCCGCATCTGCTTTGCCTTCATAATTAGTGTCGGCGAGTCCTGTGGCGCCCTCCACTTTGATGATGTCCATGCCCGCGTATGAGCCGATACCCTTGACAAGATCAACCGCCGAAATCACTGCCGATTTGATTCCATATTTTTCTTTTAGTGTGGACATGTGGGGTTTTTTGCCGCCCCCCCAAAACCAAATCAGGTTGCCCGGGTTTTTGTTTTGCATTTCACGGGCGATATTAACTGGATGTTCCTGCAGAAGCGGTCTGGAGCCTTCAATCATGTCTCGGAGAAACTTTGCATCTTTCTCTGCTCTTTGTGTGAGGGCTTTTGGCAGGACTTCTTTAACTAGAACGCCTCTGGCATCGTGGGGTGGCACACACTGAATTTCCTCAGGATGCGGGAAATCGCGAAGGATTAGGAAGTGGCGGTAGTCTAAGCCTGTGTAGTACTCGATTTTGCCTGGTTTGTCATATGCTTTTTTAATGACAGCTATAAGTTCAGTGGCTTCTTCGGTGGAGATGTGCCCTGCTGAGTAGTCGAGTATGGCTTGTTTTTCTTCGGTGATTATGTTGCATCGAAATGCCGCGTCGTTTGGACCCAGCTTAATGCCGCGTGATGGTGCTTCTAAAGGGCCGCGTCCTGTGTCGTAGATGCGGGGGTCGTAGCCTAGCACTGAGCAGATGGCGGTGTCTGAGCCGGGGGTGCATTCGTCGGGTACGTTTTTGATTAAGCCGCTTCTGCCTTTTTGGGCGATAGTGTCCATGTTGGGTTTTTGGGCGGCTTGGAGAGGTGTTTTGTCTTCTAATTCTGGGATAGGGTAATCTGACATGCCGTCTCCGACGATGAGTAAGTATTTCATGGCTTGTTCACTGGTTATTTGTTTGTCAAGGTTAATGCAGTCGTGTATTTATTTGCTCTCTGGAGGTTTTGGAGTTGTTGGTGTTTTTAGGAATCTGGATTTGGGGTAAGTAATGCTTTAATCATGGGTCGTCTTCGTGAGTAGTATTGAATAAGTATTGTTATATGGTATTGTGGGGTGCATATCAACTCAATGAGCGACCAACAGGATAACTATGCAGACGCCATAGTAATCAACGCAACCACCAAAGAACCCCTCGACAAACAAACTCTAATAGCCCTTCTGAAAAAACACAAAGTAAATACCACCCCTATAGAAAACCCCGAGGTAACCCTCGAAGACGCCATACCAGCCCTAAGGAAAGCTAAAACCGATATCCCAGACCTCTTTTTCAAAGAATTAGCGCTAAAACTACGCATGTCATTTCTCGACAACAAAAAAGTCAATGAAATCTACAAAGAAGACCTAAAAAGCAAACTAATCTCAATTCTCCCATATCCCATAATTAGCAAATACAAAGTTATCCCCATAGAAATAAACGGCTCCCTAATAGATTTAGCCGTCGATAACCCGTTGGACCGCCGCGTGTTAGTTGCGGTTCAGTATCTTTTCGGTCACTGGCGAATCAATTTACGTGTTGTCTCCTCAACTTCGATCGATTGGGCGATAGACAACATTTACAGTGAAATCCACAAGAAAAACGCTTTGCTGGACCTCTACAACCGCACCCCTGACCAATCCGCATACCGCGTATTGTATCCTAACCAGAAATACTTCATTTTAGGGATAATCGCCGCAACCGTGGTCGCCGCAGTTATTAATTCTATGGTAACTTTTGTGGTGCTGTTTGCAGCCATAAGCATCGGCTACTTCATAGTTAACCCCATAAAAATTTACATTTCATTACGTGGTTTCAAAGGGGGAAGAGCACCTACTCGCATTACCAGAGGCGAAATGGAGTGGGCACCTTGTGAAGACTTCCCCGTTTACACGGTTCTCATTCCGGTTTTTCGTGAGGCAGGTGTGTTGGCGCAAATTATGCGTAACATGTACCACCTAAACTACCCCCAAAACAAGTTAGACATCAAAATTCTCATGGAAGAAAAAGATGAAGAAACCATAAACGAGGCCAAAGCTCTGGGTCTGTTCGGATCGCCCACGAAGATGGTTGAAGGTGTGCCATTTGAAGAATACCCCGAGTTCCTTGAGCTCTTTGACCCAATTATCGTTCCTCAAGCGAAGGTAACCACCAAACCTCGCGCCTGTAACTATGGCTTGCTGCGTGCAAAAGGCGAGTTTTGTGTGATCTATGATGCTGAGGACAACCCTGATCCTGATCAACTGCGCAAAGCCGCCATCGTTTTCATGCGTTCACCTGAAGACGTGGTCTGTCTCCAGTCTAAACTTAACTTTTACAACGCTGATGAAAATACTCTTACCAAGTGGTTCAGTATTGAGTATGCTAATTGGTATGAGTTTTACCTGCAGGGGTTGGACTGGATTGATGCGCCAATTCCGTTGGGTGGAACAAGTAATCACTTCCGCAAAAAAGGCCTCGACGAGTTGGGCCGCTGGGACCCCTACAATGTCACCGAGGACGCTGACTTAGGCATAAGACTGGCACGACAGAAACTAAAAACCGAAATGATTGACACCTATACGCTTGAAGAAGCCACTCTGACCTCCAAATGCTGGATAGTGCAGAGGTCACGCTGGTTCAAAGGTCACCTACAAACGTACCTAGTGCATATGCGTAGTCCCCATACACTCTTCAAAGATTTAGGTGCAGAAAAATTCCTCAAGTTCCAGTTAACATTTGGAACTGGAGTTTTTATTCCGCTGGTTAACCCTTTGCTTTGGGTGCTGCTTGGCTTAACGCTGTTTATGCCCGCCTCTTTCGGGTGGCTCATACCCAGCTATTTGATGCCGATTTGTCTTTTCAACCTCTTAGTAGGTAACATCTCTTACCTCTCAATCTACGTAGTAGCATGTTTAAAACTCAAAAAACATCGCTACATCCCATACGCTTTGGCTATGCCGCTGTATTGGGCGCTGTTGAGTTTCGCAAGCTGGCGGGGTTTCATTCAGCTCATACAGAACCCCTTCTACTGGGACAAAACCAGCCACGGTGTCTCAAAAGTCACCAAAGCAGCCCAGAAGAATTAGTGGTTTTTGTCAGGGATGGTTTTGGCAGCGTGGTGCCACATCCGTTTTTTAACAAAAATAAACGAGGTTACGCCTGTTATGAAGACGGAGCCGATTAAGAGTCCATTTGCTAATGTTACCCAATCGGGATTTTGCAACATACCCACTCCAAGTCCGATAAAGAAGTACATCGAAACTGCCCCACAGACCAGTTGAGTGGCAACTATTATTTTTTGTTTCGGCAAAAGCTTCGCTTTTAGCCAGTTCAATGTTCTATCGACTCTTTTTGAAACATCAGGCAAATCATCTAGTACCAACGTTAACCCGCCTAAAATCAGGAATCTGCCTGCGTTGACTGCGACGCTGGTGTCGTTTACAAAAAAAAGCATCCAAATTGCCACGGGCGAGAAAATAAAAACAAAGATTGCAGCGGCTATTAAAACAAGGAAACCGTAAAAGTAATGGTGGAAAAGGAATCTGCCCGTGTGGAGTTTTCTACCTACCAGTGCGCTTGGAAATATGTTGATGATTGCTGCGGCTATTACTAACCAGAAAAGGTTACCATTTAAAATGTAGGGCCAAAACGGCTCCCAATACGGGTAATACCAGTAAAGCCCTGACAAAATGCTGACACAGCACGCTATAGTTAAGAGTGCATTGAAGACTAGGGCTATGCTGAAGATTTTCTTGCATATTATCCAGGCTTTACCCATGAAGACCCCATTTCTTTGAAAAACCAAAAAGGGCTTTCTTTTGATATGAACGTTGCGCATCTAAAGGGTGAACCGTTACCTTTGGAAGGGGAAATTTAGAAAAATGGGGCGCTCCAACTTGCTATTATGCTTGCTAATTTTTTGCTTTCAATATTTTGGCTGCGATAAGCAACAAGACGACTCCAGCTGCTAAAGCCACTACATCGTAGACAAGCCAGGTTGAGGTTTCAAAAATAGTTTCTCCGCCCCAATTGAAAATATAGTACTCAAAGTCGGCTACGCTTCTTATGAGGAATGTTAATCCCCAAAGTGCAAGGAAGTACCCGACCAACTTCGATTTCAGTATGGATTCGAGGCCTTTTTTGTTCTCTGCCATTTAGTGTTTCCCTGCTTGCTTGTTGTTCTGTTTTGCCATAATAAACTTTGCATTCGCCCAAATGAAGAGAAAAACACGTCTGACTTTTTAATAAAAAAATTGATTAACTACGCGTTTTTTGTTAATGCTGAAACTAAACCCAAATAAGCGCCGTTGAATCCTTTATGTTCGGACAATGAGGATATCGAGGTACGCCGAGGCTGAAGGTGGGGAAATTAAACGCCGGAGGCTAGTGAGTGCTTTTTCCGCTACCGAGTCCATAATTAGAAAAACATTTTTATCTTCTTGTAGGCACAGCTACCACCTAAACAGCATAGACTAACCATTAAAGGGGTAGCTTATTCTCTACCCTTAAAAGTCATATTTGATTGTCTTGCTTTTGTAGTCACTTCTATACCTTGTCGACTTTACGTTCTATTTCTTTAGTGAGCGAGGACGGGATACTTGCATTTGCAACATTAATAACGCTTGACAGATTGAAATATCCCCACTTTTTAAGATTGGAAACTACGCTTCAGGGGGAAGTGCTAGCTATCAAAACTTTAACGCTTTCTTCGGGATCTGTTCAAGCCTTTTTCTTCTCGCGTATGTGTGCGGTTGAATTCTGTTTTGAAACTGTTAGGTCAATACTCAAAGGCAAACTATAGACAAGAGAGTTTATGATGAAGCAATAGCAAAGTTTTTACTTTCAACTGCTAAAACTTGCTTTTGCCCTACTCAAGCTATGCTTACCAAAAAAGAGGAGCTATGTGTAAATAAAGTCACACACAAGACGTATAATTATCTAATCGCCAAATTGCTATCTGTCTAATAGATTAAGTGAGAAGGCATGAAAAGAATTGACTCCTCAAAATATGACACAGATAAAGGCCCATATACAGCAACATACGAAAGAATCTTCGAACCCCTCGCCGAGCAAGAGATTAAGCTATTAGAGTTGGGAGTTTTAAGAGGTGGCTCCCTACGGCTTTGGCGCGATTACTTCATAAACGGTCAAATAGTTGGACTGGATTTAAACCCTGTTCAAATTACCGATTCAGACCGAATTCGTTTATATCGAGGATCACAGGATGATCTTGCACTATTACATACTATCGGCAAAGAGAATGCGCCACAAGGTTTCGATATAATAATCGATGATGCCTCCCATATCGGGGAACTAACTCGTACAAGCTTCTGGTTCCTCTTCAACAATAGCCTAAAACCTGGTGGCATTTACGTAATTGAAGACTGGGGAACTGGTTATTGGCCATCTTGGCCTGACGGAAAACTCTATAACAAAAAATCGGAAAGCTATTGGAAAACTAATTTTTGGAAAACAATCAGTTCATTTGTCGAGTCAGAATCAGCAATGTTTAACCGCGTGAAAGTTTTAGAAACAATCAACAGAAAATTAAGTAACCGTGCGGAAAGATATTCAATTAAGCGAGAATTTGATAGCCACAACACTGGAATGGTTGGATTTGTCAAGCAACTTGTTGATGAATGTGCATTTGCAGCACTTTCAAAAAAAGAACGCGGGTTGCCGCCGTTTCGGGTATCGAAATTTGAAAAAATGGAATTATATCTTTGTCAAGCAATCATTTACAAAGCTGCAGTCTGAATTAATTAATTGCCTCTGCAAGTCATGGTTTTAATTCATGCGTCTTTTTATTAACATTTTTTAGCTGCTACGTTAACGTGCCAATATACATCGTCGTCGATATCTTTTGTGAGGATACTAAGAATTTGAACCGACTATTTGCTAAGTGCCCATATCCTCACTATATTGTTAAGGTATCGAGGTACGCCGAGGCTGAAGGTGGGGAAATTAAACAATGGCGGATAGTGAGTGCTTTTTCCGCAACTGAATCCACGTTTTTTCTTCTTTATGTTTTAGGGGCTTTGTTTTTTCTCTTTGTGTGGGTGTGGCAGTTCCTACGATGACACAAGACTATTTGCGTCTGCAATTGGTTTTTGTGCTTGCGGCGTTTCTATGCGTCTGATGGGCTGAGGCAGTGGAGTTTTCTTGCACATGCCAATATGCTCCCATGTTGGAGTTGGCGCGGTGTGGATGTTGCATATTTTCAATTGCCTAAAAATTACCTTTAAAACAAGAAAACCTATGCTGGGTTAAATCGGGTTGAAAGCGGGTATTTCTGCTGAGTGCGACCGTTTTTTCTGTTACAAGGTCCAACCTTGACCTTCCAAGGTAATTCCTTCCTGTCAGCGCCAGCTACAGCAGGGCTTTTATCATACTAACGATAATTTCTGTTGGACAAAGACGCGTCTTTAACCTTCCCCTTATGTTGGAGGAATAGTCATCTCAAACACTGTCTGGTTTACTATTAAAGAAAAGAAGTGGAAAGTCGGTTTCTTCGGCAAGTTTTTCTGGACTGGCAAGGAAGAGCTTTGGGATTCTGACAATTGTACTATCAATTTTGCCCGGACAAATAATGGTGAATGCTTGATTGTTGTCCGAAGCAGCCAAACAAAATACAGTAGCTTCATGGGAAAAGAAGTAATGCTTAGATACATGTTAGGGTTCGAGATTTCGGGTGTACCTTCGGAACCAAAAACCGAGATTTACATCGCCCGAAATAATATTCCCAAAAGGAGAGAAGGACCTAAGGAAAGGTGGGTAATGCAACTCGATAATAAACATTGGATCTGGGAGTGGGCTCAGGAAGGAAAAAACATCATCAATTCAGCAATCTACCGATTGTATCGCGACATAGTGAACGAGTTAGAAAATCCTTCGATAACGGGCGATAATATTATCAAGACGCATGTTGATGTGCAATCCGATGGGTTACTTCCCGTTATATATCAGCCAAGTGTCGATGCATTAAAAAACTTCGTCCGCGAAGTCCACTGTGCAAAAGAAACCGTCAACCAAGATGGTTCCTATACAATCGAAGTCTCAATTCTCTTCAATAACGAGCGACTCCGTCAGCACGGGGTTTTGAATTCAATCTACGAATTCATCCGACGAATTATCTATGGAAGGGTAATGGACCTTGAGTCTTTCAAAATTCTTGTGGCAAAAGACTTGGTAAATGACCGATTTGTCTTCGAGGGGATTTATAGCGATAATGAGGAAATGAATGCTGATTCAATCCATGGAGATAAGGTGCCGCCGCCTGCACCCAAGCATCCAGTCAAGTATTATTTTATGGATTGCAATCATCCCGTCGTTTTTATTAACACGTCAAATCATGCAATGGCGGAGCATGACACAAATATTAAAATTTGGAAATGGGAATATATCCCTTGGTTAACTGATGCTCCAATAAGGCTTGGCTCCATGTCAAGAAAAGAAATCGAGCAGAGTCTCAAAAAAGGTTAATTTCGTAGAACAACCGTAATTAAAAGTGGCAAAAAACCGATTTTATATTCCCTCATAAGGAACCCCGCGAAGTAGGCCGAGGTCAAGGGGGAACTAATGCCGTTTGATGCTTTGAGTTTTTCCGCTACAGCGTTTATATCTTACTTGTTGCGATGTCAACGAATAATAAATACTGGTTTATTTTGAGAGGACTGCAGTCAGTTTATTAATCAAAGAACTTTTTTGGAGAAATTCCCCCCTCTAATTGCTAAAAAGAATGGTTCATTGTTGCCTAAGTAGGGGGCTTTGAGCGCAACAAACATGTCTACTCACTTTGGTTGCAGAATCCGCCACAACCCGTCCCGTAAAAAGACAAAAAAAAACAATCAGCCACACACGCTCGATTTTTATTTAAATACGCGGGTCATTGTAACCGACAATAAAGAAAAAATGCGAGGATGCGGTTTAACAAGTAAGAAGAAAACTATTTTTTAGCGAAAGAAAGAGGCGAAAAGAGTTGGGGCCCCTTTTTAGTAGGGGTCTTTTTTGCCGGTCATGTATACCCAAACGCTTACAAGCACTACTGTTAGACATGCGCCTGCGAAGCCTGAGATGATGTAGGTGGTTGCGCCGCCGAGCAAGGGCAACACTGAGATAAGCCATGGGATGATGATTGCGGCAGTGAGTTGTGCGATTACGCCTGCGAGGAAACCTAGAAGGGCTATTACGCCGAATATTTTTAATCTACTGTTCAATATTTTCACCTTTTATATCTTTGTTATATGGCGGTTCTTTTTAGTCTAACCTACATGTTCATGTAAAAAACTGTTTGCCAACCTACCACGTTTAACATATCTATTTAAGCTAAAAGGCGCAATTCACGACAATGTATAGCCCTACATATATATGTGCATATTTTCGACATATTAACAATGTATAACTCATTTTTCGACATTCTACCCGTAAGTAGAGGTAATATTAATGTCAGAAAGATTCGCTAAAAAGTGGGAAGCAAAACGTGATGAACAAGCATTCGGGGACCGCATTAAAGACGCCGTAAAACCACCGGGTCCACTCAAACCACGCCTTGACTTCGCCGTCAGACGCATCGAACTCCAAGTTCAAAAATTAGACCAAGCAAACGATAGATTTAGCCAAAGAGACAAAGCAATCTTCGCACGGATTGTTGATGCATACACAAAACACGACAGCGCACGCGGAAATGTCTTCGCAAACGAATTAGCCGAAGTTAGAAAAATGTCCAAACTCATAATGAACGCAAAACTCGCTCTTGAACAAATCACATTAAGATTACGCACAGTTTCAGAATTAGGCGATGTAGTTTCAACCCTCGGTCCAGCAGTCGGTGTTCTACGCTCAGTCAGAGCAGGCTTAACAAGTGTATTCCCCGAAGCAGAGAATGAACTAGGCGAAATTGGCAACATGCTAAGCGGAATCATGATTGAAGCAGGCCAAGGCAGCGGAATGACACTCAACTTCGACACAGTAAACGAGGATGCATCAAAGATTCTAGCAGAAGCAGCAACCGTTGCAGAACAAAAGATCAAAGACAAATTCCCAGACCTACCACCAGGAATGCCCGCATCCCCTGCTTCTCAAGCAGATAAAACATTCTAAGATAAGGAGGAAAAAACAAGAAAATGTCTAACTCCAATCTTTTTCTTTCTATTGGCAAACCCATAAAGAACGAATACGGACGAGTAATCGGCAAAGTTGCATCTTTCGCATTAACTCCAAATGGCAAATTCGACGCGGTATACATCGAATTTGGCGACGGTCAATTCTCCAAGCAGCCCATGGAAAGCCTACGGTTTAATGGCGCTGATATCACATTCATCTCTAAAATAAAGGCCCAAGCAGGCACACTCTGCGACCAGGTCCCCCTCATATGGCGCAAAGACGAAGCCGTGAAAGACCTCTTCGATAAAAAGAAGATTACCCCCGACATCTACCAAGAACTCCATACAAGCTTCGAAAATGTCCTTACTCAACTTAAGAAAGAAGCCCAAGTCGTAATTGACGAATCCTCAATCGAAATCGAGCGATGCCAAGAAGAAATCACTTCATTAAGCTACGCAATTGCCAACTTAGAAATTGAGCATGAAATCGGCAAAGTAGATGACGAAAACTACAAAGCAGCATTCGCCCTCTTACAAGAAACTTTACGCCGTGCAAGCTCAGAAAAGGCAGACTTCGAAATCACAAAGAGTAGACTATCCAGCGTTCTCTTAGGCGACCAAAACTCAAATGCACCTAAAATCAATAAAATCTACGCTGAAACAGTTAACACAACTGCTACTGAGACTGCCTGAGCCCCCGGTTGTTGTTTACGTAAAAGAAGCAGGCAAAGCAAACATTTAGCAAGGAAAGGACACGATAGGAGACTGGAGGGGGAAAACAAAAATTGGGCTTCACAAACTCAAACCCTCCCCCTATTCGTGAAGTTGCTACCAAATCAATTTATACACTGAAAGTTCAGCAGAACAAGCTTGAACAAGCCAGTTACCGCCTAAAAGAGCGGGATCGAATTCTTTTTGAAGTAACTATGGGCGCACTGAAAAAGAACAATAAAGATAAAGCTGCCATGTGTGCCACCGAGCTAGCGGAAGTCAGAAAACTCGTAAAATTTCTCTACAATGTACAATTAGCTATTGAACGCGTTATTCTGCGCCTTGAAACAATCCGTGAACTAGGCGACATAGTCGCGGATCTGAAGCCTGCATTAAAGATGCTTCAGGGTGTTTCACAAGAATTATTCCAGGTGCTTCCCGACGTAAGCACAGAACTATCTAACGTTAACAATGTCATCCAAGATACTCTCCAGCAGACCAAACTTACAACTGACGAAAACATTGTGGGTGTCGGTAAAAAGACTGAGGCTGGAGACGAAATTCTCAAAGAGGTTTCCTGCTTCATGGAGCAAAAAATCGCTGAAACCCTCCCTGAGCCGCCAGTTTCTGTTCCAGTAAAAGAGAAAGCTCCTGTTGCTCCAATCAGAGAGATGGTTGCATTAACCGCAAGTTCTTCTACTGTGTTTGGGCAGAAAACCCGTGAGGAAACTGGGTTTGACCCCGAGAAGACCTTGTTTTCGTACAAGAAGTCCGAGATTAAGGAATTCTCCGTTAAAGTAGAAAAGCCCGCACTTAACCTTGAAGAAGTACTTTTGGAATATGTTCGCAAGACCAATGGTGAAATCGATTTAGGAAGATGCAGTAGCGAATTAAACACTTCAAACGAAGAAATTGAGCGTGCCCTAGAAAATTTGGGTACACAAGGAAAAATTAAGATTGAATTACGTTCGCCTGAGTAGGCGAGAAGAGAAGGAGAGACAAACACCCGATGAGTGCGTCAAACGAGCTAGAAAAAGCGGCAACAGCATACGCGCTGGACGCTGTGCGACTGGATAAGCAGGGACAAAAAGGCAGAGCTATAACACTCTACCAGAAAGCAATTGAAAGTCTTCTGCAACTTGTGCAACTTTACCCCGAATACGGATTAAACAAAGTTTACGTTCAGCGAGCAATCGCCTATCAAGAACGAATTAAATCTCTTCAAGGAACAGTATCGTCAGCTGAAATGAATCAAGCAGCAAACGATGACTCTGAAGGCGGTGGAGCAGCAACCATGGATGGAAACGGTGGAAGTATAAGTAACGGAAAACCTAACAACGAAGAACTCGTAGTTACAGAGAAACCAAAAGTCAACTGGGGCGAAGTTGTCGGCTTAGAAGTGGCTAAAAAAGCTGTGAAAGAAGCCATCGTTTACCCAGTTCAGCGCCCTGACTTATTCCCGCTTGGTTGGCCACGCGGCATACTGCTGTTCGGTCCGCCCGGCTGCGGCAAAACCCTCTTGGCGGCGGCTGTTGCAACAGAGATCGACGCTAACTTCTATTCCATCGACGCAGCATCTATTATGTCGAAGTGGTTGGGTGAAGCTGAACAAAATGTTGCTAAACTCTTCGGTTCAGCGCGGAAATCAGCTAACGATGGCAGACCAGCTATTGTCTTTGTGGATGAGTTGGACTCATTGATGGGTAATCACAGTAACGAGGTCGGCGGCGAAATCCGCGTTAAAAATCAGTTCCTCAAAGAAATGGATGGCATCGTAGACAAAGGCAAAGCACTCCATGTTTACGTTATAGGCGCGACCAACAAGCCATGGGATTTAGATTGGGCTTTCATTCGCAGATTCCAAAAACGCATCTTGGTGCCCCTAGCGGATAACGCTACACGGCTAAACATGCTAAAACACTACACTGGAACTTTGGAGATAGGCTCAGACGTGGACCTGCATGAGTTGGCAAGGTTGTCTGAGGGCTTTTCAGGAAGCGACATACGCGATGTATGCCAATCTGCACAGCTCAAGCTCATCGGCGAATTCTTCGAGACCGGACAAGCAATGAACAAAGAAGCGAAACCAAGATCGCTGACAATGGCTGACTTCCGCCAAATCCTCGAAGAAAGAAAGCCAAGCGTGTCACTGGATATGCTTACAAGCTACAACCGATGGTTCGACGCCTTCAAGGCGCTATAGTAAAACAGGAGGGCAACAAGAAGCAAAAACTGGGTTGGGTGGAAAGGTTTGGAGCACAAAGTAATTTTTGCACGCTCTCCCCTTCTCCCCCCTCAAACTAACTCCAAGCCCCACAAACCCAAAACCGACCCAGCGTTTGAATCTTGTTACACCCTCAAACACCACTTTTCTACAAAAACCTTGCCTGCAGATTATATGCATGTTATTGGTGATTTTTTTGCTTAGCTGCTCTGTTGAGGCCGTTCCCTTATTTAAAGCAAGTTAGGGCTTTGATGAGTTTGTTGTTTTATGCGGGTTGTTTTTTGTTGATCTGTGAAGATGTCTTTTAGTTGTCTTTTTCAGTTTTTTATTTTTTACATATAAATGTTAAAACTGTACTTTCGCGTATTCATGGAGAAAAATGCTTGATTTAAAGCTTGTTTTTTTGCTTATTTTGGTATTATCGCCTATTTTCGTGTACATTAGTTAGTTGCGGCAACCCCCTTCGCTATTAGTAAATTTTAAATACAATTCGGGGGCTAATGTAGCTTTGAGGTTAATATATTGCCGAAAACTGCGAAAAAAGCAGCTAAGACGACTAAAAAGAAGAAATAAAGCCACAGGAGGTTGAATGACCTCTTCACTCTTCTTTTTTATTCCCTCAGCGAATGCCATCTTCAATTTTAACATAAAAACGTCAACGCTCCTCCGGTCAACTAAAGAAGATTTATCTTCCAATTCGCCGTAACGTAAATTCAGAATGGTGAATTTGCATGAACAACAACCCGCTAAGCATCAACCTCCCTGGACTACAACTGCCAAACCCCACCATGCTAGCTTCAGGGGTTCTGGGATACACTGCAGAATCATTCGAGCGAGTCGCCAAAGCAGGTGCAGGCGCAGTCGTAACCAAATCTATAAGTGCCCAATCGCGAATGGGCTATGCTAACCCAACAGTTGTTCAGGTAGAATCAGGCTTAATCAACGCTATGGGCTTGCCAAACCCTGGAATCGACGTTTTTTCCGCTGAAATCAAACAATGCAAACTCACCGTGAATATTCCGCTTATTGTGAGCGTTTTCGGCTATTCTGCAGAGGATTATGCTGCTGTGGCGAAAAAAGCGGTTGTGGCGGGTGCTGACGCGGTGGAACTCAACGTTTCGTGTCCGCATGTGAAGCAGACTGGTGCTGAGATTGGGCAGGACCTAAAAATCCTAAGCGAAGTCGTGGAGCAGACTAAAGCAGCCATCAACAAGCCTCTAATTGTAAAATTGTCGCCAAACGTGGCGGATATCACGGTTTTGGCGAAGGCAGCGGTTGCGGCAGGTGCAGATGCCTTAACCGCAGTTAACACGCTCAAGGCAATCGCCATTGACGCTGAAACCATGACGCCGATTCTAAACAACATCCGAGGCGGTCTCTCAGGTTCAGCCATAAAACCTGTTGCGCTCCGATGTGTCTATGACATTTCAGAATCATGCAACGTACCACTAATCGGCTGCGGCGGAGTTTCAAATTGGCGTGACGCAATTGAATTCTTCTTAGCAGGCGCTTCGGCAGTGCAAATCGGAACGGAAGTCGCATATGATTTAGAAGTCTTTAAGTCAGTAACTAAAGGAGTAGAATCCTACTTGAGAAAGAAACATTACAGGAGTGTAAACGACATTGTCGGACTTGCCCACCGCAAATAATACCATGCGCACCATGCAGTTGGTGCAGGTACGCACTGAGAGCCCCTCCGTGAAAACCTTCACATTCACGGACCGCTTATGTAGCAAAGCTAAGCCTGGTCAGTTTCTGATGCTTTGGATTCCCGGCATCGACGAAATCCCGCTGAGCATAATGGATGCCTCTAACGGATTAGTCTCGGTTTCCGTCAAAGCAGTCGGCGACGCCACAAGACACATGCACACAATGGAGGCAGGCGCAACCATTGGCGTCCGCGGCCCCTTTGGCAACAGCTTCACTGAGAGCCGCGGACGAGTGCTCTTAATCGGCGGCGGAACAGGAACCGCACCACTGTTATTCCTCGCCAAAAACCTCGCTGCAAAAACCGAACGCCTCTCATTTGTCGAAGGCGCCAAAACTAAAAACGAACTCTTATTCGTTAAAGAAATCGGCGGAGTCTGCCAAGAAAAAAACATCTTAACCACAACTGACGACGGCACCGCAGGACTCCAATGTCTCGTGACTCAGCCGCTTGCTGAACTCCTTGACAAGGAACACTTCGACATGATTTACACTTGTGGACCCGAAATCATGGTTAAAAAAATCTTTGAATTAACCGAAAAACACAAGCTGCCTTTGGAAGCGAGTTTGGAGCGGCTGATGCGCTGCGGTATCGGGTTGTGCGGTAGCTGCATGATTGGCAAGTACCGTGTCTGTCGCGACGGTCCAGTGTTTACGGCTGCGCAGCTACGGGAAATAAAGGCTGAATTGGGTGTTTCCAAAATTGCTTTTGACGGCTCAAAAATCCCCATCTAACCCTTTTTCTTGTGTAAACATAAATTCTTCAAATCCATTTTCATAGCCGAGGCATATTTATGATAGATGAAGGCTCAATTGAAAATTCAGAGGTTTCTTGGCTTGTTGACGACATAGCCCTTAATGGTACCCTAACTTACCCCAAAGGAAAAACAAACGGTTGCGGCGTGGTTTTTATTGCTGGCAGTGGTCCAACGGATAGGGATTGGTGTTCTCCTCTTTTGCCGGGCAATAACGGAAGCGCCAAACTCCTCGCTGAGTTGTTGGCTTGTGCAGGCTTTGCTGTTCTTCGATACGACAAACGCCCTTCTGGTCCCCACATAAAAGAAAACATCCTGAAGCTAATCGGCAAAATCAGCATGAAAAGCCACGTCGACGAAGTAGCCGGAGCCGTTCAAACTTTAGTATCCTCAGGCAAAGCAGATGCAGGCTGCATTTTTGCTTTAACGAGTAGTGAAGGCGAAATTCACGCCCTAAACTATCAACTCAAAACAGAATTTAACCGTTTTAGGGGGTTGGTGTTGACTGGGGCTCCGGGACGATCAATTGGCGCCGTTGTCAGGACACAAATCCAGGCTCAATTTACATCTCTACCTGACGGAGATGCCATTATGAACGCCTACGACTCTGCCATATCTGACTTCGCCGCTGGCAAACACATAAGCCCCAACTCCTCCCTGCCCGAACTTATCCGCAATGTGCTTCTGAGTTTGGATAACCCCGCTAATCTACCCTTCACAAGAGAACTATGGCTCTATGACCCTTCACAGTACATCTCGAAGGTTGATGCGCCGGTTCTTATTGTTATCGGCAAAAAGGACGTTCAGGTGGATTGGCAACTTGACGGAGCGCCACTTGAGGCGGCAGTTAAAGGGAAAGTTGACGTGAGTTTTGTTTACCCCGAAAACGCTAACCATGTGCTAAAGTTTGAGGCGGCACCGCGTAGCGAGTTAACTGGCATGGCTGCGCTCAAATACAACGCTGACGAAACCAAACTTGATCCGCAAGCCGCAGACGCCATCGTTAATTGGCTTAAGAGGCATTTGCCTTAGCTCCTTCTTTTTTAGTATACTGCTGCTGTTTCGGTGTCGTAACCTTTGAAGAATAATTATTGGAGCTCGTAAGAGGGCTTGGCAGTCGATGTAGTTTTGCATGCGGAGTTTTCTGATTAGGTGGAAGTATTGGCCGAAAGTGCCAATGATTGTGATGTCAGTTTTTTGTTTTTCGATTTTTTAATGCCCGAATGGCGGGTTGTCTGCTGTGGGAAACTTTTATTAGAGATTGTAATTTTTTACATTGCGTTGAAAAAAAGTAATGTGAAGGGAGAAGTATGAGTAACCTCAGAAACCTCAACCGAAACACAAAAGCCATCGCCGCAACAGCAATCTTCGCGGCACTCTACGCAGTAGTTAAACTAATACCCCTTGGGCCCATGATAGGCTTATCAGGTCCATTCTCCGTCGCTGACTGCCTCGTCCCCATCTACGGCATCCTCTTAGGACCCTACGTCGGCGGCGCCAGTGTCGTGCTGGGTACCTTTCTCTCGTTTGCCTTCGGCAGACCCGTTAATTTTTTAGGTTTAGACTTCCTCCCTGCCTTCGTAAACGTCGTCGCAATTGGCTTTTTAATGCGAAAGAAATGGATACCTGCCATCATACTAAACGTTGTCCTACTAACAATCTTCATAGCTAACCCCTTAACAGTATGGTTCTTCAACGTCCCCTTAGGTGACTTCACTTTGACTGTGCCATTCTTCTGGTTGCATATAGTCGCTTTAGCAGTCCTGATTTCACCGCTGGGCTACAAAGCCGCCGGGTGGATAAAAACATTAAAACCAACTGCCCTAGCCGCAGGAGTTGCGGTTTTTGCCTTCGTTGGAACAATGATGCAGCACCTAACCGGAAACATACTCACCGAAGTCATAAGCACGCAATTAACAGGCTTCATCCAACCCGAAACTTTAACCACCCTAATCTGGCCCGCATCGTTTGTGGTTTACCCATGGGAGCGACTACTGCTTGTAATCTTATCCGTCATAATCGGAGTGCCCCTGATCAAAGCCCTCAAACACTCCCTTTTCCCCTTCGAGGATAAACCTAAAAAAGCCTTCAATTTACCAACATCGGCTTCCCACTAATTTCTTTTTATTTATTTTTTGAAAAGCGGCATATCCTGAACGTAACTCTTACCCGTTTTCAGGGCAACCGCCGCCTTCGCCAATTCCATACCCAAATATGCCGAGTGATCCAATCTACTCACCAACCTCAACTCTAATATTCTCTGGTAGACAGCTTCGGCGGTTGCACCTTTAACTACGTTTACTGGGCAGTTGAGGTCTTCTGGCAGGAAATGTACTGCAACTAAAATGCCTGCCTTTCGGTCGACGGCGATTTTAAAGGCTCCAGCAGAATCTAGCGTCGCAGGCGGCAACTCGTTTGAGGCTACTGTGACTTTAGCGTTTGATTCAGTTCGGGCGTCGTAGGGTTCTTCGAGGTTACGTTTGTCTTTTAGGATTAGTAGGTCGATGCCGAGGTCTTTGGGGACTGAGCCACGTTTTTTGGCTAAAAACATCATTTTTGCTGCGGTGACTTCTTCAGCGACTGTGCCTTTGGCTTTGATGCTTTTCTCTGTTGCCAAAAGGATGCCTCCGCCTACTTCCGAGGAGAGGCGCGTGAGTATAGCGTTTAAGCCCACGGAGTCTGCGTCGAATAGTTCCGTGATATTGGAAATACCTATGAAGAGTGGTACATCGGGGTTTCGTTTCGCAAACTCTTTGAATGCTATGAATGAGTCAAGAATTTCTTGGGGCTCTACAATTAAGTCGGCAAGGCAGTTCTTTACGCCTAGGTTTTTGGCTTTGGTAATGACTTCTTCGAGGAACTTTACACGTTCAGTCGCCGTTTTTGGTATGTAGCCCATCCGCTGATTAGTGGGAATAACAACCACCGTTGCATCTTTAACATGGGGCGCTATTTCTTCGATGTTGCCTGCGTCGGCGCTTAGTACGACTTCTGCGCCTGCTTCAACTGCGGCTTTGATTTCGGCTGGGTTAAGTGTGTCGATGCTCACGGGTAGGCTGGTGACTTCTTTGACCCAACGTACCATATCGGCTGCTTTCTGGGGTTGCGACTCGCCTGCGACCATACCGACGTCGATAAAGTCTGCGCCTGCCGCGGCGAAACGCTTAGTGGTTTCTTGGATTGTTTGTTTGTCCATTAGGGCGGCATCTACAATTTCCGCGAGTACTCTCATGGGGAAGTCTCTGCCGACAGCAACTGCACCGACCAACATGTTACCAGGGTTCTTTAGCAATGTTTCGCGTTGGGCTTCGACTTTTTCGATTTCTGCCAACGCCTTCTCTGCCAACTTTTCCCGTAATAGGTCGTCTGCTGGGGTTGTGGTGGAAAGTTCGACTTCACAAAGCATATCTAAAACCGTTGGCAGGTCGGCGGCGTAGCGTGGACCCTTAAACGCTGGCACGCCAGTGGCTAATGTGACTTTGGAGGTGTCGCCTCGAAGTAGCCCAGGAGTCAAAATAATGTTAAAACCTGTCAAGCTTTTGCCTTTCAAGCAATCGATGATGGTCTGTGGCGTCAAGAAAGCGGCAACCGCAATCTTCAACGCCAAAACTTCAGTTTCAACAGAGCTTACCTCTGCATAGCTTGCGACGGCTTCCTGGGCCAGTTGACCAGTTATAAGGAGAACTTTCACTTTTAAGCCTCGACTATTTTGATAGTTGCGCCTTTGTTGTTGGCTCTGGCGATGAATGCTTCTCCGCCACCGCTGTTGCGCAAATAGGCTTTGACTTTGGCAAGCGCTTCTCTAGCCTGTTCCTGCTTCACTACACCGTAAAGCGCTGGTCCCCATGAGCTCTGTCCAACGCCATATGCGCCTATTTGCTTCATGAATGCGATGCAGTCTGCGCATGCGGGGCTGGCGTAGGTGCCACCTTGTGCTTGAGCAAAATGATTACCTGTTATGACTTGAATTCTAGTTAATGCGTCTCCGAAGCTTTGGATGTCGTGCTCCGCCAACGCTGGAAGCAACTTAAGCATGGTTAGGCGGCACATATTCCCTGCATCGCTGGCTGGCATGACATTGAGTTTTTTGAAGGCATAATTTTCTTGTGAGTTGGATAAGCCTTCATTCTGTTCGGGAATGACGACTACAAAGCGCCAATCTTTGGGGAATGGTTGACGGAAAATCAGCGGCGGAAACGCTTGTGTTTTCTGGTTTTTGCCACCATCCACCACGAAGCCGCCGTACTGGAAGATGCTGGTGCCCACGCTGGTTCTTTTTGCTCGCCCAACAGCAACTGCCAACTCGGGCACTGAAGCCTTCAAATTGAGGACCTTGGCTAGGGCAACCGCTATGGCGATGGAGAGTTGTGTGCCTGAACCCAACCCGACATGGCAGGGAATTGCCTCGGCAACGTTTAAGTGGACATGATGCGGAACGGGGTATGCTGCAAAGAAGCGGTTAGCTATGTCTTTGACAAGCTCTGTTTTTTTCCCGCTAACTTCAAAATTTTTGGCGGATTGGGCTTCTACGACAACGTTTGGGTGGTCTATGCCCACGCCTAAACCGCCGAATAAGCGACCTAAGTCGCCATTCATTTCAATTAAGCCCAAATGTAGTCTTGCTGGGGTTTTCACGGTGACCTTTATTGTTGAGTCCTCCAAACTTCAATTCTCTTCCGTAAGTCTGTCAATACGGCTGTGAATTCCGAGTCCGGGGCTACACGCTCAACTATTTGAGCGTGATTCTCGATTGTCTCGATCAGGTGTACCATTTGCTTCTGTTTTTCGGGGACACCCATGAATGCTTTGACTCGGGTGCCGTGCGTGATGGCTTCAATTGTTAAAGGCATAGCGCGACAGTATACCTGAGGTAACTGCTTTTTAGCCGTAACCCACTCGACTTTGCACTTAAATTGCGAGCGATCTTCCCCTTCTGAAACTGAACTAGTTGCAATTTCTATAGCTGCATTGGCGTGGCGCAATTGAGGTGCATCTACAATTTGGGATTTGATAAACCATGACGCAACGATTCTACCGTGTGGGTTTGCTTCTTTAAAAGTGGATTTGTAAAAAACATCTATGTTGTTGGTTAAGTTCACTACAGCGCATTTTTTCACTTTGAGGTTACGACACGTAGCTGATGTATTGAAGATGTTGAGCGATAGGTGCTGCTCGTCAATCATTACTGATCCCATGGGTGCAGCGTTTGGGGATCCGTCTGAGTTTAGGGTGGTGACTATGGCTTCACAGATGACGCCCTTTGAGAAACCTAACTTGCTTAGTTTCGTCATATCATCAGCCCTTTAAACCTGTAGCTAAGGTTCATTAGTAACTCGATTCAACCGAGTGTAAAATTTCACAGTCGAATAATAAAGTTTTGCCAAACCGCTATCCATACAAGCACTAAACTCAAAAGTTCGGCGTCACTAAACTTTAAACCCTACACTCCACAGAATAGTAAGCAACCGGTGAAACAAGCAGCAACACAACGGTGTAGTGATGGCTGACAAACGCAAAGGTTCTGTACAGATACGCTTCGAAATATTAGAGTACCTCTTCTTTGCTGGTAAGAACCAGCTACGGACGCATGTCTGGCGAAAAGCCACAGACGCATCCTACGATGACTTCCTAAAACATCTTCTCTACCTCAAAGAGAAAGGCTTCATAAACGAAACCCAACAAGGACAAATCCTACTCACACTAGAGGGCAGAAAAATCTACCACAGCCTTCGAGATGCCCTCCCCTCGCTGCTTTAGCGGCTTCACCAATGGTGCACTACATATATAAAAGAAAGAGGATGAAAAACAGCGATGACCGGAAAAGAAAACGAGGAAATGTATCCTGTTAGAACTATGCATGAATTCCTCTACCAAGTGGAACGTGAAACCAACCGATTCAAGCGGGGCGCAGTCATAAGCATTCTAATCTCAGCGTTGATGTTTGTTCTGTTGCTTTTCGTCTTCTTTGAAACAATTAACAGGGGCTTCACCGCCAGCGGTGTCATCTTGGAAGTAGTCTTAGCGGGCTTTCTTGTTTACAGCATTTACCTGATGAGTTTCCAGTACCGGTTTTTCCGTCGGTGGGAGAAACGCATGGATCGTATTGATGCCTTGGAGCATAAGCTTTTGTCTGCCGATAACAAATAGTTTTTTTGTTCACCTTTGGTGTATAGCCCAAGTGCGTCACCGTTTATACCCACATCACCCAAAAGTCAAGTAAACACAAAGTGAAGTGGAAAAATGGTGAGTACACAAAAAACAAACAAAATCACAATAAATCAAACCTTGCATCCAGAAACAAAAAACGGAGGCTTTCTTTGTTGAAGTTTTGGCCAACCAAAAGGTGGAAAAAAATCGTGTTAACAACACTCTTAATCTTGCTTGCTGCACTGCTCAGTGTCGGCGGATACCTTGAATACAGCGTCTACCGCGAAGTCCCCTCAGACACGCAGGTTCTCAACAACGACGGCGCAAAAACCGCACTAGTTATCTACCACCCCGGATTAACTGATTACGCCAAAAACGTTACTTTCACATACGCTGAAGCATTAGCCGCCAGCGGCTGGCGCGTCGAGGTGGCAACCGCAAACCAAAAAGCCCCAACAAACATAAATCATTACCAGTTATTGACGCTGGTGTGGGCGCTCTACGACTTCAACCCCGCTCCAACAGTAACCAATCAACTCCACCGCTTCGGAAACCTAAACGGTATCCAAACCGTAATCATCGCAATAGGCGGCGGATTAGATCCCTTCAAAGCTGCAAGTAACATGAACAACATAGTCCTGGATGCCAACGGCACAATAGTCCAGTCATTCACCGCCTACAGAGGCCACAGCAACACTGACCTGTTAACTCAGAAAGCCACTGAATTAACCTTGTAAAGTGCAACCATGAAAACCCAAATAGCCATTCCAACTGCGATCAGTTCACTTAGAATTGTAGCCCTTCCCATCTTCTTCATTCTCTACAGCAGGGGCAACATCGCCGCCTGTTTGGGTTTACTTGCCTTTTGTGCCGCAACCGATTACTTGGACGGTTACGTTGCTCGGCGACTGGGTGTAGCTTCAAAATTTGGCGCTTACTATGACGCTACAACAGACTTCGTGTTAATGATTGGCATTTACTCCCTTTTCACCCTCCAAATGCTTTACCCAATCTGGTTAGTGCTCATAATAGCATTAGCTTTCCTACAATTCATAATCACGAGCTTCTTCGCCAAAAAACTATACGACCCCGTCGGCAGATACCTCGGCAGCGCCCTCTACATCGGTATCGCCTTAACACTACTTCTGCCCGCAGAGGCAACATACCTGTTTGTACAGTACGCTTTTTTTGGGTTCCTTTTGGTTTCATTTGCAAGCCGAATTATAAGCCTGCTCAAAAAACCCAAAAAAACTTAGGTTTCAGCATCCGTTTCTTTTATGCAGAGTCCACACTGTTAGAGTAGCGGCAATCGCAACCTCCAAAGTAGCAAAGACCCACATCCAAACCGCCGTCTCTTTTGGGTAGTCGAATTTTGCAAGCCAAACAGAGTTGTTTTTAGACGCCAACATTATGTAGCCGCCTCCTTTTGTTTCAATGAGAGAGTGGAAGTTTGCTTCCATACCCACAGGCATGGTTACTTCCGCCAAAGTTGTATTCCAAATTGGGCTACCCAGCTTGTCAGTTAACATGAGACCTGTGCGGTTACCGTCAAGGTATTCTTGGAGCAAAAAGCCCTTGGGGGTTTCAAGGGCGGCTGTGATGGCGCAGCGTGATTCACCGTAGGTTTGGTTCCACTGTAACTCGCCGACTGAGTTGACTTTTACTACCCATGCTGCTTTGCGCCAAAGATACCCTATCATTAGGTACCCGCCATCTTGGGTGGATATGGCGCTGTTGCATTCGGGCTGGTAATAGTACCCATATCCGCCATAGCTGCTGTTGCTCAGTGCCCACCCGTTAGCGTCTAGTTTGATTAGGCGGTAGAATGCTTGGTCAGGAACAAACGAGTAAGCAGTGTCAGACAACATGTAACCCCCATCGGGGAGCTGGATTATGTGTGAGGGGCAGTCGTTAGTTGGTCCAGAAATGATTCGGTTCCATAACACGTTACAATCGGAGTCGGTTTTTGTTAACCAAATCCATCCTAATCCATCGATTTCTGGTTCGCCGAAACCCGCCACCACAAACCCGCCGCCATCTACTTCAACTATATCCATTAGGTAGTTTACTGGTGCATCCGAATACAACGTTTTAGTCCACTCAACGTTCCCTGCGGAATCCGTTTTAGCCAAAAAGTAGAGGGAGTTTACGATCCCCGCTAAAAGGAAACCGCCGTCATCCAGTGTGACTAGGCGGGGGAGGCTATCTTGGCCAGCGTGGATTAAGTGTGTCCAGATGATGTGGTTCTCTGGGTCAAGTTTGGTTAGGTACGTGCCTGACTGGTTGGCGCTGTTTAAAACCAAGCTGCCATCACCCAACTGGTAAACACAGAATCCTGTTGCACCAAGCAAATTTGTGTTCAACTCGACTGAGACTGAGAGGGTTGTAAAGTTACGGTTTTGGGCGTCAACTAGCGTTAATGCTGTTGCTGAAACTAAAAGTGCCGCAATCAAAGTTGCCAACAGTGCTTTTTTGTTTTTGGACTGTGCGTTTCTGTTCGTTGTGTTTAAGCTCCTTTACAGTTCACCGTTTGCATCTGATTTTACTCTAATGTTGGAACAAGCTGTTCCTAACTGGAACATGTTTTTAAACACTTGCAAAATAGATAATCGCAAATCCAGTAGCGAAGTCTATTTAGTTTTTATGCGATATTCTTAAATGTAAAATCGTAGTATGCTGTTTAGACGCGGTACTTATGATTGAAAAGTTACATCCATATGTAGTTTTTCTTCCGACGGAGAAGAAAGATAAAATCCTCAGCGCCATATTCGGCTCCAAAGCAGGTGTTGATGTCTTGCGCTTCTCCCTCAAACAAGGCATAGGCAAAAACATTTATCAAAAAGACCTCGTCAATAAACTCAATTACTCCAACAAAACGATAATCGAAAACCTAAAATCCATGACCCTGTTGGGTGTACTTAACGAAAGCATGGAGAAAAATGATAAAGAAGGAAGAATCATCTGGGTAAAAGCTTACCAACTCACCAACTTGGGCAGGTGGTTTGCACTTCTATTAGCTGAAGAAGCAGAGTTAAGTGAAGGCGAAAAAATCGAAATCCTCCAGAGCCTTTTCCGCACTTACGTGAAGCAGGTTAAGAATTTAGCTGAAGAACTTGGAATTAACAAGAAGATGCTGGAAGAGACTTTCCGTGAAGAAATGAAAAACTACACCTTGCCCGCTTAATCACTACCCATGCGTCAATGCGCTTTTTGGTAGATTTGGAAAAACTGTTTTATACAACCAGGCTTCATTGTTGCGCTAAAGCTACTGGAGACCAATAGATGAAGAAACTCTACGCATGCATTGTGGTTTTACTTGCAGTATCAACTTTAATTGTAACTTTAACTCCCAATAGTTCGGCAGCGACTACCGATATAGAAATCCTAAGTTATAGTCACTACATAGACAACTTAGGGAACATAGTTGTGGTAGGGGAAGTTCAAAACACAGGCATAAACATCATTAATAACGTGACTCTTGTCGGTTCGATAACCGGTTCGGATGGAAGCCAAGTTTCCTCTGGCTGTATAATTTCAGCGGCGCAATTTCTTCCAGGGCAGAAATCATCATTCTACATGGAGTTCAACGCGCAAAGCACTGCATCTCAATCATGGTACGGCGTAGACATAACCAGCATTGATTTGTCAGTTTATGATGCACCCGTAACTTCGCAGTATCAATACCAAGACCTCGTAATAACAAGCCAACAGGCTGACCCACAAGAGGGCGTCTATTGGGTTAACGTTGGCCTCAAAAACGACGGCTCCGAAATCGCCAAAAACATTATGGTTTACGGAACATTCTACAATTCATCTGGCGCAGTCGTGGCTGTTGGCGACATAATTTCGCCAATCCAAGCTTTGGCGCCGGAGGCTACAACTACAATAAAAGTCCCGGCTTTCGACTTAAACCAAAGCATAATTCCTTCTTCTCAAAAAATCTCTTCTTTTAGACTTCTTGTTCAAGTACAAGAACCCCTCCTTACAGGTTCAGCTCCAGTGGTTGATCCAAGCACCACTCCTGTTCAGGCAAACCCTGATTCATCAGGCAGCGTGGACGCAAACGTAGTCTATGGAGCAGTGATTGTCGTTGCGGTTGCTGCAGTTTTAGTAGCTGTGTTTCTGTTTAAGCGCCGGAAACCCGAAGAAAACATTGAAGAATCAGCTTCCAAAGCTGCAAAGCCCAAACACACCACCCGGCGGGGAAGACAATAATCCATCCCTGTGAGATTAGACCCAGCGACTTGTGCCACCCTTTAAATATTTCTTGTACCAACTGATTTGACATGAGTTTCAGACAAAAAACAGGCCGCACAAGTGGCAACAAAAAACCTGCTAAAAGCGCTCATGAGAAGAAGACAAAACAGAAAAAGCAGCGGCAAGGCGCCAAGTACCTTCGAGAAGAAACCCCCGAAGCGACACCGCAAGAGGTTACTGAGCGGGCTTTAGGCGGAATCAACAAGTTAGGCAGCCAAATTTTTGCCTTGTCCCCTTTCAGCCAGTACTTTGACGATTGGTTGGTGAATCTCAGTCGAGTTGTCTCGGAGTTTGAATCTAACCACGCCATCAAAGTTGATGAACAATTCCAGAAAGAACGCGCTCAAATCTTTTTAGAAATCGAAGGTGCGCTTGCACAGAACAGAATCGAGGAATCACACTTAACTGAGGAAGCCAAAGCTTTAGCGGATAATAACCACAGAATCGTGAACGCAGACAAAGATTATGCGGAGAAAACACGTGACCTTAGTAACAAACGCAACGGTGATGTTCAACAGTTAACAAACAAGGTTCACCAGCTAGAAACAGATTTGGATGCGCAACAGGACGTTAAAATCGGCTTTTTCAAATTCGGCGAAAAGAAGCGTGCAGCAGAAAAACTTGAGCAACTCAACAAGGACCTAAGGGACGCTAAAAACGAGTTGGAAATCATCATCCAGAGCTTTACTGCTGAACAGGATAAACTCCATGACAGCTACGAAAAAACTAAGCAGGAACTAAACGCTGAATCTGACCGCTTACACAAGGAACTTGAGAAGCTAGAAACGGACGCTTCAATTGATGCGAGACAGAAAACCTGCCATGCGTTAGTGGAAGCTGTAGAAGCGCTTATGGCTCGTACATCAAAGACGAGTTAACCTCTACTTTTTTGGTAACATAATTTAAATTTGGATTTTATTAGGGGCAGGTGTAGTTTCGGATTGGCCCACGAGCATTTTGAGCGATTTTACTTCGTCACGTAGGGCGCCGACCTCAGACTCAAGCGTGTGTGCTTTTGCGTCGGCCGTCTTTTTTAGGTTTTCAATTTCCATTAGGAGATTCTTTTTTTTCTGCTTCAAGTGCTCGGATTCTCTCGATAGTGTTTTTTAGGCTCATCGACAGTTGTCCCCTTACCGGTAAGTAGATTGGTTGCTTTTGCACTTAAGACTTTTGTATCACGTGTAATTATCAACAATAAGTATATGTGACATTCAAAACCTGAATGCGCGTCCAGAAAATATAGATGCAGTTTTATATAGGAAAAAGCAAATTAAACATACCTAATTTGCTCGTTTGTTGGATAGTGCCTAAATGAGGAAGACTATATTCAAAAAGCTAGAAGCGCAGGGGCTAATCGCCAACTATAACAGGCTACGAAAGAACCTGCCGCCTAAACTACCTGACCGCGTATTCATCTGGGATGAAACCTTCCGCGAAGGAATCAAAGCACCAACTGTTTACTTAACCTATGTTGAGCAGGTGAGATTGGCAAAGTTGATGGACGAATCCGGTGTAGCCATTATTAACGTGGGATTCCCTGCTCTCTCTGAGGAAGAGAAACGCACTGTTAAACGTATAGTTAACGAAACCTTCAACTACGCTAAACTTACTGCCTCCGCTGAACCCACCAAAAACAGTGTTAACGCCTGTTTAGAATGCGGAATTAAACAAATCACCCTTGAATCACCCATAAACGGACTTAACTTACAGTACAAGCTTAAGCTCACCAAAGAACAAGGTACACAGCGCATCGTAGAAAGCATCGAATACGCCAAAAAACACGGCGTAACAGTCAACTTTACCTTAATGGATGCCACAAGAACGCCTCTTGAAGACATTATTGAGGTCTTTGAGGCAGCGGCAAACGCAGGTGCCATCCGTTTGGTCATAGCTGATAGCGTCGGCTTCATACGG
The DNA here is from genome assembly GCA_963760925.1 of uncultured archaeon. Classification (GTDB taxonomy): domain Archaea; phylum Thermoproteota; class Bathyarchaeia; order Bathyarchaeales; family Bathycorpusculaceae; genus Bathycorpusculum. Next base: position 296,772 of record CAVXES010000001.1, on the reverse strand, counting down.
CCTTTGTCAATGCGATACTTAGTTTCACATGTCCGCGATGGCTTATCGGAAGCAGTTAAAAAGAAAGCCGATCTCTCCATTCACTGTCACAACGACTTCGGCTTAGCATCCGCAAACACTTTAGCCGCCATGGAAGAAGGCGTAAGTTACCTTCACACCTGCATCGCTGGCTTCGGCGAACGTGCAGGCATCGCGCCTTTCGAAGAAGTAGTCACCACCGCTGAGTTACTCTACAACATCGACACAGGCATCGACATGGGCAAAATCTACCGCGTAGCCCAAACCGCAGAGAAAGCCTTTGCCATGCCAATTCAGTTCCATAAACCCATCATCGGCGAAAACATCTTCACCCACGAAGTCGAAGAAGAAGTAGAAGAAATGATGTCGCAGCCACTTGTGTATGAGCCGTTCCCCCCCGAAATCGTCGGGCGTGAAACCATGATTTTCATCGGCAGAAACACAGGGCAAACCCTTATCCAGAAGTTACTTGAAAAAGCAGGCATCAGAGCGTCTCCACGTCAGATGGATGAGCTGTTCCGCCGCATAAAAGGTCCGCAGGAAAGCCTTGACAAAGGTGAAGCGCAGATGACTTACTACCAAGTCAAGAAACTCATGAAGGACCTGCTTAAAGGTTATACGATGGATGAGTTCTGGCGCCTAGTCGAACAAGTGACCCGTCAAAGACCAAAAATGCCAAAAAACAGCAAGAAGTCTCAAACTGCTGACCATCTACTCTAACTCTGCTTTTATTTTCTCTATATCTTTTTTGTTTGGTGTTTTTGGGTAGTTATAGATGGGTCCGCTGGGTTTTTCGTTATAGTAAGGTCTGTTGCAGTTTGGGCATCCCGAAGTCTGAAATGGAGTGCCACCGTTGATTATTCCTTTAAGGGTTTCTTTTGCTAATCCGAAGTCTTTGATTTCGCCATTTTCGCCAAATGTCATGTCCGAAGATTTTGCTTTGTCATTTGCAATTAGGTATCTTGCAAGCTGAACTCGTCTATAGTGTCCCAGCTTTGGAGGCGCATTTTCCTCTAAAGCAGTGCCCCTTACGGGCGTGAAAGCGAACAGCGCAGGCAGAACCCCAATATTCACGCACCACTGAATTATTTTAACTGCTTCTCGCTCCGACTCGCCTAACCCCAAAATTAAATGAGTGCTTACATTCCCTTTTCCGAAAACTGTTAAAGCTTCCTCAAACAGCTCAAGTTGGCGATCCCAACTATAACATCCGCTTACGGCAGCGCCTTTAACTTTATCAAAAATTGCTTTTGTCGCTGCATCTAATGCAATGCCCAACCTGTTCACCCCCGCCGTTTTGAGAGATTCAATGTTTTCTTTGTTGAGCGGTTGACAAGAAACTGAAACAGGAACAGAACATCCATGTTTAATCTTTTTCACTAATACTTCTATGTCAGAGAAAACGCCTGAATAGTTGAGCGCTTGAATGCAAACCCGCTTAATTGTCCCTTTGTCATAAGCCCGGGTAACTGCGCCGGTGACTGTTTCTGTGGAGAAAGTTGGCCACGTTACTCTTGATAGCAATTCGGTTTTGCTGCTACTTAGCTGCGCTTGAGGGCAGAAGCTGCAGTTCGCTATGCATTTGTTTGGGTGATATGTCATTAGGTATGCTGTGGTTGGTTCCGTGTCCAGCTTAGTTTTTTGTAAGTCTAAAACTGTTGCGGTGCCGATGGAAACTCGAATCTGGGTGGGGAGGGTTTGGGTCAAGTTGTTTTGTCACTGTAATTTTAGGGTTGTACAGTGAGGTAGATAAAGATTGAATTTTTTGGTACTTGACCTGAACTGTAAATGTGTATATAAAACAAGCTGAACACAACAAACTAGCGGTGTATTCGCCTTTGTGTAAATTAGGGATACGTATAATACGACAAAGCAACAAACCAAAGGAGAGATGAAGCGCAAAAAAGCGCTTGGATAATTGTTTAGGTGATTAACCTACTTCTTCTTCCTGGGGCAAACCCATTTTGCGCAGGTAATCCTTGGCAAACTTGGGATTATATGACAGAAGTTCTTTGCTTCTCAATAACCTGCGTTCCAAGCGGTCCAATGCGACCTTAAAGGTTGGTTCAACACCCCAGCCTTCACTTGCGCTGAAAAAGCTGCCCTTAACCGTTCGGAATTGTAGTCGGCAGTGAACCATAGGTGTTCCCCGCATGTTGGTTCCGCGATGGCTTTTAATGTAGACGAATAGTGAACCATTTTGAAATGCTTCTTGGAAACGATGTGTGAAGGAGTCAAACTCTGCCATCATGAACTTCTGCTGTTCAGGGTTAATTTCAACATCTTTAACGCCGAACTGCACACTGAAGTGGCGTTCAGGTGTCTCCATTTGGCTGATAGGCTCCAAAAAGTCCAGTTTCGTCACAACACCAATTAAGTGTTCCCCTTCAACTATGCAGAGGCAGGAAATGTCTTGTTTGTGCATCAATTTTTCGCATTCAAGAAGCGACATTTTAGGGTCAACAGTAAAAACTGGTGAACTCATGATTCCTCTTGCTGCTATGCCTAAAGTGTCGATTTGTTCGCCTGCAACGTCTTTGTTTCCCATGCGTTTCGGAGGGAAATACAGGTTCTCCAGTATGTCTTGGATGCTGATTAAACCGGTGAGTTTTCCTCTTTCCAGTATGGGTACGTGGGAAATTCCGTATTCGCGCATCAAGCCTAATACTGCGCCGACACTTCTGTTCGACTCTATAGTATGTGGCGCCCTAGTCATAATGGTTGATACCGGGTTGTTTCCCCATTGACCGCAGACTAATGCGTGGATGACTGCTTCGTCTGTTACGAAACCTATGATTTTGCCTTTGTCAAAAACTGGTAGTTGCCTTACGCTGCTTCCAATCATCAATTTAGCTACGCGGCTTAGTGCGTCGCCTAAGTTTACTTCAGGGGCAACGGCCATTAAATTTTTTACTTTGATTCTGCTTAAGTCCACTCGGGTTCTCAAAATGGCGCGTCGACTAATCATGCCCACGTAGTGGCCGCGGTCGTCGAGCACTGCCAGTACTGGAGGTAACCCTTTTTTGAAGCCCTCTAAGCATCTTGAGGCAGAATCGTTTTCTAAAACAGTGTTGAATTGCTGAGAATAGATCTCATTAACAGTGGTTGATAATGCCATAAAGAATCCCAACAATCTATGTGTGTACGTGGAATTTAAACGTTAAACGCCCAAACCCCAACCTTTCATTCGTGTAAACGCTTATTAACCAATAACCCACAAGTCTATGTTTAAGCTACTACATTATAATAAGTTGTGTTTGTGCATGTTTTTTTCTATACAAAAATCTGTTTCTTCTATGACAAACAAACGTAACGTCCAAAATAATCCTGTAATAAATACAGAATACCAAAGGTTATGGTAGATAAAACTAGAACAATTTATCCTTACAGTTTAAATAAGCCCGAAGCCTCACATTGTATTCGAGGTTTAACCTCACTTTAGTTTTTAGAGCGAAAAATTTTAAGAAAACCTTTTTTCTTATCCGCTTCTGACATGAAGGGACTGCTTAATTATGACTCTGAACGAAAAAGAAATGGTTGACGAAATAAAAGTCGAGTGGAAACGACTCTGGCAAGAAAGAGTGGACGACAAAATTCGCGCTGAAGGCGTAGCAGCAAACGACTACAATTCTTTATTCATTGAAAAAGGCACAGTAATTCACGCTACCCGAGACTTTAAAGACCTGAACTTCAAAGAAATTCTACATCAACACGAAGTCGCCAACGCAGACCGCTACATCATACCGGACCCCAAAGTTGGTGGGTGGAACAAGTTCGTCAAAGACAACATAACAAACAAGAAACCTCAAAAAAGCAGTCGATGTGAATTAATCCGCGGGGAACAAAAAAAGCCCTCCACCAATAAAAAGGGTGGGCGCGGATGGCTAAATCTCTAAATTTTAAAGAAATTTTTAGTTGAAAAAGAGGAGTTTTGATTGGTTACTTATCGGGACCGCTTAGACATAATAGCGGATATACTAAACGTTGTCAGCCGCGAAGCAAAGAAAACCCAGATCATGTATCAGGCGAACCTGAGTTACAAGGTGTTGCAGCGTTACTTAGCTGAAATCGTTGAGGCTTCACTGATTTCTTTTGAAGACAGCAACCAACGTTACCTGCTAACTGGCAAGGGACAGGACTACTTAGAAGCTTACAAAGAATATTCTAAGTGCAGCAAAACCATGGAGAAAAGGCTAAACGAGTTTTCCACAAAAAGAAAGCTTCTTGAAAATCTCTGCCCCTCGCGAGAAATTTTGTCTTAGCTGACTAAACTGCTGGGTTTCGGTTGTTTTTGCCTAAAAAATTTTGGGTAGTTGTATTGGCTGCTGTTATTCTAAGCGTTACCTTACTTGTTGGGCCTGTTTCTGCTGATCAGGGGAGCGCACAAAACGCTATCAACCAAGGAAAAAATACCCTAAAAAAATGTTACACGGCCATCTCAGCAGCAGAATCTGCTGGCGCCAACGTGACTTCGTTAATGAACACGTTGAACGGGGCTGCAGAAACCCTCTCAAAAGCCGAGTTAGCTTATTCAAGCCGTAACTACGATTCTGCATTCACCTATGCAAGCCAAATCGCAGGTAAACTCAGTGGGTTCGAATCCCAAGCTGAAACGCTCCGCCAAACCGCTATTGCATCAACCTCTCAAAATGAACTAGTTACCAGTGCTTTACTGGCTGCTTCTATCGCGTTGACGTGCGCTGGGGTTGCGGTTTGGATTATTTTAAATCGAAGAGAAAGGAGAAGCAGTTATGGCTCTGTATCGTTATAAAACTATGTTGTTGGTCATTTTCGTTGTGGCTGCGTTGTTGATTGCTTCTCCAGCGCTTCAGCGTCTAATAGTATACCCGAAAACCGATGCCCTGACTGAGTTTTGGCTTCTTGGTCCAGACCACGACGGCACTTATCCATCTAATGTAACAGCTGGACAATCCAGTCGACTCTATTTAGATGTCAGCAATCATTTGGGTTCGTTTGCATATTATGAGGTCGAAATTAAGTTCAGTAGCCAGAGCCAATTTGGACCAGATAGTTTCAACCATACCAGCAGTAATTTGGAGTCGTTAGGGAGCATTACAGTTTTTGCGGCAGATAACAGTACCGTTGAGGTGCCGCTTGATGTATCATTTGACTATAATGTTAATCCGCAGAGTACAGCGCAGTTGATAATGCAGTCAGTAACCGTTAACGGTAACGTTTTACCCATTAATTCAACTATTACTTGGAATAATGATAAAGCCGGTTTTTTCGGCAACATTTTTTTTGAGTTGTGGAAGTATAATGACACAACGGGCACATTTCAGTATCATGAACGTTACTTAGGTTTATGGTTACGAATGAACACTTAGTCTCTGTTTTATAATAGTTTTTATTTGGAGGTTTAGAGTTTGGTTTTGAAATCTAACACTATTTTAGCCATCGGAGCGCATCCTGATGATATAGAATTGGGCTGTGGCGGAACCCTGCGGGCAGCTTCAAAGCTTGGAAACAAAGTTGTCGCTGTGTTCATGACTAAAGGTGAGCACAGTGGCGACCCAGAAGTTAGACCGAAAGAAAGTCTGAAGGCGCTTTCTTTATTAGGTGTATCAGAGGTTCACTTCGGCGACTTCCCCGATACAGAAATACAATGTGGTACAAAAGCAATCGATTTCTTAGAATCATTTTACCTTAAACATAAACCTCAAACAGTTCTAACTCACACCGTAAATGACATTCACCAGGATCATCGACAAGTAGGCTGGATTTCCATGTCAGCTTTTCGCAATGCACCACAAGTTCTTGCATTTGAGACTCCGCGAGTAACTCCTAATTTTTCACCAACTTATTTCGTGGACATTACAAACTGCGTAAACGATAAGTGGAGTGCGTTAAAATGCCATCTGTCACAGAAAACAAAACGCTACATCACCTACGAGTCAATGGTTAACTTGGCTTCTTTTAGAGGCAGCCAAGTTAGTCTTCCAGCGGCAGAAGCCTTTGAAGTTGTAAGATATGTTGAAAGAATGAATTATGTTTGAACACGTGGTGCCTCCTATGATTGTGGCTGGTCACCAACCCAACTATTTGCCTTGGCTTGGTTTTTTTGATAAGATGCGTCGCTCAGACGTCTTCATAATTGAGGACAACGTACAATTCGAGCGTCAGGGTTTTACAAACAGAAACCGTGTTTTAACAGCAGATGGGCCACGCTGGCTAAGTGTTCCAATCGAGCATGCAAAAAAACCGCTTTTAATCAACGAAGTGAAAATTGCCAACAAAGGCGAACCCAATTGGGCACGCAGACACTGGTTAACCCTAAAACATGGCTACTGCAAAGCACCATACTGGGGTAACTTCTCAGATTTTTTCGAAGATACCTACAAGCGCGATTGGGAGTTGCTAATTGATTTAAACATGCACCTTATAAGGGGAATTATGGGTTTTCTGAAAATCGATAGACCCCTTGTTTTGGCTTCCACGTTGGGTGGGCAAGGCAAAAAAACTGAGTTAATTGTGAGCCAATGCAAAAAAGTCGGCGCTGATGTGCAGCTTGCCGGCGACGGATGTAAAGAATATATAGAGAAGGAACTCTTTGATAAAGTAGGCATTAAACTGGTTTTTCAAGAGTTTCAGCAGCCCATATACCCACAAGTCAACGGAGGATTCACCTCTAACCTTTCAGTTGTTGACTACCTTTTCTGTAATGGTTCAGAATCATGGTAATAGGAGATTTTTTGATGAAAATTTCAGGTTCTTTTCCTTTGTTTTCAGATGAAAGCATTGAAGCGATAGCGGAAACCATGAAGCTTATGCTGAGAAGTGGTAGATTAACGGATGGACCTTACACCCTTGAGTTCGAGCATAAATTCGCCCAATACTGTGGCGCGAAAAATGCGGTGGCGGTGAGTTCTGGCTCTGCAGCCCTTGATGTTGCGTTGCGGCATTTCAAGCTTGAGGGCAAAGAAGTGATTGTTCCAACAAATACTTTTGTTTCTACGCCTAATGGAGTTGTCTTCGCAGGAGGCAAACCGGTATTTGCCGATATGAACCCTGAAACGTTATGTGTTGATGTCGACGATGTTAAAAGAAAAGTTACTAACAAAACCGCGGGTGTAGTTGTCGTGCATATTGCGGGACTAATTTGTCCTCAAATCCGTGAAATTAAAGAGTTCTGCCATCAAAAAGGCCTGTTTCTAGTTGAAGACTGTGCACATGCTCATGGTGCGACATTGGATAACCAGAAAGCTGGGACTTTTGGCGATGCTGGCTGCTTCAGTTTTTACCCCACTAAAGTGATGACTACTGGTGAAGGCGGAATGATACTAACCGACGATAAAGCGTTGGCTGAAAAAGCTCAGTGTCTGCGGAATTGTGGTCAAAATAGTGACCGTCAAATGGTTATGCTTGGACATAACTGGCGCCTCAGCGAGTTAGCTTCGATTGTCGGGTTAAACCAACTTGAACACCTTGAAGAGTACATCGCTAAACGCAACTTGGTGGCGCGGACTTACGAGGAAACTCTTGCCAACGTTGACGGCGTCGAACTATTTGAGGTTCCATCCAGTATTCGGCACAGTTACTACAAGTACCCTCTTTTGCTCTCAAAAGGCATTGATCGGCAAAGTGTCGCCACCCAAATGAAGGAACAATTCAACATCGAAACCGGACACGTTTACTATCCACCCTGCCATCTTCACCCCTATTACATGGAAACTTTTGGTACAAAAATGGGTGATTTACCTGGCTCCGAAGAAACCTTAAAACAGGTATTATGCTTACCAATGCACATTGGCGTTAGTGGCGAAACCATAAAATACGTCGGCGAGTCATTGATTACGTCGATTGATGCATTCCTTAACAGAAATCGGCAAGTGAACGTTTTTTGATTCGAAAAGTTGGCTTCCACCATTCTAGAGATAATACTCGATTTCCTATACGCAAATCTGAGCTTGATCGCTTCAAATTCGGCAAACAAAAATATAGCGAAGTAAGCCAAACATGTGAAGCGCCACTTTGCCTCGATATTGCTTGTGGAGCTAAACCGTTTCCCAAAGCAAACGTTCTCTGTGACTTAAACGTTAAGCCTGTTCCAGATCGAAACATGAAACGGCTTGTTACAGGCGGCAAACCCTTTATCAAATGCAGCTGCTATGCTCTTCCCTTCCGCGACGGAGCATTCGACTTTGTTACAAGCTACTACTTAATTGAGCACCTCGAAAAACCCTCAGTTTTGCTTAAAGAACTTAAACGGGTTTCAAAGCACGGTTACATTCAGGGTCCCTCATGGTTAAACGAGTTTCTCTATGGCGAAAAAGTTCACAATTGGGTAATCAACAAAAACCACGATACCCTATACGTTAAATCCATAAAAGATGGTGCTTTACCGCCAATTCGCTTCGGCTTCATCTTCCACCGCTTATACAAATATCAAACTTGGCGGGTTCTTCACGCAATTTTAGATGAAAAATTACACCTCTTCACAGTCCAATATGACTTCTAAAAAATGGTGATTTAAATGCCAAAACTTATTCGTTCTTCTCTACCTGTTTTCCCAAAAGAAGACATAAAACCCCTTTTATCTGACATTGGCACGGTGCTGGAGAATGGCCAGTTCCGAAACGGCCAAAACGTCAAAGAATTCGAAGACATGGTCGCCAAATATATTGGTGTCAATCGAGCCGTAGCTTTTGATTCTGATTCAAGTGCATACGAAACTGCTCTTCGGTACTTCGGCGTTGAAGGTAAAGAAGTGGTGGTGTGCACTAACAGCTTCATTTCTGTACCCAACAGCGTGATTTCTGTAGGTGGAACAGTTGTTTTCGCAGACATAAAAGCTGACTCGTTATCTATGGATCCTGCAAGTTTGCGCCGAAACATTTCGCCACGCACTTGTGGAGTTGTTGTCACGCATATTTCTGGTTTCCCAAACCCCGACTTGCAAGAAATACAGGAAATCTGTCGTGAGCACAACCTGTTTCTGATTGAGGATGCAACCCATGCAGTAGGCGCTTCGGTTAAGGGTAAAAAAGCAGGAAGTTTCGGTGACGCAGCAGTCTTCGCTTTCACCCCTACTAAGGTGATAACTACTGGTGAAGGTGGTATGTTGGTGTCTAACAACGCTGAATTGGCTGATTTTGCTAAAAAATTCAGTTTTTACGGTTCAGGAATAGGCAAAACTAACTTTATCAATTTGGGACGGCACATGGTTTTGCATGAACTCGCAGCAGTTATGGGCATCTATCAGTTAAAGCGATTGGATGAGTTTGTTGAGAAAAGAAATCAGTTAGCCAAAAGGTATGATGCCGCCTTGGATGTGGCTGATCAGTTCCAGATAGTTAAATGCGCTGGTGACGTTGTTAGCAGTTATTACAAATACCCTTTGATTTTGAATCAAAAAATCGACAAAGCTGTTTTCACTAAGCGTCTTTTTGAGGATTTCGGGGTTGAAACAGGCAATATTTTCTATCCGCCATGTCATATGCAGGGCGTTTATCAGAAGTTGGGGGCCTTTAGTTATGGCAGTTTAGCTGTTGCAGAGCAGGTTTTGTCGAGGACAATTACGTTGCCTATGCATGTTGCGCTCTCAGAAGCTGATGTGGATTTTGTTGTTGACAAAGTTAAATCCCTTGCTCGGCGAGCATAATTAGAGTTGTCTAAAACATTCAAGTTTTTTTTATAGAACAATTTTTTTTTGTTCGGGTTGAATATTCCCTACGAGTTTAAGAGTTCGTTTCGAGGAAGTAACACTTGAGCCTCTTAGGTTTTTTTGGGGGTACTTTTTTATGATTGAATTAAACGCTGGTATATCAGTTATTATAGCTACATTGAATGAAGAACAAGGAATAGGTCCGACCATTGGCGAAATGCAGAAGGTCCTAAATCACCCATACGTTGTTGTGGTCGACGGAAATAGTGTTGACCGAACCATCGAAATTGCCAAGAATATGGGCGTAGATGTTATGCTTCAAGAAGGCAAAGGCAAGGGCGATGCAATGTTTCAGGGTATGAAAGGCTTAAGTTCCAAAGTGCCCTACATTGTTTTCACAGATGCCGACTTCACTTATCCTGCTGAATACGTTCCCGGCATGATTGAGGTTTTAGAGAAAAACCCCGATGCAGGCATGGTTATCGGAAACCGATTCAAAGGTCAATATAACATCTCCAAATCCATCACCAATCCTTTCTATGTGGGAAACAAAATGCTGGCGTTCGCCCAACTAGTTATGAACGGCGTAAACCTTGGTGATCCGCTATCGGGATTACGCGTTGTGCGAAGTGAAGCTTTGGAAGGTTGGAGGCCGAAAAGCAAGGGTTTCGATGTTGAAGCTGAAATGAACTCTTTTGTGGAACGCAGAGGTTACAAGATCATTGAGGTTCCGATTGACTACCGCGAGCGAGTGGGTGAGAAGAAGCTTAAGCTTAGGCATGGCTTGGGCATAATGAAACGAATTGTGGCGGAAAGCTTCATCGTCTAATTTTCCTTTTTTTAGTGGTTTTTTGTATTGACGTTTCAGTTGCGGTTTGGCTTTTTTGATTAATTTTTTTTAGTGGAGACTATAATTTTATGTTAAGTATCAATTCTAAACTCAGCATCGGAGTTGTTGGGTTAGGCAAAATGGGCGTCATGCACGCGTGCCTACTGAACACTTTCCCCAACTTAAAAGTCAAAGCGTTATGTGACAAAAGCCGCTTAATGCGAGTCATAGCCAAAAATGCTTTCAAAGACACGGTTGTCACTGATGACTTAGCCAAATTCGATGGCTTAGACTTAGACGCAATCTACGTGTTAACGCCTATTCCCTCTCACTATCCAATTCTAAAACAGGTATACACCGATAACCTGGCTCGAAACGTATTCGTAGAAAAGACCCTTAGCCAAAGCTACAGTAAATCACAAGAGCTCGCTGCATTCGCAAACAAAAACGGCGGCGTCAACATGGTCGGCTATATGAAGCGCTTCGGAGTAACTTTCAACTACGTCAAATCAATGTTGGCGCAAAGAGTTTTAGGTGACCTGATGTTTTTTGATGGATACGCTTTTTCTTCAGACTTTGCCGAAGTGCCTGAGGGTTCAGAGGCTTCCAAAGCTCGGGGTGGGGTAATTGAGGATCTCGGTTCACATGTAGTGGATTTGGCAACATGGCTCTTTGGGGACTTAAACGTAACTTATGCTAAATCAAACTCTCAAATCGCTTCTGGCTCAGAAGACGATGTGAGCTTCGGCGTTTCGGGTTCCGATGGTTTAAGAGGACAATTTGCGGTTTCATGGCGCAAAAGCGGTTACCGTATGCCTGAATTCGGCATAAAAATCCGGGGAACCAAGGGTAATTTATACGTTAATGATGACGAAGTGAAAATTGAACTTCAAAACTCTGAACCTAAAACCCTCTTCAGACATGACATGAACGACAATGTCGGCTTCTTTTTAGGAGGGGCAGAATACTGGCGTGAAAACCAGCATTTCATGCAGTCAATGGCCACCGGTTCACCCACGAAGTCCGGTTTTGAAAGCGCCCTAAAAGTGGATTTTCTACTTGAACAAGTACGGAGGAAAATACGAAATGAATCGACAGTTTAGTTTGCTTGTAGGCGACAACCCTTTTCATGGCATCAGCCACCTTTCGCAAGCGCGAGCCAGAACACGCACCATAGATAAAGACAGCGTGCAAGAGGCAACGCGTTTGGTAGATTTGAGTTTGCAGAACGGTGCAGACGGTTTCATGTTCTCAGTGGATGAGATTACGTTGTCTATAATTCAGCAGCTTACTCAAAACGGCAACGAAAAACCAGTGCGGTTGTATGCTATTGCACCTTACGCTTACGAGTACGTGCGCAAAGCCACAGTCACAGGAGGCGTCTCAGGGTTAGCTAAGAGTTTAGCTAAAGAACTGATTTTTTCCTCCAACATCAAAGTGGTTGCTTCCAACGCTGTAGGGCTTTTGCGCTTTGACTTGTCTTCGTTGATTAAAACCTACGTTGCCTATGAGTTGTCGCGGATAAAATCTGTCATGGGCAAAAACGCTTCCTTGGATTGTTTTATGCTCCATGAAATAGTCACTGACATGGCGTTAGCGCTGAACTTGGAGGACCTCTGCAAAGAATACATTGACTTCTTGGAGAGTCGAAATGTGAGGCCTGGATTTGAAACACGCAACTTCCCCTATCTCGTCGATAAATTTAGCGAGTGGGGTATAGATTTTAGCAAGTTAACTTTGACTTCCTCTTTTAACAAAGTAGGTTTCCAAATGTGTCCTTCGCAGTTTGAATGCGAAGATGCACTGAAACGTTCAAGTGACGCAGAAGTGATAGCGATGAGTGTGCTTGCTGCAGGTTACCTTAAACCAACCGATGCAATCGGTTACCTGTCGAATCTACAAGGTTTAAGTGGCTTAGTTATTGGTGTAAGCAAAGAACGTCAAGCCACGGAAACCTTCCGGGTTTTCCAACAAAAAACCCAACCCCCAATTTTGCAGTAAGGAGTTTCTTTTGTGAGTTGGCTTTTAGCTGTTTGGTTTAGCGTTGCCGCCGTTTTCTTCGGTGTTCCGGCGTCTTATTTTGCTTACATGAAGAAGCGTTCAGCTGCGAATTGGAACCTCCAATTGGATAGCAGCTATGTGCCAACCGCTGCGGTTCTTATTCCTGTGCATAATGAAGAAAACGTGATTGCTCTTAAACTCGAAAACACTGCCAAAGTAGATTACCCCAAAGACAGAATACAAGTTGTAGTTGCAAACGACTGCTCTACTGACGGCACACTCAATGAAGTTAACCGCTACATTGCAGCTCATCCGGAACAGAAAATCAGTGTTTTTGACAGTAAAGTTCACTTGGGAAAAACCGGTTGCTTAAACCATGTGTTGAAGACATTGGATGCTGAAGTCGTGATCATTTCTGATGTGGACTGTTTTTGGCCAAGTGACATCCTCACAAAAGCCCTAACTTACCTATCTGATCCCACTGTTGGTGCAATCACTGCCCGCGAATTGCTGCTTAATCCGTTGGATTCTTGGGTTACGTTGGGCGAGCAATTTTACGACCAAAACATTCAAGCTGTTCGAATCGGCGAATCTAAACTGCACTCAACCATCTTTTTCCAGGGGGGGTTTGCAGCATATAAGCGAAGTGTGCTTGGCGAATTCAACCATGCAACTGATGATTCAGGAACAGCTTTAGATATTGTGCAGATTAACAAGCGTGCACTTTTGATTCCCGAAATCGGCTTCTTTACAGTTAGCCCAACTACTTGGCGAAGCAAAATCGCCATCAAAATGCGCCGTGCAAGTCACCTGCAGCATCTCTGGGCTAGGTGCCTGAATTTGTTGGCGCACAAAAAACTCCGAATGCCCAAACGTATCGCCATACCTGAGATTATGCTTCACATTTTTGATCCGTTACTGTTTGCGGTTTTGGCGGTTTTGTCTGTGGCTGTTGTGGTGTCGTATCCTCTGTTGGGTGTTTTTTTTGCTGTTTTTTTGGTTGCTGCATTTGCCCTGAAAAAGACGCGTGTGATGGCGTTTGAGCTCCTGCAGAACAATTTTATTTTGCTGATATCGTTGTCTTCTTTTTTTACTAGGCGTAACTTTGTTTTTTGGAAGCCAGTTGAGGGTTCACGTTCGGCTCTCAGTGCAGCAGTTTTGCGTGAGAAGAACCTGATTTAGCGTGGTTAGTCGTGATTTTTTCTCTCAAATCTCTTTTATATGAAAATGTGTGTGCAAACCAGCGGGAACCTGCTGTTCTGCCGATAGCCTCTTCCATTTATAAAGAACTTTTCTGGTGAACCTTTTGACTGAAACGTTAACTGTTACCGTTGGCTTATGCGTTAAAAATGCTGCATCCTTAGTCAAAACAGCCATGGACAGCCTCTGTAGCCAAACGTACCCTGCCCAAAACACAGAATTAATTGTAGTGGATGGCAACAGCAGAGACGGTACGCTCAAAATAATCCGAGACAACATTAAAGCTCCCTTGGGCAAACTCCAAGTTTATCAGGAAAGCAGTGGATTAGGTATCGCACGCCAAATGGTGGTGCAGAAAGCCAATGGGAAATACATCGTTTGGCTTGACGCCGACATGTCCCTCGCATCAGATTATTTAGAAAACATAGTTGCCTACATGGAGCAGCACCCGAACGTGGGCATCGCAAGCGGCAAATATAATGTCCATATCGGGCATGGGCTCGCAGCGGATCTAGAAAACATCGTTTACGCCGTAGACTCGGTTTATGGGCAGCGGGGGAAGGCAAGCAAATTTGGTTATCTACCTGGTGCGGAAGGTGCAATATATCGTGTTGCAGCAGTCCGCCAAGTGGGCGGATTTGATACCAGCATCAATGGCGCCGCAGAAGACACCGAGGTGGCTTACCGCGTTCGAGCTAAAGGATGGGACCTTGCATACACCAAAGAAAAATTTACAGAATCCACTCGTGCCAATTGGCAGTCACTTTGGAAACAATACGTCTGGTATGGAAAAGGTGCACACTACATCTACCATAAAAACCCCAACTCACTTAACATAGTTCAGATGAATCCGCTGGCGGGTTTTTTCGCTGGTATTTTGCGTTTACCTGGTGCGATTCTGTTAACTCACAAAACCTCTTTTCTGCTTTTACCTTTTCATTACACTTACAAACGGGTTGCTTGGCTCTTCGGCTTTAACAGCGCCCACCTCGAAGGATACGGCCACAAAACCGACTAAATTGGGAAATGGAGCACTTCTAAGATGAATGAATTAGTGACAGTAGGTATTTGCGTGCGCAACGGCGAAGCAACCTTGCAAAATGCTGTCGAAAGTATCCTTAGCCAGAATTACCCCCGGGAGCAAATCCAAATTATTTTTGTTGATGACGGAAGTCAAGACAAAACCCCCCAAATAATTAACCAGTACAAAACCAAACTTGGTAACAGAGCCAAAGCTTTCAAATCCGAATGGAAGGGTCTAGGTGATGCGCGAAACCGAATAGTGGATGCCGCAGACGGTGAATACATGCTTTTTGTTGACGCTGACGAAATCTTAACCCCCGACTACGTCCAAGCTCAAGTTGACGTTATGGAAAAAAACCCTAAAGTCGGCATAACTGCGGGCGTATTCAAAACTGGTCCCTGGCAATTTCATATTAAACCTCGAAGTTGCACCCTACATTGTTAACCAGAAAAGCTTCGGCAAACCAAAAATCTTCATCTGGAAAACTGACAAACTCATTGGCACTGGCGGAACGACTTTTCGAACTGTTGCATTACGGCAAGTCAACGGCTTTGACGAAAGCATTAAGGGCGCGGGAGAAGACACCGACTTGGTTTTGCGTATCAAGAAAGCAGGCTGGCTAATTGAGCCAAACATGGCAGAACTCTATCGAGTTGCACGGTGGCTTGTCCAAACCCAAGGATCTCTGGAAAAAATATTTCTGGTATGGCTACGGCTGCCAAAAAAGCTTACATGCAAATTCGTGGCGCTTTTTCTCTGCCTCGTATGTCACCCCTCGCAGGTTTAGTCACTGGGCTTTTTTACTCTTTTCCAGCTTACAGGTTTCTACGTCAAAAACAGATGTTTCTTTTGCCTCTGCATTATGGGTTTAAACATACGGCTTGGACTTTCGGTTTCATGAAGGGTCAACTCGAAAATGAGTGTTTAAAAGTTAAATAAAAAAGGAAAGGGATAGTTTTTCGTACTTTACCAGTGTGCAGGAGAACCAGTGGTTGTACTGATGCCAGTTGAAGATGAACCAGTTTCTGTTGTAGAAGCCACTGAATATGCTCTGGGCGTTGTCTGATGACTGCTGTTCTGTCGGTGTTGTGGGTATTAGTGTAGTTGGTTCTGTGGGTTCGTGTTGGCTCGGTGGTTGGTGAGGCTGGTGTGCGTGGGTGTTTGGTTCTGATGGTGTTATGGTGTCGATTGGTGATGTTCCGGTGTTTTGCTGTGCGGGTGTTGGGGCTGCAGTTGGGTCTGGAGTACGGTTGGAGTTTTAGTCGGTGCTGCTGTTGGCGCTGGAGTTGGTGAAGGTGTTGCTACTGGTGTTGGGGCTGGAGTCGTTGTGGGTGTAGGTGTAGGTGTCTGAACAGGTGTCGCTGGGGTGTTGCTGGACCGTTGTAGGCGTTGATGTATGCTTGACCCATGCTGTTTGGTGAGTAGCCGCTGCTTAGCATTGTTTCGCCTGAGTAGACTCCGCCTAAGCCTGAGTCGCTTAGCCAGTAGTATGCGCCTGCGCCGATGCCAAAGTCACGTTGAGCCACTACAAGGTTTGTCCACCAGGTGAAGTCTTTTTGTTTGTTTGGTGAACTTGTTGAGACATGAGCCTTCTTCGTTGATGACTAATGGAGCGGTTACGCCCATGGTGTCGATGCCGTTTTGCACTTGAGTTTTAAGTCTGTTGTAGTCAGTTGCCCAGTAGGCGGTTAAGTCAGTTGGTGCATAGTAGTAGAAGTGTGTTGTGTAGACCATGTTTGTTGGGTGGATTGCGTTGTCGATCTGTTTTGCCCAGCTTAGGGTGTTTCCGTAGCCGTTGGGGTACCAGCCCATGTGCCATTGCATCATGATCAGGTTTGTTGCGCCTGTGCCGCGGATTGCGCTGTACATTGTTTGTAGGTAAGTCATGTATCCTGTGGGGATTGCGTCTACGTCGCTGCCCACATTGGTTCGTTCCATGCTTCAAAGATTGCGTTTGGATAGTCTTTTAGGTTGTTTGCCATGTCTGTCCAGAACCAGTTCCAGAAGCCCTGTTCGTTGTTGCCGTACCCTGCGTCTTGAAGGAATTGGTAGCTGCGTTGTCCCATCCCATCATTGGCAAGCCCTGCCATCCGAACCGTTGCTTGCATATGGGTCTGCTGCAGAATGAACTTGTGGATGGTGTCAGCATGTATGGTGACTATGTCGACGTAGATTCCATATTTGTCTGCTTCTTGACAGAGAGTTTGTAGGTAAGCTCTGGTGCTGATTGGTGTTGTTGAGCTGCTATAGTTGGAGTCTTCTTGTGCAGGCACAATGTTGTCTCGGTAGTACCAGCTTGGATAGACGAAAACACGGATCATGTTGACGTGCCATTGACTTTGCATCGCTGGAATGTCTGATCCATGGCTGTTGTGGGGTTGTAGTTCCATTGGTCGCCCCAGTTGTCGCCTCCGCCTTGTCCCCAAAGAATTAAGTTTGGAGCGAAACCCGCGATTCCCATGCCTCGGAGGTAAACAGTATTTCCGTTGGCATCCAAAATGTATGACCCGAGGTGTGGAGCGCATGATGTTGTCGTCGGCTTGCACTGTGACTGTGGAAAGCACTGAAACCATGCTGATGATGAACAGTGCGGTGATGCATATGGCGAGTGGCTTTGCTTAGCGCTCTTGGTGTTTAAGGAGTGTAGTGTGTTTGCTATGTTGCGTGATTTTCATGTTTTCTCTCTCTTCCTGAATTTTGAATCCCTACTTGGTCTAGATCATTTTTATAGGCTTTTGAAAACCAATTAAACTCTAATTGCAAATTCCTAGCTTCGCAAAAAATTCAACAACAAATTCAGGCAAACATCCGCCCGCAATAAAACTGCATTACTTTTGAATCTAAAAAAGCGGATAATTTATTAGTACATCAGGCGAATAAGCGATGGAACGAGAATCGGAGTTTTTTGCCCCACTCTAAATGTGTACGGCGGCGGAGAATTCGTCGCAATAGCCATCGCCAACACCCTCGCCCAGAACAACCAAGACGTTGTCCTCTTCACCAGCGGTCAAGTAAACCCCGAAGCCATCAAAAACTACTTCGGAGAAACCCTCAACCCCCACATCCAAACCATCCAGCAACCAACCAACTTCACCCCACGAGGCTTAGCGGACTTCTACCAAACCATCTTCCACTCCTACATCGCCAAAAATCAAATGCAGCACCTTCGTTGATGCCTTCTCAAACTGCGTT
Source organism: uncultured archaeon (assembly GCA_963760925.1). Taxonomy (GTDB): domain Archaea; phylum Thermoproteota; class Bathyarchaeia; order Bathyarchaeales; family Bathycorpusculaceae; genus Bathycorpusculum. Next base: position 278,883 of record CAVXES010000001.1, on the reverse strand, counting down.
TACCCATGGACAGAAATCAGCTACATCCACTTTCCCTACCTAAACCAGTACTCCTTCAACAAAAACTTCCCCTACCTGAATAATCCACGCACTTAGCCAAGCAGGAACCCTCCCATATGTGATCTTAGAAAAGAAACTCATAAACTATGATAAAAGGCTGGTCTTAGCCAACAGCTACTATACCGCAGCGGAAGTCCAGAAATACTCACGTAAAACAGCTCATGTCCTCTATCCTCCCTTCTCACAGACCATTCTTGACCAAGGTAAGAATGCTGTGAAGGCGTCACAAGAGAATCTTGGTCGTAACTGTTTCTCGCTTAGACGCTAACAAACTTTTAGAGCGCATCCCCCAAATCGCTGCCCAAACATCCGCTGACATACAATTCGCAGTTATGGGTCGCTTATGTAATCGAGTCACTCTTAATTATCTTGAAAGCTTAACCAAAAAGATGGGGCTAACTGACCGCGTCAAATTTTACCCTAACGCCTCTGCAGAACAGAAAGCTGATTTGCTGAAGCGGGCGAAGCTTTACTTGCACACTATGGAAGGCGAGCATTTTGGCATTTCCATTGTTGAGGCCATGGCGATGGGTTGTTTGCCAATTGTGCATGATTCAGGCGGGATGAAGGAATTTGTTCCGGCACAGTTCCGCTACCTTAATGTGGAGCAAGCCGCAGAAAAATCACCCATGAAATAGCCGATTGGTAACCTTGATAAAGCTGAAGAAATGAAAGCAATCGCCGAACAGTTTTCCATAGATAACTTTTCTGAGCACTTCATGGCTTACTTTAATGCCCACTACGCCAATGCATAAACAAATTCAGAGAGGCATTAATCATATGCACGTTTGTCACGTCTGGGAACGATTCTGGCCCATTGAAATCGGCGGCTTAGAACGCTACATACTGTGGTTAAGCACGTTACCTTTGCCGAAAAGAAAACATCGAGTTCTCACTGATCACTGGCCGAACCAAGCTTCTATTGTGACTAAGAACATAAAAAATACGAGGACGCAGGCTTCCTCAAAGTTTATCGTCTTGGACCCAACCCTGTGGATGTAATAAACGGCGCTTTCATGTACACTTTGCATTCCACGCCTAAAATTGTGGAGAAAATGAAGTTCGCAAGCCTCTACCACGAAGCAGCTAACCGAAAAGAAGCAAAAACACGCCGACATTTTCCACATCCACGGCATCTGGAGCGACCTTGAATACATCAACCTTGGCATTTACCTCAGCCAGCATTATCGAAAACCACTTGTGGTTACCTTACACGGAGGCTTCGTCGGCGACCCCCTGCAAGGCGGCATGCCCCTGAAATCACCCCCAATACGCAGCATCCTAGAAAACGATGCTACGGCAATCACAACTTACTCAAAAGAAGTCTTAGGCACACTAGACGAGATGGGTTTGGGTCATAAAAGCCACCTAGTCACCAACTTCGTGGATACACCTCACTTCAAAAACGCTTCCAAAACCGCGCCGCATGATATCACGATGATTTACGTGGGCAGACTCGAGCCTGTTCAAACCCCCGACATTGTCATTCGAGCCTTCAAAATTGTCCATGACTAGGTCCCGAACACCAAACTTATCATAGTCGGTTACGGGCGCATGTTCGAAACACTTAAGTTGATGATTAAAGAATTAGGTTTAGAAGATTCAGTCACGATGACTGGCAAACAAACTGACGTGCGAAAATTTCTCTGGAACAGCGACATATTTGTTGCAACAAACTTCGGCTACATCGCCACCCTCGAAGCGTGGGCAGCCGGACTCGCCGTGGTAGCACCAAGATTCGGCGTTATGAAAGAAACAGTGAGCCATTTAAGCAACGGTTTACTTTTTGAACCCAACAACGCCGACGATTTAGCAGCCAACCTATAAAAATGGTGAAAGACAAGTTGCTAAGGTCAAAGATGGCGCTCGGCGGCGCCAAACAGTAAAGGGATTATGACATGCGAGCTGTTGCACCCAAAATGTCTCAGATTTATCGTTCAGTTTTAAAAAAATAATTTTGGCGTTGCACCAATGAAGTTCAATCAACAATATATTTCCCAGCATTTCTTAGCAATCGTAGTAGCTCTACAAGTGGTCATGTACCTCACGCTATTCTTGGATCTTACAGTTGCAAGAATCGTAATAGGCATTGGGTACCTGACTTTTATTCCTGGTTTGATCATTGTTAAACTCCTAAAGCTTGACAAATTAAGCATTGTAGAATCCATTCTGTACTCTGTAGGTTTTAGCGTAGCTTTTCTAATGATCGCAGGGTTGGTTATTAACCAATTTGGATTTTTGTTAGGTTTAACATTCCCGCTTGCAACTTTGCCACTTTCACTTTTCATAAATACGCTAATTATTGTTAGTGCAGCGGTGGCTCATCTGCGGCAAGGCACTCCGAAGGGTGTGTTTCCCCAAAAAGTGGGTTTCACCCGTTCTATGCTTTTGCTGACGCTTATACCGCTTTTGGCGGTGGCTGGGGCATACTTCGTTGATGCCACAGGAAACAACTTGCTTTTGCTCATTACGATTTCAGCCATAGCCGCCCTTTTCTCAGTCAGTCTTTATTTTGAACGCTCCTCCAAAGTCTATGTTTTTGCTATACTGATGATTGCTCTTGCACTTTTACTGCAGGGGTCCCTCATCTCCAATTATATTATGCCCAACGGTGGCGACATACCCGTGAACTCTAGTTTTCAGAATACCCGTCTCAACATGCATTGGAACCCAATTTTCACTTTCCCACTGATGAAGCGTTTGGCAGATATAACGCGATGCTAAGCATCACCATTTTGCCCACAGTTTACTCTAACATGCTGGGGTTGGATCCAACTTGGGTTTTCAAAATCATTTATCCGCTCATCTTCGCTTTGGTTCCCATCGGGTTATACGTGCTCTGGCAACCCTACATAGGCAAAAAACTGGGTTTCATAGCTGCTTTCGTATTCATGGCGCAGTCCACCTTCTTCACTGAGATGCTTGCGTTAAACCGCCAAATGATAGGTGAACTCTTCTTTGTTCTACTGTTAATTACTCTTCTTAATAAGAAACTAATAAAAGTCAGCAAATTCATTGCTTTCGCCATCTTTAGTTTCGGCTTAATCTTCTCCCACTACGCGCTCGCCGAAATTTTCCTATTCCTCATCTTGGCTGCTTGGGCAACCATCGGCATTCTACCTGAAGCGACCCAGCATTAACTTGCAGTTCGGTCTGATTTTGTTCTTTTTCGTAGCGATGTTTCGTTTGGTACATCTACACTTCAGGCGCTGTCGTCTTCGATAGCTTCATGTCCTTCGGAGGTTACATCGGCTCACCAGCTAGGCGACTTCTTTAACCCTGCTTCGCGTGGCGAACGTGTCCTAACGGGGTTAGGTTTAGTTGAGTCACCTTCATTTCTTAAACACAATAAGCAGAGGCTTTGCATACCTAACAGAAATCTTCATTGTCCTCGGCGTTATTGCTTTAGTTAGCCCGAAAGATACCTTTTCGGTTCGACCGTGACTACATCGTATTTAGCGTTTTAACTGTTGTTTTCCTCGTTTTCTTGACAGTTGTGCCTGGTTTAGCTAACGCTTTGTCCATGACTCGGTTCTACCATATTCTGCTGATGATTCTTGCACCGTTCTGCGTCATAGGCATGTGGGAGTTCGGAGGTTTCTTTTTAAGCATAAGAAAAGAGTTGGCGTTTGTGACTTTGGTTGTGGTTGTTTTGGTTCCGTATTTTCTTTTCCAAACCAACTTCGTATATGAAGTTGCTGATGTGCAAAGTTGGTCTGTTCCGCTTAGCGGCTACCGGATGAATCCGCTGCAACTCTACGGCAACCTTGGCTACATTGACGACTTCAGTGTCTACGGAGCACGTGGGTTTCAGCAAATACTCCTTACCAATATAATTTTGCAGCGGACAACGGCTCTTCACATCTTTAACGGCTTATGGTTTGATTTACCGTGACTACATGCAAGAGCTTAGTCCGCTAAACTTTTTGCATCCTGGTCGAATTCGTTTTCGTCAGCTACATCAGTATCAAATACAGCGATTTAACTCCAAATAGCACCATTCCAGCGCAGCTCAATCAAACCAACGTTGTTTACAACAACGGCGACAGACAAGTCTACTATGTGCCATCCGACTATGTTCCTCCAATTTTAACGACAACAGGATAGTTACTTCTATGATAAACTCCAAATACCAAACAGTTACAGTGGTTATACCCACCTACAAAAGAGCTGACATCCTTCCATACCTAATCAGGCGCTGCAGCGTCAAACCTACCGCAACTTTGACGTAGTGTTCGTCGTTAAGCTTCTGGAGATGGCACCGAACCACTCTTAGCTGAAGCCTCAAAGACCTCAAAATAAAAACTGTGCCACAAACTAGCGGATACATCGTTGACGCCTACTTTTTAGGTGTAAAACACGCAAACGGCGACATAGTTGCGTTCCTCGACGACGATGCTTTACCTGCAGGTGATTGGCTAGCTGAAACCGTGAGACTCTTCCAAACTTCTAATGTGGGCGGGATTACAGGCGACTCATTTCCTGTGCTGGTTAACGGCGACAGCATGGATATCATAGAAGAAACCGAGGCTCCGACAGATTTCACACGTTTCGATTTCGCCCTATTTGGTCATCCTCTAAAAGGCTTGGAAAACTACAAAAATTGCATCGCTAATTCTGGCTTAGTTTACGAACGAGGCAACAACGCTTATTGGCGAAAACGCGGAGCAACAAAAGCGCTTCTGCGTGGTCCTTCGATGGCAGTTGATGGCAAAGTTTTACGTAGTATTGACTTGCCGGGGGAGTGGATTTTGGGTTGCGCTTGGGAGATGGTTCTGGGTTGGCAGTTGTGGCAGCGTGGGCTGGAGATGATTTTCAGTCCTAAAGTCAAAGTATATCACATAGTGCATGGTCGAACTTCCAGTCGAGATTTTTTGGCTCCACGCACCGATCTGTTGTGGGCAACCGAAGCCGAACTGCTTTTTTATCGCCTCTACGGGGATGAACCTCAGCTTTCCTTGGTGAGCAAGTTTGAATCTGACGTTTTGCGGGTTGTGCACAGTTTGAAGTATATGCGTAATAGCTTCCATTATAACCTGAGAAAAGTTGAGGGTATCCTCCTGGGAAACGTAATAGGTACAAAATGGATAATTTATCGTTCACTGGGCGTCTGCTACTCACCGATATATGATCTTTCAAAACTCAGAAAACGCAGTTAAACAGAACCCTTTGTTTGAAGATGAGAAAAGCTTGTCAAAAACTTATCCGCTTGCTTCGATAATTATACTTAACTACAATGGCAAAAGCTACCTCTCAAACTGCCTTAAGTCAGTAATGAACAATAAGTACCCCAACTTCGAAGTTATCTTAGTTGACAATGCTTCCACAGACAGCAGCTTAAAAGAAGCCCAAAAACGCTTCGGCTCTGATCCCCGCCTAAAAATCGTACAAAGCAAAATCAACACAGGCTTCGCGGGAGGTAACAACCTCGGTTTTAAGTATTGCCGGGGTGAATACGTGGTTTTTCTAAACAATGATACACTCGTCGAAGAGGATTGGCTCACAAAATTAGTTGAAGCTATGCAAAACGACCCCTCAATCGGTTTGGCGCAGAGCAAAATCATTAACATGCATAACGACGAAATCCAAAATGCTGGTTGGCTGTTCAGTAATTATTTGGTTCGTAAGCATTCGTTGGGTGAAAAACAGAACATAAAAACTAAATTCTTCCCTGTTTTTGAAGTTTCGGTCGCTTCAGGCGCAAGCATGATTGCCTCACGCGCATTAATTGATGAAGTGGGGTTATTTGACTCCAAAATTCCATTTTTCTATGATGATACTTTGCTGTCGTTTAAGGCGTGGTTGGCAAAAAAGCGGGTGGTTGCGGTCGATGACTCTCATATCCGTCACATTATGGGGGCAACCAGTAGCTGGAACATTGAGCGGACGACTTATAACTTGTATAAAGCCAAAACTTGTTTGCTGTTTGACCTTTATTTTCGCTATGGAGACATAATTAAGGCTGTTTTTGTTAATTTAGATTACACGTTGATCTCCATTGTTTTTTCCTTAAAGAACTATAATTTGTCTGCTGTTTATGGTACTCTTAAGGGGTTAGGTTGGTCTTTTAGGAACTTTGGTTACCTATGGCAGAACCGGCTTAAACATTGGAGTGGAGCTAAACTTTCGCCTGCCGAGTTGAAGAGCGTCTTTGTTAAGGTAAATATTCCTACAGCTCTTTACTTTTTGCCGTCTAAACTTAGTAATGATTACTTTGATTGTGCTGCAGAGGATTATGCGAAAAAAATAACTAAATTGTGAGTTTTGTTGTTTAATTGGTTTTTTCTTTGTTTTTTCTGGAAAAAATTGAGAAGTCTTCTATAGCAGTAACATAAATATACTTGTCTGAGCAGCTATAACGTAGCAAGGGCTCGCCATATGCGGATTGTAGCACTTGCGGAGTCGTTTTTTGATGGAAAAAGTTTCCAAATTTCTGTTCTCTTTTACATTTGTGTTTTTGATAGTTTCCAGTCCGTTCTTTTTTCAAGCGGCTGTAGGTGACGACACGCAAGCGATTTCTCCTGTCATTGCCATCCACGTTTCTGAAAACACTCGGGAACACTGGTCTAATCCTTCTTGGACTTACTCCTCCATTTATCGAATGCTCGAAGAAGCCTTCAAAGCAGATGGAACCCCCTTTATTGAACTCTCTGATGCCGACATCAATTCAGGCGCACTACTCTCCGCTGGAACCCCTAAATATCCAATACTTTTCAGTTTAGCAAATGAATGTATTGAAGACTCGGCAGCTGCGCAAATAAGCAATTACGTCAGCGCAGGCGGTTTTGTGTACGTGGGATCTTCAGCGTGGACAAAATATGAAGATGGTCAGCCCCGAATCAATTTTGCATTATCCTCACAAATGGGTCTGAACTGTACAAATTCTCCACCCGACAACTGGGGCCAATTTGAAAACATAATGCGAATAGCCAGCAATCGACTTGTCAATCAATTTCCCGCAGATGTTTCAATTAACATGCGTCTACCTCTAACGGACCATTCAGTGCCCAAGACTGATATGGCAGTGAGCGATCCCCACTACGCTTGGGAAGCAACACCCACAGAGAATGACCCTGCCCAAGTTTTAACGATCATTGACGGAAATGTTATGGTCGCAACAAAAACTTACGGAAATGGAGTGTTTATTTACCATTCAGAGTTGGCCCCTCTTGCGGGTTTTAGCGTTTATAGTCTTCACGAATACGAATATGTCATTTTTAGACAGGCGGTCGAGTGGGCTTTTGAAAACCAAAATTTGCCCCTAACAAAATTAAGTGCTTGGCCCTATCAATATGACTCTGCATTTGTTATAAGACACGACATGGATCTCCCTGTTTTTAATGAATGGATTGCCTCCTCAGCGGCTGTTGAGCAGCAGTTGGGCGTAACTGGTCAATACTATATTGTCACTGGCGACGTACGCGATGCACCTAACAGCGAGTATTTGGTAAGTTTGATTCAGGAAGCTCAATCTTTAGGTGCAGAAATCGGTTCGCACAACGGAGGTCTAAACAGTACTCCTTGGAACCCAACATTATCCTATGGCAACTACGAGTTTTACCATTGGGGTCCAGATTTAGCTATGGACAAGTTTCCAACCGGTCGAGAAGACGGCTTACAGTACACTAATCAGTCAATAACCTTATCTTTCGATGATATTGAAGGTTGGTTAGGTTATCGATCTAATCTTTGGGTTGCTCCAGCTGGACAGGGCTGTTGGGAAGAAACCTACCAATTACTAGACAACCTTGGAATACCTACTTCAGGGGAATTCACCCCCTCACCTTATCCCGGATTTGCTTTTTCACTAAGTGACCCAAACAAATCTTATGACAATTACGTGGTGCCTTTTTACGCGTTGGATCACCAGTTCGGGTACGGTCTGTCAAAGCATTGACGAGTTGAGCTATTACGCTCCAAATGACATGCAAGCAGTGGTTGATTTCTACTACAACATCGGCGCCTTGGTCAGTGCGTATAGCCATTCGTCCTCTGAATCAGGTTTAACTAACCAATTCATACATGACGTTTTATCTAAACCAAATATGTGGAACACAACTCCTCTGGAACTTCGGGATTGGGGGTTTAAACGCCAACAAGTTCAGTGGACACCGCAATTCATCCTAAGCCCCAACGGCGTCAATGAAATAACGGTTACCTTAGGCGGCTCTGTTTCATCAGACACAGCCTTAGAAATCGATCTTCCACTAAGTGTTTCAGAGCTTAATTCTTTGCAGGTTCTTCTAGATGGCGTTCCAACAAATGACTATAGACTCACCGACAATGGGCTTAAGGTTCAAGCTGGATTGTCCTCTACTGTAACTGTGCTCTATTCTAAAGGCATAACCGAAAGTTGGTTACAAACAAGCCAACAAGACTTCCAGTCTGGAACACAAACAGGTGTTGACGCGGACAGCGCCCCTGGTCAAGTGACGCTTGCGCTAGCTCCCTCAGGCACTCTTTTTCAAGATGATTTCAGTGACGAATCCCAGACTAGTAGCCAATGGATTGTTTATTCGGGCTCTTGGACAGTAAATCAGGGGTACTATGACATAATCAGCCAAACCGGCCAGTTATCTTCAACATACACCGGTGATTGGTCTGATTTCATCTTCGAGGCAAGAGTGCGATACCTCAGCGGACAGTATGGTGCAGCTATTGGTGCGCGTTTAGATCCCGTCCTTGGTTCACAGTATTCGCTTGTACTTTATCCAAACGATGAAGGTCCAAACAGAGCAGCGCTCGTGAAGTTTAGTTCTTGGGCTGATACTCAGGGAATCGCCCTCGACGAAGCAACAATATCAACTGACACTGACTGGCACAATTTGCGGATGGTCATGTCTGGAAATCAAATAAAATGCTACTACGATGGCACATTAATTCTCAGCGCTGTGGATAGCAGTTATGCTAGCGGTGGAATAAGCCTTGAGTCATATGGAGACTCAACTGTTTCCTATGACTCGGTAATCGTAAGCTCCATTACGTACTCACCGTCTGGGACACTTGTTTCTTCCCCATTTGATTCAGGCCACACAAACCTTAACTGGAATATACTATCATGGATGGCGTCAGTTCCCTCCGGAACAAGTTTACAGTTTAGACTTAGAACCGCCGCTACCCAAGAAGACTTAGTAAACGCTACATGGTCCAACTACTACACATCAAGTGGAGCTGCTGTATCTGTCGCGTCTGGTCGTTGGATACAATATGAAGCCACCCTGTCATCTACAAATCTTCCTATTCTTCCCGTACTTTATGGTGTAACGGTGTCCTTCAGTTATCCATCTCCTAGCGGAACAATTTACATGGATTTAACAATGGAAATGTCTGTTACTGTGGGCAGCCAATCATCCGGCGATCCAACAGTCAGTAAACCCATAGAGCAAAGCTGGGTTGCAAACGACGGTACACTATATGCGAGCTCTGGAAACCTACTTTTTAAAAGTCTAAATCAAGGGGAAACTTGGAGTACACTAAAAAGTTTCAGCTCAACCATAGACACGATATACATCGATAGCCGCGGCTACATTTTTGTTTCGCCTGACGGGTCTGCCATAGCAAGTGAAGTCGGCCTCTGGAAAAGTACAGACAACGGCTTGACTTGGGATAGGGCGCTTGTTTTGCCTGATGGTTGTAGTATTTGGGGTATTGATGAGGATTCTAACGGTAACTTGTTTGCGGGTATTTACACGTTGAATTCCGTCTCGAATGCAAGTATCCTGAAGAGTACAAACGGGGGTGACGATTGGAACCTGGTTTATTATGATTCTTTAGCTAGACATATCCATGAAGTTGTGGTGGATAAAACCAGTAACTACATTTACGCTTCTGCCGGCGATAAGTTATACCCTTGGAACATTGCTTACGTTATACGTTCAACTGATAATGGAGAAACATGGGACCAGATACTTGTTGACCCCCAAATGGTGGCAATTGAGATAATCCCAGGTGCTAGACTCTTTGCTACCGATGATCCGGTTAACGGCCAAATATATCGAACTACTGACGATGAAACCTTCACTAAGGTTTTGGATACGGGAGGTCACTGCTACGGTTTTTGGATGAGAACTAACGATTTAGACGGACGTATCTATACTAGCTTTGTATCTGCAGAGCCGAACGGCGACCCAAGTATTGCCAGAATCTACACAAGCGATGATAATGGCTTTACTTGGCAAATTTACCGGGAATTCACTGTTACCTTAGGATATTGTGGTTCTCCCACGGCTTCTAATTTTGTAGACGGCGTCATGTACTATAGCATCACGTTAGACACCGGCTGGCAAAACGGCGTAAGACTATCAACAGGCCTTGTTCCATTATCGCTTCCTCAAAACAGCCTGAACATGGATAAATCGAACGCTCCTTTTCGAGCATTCAACGATGAAGCAAGAAATACAATAGGCGAAAGCAGCAACTCGTCAAGATTTGCCAATCAAGCTGAACCAGAATGGGTGCATCTCATTTGACCAAACATTTCCGCTTGGAAAACCGATTTGAGGTCAAATCGAGGATTTCCCAACTCATAGTTACCTGCTTAGGTAGCAACAAATTCGATAGCGAAAAGAAGGAGGTGGAAAAATGAAAAGGAAAAGTCTTTTGATTGTAGCATCTGCTTTGGTGCTTTCAGCTGTTATGGTGATCTCAGCAGCATCACTTTTTACTTTAGATTTTAACATGAGCGCTAACGTAGAAGAGGCAGGCGCAGTTACCGTTACCGTTGATTCAACTGTATACACGAATGGGCAATCGCTAAGCATTGATTGGGGAAACGTGGTTTCTGGAGAATACACTAAAGATATTACCATTACTAACAACGTGAACAAGGCGGTTACTCCAAGTCTATCAACAACAGGTTTGCCCGGTGGCTGGACTTTAACGCTTTCAGATACTTCGGCAATTTCTGCTTTTGGTGAAGTAACGAGAACCTTAGTGCTAAATGTACCCAGCAGTCAAGTTGCTGACAGTTATAGTTGGTCAGCGACGTTAGATGTTGCTACCGCATAAATAATTTTTGACTTTTTGTCATCTTTTAAATCAACTTTTCCCTTTTTTTAGTCTAAACTTTATTAATTTGAGTCTTAAAGCAAAAAGGTAAATAAGCAAAAAACACATAGTGTTTAGCACTTGTTTTCTTGTGGATTCAATTACCACTTTTAAACAGACCTTTAAGGTTAACAGGTTTCTGTTAACAGTTTTGAGGGATTCTTTTGTTAACTGAAAAATATAGCGTTTTAAATGACTGCAAAATCATCAATTTTCCAAAAATAAACGATTACCGAGGAAACCTTTCCTTTATAGAAGAAAACAGGCAGGTTCCATTCAAAATCAAAAGAGTATACTACTTATACGATGTGCCCAGTGGTGCCACCCGCGGTGGACATGCCCACAAAGCCCTCCACCAAGTTGTTATCGCGTTAAGCGGTAGCTTCGACGTAATCTTGGACGACGGTCATCACAGGCGCTCTTTCTTCCTAAACCGACCCCACTACGGCATCTATATTCCCCCGAAAGTCTGGCGTGAAATAGAAAACTTTTCCTCCAACTCCGTTGCCCTCTCACTTGTCAGCGAAGTATACGATGAATCGGACTATGTTCGGGAATACGACGACTACAAGAGGCTAGTAGATAATGACTGGCGATATTGAGAAACTTGTGATTGTAGGCGACGGTGAAACAGCTGAACTAGCATTTGACTACTTCACTCGTGACTCCGACTTTGAGGTTGTCGGGTTTAGCGTTGAAGCAGCATATCGAAAAAAAAGTAATCTTTTCGGTTTACCTATTGTTGACTTTGAAAAAATCGAACAACATTTCAGCCCAAACAGTCACCGCGCATTCGTAGCTATTTCTTATACAAACCTTAACAGTTTAAGACGTCGTCTCTTTGAACAAACCAAACAGAAGGGCTATCGCCTCTGTTCATACATAAGCTCCCGAGCCTATGTAGGTTCTGACGTAGCTTTTGGCGAGAACTGCTTTGTTTTAGAGAACGCGGTTGTTCAGAGGGGGGCAATAATCGGTGATAATGTTACTGTTTGGTCCGGTAGCTCTATTGGTCATCGTTCACAAATAGGCGATCACTGTTTTTTGGCCACTCATGTTGCGGTTTCGGGTTTCTGCGAAGTGGGTGCGGGGTCTTTTTTGGGAGTTAATAGCTGCACTGTTGGTGCCATTAAACTGGGGGAGAATTGCGTTGTGGGTGCAGGAGCCGTTATGACTTCAGGTGCGGTTTCTGGGCAGATTTATGTGGGAAACCCTGCTAAGCCTGTGCATAACAAAAAAACAGGCGTTTTCATTTCAGGTGAAGAAAAAATTTGACTGTTATAGACAGAAGGTAACGCCCTCAAGTACTTGGCTTAACTTTCGACGACGTGATCTGTATTTCTGATTTTTGGTTGGGTTTATTTCACGTTGTTACATCCTAAGGTTTTAAAGTCAGTTTTTTTTATTTTCTTTTGAATAAAGAACAGAAATATTGGCTGTCTAATTTTAGGACTACCTTGCATGTCGGCTAAAGTTTTGGTTTCTGCATCAAACCAGCTGGGCGATGTTGTTGTGGAGACCTATGAATCCAGCAAAAAGGAACATTGGGATAGCTTTGTTGCTAACTCTAAAAACGGTGTTTTCCTTTTTAACCGCGGCTACATGGAGTATCATTCTGACCGCTTCGTTGATCACTCCCTAATTTTTTATCATAATAACCAATTGGTGGGTTTGCTGCCTGCTAACGTTGAAAATGACGTTCTGTACAGTCATGGAGGCTTAACGTTTGGTGGCGTGGTCTCTGGTTTTTCGATGAAAACTGCTCTTATGCTCGATATTTTTGGTGCGTTGGTTGAGCACTGTAAAAGTTTGGGCGTAAATGAGGTTGTTTACAAAAAGGTGCCTTACATTTATCATTCTGTACCTGCTGACGAAGATCTGTACGCGCTCTATATTTTTAACGCTAAATTGATGGCGCGCAGTGTTTCATCTTGCATTTATTTGCCTAACCTGCAAAAATTTGACGGCAACCGATTAGACAACATAAGAAAAGCAGAGAAAAACGGGTTGGAAGTTAGGGAATCAACTGATTTTGAGTCTTTTATGCGAATAGAAGAGGACGCGTTGATTGAGCGTCACAGCGTAAAGCCAACGCATACAGCTGAAGAAATACAACTGTTAGCCGAAAGATTCCCTGACGAAATAAAGTTGTTCGGGTCCTTTAAGGGTAATTTGATGCTTGCAGGCGTCGTTATATACGAAAGCAAAAACGTTGCCCACATGCAATACGCCGCTAACTCAAAGGAAGGATGGAACATCGGCGCACAAGACATAATTGAAGACTACTTAATCACCAACCGCTATCGGGACAAAAAATACTTTGACTTCGGAATCTCAACTGAGGACCTTGGGCAAGTACTAAATTTGGGGTTAATCAGCCGAAAAGAGAACTTTGGCGCACGCTCAATCATGTATGATCAATATCAAATAATTCTTTAATTTACGCTGTCTTTTGAATATATTTGTCGTTACAGAACACAGTCTATACTACGCATCCCTATCGAAGGGCACCTTATCCTAACTTGCAATGGAGCACGACCTATTCGGGGGTCCAAGCGCAACTAAATGCTTCAAACATGATACCTGCTACTAGAAGTCTAAACTGCACTGTGCCGTTATTCTTTAATGAAATGGGCGTAATGTTTGACCCCTCTGTTTATAGCAATGACTGGTGTTCCGATGCGCAACAACCTGAAGCTGCATTGACCTTTGAGCAAAAATTGGCAAATGAGCTATCATTCTGGGATGCAATTTTATCAAACGCTAAAGATATGGATATCGGGGTTGGCGCTTATTATTGAATTCAGCTAGGTGCCTGGCGCGGTTCAGAAGCACTGGTTCAGGATGACGTTTGGACTCTACTGCCAATTCACCAACACCCACTGATTCAGGACAGATATTCATCGAAGCTTACGGTGACTAAGCAGGTTAAATCTAAAGTTGCTATTTTTCCTCTTTTTTCATTTGAATATTTTGCTTAAAATTGTTTATAATGAACCTAAATACTTTAATTAAGTAACTTTGATATATCCTAAGGTGCTTCTGTTTTGTATTCAGTTAGATTAGCCTTCCGAGGACCTTTTTTTGGACGTTAATTATAAGCTTTCGGAAAATAAAGAACTATTCAACAAAATAGTTAATAAATCAAGCACAGCGAACGATAGAGGTGACCTAGAGTCCGCGATAGCTTGGGCTAAAATTGCTGCCCATTTCGCGTTTGTGAGGCATCCGGGAATCTACACAAGTCCCGTTCTGGAAAGACTTTTAGTTAATATTGCCCAGCGAATAGACACACACTCGGACATAAATTCCGCTTTGTGCTCTGATAAATCGAAACTTTTTGGTAAGAAGCGTTTTCTTTTTGTTATTACTGAGAGTTATGGTACAGGTGGGCACTCTCCATTCATCGCGAGATGGATGAAAAATACCTGTGATACTTCTGTTCACAGTTTAGTGACAACTGCTCAAAATACTCCATTGCCCGATATCATCGATGAGACGATACAAGATTCAGGGGGTTGGTATTGTTCACTTACGGAACAATCTCCAAATTTTGTAGAGCAAGCTCTTTTTCTCCGAAATATTTCCCAAAAATGGGCTGATGTCATTATCCTTTTAGTTCATCCATACGACCCTGTGCCGACTGTAGCTTTTGGCGTAGATGGTGGCCCCCCGATACTTTTTGTTAATCATGCCGACCATGCTTTTTGGCTCGGCACTAGCATAGCCGATTTTATTGCTGATTATCATTCTTCTGCTACAACGCTTAGTAGACGGAGAAGGGGACGTAACAACTCTAAAATTTTGCCTATTCCATTGACCCCAATTAACCCATCTGCATCCAGTGTTGTTGATAAAAAGACTTTGGGATTAAATGATGAGGATGTAATTTTGCTCACGATCGCTCGTGAAGAAAAGTTTTACCCTTTTGGCGATTATGATTTTCTCAAAATTATAGCTGAGATTCTTAAAAAGCATCAAAATGCAAAATTGATTGCGGTAGGACCTCAACAACGAGGGACCTGGCAAGAAGCTTCAACTTTCGTTGATGGCCGGATTCACGCATTAGGAACGATTGACCGTTTTGATCTAGAAAAATATTTTAACATAGCGGATATCTATCTGGAAAGTTTCCCCTGTGGTAGTGGAACTTCTCTTCTTGAAGCAGGGCAACATAAAATTCCTCTTCTTGGGTTAAATACTAGTGATTTACCTCATTTTAATGGTAGTGGTGACGATGTCGCCTTCCGATTGTTGAGTATTCAAGCAAAATCAATCGCTGAGTACACAGTGCGACTTGATTCTATGATAAGTGATATCTCTTCATTTCAACAAAATGCGAATTTAGTTAAAGAAAATATTGAACGAGAACATTGTTCACCTGGTTGGGATGACTACTTAGGCAGAATACTTAGTTCATTGCCATCGCAGCATAACCTACACACACCACAACCTGTTATTGATACAATCGACCGATCGGATATTTACTGGGAAAGCTTGAGCTCGCGGATGATGTTTAACGAATTACCTGAACATACTGTTAGCCGTCTTGTCAGAACTTACTCAAACCATCTCTCAAGGGATAATATGGTTGCTGCTCAAGCCGAAAACCTTATTTCTGCCTTTACTAAAATAGATAGTTTCAAAAGAAGTAGGCAGTTTTTTAGCGGTTTTAAGGACTTTGTCAATTCTGCCATTCACTAATCTTTATAGTATTAGTTTATCTTAAAATAAGGAAGTTACAAGATGAGTTCTGTTAGTTTAGTTAAAATTGCATTGGAGACACAGTATCTACTTAAGCAAGCTATTGCTCAATCGTTAAATCTAATTGATTACACGTTTGACAAAAACGTCCACAAAGTAGTCATTAAACCTAATTTGTGTTATTATTGGGATTGCACGACTGGGCAAACAACTTCGCCCCAATTCGTCGGCGAACTCATTGATTTACTCCGAGAAAAAATAGGTCCCGCAGTAGACATAGCAATCATAGAATCCGACGCTTCAGCTATGCGGTGCAAATACGCTTTTCGCATGCTGGGCTATGAGCGCCTCGCAAAAGAAAAAAACGTGCAACTCATCAACCTCACCGAAGACCAAAGCAGCCCAGTGGAGGTTTCCTGCAACGGCAAAACACACAACTTCAAAGTTCCCAAATCCATCAGCGATGCCGACCTAAAAATCAACATAGCCCACATCAAATATACCGTTGACCCGGTCAAGCTGACATGTGCCATGAAAAACATCTTCGGCTGCAACCCCGTACAGAAGAAATTCAAGTACCACAGCGACCTCGGCAACGTCATCGTCGCACTCAACAAGGCTATGCCCTTTGACCTCTGCTTAATCGACAACACTATCGCCGCAGGCGTACAACCCTGTCGCATGAACTTAGTGATGGCAAGCCAAGATCCAGTTGCCATCGATGTGGTCTCAGCAAAAATTGCAGGGTTAAACCCAAACGGAATCCCCTATTTCAAAGTCGCTCAGCAGGAAGGCTTAGGCAATATGGACTTTGTAGCGAAAGGCGAATCACTGGAATACTTTAAAGCCCTTTACCCCAAGAAGACGTTTAAAATGAAGACGAAAGGCAACCTAAAGAAGACGCTGGTTGCTGTAGGGCTTGGCAAGCGGTTGGGGCTCGAATAGGAGAATGGAAAACATGGGCAATGTAAAGTTAGGACTTATCGGTTTAGGCGGAATCGGTCAACTGCACTTAAAGCATGGACTCATGCTGGAAGGCGCAGAGGTTCACGCTGTAGCAGACATCTCTAAATCCGCTTTAAGCCGCGCTAAAGAGATGGGCGTAAAAAACACCTACAACGACTACGCTGAGATGCTAAAAGACCCTGCACTAGACGCAGTCGTCATAGCATTGCCCACGCATCTACATCGAAAATGCTCCGTAGAAGCTGCGGAAGCCAAAAAACATGTTTTCCTCGAAAAACCCATAGCCGTAACAGTTGATGAAGCCAAAGAAGTCATTTCCCAAACCGAACGCAACGGCGTCAAGTTAATGCTTGGGTACCCAATGCGTTTCAACCGCCACTTCGCCGACCTCAAAAAGCAAATGGCTGACGGCTTAGTAGGCGACGTGGAAAATGCTCATGCAACTTACATCTGCGCCGGTCCGTTTGTGCACCGTGCCGACGGGCATTCTCCGGCTCCTGTACCTGACTGGTGGTTTAACCCCGCTCTGACAGGCGGCGGAGTAATGGTGGATTTGGGTTGCCACATTATCAATCTGTTGCGGTGGATCTTCGGCGAAGTCGTTGACATTAAAGGCCAGTTTGGTTACCGCTACAGCATGGACTTTGAGGATTCAGCCATGTGTTTAGCAAGGTTCTCTAATGGTTGCTTAGCTGCTATTAATGTTGGGTGGTACTCGCAGGATTACTTATTGCGGCTGGACCTGTTAGGTTCGGTGCGTCACGTCTCCGTTGGTCATATGCCGCCTCCGACTATGAAGGCTCTTACCCAAATGCTTCGTCATGGCATTTCCGAGTTTAACAAGCCCCACTTTGACGAGTTGCAGTACTTTGCCAACTGCGTTAGGGATGATGTTGTGCCTTCTTCAACGGGTTTGGATGGGCTGCGGGACTTAGAAGCCATAGCTAAAGCCTACCAGAACAAAATCATGCTTTAACAACTCTGAAAAGACTGTGCATAGTGGATTCTGGCAACATGAGAAGACTATATAATATCAAAATTAAACCCTATTGGATACGGTGCTTGGATGAGTAAAGCTTTAGAGATGGGAAAATCCTCGGCGACGGGCAGCTTCCACCTTATGATAGGTGTAGTGGCTTCCACAGTCATTATGGCGTTAGGCACCATCGTGTTGAACATGCTGCTGCCCGCCTCAGACGTGGGACTCTTTGGCATAGCCTTGATTCCTGCCTCCATAATCAACTTTTTCAGGGACTGGGGCGTAAACTCTGCTTTAACCAAAGAAATCGCCAATTTAAGACTGCAAAACAAAAACGCAGAAATCCACGACGTAATCGTCTCAGGAGTCATATTCGAAATCATTAGCGGTGCACTCTTGTCTCTTTTGTGCTTCGCGATTGCTTCTCCTTTAGCAGTACTTGTTAGCCCACAAAATGCATCCCCACAGGTAATCTCAGACTTAACCCTCCTCATTTCGGTAATGTCTCTTTCAGTGTTCGCAGGCGCTGTAGCCGCAGCAGCAGGCGGCATCTTCATCGGCTTCGAACGCATGAAACTCAACAGCCTCACCCAAGTGCTCTCAGCAATAGTTAAAACCGCTCTTGGACCCGCCCTTGTGGTTTTAGGCTTCGGCGTCTTAGGCGCCGTAACCGCCGCGATGGTTTCGATTCTTGCAGGAGGAATCATTAGCATATTACTTGTTTACTACGTCCTGTTTAGACCACTGCGTAAATGCAAAGTCGGCAAATGCGACATAAAAAAAACCCTTAAGCCAATGCTCAAATTCGGTTTACCACTAACAATCTCAACTATCGCCGTCGGAGTTTTGCCACTGATTTTCTCTCTATCCATGACAACTTTTGCAAATCAAGGAGACTTCAACGCAGGAAACGGAGTCGGCTGGATGATGGGCAACTATTTCGCAGCCGCCAACTTCGCCGTTCTTTTATCCTTTGTTTCCTTCCCAGTTGCCACAGCGTTGTTCCCAGTTTTCTCCAAATTAGACCCACAAGCGGAGCCTGACTTGCTAAAAAAAGTCTTTGCTTCCTCCGTCAAGTACACCGCGCTTTTGCTCGTGCCTGCCACTTTCATGCTTATCGTACTTGGCACACCCCTAGTGAACACGCTTTATCCCCAAAACGGCTTATTCAACTCACTATTAGTTATCGGCGCCGAACCCAAATTCCCCTATGCACCCATTTTTCTGATTTTCTCAGCAGCAATAAACCTCTTCATCCTAGTAGGCAACATCAGCCTCTCAACTTTCCAGTCTGGCATAGGCAAAACCATGCAGATCATGAAGCAAAGCATAGTGACACTAGTAATCGGCTTACCTCTCGCTTACGTGATGGTTGCTTTCTTCTACTCATTTGGCGGTTCAAACCCTGAACTTTCCGCTTTCTACGCTGTAATCGGAGGGTTACTGGGCTCCATGTTAGCAAGCATACCCGGCATGATTTGGGCGATAATTTGGAGCTGGAAAAAATACGGCGTCAAAGCAAACTTTACTGTTTCAGCTAAAATCCTATTTGCATCTTTAGCGGCGTCAGCAGCGGCTTACGCTGTTATTAGCCTGTTGAGTTTGCCCTATTTGATACTGCTTGTGATCGGGTTTGCGGTGTTTCTACTAGTTTACTTAACTGTGATTCCCCTCTTAGGAGCAGTTAACAACATGGATATCGAGAACTTCCGCACTATGTTTTCGGGGTTAGGTGTATTTGCAAAGATTCTGAATTTGCCTCTTTTATTTATGCGCAAATGCTGTAGAGGCAACAACAACGAAGAAAACGTTGAACAGTAGAACACAGTTGAGGTTTTTCTAGAAAACCTTTAAACTGTTGTTTTACACTTTAACTACATAGCGGTAAAACGTTTTTTCAACGACTAATCTACAGGAGCCTATCATGTGAACGTTTCTTCTTCTTACAAAAAAACCAGTCTCGCATTACGGATAGCTGGCGTATTTTTAGGTGCAGGAGTCCTCTCCCTTGTTTTTTCAGTTATTCTTGACATGGCAGTTGTTGCATTCATAGGGTTAGGCCTCACTTTTTGGGGCGCAATTTTAGCTCTCACCCGAAACGGCAAATACGTGGAAAGCACAATTCTTGACGCGTCTGCCCATTCAACATACACCACTATAGACAGAATACTGAACGACAAAAAAGGCGACAACCACGCCTACTACATACCTGCATACGCCAATGATGCCTCTATGCCTGAATACCTAAAAAACCTCAAAGACCCTTCAGTTTACGTTTCTGAGAGCTTCGATGGCAAACCCTCCATCGACGAGTTAGCCCAAGGCAAATTCTCCGTGAAAAGCGGCGGATTCTTTTTAACCTCCCCTGGCTCAGGCATCCTAAAACAAGTTGAAGCGCAACTAAACGTGGACTTATCCCAAATTAAACCAATCGAACTCTGCGAGGTACTACCGCGGTCATTAACAGAGAACCTCAATTTAGCTAACAACGCCCAAATGACCTTAACACCCGATGGCGCATCCTTCAAAGCCACAGGCATACTCTACGAGAGCCTCTACAAAGCTGAGGGCAAACCCGAAAGCGTCAGCGTGCTAGGTTGTCCAGTGGTGGCTGCAGCCGCGTCTGCGCTAGCTAAATCTTCAGGAAAAACGGTTACGCTTAAAGAGTTGACGATTTTTCCCCATAACACGGTTTCTGTTCAACTGAAATTTGTTTAAGGTGAAAAAATGCATTTTCCTCTAACCGTCGGTGACATTAGTCTTTGGCTTGCAGTAACAGCGATTATCTTGATTATTACTTCAGAGTTGCTGTATTCTTCTCCCAACATAGCCTCAAGGATTGTCCTTGATAAACGTCTGCTACGCATGGTGGCAATTGGTTGCGGCTTAGGATTTCTTGTCACCGTGGTTCTGCGAACAATAGGCATGGTCTAATTTTCCACCTTTATTTTTAACTAATTCAGTTTTGTGCACGTTAGTTTATTCAGTCAACCAAAGAATGGTTGCGCCTAACGTTCACCTAAATTAGATGCTAAACCCATATCCTTAAAAAGAATGTAAATAAAACCTCTGAGTCTAAACTGGAGAACCCGCTTTGTTTGCTGTTGGCCACATGTCACTTGCCTATCTATTAGGCAAAGGCTCATCGAAAGCGCTGCACACCAAAATCAACATCCCCATACTTCTGGTTCTCTCAATTCTGCCCGACATAGACATAGTATACGACGTGTTAACCGGAGCAGAAATCCATCGAGGACCCACACATTCCATCATAACAGCGTTGCTAGTTTTCATTCCATTTTTCATTTTTTACCGAAAAAAAGCAATCCCCTACTTTTTAGCTTTAATTTCACACTCCCTGATCGCTGACTTTTTTATAGGCGGCCACTTGGAGCTTCTTTGGCCGATTTCCACGCAACAATTTGGTCTACACGAGTTAGGCGGTCCCTTCATAGACATTTTCAGCAGCATAAACTTGGTCGCAGAAATGCTTCTGTTCATAGCTGCGATGGCTGTTATGTACAAAACTAAGGATTGGAAAGTTTTCTTTAAAGCAGACATTTCAAATTTGATTTTAGCAATTCCAATAGCCACAGTGTTGCTGCCAAGCACTGTAGGTTACCCATTTACCGAGCCGCTGCTGTTTGCTTCACCAACACTAGCAATAGCACACGTGTTCTTCCTTGTACTATTCAGCATCGCCATACTGAAAACGCTGGCTCGTCTCTACAGGAAGTGGTTTGGACACCCCAAAACGTCGTCTCCACCAAAAGGTTAGCTCCAAAAAATTACAAATACCCCAAAACGATAACTTCTTTTATGCAACGACTCGGCGTCATTATTCCCTCCTCAAATACAACCGTTGAAACAGAATTCTCAAATGCACTGCGCGGCTCAGATGTTTCGGTTCATTATTCAAGAGTGCATTTGGAAAATGTTACTGTAAAGAGTCTCGAAGACATGGAAGCTGGTTTAGTCGATTCTGCACTGCTTCTAAAAGATGCTTCGGTGGATTTTGTATTGTTTGCCTGCACCTCTGGCAGCCTCATCAAAGGTTCAGGTTACGATTTGGCGCTTTCCAAGAAAATATCTGACGCTTCAAAATGCCCAGCCTATACCACTTCCAGTGCCGTTGTAGACGCGTTAAAAGCGCTTGGGGTGGAAAAAATCAGTTTGGCAACGCCATACGTTGAAGAAGTAACTGAAAAAGAGGTGCAGTTCCTTTTCCAGAACGGCTTCCAAGTTGTGAATGCGGAGTCTTTGGGTTTAGAAAATAATCTTGAAATCGGCAGATTAACCCCCGCCCACGCTCAAGAGTTAGCTAAGAAGGTTGATACCCCCCAATCGGAAGCCGTGTTTATCAGTTGTACCAACTTTAGAACCTTCGAAGTGCTCTGCGCTCTTGAAGCTGCGTTGGATAAGCCTGTTTTTAGCAGCAACTCTGCTTCGCTGTGGATTGCTTGCAGAGCTTTGAAGCTTAAACCACATGCGGATTTGGGCAAACTATTCACCCTTTAATCCGCTTGTTCTGCAATCAATCAATACCACCAAAACCTGCACATACAACTCGCAATTGTTGAGTTGTTCTTGCAACCACTCCTCTCCCCACCAGTTCCCTCAACAAAAACTTGCATTTCTTTTTTCGACTAAGTCTATGCTTGGTGCTGCTACTGCAACACTGCCCCTCCCACACCGCGTTGCACCACACACAGAACACCAGAAATGTCAATGCACTTACTCAAGCAATAAAATGCAACCCACGTCGGTCAATAATCATGGTGAACCGCGCCGGAAATTCAACAGACCTCCCAGCTTGCAACATTGGAACAAATGTTTTCTTCAAGTAATATTTATAACGCAAACAATCCATTGGATTAAAAATATTACCTCTCAGATATTGGAGCCATTTTTGCGAATTGATGAAACTCCATTGGGTGACGTGATATATGCCGTTTAAAAAAACTAAGAAAGACGCGGCAGACGCTTTAGTGTTAGATTGGGTCTTGCATGTCAAAAATTACAATTTAACTTTGGATCGCAAACGTTGTGTGGGCTGCGAAATCTGCACTCTGGCTTGCCCCAAACAGGCGATAACCACCATTAAGCAGCCTAAAGCAGAAGGAAAAGCGCAGAAAGTCAAAGTTGACATTGATTTGGAGAAATGCAACTTCTGCGGAATCTGCGACGTCACCTGCCCATATGGAGCAGTAAAGGTCTCTCAAAACGGCAGCCCCGACCTAGCCGTTGTCAGCAAAGAAAGCTACCCCAAACTCATCCGCGATATAGTTGTTGACACCAAGAAATGTGACAAAGCCTGCGTAGAATGCGAAAACGTCTGCCCACTAAACCTTATTAAAATATCCAAAGTCGGCTACGATGGCGAACCTGTCGTTGATTTCTCCAAACTCTCGGAACTGGGCAAAAAACGCGTACAAGTCACCATGGACATAGACAAACAGCACTGCCCCACCTGCCGAGTTTGCGAATTCAAATGTGCCCCCGGCGCAATCAGAGTTACAAAAATATTCGAAGGCAAAATCGGCATTAACCCACAGAAATGTCCTGAAGGCTGCCACGACTGTCTGGATGTTTGCCCAATCACGGGTGCATTGGTACTTGGCGAAGACGGCAAAGTCTACGTTAACGAGCTCTTCTGCACCTACTGCGGCGCATGTAAAAACGTTTGTCCACAGCCAGAAGCTCTGAATCTAAAACGCACCAAAGTCCACCATCAACCCGTGCATTCCGGAGCATGGAATAAAACGCTGGAACGTGTAACCAGCCCCGAGAACGCAGTGAAAGAGTTTAAAGCGCAGGCAGCCCAGAACAGGTTGCAGCTGATTGAGGACCGCTTCGCCATAGAGGAGAGCAGAAAGAATGAGCACAAACCCAAATAATCAAGCTAATCAGGAACAGCTTCGCGTCGGCGTTTTCGTTTGTCACTGTGGACTCAACATCGCAGGTACGGTGGATGTTCACGCTTTAGCCCAATACGCCAAGACGCTTCCAGACGTAGTTTTTGTCAAGGAAAACCGCTACACATGTGCCGACCCAGGACAAGAAGAAATCCGAAAAGCAATAAAACAGCACAAACTCAACCGCATAGTCGTCGCCGCCTGCTCACCACGAATGCATGAACCCACATTCCGCCGCACAGTATCCGAAGCAGGCTTAAACCCATACCTATACGAGATGGCTAACATCCGCGAGTTCGCATCATGGTGCCACCAAAGCGACCCAGCCGCGGCAACCGAACGCGCCAAAGACTCAGTGAAAATGGCAGTCGCCAAAGTACGCCTACTACAGCCGCTACAAACCCTCGAGGTGCCAGTCACCAACAAAGCCTTAATCGTAGGCGGGGGAATTGCAGGCATAAACGCTGCATTGGACTTGGCGGAGCATGGCTTCAAAGTTTACATGGTTGAAAATTCGCAGAGCATCGGTGGTCACATGGCTGCCTTGGACAAAACCTTCCCCACCTTGGACTGCAGCATCTGCATCGAAGGCCCAAAAATGGTGGATTGTGCCCGCCACCCAAACATCACGATTTTCGCTAACAGCGACTTAGTCCGATGCGACGGTTACATAGGCAACTTTAAAGTTAAAATCCGCAAAAACCCCCGCTACGTTATACCAGATAAGTGTACGGGGTGCGGCGAATGCAAAGATGCTTGCCCCATTGAGTATCCAAACGAGTGGGACATGAATTTAGGCACAAGAAAAGCCATCAGCGTACCCTTTGACCAATCGGTGCCCCTAATTTACAGCATCAACCGCGACTACTGCATCGAATGCTTCAAATGCACTGAAGTATGCGGGGAACGCGAAGCCATCGATTTTGACCAGCAACCTGAAGAAGTCGAAATCAACGTCGGCGCCATCATCGTCTCCACTGGATTTGACGTTTACTTGCCCTATGACATGCCACTGCTAGGTTATGGCAAGTACCCCAACGTCGTCACCAGCATGGAGTTCGAACGCCTCATCCTCGCAGCTGGACCGACAGGCGGAAAAGTCATCCGCCAAAGCGACGGCAAACGACCCAAACGCATCGCTTTCATCCAATGCGTAGGAAGCCGAGACAAACAGCACTACCCCTACTGCTGCAACTTCGGCTGCATGTACACGCTAAAGCATGCAGTGCAGCTTAAAGAGAAATACAAACAAGACGTGGAAGTCTACGTTTTCTACATCGACATCCGCAGCCCCGGCAAAGGCTACGAAGAATTCTATGACCGCGCACGCGAACGAGGAGTGAACTTCATCCGCGGCAGAGTTAGCCGAATCGATGAAGACCCAGAGACGCATAACTTGATGGTGCACAGCGAAGACACATTGCTGGGTCAGCCCATTGAAGTCGAAACCGACATGGTTGTATTGGCAACAGCATCGATTCCCAAGAAAGGCTCAGAAGAAGTCGCCCGCATCCTCAACATCAGCCGAGACGCAGATGGATTCTTCATGGAAGCCCACCCCAAACTCAAACCGCTCGATGCACCGACCGATGGCATCTTCTTCGCAGGCGCATGCGTAGGTCTGAAAGACATTCCATATAGCGTGTCGCAGGGAAGCGGCGCAGCCTCACGCGCAGCAACAGTGATTAGCAAGCCAAAGTGGAAAATCGAACCCATAATAAGCGTTATCGACGAAGAAAAATGCAGAAAATGCGGCATATGCGTTGACAAATGCCCATTCGGCGCCATCCGCCAAGAACCCGGCAAACCCGCCCGCATCACCAACGCTAGTTGCCACGGCTGCGGGACATGCGTAGCCGAATGCCCGCACGGCGCCATAACCCAAATGCACTTCACCGACGCACAAGTCATAGCTCAAATCCGTGCGGCGCTGGAAACTAACCCTGAAGACAAAATCCTTGCGATCCTTTGCAACTGGTGCAGCTATGCAGGCGCAGACCTAGCAGGCATCAGCCGATGCGATTACCCCGCAAGTGTTCGGGCTATCCGTGTCATGTGCAGCGGTAGAGTCGCCAAAAACTTCGTATTAGAAGCTCTCCGATTGGGTGCAGGCGCAGTTTTGGTTGGTGCATGTCACTTGCCCTATGACTGCCACTACATAAGCGGCAACTACAAGATGAAGGAACGTACAGACGCACTCAAATCAATACTCATAAAGCTGGGCATGAGTCCCGAGCGGTTCCGAGTGGAATATGTTTCCGCTGCAGAAGGCATACATTACGCCGAAGTCATCAAAGAAATCGATAGTCAACGCAAAGCCTTAGGTAAAGCAAAGATTCAAGCGGAAAACGCCAAGCTCAAACCATACATAGAGAACTTGCTTAAACGCAAATGACTCGCTGACACCATCGCCTCTTAATTCTTTTTCCCTCTGAAGCAGTGACCATTGCTTGGTACCTGCCCTGGCTACTAGAACCAAAATAGAAGGCACTAACCCCGCTTCATTAGCACATTCCCTTTTCTCAATTTCTTAAACTACTAAAAGAAAAGGAGTTTAGAACTGTTTTTTGTTGAACAGCGCCACGGCCCCCGCAAGCAACACAGCCGCAACCACAACAGCCAACACAATGGTGTAAGCGGTTGCATACTCCAAGTTAAGCAACGCCGGCACTAGCGGGATAACTGAGGTTTGATTACCACCGTAAATCACCAATATGGCGCCAACCAGCACCGAAGGTGACGCTACGCCGATAAGGACGCCTGCTCCACACGAAACAGCAATCATCGACAGGCTAGTCGCCAAAGAAGTTGCCGCATCGCTCAAAATTGTGCTGGGCACTGCACCTGTAGTAGCGAAGTCAGTGGCCATACCCACAAGCACGGCTATGCCGCTGGCTATGGCAACGCAGACGTAGACAGCGAAGAACTTTGATAGCATAATGTCTCGTCGCTTCAGCGGGCGAATTAGGAACAAGTCATAGACGCGGCGGTTTTTCTCGTTAATTATGAATACTGCAAGCATCACAGCCGCCAAGGTTCCGCCGATGCTTGACACTATAAGTGACGAAATCAAAGTAAACGCAATCTCCTGCCCCGTACTGCTTACTTGAATGAAGCGGAACAGCAACGCAATAACGGGCAAGCCGACCCAGAGGAAAATCATTACTTTAGACTTGTAAAATCCCTGCAATTCGTCTTTGAACAGTAATCCAAGCGCCATCAGTTTTCAGCCTCCGAAATATAGTTGAAGTAAATTTGGTCCAGTGACGGCTCCATCAACCAGACGCCCCGCACCCGAATGCCCAACTTAACAACAACTGCCAATACGTCATTGACTGCTTGCTCTTCGTTTGCCCCGCTTTCAAGATTCGCCAAGACAATGCCTTGCTGTGGCTGGGTAACACCTGAAATGCCCTTGACTTTTTCTATTTGCTGCCACTTATCGCTTGGACCTGCAAGCATTACTTCAACGGTTTTTTGGTGGGTCAATTGCGCTTTGAGGTCAGCTATGGTGCCGACTTGTTTGATGGTGCCGTGGTTGATTATGCCCACGCGGTTAGCAACATCTTGAACGTCGCTTAAAATGTGGGAGGAAAACAGAACAGTTGTACCCTTACTTGATAACTGCTGAACAATGTCTTTTAGTTGGCGGCGGCTCAGTGGATCCAATCCGCTTAGCGGTTCGTCGAGCACCAGCAGTTTAGGCTCATGCAGAAGTGCCTGCGCCAAACCGACCTTTTGAGTCATGCCGCCTGATAACTGGGAAACTTTTCGGTAACGGGCATCAGCCAACCCCAGAAACTCAAGGGTTTTGGGAATGCGCTCTTCAAGTTGCATGTCGGTTAATCCTGAGAGTTTGCCGAAGGTTTTAAGTGCGTGGTCGGTTGTGCGCCAGTCCTGGAATGCCACTGCCTGTGGGAGGTAGCCAAGGAGTTTGTGGGCTTCATCTCGGTTTTTGGTGATGTTGTAGCCGCCGATTGCGACTTCGCCTTGGAAATTGCTAATTAAACCGACAAGAATTTTCATGGTGGTAGTTTTTCCTGCACCGTTTGGGCCGATGTAGCCGAAGATTTCTCCCTCTCCAATTTGGAGCGAGACATCGTTTAAGGCTTTGAAGTTACCAAATTTTTTGGTTAGGTTGTTAATTGTGACGAGGTCAGTCAAGGGGTTTCCCGCCGCATTTGTTTTGTGTAGTAATCTACAGTTTATATATTTAAGTTAGGCGAAACCGTTTTCAAAATTTGAAAGCCCAAAAATGGGGCAGAAAATGTTTTGCCCAGAAACCTAACACCCATTTCGACAGTAGTCAAGAAATATTGACTAAATTTCCAACTCTTAGTCCAGAAACCTTGACAAAAAAGCATTTAACCAAAATTCTACTCCGTAAATTATTGGTTAAGCATGAACACCTGAAAAGTTAACTGCCATGCCGCTTTCTCCTCTTTTTAATGTTCATGCTTAACCATCATTTTGCCTATTTTTTACCCCGACAACTCCAAAGCCAGCGCTACAGCTCCGTTAAAAGTCAAATCTAAAAACTTAATCTTAGTGGCTAGTTTTTTTGAACCAAACTATCCCAATCAAACCTACCGTAACCGCCGTCAATGCAGCAACGGGATTGATGGTTTGCAATGTGGAATAAAACGTAACTACAACTGAGGTCACTGCTACAAAAGAAACTATAACCGCAACGGCGCCCAACGCCAGCTTTCTGTGGCTCACACAACTCAACCTCGCATAAGCACTTAGAGGCGCGTTTTGATTTAATCCTAAGCGCACGAACAAGGTGTTCAATGTTTAGGACAACGAAAAACCGCAATTATTCCTAAATACAAAAAATGAAAATCATAAATTTAAAGATAGAGGGATTAATCTTCCTCAGCTAGTTTGCGTTCTTTGATTTTTAGAGCTTCCTCGTCGCCGATGACTCTGAAGGTTTCGGTTAACTCGTGTTTGTGCAGGAACTTCTTGAGAGTTATGCGGACATATTTTTTGCTGATTGCTTCGCCTTCGCCTTTTACTGTAATGGTTTTGCCGTCTGCTGAGACTTCTCCGCCTGTTTTTTCTTTGAGGAATTCTACTAGTTTCTCGACAAGTTTGGATTCTTCTGCTTTGAGTTCGGAAGCGTTAACTTTCATTTCAACCATGTTCTGTTTCACCTCGTTTGCCCATCGCTTATGGATGCGTTGTGCTGGTTTCTTCACAGCTACAGGATTGATAAGTTTTATGCTAACATCCACCTAAACAAAGATGTTCCATTAACTTCACGTCACGATGTTTTTTAGTAACGCTTGTCTGAGGAGTAATAGGTTCACAAGCCATTAGCTTTATCAGCGTTTTTTGTCTTAATTTAATCGTCCCTCGCTGAGTTAACGGCTTTTAGGAGAACCCCTAATTTTGCTGATATACAAGAGAGTATTAATTGTGTTTGCAGGCGTTTACACAACCGGAATAACTACAAGCAACGCAAGCATTTACCGAAGCACTGAGGAGGCGCCAACTGGACACTTGTATACTATGATTCAACTGGTCGCCATATACACTGCGTAGCAGTTGACAAAAGCAATAATTATGTATATGCTGTGGTGGGCGACGAAAGAATAGCTCCCGATTGGCTGCTTCAGCAATTCGAGCAACAGATGGCGAAGTGAGCAATAGTAGCTGGAAAAAAATTTTTACATTACCACAGATGCTATCAATCGAAATTGTAAACGGTAAAGGAGCAAATGGTACGCTTACGCCTGCGGCTAGACTATTCGCGACTGATTATGACAACGGCCAAATATATCGAACAATATATGACAAAAACCTTGACCTCGTCCTAGATACAGGTGACCAATGCTACGGTTTTTGGATCCGCACTAACGATATCAACGGAAACATTTATGCAAGCTTCACAGGCGGAGAATCCCCCACTAATTGGACAGCAGGCATTTGGGTGAGTATCGACGACGTATTTACTTAGTCAATCTATAAGACGTTTCCCGTTCACCACGCTTACTATGGTTCTATATGGGCAAGCAACTTCCATCAAGGAATAATGTACCACTCTATCCAGTTGGATTTGGGGTGGCAAGATGGAATCAAAATGTATACCGTTTTCAACCAACAACACACACTGGAAAACAACATATTGAGTGCTCCATCGGTTAGTTACTTACCCAGTTATCTTGTTTTTGCTTCCAACATCGTTTTCACAGTTGCCCATACATTCACGTTGAGGATTCAGAATAATAGGTTTGGTCAGTTCGCCCGTCGAGTCTTATTCACTGCGTAAGCTCAGACTCTAGTGCACATCATTCCAAAACCTCAATTCACAATTAAACTTAAGACTCTTCCTGTAGAATTAGGAAAACATTTTTACCATCACCACTAAACCATACTATAGGAGACTTATTTTTATGGACGTTTTCGAAGCTATTCAAAACCGAAGAAGCATACGCATCTACAAAAAGGGGGAACTTTCCCAAGAAACCATCAATAAACTCGTGGACGCCGCACGTTTGGCGCCTTCGGCAGGAAACACACAGCCATGGGCATTTGTGCTTGCTGCCTCAGATAGAACCAAGCAGGGGCTTTCTAGAGCGGCTTATGGACAAAAAAGCATAGAGGATGCTTCCGTGGTTTTTGTGGTCTGCGTTGACGAGAAAACCGCAGAGGAAGCTTATGGTCCCCGAGGAAAAAACCTGTACTGCTACCAGGACACCGCCGCCGCAATCGAAAACATCCTTCTCGCAGCCTGCGCAATGGGTTTGGGCACATGTTGGATTGGCGCTTTTAGAGAAGAGGAGACCCGCAAAATAATTAACTGCCCCACTCATATGCGTCCGGTTGCTTTGGTTCCTGTGGGGTACCCTGCTGAGTCGCCTTCTGCCCGACCCCGAAGATCCGCAGGCGAGATTGTTTACAAAGAAACCTTCTAAACACAACCTGGGATTTTTGGTTGATCCGGTAAATAAACAAAGTCCAGTCTCCTTTCTTAAAATTCATAAAGTTTAAAAGCGACCTCCAGCTAACATTGAGGCTCTACAAAAGGCTATCATCTGATTTGAGAATCAGTAGGACGCTGATCCCCATCAGAGTTGACCCCAAAAATCATAATAATAGGAGGAAAAACAAGAAAATGTTGTCGCGAGATTGCGATGGATGCTCTCAAATGAAGGAATGCAGCAGACGATTCAACATCACTGAAGTGCATGATAAAGTCTACTGCCCAGACGGAACAGCCCATCTAATAGATGGAATATAAGCAAACATCACCTAAATTTTAATTCTTAACCCTTTTTGTTTTTTATTTTAAATTATATCGATTCTTTTTGATTAGTTGCTGTTGCCAAAATACGACCATAAACAATAACCAGCGGGACTAAGCTGCCTGTTGCTTGGATATTCCAGTTTTATTTCGGGTTTGCAGATTAGAGTTTTAGCATTACCGCTTTAACTTCAGCGATGACTTTTGAAAAGTCAGCTTCTTTCTCAGGCTTCATTCCCTTCTGCGAAACACGTGACAGTGATTCGTAGCCTTTAGCCAACAAAGCTTTCTCCACGGTTTTCATAGTGCGTTCATTACCGAATAACTTGTAGGTGCAAAACACTATGACTTTTTTGTCCTCCACCTGATTCATACCGTCAATGAATGCCATGGCTTCTTTTGTCGGTGATGCGCCTTCCACTGGTGTCCCAAAAATCAACAAGTCAAAACCTGCAACACTACTCGGGGCTGCAACGGCAACATCGAGAAGTTCTGCTTGGACGGCTGCCGCTATAGCTTGTGCTAATCGTTTAGTATTTCCGGTTCTTGAAAAATAGACTACGGCGGCGTTCATAGAATAGGATATGGCTGATTCAGCTAATATAACCTTGCATAACGGTTGAGATGCAAATTTAAATGCAGCCCAACCAAGTATTCACTCTGTGAGGAAGAAACATGGATTACGCCATAATCGCTGACGCCTACGAGAAAATTGAAGCCACCACCAAACGGCTAGAAATGACCGATTTCCTAGTAGAGTTGCTAAAAAAAACCCCAAAACATCATCGCAAAAGTCGTTTACCTAACTCAGGGCAAACTTTACCCCGACTTTGAAGGAGTCGAGATGGGTGTCGCCGAAAAACTTGCAGTAAAAGCCCTAGTCAAGAGCCTCAGGGGGAAGAGAAAGCTGCAATTCCAAACAGACCTGCAAAAAAGCGGCGACATCGGCGAAACTGCAGAAATCAATTTCACAAAACGCAAACAATCCACTTTTTCACCAAGAACCTCACGGTCGAGCGAGTTTATGAAACACTTGATAAGTTGGCGAAAACCATCAGGCAGCGGCACCGTCGACACCAAAATGGCTTTGCTCTCAGGGCTTCTCACCGATGCATCGCCTAAAGAAGCCAAATGGATCATCCGCACAGTTACGGGTAATCTACGTTTGGGCATTGCAGACATGACGGTTCTTGATGCGTTGGCGATTGCGTATGGCGGCGGAAAAGAAGCACGCGAACTCATTGAACGAGCATACAACATTTCCTCTGACTTAGGCAGAGTCGCAAACATCGTTGCCGAAAAAGGCATAGAAGGCATCAAAAACTTCCAAGTGATGGTTTTTGAGCCCATTCGCCCCATGCTTGGCTGAGCGGTTAGGCTTCACCCGAAGAGATTCTGGAAAAATTCGGCGGCAAATGCGTAGCCGAATACAAATATGATGGCGAACGTGTGCAGGCACACAAGAAAGACAACAAAGTCGTTCTATACTCTCGACGTCTGGAAAACATTTCAGATCAATACCCTGACGCAATCGAATTGTTCGAGAAAAAATCAATGCCAAAGAAGCCATTTTGGAGGCGGAATGTGTCGCTATGGATTTTGAAACAGGCGATATGCGTCCCTTCCAAGAACTCATGCACCGACGACGCAAATACGGCGTTGCAGAAGCCATCGACACAGTACCCAATTTCACTTTTCACCTTCGACTTACTCTACGTTGACGGCGAAGACTTAACCCTTGCAACCCTTCCCACAACGCCGCAAACAGCTGAAAGACATCATTAAACCAAACGACCGCCTAAAACCCGCCATCCAAAAAATCGTTAAAAACCCCAAAGAACTGGAGGACTTTTTCGAGGAAGCCATAGAGGACGGCTGCGAAGGCTTGATGTGCAAATCTGTCAGCAAAGATTCCGTTTATCAAGCAGGCAACCGTGGTTGGCTTTGGATAAAATACAAACGGGACTACAAAAGCGAAATGACTGACACTGTCGACTTGGTTGTCGTGGGCGCTTTTCACGGCAGAGGCAAACGGGTCGGCAGCATACGGCGCACTGCTGCTCGCAACTTACGACCAAGAAGCAGACACGTTTGAAACCGTAACGAAATGTGGCACAGGCTTCACCGATAAAGACCTCGCTACACTGCACGAGATGCTGCAGAAACATGTGATTCCCCGCAAAAACAGCCGCGTCAAATCCATCTTGAAGCCGACGTGTGGTTTGAACCCGCATGGTTCTGGAAATTTTGGGCGCCGAAGTCACGCTGAGCCCCATACATATGGCAGCGATGGATTCAATCCGCAAAGGCAGCGGCTTGGCAATTCGTTTTCCACGTTTCACAGGCAAATACCGCACCGACAAAGCCCCGAAGACGCCACCACTTCAAAAGAAATCGTTGAAATGTACAATGGGCAACTGAAGAAAATCGGAGACATCCTGCATAAAACTGATAAACAACAAGTGTGCATTGTAACTTTGAGGGGAATTAATTTTGGCTCAAGACCCAGAAAAAATGAAAACGATGATTGCCTTCAAGAAACGACTTGAAGACCAACTAGAAAAGCTTACCACCGAAGCAAAAGAAGTCCAAGCTTCACTGGATACGGTTAACTCGATTCTGCTTGAGAAGGGCTTCAAACGCGGCGACATAAAAGAAGTCCCCGTAACACCGCCGACAATGCCTAAAGAAGTAGTTTTGCCAAAACCAGCTGTTGAATCAGCTCAACCTGAAGCAGCGCCAACTCCGCCCAGCAGCACCAGAGGAATCTGAAACTGTAATTCCCCTAAAAACCATGAATGAAGAACCCTTGGCGCTAATGTATTTCGAGAAGCAATCCATTCATGTTTTGCCTGACGAAAGCAAAAACTTTAGCGTTAACACTCCACCATTTAGCAACTTTTTGGTGGAAAAAGTCTTCTCGAAAATGCAAGAAAAAGACAAAGAATTCGTCCGCCTCGGTCAGTTAACACCTGACAAAATGTTCAGTTACAATATCGTACGCGAAGGCGAATTAATCAGAGAAATCATAATTAAAAACGTGGATGAAGAACGCCTAAAAGAACTAAAATCCAGCATACGCTGGACATTTGAGAAAATGTACGAAAAAATGAAAAGCGCGTAGAAGCGCTTACTGATGTTTTGATAGGGCGTCGGTTATTCGGGTTCTTGGGCATAAACCCACTAGGCGGTCGACTTCTTCACCGTCTTTGAAGACAATCATTGTGGGTATGCTGAAAACTTGAAATTTCTCTGCAGTTACCGGGTTTTCGTCAACGTCAAGTTTGCCGATTAAGACTTTGCCGCTGTATTCATTTGCTAACTCGGCTATAGTGGGTGCTAAAGCTCTGCATGGTCCACACCAGTTAGCCCAGAAATCCACTAAAACAAGCTTGTTGCTTTTGATGGTTTGTTCAAAATTGGAGTCGCTTACATGGAAGGGTTCACTGCTCATATATAATTCACCTATAAATCAAGTAAAATTAACCATTTAGTTTGATATAAACCGTTCTAGACCTCCACGATTAATCGGTTAATAGTACGACAAGAAGAAAATCCCTGACTTGTATGTGAGTTCAACTTATATTTGATCAACAACGAATACTCTTAGTTGATTGCTTTGACTGCTGACGCAACACGGGTCAAGAAGCCCAAACTGCCCAAGAAACGATTGCTTAAAAAAATTAAACGCTAAACCTTCATAGGATGTAATGGCGTTCTTTTTGAGAAAAACAGTGGATTTCATAAAAATAGAGACGGCGAAAATCAAAAAATAAAGGAAGTTAAAAAATTTTGGGGGGGGGGAAAAAAAAGATTATTGTTGCTTCGAAGAAGCCAGATATTTGAGGTGGAACGGTTTGATTACTATGCCACCTTTAAGGTCAGCGTTGAAGGTTTGGCTTTCAATAACCCAGTCGGAAAGTTCTGAATCGTGCGCTCTGATGAAGTCTGCGAAGCTTGCAAAATTCTCGTGTAGCGACATGCACACTGCATCCCAACCCATTCCTCTGCCGTCCATGACGAATATGACGTTGGTTTGCTTCATGTACCATTCTTTCATCTTTTGTAATGCTGCATTTTTTTCGTTGCCGGTTTCACATTTTATTTTGGTCTTCAAAAATGTGATTGCCGCAATTTCGAATCCAATTTGGCCGAACTTGGGAATAACTGTGTATCCTTCAATAAAGTTTTCTTCAAGCATGGCGCGTCTTCGGGTTACGGTTGGCTGAGAGACTCCTAAGGCTTTGGCAAGTTGTCTGTCGCTTCTGTGTGAGTCCTTCATGAGCTCGAACAGAATTTTGTAATCTATTGGCTTTAGCTCTTTCATAGTATGGTCAACTCATGAAATTTTTTTAAACAATAGCAAGTTTTGACACACTATATAAACTTACATGTTGAATTATCAAAAAATTCACCCAGTACATCAGCTAACAACAACAGATACTCTTAAAAGAAGATAAAACCCTAAAAGAGTTGCGGAGCAACCGAAATAATGACTATTCAAATTATTAATAGTATTGAATCAGACATCACAACCTTTCTCTCAGACTTGATCCGTATTAATACAACTAACCCGCCTGGAAATGAAACTGATGCAGCACACTTTATCGCCGACTACCTAGCCAAAGACGGCTTCAAATCAGAAATAATAGAATCCGGACCCGGCAGAGGCAGCCTAATCACACGCCTAAAAGGCACTGGAGAAAAGCCCAACCTTCTCTTGCTCTCACACCTCGACGTGGTCGCCGCAAACTCCACCGAGTGGACAGTGAATCCCTTCTCTGGCGCCGTCAAAGACGGCTTTGTCTACGGCAGAGGCGCAATAGACATGAAAGGCATGACGGCAGTCGAAGTCATCACGCTTAAACTGCTCAAGCAAAACAACATACCTCTAAAAGGTGACGTGGTCTTGGCTGCAACAGCAGACGAGGAACGAGGTGGCGAAGACGGTGCAGGATACCTAATCCGCAACCACAAAGAAAAATTTTGGTGCCCCTATGTCCTCAACGAAGGCGGCGGAACTGCGTTTCCTCAAAATGGACACAACGTTTTCCCAATCCAAACAGCAGAAAAAGGTATTTTATGGTTCAAAATCAAAGCAAAAGGCACACCTGGGCACGGCTCCACCCCTAACATGGCAGACAACGCCATAGCACGCATAAACAAAGTCATCACAAAACTGAGTAGCTATCAGCCCCCAACAGTCTATGTGCCGACACTCAAAGAATTCATCTCGCAAGTCGTTAAAACAAACCCAATGCTCGAACCGGACTTGACGCGTTTACTGGCAAACCCTGACCAAAGCGATGAAATCCTTGTTGAAATAGCCAAAAAAGACAAAGCACTCTCAGAGGAAATATGGCCCCGAACAAAAACCACAATAACCCCCACCATAATCCACGGCGGTATAAAAGAAAACATCATACCCTCGGAGTGCGAAGCTACTTTTGACTGCCGCGTGCTGCCCGGGCAAAGCGTCGAGGAAACCCTCACCTTGATCAAATCAATGTTGGCTGAATTGGATAGCGGAAAACTCAGCTACGAAATCCTCCAGATGCACGACGGAAATGAATCCACCACCCAAACACCCCTCTACGAAGCAATCAAAGGTGTTCTCAAGGAATATGAACCAGAATGCGGCATAACTCCCACCTTAACTACTGGAGGTACAGACTCACGATTCTTCAGAGAAACTGGCAGTGTATGCTACGGTTTCCACCCTGTAATCCCAGAGGAACCGAACGACGAATACGAAAAACGCATGCACGGCATCGACGAACGCCTAAGCATAAAAAACCTGGTTTTCGGAGTCAGCATCTTTTACGAAACCGTGAAAAGATTCATGACTTAACCCTTTTTCCCAGCATACTGTTTTTATTTTAACAGTTATATATGTTCAATTAAGCGCTCACTTGTGAGGCCACCAAACCATGTTTAGCGGAACTGCATTGGTAGGCAAAGAGCCACCGACTCTTAAATCCACAAAAATTATAGGCTTAATCTCCGACACGCACGTCCCAAAACGAGTTCATTATTTGCCCAAAAAAGTCTTTGATATATTCGAAAGAGTCGACTATATCATTCACGCAGGGGACCTCGTAGAATTAGCGGTG
This sequence comes from uncultured archaeon, assembly GCA_963760925.1. Classification (GTDB taxonomy): domain Archaea; phylum Thermoproteota; class Bathyarchaeia; order Bathyarchaeales; family Bathycorpusculaceae; genus Bathycorpusculum. Next base: position 241,848 of record CAVXES010000001.1, on the reverse strand, counting down.
ATTGACGAGTTGGAGCAGCTTGCCCCAGTTTTAGCAGTCCATGGCAACATGGACGGCATGGACGTTTCAGGTGCTCTCCCCCGGTTGAATTCGCTTAAGGTTTTTGACTGGAAAATCGGCGTAATGCATGACCCCGACATCGCTTTTGGTTTCAGCCGCATGCGGACACTTGTTAAAGAAAACGGCTTCAACGTATTCGTTTACGGGCACACACACATCGCCGACATCAAATGGGAAGGAAAAACCCTCTATATTAATCCGGGAAGCCCCACTGTTTCACATTCAGTTATGGGAAAACTCTCCGTGGGCATACTGACAATAACCCAAGACTCCATATCACCCGAAATCATCGAGCTTTAACTGGAAATAAAGGGCGCGTAAAACACAAAGTACAAAATTATCCCCAAAACAACTGCAGTAACCCATAGCGCTAAAGTGACAAACATGAATTTTTTGCGTTTAATGCAACCTTGAACATTTTGTCCAAACCGCCAAGCAACCATCAACCAGATACCCAAAGCAAACGCCAAAATCCCCGCGGTTGCATGGATAACACCTGCTGCATAGACTAGTTGGTGAGGTTCAGGCAAAGCAAAGTTTGGGCTTGTCACAGCTAAAAAGGAAGGAATCATAATCAGCAAAATGGAAAAAGCATGAATAATAACCGCAGCAGACATGATGGCTCCGTGAAGTCGGTATTTGAGTTTACGTTTATAGCTAAAGCCTATGCCGAGTAATCCTAGAACTAAGAGTTGAATAACCAGAGAAATTGTGGCGATCAAAAGTACATAGTCTAACATGAAAAATCTCTCATTTTAATTTTGTAAACTACCCTATTTAGTCTTTACTTTCAGTGACCCCTCCCCTTTCTCGATTAGTCGATTGTGCAGGTACTTTAAAAGCAAAGAACGCTAAATTCGCTCGTTGAGGAAGAAAAAAATGGAAAAAAACAGTGAACATTGCAGAAATCCATGGGATTGCCACTGCAAAAGTGAAAACATTAAACTTTACATTCAAGTAAAAGGCGAAAACCTTCCCATTTGCAGCCAATGCTGGAGCAAAATTGCAGACCAAGAAGAGGAATGGTAAAATGGAAAGCTTTAGTGCAAACAGCGCAAAATCCTACATAGGAAAAAACGTGAACCTGCACTTAAAAGATGGTGCAGTTATAATCAACGTGCACCTGACAAAACTGCACAAAGGCGCAGGGAAAAATAACAACCAAATCGAATATCACCTCTCAAACCGAAAAGGTAACCGCATACCGCTAAGAAGCATAGAATACGCAACGATGCTAAACAGTAACCTAGTAAAGATTTCCGCTTAAACCCACCTTAAACGGGGTAAATGTAGAAATACGTCAGAACCTTTTTTGCGTTTATGCGTTGCTCAAACTGTGGAGTCTGCTGCACGGAAACGGAGATGTTGCTTTCAAAAAAGGACATTCAACGCTTAGAAAACAAAGGTTACCGTGTTGGAGAGTTTACCCGCTTCAACAAGCAGGGTTATGCGGCTCTCAAAAACCGTGACGGCTACTGCATATTTTATGACTTAACGAAGCGGCGATGCAGCGTTTATTTAGATCGCCCATCGGGTTGCCGAGTGTATCCCGTCATTGTAGATCTTGATAGTGGTATTTTTTTGGATACAATTTGTGAGTCCAGAAATACCATTACTGAGCAGGAAAAAGCTGCTAAGGGTAAACGTGTTGTTAAACTTCTTGAAGTGATCGATGCTGAAGCGCAACAGCGCCGCTTAAGTCGTCGCCGCTGAGGCTTTTATTTGTTTTCGGTTTTTTTACATCGGTAACATGTCACTCTGATGTCTGTGTGGTTTTTTAAGTCTTTTTTTGGTATGAGGCCTGTTAGGATTGGTTGTCCGCAACAGTCGCAGATGAATTGTACTTCGGCGACGCGTTCGTTTGATTGGACAACCTGTATGGGCATGCTACTTCCTGCCTTTTTCTTTTGTGAGCAAGTATTCAACGTACTCTTTTATGGTGCGGTTTGATTCTTTGGCTCTTTTTTGGATTTCACAGTGGGTTTTTTCGTTTACCGTGATACATTTGTATCCTTTTCTTGGCAAAAGCTAGTTCCCTCTTTACGACTCTGTTCTCCGTACTTTACGGTACTTCTCCTAATATATAATTAGCGGTAAAGCGCCGTGTACTTTGTTAACCCTTATATAAACGTACGTTCGGATACTATGACTAAGAGGGGAAACATATGCCAAAAAAAGGTTATAAAACCATTACTGTGAAGACTGAAGTTTACGATTACTTTTTCAACGAATGGCTCAAAGTAAAAGAAGACTACGAAATAAAAAAGGGGATTCACAGTTTCTCCGCATATGTCACCTACAAGTTAGCAATACTCATGACCGAAGACAAGAAACTCAAACAAAAATAATAAACCCTCAATACATCCCCACAACTTTAAATAATTCTTGAACTGACATAGGCAGGGGAAAAAAGATATGCCTTGCTCGGTAATTGTAGGTGCCTTCTGGGGAGACGAAGGCAAAGGAAAAATCATCTCGTATTTAGCCCTCAAAGACAACCTTGATTTTTGTGTTAGAACCGGCTCAGTAAATGCAGCCCACACAATACTTTACGAAAACACAAAGTACGCCTTGCATATGGTTCCCGCCGCATTCATCAACCCGAAAACTCGGTTGCTTGTTGCTGCAGGTGCAAACGTGCACATCGCACAATTCTTCAAAGAACTAGAACTAACCAAAGTCGACCCAAAACGTGTTGGCATAGACCAAAACGCATCTATAATCGAGCAGAAACACAGCGACCAAGACAAAACATCCGCAATTAACAAAGGCATTGGCACAACAGGCTGGGGCGTAGGACCCGCACTAGAAGAACGCGTTCGACGCACCGCCAAACTCGCCAAAGACATGCCTGAACTAAAGCCCTTTCTCTGCGACGGCATACAAGAAGTCAACGACGGCTTAGACCAAGGCAAAAGCGTGCTCTTAGAAGGGACCCAAGGGTTCATGTTGTCTCTATTCTTAAGCGGTGGCTACCCATACGTTACAGCTAGAGATACAGGCGCATCCGCAATCGCCTCAGAGGCTGGTGTTGGACCTACACGAGTAGACGATGTTATTATTGTTTACAAATCCTTCATAACTCGAGTTGGCGCAGGAAAACTGCCCGGCGAAATCAGCAAAGAAGAAGCGCAGATGCGGGGATGGTTTGAGGTTGCCGCTGGAACAGGTCGTGACCGACGTTCAGCGCCTTTTGATTTCGAGTTAGCTAAGAAAACCGCGAAAATCAACGGTGCAACCCAAGCGGCGATGACCAAGCTTGACGTGCTCTATCCTGCATGCCAAGGGGCACGCAAATTCGATGACTTGCCTAAGGAAGGCAAAGAATTCATAAAAGAAGTTGAAACCCGCACGGGTGTACCCGTCACATTGATCGGCACTGGCCCGGGAGCGCTTGACCTAATCGACCGCAGAGTATAGCAACCCTTATTTTCTTTCTCAATAATCCTCTTTCAAGGCATAAATGCATGTTGACATCAAGAGACACAGCTAAAGCCTCCGCCGGCGTGCTCGTACTGCTGTTCATTGCAGGGGTGCTGGTTGGTGGTTTACTCTTATTCTACGTTAACTACCGGCAAGTAAGTGACTTGAGTACTCAAGTGTCTGATTTGCAGAATAAAGTCTCAGTTTTGCAGGGCACACAAAACATGACCTATCAAAGCATCACTGTGCTACAGAACGGGACATCCATTGTTGACTTGTATGCTAACCTCAAAGACTCCGTAGTGCTTATACAAGGCGAAACAAGCGACGGCGGAGTACAGGGTTCCGGCTTCGCCTACAACTACGGGGGGCAAAACGTCATAGTAACCAACTACCATGTCGTCGAAGGCACCACAAGCTTAAGCGTTACGTTTTCAGATGGCAAAGGTTTCGCAGCTAAAGTTTTAGGAACCGATCCCTATGCTGATTTAGCTGTGGTTTCAGTTGAGGGCAACCACGAGTTCAAAGCAGTCACAATCGTTAGTTCATCAACGGTTCAAGTTGGTGAACCCGTTATCGCAATCGGCAACCCCTATGGATTAATCGGCTCTTTAACTACTGGCGTTGTTAGCGCCACTGGCCGAAGCATAACTGAGGACACTGCGGGTGGTTACTCAATTGCAAATGTCATCCAGACCAGTACACCCATCAACCCTGGTAACTCAGGCGGGTTACTGCTAAACCAACTTGGAAACGTGATCGGCATAACCACAGCTATCGTTTCTGACTCGCAAGGATTAGGCTTTGCAATCCCCTCAAACGCTATACTCAAGGAATTGCCTTCACTTATAACCACGGGCACCTACACGGGGCATTCCTATTTGGGTGTAACAGGAAACGACTTGAATTTCTATGCCGCACAAGACAGCCACATCAGCTACACTTACGGCTGGAAAATCGCTTCTGTGGCACGCGGTGGACCCTGCGACGGCAAATTAACTGTAGATGACATAATTATTGCCATGAACGGTCAAACCATAAAGAACAATGATGACTTAGCAAGTTACCTCGAAGAGAATACTCTGCCTGGCGACATCATCCATTTAACCGTCATACGAAACGATCAATCCATTGATGTGTCTGTGACTTTGGGCACGCGCCCCGCACCCTAAACCAGCCCGCCCATTTTTTGTATCCTAATACCTCATTTACTCTTAGAATGAGTTTAAAGATAGTATGGAAAGATAGATATTAAGCGGGTGCACCCTCAGAGTAACATACTGTTTTGACGTATAAGGGAGCGTCAACTCGGCATAATTGGGTGGAAGAGAAATGCAGGTTGATCAATTACAGGGTTTGCTAAAAGGGCAAAAAATCGCTTATTTCTCCATGGAAATAGGTTTAAACAGTTCTATTCCAACTTATGCAGGTGGATTGGGTACTCTTGCAGGCGATGCAATACGTTCCTGTGCCGACCTGAAAATCCCCTTAGTCGCAGTTACCTTGATTAGTAGAAAGAACTATTTCCGCCAAAAACTCGACCCAAACGGCAGGCAGACAGAGTACCCCAATGAATGGTTCCCCGAAAATCTTATGACCCTTCTGCCAAACGAAGTTAACGTGCAAATAGAAGGCCGCACAGTTAAGGTTAGGGCGTGGCTTTACAAGTATCAAAGCGTCACAGGCGGCGTAGTTCCCGTACTCTTCTTAGACACTGACTTCGACCTTAACCAGCAGCAAGACCGCGAAATTACGTATTACCTCTACGGTGGCAATGAACGCTACCGCCTAAAACAAGAAGCCATCTTGGGCTTCGGCGGAGTCCGCATGCTTGACGCCTTGGGTTTTCACGTGCACAAATACCACATGAACGAGGGTCACTCCAGCTTTTTAGCAGTTGAATTACTACGTAAATTCGACATGGATGAAGAAAAAGTCAAAGAACTCTGCGTTTTCACCACTCATACTCCTGTGGAGGCTGGGCATGACAAATTCAGCTACGACCTAGTTCATGAGGTGCTTGACACCGTAGAATTGAGCATACTTAGAGAATACGGCGGAGAAGAACGCCTCAACATGACCTGCCTAGCAATTAGCTTAAGCAACTACGTTAACGGTGTGGCAAAACGTCACCAAGAAATCTCTAGCAAAATGTTCACTGGTTACGAAATCCACGCAATCACAAATGGCGTCCACTCCTACACTTGGACAGGTACCGCCTACAGAAAACTATTCGACAAATATCTTCCCGGTTGGGCAAACGAACCTGAATTACTGGTTAAGGTTGATCTTGTTCCCGATGGCGAAGTCTGGAAAGCTCATCAAGAACAAAAACAAGCTCTCATGAACTTTGTGAATGACACCTCGCAGGTGAAATTAGACCCGGAAGTGTTAACTTTGGGTTTTGCTCGGCGCTCAACTGAGTACAAGCGGGCAACTTTGTTATTCTCTAATCTTGATAGGTTGCGTGCGATTAGCAAGAAGGGCAAGTTACAGGCGGTTTTTGCTGGTAAAGCTCACCCCCGAGATGAAGGCGGTAAACGTCTCATAGAGAAAATCTATGATTATGCCCGTCAGCTTCATGGCGAAATGGAGATTGTTTACTTAGAAAACTATGATATGGATATTGCTGCGAAGATGGTTGGCGGGGTTGATGTTTGGCTTAATACTCCTTTGCGTCCTATGGAGGCGTCGGGTACAAGTGGCATGAAGGCAGCTCACAATGGAGTCCTTAACTTCAGTGTTTTGGATGGTTGGTGGATTGAGGGTTGGATAGAAAACCTTACTGGCTGGGCTATTGGACCTGGACCTAATGAAATCATCAGCGATAACGCTTGCTTCGCCAGTGAGCTAGAGGATCTCTACAATAAACTCGAATACGTTATCGTTCCAACGTATTATGATCGCAGAGACGCATGGATAAAGCTCATGAAGAACTCTATAGGCAAAATCGCTTACTACTTCAACAGTCACCGCATGATGCGACGATACGTTACTGAAGCTTACCTTTAGTCGCATCTTTGTCTCTTTTTCTTGTTTTACTATTTTTTATACTTGCTATTGTGGGTTCTATTCGCAGCAACCACTAGCCGATCAAAGTTCTTGCTTAAAGTAATGCTCCAGCAACCGCCGAGTCCCTCGCCGCAAAATCTCAGACAATGTCGCTGAACTAATTCCCAACTTCGCAGCCAACTCCGCCATCCCTATTTGGCGCGGATAATCAAAAAACCCGCTTTTCATAGCCAACCAGAAAATCCGTTCCTGATTTTCGGTCAAAACGTCGATTTTTTGTTCGAATTTGCCTACTTTGCGAACGGTGACTTTGTGACCAGTTCTTTCTAGATCCTCAATTATGCCTCGGTATGCTTCGTGAGTTGGTACCATGAAACTGTAGGTGATAATGTTGCCCTGCATGCTCTTGCCAGAAACCAAAAACGCGTCATGCGCCAAAATCGTGTTGCAAACGCCACAGCCTTCGCTTTCCATCCAAACGGTAGATTTGCCCTCCACGTGGCCTTTGGCGGCGAGTTCTTTGGGCACTTTTTTGGCTTGTTCCTCGCCGAGGTCCATGAGGTGTCGCACTGAGCCGCTTTTTGAGCTTCGTACGTCAACTACTTTTAGGTGCTTAAAACCTAATTTGTCGAGTTTGCCAACCATTTTGCATTCGTTGTTTTCTACTTCGATTATTATGTGGTAGGGTTCACGCCAAGTATCAACCAAACCTATCAACCTTACACAGTAAAGCAATAGATATTGTTAAACTTAGCAGGAAAAAGCAAATAGAAAATGGTTGATTTAGAGTTTAACGTTTGGTTGTGATTAGTAAATTATAAAACGTGAAAGCACAAATAAGTTTGGAGAGAAACTGGTTGCAGCAAAGATTCGTCGCATGGCTGAAAATATCGGGGGTTTGCGGTATGTTGGCCCCTATTATCGCAGTTATGACTGTTTCTTTGGCGGTTCTCTTTGCGCCACAGTTCAACTTGACAAATGATGCCCTGAGCGATTTAGGTGTCATACCCGGCGTCACTTCAACGATTTTTACATATAGCTTAATAATTAGCGGGATTTTAGGACTTGCATTTGCAACAAGCATCTATAGGATAATCCATTTCTATGAGGTTCTTTCCGCTACTGGCAAGCCGCGTTTTATCAATAGAGCTTTAGGTGGTGTTTTGTTTTTTCCAGGCGCATGTCTAGCGCTCATAGTTATAGGTATTTTTCCAGAAACAGTTGGCGTTGTGCATAATGTTGCCTTGGTGGCCTTTTTTGTGTTTTCGATCGGGGTTTTAGGCAATTTTGGTATAGGGTTTTGGCAGGTAAGGCAGAAGTCGCTGGCTCTTTTCTCGTTTATGTTGAGTGCAGTGTTTGCAGTTCCTTGGTTGTTTTTATTGCTGTTTCCTTATGTTTCGGGAATAGCTATTCCTGAGATTATTTCTGCCCTTGCAATGAGTTTGTGGATGGTGGTTTTTGGTTACAAGATGATTAAGATAGCGTCAAGGCCAGACTTAGCGATGTTTTTTAGCGAAGACAACCTATAGAAAAATGGTTTTTAACAAAAATAAAAAAGAAGAGAGATGAGTGTCGGCTTAGATTTTGTAGTATTTCGCATATAGTACTATGCCTACTGCGAGGATGCCGACGCATGATGCGCAAACTACTGCGAAGTCTATGAGTACTGTTGCACTGGTGATTGAGGCGCCGCGTAGGAACAGCGATGTTAGGGCGTCGGTTACATAGTGGCTGGGAACTATGTTGCTTGCGATTTGTGCTCCTCCTGACAGGGAGTTGCTGACGAAGGTGCCTAGGAACAGTTGAGGTAGCACGAAGAGGAAACTCAAGCCTGTGGCTGCGCTGGATGACTTTGAGATAGTGGCGGTTATTAAGCCGAATCCAATGTTGGAGACGCTAAATATCAGTACCATGGCGAAGGTGAATGCGTATGCTGCGCCGTCAACTGCTGGTCTGAAGCCTAAAGCGTAGGTTATGCCAAACAGGATTGCTGCCTGAATCAATGCAATCACCAGATACGAGAGCACCAAGCTGGTCATGAATTCAGTGGATGTGATGGGTGAGATGCGGATGCGTTTCATCATGCCATTTTCTCTATCTTGCGTGAACGATTGTGCCACCATCATGATGAGGAATATCGACGCAAACGTAAACATGCCCGGAGCAATGAAGTCCAATGCTGAGGTTTGTTTCACTTCTACCAGTGATGCAGTTGATAGCTGAATTGGGCTTTGCTGTGTCTGCTGGTTTAGCATGCCATCGACTGTTTGCTGGATGATAGGTGGAACTGCTTGGGTTGCGACGAGTGAGCCTTTGTCAAGATACAGTTGCAGGGTAGTGTTCGTCCATTGGTTAGCATCTGCTGGGCTGGCGTAGTAGGTGTTTATGCTGTTGCTAAAGCCCTCGGGAATTATGACAAGTGCTTGCATTTTGCCTTGGCTTAAATCTGCTTGCGCAGTAGCATTGTCAGTGTAGCTGCTAACAGTCACAATCTGTGTTTCGCCCAAGGCGTTTATGAGCATCTGCGAGTTAGCGCCGCCGTCGTAATTGAGGACGCCGATTTGGTAGTTCGCCTGTGCACTGCCGCCGAAGCCGCCAAAGGACGCGCCGAAAGCCACCACGAAAACGATTGGGAACAGAAAAATCATGAACAAAACAGCAGGTTCACGAACAGTCTTCTTTAGCTCCTTCTTTGTTAAGGCGAAGACGCGTTGTAGATTCATTTAGAGTTCCTCCCGCATTTTTCTGCCTGTTAACTGTATGAAAAGGTCTTCGAGGTTTTTGACACCGTTATTGGCTACAAGCTCTTTGGGTGTTCCTAATGCGATTAGTTTGCCGTGGTCAATTATGCCGATTCGGTCGCAGAGTTCTTCGGCTTCTTCCATGTAATGAGTTGTGAGGATGATGGTTTTGCCTTGGCTTTTTTGTTCTTTTATGAAGTCCCAGACTGCGTGGCGAGACTGTGGGTCCATGGCGACAGTGGGTTCATCGAGGAAAGCGATTTCTGGGTTGTGAACAAGTGCTAACGCAAGGCTGAGGCGCCGCTTCATGCCGCCGCTGTACTTCGCTGTTACCCGTTTTGCATCTTCGGTTAAGGACACTTTTTCTAGCAGCATCGCGGTTCTTTCTTTGATGGCTTTTTTGTTCATGCCGTAGAGTTTTCCGAAAAGCTCCATGTTTTCTTTGCCCGTGAGGTAAGGGTAGATAGCGGTTTCTTGGATGCATACACCGATGAGTTCTTTGACTTTCTGGGTGTCTTTTAAGACGTCGTGGTTGCAGATTTTGGCTGTGCCGCTTGTGGGTTTGATCAGTCCACAGATGATGCTTATGGTTGTGGTTTTGCCCGCGCCGTTGGGACCCAGTAGGCCGAAGAGCTCACCTTTGGCGACCTGTAAGTTCAGGTTGTCAACCGCCATTTTGTCCTCATATTTTTTGGTTAAATTTTCAATTACTATTGCTTTTTCACTCAAGGTTAATCCTCCGTTTGATGACTCAACATTGGCGACTGAGCATTTAGTTTCATGTTTACCTCTGAATTGAGAAAGAAGCCCCTGAGATAGCTGAAATGTCCTTTTCTTAAAGGAGTAGATTAAAAAACGGGTCGCCCAGTTTAGGGGATTTCATCTCGCCAAGTAGGAATTATATAGCCCGTGTAGATAACGTTGGGGGCAACAGACTGAATTGAGCTGTTCTGCTCAAAGCTTTCCCGGATTTCGCGAAGTTCTTTGCTAGTGGGTGTCCAAACCAGAAAAACGTAACTTCCGGGAATGTTTGTGAAGCTCCAGTAAAACAGTGTTTTGGGGTAGTACTTCTGCATTATTAAATCGGCGGCGTTAGGATTAGCGTCATTTTTGAAATGGACATGGAATATGCTGATGATGTCGTTTGACTCGTCAGGGTACCATTCCATTGAGTATTGAATTAAAAAGTTATTGCGCATATAGGCGAGTCTGCGTCTGACGGTTTTGGTTGAAACCCCTGTATCCTCCGCTATGTCAGCGATGGGTTTTCTGGAGTTATCCTTCATTGACCGTATGATTTTGTAGTCTAACTCGCAGAGTTTAGTCTGTAACTTGAGGCTCTCTATGCCTATTGGGATAGGTGAACCGGTGATGGCAACGGTTGGTTCCGGTATCTCAGCGTTTTCCTTAACAAATCGAACCAACCCATCCAACTCTGCGATGTTTTTTAGGTAGGCACCTATATAGAGGATGTTTCCACCGGCAACCGTCAGCCAGTAAATTGAGCCGTGCTTCTTCAGTTTGGGTTCGAGGCTTGGAATTGCGGTTGTTTTGCTGATGCCAAAAATGAATATATGGATGGCGTTTTGAGCTAAAATGCTCAGACCCGCGGTGAATTTTCGGATAACCCCCATATCTATGAGAGTCTGAATGCGGTTGTGCACGGCAGTTACGGATAAATCCAGTTTCTCCGCTAATTCACGGTAAGAAATACGTGAATTGGTCATTAGTAACTGGCATATTATCACGTCGTTTTTATCCAAGTTGCCACCAGCCGCTAATTACATTGTAAGTGCCTAAAAGCCTTGTTGGCAAAATTAGATGTGGCTTTGAATAATAAATTGAATCAGCACAAACAATCCGAACAGCACCAAGAGCAGAGCACCGTCTTTTCTTTTTAAAGTGCCATCTCTGGACAACAAAAACATCGCTAACGCCGAGACCGCCATGAAAATCCCAGTGGATAAAGGCGGCAACATAACCGCGGGTTTAATAGGTTGCATCAAAGCTATGACGCCGATTGTTAGAAGTGAATCCGCCAATACGTTGCCTAAAATGTTGCCTAAACCTACGTGGCAGTACTTTTTGCTACACGCTCGGATGCTAAACGCCATTTCCGGCAAGCAAGTGCCAACCGCCACGATTAACCCAACCACGAACAGAGGCAGTCCAATCTCCATGCTGATGCCTTGCGAGTTGTCCGTGATTAAACTGCCCCCGACAAAAAGTAGCAGTATGCTGCCCGTTAAGATTGCGGCTTCAAAGGTTACTCGACGCTTAGACCGTTTAGCAGGAGCTACACCGCCATCGTGTTTTGAACGAAGCATGTACGTGACGTAGATTAGGAAAACTACAATGAGTATGGCGCCATCGAAGCGGCTGATTTCCCCATCGTAAAACAATATCACCGGCAAAAGCACAGCCAGAGAAGACAAACGAATGCTCTTTAGCATGGCTGGTTCAAGATCCACGTGCCCCCCAAACAACACCGCTATCCCAATTACCAACGTCAAATCCGCTACGTTTGCACCTAAAATAACCCCATAACCCAACGAAGAACTGCCTCCCAAAGCAGCTAATATGCCGATGGATAACTCTGGCAGAATTGCCAGCACGCCTGCTAAGACGAAGCTGACCGTGAACTCGGAGAGCCGCAGAAGACCCGCTAAATTCAAAAGCCGCTTAATCGCTTCGTCAGCGCTGAGCACTACTATGGCTAAGCCTACAATTAAAAGAAGCACAGAAAACAAAAGCATGCTAAACAAGACAAATCAGAGACGCTTGCCTTTAAGGGTTCTCCAATTAAAGAAAAATTGTGCAATAAATTTTCTTTTTTCTCCCGAAAAATTTTTTCTTCAAATCAGCAAGTAAATATTGTTAAAAAAAAGAATTCTTTTTTATGCTCCACAGTGGTTCCTTTTCCTGTATTGTGGCTTGATTATAACCAGCCTAAATTGGAGCGGTCATTATCAACTTGTAGAAGGTTATGATGCCCAAGTTGTTGCGTTTTATGTTTTGGGGATAGGCTTATCTTAGAACAATTGCTTACCCTTAATAGTGTATTTTATGATAGTCGGTATATCTTGTAGCTCAAGAAAAAGCGGTACCGAATACGCACTTGAAAAAGCCCTCGAAATGCTCAAAGAGAAAGGACATGAAACCCAGCTTTGGACGGTGCGCAACAAATGGATGGAGTACTGCATCCACTGCGATTACTGCCTAACAAACAAAGTCTGCACCTTTCAAGACGACCTCGAAGAACTCTATGCACTATTAGCCAAAACACAGGGCATAATCTTCGCCACACCCGTCTACAACGGCGGAGTCAGCGCCCAAGCCAAAACCGTCATGGACCGAACACGTTCGCTATTAGCTGCGGATAAGAACTTTTTCAAAGGCAAAATCGGCATGGGCATAACCACAGGCGGCGACCGAGCCGGCGGGCAAGAGTTGGCAATGCTACAGATCCACACGTTTTACCTTATAAACGGCATGATTCCTGTAGGAGGAGGACCTTTTGGCGCTAACTTAGGTGCAAACTTATGGAGCAAAGACACACTTGAAGGTTTAAAAGCTGACGATGAAGGCTTCCGCAGCCTTAAGAAAACCGTCAAACGCTTCGACGAGTACCTAAACATGTACTGCAAGAAACCACAGTAACAGGTGAACAAAATGAGTGAAGTTAAAGCTAAAAAAATCAAAGTCGCTTGGGGTATAACAGGCGCAGGCGATAAAATCCAAGAAATCATCGACACCATGAAAGACGTGAAAGCACAGTTTGGAGGTAAAGTTGACATTGATGTTTACGTCTCCAAAAACGCTGAAACTATGCTCAAGTTCTACCGCCTCGACGAGGAACTCAAAAAGAACTTCTCAAAAGTTTGGGTGGAAGCCAATTCTAACTCGCCGTTTCTCGCTGGGATGGTGCAGAGCGGCAAATACCAGTTCCTCCTCATCATGCCGGCTTCATCTAACACGGTGGCGAAGATCGTTAACAGCATAAGCGACACCCTCCTCACGAACTCTGCATTAATGGCGCTTAAGGCATTTGTGAAAGTGTGGATTATGCCAGTGGACTTCAAAGAAAGCATCATCTACACTAAGCTTCCTAACGGCAAAGAAATGAAGTTGCGCGTCCGAAAAGAAGAAGCTGAGCAAGTCCGCAAACTCATGGCGACTGAGGACGTGCTTGTGTTTGAGAACCCTCAGAAAGTTAAAGAATGCTTATTGGATTGGCTAAAAACCGTCCAAGTCTAAACCTTTTGTCTTTATTACCTGCTTTGATCTGGAAATCAACTAGCCTCTACAGGTAAATGCAGGGCATAGGTGATATTAGACGCCAAAAAGAATCACTGGTCTTTGGGGAAACTACTTTATATTTTTAAAACAGCTACTTCCAAATGAGGACTCTAAATGTCTGTTCATCTTTTACCATGGAACACCAGCCTCAACTTGCTTGAGGAATCTAACCGCCTCTACGACCAAGCAGGAACCTTCAACTGCGTAGAAAAAGGAGATTTAGTCGCCGTCAAAGTCCATGTTGGCGAATTAGGTAACCCCTACTATGTACAACCCTTTTTTGTGCACGAAATCGTGCGCCGAATCAAAGAAGCAGGAGGCAAACCCTTCATAACCGACTCCAACACGCTGTACATGGCGAACCGGCACAATGCCCTCGATCACATGAACAATGCGTTGATGAACGGTTTCAACATGGCACCCTTTATAGTGGCGGACGGTTTGAAAAGCGAAAACTACCGAACCGTAAAAACCAAAGGCATCCTCGACGAAATCGAGGTTTCAGGCGCCATAGCGGAAGCCGACGCCATGATAGTGGTTTCCCATTGCAAAGGACACGAAATAAGCGGGTTCGGCGGAGCCATCAAAAACCTCGGAATGGGTTGCACTCCAGCTGCTGGAAAGCTACGTCAGCATCGAGCCGTAGGAATAGAAATTGACCTCCAAAAATGCGTCGGCTGCGGCAAATGCAAAGAAGCCTGCGCTTTCCACATACCAGATATCATCGAAGGAAAAGCCCACAACACCTCAGCCCAATGCATGCGCTGCCCCGTGTGCATCGAAGCCTGCCCCGTGAACGCCATTCACTTCACCCACAAACAAGACATCTGCCGCTCACTTGCCTCCGCCGCATACGGCGTGCTTTCAACATTTGAACCCAAAAAAGTTGCCTACATAAGCTTCGCTAAAGATATTTCGGCAGGCTGCGACTGTCTATCGAGTCCGGGACCGATTGTGCAGAATGACGTGGGCATTTTCGCTTCGGATTCAGCGGTTTCGATTGACGCGGCGTTTCTACGCTCGGTGGAGGTTAAAGTGTTTAATGAAGCCGCTGAGTTGGATTGTATGGCGCAGATTACTGAAGCAGAAAAACTCGGTTTAGCGGGCAGCTTAAACCCAAAAATTGAGTTACTCAAGTAACGTATTCTCTTGCTGCTTGAGCTTTTCTGTGTCTTTTTCTTCTAATCACCAAATAAACCACCGCGATAAGCACGAATGCAGCTACTGCAGCTATGATTAAGTAGTGGGAAACACCGGCAACTTCCTGCCAGTTTGTTCCCAAATAGTAGCCGACATAAATCAAAAGGCCGTTCCAGATGATACAGCCCGCTGTGGTGTAGACAGCGAATTTGGCAAGGGGCATTTTAACTGCGCCTGCCGGGAAAGAAATAAGCGTTCGAAACCCTGGGATAAGGCGTCCCAGAAAAACCATAACTGTCCCGTATTTGGTGAACCAACCAGCCGCCGTTTTCAGTTGCTCCTCATTGAAAACTGCTCTGCCCAGCAAGCGGTACTTTGTGAGCACTTCTACGCCTTTTAAGCCGATTAAATAGTCAATCAGCGAACCAGCAATCCCAGCTAAAGTCGCAACTGCAAGTGTCCCCCAAAAGTTAAGTGCACCTGTAGAAACCAAGTAGCCTGAGAAAGGCAATATGACTTCGCTTGGGATTGGAAGCGAACTGGATTCGAGAAGCATCAACCCGAAGATGCCCCCGTAACCCCACGACGACACGGTTGCAGTTGCGTTGCCTAAAAAGTTTGCGAGCGCCCCAATTAATGGTCCGCTGTTCCACGGTGCGCCTTCAATTAGGACATCTTCAATTATTTCGAATAGTATGTAAACGATTAAAGCTATGGCTAATGCTATGGTAATTAATGTTGGTCCTTTTCGCTTGAATTTTTGGATGCTTAAGCCTGAACCCAAGAGGATATCAGACTAAAATTAGTGGGGAACTCTCATTTAACTTTAGACCATAAAATCATCTTAAAACATGGTTTTTATACGTGGCTTAAGTAAACCTCACGTGAGGCGTGTCTGAATGGAGATATTAGGGGATATTCACAGAGTGGACGAAGCCAGCAACAACATCGCCCACAGCAACGTGTACCTCATAGTCAAAGACAAAGAACTCGTGGTAGTTGACACGGGAACAGCTGGAAACGCCAAAAAAACCGTGAAGTACATCCAAAACATTGGCCGCAGCCCCAGCGAAGTCTCCACGATAATTTTAACCCACTATCATATGGACCACAGCGGCAGCGCCAAAGCCCTAAAAGACCTCACTGACGCCAAAGTAGCTGTAAGCGCAGAAGACGCCGAAATAGTTGAAGGCAAAAAGCCCTACCCTAAACCCAGAAATCTGCTCCTAAGGGTTGCTTCCTTCATCAAACCCGAACCCGTAGAAGTTGATTTACGGCTTAAAGATGGCGACGAAATCGGCAAACTCAAAGTTATAGCCACACCAGGCCACACCGAGGGCAGCATCATGCTTTTGGATACTGAGCGAAAAGTGCTTTTTACTGGAGACACACTGCGGTTTGACGGCGAAAAAGTCACAAGTGGACCAAAGCACTTCACATGGGACGAGACAAAAGAGAAGGAATCCGCCCAGAAAATTGCGTCATTTGAATTCGATGTGATGCTGCCGGGGCACGGCGATTTCCTCAAAGGTAAGGCTTCAGAAGCAGTTCGATCCTTCGCGGCCAACCTTTAGGTCTGGGAACCGATTCTTAAACAAGCTTAATAAATCAAGTTGATAATGCAAATGCGGAGTTACACGTGCGGTTAGACGAACTCATCCTCCTCGTGATGGTAATCGCCTTGGGCGTTATCGCTGCATTTTTGGTTTACAAATTTAGACGCAACCCCCACAAAGTTTTGACTCGATTAGTCGCCGCCAACATAATCTTAGACATTACGGCTGCGGTTACGTGGCTGTTTCCTGAGACGCAGTGGAGCGTTTACCAGTTAGGCTACATGACAGCTATCGCTGAGGCAGGCTTAGCGGCAGCAGTTTTCGCAGTGGCACTCTATGGGTTGAGGAAACGGAAAACTTGGGCACCTAAACTCGCTTTGGCGTTAACCGTGGTGCAGCGAGTGTTTGCCACTTACATATTTTTTCCAAGCCCAGCCTTAGCATTAACACTCATCTGGAGTATATTGGTAGCAGCCTTCGCCGTCATGGATTTAAAAGCCAGAAAAATGGCGTAACTACCACGGGTAAATGAGCGGTAACCCAAAATTTTTCACAGATAGATATTAGGCGGGACACTATACTCTATTACTCTCTAAGTGCTGATTATATGGACTATAGATTACAGGTTTTCAAATATACTCAAACAGACGAAAGCTTAACAAAGACTTACCGCTTCGCTGTATTGGATTTTAGCCGTGCCAAGGAGTACCCCGCAAACTTCGTATGCATGCTACCTCTAAAAATTGAAACCAAAAAAGGAAAAAACCCCAACGTTTTCGGCGAGCTTTTCGGAGAAAAAAGTTTAGACTTTGCCTTGGACTTGCTAAATGACGCTCTTAAACATGAAAAAGATATGGAAGTGAAAAACGAACTAGAGCGGCGGCTTAAACTAATCGACCCCAAACAAGCTAACGTTGTTAAATGTGGCGTATGCAAGAAAACGTTTCAGCAGAAGAAAACAAGGCGGTATAAGCAGAACTACTGCGATGAATGCCTCAAAAAACGGTTTGGCACAAAAAGATATTGAAGAAGCGGTTTTGGAAGAGAAACCTGTCAATACGGTTGGATTTTCCAGATGCTAAAAGGGTACTGATTTCAACAATAATGGGTCTCTTTGCACATGCACCTTTTACATTCTGTGCGTTGAAAGCGTTCGATTTACTTAAAAATGCCTCAAAAAAGAAAGGCGTTACAGTTTTTAACTTGACTCTTTCTTTTTAACAGTGTTCACGTAGTTCTTTTTAGTGGTTTTCTTTCTGAAGTCACAGTGGGGGCGAACGGATGATTTGCACCTGCGGCAGTTCTTAACTAAACCTACTCTTAGCATACACATAGTTTTTACCTCTCTCTTGTTTTAGAAAAGAATCAATTATACAGTCAGTCAATTCTAAGAGGATAAACGAGACTCTTCGACGCTCTATAGTTGAATGCACCTAATAAACTTTGAAAAATAAAGCCTATTTTTGAATAGAAAAAAGAATAGCGGTTTTTAAGCCAAAAAACCCGAGATTTTTGTTCTTACGTAATTTTTAAGGCAGAAAAATCTTTTTTTCTTCCATACCCTAATATAGTTCAGTAAACAATCTTTAAGTGTTGGAATTCTTTAGAGGAAGAGTCACAGAAAAGACAGCTTGCTTTTTCTCCGATTTATTCTAATTTAGATGGCTAATTGGGATCCAAAGTTGGGTAAAAGAAAAATAACAAACGAAGGCAGCTTAGACAGCATGGTTTTACCTACCGCAAACGACGTTTTGGGTGTAGCAGTAAAAATGTTGGGCGGCGACAGAATTATGGTTAAATGCCAAGATGGCAAAGAACGACTCTGCAGAGTCAGAGGTAAACTAAAAAGGCGCGTTTGGATACGCGACGGCGACATCGTGTTGGTTTCCCCTTGGGATTTCCAATGCGACAGCAGAGGCGACATTTTCTGGCGTTACAGAAAAAACCAGTGTGACTGGCTTAGAAGCCACAATTACCTCACAATGTAGGAGGAAGAAAACGGATTATTATAAAATGCACTGAATGCGGAAACAAGTTCACAAAAGAAAGCCCAAGCGACGGAGAAATAGTGTGCTGCCCAATCTGTGAAGCTCAATACAAGGCAGTGATTTCAAATGGGAAACTGCATTTAGAAGAGTCAGTTTGGGACGGAAATGACCCAGGCGAACTCTAAAAACAAAAAGTAAGTGAGAAAATGAGTGAAAACAGGATAAATTTCGTGATAGCAGTCCGTGGCTATAAAAACGTGAAAAAACAAAAAAATGCCAAATTTACCGACATCACCGCATTAGATAACCTAAACAACAAAGTGCTCCTCCGGGTTATCGAGCCATTAGGAAATGAATTTATAGGCATCAACGAAGTAAAGACCATGGCGGAGTTTATAGAACTTGAAAACTATGACTCAGCGTTTCTAATTAGCAAGAACTTCACTGAAGGTGCGGTTAAAGAAATGGATAAGCATAAAATTCAGTATATCTCCGAAGACTATATGCCTCCCTTTGACATAGAACAGTTGTACTTAGCAATTATGGAGTACGCTAACAATCAATGTCAAAAAAGATGTGGAAAAACCATGATGATTATATCTGACTGCGAAGAAAAAGATGCTGAACTCTGCAAAATAAAAAACCTCGCAGTAGGCGCTAAGGGACATTTTGAAAATGGAACAGTTGGGTTACTGAAAAACGACTTAAAAATGGCTTTAGCACTAAACCGTTAAGCAAATTTCCAAAAAACAACGAAACTTAGGATAGAAAATTATGTCTGAACAAAGAATTGAGTGGCCTGAAATCGGTGACTTAGTCATCGCAACTATAAAAACCGTGATGGATTACGGAGTATACGCTAACCTAGATGAATACAACAAACGTGGCTTTCTTCACATATCAGAGATTTCAAGCGCTCGCATACGCAACATCCGAGATTTTGTCCGCGAAAACCAGAAAATGGTCCTCAAAGTTCTCCGAGTGGACGTACAGAAAGGTCATATAGACTTATCGTTGAGAAGAGTCACTAAACGGGAACGGATTGAAAAAATCAAGTCTTGGAAACAAGACCGTAAAGGAGACGCCTTACTCTACGCGGTTGGTGAAAGGGCAGGGATGTCGAAAGAGGAAATTTACCAGAATGTAGGCGTTGTTCTGGAAGAAAAAATCGGCATATACGAAGCTTTTGAAAAAGCCCTCAAAGACGGGGCAGAAAGCTTGGTCAAATATGGAGTCCCTGAAGACATATCGAAGTTGATCGTTCAAGTAGCAGACGAAAGAATCAAAATCAAAACCGTTAAAGTCAGAGGCGTCCTAGAAGTTCGCTGCATGAAACCCAACGGCGTCAGATGCATCCAAGAAGCCTTCCGTAGCGCCAAAAAATCTAATACATCTAAAAGCGCAAAAATCGAGTTCGCAGTCATTGCAGCACCGAAGTACCGCGTTGAAGTCTCAGCGGAAAACTGGAAAACCGCAGAAGATGTTCTACAGAAAGTAACTGAAAGCGTAGTTGCTAACATAACAGGTGCAGGCGGACACGGCGACTTTAAACCCGAGAAGTGATTCAAAGGGTTTTAAATTAGCGCAGACGGCAGTTTCAGCGGGTCAATTATGAAAGATTTATGAAAACCTTTAAGTCAAAGCGGACATCTATTCCTCTGGTTAATTCGCCCGCTATTTTTCGTAGCCTAAAATTAACAGGAATAACATGTAATGCCTCAAGAAATTGCAACAGAAATAAAATGTAGTGACTGCGGCAAAACTACAACCGTTCCCTTCAAACCAACCGCAGGTAAACCAGTTTATTGCCGTGAATGTCTAAGTAAACACAGAGCACCCAGGCGTGCTGAATCGGGAAATCGTGGTCCAGCTAGATCTCAGTCCTCTGAAACTGAAAAACAAGCTTGGTCCAGACGACGCAACGACTGGAAATAGCAAGGGCTAGTTTACCAGTTTATTTTGTAACGTCTTCAACCAATTTTATTTTATTTTTCTTTTTGCAGAATAACGGGTTTACGTTATAAGAGCAAATTAATTCATCCAGTAATAAACCAAATCTGTTACTGACTCCAAAGGTTTACCCAAAACAACGTAGCCTTTTTCGCCAAGGTATTTCCGTATGTAAAACTGGCTCATGCCCTTAACTATGGCGAATTTCATTTTTAACTCGCTTACCTGAGAATCAAACAGTAGCTTATGCTTGACCATTTGGAGGTTTTTAGGTTCTTCCCATTCATCCAAAACCAGCTTGCCGCCCAATCGCTCATGCAGGGGAGTCCCAGGAATTGGATAAGGCAGTGTGAAAGAAAGGTAATCCAGAGGGAGGGATGAGGCGAATTTCACAGTTTTAAGGATGGTTTGGGCGTTTTCGCCTGGGTAGCCGAGAATGAAGAATGCTCCGGCTTTGATGTCTGCTTTTTTGCATATTTGAACAGCAGTATAGGCTTGCTTGGTCGTTATTTGTTTGTTCATGATTCTAAGAATTGTGTCGTTGCCGGATTCTATACCAAAGAACGCTCGTATGCAGCCGGCTTTTTTCATCCTCTGCGCCGTTTCAGCGTTGAGTGTGTCGACTCTGGAGAGGCATTCCCAGTCAATCGTTAATTTGCGCTTGATTATTTCGTCGCAGACCTCCACAAGTCGGTCACGGTTCAACGTGAAACAGTCATCCGCAAACCATATCCGGTCATAACCCAAAGCAGCTACTTCTTCAACCTCATCAACCACCTTAACAGCTGACCTTGACCTGAATGCGTTGCCGAAGACGGGTCGACTACAGAAATCGCAGCTAAAAGGGCACCCTCTCGACGTCATTACTGCGGTGGTTTTGTAACCGAACTTCCCAGAGTAGTAATTCTGGTATG
Organism: uncultured archaeon; assembly: GCA_963760925.1. Classification (GTDB taxonomy): domain Archaea; phylum Thermoproteota; class Bathyarchaeia; order Bathyarchaeales; family Bathycorpusculaceae; genus Bathycorpusculum. Next base: position 220,765 of record CAVXES010000001.1, on the reverse strand, counting down.
AATTGTTGTCAAACATTTCCCGCATGGGAGGCGGAAAACTGTCTAAGTCACTTATCAGAGCCCTAGGAGATGCCCGAGTTATTTGCCCGATGCCTTGCTTCCTGAATACCACGCCTGCTATACTAGAGTAGTTGCCGCCGTTTTCGAACGCTCTAACTATTTCAAGTAGGGTTTCCTCACCTTCTCCCAAAACCACCAAGTCAAAGTTATCCAAAAACAGCTCTGGCTGAATAGTGGGCAGCGCACCACCAGCGACAAGCAAGTCGCAATCACTGCGTAGCAGTCGAGCCAATTCGAGCGATTTCTTTTTCATTGAGTACATAGACTGAATGCCGAGTATCTGGGGTTTGGATTGCCGGATTTTATTAACTGCTTGGGTTTGGGTTAGAAATGTGCAGTCTACAATTTCCACGTCAATGCGGTTTTGTTTCAGGTAGGAAGCTATGTAGCCTAAGCCTAAGGGTGGAAAACGGAAGATAGAGGTGTCAGTGCGGGGATGAAAATAAGGGTAAACTAAAGTTACTTTCGTCATCTGTTTTTCTCCAGAATCTCGATTTCGTACTCGAACGTGTTTTGGGGGTTGAATTCGTAATCTAAACCTATCCAATCAAGAGAGCCATTAGCGACTTCACGTCCCCGACGTATCAGGCTGTTTTTAACGGTTTTAAGGCGGAAACACAAGCGGTTTTGGCAATCACAAATCGACGCTGCCTTTGCTGTGACTTCATTCCAAACGCCGATTTCCTCGTCATTTAATACCCGCTTCTCTGAGTCGGAGTATTTTTCAAAAAAGTGAGCGCCCTGCTCGTTCATGACAATAAGTTTCTGCAGATTACTTTGGTTAATCTGGCTAAAAACCATTTTCACCCCTATCTTGTTGCCCTTGATGGTGTATGTTGTTGCTACTTCACCTCGGGAGGTGGTTGGAACAAAACGGGATTTTACTCCGAGCTTTGAAAGAACCATTTTTAGGTGACCAACAGATCTCGCGACTTTCTTGTTTTTCTGGTAGAGCTGGGCGGCGTAGTCTATTTTTCTTCGCAATGCCACGCTTTCGAGCGTGAGGTTTCGAAGTTTATCTCGTAACACTAAATTCATATCGTAATCTTTTTGGATAATAACTTGGCTGCCGCTTTCGTAGACTTGGAGGTTTGAGGTGCCCGAAAAAACCGTTTCATCCATATACTTTAGGATTGGTGCTCCGAAACCTGCGCCTTCCCCAACTACTTCTCTGCCCTTGTAGAGCAGGACCAAACCCTTCTGTAGCTGCGATATCTTGAGGTTATACGGTCTTGTATCAGCGTAAACTCTTAACGCAGCAGAACCCGAAAAGGCGTGAGTATAACTGGATGCGGCAAAGAACCTACAATCTTCAACTGACAAAACGTCCATATAATAACTATCTGTGGGTTACTACTTGACCTTTTTGCTATCCAGGTAATTGATAAAAAGAAAAGGAGGTTATAACCTCTGGGATTTAGCAGGCTACTAACTCGGTACTTGCAAGCGGTTGAATTTCTTTTTAAACGTCAACATCGTAATCGCCTGAGCGAAAACAAGACAATTCGAAGCAATCAGAGGCAGGTCATTTAGCAGTAGACCGTATAGTAACCATATTGTAACTGAACTCAGCATCAACAGGAACATGCCGATTGAGAGGTCTTTGGCGGATTTTGTTTTCCAGACCTTGACTAGCTGCGGGAACAAAGAAATCGTAGATAGAAACGCACCGATTAACCCTACTACCGTGATGATGCCGAACGTGTTGTCGACCCCCACCGGTCTTGAGGGGCTTTATGTGCTTGGGATTGCCTCAAGCATCTTTCAATTTTGACTTTAGGTAAAGCCATGTTTTCTCTCCTCTCCAAATTTGACTTCCACCATATTGGATGCGATCAATTATATTCTTAATTACATCTCTGCGGTAGGGGATTTAACAGCTTAAATGGCCATTCAAGCACAGACCTACTGAACAAGGAGTTAGCGGTGGATTAGCCCATGACCGAAAGCTTATTTGTGAGTTTTGTTTAGTCTATTCTAGTATGTTTTTCTGATGTTCCGAAGGATGCCCCTTTTGAGTTTTACGGTGTAAACGAATGGAAGAAAAGGATTTCATTTTAGCGGATGCCTTACGAAGCATAAACGATATGGAAGGCTACACTAACATCGAAAAACACTTAAAACAAAAACCACACAGGCACAAGATCTTCTATGTTTTCCTCATCGATACGGGTTTTAGGGCATTATATTTGTACCGAAAAAGGCACAATCATAAACTCGCCAACCACCGGGTTCGTTACTTGTGTTGGAAAATTCTTGATCATCTTCTAAACAAAAATATTAGCATTGACGAAAACGCCATAATTGGTCCAGGAGTGTTGCTAAAACATGCCAACGGCGTTGTTATTGGCCCTGCGAAGATCGGAGCCTCCGTTACTATTTACCAGCACGTCACGATTGGAGGCAATTTCAAAGCCGGTACCTCCGGAGAGGAGTTTCCGACAATAGAAAATAATGTCATTATTGCTCCAGGGGCGGTTGTTGCGGGTCCAATCAGGGTGGGACCAAACACGTTAATTGGCGCTAACGTTGTTTTGACTAAGAGTTTTGAAGGCAACGGTGTTGTCGGCGGCGCGCGTCCTGAGGTAAGGGGAAAGTACGATAGAACCCGGTTCGGGTAAATAAGATTTAGAAGAGACATACAAAAGGTAAAATGTTTGGTGGGGCCGGCCGGAATTGAACCGACGACCTACGGGTTTCTCTATGACCGCTCCAGAGATTCGTCATTCTCCTTGCGGAGTCAGCAAACCCGTGTGTGTTTGCTTTCTGGAGCCCATCGTCATACCTGTCTAGACTACGACCCCACCGTGGGTCTAGTCGAACATACATTGGTAGGCATCAATAAAAATATTTACACTAACTTTTACTAAGCTCTTTGATGTTTTGAACTGCTGTCTGGTTGTGACTGTTTGCACAGATCATTTGTAACCTCGACTTGATTCAACATGCAGAAGAAAAAACAGAAACTAAATCGTTTTGGTAAGACAAATCGATATCTTCTATGGACTGTTGATGTAGTTAATGTTTGAATGCCCTGATTTTGGGCGTTTTTTCTATGAGGAAAAGGTGCTTGTCTAGAAAACAAGCCTGAGACAAAATTGGAATATTGTTTTTTGACTATAATTTAAGGTCGAACATCGAATTCTGCCCATAAAGGGTAGTGGTCTGAAATGCGATATGAAAGTTGATTCTTTGTAAGCTTTAAAGAAGACATGGCATATGGGACGAAGTCAAAAATGCCTCCAGCGACATATTTTAGCGTAATTTCAGGAATTTCTTTCTTTTGAGTAAACCAAGCAATTTGGTCATAAAAATGGTTCAAGTCAGGCTTAGAAGGGTCGCTAAAGATTGTTCTAGGTGCATTAAGAAGGTCCACGGGTACAGTCAAACCCGTGGATGTAAATGCCTTATAGAGGTCATCGTCTTTACGGTCAATATTAAAGTCTCCCAAAGGGATGAGATCATGCTTCCAAGTTTGCAATTCCTTTGCCCAATCATGAAGCCACTCAGCAATCGCTTTTAATTCAGGAATACGGTCCTTGGACACTTTTCCATATTTTACATGAAGTGTACAGAGAATAAAAGTTCGGCCGGCTGAGTAAAAACTAACAGCATATGGTGTGCGAGCGAATTGTGTCGTCATGGGGTCCGATTCGTTTGTTTTAAGCATTTCGTCAGGGAGAACTATTTCACAGGCAAGCCCAGAAAGCCTTATTTTTCGAGTGTCAAAGATAAAAGCTAAACGTTCATAGTTTCCAGCTGTTCCTTTAGTTACATCTGTCATGATGAACATCCAGTTTTTTCCAAGAGCCTTCATCATATGCCGCAAACACTTCAGATTATCTCTGACTTCTTGAATTGCGATAATGTCGAATCTTGAAATTATTTCAACAATGCAGCGTAGGGCATGGAAATTCCTTTTCGGTGAATCTTTTTCTGTGACTTCCCATTTCTCTGTTAAATTGCCAAATGCTCTTAGGTTCCATGTGGCAATCAGAATATTTCGATCGAGAGTTTTGGCGGGAATCGCTGCGTCAAGTGCTTTACGTAATTCTTCTAGCTCTGCTTTTATTTTCTCTGGAGGATTATCAAGTTCTGAAATAAGACGCAACCCCTAACTAAAGTATTATGAGCTTACTTTAAAGAGTTTAAGCCTTTGTCGAGTCATGGGCTGACACAGCGCTATCTTAACGGAAAAATTACATTGAAGAGGATTGGTGCTTGTTTTTCCTATAAGAATCACTATCGCATCCTTACTGGGTATGCTTTGAGCTGGATTTCGCTGTCGTTAATACAACAGTAAAGCTCCAGACTACTATTAGTGCTACTGCTGCTACTACAACCCTGTCCCCACGCAAAGCGTTGCACAAAACGAAAAACCGAAAAAACTTAATCAAAAATTAAAAATAGTCGTGGTCCGCCAAAATTACAAGACAACTACTTAGGTGTATGCTTCTTCGCCGTGCTGGCTCAAATCCAATCCTTCATCTTCCTCTTTAGGCGTCACACGCACTGGCGAAAAAACATCCACCAGTCGAAGTAACAAATAAGAGCCGACGAAAGCGAAAGCTGCGACAACCGCAACGGCTAACACCTGAACTCCTAACTGCATTGGGTTACCATAAAAAAGGCCTTGGACCGCAGGATTAACTGCAGCAGTCGCAAATAACCCAACCGCAACTGCACCAATGATTCCTCCTATACCATGGCAAGCGAAAACGTCCAATGTGTCGTCAATTCTTGAGCGTCCGGCACGCCAGTTAGCAACTAAATTGGAAACTACACCAGCTACTAAGCCAATAACTACTGCTGCAGTAAAATTGATGTAGCCAGCCGCGGCAGTCACTGCCGCCATACCGCAAACTGCACCTACTGCAATGCCGATTGCAGAAGGTTTGCCCTTAATTACCCAGTCCACTATCATCCAGCTTACTGCCGCTGCAGCCGCAGCCAAATTCGTAGCAATGACCGCTGAAACTGCGATGTTGTCTGCCGCCAAGGCGCTGCCGCCGTTGAAGCCGAACCAGCCAAACCACAGTAAACCTGCTCCTAAAATTACATAGGGAATGTTTGTGGGTTTAAACTCCGTGCCCATTGACTGTACTGTTGTTTGGGTTTTTTTGTCAAGCGCCTTTAGTTGGTCTTTCCAGTAGACGCACCCTTGTCGTCTGCCCACGATTAATGCGGCCGCCAACGCAGACAAACCAGCTGCGACATGTACGACTATGCCGCCTGCAAAGTCGTATGCTCCTAAAATCCTTAGCCAACCGTCTGCATTCCACATCCAATGTGCAATTGGTGAGTAGATTAAGGTGGACCACAAAACGACGAATATTAGCAGGGATTTGAAGCGTATGCGTTCAGCGCATGCGCCGATAATTAATGCGGGTGTGATTGCAGCGAATTTCAGCTGAAATGCAAAGAAAAGAACTTCAGGAATGGCTGGTGCATAAACTCCGTTTATGTGGCTTATCGAGAGACCATTTAAGCCCACTAGAGATAGATTCCCGATTAAGCCTCCGAAGCTTGGACCAAAAACCAAGCTGTAGCCCCAGAAGAACCAAACTAAGCTGACAACTGCGAATATGATTATACATTGTACGAGCGTGGAGACGAGGTTTTTTCTGCGCACCAAGCCGCCGTAGAAGAATGCTAAAGCTGGTGTCATTAGCATCACTAGTGCCGTTGACATCAATACCCATGCTATGTCTGCTGCGTTTTCCATTGGCTTCCCTGTTTAGCCCGCTGTTTGTTCCCTTTTTCTGTCCAAACAAATATTTAAACTATACATTCGCATCGATTAAAACTTTAAAAATCGACAAACGTGCAATAAACATGTGGAACTACTTTAAAAACATAAGACAAACTGAAGTTTTAAGAGAAAAAACAGTAAAATTGTCCAAAAACCAACTGAATAAAACACATTACGTCAAAATCAACAGTTAAAAATCGGAATATGCTGAAAACAAAAAATAGATGGGATTGAGCTTAAACAGCCTAATCAAGCTGGTAAGCTTCTTCGCCGTGTTCACTTAGGTCTAAACCAGCGTCTTCTGCTTTCTCGCTGACACGCAACGGTGAAAACACGTTTACGAGTTTCAGCAGAGCAAATGAGCCGAAGAACGCAAAGGGTACAACGACTGCAATTGCTTCAAGCTGAGATACGAATTGTCCGACGTTGCCGAAGATTAAGCCGTTGACTCCTCCGATTGCTGCTGAAGCAAAGATACCTGTAGCTATAGACCCCCACAAGCCGCCGACGCCGTGACATGCAAATACATCTAAGCTATCGTCGATTCTGCTTCTGCCAGCTCTCCAGTTAGCAACTAAGTTCGAAATGACTCCAGCGGATAAGCCGATGATCATTGCCGAGGGGACACTTACGAAGCCTGCTGCAGGTGTGATAGCGACTAAACCGACGACTGCACCGATCGCGATGCCTACTGCGGATGGTTTGCCTTTAATTACCCAGTCTGTTAACATCCAGCTGACGGCCGCGCCTGCTGCTGCAAGGTTAGTGGTTACGAGTGCGGATACTGCTAAGTCGTTTGCTGCTAATGAGCTGCCTGCGTTGAAGCCGAACCAGCCAAACCACAGCAAGGCTGCACCCAATAACACATATGGGATGTTGGTTGGTTTGAAGGTTGGCGGCGACGAATCCAGTGATTTCATGTATCCTTTCCAAGAGATTTTGCCACTTTCTTTAGGAACAGGGCAGGATTCTCCTTTACGTCTTCCAACTACGAGTGCAGCTGCAAGTGCAGAGATGCCTGCTGCTACGTGGACAACGATGCCTCCTGCGAAGTCTATGGCACCTAAGCCTTTTAGCCAACCTTCTGGGTTCCAAACCCAGTGAGCAATCGGCATGTAGATTAAGGTTGACCATAGAACCATGAATATTAGCAGGGATTTGAAGCGTATGCGTTCAGCGCATGCGCCGATAATTAATGCGGGTGTGATTGCAGCGAATTTCAGCTGAAATGCAAAGAAAAGCATTTCAGGTATTTCAGGTGCAAGAACATCGTTTACGTGGCTTATACTGAGGCTGCCCATGCCTAGCAATCCGGGGCTGAATCCTATGACTCCTCCGAATGATTGCCCGAACACTAGGCTGTAACCCCATAGAGCCCAGACTAAGCTTATTATGGCAAAGATGATGAAGCATTGCACTATGGTTGAGAGAAGGTTCTTTCTGCGGACTAGTCCTCCGTAGAAGAATCCTAATGCGGGGGTCATTAACATGACTAATGCGGTTGCGACTATTACCCAAGCTATGTCTCCTGATGTCATTTTCTCTTTTCCTCTTGACAGTTGTTTAGCAATTTATTTATTGACTGCACACTTAACTCATCGCCTTATTTAAAAGTATCCGTTTGAATACAAATAAATCGCTTTCATGAATAAACGTTTTAAAAACTACCGTAAAATAACTCATACGTTTAGATGAAACTTCAGATAAAACCGAAAAATCAAAAAGCATCCAAAAATTAGGGCAAAAACCGTGCAAATAAACAGCTAACAAAGCGCCAACTCCACACCAACCGGCTACCGCTAAACACAACAAGAATAAAAAAGAAAATCAAAAAACGTTAAGCTTTGTATTTCCACTGGCTATTCTTAAGCAGGTTGGTTAGGCGAGAAGCAAACACTGAACTCACCAAAGCCGCCACTACAAGAATACCAGCCCAAACAAAAACGCTTGGCGACAACAAAAAGAACAAGGCCGTAGCGAGTATGATGAATAAGGCAAGGAATGAGCCGCCGTAAATTATTGAAGTGTTTAAGCTGGTTATGGTGCGCATTATGGCTTTGATGGTTTTGCCTTTGTTTTTGTCTTCTTCTATGTACTCTTTAAAGTTTCTACCTTTCTTTTCCCGCATAGTTGACATTCCCATTACACCTCTTTGTTACATGTTGTTTAATTATTTTTCATGCGAAATAAACTGGGGGTTTAGATTCAGTGGTTGTTTCTTTCATTACGGTTACACCCAGAAAATCCATAGCAGTATGTTGGATACACCTACGGCGACCACTGAAAGGGGTAATCCGATTTTGATGTATTCTTTAGTGCTAACAAGGCAGTTGTTTTTCTCAAGCAAACCGCATGCAAATACGTTGGTCGCGGCTCCCATTGGCAGTATGTTTGCTCCGCTTCCTGTGCCAATGAGTGTACCGAAGAGCAGCGGCCAAGCACTCATACCTGTAAAGGTTACTAGTTGTTGACATACTGGAATCATCAGCACAGTGTACACGTTGGGGTCAATGAATGAGGATAAACCCACTGATAACCATACAACGAAGGCAAGCAGTATACTAGGGTCGTTGACGCCCATACTGATTATTCCTTGAGCGAAGTCAGTAAGCAAGCCTGAGGTTGACAGTGTGTAGATTACCCCAAATATACCGGCCAGGAATATTAGCGAGTCCCAGTCAAACTCTACAATCATACGTTTAGCATTTTTCCATCTGATTAGTATGGCGATGATTCCTACTGCCAAGCCTACGAAGCCAAGGCTGAGATCAAATTCTGGAGCCAACGCAAGCACGACTACACCAACCAGGAACAAGATTGTTGGCAACTTTGTTACTTTGATTTTTTCAGGTTCAATATCGATTTTTTTGGTCATCTTACGGAAGATCACAAGTAAGGTGAGCAAAGCTGCAACTACACCTACAGTGGTTATAGCACCTAGACCTAATCGACCTTGGAACCAGTAGAAGTCAAGTGGAGTCAGGCCCGTTTGTATTGCTAAGATTAATGCTGGCGGGTCGGCGATCATTGTGGTTGTGGTAACCATGTTTGAGCATACGCCCACGGAGACGATGTATGGGAAGAGGGGTGAACCGAGTTTTCGAGCCATCTGTATGGCTACGGGCGCCATTAAGAAGAGTACTGCAACGTTTGCCATGAATGCGGAGAGGAAGGCTGCTACTGAGCAAAGAGCTAATAGGGCGTATTTTTCGACTTTGATGTGGGTTAATATTTTGTTTGCGATTAATTCGGGCATTTTGCTTTCTGAGAATATGAATGAGACCATCATGAAGCCCCAGATAACGGCTAGGACATCCCATTGTATGGCTGTGAAGATGGTGTCTTGCCATGAGACGACGCCGATTACAATTAGAGCGATTAGGGATCCAACTGAAACGTATGATAGTTTGACTTTGCGACTTAACGCTAGTGCATAGCACGCTATGAATATTGGAAGTATTAGGATTTGTGGATCGATTTGCAATGTCGCTTAACCCTTTTGATGTTTTGTTTCTGGATGGTTTATAATGGATATAAAGATGGTTATGATTTGTTCATAACTTTTAAGATTTAATGGATAAATGTGCACAATAAACAAAATTTACTGGACATTAATACAGGACAAAATGGTTAAAACTTTACAAAATTAAAAAAAATAGAGGAGAGTTATGGATTACCTGAAACTATTCTTTCTCAGGAGTAACCCATTCTTTTGCTTCAGGCTTCATTTGAACTTCTGGGTACGCACTGAAACCGTGCTCAGTTATGTCTAAGCCTTCAATTTCCTCTTTGACTGGTGCTCTTAGACCAATAGTGTATTTAATTATGCCAAAGATCAGCAAGCCCATGCCAAAAGCAAAGCCAGCACAAACTGCAGCACTAATTAACTGTGCAACCAGCTGGTCTACACCTGCAGCACCATTGAAGAAGATACCTTGTATGCCATATGTTCCGTCAGCGAATAAACCTACAGTGAGGAGACCGAAAATGCCGCCAATACCGTGGATACCAAATGCGCCTACTGGGTCATCGATTTTCAGTTTGCGTTCAACGAATAGGTTGCCGTAGAGTGCCAATGGACCTGCGATTAAGCCGATGACGATAGCTACCCAAGGTGCTACGTAAGCGCATGAAGCTGTGATAGCGACTAAGCCTGCGAGAGCACCGCAGCATACCGCCTGAATGTCTGGTCCTGTGAAGTGTTTGCGGTCAAAGTAGCTGATTACTACGCCCATGATGCCACCTGCAGCGCCTGCCAGATATGTGGTTACTGCTACGATGGGGGTTCTAATATCCAATGTTGTCAGTGTGCTACCAGGGTTGAAGCCGAACCAGCCGAAGAACAGAATCATTGTACCGATGACGATGTATGGAACGTTAGTGTAGCCAAAGCTGCGTACCTTGCCGTCTTTAGTGTATTTCCCAAGCCGAGGTCCAATTAGCCAGCATGCAGCTAGACCTGTAAAGCCACCGACCGCGTGGACGACACCTGAACCTGCGAAGTCAACTGCACCTAGTTGCGATAGCCATCCACCACCCCACACCCAGTGTCCATAGATTGGGTAGATGAGGATGTTAATGAGCACGGTGTAGAGGAGGTATGCTTTGAACTTCATTCTTTCTGCAACCATTCCTGCAACGATGGTTACTGAAGTGGCTGCGAAGACTGCCTGCCAGAAGAAGTACACCAATGTTAATCCGTTGTATGCGTCACCTGCTAATGCGAAGCCACTCCAACCGATGAAAGCGTTTCCACCTTCTAGGCCCGGTAGCGTTGTGAAAAGTGCGTTGCCTGCAGCGTCGAGGCCTGTGGGGAAGGCCGCACCTGAGCCGCCGAACATTAAACCGAAGCCTACAAGGGCAAAGATTACTACACCGACGGTGAAGTCAATGTAGCTTTTTGTCCAATAGTTTACTTGGTTTTTTTGTCGGATGTAACCTGCTCCTAAGAAGGCGAAGCCGAGCTGCATAAACCACACAAGACAACCCATAGTAAGAGTCCAAGCGATGCTTACGCCTGTACCTGTGTCTGCTAATGGGTCTGCTGATTGTGCGAAGGCTTGGCCAACACTTAGAGCTAAGCACACGACTAGGATACCTGCGAGCATGTAGAATTTGCGTTTCATGAAGATTTGGCTGTGTTTTTCTATTATTTTTTCTGCGAGTGTTGTTGCTTTTGTTAGTGTTTCCGGTTTTTTCATTTATTTCACCATTTTTAGGAAACGGTGGGTTATAGTCAATATAAGGTTAGTTGTGATGTGTTCATAACTTTTATGAAATATTGAAAATATATGCAGACATATCTAAATTTTGTGAATATGGGTGCTGAAAATAGAAAAAATAGTGGGCAAATGTCCAAAACACACGTAAGTCAAAATAGGGTTTTAAAGTCCTCTTTGACAACACCAAGAGTAATGTTTGTCATAGTCTTCTTGATGTGGGGCGTCACAAGCAAATCCTTAATCAACGCATTCAGACGGTCCCGGTCCTTGAGCTTAACAATAGCCACAACATCAAATTCCCCTGTAATCTCATAAACCGCAATAACATTAGACATTTGCGCCAACTCATTAGCTAAATCCTTAAGGTAGCCACCTTCAGTTTGAATAAATATGATAGCGGTCAAATCGTACCCTAATTTGACAGGGTCCAAAAGAACAGTATAGCCTTTGAGCAAGCCGCGGTCTTCCAAATTTTTTATTCTCGCAGAAGCCATTACTCCCGAGATACTCATTTTGTTGGCTAGTTTGCGGTAGCTCATATGGGAGTCTTCTTGGAGCATTTTTAGGATTTGTATGTCTGTTGTGTCGATTTGGATTCTTTGGCTAAGTTTTTTTCTCATGTTAGACCCTCCTAAACCTACTCAACCGTGTTCGGCAACACGTTGGGGTTTTCATGGGGTCTAAGCTCTCGTTTTACGATTGAAAGGTTGCTTCTAGTTTCTCTGCACAAATATAATGTTCTCGTATTTAAAACTACCCAATTGAATAGCAATAAACCTTCAAACTACCCACTTGTTAAATATGATCGTTGATTTTTCAGGTTAAAACAGCAAAAGACAAAAAAACAGCATACATGCGCGTTGGCGCAAAAACCTTATAACAACTCATGGGCTTCTTTGCCCTATTAGGCGAATAACATGAAGTTTGGCTCCTTAACGTTCAAACCCCAAAAACCCAAAGGCTTCGACATCCACGTTTACCGTGTCAAACCAGAAACTGGGCTGCGACTAAAACCAATCTCAGACATGGCGAGCAACATTGCGGTATTTGCAGATACCCAGACAGGGCAAAGTCATCCTGACTGGATTTCTCAGTCTCCACTTGGCTTTGCAAAGTTCGGCAACAATAACTACAACCTCTACTGGAGCGTTCTGTGCCCCACGCAGCCTGATTACCGTGAGGACCAACTCAAGTACATTGCTGAGGTTGATAGGCAGTCAAAGGGGATTTGGTTAAACAGCCAATACTTCGCTGATCATGGACACTGCACTTGCTCGCGATGCCAAGAACTCCATCGTAAAAGCGGGTTGAGTTTGGTGGAGTGGCGCCGCAAAATTGTTTCTGACTATGTTGAGCAAATCCGAGACGTCGTGAAGGGCGAATTGGTGCTTAGTTTGCAGCCTGACCCAGTAAGCTCTTTGGAACGTTACGGGGTGGACTTTGACGATTTCGCAAAATGCGCTGATGTCTTGAATGTGGTGATGTTTAGCAAAAATTACGCTACCCCATGGTATTGGGAAATGCTTACAAGGGGCTTCAAAAAAATCCTCAAAAAACCCATGTATGTGACATTGTATGTTTACGGTCCAGGAGATGCTCCACAAGATGTCCCTACACCAGCAGAGTTGCTAACTGTTTCGACGCGCTGCGCTAGAGTGGGTGGCGTTGATGGGTTCATTTATTTGAGTGATGGGGAAAAAGAGATGCTTGACTTCCAGAAGGCAGCTTTTGAAAAAGCAGAGTTACGGCAGAAACTTCGGTCTTTCGGCGGTGAGCCAGTGGCTGAGTTTCTTGATTGGGTTGATAGCTGGAAAAACTTTGTGGAATGACAGCTTTTCTGTTTCCCATATTTTATTTTTGTGTTTTTCTTTTTGGGGTTGTTTTAGTGATGGGTTTCAGTAGCCGTTCAAACTAAAGTATTCAGTTTTTGAATAAAGGTTATTAATTACAAAGCCATCTGGTAATTGTACGTACACTCAGAGTGTTTCATTTGAAACGAGAAGAAGCCATAACCATCCTAAAGGAGATAATAAAGCAAAATCTAGTCCAAACATCAATGGTTAGGCTAGACGAAAGCGAAAAAGACCACTTTGCCTTAAAGCTGAATTACCTAGACGCAGACCTCTGTGAACTAAGAGCATTTCTAGCAGACAAAAGCTTGATTTTGTTTGTTGACGACCGAAACGGAGTTTGCACAATCTATAGACCCTAATTATCGACATAGAATACATGGTATTCAGTTACCAAGCGGATTAAGCCGTTTTTTCTTTAACTGTCACCAAATAAGAGGGTAAACTCTCGATACACTGAACATCGCGGCTCACCAGCGCCTTTAGCGCAACCCAAAATTTAACATTAACCTTGATGCGCAGACGCTCCAAGTCTTGCCTCAAACGCCTCGTGCCCTCTGTGCCGCGGCGGTCAAAATCCAGCAGCAAAACCACCTCTTTGGCATCAAGCGCTTCGATTTCGGCTGTAGCTTGCAGGAAGGATTTGCCGCCAGTCTTAACAGTCAAAATATTACCGCAGACGCCTAGTTCTTGAAGGGCTTGGGCGTCTTTTTTGCCCTCCACAACCACTGGTTTGCCTTTGGCGGATTCTTCAGCGAGTTTGATTAGGGTCTGCTGGATTTTTTCGAGGCGATCTTTTCGGTGAGTGGACAAGGGATTTACCTTGTGATTTTTGCTTGCCTCACCGTTTCTAAACAGTCCTTAGCTTCCATGTTGTTTGCGAAATATCGGCGGACGGATTCGAGAATGTTGCCGAGTTCGATGGCTATACCATTTTTGAGGTCCATTGGGTGTAGTTTGCCTTCTGTATATGTTGTTTCGAGTTCTTGGAAGCTTTCAAATTCTACTGTGCCGCCAAATTTAGCGGGGCGCTCAATTTTGAAGACAGTTTTCTCTCGGAAGATTATGTACTTGCAAATGTCGAGTATGGGGTTGTGTTTAACGGTTCGCTCGGGACAGAAGGCTTTGGACATTTTCTTTTTGATATCTTCAGGTTCGTCGTAGATGAAGATGCAGGTGTCTGGTTTGCTTTTGGACATCTTAGCGGATGCTATGGCTTCACGTTCCTGTCCTTCTGGAATAGGCCAAATAGTAGGTTTAGCCAATCCCTGAAGCAGGTGATGATGGATGCAGACGGGTTTCCAATAACCTATTTTTTCGCCGATTTCCCGTGCCACCATGTTAGCTTTCCTTTGGTCCATACCGAGCTGGCACATTTTAACGTCCATCTCGAAAATGTCAGCGACCTGCATCGGCGTGTAGAGGTAATCGCTGACATAGTGGGCTTCACCTTCTTTTCTGCCAGCTATTTCTAGGGTGCGGGTGGTTCTGGCGATAGTGAGTTCTTTGGAGATTTTCACTGTTTTTGCCCAGTAATCAATATCTGTATAGAGTTCGTCGGAGTAGATAAATTCGATTTTGTCGCCGGGGACACCTAGTGCGAGCCAGCTGTGTCGGAACAAGTCAGCAGCTTTGCGTATTAGTTCGCGATCGCCTCCAAGTTTGTTGTTTAGCCAAGCATGCCATGTGGCGAGAAATGCTTTGAAGTGGATGCCTGCTTCGGCGAAGTCTTTCATTTTGTAAGCGCAGATCACGCCTGTGCCGAGGTGCGCAAGACCTGAGGGTTCCCAACCATTGTATGCTACGGGGTGTTCTTCGGCTTCGAGTAGGGCTCTTAGGTCGTCGGTTGTGACGATTTCTTCGGTTGGCGATCTGCAGATAAGCTCTATTTTTCTTTCAATATCCACTTTGATTCCAGCTTTAAGTGATTATTAGGCTTTAATATATACTGTTGAACTTAAGAATTTAGGGTACCTTCAGAATACGTTACGCACAAGCGCCATTTTTTTAAAAACACAAAAAAGCCAAATTTGATGACGCAGCAGCATTACAGGAAGAATATGTAATAAGCTTAATGGGTTTATGGCATTAGTCATTGTTATTCTGCGGGGCACTGTTTTTTTTGGTTTTAGCTATTTGCAGAACGAAATCAGCGCTTTGCAAAATCAGAACCCAGCTCAAGGCACACTTTTCACTGTAACTGGAAAACAACAAACAACAAAATCAGTCAATGGACAATATGATGTTACCCATTGGAACTTCCCACTTCACAGTGATAACAATATCTTGCAAGGTGGAAGTGAGGCTTATGAATTCAACATAATAGACGAAAAGTAAAGCGGAAACCAAGCATTAAGTGCTCAGTAGAATTAAACGGCGCAGACAGTAAACAGTCCAAATCTCGCTTTCACAGATTTGCCCTGAGGCAAAGCATAATAAAGTAATATACGCGTTTTTAAAAAAGGGGCAAATTTTTCTTGCCTCATCATTGACCGGATTAATCTTTGGTGACTCTACGCAGCTTTTTCTCGCGGGCGGTTTGTCTCCCGACGTAACCTAACACTTCACCTCACAGCTGAGCGTCGCTTTAAGCTTGGTGAAGCTCTCTCGGCGCGGGAATTTGTGCCCGGCCCACCGTGTCCCTTGTTTGGGTGAATCCGCCATCACAGCATCAAGTTTACAGACTTGCGAGCATCCGTTGGGTCCGTCGTCAAGGGTGGAATTAACCAGTGGGGAAGTGTAATAAAACCAAGAGGGAAATTAAGCATTCCTATCCCAAAATACGCGGACTAAAACAGAGACTATGCGACAACGTTTTGGGGGTGCCCCAAACTGAACTGCTTAATGTTCTCGATCGTCATCTGAGTCAACCGCTCCAGCGACTCCTTACTATTAAACGCACAGTGAGGTGTAATAATCACATTGTTTAAGCGCAGCAAAATATGTGCTCTTAGCATAGTTGCCAACTGCTCCCTTGGCAAATTGTCCAAAAGCAACTGTGCTTCTTCCCGTATCAGTAATTCCTCCTCCAAAACGTCCAATCCGGCGCCTCTAAGCCGTTTATCAACCAATGCCTCGGTAAGCGCCTCCGAATCGATAAGGCCACCGCGTGCGGTGTTGATTACGACCGCTGTTTTTTTCATTAACTGGATGGAGTCTTTGTTTATGAAGTGGTGTGTTTCGTCGTTTAGGGGCAGATGAAACGTAACGATGTCGGATTGTTTTAGAAGCGTTTGCCACTCCACATATTCAAATCCCAATGTTTTTGCTAAATCAGTTTTGGGATACTTGTCGTAGGCTAAAACTTTCATGTCAAATCCTTTCGCTATGCCGATTACTTTGATGCCAATGCGCCCGGTGCCCAAAACGCCTAAGGTTTTGCCGCTTAAGTCAAAGCCCTGCACACTTTCACAGTTAAAGTCGCCTCGTCGTGTGCGTTCGTAGGAGTCGTGTATGCCTCGGGAAAGCGACAGAATCAATGCGAAGGTGTGTTCGGCTACGGTTATTTCGCCGTAAACCGGCACGTTGCAGATAGTTATGCCTCTTTGTTTCGCGGTTGCGCGGTCGATGTGGTCAAATCCGGTTGAGCGGGTTGCTATGAGGCGGGCTTTGTTTAGCTGGTTGATTAGGTCTTTGGTTAGGTTCGAGTAGATGAAAACCGAGACTATATCGGCGTCTTTGGCTTTTGAAATGTTGCTTTCCTCTAAGGGTTCTTTGTGCAGTTCCAACTCGAAATCTTGCAAGCCGACTTTGAGAAGTTGCTCTTCCCAAGGTTGAACCTCAAAAAACGTTGCCTTCAAAAAATCACCAGAAAACCAAAAGAGACTATGATTTAGTTAAAGTTAAGTCATTTGGCAACTTAACAGTAATCTAGAAAGGTTTTGAGAGTAATTAAATGGAAATGGGCAAAACAGTCTACTTTGCTGACCGCCAAAGCTGGCGTAAATGGCTTGCAGAACATTACGATAAGGAAAAAGAAATCTGGCTAATTTACCCCAAAAAAGCAAGCGGCAAACCCCGCATACTATACAACGATGCAGTAGAGGAAGCCTTGTGTTTTGGCTGGATAGACAGCACAGCAAAACGCATTGACGAAAACAGCTATGCGCAGCGGTTTTCTCCTCGAAACCCAAAAACGCCCTACTCTGAAGCTAACAAGCAAAGACTAAGGAAACTGGTCGGAGAAGACAAAGTTATCCCTTCAGTGCTAGAGGCTATCAAAGATTTTCTTGACGAAAAGTTCGTGGTGCCAGCGGATATTTTAGCTGCAGTTAAAGCCAATAAGCAGGCTTGGATGAACTATCAAAAGTTCTCGGTTTCCTACAAAAGAATCCGTGTAGCATACATAGAAGGCGCAAGGAATCGACCCGCTGAATTCAAGAAGCGCCTTGACAACTTTGTTTCTATGACTGAGAAGAACAAGCAGTTTGGGTTTGGCGGCATAGAAAAACACTATTAGTTAAAAGGGTGGGGCCGGGGCCGAGATTTGAACTCGGGCGAAAGGCTCCACAGGCCTCTATGCTGCCAAGCTACATCACCCCGGCCACTTTTTGGAAGTCTCCGCCTACTGCTGGAGATACTTGGTTTAGCTATCATTTTCTCTTCCTGAGGAATATTAACGTATCTTTCTGGCAGACGTATTCGAATCAAGCTTCTAGCAGTTCTTTGATTTCCGCGGGCTTCTCAACGATGCGAACGGCGAATTGGTCGTTGGCGCCAGCCTCAAAAAGCGAGTGTTCGATGTTGATGTAAATCTCTGTTGACTTTAGCGATTTGTGGCCTAGTAGGTGCTGAACGTAGTATGGGTCTTTGCATTGGTGATAGGTCATGATTGCTTTCCAGTGTCTTAGAGTATGATAGGAATTTTTATCAGCCGTGGATTTGCGAGAGTTTCAGCTAGTCGTTGACGGGTCTTTTGGAAGGTTGTCTTCATCGACTTAGCGATCCAGTGAAGATATACTCGGATTTCTTTGGTGGCGCATTGAGTGAGCATTTCAATTAGTGTTGAGCTTACTTTTAGCATTCGGGGGTTGGAGTTCTTCTCAGGCCCATTGAGCGTTATTATACATCTTTCGCCATCGACTTCTATCCTTTTTAGCCGTTTTGCCTCACCTGAACGCATAGCAGTTTCCTTGAGCGCCTGAAGAAAAGCAGCGTTTTTCTTACCTGAAGCAGCAATTAAGTATTCGATTTTCTTCTCAGACGGAATGAACGGAATGAGCGTCGTGCGTAAGATAAACAGTACTTATAATGAAACCAACCGCAATCTCAAAATTCTAGAGCAAGGGGACATTATTTCGTCGGGATTCTATGGCAGAGTTAGTACATAAAGCTAAACTGAGAAAACCCCAGAACAGCGCTGTTGCTTCAAGCGTTGAAAACGCTCGAATGAGAAAAAAGTCACAAATACCATAATTTTCTCTCTTTTCGGTCTAATATAATTCCCAGGCCCGGTATGCTGAGATCTAAATCAGTATCGTCGCAACTGCGTGGGGGTTGTGCCAAAGAAAACGGAAAAAAGAATAAAAAGAGAAAAAATGGGCAAGATATTTAGGACTTAATTGTTTGCTCTACTCTAGCCTTTAAATTGCTATTTTTCCTTCTTAGCGCAGTGTTCTCTTCTACGAGTGCTCTGATTGTGTTTTTTATTTCTCGTTGCAGATTAGCGTTTGCCGAGTTTACGTTGTTGGTTTGTGTTGAGGGCGATTATTTGCTGTTGCACATTTGATGGCGTGTTGATATGTTTTGAGCTGTTTTGAGATTGCGCTGCACCAAGGTTTTGGACTGCAAGTTGGACGGTGCTTCGGTCATGGTTTTGCCCCGCCCTGGCTTGGCGGGTTTGCTGGTTTTTTGTTTGGGTTTGGTTGAGGAAGGGAGGGTATCTTGTATACTTTTTGGAATGTGGGGTTGTTCTGCAACGATTTGCATGTGTCGGCGAGGACTTCGGTTATAAGTTGTTTGATAGTGCAGAATGCCTCAGGGCTGGCGTGCGTATTCTCAAAGACATCATAGTTTACCGCTAGGCAGCCACCGCTGCATGCTTTTTTGTAGTTGCAGTTTAGGCACTTGCTTGGGACTTCGCAGTAGGGTGCAGCTTTTTGCCAGTGCTGTATCCATTCGGTTCTGGTTTGCTTGAACCCGTGGTAGATGTCGCCGATTTTGACTTCATGCGAGTCAATGAATCTGTGGCAGGGGTAAAGTGTTCCATCCCAGTCAACACCTACTGCGCCTTGACCCAGTCCGCATCTTGAATGCCACTTTCGTTCTTGCTGGATGATTGCGCTGTTGGCGTCCCGGATAAACATGGAGAAGACAGGAATGCCTTCTTGCATCCATCTAACGTAGTAGTCACGGAAGACTTCTAACTCATGCCTGAGAATCGCAAGGTTATTTGTAGTCCACTCAGTTTCGTATACCATGTCAACTGCTAGGCTGGTTAGTTTGTGTTCTTCAACGAGGGTTTTTATGCCATCTGCCAAGCCCTTCGCGGTTGAGGGAGTTACGGTCCAGCGTACCTGCGGGGTGGGATTTATGTATTTTCTAATCAGCGATAATCCTCGCCAGGCATCGTCCCAGCTTCCGCTTCCATCGGGGTAGATTCTGTTGGTGTTGTGGGTATCTTTTAAGCCGTCTATGGAGCAGTTGAAACCAAAATTGTATTTCTTTAGATACTGTACGATTTCTTTGGTCAGTAAGGTGCAGTTGGTTGTTGCACCAAACCGCCATTTACGCCCATCGGCTTGACTTTTTTCCATGATATAGCGTATAATGTCGAAGTTGCAGAAGGGTTCAGCTCCAAAAAACCAGATGGAGCCGTTTGGCTGCAGGTTCTGGTCGGCAAAGCGCATGAGTTGGTCGGCGGTTTCTTTGGTCATTTTACCGTGGGGTTGGTTTTCGTTGAGTTTGTAGACAAAGCAGTATTTGCATCGTAAGTCACATTCGCTGGTGACCCATGTGGTGAGTTCTTTGAGTTTAAATTGCGAATTAGGCCGGTTAGGGTTAAACATCTGCTAGCGCCTTCTTTTTCTGTGAGTGTGGTATCAGGTTGAGTTCGATGAGGGTGTCCATGACAATTTGTTTTATACGTTCGTCAGTGAGGTGTGGCGGGTTTTGTCTGTTTTGCATGCAGGGTTGTGCTCGATTGGTGGTTTGGGCGTTCGATTGAGTGTTTTGTTGTGTAGTCATGTTTTTTATGTCTCCTAATAGGTTACGTAGCACGATTCGCAGTCGTAGCAGTTCCCTTGGCAGAGATAGCATATTTGGAAGTCATAGCAATTCGGTTCACAGTTATAGCATGATTGGCAATCATAGCAACCTGGCTCGCAAGTTAGGCATCCAGATTGGCAGTTTTCGCAGGGTTGACAGACCTCACACGTTTGACATCCCTCGCAAGGTTGGCATGTTTCACAGGGTTGGCAACTGTAGCAGGGTAGGTAACAGGTTTCACAAAGTTCAGTGCACGGCCAGTTAAAGCCATATAATTCATTCCAGTCGTATCCTGATTCACATAATTCGCATGGTGTAACGCATGTTAAGCAGAAGCCAACACATATCGGGCAATTTTCTCCAAAGTAGCAAGATTCACAACCAAGACAGCCCTGACATAGTGACTCACAACAACCATTCGTCTTATAGAAGCGGTAGAGATTAACAAGACCGATGCCATCCATAAGCTTAAGATTAATACCGGGATTGTTAGTTATCTTGAAGTATAAAGTATTTCCACCATTAGGGCTATCATCATAATAATTTTTGAGAATTGAATGAGTAGCCAGATCAACACCGTGTGCCATGTGATAGTTGCTTTTGCAGTGATAAAATCGCGCCCAGTGTTCATTGTCAAGTGATAGACTAATCTCTATATCGTTTGTGGAAGCTCTCTGAAAATCTTGATCGTTAGGGTCGTCAAATACTTCGCCGTCATCGTTGCAGAGGGCAATATTGTTAAAGTTAAATAACGTGTGCCAACGACCGATGTACGTATCATTGCCATTGAATGTAGCGTTGGGGTTTGTCCACTCCCAAGTGTAAGTGACGCCTGGAACAAGCTTTGGACCATTATTATTAGCGGGAGCATAAGTTGTAAAGCTTCTTCCCCCGCACTTTCCATAATTACATGGAAAATCCTGTCGGGTGCTTCCTAAAGAATCCGACCCGGCTGCCTGTGGAATCTCGGAGGCGCCTGAAGAGCCTAGAGCCGTCATATCATATCCTCTCACTATTTGTAATCCTCGAATATAGACGTCCACTTGTGGATCATTATTGGTGAATGTAATGGTGTTTTGACCACTTTCATTAAAAATTCGAGGATGTTCGCTATTAACGGTGACATTAAGGTCGCGAGATTGCCATATGTCATGAGTTTCTGTTGCATCATGGCCGCCGATTTTACTGTGGTGACCATGATTTACTCCGCTTGAAAGAGCGTAAAGCGTTTCTCCAATGTATCGATTGGTGGTGAATTCCCAATCTATTGGTCCCACCTCATAAGAGTTAGAAGTATCTTCTGTATGGATTTCAAAAGTTAGATTGGCGTCGGTAGTACCTACAAAACCCTGTGGTCGTGTAGGGACAAAATGTCCGGTCCAAGTGCCACCATTATGCGTTAGAGTTATTTCATTTGTTAGTGGACCCCAGATCGTAACTCCTTTATTTCCATATGATTGCGATGGAGAACTTGGCCAACAGTTGAAATCGGTTTTTCCGTCATCCAGTACGGTTACCATAAAAATTTCACCTCAGAAATTTGAAGAAGTTCGGGTAAATTCCGTGCTTTCATCAAAAATGAAAGTTTTGGCCTTACAAGACCAACTTTTGGTTTCATTTCTTTTTTCATTTTAAACAGCTCTACAATATACCAGTATGGGCCGATAGTTATCGAAAACGATATATTTCTGAAAACGATTTTTCATAAAATATGCATGATTTTAAATCTAGTTAGTGCCTTTTTGTCTTTATGGAGACCTGTGAGGTTGTCAGGCTTTTCGTCAATAAAGCGATAGTACCAGCTGAACCTAAAAGAAGAGGACCTCTGGTTATGGAAGAGTCAAAGCACTCAGAATTCCAGTCTACGCAAGACTCAAAGGATTAGGCAACGATACGTGAGTAGTTGAGCACCTAAAAAAGCGCCCTTGGATAGCTAAAACGCTTGAATTTAAAACTGTACCAGACAGAACTACCGTTGGTCGATGGTGTAGACGCTCCTCAACATCATAGAAGAGACTTTCATCAAGATAGCAAACATACGTCAACTCGCCATACCAACAACAATCCCAGTTGTAGATTCAACCGCTAGTTGATCCTCTACGATATGGAACCCGCATGGGGACATACAAGCAGGGGAAAGTTCAGAGGCTTCAAGCTTCATGCAACCGTAAACCAGCTTGGATTGCCGTTGAGGGCACTTGTTTCGTCAGGTAACCGCTATGATGAACCATTTCTTCCAAAACTGATTGAGGATTTGGAGGCTGATTATGTTTTAGCTGATGCTGCCTACTATTCCAAGAGGAACTTTAGAGCTGTTGATGCTATTGATGCGGAGCCTGTCATCGCTTGTAACTCTCGAAGGGGCAAACGTAAGAGAATCAGGCATATCGGGCTGTTGAAGACAAAACTCTATGTTGCTGAGCAGTTTAATGGCCATGTGAAAGACAATGTTTTGGGTGAATGCTGGCTTTGGTCAAGAGGGTTAGTTAAGAAGACGTCGATGGTTATGGCGGGACTTATCAGTATGGATGCAAACGCTATAGAAGCTATCGTTGAAGGACAAGACAGCTTTGAAGTCGGTGAGCAAGTACTGGGCCTGACACTGTAAGTAGACGGTTGCTGGTATCTCAGGTGTGAAGACACCAAATCAATAGTGTTTAAGTGTATCAGCCCAGTCCTGCTCAACAGATAACTTAGCATTTAAAGATAGAAAATTAATTGTGCACACTTCTATGGGTAAAATTTAAGATGTTTTGTTGAATGAGCGCCGATTTTTTCGATAAAATACTATGACACTTGTGATTATGATAATAACTGCTGAAACTATGATGACTATCCATATCGCTTGAACGATAGGTACCGAACGTTCATTCGTTAATTCACCTATTGCATAGAGGTTCCCGTCTTGTGAGGCAATATAAACAACACCATTACTTACTGCAGGAGAGGCGTTTATAGTGTTATTCGTATTGAAGGCCCATACTGTAACACCTGAAGAGCAATTGAGCGCTTGAGAGTTTATATAGACAAGACCATTAGCGACTGACGGAGAAGAATATACAATAAAAAAGTCCTCTTTATTCCATTTTTGAGTGCCTGTAGAAGCATTTAGAGCATACAATCCGCCGCCTTGTGACCCTATGTAAACTACGCCGTCTGCGACTGCTGGGGATCCAGTCACGCCTTTTTCTGCTCCATTAAACGTCTTAAAACTCCAGATTTTATTGCCCGTCGAGGCATTTATTGCACAAACATTATCGAACGCACCCCAGTTTGACCCGACATATACTGCACCATTGACAATTGCGGGTGAAGAATCAATTGGCCCCCCCATTGTATAGTTCCATTTTTTAGAACCAGTTGCGGCATCAATGGCATAAAGGTTGAAGTCTTCAGAACCGATATAAATTGTGCCCTCGCTAGTTGCAGGCGAAGAAGCTATTCGATTATTCGTTTCGTATTTCCATATTATGCTGCCTGTAGAACTGTTTAAAGCATAAACAAATCCATCAAATGAACCTATGTATACCATTCCATTAGTTACTACAGGAGAAGAATTTACCTGCCCTCCAGTTGAGAAATTCCATATCTTAGCACCGGTCAAGGCATCAAATGCATAAACATTGCCATCCGCTGAGCCGATAAATACTTTATTTTCTGATGCAGCAGGAGAAGAATAAATGGCCTGCTCTGTTGAGTAATTCCATATTTTTTCTCCACTGTAAGCATTCAAGGCATAAATATTCCCCCCTCTTTTTTCAATCTGATTAAAATTTGAACCTATATAGACTATGCCGTTTGCCACAGCGGCAGATGAACCTAGAAAATAACCATCAAAATGGCCTTCACTAAATCTCCATAGTTCGATGGCTTTTGTTGGTCCAACACTTGTTGTTGCACCCGAGTGAGAAGTGTCATGGCGAAACATTGGCCAATCCTCTTTCACCTCGTTAGTTGAAGCTAAAGTAAACAACGCTGGCTCTTCTATTAGAAGAATTGCAAGTAGCCAGACTATGACTATTATTGCAATTAGATACTTGTAGCTCTGCATTGTAATGACCTTATATGAGACTCAGAATTACACTCTTATATAATCTTGCAGAAGTCAGGCCTTGGGAACTATTTTGGATTAGTTCGAATCGCATAGATATATGGAATAGGCGTTTGAGAAGAGCGCAGTCTGTTGCCTGTCTTCTCTTTGCTGCCTGACTAAACTGCCAAATCTACCTTTGTCAGCTGAAAAACCACTCTCAAAGAGGTTCTTGTAGAAATACTCTGATAGAAAATCAACCGGAGAAGCCATAATCCTAGTCAGAAAATCAGCCCCAGCGCCGATCCGAGCGATATTTTTTAGGAATCAAAACAAAGAAACTAATCTATCAAACAGCCTGACGATTTTCTGGTGCTAAAGTGCTGTCTAAGCGAAGAGACTTGACGACTGCTCCAATGCGTCTGAGCATAGCGATTGCTTTAGAAAAAGCATCCCACTCAAAGAGTCTATAAACACCGCAGCCAACATACATCCCGGTCGCCAGATCAATCAGCGAGAAGAAATGAACGAACTTTTTCCCATACTTGTTAGGGTTGGTTCGGTAGTGATTTTCAACGCTAACTGAGTAGCCTGTTCCATCCCTCCGCATAATCGCCGCTGACGCCCTCCTCTTTGAGGAGCAAAACAAACAGGTTATGAAGCGCCAGCTTGACTTCTGGGTCGCCATAGAGGCGTTATATGTATTTGTAGCTAACGTCAACGCCAAAGAGGAGCTGAAAATACTACAGCGACTCCTCAGCTAGACGGTTGGATGAGACCTCACAAGTATGAAGAGGTCCACTTTCTTCTCCAAGTCAAGTTTGGGTGGGCAGCACATCTTTTGTTCTATTCTGTTTACGATTTCGACGGCGAACGAAATAGAGCCAGAGTTGCCGCTCAAGAAAACAGCGTCTTAAAGATGAGCTTAAAAGAGGAAAAGGGAAAAACGGAGAGAATATTAAAAAATGGAGATATCGCCATCGATGACGGAGCTACATCACCCCGGCCACTTTTTCATGCTTTTCTGATTCGGCTGCTTTGAGTCTCTTTCTAATGTAGCTTTGTAAGATTCACAGCATTCACCTTATAATGAATTTCGGAAGTGCCGACCCAGAAAATCGTTGAATTCTTAGTTTCGTTTCGGTTTTTCTTTGTGTACAACGGTGAAGGAGGTGGTGTAACAACGCCATTTCTCTTAGGATGAAAATTTTTTTGTCTTTTGTTTCTTTGTGTGGGTTTTGGCAAGAAGTAAAGTATAGTGATAAGAGTAATTGTTAATGAGAGAATCCATGGGGAGCATTGGGATGCAGGGTTGGGTTGCTCGTTCCGTGTTTTGGTTGTGGGTATTTGCTATTTTTTGAGATGTAACTAGGGCTTTGACCTGCAAAGAACAAAATGAGATGCAGAAAATGTTAGTATCGATAGTTTATTGCCTGAGTCCATATGGCGTTGAAGTATTCTTGGCAAAGGGCTGTGATTGAGGGGGTTGTGGTCCAGAGGTCGGGTCCTTTGGTTAAGCTGCTGTTTGGGTCAAAGGCTATGTCGGCTGTGTTTTGATCAAAAATGCTAACTGCCACACTAGGCGTTGCCTGCAGAAGTTTAAACGAAAAATTAGCGTATTTTGCAAGTGAGGGTTTGATCCATTTAGGCAAATGATGATTCAAAGGCTTCTCCGTAACAATCTTCAAGGCTGCATCATTTTTTAAGGCGTTTTGAAGTTGATTTTGGCAATGAATATTTATTTGTTTAAATCTTCTCCAACTAACAACTGCCTCCACGGATTTGTTGGCTCCCTTTAGGGCTTGGAGGTACTTTTTGCCGCGGTCAGATTCGAAGATTGTTCCAAAACAGGGCTTCAAATCAACCGCAACGGCGCAACGAGTATCCCTATTGAGCTTTAATTTTAGAAGGTTAACTTGTTGTGATAGGCTGTTTAGCTGATTTGTTTTTTGCTGTAACAGCAAATCAGCAACTTCCTCAAATGGGGCTGTAGTGTAAGTAGTAGGATTAGTAAGGTGCTTGCGCATAAGCCCCATCTCTTGAAGACCACCGATTAAGCGGTAAATTTCTTGGCGGCTAACTAAAGATAAATCTGCAATCGCCTGAACCCTCCCACCACCCAACTTTAGCGCCGCCAAATACACCCGCGCCTGCCGCCCAGACAAACCCAAACCCACCAAAACATCCACCCCCACCAAACCAACCCCACCCATGATTGGCGATACTTGTCCCTTAGATAGAGACGTTCGCTTGGGTTTCACTTCTGCAGTCATTTCACTCACTGTGCATAATTGTTGTTTAATGATGCACAACATTAATATATAACCAAGTATATATGCCTTGTTTAACAACAGTGTTCATCAGTGCACCTGATGAGCCAAGATCCTGAACAGTTAATTCTAAATTTTCTTCAAAAACAATATCCGAAGGATTTCTCAATTGAAGAAGTCGCTACAGAAACAGGTTTGCACAGAAATACTGTCTCCAAGTACTTATTCGGCTTAGAGAAAGCAAGGAAAGTAAAAAGCTCAAGAACAATAGGTCGAGCCAAAATGTATGTAATCATACCCTAAATGAACATCAGGTTTTGCGGTTAGTTACCATAAAGAAGATACCCTTGCCAAAAAGCTACATCAACGTAAAATTACCCGTAGAACTATCAGGCGAAGTAGACAAATCTTAGAAAAGAAGCTCTTAAAGTATTGTTCCAGAGGCGAATTCGTAGCCGAATCAGTAAGAGACAAGCTGATACAAATAAAGAAATAGCTAAATTCCCTATACTTTGAAAGAGCTGTTTGTAGCCCTAATTTTTGCTTAAAAGACCACTAATGACCAGGAAAAAAAGAATTCTTTTTTTTCCCTACGGGTTTTTTGTTCTTTATTGAATTGTACTTGATGATAACCAGTCTAAATTGGAGTGGTCATTATCAACTTGTAGGGGGTTCTGCATCTACGGTTATCTCTCAATATGTAAACCGACCACATTTTCATTCAAGGTCTGTAAAACTTGTGGTAGTTGGAAAAAGTTTCAAAAACAAGACTATTACTTCTGAATGAAACCCATTTTTAGCTTTGAGGACTTAGGAAGTTGAACAAACATTTTTTTACTGTTCAACTACTACTAAACAGTCACCTCAACATAACGCTCGGGACGAGGAACTTTAAACGCCCTCAACTTCACGAAACAAAAAACCGCGTCAGAAAAAAGTGGGTTTTTGCAGTTATGTTGCAACCACGCCCTGAATGGTTGCGGAAAATCTTAAGTAACGGGAATTGAAAGTTGACCTCGAGCAATGGCTTCACTAAAGATTCGCTCCATCATAAAATGGAGATAATGCGCCGCATGCCAATTGCAATAAAGAAGTGTACCCAGATTTTTTCAATACCCTGTAGTATCGGTTCTAAGGCTGTTTCATGTGAAAATGTTTTGCAGAAATTGTTCGTGAAAAAAATATAAAAAATGAAAATATTGGGGAAAAGAAAAGAGTTGGATTACTCGTTCTCGAAGTATTCTTCTGGCTTTGGCGGAATTGGTGAGAGGCCTCTGCGCTCGCGAATCTTTTTGATAGTGTCAGCCTGCATCTGTTCTGGAACGTATGCCCATCTGCTGAACTGCGTTGCCCAGAAAGCTCTGCCTTGTGTGCTGCTGCGGAGTTCGTCTGCGATACCGAAGGATTCGGATACCGGCATTTCTGCTTTAACGGTGATCATGTCTTCATCTGAGGGCATGTCGAGGATTTTGCCTCTGCGTTTGTTTAGCAGGGTGATGACTGAGCTGACGAATTCGCTTGGAACTTTGCATTCAAAACTCATGATGGGTTCAAGCAGCTTGGGGTCGCTGAGCAGGATTGTGCAGTAGATTGGTCTCCAAGTCATTGGGATGGCTTGTGCAGGTCCGCGGTGGACTGGGTCTTCGTGGAGGGTAATATCTTCGAGGTTGATTTTGAGGCCGTATGCTGGCTCTTTTGCGAGTGGTGAAGTGTGGACTGCTTCTCTGAAGCCGCTTTTTATGTGGTCGATGATTTCTTCTACGTATTGGCGTCCACGAATACGGTTACAGAGAATGTTGTTCTCTTCAACTGCAACTGCGCCTTTGGCGTCGTCTGCTTCCCAACCTAGACCTCTGAGAATCTTTGTGCGTTCGTCTTTGCTTTGCATGTCCGTTATTTTCTCTGCTTTGATAGCTTCAATGACTTCGTCGCTAAGTTTTTCGATGGTTATCCAGAGTTTATTATGTTTGTTAGGGCTTTTACCCATGACTGCTGGACCCTTATAATCGTGGCTGATGGTTTCTCTAAAGATGACAATGGGCTTGCTTAGTTTAACTTTGAGGCCTGACTCCTGCATTCGGTAAGCGGTAATTTCAAGGTGAAGTTCACCCATACCGCTGAGTAGGAATTCGCCGCTTTCTTTGTTCATAGTGAAGTGTAAGTTAGGGTCCTCGGTGGTGAGTTTGTGCATAACTTTGTCGAAGAGCGGTAAGTCTTTGACGTCCTCGGGTTCCACTGCTACGGTGACGACAGGGTCAGAAACGTATTGTAGACCTTCGAAACTGTGGACTTCTATGCCTGCTTCGCCTACTGTCTCTCCCACGTGTAGTGGTAAACCTGAGATTGCGCCGATGTTCCCTGCTGGGACACGGTCAACAAACACTCGGTCGGTTGCCATACTCATGAAGACTTGTTGGATTGTGCCTTTCTGGTTTGCGCTGACTAGTTGGACATCTTTGCCTTTGGTAACTGCGCCACTGAAGATTCTGCCGATGGCGACTGTGCCGCTGTGGGGGTCCACTTCAATGGTGGATATACACATAAGCAAGGGTGCGTTGGGGTCGACTTTTGCCATGCCGACGCCGACTGCGCTTTTTGGGTCGCCTGGCCAAATCTGTGGTTGGCGGTAAGGTTGAGCTTCAAATGGATTTGGAAGGTGAATGCAGAACATGTCAAGGATTGGTTCTGGTAATGGTGCTTTCTTGCTGAGTTCGTCGACTTTTCTGCCGACATCAGTTGGATCGCCGCTGTATGCGTCGATGATGTCTTGGAAGCTGACTTTCTTTAGTTTCATGTGGTCAAGGTTTAAGCCCCATTTGTGAAGGGCTGAACCGAAGGCTACGCGGCTGTCTTCGATTTTAACTTGCCAGTCCTTTTTGTGTTCTGGTGGAGCATACTTCTCAATTAATGTGTTGACTCTTAGGAGAATCTTTGCAAATTTCTTCTGAATCTCCGCTGGGGTCAACTTGATTTCTTTGATTAATCGGTCAACTTTGTTGATGAATAAGAGTGGCTTGACTCGTTCACGTAGTGCTTGCATAAGAACGGTTTCGGTTTGGGTCATTGGTCCTTCAACTGCATCGACAACGACGAGTGCTCCGTCGACTGCTCTTAGGCTTCTGGTGACTGCGCCTGAGAAGTCAATGTGGCCTGGTGTATCGATGAGGTTGATAAGGTAGTCTTGGTTGTTGTAGGTGTGGACTAAGCTAACGTTTGAGGCAAAAACGGTCATTTGACGTTTCTGCTCTAGGTCCCAGCTGTCCAAGAATAGTTTCTGTCCTGCCGTCTGGGTGCTGATGATTCCTGCGTGTGCCAATAAGCTGTCTGAAAGAGTGGTTTTGCCGTGGTCAACGTGGGCGATGATGCTGGTGTTGCGGATAATAGTCGGGTTATCCATCAGTTTAACGATTTCTTCTGTTTGTCTATATCGCGCCATAACTATTTTTTCTCCATTTTGTATGAATTATTACCTTGAAATGCTTGACTTTTGATTATTTGAAGCATTACTTCTAATCTCTTAAATTGGTAAGCTACAGGGAAATTGAGTTTGTAGCCTATTAACTTTATGGCATGTTTCTTTTGAAACAATAGAGATAAAACCTCCCTAAAATACAGCTTCAAAACTCCCAATCCAAAGTCAATTTGCCCAAAAGCTGCCTTTTTTGGAGTTACACCTCGTCTGTTAAGCTATGAAGCGGTTGTCTGGACTTTGCAAAACCAGTTAAGAAGACTTCGCAAAAAGGAATAAAAGCGCTCTGTTTTTCTTATAACCAAAAATAAAGCACCTGAAAGGGGTATAGTACTCAAAATGAACCAGAGTCTCATTGCAGATAATTCATTTTATGCTTCAGCCTTAGGGCTATTAAAACTTGCTTCCCATCCGATTACTTTAAATGCAACATCGAATAATAAGCCAGAAATAACCCTTAAAAAGTGACGCAGGAAACGCTGAGGATACCAATGCATTTTCAAAACCTTTCAGCTCTCAAGCACCATTTAAGCGGGCAAGACTTATTCATTAGTCGTAATCATCTATTACTGGGGTTTTAGGTAAGAGGTTTCTCTAGGGTTTGGCGAATTAAGTTTGGAAAAAGCTGCTTCTATGCCCGTTGAGTCGGTTTTCGAGGACCTACAAACTTCACCTGACGGATTAACTAACGAGGAGGCTAAGCTGCGCCTCAAAAAATACGGTTACAACAAACTCTCCGAGCGCAGACAACTCCCATGGATAACAAAATTCATTCGGCACCTCCGCGACTTATTCGGTATACTGTTGATTTTCGCAGCAATACTCTCATTCCTAAGCGATAGCCCCCAACTGGGCTTCATCATCTTAGCCGTTGTGTTCGTTAACATTTTTGTCAGCATGTTTCAGGAATCGCGCGCTGAAAAAGCCATGGCGACGCTTAAGAGCTGGATGCCTGAATATGCCAAAGTTATCCGCAACGGCGAGCTTACAAAAATCTCTGTGAGCGAAATCGTTCCTGGAGACATAATTGAACTCGAGGAAGGTGACCGTGTTCCAGCGGACGCTCGCTTAATCGAGGCATTTGATTTATGGACTAACAACGTACCGCTCACAGGCGAATCTGAGCCTCAGCCCAGAGTCGCTGAAACCGTAAAAACTGTTGAGAAAGCCTACCTCTACGCCCCCAACTTGGTTTTCATGAGCACCAGCGTTGCGAAGGGGCAGGGTAAAGCAGTTGCATACACCACAGGTATGGGTACCCAGTTCGGCAGAATTGCCAGCCTAACCCAGACCATCCAAGCCGAAGACAGTCCACTTCAGAAAGAAATTGGTTCCATGGCAAAATCCGATTTCGTCATAGCAGTCATAGTTGGCGTTGTCTTCTTCACTGCCAGCTTCCTATTCCTACACGTGCCTCCTTCGACCAGCTTCCTATTCATGATTGGAGTTATGGTTGCATGTGTCCCTGAAGGCTTGCAAGTCACTGTTTCAAGCGCTTTAGCTATCAACGTGCTTAAGATGGTAAAGCAGAACGTGTTGGTTAAACGGCTCTCTGCAGTGCAAACTTTAGGTAGCGTAACCGTAATTTGTACCGACAAGACCGGCACAATCACTAAGGGTGAAATGACCGTTAACAAACTCTGGTTCAAAGATAGAGTTGTCGAAGTCTCCGGCTTAGGCTACATGCCAGTAGGCGACTTCACCATAAACGGTCAGCCCCTTGAAGAAAAAGATACTCACTCTTTGGATAAACTTCTCGAAATTGCTTCATTATGTAACGGCGCCAAAGTTGACCCACCTTCAGCGGAAAATAAAAACTGGAGCGTCATCGGTGACCCGACAGACGGTGCACTATACGTTGCAGCGCTCAAATGGGGACAAGTGATTGACGAATTAGACGAAGAAAAACCAACCGTTCACATATTGCCTTTTAGTTATGAACGCAAACGTATGAGTACCATACACGAAGTTGACCACAACGTATTGATTTATACCAAAGGAGCTCCAAGAATCCTTCTTGACCTCTGCAACCGTATTTACATCAACGGCAAAAGCGAGGAAATGACAAAAGAAAACTTTGATTCTGTAGAAGCACGCATACATGAATTCGCCAACGAAGGTTTACGCGTCATCGCAATGGCATACAAAGAAATACCAAAAACCCAGTATTCAAAAGATGACGACCCAGAAAAGGATCTTATCTTTGTAGGTCTAGCAGGCATGCGTGACCCACCCCGCATGGAAGTCAAAGATGCAGTTCAAGAAGCTAAACAGGCGGGAATCAAAACAGTCATAATCACAGGCGACTATGGTCCAACAGCGCAGGTTATCGCAAAAGAAGTTGGCATAGTCGGCGGAGAAGGCAGCCGAGTAATCAGAGGTGAAGACCTCGAACGGCTAAACGACCAAGCCATAGTTGACGAAGTAAAGAAAGGCGACGTAATCTTCGCACGTGTTTCACCTGAACAGAAACTCCGCATAGTCTCAGTCCTCAAAAAGAGCGGCGAAATCGTTGCGGTTACAGGTGACGGCGCCAACGACGCCCCCTCGCTTAAGGAAGCCGACATCGGCGTTGCCATGGGCTCCTCAGGCACTGACGTAGCCCGTGAAGCCGCAGACATAGTTTTGCTAAACGACAGCTTCGCCAGTATAGTCAAAGCTGTCGAGTCAGGACGCGCAATATATGAAAACATCCGCAAATTCATTGTTTACGTGTTTGCTCACAACTGGGCAGAACTCATCCCATATGTGCTCTTCGCAGTGCTCTCAACCAGCATATGGGCGTTTCCTCTGCCGTTGCTGGTAGTGCAGGTCTTAGTTATCGACTTAGCAATCGACGTTATCCCGTCGTTGGCTTTGAGCCGTGAACCTCCTGAAGCAGGCATAATGCAGGAGCCTCCTCGAAGCATCAAAGAACGTCTCTTCACTGGCAGAGTGTTCGGGCGTTCCTTCTATATCGGTGCCATCATAGCCATTGGCGCTTTGTATGGGTGCTTGAGCACGTGGATGGCAGGCGGCTGGACCTTCGGCATGCCCCTGACCCCCGATAGCGTCTTCTATACGAGTGGAGCCTACACAAAAGGCGTAACTATGACGTTTGCAGGTATCGTTGTTGCGCAGGCAGGTAACGTGTTGGCGTGCAGAACCAGCAAGCAATCTATCTTCAAAACAAGCTTAGGCAAGAACAAATGGATAGTTTGGGGTATGATCGCCCAGCTCAGCGTATTGGCGGTGCTGGTATATGTGCCTTTGATGCAGGAAGTCTTTGGAACCACTGGCCTTGGCTTGAACGATTGGCTCTATCTGCTGCTCTTAGCTTTGGCGGTGATCTTCGCTGAAGAAGCCCGCAAATTTGTCGTGCGGCACTTCTTTACCAAGAAAACCGAAGATCTAACTAAACACGACCACACCTAACAGAATTTTTTCCCTCTGTTTTTAATTTGCCTTGTTAGCTACCTTAGAAAGATACATTACTTTTCGCAAACTAAATGACGACGGGTGCACAGCCAAAAACCGTTTATATTCCACAAGCCAAAGGCGCTCACTTATGCCTCTGGATTTTGACGGATAAGATGCAATAATCAATAAATCCACATGCACCAAATCCAGCTTGATAAATGATGTATCGAACTGGTATAGCAACTCTGCCTCTTCACGGCGGAAAAGCACCCTCATGGCTAACTGGACGCATGCGTGGATTAGCAAAGGAAATTTCCAATATAATGATCGACGAATACGGCACCGCCAAATTTCTTGCCCGTCTCAGTGACCCTCACTGGTTTCAGGCTTTGGGCTGCGTTTTGGCGTATGACTGGCACAGCAGCGGAGTAACCACAGTCGTCACTGGAGTCCTGAAAACAGCCCTGACACCCAGCGAGCAAGGCGTTGTGGTTTGTGGTGGAAAGGGTAAAACCAGCCGAAAAACCCCCAGCGACATTGAGGCAGTAGGCGAAAAATGGGGCTTCTCACAAGAAAAAATTGAAGAGTTAACCTACAACAGTCGCATGACCGCCAAAGTCGACAATACCGCCGTCCAAGCAGGTTACCAACTTTATCACCACGCGTTTTTGGTTACCGACGAGGGTAAGTGGGCTGTGATTCAGCAGGGCTTAAGCGCCACTGACCGCAGTGCACGCCGGTACCACTGGCTAGGCGACAGCACCCGCAGCTTCGTTGAAGAACCCCAAACCGGCGTTGCTTGCGACGTCAGACGCGAAAAAGCCCTAAACATGACTGCCAAGGCCAGCGAAGACTCTCGCAAAGCTTCCGTTGACCTCGCCAAGGAACCGCCCAAGAAACTTGTGAGCCTGATCCAATCCGTTAGCAGACCCAAAAACCAGTGTTCCCTTCAAACATGGCTCCCTGAAACTTCTGACCCATGGATACAAAACCAAACACACCTCTACATGCCCAGAAACACCAATTGGGACACACTTAACAGAGTTTACGAATTCCAACCCCGTAACTATGAGGAACTGCTCAGCGTTAAAGGAGTTGGACCAGCAACCGTCCGCGGATTAGCGTTGGTTGCAGAGTTGGTGTATGGGAACGAACCAAGCTGGCAGGATCCGGTTAAATTCAGCTTTGCATACGGCGGCAAAGACGGTGTGCCCTTTCCGGTTGACCGCAGAGCCATGGATGAATCTATCGAAGTTCTGCGCAAATCCGTTGAAGACTCCCGAATCGGTGAGAAAGAAAAACTGCAGTCGCTAAAGCGGCTAAGGCAGTTCGTACCCGCAAACGCAAATTCTTAAAACGAACAAGCCACATACCCATAACTGATAATTCATGATTACACTTCAAAAAGTTGGAGCTGCTACAGGAATTGCGGCTCCAGTCATAGCGTTTGCCTGTATTTTATCAGCCATTCTGTCTTATTCGCCTTTTAGCTGGACAACCAACGCTTTAAGCGACCTCGGAGTTGTGGAAGGGGTGACTATGGTTGTGTTTAATTCTGGGCTTGTGGCAGCTGGTGTTTTAGGCTTTATTTTTGCTGTATTGGGCTTGTATGGCTACTTCAAAAAAAGTGTTGCGGGCAGGGTTGGTTCCGTCTTTTTTGCTGGTGCGTGTGCGGCGTTGGTCTGCATTGGAGTTTTCAACGAGCATTTTTCGCCCACACACTACATTGTCTCGGTGCTGTTTTTCTCTTTAGCGCCAATTGCACTTTTCACTCTAACCATCGCTTTTTACCGCGGCCGAAATCGTAATTTAGCAGCCTTCTCAGTTTTAATCGGCATAGCAGCAGCCATACCGTGGATATTACAATTCACGCTGTATTACGTTCCAAACGTGGCAATCCCAGAAATAATATCTGCAATACTGGTTGGCGCATGGGCAGTAACGGTTTCCGTAAAAATACTGCAAACCAGAGCGGCTAACCTGAGCCGCCAGTCCATTTCTTGACAACTTTATAGCCCGCATAAACGATGAACACGCCGACTACAATGATTATAACCACGGCGACTACTTCGCCTGCTAAATTCGAGCCTGAAGGCTCAGGTGTCTGTGCGCTAACCGCCGCGGTTAAGGCTGAAACGGACAAAGCAGAAGTTAAGGCTGCAAGGGTTTTCCTCATCGATTTCCCTGTAGAATTGTTGTTTTTCTGAACTTAAAAGCTTTGGTGCAACCCTTTACTTGCTTAAGTCACGGTACATTTGAGCACAGCAAAAGCAAGAAAACTTGGACGGGTATCCTTTGGCTTTGACGTATTCGACTGTTTCTGGGCTAGGAAAAGCAACTGCATCTACACCTGCTTTCATAGCAAGTCCGTCGGTTTCCGCTCTTAGCTTACCTTTTGGCCGCATACAACCCAGCGCTAGCGGCGTATTGGGAAACATTTGGCGTGCAGCGGCAGCGACTTTTGCGATGTCGATTGGTTTAGGTGGCGAACTATGCTCCATTTCTGTGCCGTGTATGGGCATAAACGCAATGATTACGATGGCTTTTGGGTTAGAGTTCTCGGCGATGATTTTTAGGGCGTTTAATTCGCCTCCAAGTTTGCCCTTATCTAAACCCACCACCACATGTGGCACCAAGTTAAGTTCGGCTTCATCAAGGGCTTTAAGCGAATCCACATAGCTTTGAGGTGTGATTTTGAGGTTGAAAGTTCTCTGAATTGTTTCTCGAGAGCCAATTACATCAATTAACGCAGCGTCAACACCCGCTTTTTTCAGCAAAAAAGCTGTTTCAGGTCCAATTATGCCAGTGTGAACAAAGACTGTTAAGCCCAAATCATGTTTCAAACAACTCAAAACCTCAACGAAATTGTCAAGGGGCACTGAACCATCTGGCATGCATCCACCGCTGACAAGCACGCCTTCCGCTCCGTTTTGCTTGAGCTTCACACCCAACTCAAAAAGGTCCTTTGGTGTCGGTGCTGGATGCATCGTTTTCAGCACTACACCACCACAGTGCCCGCAGTTTAAAGCGCAGCTACTGCCTGTCACTGAGATTGTTGGAAACACGTTGGCTGATGCGCAGAACTGTTTGATTTTATAGTAGGTGAAGCTGGGCGTGTAGAAGTGGATGGTGCCGCTTTTAGGTTTTAGCTGTCCCGAGTCTAGTAAGGTTCGGAGTTGTGTGGGGTTTAGTTCCCAAATCTCTTGTGGAGAAAGGTTGGGCATTTTTTTCAAAAAATATTATACAGAATACTATTTAGGTTAACCCACTGATGTTTCGCTGTTGTTCTGGGTACGTACTTCTTTCTTATTTAACATAAGAATATTGACGTTTGAGTGTTGCCCACGGGTGCTTTCCTATTTGCTTACGTAACATTTTATATAGTTGCGGTTCCAAACAAGCAAGCGATTAACCCATCCAGTGCACCCTGTTGGGCAGTAAGGAGTATCCCTAAATGTTAACCTTAAAAAAAACGTTTGTTTATACCTTAATCTTTCTCTTAACAGCAACCGCTACCATAGGTGTATTTGCACCAGCAACCGCTGAAACATGGACCGACATAACCTTGCCCTATACCATCACTGAAAGCGGTAACTACCGCATCGCCTCAGCTTGGAACGGGTCAGGCATCGCTTTAGCAGTAAACGTCAGCAACGTCGTTGTGGACGGGCAAAACTACCTAATCACCATGTCTAGAAGCGAAGGTGACAACGGCGTGAGAATAAACAATGGCAGCGAAAATGTTTTGCTCGAAAACCTCAAAGTTCGAAATGCATACGTCGGAGTACATGCACGCTCAGACAACTTTACCGTGATGGACTCCACTTTGAACTTGAATGCTGCAGGTATATTCGCCAATTGCTCCAACCATTTCGACGTTCTCAACTGCAACTTAACGTTCAACCTGATTGTGAATTTGTTCGCTAAAAACTCTAGTCATTTTACAGTGGAAAACTGCAACATACTCAACGGAACCCTCACAGGAGTAATAGCAACTTACTCAAATAATTTTGAATTCAAAAACTGCAACATAAACAACAACCCCGCAGGATTCCTAACACGCTGCTCACAGAACTTCTCTCTTTCCGATAACCAGCTGAATAATAACCGCGCAATGGGCTTCTTAGCTGGACAAATTGAGAACTTTACTTTTTCAGGTAACGAGTTAACAAACAGTACCTTAGGATCAATGGTTGCGTCCTCAAGTAATCTTGAAATCCTTAACTCTGACTTTGGAAACAATTCGTTTGGGTTGATGTTTTCAAACGTAACTAACTTAGCCATGGATAACTGTATTGTAGGTAACAATATCTTTGGCACTTTTTTCCAGGAGGCAACTCAGTTTATCCTCCAAGGATGTACCTACCAAGATAACGAGTTAGGTGTAATTATCGAAGAGTCAGCTAATTTCACTGTCTCAGACTCTATCATTAACAATGGCACAGAGGCATTACTTGCCTATGAAGTGGGCAACTGCACAATCGAAAATACCGTTATGGACAATAATCGTATGGGCATTGACTTTGAAGACGCGGGTAACCTCACAATCACAAACTGCACACTAAGTTCTGGCTATTTTGGTGCAATGTTGTTCGAAAGCAACTTTATTCTTCAAAGGTCCGCCATCATAAATAACTCACTCTGCGGAGTTTATGCCCCATTAGCAAGTAACTCAACCGTAGCAAATAACCTCATTAAAGGCAACGGAGCCTACTTAGACGACTTCTGCGGTGGTATACGCTTACCAGGCGTTAACTGCACAGTAACAGATAACATCTTCGAAAACAACAGAGATGCCCTGATGTGGGACGTATTCTCAGACGAAGAGATCACCTACACACAGTACTATACAAACAACATTTTCACGAACAACAGCTACACCCTCTCCATAAACTATGATGTTGACGAAGAGGACTACGCCAATGAGCAATTCTACTTTTACGGCAACTTTGTGAACGACTCAGCCTACGTAGACCCTATTGGGTTGAGCGAATCCGAAGGTTTTATGCCATTCAACAGGGACATATTCCATTTCAACACTACCATGCAGGAAGGTGAAAGAATCTACAGTGACGGACGCATGGTGGGCGGCAACTACTGGGCTTTCTCCAACGGAACCGGTCCAAGCCAAACCACAACAGACGCTAATCATGACGGATTTGCTGATGAACCATTTGACTTATTTGGTGACGGCGCAGTTGTTGATTATCTACCCTACAGTTCCGGCTATATCTCAAACCTAACATTCACAGATGGTACAAATCAAAACTTAGTGGCTAACCAAACATCAACCGTGGTAAGTGTGCAATACATTGACTACTTCGGTATCATCACCTCCGGAGTCACCGTTAACCTCTCCTCAAACTCCTCCACTGCAAAGTTTTACAGCGATTCCGAAGGCACAAACCCGATTACAAGCATAACCATCCCCTCAGGTTCAAGCGTCGGCAACTTCTACTTCAAAGACATTAATGCGGGCAACCCAACCACCACGGTTTCAGCCCCGAAAGCTACCTCGGCAACAACAGAATTCACAATAAATCCACATGCCGACAAAGTTGATCACATAGTGATTGTCCCGCAGAATCCAACCATCAAAGCAGACGAAACCATAACGTTCACAACAATGGCGTACGACCAATATGGAAACGGGTGGGAAGTAGAAGCTGAATACACTGTTATGGGCGAATCGTTTAACGGAAATTTAACAGGTGGAATGCCTGGCTATTACTATATAGAATCGGCGTACCAGGGCAACAGCTCATCTACCA
The DNA here is from genome assembly GCA_963760925.1 of uncultured archaeon. GTDB lineage: Archaea > Thermoproteota > Bathyarchaeia > Bathyarchaeales > Bathycorpusculaceae > Bathycorpusculum. Next base: position 181,736 of record CAVXES010000001.1, on the reverse strand, counting down.
CTTTAGCGGTGAATCCCGGCGATGTTAATCGATACTTGGTTTTTGTGCCTAGCTCTGCAACTGCTGGCTCAGCCTTCACTATAGGTGTCAACGCGAGAGACAGTGTAGGCAACATCGCTACAAACTTTAATGGCAAAGTTACTTTGAGCGCAAACGGAACTACCATTACCCCCACCACTTCTGGCAACCTCAAATACGGCGAGTGGATAGGCACAGTAACAATCCCAGAAGCAGGTACCTATGTAATAACTGCAACAGACGAAAATGGAAACACAGGCAAAAGCGTAGCATTCACCGTAAACTCAGCATCCATTCCCTCACCAACTGTCACTCCCACTTTGCCACCCCAAACTGTACCGGCCACCAAAGATGACGGCTCCATAGTAAACTTGGAAATATCCGGTAACATAACCACCTCACAAATAAGTAACCTACAAATCAACTCAAACCAAACAGAACAAACTACAATAGTATCTTTCAATGTTACGGGTCCAAGTGGAACAAACGGGTTCAGCAACATGACTATACCTAAAAATACCGTTCCAGAAGGCACCACCCCTACAGTTTACATTGACGGCGAAATAGCTGAGAACCAAGGATATACCGAGGACAATCAAAATTTCTATGTCTGGTTCATCACAAGCTTCAGCCAACATAGAATAACAATAGAATTCACTGGAAAAACAAACCCTGCATATGAACAGCCACTCTTATTGTACGCTTTAGCTATCTTTGTTGTTGTGGTCATTGCGGCTGTCCTCGTCTTTAGCAAGCGAAGACAAAAATAATCATCTTTTCCTTTTTTGTACCAAAATTTTTGGAAAAATAGAAACCCCTACGTACCTGTGAAGGCGGTTTTTTTTAAAAAAAATAAGACTGAACTGGTTTATTTTTTCCAGTTGGCACCCTGAGCCCACTTATAGAAGTTTGTAGGCGTAATTTTTACGATTGGGCAATCGCCTTCTTTCCATCCTCCCTCTTCTGTTCGGTACTCAGGAAACTTTTCTTTAAGAAGTTCATGAGCGTACTGGTATTCTTTGCCGCCCATCATGATTTCTGCTTCCCCCTGAATGCGAATGCCCTTAAAGTTCGACCAGTTATTTCGGTCGTAGTCGTCAATAACCAGTGAAATCTGTGGGTTAGATTCAATGTGTTCCAGCTTCGGAGTGTCAGGTTCGGAGACAAAGTAGAAGTATACTCCATCGAAAACTGGCCAAATTGGCCGAACCACTGGCTCGCAGTCCTCTGTTGCTGTTGCTAACCGTCCAACTGGTAATTCTGCTATGAACGCTTTATCGGATTTTGAAAGTTTAATTCCCATTTTTGTATTTCAACTCAGGCTCTGAATCTGCAAAAGATATTCTACTTGTCACCCTTTTAAAACTTAATGCTTCTATAAATAAACAATAGCTTTCCTTTAGCTGTGTTAATCCATGGCAGGTTAATCATAGTTATCTTCTACTTGGTTATCATCATGACTGTGACCTTTCTTTCCAAAAAAGCTGTCGCCACTTTTTCGAAATCTCGAAATTATGATAAACCAATGTCGCTATAATTGCAGTTACCATTTTGCTGTCGATTGTGCTGCCATTTGTTTGTGACGCAAAATGGCTTAATGCAATAATGTCCTAACAACATTAACCAGATAATTCATTATGATTCTTAAGAGTAGATGACCAATATGAGCCCAAAAACACTGCAAATTCCTACGTTTAATGGAAGAAGCTTAAGTATTCTCATTCTAACTGGGTTGCAGTTACTAATCGGAGCTATTCACCTCTTCTCAGGTTTGCTACTGTTGGCGTACGAGCCCTTTGCTGCGTTGCCAGCCACAGCCGCATATGACATCTATACCTTCGTGTTCGGCTTGCTCGTCGTAGTTTTCGCATTTGGTATTTGGCGTGGCAGGGAATGGGGGTGGGCAGGCACCATTTTGGTTTCAGTTTTTGTAGTTATAGCGGATTCCTCAACTTTGCTGGATTTACCCCTTGTCCCTGGAACTCCCAAAGGTCCAGCGTTGGCAGAAATAGTCTACAGTGTAATACTCGTCGCCTATTTGCTGCGTGGCAAAGTGAGAAAAAACTTCGTTTAATTGCTTTTGCTCTCTGCTTCCTATTCACCCTTCTATAAATAGCGTGAACTTCTGATTCAACCGGTCATCCAAGAACTGCTAACATCCAAATGTTACCTGTAAATTCTGCTGTAATGGTTTTTATTCTGCCACTCCATCAAAGTATAACTTACAAGAGAGGAACACTTGTTGAATGGGAAACCACTGGTCAGCATAATCGGCGCTGGCATGAGCAAATTCGGCAAACAAGACGGATTACTTGGAAGAGAAATTTTCAGTCAAGCAGCCGCTGAAGCGTTTAGCCGCTGCCCGAATCTTAACCCTAAAAAAGACGTTAAAGCTATGTTCATTGGTCACATGGGCGAAAACTATGAGCACCAAGGCCACACAGGCGCAACGATGGCGGATTGGATTGGCTTGCGAGGAATATCTGCAACCCGAGTTGAAGCTGCTTGCGGCAGTTCAGGCGCCGCTTTGCGGACCGGCATCTATGCAGTCCTGTCAGGATTAGCTGACGTTGTCGTTGTAGGCGGAGTTGAGAAGATGACTCACCGTACAACAGCAGAAGTCACCGAATACCTTGCCATGGCAGCCGACTACCCGTTTGAGCAGTTCCACGGCATCACCTTCCCTGGCTTGTTCGCCATGATGGCAACCGCGCACATGCACGCTTACGGCACAACCGAAGCGCAATTCGGCAAAGTCGCAGTCAAAAACCACCACCACGGCACCCTCAACCCAAAAGCACACATGCAAAAAGAAGTGCCCCTCGAAACTGTATTAGGGTCAAAATATGTGGCGTGGCCGCTCAAACTCTACGATTGTAGCTTAATTACTGATGGCGCAAGCTGCATAATACTAACTAAGCCTGGACTCGCCAAAAAATATACTGAACAACCCGTGCACATTGTGGGAAGTGGGCAAGCAAGCGACGCCATCGGACTCTATGAGCGCGATAGCTTAACCTCGCTCAAATCTACTAAACTCGCCTCAAAAGATGCATACGAAATGGCAGGCGTCAAACCCGAACAAGTAAACCTAGCGGAAGTTCATGACTGTTTCACAATTGCAGAGTTAATCGCCTACGAAGACCTCGGATTCTGCAAACCAGGCGAAGGAGGCAAATTAATAGACAGCAGCGCAACCGCTCTTGGCGGGCGCATCCCCGTTAATACCAGCGGCGGATTAAAATCTAAAGGGCACCCCGTCGGCGCAACAGGCACCGCGCAAGCATACGAAATGTATTTGCAACTAACTGACCAAGCTGACCGTCGTCAAGTTAAAGATGCCCAAATCGGCTTAACACACAATATCGGCGGCAGCGGCGCAACCGCGGTTGTGCACATTTACAGGAGAGACCAACAATGAGCACCACAATTGAGCCCTTCACGATTGAGCAGTTCTACAAGTTCCTGAACACAGGAAAACTTATGGCTGGCAAGTGCCTAAAATGCGGAAAAATCCACCTGCCACCACGACTACTCTGCGACAATTGTTATTCGCAGGAGTTTAGTTGGGTTGAGGTTTCAGGCAAAGGCAAACTCCTCACCTACACCGTAATCAACGTAGCGCCTCAGCAGTTCCAAGCCATCGCACCATATCCCGTGGGCATCGTCGAATTTGAAGGCGGCCTGAGAATCCCGGGTATGATTCAGGCAACGCAAGAACAGCTGAAAATCGGCATGGAACTCTCCTTGGATTTTGGTACCTGTAGCCAATCGCAACAGTGGCCCCAGTGGCAACGGTACTGCTTCAAACTTCCCTAATCCTTTTTGGGTTAACTTTTTGATTTTTTAGTTCCAACGCAAAGGTCCTGGCTTTTTCTATTTCCTTCGTGTTAGGATGCCCCTTGTTTACACCACCAAACAGCTTGAATAGTTTATAGTAATCGGAGAAGCCTCGGCAGCTAAACTCACCTACAACCGTGGCGCCTTTTCCTGTGAGTGCTTCTCTTAGCGGTTTGTGATACTTGGCTTCGAAGAAGCTGTTTCTGCCTCTGGTCGAAAAAATAAATACTTTTCCGCCATTTATACTCATTTTCTCTGCAAGTTCAAAGAAGATTGGGTCGTGTTTTCCGAAGTATATGCCTGAGCCAAAACCGATAAGATCAAAATCCGTCAAAGTCTCCTGGTTAATGTCTTTAGGTTCGACGATTTGGGCGTCTAAGACTGTGGCTACAGCTTGGGCGACTTTTCTGGTGTTGCCATAATATTTAGAAACGCATACGATGAGGGCTTTCATTTTTCGTTACCCACGTATGGTGAGGAAACCGCAGAGCTGAGAGAAAATCCTCAATTTTCAGGAAGAGAGGAAAACTTCCAGCCACAAGCGGGACCTCACCAGTCGTGTTAATGCTTGCTTGCTTAATTTAAGCTTTGAGTTTTTGAGGGTTTAATTCTGCAGACAGAACAAGCGTCCGCAAAGGCGTCACTTTTGAGAAAACCATATCTGATTATCTGCTAATCTTCTTTTCGGAAGACTTGTCATGACCGAGAAACCCCGAACCTGCCTCGTAGCCTGTAGCGTTTTACGTAAAGAACTGGAACTGCTTAAGACGCAGGGTAAACTCGACGCTGAGTTGGTGTTTGTCAGTAAAAACTTTCATGTAGATTACAATCAGCTAGAGAACAATCTGCGTAAAGTTCTAGAATACACCAAGAAAAGGTTCAATGGAAAAATTGTTTTGGTTTACGGTGACCTCTGTTTAGGCATAGATGGAGAAATGAAGCGCCTGGCTGAGGAGTACGGCATCGCTAAGGTGGATGCAATTAACTGTATTGACTGTCAGTTGGGCGGAGGCGGCAAATCTAATGAGGCTGATCCCGACCACAACTTGATGTTTATGGGTCCAGGCATGATAGATTTTTTCGCTGACATGAAGCGGAACTTGGAGCAGCAGGGTGTGGACGAAGCGACTATTTCGGGAATGTATACTGGAATTAAGGGTGCTGTAATTCTGGATACGCTTGGCGACCCAGAGAAATGCCGAGACGCCCTAAAACAGGTAGGTTTAGCCCTCAAAGTGCTTGAAACGCGGGAAATCGGCTGCGAAAATGTGCGCCGCGTAATCCAAGATGCAATCGAGCGCAGCTAACGCATCAACTGCCACCAAAAAACCGCATAAACTGCGCATGCTGATTGTTGAGTCTGGTTTTTTGCCACCGCAAGTATTAAAGAACCAACCGCACAATAACCTAACCTGTACCCTAAGTGGATGTGCTATTCATGACCCAACAAAATGAGCCCGCACCCCCTGCTTCTACTCCTATGAAACGCGTCGAAGACTGGAAATCCAGACTAATTGACCTTTCCCGAAAAAATAATCTACTCTATTTTAAAAAGTCAAAACGCGGAAGCCTCCCAATTACGCAGCCTGACTCACAAAAAATATTCGATCAACTAGTCGTTAAAAAGAACCGTTTAGAATTTTACTCTCCTCCCGAAGCGTCTAAACAAGAAAAAGCTGGAAAAACAGCCGAGAACATCAAAACAAAAGGCAAAACGAAATCTAAAAAGAAAGTTGAACCAGAAGCTAAAACCGCAAAAGCACCCGTGAAAGCCGCTTCAGTTGAGGAATCAAAAAAGCCTGGCGCAAACCAACTCGTAAGCGGAACTCTATCCCAGCAAGAACTTGAACGAAGCCTCAAAATGCTTGAGCGCCGTTCGCTTCTGGATTACCGTGAACGCGGCGTCCGTATACTCTATGCCGCTTTTGGCACGCTTAACTGGGTGGATGCAGAAACTAAGGAAGCGGTGCAGTCTCCATTGATTTTGGTGCCGCTTGAATTGGGTAAAGAAACCATCCGTGCCCCCTATAGCATCGCTTTGCCGCCGGTTGAAGATGAGGCAGTATTGAACCCGGCGTTAGTGGCGAAGCTTAAAAACGACTTTAAAATCGATTTGCCCCTTTTGCCTGAGGAGTGGGAAGAACAGAAACTCGCTGATTACTATAGTAAAGTGGATAAGGCCGTGGAGGAGATGGGCTGGAAAACTGAGCAGTCCACCGACTTAGGCTTGTTCAGCTTCCAAAAGTTGGTTATTTACAAAGACCTTGAAGCAAACTCGGAATTAGTTACTCAACACCATATCATCCGCGCTATTGCAGGCATCAAGGAAGACAACCTAATTGTAAACGGATTACCTGAAGAGAAAGATGTCGACAGAATTCAGGTTCCCTCAAAAACCTATCAGGTGCTCGATGCAGACAGCAGCCAACGTGTCGCCATAGAATACGCTCTGCGAGGACAAAGCTTCGTCATGCGGGGCCCGCCAGGTACTGGTAAAAGCCAAACAATTGCCAATATTGTGGCAGAATGCATCGCCAACGGTAAATCGGTTTTATTTGTCAGCGACAAAATGGCTGCCCTTGAAGTCGTTTATAAGCGGCTAAGTGAAGTGGGTTTGGCGCATTTCTGCTTGGAACTTCACAGCAGCAAAGCCAACAAACAGGAAGTGGTGGCTGAGCTTAAACGTAGCTTAGACGAAAACCTCATACCGCGAAAATTGCCCTCCACTCACGAGTTCGACAGATTATCCGAGTACAGAGACGCCCTCAACGGTTACGTCGTGTCACTTCATGACAAGCGCCCGTACATGCAGCGAAGTGTCTACGAAGTGCTGAGCATAATCTCCAGCCTTGAACGAGTTCCATTTGTGCCCGTGGGTTTAACGGATTTAGATACTTTGACGCCTCAGAAGATGCGGGAACTCGAAGAACTCGTCTCGCAACTCAGCAAGGTTTGGCAAGTTGTTGAGGAACCCGATTTCCCATGGGTTGGCTACAGGGCAGAAAAATATAACCTTGAAGTCAGAAGCGAATTACTTACAACCTTGGATGCCATCGGCGCAACCATTCGTGAACTCGAGTATGAAACTGAAGATTTCTCAGCTAAACTCGGTGTTTTTCCCCCAGAAACCTTCGCTCGCATCCAATGGCTTCTCAACGTCAGTGGCTTGCTTTACGAGAGCCCTAAGCCCGAAGCGTATTGGCTGACAAGTGCCACATTAGATAAGCTGTTGGCTGAGGCGAAAGCGTACCTTGAAACCAGTCTCTGGATAGCTACCACCCGCGCCGAGTTAGCCGCTCGATACAGTCCTACACTGTACGATTTACCCCTTTCAAAGTCCGCCGAGGTGCAGCAAGCAGTAACTAACGCCAGCCAAGCCATCGGAGCAGTCGACCTATACGAAACCGATTTTCTATCCAAACGCGAAGTGTACCTTGGGTTCGTCAAGAACATGCAGTTAACCGTGCGCAAGTGGGGTGAGACCTCTACAGCTTTGGCATCGACGTTGGGGCTTGACAACGGTGACCTGACAATTACGCAACTTCGGCAGCTTTCCCGCATGGCGCTTCTGTGCTTCTCAGAGGAAAAACCGGAGCCTCAGTGGTTTGATGCTAATTACTTCGAACAAGTGCAGGAAACTGTGGAGAAATCCCGCACCATTTATCAGGAACACGGCTTGCTCAAAAGCCGTATAGATCAAACCTACACCGATGGTATCTACCAGCTCCCACTTGACGAGTTAATTGCCAAGTACAGTGGTCCCTATCAGAGCGGAATAAAAATCTTCAACAGCGAATATCGTAACGACCAAAAACGCATTGCGCAGGTTACCAACGATGGTAAAGTCCCCAAAGAGGTTCTCCAAGACCTAATTGATGCCCGCAAAGTTAACAAGTTGGCCAAAAAAATCGCTGATTCAGCCGAAACCGTCCAAACCCTGCTGGGGCATTATTACCACAAGAGTCGAACAGACTTTAACGGTGCAGAAAAAGCCCTTGCAGTTGCGGAGGAAATCAGAAAACTCTCCTGGGCAACCACCATTCCCGAGTCACTGCTCAAGCTGCTTACGACGTCTGCAAATCCTTCGCCAATGATTAAGAATCTAGGTCAAGAACTCAAAGATTCCGTTGAGAAGTGGGAGCGTCAAGCCGAAGAAATGCAGGCACTGCTTCCAGCTAAACTAACCAAATCCGACAAATCGCTCACTGAAACTTCTTTACTTATACTTGAGGAATGGGCAACCGAAGTTGAAAAGCAACTCATAGTCCTGTGCGGCATAACTAGCGGCGCGCTTGCAGTGGCTACAGTAGAGCCTTCGAGCTACAAGCAACTCATTTTTGACCTTAAGAACGCGGAGGAAATTCGCAAAAAAGAAGCCCAAATCGTAGGGGAAAAAGCTCAACTTCAAGAAAAGTTTGGCGCGCGCTTCCTGGACTTAAAGACTAACTGGCAAGACATCGTCACGGTTTTGGAATGGTGTCAAAAAGTGCAAGCGGCGTTTGAGGATATTCCTGTTTCGCAGGCTTACGCTGAAATCCCAGCCGAGGGCAAACAAGCCGCTCCATCAAACGAGGCGTTGCGGCAAAAGCGGGATGCGACGCTTAAGGTTTTAGCTGACTTTGAGAAACGCTTCGAATCCGAGATGCGCTACCAAAACCAACACATAACTGAGTTGGAAATCAGAACTATTGAAGAACGCATCAAAGACCTGCGTGACCGAGTAGATGACTTGCAAGTTTGGATTGACTACAAAGACACCAAAAACCGCTTCACCCTACGCAGCTTAGAACCTTTCTTTGGTCGTTTGGTGGAGGCGAAATTGCCTGCAGCGGATTTGGTGCCTGTCTTCCGCAAAAGCGTTTACCAAGAATGGATAAACAACCTCTACAATGAAGACCAAAAACTTGGCAGATTCCGCAGAGAAAACCATGAGCAGCTCATTGCGGATTTTAAGAAGCTTGATCAGGATATGATTCATCTCACCTCCGGCATGGTTATTGACGCCGCCAATGGCAGAAAGCCGCAGGATATTCTTATTCAAGCAGCTGACGCTGAAGCAGGTATCTTGAACAAAGAGGCTGCTAAGAAACGCCGTCTAATGCCCATCCGTATGTTATTCCAGAAAATCCCCAACCTTCTTGTCAAACTCAAACCCTGCCTACTGATGAGCCCCATCTCAGTAAGCCAGTTCCTGCCCCCCGAAATGAAGTTCGATGTAGTCCTCTTTGACGAAGCATCACAGCTTGTGCCAGAAGACGCTATAAGCGCCATCTACCGGGGCAAAACTGTCGTGGTTGCAGGCGATAACAAGCAACTGCCGCCGACATCGTTCTTCCAAAAGAGCTTGCTTGACGACGTTGATTGGGATGAATTAAGCGATGAGGATGTTGAAGTCTTCGACAGTATCCTAGACGAATGCCTCGGTATCGGGTTGCCAGTGAAGACATTAAAGTGGCATTATCGTAGCAAACACGAAGCGCTAATCGCGTTTTCAAACAAGCAGTTCTACGATGGCACAATGATTACTTTCCCCGCAGCTAAAGCGGACACGGAAAGTTTAGGAGTAAAACTCGTTTACGTACCAGAGGGCGTTTACGACCGAGGAGGCAAACGTGATAACCCAGTTGAAGCCGAAAAAGTCGCCGATCTCGTATTTGAACACTTCAAAAACTATCCTCGCAAAACGTTGGGTGTCGTTACTTTTAGCATTGCGCAGATGGATACGGTGCAGGAAGCCATTGACCGCCGTCTTGAGCAGCAGCCAGAGTTTGAGCATTTCTTCAAAGAAGACCGTTTGGAGGGTTTCTTCATAAAGAACCTTGAAAACGTGCAGGGAGATGAACGTGACGTTATCTTCTTTAGCGTGGGCTATGGATACGACCAGAACAAGCAGATAACCATGAACTTTGGTCCCCTAAACAAACCCGGAGGGGAGCGACGCTTAAACGTGGCAGTGACCCGTGCTAGAGAAAAAGTTGCGCTTATCACATCGATTAAGGGTTCTGACATTGATTCCGACACCAAAGCCTTAGGCGTGCAGACCCTTCGCACCTACCTTGAATATGCAGAACACGGCACTGCATGGCTTAAATGCGAGAAAGACAATTCAGCCCAATTCGACTCACCCCTCGACGAAGACGTGGCAGCAGAAATAAAAAAACTCGGCTACGAAGTAGTCCCCGAAGTAGGCTGTAGTGGATACAAAATCGATATAGGCGTGATGGACCCCACCAATAAAGGCACATTCCTGCTCGGCGTCGAATGCGACGGCGCAACATATCAATCCAGCAGTAGCGCACGAGACCGCGACCGCCTAAGGGAGCAGGTGCTTCGGCAGCTGGGTTGGCGTATCCACCGCGTCTGGGCTCCTGCATGGGTTGCACGGCGCGACAGCGAAATCCGCCGCCTAAAAGAAGCCCTTGAACAAGCCAGTATTCAGCAAATCGAAAAAGACAGCCAGAAAACCGTCACCGCACCCGCCACAGACATTCAGAAGAACCATTACGGCGGAATCGAGAAAATCGGTGTCCCCTACAAAGTCCACCCTCTCAAAGCAACCTATAATCCCTACATCAAAGTCACAACTGGCAGAACCACTGTGGATTCAAAACAGAAAAACGAGTTCCACTTCCCCGAAAACCGAGAAAACCAAACCAAAATGCTATCCGAACTTATCCAAGACGAAGGTCCCGTCCACTTCAACTACGCGGTAGAGCGGCTCGCAGCCACATGGGGGATAAAAATAATTACACCAAAAATTAATCACGCAGTCCGAGATGCACTGAACAACCTCATTCGCGATCAAAAAGTTACCCTCAAAGGCAGCTTCATCTGGCCCATCGGGCTCAAAGAAACCCCTATTCGCGTACCCATAGCTGGGCTGCCGGAATCTAAAAGAAAACCACAGTACATTGCACCTGAAGAAGTCGAGGCAGCCATGACAAAAGTCGCCCAGTACGCCTTAGGCATAAGTGAGGACTCGTTGGTTGTTGAAACCGCCAAAGTCTTCGGCGTAAACCACGGTGGAGATGAAGCAAAAACCGTTTTCGGGGAGGTGCTCAAAAGGCTGATTCGGGAGCGGAAACTGGTTTGTAAATCTGACGGCGTGGTAGCCGCAGCTTAATTTTTCTCTTCTTTCTTTAACTCTTTTATCAAAATTGGCAAGTCACTAAGCGAGGTTATGAGGTAGTGTGCTCCATGGTTCATGAGCTGTTTAGGCGTGGAGTATCCTGTGGGTGATCCAATGGCGACTGCTTTAAGTTCTTTGGCGCTTTGCATGTCCACTGCGCTGTCACCAACAATGACTGTGTTGGCTGCACGGACTTCCAAGGTTTTAAGCGCCACCTCAAACTGTTCTGTGTCAGGCTTAACCCGTTTTACCATGTTGCGTGGAACAATCACTTGGAAGTAATCGATGATTTTGAAACGTTTGAGGATGTATGTGGCTGCGGCTTCGCTGCTGGTAGTGCATACCCCCAACTTGAGGTTCATTTTTTTGAGTTCTTTGAGTGCTTCAAGTGTGCCGGGCATGAGGTTGGCGGATGAGGCTGCCTCCATCTCATATTTTTCTGCCAGAGCTAAACTTTTTTGGCGGGCTCCCTTGAAGGCTTGCTCGGATTTGCCGTTGTTTTTCATATACAGCTCGACTTTCTGCATCATCTCAAAGATACTTTCGTTAACTTTCAGCAGTGACGCTGGAACACCTACTTGCATTAGGTACTCTCTAACTTCTCCACGTAAGGCTTTGTAGTCTAAGTTAAAGCTGGATAATGTTCCGTCTAAATCAAATATTACTGCTTCAATAGTCATTGGTGTAGGCTCCGCTTGTATATAGCGAATTTGGGGTTTACACTATGCCTGAGGAGATATACTTTGCGGTCAGAACCTAAATAGAAAACTTAGAGCGTTAAAACGACTTTAAGCGCCTTCTCCGACGGATTCGTTATTGTTTCAAAAGCTTTTTCGATGTCGTAGAGCTTAAAACGATGCGTCACTAATCCTGCCACGTCCACTTTTTTCTGAGCAATCAACTCAACCGCTTCAGGATACTCTACGGGCGAAATATACATAGTGAAAAACTGTGCTTCGTCAGCGTCCTCCAAATTCAAGTAGCCCTTGGACTCGCCGATAAGCGCGACTTTGCCTGCTTTGCGCACCAAAAAAGGCGTCTGCTCAACTGTTGTTTGTGTTCCGGCTGCTTCAACTACAAAGTCAGAACCTCTCTTGGTTAGTTTCCGTACTGCTTTTGGCACGTCTTGTTTAGCGTTTATGATGTGGTCTGCACCATATTTTTGGGCGCGTTCCAAACGGTAATCCTCAATGTCCACTGCTATTACTCTGCAGCCTTTCAGTTTGGCTATCTGCGTCATTAACAACCCAATTGCGCCCTGACCAACCACAGTTACCCAATCGCCTAAGTTGGGGTTCAGACTATTGAGCACTCGCAACGCCAAAGCCACGGGCTCCACCACAGCTGCCTCGTCGTCACTCATGCCGTCCGGAACCGTTATGAGGCTCCTAGGCGGCATCGTCTTGTGTTCTGCAAAGAAGCCATCCCGCGTTAACCCGTAGAATTTGCCGTGGACGCAATAAGTTGGTAGCCCTCGGAGGCAGAAGTAGCAGTGTCCACAGTTCACGATGGGCACCATAACCACCCGTTCGCCCGTGTCGGCTCTGAACCCGCAGGCGTCGTGGCCGATGATTCTGCCTTTGCGCATCCATAGCCAGTCACCTCGGTAAAAATGCATATCAGTTCCACAGATGTTTCCCGCCAAAAAATCAACTTGGACGCGGTTTCCTTTGAGTTCAGGTTCGGGGACGTCTTCTATTTTGATGTTCTGTGGTCCACGGTAAACTGCTGCTTTCAAAATAAGTCACTACCTTATGGCAAGTTGATAGGCAGATTTATCTTTACTGTTTTTATTTCACCTCACATATTACCCATTTAAAGGTGAATTGATGTGAACCTTGATGAGGTCAGTAAAGAGCAAATTTGGAAGTTACTTGTAGCAGTCGTTCACGCTTCCGTCATGTATCCTACTCATAAAGCCTATACCCGGGACACAATTTTGCCCTCTAAAATGGACATTTCAGCTTCAGAGCTTTCAGAACGGTTGGGGATGCCGCTGGCTGAAGCCATAGTTATCTTAGACGAGTTAGCTGAGGATAAAAAACCAACAACTTGAATATTTAAAAACTAAAAAAATTGAAAAGAGTAAAAGGGTTTACTCGACTACATAACGATAAGTTACGTGTTCGCCAGCAGTTGTGCTTTTACGGGTAATTTTCAGCACATCGCCGGGTTGTGCACCAATGGCTTTCACGGCGGGGTCGCCTGATCTAATTTGAGGCATCTGATAAGGCTTTACTTTGAAGCTGGCAAGAAGTTCTTTCTTTTCTTTCTCGCTGAGAATCTCATGGAACGGTACCAAGGCGTGCTCAAAGATGTTGAAGACTGGGAAAGATTTCGGCAGTAACTCGACGTTTTTCTTTTTTGCGCCCAGTTTCACTGCGTGTGTGTAGCGTCCCTCGGTGACTACGATAGCGCGTTCAAGCTCTTTTTCTTTCATCACTTTATAGAGGGTGTTCATGGCTGCAATACCCACAGTGGCCTCGCCAAGGATGCACCAGACGATGGCGCGTTCTTTGTCCTGTGGAATATCAATGATGTAGGCGTATGCGCCTTCAAACTTTTCTTTCTCAACAAGCTTGTATTTCCTTAGTTTAATTAGGACTTCAGCTTTGCGTTCTTCTATTGTTAATAGTTGTTTAGTACTCAAACCACGAACCCTCAAGATAGAATACGGGGAACCTAAACAAGTTTTACACCCTTAAACTTTTCTCTTATAAACGGGGTTGGATAAGCCTATAACCATGCTTTCACGGAAAAAACCTGTTTTCTACCCTGTTATGCGCCTTGGAAAACGGTTACTTTTTGGGGCGCCCAGTTTATGCTTTAACCAGTTTGTAGCCTATGTGGTTGCCCATACCGTACTTGAAAGCCAAATTAATCAGCATGTTCCCCATTCCCTCAAGAAACCTCGCCGACGTCAATGGTCCGCAGTCAACGGGGTCAAAACCCATGTCACGGGTCAGTTGCATAACTTTTCTTTTGGCGCCTATATCGTCACCTGCAATAAACGCTGTTAATTGTTGATCGCCGATTTTAGCGGTGCTCTGGTTGGGTGCAAAAACCGTGTTAAAAGCCTTCACAACGTAGGCGTTTGGTAACTGCATCTGCGTTTCCTCAGCCGTCGACGTCGTACAGCTAATATTTAGTTCCATGTCGGTGCCTATGGCGTTCATCACGTCTATAACGGTTTTTCCGTCCACGTAAGGTTTAACTTCGCCTCTGGCGTCATCAGCGTTCCCATGCGGTACCGCCAAAATTACCACTTCACCCCACTTTGCGGCGTCAGCCACTGGCTCCTTAGGGTCTCGATGACCATATTTGACTTCGTGTCCGCCCCTGCTTAAGCCCACACCAAGTGCGCTGCCAACATTACCCTTGCCAATTATTGCAACCTTCATAATTCTTCACCCGATATTTTGGGGTCTATGGGTGCTCTTATGAAGTTGTGACTACATCGTGATACAACAACTGTTTCCTTGGGAAATGCAGGGGTTATATGGTTTTTAATATAATTAGCAAGTTAGCCACTGCAACAATAGAACCGTTTGGTAATGCCCGCTACTTTTAATTGTCAGAAAGGTTTAATTGAACATTAGCATAATTGATTGGCTGAAACTGGCTTAGCACTGATTTTTTGTGCGGGATTCCCCAAGCCTGGTATGGGGCAGGCCTGCTAAGTCTGTGGTCGAAAGGCCGCGTGGGTTCAATTCCCACATCCCGCGCCATTTATATTTTCAGACTATTTCTGTGGCTATTTTTAGTAAATACGCCCAAATTATTGCCAAAAATAATGCTTTACCCCTATTGGTCCAGTGTTTAAATTCCACGCAGATTGATTATAGCTTTGGAAAAAAGGTTCATGCTTTAGAAGTTAAGCAAGGGCTACCTTTTACTACATAACTTCAAGAACTTTGAAAGACAAGAGCTAATCTACATGCTCCCTAACACGCTTGCAATCCTTACAGCCAACGCCATCCTGAGACATCACTAAATCGCAAAAATAAAGCGATACTACGCTTTAATGGCTTGAGAGCCTAAACACGATAATATCGCAAAAATGACAACAAGACAACGGCTAAAGTGCAATGGAACCGCTCAGGCTTGAACATGGAAAATTTTATTTTTGGCTCTTCAGTTCATATCACCGTTTACACCATCGTCAACAGCTGACAGGTTTTAGGTATAAACTAATGCCTGTCTGAAAAAACGCTTTTGTCGAACACTATTACTGATCACCCGAAATATTGCAAAATCATATAAAGCATTATTGTCCTAAATTTAATAACGAGGGAGCGATGAAAGTGATTATACCTTCGAAAACTAAGTTTTTAGTAACAATTATTATCTCTCTGTTGATAATTTCAAGCGCATATACGTTTGTTATTCCAAGCGTACATGCCGCCGAGTTAACCACTGAACAGAAAGGATTAGGCGCTTTAGGTAACGTAATGGGATTAGACTTATCTAAATACTCCGTAGAAAGTCAACAAAATAATCTAAGCCCCCCATCTTTGGGTGGTAAGCTTCAAGAAGGTATTTTATATACCCTAACTTCTGCGGATAGCAAGTTAAGCATTTTTTACACTTATACAAATGGCAGCTTGCAATCTTTATATGTGCTTGGAAATGAAGGCAACCCTATTTTAACTAAACCACTGTCAAGTGTTGATAATATTGAAAGCGCTAAAGATTTTCTCGCTAATTACCAAGCGAACACCAATAAATCGATTTTTGGAGAATTAAAAAATACTCTAAACAATCTAAATGATAAACAAAACTTAACTAAAACAATCGGAAATACTGTCCTAGAATCAACAAGTAATGATAACGGTGTAAACTCTTTCAAATGGTTCTATACCGCCAATGGTGCCATAGCTCCATATACCAAGACTATTGCAATGAGTTTTAAAAACGGCTTTTTGCAATCATTCATTGATAACTGGGATTTATACCCTGTCGGCAGCACTAACATCAACTTATCTAAAGAGCAAGCAATAGCAATAGCTTTAGACGCTGCAAGACAGCATAATTGGACAATGACACTCGACGAAGGTGTTTTAGATCCAGCTATTTTCAACGAAAAAAGAAGCGTTTCATGGACTACGTTAGCTTTTGATACCTCTATCGATATAAATACCGCTCGAAGCAAAGATTCAATAGAGCTCTATCCCGTTTGGAAAATTGGCATTGTTTTAAATCGTGTATATGGCGAGCTCTACGGCATTGAAGTTGATATATGGGCCGATACTAAAGAAATTAGACTCGTGGAGGAACAATATTCTCAACTAGCTGGACCTTGGCTGGAAAGTATCGATACAAGCTCGAATATAGATAATGTAACGCAATCAAACTTGACAGGAGTGCCAGCGGTTATAGCAATTTCTCTCGGTGCTTCAAGTTTTTTCATCATTGGAATATTTCTTAAGAAGCACTCAATAACTATTCAACCGTCTGATCGTCGTTTTCGAAAAATCTTTGGAATTACTCTATGTTTGTCAATGCTAATCATTATCTTCTTGCCATTAGTCCAAAGTGCTAGTGCAACCAATGCAGGGATAATTTGGGGTGCGCAAAGCTCTGGGGCCTCAAACAGCCCAGTTAGCTATAGCTGGCGTAAAACAGATGCTGAGATTAGTAGACAATGGTATGTTACAGGATACCTCGGGTCTAACTTTTTTACCCCTAACAACGGCTATTACGGCTATAGTAATGAGGGCGTAAATAAAGATGTCATTCTATCTCAGGCTACAACCTTGAATAATTCATATGACCACATAGCTGTCCTCGATTGGGATCATGGCGTAGGAGGCTATCCCGGTAGAGCACCTCCATATACCGTACCTTGGGACGAACAGCACTACATGTTTGAGGATGATTATGGCACAGTATATGGTGCTTTCCCTGGACAGACTGATTGGAGCCATGGCGTGTATGACATTGATATATACAACAGAATTTCAGCAGCTAAAGCTCATTTCGTATTTATAGACGCATGCCAATCTGCAAACCTCTATCGATTAGGTGAAGGCTATACAGCGAGCGGAAATCCACTCGGTTTACCCTTCGCTTTTACCCATCGTATAGTGACTTTCAATCCAACAGGAACTCAGATGAGTGCTGATGGCTATAATTTTCCAGATTCGTTCCCACAATGCTACATAGGCTTTCCTGATGGTTCTGCAGCTTTAGACCAGCAAATAGATTATGATGGACGATACTGGACTGGCCCTCGATGGTATACATGGATTATTTTCTTCTACTACTTTGCCTTAGAGTATGACATTTCAGTTAATGATGCTCTAAGACTTGGCGTGCTATCAAAGCTGGCAATGCAATGATTTAACTTCAAGCCCTCTCAAAGGTGCAGGATTTACCGCTGTTTGGCCAATGTATGTCTGGGATGCGGAACTTCAGCAATGGAGATGGAAAGATTATACCGGGACTGTTAGTACATTAGCGGTTTACGGTAACGGCGATATACATCTAAGATACTTCTCACCCGCACACATGATAATTGGACCTGATATAAGTGGTCCAGCACAAGGTGATCCCGGTATTTCATACACCTTCAATGCAAAAGCAATAGACTCTCAAGGACATAGAATCCATTATCTATTTGATTGGGGAGATGGCACTCAAACATGGACCGGTTACAATACAAACGGTGAATTTGCTTCCGCATCGCATACATGGAGTACAGGCGGCACGTACGGAGTTAAGGTTCAAGCCCAATGTGAAAACGGTCAATGGAGCAGCTGGTCTAATACAATCAACATTGCAATCGGCACTTATTATTGGCTTACAGTGGATGCATGCGATCAATATGGACAGTTCTTCACGGGTGTCACTGTGGATGGCCAATATTATGGAACGCCAGTGTCTGTATTGGTAAGTCCAGGTTCTCACAGTGTCTGGGCAGAGCCCTACCCTGGCTACTCGTACCTAGTAGGATTCAGTGATGGTCTTGGCAATGGAGATTACAGACAAATCTACTCTGACACGCAAATAACCGCATACTATCAATCCTTCTGGTAAGAACTAATTAAGAGGGATGCATTAAGTGAGGTTGAAAAAATGAAGAAACAACTATTCTCACTTTTTATTCTAATTATCATAACAGCAACCGCACCTACTCTTGCCCAAACCAATGCAGTAGAGGATTCTTGGAATACCAAGGCGCCGATGCAGCAGGCAAGGAGCGGCTTAGGCGTTATTGCAGTGGACAACAAAATCTACTCTATAGGCGGTGCTTTATCTGGTTTCAAGAATGTTGTGGGAACCAATGAGCAATATGATCCTGCTACAGATACTTGGGTTTACAAAGCTTCAATGCCTACACCAAGAGCCTACTTCGCTATAGCAGCATATCAAAACAAAATATACTGCTTTGGAGGGGTAACTGGCGAGAGACTTGTCGATGAAAAGAGCGGATTCTATACTGCCATATATTCGAATGCATTTGAGGTTTATGATACAGTCACAGATACTTGGACAATCAAGCCACCTATGCCTAAAGGCGGCGGAATGCATATTTCCGCCCAAGAAGTTAACGGAAAAATATACGTTATTAATCCACCGGACATTTACATTTACGATCTAACTAATAATACTTGGACAGAAAGAAACAACCTGCCTATGCCAGAATACTCAACAGTTATCGGTAACAAAATCGTCGCAACTGGAACCCATGATATCGGCTATTCACTTAATAGCCCATACTATAGCGGCATTCAATCGGTGGAGCAGGTCATAGTTTATGATCCTGAGAGTAACAATTTAACTCAAGGTGTTGATGCCTCAATAGGTGTAGATGCAGGCGCAATTGGTGCAACTGTTGGCATTAATGCACCTCAACAGGTGTATGTGATGGGCGTGAAATCTGGAAAATCTCCCCCTACACCAGTCAATCTGGTCTATAATCTGAAAACTGGTAATTGGACGACAGCCACAGCCATGCCGTCGGTAAGAATCAATTTCGGTATTGCGATCTTGAATGATACCTTGTATGCGATAGGGGGGACGTCGTTGCCTTATTCTTATGATGAGACAGGAAAATACGTTGAATATGGCACCTCAAGCGCTGCAAATACCAATGAGCAATACATACCCATCGGATATGGAACTATTTTGCCAAGCCCAACTGTAAATCCGTCAGCGCCTTCTGGTTCCGTGAACCAGTCAATTCCGACGAAATTCATTGCGATAATCGCAGCCATAGCGATAATTCTGTTGATAGTGACGCTCTTCAGTTATAAAATGAAGAAAAAGAATCATTAGCCAAAAGATGTATGAATGACGGCTATCGGCTTTGAGTTAAGGAAAAACTTCCAGACTTTCGGTCGATGCAACAAACTATCTGTATGATGCTTAGTTGACGGATTTGACCAGTACTTGGAATCTTAGGCATCATTCAAACTGTCGTTGTACTCTTGATAAATAATGTAGTCTTATGCTAAATTACCGTGACCGCTGGGATTTGAGCCCATCGACAAACTCTAAATCAGCCTTTGCTCGCTCGATCTTCTTTAAAGCGTTCTTTCTTGAACGGGTTACGTTGGGCGTCTCCATTCTTAACTTTTTAGCTATTCGGTAGTCACTCAAACCCTCCTTATGCAACCGCAGAATTTGCCGTTCACGTTCAGTCAACGCCATAGGCTATGTCTCTCCTCTTCAGAAGCGCTATGTAGAGCCACGCCTTCGGATACCAAGTCTTTCTATGATGCTTTGTAGGCGTCAACGCCAAAGCTTGTCATAGCCCAGCACCAACCCCGCCGCTCAACAACCGCCGATTCTATTTACTTGACTAATCGCTTATCCAAATAATCCAGCGGCTTAGCTATATGAAGAAAAGATACTTAACTTAGCAATAACGAAACTTCTCCATGTGGAATTTAAACGTGGGTGTAAAGCTAACATCCCGCGCCATCATTTCTCTTACTGGGCTTAATTCTGTCTTTACTATGTCAACATTGCTGCCTTGACTGTTTTGACCTAAATGACCAACTTCTTCAAGATGAGTTTCAATGTACTTGCAAAGTTTGCTGGTGATACTCAAACTGGGGCTTGATCCCTAGCATACTTTGCTGTTCCAATTTTGTTGTAAAATATTTGAATGGATACTTCTCTACTGCATACTTCGCATGGGAATCTTGCATTTAATCTTCATCTTTGACCAATCCTTAGTTTGGACCCAGACTGGTCCATTCTGCTTTTAAGGTTCTTCTAAAAACTAATTTTGGAGCTTACTTTAAAAATAAAAAGAATGAGGGCAATATTTGGGCTATTAGTTTATTTAGCAATAGCTAGTTTGGCACCACAGTTAGAACATTTACCCTCGTCTGTTATCTTGGATTGTTCTTTTACTTCACCTTTACAAAGACCACATTTCAAAAGAATTCACCTCTTCAAAAAGCCTAAAGAAACAAAAGATTTGTTACAGTTTAAGTTTTTTTACAGCCTATGCTTAGCTTCTATCTGCCAAGTATGCCCCATTTCTCTGATATTCGACAAATACGCAAAACTCCCCAGACTGGTGCTGACTTTATACTCCATACTGAGTGCTGAGAGCTTAGATGTATCTTGTTTGACTGCGATCCTTTTCTTATAGAAGCTTTTTCTTTCTTCGAAACACCTGAGTAGATTCCGGTCATCTTTTCATATTTACCATAGTTTGTAGTTGAAGCGTTCGAGGCGATAGTTATTCAAACACCATTAAGCCCAAAACGGAAGAGATTGCACCTTAACTCAGAAGTCCATCCAAACTCTTGGTATGAGGTAACGCTTTTTGCTTTAACCAAAAGTGGGTTCGCGCGAGATTTCTTCACCTAGCTGAATAGCAATCCCATCTGCTCACAACTTGTTAGGGTCACAGTTTTGCCATTTAAAACATGACTTTCTTGCAAAATTTAAACGTGAATTAAAGCTAACATCCTCACTACTCGCATTATTTTTGTTGTTAAATTAAAAATACCGAAATATTTTCGTTTATAATACTTTAGTTTTGTTTACAGCAGAATATTTATCCCTCAATTTTGACAATACTTTTAATGGAAGCAGTTACATATCTCTGGACTAACCTATAACAAGGTTATTGGATGTGACATTCACGCGCCCAACTGAACACGATGCATCGAAAAAGTCAATTGCTTCCGAAAACGCAATTTTGAAGCGGTATCGGTCTTTTGTTGAAGTTTCAGGCGAGCTAGGATGGGTAGCGAATGCACACGGCGAAGTTCTAGAGGACATACCCTCCTGGCGAAAATTCACTGGACAAACATATGACGAAGTTAAAGATTGGGGCTGGTCCGATGCAGTACACCCAGATGACCTTGAGCATACAAAACAAGTTTGGAAACAAGCAATAAAAACAAAAAGCAGATATGACGTCGAATACCGAATTAGACGAAGCGACGGAGTTTACCGCTTATTCTCAGTACATGGCATCCCCGTACTTGGAAAAGATGGAAGCGTCCTTGAATGGGTTGGCACATGCATCGACATCACCGAAAGCCGAAACATGGAACAAGAACTCACTATTTCACTTCAGAAATCACGGCTGCGTGAATTCGAAATTTCAGCCCTCCTAAAAGCGTCGAGATCGGTTTTGCAAAACAAAGATTTTCAAAATTCAGCACGTGCAATTTTTGATGCTTGCAAAGAACTGTTAGGCGCAACCGCGGGCTATGTTGCATTGTTAAGCGATGATGGAAAAGAAAATGAAGTGCTGTTTTTAAACTCAGGAAATCTTCCGTGTACAGTTGATCCTTCACTTCCAATGCCGATTCGTGGACTCCGCGAACAAGCGTATATCTTTGGAGAAGTTGCGGTTGAAAATAATTTCAGTGAAAGTGAATGGAAAAAATTTATGCCTCAGGGGCACGTATACCTAAAAAATGTTTTATTTGCCCCTTTAAATATTGAGCAGAGAACGGTTGGGGTAATTGGGTTAGCAAATAAAAAAAGTGAATTCACTAAACGCGACACTGAAATGGCTATGGCCTTTGGAGAAATTGCTTCGCTCGCCTTAGTAAATAGTCAAATGTTGGAGCGGCTTGAAAAAAATGAAAAAGAGCTAAAAAGGCACTCTGAACAGTTGGAGGCGTTGGTTGAAGAACGAACTAAAAAACTTCGAGATTCAGAACGCCTTGCTGCAATAGGCGAAACAGCCGGGATGGTTGGACATGACATCCGTAATCCCCTCCAATCAATTACGGGAGAGCTTTACTTAGCAAAAACAAACATTGCAGCTTTACCAGATACATGTGTTAAAGAAGAATTGAAAGAAAGCCTCTGCTACATTGAGGAACAACTTTTCTATGTGAACAAAATTGTGCAAGACTTGCAGGACTTTGCGAAGACACCTGTGCCTCAACTGCAGGAAACTGACCTTGAAAATGTTTTTCAAGACGTTTTAGAGTCCGTGAGTATTCCAGACAACCTGAGGGTTACCTCTGTTATTGACGCGGGTTTTCCGAAACTAAAGACTGACCGGGTTTACCTGAAAAGGATACTTGCAAACCTGACCACCAACGCAATACAAGCTACGCCTAAAGACGGACAAATAACGCTAACTGCAACCTGTAAAAAAGATAAAGTTTGCATTACCGTCGCGGACACAGGCGGAGGCATTCCTGATGAAATAAAAGATAAACTTTTCAAGCCGCTTTTTACTACAAAAGCTAAAGGTCAAGGATTCGGCCTAGCAGTAGTTAAAAAATTAGTTGAGGCATTAAATGGCAAAATAGCTGCAGAAAGCCAAATTGGCAAAGGTACGCAATTCACCATTGAATTTCCACTATAGTCGGTGTTTTCTCTGCAAAACAACTAAAATCAACGCAACAGCGACTACTGCACCCAAGATAACTGCACTTATTAGCCACGTTTCCTGTGGAATCTCCGGCAAAGCTTCACTATTACCTTGCAGGTCAAATTTGATGTTGTGGCTGCTGTGATGGTATGTGAAGTGCAGTATCCAGCAGCCCCCCAGCTCAGAAGTGGTGTGCGTAGCTTCTTCATTGTCTATGAATGCGTGTATGGCTAATGGGTCCGCCACTAAGTTTTTGCTTATGCATACGTCAACGTAGCCTTCCGTTCCATTTTTGCCGCTTACAGAGAAACTGAGTTCTTGGCGTTCATGGTTAAATGCTAAATCAGTCACATCAGAGTTGGATTCCACCGAAAACACGTTCTGCGTCTGATTCAATGCAGGTGCCGTAACCAGTACGTTTAGTTCTGTGAAGGTTGGATGGTACATTTGGTTGCCCCAATAGGTAGCGTTTATGACATAGCTGCCTGGTGAGGGTGGTGTCCAATCTGCTGAGAAGCTGCCGTCTGCTTTGGTGGTTGTTTGGGTGAAGGGCTGCCACGTATAGTTGCTGCTGTCTCTGTACGCAAAATCTACTATGGCTTGGCTAATGCCACCGCCATAAACCTCCAAGTTACCAATAACCCGTACTTTACCTGAAGCCTCTTCATTGTTTTGACAGCTTAACGCCAGAAAAGCTGCGCCTGGGTTTGAAGAATCTGGTCCAGGCGGATTCACGACCGAAACGGTGCCCTCTCCTAAGGCATAAATGGCGTAAACCATGTTGACTTTATAGTCGCCTGTTTCAAGGCTGGATGAAAAATCCATGCTGCCTAAATCGCCGGAAACGCTTCCATATTTTTGGTTGGTTTGTTCAGTGTGGATTTCGACTCTTTGGCTATCATCCACCGTAATTAACCAGTATGAGCCTGCATGCAGCGTTACCGGCGAAGGCAAGTTTAAGGTCAACCACTTGTCATTCGCTAATGGATTATCCGCCTGCGGAATTTCGCTTCCGATTTCGGTTTGAGCCACCAATTCTGCGACGTTGCCGTTGTCTCTGTATATTGCATATCTATAATGTGTGACTTCATCTGGCTTTTGCGGATTGTAGCGGACGATTAAATTGCAACAAATCGAAGTTATTGTGGCGTCTCCGTTTAAGCCGAAGCTTGTGCCGTAATATGAGTATTCGCCGCCGATGCTACATCCACTGTAAGTTGTTTGGTTATACCCAAATATTGCAGCGTTCTGGGCGCTACACAAACATATCGGAGTCAAAGCAATCGGCGTGGCAAGTAAAATAACAATGATTCCAGAGAGCAGCATACGATTTTTCAACTTTCAAACCCCAATACGGTTGGAGCTCACCGTGTTATACAGTTTACTGTCAGAGCAAAAACTAATCTGACCTTTTTCTGAACACCAAAACCAGCGGTATCGTCGCTAACCCAACCAAAGCAGAGGCCAAAAATACTAAGCCCACAAACCCAATCGAAACCCCAAACCCAAACGCTGCCGCCGCCAAAACGGGTGCCGCACTTTGAGCCGCACCCGCAATAGCCCAAGCTACTCCCAAAGTGCCTCCCTGAGCCGACTCGGACGAATTTAACGAAATCAAAGTGTTGAAAGTTGCTATCTGTATTCCGAAGCCAAACGAGGAAACCGCAGCCAAAATTAACATAACCTCCAAACTAGAAACCAAGGACAGAACGGTCATGCTTACAACAAAGCACCCAATTCCTAAGAGCACAAGTGACGCTCTGCTCAGTTTTTTGTTCAGCCACGGCAAAAGCACTGCCTGAGTGAAAACGCTGATGGTGCCAACAAAAAAGAAAACCAGCCCCGTCTGGAGCGAGCCGAAGCCGAAAACGGCTTGCAGCCAAGGGGAAAGTGCCGACTGCATAAAAACAAAAGCCACAAAAAACAGAAAATAAATCGCTAACAGCAAAACCATCGAACGGTTCTTAATCGTTGCCAAAAGCGCCCTAAAAGACAGTACAGTGCGTTTTATGTTGAAGGCAGCTGGTTCTGGCAAAAGGAAATAGGCCGAAATCAAGTTGGCAAGCAGCAACGCAGACGCCAAAAAAGAGGGCACGCCGTAGCCGAAGAGACCGCTGAGAGTGCCACCGATGGCTGGCCCAAAAATGAACGCTAACCCCGCAGCCGCTCCCAGAAGACCCATATATTTTAGGCGTTGGTCTTTTGTGGTGACGTCGGCGACATATGCTTGGGCAACGGGGACGGTAGCGGCGGTGGTTCCAGATAACATTCTGCCCAAAAACAGTAGCCATAACATCTCCGCAGAGCCGAACAGGAAATAGGCAAAACTTGACACTGCTAAGGCTGTTAGTATGATTTTTCTTCTGCCGTAGCGGTCGCTTAGTCTTGCCACTATGGGGGTGAAGACAAACGACATGAGGCTGTAAGAGGCTAAGAGTATCCCGTAGAGGAGAGTATCGCCGCCTAAGGCTTGAACGTAGAAGAAAAGGTAGGGCACCACGATTGCGAAGCCGAAGTTATCAAGAAAGACAACTGAGAAAATCGCGGCAAAAGTGGTTCTGCTTGGCTTATCGCTGAGTACCAAAAAAGTCACTACTTCTATTTGGAGAGCCCATCAAATAAGCTTTTAATTAAACGGTTGAAGCCGTGCCGTTTGACCTTTACAGAAGTCCGTTATAAAGAGCAACTGGATTTACTGACTGGTTTGATGTAATATTTGGATTTCAATATGTTTTTTAAACAGCAAACTTCATTTTAATTCGTTACCTATATCATGTAAGGACTGGTTTGTTTGCAGATTGGATTTTTAGGCGGAGCAAGAGAAGTCGGCAGAATAGGAATAACAGTGAAGTCAGCTAAGACCCAAGTGATTATTGATTATGGTGTTATGCTTGAGAACACGCCTGGTTTCCCGATGCATGTTCCGCCTAAAGAGGTTGACGGTTTAATCCTTACCCATAGCCACTTAGACCACTCCGGCGCATTGCCCATATTCTACATAAACGACAATATACCGCTGTTCACAAACAAACTCAACCTAGAACTCTCCCAACTCCTGATTCAGGACTTTATTCACCTCTCAAGTTACTACCTGCCGTTTGAGTACCTTGAACTAAAAACGATGATGAAAAACAACCATCATCTTGAATTCGGTCAAACAACCACGTTGGGGGACATGAAAATCACTCTCGTAAACGCAGGCCACACTCCTGGCAGCGCACAAGTCCTCATAGAAGCCGACGGCAAACGTTTCCTCTACACAGGAGACTTCAACACCGAAGAAAGCAAGATGCTATCCGGTGCATCAATGGATTACGGAGACTTAGACGCGGTCGTCATTGAATCCACATACGCCGACTCCGACCATACCGAACGTACAATATTGGAGAAAAAGTTTGTGGAAGCCTGCACAGACGTAGTGGAAACAGGTGGAACCGTGCTTGTCCCCAGCTTCGGCGTCGGCAGAGCACAAGAAATGGTATGCATCTTAGCAGCTAACCACTTCGAATACCCCATCGTGCTTGACGGCATGGCACGCGAAGCCAGCAGAGTCATCATGAACTACAAAGAATTCCTCAAAGACCCCAAACTCTTCATGAACGCCATGCACAGCTGTGACTGGGTGGAAGGATGGCGAGACCGACGCAAAGCGCTAAAAAACCCCTGCGTAATCGTCAGCACAGCAGGCATGCTTAAAGGTGGACCAGCAGCGTTTTACCTCTCCAAACTGGGCAAAAAAGCAATCAACGCAGTTTACCTTGTCAGCTACCAAATCCCCGGCACGCCCGGACGCGAATTAATGGAGAAAGGCGTTTGCACCCTCGACGGAAAGGTGCGAAAAATAAAAGCGCAGTACCGCCACTTCGACTTTAGCAGCCACTGCGGCGCAAGCAGACTCAAAGATGCGCTTAAAAAACTGGGTGGCAATCCCAAAGTTTTCGTTGTACATGGTGCAGAGGGTAACTGTGAGTTATTTGCGAATTGGGCTAAGATTGAGTTAGGTTTGGATGCTGTGGCGCCTCGGACTGGGGATACCTACCAAATTTAGGAGAAAACAAAGGTTATTTCAACTACCACAGCAATTATGAAAGATAACTCGGCAAGTAGGATAAGGACATGACTGAACCGCAAACTCAGACGGCGCAGACGCCAACTCAGAAGCTAACACAGCCAGAAGACCGCTTCAAATTTGAAGCAGTTTACCTTTTACCGATTCTGGCTAGTTTACTTTTCGGTTTAGTCTGCTCAATTATTCTCTCGCTGCAACGCGAGGCAGTAATTATTCCTCCTGTGACGCCTGTTCCGGAGGGAACGCCTGGTGCACCTATAGGTAACGCTCTCTACTTTGTAGTGCTCCTCGCAGTCGCTGCATCATTGTTCTATATATTACTAAAGCGCCGAAGCAAACGCATAATCAAAACCTTAATTGTAGTTGCAATTACAACAGCATCACTCCTGTTGTCATTCTTCTACCTCTATTCACTGTTCCTGTATTTTGCGCCGCAACTACTCGACTGGGTTTGGCCACTAATGATTGTGGTAACGGTGCTCTTTGACCTCGCCATCTTCCGCTTCGGTAATAAAACCCGTAACCCCGCCATAATTCTCATGGGCGGAGCATTGGGAGTGTTCTTCGGCAGCTCAATTCCATGGTGGAGCGCCGTAGCAATCTTGCTGTTCTTGGCGGTTTACGATGTTATCGCCGTGTATAAGGGGCCCGTTGGCAAAATCGCTCAGTCTGGTTCAGGGCTCGATGAGTTGCAGGGTTTGAGTTTCTCTTTCAAAGACATTCAGATGGGATTGGGTGACTTGGTTTTTTACTCTATGCTTATGGGTTTGATGTTTACGACGTTTAGTGCCAGCGTTTTCCCTGCTTTAGCTTCCGTGGCTGGAATTTTGGTTGGGTCCATTGCGACTTTCTATATGCTTGAGAAGAAGGGTTTGTTTCCCGGCTTGCCTTTTCCAATAGTAATCGGGTTAGCTGCAGGGTTTGTGACGGCGTTGGCTTTAGGCTTATCTGTCCCCGTAATCGTGATTTAAGATATGGTAAACATTTAAAGCAACCTTACACCCACATAAAATAGTGGTGTTTTTGTGCTGCAACCCAAAGTAGCCATAGTTCAAGGTGAACGCGCACTTGAACCTGTCTTTAAGGCTCTTGATTTGATTGATTATAAATCAGCGTTGGCGGGTTTTAGCCGTGTTTTAATCAAAGTCAACTTTATAACCACCATGAAGTGGGATACTGGCGCAACCACCGATCCCATAGTCGTCGAAGCCCTCATCCAGCGGCTAAAAAAGTTACCCATAGAAGTTTATGTGGTTGAATCGGACGCATCCATGACTAACGCTGACAAAGCTTTCGAAGCCACGGGCATGGCGGCGCTCTGTGACAAATACGATGTTCCCCACCTAAACTTGCGCCATGTCGAAGACAAAGTGAAAATCAAAATCCCTAACGGCGACGCCCTAAAAAGCATAAACGTTCCCCGCATAGTTACCGAATCCGCCATAATAAGCGCCGCCAAAATGAAAACACATATGGCAACAAAGGTTACGTTGGGCATGAAAAACATGTTTGGGCTGCTACCTGATAAATTCAAGTTCAAGTACCACGCGATGGGCATAAGCAAAGTTATTGTGGACATAAACACCGTTTTAAAACCGCATTTAACAGTTGTCGACGCTTTTGTCGCTATGGAAGGCAAAGGACCAACCGACGGCACCCCTATAAAAATGAACCTGATTGTGGCCGGCAAAGACCCTGTCGCCACCGACGCCACCTGCGCCAGACTCATGGGTTTTAACCCCCACGACATCAGCCACATCCGCAACGCACAACAGAAAGGCTTAGGCAGCATCGACGACATCGAAGTTGTAGGCTCCAAACTCGAAGAAGTGACCCGAGCATTCAAAAGAACATAACCTTTTGTGTGCTCTCTGCTGCTTCCCTCCCTTATATAAAGCAGATAACCCTAATACCTCGAGGTGCACCAAGTTCCCACAACTAATCGCAGTCGTTGGCTCAAAACACTCAGGCAAAACAACCATCATAGAACACTTAATTGGCGAACTCAAAACAAGAGGCTACAGTGTCGGCGTAATTAAAGAGATGGTGCGGGTTCCGGCTTTGGATACGCCTCAGAAAGAAACTGACCGCTACGCAAAAGCAGGCGCCCAAACCATAGTGGCTGTGCCCAGAGAAGAAACCGTGATTTTCATCAAAAAACGCCTCAATATACGCGAGATTCTGCCTCACCTAAACGGATTTGACTATGTGCTTTTAGAGGGCTTCGAATCCGAAAAAGAAATCCCCAAAGTGGTGGCAGCCAAAACAGCAGACGAAATAGCCCAATACCTCGACAGTTCAGCAATTGCAGTTTCAGGCGTAATATCTGACTCCCCTCAAGAAACCCAAAAAGCGAGCACGCTACTGATTCCCCTACTTAACAGCAGAAGAGACATAAAAAAACTGGCCGCTTTGGTGGAGAAAAAAGCAACCTAACTTACTTCGATTGCTGCTACGCCGCGTACCCATCTCTGCGCATAAACGTCGTCACCGATGATTAGCCGTAGGGGGCCTTCGCCGCCGTCTTTAAGCTGGGTTAGGAGTGCGCCGTCTTTTTGGTATGCTATGAAGGTTTTTTCGTTCTGTGCTTCTTGCATCGTCAGTGTTGAACCGTAGCCGTCTGAAGCTTGTACGTACACTGAGGTTGCATTGGTGTTTGCTTGGGTTTGGCCTAGCAAAACGCTTAGAGATACGCCTGTATAGTTGAAGACGCCGTTTTCTTCTTGATGACTGCTGGATGACAAAGTAACCTGCAGCGTAGTCGCTGGAAGTGCCTCAAGCTGGGCGAGCGTTAGCGTGGTTGGGTTGTTGACGTCGCCCTTTACCTGTAACGTATCAGCTGGTTGCGATGCATCGGGGCGAGTGAAGTAGTAGAGGGGAATGGCTGCAACTATTAAAATAAAAAAAACTATTAGGGCAATTTTGGTTGATTTCTTCACTTTGTCTGCCCTTCTATGAGACTGTTATTTCTGAGACCCATCTGACCCAGTTTTGACCCCACTTAAAGTCCTCTGTGGGTACAAACAGTCGGAAGGGTGTGCCGTCGTTGGGTGGTATGTATGCGCCGTTTTCTTTGTAGCCGATTAGCATGCCTGTGCCGTGCACTTGGTCGAGGGTGAATTCTCTGCTGTATCCGTCGATAGCTGTAACGGTTATTTTGCTTGCCCCTGAGGAGACACCGCTGGCTTCCAGTATGCTTGAGACTGGTACTCCTGTCCAGTCTGATGTTCTTTGTGGTTCTCCGCCTGGGGCGAAAGGAGCTGTCACGGTTTCTTCTCCAAAAGCAACTATGTCACTGCTTGTTAGTGTCATTGGGTAAGTTACTGAACCGTTAACGGTGATGGTCCATGGTTGGATGTTGATTTCAGCTACGCTTTTCACGTTATAGTTGGAGGCTAAGTCGGGTGTGATGAGTTTTAGTGGACCTTCTGTGTTGTCTGTTATCCATTTTCCATCTTTGACGAATGCTAAGATGTATTCGTTGCCGGGATATTGGGTGCTGTTGTATGCTTGGTAAGTGGTTATGGTGCGGCTGAATCCGTCGCTTGCACTGACCTGAATTGAACCTGCATCCCATGATGCGTTTGTGCAGTTGAGTAATTGCATTATGGTTACGCCTATGTAGGTGGCTGTTTCACCTTTGATTGTGCTGGTCACTGAAGTGAGGGGCATCTGCGTCAAATCTGCTATTGAAAGGCTTTTCTCTGCTGCAACATCGCCCACAATATTTAGCTGCTCCAACGGCGGATTGCCCGCAGGCATTAATTCAGAGTTTGTGTGGGGCGTACTGGTTGGTAAATAGTACGTTGCTGCTACTACGCCGATTACCACTATGGCTACAACCGCCACTGCTAATGCGATTTTAAGGGTTTTGTTCAAGATTTTTTCCTCCAATTCCAAGTTTTCCTACTCTAACGAGGAGCATATTAGCGATGAACCCGCCGATGCAACCACTAATTGCAGCAACTACTACAAGAAAAGCAAGTGCAAGTAACGGCAAAAAAAGAACAAGAGCGCCTACAAGAACTGTTCCGACGACGTTAGCTATGGCAGCCGCTATCATGCAGCATCCAAGGCAGCAAGCTTTGTGGCGTGTAGCCAAAAAGAAAGCATCGATGGCTACACCAGGCAATAAGTAAATCGGGAATGAAAGAACCCCAAAGTTACCGTATGGAAGCACGAGGCTTATGCATGCTTGAATAAGTGAAACCATTGTGGCTGCTCCGGGTTTGCGGATGAAGCCGTAAGCCATCACTGGCCACATCATGTATAAGCCTCCTGTTACGGCGCCAGTTGGGATGTAGGCTGCTCCAATTAGGGGTCCTAAGAGTGGGCGGAGAAAGTTTTTTGTTGCTAAGCCCAAGCTTGCGAAAAGCGCCATCAAGACTAAGTCAAGAGTTGCAATTCTGAGGTTGCTGCTGTTTGGTTTCTGTTTTGGTAGGGTCATGCTCTACTCCGATGTTATCAACTAAACACATCGCTAAAATAAACTTTACCCCCAAACAACCAAAAGACGGGCTACTTCGCAGTATCTTCCAAATTCGCCTGCATCTTTCGGAACTCCAAAACCAACTTCCTACCATAAGGCGTAACTTCCGAAGAACCACCGCCCTTTGCACCGCCCCTAACGCGTGTAACTAGCGACTCGCCTAGTCTCTCCTCCGCCAAGGTGATTCTGTGCAGTGCATAGCGGTAGGACATGCCCAAAGTTTTCGCTGCTTCTAGAACAGAGTGGTGCTTGTCTATTTCTTCGATGAGGCGAGCAATTCCGTCGCCGAAGACTGCTTCGTTTTTCTCGTTTACCATCCAGAGTTTGAATCGGTAGTTAAGTGGAGTCATTGGCGTTCACTGGTTTATTTGTTGTCTGGGCACTTAAATTTACTGTTGCTTTGAAGGGTTGTGTGCCTATTTTGGGGTGGCTTTTTTGATGTTTAGGCTGTGTTTTGGTGCCAGCAACCCTTTTATAGCATATATATTGTATATACGACAGTTATTATTGCTGAGCGCATCTACAAAGGGAGAACAGAAAAATGACAAACACACCGCAAGTTAACGAAGTAATGGACAAACAACAACTAAATTCTGTGACCAAAAAAATTACAGTCTATGCCCCAGACATAGCTGCAAAAGCAAACGCGGGGCAATTCGTAATCTTCAAAGTCCACGAAGACAGCGAACGCATTCCCCTAACATTATCCTCATGGGACAAAGAAAAAGGCACAATCACACACTTCTTCCAAGAAGTAGGCTACTCAACAAAAGAATTGGGCGCCCTAGAAGTAGGTCAAAGAATCTCAAACGTAGCAGGCCCACTTGGCAACCCAAGCGAAATCAAAAAATTTGGCACAGCCGCCGTTGTCTGCGGTGGACTAGGCACAGCAGTGGCTTATCCTGTTGCAAAAGCGCTCAAAGAAGCCGGAAACAAAGTCGTATCTATCATCGGCGCAAGAAACGTTGAATTGTTCATTCTCGAAGACGAGATGAAAGCAGTCTCCGACGAAGTTTTCTTCGCCTCCGACGATGGCACAAAAGGCCAAAAAGGCTTCGTAAGCGACGTTCTAAAAACATTAATCGCAAAAAACTACAACTTCGACATAGTTTTCGCAATTGGGCCCCCCATCATGATGAGCGTCATCGCCGACCTCACTCGCCCCTATGGAATAAAAACCATAGCCAGCCTCAACCCCATTATGGTCGACGGCATGGGTATGTGCGGCGCCTGCCGAGTCTCAATCGGAGACCTGACAAAGTTCGCATGTGTTGACGGACCGGAATTTGATGCTCACCAAGTTAACTTCAAAGAGTTGATTCAGAGGCTTAAATGCTACTGCGACGAAGAGAAACATCCTTCACTTTCACATCAAGGAGGAACATGTAAATGTCACAGCCAGTAAACAACGAAAACAAACCCCAAAATCGACTAAAAGCAGTCGAAGTTCAAAAACAGGAACCGTCTGTCCGATCCAAAAACTTCCAAGAAGTAGTCTTAGGATACAACGAAGAGCAAGCATTAGCAGAAGCTTCACGATGCCTAAACTGCCCTAACCCAAAATGTGTTGAAGGCTGCCCAGTCGGCGTAGAAATTCCCGGCTTTATCGGTTTAATTAAAGAGAAAAAATACGATGAAGCCATAAAGAAAATTAAAGATAAAAACAGCTTACCCGCTATCTGTGGCAGAGTTTGCCCTCAAGAAGAACAATGCCAGAAGAACTGCATCCTTGGCAAAAGAGGGGAACCAGTTTCAATCGGGCGATTGGAACGTTTTGTCGCTGATCAAGAGCAAAAGAAGGGCATTGATGTACCAAAGGTTCAAACCTCTAACGGCCAAAAGGTCGCTGTAGTCGGTGCAGGCCCCGCAGGCTTAACAGTTGCAGCTGACTTAGCTAAACTCGGCTACCAAGTTACTATATTCGAGGCGCTTCACACTGGCGGCGGCGTCTTGGTCTACGGTATCCCCGAGTTCCGTTTACCCAAAAAAATTGTACAAGCAGAAATAGACTACATCACCAAACTCGGCGTGGAGTTCCGACCCGACGCGTTAATCGGCAGAATATTCACAGTTGACGAATTATTTGCCAACGGATATGAAGCAGTCTTCATAGGCACAGGTGCAGGGCTACCGAAATTCCTCAACGTTCCAGGAGAGAACCTAAACGGTATTTACAGCGCCAATGAATTCCTCATCCGAGTCAATTTGATGAAATCCTACAACTTCCCAGAGAGCAAAACCCCCATCCGCGTAGGCAAAAAAGTCGCAGTCATTGGCGGAGGCAACGTGGCATTAGATTCAGCCAGATGTGCATTACGTCTCGGTGCAGAAACTGTCACTTTGATTTACAGGCGCTCAAGAGATGAAATGCCTGCACGCCAAGAAGAAATCGACAACGCTGAAGAAGAAGGCATCGTTTTCAAGTTCCTCACTGCTCCACTCAAATTCTTCGGTGACGAACAAGGTACTGTAAAAGCCATGGAGACCATTTCGATGCGACTCTGTGAAGAAGATGACTCTGGAAGACGCCAAGTAGCTCCAATCGAAGGCTCACAATCAACCATTGATGTAGATACAGTAGTAGTTGCTATCGGACGTACCCCTAACCCCATCATACAAGGTACAACCCCTGGGCTTAGAACCCAACGCGGCGGCATAATTGCCAGCGACGAAAAATTCAAAACCAGCCTTGAAGGCGTCTACGTCGGCGGCGACATTGCAACAGGCGAAGCAACCGTCATCAGCGCCATGGGCACAGGCAAGACAGCGGCTCGAGCAATCCACGAATACCTCCAAAACAAAAAGAAAAAAGAATAAACCAAGACCGCTTTAGCTGCTCTTTTCTTTTAATTATTTTTCGAACTCATAAATTTATTCTGGCGCTACCCCTTTGAAAGCGCGGTTCACTGCGGTCTCAGCAATGTTGAAGGTACAGTGTGCTATGCGTTTGATGTTGTCGCGTATGCTGCATATACCGCAGACCAATTCAGCGCTTTTCTGGGGTCCAGTAAACGAGCGAGAAGTGATTTCCACGTCTGTTTTATCCATTTTTTGGCGGTACTTCATGATGTTAACTGCGGCGTTCACGTCCTTGCTGAAGAAAGCCTCGACTGATTTCACATAGAGTTCTGTTACTTCTTTTCCCGCGTTGATCATTAATGCTGAAACGTCGTCGGGTATGGTTTGTTTTGCTCCGTTTAACATGATTATGTGGCGTGTGATGTCGGCGGCGTAGTCGGAAGCGTGTTCCACGTGAGTGACAAGCATTTGGTGGTCCATGCAGTCTAAGGTGTCGATTTTTAGTTCGTTTGCGAGGTGTGGGTTTTGGGCGGCGTTGCGTAGCATGCGGATTATGAAGAATGCGAAGTGGTCTACGTCGTCGTCAAGTGAGAAGGCTGATTTGGCTAGTGCTACGTCGTTGTTTTTTAGGGAGTCAAATGCTCCTTCGCACATGGAGCGAGAAATGAGGTGCATGCGCTGTATTGCTTGCTCTAGGGACGCTTTGGATTCGTCCATGAGGCTTTGGATGTAAACGTTTTTGGCGTCTGCTTCCATGACTCGCATGTATAGTCGGGCTGACATGTTGCGGATGGCCTTGGTTTGGGGTACGGTGAAGATGTTTTCTGACGATAGCATGATGCCGCCGTAGCCATTTAGAAATGCGCCCAAGATTTTTTGTGTGATTAGGATTTCTTCTTCGTTTTGCCCGACTGTGAGTTTTATTTCTCTTTGTCCCATTTTTTTTAGGGCGCTAGGGTAAATGACTAATGTGTGGTCGCGTTGGATGTTGAAAGATACGGTTTCACCTTTTTTTAGGCTGTTTAGCTGCATCCACTCTTTGGGTAAGGAAACTACGAGGGATGATTTTCCTAGCGACATGATTTTTCTTTCCATGGTTTCGCCATCAACAATTAAGGGTATTAATAGTTAATACAATAACTGAGTAAATATATACTATGCGCTGGAAACAAGAATAAAACCCTATTTATCGCTAAAAAGCCAGATTTAACGATTCCGGGACTTCAAATAATAAACTACTCCGCCCGCTACTAAAGCTCCAACTAAGCCTATTGCGATGTAAATTGAGTATTTCATGTAAAGCGGCGGCTCATTAACCGTCAGCAACAACTGCGAACTATCACATCTCCACGCAGTCTTCGTCTCAGGTCCACTGGCAGAAACTGCGTATTCGCCGGCAGCTTCAACAAGAAAACTTCCGATGAAAGTGCCATCAGAATTAACCGTGCAATCCCATGTTTCTGTGCTGTTGGCGCTAAAAACCTGCAATGTGACCTTAGAGTTCTTGTCGTTAGGGGCTATTTTGCCTGCGACTGTTACGTTTTGGCCGGCATAGATTGTGTCTTCGGCTAAAGTAAAGTTCAATGTGGGCTGTGCTTTAACTGAATAGTTGCCCGTCACTGTCAAATAATTATTCAAAATGTCGGTTGCGCCAATTCTGTAATCTACCTGTGTGCCTGCTTTTTGGCCTGGAATTGTTGCATTGCAAGTTCTGTTGCTGACATCCATAGGAACTGTGTCTACCGTGTCCCAACCGTTGCCCGTGTAGGAAATGTTTGCTTCGATTAGACTTAAACCATCGGTTTGATAGACAATTTCAGTGGCGATGTCGGGATAAACTTTTCCGGTGATATTAGCACGCAGATAAGGTTGCGACGTCAAAGTTGGTTTTCATCATAAACTCTAAATTGCCCGCGCCTTCTTCGCCGATAACCACTAATTGGTAGAGGTTCATTCCATCTGCTGATTTTGTGTAGTTAAGGAACATGTCTTGTCCATTGAATTCGCAGCTTGCATATGATACTCCTCTGTAGCCCTCCGCTTCAAAGTTGTATCCCCCCACAACACCGCTTAGGTTACCGTATAATCCTCCTTCCCATGGCAATGGATACGAGTTTACGAGAAGCGATTTTTGGTCATTCATCAAGTAAAGCCTTGCTTCATACATGTCAAGGGTGTTTGGGACTTTTAGGAAAACTTCAACTTTAGATTTGTTTGTTGCGAACTCGTATGCCCATGCATGTATGCATTTTTGATTGGCTATCTTCTCCTTTGCCTTCGATGTTGCACGTGTACCATTGGTTGCATTCCAAGTTTTCAATGATCATAAATGTTGCTTGCTGTGTGCTCTTCGCTGTCTCGGGCGTCATTTTTTATGACAAAGGAGTAGTTGCCGCTTTGTGAAGGTGTAAAGAATGGGTTGCTGTCATCGCCGACGCTTTCGGGGAACCCTGCTGCATCGGTGTGGGAACTTTCCAAGCTTCCGCTTGGGCTGTAAACGTATAGGTCGTAGTCTGTTTTGGCGGTTGAAGATGTGTTTACCCATGAGCCGAAGCAGTAGAGGTGGTAGTTGTGGCCTGCTTCTAGTGGGCAGGTGATTGTCCAGTTTTCGCCGATTTCGATTTGGGAGTTGTTTATCATTACTGGGAAGATCGGTTTGTCAATTGCTGTGTAGTTTCCTTTTTCTGAGTTGATGTTAGTGTGTACGAACTGGTTGTATTCTTGGGTAGTTGTTAATTGCAGGCTGGTGGCTTGCGCTATGAAAATGGGGCTGATTATGAAAACTAGTAGAACCATAGTCGCTATGGTTTTGTGGGGGGTTTTTTTCATGCGCATGCCTGTTCCAGCTGCTGTATGGTGTTAGTGTGGAGGTGTAGAATAATACTTATGATTGCTGAATCTGAATTTGGGAGCAGTGTTTTTTGGTGAAAACTTTGTTCTAAATTCTGGGTTTATAGTGTAGTATGAATTCAGATTCATGAACTTGCTTTCAAAGCAGTATATGGTGTATTAAATCTTGCTACAGAAGAGTTTTATAAGCAAAACGCGTAATGTGCTTCAAAGAGGAACCAAGATGACAAACTACAAACAAAATCAAACTAAACAAAAAAGACCCTCACAGAGGGAGGTGAAATAACCAATGAACTACAATTCCTACCGAAAATTCATGAAAAACAAGTACGCACTAAGCACAGTCGTCACAACCCTCATCATCCTGGTCATTTCAGTGCTGCTGGCAAGCGTCGTAACCTATTTCGCAATTAACGTCGTCAGCACTCGTGTCCAAGAAGAAAGCTTAGCACTAACCAAACAACACGTATGGTACCACGACTCATCCGGCGCAAACGCAAGCACCCAAGCCGCACTAATGCTCATCAACACTGGCGGTAGAGACGTCGTCATCCAGAAGTTCGCAGTTCGAGGACAAACAGTCACATGGAGCA
This sequence comes from uncultured archaeon, assembly GCA_963760925.1. Lineage (GTDB taxonomy): Archaea > Thermoproteota > Bathyarchaeia > Bathyarchaeales > Bathycorpusculaceae > Bathycorpusculum. The sequence continues at coordinate 144,140 of CAVXES010000001.1, read as the reverse complement.
ACGTTTACTATGCTACAACCACTGCAGCAGTTGCAGCCGACCTCCCATACCAAGGTAACATCACAGCAGGTGATCTGGAAATAGGAACCGTTACCTTAACCATGGTTCAAGCCTCTGACTCGCTAACATTAAAATCCGGCTACTCCATGGTACTCTACATCAATAGCCCAGACAGCATCACCATCAACGACGTCGGTCTAACAGTTAGCGTCACCCTCAACTCAGCGCAGGCAATGTATTACGTCGAAAGCAACGTACAAACAGTAAGTTAAGAGTCCTTAAGAGTTTTTTCTCTTTTTTCTTTTTTATTTCTCCAATGCAAAAGTGTGTAATTTTTCAGATGCACAAATTTTCATATCCAAAATTCACTTACTTGGTTTTTCAGTGACACAAAAAATGAGAAACATACTGAAGAACCGTTGGGCTCTAAGTACAGTCGTAACAACCTTGATTATACTAGTCGTTTCAGTGCTACTCGCAGGCGTCGTAACTTACTTTGCTATCAACGTTACCAGCACTCGTGTCCAAGAAGAAAGCTTGGCACTAACCAAACAACACGTTTGGTATGACTCAAGCGGTGCAACACAAGCAGCTATATTGATCATCAACACTGGCGGTAGAGACGTAGTCTTAGACAAGTTATCAGTTCGCGGACAACAAGTTACATGGGGCGAAGATGTCCTCTATGGAACAACAACTGAATCAATCTCTGCAGATCTTCCATGCAACACCACAATCGCAGAAGGCGACATCTCAATTGGCTCAGTCTCCATTGCAATGGCTCAAGCAACTGATGACTTAACACTAAAATCCGGCTTCTCCATGATAATCTACATCAATAGCCCAGACAGCATCACCATCAACGACGTCGGCTTAACCGTAGCAATCACCGTCTTCACATCACAAGCGATGTACTACAAAGAGTGCAACGTTCAAGCGAACTAAAATCATCTAACCCCCCACAAATCCCCCCACAATTTTCTTTTTTATTTTTATTAGTAATTTAACCAATGACGACCTAGCTCTTGTAACTTATTTTCTTGTTTTTTACCCCGCGCTTTTTGGGTTTTATGTTTTAAGAATATGTATTTCTAATTACGCACAAACAGCTTAATCCGATTTTTCCAAGCTTGTATTAACGTACACATGTGAGTGGATAACTTTGAAGGCATCGCATACAAGGCTCTTTAGAAAATTCATTCGTTCTAAAGTTGCCCTAGCCATACCCATTACTTTTCTAATTCTCTTAGTTTCCACTCTGGCCATAGTTGCTTTCACCTACTACTTTGCAGTTGAACGCATTAACATGCAAGGCACCACTCTCAAAGTTTCCACCGCCAAACAGAACATGCTCTCCCTCGATGATGCTGTCGTTTCCACGCTTTGGCAGCCTGGCTCGCAGGCAACCTATGAAGTGGCTGATTCAGGCGGCAGATTAAATGTGTTGCCACAAAACAACACCTTAACCCTAACAGTAAACGCCTCCTCAGAAATCAACGACGTCCTCTTCAACAGTACAGTAGGAAAAGTTACCTACGAGTTGCCTTACCAAAGCTCCTCAGAAACAGGTCTCTACCTCAAAGGCGATGAACGATCTGTCACAAACCAAAGCGGCGCATTCATGAGCCAACTTTGCATTGCAAACGGTGTTGAACACCCTGAGATTCAGTTGCGGTACCGCCCCAGCGTTACCTACACAGTAGCAGGCGAACAAAACGGTAAAACAGTAAACAACATCCGCATCTACGTAGCTAACCTCAACAGTTCAGATGCTATGTCTTTGCTTGGTAAGTTACCCTTACAAGCGGTCTGCCAAAAAACCCAGTTAACTACCCACTACTATCAAGTTTCCTCAGGGGTTGACGCTTTAGTGGTGTCAGTTGTTTTAGATGGCAAAGCCGGTAGTGTGTTGGTTCCAATTTCCGTTTCCTCTGAGGGTGCAGTGGTGCACTTAGAGTTGGTAATCAGTAACGTTTCAATTGAGAGGTGGATACGATAGATGGTATCAACTATTCCTAGTTACGTGTATTCGCTTTTCGCGGCTTTGATGGTGGGTGTTATTGTTGTTTGCACCTGCAACGTAGCGGCTTTGAATATTAGGGTAGATGCTGACCGGCAGCAACTTCGAAACATAGCGGATTATGTGGCGGCGCAGAGTCTCACGTTGCTTTCGCATGGAAATGAGTATCAGAATGTTACTCAAGTGCTTGATGTACCCTCGCAGGTTGGGAACCAAAGATTCTGGATCCGCATCCAAAACGATTCCCAATCAGCATATGTTGAAGCAGGCTTCGGCGTAGACGCCCTCTCAAGCGATTTACATGTGAATATACCTGCTTCGGTAGCGGCTGAGGGCACCTACATAAGCGGCAGCGGGCACCCACAGCTTATTTGCCGTTTCGAAAATCAAACAGCATCTTTAACGTTAACACAGGAGTAAAAAAAATGCCAAAACTTGGAAAGAAAAAACAAGAAGAAGCATCAGTCAAGCTTGAAACTCCAGACGAAGAGTTGATTGCGTACCTTGGCATTCAAGGCTACAGTGTTCCTGAAGGTTATACAGAGGTTGAAAGTTACCCGCTGAATCCGCCGTTCTCTTACGCTTGGATTTTCCAAGATGATTCCGAAGGTAGCTTCCTCTATGTCGTGGATGAATTGCCTATGGGGCGAGAAGAACGCGAATCTTACAAACGTCTCAAAAACGTCCTTGAATATGAGCTTAAAGCACCTCGTTTGGATGAATCTTTAGTGGAATCCTTCAATCGTCAGCTTCCTGGAATCCTCGAAGTGCACAAAGAGGTGCTTAGTGGAACCAACCAGATTGGGCTGCGCAAAATTATCTATTACCTCGAAAAAGACCTAATAGGGTACGGCAAAATCGACGGGTTAATCAGCGACCCCTATATCGAAGACATTAGTTGTCTAGGCATAAACAAAGCCGTATACATTTACCATCGCAAATACAACAACGCCCGCACCAACGTCATATTTAGCGACGAAGAAGACCTCGACGACTTCATAACCCGAATTGTTCACCGCCAAGGCAAACACGTAAGCATCGCCCACCCCATCGTAGACTTAACTCTACCCGGCAAACATCGTCTTGCCGTTTCGTTCGGAAAAGAAACAACTCCTGCGGGTAGCAGTTTCACCATCAGAAAATTCAAAGAAGACCCACTCACAATCGTCGACTTGATCATGAACGAAACAATCGACGAATCAATCGCAGCATACCTCTGGATGCTAATGGAAAACAAAATGTCCGTTATGGTTGTTGGTCCTACAGGTGCCGGAAAAACAACCGCTTTAAACGCCATTGCCTGCCTTGTTCGACCGGACTTCAAGATGATTTCAGTAGAGGAAGTCCAAGAAATCAATTTACCGCAGGAAAACTGGGTATCCACCATTGCCCGAACTGGATTCGGCGGTGATAGCGACGGCGAAGTCACCCTCTATGACCTTATCAAATCGGCAGTGCGACACCGCCCAACCGTGATTCTCGTAGGCGAAATCAGAGGAGAAGAAGCATACGTGCTGTTTCAGGCACTTGCGACTGGTCATGGCGGCTTATGTACCATGCACGCCGACGACGTAGAAACGGTTGTGAAAAGACTCACTCAGCCTCCTATGAACATTCCACAGACAATTCTCTCGCTAATGAACTGCGTCATAGTTGTGAAACAGGTTCAGGACAGCGGGTTTAACCCGCATGAAAAGAAAGGGTCCAGTCGCAAATTCACCAAAATCTCCGAAATTGACGGCAGTGGACTTTCACAAGAAGTTTTCACTTGGAACTTCTCTTCAGATTCCTTTACAAACCATCTTGAGCGGAGTTACTTGTTTGCAAAAATCGCTAAGACTGTTGATGTCCCCGTTAGCGTGGTTCTGCAGGAGTTTGAACGGCGAAAACAGATTCTACTGGACTTGGTTGAGCAGAATACGCGTGATTTCCGAAGTGTACACAAAGCCCTCAACAGCTCTCTGAACGTTAGTGCGTTGCAGGAAACCTCAGAGGTAACCCAATAATATGCAGGCTCGCGGTGGATTTCTAGGCAAAATCTTTGGTACCCTCAATAAAGCCACTAGCGAAGAGCGGGAAAAAACCGAAGCAGAGTTGCCTTTTGCAGTAATGATTTTCACTTTGATGGCTGCAAGCGGGATTTCACCGTATGACAGCTGGAAGAAGATGCGTAAAATGACTTTTCTGCCAATCTTCAAAAAAGAGGCTGATGAAGTTGTTCGCCAAGTTGAAGTGTTAGGCAAAGACCCCTTAACGGTGATGTATCAGCGGGCGGAAGTAACTCAGTCGAAGCTTTACCGTAGCTTCCTAGGCGGGTTCGTGTCGTCTGTCCGTAGCGGAGGCAAACTTGCTGACTACATGAAAAGCCAATTGAAATCAATCTTTGAGCTTCGCTATATCACGCTTAACCGAAATGTTGAGCGTATAGCGGCATTGGTTGAAGCTTACTCAGTGATGCTCATAGTGGTATTGTGTACCTACATCCTCTTCGTCATATTCTCCTCTTCCAGTGTCATGGACCTGCTCTCCAGTACATCCATATCCATATCGCCTGCTATGTCCTACATCATAGCTTTTCTGCTGATGCCTGTAATGTCTTTATTCTTCATTCTAATTGCCCATAACATGCAACGAAGTGCCTTCCCAGACTTGAAAGACCTCTACAAAAAAGGCTTATTCTTTATTGTCCCCGGCTTTATTGTGATAGCTGTGTTTGGGATGCTACCTCAACTGCAGGATGCAATTGCCCCTCTTGGGCTCCCCGAAATAGCTACAATAGTGCTGGTGGCAACCGCCCTACCGCTAGCTATTCAGTATCATCGTATTGCCAAACTGAATTATAATGCTGAAGAATCCATGCCTGACTTTATCCGAGACATCACTGAATCTCAGAAAACTGGGCTTTCACCAGAAAAAAGCATAGTGCAAGCTACAAAGCGCAAAGATTATGGTCCCTTCTCCAAGTTTCTAGAGTTAATTCGAAGCCAAATCGAGTGGGGCGTACCTCTACGCAAAACCTTCGAAAACCTGCGTAAGGATATCCGAAGCTGGTTTGTAGTCATCAACTTTGCCATGATGGTTGAAACCATTGAAATCGGTGGTAACTCCATCCAATCTTTGGAGATTCTCTCTGAGTATAGTGAGAAAGAGCGTGAGTTGCAGGTTAACCGTCGAACCATGCTAAAACCGTATATTTTGTTGGCTTTCATGTGGAGCGCTTTAATTGCTGTGACCACTACGATTGTGGCCCTAACCACAACCATGATGACTGGCATGGTAAACACAGATCTCTCCTCAGTGGCGACCATGGCAATGCAGGGCCAACTCAAAGTGTTCTCGGTGGGCATAATAATTCAATGCTGGATTTCAGGGTTCTTCATTGGAAAAATCAGCGAAGGCAACTTTGGCGCAGGCTTCAAAATATCGGCTATGCTGGCGGCGACAGCGTATCTCTCACTGGTGCTCTCTCAAGTGCTGCTTTCGGGCACCTTCACAATAATTGCGCCCATTAGTAGTGGAGGAGGAGCATAGTAGCTGCCTTCAAACTCCATTGACACCTTCTTTGCATGCACAATCTTGGTTGCCTCTGTTTTGATAGCAACCGCATTTTTAGGCACAACTCTACATGATAGAATCGCTAGCACCCAAGATCAAAATAAAGACAGTTACCTCAAAGCCATCGCAGACCGAATTGTAACTAACTGCGGCGAATCCTCTGACTGGGGTGCAAACGATGCAGTGCCTTCTAACTTAGGCTTAGCAGCAGCTTCCCAAACATGTGCGTATGCCTTGGATCCCGACAAAATCAGTCGATTAAACAGCCAAAACGCTGCTTCTCTTTCCATGCTAGAGTTGGTGAACTCCACCAAGTTAACCGACATCGCTTTTGGCATTCAGGTTTCGCAGCTATTATCCATCGACATAGAGCAAATCAGCAACTCAAGTGTCAGCAGCCAAACATCTTTTAACTTCCAAGTTTCCACAACAATCGACTCCAAACCTGCTCAGGCAGATCTACACTGCTACGTCATCGCAGACAATTACTTTGTCGAATTTAACGCTTCAACCGGTCTGTCCGGAACCGGTGAATTCTCCACTGAGATTTCAACCAGTAAAATCGACCATGCCATGCTGGTGGCGTTTGGCAGAGTGCCTTTTGATGAGCGAATCACATCTTACGCAACTTATGTTTTCTCAAGTTCAGCAATAGAGACCATACCCAGCAGCACCCAGCTTGAACTTAGTCCCCTTGATGGTACTCTGAGCTTCAATGGCTCCGCTGGGGTTTCGGTCTCTAAAGTTTACGCGTTAACTTACAGTTACCAGCAAGGTATCACTTCAATTCAGGACTCCAGCCTATCCATCCCTCACTTTCTCGACGCTAGTCCATTTGTGCTAGTTGCGTGCGGCACTGGCGACGCTGGCTATTTGCAGGAGTGGACTTCTTACCCCCAAGTGCCATTAACTGCTGGCTCTTTTTTCCAGCATTCGGAACGCAACGTCTTCACCTACACCGTTACCATTGATGGCGTATTGTACAAGTTGCAATTGAGTTTGGGAGCAATTAACCCATGAGGCGCTTCATAAATGACCGGAAAGGGCAGGTGAAGGTGATTGAGGCTTTTTTCGCTTCGATACTTTTGCTTTCATGTTTAATGTTAATTCCAGCGCAGCCCGCAACAAAAAACAGCACCCAAAACAACCTTTCCGAAATGGCTGAAAACACAATGTTGAGTCTCGACGGCAACGGTCACCTCGCCGCTTTAGTGGACCAGCAAGACTGGAGTTCTCTGAGTGCCTGCGTTGAATCTGCGCTGCCTTTAACGGTGTGGTTTAACCTCACGGTATGCAACCAAAACGGCGACGCTCTAAACCCTTACCCTATTTGCAACGGCGGGGCTGTCAGCAATACCATAACTTCCTGCAACTATGTGTGCGTCAGCCAAAACAGCAACTACACAATTTACCTTTTGCAACTGCAGTTGGCGAGGGTAGACTAACATGACTCGGCGAAGTTTTAGACGTGACTGCAGGGGTCAAGTGCTCATAGTCAGCGGCTTGCTTGTAGCAATGATTTTGCTCTCCACCGCCCTCTACGTTATCGAAGTTTCAAAGGATCAACCTGTTGTGGAAGCTGATGTTGGCTTCTCTTTTGAGGGTTACAAGTCCAGTCTAAGAAACACCCTAGTAAGTGCATTAGCGAATGCGAGCAGCAGTGGTGACTCAGCTGTTTTGGCAGCGGATTTAGCCCAGTTGAAAAGCATAGTTGTGGCTCATTCTTATGAGGCGTTGTTGACTATGGATTATATCCTCACAAATGGCGGCGGCTACCAAAACGGTGTCTACATCTGGAGTGGTAACGGTAGTGGCGTTTCAAGCGCTCTTGTAAACTGCATTTTCCATGCGCAAGGCAACGCTGGAATCTCAGAGGCATCCTATATATTCAATGTAACTTCACAATTAACATTGAGTGGACGCTACGTTCAGGAGAATGACACGGTTAAGCAAGTGACTCTGAATTTGGCAGTGTTTAATGAGGGCGCCCCTGCTTTGGCGCAGAGTTTTGTTTTCCAAGTCCAAAATGCAACCGAGTGGACGACCGTGGAGTCGCCAGCCATCATTGACCACGGCGACGGCTCCTACACGGCTGCCTTCACAGTCCAAGACACCACACCAAACGACCCGCTTGCAATCTCCGCTTTGTGCGTAGACACCCGAGGCATAACCATAGGTGCCAACGCAACATGCAGTCACATATAATAGTAAACAATACAAACTAGCTCGCAGAGGAAAAAAGCTTTGAATCAATCCCTAATCATCAAAGCCATAGCAGCATTGCTTACAGTAGTACTGGTGCTAACGGTCCTATCAACACTTCAAAGTTCTCAGCCACTCCAAGTTGACGACGGCTCAATGATTAATGTCTCTCCAGCCGAGCCCGTTTGGCAAAAAACCTTCGGAGAAACAGGCGACGACCGAGCCTTTTTCCTCCTGCCTGTTTCTGAGAACTTCTTGGTAGTAGGCTCCACAAAAATCGACGGAGGCGAATTTCCCTCAGGTTGGGCGCTGATGTTTGACGCAAACGGCAATATAGTGTGGAACCAAACCTACCTTAACGGTGCGGGAACTGAATTGAGGTACGCCGCCGCTTTAGCTGACGGGTTCTTTTTAGTCGGCAACCAATTCACCGTAGACGGCGACCAAAACGGTTACGCCGCCAAAGTTGACTGCGAAGGCAACCTGGTTTGGGAGACGGTTATGGGAGGCACAGAATTCAACAAAATCTTCGGCGGCACCACATCCGCAGATGTTTTCTACCTCTACGGTTTAACCCAACCTCAAAGTGATTCTGATGGCTGGATAGTAAAACTTGACGTTGACGGTAACGTTGTTTGGGACAAAAACTACGGGTTCGGCGTTGAATGTGCCCTACGTAGCGGCGTGTCCTCTGGTGACGAATTGGTTGTAGCAGGCTACGTTGACCAAAGCGGCGACGGCAACTACGATTTTTTACAAATGAAAATCTCATCTGACGGCGGTTTAATGTGGAATCAAACATATGGCACCTCGTCAAGCGAAAAAGCATACTCAATGACCAAAGTAGACGACGGCTACGTATTGGTAGGCGAAGAATCCATGCAAACCTCCACTGACGCCTGGATAATCAAAACCGACAGCAATGGCGCTTTACAGTGGAGTAGACGGCTGGGGGGTCCAGAAACTGATTCCCCCTCATACGTCACCACCGCCCAAGACGGCAGCTTATTAGTCTGCGGCTTCACCTTCTCATTTGGCGAGGGCCAACGCGACTTCTGGCTATTCAAAATTTCCGCCAATGGCCAAGTCCAGTTTAGCTGCACCTTTGGCACAGAAAGTTTCCAAGAAGCATACGGCGTAGTCGACTTAGGCAACAACCAGTACGTTATGGCTGGTTGGACTGACCCGCCAAACCAGCCCGATATGGTGGGAAAAGCGCATTATGACTTTTTAGTAGCTAAGCTCAATGTTTCCCCCTCTGCTGCTCCAACGTTCAATGTTTGGTTAATTTTTGCTTCGGTAATTTCAGCGGGCTCATTAGTGGCGACTTTGATTTTGCTGCTTAAAATTAGACCTAAAAAACAGAAATAATTGCCCAAAAAAGGTTGTTTATTGCTTAGTTGACTGCGTCTAAGCTTCGTTCCAACTTGCCATTTATCACCATACGTATTTTTCAAAGAGTTCACGCCAGTTAGCATTTTTTTGGTTACATGTTTTACATCCTTCAACATCTAAACCCCTCTCAAGGCGTTTTTGGTACGCTTCTAAAATATCTACTTCTTCAACGTGTCCGTAGTTCATTGTGTCAGGTAAGTCACAGCACTGCATTATTTTTCCATCTGTACTGATGTTAAGGTTGCCAAAACAGTTGCATGGCAACTCATACTTCGCATATCTTACCTTTTGAATTTCTCTATAGTGTTCAAGTAAACTGCTGTATCCTTCTAGTGCAGCACTTTGTTTTCTTTCATCACCGTAATGTAGGCATCTTACATCTTGCTTGAATTCTTTGAACATGTTTTGCCATGTGGTAAATTCGGAAGCGTTGCGTGGATACAGCACATAACGTACTTGAATGCTTTGACGCCAATGCTTGTTTTGTTTTAGCCAATAAAGTGTTTTTAGTGCACTGTTGAATAACGGTTTGCCATGTACTTGCGCATATAATTCTGGATTTGGTGCAGATATTGTGAAGTTGACTTCGTAGAAGTTTGGGTTTACTAATAAGTGTCTTCTTCCGTAAGCTACGCCGTTTGTGCTTATACCTATTGGGCATTTGAGGTGTTTGACGATTATTGAACTTACATCTGTTAATTGTTCATCGAGCAGTGGGTCGCTGTTCATCCATGGGTAAGCAAAGTTTAGTCTGATTTTTTTGTTTTTTAAGTACTTACAAACATGATCAACTGTTGTAAGTGGTAGTTGTTGTTCAGTTTTTGTCATCCAGTTTTGTGGGTTACAATATTCACAATTTAAGGTACAGCGGTTCTTTTTCCTGTCAAGTTGCAGGTGTGTTGGTTGCACAGCCCATAGTGGCTTCTTATTTTTTGATTCCTTACGACTATTACTTGTTTGATTTAGGCTTTGACTTATGCCCATCTGTAACGTGCGTTTAAATGGTATTCTCATGTTTAAGCCACCAATATATTATACCCATAACTTTTACGGGGAAATGAAATAAGAAGACTTTGTAATCAAGCGGTCTTATAAAAAAGTCTGTGGGGTAATTGTGAAGATTGCGTTTATATTTCACGTATAAGCGTGAATATTCCCAGCTTAAGTGCACTAGGGTTTTTCTGTTCTGGGTGCGCGGGGGATGGTAGGGATGGTCGTATAGTGATTTAGGTACTATTTTCGGTATTAAGCCGCTTTTTACGGCGCGAAGGTAAAAGTCTCCATCTTCAAAGATATATTTTATTTTTGGGTCGAATCCGCCTAATCTTAGGTAGTCTGTTTTATGTATCACAAATACACGTGTGCTTATGTGTTCGCCGACATGTGCAATTAAGAATTCATTGGATTTGAGTGATTGAATATGTTGCCATAGCTGCGGATAGATTATGATGTCGTCGTCAAACATTGCTATTAATTCATTTTTCGCTGCAATTATCGCATTGTGGCGCGCTTTCCCTAGTCCGTTTGCATGCGTGATTATCAGTTCGTATGGTTCTGGACAGTGCTTTAACGATTCTATTGTTTTTGCTTCAGTCTTTGCTGTCGGTATAACTATGCTTATCAACAGTATACCTCGCTTTCCGTTATTTTTTTGATGTATCCTTTGGTCCACTCAAATCTACAAAGCGGGTAAGATAGAATCAGACGTGTATCCTGCATTTTCTGCGCCATCTTTGCACCGGTAATAGGACTTTTAATCATCTTTTTAATGGCATAACTAAAACTCGGTTTCTGATTTAATCTCATTTGCAGTGCGGGCGTGTTGTAGCCATAGAAATTGTAGTGGTTTCGTTCGTTCGCTAAATCTTTATGGTAGTGAAGACTCTCTACGTTACGCTCTACTATCCATTCATAGTTTAATTCTGATATTCTCGTATGAAGTAGCGTCTCACAGAAGGCGTTGCTGATTTTTGGGAAACCACCTATTTTGCGTAGAGTTTCTGTTTCCCATATGGTGTTGTCTAGGGTTTTACCGAAATCTGGCGAGTGCAGCATCAAGTATTTCTCGATGTTGTAGCATGGGTGATTCTGCGGTAGGAACCTGACTCCACTAATTGCTACAGCGTTTGATTTTGTTATTTTTAATGCGACTTTATTCCACCATAGTGCTGATAGGATTATGTCGTGTTCAAAGCTGCAGAAGTATTGTGTGTCAACGTGTTTCAATGCAGTGTTTGCCGCTGCGCTGATGCCGTGCCCTTCATTCAGGATTTGTTGCCAACCGTTTTTCTGTGCAATTAGTGGTGTACTGTCTGCGCTATGGTCGTTTATTAAAATACGGTTGTTTACGTGTTCTTTAGGAATTAGTTTGTTTAGTCTGTCCAGAACAAAGGGCAGGGTGCGTTCTCCATCCTTGGTCCAGAGGACAAGGTCTACTTTCATTATGCTTGAACCTCAACTTCTTTTTCGAAACAGCCTGTGACAACCTGGTTATAGCCGCAGTTTAGGGCTTCAGTGAAATCACTGAATTTGTAGTCCCTTTGTGCCCCCCAATCTTGCCAAATAGAAACGGCTGCGACAAACTCAGTCGACATTTCAAAAATGGTAGATTTAATTTGAAATCGCCTTTTTTGGGGTTAATTTTTTGTTAGCTTCGTGAAGAGAATCTGCAAGGTATTTACGAGGGCGCTGTAATTGGTCCAGATGGCTGCTGTGCGAACTTTCTTTTTTCCGTCTTCCTCTTCTTGAGCCTTCTCATGGAAGGCGATGAGGACTTCCCGGTTATCAGCGATCATGAAGCATGGCAGGTTGCTGTTTCCGCTGATGCGTTGTGAGTCGCCCAGCCACTTCATTTGGCCCAAGAAGTAGGCGCTTTTGAGGCTATCATCGGTGACGACGCACACTTCGACTTTATTTGCTTGAGTTTTGAGTTTATCGCTAAAGTCATTGTAATATAGCTCGCTGAAGTAGTCTGCGCCGGCGTAGATTTGGAACTTTTCCTCAGTGCGCTCTAACAATTCATTAGCTTTCATGAGCACCTGCTGCTCGCCTTCCAGCATTTGGAACAATTCTTTTTTGGATGTTTCTACTTTAGGTTGGGGTATGCTCATCCAAAGTTCAACGAGGCTGGGTTTTTCTTGTTCAAGCATTTTGATTTTGATTTTCTGTGCATCTACAAGGAGGTCGATGGCTTTGTCTAGTGGAACAGCTGTGAATTTAAGTGGCTTTTCGAAGATGCTGAAAACTATACCTTTCTTTTCTAGGTCTCGCAGTATGCGGTAGGTTTCGGTTCGGTGTAGCTGTATGGCTTCGGCGATTTCGCCTGCCTTTTTCTCGCCGCTGCGGGCAAGGTGCAGGTACACTCGGATTTCGTTTTTGAGAAGTCCAAAGTGCGCCAGGGTCTCCTCGATTGTGCTGAGTTGTTTGTTGAATGATAGTTCTTTTTTAACCAGTTTAAACTGGTCAGCGTTTTTGTTGTAGACTTTCATTACGTTTTCCATAGCAAGTGCCATTTAGTTTTTCAACCTTGATGTGGGGTACTGTATCCCACTTAAGATAGAAAATATATAATATCGTTGCGACTTAGCAATCTGAATTGCCAATTCATATCTTAAATGTCTCTTTTTAGGCACAAGTTTGGTTTCAAAAACATCAATTTTGTCTAAGAATTTGTAGTTTATGATGCAGTTGGATGTACGTCCATTGTGCTCGCACAGAACAGTGGTTTGTCGGGCGCACTACGCCCTTAATTATTTTTATTGCTCAGTTTGAAGTTTTCACTCAATATTATGCACCTGCTATGCCTGAGGTTGTTACTGTTTATAGGGATCTCAGTGTGAAAAAACCCATCTTGTAGCTTCCATGAAATTTTGAAACATGTTCCCATTGAAATAAGGGCGTGTAAAAAAAAGCAACTGCACAACAGTTATGCCTTTTTGGTTTTGGGACTGCTTTTACGTTTGGGCTTAAGTTTAACATTAGTTGACGCATGGGGTTCGTCCCAGTAGTTCATGAACTCTTCCGGCGACATCAAATCTGAAGTTCGCATCCGTACGCTAAACTGGTCAAGCGCGCATGGGTTGTTTAGGTGTGCACGGTAAATCTCTATAAGTAAATCAACCGTCATCTGCACCGACACCGGTTTTTTAGCCATCAAGGAGAATTCCTGTGTTACCTTCATCAAGTCCTCGTAGACTCGTAGTGGCAAATCAACTGATTTAACCAAACATAACGCCTTCTGATACAAATTGATGTGTGTTTAAAGTATAAATAGCAATCCACCGCTATACCATCTATAAGCAAGGTGAAGCGTTTTGAAAATCGGCTTTTTCGTTTATGAGTATCCGCCGCAAATCGTCGGTGGTTTAGGAACTTATGCGCAGTACATGACTCGCCAATACGTCGATTTAGGTCACGACGTCAGCGTCTTTACGTTAAACAGCAACGGGAACTTGAAGACCTACGAAATCCTCAGAGGCGTCGAAGTCCACCGTCCCCAAATCGCGGACGCAACCAACATTTGGCCCTTCTTCGTCACTGATGACCTTAAAAAATGGGGCACTAACATCAAACTCTTCAACGACATTTTTATCTACAACATCCTTTCCGCCACCAAATTCATCAACAGCCTTATTAAAAAAGAACAAATCCACTTCGACCTCGTCTGCGTACATGACTGGTTAAGCAGCATCGCTGGGCTCATCATTAAAAACGAAACTGACATCCCCGTCGTCTTCCACGTACACAGCACCGAGTGGGGCAGAAGCGCTGGTTCAGGCTCAACAGTAGTCAGCCACTTTGAACGCGCCATGGCACAAAACGCAGATAAAATCGTCACTGTCAGCTATTCTATGCAAGACGATCTCGCCACGCCACGGATGGACGCCTAGCAAAACCAGTGTCGTGTGGAACGGTGTAGATCCCCAACGCTACAACCCCCAAAATATTAATCCACAAGACACCGCCAAAATCCGAGCTAAATACGGCATTCCCGCTGGCTGGAACATGATTCTTTTCATTGGGCGACTCGCTTGGGTTAAAGGTGTGCGAAACCTTCATCCAAGCCATGCCCCTTGTGCTGAAAGAGTACCCAAACACCAAACTAGTCATACTGGGCAAAGGCGGAGAACAAAACGACATAGTAGAAACAGCTGAACGCCTAAACATCAAAAACAACATTGTCTACCGTTTCGACTTTGTACCTGAAGAAGAACGTATCCTTCACTATGCAGCCGCGGACCTCTGCGTTTTTCCCTCTATCTACGAGCCGTTTGGTATTGTGAGTCTGGAGGCGATGGCTATGCAGAAACCCATTGTCGTTGGTGCAAGAGGCGTTGTGGGTTTCAAAGAGCAAGTAATCAACGGCGGTCTGGACCAAAACGGCATTCACATAAACGGTGAAGACCCATCCGACATTGCATGGGGCATAAAAGAAACGCTTAGAAACCCCGATTTAGCTATGAGTTGGGGGCAAAACGGGCGGCAGAGGGTGCTGGAGTACTTCACTTGGCGCAAAGTTGCTGAGCAAACCCTCAAAATCTACGAGTCCACAGTTGCCGCTAAATCGCAAGCATCTCTGCCACTTTAAGCAACCTCAGATCCAGCGGCTTCTTCATAGTAGCTGACCTCTCCAACTCGATGTTATTAACTTCACCGTTTTGTAGGCCAATCGCCAAATTCTTTTTGCCCTCACAGAATAAATTTACCGCTTTCTCAGCAAACAAACTCGCCAGCAACCTGCTGCGCGCCGTGGGGCTCCCGCCGCGCTGCGAGTAGCCGATGATGGAGAGGCGCACTTCCGAATCTGTTTGCTTCTGGATGTCGTGTGTTAGCTTGTTTGAGTCGCCGTGACCTTCTGCTGCGACGATTATGCCTGCCGTTTGCCTTTTGCGGCTGTTCTCATCCATAATCCGACAATACATCAACAGTCTCGAGTGGTTTCTCGGGGATCAAAATAACTTCTGCACCCACACAGATGCCCACTTCCAAGGCGAGGAAACCGCGTTTTCTGCCCATGACTTCCACAATGAAAATGCGTTCGTGGCTAATCGCGGTGTCGCGGATTTTGTCGATGGCTTGCACCGCGGTGTTGACGGCTGTGTCGAATCCTATGGTTTCTTCTGTTCCGTACACGTCGTTGTCTATGGTTGCTGGTATCCCAAACATTGGGACTCCGCTTTTTTTGCTGAGGTCTAAGGCGCCGCGGAAGGAGCCGTCGCCGCCGATAACCATTAAGGCGTCTACATTGTTTTGGTGCAGGGTTTCGGCTGCGGCTTCCTGATTTTCGGGTTGCTCAAACGCGGGGCAGCGCAGTGTGTGCAGTATGGTACCGCCGTTTTGGACAATGCCGCCGACACTTCTGGGACCTAAGTGTTTAAAGCTGTTTGCTTACCAGTCCGTCCCAGCCACGTTCAAAGCCCAGTATATTGAAGTCTTTTGAGTGTCCGACCGCGGGTGACTGCGCGGATTGCAGCGTTCATGCCGGGTGCGTCTCCGCCTGAGGTTACTATGCCGATGGTTTTTGCCATAAACTTGTGCCTCTGATTCAACTAAATTCAGCTGTGCATAGAGATTAAAATGTTTAGGATGTTGGCTTGGGGTAGAACTTTTCCAAAAAGCATAAATGCTCTTTCTTTGTCTTTATGGGTTCTGTATCGGGAGGTAGCTCAGCCTGGCAGAGCTCTCGAGCCCGTTAATTTGCTTAGCGGGTGGAGAAGCTGTAGAGGTCTACCATTGGTGGGCTTCATTCTAGCCTGTCTAGGCCACAGATACCGAGCTGTCGCAGGTTCAAATCCTGCTCTCCCGACCACAAAATTAACCTAAGTAGAACTACGACATATGATGTTCCAACCTTGGCACTCATGAAGACGTTTTTAGGTCTGCACTTGATAGGCAGATGAACTTAACTACCAAACAATTAACGACAGTCAACACTGTGACTTGGGCATTACGTCAAAAAACATCTATTCGTGTTACTGGAAAGATTAACCAACAACAACCCTTGGATTTTAGCGTTGAGATATCTGCTAAATCCAGACTTTGCAAATTTTTTCTCAAATTATCATAATGGTTAATAGAGCCATTTTGTTGCTGTTCGTAAAGAGAGGGGTGTCCTCCTGAAAAAAGAAGCAGCAGCTGCCTTAGTTAAGGAAATATTCGATTTAGGGCTACTGTCGCCTACGTTTTTTAACATTGAGCAACAGGAAAAAGGCCATTATATCCTAAAAGTAAGTACTTTAGGGTGTGACCTTAATGCGCTAAAGCTTTTTCTTGCGGGTAAAGAGTTGGTATTGCAAATTGATGAGGCTAAAGAAATTTGTGTGGTATCCAAGACTCCGTTCAGGTAAACGGCAAATGAAGAGTTTGTTGCCTTGCCTACCTACACAGCTGGTTTTAGGGTTCCGGCGTAGTCACTGTCGCTGATTCGACTAGCGTTTCCGTGAAATAGGCGCCTTGTGTTGTGGTGACAACTATGGTGACAGGTCTACCCACGTCGTTCAAAGTAACCAATTCTGGAGTCAACTCAATCGTCAACGTTGTGGAATTGCCTTTTGTTAGTCCAGTTCCGATTTCAGGCAAACTTGTATAGTTGCTGAACTTTTCGCCTTTGATTGTTATCTGGGAGACCCTGATTGATGTAGGGCCGGTGTTGGAGATTGAGATGTCGGCTTTTTCGGGAGTTAGAGTGGCGTCTGATATGAAGAGGCTTTCTTTTTGTACTTGGTTTGATGTGATGTTTACTGCGTATAGGACGACGGTGGTTGAGAGAACGACTGCTGCAATAAGTATGATTAAGTTGCCGACTGGAGCGCCCAAGGCACGCTTGCTGTTTAGGAATTTTTTGGTGAAGCACTGCTTCATGTGCTTTCAACTCCTGCTGCTTCAAGCTCAAGGGTGGGTAAGCGCCCGGCTGTTGTGAACTTCGGGTTTCCATCTCGAGTTACCCTCAAATACATTAGTGATTTGCATTGGTAGATGACTTGTGAACCGTTGCGGTTGTTGACGTATTTTAGAAGGTTTAGATACTGTTTTTCTGTGCCTTTTAGTACTAAGGCTATGTAAAAGTAGGGTTCGGCAGACTCTGATTTAGTTTTATTTTCTTTTTTCTTCATCTTTCATTCGCTCGCTTCTTCGCTTTACAGCGAAGCATTAAGTATCAAGTATTGAGTCTTAATAAAGATATCTAATTTAGATTTAAAATAACGATTACAAATACACAACCCAACATACCAACAACAAAAAACCAAACAACCTCCGCCCGACTCCGCTAAATCCCCGAAACATAATAAAGAGCAAAATAAAGAAAAAGCCACAAAAAACATGCATCAATGTTTCTTTAAACCCTAACAAATTGTATTACAACATAACTCTCTTATCGTCTGCATTGCGAAGAATCCAAGCCTCTATTGTTGAAGCTAAAGAACTTCTGCCCTAAACTGGAATTGTAGACGGTGGCGGGGTTCCTTTGGATTTGTTACGAGAAAAAATTAGGCTTGTGGATTTCACCACTTGTGGTACACCAATAAGATCTTCAATGATGAGCATACCGCGGGCAATTATTGCGAATGCTCCCGCGGGACCTGCTGCCACACCGAGAAGTCCCAAGATACCTATGATTCCGAATTCTTGTACACCTGCACCCGCTGGAGTTATAGGGACAAACGCTAAAGCAGTAACCAGTGGATGAATCAAAAAGAACGCAATCCATGGAATATTGGTGATTCCTAAAGCCATACCTAAGAACCACCATTCAAATCCTTTTAGAATCCAGCAAATCATAGTTAACCCCAAAATTTCTGGAATTGCTTTTTGCGTGCTATGAGAACTCTCTTTGTATTCTTCAAGCTTTCCCATTATACCGCCTGTGAATCGCTTGATAAATCGCCAGTTTGCAATGCGGTCAAATAATCCTATGGCTCTTTTTGACCATGTGAATGCTGCGAGCACAATGGCGCCCGTCAGCATCAAAGCAATACCTAACGCTGCAACAATTATACCTATATTTATTCCAAAGATGCTTCCTGGAAAAAGGTCATTCCATGTTGACAGGGGAACCGTATTTACTAGGAAAAACACTGCACCTACCCCACCAGCTACTTTGACTAAAAACTCAATTGTTTGTATACCGAGAATGCTTGAGAGCCCTTTTGAGGCTGGCACGTTTTGGTCGCGGAGATAAACTGGCGTTAAGATATATCCTGAACGTCCGGGTGTAACGTCACTGGTTAACATTCCTGCATACTGGGCCATTAGTGTTTTTCCAAAAGATGTCTTTACTCCATCTTTGGCTAAAACCCTGCTTAATCGAATTGTAAAGAAAACATTAATTCCAAAATACATCAAGAAAGCCAAAAGCAAATACTCAACTTTTATGGTGAGCAACGCTTCATAAAGTGAGCCTATCCCAACATACCAGAGTAACAACCCAAAAATAGCAACCATTGCAACTACTTGCACGGCAATTTTTAGAAATCGTTTGCTCGACTTCTGTTGCCTGGGCTCAGACGATAATTGTTGCTCTGACATGATGCTTAGGAATCCTTCTGCACAGTTAAATGGGTTTTGGAAAAAATCACTCCATCATTCGGATGTTAAATTGACATTGATGCGCGCCGTCTGTCTTGATTGGTTGCACGTAAAACAGTGTAAATCATGACGTTACTGATAACCCATAACAGAACAAGACTTGACTGTGCAGTTCGGCTAAGGGATTCTTGAAAGTATGAAACCGACAAAATAGCCAGCACCCATAAAACGGCATTAGAAATTATCAACAAAGTCAGCTGCTTTCTTAGTACTCTCACAACAATGTTGGTTGCTGTATAAGCGTTGGTTTTTACTATTAGGTTGTATGCTTCTTGCCCTAAATCTGAAAGTCGATACTTGTCTTTAATCTGAATAATGAGGTTTTCTAAACTTTTTAGGTGATAAGAAACCAGTGAGCTGTCATCGATTTCGGCGGCTTTTTTGATTTCGGTGAAGGTGGCCTCTTTGTTTTCTCCTACATAACGAAGTATGTCTCTTCTTTTTTGGTTGCTTAACGTTTTGAAGATTGAGTCTTCGAGGCTTTCGGTTTGGGTTTCTTTTTCCATGTTTTCCCCTAAAAAGCAATAGGTTCAGTTGCTTTTATGGTGGTTAGTGAAGAAAAATTTACTAAGACCACTAAACCCTGCCTCGCTCTTTTTCTCTTTGTAGATGGCTACATTTGAAGGCGCAAAGTTGTGAATCCTTGTAAGTGTGTTTTTATTTCCAAAGCATTATTTGGGGGGAGCAATTACTTGCTGCTGTAACCCTGCTTCAGGCACGGAGTTGCACAAGAGAAAAACGCCTAACCAAAATTAAAATTAAAAAGTAGTTATCCATAAAAAAAGCAAAGAAACCTCCATTCCCACGGTTGGAGCAAGAAGAAGTTGAACAAACAATTTTTTCCCCGTTCAACTATTACTCATACAGGCTACAGAGAAGCCACCCTACAAAAGTTTCCTGTGCTTGAAAAAGATTTGGCAGCCTGCTCCAAGGTGATGTTTTAAAGTATCTAACATGCTCCCACACCTACACCCTCAACATGCTTCCAACATAGCCAGTGTGGGCAACATTAACTTCCCACACCCAAACCACAACAAAAAGCCCCACAAAGAAAACAGTCATCAAACCTCACACAAGACAACCCATTCAAGCATATTACCCCAAACAAAGGCGCTAATCTATTTAGGAACCAAAAATAATTCAAAGTGAAGGACAGAACAAAGAATGGACATGCGAAAAGACATTTACCCGCCAACACCCGAAACTCAGAAACATTTACAAGCCTTAACTAACAGAACACAAGAAGCCTTCCCCAAAATTTTCCCCACCGCCGATGACGTTATCAGTTATGTGAACAATTTTAGCAACCCAAAAATCGCAGGATTATTCCTCGACGTAGGTAACTACTACAACTCCGCTAAATACTACACATGCCCCAATTGTACCCCACCAAAACAAACTGAGACGTGCCCACACTGCAACAATAAACTCGAAATGCCGCCTTTTAACACTTTAATTATGGTTTTGTCAGTTATGGAGAAACTATCCTCTGTAGAATCAAGCGGCGTTGAAGGCTGGGTTGACTTCCATGATTGGGTAAGCAGAAAAGACGTGGACGCAGAGTACAAACAGGTGCTTAGGAAAGGACTATTTAGGGACTTCACAGCGCTTATGGATAGCTTGAAAGGGCGTTGGAGCAAAGAGTTTGCGAACAGCACAAAAGTCACCAATTTCCTCAAAGAAACTATGACGCCCGAAGAGAAAATGGTGCTTATCAAATCAATCAAATACGTGCAAACAGTCCCAGAACTGCCAACTCAAGAATCAAAGGCAACCTTCGCCGGCGACGAAGACGTTAAAAGCTACGTCAAGAAAAACGCTGAAAAAACATCTGAGGCAGCTTTACCTACATGTTTTGATATCAGACAATACTGGAAATGCTATGCCACAGCACCCAATGGAAGCTGTTTGGGATATTGCAGAGATAACTCCAAATGCCAAATAGCGTCGGATAAAGAGAAACTAGACAAATGCTTCAAAGACACCATAAAAACAATTTATGAATGGCGAAGCCGCTTCACTCACGATTTACAGTTACCGCCCCTAAGAGAAACCGTTCTATATGGAGTGCGCTACAGAGGTCAATACGCTGTTGCAGAGGTGACGACAACAGAGTTTAAACCAGTTTTCGAAGAGTTAATTAAAAAATTCTTTGATAACTACCAAGTCACCCAACAAAAGAAAAAACACAAAAAACATTAACCCAGCTCGTTTTGCTGAGCCAAACAGACAAACAAACATGTACCGAACCTGTGCTTAAACAAAATGAAGCCTGTTTTAGGGAATTCTTCCTTTCTTGAAAGCCAATGCAATTAGACCAATGTTAATCGCGAGTAATACTGCCACTATAAGCCAAAAATAGGTTTTAACAAAAGACAAATCCACTGTTACGACTAAAATTCCTGCTAAGACTCCCATCGATATGCCAATAATTGCTAAAAATAAACCATGTTTTAGAATGTTATTCATTTTGATAAATATCTTAATTGAGCAATTTAAGTCATATCTTAGATAGCTCAGCAAAGTAAAAAACACCTCCAAGCCAATACGCCTCTTTGAAGACGTCAACATTAAGACTTAATTATCTCATTTCGATTGAGGTAACTGTTACTGAAGGTGTACAAGAATAGGATTTGGAGATGCCCTAAAACGGCTTAAAAGCAGCGCTCCGAAACTGGACTTTTACAAGCACAAGCATGGCGAATGCCAAAATTTTGATAACGGCACCTGCAAGGTAGCTCACTTCACTAACGTGAACCCTCAAGAGACTGCTTGTCCACATTTTAAAGCTAAACAAAAACCAGAAGCTTAAGTCTCCAAACCTTTTGTTGGGTTTAATTTGGGCAATATTTGTGTATAATTCTGAAAAATCCCTTAATATCGTATTGGGCTTCAGGGATTTGAGGAAGCAAAGTTGAAGCAAAGAATAACCCAGCAAATCAAGGCCTACAAACTCGATATAAACCAAACCAACCAAGACGGCACATTCAACTGCCCAAACTGCGGAGAAAAAATCTGCCCCGAAGACCATACAGAAGACACATACACCATCCACGGTATCATATTGAAGAACAACAACCTCGACGAATTAGTAATTTACTGCAAAAGATGCCTCAGCCTCATCCATTTAGGCGGCTTCTGTAAAATTTGCGAAAAAACACAGGCAATAGACCCTGCGGAGCTAACTGGGCAGAACTAATCGGATTATATCGACCATGTTTGAAGAAAAGCTGGAATCCAATTGAAATCAAACAAGGACAAATTTCATTCATTTGCTGTTGTTGCGTTTGCAGTCTTTTTAGTTAGCCCCCTTGATGATATACTAATTTCGGCATTGTTTGGCACAGCGGTTTTCGGGTTCGGCTCAACCCCATTTTACCTGCTACTAATTGCGTCTTCAACTGTTTCTGTACTGCTTTGGAAGAGAAATGAATTAACAGCTGCTATAAAGCGCCATGGACTTTTTCCGTACAGAAAAACGCTAGAAAACATCAAATCCAAATTCAGGGTTTAAGCAGGCAAAAAAGATGCAACCTGCCTATTGTACTTTAGGCACACCTGGAAGTTTTTACGTTTCTAAGCGTTATTATGAATTGGGTCCCTTTTCCTTCCTCGCTCTCAACAAGCACGGTTCCATTCAGAGCCTCAACCAGTCTCTTAACCACAGCTAACCCTAAACCTTGACCTTTAGCTTTAGTTGTCATCAAGGGTTTAAACAAGTCCGGCTTAATACTTTCAGGGATGCCATCTCCCGTATCAGACACTGTTAAAACAAGGGTGTCTTTAGTTTTGTAAGCAGATAAGGTTAGCACTCCGCCTTTAGGCATAGCTTGGACCGCATTAGTCACCAAGTTGGCGAGGGCACGTTTAATGAAGGTCGCATCGGTCCAAAATATAATAGTGCCCCCAACAACTAAATTGACCTTGATATTATCAGGAATAGCCACAGTGCTAAATAGGTTATCAAACAATTGCGAGAGGTCGACAGCGCTTAAATCAGGAGTTAATCGCCTTGCGTAATCTTGAAGGTCTAAAACTATTTTGTTTATGTAACTAATTTGCTGTTGAACAAAACTCAAACTATCCGTAGCTGCTTGTGGCATATTACCTTTAGATACTTCAATCATAGTGCCTTCTGCGATGTATAACTCATTTATTATAGCTTGTAATGGATTGCGTATATCATGTCCAACCATGCCTGCAGTTTGCCCTATAGCGGCTAAACGTTCAGATTCCTGTAGCTGTTTTTCCAAGTTCTTGCGTTCGGTTATGTCTCTAAAAAGAATACCAACTGAGCCGTTAACAAATTGGAAATAGTATGAGTCAAACCATTTGCGCGAGTAGCTATTATAAGTTTCATTATGGATTGATTTCCCCGTTTCAACCACTTTATAACTAGTCATAGCTATCTCTGGGTCTAATTGAGGGCTAACCTTACTGGCCAATTTACCTAAAACATCAGCGGCTTTTGCACCTGTTTGATGTTCATATGCTTCGTTTAGTTTTAGAAAACGAAAATCGCTTGCTTTACCTTCGTCATTAAACACAGGCTCAAGCAACATGAAGCCATCTTCGGTATTATCAAAAAGCGTGCGATAAAGAGCCTCACTCTCTTTCAAGGCCTCCTCTGCTTTCTTACGCTCCGTAATATCAATAAAAGTAGAGAGCAAACATTTTTGACCATTTATCCGGATAATTGAACCAGACATATTTACATTAAAAAGGCTTCCATTTTTTCTCTTAAACACCAACTCCCTATCACGAACTGCCCCCTTCTCTGAGAGTTCATTGATTAGTTCTTGACGATGAGTAGAATCCGCCCAAAATGGAATTGAATTTCGTCCAACAACTTCCTCTATGCTATAACCAAAAATGTTAGAAGCGGCATTATTAGCATCCATTACTGTGCCATCATCAAAACGCGTTAAAGTAACACCAAAAGGACTGTTTAAAAAGGCCTTAGAAAACTTCTCCTCTGATAAGCGCATTGCTTCTTCAGCCTTCTTCGATTCGGTTCTGTCCTGAGCAAAAACAAGCACTGAAGAGGGAACGCCGTTTCTAAAAATTACTTTTGAATTAAATAAACCCCACAGTATTGTTCCATTTTTTGCTTTCACGCCCACTTCCGTGCTAAAATAGGTTTTTTTCCCTTCCAACGAATCGACGATATTTTTTTGAAAAGTTGTTTTGCTACTATCGTCCAAGAGGTTCGCGATGTTTACTGCTAAAAGTTCCTGCTCTGTGTATCCCAATAGCGGGCTAACGTAGTCATTTAACCATTTGAATTTAAGTGTTGAAAGGTCTATTTCGTAAATGGCGATTGGCGCATCATCTGGATTAATTGTAAATTTTTGGCCCTGAGCCTCACCCTTAGGACCCAGTTCTTCAGCACGTGACCTATTTGGCAAATAACTCACACACTACCTTAGCGCTGAAAATATATTAAAGACTTTCATCAAACGGTCAATCACAACTCTTAATTTTTTAAATTTTTAGAAGCAACTTTACCTAGCATTAAAGAATAAACCTTTAAAAAACAGCACAGAGAACCTTTAACGGCAAGGATAGTTAATGAAGGGGAATATTTCTGCCGAACCGGTTAAGCATCAACAGAAACCTACGTAGCATCTCCGCTTGACGCCCCAAATCCATGGTTTCGACTTGGCCCGTCCTATCAACTTTTGAACGTTCCAACTCGGAGATCGTGTCCTGAAACATGCTGTAAACTACACGGACACATTCTTCCATGGTTGCTGAGTCTGAGTTGAAAGCGCCGCCTTGTCGCAACACTGCAATTTTTTCTAAGGCTTCATCAGAGAGGGTTATTTTAAGGGTTTTGAAAGGTACTTCCGACATTTCTTGAGCTCCTAAAACGTGCGAGTTAGCTATTAACCGCCAAATAGTGGTTCATATAATAAAAATGTGGTCGACAGTTTCATGTTAAACCAGACGTACGAACCCGCAAGAATGGAGATTAAAGTTTTTTAGTTAATCCAGCTAGAAAATAGTTGAAGTGAAAAACTTTGGCTAATACCAAAAACGGCTACGACCACTACGAACTCCTTAGCGCCCTGCAGAAGTGTATTCGCCGCGGGATGGAATACGAGGCAGTCCACTTCGGCGTCGAGTTGGAGGAGTTTAATCCGACGATGCTTTGGAACCGCCTAAAAGTCATCGCCGCCGAAGACATCGGACCTGCCAACCCACAGATGCCTATCCTAGTTGACGTACTACAGAAGAATTACTTGACTGAGAAATCCAAGCTTGGAGAAAACAACGCCAGCCTCTACCTCGCCGACGCTATCGTTTGCCTGTGTTTCAGTCAGAAAAGCCGAATCACCGACGATCTCCTAAACGTCGTTTACACCGAACGCGAAAAAGAGGGCAAATTCCTCTCCATACCCGAATTCGCCCTCGACAAACACACCGCACGCGGCAAAGCGTTAGGAAAAGGCATAGACGACTTTTTCAACGAAGGCAACAAACTCGAAAACGAAGCCTTCATAAACCACTACACCCAGCGGGCAAAAGACCTTCTAAAAAAGCACAACCAAAACAGCCGCTGAACAATAATTGAGCTATGAAAAGTATAGAGTTTGTTTTCAAAGTGTTTATGGAGTTTTGATTAGTTGACTGTTTTGATTGGCTATCTCCAAATCCAAACTTGAAGGGGACTACATTGATATGCTTAAAACATTAGCTGGTAGTGGAGACCACTTGGCGTTGGCGATGTTGCTTGCGGTTGGACTTGAAGTTTGAAGACGCCCATGGCAGATTTTGGTTTTTCTTGTGGCTCAAGGATTTGTTTGTGAATTTAAAATGTGTCATGAAAAAGTTTACGCAGTTACGCAGCGCGGGGGTTTGCGGTTCTCAATCATTTTGATTAAATACCAAGTCCTTGGTGTACGAGGAAAAAACATTATATCGCAATTCATCTCAAAAAGGGTTAGTTGGAACTTATGATTGTTCCAACGTTTTCGCCTTTAATTGCCGCCAAAAAGTTCTGCGGTTCAAAACCGCTCACAACGACTGTTTTGATGTGGCTGCGTTTAAGCACCTTGACCGCTTCGGGGTCAATGATTTGGTGGATGCCCGCTTTGTGCTCGTTCTGCTCAAAAACCTGCGCTAACTCGTCAAAGGTTAGATGGTCAAGTTTTACTGCATCAGGGTGCTTGCGTGGATCTTTATTGTATATGCCCTTCTGATCAGAACCTTTCAAAAGCAAGTCTGCTCTGATTTTTTCTGAAACTAATGTGGCGACAGCATCAGTAGTTATTCCCGGCCTCAAGCCGCCCATCACTGCAATTTTTCCTTCAATCAAACATTCGGCTGCCTCGTCTGGGGAAACAGCCACTTTGCTGCATGCAAGGTCTCCGAGGCGCTTCAGGAAAAGCTGCGCAAAGAGGCGAGAACAGCTAATTGCGACTTCGTCCTGCGCATTCATGTCCAAACCCAACTCCTTCGCCAACCCAATAAACTGCCTAGCCAAAGCGCCACCACCAAGCACTACAACGACTTCATGACCCTGTACTTTAACTGCTTTGACTACGTCTGCGTATTTGCCCATTAATTCGGTGTTGATTGGGTTTGCTACGACGCTGCCACCGATCCTTATAACTATGCGCATGTGTGTGCCCCTTGGGGTTGTTATGGCTACTGAGGGTTAAAAATCTTTAATACGGAATAAACTGCATTTTAGCGGTGTCTGAGGATAAGCAGAATGGCTTTCACCCAAAAATTCACGTTAAATCCTGCAGCACCATTCGATTTCGATTTAACCTGCCAAATTTTTGCTGGAAGCGACCCCCAAATCCGAAGCTATCAAAACTGCGTTTTCCGTACGCTGCTACGCTTGGGCACAGAATTGGTTTTGGCCGAAGTCACCTCAAGCGGAACAGTTGAGAAGCCAAAGTTGGAAGTTGCAGTGCACTCTAACAAATCCGTGACAATCCAGACAGTGAAGGCTGCAGAGCAAGCATTGATTTACCTATTCAACCTCAATTTCAAACTTGGCGAATTCTACAAAAAAATCCAACCTGACCCAACCATAAGCAAAATCGCTCAGCAACTCTATGGACTTAAAAACCCGACCACGCTAACTGTATTCGAGGCTTTGGTGGACTCGATTGTGGAACAACAAATCTCCATCAAAGTTGCCCACACCATCGAAGAACGCCTATGCAAAAAATTCGGCGACCAACTCCAAGTCAACGGCGAAACCTACTATGTTTATCCCACACCACAAAACATCAAAGCGTCCTCAATAATTGGCCTCCGAGAGTGCGGGTTGAGCATGCGTAAAGCTGAATACATCTACGGCGCCGCCGAGTTAATCGCTGATGGCAAACTGGATTTAGAGGGCATGAAGAACCAGCCTGACCCAGAGGCGATCATTAAGGAATTAGATGAAATCAAGGGCATTGGCGTGTGGACGGCGGAGTTGACAATGCTTCGGGGGATGCAGAGGCTTGATGCGTTGCCAGCTGATGACTTGGGGATTCAAAGGGTAATCTCCACGTACTATCGGGGGGGTGTGCGAATTAAGGCGGCGGAAATCAGAGAAATCGCCAAAGCGTGGGGAAAATACAGTGGGTTAGCTGCTTTTTATTTTATAATTGCCGAGGTCAAAGGCTTAGTGGTTTAGCCTGTTAAGCGTTTCTTCATCAAGTTAATGCTTAAGATGAAGAAGAAAACCGTAACAGCCACCAACCAAACCAAGCTTATTGTAACTAAAACTCCTGCGCTTAAGCCCAGAATCGGCTCTAAACCTCCCGTAATCAATCCCCTTGTCAGGTTGACAAGATGAGTTAGGGGTAAGACTGCTAAAGCTCCGCTTTGCGCGGCAGTGGGCAACGAGGAAAGGGGAAAGAAAGTTCCGCTTAGAAACATCATCGGTGTGATGAACAGAAATGAGGGGTAATTGAAGAAGTCAATGTTCGGAGCTATGGCAGTGAAGCACATGGCGATTGAAGAGAAGAGTAAGCCGCCGAAGAAGGCGACGACGGGCACCAGCAGAAACAGGGGCGAAGTTACAAGCGGCAAAGGAGTGAAAAGGCTCGCTACAGCTATTACCACAAGCACTATTGAGGCGTTTATGGTTGCCCGCGTCGCACCCCACAAAAGCTCGCCCGCCACAACTTCCTCAACCGAGACTGGTGTGGCTACTATGGCGTCGAAGGTCTTCTGGAAATACATGCGGACAAACGAAGCAAACGTGCACTCGAAGAAAGACCCGTTCATAATAGCAATTGCCACCAGAGCCGGCGCAATAAAATTAACGTATGGCATGCCCTGTATACTAGGTATGAAACCGCCTAAACCGAAGCCAAACGCTACCAAGTAGAGAATGGGTTCAAGCAACGAAGGCATAAAATTGACTTTAATGGTCTTCAAAAATACATCGAGGTTACGACGCCACACCATCCAAACCCGGTAAGACAAGTTTGGAATGCTGAATTTAGCTGGAGACTTGCGGAGATTAACCTCGGTCATTCTGCGCGAAGCCCCCGCCCAGTTAACTTTAGAAATACATCTTCGATGTTGGCGTTTCGGATTGAGACATTTTGAAGCTTGTGTTCGGTTAAGAAACTTTCAAAAACGCCATGGGGTTGGTCAGTGAAGACTTGCATGCGGTCGCCCACCTGTTCGATGCGGGCTTCTGGAAAGGCTTCCTTTAGGATGAGCAACAGTTGTTCGTCATAGTCCACTTCAAGAACTTCTTGACCAACATGCTTTTTGATGAGTTCTGTGGGAGTGCCTTGCTCGATGATTTTACCATGATCAACGATTAAAATCCGGTCGCACAGAATTTGGGCTTCATCCATGTAGTGCGTAGTCAAGATAACTGTGACCCGCTCTTTTTTTAGTTGCCGAACTTCATCCCATACCAGATGCCTTGCCTGCGGATCCAAACCAGTAGTGGGTTCATCAAGCAGCAACACCTGCGGCTTATTCAACAATGCCCGTGCAAAAATCAGCCGCCGCTTCATACCTGTCGATAACGCCATGATGGGAACGTCACGTTTTTCTTCTAACTGGAAAAACTTGAGTTGCTCCTCCACGCGTTTTTGGGCTTCGTTTTTTGGAATGTCAAAATATCTTGAGTAAACCGTGAGATTTTTGATTACAGAAAAATCAGGGTCTAAATTATCTTCTTGCGGTGCTACGCCGACAATGGATTTGATTTCTCTGCAGTGCGTTGTGACGCTTTTGCCTGCCACTTTGAGTTCACCTGAGGTGGGAAGCAGAAAACAATACATCATCCGAACCGTGGTGGTTTTTCCTGCACCGTTGGGACCCAAAAAACCAACGCATTCGCCGCGGTAAACTTCGAAGTCTATGTGGTCAACTGCGGTAAAGTTGTCGAATTTCTTGGTTAAGGCTTTTGCTTCTATTAAGACCTCTTTGGAACTCATAAGTAACCAAAAGTAGATGTCAGATGGGGAACAAAAAAGTTGCTATCACTGTTTCCCAGAAAGGTACT
This sequence comes from uncultured archaeon, assembly GCA_963760925.1. Classification (GTDB taxonomy): domain Archaea; phylum Thermoproteota; class Bathyarchaeia; order Bathyarchaeales; family Bathycorpusculaceae; genus Bathycorpusculum. The sequence continues at coordinate 114,900 of CAVXES010000001.1, read as the reverse complement.
GGCAGTAACCGTAACTTATAGGTCCTTTTTTGGTTGTTTCGCAGGGGAACGCGCTGCATTCGAAACAGTATTTGACGCCTCTATTGTGGGCACAGTTGCAGATTTGGCAGAACTTGTTCTCTCTTGCCAAGCAGCCCACTTTGCCGTTTGGGCAGGTGCCGTCTGTCATTTTTGGGCATATTTCGCAAGCGATTCCACATACCCCAGCTTTCAACATTTGTCGCCTAAACGGGCTTATGCATTACGGAGTTAAAAGATTTTGTATCGCTAAGTTGTTGTCTATGTGTAACAACAATATTATTTATTGTTCAAAGACTTTTTTGGTTATGGCGAGCTTTAGGGTGATAAACCCATTGAGCAGCATGCAAATCGGCGGTTAACGCTGGTTGCAGATTTAATATAAGAGTTGAGCGATATGGAATTTTGTAGAGAATGCGGTTCACGTCTTATACCCACTAAAGTCCACTCAGGAAACCAAGCCATGATAATGATGTCATGCACTAAATGCGGACAAAAAAAACTTGAACCAGAATTCAACGTTAAATTTAACGGAAAATACATTGAACATGACCCTAGGCAGTTCGTCGCCGTAATCGGTAAGGCAGAACAGGAACTCACTCCGATGCCGACAATTCGGATGGAATGCCCCCGCTGCGGAAACAACACCGCAAACGTTTGGCAAGTTCAGACACGAGGTTCTGATGAGTCATCCACGCAGTTTATACGTTGCCTGCGATGCGGATACACATTTAGAGAAAACACATAACATTTTTTTTATTGCTTGTTTCCATTTGTAAACCTTTAAGAAATATCCAATTATTAAGTGCGCAGGTACTTAGATGGTGGCATTGGATCCAATCGGCAACATTAGCCTTTCGATTCAAATTGTAATCCTTTTCCTTCTTGTACTCGGTCTGCCTTACTTTAGAAAACCTGCAAACCAGAAGAATTGGCTTTTCCACGGCTACTCAACTGTCGCTGCATTGTTATTACATACAGTTCTTATTCTCATAGTTATGATTCCGTCTTTTGCTAATGGACTCGGTGAACTTGCCGAGTTGACTTTGTTTGCTTCAGTTACTGTTTGGTCACACGCCATACTTGGAACAGCAGCAGAGATTGTCGGCATCATAATAGTAGCTTTGTGGCTCAGCAAAGGACCTTCGAAGTTGGTTTGCGTTAAGTATAAGAAATGGATGATGCCGCTGTTTATTATCTGGATCATCTCCATAATTAATGGAGCACTTGTCCACATCTTAGGTATGCTATAAGCCATGAACCATCAGAGCATGCAGATGGAAGGTATGCAACATCAAACGCCAATGCATAGCATGCACACCAAAACATTGCAAATCCGCTTCTGGATTTCTCTGGCTCTAACTGTTCCAGTTTTGGTTCTTTCTCAAACCATTCAAACATGGTTTGAATTTAACCTAACGGTCCCCTATCAGTCGTACCTGCTCTTAGCTTTGGCTACAACTATCTACCTCTACGGTGGCTGGCCCTTCCTAACCGGGCTTATTCAAGAAGTAAAGCAACGCCAACCAGGCATGATGACCCTCATAGGCACTGCCATATCGGTCGCATTCTTTTTTTCTGCCGCCACTGTGTTTGTCTCCGTCGGAACTGATTTCTTTTGGGAACTCGCGACTTTAATCGATGTTATGTTGCTTGGGCATTGGGTTGAAGCCCGAAGCGTAATGGGTGCTTCCCGCGCACTAGAAGAACTCATTAAAGTCATGCCTACAACGGCGCATGTTGTGGTGGATGGCGAAGTTATGGATATGCCCATTGCACATTTACATGCTGGCAGTTTGGTCCTAGTGCGTCCTGGCGAAAAAATCCCCTCCGACGGCACCGTAATCGAGGGTGAATCCTTCGTTGACGAGGCGTTGTTAACAGGTGAATCCAAACCTATTCACAAGCAAGCCCAAGACAAGGTAATCGGCGGCTCCTTAAACAGCGACGGTGCCCTGCGTGTAAAAGTTGAGAAGGCGGGAAAAGACACCTTCATCGCTCAGGTTATGGGACTTGTCCAAAAAGCCCAGCAAACCAAATCCCACACACAAGACCTCGCCAACCGCGCCGCAGCCCTGCTTTTCTATGTCGCCATAACTTCAGGAGCAGTCACTTTTATTGTTTGGGCGCTGTTTGGCAATGCACAGTTTGCATTAACCCGAACAGTTACTGTTTTGGTGATAGCGTGCCCTCATGCTTTGGGGTTGGCGATTCCTTTGGTGGTTGCTCTCTCTACTACGTTGACGGCTAGGCGGGGGATTTTGATTCGTGAACGAAAAGCCTTTGAGGCAGCAAAGGATGTGGATGCGGTGGTGTTTGATAAGACGGGTACTTTGACGTCGGGGCAGTTCGGAGTCTCCGACGTAATGCCATTTGTGGATACTGATGAGTTGTTGGGTTTGTCTGCGGCTGTAGAGCAGAACTCTGAGCATGTAATAGCCACAGCCATCGTCCAATACGCCCGAGCACAAGGCGTAGCTATTCCGAAAAGCTCCGGTTTCCAAGCGATCCCGGGTAAAGGAGCCAAATCAGAGGTAAACGGTAGAACAGTTTACATCGGGGGTCCAAGCATTCTAAAAGACCTAAAACTTGAAATCCCTGACAAATCTGCGTCATTAATGAAAAGCGGCAAAACCGTGGTTTTCGTGGTAGTTGACGGTGAAGTTTCGGGTGCGTTTGCGCTCTCAGATATTGTTCGGGAGGATTCTAAGCAGGCTGTGGCGGATTTGAAGCAAATGGGCATTAAAGTGTTCATGTTGACGGGTGACACGCAAGCGGTGGCGGAGGCGGTTGCTATGGAGTTGGGCATTGAAGACTATTTTGCAGGGGTTTTACCTGATGAGAAGGCCCAGAAGATTAGGGAATTAAAGCAGCAAGGCTTTCGGGTGGCTATGGTCGGCGACGGCATCAACGACGCCCCAGCACTGGCAACAGCAGACGTAGGAATCGCAATCGGTGCAGGAACCGACGTGGCAATTGAAAGCGCCGACATCATACTCGTGAAGAGCACCCCCAAAGATGTTGCCGAAGCAATCAAATACTCAAAACGCACATACGCCAAAATGGTGCAGAACCTCTGGTGGGCAGCAGGCTATAACATCTTTGCAATTCCGTTGGCTGCTGGGATTTTCGCTGGTTTAGGCGTGGTCATTGACCCTGCTGTGGGTGCGATTTTGATGTCTTTGAGCACTGTGTTAGTGGCGTTTAACAGTCAAACTCTGCGCAGGGGAGAACCTAAAACGCAGATATAAAAAAACTCTAGAACCTCACACACCTGAGCTGGACAAGCATATGCATCATGATTAATCAGGGTCTTTTAGAACTTGAAAAACTACGATTAATTTATAAAAGGTGAACAGATTCTTTTCTATAGGTAATTTTCTGATGAAATCAAACAGTGTAATTGCTATTTTGTTGGCCTTTTTGATGATTTCCGCTATAGCACCTCTCTTTTCTAATCAAGTTAGTGCCCAAGACAGTAATGATTCTTCGGAGATTCAAGTTTTAAACACTGGGCAATGGTGGCAGATTAACACTTCGAAAATCACCGTTTTGTGCCCAGTTCAAGGACAAAAGCCTATGTTTCTGTGGTACTACAATGATAACTCAAGCCAAGTTTACAGTGTTAAGTACCGCGGCTTAGTGGAGTACTTGCCCCTCAACGGATATTATACGCCTAATTGCGAAGCAAACCCTCAGACTATGCAGTCACTTATGTTATCAGAGTATGGAATGGGGGGCATGCACATGAACCAGATTCGCGGCACAATTGATGGCGCTTATCAAGGCTGGGAAACTGATTTTCACTCTTCTTACTTACCGTTCAGCGCATGCACTTGGCACTTAACTGACCCCTTTGAAGGCAGTGACGAAAACGGCAACGGCTATGTTTCTTTCAACTTGACGCTCAATGACGCACCAACTGGATTTGAGTTTGCACAAAACAACGTTGAATTCAATTGTTGGCTCTACGAAAACCAAACCTCTCGAAATCCCTATGGTTTAGGCAGCTACACCATTGGTGACGGAGAATTAGAAATGGAGTTTTCAGTGAATAACTGGAGTTGGAATAGCAACCATATGAGCGGCTTCTTTGGTTCAATGCATCACAATTACGGCGTGAATGTTGCAGCGCAAACGGATAACTTGGCTTTATGGTGTGACTTCGCCACCCTAGACATGCAAGATATCAATGTTGCATTAAATGATGCTAATCAACCTCTGACAAGTGTGCCCACTAACAGTTCGCTTGCGCCAATAGGGCTATTAGAAGGCAGCTCCACCATGACAGATATTATTGCTGGAGGGCACCAGATCCATATGCAAAACATGCTTCAAGGCACAACTTCACCTCTTAGTGTGCCAACGAGTGCTTTAGAGAATTATCGAATGCAGTTTGCTGAAGGCGACAAGACCTTGCCAGGTTACTTTAACTTCGCCAATAACGCCTTCGTTTATGACTCGACAACCCAAACCGCTTATTCTGAAGACACCACTGCCGCTTACCGCACAGGCGACAACTACATGCAACTCTTCATATGCTACCCATACTTTGGCGAAAACACTCTTTCACATGACCCCTCAGTCGGCATAGATACCAATGCGCAACTTGTCCCAGAAAACCTGCCAATAATCCTAATCATTACCGCTGTGACGATATCTGCATTAGCTGTAGCTGTATTATCGCGTAAAAAAATAGCGCATTAATCTTCTTTTTACCTTTTTTAAAGAACCTATATGGGTGGTTTAGGTATATTTTTTCCGTTTAAGGTTTTCATCCACTGCTTAAAATCCTCTGAAACAGGGCAGTCACGGAAGAGTTGCTTGCGTTTGGACTCCAAAAACACATTTTCCTTTCCAGCGTACTCGGCTGCCGTGCAGATTCGGTGACCTTCATCTTCTGCCTTTTGATAGACGCCTTCAAGTTTTTGATGCCAGAACTCATCCCGCAACGCATGATGCTCCAAAACAACAGTAGGCACAGCCGCCACGATCTGCTCAAGGTTAATCACCGCGTGACGAATCTGGCGTGTCTCAACTCGTATGCCCTCCAAGTACAATGGGGGACCACCTAGCATGAGCACGTCGGGTTTAGCCGACAAAATCAACTCAGTCGTACACAAAGAAGTGGGACCTTGGACATCGGGCGCAAACATAAACCGTTCATCACCAAACGTTATAGTGAGCATGACTACCCAGCCCAGTTGGTGGTCGTCGCTACCATGCGCTAACGCCTTAGAAAACGCAACATCCGTGTCGCCGAAGCGGAAGGTTTTGCCGTCTGCAGCTTCAAAGGATTTGGCATGTTTAGCGCCAGTTTTCTGAAACATCCAGGCACGTTTACGTTGGCTGGCGTTGATGTTTTCTCTCGGGTTTTTGGCTAGGATTACTTTGTCGTGGTAGATTTGTCTCGCCGTTTCTGTTTCGCTGGTCCAGTTAACGACCCAGTCTTCAAAGCTGGGAGTGTGATGATCGTAGTGGTAGTGGCTAATGGTTGTGACTTGGGCTTTGTCGGCGGCTTCAGCGATGACTTTGCGGAGATGCTGGATAGTTTTGAACTCTGTGGGGTGAGGTGGCAGGTTGAAGCGGTATGGGCAAAGAGAGATTCCGGCATCGAGAAGCAGGTTTACGTCTGGGGTTTCGATAAGCGAGCACATAGAGCGGACACCGAAACTTTCCGACGCTAAAGGGGCAACCTTGATTTTTTGAAGGTGGTTTTCTGCCATCTTGATCATGCAATATTGGTTTCCTGGGCGGTAAAAGCTTTCTTTGAGCGCAGCCGTAAACCATTAAAACCCAGAGGCCCCTGTTTATTTCAGATATTGAGTTGGTTTTTATGAGTCAACAATCAAATTTAGAAGTTGCCACTTTGGCGGCAGGATGTTTCTGGTGCACCGAGGCAGGTTTTAGCATAATCAAAGGCGTTGAACGCATTGAACCCGGATATACAGGAGGCAATGTTGCAAACCCCACTTACGAACAGGTTTCATCGGGGCTAACGGGACATTCAGAGGCAGCGCAGATCTATTTTGACCCAAAAGTTATCAGTTACCGCGAAATCCTTGAAGTTTTCTTCACACTCCATGACCCGACCTCGCTTAACAGGCAGGGCGCAGACGTAGGCACACAGTACCGTAGCGCCATTTTCTACAATTCACTGCAGCAGAAACAGGTTGCTGAAGAATTAATCGAGGAACTTACCAAAGAAGGTATCTGGAGCAAACCCATTGTAACAGCTGTGGAGCCGCTTAAAATTTTCTACAAAGCCGAGACCTACCATAAAGACTACTATAAACTCCACCCCAAGGAGCCGTACTGCCAAGTAGTAATTGCTCCCAAAATTGCCAAGCTACAGGCGCGGTTTGTGGACAAAATAAAGGTGCCGCTATGATCAAAGCAGAACATGTCCTAAGCGAGATTAGCGAGACAGCAACTTCGAATAACTTACCTATAATCGGACCTGAAAAAGGCAAATACCTTGCAGAGGAAATCCGCAAGGCTAATCCGAAACGTGTGCTTGAAGTAGGAACTTTAGTCGGATACTCAACCATTTTGATGGGCAGAGAAATGACGTCGGATTCAGAAATCGTAACTATAGAAATCGACAAAAACGAGGCAGTAGAAGCTGGACACAATGTAGTCGAAGCGGGCGTAGCGGCAAAAGTAAAAATCGTAATCGGTAACGCAGTGGATGTCATCCCGGTTCTGGATGGATCGTTTGACTTCGCTTTTATTGACGCAGAAAAAGCTCAATATCTTCGGTACCTGAAGTTGGTTGAACCCAAACTCACGAAAGGTGCGGTGGTATTTGCAGATAACGCAGGTATTTTTGCGGATGAAATGGCAGATTACCTTAACTACGTTCGCAGTAGCGGAAATTACAAAAGCCGCTACATCCAAGTCGGCGATGACGGAGTAGAAATCAGCGTAAAACTCTAATTGCCTACTAGTATGGAAATTAGTATTGTCGGTATCTGCGACGCCGTTTGGGTTTAGGTTTGGGTTTCCTTAGCAATTCTCCACATTTGAGGCAGAACGCTTTGCCTTTGGACACAACGAGGGCGTCTCCGGCGGGCCAAAAATGACTATTCGGACATTCAAGGTCAAAATCGAAGGGCTGCGTTTCGTAGTCCTGTGGGTGAGCGATTATGTCATCTTTTAAAGATACCTTGCTTTGAACGATTTCATGAGGCGGATAAATCACTGCGGGGATGACAGATTTAGTGATGACGATAGGTTTTTGTTGTTGTGCCTCTTTGGCAATCCCAACTGGTTTGAAGGTTTTTGCGGTTGATTTTGATGGGACAAACACTTTGATTGTAACGTTGGATATTATGGGGATATTGGCTTTAGCTACCTTTTTCGGATTTGTAAATGGAGTGGCTTTGAGTGGGTGGGGAACCATATGTGGAGGTCCTTTTTTGACTTTGAACAACGGAGCGGTAGTTGATGTTCCGCAGTCAGAGCAACTCTCACTGTATTCGGGCAGGCGGCGTCCGCATTTTCGGCAAAACGGCAATATATTCACTTTAATTTTTTATATCATTGATGGCATAGCAACCTTTAAACTTTAACGCATGAGGACTCTTTTTTTGCGGGTTTACCTGAACGTTTAAAGGTTGAGGGGGCTTTTTTGGGTGGGTGGGCGATGACGAGTCTGGCCCCGCAGACAAATGGATGATGTGGATCTTGAGTGCGAACGACGTTGATGATGACGCCGTTTAGGCTTGACTTAAACTGTGAGTTGACGTCACAAGAGCTCACCTAATTATGCCGTTAGCGCTCAAAAGGCCTTTACCCTAAACCTCTGACAAGTGAGAGGTTACCAGTTTGTAGTGTTTGCGTGACTATCCTGCGGCGTAAAACAAAACATAATTGACCCTACCGTCTATTGGTTGTTGTCAAAAAGGGGCCGCTACGGCAAAAGACTAACAAAGAAAAAACAAGAAAAGAAAATTATTCTCCAGGGGGTTTTTCCCAGAGTTGCAGCTTTTCCTTCTTTAACTCGGTGCGCTTGCGCTGCAGGTACTTATACACGGTATGGTGCTCGCACCCATCGATAATCATCTGCACGGCGTTGCGTGCGGCATCAGCTTCCTCGAAACTGCCGATAATCCCAACTGTGTGGCCATAAACAACCACATCAGCCTCAGTTAACTCTTCAATGAGTTTTCGGGTTTTGCCTTCAGTGCCGATGATTCGACCTTTTATGCGTTTGATGTCTGATTCGCTACGGCCAAAAATTAATCGGAGATCTATCATGTCATAGATGTCGTCTTCATTGCGTATTAATCGGAAGGCGGTTTCAGGGTTGAAGCCTCTTCCGATGCCAGTTACCACATCTTTAGCGCGCAGGAGCAGCGATGGGTCAGGGCAGTTTTCCGAAAGCACAATGGTGACGCTTCCTTCTTTGTCTATGTCAAGTTTAACTTGAAGTTTCTCTTCGATATACTGCTTCACTTTACCTTCGGGACCAACTAGTATACCAACGTGTTCTCTTGGAATCTTTACAAACATGTCTGGACCAGGCATTATTTTCTAACAACCAACCTGTATAATTCTTCGTCTGGAATAACATCAACGTTTTGGCGCTTAAAGAACCTATTTACGTTCGCCAAATCCCGTCGCAACATAAAATCAGCGAGAGGATGCTTTATCGAAACGGACTGGGATACATCGAAAATAACGGGCTTGCCTTTCCACATCATAATGTTATATTCACTAAGGTCGCCATGGACAATTTTGGCTTTCTGGTAGAGCCGTTTAAGATACGCTACTATTACTTTGTAGACTTTCTCTGGGTTATCTGGAGGCTGCTCTTTTAGCGACGGCGCACTCACACCCTCCTTGCCGATAAACTCCATAATCACAACGTTACTTTTAACAGCGATAGGCTTTGGCACCCGCACTTTTGCCGCGTCAGCTTCACCTAAATTACGAAATTCTTTCTGTGCCCAAACCGCAATTAGCGACCGCGTATCATGTTTGACGTCTTTGAAGCGAGGGTCACCTTCAATGTATTTATGCATGCCACGTTTGAACTCAGCGGAAGACGTCAAGTAAATCTTCACCGCCAAATCGGTTCCTGCCTTGTTTATGCCCCAGTAAACTCGTGCCTCTTTTCCTGAACTTACAACACCGTTGAGTTCGTAAAGGATGCCGCTGTTCATTAAATCAAAAACAATCATACGGGTGGCTTGGTCAAAAACTTCTTCCACAGTAGCGCGTTGGTCAGATCGATTGTTGATTAGCATTTTGTCCCTGCGCTCCACTAAACGTTCTCTGCGATCAAGTCTTTCATGCGCTCTACTCTTCGGCATAACTAGTCACCTCATGCTGAAGAAATAAAGTTTTAGAGGAAAAGAAGCCAAACATAATAAACAACAAATTAAACAAAAGTGGTTTAGATAGTTAGGAGCCCTTTGCGCCGCAGGTTTTCTGCTTGTGCATGAGTGTAACGCCAAACCACGTCGCCACGCTCATTTGTCTGGAAATCCCATGGGGAAACAATTACGATGTCACCTTCACGTATCCATACGCGACGTTTCATTTTGCCCCTGATGCGACACAACCGTTCTGCGCCGTCTTGGCATTTAACCATGATGCGGTCGAAACCAAGCAGTTTCGTCACTACGCCAAGGACTTCTCCTTGCCCGGGGTAAACCATTTCGCTGATTGAGCCTTCATTTAACACTTTTTTCTTTCCCAAAGGGTTTGCCTCAATTATTGGATTTATTTACAATAGTTTTTACTTGCTTAAAAGGATTTAATAGAAGAATTTAGGGTTTTTACAGGAAAAAATAAATGGTTCAGCTAAAAAACTGCTTAAAACGGCGCGGGCATCTTGCTACAATGGGAAGGGGGCGTTGCTGAAGAGGATGAGTTGTTAACTTTTAGGCACAAGCTCAATCTCGTAGAGGTTGGGCCAGTTTTTCCCCGTAACAAACAACCTGCCCGTCTGAGCGTCGTATGCAATGCCGTTCAACACGTCGTTAACGCCCTGAGACTGATATAATCCACTGAGGTCTATCCAGCCTTTAACTTGCCCCGTTTGAGGGTTTATTATGGCTATTTTTGTCGTTTGCCAGATGTTGGCGTATATGTCTCCTTTTACGTACTCGAGTTCGTTGATTTTTGTGATTTCTGTGTCTCCGTCTTTTACAGTGACTTGACCCGTAACGGCGTGAGTCCCGGGGTCAAGGAAGTGTAGCTTCGATGTGCCGTCGCTCATTATCAGTTGGTTGCCATTGTAGGTCAAACCCCAGCCTTCAGTCGAAACAGAAAAGTTGTCCAGCAAAGCAAAGGTTTGTTTGTCATAGATGAAACCGATGTTGTTTAGCCATGTTAACTGCACCAAAGTCCCGTCAACTTGGGTTAAACCTTCGCCGTAGAGGTCGCCTGTCAAATTGTACTGTTGCAACACCCTGCCACTTTGTAGGTCCGTTCGGCGTAGATAAGATGTTCCGTATTCGCCTGTGCTCTCATAGATTTCGCCACCATTGAAGATTAAGCCTTCAGTGTACGCCGTTGTGTCGTGTGGGAAGGTTTTGGTTATTTGATAGGTGTACTTGGTGGGGGCGTTTGGTGTTTGCCATTGGTTGGCTGCTAAAAGCAAAATTGCTGCTGAGAAAGCCAAAATAATCACAAGGAAAACAGCAATTGAGGCTTTTTTGATCATACAAAATCAAAATTAGTCTCCACATTAATATGCACAACGCTAAAACCCTGAAATGACCTGAGCGAAACACTTAAGTGCAGAGAAAATCTAACATGTTCCCTAGACTACAAAATAGGTGTTGAAATCAATTGGCTGTAGAAGGTTTTTTCGAAAACAAAAAGGAACCAGTAGAAGCCAAAGTCGGCGACTTAACCCCGCAATCAAAAGCAGTTAATGTCACGGCAAAGGTAGTATCCAAAACTGAAATACGCGAAATCCCAATGGGCAGAGACGGCTCACCCCACAAAGTCAGCGATGCACTCATCGGCGACGAAACAGGTGTAGTCTACCTAACACTATGGGACGACAACATCGAGAAAGTTAACGATGGCGAAACCGTCCGAATCGAAAACGGCTATGTCACCCTCTTCAAAGGAAACATACGCCTAAACATCGGTAAATACGGAAAACTCGAACCCGCGCAAACCCCACTTGAAGCAGACGTAAACACAGAAAACAACGTTTCAAGCAAGACATACGAGCAAGAACGCAGACCATTCAGAGGCGGAAGAGGCGGCGGACGCGGATTCGGTGGTGGCGGCGGCTACGGCGGAAGAGATCGTCGCGGTGGCGGCGGCTTCGGTGGCGGAGACCGACGTGGTGGCGATCGTCGCGGTGGCGGCGGCGGTTACAGGCCAAGATACTAAACGTCCCTTATCGTAAAAGAAAAAAGATTTTTTTCTTTTTTCAAATATTTTTTGTTTCTAAGATTTTTGATAGTTATCTCTAATCTGTACTTCCTTTTCATAAGGGCTTATAACCTCTTCGACTAAATGGCTAACCGTTTAGTAGGTGAACGATTTGGCATTCAACAGTAAAACTAATTCCCGTGACGAAATGCAGATGCTGACTTTCTCTCTTGATGAAGTCTTATACGGCGTAAATGTTAGTCAAGTACGTGAAGTAAAAAATTTCGAAAGTGTAACCCGTGTTCCATACGCACCTGCATACGTTAGGGGTGTAACTAACCTGCGAGGTGAAGTCATACCTGTGATTGACTTGCGCAGGCGTTTCGGAATCGAAGACGGCAAAAACGAAAACTCCAACATTATGATAATCGTTCAGGACAAGCATCCTGTGGGCATAATGGTGGATTCTGTTATGGAGGTTCTGACGCTTCCCAAAAGCGACATTGAGGCATACAGTGATAGCTTAATCGTTGACAAATCAGAAGCAGTGCTGGGAGTTGCAAAACACGACGAAGACCTCATAATTCTCCTTGATTTGCTCCGGGTCGCATCAAAAGACGGCTTAAACATGGGTGATGACATAAAGGGATTCCAGATTCAAACCCAAAAGGAACCTGCTCCATAACGGGATAAAACTGGTCTTTTTCTTCTGTGATTGCCGATGGGTCAAATTGAAGTTCTTGTCGTCGACGACTCTTTACTTATGCAGCGTGTGCTAACCGACATTTTGCAGTCTGATAAACAAATTGTTGTAGTTGGAACAGCCCGAGATGGCGAAGAAGCGCTAATAAAAATAGCTAATTTGCGCCCTGACGTCGTCACAATGGATATTGAAATGCCAAAAATGAATGGGTTAACTGCTGTACGCAGAATCATGGAAACTAATCCGACGCCGGTGGTGATGATTAGTGCTCTGACGCAACGGGAAGCTCTGCTTGCGCTTAAAGCGTTGGAGTTTGGGGCAGTTGATTATGTGCCAAAACCTTCAGGGCAAATCTCTTTGAATATGAATCCTGTCAGAGACGAATTGATCTCAAAAGTAAAAACTGCTGTTTTCGCTAACTTGACATCTAACAAGCCAATTTTAAATGAAAACCTAAGAGGACCTACAAAAATCAGCGACAAAATAATTTCGATAGCCGCATCCACGGGTGGTCCACCCGCTGTCACCAAAGTGTTAACTGCCCTGCCCGCTGACACCCCACCGATACTGATTGTGCAGCATATGCCAAAAGGAGTAACCAAACTTTTTGCTCAGGGCTTAAACGAAACCTGCAAGTTTACTGTTAAGGAAGCAGAAGAAGGCGACCGCGTCCAAGCACGGTTAGCGTTGATTGCCCCCGGCGGCTATCACATGATGGTTTCAAAAGAAAACAAGATTCACTTAACCACTGATGCACCGGTAAATTTTGTTCGCCCCGCCGCTGACTTATTGATGTTATCGCTTGCTCAAGTTTACGGCCAAAAAAACATCGGCGTAGTCCTGACAGGCATGGGTTCAGACGGCGCTAAGGGTGTCGTAGCCATTAAAGAAAGCGGAGGATTCACCATCGCTCAGGACCAAAAAACCAGCGTTGTCTATGGTATGCCCCATGTGGCTCATCAAACCGGCTGCGTAGATAAAGTAGCTCCCCTTAATTTGATTCCCCGGGAAATTTTGAAAGCCTGCGGCAATTGAAACACATATTTTGAATAGATTTTCAATATGTATGCCCTTTTCATAATTTACTTATAAGTAAAAAAACAATTCAATGGCATTACCCTAGGTGGGCCACATTAACATGACTATTGAGCAAAAAGAAAAACGTAGCCAGGAACACGAAAAAGTTCTTGGGAAACTTGAAAATGAAAATAAACGTTTACTTGAAGAAAATCAGAGTCTTCAAAAGCAAATAATCGAAATTCTAAAAGAAGCAATTGAGAGTGCTGAAGCAATAAACGTTCAGGCAGACGAAACAATACAGAACGCCGCTATAGCAGCAGATTTAGCTTTCCAGGCTGAGCAGGCAGCAGTTAAAGTAGCTGAATTAGCCACAGGTACCTCTGATATTGTTGGAAAAGTCTCGGCTAGCGCAAAAAACGTTGAGGAAGTCGCAGGTAAAGTTGCTACAATCGCTGACGGCGCAAGCAAATCAACTGGTAAAGTGGTCGAAATGGGTAGGGAAGCTGCGAACGTTTCTAACCAGATGGCTATCGGCATGCAACAAGTCAGCACTGCCTCACAACAGGTTTCGGTGGGTGCACAGAAACTTGCAGAGTTATCCCAGAGTGCGGCGCAGAGTAGTGAATCACTCAAAAAAGTTATGGATGAAGCCGGAATAATTGCAAGGGACGCTTCAGCTGTAACTGAAGATGCACTTAAAAAATCGCGTGACGCAAACGAAAAAGGCCAAAAAGGGCTCGTCGCAATTGAGAATATAAAAACTGATATTACGCGTGTTTCTGATGCTGTTACTTCTATGGTTAGTTCTGTTGAGCAGGTTGGTCAGATGGCTAATTCTGTTTCGGATATTGCTGGTCAGACTAATATGTTGGCGCTTAATGCTGCTATTGAGGCTGCTCGTGCGGGTGAAGCAGGTCGCGGATTTGCTGTTGTTGCAGATGCAGTTAAAGGCTTAGCAGGCCAATCCAAAGTGGCGGCGGGTTCAGCAATAAACCTCGTTAAAGGAATCAAAGAGGCAGGAGTACAAACAAGCAGCATCACACAACAGTCACAGATAGGCGCAGCTGAAGGAGCAAACGTAGTTTTAGGCGCCATTAAAGAGGCTGAAGGCATCGCCATCATTATGGGTGAAATGACTGGAAAAGTCAGCAACCTCACAAACGGTGTAGAACGCGGGCTTGACGCATTAAGTGCAGTGGTTAAAACTATTGAGGAGGTTGCTAGTATTGCTGAGGAGAGTTCTTCTGCGTCGGAGGAGGCTTCTTCTGCGGTGGAGGAGCAAACTGCGGCAGCAGAGCAAATGGCAGCTATCGCCAAAGACGTTTCATCAACCGCTGAACAAGTAGAAAAAGTTACCCAAAATGTCGTGGCAGAAGCGGAAGGCATGGCACAGCTTGCTCTCGGAGTAGTTGAGGACTCAGCTCAAGTTGAGGATTCAGCAAAACAGATCCTTGCAGAAGCCGAAACCGTTGGTAGAAACAACAATACAGTTGTTTCACAGGTTACAGCGATGGCTGAGGTTACTGAAAAAATGAAAATTGACCTCGTTACGACAATTGAGCAACGCAAAGCCTTACTTAACAGCTTTCTTGAGAAGAGCGCTGCTCACTAACCATTACTCTTCTTTTTTGCTTTTTTAAATCCAAACGTCGCCGACTCCCTTATCTTTAAAGTTCGTGTGCGTATTTGCTGAGACATACAAGTGTTTATTCAAAAATTTACGCATTGAGTTGTGATTATATTGAGCCAAGAAGCAGTTACTAAACAGGCGCAGCCACAAGTTTCGTCTGTACCTGAAAAGAAAAAACAGGTTGACATTCAAGAGATAGTTAATTCTCTAAAGAGTACTGCTGACGATATTGGCCAAATAAGTGAGTTGAGTTCGGAAGAAAAAATTTTGGTTTCCCAGTTTTTTGTTTCTCTGCTTAAACTTATGCAGCCTCTTGCGCCCTCAATTTCTGTCAGTCCAACTGCCCTGCCCTCCCAAGTTGGCGATGTAACGCAGGCGTACGTTGACCCTACAGGACACTTAGTACTTCAATACATTGATGGACATATTGAACTGAAAAACCTCAGTGAGGAAAAATACCGCGACCTAATGATGGTTGTAGTAGGCGATGTGGTGCCAAAATTCAAAAACTTGACCAGTTTGCAGAAACGCAAACTAGAAAACCGCATCAAACTGCTCTCTAGCATCACTAAAGAAATACAGAAGAGCTCTGATGCACTTTCAGCAGCACTTTCTACTGGTCAATAAGAATTTTTAGCTACTTAGTAAGTAGTCCACTTTGAAGTCTGCGCCTCCCTTATCAAGGGGTCCCGTGGAAGCCAACAAGTCCAGTCCGTCATTTGTCATGTCCACAACCGAGTAACTAAAGTTAGCAATTACTCCGCTTACATCTCCAAGGTTTATTTGGCATTGGCTAAAAGTTATGGAGCCAAAGTCTGGGAGGTTGCTGATTTGATTGTTTACCCATGACCGTTCCATTATCCATTCGCCTGAGGTGCGGGTAGAATTATAGAAGACGTTTTTACTGAAGGATTGCCCAGTAGAGCCGTCGATTAAGAGCATATTCCAAGTATTTGTTTTGTTATCCAATAAAGTGATGGATGCAGTGATTACATGCCCAGGTGCAATGGGGAAGTTTGGGATTCTGATGGATAATTCGGGCAACAGCTCATACCATATATGGTAGTATTCTTCACCGTTTAACAGGTTTTGTTCGGTTCCGATTTGAATCAAAGTTTTGTCTGTTAACCCACCGATTCCAACCCACGCTGAAGAGTACCCGTTTACTCCAGAAGTATTTAATTGGGGTACAACCCATGACGCTGTGATGGAGTTGACTTCTTTTTGCTCGTTGAAGCTGCTGGAAACCACGTATCCCGCCCAAGCAACGCTTACGATGGTGTGACTATTCGGCATCGAATAAAGCCTAAGTTGGGCGGCCTCCAAAAAAGCCAACATACCCACAAAGAGAACAATCCAGACTACAAATAGAATAATTACCGTTTTTCGAATCTTCAAAGTCGCCAATCCCTTAAAAGAACCAAACCCCATTGTTTCCAAGGGGACACCAAAACAAACATCTTATAGACTGGAAATTGACAATAAAATGGTTTGTTGTTACAACAGAAAATCACATCCTCAAATTTGCAGATTGCAAGCAGCCTTAATTGCCAGAGGCAACTACCTTATAGTGTTATGTTTCAAATCAAGATGTTATCCAGAGCAGACTTTGATTATGCCGTAAAATTAGCTAATACCATGAATTGGAACATGGCGGTGGAGGACTTCGAGTTTCTCTTGGAGCTTGAACCTGAAGGTTGTTTTTTGCTTCTCGATGACACAAAGCGCGTCGGTATTGCCTCTTGTGTGAGTTATGGTAAAGTGGGCTGGTTCGGCAACCTCATCGTGGAAGAAGACTATCGCAGAAACGGCGGTGGGACTGCTCTGCTTTCTCACGCAATATCTTATCTGTACTCTCGAGGTGTGGAAACAGTAGGGTTGTACGCTTACCCAAATTTAGTTGGTTTCTACGGGAAAATGGGTTTCAAAATCGACTACGATTTCGCTCTCTTACACGCTAAATGTCTGAGCAAAATCTATAGTACCCAATTACCTGCTATCGACGACAAAGATTTTCCTGAAATCGCAGAGTTTGATGCGGCATGTTTTGGTGGTGAAAGAAATCGTCTCCTCAGAACCATCATCAAAGAAAGCGGCAACCAAAACTACTACTTCTCCGAACAGGACAAAATCGTCGGGTACATTGCCGCTACAGTTTACCCTCAACTTGCTTGGGTTGGACCCTTAATTTGTCAACCCCACAGATTTGACGCTGCAGTTTCTCTATTAAAATCAGTGCTAACTAATCTGGCAGGTAAAAGCGTGTACGTGGTGGTATCCAAAAAAGATAAGCCACTACTGAATGCG
Source organism: uncultured archaeon (assembly GCA_963760925.1). Lineage (GTDB taxonomy): Archaea > Thermoproteota > Bathyarchaeia > Bathyarchaeales > Bathycorpusculaceae > Bathycorpusculum. The sequence goes on along the minus strand of CAVXES010000001.1, from coordinate 97,876 downwards.
TTTGCAGATTTTGGGTTTACAGAAGAGTTTTATGTTTCAAGAATGTTTTTAGGTAAAACCTTGGCTCAAGATTGTATATATATTGCTGAATCATTGGAACGAGGATAATTTATGCAAGATTATTGCAGATTACTGCTTGAAGATTTTTTAGCCCACTCCTTTTCAACCGTAAAAGTACTTGTAGAGAACGCTTTAGCTGTTAAAGGTCAGACCCCGAACCGCAAAGTAACCCTCTTCCGCTACGTAAACGGGAAAAAAATATGTGTGCCATTTGAAGATGAGCGATTTTACCTGCGCAGCTCAGTAGAGTACACTAATCCGCATTTGACGGTGGAGGAAGTTCAAGGAATCGTTGGAACGCGTATTCTTGAAACCTGCGCAAACTTTTTCCTTGAACGTGGTTTACATCAGCCCGACAGCGGCGACGTGATTGCACTTGTCGAGCGGCTCAAGAAACCTACCAAAGGCTACATTGTGCCCTTTCTGCTTAACACCGACGATGTGGAGGCCGACCGTTACTCAATGAACCCCCTAAAAAAGTCCATCGTGGATAGCGGACAAAGTGCATATCCCGTAGCCAATGTCAAAACTGATCAACTTAAAATCGATGAAGCCTTCTTCAAGAAATACGATGGTTCGCTGATTTCTAAAAAAGAAACCGAGCTCATCACAGAGCACCTCAAGCAGAGCAATGGTGACTACCTGGATTTTGTGGATTCAATCAAGTATACTCAACTTTTGGGGCTCTCCGAGTTCTGTGGTCTAGACCTATCGCTGTATTCACTCCGCATGCCCCTTTCAACTTTGAAAGCGGAACGCAAAGATGGCTTGCTTCACTATATTATAAGTGAAAGTAACCGCGACTATGAATCCGTGGAGGAAGCTTATGCCTGCATGGGACGCAGTATGAACAAACGCACCACTCTGCTTACTGTGCCGCATTCAAAATGTGGCTTTGGCTCCAAACGGGCTGCTCGTGGTAAACTACATTTCGAAAACGGCAGATTCCTCGACGCCACCGTCACCTATAAAACTACTCAGCTTTACCCTAACGACATTGACCCTCAAGATGTGGCTGTGGCTATTTGTGAAGACAAATTCACGGTGCCAGGCGAGAAAATGTCTGATTACAGTTACGCTGAGACGCCTTCTTCGCCTCAGTTCTTCCTCTACTCGATGGCTTCGCCTGAAGATGCAACGATGTGGCATGGCATTGGCGCCTTCGGCTCCTCGCAGCTGCTGCAGAGCTACGCAAACGCACGTACTGCTTGCCAAGAAGGTAAACTGTTAAGGGAGCTGAACCAGAAATACCACCTCAAAATCCGTGTGCCCTTACAATTTAACCTTGCACCTGAAGGACTTTGGAGCCACCCAATCCACAACAATATAGACGCAAGCATAGGCAGCGTTGAAAACTTGGCGGATTTAGCCAACAGGGGTATGAAGTTGGAGTATCTTTCAGCTTTCAAGTAGGCGAGTGATGGTTTGCCGAGCAGTATAGAACAAATGATATTTCGTTTGATGCGTAAACTCAACAGTCTACCAATTAATCCGCTCAGCTTGGGAAACCAGAGAGGATTTTTTCTTGAGTACTTCAAAGGTTTTGACAAAGTTGGAGCGGTACAGGGAATTTTCGGCCAAAAAACCACCGAAGTCCTTAGCCATCTCACTGTCGAGTTCACCTGGCTCAGCGGTTACATGTACGTGGATGGTTCAGACGGGCACCTCGTGGTAAGCAAATCCTATCTGAGCAGCGGCGACAAAACCGACATTTACCTTGACTTAATCCATGAGTTATGCCATGTGAAACAGTTTATGGATGGCAAGGACCTCTTTGACCAACGCTACGACTACGTGGATCGTCCAACCGAAATCGAAGCATACCGTTACTGCGTGCAGGAAGGACGGCGGCTGGGGCTAAGTGAAGAGCGGATTCGACATTACCTGCGAACTGAGTGGTTGAGTGAAGACGATTTTGAACGCTTGGCTAAATCGGTTAATATCTCAAAATGTTAAGGCTTCATGATATACAGCTAGCATTCTTTGTGCGCATAAGTCCCATGTGAAGTTGTTTGATACGAATCTGCGTCCGGCATTACCCATTCTCTTTGCCAAAGCCTTATCGCTTAGTAGCTTGATTAGCGCATCTGCTAACGCATCGGTGTTTTTTTGTTTCACCAGCAGCCCCGATTCGCCGTTTCGGGTAGACTCGTTGATGCCTCCAATGTCAAAGGCAACGACAGGCAAACCAGATGCTTGAGCCTCCAACAAAACAATTCCCTGCCCTTCCTGAACGGACGGCAATACAAACACGTCAGCGCAGTTGTATATTGCTGGTAACGTTTCTTCTTTGATGCGATTAAGAAATAAAAAGTTGCCCTCTAAGTTGGCTTGCTTTGTTGCCGCATCCAGTTGTTCTCTGAGGGGGCCATCGCCGACAATCAGAAACTTCGTTTCTGGTCTTTGTTTGACGACTTTTTTTGCAGCTTCTAAAAGAAACGATAACCCCTTACGCGGAATTAGGCTTCCCACAAACAGCACACAAGGATCTTTGCCTAAACCCAACTGCCGCTTAACCTCCAAGACATCTCGGGCGGGACTGAATCTCTCGATGTCAACGCCATTAGGTACAATTCGGACTTTAGTCTTGTCGACACCGTAGTGCTCTTCGAGTTTTGATAATGAGTATTCGCTTATGGTCACGATTAGTGAGGCTTCTTGGGCAGTTTGTTTCTCTAACCCTGAAAGGTACTTCATGAAGTGGGTAGCTAATTTTTCTCGGGAAGTTAGAAGCCCCAATCTTGTTTGTTCATACTCATCTGCGAGTACTCCGTGTACTGTGTGTACAAATGGTTTCTTCACGCCTATTTGTTTTAGTTTTTTTGGGAACCCATATGCGCTTACAGCATGAGTCTCAAAAACGTCAGCTTCAGTTTCAATATTGTGGACGTTTTTGGCTAGGCTTCTATTAAAGAACCAGTTGTCTAAGGGAAAAACTTTGTCAGTTGACATGCAAGGAACCAATTTTGCGCCGTTGATCGCGATGGGTTGTTTGAAGCCGGCTTTGGTTCCGCAATAGATTGTGATGTCTACGTCTGTCTGGAGGCGTTTAACAGTTTCCATTATTCGCCTTTCTACGCCGCCGAAGTAAAGGTGAGGCGGCTGAGTATTAAAGACAGCTAAGCGAGGTTTACCCATTTTTGGTTGCACTTTGATTTGTAAGTTAGTTGGGTTAAGATATAAGGACTCGGTTGTATCAGATTTTGAATGTTCATCGCATATATCGAAAGTTTGCATGAAGCTTAAATGCAATACATTATCTCGTTGCGGAAAATGGAGCGAGCGCTTACTTTAAGAATTAACTCGATAACCATGTTGATACTAATTATATTAGGGTTAATGCTAACAATCGGTTACGCTAACGCTAATTGGTGTCCTATCGATACTCAGCAGATGGCTTAACTTGGAGTAGTAAAACAACAATTATACCTCTTTCTTCATGGGCTGGAACTGCAACTGACGTTCCCCTTATACTATCATAGGTTGGCTATTATCGGCTCTTTTTATCAGTTGAGACCTTCTCTGGAGCGGAGCTGCCATTCTGTCTATCAAGTGGCTCATTTTATTCAACACCGCCAACACCCGTGCCTGAAACTACTTCATCGATAGCTGTTTTCGCAATTTGCTTTGTGGCTATGGGGTTATTTGCGGTTGTAACCAAAAAGAGCAAGCAATAAACCCCTTCTTACCTTTATCGCCCTAACAATCAATATATATCATTTTTTTTGCGCTGTTTATACTTTATATACTCTTTATGCATATTCTGCGTTACGGTAATCTATTTGACAGCCCAAAACCCAGTTGACCAAAACCAAAGTCTGCCACCCAACTATACACCGCTTGAACTCGAAAAAGAAATCCGTGAATTCTGGGCTAAAAACCGGATACGAGAAAAACTCGAATCCCTTCAAAACGCGCCAACCATTAAAGGCAACTTAGGATATGTTGAGGGTCCACCCACACTTAACGGTATTCCACATATTGGTCATGCGCGCGGTAGAATCATGAAGGATATTCGATACCGATGGAAAACTATGGAAGGCTACTATATGCCATTTTGGGCTGGATGGGACTGCCAAGGCTTACCTGTCGAACTTGAAGTTGAAAAACTACTCGGCGTCCGTAACAAACGCGAATCAATAGAAAAATACGGTATGGAACGCTTCATAGAGGAATGCAAGAAAGCCATTATGCGTTACCATGCGATGTGGCTTGAAGCCGACAGCAAACTCGGCATCTCAATTAACCAAGAAAAAGCGTACTGGACCTACAAAGACAGCTACATTGAGCGGGAATGGCAAATCCTCAAACGCGCTTACGACCAAGGACTACTAGAAGAAGGACACTATGTTGTAGCGTATTGCCCAGGATGCCAAACAAGCCTCAGCAGCGCCGAAGTTGGATACGAGGGCAGCTATAAAGAAGTCGAAGACCCATCAATGTACTTCAAATTCAAGGTTGCAGGCACCCAAAACGAGTACTTCCTCGTCTGGACTACCATGCCCTTCACAGTTATTACTGACACGATGCTTGCGGTTCAGCCCAAAGCTGAATACGCAAAAGTAAAAATCGGTGACGAAACCTGGATTATGGTGCGCCAACGCGTAGAGCCATTAATGGCTGAGTTGGACATCAAAAACTACGAAATCACCCAAACCATGCTAGGCGAAACGCTCGAAGGAAGAGCCTATGATTATCCGCTCAAAGACATAATCCCCCAGCAGGCAGAACTGGAAAGCAAACATCCGCTCGTGCATCACGTAGTGGGCGAAGACTTCGTTGACGTAGAAACCGCCACAGGAATAGTGCACCTTTCACCAGGCAACGGCGAAGATGACTTCTGGGCAGCACAACGCAGGGGTGTACCCATTTTTGCGCCCTATGATGACGAAGTGAAATTCACAAGTGACGCTGGACAATTCGTTGGCGTTTTCGCACGCGATGCAGACATCCTAGTTGTGGAAGAACTTCGTAGCCGCAATGCATTTGTCAAAATTAAGAAATTAAAGCACGAGTACCCAACCTGCTGGAGAAGCCACCACAAACTCGTCTGGTTAGCACGCAAAGAATACTTTTTGCGAACCGACAAAATTAACCAGAAAGTCCTCGAAGCTGCAGAAAAAGTCGCGTACTTCTACGAGGAACCCAAAAACCGCTTCTTAGGTTTCCTAAAAGAAGGTAAACCTTGGTGTATCAGTCGCGAACGCATTTGGGGTTCACCGCTTCCGATGTGGACCTGCGAGAGTTGTGGCAGTAAACGCTTAGTCGGTAGCAAAGCTGAGTTGCTTGATGCTGCTCAGGAGGCGATTCCAGTGGATTTCGAGTTGCACAAGCCTTGGGTTGACCGAATCACGCTTAAATGCGAGAAATGCGGTGGTGTCATGCGCAGAGAAGACTTCGTTTTGGACACATGGCATAACAGTGGGGCTTCCCCGCATGCCCGCTTCACCGATGAGGAAGAAGCGAAGTATGTGCCCACAGCCTTCTTGACGGAGGGTATTGACCAAACGCGTGGCTGGGCGAACTCCCTGCTATCTAGAGCACTTGATCTTTACTGGTAAACCAGAGGCGCCTTACAAAGCGTTTTTGTTCCAAGGTTTAACTCAGGATGCTAAAGGCAGAAAAATGAGCAAAAGTCTCGGCAACGTTGTTCAAACCAACGAGTTGCTCTCCAAAAACAGCGCTGACTTATGCCGTTTCTATATGACGCGCAAATGTTCACCTGTGGACTTTATGAGTTTTGACATGCAGGAACTCAACCGCAGAAGTTACCAAGTCCTCTCAACGCTTTATCACCTTAGCCGGTTCTTTATGGAAAATGCGTCTTTCGACGGGTTTACGCCTTCCCAATACTCTTTTGATTGGGCTCTGAAAGCTGGTAAGCTTCAGCATGCAGATATCTGGATGCTTTCGGTTTTGCAGGACGGAATTGAGGATTACACTGCAAAGCTGGAGCGATGCGAATTCAACGCGGCTTTAGCAGTGCTTGATGACTTCGTAATTGAAACTTTGAGCCGTCTCTATGTTCCTATGATTCGTAAGGAGCTCTGGACTGATGACCCTGACACTGTAGAGCGGCGCCAAACTATCTACGCTTTGCTGCATCACGCTTTGAAAACCGTTACCTTGCTGTTCAACCCTATCACGCCGTTTCTAGCAGAGGCGTTATACCAGAAGATTTACCGCAAACTCGAACCAAATCTGCCCGAAACCGTCAACTTAGCATCTTGGCCAACACCAAACCCCGATGCACGCAACAAGCAAATTGAGGCGCAATTTGACATTTTGCTTAATGCCGTGTCGATTTCGTTTGCTGCCCGCCAAATGGGCAAACTCAAAAGGCGTTGGCCGCTTGCTAAAGCTATCGTTGTTGCTCCGCAGAACACCTTGGATGCGCTCAAACCGCTTGAGGCGTTGCTACTTGAGCAAACTAACGTTAAAGCAGTTGAGTATAAAACGTCGGTGCCTGATTATGTGGGCGGCGAAAACTGGGTGAGCAGCCAATTAGAAGACATAACAGTGTTTGTCAGTGGACAGCGGGACGATAAACTCTTGGGCGAAGGTATCATGCGGGATTTGGCTCGTCGCGTGCAGGCTCTGCGAAAAGAAATGGGTTTTGTGCCCACTGAAACGTTGGAGTCAGTACACATCGCCGAATTGGACGCTGAGAGCATGGGTTTGCTGGAGCCATACCTTGAAGAAATGGCCGGGTTGGTTAGGGCACGCAAAATTTACTTGCACTCTAAATCCTCTGAAGTCGTGGCTGACTGGCATGAATCCGAGTTGGACGGCAAAAAAATTTACATAAACATACATTAGGCGCAGAAAATGACTGAACAACAAAAAAACAACAACCACTACCTCAAATGCCCTTACTGCGCATGCCTCTTCTTCACCCAAGCTGACCTGCAAAAGCATATGACAACTTTTGGCAACATTAAAGAAATGCATGCGGATAATTATAGGAAAACTCATGGTAGACTTGAGCATGGGTATGGCAACAACGAGTAATACCTGATTTAAAAAGACGTAGATTGTACTAGGGGTTGGATTCTTTTTATCGTTTAGTAGTATTCTTGTGGGCTGTGTTATTTGTGAGAATCTGCATCGCTGTTATGTCTTATGATTGTGACGGAACGACCCGTTATTAGACTCTTATAGGTTTGCTTTTGGAAATATACGTGTTTTTTCCTTTTTTAAGGTTAAAGCCGCCCCACCGAAGCTAAAAACATATATTGCATAACTAATCCTGTTTCTTTTCACGACTATATAATAGGCGAAACTATTGGATTTAACGCAGAAAATCCTTGAACTCAAAAAAGAGAAGAACGCCATCATAGTTGCGCATAACTATCAGCGCCCCGAAATCCAAGACATAGCCGACTACGTCGGCGACAGCATCGAGCTCAGCAGAAAAGCAATGGAAGAAAAAGACGCTGAAATAATTGTGTTCTGCGCCGTTGATTTTATGGCTGAATCCGCCGCCGTTCTTAACCCGAAAAAGAAGGTTCTTCTGCCTTGCACAGGCGCCCGTTGCCCTATGGCTCAGATGCTAACGGTGGACGAAATTAGACGCGCCAAAAAACAGTATCCAAATGCACCAGTAGTTCTCTATGTTAACACACTTGCATCCTGCAAAGCAGAAGCAGACGTATGTTGCACAAGCGCAAACGCCGTTGAAGTCGTCAAATCCCTTGATTCTGACACAGTGCTATTTGGACCGGATAGCAACCTGGCACAGTACGTGGCGGAGAAAACAGGAAAAAAAGTCATTCCTATTCCGGCATAAGGATTCTGCCCAACCCACCTACTCTTTCCAGCCTGAAGACGTAAAAGTGTTAAAGATGGCAGCACCCAAACGCCGTGGTTATGGTTCATCCTGAATGCAGCGGCAGAGATGCGTGCCAGTTGCCGACTTACATTGGCAGCACCTCGAAAATTTGCCGGTTCGCCAAAGAATCCAACGCTAAAGAATTTCATTGTTGGAACCGAAGACGGCATCCTGCATCGCCTCATAAAGAAAACCCTGACAAAAAGTTCATTTTGCCTACGAAGGCGCAATTTGCCCGAACATGAAGTTAACCACGCTTGAACGAGTTTATACTGCGCTTAAAGAAGAGAAAAACGTGGTTAAGTGTTCCAGAGATCGGTGGCGAAGAAAGCAAGGGCTTCGCTTGAGCGCATGTTCCAAGTGAATCTTAGACGTTACTATCATTGACTTGAGGATTTTTACGCCTCTGCGTGTCGCCAACTCGTCGCTTAAGTGACGTGATTTCTGAACCTTTCCCTTTTACCGCTATGACTTCTAGGCAGTCGTGTTCGCCTAGGTGAATGTGCATTGTGGATGAGATTAGGTCTTGATGGTGATGCTGATGGTTCGGTTAAGTCACTTTCCAGTCCCCGCATCTCGTGGTCGTAAACCATCAAAATTACGCCTGTTTGATTAGTGTCTTCTTCCTGTAGCCATTTGCGTTCTGCTTACGTATAGGCGGACGGCGTCTTGGATGGCTTTGCTGCGGCTTTCATAACCCATTTTCTCTGTGATCTCATCAAATTCTTTTAGCAAGTCAGGGGGAAAAGTTACGCCTACACGAACAATTTTCGACATTTCAAGTCACCTTCTAAGTAGTTACAGGTTCTCCCAGAAAAGCTTTGTCACAACCACGCGAACTGCTCCGTCGTATGAAAGGCTTTTATGGTTGACAAAACACGTTTTCCCTTAATGTCAGGCAGAGAATTATTTAAAGACCGTTACAGGCAGCTCGGATGGGAAATGAAAGAGGTAACTCTGCGCCGCTCTATCCGCATTAACAAAACAAACGCAGAAGGCAAAAACCTAATTCCTCGCCTCGCGGGTTTAGGGGTTCAACTTGAAGTAATTCCTTTTCTACAATCAGGTTACTGGGTGGGAGATTCAAAAGTTTCCGCAGGCGCAACCGCCGAGTACCTATTGGGTTTGTACTCAATTCAAGAAGCAGCAGCACAAATTCCCGTCTCGGTTTTCACTGATTTAAAGGGGAAAAAAGTGCTTGACTGCGCAGCCGCCCCTGGCGGTAAAACTGTGCAGTTGGCAGATGTTATGGAGAACACAGGGGTGGTTGTTGCGTTGGATGTGGATAAACGCCGTTTAAATGCGCTAAGCAACCATTTGGAACGCTGTCACATTAGCAACACGGTGGCTTACATGATGGATGCAAGGCAAACATCGACTTTAGGCGCAAAATTTGACCGCATATTAATTGATGCACCCTGCTCAGGTAACTTTGCCGCAGATAGAGACTGGTTTAAGAATCGTACTTTAAAAGACATAGAACGCAATGCCAACGTACAAAAAGAAATTCTATCCAAAGCTGTGGAGTGTCTAAGTGTTACTGGCGAAATCGTTTACTCTACATGTTCACTTGAGCCTGAAGAAAACGAGCTCAACATGGATTGGGCAATAAAAAACCTCAACTTAAAAATCCAAAAAATCAGTTGCTACGGCGAAAAAGGCTTAATAAACGTCTTCGGCAAACACTTGGACCCTTCAATAGAACGCTGCAAGCGACTTTGGCCTGGACAAACACAGGGCTTTTTTATCTGTAAACTAAAACGGAGTGCCCTACATGAAAGCTAAATCAGTAACGAACTTCGCCTCAACCTTCGGGATAGGCATAGTGTTTAATCCTGACTTGACGGTGGAGAAAAATGGACGCTTCTATTTACTTAACTCAACTTTAAAACCATTAGCTAACAAAGATTTCTTTTATGCAGGTATCTATTTGGGTAAAGCGAAAGAGGGTAAGTTCTTTCCAAGTTTCAATTTACTTTCCATGTTGGCAAAGAAAGATGCAAACCGAATCGTTTTAGATAGGAAAGCGGCATGGTTGTTTATCTGCGGCAGAGATGTTTTAGCTAAGAGCATTGTACGTGTCATTGGTTCCGCTAGGAAACAATCGAATGTTTTGGTGCTTAACGAATTCGGCGAATGTTTAGGTTTCGGAAGAATTGTTGGAAACCTGAATGAAAGAGGTAAAAGTGATGAAATTGCAGTGCGAAACGTAGCGGATGTTGGAGATTTCTTGCGCAGGGAAAGATAATTGGTGTTTTTTTGGTTATTTGACTAGTTGACAGCCTTTTTTTAATGGTTTTTTATCCCCCAAATGCCTAGCTGTTGATAGCACATTATTTCAACTATTGAGGTAGTTATTGGACAATTATCAACGTGATTGAAACGATAAATTTAAATATGTTTACGTTTAATGTGAATTCCATAACATATGGAGAGCAAGCCAAGCAGTTTACAAGGAGTATTGGAAAGATGAAGAATTTTAAAAACCCCGCGTGGAAAGAACAAGTTTCCAAAGTTATCCAACAGATCCAAGAACAAGACATAAAATTCGTTAGGCTGCAATTTACCGACATCAACGGATTTCTCAAAAACTTAGCTGTTAGCTCCAAGAACATAGAAAGCATATTTGAAAACGGACAATCCTTCGACGGCTCCTCAATCACTGGCTACAGGCCAATTGAAGAGTCCGACATGGTTCTATACCCTGACCCATCCACCTTCGCAGTTCTTCCTTGGAGGCCAAAAGAAAGATCAAGTGCAAGACTAATCTGCGATGTTTACACACCTCAAAACAAACGCTTTGAAGGCGACCCGCGTTACATTCTTGAACGGGCAATCGAGAAAGCAGAAAAAGCAGGATACACCTTCATCTGTGCCCCTGAACTAGAATTCTTCATAGTTAAAGAAAGCGAAACCGGCGGATTACCAACTCCCATAGACTTGGCAGGTTACTTTGACTTCCACCCCGGAGACTTAACAGATGATTTGCGACGAGAAATCGCAGATACCGCGGAAGCCTTCGGAATAGACATCGAAATCAGCCACCATGAAGTCGCTTTGGGGCAAAACGAAATTGACTTCAAATACGGCGAAGCACTAGACACCGCTGACCGCGCAATCACTATGAAAATGTGCGGTAAAGTTGTTGCAGCCAGGAACGGTTACGTAGCAACTTATATGCCTAAACCCTTCCAAGGCATCAACGGCTCAGGCATGCACACTCACCAGAGCCTCTGGAATAAAGAAATGACTCAGAACCTCTTCTACGCAGAAGATGCAAAAAACGGTTATCTTTCCGACATCGCCCGCAACTATATCGGCGGACAGCTCGCACATGGGCGCAAAATGGCTGCAGTTCTGAACAGTTGGCCAAACAGCTACAAACGGCTCGTTCCAGGATATGAAGCACCTGTCTACCTTGCATGGGCACACAAAAACCGTAGCCCACTTATCCGCGTACCTAACTTCGGCGGAAGAAAAAATGCGGCAAGAATGGAAATCCGTTGCCCAGACGGTGCAGGCAACCCATACCTACAATTCGCAGTGCTACTCGCCACTGGTCTTGACGGCATAAAGAACAAGATTGACCCAGGCGACCCAGTTGAACTCAACGTTTACCACATGAGCTACGATGAACGCAAACAACGCGGAATCGTTTCACTGCCAGAGAACCTAAAGGAAGCTCTTGACGAACTCGAAAGTAGCGAGTTGATGAAAGAAACTTTGGGTCCAGTCACATTCGACAATTTCCTGCGTGAAAAACGCCATGAATGGGACCTCTACCGCACCCAAGTCACCGAATGGGAAGTCAACCGCTACATCAAACGACTCTAAAACCAAAGATTGGGAAAAGCCATTTTGGCTTCCCAAAAAAAAATATTTTTTTTAGTTTTTAATTTTCATAGCCAAATCCGCAATAGCCACGGTGCACTGTGTTCTACCAGTTAAATCTTTGAGCACAACAGCTCCCTCATTTAATTCCCGCTCACCCACAATAACGGCGTAGTCCACTTTTCGTTTGTCAGCGTCTTCAAGTGCCTTGCCCATTTTTCTACCCATAACCTCGAACTCCACTGGAATACCCTCCGCTCGGAGTTGCTGAGCAATTTTTAGTGCTTGTGGTTTTAAATTGTCGGTGATTGCGGTTACAGCCACTGTTTTGCAAGATTTGGCGGTAAGTTGGGCGTTTTGGGTTTGTAGTGCGATGGCAACTCGGTCGATTCCCTCTGCGCAACCCACTGCGGGAGTGGGTTCTCCACCGAAGGCTTCGATTAGTCGATCGTAGCGTCCTCCGCCGCCTAAAGCAATGTCCAATTCGGGGATGTAAATTTCAAAAATCATTCCTGTATAATATTCTAAGCCGCGTGCGAAGGCAGGTTCAACATTGATTTGGATGTCGGGCGCGCTTTCGGAGATGAGTTTGAGGATTTCTGAGAGGTTATCCGCTGCGGCTTTAGCGTTCGCGTAATTTGCCACAAAAGCCTTGATTTTTTCAACTGTTTCTCCCCAATCTGTTCCTTTTAGCTCGATTAAGCCGCTAAGCATTTTTCGGCACTGAGCGGACTCGACAAGTGCCAATGCTTTATCGTATTCTTTTTTGTCCATACGTTGAAACACGGCATTCTGCGTTTTCTCTTCAACGCCTTCTTGATTAAGGACGCCGCGGATGACGCCGATGTGACCGATTTTGAATACATAACCCTGCAGCCCAAGCGAAGCCATAATGTTATTGGTTAAAAGCACTATTTCTGCATCCGCCTCTGCTTTAGCGGAACCCATTAATTCAAAGTTCGATTGCCAAAACTCCCTGTACCTGCCCCGCTGTGGCTCGTCGTAGCGGTAAACCGTGCCTACTGAGAAGAGGCGCAGTGGTTTTGGCTCATTTTTGAATGCGGTGGTAGCTAAGCGGGCGATTGAAGCGGTGAATTCGGGGCGAAGGGCAACTTGGCGGTCGCCGAGGTCTTTGAAGATGAACATGCGTTGGCGGATTTCTTCGCCTGATTTGGCGCTGAGCAATTCAAGTGGCTCCACATGCGGGGTTACAACTTCTTTGAATCCGTAGAGTTCTGCAGTTTTTCTGGCTTCAGTTATGATTGTGGTGAAGGTTTGGGCTTCTTCGCCGATGAGGTCTCGCATTCCGCGGACAGGCTGGAAAGATGTTGGCATGTTACGGTACTCCTAAGATAGCATTTAGATGGTTTGTTATTCTTTTAAACTCTACCGTGACCCGCTCAAATATTTTTAGACAGAAAACCTGTGGACATGTGCATCGCCGTTCAATTGTTATTTTAAGCGAGGGCTGCTGAGACTGGTGGTTCTGCGCCGGTGGCTTGAGGCGCTAAGATCTTTTTTAGGGTTAAACAGTTTTTTGGGGCATTGGCATTGTAGTCGTTGTTGAAGTAGCAGAGCACCCGCCTAGCGTTTTGAGCCCGAATTTTTTTGACCCATATTGCTAATTCAGAGTCAGTATAGTTTTGCATGTACCAGCCGTCTCTGCCATGGAACCGTACATAAACCGTATTATCCGTCTTAACCAGCGCATCAGGCAACTCAGAAGCCGACACACTACAGAAAACCAACCCGTGACCCCTCAAGAAATCGTAGACCTCGCCGTCCCACCAACTGCCGTGGCGGAACTCCAAAACATTCAGCACAGAAGAATCCATCTGAGCAGCAATATTTCCAAGCAACACCATATCCTTATGAACCGACGGAGGTAACTGAAACAATACGCAAAGCAGTTTCTCTTTTAGCATATGGGCGAGTTTGTAGAAGTTTTGGGTGTATTTTTCAGTCTGGTTGAATTTGCGTAGATGCGTGATTACTCGGTTGGCTTTTAAGGTAAATTTGAAGTCAGCGGGGGTTTTTTGATACCAGCCCACTAGCAGCTTTTCTGTCGGGTAACGGTAGAAAGTGTTGTTGATCTCGATTGTGTTGAAGAATTGCGTGTAGTAGGTAAGCCAGCGGGTTTTGGCGAGGTCGTCTGGGTAAAATTTTCCTCTCCAGTGATTGTAGTAGAACCCTGAGCACCCCGAGTAAAACTGGGTTTGCATTGAAAAGCGACCATCAACAACTATTGATTTGCGCGGATAAATGCTTGTCGCCACCAACCAATGTTCGCTTTACATCACTTTAACTGACCCCTCTCCTTATTCGCCGCGTCGTTTGAGCCGCCGCCTTAAAAGCAAAACTGCATTAAAGGGCAAATATGACTCAAACTCAGAAGGCAATCAAAGAAGACCTGCTTGTATCTTTGACTTTCCACAACTTTTCGGCGGAAATGCTCAAAGAATTCGCACAGAAAATCGTGAAGCCCTACTTTGGGGGCAACATGAACGCTGCAGTCAGAAACCTCATGGAGAAAGCCATCCAAGAAGAAACTCTGGTCAACCAAGCCATCCGCAAAAGCTGTTGAACATTACGTTTTCGAATTCAAAAGATGTAACTTCTTATTTTACGTTGGAGCCTTAGTTTATTTGGTGTACCAATTGACTGGACTCTTTGACACCTTAACCGTGAGAGGCGTTACGCTGCGCAATCGCATAGTGTACCCTCCGATGCAGTCAGGAAGAGCCAGTTTCAAAGGAGAAGTAACCGACAAACTCGTAAACTTCTACGTGCGACGCAGCGTAGCAGTTGGGCTGCCAATTGTGGAGCATGCTTACGTTTCGGCGCTGGGCAAAATTGGACCCAAGCAATTGGGCATTTACAGCGATGCACTAATCCCTGGCTTTGAAAAGTTGGCGGCTGGACTTCACTCGGCAAATGCGCCTGCAGTGGTTCAGATTAGCCATGCGGGAGCGGTGGCAACCAAAAAAGTCATCGGAGAAAAACCCGTTGGACCATCAGATAGGGAAAAGAGCAGGGCACTTGAAAAAACTGAACTCCATGAGTTAGCAGAGGACTATGCTTTGGCGGCGGAACGTGCAGTAAAAGCGGGTTTCGACGGCGTGGAACTTCACGGCGCTCATGGTTACCTTCTTAACCAGTTTTTCACTCCGCTACTCAATAAGCGCACTGACGAGTTCGGTGGTTCGCTTGAGAATCGGATGCGTTTCCCGTTGTTGGTTGTGGAGAAAGTACGCAAACGCTTAGGTGATGGGCTTCTGTTGTACCGTGTAGGTGCGGATGATTTGGCGCCTAACGGTACCCGCATCGAAGACGCAGTAGAGTTTTCTAAGCGGCTCGAAACGGCGGGCGTGGATATCCTTGACATTTCAGGCGGCATGTGCGGCAGCGAACCCAAACAGCTCAGAGACGTAACTGGCTACTTTGTTCCGCAAGCTTCAGCAGTTAAGGCCGCGGCTAGTGTACCTGTTATCGGAGTGGGTGGAATCATTGACCCCCTTTTTGCCGACGGTTTAGTACGTGACGGAAAAGTAGATTTAGTGGCGGTTGGCAGGGCAATCTGGCATGATAACGAGTGGGCGCAAAAAGCCGCAAATATAATAAAGCCTTTTAAAAATTGAATTTAACGCGTTTTAGTTGATCTGAGAGCGGAAAAAAGTGATACCCATATTTAGTGTAGATTCATATCACACACACATAATTATTACCATTTTATGCCAAGAGAAAGCATTAAGGTGCAATCTTTGAAGCAGCAAAAACCGTCGCGCTTAGAACTCTATGTTGAGATACTTAATTCGCTTGAAAAAATGCGAAATGCAAATCTCCTAAGTATCCAAGACGAAACTAACATTGAACCAATCTTATTAGAACGCGCTATGACGTTTCTGGAAAATCAGGGACTAGTTCAAAAAACAAAAATCGGCAACGGAGTCTTCTACGAAAACACTCTTCGCGGTGACAGAATAACAGCTTACTTCCGACAAAACATCACGCAGACTTCTAGCGAAAAACTCAATTACGCATAACCTAACAAACCTTAAATGATGGATCGAGCGGGGGTCTGAACCCTAATGGGTTCAAGTCTCAACGCCTTATTTTGAATACTTGGCAATTCTACACCTTTTTGAACCATTGTTCGGGCTTGCCCCAAGCAACGTTTGCGCAGGCAAACATTATCGAGAAGGCTTTTCTAAATATTCTTTTAGGGCTGTGGCGCTGTTTAGTTTTTCTTCTTTCGAACCGAAAAGAAAGGTGACTTTATGGCTTGCAGATTCAGCTCTTAATTTTTCAACAACATCTTTTTTCTTTATCTAGTTCAGACCAGTACCTCGCTTTAAAATCAAGCCACTTTTCTGGATCATGTCCATACCACTTTCTCAGAATGGCACTGGGTGCAATGTCTCTTAACCATTCATCGACATTTGCATACTCTTTTCTTAGGCCTCTAGGCCAAAGTCGCTCTACTAAGATACGCTTGCCGTCTTCTGGACTGGGCTTCTCATAGGCTCGCTTTAGCAAAATAGTCAAGAATGCAACCTCATGAAATTGGCAACAACTCGTTACATATGAAGCTTATTGAAGACGGGATGAGCAGCGACCTAAAACTTATGTTTTTGGCGATCTTTTATCGAGACGTAGTTATTTCCTTTAATATAGAATCGCCAGGGCTTGTTCTTCCATTCCCCCGCATAATCGATTCCTATGCGAGTTGTCTCCGTTATGTCTTGTGAAGCAACTGTTGGGGCATCCTCAATTTGCAATGGAGGTTTAGTGATATCCGCTTTATTCTGTGCCTTAGTTATGTTCATTGCCATGCAGAGCCTCCCAGGTCCATTAGCCAAATTAACCAAGCTTCCATGAACTGCTTTTCTTCGTTTAGCCATAATCTCCTCACCCACTAATGGTTCAAGTGCCCTTATCAGGACTGCCTCAGGTTTTCCGGGCTCTTCTCCAGCAGTGATATTGATACAATAATACATTCCATAAATGAAGTAAACGTAGGCGTGCCCTTTCTCTCCATACATAACCTCGTTTCTAGCTGTGCGGCGACCGGCATAACTATGGGCAGCCTTATCCTCAGGACCCATGTATGCTTCTGTCTCAACAATTCTACCTGATGTTGTGCCTTCAGGCAATTCGTGTACTATTATTTTTCCCAATAAATCTTTGGCAACTGTAATTATGTCTCTTTTATAGAATGCCCGTTGCAGAATCATGAATTGGAAAAAGTTCCTTCAAACAAATCAAGTTTTCCCTTTAACATCAGTCTCTGCTGTGTCTGAAACCCAATGAGAAAAGTTTAAAAAACCGGAACCCAAATGCCCCCGAACGCAAACAACTGTTACGCTTCCGGAGCTTTACCTTCTTCGTCCCAAGAACATAACTCTACAACAGCTTTTGGCTACATTGGTGATTTTTCTTGCCTAAAGAGGCAGTGCTCCTGGAGTTTAAGCGTGTAAACGGTTCTTGCTGGCTAACCATTGCCCTCATTTACTGAGAATACTCAGGATTGCGAACTACGAATTATCGAGACTCATATGGGTGGAACAGTGGCAACGGAGCAACAACAGACACAGGCACAACAAGTCAAACGAGTCAAGGTAACGATTTGTGGATAGGGGCAACGACTTATTCGGTAGGTACATATGGACAAACTAACCCAACAAATGGTTTCACCTTGCTTGATGGACAACTGTATTCGTCTGTTTCCCTCGGATATCTTGAATATATCTCTCCAAGCGTTGGGTATGCAAACTCTGGTACACAAAACTCGGGATATACTGCTTGGTCTGGCGTTATTGCATCTTTCAAAGGAACAGTCGTCGACAACGATGATATCTATATGACTCCAATGAATGGGAGGTCGATGCTGGTTTTGGAAGCGGAACCCATATCCCTGCCGCGGGTCAGTCAAACATTGCAAATAGCACTGGGTCTACAGGCTACTATGCCTATCCAGCAGCTGGTGAGGGCAATTCGGAATACGAACAAGGGTACGATCCATGGAGCTTTAGCTTTGGGGCAAAACTATAATCTGGACATTTCCTCAGCCCTTTAAAGGCGAAATTGCCTTCTTTCGCTCTGTCAACGCCATAGCTAGGTCTACTCTTCAGAAGCAGTGTGTAGAGTAACGCTTTTGGCTAGCACGTCTTTTTCTGATGCTTTGTGAGCTTCTTCGCCGAAGCTTATTTAGCCCGAGCACCGCCACGAGATTCTAAAGGTTTCAAACCCAAAGCTAGACAAGTCTCTATAGGATGTGAACCCCAAATGGGAGTGGACCGAGCGGGATTTGAACCCGCGGCTTCCGCGTTGCGAACGCGGCGATCATACCAGACTGATCTACCGGCCCAGTTTCTGCAAAAATACTTCAACGTGTACATTTAGAGCTTTCGGTTACCCAACAAGTTGTTTTGATTTTACCCGTCACTTTTTTAGAACCAGAATGAATTAACACTTCATAACTTTTTACAAAACCTTAAATTCAGTATCCCTTATTGCCAAACAAAAATAAAACATAAAAATAGATTAAGCAACATCTTTTTCCTTGGTCAGATTTAACTTATGGTTTTTGTGCCTCAACTTCAAGACGGACCATACCTAAATGGATGGTGCCCTCGGCATCAGTTCCGTACTTAGCAAGATATCTATCAACAATTTCTTTCACAAAACCCTCTCTCAACTCAGCAGGTACTCGCTCAGTGAAGGGCAACCAAGTAGTGCGAATCCAACCAGCCACTCGCTCAGCACTTGTAAAAATCATATCTCGAGGAAAAAGCTCAACTCTAATGGGCTTCAAGCCAGCTTGATTTAGCAGTTGGGTGTATTCTTTGGGGTGAAGGAAAGCATAGGGTAATGTGAAGTCGCTGAAATAACTTTGCCAGTTTGGTTGATTGGTTAGGTCATCGAAGAGTTCCAGTACAGCTTTTGCGTTTCCTTGACCTGCCATCTGAAAGAGCAGTTTGCCTTGCGACTTCAAACTGTTTGCTACGCCTGCTAAGACGGATTTTTGGTCAAATATCCAGTGTAGGGCAGCGTTTGAGAATGCTATATTGAATTCCTTGTGGAAGGTGATTTGACGTGCATCCATCAACTTGAATGTTAAGTTGGGGTTTTGTGTACTGGGAAAACTTGTTTGCGCCAGCTGTATCATTTGGTCGGAGCTGTCTATGCCTACGGCTTTACCCTTTGGCAGGCATCGTGCGAGGTCTGCGGTTATTTTGCCGTCTCCACAGCCTATGTCGAGGAGCGCTTCGTTTCCTTTTAGGTGGAGTTTGGGGACGAGCTCTTTTGCCCATTGAAGCTGGTTCTGGGAGTTCGCTGCATAATCTTTGGCATTCCATATGTAATTTTTTGGTGCAGCCATTTTACATGCCTTCAACTGGGGATAACATGCTTATTTGAAATTGTTAAATCTGGTTTGTTATCCGTTATCTGTAGATGTGTTGAACGCATAAATATAAATAGCGCTTGCCAGCCAGTATATAAATCAAAGGAGCAATAGCCAGAAATGCATGTTTCGAGAGCACTGCTGAAAAATACACGCGCATCATTGCATTTCCATCGGAGATTCTTTGTTTTTTTGGTGGCCTTGCTCGTAGTCATAGTCGCTCTCGTCGCTTTCTGCAGTGGTCTTCCACAAATCATCACTGCAGGAAACACCGATACAGGCACAGGTGCATCCGGATACGCAAGCGGCGCATACATCTTTGAAACACACACCGATTCACCAACACCCACCCCGACCAACCCTACTCCAACTCCAACAGTTACCTTCCCACCGCTTAATGATACCCCTGAATTCGGGATCGGCGGAGCAATAATGGCTCTGTTCGTGGCCTTTGTCGCTTTCACTCTGTTCATAAAGCGTACAAAAAGAGTAAACAAAGGTGTATAAGCAGCCTCAACTTTTTCCTAAAAAGGCTTAAATCAGCCAAGTTAGAGATTACCCTTCATGCTGAGAAACAGGAAAGGCATGGTTAAACGCTCCACTACTTTAGTTATTGCGTTTTTAACTTTAATCCTGTTTATTGTATGTCTACCCATCCCTCAATGCAGTGCAGCCATGTCTTCCCTCACAGTGGAAGTTAGAAACCAGCTTAGTAAGGAACCGATTTCAGGTGCTACAGTGGTTATTTCTGGCCCGGACGTCAGGTCTGGAATTTCAGGTCTCGACGGGAAAGTCGCGTTTAGTGACATTCCCTCAGGCGACTACGACATAACAGTTAGCGTGGCACAATACCCAAACACTGCTCCGCAGACGATCTATGTTAGCGGTAAAACAACCACTATGGTGCTTTTTGCTTACACCAAAGCATACTTTGACTATAACCCCCGTCAACCCCTAATTAAAGACGCACTCGCCTTCAACGCTTCCCGCAGTGAAAGTTCAGCAAACATCACTGACTACGACTGGGACTTCGGCGACGGCATGACAGGCTCAGGTGTAGCGCCAACCCATTTCTACAATAAATCAGGCACCTACACTGTTGTTTTGACCGTGACAAGCGACGTGGGAACAGCCACTTACAACCAACTAATTCAGGTGTTGATGCCCGGCGAAAACATCATCATTTTTCCTTGGATTCTTTTACTTATTCCCCTATTGTTAATTCCATTGATTATTTTCTGGCGGAGAAGACGATACTATGTAATCATTCAGGTGCGTGTGCCCACTTACAAGAAAAACCCACATTGCCCCGGTAACAACACGATTTGTGAAGATTGCAAGATGACGCCATGTTAAACCTGCGGTACATCTGAAATTCGTTTAGTTTTTACTCGCTGAAGTTGCTAAAGAGAAAGCGTTGCTCAATCAAAATGTATGCATGTTGAACACTTTCTTGTGTTTTCAGTTACCACAAGTAATAAATATAGTGTGAGGCGATAGGAAGCGTTTAATCGATTGGTGAATACTATGGCAGTCAACAGTGAAAATAAACCTGACACTAACCAAACAGCCCAGAAAACGGAAGAAATCGCAAAAGACATGGCACAGAAAACCTACGGCGACTTTCTAGGAGCATACAAAAGCTTCTCTGAAACTACCTCCAAAGTTGTCCAGCAAGCCGCATCTGTTCTTGAATCAGAAATTTCTGCAGGCATAAGAATCGTCCAGCAGACAGAGAACAAGTTCCCCCAAGTTGACAAATTCCGCTCTGAACCACCCAACGATGTTATTCAAAGGTTCAGAAGAGACGCTCACGAAGTCGTCGACATATTCATCGACATGGTCGGCGCAACAGTCAAATCCGCCCCAAACCTAACTGATGTGAACTTCCTCCGTGTCGGCAACGTGACAGTCAAGCCGATGCAAGTTACCCCCGCACAGCATCCAGTAATTATGTCGCCAACCGCAGTTAAAGCAGGCGGAGTCGCAGAGATCCAGATTTCCTTCGAAAACAACCGCAACACCGAAACAGAAGAGTTCAAACTTTATAGCACTGACCTCATCAGCAACAAAGGCGACCGTTTACCCTCGGGACTCGTAAAGTTCGCACCTCAAACCATGAAAATCGCGCCATTCCAAACAATGCAAGCAACCGTAACCGTAGCCATTCCAGAAGAAACCGCTCCAGGAACATATTCTGGTCTAGTGTTAGCTTCGAACATGAGTGAACTTCGCTCAGAAATAGTCATAAAAGTTGAGTGACCTAAATCCGTAAAATGTGCTCGCAATGCAGGATAATAAGTTAAAACTTGTAGAATCGACATTAGAGTACTACAAGAAAATTACCCTGGAAACATTGCAGCCTTATTTTCGCTCTAAAGAACCACGTAAATATCTTTACGATCTCTTACCTGAATATCCAAAGCGCGGCGGCAAAGGCTTGCGTCCCGGTCTTTGCATTGCAACCTGCAGAGCTTTTGGCGGCAGCACACACAGCGCTCTAAAGTCTGCTGCTGCACTCGAACTTCTACATAACGGTTTCTTGGTGCATGATGACCTCGAAGACGGAAGTGACTTCAGAAGAGGATTACCCTGTATGCACACCACGATCGGCATGCCTCTAGCAGTTAACCTCGCAGACGCAATGTGTGCCATCGCCATTTATCCAATAATCGAGAACAGAGACACTCTAGGTGGCTTCATGACTCACGATATCTTAACAGAAGTACTCCACATGGTAACGGAAACGGCGGAGGGTCAAGCCATAGAGTTAGGCTGGATGCGCGACAACGAAGTCGAATTAACAGACACTGACTACTTTCGCATGACACTGAAAAAAACCGCTTGGTACACCTGTATTCACCCCGTACGCATAGGCGCCTTAATCGGCTCGGGCGGCTCGCAAGGGCTGGACCGATTCAACCAGTTCGCCTACTTCATGGGAGTCGCTTTCCAAATTCAAGATGACGTTTTGAACTTAGTTGCAGAGTACGTTAAGTACGGGAAGGAAATCGGCGGGGACATCTGGGAAGGCAAACGCACCATGATGCTCATCCATCTGCTCAACAATTGTGACCCACTTGAGAAATCCAAAGTTACGACGTTTTTGGGTAAGCCGCGTGAGAAGCGGGACATGGAAGAGGTCCGATGGGTTCACAACTTGATGATAAAATACGACTGCATCGACTATGCCCGAGGCATCGCTAAGGAATTAGCTAACCAATCCCTAAAAGAGTTTGAAGTAGCATACGCCCATGCACCGGACAGCGCGGACAAACAGTTAATCCAAGACATCGTTCACTACATGATTGAACGAGATCTCTAATAAATTTTGAATTTGATTACTTTCTGAGCTTCCTTTTTGAGCTGTTCATTTCGCAGTTGGATGTATTCCTCAAGTTGCTTTTTGAATTTGTTGAATTCTTTTTTCTTGCCGACTCTTTTAAGCTTGAAAATATACGTTTCGTACCCCAAGACTTCGTCAATGGGTTTTAACGGGGCTTTTTCGAACCAAACTTTATCCACATCGATTAGCGAGACTTTGAAAGATTCGCCGAGTGTTTTGCCGTCGGGTTCTTGTCCCTCCAAGAAAAGCAGCCGCTGCGTAGTCAACACCAACAGACCCTCTTTGCGTTCTTTAACGGTGATTCTTTTCTGCTCTTTCTCTCCAACATCCAAAGTTACATCGAAGGTTGCACCTATAATTTCGCGTGCGCCCTGCCACGAATCCACAACCTTCTCGTCCTTACGAAGCTCAAGAGCGTCAACCCATGACATGGCAGCCACCTTCCAGCAACACAGCGCCTCAAAAATATTTAAGACTTCTCTAATCCATAAAAAGCCTGCAGCAAAAACGCTTTATTGCCTAAACCGCAGTTTTTCTCCAAAAATCTAATAGGACAATTCAGTTAATAGAAACTTATTTCAGCGTGGATTGTATGGTGGAACGAAACTGGCGCTACTTTTTCTTTTCCTAGCTGCTCATCACCCAAAACAGAAACTTGACCATACAATTCATGTTGGGTTAGGAGGAAAAAAATTGTTTCTTTGTTCCAGATGCACGGGCGTCACCATTGGAATAACGGCTATTTTCGTGATGTGCTCTTTAGGTTTGACTCTTACTACGGTATTGACTTTTGTTTTAATAGGGAGTTTGCCTGTTTTCGCCGCTGCTGACTGGTTTACCCAGGCCTCTCGTCTCCGCCAGAGCAATACAGCTTTGCGGTTGGGCACGGGATTTCTGTTAGGAATCTCTGAAGGCCTTGCTTTTATACTTCTTTTAACCGGAAACTGGTTTGGTTTCCTTTTAGCAATTGGGTTAGCGTCTGTATACGCCTTATTCATCTATGTAGTAGCAGCTAAAACTAAGTGTTTGCAGTCTTATCTGGACGAGTTAAATGCATTTAGGCTGGAGTAGTTTCTATTCTAAAAGCTTAAATCTCCTAGTCACTCATAAAAGCCCAATCAGGGGTTAACTGATTTGAGTGAGTACCAAGAGAGAGACTATGATTTAGCATTACTTGTAATTTTAGTTATCTTCTGTTGGCCAGCGGCCATAATTTACTATTTCACACGCCCCATGGTCATCAAATACCGTGCACCCCCACCGGGGTATGCCCCGCCAAGTCCAGTCTGGGCTGGTCCAGTGAAATATTGCCAACAATGCGGGCGTCCCATGCCTGAAACCTCGGCTTTCTGTCCCAGTTGCGGTAAACCCCAAAACCAAGTCGCTACGGCGTAAAAGAATTGGGCCAAACGGGTCCCTTATTGAACTCCTGCTTCTTTTTATGAATAGCAGCCATCGTTGCAGCTACGCTTTTTTCTTCCACGACAAGAATGATCTGTGAAGTGTGAGGCGCAAAGATGCCACGTTTAATGTTTATGCCTGAGATTGCCCCGATTGCTAAGGATGCGATGCCTGGGCTGTTTTTCATGCGGTCGCCAATGAGGGTGACGACGCCTAAACCATATTCAATGCGCATGTTCTCATCGAAGCCTTTTAGTTTTTCTTGGTTTTTACGGAGGAATTCGCTGTCGAGGAAGAGGAAATCTCGGATGTGCTCACCTGTCTCCATAGTTTCGGCTCCGAGGTCAAGGAAGTCGTTTCTGTGTTCCCAAATCCTAAGAGCATCTTCTAATGAGCGGCTTTTCTGATCGTTCATGCTAAGGATGGCGCAGCCTGATTTGCCTGTTAAGCATTTGACAACTTCTTCGCCACTTTCTTTTGCCTCAATAACGGACACCATTACGGGGTCGTCAATGGGCACCACGGTTAAGGGTTGGTTAAATCGGCGAGCCAAAGCAATTGCGGGGCTCATAACGATTTTCATACCCATCATTGAAGCCTTGTGAGCTTCGTTATAGGTCAACGCTTTAACGTGGTCAGTTGTTTGCCCCCGCACCACTTTAGGGTCAGCGCTCTGCACAGGGACGTCTTTGTAGAGCAATGTTTTTGTCGAGTAAGAATCCTTTAGAAGACATGAAGCAAAGACCGCCGAGAGGTCTGAGCCGCCTCTGCCCAGCATTGTTTCTAGCCCATCCTGTGTCACCCCATAGAAACCCGCTAAACAAACCACTTTACCTGCTTCCAGAGGGTTTGTTAAGCTGTGAAGGCGTTTTTTGCTCATTTCAAAGTTAGGTGTGGCATCTTCAAAGCTGTCGTCGGTGACTACTGGCCAGTTTTCCATGGGCAGGCAGTAGGAGTCTACGCCACTGCTTCTTAGAATGTAATCCATAAGCGTTGCCATGGTGACTTCGCCGCCTAATGTTAGGGTTCGGGCTTTTATGTTGCCGCTGAACCGTTTGTTAACTGAGTCAAGTGTGGTTTGGGTAAGGGTTTTGTAATTTGTTAGTTCGTCTTGTGCTTTCTTGAGTAATTCGCTCTTAACGTAGAGTTTAGCTAAGCGGTCGTAAACGTCAAAAACAGGGTTCAGAGACAAGCCGCAGCCTTGAGCATGTGACTCTCCTATGCGGATTAAAGCGTCAGTGCAGCCCATCGGGGCCGAAAACACGGTGATAGGGCCAAATCGGTCTTTCTCTTTATTCACTTTAATTTGCTCGATAATTTTGGGAATTCCTTTGCCTTCCACATCGAGTAGGCTGCCGCCGAATTTAGCTACAGATAACGTCTTGAAAGCACATACCACCTATGAACAGTCAAGGATTTGGTTACTGGCTTAATAATTTTTCTAATTTAGCCGTTAGATGCTGTCTAAGTCAAAATCTTCGGGGGTTTGTGAGCTTTGGCGTTTTTTGATAAAAAGCGTAACCGGCACAATTATGCCGATGGTTGCAGCTGTTGCTATTCCTGCTTTGGTTAGGTCGCTTTGGGAGATTTCGTTTGGGTTCAATGGGATGGTTTGGTTAGGTTTTGAGGTCAATGTTGTGCGCGTTGGTACAGGAGAGGGTTTAGGTGATGCCGTTGGGTCTGGGGATGTGGAGGGCTTTGGTGTGTTGGTTGGGTGTGTGTTTGTAGATGTACTGCTTTGTTGATTGGTTGAGGTTGTTGGGGTTGGTTGCGTGGTGGGTTCCGTTGTAGATGTTGGGCTTGGCGACAGAGTTCCCGTTGGGGCTGCTGATGGTGAAGGAGTTGGCGTCGGGTTTAGTGTGGGTTCAGGAGTAGCGGTTGGGTTTGTGGTAGGCGTTGGTGTTGGTGTGGGATTGACAATTGGCGTGGGTGAATCAGTCGGTTTTGGAGTTTGCGTTGGTGCAGGTGAGGCTGAAACTGTTGGTGTAGGCGTAGGTGATGGCGTTTCGGTTGGAGTCGGAGCCGGCGTAGGCGTAGCTGTTTGTGTAGGAGTTGGTTCTGGTGAGGATGTCGGGGAAGGGGTTGCGGTAGGTGTGATTGATGGCGTTGGAGTTGGAGTAGGAGTTGAGGTTGGTGTAGGTGTTGGGGTCGGCGTCGGTGTCGGAGCAGGCGGATTGGGGTCAACTTCAGAGGTAACCACTATGATATAGTTAGCTGTAACATTGTAGAAGGTGTAGGACGATACTGCGTCAACTTCTGAACCGTTCACTGTCACAGACGAGATGACATAACCTGCATTTGCTGAGAAATTGAATGTTTGAGAGGAGTTTTCGTCAACAGTTATTCTATCGCTTGGTTCAATTGCAGAGTTTACATCAGCCATCGCCGTAATCGTGTAAGTTACAGCAGAGCTTGCCAAATATGCAGGATTAACAATTGAGAAAAAGCCTACGGCCAAACTGAAAACCAGAACGAAACCTAACAATACCTTTTTTGTAACCATTTTTCATCAGATAGAGGGTAGTCGAGTTAAAACAGGGAAAAATTAGCCTTTGCAAGGGAGCTTTATGCTGCAACTGAAGAATTATTCGATTGAATAAAAAGTATTGTGGATTCATGTGTGTATCACACTTGGGCTATTGGTTTTGCATAAAAGAAATAAGCGCCAGTTACCTTGCTATATATAAGAGGTTTTTGTTATGTACGACGGATACGTTTTTTACTGTGATGAATCAACTGTACAAAAATGCTTAAGCAACAAAAGCTATAGTTGCTCAGATAAGCCATCTAAACCATCCGAGCCAATTAAGGAAGGCTCCGTGATTTTTCTCTACAACTCAGAAAATAAGACATTACTGGGTCCCTTCACGGCGTCAACTGAAGGCGGCACCGAGTTAGAATCAGGTACCTGGGCCATGAGCGTAGACGAAAATATCCCCTCCGAAGACATCAAAGTAACATGGGAACAACTTCACCTGATGCCGAATGCTCCAGAAAAACTGCCCCTCATCGAATCACTAAAGACCTGCAGGCTTACCTCTTTGGAAACCCAAAACATCCTGGATTTGCTAAAGCAAGAAGAACTCTACATGGAAAAAAACGCAGAGAGTTAAAAAAACTCTAAAAAAAGTTTGATTTACTCGTTTTTTATATCCACTTCTAATTTTACGGGTATCTGCTCTTTGTAGATGAACAGGACTGGGCAGTTTGCTTCGGTTCTGCGCCAAGCAGCCTCAACCAAACCTTTTCGGTTTTTGGAGGTAATCTTTACTTTCATTGTAACGTTTTTTAGTATGGGTGAATCTGAAGTTTTTTCGGCTTCAACTTCGACTTCGATGTTGCCAGGATCAATTTTGCTGTTTTTGCATACGTCAGCGTAGATGCTAACCCCGCAACCCGCCAGTGACATCAAAGCCAACTCAAGCGGCGACGGTCCCACATTGGTTCCGCCTTGGTTTTCAGGTAAGTCACAGATTACGCTGTGACCTCTGCCATTTTCAGTTACTAACTTCGCGTTTTCAATAAGCTTAGCTTTGCCTTTTACCATTCAATATACACACTTGAAAACGAGTTATATTTGGATTTAAGATTTCTGGTATGGACACCTGATATAAAAAATCCATATTTAAAGTGAAGTGTTAAATACCAAAAACCCTGCTAGATAAACACTCTTGGAGACTGTAGGCTTGACGAACAAAGGTCCCCTCTTAATTATCCCTTGGCGGTGTACCTTCGCCTGCGACAGCATCTGTGCCCATTGTGTTTCTGCTGGCAAATCAGCTTTCCCCGATGAAGTAGACACCAAAGGAGCCATGCAAATCGTGGATCAAGTATGCGATTTCGGAGCAAGCTTCTTCGGCGTTACCGGTGGACAACCTTTTCTGCGCAAAGACCTCTTCCAAGTTCTTGACTACGCTACTAACCGCGGTTTAAACACAAGCATCATAACCGACGGTCGAATGCTTGACGAACCAACGATTCAAAAAATAATTAAAAATAAAACAAAAATCTCTGTGAGCATAGACGGCACAGAAAAAACCAACGATGCCATCCGCGGAAAAGGCGCCTACGCAGCCGCAATCTCGGCAATTGAGCGCTTCGCCAACGAGGACTTACTTAATGTGTTGGTTTATACTTTCGCTAACAGAGGTACTATAACCAATGCCAACGAAGAAGACATTGTGCACGTACTGGAGATAGCAAAGAAGTATGGCGCTCGATGGGTGGTGTTCCACGGATTTGTACCCTACAGCACAGATGAAGCCAGCCTCAAAGTTGACCTTACTCCTAAACAATACGAGTGGGTATGTAACAAACTCTTCGATTTGACGGCTAAATACGACGGCAAACCTGGCATCAACGTTTACATACCTTTCTACGCGAGGGTAGCCAAAGAGCGGGGCATGCCTGACTACGATAACTGGTACAATCACTTTTTCTTGGGTCGATGCTTCTTCGGCAAATTCATGAGCATAGCCGAGAACGGCGACGTTATCCCCTGCAGCTACAACGACATCTACCGTGTCGGCAACGTAAAAAACAAGACCATAAAAGAAATTTGGGACCGTATGCAGAACAGCGACTTCTTCAACAAAGTCAAAGACAAACGCAACCTCAAAGGTAAATGCGGTGTCTGCGAGTATAGAGAAATTTGTGGAGGTTGCAGAAGTGCAGCGTTGTTCTATACAGGCGACATTTTCGGTTCTGACCCAAGATGCGCCTACATACCAAAAGCGCTTAGAGACAAGTAAAGTTTGCCTTTTTGGGCAAACCTACTTTCATAATTTCCAGAAAAAACTCTCAAAAAATATTCAGTTTCAAACTCTTGTTACCGGATGCAGCGTGCACCCAAAAATTTTCGGAAGAGAGAGGGGGTAAAGGAAATCTTGTCTGAGTGCACGCCACACAGTTTAGCTTCTCAATTGTTGATGGAAGAGAAATCCCGTAGTGCGCCTTGAACGTGAGTAGTTTATGTTTGCCTTGTTTTTGGGTAAACGAATTTTCTGTTTAGCTTTGCTTGTAATGAAGACTGAGCCGCCGTTTTTTAGGTGCTCTTTAACGGCGCAGAAGTCCACTTGATTGGCTTCGTGCACTTCGATATCTTGAGTTTTGTTATTGTCTAGAAGAAGCACCTGATAAATTGATGATCTGGTCTTCTTATTGATTTGCGTTGTTGCCAAAAAATATTCTTCCTTTCAGTTGAGAACAATCTACTATTCCTGTAGAGCAGGTTTAAACTTATGTGACTGCCTGTGAGCAACAACACACAACTATTTTTCAAATACAAAAGGCACTATTCTAGAGTCAGATAAAGCAGCCACAACTAAATCCGGCGCCTCTTTCTTCAACTCCTCAGCCTTGTAGACGCCTGTGGTTACAGCGACACAGTGCATACCCGCAGCTTTGGCTGCTTTAACACCAAAAACAGAATCCTCGAAAACCACACATGTCTCTGGTTTAGCGTTGAGTTGTTGAGCGGTTTTCAAAAAAATCTCGGGGTCAGGCTTAGAATGCGAAACTGCCTCAACTGTTAAAACAGCATCAAAACAATCTGACAAACTGTTAATTTTGAGCAGATGCATAATGACCGCATTGTTATTCATCGACGCCAAACCAACCTTCACCCTGCCCTTCAATGCCCCCAAAAGTTCCAGTGCACCGTCGAATAAGACCACTTTATTGGCTAATTGGAGCTGCATCTTAATTTTTTGTTCAACAAGCCGCTTTACAAACACTTCGTCGACGCCCCTGTTTGCAGATTGGAGAATTTCGCGGAAGGTTTCCGATGCGCCAATTCCGATTCTGCGTTCAATGCTCGCTGTGGGTACTTGGAGGTTGATTTCTTTAAGCGCCTTTTGGAATGAGGCTACAATAGCGCATCGGGTGTCGGCAAGTGTTCCGTCCCAATCGAAAATCACGGCTTCTATCATCTGACGTCTCTATTAGCTGGTGAGTTTTTCTCTAATAGCTTGGCTTTTTTTGGTGGCTTCTTCTATGGCGCGTATCATGGCGGGACGGATTTGGCTCTGCTCGATTTGATAGATGGCTTCGATCGTGGTTCCGCCGGGTGTGGTGGTCATGTCTTTGATTTTTGCCGGTTCCTCATGGAGGTCCACTACTAGTTTGCCTGTGCCCATCACGGTTTGGGCTGCACAGTTTAATGCGATGTTTCGTGGTAAACCTACTTTTAAGCCTGCGTAGGTTAGGGCTTCCACGATTATGCTCATGTAACCTGGTCCGCTTCCGCTGACTGCGGTGATTGCGTCCATGTATTTTTCATCTACTTCGTCGTAAGTGCCCATCATACTTAGCAAGTCCTTTACGGTTTCCTTGTCGTCTGCGGTCACGTTTTCGGTGCAGCAGAAGGCGGTATATGAGGCTTGCACCATAGCACACAAATTAGGCATAATGCGTACGATTTTAGAGTCTGGCGCATTCTTCGTCAAGAAGCTTAGAGGAACCGTAGCGGCGACGGATATAACAAGTTTACCCTTGATTTCTTTGCTCACTTCCTTTAAGACTTTGGCTACGTCGCCCGGTTTCACTATAACAAAAACTATATCGGCTTGTGCGGCTGCTTTATTGCTGTTAGTGCTGGTGCTTATGCCCATCGCCTCAAACTCCTTTAGTTTTTCAGCGAAAACATCAACCGCAGTTATGGATGCAGAGGCAACTTTGCCTTTGACGAGGCTTTTGATAATGGCCCCGCCCATCATGCCAGTGCCAATTACAGTGATTTTCTGAGTCATACTTGTTCACGCTATTTGCTTTTAGAGAAGACTGGTTTGCGCTTTAAACTTTGTTACCCTTTCAGTTCAGGAAGTAAGCGTTTACGGTAAAAGACGGCTGATTAGCCATTTCTTATTTGTGGACAAGCAGGTTGAGTGCTTTTTCCATTGCCTTTGCCGAGGCATCGGTTTTTATGCCTCTTGGATTGAAATGGGTTGGAACTGCCTGAAAACCCTCTTTGAGCAATTCAGCGATAAAGGCTTGGTTGGATGGCGCAGGCAAATCGAGTTTGCCGCTAAGCTTATCGATAACATAGTATGTGACGGGAGCTGCAGCTTCGGCTCGGATTAATGTGAGAAGCTTTGTGATTTTTGTGGTAAGACTAAATTCAGCTTTCTGGTTTTCAGCTAAGCATCTGCTCCACAAACGTTTGGTCCACGATTGCGTCTGTCCATAGTGGACCAGCCCAGTCCATTCTGTCGCCACATTCATGGCAAGTTGGGCAGCCAAAGGGTTGATGGGTGATTTCGCGGTGCATGCAGTTGAAGCAGTGCATTATGTAGCCCATTGATTTGAGGCTTTCATCGGCTTTTTTGGCTCCGTACCCAATTTGGATGTAGGCGCGAATATAGTGGTTGCTGCTATGACTGAACAACACTTTAACGCCAATGTCGTGTTTAGCCGCAGTCGCCGCTATTGCTCCACAAAGAAGCCTGACCGCCAACTCGTGGCAGTACTCGGCTCGGAGAGGTTTTCCGCCATATTTTCTAAGGCAAGCTTTTGCATGGACGCCACATAGAGGCGCTAAATCAGTCGCAGT
Source organism: uncultured archaeon (assembly GCA_963760925.1). GTDB lineage: Archaea > Thermoproteota > Bathyarchaeia > Bathyarchaeales > Bathycorpusculaceae > Bathycorpusculum. Next base: position 66,453 of record CAVXES010000001.1, on the reverse strand, counting down.
AGCCGCCAGCAACCCATTGTTTTTAAGCGCCCTGATCGCTGCGTCAAGATATGGTATGGGGGTGCCAAATGGGTCAATGTCGATTATGTCAAAGCGTTTCTTTGGCGAGGCATTGTTGCTTAAGGTGCGGTTTGCGTCGCTGTGTTTGAGGGTCACTTTTTTTTGGAGGTTATTGAGTTCGATGTTGTATTGTGCTACTTCGCAAGCCTTGGTGCTTATGTCACTTATGAGCACGCTTTCGACATTGTCGATTTCTGTGGCGTATCTGACGCCCCTTATACCCTGGCTAGTTAGGGGTTCACAGATTCTAATTGGATGATTAACCATACATTGATAAGTTCGGAATGCTATACCGAGAGGTCGCGGTTAAACTCCATTACAGGATTGTAGAACACCGGAGCTTTGGAGGGAGCGTAGTCGCTGGGAGTTACGCCGTAAGCTTTTAGGTTAGGCACTAAAACCCGGACTTTACCTTCCCGTACGACTTCACATGGGAAATCCGCAGTGTAACCGGTTTTTTCTTCCATTTTCATGCTCCGATGGTAGAGTATGATTTGAGTTCTATTGCTTAAAAACGTTGATTGCCAACTTCTACCTTGACTGAAAAAAGAGCGACAACAACCATGAAACTAAAACCGTGCAAAACAGCTGTTATGAATCCCACTAAAGCATTGGCCAAGTTCGCTTTGTTTTCTTAGTAGTTTTTCCAGCGGTTCCCAATTTTTTTGGGCAAACAAAATACGTCACATCGACATGGAGACAACGTTTTTTTCCCAACATAAAAAGAAAAAACAATTTTACCTCTTTTTGTTGGAAGAGAATATCGCGAGAGAACAACAAAACGTCCATAGTCACTTAGATGGTTGAGAAAAAATCATACTTATTCAACTATGATTCAAGCGCTTTTTCTGAAGCATGTGCGTAGATGGGCGCGAATTTTTTCACCAAATCTTTTGCCGTGTAGATGCTTGAATGCAACTGGAAAAAGTTGCCCATGCGTTCTGTTTCAACGCCTATTCCGATGACTATGACATTTTTGCGTACTAAGTCATCCACTGTTTCTTTAAGCGACAAAGGCATGTTAGCGTATCCATAAGGCCAACCGTCCGAAATAACCACCAGCACACGTTGCTCCTCAAAGCGTTTAGCGAGCATTTTGCCTGCGATGGTTATGGCATCTGGAATAAACGTTAACCCTTCAAAGCGGAGTCCGCCTATTCTTGCTCTAATACGTTTGGAGAATGATTCGCTGCTGTCTTTTAAGATGTAGAGTTGGTCGCTGAACGCAAAAAAGCTCCAAGATGTTGGGTCAGTCATCAATTCGCGTGCGGCTTCCGCAATCGCAATTGCCAATGCACGACCAAACTCACCTCTAACCTGCATGCTACTGCTGACATCCACCAGCAGGGACCACGCAAAACTGGGATGCAAATATTCATCCAAATTAAACACATCAGTAGCAGGCTTATTTGCAGCAAGCGACTGAATAACCGCGGCTAAATCCAACATACCCATCTCCTGACGCGGTTCCTCATCAAGGTAGTTGTAAGCTGAACGAAGAATATCCAAAACACGCCTGCTTGTACCTTGTACAAAACTACGCGCACGCAAATACTGTGTGTAGTCCTCCTCAGGGAAAGATATTCTTTTTAGACGTGTCATTTCCATGTAGGGTTGCATTCTTGCGAGAATTTTATCATTGCGCATTTTTTGGTAATAGTCAGAATTAAACGCCTGTAAAGCTTCAGCTTCCTGCTCCGGACGCCACAACTGCTCAATGTGGTCGACCGTTGGCACATCTCCGCCCAAAGCCATGAGAGACTGGACAAACAAACCTTCAAAGTCATCTTCACTACCTTCTGCATCGCGGTAGATGCTGCAGTTACCTCTACTTTCAGTGAAAGGCAGCGATGGCGCCTCTAAAAAAGGCCCAAATGGACTCAGAGTATCCGCAATTACTTTGACTTTCTCATCAAACACATTATCAAACTGCACGTTTTCCCCTGCAATTGATGACAAGATGGTTTCTTTTAGTGCAGCTAGTTCAGCCTGAAGTTGATTAACAACTTTTTCTTCTTCAATACCTGGAGAATTCTTAATTGACCCAATGTTTAGCTGGGTAAGCAGTGCTGACATGACTTTGGTGGAAACTGTAAAGATGTGGTCTGAAGGCTTAATTTTCTGATATGCAAGTGCATTGGCGTATGCTAAATCGAAAAATCGGTCGGGGTACCATGCTTGTATGAACGTGTTAACGTAGCAGTCGTTGACTAATTGTCTCGCGTATTTTTGTACGATGGAGTCTTTTTGGTTGGGTACAACTCTGTCTTTGCTAAAAGGCGCCATGGTATGTGTTGTCAAATGCATTACTGAAGCTCGGAATATTCTGCCAAGTTTGGATTTGCTTACATTGTCCTCTCCGAATTTTTGGCCCACAAAAGAGAAGCCGCCTGTATCTAACTTTTGAACCATAGGCAACTTAATTGTAAAGCCGAAGTCATCACCAAACAATTCGGGTTGGTGAATGTTTGGGTCTTGGATTATTTTGACTTTCGTATTATCTTTCTGCAGAGAACAAGCCCAAGCGTAATCAATAAAACCCAAAGGCTACTGCCCCAAACTAGTTTTTGACGAAAACCGCCTCGAGAATTCTACGTACATCTGCTTGGACTTCGACGTTGTCGCTGGTTAAACCAATGATGGTTTCTTCTGCTGCATCCATCGGAGTCATGCCATCAAACACCAGCGTTGCCCAGTTAATTAAGTCACCCAATGATGGACCGTACGGTAAATCTCCCGCTTTGTATTGCCGACGCAACTCAGCGCCCGCTTGGATAATGCCATATGCAATCTCTTCACTAACTTTGGTTCTTTTACGTAACATCTCCACCTCATCAGGACTAATTTTTTCTCCCACAGATAGGAAGTCGAAGTTAATCCACACGGCCATTCGTCTGCGCATGGCTGCGTTAAGCGGTTTTGTACCTGAGAATTCGGCGGTTGCTGGGTTCATGCTGATGATCATGTAGCCGTATTTGTGGCGTTCAATGACTTCGCTGTCTTTTTCGTTTAAGACGAGGTGACCTCTTGTGTCCAAGACAGGGTTAAGTCGTGTGGCGACATCTTGTTTCATCATGTTGGCTTCGTCAAGGTACATGATTCCACCTTTGCGGAGCCACTGAGTCAACAACCCGTCGACCCAGTTTTCCTTGCCCAAACCAATGAAACGGCCAATCAAGTCGAAGCTGCTGGTGGATAAACCGCAGTTGACTTCCCAAATCGGTAATCCCGTAAGTTCGGCGACGAGGTAGACTATGTGGGTTTTGCCTGTTCCCGAAGGTCCAATCAGGCTACATTGCTTGAAATAGTACATTGCGCGTATGATGCGTTCAACGTAGTTTAAGCCGTGATCCAAATATTCGGGTGTGCCTTTGGGTATCATTTCGTTTAAGTGGTCAAAGCTGTAGTTTGGGTGCAGATCAAAACGTTGAATGTTATACTTGTGATATAGTGGCGACGTTGACATGGGGCGTTCCTTGTCAAGTTCAACAGTGACTTTGAATTTGTCCTGTTTTAGCGAGGAAACCTCCTGGATTCGGCTGGTTGCCTCTTTTTCTTTTAGTCCCTGATGACCATATACCATAATGTCGCCTCCAAGTACATTGGGTCCCTGCTAAACATAATAAGCATTGTTTAGCACTACTTCATACACAAACTCTGTACCCACAATCTTCACCCGAACTCACAAGGAAGCTGTGTGGAGAACTACGGTTTTTGAATCTGACGTTTCACTACACAACCCTTATATTTGTTATCGCAAAACTTAAGATACAAGAGGAAAAATGTGATGGGAACAATAATGATAGTCGACGACGCTTCATTCATGCGGGCAGTACTCAAAAAGATTGTCCTGCAAGCTGGACATGAAGTAATTGCCGAAGCAGGCAACGGCGACGAAGCAATAACGCAGTTTCAGCAGATGCAACCCGATTTAGTGTTAATGGACATCATTATGCCTCCTGGCCCCAAGGCAAAAGATGGCATAGAAGCCCTCAAACAGATAGTTGCTGCAAATCCTTCTGCGAAGATTGTGATGTGCAGTTCAATGGGTCAACAGGCCTTGATTGCTGAAGCCATAAAGTCAGGAGCCAAAGATTTCGTCATTAAACCCTTCCAACCTCAAAAAGTAATCGAAGTACTCTCAAAATACGCTTGAGGTAGCTGAGTTGCTCTCTGTTTCAGGTAACAACTCCGAAAAAGTATGGGTCGCCATGCCAAAGACGGCTGTTACCTGCGAGCAGTTGAAGCCGCAGATAGTGGTGGATACTAACACAACATACACACAACATCCGCGAGTGGAAGAGGTTCGAGTGGACATGGCTGGAATGAAAGTGGAAAGCAGACCTGTTGAGCTTTTAACTAGTGTTGGGTCATGTGTAGGCATATGCCTCTATGACGCAATACATAGATGTGGGGGGTTAGCTCACATTATGCTTCCACATTCCAACCTTGGCCCACAAGAACCTCTTCCATCAAAATATGCGGACACAGCCGTTCCCGCTTTGATTAAGGGGATTTATGCATTGACTGGGGAGAAAACGCGTTTGACGGCTAAGATTGCCGGTGGCGCAAACATGTTTGCTAACACTGGTGCCAAAGGCTTAGATATTGGATTTAAAAACATTAACGCCGTACGGAATGTCCTAAAATTGCATCATATACGGCTTACTGGCGAGGATGTAGGTGGTTCGCATGGAAGAAGAATTACCTTCAACCTTCTCAGCGGCGTAACAACCGTAAAACTTCATTGTGGAGAGATAAAGAAAATATGACTACAGAATTCAGCATAAAAATGACACCTCAGAGTCCAATCGACAAATTCAAGCAGCAGGAGCATAACCAAATGGATCTAGGGATTCTTTTGGAGCTTGGAAGCATAGGCGCAGGTCACGCGGCCACTTCGCTGTCTGATGTCCTTCAGCAACCTATAACAATTGACGTCCCAAAGATACACACCATAAAGGCACATTTAATTCCGAACTTCTTCAACCTTCACGACGAACCAACAACAGCGATTTACCTACAGCTTGCAGAGAAATACGGCTGCGACATCCTGTTGATGTTTGAGTGTTCTGAAGCCAGAAAAATTGCGGCCATGATGACTATGGTTTCCTCAATAGATGAACTTGATCCCTCGTTGGAAACTTCAGCGTTGCAAGAACTTGGGAACATCCTAATAGGAGCGTTTTTGACTTCCATATCGGACTTTGTCGGATTAAGTTTGCTTCCAACTACGCCAGAAACCGTCACTGACACATTCGATGCTATAATTGACAACTTCCTCATAAAACAATCTCTGACATCAGACAACGCAATGATTTTCGAGACACGGTTCAAACGTAACGGCGAAAACGCAAATTCCATGCTGATGATTTTCCCAACCGAGGAACTTAAAAACCTCTTAGTTGAAAAATCAAAGGAACAAATGTAACTGCATTCTTGAGGCAACTTCATGTTGGAACAACAGCCAAAACCAGAATCTCTTACGAATTTTTTGGAAAACAACGCTTATCTAAAAATTAAGCGAATGATAAAAGAGCAAACTGGACTGGACTGTTCCGGCTACCGCGACGAATACCTTAAACGACGTTTTGAAATCCGCCTCAGAACCACAGGCGCCATAACATACCCAAAATACATAATATATCTAAATAAACACCCCGAAGAATTCACAAATCTGCTAAACGATTTAACAATTAACTACACCACTTTCTTTAGAGATACAGATGTTTACGAGTATTTGGAGCATAAGCTTCTTCCGAAGCTGTTTTTTTCAAAGAATTCGGTGAAAATTTGGAGTGCGGGTTGCGCCAGCGGCGAAGAACCGTATTCCTTGGCGATTTTAGTTCATAAAGTGTTGGGGCGAAGGTTGCAGAGTCAATCTGTATCTATAGTCGCTTCGGATATTGATTTGGATGCTTTGTCGAAGGCGAAACGGGGGGTTTACCAAGCTCGCCAACTGGGACCTCTGAGTCAACTTCAAATTGAGCAGTTCTTCAACAAAACCGATGAAGGCTATACAGTTAAAGACAACGTAAAGAGCCTTATTAAATTTGAGCAGTTTGATTTGATGGGTAAACCCCGTCATTACGATTATGATTTGATTCTGTGTCGAAACGTCATGATATACTTCAGCAAAGAAGGCCAACAGCACATCCACATGAACTTCTTTAGCGCTCTAAAAAGCGGTGGATACATGATTACGGGCAAATCTGAAATTCTCTCAGGTGAACCGGCAAATGTCTTCACAGCGCTGGATTATATTGTTAGGGTCTATCAGAAACCGCCAAGATCTCCCTTGCCGTGACCTGATTAAAACGTTAGTTGCAATTTTACGTTTCGTACCACTGATTAGCGGATCCTTTTGCTTCCCAATAAACCCTTTATACAATAAGGCAAACGCCTCTTAGGACGTTGCAGGATGCGAATTTTTCTGGTGATGAATATTTTCTGTAACGCTTCAGTTTGAAGCTTGTTTTTACTTGACAGTGCCTCTATTGGTCTGTAACACTATGCTGTTTTATCTTGTAAAACTTTAAACGCTCAGACAGAGAATATTTATTGGCGATCGCCCTGAAACTTATTTTTTGGCTTCTCGATATAAACCATAAAGCAGTCGAAGACATTTATGAGTTGCAGCTTTGGGGCATTGACCAATCCGGCAACCGCGTGCTCGTGATTGACCGTAATTTCGTCGCTTACTTCTATGTGATGCTCCATGGCGGAGCCGACCCCCGAAAAGGGGCTGACGAAATCCTGAAAACCCATGCTGATTCAGTTGCAGCAGCAGAAGTTGTTTGTCGGAGCTTCTTTGGTAAACCTGTCCAAGCAATAAAAGTTAGCCTCAAAGACCCAACAGTAGCACCCAAACTAGCTAAGCTAATCCGCAAACTCGACGGTGTAGCTGATTGCCTCGAAGACGACATTCGCTCTTCAATGCGCTACCTCATCGACAACAACGTAGTTCCTTGTAGTTGGCACCAAGTAGACGTAGCGGAAGAACCAGAAAGGCAAGGTGTGCGTGTTTCAAAAGTGTACGCTGTTCAGTCTCCTCCTAAACTTCTTGAAATCGCAATGACTCCTCCAATACGAGTTTTGGCTTTCAACATGATTTGTTATAGTCCTGAAGGTTCACCTCAACCTGACCGAAATCCCATTGCGGTCATATCCACCGTAACAAACAGCGGCGAAGAAAAACAGTTCGTCATGGGGGAAGACAAAAACGATAAACCCCTCATACAATCCTTCACGAAGTATATCCAACAGTTCGACCCCGATGTAATCGCAAGCTATGACGCAAACAAATTAGATTGGAGCTACCTCAGGAAAAGAAGCCACCTAAATCGATTAAAACTGGTTTTTGACCGCGCAGGAAACGAACCACATACCAGCGTTTACGGTCACGTTTCCACAACAGGTATTGCCAACGTTGACTTAGCTGACTTCACTGACACGTTTCCCGAGGTTAAAGTTAAGACGCTGGCAAATTTTGCTGCTCATTTAGGCGTCGCTGCAAAGGGCGAAGTTGTGGAGGATGTAGTGCAAGCTGAATACTGGGATACCCCAAAAAAACGAGGCAAATTATTGCAGTTTGGGCTAGACTGTGCCCGCGAAATCAACGATATGGTGGGATTGCTGTTGGACCTTGCCATGCAACTTTCAACTTTGACAAGTCTACCCCTTGACCATGTTATGACCGCTGCATTTGGCTTCCGCGTCGAGTGGTACCTAATTAGACGGGCGCAGAAAACTAATGAGCTTGTGCCAAGGCGGCTAGAACAGATCTATGAAACATACGCAGGCGGCTTAGTGCTTTCGCCTAAACCAGGTTTGCACGAGAACATCGCGGTTTTAGATTTCAAATCCATGTACCCAAATATTATGATCACCTACAATCTCTCCCCCGACACTTATGTGCAGCCTGGCGACCCTGAACCCCCAAGTGGAGTAAACGTTGCCCCTGAAGTCGGATACAGATTCCAGAAGACCCCGCCGGGATTCTATAAAGAGGCACTTACATACCTAATTCAAGCTCGCGATGTAGTGCGCAAGCAAATGAAGGCATTAACATTGGGCAGTGTTGAGTTTAGAGTTTTGGATGCACGGCAGAAAGCCGTTAAAATTCTCACTAACGCGGCTTACGGTTATGCTGGCTGGGTCGGTGCTCGATGGTACCTTAAACCCGTAGCTGAAGCAGCCTCCGCGTGGGGCAGACGCATCATTTTATCAGCAGCTGATATGGCAAAAAATGCTGGTTTAGACGTGGTTTACGGCGACACAGACAGCCTATTCATCACCTATGACAAGGCTAAAGCACAAAAACTCCAGCAAGACATCAAGCAGGAGCTCAAACTGGACGTTGAAGTCGACGCTGTTTACCAACGTATATTCTTCACTGAAGCAAAAAAGCGATATGCCGGTTTGCGAGCAGACGGCAGCTTAGATTTTGTGGGTTTAGAAGTTATTCGCGGGGATTGGGCAGAGGTGGCGAAGCATGTGCAGGAACATGTTTTGGATATTATTTTACGTGAGCAGTCGCCTCAAAAAGCAATCGAATATGTACATAAAGTGGTGACGGATTTGCGCCGCCGAAAAGTGCCCCTTCGTGATTTAATTATTTGGAAAACTTTGACCAAGCCGCCTCAGCAATACGCGGTTAGGGCACCGCATGTTGAAGCTGCAAAACAACTTATCGAAAAGGGTTGGAGGTTTGCAACTGGAGACAAAGTCGGGTACGTTGTTTTAGCTGGAAAAGGTCGCCTCTACAGTAGAGTGAAACCATATGTTTTCGCTAATTTAAACGAGGTGGATGTGGATTACTATGTTACCAACCAAGTGTTGCCAGTGGCGGCAAGGATACTTGAATTTTTCAATATAACACAAAAAATGCTGCATAAAAAGGAAATAAAAGAAGAAGAAAATAAAAGCCTAATGGATTTCGTTTAGGCTGGTGGAATAATGTTTTGGAACGTTACCAGTTCCACGTTGAGCGCTGGCTTAACTGCCTCTGACACTCGTGAAGCTACGATGCGTTTGATGTTTTTGTCGCCTGCAATGTCAACTATACGCTGTGTGATGATACCGTCAAAGATCAATGTGCTAACGCCTGTCATCTGCTGGAGTTTCTCTGCAAGTTGACTGACTGGTAGACGCTCAATCAACTCGAGTTTCTCGTTAAGTAGGACTGCTTCAAGTGTGCCGACAAGTGCTTTTGCTGCTTGCACAACGGTGTCTGGTACTTCGATTTTGACGCGTTCGTGAACTACTGGCTTCTTTGGTGCTGGCGGTGGTTGGAGAGGTGCCTGCTGCTGTATTTGTGGTTTGCCGCCGCCTTCTCTGAGTTCCGCAACTGAGAGTTTACCTTCGATTGCTTCGTGGATTTCTTTGCAGTTGCATTCTTCGATTTCTTTGCCTCTTGGTGCGCGACCAACGAATTTAACGTTGGTTACCTGCAGTAGTTCTTTTTGGATTAAGTCACCGCCTCTGTCGCCGTCGAGCAGTGCGGTAGCGTTGCGTTCTTTTGTGATTTTCCTGATTGAATCGGGTACTTTGGCACCTTCCAATGCAACTGTGTTAAAGATTCCGCAACGCATCAAGTTGATGATGTCTGCGCGGCCTTCAACGACATAAATGTCTTTGGCGCCTTCCAAGCCTGGACCTGCGGGAAGATCTTCGGGACCATATTTTTCGACTTTGCCGACTTTCATGGTGTCGCTGATTTCTTTGTACACTTCGTCGACGCTTGGCATTGACTCGATGTTCCATTTGTGGAGTATTTCTTTGGCGCGGTCAATGATTACTTTTCGGCGTGCTTCCCTGATGTCTTCTATGCGTTCAAGGTTAACTTTTGCTGAGCATGGTCCGACACGGTTTATGCTTTCCACGCTGGCTGCAATGAGGGCGGTGGATACGCGGTCAAGACTGGTGGGTATGGTTATTGAGCCGTTAGTGCGGTCGTTTTTAGAATGTAAGTCGATTTCGATTCTACCGATGCGTCCAGTTTTTTGCAATTCTCTTAGGTCAAGCTCGGGACCGAAGAGTCCTTCTGTTTGACCGAAAACTGCACCAATGACATCCGGTTTTTCAACTACTCCTTCAATTTCAAATCTAGCGTGTACAACGTACTTTATAGTAAAGGTTTGGGATGTTCCCGTAAATGTGACACTCCTGTGAATTATTTATTTGATTGATTATGTTAATCGCACTAAAGCGAGATAACTCGCAATGATGAGATTTAATTTAACTGGTTGAAATTTAGGTGCACGCCATCATATAACACTTGTGGTGTTTGAAGCCGTACATCGCATCCCAATTTGAAATCGTGTTTGGGTTGCACTCACAACTATGGCCTCTGACCGTTTAGAGGCGAGACTTTGACCCCTTACCTTAAATAATAAAAACACTAAAAAAGAAAGAGATGTCAATGAGCCTTCACCTAAAACCCGAATACGACAAACTCCTTCCACAAATGTCCGAAGAAGAATTCACAGAGCTCAAAACATCCATAGAACAAGAAGGTCAACACTACCCCATTATCGTCAACGAAGACCTTGAGGTTTTAGATGGACACCACCGTTATCGCGCATGCATGGAACTAGGCATCGAACCCGACTTTGAAGTAAAAAAATTCGATGACAAACTGCTGGAAAAAAAATTCGTCATAGAAGCCAACCTCAGAAGAAGGCACCTTAACAATTTTCAGCTTGTCGAATTGGCGGTTCCGCTACTTGAAATCGAGAAAGCACTGGCTAAACAGCGTCAGTCGGCAGGTGGAAAGAAAGGGCGTGAAATGCAGTTGGGGGTAGCGTCAGATGACGCTGAGCCTAATTCTGAACTCGAACCCTTTGTTAAAGCAAAAGCAGCGGAAGTTGTAGCTAAAAAAGCCGGAGTCTCCACACGCACCTTTGAGCGGGGTAAAAAAATCATAGAAACCGCCTCTGAAGACGAGAAGCAGAAGCTTCGAGATGGAAAAACCAGCATTGCCCATGTTTACCAAGAAATCGTAAGGGAAGAAAAACCCCAAACTTTTCCTGAGGAATCTGTACAAAATCCTGAGTCGGAGGGCGATTTGCAAAATAAGCTGGCATTGTTAGCGCTTTTGGAACGGCTGCAAAAAGAGGAACTTCACTGTCCCGAATGTGGTAACACCATGTTAGCTTGCAGTCGATGTCGCAAGACGCTTAAGGATCTGCTCAAACCCAAGTAGCCAAAACTGCCTATAATCTACATTTCTATTCTTGGTTTTAGCTGGAAAAATTGATTAAGACAAGCGGCCTCTAAACGGTTGGATTGTTAATTATTGAAAGCCATCATTGACCCGACCAAATGCGCTCAGTGCAAAAAATGCAGGGTTGCAAGGGAATGCCCCGTAAAAGCAGTTTTCCGAATAAGCGACGATGAACCCGCCTGCGTTGACATGTCACTCTGTCACGGATGCGGCTTCTGTGTCGCCGCATGCCCCCAGCATGCCGTCACATTAAAAGAAAGCTGACTTTCTATTGCATCTTATTTTCTATTATGTGCCTTATTAGGCGTTGTTCCGCTTTGCGGAGATGTTCGACCACTGTGGAATCCACAAGTCCCATTTTTTTGGCTAAAGCTTCAGATGTTATTCTTCTTGGAATGTCATAGTAACCCATCTTGTACGCTGTGAGCAGAACTTCCTGTTGTTTCTCGGTTAACTGGCTAAGCGGCGATATTGGGGAAAAATTTGCGTCCGCTAACAGTATTACTCGGTAATGTATTGCGATTGCGTCTATTTTTTCCATGAAATCCTTAATTTGTGATTCATTGCCTAAGAAAGAAAACTTCACTTTGCCATCTTCAATGCCTAGGGGGGAAACAGATAGCCACCGTCTAGTCCTATGTAATTTAAAACGTTGGATAAGTTGGGTGATCCGCTACGAGTAAAAATGATGTAGGCACCGTTTTTTTCTTTCTCGATGACTTGGACATCGCGGAGTAAGCTGCCTTTTATTAACTCTTCTATTTTCACATTGGAGTCTTTGAATTCCACTCTAGATATTGTAGCGAATTCTTCGTTATCTTGCCTTAGAAAGTATAGGAGTTCTAGCGATTTTATTTGTTTGAGTGGTGGTAGTTCAATGCCTGCTTTTAGTAGTTCCTTCTCTGAGAGTTCAAGAATCAATCGTCGCATACAGCTAACTGTTTACATCGTCATATATGTCTTTTGAAGGACCCGAGTGTACTCGGTACAATCTATAAGAGCCAGCAAGTTCTCCATATTGAGATCAAAAATTCCCTAAAATTAATCAATTAATAGGAGTTAGAATAGAAAATGACCCGCGGAAAAGCTAACGCATTCGAAAAGCTCGGCCGATTGATTACCAAGCGAAAATTCGCCATAATCGGCGTTTGGATACTACTTCTAGGAATAATACTCCCCGTAGTTCTCACCGCCACAGGCGTAACTTCGCTGACGATGAATTCTTCAACTGAAAGCAATTCTGAATCAGCCAAGGCAGACGACATAATTAAGGCTCAATTCCAAAATTCCGTATCGAACGATTCACTCGTCATAATCATATCAACAAGTGATGCCTCGTCTTTGGCTACTCAACGGTTTATAGACGAGTTAACTAGTAAAATCAATGAAAGTTCCAGTATTACTGGGTTAGAAAATATAACTAGTGTCTACTCTATTCTAATTCCCGCCCTCAACGCAACCAACCAAGGCGTTTACGAAGCTTACGACGGTGGAAATTTAACTTATAATTTACTCTACAGTGTACCAACCATTTACTCTAACGTGTGGTTCCATGCCTACAACACAACCAAAGAGGACCAGTTAATTCCCGGTTTGAACCAGACCGCTAAAGGCATCTACGATGTTCAGGACAACGCCAACATGACCTATTACTTGTTCTACAGCGTTCCAGCTGCATATTCAGGTATATGGGCAGGGGCTTATACTACCCTTGAAAACGCCAACTTAACCTATAACCTCCTGTACAGCACTCCAGCAATTTACCTTCAGGCTTGGCAAGGAGCGATGGCTTCCACTTCGGAAAACGTGGATCAATCCAACGTCATCGCAAACCAAACAACTGCTGAAACACTTTATGCAGCTGACCCTGAAGCTTATAGTCAGTATACCTCCCAACTTCTGCAGGTTTTCTATTCGGCTTGGACACAGAGTTTTCTTGACCCTTCAACCTCAGCTTGGACACCTATAACTCGAGCTATTTCTTCTTCAACTCAAACAAACCAGTTGTACATTGACACTTTCTTAGCAGGCGACGCCACAGCGCAGTCTTTTGCAACCGCTTTGACTAATACTCTGACCTTGCAAGACTACCTTAACAACGCCGCCAACCAAACCGCAAACAATGTTGCACTTGCCAACTTCGCCATCCAGTTCCTATCGTCGGCGTCGGCAACGGACTCTTCTCTATCCTCCTACCTTGAAGCGCCATCAGATTATTATCACTTAGACTCCTACACCATCACAGCCCTCAACAACGCAGCCTTCAGCCAAACTCAAGCCATACTTCAAGCTGCAGACCCAAATGCATACGCAGAATATACCTCTCAGCTTCTCTACGCATTCAATGCGTCTTGGGCGCTGAGTTTCCAGAACCCCGCTACTGCCCAGTTTACCTCTACGGTGCGGGCTTCGCTTGTCGCCAACGTGACCAACCAGCAGTACATTAGCACTGCTTTCGCTGGTAACCGATCTATGCAGGATTTTATGACGGCATTAACAGAGACGTTCTCGCTTGATACCTTCCTGTTTAACACTCAAGAACAAAACAACAACCAAATCAGAGATTTCTCCATCCAATACGTTGCCAACCAATCAGAATCCCCCGTTTCCTTCGTTTCTGCAGCTTATAGTTTGGGCAGAACCCCTAGCAGCAGCTCATTAGAAACTTTAGCGGACAACATCATCTGGAACTCTCAAACCTACGGCATGGACCAATTCATTCCACTATTCAACAGTGTCTCCTACAACCAAACAAGAGATATTCTAAAAGACCTCGATGAAGACTCCTACAACGACTACACCTCCCACATGCTCAACTACTTCAACGTTTCATGGTGTAGCCGTGTGCCCAGCTCTCCAAAAGCAGTAGATAGCTGGGTAAACCAGACTGCATCTGCCGCAGCCGACAATGCAAACGCCCTATTCATTCCCAACTACTTAAGCGACGGCGCAGACTTCGCAACCCAAATCTCTTCAACCCTAAAACTCCAAGACTTTCTGAATTCCAACACCACAGACACTAATGCAAAACTCCAAACTGTAACCATAAACTACGTCGCCAACCAATCAGGTCTCTCCAAAGAGCTAATTACAGCTATTTACGATATGGGCGAAAACGCAACCAACAATGCCCTGCAAACCCTTGCAGCCCACATTATCTCAAACCCCGATAGCTACAACATCGGCGAACAATTCAACTCGCTCATAACAGGGTTTGTTTCACCCTCAAAAGATGTAACCCTCATCTCTATAACCTTCGATGCTTCAGACAACACTAACCTCTTAGCCATAAGAGACATCATAGCTCAAAAAATGGCTCAAAACCCTCAAGACATTAACTCAGCTGAAGTGACCGGCAATGACGCACTAAACTATGACTTCGGGCAATCAACCAACAAAGACCTTGAACTTATACTTCCAGTCACTATAGCGCTCTTGGTTATTGCGACAGGTTTATTCTTCCGTTCTCTCGTTACCCCAGTCATCACCTTAGGCACAATTGGTGTTGGACTTGGCGTTTCACAGATATTTCCCTACCTAATAGGCACCTACCTAAACCAAGTCGACTACACGGTAACTACAGTGCTTATGACCGTTCTGATTGGAGTAGGAACCGATTATAGCATATTCATAATTGCCCGTCACCGCGAAGAAAGAATCAATCAGTTGCCCCTGTTTGAAGCAATCAAGAAATCCATCACTTGGGCTGGTGAAAGTATAGTAACCAGCGGCGCCACGGTCATTATATCATTCCTTGCATTGTCAGCTACCTCAATGGTTATGCTGCAAACCATGGGTTTAGTCGTCGGGTTAGGGGTTATCGTTACTTTGGTGGCTTCTTTAACTTTTGCACCCGTGTTAACCGCTATTTTAGGTGACAGAATTTTCTGGCCTAATTCTGGAAAACGCTTTGAACGATACGCCGCAGGTATTGCAGAGAAAAACAAGCGCAGGGGTGGTTACTTCGCCAAAAGCGGAGCGTTTTCCGTTAAGCATGGCAAAATAATCATACTTTTAGCTATCCTTGTTACTGTACCTGCATTCTATGTCTATGCAACCACAACACCCACATACGACTTGATTAGTGGCGCTTCAGACAGTTTAGAATCCATATCTGCTTCGAGAACTCTTACCGATTCGTTTGGAGGAGGCAGATTGATGCCCACTTATGTTGTTGTAACCTTTGATCATCCGCTTGTGTATAACGGTAGTTTTAACTTGGGTGAAATGGCTACTTTGCAGAGCATTTCCTCTGACATATCGGCTGGGAAAGGCATCCATGAAATAACTGGACCCACAATGCCTTATGGTGAACCTGTAGATTATCAATCCGTCACCAACGAATCTGACTCAGTCACATACAGCGGCATATTGACTACCATAGGCGATGACAATCAATCCGCATTAATAACAGTGCAGTTCACAGCTGACCCTTATTCCACTGAAGCCATGAACTATGCAAAAGACATACGTGAATCTTTACATACGAACTACGACAATTCGGCCAATGTAACAGGCGTCTATGTTGGTGGAACAACTGGCAGCACACTGGATACAAGAGTTACCTTCGAAAACCAGTTTAACATGATTCTTCCCATTGTCGCTTTGGGCGTCGGCATCGTGTTATTCATAGTATTGGGCTCATTGATTCTGCCCGTCTTCGCCATACTCTCCATCTTGATGAGTATAGTTTGGACTTTAGCCATCACAGTATTTGTCTTCCAATCCGCCTTCAGCTATGGCTTACTGTTTATGACGCCGCTAATCCTTTTCGTGCTGCTGCTGGGCTTGGGAATGGACTACAACATCTTCATCCTAACTCGCATCCGGGAAGAAGCTGCTAAAGGACAGCACCAAAACGATGCTATCGTACATGCCATCCAACAGACAGGTGGGATTATCACAGCTGCAGCAATAATCTTGGCGGGTTCTCTGGGTGCACTGATGCTGTCTAGTAACCTGATGCTAAGAGAGATGGGCTTCGCATTCGCGTTCAGCATACTCATAGATGCAATAATAGTGAGAACATACCTTGTGCCCGCAGTGATGGCGACATTTGGCAAATGGAACTGGTACAATCCTATCAAACGCCTCCAACGCATAAAAAGCACCGATAGCGCCAAAGCCCCCTCCGCAGAGGAGCCACCGGTAGAAGAAAAACCGCAGTAAACGTCAAAGGGAACCAGTGTTTTCCCTGAGCATTCAAATTTTTTTAGAATACTCTTCACTTTCTGCGGCACACTTGATGTATTCTTGTCAGCGCTTATCTGCGCTCAGTACCCAGCAATCAACTGATGTGCTCCAAAAGAGGTAGTTACTTATGAAACCAAAGATTTTTATTTCCTTTTTATCCACATAACCAAAGCCATCCCCGCCAATGTGACTGCGAAAATCGCCATCTGCGACCCTTCAGGAACAGGATTCAAGAATGGTATGTAATCTTCTTGAGATGTTAGTTCAAAACTAAAGTTGTAGCTACCGTCGTTGATAGTTACTGTGTGTTTTCCATCTACGGCGTAAGTTGGCACATTGAAAGTTGCTGAAAACGAACCAGTCGAGTCAATGGGCGCTTCACCCAAGTCTTCTGTGCCATCCCACATCAAATTTGCAGTGCCCGGGCTAAACCATTTTCCAACAACAGTCACCAGCTGAGTGTTTCCAACGATAACTTTTGAAGATAAATCGGTACCCTCACCAAAAACCCCTGAAGCCACCAACGAATTAATCTGTGTTAGTCCTCTGCGCCACTCCATATACGGCGATGACGTGTTAACAGTGTATCCATTGCTTGTGTCCACTGCACGGTAAGCGATGTTGTCATGTTGGGCTGGATAGTCACCTGCAAGATTGTTTTGTTTCACGTCAAATGCGTTTGTTCCATAGTTGAAACTTCCAGTCGGGTTCGCTAAATCGCTGATTAGAGGTGTCCAAATTGATGTTATAGGATTTAAGTATTCGATGTCTACTGTGCTGCCTCCTATGAAGCCTTCTCCGTTGAGTTGGACTGCTCCCGAAGGTGGACCCTGAGTTGGTACTGCTCTAAGTTGGAGATCGTAGTTGGCTGTTGTGGGACTGCCTAAACCCGTTACGTAGTCGTAACCCAGTGTGGCACCCGTTCCAACTATGTCTCTGAAGGGTGGGGGGTCCACAGTTTTGGCGCTTCGGTAAATGTTTTCTTGAGACGCTGACAAATCAAGAGCATAAATCGCCGCCCACTGAGGTGCACCCGCACTTGTGCCGCCTGTTCCGCTCCAAGTTGAATTATAGTAAATTGGGTAACCTGTAGCTGAGTCAGCATTGTAAGATACATCCGGTACGCACCTCATTGTACCGCTTAATCCATAATCAATTTGGTATTGGGGCATGATTTCGTAGATGCTTACTCCACCGCCACCTTTATACCAGCCAACCTCAGACGCCACCGAGTTATCAGGGTTCAAAGTTAGAGTGGTTCCGCCCACTGAAATCACATAGGGTGAACAAGCAGGCCAAAACACTTTCCCCAAAGTGTTCCCTGCAGAAGCAAAAAACACTTTGCCCGAAACGTTAAATTGGCTATCCCAATCGGTTATCTCTGCGACTTCTTCTATGCCCCAACTTATCGAAACTACATCTACGTCTGGACGGCTGGTGGCATAGTCAATTGCCGCGAATAATTCGCCCCCACCATTATTTACAGCTTCTACAAGGAGGATTTTTGCTTCGGGTGCAATAGCGTGTGCCCATTCCACGTTTAAGCTGGCTTCTTTTGTCCATGCAACGTCAGTGCCCATGGAATCCGACATCTTATGAACCTCAAAGTTGTTACTGTCTGGTGTAGGTAAACCAAATTCACTAGAAAAAGTTGCTAGGTTCGTTTGGATTGCTGGTGTGTCATAGGCTACAATTATAGCGATGGTAACTCCGTTTCCGCCTGAGGTAGGCAAATTATACGCTGCTTTTATTTGCGTGGGTGTGTATCCGTAGACGCTTGAGTCGCTTAAGGGCTCAACAGTACTGAAAGGTTCTGCGAACCAATCCGCTGGTTCCTTCTTTTCGGATACGACATCTGAAGGAGGCTGTAGCAAACAATAAAATGCTGTTATAATGAATGAACAAGCCATAAGCACCGCTAACGCCAATGCAAGCCTTTTATGTTTCACTTGTTCCTTCTCCTTTTAGTAATATACTAACCCATTCGATTCATGGGTAACTTGCTTATTAAGTCATTAACCTTTTATGTTTTGTTCTCAACTGACTTAAGCGCCGTATTTTTCCCAAAACAGTTATTTTTCTTCACAAACATCGCCATTATCAAAACTGTTGTAGCTGCAGCCAAAAGCAAAACAATTTCACTGCTAAGTTCAGGGACTGCTTGGGTGGGAGAAGGTTGAGCTGCTGGGGACACTGGCGGCTGAGTTGGCTTAGCTGTGGGCTGAGTGGTTGACGTAACTGTTGACTGTGAAGGTGTTGTTCCTTCTGGTGTAGTTTGTGGCGTTTGTAATGTGATTGTGGCGCTGTAGGCTGGAGAAATCAAACCTGCATTATCTATGTATTGAACTGACACTGTTTTAGTTCCGTCACCACCGCTTAGAGTCCACGTTTTTGTCTCAGCATAAGCTTCCCAGTTACTCCAGTCGCCGTCTTCATTTCTAAACTTCATCTGAGAAATACCTGAGGTTGCGTCGTTTGCGCTCAGGTTAAGCGTAATTAGGGTTGTTTCTGATGTTGCTATGTTTGGAGTTATTGAGCCTGTGGGCGCTGTTTTATCGAGTTTTATGTCAGTTATGGCTGGTTCATGTAAGTTTATGGTGCCTGTTCCTGTGCTGTCCCATGTAAACCAGTATTCCAAAGTGTTGCTGTCGCCTTCGGTGGTTATTTGGGGTTGTCCATCATTTTCAACTGACATTGTTGTACCGCCATTAACTCTGTAGAATATGCCATCCACTGGGGAATCTGCTGTCAAGGCTATTGTGAAATTCTCGGTTCGCCAAACATCAGTATAGTTGTTCGTGACTATGGGTGAGCGAGCCACCGTGACTATGAAAGTTGTAGCGCCATCGTCAATTGTAATAGTATGTTGCCCTGCGGTTGAAGATGGAACAGTGAATTCTTCACTGAATTGCCCCTCTGTATTGACAGTTGTGTTGCCAAGGACTTTGTTGTCCCACTGCAGAGTTGACGTTCCCGGATGGAACCCCCTGCCCGCGAGGGGTACTTTGTCGCCGTCCTGAACAAAAACTGTCCTTGTTAAATCTGTGTTGTTGCCAAAAACGCCCACTGCAAAGCTCTCACCTACCTGCGTTAGGCTTCTTCGTTCCATAGTGAAAGGCGTGGAAGAGTTGAAGCTTTGTCCGTTGCTGTTATCAACTACTTTGAAGACAAGTTCGTCGATGACATGGGGGTTGTCGCCTGAGGGGTTAACCTGCAAAAGGTCGGGTGCGGTTATGCTGTAGGTGAAGGCTGAATCGGTGATTGGGTAATCTGTGGCGACGTCTAACCATGAATTGTTAATCGGATTTAGATAGTCGATGTCTACGGCGCTACCTGAAAAAGCTGTTCCGCTGATCGTAATCTGGGTACCTATCGCTCCACTATCAGGAATTACAGTGACTTGCGTTCCAAAATTACTTGTTAAGGGGCTGCCCAGTCCCGTCACTAAATCATAGTTCACTGTTGCGGGGTTCTTGTAATTTTCGCCCTCTAAAATGTCCCGAAAATAATCTGAGTAGTCTGCCTTTGCTCTTGCATACAAATTAGCATTTGTGACAGAAAGCCCAATTGCATGGATGGCTGCCCATTGAGGTGCACCAGCGCTGGTGCCGCCTACTTTATGCCAAGTGCCATCGTAAACTGAGACGCCTGTGGATGCATTTGCATTATATGATATATCGGGTACCGCTCGGTAAGTGGAGCTTAAGCCATAGCTGTTCTGGTAGCTTGGTTTAAGTACGTATTGACTTATTCCGCCGCTGCTGTTTTGCCATGTGGTTTCTGAAATTACCGTTCCATCATGGTTTAGGTTTAAGGTGGTTCCGCCGACGCTTACTACATTTGCGGAAGCAGCTGGCCAAAGTACGCTTTCGCCGTCGTCACCTGAAGCTGCAAAAAAGGTGATGTCGGGCTTGTTAAAATGCTTTTCAAAAAGAAACCAGGTTTCCTGTATAAATTCTGGTCCGCCCCAACTCATGGAAACTGCTACAACGCCAGGTTGGCTTGTTGCGTAGTCGATGGCTGTGAGGAGGTCTATGTTGTTGTTGGATGCTGCTTCCACTAGCAGTATTTTTGCTTGTGGGGCTATGGCGTGTGCCCACTCGACGTCTAAGCATGTTTCCATTGACCATCCGTTGTCTATGGTTCCGGTTAATGATTTGACGATAAAGTTTCCTGTGCTGTTGCCAGGTAAATCGTAGTAGTTTGAGAAGGTGTCAAAGTAGTTTAAGATGTTTGGTGTATGAAACGCGTTTACTATTGCTATGGTAGTTCCTTCCCCGCCGTTGGAAGGCAAGTTATACGCTGCTTTAATCTGGGTTGGTGAGTAACCTGTTGGTGTACTTGAGCTGATGAATGGAGAAACATAAAGTGGATGTGCTTCCCATGTTTTCTCAGGGTCAGGTGCAGAAATATTTCCAAAAGGGCAAAAAGTTGAAAGAGTGAACATTACGCAGGTCACAAAAATTAGCAATTTAGTCAATGAAGCAGTACTCACTCTACTCAGTTTTCCTTGCGGTTAAATCTCTCTTAGCATTTTAATGATACCTTTTTCTTACTGATTCTTTTATCTGTTCGCTTACTCGCTTATTCTCCATTATTCTGCATTACACTAGCTGCTTAGGAGCGGTGTTTTGGGAGCGCAAATAATATAGCTCTACGCGCCGAGACATAACACGAAGTGAATATAGATGCAGCGCTCCTACTCACGTTTACTTGGAATCGTTGGAAAACCAAACACGGGAAAATCAACGTTTTATTCCGCCGCCACCTTAGCCGCCGCTGAGGTCGCAAATTACCCCTTCACAACAATCAAACCCAATCGCGGAGTCGGCTACGTCAGAAGCCCCTGTGTACATGAAGAATTCAAAGTTAAAGACAACCCGAAAAACAGCCTCTGCCTAGATGGCAGCCGCATGGTTCCCGTTGAGCTTGTTGACATCGCAGGTATCGTGCCCGGCGCTTGGGAAGGCAAAGGTTTAGGAAACCAGTTCCTCGACGAAATCCGCCGAGCCGACGCCCTAATCCACATCGTTGACGCTTCAGGAGGCACTGACTGTGAAGGCAAAAGCTGCAAACTCGGAGAACATGACCCACTTGAAGACGTGCAGTTTCTGGAAAAAGAAATCACCATGTGGATGGTTACTATTCTCAAAAAGGACTGGTCAAGAATCGCGCGTACAGCTGAGCAAGACAAAAAAGGCATTGCGCATCACCTCGAAGACCGCTTAAGCGGATTAAGCATCCGAACAGTGTACGTTAACGAAGCCATACGCAAGGCAGGATTAAACGTTGATAAACCCGCCACGTGGACAGATGAAGACTTTTACCGTTTCGTCGACAACTTGCGGCGCATCTCAAAGCCCATGCTCATCGTGGCGAACAAGATCGATTTGCCTACTGCGCAGGCAAATATTGAACGCTTAAATAAACTTGATTACAACGTCGTACCCGCAAGCGCCGAAGCTGAATTGGCACTGCGCCGAGCCGCCGAGAAAGGCTTAATCGACTACAAACCTGGCGACAGTGACTTCAAAATACTCACCCCCGAAAAACTCTCAGCAGGACAAATTCAAGGGCTTGAACGCATAAAAGACAGAATCTTAAAAACCAACGGCTCCACAGGAATACAAGATGCAATCAACACCGCATATTTCAAACTCCTCAACATGATAACCGTCTACCCCGTCGAAGATGTAGAACACCTCTCCGACCACAATGGCCGCGTCCTCCCTGACACCTACCTAATCCCCAAAGGTACCACAGCACACCAATTCGCCTACATCATCCACACAGAACTAGGCGACAATTTCCTCTACGCGTTAAACGCCCGTGACAAACGCAGAATCGGCGAAGATGCAATCCTAAAAGATAGAGACGTAATATCAATTGTTAGCGCCAAAAAACGAACATAAATCGATACCAAAAACTGCTCCTTAGGCGCCGTATCTTCTTTTGCGATGCTGGAAAACCCTGATGGCTCTTAGCAGGTCAATTCGGCGGAAGTCAGGCCAATAAACATCCAAAAAGAACAGTTCACTGTACGCTGCCTGCCAAAGCAGAAAGCCGCTCAGCCGCTCTTCGCCGGAGGTGCGGATTATCATGTCGGGGTCCTGTTTAGTCATATGCGAAGTGTAGAGGTGCTTTTCGAACACTTGCTCGGTGATGTCGTCGATTTCAAGTTCCTTATCCAAAACCTTTTTGGCGATGGTTTTGGTTGCGTCAACGATTTCTGCCCTGCCCCCATAAGCAAACGCGAAGTTCCAAAAGTAATTATCATAGTTCGCAGTTGCCTTCTCAAGTTCAGCGATGATGCCCTGCAGCCGCTCGGGCAGCATGTTAGTTCTGCCAATAACTTTAATGTGCACTTTGTCGCGGTGAACACGCTCATCCGTTAAGAGTTTGCAAAACCGTTCCTCAGCAATCGACATAATCTGCGTTACTTCTTCAGAGTTCCTCGCAAAATTCTCTGTAGAGAATGTGTAGAGTGTCACGTTTTTTACGCCGATGGTGTGGCACCAATCAAGAAGCTGCTCCACTGTATCCGCGCCTTCTCCGTGACCCCACTTGTCTTTCATCAGTAAAGGATGTGTGGTCTGCTCGTTTGCCCATCGTCGGTTTCCATCTAAAATGATGGCGATGTGTTCGGGGGGAACGCCGCTTTTGACTTGCCGCGAAAGCCACGCTTCATATATCTTGTAAATTCCGAGCACGGAAAGAATTTTTGTAAGCACTCAATGAATCCTCGTAGTAAGCTTTAACGCCAATGGCGATGTTAAAAGTTAATCCTTATCAGTTTCAATTAAAGCTTCCCCTACGTTGGCAAAAAGAAACCTGTGTATTACTGTTTATAGTTCGTCGGGTTTTTCTTCTTCCTCTATTTCTTCGGTTTTGTTATTGAAGAAATCTCTCGAAGAACGGTTCACGATGTAAATTAGCAATACCGAGGCTACGCCGATTAAGATGCCTACTATGATGGTGAATAGGAAGTTAGCGAATGCAGCATTTTCTAAACCTATGGAAGGTGTGTCTGGGCTAAGTGGATTGTAGATGATGTTTGCTGTTGCATCCAAAATTCGGTTGAACCATGCAATCGAAACAATCAATGCAATGTTGCGTAGTAATCTTTGGTCTCTTTCGAAGTAGAGCCTTACGCTTCTTCCTAGTAGAACAATGCATATGCCAACTATGAGTAGGTCTTGTACCCCTTTTATGAAGAAAGCTGCGATTTTAGGCGTTGCGCCAAGCCAACCACCGAAATCGATGGGGAATGGTTGGGCATTTATGCTAACGCTAGCTATGCCTAAGTATATGCTTACAGCGGTGCAGAGGATTCCAGCGATAACGGTGTAGTTGGAGATTTGGATTGGCAACGCAGGCGGCTCATAGTCTCTTGCCCAATGATAGAAGTCTTTCGTAGCTTTGTCCACGCCAAAGCCTTTGAGCAGCAGGAACCCACCTATCACTATGATTATTGCTATGCCGTAGAAGTACAACGCTCCTTTATAGATGCCTAAATTGTCAATAGCCCAAAGAATGCCGAAGATGAAAACCAAAACCCCCGGCAACCCTAAAGCTACACGGGAATATCTCGGGTTATCCACAAGTAAGCGAACGTATTTGGTGAAAACAGCGGCGGTTTCCTCGATGGATTCGCTGTGTTTGATGACAATGCGCCGAACCGACGACACAGGCACCCTCGATTCTACCAGGGGCAAAATCGCTTCGTCAGAGTAGCCGTCTGAAACCAGTATGACCTCGTTAGCGTTGAAGGTTTCGAGTATACTGTTTAATTCGGCTACGAGTTTGCGGTCTGCATTGACTCCGCCGAGTTCTGAACCGGAAACTGTTGCTACTTCGAAGATTTCTTCAGGTTGTTTACCGCTGTCTAATCGGTCGTAAAGACCAACTGCTTCAAACATGGCGTTTGCGTCGGGTTCTTCAGAATCCTTAAGCGCTAACGCAACAGCTCCATCAAGGTTGGCCATTCTGCCAAGAAGCGGCGTTTTAAGTGAGGTTTTGGTCTCTATATCGCCGTCTCTGTCAACGCAAAGAATTAGGATACGCTTTTGCGTTTGCTGTTGCGTTTCCCTTTTAGCCATTCGAAATCTCTATCTCTTTAATACAGCCTCTTAACTTTAAGCTTGCGTTTTAGCCTCGTCTTCCCCTTCGTCGCCAAGCATCATGGCGAATTCGTCCCAGCTGACTTTTTCTCCTCGATTAAGTTTTTCGCGGGCTTCCGTGCCAATTTTCTCTTTAAGTGCCTGTTCTTTGACTTGCCGTTCAGCTTGTTCGTGTTTGCGTTTTTCTTCTTCAACTTTGCGTCTGGAGTCGTCTTCTTTTCGGCGGCTCTGGTACTGTTCTCTCATTGAGGTTCTGAGACCTGTTGATTGGCTGATTAACTGGCGAATTTGTTCGTAGATGAGGTTGTTTTGTTCTTTAGCTTTAATGAATGATTGATGGAGGCTGTCTGCTTCTGTTCGGTCTCGTCTCATTGCGTTGACTTTTTCCATCATCACGGCGTGTAAGTCTTGGCTTTTTTTTGCCAACTCAGTCAATTCTTTGTGGTATACGTCTGCTTGAGCGTCAAAAGTTTTACGATGTTCTATGAGATCCTTGATTTTTTTACGTTGATTATCAATTCTTTTGTAGCCGATAAGCTGAGTTTCCAGTTCCTTAACATTGTCGATAAGCCTCTTTTCCTCTTTTATATCCATCGTGGTTGTGGCGATTTTCCACTCGATGGCGTCAAGTTCCTTCTGTAATTCTTTTTGGCTAATGCGCGGCAGGTTCTTCTTAAGGGTGTCGATTTTCTCGTTTAGAGCATTCACTTCAGTCATGATGGGGCTAACATTTACCCTCACTGCGTCTCGTTGCAGTTTTAACTGCTTGACTTTCTCGTTTAGGGCGTCGCGCTCAACCTTAAGCTGATTGATTTC
Organism: uncultured archaeon; assembly: GCA_963760925.1. Classification (GTDB taxonomy): domain Archaea; phylum Thermoproteota; class Bathyarchaeia; order Bathyarchaeales; family Bathycorpusculaceae; genus Bathycorpusculum. The sequence goes on along the minus strand of CAVXES010000001.1, from coordinate 41,037 downwards.
TTCGCGGGTTTTCCGGACCTTCTCATGAAGTTCATCTCTTTTTTCTATGAACTTTTTGATTTGAGTATTATTTTCCCGTGTTTGCTCTTTGAGTTTATCGATTTGGGTGTTAATGTTTGATACTTGGCTCGGAGTTTGTTTCTCGGTCAAAGGTCAGCCTTCTGAAGTGACGTATTTACCTACGATGTAACAATCCAATTTATAATACTTACTTAGAATGACTCAATAAAAACCATAGAAGATGGTCCATCTGACGTTATAATCTTAAATATATGCGCTCCCCATGTTTGGGGTGAAAGTGGAAACATGAGTTACAATTACGATGACTTGCTAAAACGTGCCTGCGAACAGATGCCTGAAGTACAGGCTAAACAGGAACGCCTTGAGTTGCCTCGCATTATGATTCAAACTGTTGGTATGCGCACAATAATCAATAATTTTAAAGAAATAGCTGATGCGCTGGACAGAGACCCACAGCACTTACTAAAATTCTTAACTCGCGAAATGGCAACAGCCGCCACCTTCCATGACTCCCGCGCCATATTCCAAGGTAAATTCCGAACGGATAGTTTCGAACGTTTACTGCAAAGATATCTTGAAGGCTATGTTATTTGTCCCGTCTGTAAGCGTCCAGACACAAAACTCGTTAAAGAAAAACGCTTATCCTTCTTAGTATGTAACGCTTGCGGCGCAAAATCATCAATTAAACAGTTGTGAGCGAAATAACTGTGGATGTCTACCTAAACGTTAGAAAAGTCGGAGAAAACGTGATTTTAGCAGTATGCGACTGCGACTTGTTAGGTAAAACACTTAGAGAAGGCAAAATTGTCTTCCGCATAAAAGACGAGTTCTACAAGGGCAAAAAAACCACCGTGGAAGAAGCCGTCGGTTTAATCAGCAACAGCACAATCGTGAATTTGGTAGGCAAAATCTGCGTGGAAAACGCCATCAAGCAGGGTTTTGTGCACCCTGAAGCCGTGCTCAACATCGAAGGCGTGCCACACGCTCAAATCGTCAAGCTTTAAGCAACTCTTTGTCTCCGATTCTGTTGCTGATGCGGCTGATTTTCATCTTTTTCGTTATGCGGTATCTTTTTTGGTTTTTTCCGCGATGAAGAGCAGAATAAAAACAGGGCTTTACTGTGATTGGGGGTAAAATCTAAACAGTGAACTATCGCTTATAGTTAAAATTAGCATAAGAAGAGAAACTGGGTGAGTTGTTGCAACTGGTGTGGGGCGCGGTTTGTAACAACAGTTGTAACAACTAACAAAAAACAGCCATGCAAACCATGACATTTGATCAGGATATCACCTACCACCAAAGCATAGCGAACGATTTACTCAAACAGCACAACGCCAAATACGGGATAATCAAAAAACAAGGCTAACGGGGGACATTTTCCCATTTTTAAGATGCCTATAAAGAAGCCCTGAAACTCTTTGGCAACGCTGACGTTCTGATTGCGCATTTAGAAACCAATCACCCCTCAACTATTTAGGCCATTGACGTAGTGAGAACTTCTGACTGGCACAAGCCGGCCTATACGTTTAGCCTACAAATTCTAGTATGAATATTCTTCGGGGGTTTTCTCCAAACGTTGTGTTCTCTGCGATGTGCGTAAAGTTGCCTGAGGCGTAGAGTTGTTGGTAAATTTGTTGTAGGTTCAACGTCGTGTTATAGTAGGGTACTGTTCCTCCGTGCTCGTAAGTGAACACATACTGCACGTTGTCCTGTTTGCACTCAGCTACAAATTCAGTTATGTTGAATGTAGGTGTGTAGGTGTCCACGGGTAGGTATGGGTACTGGTACACTTGTGTTTGGGTGTCGCCGTTTTCGGCTAGGTAAAACCTCACCATGTCGGCGCTGAAGAAGTCGAAGGGCGCAAGCACCATCATGGAGGCGTTGGGTTTGAGGTGGTTTTCGGCGTAGGTTGTGGCGGGTTCGATTGGAATGTTAATGTTAAAGTAGGAGGTGATCGTGTAAGCATCGTAGACGCTGTATGCTGCTGCACTCGCAACACAGACAATAAGCAGCGCAGAAGCGGCTTTGGCGGTTCTGGCTTTGTCCAAGCGGATCTTTTTCCAACCATCAAGTTTGCCAAACAAATGCGTAACTAAAGATGCGGCGGCAATCGCCAAAGCGGGGAACAACACAAGCACGTAACGCCACTCCTTGTTGGTGATTAAGCTGAAAAACACATACACCACCACAAACCAAATCAAGAGAAATTTGTCACCTCTGCCATGCCTCCAAACCAAAAAACCCAAACCCGCCAAACACAAAGCGTAGATGAAGATGGATATGGGGTGGAAGGCGCCATAGGGCCACACTAAATCGATTAGGTAGAAGATGGGTGATGGGTAGCGGCTGCTGTAGGCGAATTTATCGGGGTTGCCGACTTGGATGGCGTAGAGCCAATTGTTCAATAGCTTTTCACCATACAGACGAGTGGCTACAATTAACCATGGCACAACCACCAATGCAGCTCCGCCGACCAGCAGCATAAACCGTGAAAACGCATGCTTGAGCCGTCCCCTCTCCAGAAACAAGATACAAAAGAGGATCAGTAAACCCGCCAGAAACGCTTGGTACTTGCTGAGAATAGCTAAACCGATGGCTAATCCGCTAAGTATCATGTAGACGTCTTTTTTGGTTTGTATCCAACGCCAAAACAGGAACAAGCTAAGGGTGAAAAAGAAGAGAAGAGTCATCTCGATTAGGGCGAGGTGAGATAGCCAGAAGTACCCTGGCATCAAAGCCAACAGAACCGCTGAAAGAAACGCTGTTTTACCATCAAACATGCTGTAGGCTAATTCGAAAACTAACCAAAGAGAGAGAACCGAAAAAACCACCGTGACCAGTCGGGCAGAGAAGAGGCTAACTCCGAACAGGTTGAAGAAAGCCACGACTGTGCCGTCAAAGAGGGGCGGGTAAAATGCGCCGCTTAGAAAACGGTCGAAAGCGCCGCTGTTTAGGTACAATGCACCGTTTAGGTGTATAACTTCGTCCCAGCTCAAAGGCGAAGTGAGAAGCGTTAAAAGCAGAACCGCGGTGTATGCTAAGGCAAGAAACAGAAAGGCCAGTCTCCACCGGTTTAGGGCGGTTTTTAGCTGGTTCAAAAGCGATTGTGAGCTTTTGTTTTCAGTCATGTTCTCAACGTTTGGAACCCAATGACCATCTTCTATGAAATGAGTAAAGATATAAAACATTCCTAAATCAAAAAAAATTACTTCTGTTCCAAGACCTGTAGAAAATTAATGCATCCTTACGATGTGCATCCAGTTGATGTTTGACTACAGAAGCTAAGGAAAGCCAATAAAAAAGGTCAGCTGAATAATTGTACATCCTCGCAGAAATTGGCGAAACATAAAAAGCAACCCGCCGCCACCATATACGAGTGCAGCCTTATGCCATATAATGAACTTAGAAAAGATTACTTGCTTAACCGCTGGGTTGTTATTGCCACAGAACGCAGCCGCAGACCAACCGACCTCGCCAAAGCCCATCCTGAACCCAGCAAAACCGCCGTTTGCCCCCTGTGCGCAGGCAATGAATCCATGACGCCACCTGCATTGCTTATCTACCAAAAAAACGGCGACACAATACAAACAACAATGGACCCACAGGAAGGCGAACGCATCAAGGAATGGCTTGTGCGTGTTATCCCAAACCTTTACCCCGCTTTTTCGCCCCCTAAGCAGCCGCAGGACACAGCGTTGATTTTTAAAGGCGACAACTTTGGAAGCGCAATAGGTCATCATGAAGTTATTGTTGAATCGGTTAACCACAACGAACACCCAGCAAACACCACCTTACCGCAGCTAGAGTTGGTCGTTAACGCTTACGTTGACCGCTTCAAAGAACTAAGCGCCAAACCCTATGTAGAGTACGTGTCGGTTTTCCGCAACCACGGAATAGAAGCAGGCGCATCGCTGTCCCATGCGCATAGCCAAATCATCGCCACGCCGATGATTCCCGAATGGATCCAAGAGGAGCAGCAAAACGCCAGGGCTTACCACCAAAAAATTGGTAGATGCATCTTCTGCGACATCATCAGGCGAGAACGCAACGGACCACGGTTTATTTTTGAGAACAAAGATTTTGTGGTATTTGCACCCTACGCAGCCATCAACCCAATGGAGTTCTGGGTTATGCCGAAGCGGCACAGCTCAAACATCGCTGACCTCACAGCCGAAGAAGCAAAAACGCTTGCACAGACACTAAAAACCAGCCTTGGCGCCCTAAACACACTCCTAAACGACCCACCCTACAACTACGGCATCCACCAAACCTGCACCGCTGAGGGCAGCTACCACTGGCACCTTGAGGTGTACCCGAAACTGGCAACTTGGGCAGGATTCGAAAAAAGCACAGGCATCTACATCAATACGGTAACACCTGAAGCAACTGCTGAGAGCCTCAGAAAAGCGATAAACCCCTAACATTTCAAAAAACTGTATGACAAACACTACCAAAAACCCCAAGCGCCGCTCTTTTTTGGACAAAGTATATAATCGCTGAGCTATACCGTCAATTCCAATCTGATAGTTATGCAACCGCCTAAGCCAAACTTCACTTGGAAAACCGTGCTGTTTCCACTGCTTGGTTTAGTAGGTTTCTTCCTCTACATCTACCTCTTCCAAGTTGACATCCTAGGCATCATACAAACAGCCCAAACCGCCAACATGCCAATATTCATGTTAGCAATCGCATGCGGAGTCGCCGAAGTCCTCTTCTACACCGTTTCATGGCATACCCTAACCAACCACCTAAACATCAAGCTCAAGCTCTGGAGAGCCTACCTCTACGTTTGGTATGGCTTATACGTGGACATTATTGTGCCAGCGGAATCCATAAGCGGAGAAGTCACACGCGCCTATCTCGCTACTCGAGACCAATGCGGCTCATTTGGCAAAGTTGTTGCTTCACTTTTCACCCACCGCATATTGGGCATGTCGATGAACGTTGTAATTCTGGTTGTAGGCGTTTTTCTGCTTGCTTTTGAGGAAGAAGTCTCAGCTGTAGTGTTCAACCTCATAATCTTCATCGCCGCTGGTATAACCGGCATAACAGTTGTACTGACTGTTTTGTCATTCAAAAAAGCGTGGATGCTAAGGTTGATTGATTGGGGAACACACTTCATCTACAAAATCTCCAGGGGAAAATGGAGCTTCGCCGAGAAATACAAAGACCAAGCAGTTGAAATGACCGATCACTTCCATGACTCCATGCTTGCCTACCGCCACAACAAAAAACCCCTAGCACTAAGCCTCTTTTACATGGCTGTAACATGGGTTTTCAGCTTAAGCATCCCATTTCTTGTGTTTGTGTCGCTGGGGCACCCCGTATCTTGGAGCATAATCCTCATAACTTCAGCCATAGTCTTAGCAGTCAAATCCATACCAGTTGGCATACCTTTTGAAGTCGGAATCCCCGAAGCCGCCATGACCACGCTCTTCTACTCAATGGGCGTTGAAGCTGCCCTCGCCGCTACAGCCACCATTCTAACCAGAATCATAACATTGTGGTTCCGTTTCTTCGTCGGATTCACAGCGCAGCAATACCTTGAACTTAAACCCGCCTTAACAGCAAAATGCTAATTCAGCAAACCTTAAAACAAACTGCCACAGATAGCTAATTAGACTACTTATGGAAGTCACAATCCAAACAGCAACCATCAATCTACTTGACAAACTCTACAAAATAGAGGAACAATGCTTCAGCGAAGAAGCGTTTTCAAAACGACAAATATCTTACTTACTAACAGACTACAACACTATCTCACTAGTCGCCAAAGCAGACAACGAAATTGCAGGTTTCATTATAGCACAGATTGAACTTGAAGACACCGAATGCGGTCACATCATCACTTTGAATGTAGCGCCTAACCTCAGACGCAAAAAAATAGCCACCCAAATGCTACTTGAAGTCGAAGACTACCTAAAACAAAGAGGCATACGCGAATGCCGATTGGAAGTCCGAGAAGACAACAAAGCAGCCATAAAACTCTACCACCTGCTAGGGTACCAAACAATCGGCAAACTTGAGAGGTACTACGGCAAAGAACACGGATTATACCTCAAAAAAACCCTGTAAAAGACAAACATGCAAAGTTATCGTTTTTCTTAGCCGAGTAAGCCTTATATGAGCAGGTGCCGTAAAAAAGGGTGGTGGGGAGAGTTGGGAGAATCCCGTGGAAGAAAATCAAACGAGCAAACTCTGGTTCAAACCATCGTAGTTTTAATCCGCAACACCACCTGGAGATGCGGAAAACTCGAAAAATCCATTGTCAAACACCTATACAAGCGCCATGAAAGCTTTGGGAAGCCCGGTGTATCTATTAAAGATATTATGCTAAACCTTAACATCACCGGCGAGAAAAAAGACGAATGCCTCGACGCATTGCGCAGGCTAGAAAAAAGAAACATTATAAAAATCACGCCAATCTAAATTTTCCTTTTTTTGTCCAAAAATTAGAAATTAAAAGAAAATTCTAAAAAAAATAGATGATTACTTGAGAAGCTGCTCTTCGCTAGGCGGCTGCTTAATCAAGCCGTGCTTCATCAGCAACTCAGTTGACGCCCTAGCGTTTTTGATGATGGCTGAAGCCCGCTCATAGAGCTCTTGCCTACTAGGCTTCACCCGTGCAACCCCCTGCTCAATAGATTTCAAGGCGCAAGCAACCGCTTCACGTGGAAACACTTCCCACTCATCCATAGTTGGCAACAAGTTTTTCTCGTCCATACCGCGTTCCTCTGCGTAAGTCGCAAGCTCTGTGGCTGCTGCAATACACATGTCGTCGGTGATTGTTTTGGCTTTCACGTCTAAGACGCCTCGGAAAATAGCGGGGAAACCCATGCTGTTGTTAACTTGGTTAGGGAAGTCACTGCGTCCAGTCGCCACCACCCGTGCACCGGCCTCTTCCGCTTCCCACGGCCAAATCTCAGGAATCGGGTTAGCGCAGGCAAACACTATGGAGTCGCTCGCCATGCTTGACACCCACTCTTTCTTGATGGTGCCTGGACCCGGTTTTGAAGCTGCAACAACAGCATCTACGCCTTTAAAAGCGTCTTCTATGCCGCCGCTTCTGCCTTCATTGTTAGTTTTCTGGGTAACATCGTACTTCCAGGGATCATCAGCTTCAATTATGTCTGGTCTGCCCTTGTAGAGTACACCTTTGCTGTCAGCTAAGATAATGTTGCCCGGTTTAACGCCCCAACGCATTAATACATAGGCAGTTCGAATGTTGGCTGCTCCTGAACCCACCAAAGTAATGAGGCTTTCTTTAGGTTTCTTGCCCACCAACTTGAATGCATTCATTAAACCCGCCAAGATCACAGTGGCTGTTCCCTGCTGATCGTCATGCCAAACTGGAACATTCATTTCCGAGCGGGCTTCCTCCAGTATTTGGAAACATTTGGGCTTCTCGATATCTTCGAGATTTATGCCGCCAAACGTCGGCTCCAACGCCTTGCATATTTTAACGATTTCCTGCGGGTCCTTGGTTCGCAAACAAATTGGGAACGCGTCGACGCCGCCAAGGTACTTGAAAAGCAACGCTTTGCCCTCCATAACAGGCATCGCAGCTTCAGGTCCAATGTCTCCTAAACCTAACACGCGTGTGCCGTCGCTAACGATGGCAACATAGTTCCATCGGTTAGTTAATTCAAATGATTTGTCTGGGTCTGTTTGGATTTCTTTGCATGCCGCTGCAACGCCAGGAGTGTACCATAATGCAAAGTCATCTACGCTTCTGATTGCGCATTTGGGGATAACCTGCATTTTTCCCTCATAGAAACGGTGCATCGGCGGAGAGAGCAGCGCTGGTTTTTTGGCTTTCGCAAGCAACTCCTCTACGGTGGGTTTATTTTTTTCTGTTGAAACCAAAGTAATTCAGCCTAAGGGCTAAGATATTGAAGAGTGCTTTAAGGATTTCCAAACATTGAAAGAAAGAATTAAACGATGTAGCTTCTGCTACAGCCCAGTGAATGCTGGTTTTTGAGCCAGTCTTCGCTCATGAGACACCACTTTGCGGTGGCACCATCAATTTGAAGAACCATAATCAAATCTAGCTTGTCGAGTTTAGCGTACTCCATTAAGATGTCGTAAGTGTTTTGGTTGATTTCTATATCCAAATCTTCCTCTGTATTATCAGACGCACGTTTAGCGTGAAATATCGCTTGCAGTTTATCGTCGCCTTCTTGGACTTTAACGTTGACGCCGTTGACGTAGTAGATTCGGTCGTTATAACTCAAAATGACGTTGCGTGCGTTATCCGATTTAACTTCACTATGCTCCACTCCAAAGCCTCCCGCAATAAGTATAGAGTTGCAGGCAGCCAATAAAGGTAAGCTTCCCAACCTGTAATATGTCAAGAAGCGAATCGCTAAAACAAAAAGAAATAAAAAACAAAAAAAAATGGTTAAGTTTAGGCGTTTCTGTTGCGTTTCACGAATTGTCCAACATCCAAAACCAATACAACCTGACCATCGCCAAGGATTGTAGCGCCGCTAACGCCTTTAATTCCTGATAAGGAACCATTTAGCGTCTTGACCAAGATGTCTTGCTGACGCAGAACAGAATCAACCACCAACGCCAACTTGTGGTGCTCGTCACCGAGATAGGTAATAAGCACTTCCAGTTCGTCTTCACCTGAATCGGGAAGATTAAGCAGTTGATGCAGATGCGCCATCGGAATAACCTGGTCACGCACAAGGATAGCGTAGGTTTTTCCCAAACGTTGCACATCAGATTTCTTAACGCGCACTATCTCCGAAACTTGACCAGTGGGAACAGCAAACGTTTCAGTTGAATCTTTGATGAGTATAGCCTGAATTATTGCCAAGGTGATGGGTAATTTGATGGTGGTTCTTGTACCCCTTCCAATTTCACTGGTCACATGCACAGAGCCGCCTAGCGCAGCAATTTTGGTTTTAACCACGTCCATGCCGACGCCTCGCCCACTTGTTTCAGTGACTTCTTTTGCGGTAGAGAACCCGGGTAGGAAAATTAGGTTTATGAGTTGATCGTTTGTCATTTTTTCGAGTTCAGCTTGGGTCACGACGTCTTTTTTGAGTGCAGAAGCTTTGACTTTTTCAGGGTCGATTCCTCCACCATCATCGTAAACTTCGATAATAACATGGTTGCCATTTCTCTGAGCTGAGAGCACAATTTGCCCCGTTTCATCTTTAGCTGACTCAATTCTGTTGCGTGGTAACTCTATTCCATGGTCCACGCTGTTACGAAGCAAGTGAATAAGGGGTTCGCCGATTTCGTCAAGCACGGAACGGTCTACCTCTATCTCTCTGCCCTCCATAATCAAGTTGATTTTCTTTTTCTCCTTCAACGAAAGGTCACGCACCAAACGTGGGAACCTGTCGAAAACTTGACTAACGGGGACCATTCGGACTTGCATAACGAGGTCTTGGAGGTCAGCGGTTAAGCGGTCAATGTTCTCTGTAATGCGTTTCAAGCCGCCTCCATGGTTGTCAGAAGTAACTTGCAACAACGCGATCTTGTTAATGACCAATTCCCCAACTAGATTCATAAGTTTGTCCAGCTGGTCAAATTTTACCCTAACAGTCTGGGCTGCTTGGGTGTCCACTGCTATTTTTGTCACGGCTTTATTTTCAACGGTTACTACATAGTTGTTGTTTTCGGGCAACAAGCTTGAAGTTGCTGCTTCCTTATTGAAGGCTTTTAGCGCTGAGGCTTCATCGTTGAAACACGTAATAGTTACGTCTTCAACTTCTAAGATTTGTTTAGCACAATCTTCAAGTGCTTTTTGATTTGAAGAGCTGGTTAGTAAGATTTTGAAGCCTTTAGCGAGTTTCTGCTCGTCAAGGTCAGTTTTTTCTGGAATCGACTTAATTACTTTAGCTACTTCATTAATTTTGTCGAGTACCATACCAGCGCGAATACTTTTAAAACCACAGTCAGAACTAAACTTCAAACTTAGAGCACACCAGGATTTCGCCGTAACATTATTTTTCTCAGATGGAGGGTTTTGAGTGGGTTCAGCAGTAGTTTGAACCGGTTGGTTTTTTGAAGGTAATGGATTCTGCTTTTCGGGAGTCGGCATATTTTGAGAGGCAACACTGGGTTCGCCGCTTAATTGTTCTTTCTTTGCGGCTAATTTTGTTTTGAAGTCTTGGTAGGCGATTTCTCCTTCGACTTGATTTTGTATGTTTTCCAATCGCTCCGAGAGTGCATCAACGCATTCCAATAGGAGACTGATTAAGTCAGAGGAGGGCTTTTTGCCTTTACGCATTAAATCAAAAACGTCCTCCATGGCGTGAGTAAGTTCTTTGAAGTCGTTAAAACCCATCATGCCGGAGGAACCTTTTAGGGTATGGGCTGAACGGAAAAGCATGTTTACGACATCTTGGTTTTCCGGTTCCTTCTCCAAAATCAGCATTGACTTAGTGATTGTTTCTATGTGTTCTTTTGCCTCTTCTATGAATATTTCCATGTATTGATCGTTGTCAAACGACAATTAGTTCACCGTTACTGGTCCCGTAAGTTGGATTTACATTAGCCGCTAATTTGGTAATTTGTTAGTGTGCGTCTTAAAACCGACATTCAAGTATCCAACAAACGCTTTATATCGTGAGACAACCTATTGAAAGGAATTATCATGCAAGTCAGCAAAGAAGTTCTACAACTATTTCCCAGTCTAAACCAAACGCATAACAACAAAACAATAAACAAAAAAGCAGGTCTACAAAAGTTGGCTTGCCTAAAAAGCATCTCAAACAAAGGAACCGCCAAAACTTCAGATTTAACAACGGAACTAAAAATTTCTAACACCGAAGCAACAAAGATAGTCAAAGAGTTAGTAGCGATTTCCTTGATTAAGGCTGAAAAAACCAAAGCCACAACTTATACTATAACAACTGCTGGTTTAGTGGCTCTAATGGCTTTTAAAGAGTATCAAGATTGGGCAAAAATTAAATCAGCCTTAGCAGTGCCCAAAAAGAAAAATGACTCATTATCATATGCACTTCTCGTGATTGGATATTGCGCAAACAAACCCGACGGCGTTTACCAAACCATATGTAAGTATGCAACTCAAGGTAACTCACTTGAAAAAATCCAACCAGAAGTTTCAGCGGAGTCTTTGCTAAGATTTTATCGTCAAGAACTTCGCATCCAAAGCTTGCCCCCACCCGCTTATTTGAGTGTGTTTAAGGAATTTACAACTACAGGATTCCAAGAGGTCTTCCGAATGCTATTGCTCGCAATTAAACCAACCGCAGAGGATTACAATTGGCTTGTCGAATTCTTTAATGAAGTATCTGAATTCTACTTCGATCCCGCAAGGATAGCTTTTATCAACCTGCTACCAGAAAACGCAAAACTTAGACAAGACCTTGAAGAATTTAAGAAAACCCAAGATCAACAAATTAAAAAGCAAGACGGAAACTTGGAAGTAACTTTCACCATACCCGGTTCAGGGTCTTCGAAAATTGACGCGATGCCACCTCATTTTCGCGCGATAGGTATGAGGCTTATTTTGGAACCAGCAAAATTCATAAATAAAGAGTTAATTGAATTTTTCTGGGCAAACAGTTAGCTCAGCTTTTTTGGTTTGTCTATAATTTGAGTTTTGTCAGTTAGAGCTTTTATAGCGTCTATTAGTTCTTGAGAAGGTGGCGTTGGCACAATTGTCATTTTGATTATGCTTGAAGATTCTGCTTTGTAGTTGTAGCTGTTTTGGTATTTTGCATCTACTGTGTTTGTTTTAAAATAAAACCCTGCGCGGTCGCTTACTTTTTTGGCGTTTGCGGCTGCTGAGGTGTTTTTTGTTGTGGATAGTGCTGTCCTGATTTCAATTGTACTGTTCTGTATGGTTAATAATGTTGGCATAACACCGAATGCTAAGGCGTTCCCGCTTATTTCCCGCTTTTCGTCTTTGCCCGATGTATTTTTCGTGTAACCGATACTAACAGGTGTATTGGCTAACTCTTCAATGGCAGCTACAAATGATTTATTTGCTTCATTCTGAGAAGAAACCATAGCTAAAAGTACATCACGCACCATATCGCTTAGGGTAGCATTTTCAGATGTAGAGGACATCAAATGTCTCCTTGTTAGATTTACGTTCTTGAAATGATGGTTTTCGCCGATTCTACCCAGCGAGTGGAGTCTTCGAGGGATAAGCGGTAGGTTTTTGGCACCTTAACTTTGCCTGACTTAAGGGTTGCCTCTAAGATTTTTACAAGTTCTTCGGGGCTAGTTTGAGCCAGTTTCTCTTTTGAATCAATATTACTGGCTACAAGCAACTCTGCAACCTGCTCATCAACACCGTCGACTCCTGCGATGTTACTTTTGGCCATCAGCTTTGCCATGCTTATGAATTCAGCAGCTTTCTTGCGGGGAACATCAGCCTTTACCACATCGTCTGAAGATGCAACAGCCAAATCACTCACAGTCTCAATGCCCATGGCACGTAGTTTTTCGCCTATAACAGGTCCTATACCTTCTATGGCTTCGACTGGTTTTCTGCTACTTGAAGGTTTAATGTCTACGGGGATTGGTCTAAGTGTTAGGCTCAGGGTGCTCATTGTGTTTGGGTCGAGATCTCCTTGTCTTGTGGGGAGGGCGAACAGTGTTTTTTCGCCTTCTTGTGTGACGACTGCTTTCAGTTGGAGCGTGAAATCTGCGAGCACAAATGTTGTCGACCGCTCTTCTTGTTTCATAGCAAAATCGTGGACACGCAGGAGATCTTTTTGGATAGAGGTTATCAAGGTGGCTGAATCCACTTTGGAAGCAAACGTTGCTTTTGTGTCTAATATTTTTTCTTTACTTGACATATTTTTTTCACCTATGAGTTAGTTTGAATGTAAGTTTAAGGGTACTTTCGCCCCCGCTGCCATAATAGTTTTGGTCTTCGGCGTTTGAGGGCACAAATTTTAAGCCGCCGTCATCAAGGACGAGGCATTTTAACTGAATTTCCATTTCAGGAACCGTAAAGAGAACAGGTTGATCTTGGGTGGCGTCTATAGCTTGATTTAAACCGGTATTAGCTTCGCTTAATAATTCGGTTATTAAAGAAAAAAGGGTTGGAGAAATAGAGGTCATGTTGATTACGCAGTAGGTGTTGATGAACTCGAGGATTCTGCGGCTTTAGGCGTTGTATCGTCGGTTATTTTCTCTATTGCTTTCATTAGTGGGGCCGGTGGGGGCGCTGGTGCTACTTTGATTTCGATGAAGCTTGAGGCCTCAACTGAGTAAGAGTATTTGCTCGAGTATTTTGCGTCTACAGATGCTGAGAAGAATGCCCATCCGCCTTTGGCATGCATTTTGACTTCTGCTTCGGTTGTTTTCTGCATTGTTATGACCATTTTGATCTGGATGGTTCCGCTTTGTATCTGTAATAGTGTGGGAAGTATTCCGAATGCTAAGGCGTTGCCGCTGATGGTTGTTTTTGTGCTGGAGGAGTCGCCTGCTTTGGTGTAGCTTAAGTTGATGGGGGTTTCAACTAAGTCTTGTACGCCGTTTATGAAGGACGTGTTTGCGTCGTTTTGTGCCTCGACCATGGCTAATAGAAGATTTCTTATCATCTGATCGAATGGCACGCTTGCTAGTTCGGTTCCTATTGATAGAGCTGACATGTTGTCATTCCTCAAAATGATACAACTTTGTTACTATTTAAGAGTTGAGAATTGCGATTTGGGGAGAAATTGCGTCCAACAATTATATATTTAAAGTATATTAAGAAAATAAAAACACAACTTTTTAGACCTTGCAAGCAAACACGTTTGGGAAATATGGGGGCAAGCCAATGTTACCAAAGAAACCCAAAACATTGTTCAGTCAATTCGTTAGAAATTTGCCGTAACCATTATATCAAAAAGCATCCCTTCAAACAATCCAACAGTGAACACTCATGAGCCAAACTGACACAGAAAAATTCAGTTTCCTTGTCAAGTTAGCCCTCGAAAAAGGGGCCACAGACGCAAAAATCATCCCAACAAGCAAAGTCGTCGTTGAAGACCGCGTAGTCCTCAAATGCAAAGTAGGCTGTAACTATTACGGCAAAACATTAGCTTGTCCACCATACACACCCACAGCAAAACAATTCAGAAAAATCGTCAGCGAATACAGCTACGCCATGTTTATGAAGTTCACTACAACAGCATCCGCGGAGCCTGAAGTTTACAAGCACCTCATGACCTATGAAAAAGACCCCACCACACCTAAAGATATGAAAGAGAAAGCCGCCAAATTCTGGCAGAACTGGAAAGACTCCAAACGCAGCATGCTCGAAGCAGTAGTCTCCCTAGAGAAAGCCTCTATGAAGCAAGGCTACAGTTTAGCCATAGCATTCATTTCTGGGCATTGTCAACTATGTGACAAATGTGATACTGAATCCAAAATCTGCCGCCACCCAGAATTAGCACGTCTATCCGAAGACGCCTTAGGTGTTAACGTAAAGAAAACTGCTGAAAATGCTGGCATTGCATACATTTTCCCGTTCACCAAGAACGCAGATTCCTTTGCCCTGTTGCTTATCGATTAAGTCCTTTTTGGGCAAACCCTAAATATTTATCTGGCAATTTTGAAAGCGGTTGCTATGAAGCTTTTACTTGACGAAATGTATGCAGGTTTAAAAGAATATTTTGAAACTCTGGGTTACCAAGTTATAACTGCGCAGGAAGCAGGTTTAAAATCAGCTAAAGACCGAGAAGTCGTCGAGTACGCCGGCAAAAACAACTTGATTTTGGTTACACAAGACCAAAAACCCGCTGAACTAGCCGAGCTCTTAGGGGTAAAATGCGTGTTTATCTCTAATTTGTTAATTGCGCAGTTAGTTGACCAAAAAATCAAAGCTAAATACAACAAAGCTTAGACGCTGATGTGACGCAGGTATTTGTTCCACAGGTAAGCCGCTGCATAACCTGCAGTGACGCCTGTGGCTGGACCCATGAAAAGCACCAGCGCATCCAGCATAGGGCTACGTTGAATAAAGAGGCTAAAATAACTGAGTCCCTGTGCTGTGAAGAATTCTGGAAACACAGCAAATGCGGAGTAACTTGAAACTGCAATTAGCAAGGTGCTAAGTGCCATTGCAACCATTAGCCTGTTGCGATTAACTCCCTGGTGAGACCCTTTAACTTTTAAAATTAACATACAGCCGTCAACGTAGACGCCGTAGAGAAAAGCGAAGAAAAACGTGAACAGCCCCAAGGCGGGACTCGCAAGAGCCGTCATTAAACCGCCTACTGCCCCCACATACATGGCTCCAACTTTACGGATAAACAGTGAACTGATAGCGAGCAACACAGCTTGCACAACCATCATCATGTAGTTTAGCGGCGGAGGCAGAAACATGTTAGCGACAAATATGATTGCGCCGAACAACGCGATTATGAATAGTTTCTGTAGCCGCTGCATCCATTTCCCCCGTTAGCGTATAGGAATTCCATGTTCATTTATTAAACCTTAATCCCTGTAGAGGTATGCGAAATTGAAATAAATAATCAAGCAGTATGTGCTCAAAGGTGCAGAATTTGATTTGTGAAAAATGCGGAATAGAACTTGCAGAAAACGAAGCAAATGCCTATCAAGGTAAAACTCTTTGCGAAGACTGCATGTTTGATTTGATGGATCCGCCTAAAACCTGCGACCCCACCGCCGTCCACTCCACTCTCACCATTCGCAAACAGTTGGAGCAAACTGGAACAGAAGGGTTAAGTGAGTTGCAGAAAAAAATCTATGATTCGGTGGTTGAGCGGGGAAGAATCAGTCGAGAAGAACTCGTAAAGACTCTTGGTTTGTCAATGGAGGACATGGAGCGGGAGTTTGCTGTTCTGCGGCACTGCGAGTTGCTTCGCGGTTACAAAGAGAATAATACTGTTTACTTGACAAAGTTTTAAGTTGTATTCTGTTTTTTCTTGTCAGCTATTCCTCCTTAATTTTATAACGGAAAGTTATAAATTTCAAGATGCTGTATTAACAAGAACAATCGTATTTGACGTATAAATGTAAATTAGGAGAAAGGGCAAGTTGAGCACTCACGCAGAAGACCTGAAATTACGTTTAATGACAATCGAACTACTACGCACGGCAAAATACAAAAGAAACATAACTTACCGAGAGTTAGCCTCCAAGACAGGCTTACCCGTCACAGTGCTCAGCCGCTACGCCAAAGGCCACGTCTTACCCAACACCACACGCGCCAAACAACTCTGGCGTGTTTTAACCAAACTCGTAGGGCTTGAGGCGGAACTGCGCAGCCGCATAAAATTTGACGACAGAGGCTACTTTGACAACACCGAAATCGTTGGAGACTACAACATTCTCCAGCAAGCTGCCAACTACGCCCTCGCCAACTTCGCCGGCAAACGCGTTACAAAAATATTAACTGCAGCCACTGACGGGATCCCCTTAGCTACAATGGTTGCAAACGCTTTGGGCGTTAATTTGATTGTTGCAAAACGTAACAAAGAAGTCGGTGTAAGAGCCTTCCTTGAAGAAACATACATTCTCGGTCGCGACAGCGGCGTAACCGTAACATTATACATACCTAAAGAATCCATTAAAAAACGCGACAGTGTGCTAATCGTTGACGATATGATCAAGAGCGGCGAAACTCAAGAGGCACTGGTTAACCTTGTCAAGAAATCAAAGGCCGAGGTTTCAGGCATATTCTCACTCATCGCCGTCGGTGAAGAATGGAAGAAGCGCCTAAAATCAGGTGAAAATTCGCCGGTGGAAGTTGTAACCCACCTCAAATCGCCCCTTGATACTTCAAGTTAAAAAACTGTCAACAGTTAGTTTTTATTTTTCTTTTTTATAATTTAATTTATGAAGCTTTTAGTTGTATTCGCTATTATTCTTTTACTTTCTCCAGCTTTGTTAGTTGAAGCCCAATCCCAACAAGACACGGCTAATATAGATATTTCTAACACCAAATGGAATAAGGCAACCCTACATGTCTTGATTATTGAAGCACCCAACGAGAGCTGGTGGAAAGCAGAATTCGTAAACGCAACCACAGACTCATTAGCCAACTGGAAAGTCGCATTAGATTTCTTTTCATCAAAGTACCCTGATTACTTTTACCTATCCAACTTAAATTTTGATATTAACATTTCAAAGCAAATCGATCCTGGATACGATGTTTATATGAATTTTGCAGAGACAATCCCTCAGCAAAACCAACTTGTACTTGGCTTGACCACAACTTACCCTACCACAGCAAACAACATCGACCACTGCACAATTACCTTAGCTACGACATCTCAAACGTTATCATTTAACACCAACGGCTTGATGAAAGTTGCAACACACGAGTTTGGACATGTTTTGGGCTTGGGACACAGTAACAGCACTGTCGATTTAATGTATCCTGCGAATGACTTAATTTTTTCTAATTACGAAATATCAACCTTAGATCTTTACGGTGTTGCAACTCTATTTAGCTGGCTAAATCAAGGGCCTCCACCAAACACTGAAACTGGAAATTCAATCACCTTACCCGCCAGAATATCATATGAATACGCGCCGCCAGCAAACCAGTTATCCTCACCGCAAAATGACGCCGTCAATTTCTTGGAAGCGGCAGCCACATTCATAGAAAAAAACATTGTTGCTCTGTTAGTTATTATGGCCGCAATTTGCTTCCTTATTGTACTCACCATCATTTTAAGGTCAAGACAATCAAACAAGGAAGTTTAGAGCAGTAACGGGTCAAGCATTAACAGCAATTCATAGTATGCTGCTTTGGGCTTGATATTTAATTCGTCCAAAATCTTTAACACAACCTCATCACAAACTAACCTCAATAAGAGGAAAAACTAATGCGGATGATTAAGTGGCAAAATGGCACTGTAATTACTCCAGACCAAACAAAACTGCCCCTTCAAGAAGTAACCTTAGAAATCAAATCGGTTGAGCAGATGGCTGAAGCTATAAAGATGCTTCGCGTCCGAGGCGCACCATTGCTGGGGGCAGCGGCAGGCTTCGGAGTCGCAATTGCAGCATACAATTCATGTGCAAAAACGACCGCACAGTTCATCACCGAAATCGAAGCGGCAGGCAACCTCATCAAGAGACAGCGACCCACTGCAGTTAACTTGTTCTGGGGCGTTGACCGCGTCTTATCAAAAGCCAAAGCTACCTCGGGTCCAGTTGAGCAGTTAAAAACCACCGTAATTAATGAAGCTCAGTTAATCGCTGATGAAGATGCCGCCCAAAACCACGCCATAGGTAAACACGGGGCTACCCTTATCGAAGATGGCGACACTATCCTAACTCATTGTAATGCAGGCGAACTCGCAACCGTTGAATACGGAACTGCTTTAGGCGTTATCCGCGCAGCATGGGAAGAAGGCAAAAAAATCAAGGTTATCGCCGATGAAACCCGTCCGCTACTTCAAGGCGCACGCTTAACAACATACGAACTTAAACGCGACGGCATCCCCGTCACCTTAATCACCGATAACATGGCGGCACACGTCATGAGCAAAGGCTTAGTTGACAAAGTCGTCGTAGGAGCCGACCGCATAGTCCAGGACGCTGTCTTCAACAAAATCGGTACTTACGGCGTTGCAGTTTTGGCGCATGAACACGGCATTCCATTCTATGTTGCGGCACCTAAATCCACGTTTGATTTAACTTGCAAAGCTGCAGCCGTTATTATCGAGGAACGCAAACCCGATGAAGTTACCCACGTAGGCTGTCAGCAAACTGCTCCCGATGGAGTCGCAGTATACAACCCAGCATTTGATGCAACACCGCTCAAGTATGTAACAGGAATAATAACCGAGAGTGGCATCTATACGCGGAGGGACTTTGCGAAGTTCAACCCAAAATTCCTACTATAACGAAAGGTTAAGGTTTTCATTTTTTAGTCCTTTTTCGTATTACTCTAGTTTGGCAATGCATCGTTTTACGACTTGTAAAGCTATTTTGCCGTTATCAAAATAACTCGCATCTAAATTCGGAGCAGGTAATATGGATTGACAAAAAGATGATCGCTTCAAGAAGTGCAACATTAACAAACGTCTACTGCTTTATCGAATCTTTTTCGCTCATAAAACTTAAAGTCACCCAACTTATTTGGACGCTGCAAAAAGAGCACAAGGTTAATGAGTATATAAAACCAAATCAAGCCATAACGGTTGCATCTGTGATGAGCGAAAACAAAAAAGCAGCGCCAGTCGAATTCAGGACATGTGGCACCTTAATAGGAACAGGCGTAGTAGTCACTGAACAAAGCAGTATCGACCAACTCACTAGCCGCGGATATGGCACAATGGAAAACAAAGTGTTCACTTTAGCTTTTTTTGAGGCGCTCTATCTTCAAGATAAAGAGATGCTGGACGTAAAAACCAAAGACAGCGAATCGGTTGATTTCCAAGCGCTGCTACAATGCTTCGAAGCGAAAGATGAAAATGCTTGGGCGAACTATCTTGTCTATCGCGACCTGAGAAGCCGCGGCTACGTGGTACGGGAAGGCTTCGGCAAAAACATTGACTTCCGCATCTACGAACGCGGAACATACGGCAAAGACACTGCGCCCTACCTGATTTTGGGAACCCAAGAAGGCAAACCGTTGCCAATTAACGATTTAACGGCTGCAATGCAGAAGTGTCAAAGTGAAAAGAAAGAGTTGATTTTAGCGGTTATGAATCGCCGCGGCGAAATAGTATATTATTCTGTGGGCGAACTGCATTTCCCAGTAGCCTAACATAGTTTCTCTTTAATATGGGACCCATCTTTTGTAGATGTCTGCACCGTTAGCGTTTAGTTTTTGGTGTATAATGTGTTGTTGATTTAGGGTCTCGATTTTTTCGGCTGAGACTTCGGGTAGAGGTTCGTCGAACTTATGTTTTTTAAGTTGATTGACGAGCGATTTGTCAGTTTCTGATAAAGTGGCGAGTTTCTTTTTGGCTGCTGCATGCATTAGTAAGCGTTTACCACCTATGGAAACTATGGCCGCCATAAGCAATCCCACAGTTAACATTGCGAAGGCTTGGCTGTTCTTGTAGAGATCCACCACGAAGGTGCTGTTGACCTCTTTGTATTGACTCCAGATGTTCTCGTAGCTTTGGCTCAGAGCCAACAGGTCATTCATTGCGTGTTCAGAGGTGATTGTGTCGATTTGGTTGTCTAAGTTGGGCACGTATTTGATTAAGGTAATTTTTACTGCGTAGTCTGTGACTGTGCCGTTTGTTCGAAGCTTAAGAGAGTCAAACCAATACACTAAGTTAATCGCTTGGTTTAGTGTTGGAGCGTTAGCGGTGATTTGTTCGCCATTAACGATGTTGGTGTCTTTGTCGTAAATTGTCACATAGTTTATCCTTTGGATTTCTATGGGGTATGACTGGTAGTTGAGGCAGCCTTCCCACGTGTGGAATTTCGATTGAATATCTGAAACCTCAAAGATTGCATAAATCCTATCGGTGTCCGAACCGTTCATCTTTGAGAGGTAATAGTCGCCAACGTAAATCAAACCCAACTGTTCCTCTGCTTGCGTTTCGCGACCCATGAAAACGGCGGTCCAACCTGTCTGGTTAGATAAAGCGGCAATTTCACCGCTGTTCGGGTTGAAGTCCATAGCGGATTCTTCCCCGTTAGCGATTACGTTGTAGTTAACTGCTGAGGCTTGAACAACTAAGTCGGCGCAAATCACGAGGAATACAAGTAATATCGCTATGCGTTTCCAGCTGATTTTTGTCTTAGGCCACTTAACGATTTTTCCGCATTTACCGCATACATCAGAGACTGCGTTGGCGCAGGCTGTACATGTGAATGTTTTCTTTTGTGTAAACGAGAGCTTGAGCACTTTGCTGCCGAAGTACAGCAGGATAAGAGTTCCCGCAAAAGCAAGCACTGTTCCGCCGATGGCGTGGAAGAACTCAACAGCTATACCCAAGCCGAAGAAGCGACCCAGCAGAACTGTGATTACAATTCTAAATACGTTAAGCAAATATGCAGCTATTATTGCTAAGACTGCGTAGAGGACTTTTTTAATTATTGAACCTGAAGCGAGGTAGCCGAAGACTACTGCGCAGAACAGAAAAGCAGTTAGGGAGTATATTCCTGAGCATGCTGCGCTAAGTGAGAATTGTATTGTTTCGCCTGCGACTGTTGTGGTTGTTAATATTACGATGGGCTGGTATACAATGTCGATGGGCATGAAGGGGCTGAGGAGTACGCCTGCTAATGCTCCGTCCGAGTTCATGAGGTATCCGCCGTATGCATCCATGAAGAAAAGGGGAACGGGCTGAGAAACGCCATCAACGCTATGGGAAAAATTAGTAGTTTGAGGGTGTCTGCTCCAAACAGTAGCAGAGTTACGCCAGCTACAAAAATGGGCAGCGCAATCAAGTGCAGTTGCAGAGAGTAGAATGTGTAGGAGCCTAAAATGTAGGTCATAAGCGCCATTAAACAGAGAGCTATTCCTAAGAAGTCGTGGAGTTTTGGGTTCTGTTTAGCGAGCAAGAAGGCTTTTCTGCGTCTATAGACGAAGTAAGCAACTACAAAGGGTACCAAAAGTACATACTGGGCTTCTGAATCGGACATAGCTAGGTTGAACACCGCTACGAAATCCTGAAAAAACGCTGTAGCGGGAATAACAAGTAGCAAGGCGAATTTTATTGAGACGGGCAGGAAGTTCGGAGATTTAAGGGCGTTTTGCAAACTGAGCAGTGTATCTTTGAATACTTGGTTGCTCAATTTCAACGCTTGGTGCCCTCTCTTCGCTATGTTTTATGTTGAGACCTAATAAACTTTAAAATGTAAAAGCCGTATTTCGAATCTCGATAGTAACGGATTAGCGTATGCTAAAATAAACAGCCGCCTATGAGACAAAATTTTTCAGTTGTGAAGAGTTTTTGGAAAGCAATATAGCTAAGAAAACAGACCCCATAATAAACAGGTTGAAAAAAGGATGTTGGTTGCCGGAGTTGATGAAGCGGGGCGGGGCTGCGTAATCGGACCGTTAGTTGTTGCAGGCGTCACGGTTCAGATGGAGAATTTGTCTCTTCTTGCAGGGCTCGGCGTGAAGGACTCCAAGCAATTAACGCCTAAGAAACGTGAAGCGCTCTACCCAGAAATACTCAAGTTAACCCACAGCTACCACACCGTAAAAGTGCTGCCGTACCTGATTGACAAAGCAGTCCGTTGCACTCGTGCGCTCTACAAACTCAATAGGCTGGAAGCGCAGACCATGGCTAAAGTTATTGAGGAGATGAAACCTGATGAAGCCTACGTTGACGCAGCCGACGTGAAAGAGGAACGTTTCGGAGAGCACATTAAAGAGTACTTGACTGTTAACACTAGAATCTTTTCTGAGCATAAGGCCGATAGAACTTACCCGATAGTTTCTGCAGCTTCGATTATTGCTAAGGTTGAGCGGGACCGCGAAATTGAAGCGCTTAAACTAACGTATGGCGATTTTGGCAGCGGATACTTGACCGATGATAAAGCCGTAGTATTTCTTAAGCGGTTGCTTGATGAGTATGGGGATTATCCTAGTTTTGTTCGTAAATCTTGGGAGCCAGCTATACGGGTTAAGGCGGAGTATAAAACGCGGCAGAAGACGCTTGTTTAAGCAGGTTTTTCTGGCTGAAATCACGTTAACACAGGGTTTCTTGTCCCGAAAATGTTTTTTGGAAAATTAAAACTTAAAATTATTGTGTTTTGTAGCGTCTAAAAAGATACAATTTATAAACGTCTTCAACATACACTGTTGTAAGGAAAGCGTAATTTTGCGGCGGTTAACTAAGTGAGCGAAAAAGACATAACCAAATTCCTGCAAATTTCTAGGTTTATCAAAACGTGAAATCCAAGTGTATATGTTCCTAGCTAAAAGCGGCGTCCAATCCACCAGTTTCGTTGCTAAACGCCTCAAGATGGAACGTGTTCAAGCTTACCGAACATTCAAGAAACTTCAAGAAAAAGGCTTCATCGAAGCAACTCTTGAAAGACCCACCCGCTTCACCATCGTGCCCTTCTCTGCTTTAGTGGACAATTTTATAACCTCTAAAAAGAACGAGGTTACCAACTTAAACGACCAAAAACAAAGTCTCCTCTCAGCTTGGGAATCAATCAGCGCTCCCGAATCTGAATATCCTGTCGCCAAATTTTCAATTATCACGGGTAAGAAAAAAATTCACTCCAAAATGCTCAACATGATTGAAGAGGCAAAAAGTGAAATTCTGGTGTTAACAACGGCACTTGGCTTAATTCAAGAGGATATAGCGGGAATTTTCGATGCCGCATTTGTTCCTGCGCAAGAACGTAGTGTGCAGGCGCAGATTTTAACCGAAGTTTCCATGGAGAACTTAAAAATCGTCGAACGCATCAACCGCAACATAGAAGAAGAAAAATTAAGCAGTAAAGTACGTCACGTAACCATGAGTTCCAAGTTTTTCCCTCGTTTCCTAATAAAAGATGAGGAAGAAGCAATCCTCTATGCACCTTTTGGCAATGAAGCCTCCGTACTCAACTTGGAAGATGAAGGACTTTGGATTAACGATAAAATGTTCATCTCAGTGCTCAAAGCGTTTTTTACGCAGATGTGGCAGGGCGGAGTTGACGCATCCAAACGCATAGACGAATTGAGAAGCGGCATACCCATCAGCGAAACCTTAGTAATTCGAGACGCTGAGGATGCATGGAAGAAAATTACAAAAACCTTGGATTCTGCCAAAAAAGACGTAGTCGTTATTACTTCATCTCAAAGCATTAATCGCCTCGCAGAAGCCGACCCTATCGTAAAATATTTCAATAAAGATTTGAAGATCCGCTTAATGGCATCCATAGACTTAGATAATTTGGAGCCCGCGCGCAAACTCGCAGAGAATTTTGAAGTTAAACATGTTCCCATTAGCTACATGACTATGATGCTGGTGGATAACAAGTACCTATTCATGTTCAAGATGCCGCCGCTAAGCGACACAGGAGCGGAATCTGCCTTCTATTTACCAGATATGTTCTACTCTACTGACATCAGCCAAATTGAACGAGTAAGCGAAATGCTCGATGATATATGGAAACGCGGTATAGATATCACTGAAATCAGCAGCCAAGCCGGAACCAAACTGCCCTCCGTAGAAGTTGAGATAACTGAAACTGTTTCGCAAATATTTGACAAAATGCTACAGAACAATGTTAACTCCGTATTGATTGTTGAAAACCACAAACCACTGGGCGTAGTTAACGATCGTGACCTTCTAAAAGAAGTCATCCATGCACGCCAAGACCCCGCTAAAACTTTAGCTAAAAACCTCGCTTACACGCCACTTATAATTTTGAACGCTGATGAATCGATGATTACGGCAATGAAAATAATGAACGAGAAAGGCTTCAAGAGGGCTGCGATGGTTAAGGAGGGGCAACTCATCGGCATGTTAACTGAGGAAGCTACAAAAAAAGCAGCCTTAAAAGTTAAAGCCTAACCAAGCATCAACGCACGGTCCATCGGTTCCTTTCTTTTTGTATGCAAACAATTATTAGCGAAATTTCAGTGTAGCTTATGCGAGGCATAAGAACTTGAACCTGCAAACTCCAACTATCATCGTGAATTTTAAAACTTATCTTGAATCAACAGGCGCACGAGCGCTTCAACTAGCCAAACAAGCAGAGAAAGCATCTAAAGAAACAGGCGCATGCATTGTGGTTGCGCCCCAACCCATGGATCTTGCAAAAATCGCTGCGGAAGTGGAGATTCCGGTTTTCGCCCAGCATATCGATCCAATTAAGCCGGGCAGTAGCACTGGGCACATTCTCGTTGAGGCAGTCAAAGAAGCAGGTGCAGTTGGCACTTTGATTAATCACTCTGAAAGGCAACTGCGCTTAATCGACATCGAAGCCACTATTGCGCTTTGCCGAGAAAAAGGCTTGATATCATGTGTATGCGCAAACAACCCCGCCGTCAGTGCAGCAGTAGCAGCTATGAGACCAGACGTAACCTCTATGGAGCCGCCGGAGCTAATCGGTTCAGGCATAAGTGTCTCTAAAGCTAAGCCCGAAATCGTATCTGACACAGTCACTTTAGTCCACAAAGTGGATCCATCTATGACGATTCTTTGTGGGGCAGGCATCAGCACCGCTGAAGACGTCTCCAAAGCACTGGAACTGGGCACGAGAGGTGTGCTTGTGGCAAGCGGCATCGTGAAGGCGAAAGACCCATATAGTGTTCTGCGTGCATTTGCCGACGCAACATTGCAAAAGTGACCACACTTGAAAGTTGAACCGGAATGCGAATCCTGCCTGCTTTCGCGGGCGCAAATCCAAATCTACCAAGCTACAACAAACCCCGCACTCCGCTTCCGTTGCTTAGCCGAAACGGTAAAGCTTCTAAATAAGGAATTTAAGCCCACATCAAATGCGGCTGAAATAGGCACAAAACGCGACCGCATTATCCGCAAATTAACGAGCTGCGATGACCCCTACAAGTACAATAAAAAGTTAGCTAACGAAAAAGCACTAAAAATGCTGCCACATGTGAAGAAAATGATTGAGGCAGGTTACAATCAGCAAGAGCGCTTCAAAAAAGCCTGTCTCTGCGCCATCGTGGGCAACATAATGGAGTTTGATGTTCCCGGACATAAGTTCAAGCTTAAAGACTTAGCAACCTGCATTCGTCAGGCCTCAAAAGATTTAGTAATCGACGATATTGACAAGGCATATGAGTTAGCGAAGAAAGCGCAGAACGTTTTGTATTTGGCGGATAATGCAGGCGAGATTGTGTTTGACACATTGCTTGTTGAGCAACTAAAAAATATGGGTTTAAAAGTAACCTACGTTGTGAAGGGTGGACCAGTTATTAATGATGCTACTATGGAGGACGCTGAAGTCAGCAAAATGGATCTGCTGGCTGACGAAGTTATAACTACTGGTGCCGATGCGGTGGGTTTGCAGAAAAAAGAGGTCTCGGCAGAATTTCTTAAAGTTTACGAGGAAGCAGAACTTGTTTTCGCCAAAGGCATGGGCTACGCGGAGACCTTGACGGAATACAAATTAATTAAGCCTCATTTGTTGATGTTTAGAACCAAGTGTGTTCCTGTGGCGAATTATTTCTGTGTGCCAAGGGACAAAAATGTTGCCAAGTTGATGCCTTAGTATGAAGTTGCCTGTCATTATCCTTCAAAAAGAGATGCTGTCGCGATTTAGAGAGGTAGTGACGCAGGAGTGGCTAATAACTAACGGGTTGGGCAGCTATGCAGCATCCACTGTTTCAGGTATTAATACCCGTAAATATCATGGCTTACTAGTTGCGGCATTGAATCCTCCGGGAGACCGCACCGTTTGCCTTTCCAAACTTGACGAAGATGTTATTGTGGGTAACGACGTTTACCGTTTAGGCTCAAACGAGTTCCGTGACGCAATTTTCCCCAGCGGCTACCAGCTGATTCGGGAGTTTCAGCTCAGCCCTTTCCCAATATATACCTACAGCGTTGGCGGTGTTGAGCTTAAAAAAACGGTGTTTATGCCCAAAAACAAGAATGCGACTGCAGTCATCTATCATATCATAAACAGAACTGCGCAAACCATCAAAATCAAAGTGTACCCGCTTTTAACATGTAGATACTTCCACACGGTTGTTGATCACAAGCGAATTCCGTTGAACTTCACCGTGGAAGCTGGTGAGAGAGCGTTCCAAGTTGCTTTTATGCGTCCCGAAGCCGCTATTCACTGCCAAATATCGGAGGGTAAATTTGTTAAGGCGGTTACTTGGGTGGAGCGGCTGCATTACCGTGATGAATCCTCCCGTGGGGAAGCGGACCTTGATGATTGTTTCCAGCTAGGCTCCTTCGAAATACATGTAGAGGCAGGTTTGGAGAAGGATTTTGCAGTTACTTGCGCGGCGAGTCGTGAAAGCCAAGAAGCCAAAGTCATGTTGGATTCGGTTGGCGCCACAATCCAAGAAGTAAAAACCAGTTACACACTTGAGTTGGACGAAAAACAGGATTTACTATCCAATTTTTATGGGTCTCATCCTTCGGTACCTATGAGTGACTGGCTTAACTGGGTTTTACTCGCGGCTGACTCATTTATGGTGCAGAACGCTCTAGGTAGAAAAAGTGTGGTTGCGGGGTACTACTGGTTTGAACCATGGGGTAGAGACACCTTCATTTCGTTGCCAGGGCTTATGTTGGTACCGGGCAGGTACAGCGATGCAAAAGACATCTTGGGCAATTTTATGCGTTACCTCAAAGACGGCATGATTCCTAACTTCGTTGCCGACAAAACGGGGGTTCCTGTCTACAACACCGTTGACGGCACACTCTGGTACATAAACTCCGTGTTGCAGTACGTGAAGTACACTGGCGACTACGGCTTTGTTAAAGAAGAGTTGTGGCAAAACCTAAAGTCAATAATTGAAAATCACAGGAGAGGTACGATGTTTGGTATCCATGTTGACACCGATGGCTTGCTGATGCATGGTCCACGTTTGACGTGGATGGATGCAGTGGTGGATGGCGACATGATTACACCCCGCGCTGGCAAGGCTGTGGAAATACAGGCGCTGTGGTATAATGCACTTAAAACGGTGGAGCTGCTTGCTGACAAGTATGAGGATTTGGGGTTGAGTAAGCAGTATGCTACGATGGCTGAGCAAGCCAAGAGCAGCTTTAACGCCAAGTTTTGGAACCAAAAACACGGCTGCCTCTATGACGTCGTTAACCCCGAAGGAGCAGCAGATGCTTCACTGCGTCCTAACCAAATCTTCGCCGTGTCACTCGACTACACCATGCTCGACATGCAAAGAAGCGTCGGCGTCGTTGAAGTTGTCAACAATGAACTCGCAACACCCTATGGTTTGCGCACGCTATCTTTTGATGACCCCAAGTTTGTGGGAAAATGTATTGGGGATCGCCGCAGCCGCGACACAGCGTATCACAATGGCACTATTTGGCCTTGGCTTCTGGGACCTTACGTGACGGCGTACCTAAAGGTCAATGATTACTCAGCGCAGGCTCGCAGGGAAACTCTTGAGAAGCTGATTGAGCCGCTGTTCTCTTCAGGTATCCGCTTGGGCGGTTTAGGCAATATTAGTGAAATTTACGATTGTGACCTGCCGAATGAGCCGCGGGGGTGTATTGCTCAGGCGTGGAGTGTGGCTGAGCCGTTGCGGGCTTATGTGGAAGATGTTTTGCAGGTTAAACCCAGATTCGGATAGTTCATCTACTCAAAGACTTTTTGAAACGCTTAGAGATATGGCGTGGGTGGGGACGCTTTTTTGTGGAGTTTGGTTGCCGCTAGTATGGTAACTGTTGCAGCTACACCCAACACTAAGATCAGTGTAGAGATGGGGAACTCTGGAATCGCTGCTGTAACAGAATCCACTAACGTACCGGGCACTACAACATCAACTTCACCTTTTTGAGCAAGCTCAACATCCAGAGCTAAATCAGCAGAACCCGACCCGACCACTTTGAAAGTAACAGTGGCTATGGTGCCGCTGCCGCTAAATGAAGCGGTTGATGCACCTGTTGAGGTGGCTAACAAGTGGTATTCGCCGTTTATGTGGGAGTTGTCGTCTACTTCGATGGGGTAGCTTGTAGATTCATGCAAAACTCCTTCAGCGTGTGATTCAACGCCTAACTGTGGAGTGGCGCTGACAAACTCTAGAATTGAAGGGTTCCAGTCTAAAGTAACGTCTAAGCCGAAAAGGTTCTGAGCATCAGCCATCTTTATGGTTACTGTCACGGTGTCGCCTACTGCGGGTTGACTGGGAGACGCTTCTGCCTTAACCGTCATGGTCTCAGCCGAGGCAGCATAAATGCAAAAGGTGGAGATTAAACTGAAAAACAAAACTGCGAATAGCACTTTTTGGGCAAACTTTTTCGGGTAAGTCATTTCTCTTTCACCCGTTCCTTAAACGTCACTATTTTATCGCGCCCCTTCTTATACCTTGTCAGTTTTCCAGCGGTTTCTAGCTGGGTTAAGAGTTGACTTGTTTTGGCTTTTGAGAATCGGAGTTGTTCGGTGATTTCGGATTGGCGCAGGGCTCCGCCTTGTGTTTTTAGGAGTTTTAGGATTTTGTCTTCTTCGGTCTCTATCCCTACTGATGTTGCAGGTGGAGTTTGGGATGGCTTGTTTTTGATGCGGCGTTTTTTGACTATGTAGAAAACTAGAACCGCAGCGCATGCGCCGACCACGATAAGTATCAGAACCATAAAGCCCGTTTGCCTAGAGGATGAGTTGCTGCTGTCTGGTTTAAGCGTCAGAACAATTGTGGTGTTATCGCCTGCTAAGTCTTGGGTCCTAGCCCATTTCATAGTAGAATCTGTGTCTTGCCGATTGAAAGGAGCGGGGTAAACGGATTGAACAGAGTAATCCGTTGGGTAACTTAATTGCAATGCAGCGTCTCCGAAGAGGTGTCCAAAGAAGTCGTTGACTTGGAAAACGTCGCCGAAGCTTAGTTCGTTGCCGTTTATTACGCTGAAGTTTTGCCATAAAAAGGAGTATTCGGTGATTTTTGATTCTGCAGAGATTGTTGTGTTTATTTGGATTGAGGTTTCGTCTATGTCCATGTCGCGGTTGGTTAGGATTTGGGCTGATTCGACGATGTTGAAAATTTTCTGTTGGAAAACTGTCCATGACTCCACGGTGGCGTCTGAGGCTGAGAACTGCTGTATCTTCCAATAGGCTGAGGCGTCTTCTCGGATTTGGATGTTGTATTCAAAGTATTCCTGAGCTTTTGCAGATTGAATGGGGGTGAGCATGATTAGTAGGGCGAACACGATGATGCATACGGTTAGTCGTTGGGTTCTCATGCGTTTATTCTCAGGCTTTTGCTGTTGTGCCTAGTTATTTGGCGGTTCTTTAAGGCTTTTCCGTTCCCCGCACTTAGTTGCCTTTGGCTGTAAAGGCAGTTTAGTGTTTAGGGCGGAAAAGCTTTAACGATGCCAAATTTAAATAAATGGGGTGGCTATGGGTGGTATTTGCGGTATTGGACTTAAATGAACGGTAATGAACAAAAATGAACCATTATGTGACTTATTATCCTAAATGGGGCTCAGAAATGCTTTTATTTTGTTTTAGACATCGGGTTTTTGACGAAAACAGGAGATAAAACATGAGTAAAAAAGCAGTATTAATCGTCGCAGTTACATGTATCTTGCTGGTCAGTTCAGTTGCCGCCGCAATCGAATTCGCATCTGCAGCGATGCCTATGAGGAATAACCTGGCCAACAGGCTAAGTCAGGCAAGCTGGATTCGCTTAAACGGCAATATAAGTGAGTGGGGCACAACCGATGTCCGAGGGCAACTGCAAACCCAAGCCAGAACAGCGGTGCATGCCGCAGACACTAAAGAATTAACCTCTGCCACAGCCATCTGGACAACCAACACCAGCCGCGCGATCCAAGCAGCAAAAAGCAAAGAGAACTTTACCTACAGCTATTATGTAGCAAGATTGCCTAACGCGTCTATAGAAACTGCTCAAACATCAAGCGACGGCTACTTCCTAAGCGGCACCTGGAACTTAGCCAACGTAACCTCAACAGTCACAGTTTTCACTGACGAAAACGGAACCGTGACAAGAGTCCACAGAGACCAAGACGCAGTCCCCTGGAAAGCATACGGCGAATTAAGCGTTACCGACAACCAGTTTACTCTAACTATAGATGGTATTGATCCACTCACGGGTTCAGTTTACCGTTCCATAACACGTTCGTGGTTCAACCCATTCAAAATGACCGATGGCTCAACCAGCAGCGCAGTAACCCGAAGTGACGTTAAAGCAATTGCGCAGTGCTACGGAAACATGCCGGGCTGGGGCAACTTTGACGCAAGCATGGACTTCAACAATAACTACCGCGTTGACATCGCAGACATCTCAACTGTAGCAGCCAACATGTAGCTACCTCAATCTTTTTTCTTTTGTTTATTTTTCAGTTTTTTCGGTAAGTTAATACGCTTATTCTGCCATTTGAAATTTAGGGCAAGTGGATGTCGCAGACAAAGAAAGCTCCCGAGCCAGAAGAGTTAATTAAAGAAGTTAAGTTGCCCTGTGGATGTATCTACCAAGACAAGGGTTGGATGCTGATGCGCATTAACGAATGTGAGTATCACCATCGCAGAAGAACCACCAAACGACCGTATCGTCCCAAAGCTGAATGTGTCCGACCCTGAGCATGATGGCTGTGTGTCTTAATTGTTCATTTGTTTTTTGTTACTTTTCTTTTAGGACTAAATTTCTTTAAGCATATCTGGCATTTTTTCAAGATGCGCTCTTTCAACTCTTTTTATTTCGTTATTTTTAATCTTTGTTTTGTCTGTTGCTGGTGTTTGGGGCGTGTAGTTGCAACAATCGATTTCTTTTTTGGTACTTGGTAAGCAAGGGACGTTGCAAGTTTCTGTTGGGGCTTGTTGTGTGTGAACTGTTTTGGGGTCGGTCTGATTTGAACGACTACTTCATTGCAAAGCTTAAAAATAGCCTTTTTTCCTAAAGTACACGGTTACCTCAGCAGTAACAAGCGTACAAGAACACTCATGTGTGAAGGTAGCAAACTGCGAAAATTTTGCTTGATTTTTAATCTGGTCTGTTTGTCCATCCCGATTAACACGATTAATGATTCAAAATGGGGTATCAAAAGCTTGTTTGGAAAGTTTTCGAAATGCTTCTTTTGCCATTGAAATTTGTGTTTTTCAAAATTGTTTCCAAACGAAGAAGACTGTTGTTCGACATTTAGGGGTGTGGAAATAAGGATGTTTTTTGCGCGTTTTTGGCACGTTTCCAACAATTTTACGCCCTCTTCATAGTCAAAATGTTCTAAGACATCTATTAGTAGAATTAAATCGTATTTTTCTTTAAGAGTGGGTAAAACATCAAGGGCGTTGCCGACGTATATGTGATTATAAACGTAGGTATGTATTGGGTTAAGATATCCTTTAAAGGCTTCAATTCCATCGATTTGCCTTTTCCAGTCACCGTATTTTTCTCTTCCATCCCAAAGTTCCAAATACTCTCTTGATAAAAACCCATATTTTCCGAAGCCAACTCCAATATCAAGAATAGTTTTTGGGTCGAGTAGCATAATTATCTTTGTTAATTCGTTTAATTGATACGGATGACTTGTTGGCATAAAAATAGCGCTCTATTGCTAAAAATATTATCGCCTTGACGATTAAAAACTTATCGTATTACCCGGAATAAATAAGGTTGGCTCGCTTTTTTGATGTTTGTCAATGAATGACGCTTTCGGGTTACTTTTGTTCTTTTGATGTAGTTATATTGAAACAACGTAGTTCTATTAAGTTCCTTCAATGTCTATTTGGGATATTTTTTCAAATAGAAGAAAACGAAAAGTGGCGAAAAAGGAAAAACAAGGCCGAACAATGGGCTTGTGGATTATTTAGTTGTTGGGTTCCAGAAAACAGGTTTTTTGGCGCGATTGTTCCCGAGATAGCTGAACTGGAGAAATGAGGCATCTTTCGCGTGATCGACATTGTTTGGTCGCTAAGGATGAAAACGGTAAATTGTTCATCACTGAGGCTAAGGATTTGCAGGGTGATGCTGGCAGACATTTGAGATGCGTGTTGGAGGTGTATAGATTTGCGGGGAAGAGGTATAATGCTTGTTGCGGGTATGAGGGCTGGCGAGTGCAGAGCCGAGGTGGTTCAGGCTCAGCAGCAAGCTCAGGCGACAAAGAATCAAGCGTCTCCGACAAAAGATGTTACAGCTGAGTTGTAAAAGTTTGGTAGAGCGCCATAATTTAGGAGTTTTAACAGATAGAGTTTGCTGCTGCTAAACAAAAACTGCTAACCTCACTCTATTTTCTTCAATTTGGAAATGTGATTAGGTCGTTCGAAAGATGAATAGAGTCTTTATGTTAGGGAGCGTAAGTGTGTCATGTTTCGATGTAGCGTTTTTCATAGAATAGTGATGATTAAGGCGTTTTTCAAGCAAAAGGTGAGTTCAAATTTACCGTAGAACTGATCAATGTATCTGCATAAAACATTTTGATGTACGGAAGCGCTCAAGCGTCTACATTTATTAATTGCTTTTGTATTACCTTGCAAAAATGCTTAACCAAGAAGATGTCATTTACGATTCACACAATTCTAAAACAACTAGATATTATGGGTTAATTTTTCTTTTGATATTTGCAATTCCAATAGGTATTCTGCTTTTCCTAATGCTAGAAGGTCCGCTTTTTTTCACCGTCATTATGTTTTCTACTCTTATAGGTCTGTACATTGGTATGGCATACTTTACTTTAACCAGCGGTAGTCTGAAGTACGAATTATCTTCCAAAGAATTTAGGATAAGATTTGGATTAATAACAAAAAGATAACCTACATCAGAATTAATCGGGTAGAACAAGTGCGGCTGACGCTTAGTTTGCGCCTTTTCGGGCTAGTCTACCTGGGTTTCATTGGGGTTTATACAGAACCAACATAGGAAACGCTCATGTTTATGGCACAAGAATATCTGGCGACTTTATAGTAATTACACTTAGAAGATAGAGAAAAAATAGCGATATCACCCAAAGAATCCGACCGTTTTCTTAACGCAATTAATGAGAGGAAGGCCGAATTGGGAAGAACAGAACCCAAACAGGTAGATAGCCAAAAACAAAAACAATCTGTGAAAAAATATTGTCTACGCACAAGTCTTATCAGTAACTTTAACGTACTGTGTTTTTCTCG
This sequence comes from uncultured archaeon, assembly GCA_963760925.1. Taxonomy (GTDB): domain Archaea; phylum Thermoproteota; class Bathyarchaeia; order Bathyarchaeales; family Bathycorpusculaceae; genus Bathycorpusculum. The sequence continues at coordinate 7,413 of CAVXES010000001.1, read as the reverse complement.
GCTACTTTTTTTGGGTTTACGCCTCTCTGCCTCAAATTGTCCTGTTCATTTTGGGTTCGACGGTGTTGCGAACCGCTGGGCTGATAAATCAGAACTATTATGGTTAGCTGGAATTGCTGCTGCCTTCCCCATAATTAACGCTATATTATCTTTGAAATTCGGCAAATACGAGCGAGGGCTGCTGTTTTTGTTAGGCACCATGTTTGTTGTATCCGTTGCTTTGTTTGTTTATGCACTTAAATACAATTGCAGCCTTCGCCCCTAAAAAAGGAATTTATTTTCAACATTTTCATGACTTCGTAATGCATTTTATCAGTTTCATCTAAGAAAATGTAAATGGGGCGAGAATCGGAGTAACTAAAAATATAAAAGGAAAAGGCATCAACTCTTAATAGCGGGATAGAGAAGTTTTGGAAACTAAACTTTCGCAAAAATTAGAGATTTCCATTGTAGCAGTCCTCCTTGTACTTACATGTTTTTTGATGTTTGCATATTATAACCGTTGGTTTAGTTTCGCAGCAACCATTGGACCTTTTAGAATAATTCACTATATCGCGTTTACTGGCACACTTTACATAGCCTTCGCGGTAATTTTATTTTCAGTTCTTAAACGCCGATATCCTACAAAATATAAGACATTTTTAAGATTCCATATTTTTGGAAATTTAATTGCGTTTTTATTAGTATCATTGCATTTTGCAGGTCAATTAGGTCGACCCGCAGATTTTTACCCACAGTTGGGGACTGGCTTAGCTTTGTATTTTGGAATACTCTTACTTGTGGGAACTGGACTTGCACTTAGATATCGTTTAATACGAATTTTTAGCCCACCAACTAACCGTTTAGTTCATTTGGGTTTAGCACTAACGTTCTACATTGTCATTATAGTGCATATTTTACATGGATTACATGTAATCTAGCTGGTTTTGGCACTTCAATATTTCAGCCTTAGGGCAAAGTAATTTTTCGAGATTAAACGACTGATATTGAATGTTTCTAGTTATAAGCTTTTAGACAAATCCTCTTCTTTACAACAATTGTCATCAGCGGTATAACTACAAACAAGTAAAAGATTGCAAGAAAGGGAAACTCAGGAACAGTGGGCGTGGGAGAGGTTGAACTTGAGGTGCTTGGTACAGTGAATATTTGTGTACTGCTCCAGTCGCCTTCTGATACGACTTCGGAAGTAACGTAATCGGGTCTCCAGTAGTCATATGAATAGACCGTGTAGAAATTTGCTACAACCGCTTTAACCTGAAAATCGATTTGACCATCTGGTTTTATACTCCAATGATTTAGCGGAAAAGTAAGGATGGTATCGCCTGAACTAGACGCAGGTATTTGTAATGAGTTGTTGTAATCGAGGACATTACCGCCTTCTTTAATGTTATCAGTTATCCATTGTTCATAGTGCCCTTTTGCTCGAACATAATAACAGAGTTGAGTATAGTTGCCATCTGCGCTTTGATGGGGCGAGAAGGCTTGATTATGGATGACTATCTCAATGTTCTTAACAGTAACAGTGTTGCCGGGACGAGTCATTTCTGTTTGTCCAGTATAGGGGTCTGTGGTATAAGTGGGCGCAATTTCATATGAATACTGAACGTAGTTTATGGTAAATTGTGGAACGGATGGCTTAGGTATCGTTTGGGCATGTGAGAGTTCAATTATTGAAAGACTAGATACAGCTAATATTACAGCTGAGCATAAAAGATACCTAACCAATCTATCCATAATTAATGCCTAGTAACTCATGGAGATATATAATTTACTTGCAAACCTGATAATCTCTATTCTCCTAAGAAATAAATGTGCCTTAGTCGGCGGCAACCCTTGTGGTTGCTCGCATCCATCATTTCACTCTAAAAAAATTCTAAAGCACTTCGTTATATCTACTCGTCTGTTGTCATGGCTTTACTCTGAGCTATTTTGGATTTTTTAAAAAGGTTCTTGAACCATTTTCTATAACTACTTTCAGTAACTTCCCTAACAACTTCGGCAATTTTTTGGAGTTCAAGGTCATCTACATTTTTCCCTATAATTCTAATTGTCCTAGTTCTTCCTCTATTCTATTAATTGACGTTCTGTAAATGTTATCTTTACGACTATAGAAAAGCGAGCAGCATTTTCTAATAAAATCATTCGATTAACCTCACTTTTGGGTGAAGGTAGCTTTATTATAATTTCTTTCTCAGTTGAAGTTTCCTTTGAAATTGGAGTTTTCTCAACTAGCTCCCTGTGGATACCATAGTCCATGTTTACTTTCAACTTGTCCTCTTAGTTCAAGACTGGTTAAATAACTGTGAATTGTGCTTCTATGTTTACCAAGTTTCTTTGCAAGGTCTTGTGCACTAATTCCCTTCGCACTACTTTGTTTTACTAAACGTAAGCAACTATCCCAATTGTCCATCATTTCATGGTCTTTTTTGCTCGACATTGTAGCTACACAACCGAGAATATGATTAGTAGCTACATATCCGTTTCGATGAAACATGATTTCGATAACTAACCAAGAACTAAATTGCCAATCAATCTCCACAGAAGTTAAGAATGAATTCTGGAGCTATGGCGAGTATGAACTTGTCGGTCATGGAAAACAGACAAGCCACAAATGCGGAACATTTAACAAATACATGGGTTGCCTAAACTACAAGCACACAATCAAGCTCGCTTCTTTGACGAGAGCTTAATAGAAAATGCCGTTTTCGTTAAACCAATCTACCACTCTTGCGATAAACCCACTGTCCAGTTTGCTATAAGTATGGTTGGGCAGTTCGTGAAGCTTACCGAATGGAAGCACGCCTAAAAGTAGCTTCTAACCGTTTGGGTTCCCCAGTTGAACACATTGTTGCCAGTGTTAGGAGCGAAGATTACGGATTAAGTCTCGAATGCTTGCGCAAAAAACTTGTTCGAGCTCTTGGCGAATCGTGGCATAATCGGTGGCTCCATAATCTTTCACGGCTTCCGCTATGCCAGCCGCAAAGAAGCAAAAATCAAAGGTGTTCCCTTTGGGTGGCGATGGAGTCCCCACTTTCACATTCTCGGCTTTGTTGGTGGTGAAGGTTATGGTGTTTGCCGAAAATGCAAAGGCGGCGACTGCTACGCCTGCAAAGGCTTCGAAGGCGTTACACGAAGAGAAAACAAGAATGACGGCTGGATTGTCAAAGTCTTAGACAAACGAAAAACTGTCGGCGGCACTTGCTGGTATCAGTTAAACCACTGTTCGGTTCGCAGAGGCACCAAAAAATCACATGCAACAACGTGGTTTGGTGCTTGCTCTTACAGAAAAATGGAGATAATCAACGGTGAAAAAGACGTTGGAATTCAACACAAATGCCCAATCTGCAACTCTGAGCTCGTTCATCTACGGTACTTGGGCGAAGCAAAGCTGTTGCTTACTCGAAAGGGCGAAATCCTACGCATGTTCGACAGATGATGGGACACCGCTTTGGGAAATAGCGCATGAAGGCGAATGTCAAGGAGACTGCGGATAAATGATTCGACAACAAAGAAGGCGTATTGAGCGCCAATGGAGCAAAATAAAGGTCGGTGCTATCTGTACCGAGTTTATTGAACGTAATGGCTTGGTCAGCCTGCACATATTATTGACTTTCATGCGGTTAAACTATCTGAGGATTTGCTTGGGTTTACTCCATGTTGGACTCTTTGATTTCAAAAGAGATAGAGGTCATGGCGAGTTCTTCGTCACATACCTCTTTTCTCAGCGGCTATCTACACAATTTCTTGAATTCAATGCAAATAGCGCTTTATTCCTGAGGATGACTTGGGGAGAACGAAGAAATCGACGTATAACATTTTTATTTATACTTCAATTCCAAAAAGCGAATAAGTGGCTCTAAACTTGCTCTAACAAATTTTTTCATTCTTTCGCTTTTCGCAATAATATTTGCAAGTGGAGGGCTCGTAGTGTAGTATAATATAACCAAATGTTTTCCGAGTAAATTTTTTTCAAGATTAGAATCCCGAAAGTTCCTCAGGACTGCTATTTCCTTTGCTGATGGTGTGCCATATGCAGCGGTTGCTATGAAACATGCTCTTTTCCGTTGAAGAGTGGTAGCTGTTGACGAGTTTTGAACAATATTTGTCGGATATTCAGGCGCTGTAAAAAAACCTCTATGGCGTGCGCGTGTTTCAACAAGTTGACAAATATCGGAAGCAACTGCTTGAGAATTATTAGAGGACATCATCGTTACTAAATCTAAAAATGTGAATGCCGTGGTTTGCTAGGATATTATCCCTGTGTGAATCATATTCTCGCTGATTACTGTGCACAACTCCATCGACTTTCAATTCCCAAGTGTAGGGTTGGACAATAAAAATCCAAAATGTAACCAAATTTCACTGATTGTCTGTAAAATTTATGCTCTGGAAATTTAGGAACAACATCTGAGTAAAGTATACTGTACATCTTTGCTTCAGCACGTGTTGGATTATTGCGCATTTCTACTGCTTTTTCAAATTTCGCAGGATCACTTCGCCTGTAGTATCGCCTTCTGCCGTAGAAGCTCATGAGATAGTGCTCCGAAGTATTGAGTTTGCAGATAGTGCTCTTTTGTCTATGCTTCGTTTATAAGATTTATGCGCTTTTGTAAACGCCGTTTGGCCCTTGCGCAACGTACGGCAAGGGCAAGCGAGCGCCCAGCGAAGCGGGCGCGAAGCAATGACGGTTTTATCCTAAAGTAGTGGGTCGTCTGATAGAGAAGATTTGATTACTGGCTTTTTAACGTTATAAGTCTTCAATAATGACTTAACTATTTCTTTAAACCATTTCTCGCAGGTAGGAGAAACATAAATCTTCTCAACTAAACTGTCTATATCAACAGGAATGTTTACCCCTTTCTTGGTAACGGTTTAACTGTAATATCTTGGTTTTTGTTCCATCAGGCTTTGTTAATATCTTACTTGGAGTAATGACTGCTCTTAATTCACGCTCATGCTCAAAACTTTTTCTTTTATGAATATAGGGGTAAAATGCATTTCCAAACGGAATTACCTCTTTATTATAATCAATATAATTTACCGCTCCTACTAACAACATGAAATCGTTAGAATCGTGCATTGAATTTAGTAGTTTGTTATATGTAGATTGAACAGCAATTCCTTCATCGCTTTTTAAGTATAATTTCCACATGGCAGCGGATTCGTGTTCATTCATGTGCCAACAATTCACAGCCATAGTGAGCCTATCTTTTTCATTAAATTGTGAGTAGTTATGCCTAATTTGACTAAATTTTTTCTTTAAATCTCAGGGGTTGCTTTTCCTCAAGTTCTGAATTAAAGAAAAATTTTGTGAACCTACCTTCAAATTTGTCCTCTAACTGGTCTATTCTCGTGAAAAATAGTGCTTTTTTGTCGATAAAAGAAAAAAATTTTGTAAAATCCATATATCGCCAGATTTTTACGTTCTCATCTGGTGGAGGCGTAAACACTGGATGTTTTTCATACATGGAAGTTATTACCATGTGTTAACAGCTCAAACATGTAACTGGTTGTCTTTCTAAGGGACCCTTAATATATCAAACTTCCAAATTTCTTTTATAGTGTTAGTTAAAACCAACTAAATATTAAAGAAAAAGCGAATAACCCAATCAATTACCTGAAAAGTAGCAACAATTGAAAGAGAAATCGCTGCAACTAGTAGGGCATATTTAGATATTACTTCCTCATTGCTCCGCGCTCGCATAGCATATAAGGGCTGAACCAACTGCTGTTCTCCAACAATGGGAAAAGGAAACAAAATGTTTCCGCCACTATTTGATATTTCAATGGGGTTTCCATCCGAGGCTACCGCTCCTGTTATGGTAAACCAAGTATAACCCGCTATCAGCGGTGCTTGAATATATTTTATTCTAATCTCAAATAGTTGAATTAGGTGGAAGGTTTTGAATTATAAGCGGTTGATACGCGTTGTGACCCCGTTCCATGAAAGCATCACTTGAACTTTTCCATTGAAGGTTGTATTACCGATATTCACTACTTTGTAATGGTATTTTGCATTCACACCTACGGTTGCTATCTTGGGTGCCTCTACACTAATTTTTAGCTTATGAATTGGTATACTCATGGTCTTGTTGGCTCCTTTCACTGATGTAAAGTGGTCAGAGCTTGTTTGGCAGGTTACTCGTTGAGGTGGCTTTTGTGAATTAAGCCTTTTCGTATGTTCGTCAAAAAGAAGTGCAATTATGAAAAAAATGCCCATCAAGATAAGAAGGGCAGCTAAAAAGCCATTAAGTACAATCACAAGAGCTGTTACAAAGGCATCTTTGCTATTACCTGTTAAAATAAAATAATATGCAAAAAAATCAGAGAGTAAAATTAACGGAAATATGAACAAAACTGACTCAAATAGAATACGTCTAAGTTTGTGGTTTCTCTCAGATAATTCTGGGTTTTTCTTGCATCATCTTTTAAAATTTCGTGGAATAAAATGCCTACTATTGTTCCACTGAACCCCAGGCAATTTATTATTCCTGTAGCGGTAACTAATCCATTAACGATTTCGAGAAATCTGGATTGATACCTGAAATGTTGTTGCATTTTCAGTTGTGTTGCCATTGACGTTAATGTAAATATTTTCAGGCAACCAAAGAGCAACTAATAAACCAAGCACAATGAAAGCCGTACATACAGAGGAGAACAAGATTATGGCTTTAATATTCCTCAACTTGTTTACCTCTCATACAACCAATGCTTTGATACATTTTAAAAAATCTTTCCACAATTTATGTGAGAATTAAAAGGTTAAGCGATTTTTTTGAAATACCATACACCATTTTCATGTCCTACTAGGACACAATCATCTTTGATGGCTTGCTGTATCTCTTCGTCTGTAGATGCATTTTCACGGGTATCCACGTTATATTAGCGTCCATTGTGATGTATTTTTCTACACTACGTAAGTCTTTATGCCCTAATGCTTGCTTTACCTCTAAGACTTTTTCCATTTGTCAGGTGGTAAATTCTTGTCTCCGTGGAAGCGTCTGAAGTCATATAGACAGATTTGTTTGAGTTCGGGCATGTTGTAATCGTTTGCTAATAGGTTTCTGGCGTTTCTATAATCGCATGCAAAATTATCGACTTTTATATTGAACAACTCTATCCTTAGAGCTAAAGTTGTGTTTTTGTATGTAGACCTTTTAAGAGTTCAAGGGTTTTAGGCGTAAGTTTTCTCTCTCTGCCTACCGTGTGTTTCGCCCCTGTTATGCTTGTTGTTCCTGTGGTTAAATCAACGTCTTGCACTGTTAGCCATGTTAATTCAACTGGGCGGGTTCCTAAGTCTTTAGACATAGAAAGTTTTAGTGCCATTTCTAAGCGGAAATGACTAATCATAAAGTCTAAGTATTGTTCCTTTGGCGCTCGGCGTTTTTTGTCATAACGCTTGAAAAAAGGTTT